>NC_014220.1 GCF_000092405.1 Syntrophothermus lipocalidus DSM 12680 | reverse complement strand
TTAGAAGATGGTGGGGGGTTTTCTTGACAGGCCCAGGGGGAGAAAATATAATTGAAATGTGCATTGGTGAACATAAGGGAGGAAATCTGCGTTATGAAGAGGACGTACCAGCCAAAAAGGAGAGTTCGAAAACGGGTTCACGGATTCAGAACTAGAATGGCGAGTGCCGGAGGTAGGAGGGTTATTGCGAGACGACGGAGAAAAGGAAGGAAAAGACTCACAGCATAGGCCGGGAGCGGCCTTTCATTTGCTTTATGGGGTTTGTTTGACATGTTGAAGTCCGACCAACGGTTACGAAAGCGTAAGGATTTTGAGAAGGTTTATTCCAAGGGTAAGAAGGTTTTCGGGCGCTACTTGATACTGTACGTTGGTGAAAACGCGGCAGGAAAAAACCGCTATGGAATTGTGGCGAGTAAGAAAGTAGGGAAAGCAGTCATACGTAACAAAAGCAGGCGGAGGGTCAGGGAAGTTGCGCGAACCTTGGATTCGAAGCTGAGGCAAGGCTATGACGTGATTGTCATCGTAAAACCCCTGTGCAGGGAGGCTGATTTTGCAAGCGTGAAGAGTGATTATGAAAGACTGCTGAAGAGGAGCAAATTGTTAAAGTGAAAAGGGCATTGGTCGGGCTCATAAGGCTGTATCAGGTATTGTCCAAAGGGAAGATACCTTGTTGTCGGTTTGTACCTTCTTGTTCCGAATACATGATTAGAGCGATTGAAAGATACGGTGCCTTAAAGGGAGTATGGTTAGGGGTTAAGAGAATAGCAAAGTGCCACCCTTTTCATCCAGGAGGGTTTGACCCAGTTCCATGATAGAGAAAAGGAGGTGAACCTGCTGTCAAACAGTAGCCAAGGGATAGGGTTTGACAGACGGGGATAAGCTTGTGGTCTAGCATTGTCCAGGGTTTTGCTGATCTGATACAAGGCTTTTACCACATAACAGTAGCAATAGGTCTGCCAAATTATGGGTTTGCGATTATATTGGTAACGATAGCAATAAAGCTGCTTCTTTACCCGCTTACCCACAAGCAAATGAAGTCGATGCGGAAAATGCAAGAGCTTCAGCCTAGGCTGAAGCTCTTGCAGGAAAGGTATAAAGAAGATCCGCAGAGGATGCAAAAAGAAGTCTTCGATTTGTATAAAGAGCATGGGGTAAGCCCTTTGAGCGGTTGTCTGCCTCTGTTGATTCAGTTGCCTATCTTGGTAGCTTTTTACCGAGCCCTCTATCAATTAAAATATACGGTGCCCGCCCACGCGGCTTTTTTGTGGGTACCAACGCTCAGCAAACCCGATCCTTATTACGGTTTTGCAATATTAGCGGGTGTAACTACATACATTCAACAGAAACTTTCGACCCTGGATCCGAATGACCCGAGCCAAAAGAGCATGCTTTATGTCATGCCTGTTTTTATAGCGTGGTTGGCCGCGACTCTGCCGGCAGGGTTGGCTTTGTATTGGGTTACCTTTAACGTTTTAAGCATTGCCCAGCAAGCGTGGGTGAATGCGCGCAGCGGGGGAACAAAAGATAGCCCAGACGGTAGAGTGGAGAGGGGAAAAGTGGTGGCAGCAGGGGGAGAAGGCAAGAAAGAAAGTGTGATGAGCGACGAAGGAGGAAAGGATGGAGATGGAGAGCGTAGAAAAAAGGGGAAAAAGCGTGGATGAAGCGGTGAAAGCAGCTTTGGAAGAGTTGGGCGCAGAATTTGAAGACGTTGTAATTGAGGTTTTGGAAGAGCCGAGCAAAGGGATACTAGGGGTGATAGGCAAAAAGTCGGCCGTAGTTAGAGTGACCTTGAGGGAAAAACCGGAAGAAAAAGTCAGAGAAACTTTGGTTAACATTTTGAATAGTATGAAGCTGGATTATGAGATTCAGAAGGCAGAGTTTAACGATGGGGTGGTAAGGGTCAATATAGTAGGAAAAGACATGGGCTTGTTAATAGGCAGGAAGGGAGAGACCCTGAATTCGCTGCAGTTTCTCTTGGGGTTAATAGTAAACAAAGACAGGCAGGAGAAAGTAAGGGTAGTCCTGGATGTCGAAGATTATAGATTAAAGAGGGAAGAGTCCCTGAAAAACCTGGCTTTGAAATTATCAGATAAGGTAAAGCGCACGCGAAAAAGCATAGTGATGAGACCGATGAGTCCGCAAGAGAGGCGCATTGTACACACGGTGTTACAAAATGACCCGAGTATAGTCACTTTTAGCCAGGGCGAGGAACCAAATAGGAAAGTCGTCATTTCGTTGAAGCGGTGAGGGATGGGAGAGAAACCGAGAGAAGTCCAAGATAAAGTGTACATGTAGTACTATGGTGTATAAAAAGAACGAAAAAGGCCTTATAGAAGGCCTTTTTTTTAGGTAAATTTTAAATATAGAGTAAAGAAAACTGTCAGGCCGTCGGCGGGTTCGCCGGAAGCGTGTGTCATCATGTGCAGGAGGAGACGGATGGGATGATGGAGGATACTATTGCGGCTATCGCTACTCCCTTGGGTGAGGGCGGTATAGCCATCGTTCGGGTAAGCGGCCGTGAAGCGGTAGACATAGTAGAAAAGGTATTTCGGCCCGTGCCTGGGGGAAAGAGGCTGAAGGATCGAGGAGGTTATACCCTTGGGCTAGGCTGGATAGTGGACAGAAAAGGAAATCATGTTGACGAAGTTTTGGTCACAGTTATGAGGGGACCAAAAAGCTATACGGCAGAGGACGTGGTAGAGATAAACTGCCATGGGGGTGTATTGGCTGCCATAAGGTGTCTGGAAACGGTATTGGAAAACGGGGCTAGGCTGGCAGAACCGGGAGAGTTCACAAAGAGGGCATTTCTTAACGGCAGGCTGGATATTTCTCAAGCTGAAGCGGTGATAGACATAATCAGGGCTAAAACTGAAAAAGGTATGAGCATGGCGGTTAAGCAGCTTGAAGGGATGCTGAGAAAGCGGGTAGCAGAACTAGAGGACAGGTTAGTGGGTTTGAATACCATGGTTGAGGCCAGTATCGACTTTCCGGAAGAGGTGGGAGACCTTGACGAGGAAATAGCTAGGCAGCAAGCACAAGAGATATTACGGGAGTTAGAGGGTTTACTGAGGGCGGGAGAGAGGAACAGGGTGTACCAGTGGGGAGTAAAGGTAGTGATTGCGGGTAAGCCCAATGTGGGGAAGTCGAGTCTTTTGAATGCATTGTTGCGGAAGAAGAAGGCCATCGTAACCGACATTCCGGGAACCACCAGGGATATTGTGGAGGACTATATTAATGTCAAGGGAATTCCGGTCAATATCATGGATACCGCAGGGATAAGGGAGACCGGGGATTTGGTGGAGCGGATTGGCGTGGAGAGAAGCGAAGAGGTTATCAGCGAGGCCGATATAATATTGGCGGTTTTGGACGCGGGTGCTGGTATAAGCGAAGAGGACGAGAGGGTTGCGAAGATGGTTGCGGGCAGGAGGGTAATAGTGCTGGTTAATAAAGAGGACCTGGAAGAAAAACGCGTTACCCTAGAGGAAGTGGAGAGATTGTTTCCTGGGCAAACGGTGGTACGAGGATCGGTAAAAGAGGAAATCGGATTGGAGGAACTGGAATCCGCGATTGAAGAGGCGGTGCTGGCAGGAAAGGTAGAAGCAGGTGACGAAGATATAATGGTTAATTTGCGACAGGAAGAAGCTTTTCGGCGGGTTAAAACGTCAATGGAAGGTTTTTTAGCTGGGCTGGAAACAAATACCTCGTTGGACTGCCTGGCGGTCGACATCGGGGAGGCTCTAGAAGCCCTAGGAGAGATTACAGGGAAGACATTAAAGGAAGACGTGATTGAGAGGATATTTAGAGATTATTGTATAGGGAAGTGAGGTGAGGGAGAATGGAGTACCAGGCCGGAAGTTATGACGTCATAGTAATTGGGGCTGGACATGCGGGGTGCGAAGCGGCTTTAGCCGCTGCCCGGATGGGTTGCAAGACTTTATTAGTCACGATAAGTATAGACGGAATAGCATTAATGCCATGTAATCCTTCCGTGGGCGGCCCGGCCAAGGGTCAGTTGGTGAGAGAAATTGACGCCTTGGGGGGCGAGATGGGCAAGAACATTGACAAAGCTCGTCTGCAGATTAGGATGCTCAATACAGCAAAAGGACCGGCAGTGAGGGCTCTTCGGGCCCAGGCCGACAAGAAAAGATATCAGAAGGAAATGACCAAGACGCTTTTGGCAGAGTCAAATCTTGATATCTTACAGGCCGAAGTGGTGAAGATTTTAGCTGGGGCTGGCCGGGTGGAAGGAATAGTGACCAGGACCGGGGCTAAATACCAGACGAAGGCCCTGGTGGTGACGACCGGTACCTACCTAAAAGGGAGGATTATAGTGGGGGATGTCACCTATGATGGGGGACCAAACCCTTTTCCGCCGGCGACTAAGCTTTCAGAAAGCCTGCGAGAACTCGGTTTAGTTTTGGGAAGGTTTAAGACGGGTACTCCGCCCAGGGTAAGCAGAAAATCTATAGATTTCAGCAAAACCGAGGAACAGCCAGGAGATCCCGGAGTATTGAATTTTTCATACATGAGTCCGAGGGTGGAGAAACCCCAGGTATCGTGTTGGCTGACTCACAGCACTCCAGAAACTCACAGGATTGTCAAGGAAAACCTGCATCGTTCTCCATTGTTTACCGGAGTGATTCAAGGGGTAGGACCGAGGTACTGCCCGTCTTTTGAAGATAAGGTAGTGAGGTTCGCCCACAAAGAGCAGCACCAGATATTTATCGAGCCCGAAGGATTGGATACGGATGAAATGTACATCCAGGGGCTGAATACCAGTCTGCCTGAGGACGTTCAACTGGCAGTCTTGCATAGTATTCCGGGATTAGAGAGGGCTAGAATAGTCAGAACCGGGTACGCTATTGAATACGATTATGTCTTACCCTCACAGCTTAAGCTGACGCTGGAAACCAGGGTTGTGCAGGGCCTTTTTACGGCTGGACAAATCAACGGGACATCGGGCTACGAAGAGGCGGCGGCTCAAGGCATTATAGCGGGAATTAACGCAGCCCTGTTTGTACAGGAAAAGGAGCCGTTTGTTCTCAAGCGGAGTGAGGCTTATATCGGGGTATTGATCGATGACCTGGTTACGAAGGGCATTGAGGAACCGTACCGATTGATGACTTCTAGGGCTGAGTACAGATTGCTGTTAAGACAGGACAATGCGGATATCAGGTTAACGGAGAAAGGCCGCGATATAGGTTTGGTAGACGATGAGCGGTATACTCGCTTCAGGAGTAAGGTTAGGAGAATGGAAGAATTGCGGGAGATGCTTTTGAGGAACAAGGTAGGGGTGAGCCACGAAGGGGTTGCCAAACTGTTGCGAGAAAGGGGAACATCAGAACTTCGGGAGGCCGTATCTTTATGGGAATTGTTGCGTCGTCCCGAGGTGAGTATAGAGGACTTGGTATCGTTGGCCATGGTGGGGGAAGAGTTCGAGCCGGAGGTTAGGGAAGAGGTTGAGATAGAGTGTAAATATGAGGGTTATATAAGGAAGCAGGTGGAGATGGTTGAGCGCTTCGAACGGATGGAAAACAAACGTATCCCGCCAGACATCGATTACGACGATGTGGTTGGGTTGTCGAACGAAGGCCGGTTGAAATTGAAGACGGCTAGACCGGAATCAATGGGGCAGGCATCGAGGATGAGCGGGATATCACCCGCTGACATCACGGTGTTGCTGATTCACTTGGAGAGGGAACGCAGGGCGAATGAAGAAGGAAGGAAAGTTAAGACGGTTTCAGGAGCTGTTGGAGAGGGAGAATAAGAGGGTCAATTTGGTTAGCAAACAGATGTCGCGGGAAGAGTTGGAGAAGCACTTTGAGGACTGTCTGGAGTTTGCGAGGTACTGGGATGCAACAGGAAAGCTGGTTGCCGACATCGGTAGCGGTGGCGGGTTGCCCGGTATGGTATTGGCAATAGTTTTTTCGGAGGGGAAGTTCTGCCTGATCGAAGCTGATTCAAAGAAGAGTGCTTTTCTGACGATGGCAGGAAGGGAGTTGAATCTTCCGAACGTAAGCGTAATCACCGAACGGGTGGAGGCGATTGGAAGGGATGATGGATTCCGGGCAATGTTCGATTTTGTCTTGGTGAGGGCTGTTGCTAGGTTGAATGTGCTGGTGGAATACGGCTTGCCGTTGTTGAAGCGGGGAGGGCTATTGGTGGCCTGGAAGGGACGTAACTGTAATGTTGAATTGAAGGAGGCAGTCCGCGCATTAGAAGTAATAGGGGGTCAGGTAAAGGACCTGAAGGCTTATTGCCTGCTTGGAGGGCAGAGGTACTTGGTTGCGATTGAGAAGGTGAAGGAGACGCCGGAGGCCTATCCAAGGAGAATCGGGGTTCCGGAGAAGAGGCCCTTGTAGAATGGAGAGGGGGTGGATGGGGTGAAACTGCCGTTGCCGCGGGTTTTAGGCAGAGGCGTAGCGAGGAGGGAGGTTATCAACATCGGAGTGGAGGAGATAAGGGGCAATCCTTATCAACCGCGACAGGCAATTGACGAGTTGGAACTGCGGGACTTGGCGCAGTCGATCCAAGAGTACGGGGTGATTCAGCCGATTATTGTACGGAAGATGAAGGAAGGCTACCAGCTGGTGGCCGGTGAACGCCGGTTAAAGGCTTGTATGATGGCGGGCTGGAAGGAGGTACCTGCCATTGTATGTGATATGGAGGAGGAAGAGGCGGCAGCCGTTAGTCTGATTGAGAACTTACAGCGAAAGGAACTAAACTTCCTTGAGGAAGCTAGGGCGTATGCTCGTTTGATCGGGGAATTTGGGCTGACGCAGGAAGAACTAGCGCGGCGGGTAGGGAAGAGCCAGGCCGCGATAGCCAATAAACTCAGGTTGTTGCGCCTGCCGGGGGAGGTGCAGGACCTGCTCAGGCAGGGAGGGGTAAGCGAGAGGCATGCCAGGGCCTTGCTTAAGTTGGATAGTGTAGAGGAGCAGGTAGAGGTTGTTCGGAAGATTATCGAAAAAGAGCTTACGGTGAAGGAGGCCGAGGCGCTGATCGACAAAATAAGACAGGGTATTTCCCGGGAAATAAAGGGTGGTGAAAAGCGACGAAGTTTATCGATGTTTATCAGAGATGCGCGGATATATGTTAACACTATTAGAGAAACGGTTTATCGTGCCCGTGAGGCAGGAGTCAATATGGTGTTGTTAGAAACGGAGCGGGAAGACGAGTACGAGTTGGTGATTAGAGTTCCCAAGAGAAGAAGAGAATCGGGATAGGGGTATTAGGGGCTGGCTAGGTAAGGGGCGAGATGAAAGAAAGTAACAAGAAACGAATATGGAATCAATGACTTACGAGAAGGTATGGCAAAGGAGACGTGTAAGCGGGGCGTGGGAGTACTCGATTGGGTGCCAAGAGGGAGAGGCAGGGACTCCTACTTTAATAGCCAGTTTGGTTGTCTTTGCCGGGAGGGCGCCGAGAAGGGAAAGCTGGGGACATGTTGCGAGGAATCGTTTGAGTGAGGGATGTGGGAGAGGATGGGCAGAGTAATTGCGATAGCCAACCAAAAAGGTGGGGTCGGGAAAACAACGACGGCCGTCAACCTGTCTTCGTGTTTGGCTTTGGAGGGGAAAAAGGTTCTACTGGTGGATATTGACCCCCAGGGTAATGCTACTAGCGGGCTAGGGATTGACAGGCGAAAGATACAGTCCTGCATCTACAACGTGTTGATGGAAGAACTCGCGGCGCAGGGCGTAGTTGTAAGAACCCGGGTAAGGAACTTGGATGTACTTCCGGCGACGATACAATTAGCGGGGGCAGAAGTAGAATTGGCGGGAATGGATGCCCGAGAATTTAGGCTGAGGAAGGGCCTTGAAAACATCAGACGGAACTATGATTTCGTCTACATAGACTGCCCGCCTTCGTTAGGACTGCTGACCGTCAACGCCTTGGCGGCCGCAGATTCGGTTATGATACCTATCCAGTGTGAGTACTACGCGCTGGAAGGGTTGAGTCAGTTGATGCATACCATAACGCTTATTAAAAAACGTATAAATCCAGGGCTTCAGCTAGAGGGAGTCTTGTTAACGATGTTCGATGGGCGAACAAACCTGTCGATTCAAGTGGTGGATGAGGTGAAGAGGCATTTTCGCAGGCAAATGTATAAGACGATTATACCTCGAAATGTGCGCCTGAGCGAGGCACCGAGCTACGGGAAACCCATCGTCCTTTACGATGCGCGGTCGAGGGGTGCTGAGGTTTATCAAGACCTAGCAAAGGAGGTTTTGGAGCGTGGGTAGGAGAGGGCTGGGCCGGGGTTTAGATGCTTTAATTGGAACGGAGGAATCTGACTTCGAGCGGGATTCGTTGGAGTTGGATATCGGACTCGTGCAACCGCGGGGACGCCAGCCACGCAAAAAGTTTGAGGATGAGAGCATGGCAGAGTTGGCGGCGTCAATTCGGGAACACGGAGTGCTGCAGCCCATAGTCGTCAGGCCCGTGGAAGCTGGGAAATACGAGGTGGTGGCGGGAGAGAGGCGGCTGCGGGCGGCAGGGATGGTGGGGTTGGAACGTATCCCTGTGGTCATAAGAGAAATTGGGGAACACGAGGCCTCAGAGCTGGCCCTTATCGAGAACCTTCAGAGGGAGGATCTGAGCCCGGTTGAAGAAGCACTGGCCTTTCGGGAAATGATCGAACAATACGGGTACACCCAGGAGAAACTGGCGGAAAGGATTGGCAAGAGCAGATCATATGTGGCGAACGCACTGCGAATACTTAATCTTTGTTCGGAAGTAAGAGACATGGTAGAAAGAGGGGAGCTAAGTGCGGGACACGCACGCGCGATTTTAGGTGTGGCGAAGGACGAGAAGGAACAGGTCAAGATAGCACGGCGAATCGTGCGGTTTGGGCTATCTGTAAGAGATGTAGAGGGGGTAAAGAAGAAAGAGACGGGGAGGCATGAGCCGAGAGAATCTGAGCTGGTGGACCTGGAAGAACGATTGCAGGAGCGGCTGGGAACCAAGGCCAGTGTGAAAAGAAACCGTCGAGGTGGGAGGATCGAGATTTTTTTCTATAACGATGAGGATCTGATGAGAATAGTCGACATACTGAATTTGTAGGATGCGGGGCGCCGAGGTCGAACGGGGAGAAGTTTTGAGCGCTGAAAAAGGGGCTGTTTGTATACATCGAATCAGAGGAGGCGCCTCGGTGGGAACGGGGCGATGCAAGAGAGGACCGAGAGGTGAGGCTTCAAGCGACCCTGGAGACGTAGAAATAGAAACAGCTTAACAATTGGGTAACATATGGGCAGGCGTGCCCGGAGTGTATTGCTCGTGAGCCGCTGGCAGCGGAGTGTCCCGCGGTGGCAAGCATATACTCCGGTTGCTATGCGGGGGCACCGCTGGGCTTCGGAAGGGACTACGGCTGAGGGTGCTGAATGTTTCACGTGAAACATCGGGGATAATTGCATTATTTTACGGCATCATATCCGTTCCAAGAACGCCACAAACGGCCTTCCCGGGAGAGGGCACCGGCCCCCCTGCCGGAGGTACAGCCTCCGCAATTCCAATTGCAAGGAACCCTGGACGGGGGCGCCAGCGCTGCGTTCTCACAGACTGTTTCACATAAAGTTACCGACAAAGCCAAGACCACACGAACCTGCCTACGCCCCTTCAGAGCTATCTGCCAAACCCAAGCTGATAACCGCAGCAGACACCGCCTCTCGATAAACCACATCCAAAGACAGGTCCCGCGCCAAGGCTATGGAGCGGCAATCCTCAAACTCGGGAGATATCTTCGGAGCCCTTCCGCTAAGGTAGGCCACCTTTACCCTGACCTCACCCCATCTTGTGGATACCGTAATGATTTCTCTCTTTAACACCACCCGAGAAACCGTCTGGCAACGAACACCCAAAGTAGACGTATGTTCGAGGAGTAACGCAGCAACTTCCTGTCCCAGCCCCGCAGGTGCAATCACCGTCACCAAACAGCCCGGCCGCCCCTTTTTCATGTACACCGGGGTGTAAAAATAGTCGAGGGCAGCCGAATCCGCCAGCCTCTCGCTCAGAAACGAATAGAACTCCGGAACCATGTCATCTACTTGCGTTTCCAAAATATCCACCAGTTCCGTGAAAATCCCATCCTCCGACGGGGAATCCCCGATAACAACCCGGACAACGTTAGGGACATCCGGCCTCTCACGGTGTCCTGCCCCGTACCCGAAGCGCTGAGGAGACATCGGGGGCAGGGGGCCAAATTCTTCTACCATGCTCCGCAGCAAGGCTGCCCCGGTGGGGGTAACGAGCTCAAAAGGTGCCTCGCAACCGTAACATGGAACGCCCTGCAACAACTCGGCAGTAGCCGGCGCAGGCACCGGGTAGGTGCCATGCTCCAACGTGACAAATCCACGATTCCAAGGGATGTGAGAGGCAAAGACCCGGTCGATCCTCAGCAGATACAAGGCCAAAAAACACCCTACTACATCAACTATGGTATCTAAAGCGCCAATCTCATGGAAATGAACCTCGTCCACGGGAATGCCGTGCACCTTGGCCTCCGCCAAGGCTAAACGGCGGAAGGTTTTGAGCGACTGAGCTATCACCGGCCCGGGCAGGTTGCCACCGTTTAGAATCCGCTCTATCTTCGCCAGATTACGAAACTCGGCCCCACGCTCGCTTCCTATCCAAACCCTGGTAGCACTAACCCCCTTGACCCTCACCTTAGAGGTTGCAATGGAGACCGGAGGAATTGCGAGCGAATTGATCCCGGCCTCGACCTCAGAAACATCCGCGCCGGAGTCCACTAAAGCGGCCAACAACATATCCCCCGAGACTCCTGAAAAACAATCAATATAGGCTATTCTCACGCGACAACACCCTTTCCTTCTGTCAGATGTCGGGCGACTACGAATTAACACAACGGGACCTAAAGCAGCAACCTCCCCGAAGGTTTTACAAAGCCCCCGCGGCCTGCTATCATTTTATCAGAACTTATCTGGGGGACACGACAATGCTCGATGCTTATCACTGGCTAAACAGCCAAAGCCTTTCTATCGCCGCGGCGCTGTTCGCGTTACTGATACTGGTAAACATTATTACCCTTTGGCAGGTCAGAGCCTACCGCCGCCGGGTAAGGGTCTTTGAAACCCTATTCAAGGACTACTGTGGGCCAGGAATAGAGGATGTTCTAGAGGAAATCAGGCGGCTTGAGCACGAAAACCGGCGCCAAATTCATCGCTTGGAGGAAAGGGTGGAAAGTATCGAAGGGCGTCTCCCCGCGATGCTAAGTACCCTGCGGGTGATACGGTATAAGGCATTCCCCGAGGTCGGGGGAGACCTGTCCTTTTCCCTAGCGCTCTTGTCAGAGCGCGGAGACGGAGCTGTAATTACGGGATTGCATGGACGCGAGTATTCAATGGTATGGGCTAAACCCGTCCAAGCCTTCTCGTCCTCTTACCAATTGAGTGAAGAAGAACAGGCCGTACTGAGGATGGCTCAGAACAGGGGATGACGCGATGCCTCGCCGAAGAAGATCCGTACGCGACCGCAGCATCACTGTAATACTGCTATCAGGAAGCATCTCTCCGATTCGCCGCCTCTCGCTATCACCTAAGGGCGCTTGGGCTTTGGCAATACTATCGATGGCGATGATAATTTCCCTGTTCTGCATGGGGATCACCCTGGTAACGTTTAGGAACGACATGCGAAATATACGATCCATAAAGGAGGATAACCAGGCCAAGACAGAGCAACTGATGACGCTACAGGAACAACTCCGTTCACTAGAGAAAGAAAAAGAGAACATCGAGAGGGAGCAGTCGGAGATAAAACGCCTGATGGGAATTCGAACAGCCCGCCCGTCTTCAAGCGCAACCCCTTCTCGGTCCGGAATAATGCTAGATCGCAAGTCAGATCCCGGTAATTTGGCTTCAGTTATGGGGCGGGAAATAGAACGGATGCTGTCCTCGTTTAATACTACTAAAATCGAGCTAACAGAACTCCGAGACCAGGTCCTGGCCAACCGGGAATACTACCTGGCTCGTCCCAACTCCTGGCCGGTTATTGGCCAAATTACATCTACCTACGGAATCAGGAAATCACCATTTAGCAGACGCACTGAACAGCACAGCGGTTTAGACATCGCAGCCAATAGCGGCACACCTGTCCGGGCCGCAGCGTCCGGCACGGTAGTCTGCGCCGGCTTTGACCGGGTTTACGGACGACTCATAAAAGTGGATCACGGCAACGGCTATGTAACCTGGTATGGGCACAACCAAGTAATACTGGTCCAGGTGGGAGAGAAAGTGGAGAAGGGGCAGGTGATCGCCCGGGTCGGGTGCTCGGGAAGAAGTAGCGGACCTCACCTCCATTTCGCTATCCAGGGCAAAAACGGTTTTGTAGACCCCGAGTCCTATCTCGCAAAAACGGAGAGATGAATCATGGTGTTAAAGAGAAAAAAGCAGCGCGAATTCGGTGACATTGACACGATTATTTCTCATCGCCTAAGGATAGAAGGCAATCTCCACGGCGAAGGGTCTATCCGCGCCGACGGAATCATCGAAGGCGATGTAGATCTGAGGGGCGACCTCATAATCGGGGATAAGGGCACCATCAAAGGAAATATTCAAGCCGATAACGTACTGATTGCCGGAAGGGTGGAGGGTTCTATCAACGCCAGGGGGCGGGCGGAAATATTGGCCTCGGGCGAAGTACAAGGAGACATCACCAGCCAGGCTCTGGTTATTGAGGAAGGAGGTTGCTTCACAGGGACCTCCCGGATGCTGCGAGGGACCAACAAGGAGAAAACAGGAACGAAGACTGACTCCTGAGCCCGATCTTAATTCGAAAGCAGGCCATTCAAAGGAGGAGGCAAAGATGTTCCGAAATCGAAAGGAAGCCGGCGAGCAATTAGCAGAATTTCTGAGGGAAAAGGAAGCAGACTTCGATTTGGTACTGGGAATACCTCGCGGAGGTGTAGTAGTAGCCTATCCTATCGCTCAGAAATATGGTTGTCCGCTAGACGTAGTGATCGCCCGCAAAATAGGGTCTCCTTCCGACCCCGAGTATGCCATAGGAGCAGTAACGCCCGACGGAGAAATACTGGTCGATGAGAACCTGCTAATGTTTCTACACCTCGACAAAAACCAGTTCGAACAAGCGGCTAAGCATGTCCACCAGGAGATAAACTGGCGACTAACCGCATACCGGGGCGGGCGGCCCGCTCTGTCCATAGAAGGGAAAAGGGTTCTCCTCGTCGATGACGGCATAGCAACGGGATTTACCGTAAGAGCCGCAATTGCATACCTCCGCCGTCAGGGAGCTAGCTACATAGCAGTGGCAACTCCGGTAGCAGCTCCCGATACCTACAGCTCCCTCAAGAGACTTGCCGACGACGTGTTCTGCTTGCACGTTCCCTCAGTTTTCTACGCAGTGGGCCAGTTTTACGAGGATTTTTCGGCAACGAGCGACCAAGAAGTGATAAGCTTACTACAGGCAATCTGAGGAAATTCTTCGCGCCTCATACAGCACAGGGGAAGACAGATTGGGGCCCCAGCTTCTGTTTTTGCCCGCCACGCCGTCTTCAAACACCGCAGGGAAAGAGGGAACGGTGAGCCTGCCATAGGCCAACCGCAATAACCTCCGCCATTTGGTATACTAGATGAAGACGAGTATTCTGCAGGACCAGGTGTTCCAGAAAACCAGCCACATTTACAACACCAGAGATGTGCAGTTCCCCAACCGGTGGGAGTTCTTTTTTTACTGCACTGCCAGGATAGATTTGGCCGGGACGCACGTTGATGTAGCCGACCCGGTCTGTTCTTCCCAAACAAGCATCCAAAGCTACCACGAAAGGGTCGACATGGCGAGCATTAACGTCGGCCAGGGTTTGAACGAGATTGGTCGCATGTACGGGAGAAGCAAGAGTTCCGTACACGGACGCGCCAGGGATACCAAGTCCAACTAGCCTGGTTCCAACCAAGGGTCCCAAGCTGTCTCCCGTGGATCGATCCGTTCCGATACACAGAATAACCACTTCTCTGCGTAAGCGCGGGTTTAGTTCGAGGGTGAGTCGAAGATACGCGTCCCTAATATGCGCGGCACATAAAGAATCCTCAAAATGC
This sequence comes from Syntrophothermus lipocalidus DSM 12680, assembly GCF_000092405.1. Classification (NCBI taxonomy): domain Bacteria; kingdom Bacillati; phylum Bacillota; class Clostridia; order Eubacteriales; family Syntrophomonadaceae; genus Syntrophothermus; species Syntrophothermus lipocalidus. The sequence goes on along the minus strand of NC_014220.1, from coordinate 2,391,493 downwards.
CAAGAATACCCTATCCCAGGGTCAGCTACGGTCCCCGCCAAGGGGACTTCTAACACAGGTTCAATGAAAGTTTGAATTATTCGCCTACCACGCGTCATCTTCCGCCATTCCATAATTCCACGCGCCCGTTTTTCCAGATTGTTGCCTTTTTCCCACCCATTTATTCGGCATTTATAGCGTGTGATGAAGATATATTTTCTATAGACGGAACTTGGAAACGGGGTGAGGGGATTCAATAGGCAAGCGTGGGCGGTCGCCATGGGCTACATCGGGGCGGTGGTAGGGGCAGGCTTTGCCTCCGGGCAGGAGATAGTCCAGTTCTTTGTTGTGTTTGACAGGTACGGGCTTTACGGTGTGCTTTTGTCAGGAGCCCTTTTTGCCGCCATGGGTGCCCTGTTATTCTATATTTGCCATAGATCCAGAATAAACGGATATCAACGCGTGATAAGAACGCTTTTCGGGCCAAGGTGGGGAAAGCTGACCGACACGCTTTTTTCTCTCTTTTTGTTCCTGGGCGTTTGTACCATGTTCTCTGCCAGCGGGGCTGTCTTCTATGAACACCTCTACCTTAACAAAACGCTGGGCATCGGACTGACCTATCTAGCAACCATCCTGTTGTTAGCAGGGGGGGTGCGAGGGCTGGTATTTTCCTACAATCTTTTAGTTCCAATTAAAATTCTGCTATTATTATCAATAGCAGGTTGTGGAGCGTTCGGAATGAAAAACTATGCCCAGATACCGGCGGCATATGCGCCCTTGTTCGGCTATCAGTATTGGGCGATGGCGGCGGTTTTGTACGTTGCCTATAATTTTGCGTTGGCAACTGCGGTCTTGCCCGAGTACCAGCCGCTGGTTAACATGAGGAACGGAACAGCCGGGGCTATTGGCGGGGGCCTCGGCCTGGGGCTTATGCTTTGTATTTATTACCTGGCTTTATCAAATTTCAGTCCCGCGGTTTTGCACTATGAGGTTCCGATGCTACTCATAGCTGGACAAGTTGGGACCGGGGCCAAATTGGCATACGTCTGCGTTTTATGGATAGGGATTTTGACAACGGCTCTAGCCAACGGCTACGGCCTGGCTCAACGGGTGTCAGACTTGACAGGGATACCGTATAGCGCCAGCCTCTGTCTGATAATGACGGCGGCTCTACCTTTATCGTTTCGCAGCTTCGCCTCCCTGGTCGGGACGGTTTATCCTTTGTTCGGTTTGTTGGGAATATCGATTATGGCCGGGGTCATATACCGGTTTGTTAAGGTATTAAGTAGTCCAGATATACAGAAGGGATAAGGAGCAAGAAGGAGCTCAGGATTATGACGGGGACAGAACATTCCGGCTGTTGCGGCAATGTTTGGGTAGTCTCGTGAAGAGGGGGAACGGTTTTCTATGAACACTCTACGCAACATACCGGCCATCGATGAGATTTTGTTAGATCCGAGGGTCAAGAAAATAGAAGAGTCCGTCTCGCGGGAACTGGTTGTGAAGAAACTACGCGAAGTAGTGGAAAACACGAGAACCATGCTTCGCAACGACAATGTCTCCCTGTCACGACTCGAGATTACGGATATGGTCGTGACTAAACTTCAACAAGAGCTAAATCGAGTCACCAAGCCCACGCTCAACAAAGTAATCAATGCAACCGGGGTTGTTTTGCACACGAATCTGGGAAGGGCTTTGCTGGCACCCCCGGCGGTGCAATACCTGACCGAGATTGCGGGGGCATACGTGAATCTGGAAATCGACCTGGACACGGGAGAAAGAGGGTCGCGGTATGTCCATGTAGAGGACCTGCTTATCAATATAACCGGGGCCGAAGCCGCTTTAGTGGTTAACAACAATGCAGCCGCAGTATTGCTGGTGTTGAACACGATGGCGAATGGTCGTGACGTGATTGTATCGCGCGGGCAACTGGTAGAAATAGGGGGTTCGTTTCGAATTCCTGAAGTGATGAAAGCCAGCGGAGCCAGGTTGGTAGAGGTTGGCACTACCAATAAGACGTACCTCAGGGATTACGAAGAGGCAATCGACGAGAACACGGCCTTGCTTCTAACTGTGCACCCTTCCAACTACCGTATCCTTGGGTTTACTTCTGAGGTGACCTTAGAAGAGCTGGCGGAACTAGGTAGGAAAACTGGTCTTCCCGTAGTTCAAGACTTGGGGAGCGGCGTGTTGTGTGACCTAAAAGAATGGGGACTGCCAGGGGAACCGACGGTGAAAGAATGTATTGCCCGAGGGGCTGACGTCGTTACCTTCAGCGGTGACAAACTGCTGGGGGGGCCCCAGGCCGGTATCATTGTGGGGAAGCGACAGCACGTGGAAGCTATGAAACGGAACCAATTGACGCGTGCTCTTAGGGTGGATAAACTCACGATCGCGGCCTTAGAGGCTACCCTGGTCGAGTACTTAGCGGGGAAGCCCAACCGGACTATTCCTACTTTGCAGATGTTGACGGTTGATGAGGACACGTTGCACGACCGGGCCCAGCGGCTGTGCGGGATTCTGACAGAAAGTATCGGGGCGACCAGCCCGGTCAAGACTATTCAGGTGGTGAGGACCGAGGATCGGGTTGGTGGGGGCGCTTATCCAACCCACGGGCTGCCCGGGTTTGCCGTAGAGGTCACTTTTGAAGATGGGGTTTTAACGAATATTGCCAGAGCTCTTAGACTCGGTGAGCCGGCAATTTTAACCAGACTCCGCGATAACGCTATGCTCTTTAGTGTTCGCACTTTACTGGAGGGCGATTATGACCTAATAGCTACTAGAATGCGGGAGATAGTGAAAGGGTGAGGGGTACTTGCAAAGAATCATCATAGGCACCGCCGGGCACATTGACCATGGCAAGACAACCCTGGTGAAAGCTTTAACGGGGGTTGACACAGACCGCTTGAAAGAAGAAAAACAGCGCGGGATTTCGATAGAGCTCGGATTTGCCCCCCTGGATTTTCCTAATGGGCAGAGGGCTGGCATAGTGGATGTTCCCGGTCACGAAAGGTTTATACGACAAATGCTGGCCGGGGCCTCAGGGGTAGACCTGATCATTCTAGTCATAGCCGCCGACGAAGGGGTTATGCCCCAAACCCGCGAACACCTGGATATTATTGAATTGCTTGGAATAGAGCGCGGAGTGGTAGCTATTACCAAGAAGGATTTGGTAGATGAGGATTGGCTGATGCTGGTGGAAGAAGAGGTGCGAGAGTACCTGGACAAGACTGTTCTTAAGGAGGCCCCCATAATTCCTGTCTCGTCTGTAACCGGGGAAGGGATACCGGAACTCTTGAAGACACTGGAGGAGATGGCAAAAGATGTTTCCGGCAAGCCGGTTGTAGGCAAGGTTCGTCTCCCCGTAGACAGGGTGTTCACGATGACTGGTTTTGGAACAGTTGTCACGGGTACGTTGTGGTCAGGAGAGATTAGGGTTGGGGATACGCTCGAGATACTCCCTTCACTTAAACAGGTCCGGGTACGCAACCTCCAGGTCCACGGGCAAAAAGTGGAGAAGGCATTGGCAGGGCAGCGAGTAGCGGCCAACCTCCAGGGAATAGAAGTAGAGGAGATGAGACGAGGCTATGTCTTGGCAACACCAGGTTTTCTAAGACCTTCATATCGCGTAGATACGGTGTTCCGTCTGCTTAGTTCCAGCCCCTGGAAGGTCAAGAACTGGACTCGTATCCGTTTCCACTTGGGCACAGACGAAGCTCTCGGTCGGATAGTGTTGCTGGACAGAGATGAGCTTTTTCCTGGGCAGGAAACCTATGCTCAGATAGTGCTAGAAAAACCGATAGTCGCGTACCAGCAAGACCGATTTGTGGTGCGTTTCTATTCTCCTGTAACCACTATAGGTGGTGGAAAAGTCATAGATCCGCACCCCCCTAAGCAAAAAAGGTTTAGAGAGGACGTTTTGGCTCAGCTGGCGGTGAAAGAAGAAGGGAGTATCCTTGAAGTAATTACACAGGAGTTAGAATCTAGCCCCGACGCCGTCCTCGACGTGGCCGACCTGGCGCGAGAAGTAGGAGAAGATGAACAAGAAGTCCGTCGGGGGCTGGCTACTCTGCTGGAGGAGGCCAGGGTTGAAAAGGTAGAGATAGAGGGAAGGGAGTTTTATCTGACTCGCAATAGATTAGAACAAATGGCACAGCAGACACGGCAAGTGTTGGCGGATTTTCATCTTCGTCATCCTTTGCGCCGCGGGTATCCACGGGAGGAATTACGGACCCGGCTGTTCAAGAATTATCAAGCTAAGGTAGCCGGAGCCTTGATGCAGTTGATGGAGCGAAGAGGGTTTATTAAAACAGAAGCTAACTACGTAGCCTTGCCCGAGCACTACCCGACTCCTACGGTCGACCAGCAGAAGGCGGTAGACTTGATTTTGCAGGAGTTTGGCAAGCAGCCTTTTTCTCCCCCGGAGGTAAAAGAGCTGACGGCTTTAGTAAGACTGGAGCAGGAAGAATTTAACGAGGTTTTTGGCTATCTCTTGGAGCAAGGCAAGTTGGTCAAAGCCTCGGACAACACCTACTTTTCGGCCGAGGCGATAGAACAGGGTAAGAAAATTTTAGAGGAGTATTTTCAAACCAACCGCGAGCTGGGGCTTGCGACCGCTCGGGATCTTTTCAACAGCTCCCGAAAGTACACTTTGCCGCTTATGGAATACTACGACCGGATCCGGTTCACCAAGCGGGTAGGCGACGTGAGGGTAAGGTTTAAATAGGCTCTCCCTGCCATGGAAAAAGGAATCGGCCTGTTGGATGTAGAAGAGACTTCTCAAGGTTTTATATGGTTCATGGAGTCTAGGAGGCATTTATGGCAAGAATTGGTATACCGAGAACCCTGGCTTATTTTCTTTATTTCCCTTTCTGCAGGGAATTTTTCGGTTCGTTGGGGCATGAGGTTGTGACATCTCCTCCGACTTCCAAACTGATACTCGATGAAGGAATGAAAGAGGCGGTGAGTGAGGCCTGTATCCCTATCAAGGTCTTTCACGGCCATGTTAAGAGCTTAATCGGACAAGTAGATTATATATTTGCTCCCAGGCTGGTCTCGCTGAGAAAATTCGGAGACTTTGGAACAGAAACTTTTTGTCCGAAGTTTCTTGGGCTTCCGGATATGTTAAAGGCCTCGGTCAGTAATCTCCCCGATATTATTGACACGCGTATTGATCTGAAGAGAGGTTGGCGTGAAATAGTAAGGGTAGGTATGGAAATTGGTAAGATTTTAGGGGCGTCCAGAAGCAAGGTATGGTGGGCTTTAGCCCGGGCTCAAATGGTGCAAAAACGGTTTCAGCGATTGTTGCTGAGAGGACTCATGCCGGAAGAAGCGATGGAGATAGTATTCGATTCTACCTCTACGTTGGCGGCGTTCCAAAAGTTACAGCCAGAATTTCGTGTGGCAGTGGTCGGGTACCCCTATTTGATATACGACACGTTTCTCAACGTTGGGCTACTGGACATATTGCGCCGCGAAAACGTGGCTGTATATACCCAGGATATGCTGTCGTGGCACAAGCTCAAGGCTGCAGTTCGGGGTTTCCCCAAACACCTTTTTTGGTTTTTTTCAAACCGCGCTCTGGAAGGAGCTCTTCATTTTATGGGGAGAAAAGAAGTTGACGGAGTGATTCACGTGACCGCATTTGCTTGTGGACCTGATGCTATGGTTGATCGTTTAATGGAACTGGAGGCCAAGAAACGCGGACAGATCCCGTTCATGTCGATTATGGTGGACGAGCATACCGGTGAAGCCGGGATACGGACTCGGATAGAAGCCTTTGTGGACATGTTGCGCTACCGGAGGGCAAAAAATGAAGATTAGCTTTCCCCGGATGGGGTATTCATACATTGCTTTTAAATGGTTAATAGAGAACATCGGGCACGAGTGTGTGGTTCCGCCGGAACCCAGCAAACGGACCCTCGACCTTGGGGTTAGATACGCACCTGAGTTCGCCTGTATTCCTTTCAAAATACTTTTGGGGACCTACCTGGAAGTGGCGGAAATGGGGGCGGAACTGGTTATAACTTCGGGCGGAGTAGGTCCGTGTCGGGCAGGATATTATTGGGTTATGCACCAGAATTTGCTCGCTGACCTGGGGGTCAACCTCAAGGTCATAGGATTCGAACCACCATTGCACCACATAGGCGATTTTTGGAACAAACTCAAGCTGGTCTGGAAAACCGGGGGGAAGTCGTTTAAGGAGTTTATTGGAGCCTTGCACATTACCTGGGAGAAGCTGAAAGCCATTGATGACCTGGAGATGCTGTCGTTCAAGGTTCGACCCTATGAGATAAACCGGGGGGAGACTACTCGGACCCTTTGGAAAGCATTAGAGATGATAGATCAAGCTTCTACTTTTCAGACAATAGCCGAAGCCCGAAATGAAGGGATGCTGCTGCTGAATTCGGTGAGTCAAGATCCCAGCCGGGATCCGTTGAAAGTGGGTATAATCGGCGAGATATATGTCGTTTTAGAACCGGCGGCTAACCATTACCTGCAGATAATGCTCGGTGAGGCTGGGGTAGAAATCGACCGTTCCATTTACATAACAGGTTATTGTGGTCGAAACACGATTCGTACGCCGGACCGGGAACTCTTCGCTTTAGCTCGTCCCTATCTCAATGAAGCGCCTATTGGGGGACATGGAACCAACAGTATAGGCGAAACGGTGTTGTACGCCCGTCGTGGTTTTGATGGGGTCATACAACTCGCGCCTTTTGCCTGTATTCCAGAAGTCGTGGCGAAGAGTATCCTACCGCGGGTTAGCCGGGAATTGGACATACCGGTATTGACGTTCTTTATCGACGAGCAGACCGGCAAAGCCGGTATCCAGACACGAATAGAAGCTTTTATCGACCTTTTACAGAAAAGAAGGGAAAGAAGACGAATGCAGGCAGGGAAGTTGGCGGGATGAAGGGAAAGAGGGCTATGATCAAGGGATATCTAGGAGTAGACGTGGGATCCGTTAGCACCAACGTGGTAGTGATAGGAGAAGATGGTTCGGTTTTGGCCAGGCAGTACTTGCGTACCAATGGCAGACCTATTGAGACGGTTCAAAGAGGCGTAAGCCTTGTCGGCGAAGAGGTAGAGAAAGAAGTGATGATTGTTGGCTCGGGAACGACCGGCAGTGCTCGCTATCTGAGCAGCATGATAATCGGCGCTGACATTGTTAAGAATGAAATAACGGCTCACGCTGTAGCTGCCTTGGCGGTAAATCCGGAGGTGCAGACCATAATAGAAATAGGGGGACAGGATTCTAAGATAATCATCCTGCGTGATGGGGTAGTCATCGATTTTGCCATGAACACGGTCTGTGCAGCAGGTACAGGCTCTTTTCTGGATCAACAAGCAGCCAGGCTCAGGATACCGATTGAAGAGTTCGGCGACTTCGCTTTGAAGGCCAAGAATCCGGTGCGGATTGCGGGTAGGTGCGCGGTGTTTGCCGAATCGGACATGATTCACAAACAACAATTGGGGTACAATACAGAAGACATAATTGCCGGCTTGTGCGAGGCATTGGTTCGCAATTACCTTAACAACGTGGGAAAGGGTAAGGAAATACTTCCCCCGGTGTTGTTCCAAGGAGGAGTTGCCGCCAACCGAGGATTGGTCAAAGCATTTGAGAAATACTTGGGCATGGAAGTCATTGTACCGGAGAACTATGACGTGATGGGAGCAGTCGGCGCCGCTTTGTTGGCCAAAGAGGCGGTTGCCAGGAAGAGAAAAACGGCTTTTAAGGGTTTCAGAATTGGTGATGTCAGTTTTAGAACGACCAGTTTTGAATGCAAGGGTTGCTCCAACCTATGCGAAGTAGTACAGTTTTACGAAGGAGAAGAACTCGTGGCGCGTTGGGGTGATCGCTGCGGACGCTGGGAGGTACAAGCTTCTTGATGAGTCTGGGAAAAAGGAAAGGAGGGGGAACGGGACACTAAGAATGCAGGGCGGATTGCTCAGTACAAAACATAGGAGGGAAGAAGGATGAAAGTCAGTAAAAGGCTGGCGGTGTTATTGTTACTGGTATTTGTGGTTAGCATTGTGGCTGGGTGCCAGTCCAAGACTACAGAGAACCAGCCGGAAACGCCGAAGGCTCCTACCGAGACCAAAGAGCCCATCAAAGTAGGAGTTAATGTGGAGTTGTCAGGCGGGGTAGCTTCTTACGGGACTAACTGTAGAAACGGCGTGGTCCTGGCCTTTGACGAGATTAACAAGGCCGGGGGAGTTGACGGACGGACTATCGACTATGTCATAATGGATTGCAAGTCGGACAGCGCGGAAGCTACCAACGTTGCGGCGAGGCTTGTAGGACAAAAAGTAGTGGCTTTGATCGGACCGCTGGTAACAGGCAGTGTCCTGGGAGCTGAGCCGATTGCTTCGAAAAACAAGATACCGCTTATAGCCCCCGCAGCTACCGCGATGGCGGCTACAGTAGATGAAAAAACCGGAAAGACTAAGGAATTTGTCTTCCGCACATGCTTTATTGATCCCTTCCAGGGCGGATTAATGGGCAATTACGCCTATGATACCTTGAAGGCGAAAAAAGCGGCCATTCTGATGGACACGAGCACCGACTACTCAAAAGGGTTGGCTAAGGCTTTTAAGGAAGCATTTGTGGGCAAAGGCGGTACCATTGTAGCTGAAGAAGGCTATGTGAAGAACGACAAAGACTTCAAAGCCACCCTTACTAAGATCAAGAATAAGGCACCAGATGTAATCTATGTACCGGGCTACTATAACGAGGCCGGTTTGATAATCAAACAAGCTCGTGAATTAGGAATAACTGTGCCTATCCTGGGTGGGGACGGCTGGGATTCTGCCGAACTGGTGAACATTGCCGGGGCTAAGGCGTTAAACAACACCTTCTTTACCAATCATTACTCGTCTGCGGATAAGGACCCCAAAGTGGTGAAGTTTGTCAAGGCGTATGAAGCGGCCTACAAGACTACCCCAGACGCCTTCGCTGCTTTGGGTTACGACAGCGCCTATCTGCTAGTGGATGCTATCAAGCGGGCCGGCAGTACCGACGGGGTCAAAATAAAAGAAGCTTTGGCTGCTACCAAGGATTTCTCGGGCGTGACCGGAACGTTTTCGATGGACGAGCAGCATAATCCTGTAAAATCGGCAGTGCTGATCGAGATGGTTGACGGGAAACAGGTGGTTAAGACAAAGATCCAGCCCTAGTTATGAAACGAACAGAGGAAGGGGTTCTCTCCCTTCCTCTGTTCAAGTTAGAATGGACGCAGAAGAACGCAAATCTTAAATTGCCTTAGAGTCTGCATCGCCTAGCACCTAAACTGGAGACGGAAGCCGGAGGGGAAATGTATTGTATGAATTCCTGCAGCAACTGGTAAACGGAATATCACTCGGGTCAATATACGCTTTGATCGCGCTCGGTTACACCATGGTGTACGGGATAATCAACCTGATTAACTTTGCTCACGGCGATGTGATGATGGTCGGGGCTTTTATAGGCTTTTTTTCTATAACCGCTCTGGGTACTGGTGTTTTCCCGGCTATGGTTATGGCCATGGCGTGTTGTGCTGTTCTGGGAGTGGTTATCGAAAAACTAGCTTACAAGCCTTTGCGGAACTCTACCCGTATAGCGGCATTGATAACTGCCATCGGGGTTTCCCTGTTTCTTGAATACGGTACTATCTGGCTCTTGACTCCCCAGCAGCGTTCATTTCCGGCCGGAACCTTTCCCGAAAGATACTTTTATTTCTTCTCCAACAAGCTGGTGATTACAAATCGAGACGTCTTCGTTTTGGTCAGTGCGGTGATCTTGATGTTATTTTTGCAGTATATCGTCAAAAGAACGAAGATCGGTAAAGCAATGAGGGCCGTTTCCCAGAATCAGGAAGCAGCGATGTTGATGGGAATCGATGTAGACAAAACCATATCCTTTACTTTTGCTATAGGTTCGGCTCTAGCCGCTGCGGCGGGTGTGATGGTGGGAGTATACTACAACACCATTGATCCACTGATGGGGATAGTGCCAGGGCTTAAGGCTTTCGTAGCAGCGGTTTTAGGAGGCATTGGTATTATCCCAGGGGCTATGGTTGGTGGCTTTCTCATGGGGGTGCTCGAATCACTGGTGAGCGGTTACGGGAGCAGCTTATACAGGGATGCAGTTGCGTTTGCGGTTCTCATTATTATCCTGCTTGTCAAACCTGCCGGCATATTTGGCAAGGATGAAGGGGAAAAAGTGTAGGTGATAGAGTTTGGATAAGTCGAAGCCTAATTGGAGCGCATACTTATCAATTTCAGTTTTATTGGTAGCCATGTTTTTCCTGGTACAGTATCTTATCAACGCTCAGTTGCTGGATGTTTATTACCAGATTAACCTGTTTATGATGGGGATAAACATCATTTTAGCAGTGAGCTTGAATCTTATAACCGGCTTTACCGGGCAGCTATCCTTGGGTCACGCTGGGTTCATGGCAGTAGGGGCTTATGTGGCGGCTGTTATGACGAGCAAGCTGGGATACTCGTTGCCGGTGGCAGTGCTGAGCGGCTGTATTGCTGCGGGAGTAGCAGGCGTTTTAATAGGCGTCCCTACCCTCCGCTTGAAAGGCGACTACCTGGCTATCGCTACTCTAGGGTTCGGGGAGATAGTGAGGGTTGTGCTTTTGAACATCGATTACGTCGGGGGGGCGGCCGGGCTAATCGGAATAGCCCAGTTAACCAATTGGACGTGGCTCTTTTTTTCCGTGTTAGTGACCTTGTTGTTTATCCAAAACCTGATAAATTCCAGTTATGGTAGGGCGTGTTTGGCCGTGCGGGAGAACGAGGTCGCGGCAGAGATGATGGGAGTGGATACCACCAAATATAAAATACTCGCTTTCACAGTAGGGGCTTTTTTTGCCGGCTTGGCCGGTGCTTTATATGCCCACTACTTCTTTATCATTCAACCCGGGACGTTCAGCTTTTTCCGGTCATTTGACGTTCTGGTCATGGTGGTGCTGGGAGGCTTAGGCAGCACCACAGGAGCCGTATTGGCGGCCGTATTCCTTACGATACTGTCAGCTGGCCTCCAGAGTTTTCCGGAGATCCGAATGGTGATATACTCGGTAGTTTTGATCGTAACCATGATCTACCGGCCCCAGGGCTTGATGGGGAACAAAGAAATATCGCTTCGGATCTTCCGCAGAGTGAGGGGTGAGGACCGTGGCGCTACTCGAAGTGAAGAACCTCTATAAGTCGTTCGGGGGTCTTAGCGCTCTGGTGGACTTCAACATGATGATTGAAGAAGGGGAACTAGTAGGCTTGATCGGTCCTAACGGAGCAGGCAAAACCACGGTCTTCAACCTCGTAACCGGCGTGTATCGTCCTGACCGGGGCTCGATTATGATGGAGGGAAGATCGCTTGTAGGTAGGAAGCCTCACGACATATGTCGAACTGGTATTGCGAGGACCTTTCAGAACATCAGGTTGTTCGGGGGGCTTTCAGTTATCGACAATGTGAGAATTTCCTTTCACAAAGACGTTCCTTATTCACTGCCTGCGGCAGTGCTGCGCTTGCCGGTCTTTATACGTGGCGAGGGGTGGATGGACAAAAAGGCTTCCAAATACCTAGAGTTGTTGGGTTTGCTAGAAAAGAAGGATGAATTAGCCAAAAACCTTCCTTACGGAGACCAACGCCGACTGGAGATAGCGAGAGCCCTGGCCACGAATCCAAAATTGGTGATATTAGACGAACCTGCAGCGGGGATGAATCCTCAGGAAACCCAGGAACTCATGAAGCTGATTCTCAGCTTGCGGGATGAATTTAAGTTAACCATATTGCTAATCGAACACGATATGTCCCTGGTTATGGGCTTGTGTGAAAGAATCCTGGTTTTGGACTATGGGCGTACAATTGCCGAAGGCAGACCTGAAGAGATTAAGAACAACCCTCGCGTTATCGAAGCTTACCTGGGAGAGGAAGTGGTTTAGATGTTGCGTATAGACAATATCAATGTTTACTATGGGGCCATTCATGCGCTAAAGAACGTGTCTCTGGAGGTTGAAGCAGGAGCCATAGTAACCCTTATAGGAGCAAACGGTGCAGGAAAGACCACGACCTTGAAGACCATATCCGGAATCTTGCGTCCCAGATCAGGATCTGTGATATTTGAAAACCGCGATATAACTAAGCTTCCTCCACAGGCGATAGTGGGGCTGGGGATTTGCCAGGTACCGGAGGGGCGAAGGATATTCCCTTCAATGTCGGTTTTGGAGAACCTGGAAATGGGAGCTTATCTACGCAAGGACAAACAAGGTATAAAGACAGATATGGAAATGGTTTTTTCCAGGTTTCCACGCCTTGAGGAGCGAAAGAAACAGATTGCCGGGACTTTGAGCGGGGGGGAACAGCAGATGCTGGCCATTGGCCGGGCCTTAATGGCTAGGCCACGGCTTATGTTGCTGGATGAACCTTCAATGGGTCTGGCGCCCCTTTTGGTGAGGGAGATTTTCGATATCATCAAAGATATCAATTCCCAGGGAACTACCATTCTCTTGGTCGAACAAAACGCGCATATGGCCTTATCAATTGCCGATAAGGCTTATGTTTTGGAAACCGGAGAAATAGTCCTTGAAGGAGCTGCGAGGGACCTTATGGAGAGCGAAGAGGTGAAAAAAGCTTACCTGGGAGGATGAAAAGGCGTGAGTCTAGACAAGGAGGGGTTGCACAGTGAAGGTCAAAGACAAAATGACTCCCAACCCGATCGTCATTGCTCTAGATACGACCGTAGCTGAGGCCATGCAGTTGATGAGGGATCACAGTATAAGGCGTCTACCAGTCATGAACCGGGGGAAGTTGGTAGGAATCGTCACCGAGAGGGACCTGAGCGAGGTTTCTCCATCGCCTGCAACGTCCCTGAGTGTTTTCGAAATCAACTATCTTCTAGCCAAGACCAAGATAAAAGACATCCTTCCCAAGAACAGCCAGGTAATAACCGTCAGCCCGGACACTTTCATCGAAGAAGCAGCCCGCCTCATGCGCGCCCACAAGGTTGGCGGCATCCCGGTGATGGAAAACGGAAAACTGGTAGGGATAATCACGGAGACAAACATATTCGATGCGCTGATTGACATGCTCGGAGTCTACCGCAAAGGCACCCGTATTGACATGAAGGTAGAGGATAGGGTTGGAGTCGTGGCCGAGATATCAAGCATCATAGCCTCGAAAAGCATTAACATAGAAAATATCGTGCTTTACCCTGACCTGGCTCGCGGTGATTATAATCTAATTCTGCGCATCGACACCGAGGATCCGCAGGAAGTACTGGAAGAACTTAAGCACAGAGGGTACGAAATAAAGTCAGTCTTTGTAAAACGCTGATTTTCGTTGAGAAACTTGTTGGTTTCGATATAATGATAAAGGACCTGTAAAAAATCGTGGAAGCGGATCGGTTCTGGTGGGCCGCCTGGACTTCAAATCCAGTCTGCGCCGCAGTGGTCCTGCGGTGGGTGGGTTCGATTCCCACACGCTTCCGCCATTTTTTCGTTAGACGCAGATTTACGCAGACTCTCATGACACTTGGCGGTGTTACGGTTTTAGAGAATAAAAGCAGTGTTACACCACGTTGGGGAGTGTTCCACAAAATACAGTAAAGTTAATCTGCCCCGAAAATAGCCACAGATGCACACAGCCCGGCACTCAGCCTGGACTTTATTATCGATGAGCGTTCAACTACAATATTGAAGTTGTGTTTCACTTCTAGCCACCTGAGTGCCCGGGACAGATGTTCACAGATGATTATAGAATTGGTATTATTGATTGCCGCGTTGTTAGGAAGCCTCTGTGAATTTTCATTCTCTAGTGGTGACTCGGATGAGAGTCATAAAGGTCTGCGTTAATCAGGGTCTTAATTTTGGAGCATGAGAGTTAGAACTTTACTCATCTCTTTTTTGAGGGTAGCCGATGACCAGCGAAGCCATCTTTACGGTAAAGGTAGCGTCTTCGATGGCTGTAATTGCGTCCTGGACTGAGTATTCCTCCGTCGGGATGAAGTCTATATCGCCGTAAAAGGCAAATTCTCTTTCTTTGCGCAACCACTTCGATATCCCTGCCAGTTTAGCAGCGTTAGCCTCGACTTCATCGGGAAGGCGATCCTTGTACTCCACGATAAGGTACCCTACATCGTGCTGTTTGGGGGGGTCTATCCCTATTTGTCTCAAGATACCTTTCAAAGCCAGCTCGACTACCTCTTGGGCCTCCCGAACTACGTCAGAGTAAGCTTCTTCCGATAGCAGTACGTCGAGTATCTTCAGCCTTTTTGTGGCTTTGATCAGGTAGCTTTGAGCCAGCGTGGCCGCGTTCATATTTCTACCTTCTCCCCTGGTTTATAGTCTTTCTTGAGCACCCAGTACCACGCTCCTTTACGGTAGTGTTTAGCAGCTCCCAATTCGGCCAGCCGTTCTTTCTGTTTGCGCAAGAAACTCGCCAAAAAACCTCCTTGATCGTAGAGGATCCTGGCGTCTTCGATCATGTCCAAAAAGAGCAGGCTTCCAGCCAAGACTTCGTTTCTGTCCTTCAGTACAGGTGACAAGTCAACGGAGATGTGATTCAGTTGCGGAAGATGAGCTTTCATCTCTTCTTCCACCCGAACGAACTCTGCCATTCTCTTCATCCGACCCCGCGGCATGTCATCCGCCACCAGTAAAAGGTCAATATCCGAATCCGGGCGAGGAGTACCGCGTCCTACGGATCCGAACACTGCCAGCGACACAAGCCGGTCACCATAGACCTCCTTTGTTGCCCGTAAGAGGGCGTGCAAGGCCACCTCAAACTCTTCTCTAAACATAAGGGGAGCCGCCTCCCGATGTTGCTCGTTTATTCCCTTTCCTCTACTGTTTCTATTGTACCTAACATTGTCAACAAATACCAGCCCAGCCCTGAACTCACAAACTTGTTCAGGTTGGCAGGCGCGTTGCGAGAATGAGTTATATGTTCCGGTACAAACGGAAGGGAAAAAGTGCTACAATGAGGACAAAATTCCTGTCCTACCCGGCCTTGTTAAAAGAAAGAACGAAGGCTGGCGGGAAAAAACCTATCCATGCTTTCTTAGGAATTGTGAATGGCCCAGAAAACTGGGTTCGATGGAGGGCAAAGGTTAAGCTTTGATGCAGAGTATTATAATGATTGCCGATCCACACAATAATACAGAATAGCTGCACATTAACTTCAAGGAGGGATAGCAATGGGACAGCCACAAGAAAAAGAAGAGGTTTTCGGGAATGCGTGGCTCACGATGGAAGAGGAAGAGAAGCGCCGGGCATTCGAATTTGCAGCCGGGTATATTGAGTTTTTGAACCGGGCCAAGACCGAGCGAGAGACCGCAACCTTTATTGAACGGGCAGTGCACGAACAGGGTTTTCTGGATTTGGGTAAGTGTGAAACTCTGAAAGCGGGACAGAAGGTCTATGTTAAGCAAAAAGGGAAAATCGCGGCGGTGGCCGTGATTGGGCAGGAACCACTGGAGAAGGGTTTCAATATCATAGCCTCCCACTTGGATTCCCCTAGGTTAGACCTCAAGCCTCGGCCGCTGTATGAGAAGGACGGGATGGTTTGGCTGAAAACTCATTACTATGGGGGAATTAAGAAATACCAGTGGACAGCGATACCTCTTGCTCTACACGGCATAGTAGTGAGAAAGAATGGAACCAAACTTATCGTAAGATTGGGGGATCAAGAGTGTGAACCTGTTTTCACCGTCCCCGACTTGTTACCACATCTGGCCCGAGAACAGATGGAAAAGAAGATGAGCGAGGCCGTAAGCGGTGAAGGACTTAATCTTTTGGCAGGCAACATCCCGGGAAGCGAAGCGGAGAAGGAAGCGATTAAAGCGGCTATTTTGAAGAGACTCAGACAGGAATACGGGATTGAGGAGGAAGACTTCGCCAGTGCCGAGCTGGAAGCGGTTCCCGTATTTAGAGCGCGGGACGTTGGATTTGACCGGAGTATGGTCGGGGGCTATGGGCAAGATGATAGGGTCAGCGTGTATACCTCACTTAAGGCGATACTGGAAGTCGAAGAACCCCCAAGAACGGCAATGTGTATCTTTGCAGACAAGGAAGAAATAGGTAGCACTGGTAACACCGGACTCCGCTCATATTTTCTCGAGAACTTGGCAGCCGAAATGTTGTTCCGGGTTGGGCAACGCGAATATTTGTCGGTAAGACGGGCACTAGCATCGTCCAGAGCTCTTTCGGCCGATGTGAATGCAGCCGTAGACCCCAATTACGAACAGGTCTTCGAGAAGATGAACAATTCTTTCCTGGGACGTGGAGTGGTAATTACCAAGTATACAGGTTCTAAGGGTAAGTATGATGCCAACGATGCTAACCCGGAATTTGTAGCATGGGTTAGACAACTGTTCGATGCTAATGGAGTAGTATGGCAGGTAGGGGAATTGGGAAAGGTGGATGAAGGCGGCGGTGGCACGGTTGCACAGTATCTAGCTCGCTACGGGATGGAAGTGTTGGACTGCGGCGTAGCCTTACTGGCCATGCATTCTCCATTCGAAGTGGCTAGCAAAGCCGATATCTACCACGCTTACAAGGGATACAAGGCCTTTCTTATGGCCGGGGACCCAACCTACGAGCCCTCGTGGTGGTAGAAAACGGTCGGGGGAAAGGACAGGGGAAAGGAGGTAGGGTTATGGCCGGGGAAGCAAGACTAACTCAGATGGTCCGAGCGGCTGGGTGAGCGGCCAAGATAGAGCCGGGGGCTCTGGACGGCATTTTAAACGGTTTATACAGTCCATCGGATCCCAGGTTGCTGGTGGGGTTTGAAAAGTTCGACGATGCAGGAGTATATCTTCTGCGTGATGACCTGGCTTTGGTTCAGACGGTGGATTTCTTCACTCCTATGGTGGACGATCCTTATTGGTTCGGGCAAGTAGCGGCCGCCAATGCTCTGAGTGATGTTTACGCCATGGGAGGGCAGCCTTTGACAGCCATGAACATAGTGTGTTTCCCGGCTTGTGGAGACATCGAAGTCTTACGGGAGATTCTTCGGGGTGGGATAGATAAGCTCAAGGAAGCAGGAACGGTATTGGTTGGAGGGCATTCGGTAGACGATAACGAACCGAAGTACGGGCTGTCGGTAACGGGGATCGTGCATCCTAACCAGATTATTCGCAACGATACGGTTAAACCAGGAGATATCATTTTTCTGACCAAGCCGCTCGGCTCAGGCGTCATTGCTACTGCGATCAAAGCCGAGATGGCAGAGAAGAGCGTGCAGGTCGAGTGTATCAAGTGGATGACTACGTTGAATCGTGCCGCCAAGGATGCTGCGTTGGCAGCGGGGGTTAGTGCCGGTACCGATGTTACCGGATTTGGCCTGGTGGGACACTTGTTTGAGATGGCAAAGGGCAGCGGGGTGGCTGTAGAGGTTTATGCAGACCAACTGGGATTTATGACCGGAGCTCGGGAGTATGCGGCTGTGGGCTTGATCCCTGGGGGGGCTTACGCTAACCGCGAATACCTAGGGCAACGGGTCGTGTTTGAGGAAGGGATAGATCCGGAGATTAAAGATCTCATGTATTCGCCCGAGACATCAGGAGGGTTGCTCCTAGCGGTTGGGGAAGACAGGAAGGCAGATCTTGTGAGAGCGTTAGATAGAGAAGGTCTTCCGCTGTTCTTGGTTGGCCGAGCAATACCGTCTGAAAGCCCGAGGGTGGAGGTTAAAGGGGGAAGGTAGGAAATGGAGAGGATAGTCGATGCCCGCGATCTGTCGGGGGTGTTAACCCCTTCTCTTTCGCCTGTCGAGCAGGCGGTATTGCTGGTCACTGGGCGTACTCTAGGAAGAGGGGAGGAAGACCTGGGGAAAAAACTGATGAGAAGCTTCTTGTTCAACTTGAGCCAGCGGGAAGGAGTAGTAAAGACTATCGTCTTGATCAATTCGGGGGTTCTCTTGGCTATCGAGGGTTCGGATGTGGTTGAATACCTGATGACATTGGAAAGATCAGGAGTGGAGGTTCTTTCTTGTAACGCTTGCCTCGACTATTACCGGGTGAGAGAAAAACTCATGGTGGGCACAGTTACCAATATGTATAACGTAATAGACTTGCTGGCCAATGCTTACAAGGTGATTACGGTTTAGAAGTGAGGTAATACAAGGTGGAACCCAAACGTTTTTCTCTAGGCGACATCGTAAGGATGAGAAAGCCGCACCCGTGCGGCAGCTATGAGTGGGAGATTACCCGACTGGGAGCTGACATCAAGATACGTTGCCAAAAGTGTAATCGACAGGTAATGCTCCCCAGAGCCAAGTTTGAACGAAATGTTCTCAAGGTGTTGAGCCAGCAGGGAAAGGAACTTGATGGCTAATATTGGCATATACTGTACCAAGGAGTACGGCAGTTCCTTGGGAGGAGAATCTATGATTGTCAGGTATTTGGAGGACAAGCGATTTCGGGTAGGGGATCTGGTAACCGTCAGATCCTTGGGTAGTAACCGACATTTCTGCATAATAGGTTTTAAAAGAAAAAAGAACGGAGAAAGTCTAGCCGTTCTTAAGGGCTTGTTTCAAGAAACCCATGTCATCGAAAAACCGATATCTGAGTTACAGAATCTCCTCATACGGGGAATACTGTAGCTGACTTTGAGACTAAGCCCCAAAGTGAGCAAAGACAAAGCAATACTATTTAGGCGAGGTAAACACGAAATCATAGATAGCTTTGAAGTAAGACTGCAGCCCTACGTAGATAATGTTGTTGTGGTCAGCATACGGGATAACCTCGATTTTTTTTTGCAAGCTCCCGAGTTGCTCGAACAAAAGCTTTGCTTCGGATATCGGCACTAGTGTATCTAGCTGCCCGTGAATAATCAGCGCAGGAAGCCTAATCTCCCGAATCATTGACAGGCATTCCGTTTCAAGTTTATTTAAATCTACGTTGTGTGCGGGCAAGCCTAGATGGCGTATCAGCCGGGTAGGGCTGGCAAACCCGCTTTCGATGATAAACCCTTTGATAAGATCGGGATACGAACTGGCCAGTTCTAGGGCCGACACACTTCCCATTGACCTGCCCATTACCCATAATCCACCCGAGTAACCTCTGCGAGAAAAAGTTGCCCGAACCTCATCCCATATAGCATGAGCATCTTTAACCAGATTAGAAAACGTTGGCGAGCCGGTACTGGCTCCATAACCGCGGTAGTCAGCTACCACTAGATTAAGGCCGATGCGGTTATAGAACAGAGAGATATCGTCGTGGTCGCTGACAACCTCTCCGTTGCCATGGAAGTACAAGATCCAAGGGAGATCCCGAGATTCCACGTAGAAGCGACAAGAAACAAAAACATCAGGGTCTACATTTACCGAAACGTCAAAACTATGAGGAGGGCCAGGAGCATTATCCTTACGGGGGAAAAACAGATACTGGAGGATATCAGGGTGATCGATAACGGAGTAATCGGGCACAAGCCAGCACTCCTTTCAGGATGTTGTTGATATCATGATAGCAATCGCGGATGGATTTAGCCAGCACGGTTTTCAATCAAGTGCAGGACGTGTTTCTTTTCTTTTTTGTTAGGTTTCTTTGAACCAGACGGATTTTCCTGTTATAATGTCAAGGAAATCCCTGCTCCAGGGTGGACCTGGAGCCGCTAGACCATAGGGAGGAGGTGGAGAGATGCGCCCGTACGAGCTCATGTACATCTTGCGGCCAGATCTGACGCCGGAGGCTATCGAAGCTGCCAAGGAGAGGGTCAGAACCATAATAGCCTCAACAGGGGGAGAATTTGAGCGAGAGGCCGAAGGATGGGGCAAGCGAAGGTTGGCGTACGAAATCGAGGATTTCACCGAAGGATACTACGTTGTATGTTACTTCAAAGGCCAGCCTGAAACAGTCCGCGAACTAGACCGGGTACTGAAGATATCCGAGGACTTTCTGCGCCATATCATTCTGCGATTGGACGAACGCTAAGGGGGGAGAACCTTTGCTTAACCGTGTGATACTTATAGGGAGGCTTACGCGCGACCCAGAGATGAGGTATACGCCCAACGGGACTGCTGTTAGCAGGTTCACCCTGGCGGTGGATCGTCCTTATGCTAACCAGGCTGGAGAAAGAAAAGCGGATTTTATAGAAATCGTAGCCTGGAGACAACTGGGAGAAACCTGTGCCCAATATTTAGGAAAGGGTCGCTTGGTGGCAGTAGAAGGAAGGTTGCAGGTACGTAGTTACGAAACCCAAGAAGGCCAGAAGCGCCGTGCCTATGAGGTAATAGCTGACACGGTAAAATTTTTAGACCGGGCCGGGCAGCAAGGGCGGACCTCGTCGGTGGCTGCTGGGGGCCGCGCGAGTGACGACTGGGAGTCTTTAGGGGAAGAAGTGAACTTGGATGAAATAGACTTGATCGACGATTCAGAGGAAGAGGTTCCTTTTTAAAAAGGGGGTATTGGGTTGAAAAAAGAACGAAAAAAGAAGAGAAAACAGTGTAATTTCTGTGCGGAAAAGATAGAGAACATCGACTACAAGGACGCAGCCCGCCTTCGCCGTTATATAACCGAGCGCGGCAAGATATTGCCGAGGCGGATTACGGGGAATTGCGCTAAACACCAGCGTCGCCTAACCACTGCCATTAAGAGGGCCAGGGAAATGGCGCTGCTTCCGTTTACCGCTGAATAAGGGCTCGAATACTGCTAGAGTGGACCCCTGGGGAAAGCCTCAGGGGTTCTAGTTTTTCGGTTTATTTGCAGGAAAAAGGCTATGTAATATCGAACCGAGGATAGCAGATTAACTGAGGGCGAAAACGGGGAGGTTTACCGAGTTGGGGTAAGAACTAGAGATATCAGTATTGCCGAGAATCTCAGGGTCATCGAATGGCTAAAAGCCGAGTTGGTAGAGTCAGTAGCTGCTTTGTTTAAGTCGCTGACGCGAGGGGGCGAAGAAGCTATAAACGATGCGCTGGCCACGATAATCATAACTACGTATATTTTGGGGCGAAGGTTAGGGATTGCATTTAAGGACGTTGACAGGAAGGTTCAGGGGAAACTAAGGTTGAGTATCAGCGAAGCCCATGAGGTAGAAAAATGGTACGGTGACCTCTCGGAACTGCTCAAGTATTTGGAGGAAAATAAAGCTATAAAAAGCACCTTGGATTGAACAGAGACATCAAGAACCAGAGGTAAAGGCACTCTGGAGATCTTTACGCTTGGAACCCGGTTTTGCTGCTTGGTTAGACCGAGAGAAGGAGGTTTCGCCTGTGAAAGTAGTACTTTTGCGAGAGGTAAAGAGCCTGGGCAAAGAGGGAGATGTAAAAGAGGTATCAGATGGGTATGCCAGAAACTACTTAATTCCCCGCGGATTAGCGGTAGAAGCGACCTCGGTCAAATTAAAAGAACTCAAGGAAAAATCGGAACGGAAAGACCGAAAGCTGGAACGCGAAGAGGAAAAAGCCAAAACCATAAAGGGACGTATAGACGGGCAGGTCTTGTCCCTCAAGGTCAAGGCGGGAGAAGGGGGGCGACTCTTCGGTACGGTGACTGCGAAGGATATAAGCGATACTCTGCAGAAGGAATTCGGGGTGACCGTGGACAAGAAGAGAATAGAGATTTCGGAACCCATAAAGCATTTAGGAGAGTATCGGGTAAAGATAAAGCTGTTTCCTTCAATATCCGCTGATATAATTGTTGTGCTGCAGGCTGACTAGCGACGGAGAACCGGTTTCGGTTGACACATACAACGGGTTTTGCTAACATAAAGTGTGCTGCGATCCTGTCATTTTCTGGTTAAGGGGGTGAAGAACCTTGTCGGCGGTAGTTGTGGTGGGGTCTCAGTGGGGAGACGAAGGGAAAGGCAAGGTTACAGACTTTCTCGCTCGCAAGGCAGATTTGATAGTAAGGTACCAAGGGGGAAGCAATGCCGGGCATACGGTGGTGAACGGGGATAAAAAATTCATGCTCCACTTGATTCCTTCGGGAATACTGTATCCAGATAAGGTTTGTGTTATTGGAAACGGGGTAGTCCTCGACCTTGAACTGTTGCTAGAAGAAATAGACCGCCTAGAAAAACAAGGGGTAGACACCTCCAATCTGAGGATCAGCAGCCGGGCGCATATACTGATGCCTTATCATAAGAGACTGGATGAACTGCAAGAACTAGGTTGCAGGCAATTAGGGACAACCAAGAGGGGCATTGGCCCCGCTTACGCCGACAAGATCGAGCGGGTTGGGTTTCGCATGATAGACGCTCTGGATCCCGATTTTCCCAGCCGGTTTGAGGCGGTGGTTAGAGAAAAGAACCGGGTGCTCGAGACTGTATACGGTGACCCTGGTTATGATTATGAGGAACTGCTGAACCGGGTTCAAGATTGTATGGATCGACTGCGCAAATACGTGGTTGATACATCGATCCTGGTTAATAACGCGATTAACGAAGGCAAAAGGGTTTTGCTGGAAGGCGCGCAAGGGACACTCCTTGACATCGATCACGGGACTTATCCGTACGTGACTTCTTCGCATCCTACGGCCGGGGGGGCGTGTGTAGGTGCGGGAGTTGGACCTACCCGTATCGCCCGGGTTCTCGGAGTGGTAAAGGCTTATACTACCAGAGTTGGAGAGGGGCCGTTTCCTACCGAGTTGACCGATGAAGTCGGGGACTATATTCGCGCTCGTGGAGCTGAGTTCGGAACCACTACCGGTCGCCCTAGACGTTGCGGCTGGCTGGACGCGGTTATTCTCCGCTATGCGACCCGATTGAACGGGTTGACCGATTTGGCGGTGACCAAGCTCGATGTGTTAGATGATTTCGACCGCATTAAGATCTGCGTAGCCTACAAACACAAGGGCAAGATTATCGAGGAATTTCCAGAAAGCTTACGGGTTCTTAAGGACTGCGAACCCGTATACGTTGAGGTGGAAGGGTGGAAGTGTAGTCTTGAAGGCTGCAAGACCTACGAAGATCTACCTCTGAAAGCCCAAAGATATATAGAAAAAATCAGTGAATTGACAGGGGTTCCTGTTTGTCTTGTCGCCGTTGGCCCCAAGAGGCAACAGACGGTTGTCATAAAAGAGATTTTTTAACGCGGCACTCTGGATATTTCCATAGACGGTTAGGGATAGTGGCAACGCGCCAAAAACGAAAAGCAGGTTTTGATATGAAGGGTCAATAAGCAAGCCGGTATGTTACGAACATGCCGGCTTATTTATTGACATCGTTCAGTCCGTTGACTATATTGTACTAGAGAACTAACCAGTCAGAGCTAAAACTCTCGGGTCGGGGGTTGAAGAATGACCAGCAGGAAAGACGCGGAAAAGGAATTCAGAAAACGATTCATCGCTGAGGTCGCTTACCGGCTTTTTGCCGACCGTTCGTTCGAAACGGTTACGGTGGAAGATATCGCGCGGGCAGCTGAGTTTGGGAAAGGCACCCTTTACCAGTATTTCGAAAGCAAAGAAGAGATAGTGGCCTATGTCATCCAGCGGGGTATTTCGGAGTTATGCCAGCGCATTGAGGCAGAGTGCCTGCAGGAAACTGATCTGTATGTCGCACTAAACAGACTAATCGAATTGCAGTACGAGTTTCACGCGACCTATGGTCGGCTGTTTCTCTCTTTGCTGAGGAGGAATCTGGATGGGCTGTTGACCAGTCAGTACTTTGAAGACGTTAAGAAACGGTATGAAGCAAAAACCCAGTTGACAGCCAAGGTGTTGGAAAGGGGTATTGATTCTGGGGTTTTTGTTTCAGCCGAAAGCTACAGGTTAGCTCGGGCCGTGGAAAGCGTGGTGAAAGGATTTGTAGTAGAGGGATTCGAGCGTAAGCAGCAAAAACCAACGGCTAGCGACATTGGCCTTATTAAACAAGTGTTACTAAATGGCATCATTAAGCGTCGAGGGGAGAATGGTAATGGTTAACCATGAAGGGGGTCCTGTAGCCGAAACTAACAACAGCAGGTTCAAGCAAAAACTAAGCTGGTTGGTGGCATTGGTGGTGGTGCTGGGGGGGATTACCGCAGGTGCATTCTGGTGGCATGAAATGAAGACTTACGTCAGAACTGACAACGCCAAGGTAGCCGGGAATATCGTAGATGTGAGTCCCAAGGCTTCCGGACGCCTGGAAAAACTATTGGTCAGAGAGGGCGAATACGTAAAAGCGGGACAGGTGATAGCCGAGCTAGATAACGATCAATACAAAACAGCGATGGACCAGGCCGCAGCCAGCCTGGAATTGGCGCGAGCCAACTATGAACGTTTACCGGAGGACCTCAAGTCCCTGGCGGCTGCGGTTGAAAGGGCCCAAGGAGCACAGGTTGCTGCTCAGGCGCAGGTGGAATCGGCCCGCATCGCCCTAGAAGATGCCAAGCGTTCGCTCGAACAGAATCAAAGCCTGTTTGCGGCCGGAGCAGTTGCTAAAGAGAGCTTACTGGCAGCCGAATCCCGCTATGCCACCTGCAAAGCGGCGCTAGAAGCGGCTGAAGCCAACGCTAAAGCCGCGCAAGCGGCGGTGGATGATGCTTCGTCCAAATGGGAGGCGGCGAAAAAGTCGGGGGTTCCTGCAGGATTGGCCCAGATAAAACAGGCCGAAGCGGCCTACCGCTTGGCTCGCCTGAACTATGAGAACACCATAATCAAGTCTCCGGTCAGCGGAATGGTTCTGAAGACTTCGGTTGAGGTTGGGGAAACTGTTTCTGCGGGACAGACGCTGGTTACGGTGTGTGATTTGTCCTCTACCTGGGTCGCGGCTAACATAGACGAAAACAAGGTAGGGAGGATTAAGGTCGGCCAGAAAGTTGAGGTCAGGTTGGATGCTTATCCCGGCCGCGTATTTGATGGGAAAGTTGTCGAGATAGGAGGAGCCACTCAGTCCACGTTTGCCCTGATACCGACTGAGAACACCTCGGGTAATTATACCAAGGTTACCCAACGGGTGCCGGTCAAGATCGCGGTTGAGGGAAAAGGAGTAGAATTGAAACCGGGGTTGTCGGCCCAGGTGAAAATACGCACCTCCAAGTGATAACCGTTTAAGGGGGCAGGTTCAGTGACCACTATAGAAAAAGGTGGAGCTGACAAAATCAACTGGTCGATAGCGGTTGTAATCATTATTGGAACTTTCATGGCGATTCTGGACGGTACCATAGTCAACGTCAGCCTGCCCAAGATGATGGCAGTTTTTGGGGTTCCGGCCAATCAGATCCAATGGGTAGCTACGGCCTACATGCTTGCCCTGGGCGTTGTCATGCCTATGACCGGTTACCTCGGTGACAGGTATGGGTACAAGCGAATGTACCTTTTCGCGCTGGGGATGTTCACCCTTGGTTCTGCCCTATGCGGGGCTTCGTGGAATCTGGCCAGCATGGTAGTAGCCCGGGTTATTCAAGCGGTTGGGGGCGGCATTATGCAGCCTCTGGGAATGGCTATCATATACCAGAACTATCCGCGTTCACGCATGGGTACGGTCCTGGGGGTATGGGGGATATCGACTATGGCTGCCCCGGCTATCGGGCCGACCTTGGGAGGATATTTAGTCGATTACGCCAGCTGGCGTCTGATATTCTACATCAATTTACCGGTTGGCATCTTAAACCTGTTCTTAGCTGCCCTTATTCTCAGGGAAACTCAAAAGATCACAGGGAAAAACTTCGATTTTGTTGGGATAGTTACATCCACAGTAGGCTTTCTCTGTTTGTTGTTAGCTTTGAGCCAGGGCAACGAACACGGATGGGGGTCTCCTTATATCGTCAGTCTGCTAGCAATCGCTTTTACCAGTTTAACCGTCTTGGTCGTTAACGAACTGAGGCATCCGGAGCCTGTGCTGGACCTGAGGCTCTTTCGCAACTTCACGTTTACCTTGTCCGTAGTAATCGGTTCAATTATTTCTATCGGTATGTTTGGGGTAGTTTTTCTTTTTCCCATGTTCTTGCAGAATGTTTTGGGTCAGAGTGCTATGCAGACAGGGGTGATTATGTTTCCCGCTGCTTTGGCCTCGGGGCTGGTAATGCCCATCAGCGGACAGATTTTTGATAGGTACGGGGCTCGGGGAATCGTCGTGGTGGGAATGGCCATAGTGACTTTTACCACCTACATGATGAGTGGTTTCAATGCTTTGACTCCTTTTTCGGTTATGATTGGGTGGCTGGTTTTGCGAGGATTGGGGATGGGATTTTCTTTCATGCCGGTAAACACGGCGGGGATGAATACGGTTTCGCCAGCCTTAGTAGGTAGGGCTTCAGCTCTCAGCAACGTGGTACGTCAGGTCGCAGCCGCCTTTGGCATAGCAATGTTTACCACTATCATGCAGCACCGGCAGGTCTTTCATTACCATAACCTCGCGCAAAACCTCAACTTAAAAGGCGATGAAGGAGCGGCTTTAATGGCTGGTGTTACTCACCTGGCTGCCGGCCTGGGGTTGTCTCCTGCTGCGGCTCAGGGCCTGGGTGCAAGCCTCATCCTGCAGCAAGTGGTAAAGCTTTCTATGGTTCAAGCTATATGCGACTGTTTCATCGTTTCTACCGTGATGTGCCTTTTAGCGACACTGTGTTCGCTCATGCTCGGTGGTTCTCGACGCCGACAACAAGAGCTGGTCGTAACTTCGCGAGCTCCTGTTGTTGAAATGTAGGAGTTAGTAGATTTACAATTGATTTTGAAAGCAAGGGCTTAATCTATGCGAAAGGACGAGATGAAAATGGACAAAGCGGCACAGCAAGCCGAGGGCTTGCGGACGAAACAGTCGGCAATCAAGTTCGTTGTTCTTATTGGCCTCGTCAGTCTTTTTGCCGATATGACCTACGAAGGTGCCAGGAGCATAACCGGGCAGTACCTGGCGGTTCTTGGAGCCAGCGCTACTGTCGTTGGCTTGGTGGCTGGAGTTGGAGAATTCATCGGGTACGGATTGCGCTTGGTTTCCGGGTACATAAGCGATAAGACCCGTCAGTACTGGATGCTTACTATAATAGGTTATATGCTTAATCTTTTTGCGGTTCCGCTTCTGGCGTTGGTCGGACGCTGGGACCTGGCGGCTGCCTTAATGATTCTCGAGCGAATAGGCAAAGCCATTCGAACCCCGGCTCGGGATGCCATGCTTTCTCACGCCACCAGGGCTGTAGGCAGCGGTTGGGGGTTCGGTTTACACGAGGCCATGGACCAGGTCGGGGCTATGCTAGGACCTGTTATCGTGGCTGCCGTTTTATATCTTAAAGGGGGCTATGAAACTAGCTTCGGTATCCTTGTGGTACCGGCTCTGCTGGCAATAACCGTGCTGCTGACTGCCCGTTATTTTTATCCCAATCCCAGGGACCTAGAGGTTGGTTACCCGAAACTCAACACCAAGGGTTTTGCCCAGGTGTTTTGGCTGTATTTGGGCGCAGTGGCTTTGATCGCCTTTGGTTACGCTGATTTTCCGCTTATCGCTTTCCACTTCAAGAAGGTAGATATTGCACCCGACCAATGGCTCCCGACTTTATATGCGTTGGCCATGGGGGTGGATGCCCTGGCCGCCCTGGCCTTCGGCAGACTGTTCGATCGCATTGGGATAGCGGCATTGGCTTTGGGTTCATTGCTGACGGCATGGTTCGCCCCGTTGGTTTTTTATGGAGGACTTCCCTATGCGGTGGCGGGAATGGTACTGTGGGGGATAGGCATGGGGGCTCAAGAATCGATCATGCGGGCGTCGATTGCTGAGATGGTACCGATAGATAAAAGAGGCACCGCTTATGGAATATTCAACACGGGCTATGGAGTTTGTTGGTTTCTTGGCAGTGCTTTGATGGGGTACCTGTACGATGTTTCTCTGATGTTCCTGGTCGTATTTTCCGTTGTAGTGCAATTAGCATCGATTCCGTTGTTCCTTAAAGTTAGAAGACGACTAACGGCTTAAGATGGGAACGGAAGCGAGCTGAAGATGCCTTATAGCTTAACGATACTGGCGTAAGGTGCTTTGTGTTCCAATGCACAGAATGCCTGAGAAAGTTCAGACACATGTTGACATCAGCCGATGATGATACTATCATGATGATTACAAGGGCGATTAACTCAGCGGGAGAGTGCTTCCTTCACACGGAAGAAGTCACAGGTTCGAATCCTGTATCGCCCACCATTTTATTTTTAAGGAATCCTTGAAAATAGGGAGTCTTAGGGATTTGTCAAATCATGGAGGGCAGGTCAAGGTCTTTCTAAAAATCCCGTAATCTCGGGATTTACTTCTACGGTCAGTAACACGTCAGAGACAAAATCAGTAACAAAAGCAAAGCCGGGCTTTCAGCTCGGTTTTATTTTTGTGCTGCAAAAATTTTTACGAGAGTGTCAACGTTCTGAGAAAATGTCCCCATAATAGTTCTGAGAAAATGTCACCCCAGAATTTGAAGTAGAAGATTTGTTATGATGGGAACGGAAGTAATCTGGGTTCCACCTCTTCCAGGGGTGGTTTGGGGCAGGGCGATAGGGTGGCATTTGTCCTGCCTTTTCTTGTTGCTTGCTGGACTCAGCAACATCATTGTTAGAGTTGGGTCTGGCTGCAGAAGGAGCAGGAACTAAGCTGTAGACATTGCCGTTGAACGCAGCGCGAAGAGAGCCGTTGATATCAACGTGGATAGTAACCACTGATCCCCCTTTTTCAGTTTCTTGACCTGGCGGCTCGACAGGCCAAGGATTTCAGCGGCCTCATTGATGGTGATGAGACCTTCGATGTGCTTTTGAATAACAACCAGTCGACGAAGTTTTTTTGTGCTCAACTTTACATAATTCCCCTCCCATGGGGACTTTTTCACTGAACTATTAATTATAAGGTGACAATATCACAGAACGATAACATTTTTGAGCTGTCCAGTATTGAAATATTACGGCAAAAGTAATAACATATTACACAGAACGTAATAATGAGGAGGTGTTCACCATGCCGGGCAGATTATTCCCTGTCGGAGGCCCTGTTTCTGAAAGAGATATTGTAGACAGAGAAGACTTTATTAGCTCCATCGAATCAAGGCTGGCCGATGGTCAAAGCATAATGCTGGCCGGCCCCCGGAGAATAGGAAAGACCTCTATCGCCTACGAAGTTCTCAGAAGGCTGAAAGAACGGGGGTTTTACACAGCTGCGGTAGATTTTTTTCGTCTTTCGGATAAACGCGAGTTCGCTGTATCTTTGATCAACGCCTGCTTGGAAAACAGGACAGGAATCCGCAGAACCCTAGAAACGTTGAAAGATCGGGCCAAAAGCGTTGCAGGCCTAGCCAAACTGACGGTTAAGTTCAGAGACCTAGAGTTCAGCGTGGATTTTCTGCGGGATGACCCTGATGAAATCGCACTGCTCGATTACGCCCTGGATTTACCGGAAGTCCTGGCAAACCGCGATAAGAAAAACATGGTGGTCTTATTCGACGAATTTCAGGACGCTTCCCGTGTAGCCGGCCGGGCTGAAATTTATAAAAAGATGAGATCTCACTTTCAGAACCACCAGAATGTATCTTATCTGTTCCTCGGCTCAAAAGAAGGAATTATGAATTCCCTGTTCGGAAACCGGAAAGAGGCTTTTTACCGCTTCGCCACAGTCCTTCCTATTCCGCCTATTCTGGAAGAATCTTGGACCGAGTATATCAGCCAAAAATTTGCCGAACAGCACATCAAGACCGACGAAGAAACTATTAAGGAGATTCTGCAGAGAACTGGCGGCCATCCGCAGGACACGATGCTGGTCTGCTCCGAGATTTACTATGCTCTGCTCGAAACAGGGGAAAAGACGGTGACTCTGGAATATGTGCGGATAGGGCACGACCGGGCATTGCTTACCCTGGCCCAGGTCTATGACGAAATTCTGGACGAAATCGGTCAAAGGGTCTCCGCCCGTGAGGTGTTGAAGCGCCTTGCCGCTGGTGATAAGGTCTACGCGAAAGGAAATCCCAACGAAACAAAAAGAGTTTTGGACGTTTTAGTATCCAAAGCAATCATCGAAAAAAAAGGACGTGGGTCATATAAGTTTGTTGAACCGATGTTTCAAGAGTATATTTTGCGCGAATTTTGAGAAGTGAGACTTTTGCATAATTCAAAAAAATCACACTCGAACAAACCGGGAACAATCGTTACCGGCAGAATCATTACCAGTTATTGTCATAAAGAGATAGTGGACTCCATTTATGCTAATCTGGGACGGCCCAAAAAAGAGCCCTCATTTTATAGCTGTTTGGAAGAGCAGGGGGACATCGAAAGCGCCAAGGAGTGTTGGGAAGAGAACGTAGCTTTGGCCGAAAGTTATCAAGGCGGTCAGTGTTTAAAGAACGCCATGCAGGATTTGCAGCTTTTGTGTCTGAATCACCGGTCCTTAGTATCACATTGCCCGCGACATCTTATAAGATTGGGAGAACTAAGTAATAGCTACAAACACCTGGCAACTACAATTTGAAAGAAGACTCGCTGGTTATGACCAGGTTCCGCGACATCCGGTAGATTCTTACCCTTCGTTTAAAATCGCCTGGAGCTATCAGCTCCCCTTCCAGATAGAAATATCTTCGCGGCGCAATCAGCCGGTGGTTGATCGAAGTGCCATACACTTCGCGAGCGGGGCCGTCCTCGCGGTGGAGCCTGCCATGAAGGTACCATTCATAAAACCTGAGGGCGCCGTTTTCGAAGAACTCCTCTAAGGCAGGCCCGTCTTCCCGGTGAAGCAGGTTGTGCTGATACCATTTCCTGGACCTGGGAAGGCCGCTGGGATAGAATGATTCTTCAGCCGGACCTTCTAGCCGGTGACGGCGACCGTGTGCCCACCATTCTCGGCTGAGCATGATTTTGTGTTCATGGCGAAGCATATAAACCTCTACCGCCGGATAACCGTCGCGGTGGAGCTGTCCGTTTAGGTACCACCGCTCCTCACATTTTATGCCGGCTTCAAGAGTTTCCCATGTCGTGCAAGCAGGGCCATCTAGGCGGTGTCGTTTCCCTGATGAGAACCATTCTTGTTTCTGCTGGGTTCCGGAAGCGTTGCGAGCAATTACGGCCGGACCATTGTCCCGATGAAGCTGTCCTCGGTGATACCAGAGTTCCTCTATAACGGTGCCGTTTTCCGAGTACCTTATCAGGGCCGGACCATCTTCGCGGTGCAGCTTTTCGTCTACTTGCCATTGGAGGTTCTTTACATTCCCGTTAGGATAATGTTCGACCAACACGGTCCTTGCAGACTCCCTTCTTCTGCGTACTGCCATTAGGGCTTATTTATACTACACCGTTATGCTTTAATCCTTTCGAGCAACTGTTCTGCCAGCAGTATAAGCTCCTTGGCTTTTTGGGTTCTAAGCTTTTCTGGGTCAAGATCGCGGAGCCTTACACGGTCCAAACCGTCCGCGTCCTTGAACATACTGTACAAAAGCCATGCCTCGTTCGGGTCTACTCCGTGGCACAAGGGGAGTTTACCTTTCGCCGTTTTGTCATCAACAGAGTGGTTTTCGATTATAAACTGGATTAAGCGCCTGTCTCCCGTGTTTTCAGCTTTTAGCAGGTCCAACTGCGCGATTTTCTGGTAACTCTTCAGGCCATGCAGGGAGTCAACCCCGTCATGGGTGCGACCGATATCATGATACAGAGCAGCCTTGCAAATCACATCAGTTTCGCGGGTGGTCAGCTCGTTCCCATAGGCGAGAACCAGGCAAAGGAAAAGAACCCTCTTCGTATGACCTATGCCATGAATTCCAGAAGGATTACGAAAGTATTCAGGCTTTAGGTAAGAAGACCAAGTCTCGAACTGCTCCGTTATTGCCCGCACGTCTACTTCTGATTCGAGTTCTCTTAAGCCTATTACTTTTATGTTTTGCGCGTTCCTTAATTCGTCCTTTATATTCGAAGGCAACACTATTACTTCATCTTCCCTTCTGTCCGTTATATATGCAACTATCTTGTCCTGATGCACAGTAATCCTATAGACTTCCCCTGTTTCCCTTCCCAGACGGAACCTGATGGCAAAACAGATGGCGGTGCGGAGATTTAGTGTCCAGGAAAACGCTCTATATAAAGGCGTCGATTTCGAAGTCATTCCCCGGTAAATGTCGACAAACCCGTTGTGGTCGGCTCCGGGGATAAAAAGAGGCGTCTTCCGAAATAACACGGCTTTGCGTACGATTTCCTCTGGCAAACTGCCGAAACCGGATTCGGAACGGCAGTATACACGGAGGAAAAGGTTGTACTTGTCTTCATCGGGAATCAGGTCAAAGAGGTGCTGATAGGCCGTGAGAGCAATCCTTTTGTCGACAATGTTGTCAAACAGGGTAGTGAAGTTGTGAGATTGAAAGGCTTCGCGGCATGCTCTCTCATGTTGGTCGATATTCTCAGCTAGCTCCGGTTCGTCCGGGGAGAACCCCACGAACGCTAGACCATTATAATAAAGGTAGGGTTCTACCAAATCGCGTGGAGAGTAAAAGAAATCGGCGATATCTTTATTCATGGCATGTGCCCTTTTTTCGGCTTTAGCCAGGGAGAACCAGGAAGGGCAGTTAGGATGGTGCTCTAATTCAGTGAGCGGGATGAAACCTCGAGCCAGCAGGTTTCGGCGCACATCCAGCGAGATCATTTTTAAACCGTCATCCACGGCAATCACCTGCCTTTAATAAAGGACGATACGTCTTCTTTATGTTCGCACGAAAAATTGGGTCTGTCTACCGACATTTTGTGCTCAACTTTACATATCTCCCTCTCATGGGGATATTTTCGCTGAACTATTACAAGGTGACAATATCACAGAACGATAACACCGAACTAGTACATTGGGTTGACGATCGGGTTGGTTGTGAATAAAATAAAAGTGCGTGCGGGATTAGCTCAGTGGTAGAGCATCGGCTTCCCAAGCCGAGGGTCGCGGGTTCGAATCCCGTTTCCCGCTCCAGGTAATAACAGCCGCGTTGGCGGCTTTATTTTTATACCGATGGTTGGGAGAGTGAAGTATGAACAAGCACATACGGACCGTAGTAAAACCTAGCTTAAGAAAAGACTTAAAGGAGACCAATTGCCGGGAGTGCCAGACTTCCTGCCAGTCAGCCTGTAAGACCTCCTGCACGGTAGGCAATCAGGTGTGCAAGAGATAGAGCGCGCAAGGGGAAGGTAGACTTATCTGGTGTGTTTAACCTGAGTTGCCGGAGACAGGCACTGCAGTAGCGGACGGGAAAAGAGCTTCAATTTCTAGGTTGGTACTTTGGATTAAGTGGTATCGGAGGCGACAGTTAGTAACGTTTGTTTTCCTGCGGGTTCGAAGGCGGGCTTTAAGCCCGCCTTAATCGTGCGAGTTTCGGTTCGGATGATGTGGAGGTACTGATCATGCTTGCGCCGGAAGGTTACGATTATTCAAATAATATACATTTGTTCTCAATGAAAGGGCTGAAGTTTGCTCTCGATGTGAATAGTGGGGCGGTTAGTGTTTTGGATGACATCGGTTTCAGGTTTCTGAGCGAACTAGTGCTGGCTGGCGGAAATCTGGAGCAGGCACGGAGAAGATGCCTGGAGCTAGCCTGCCCGCAAGAGATCAGAGAAGCAGAAGCGGAACTGCAGGAGGCGAGAGACAGGGGATACCTATTTACAGCCCAAGAAATCCCGTGTTTTGCTTTTGACGAGATGCCGGTAAAGGCATTGTGTCTGAACGTAGCCCACAAGTGCAATCTTCGTTGTAGGTATTGTTTTGCTGCTCAAGGTAGTTTCGGCGGGGAAGAGATGCTCATGACCAGCGAGGTAGGACAGCGGGCGGTTGATTTTCTTCTCGCGAACTGTGGCCAGGTCAAGAACCTTGAAATCGACTTCTTCGGAGGAGAACCTTTGCTGAACCTGGATGTAGTCCGGGACACGGTGCGCTACGGCAAAAAATGTGCTGACAAATTAGGAAAAACCATCAATTTTACCCTCACTACCAATGCGGTTTTATTAACGGAAGAGATCATGGATTTCTTGCTCGCCGAACACATCGCCCTCATATTGAGCCTTGACGGTCGACAGGAGGTGAACGATGCCTGCCGGGTAAGCTCCAGCGGGAAAGGCAGCTATGATCTAGTTCTACCCAGGATTCAAATGGCTGTCGCCAAAAACCCCCATAGCTACTATGTAAGAGGGACTTTTACCAAGAAAAATCTAGACTTCGGTCGCGACCTGGAGCACCTTATTGAATGTGGATTTACGAACGTTTCTTTAGAACCGGCAGTAGGCGGGGCCGAGGGTTACGCCATCGGCGAGGCGGATCTGCCGAGGGTTCTCCACGAATATGAACAGTTAGCGGGTATTCTCTGGGACTATTATCTGAGAGGGAAAGAAGTAAATTTTTTTCACTTTAACATCGATTTCGAGCGAGGGCCGTGCTTGGCCAAGCGGGTGACAGGATGCGGGGCGGGAGTTGAGTACCTGGCGGTTACCCCCAAAGGGGAGATATACCCTTGTCACCAGTTTGTCGGGAACCAGGATTACCTGATGGGCGATATATACAAAGGCCTAAGGAATACCGAGGTGCGCGGGCTTTTCGCCGAGAATCAGTTGTTTTTCAAGGAAGATTGCCGGACGTGTTGGGCCCGCCATTATTGCGGGGGAGGGTGTGCAGCGAACGCCTATTTTGAAAATGGGGACTTGAAGAAACCGTCACAGGTGAGCTGTGCCATGCAGCGTAAACGCATTGAATGTGCGATCTGGCTGGAAACCCAGAAACAGCTCCTGGCTGAGGAAACCAACCATAATATACCAAGATAAAAATGGATTGATAAAGAAGGAGATCTCGAACAACGTATAGAATACACTAGTACGTACCAGGATGAATCGAATAAATGACAACCGAAATCAAAGAGTGGGAGAGGGCCTATGAAACATCTTAACAGCAGAAGCCTGGTCTACCCACTGCTTGCGCTGCTTGGTCTGTGGTTACTAATCGGAGTCTGTCGAGCCGAAACCAACACAACTGCCTGTGCCGTGTACTCTGGAGACCGACTTTTAGGTATAGTCGAGGACAAGGACGCGGCGAAAAAAGTAATCGGTGAGGTTTGCCGGGAAAAAGAAAAGGAGAGCGGCCAGCAGGTTGCTATCCGAGACCGTATAGAGTACAAATCTACTATTGTCGACAAACGCGAAGTATTGACCGTAGCTGAATTTAAACAGGCGGTTGCCCAAAAGCTTCGTTTCAGTGTCGAGGGAGCCTGCATCACAGTAAACGGGAAAACAGTGGCGGTTGTGAAAAACGAAGGAATAGCAAAGCGAGTCCTGGATGATTTGCGACAGCAGTATTCCTCCTGTGAGCAGGGGGAGAAACTGGTTTCGGTGGCTTTCAAGGAATCAGTAAAGGTGATAGTAAAACCGGTTCCGATAGAAAAGATCGTGGACCAGAATCGGGCTGTTGAAATCTTGAAGACAGGCACCGATACTCCGGTTATTTACCAGGTAAAAGAGGGAGATTCTCTTTGGCTGATTGCGAGGAAACACAACACGCATGTAGCGGACATCAAAGCTGCAAACGGCTTGCAAGGGGAAGATCTGCAGCCGGGACAGAAGCTGAAGCTGTATGCTAGCGAACCGTATGTACACGTGGTAGCTGTGGTAGAAGGAAGCAGGAACGAGAAGATTCCGTACCAGACTAAGGTCATAACTGACCGTTCATCGAGCAGCGTTCGAGTCAAGCAGGCAGGGGAAGAAGGAGAAAAGCAGGTTACATACCGGGCCGTTCGAGAAAACGGCAAGGAAATAAAAAAAGAAATTCTTGCGGAAAAAATATTAGCCCAAGCCGTTGACCGCATCATAGTGAAAGGGCAAAAAGTACAGTTGGCCTCGCGTGGCGGGTCAGGAATATTGTCTTGGCCCCTGTTCGGTGCGATTACTTCCTACTTCGGTGCCCGGGGAGGCAGCCACACTGGCGTGGATATTAACGGAAGAACAGGTGATCCTATAAGGGCGGCTGATGATGGTCAAGTGATTTTTGCGGGCAGAAGAGGAGGCTACGGGCTGACGGTTGAAATCAGCCACGGCAACGGAATTGTCACCCGGTATGCTCACTGTTCCAGTATCCTGGTCAACGTAGGTGACCAGGTAGACAAAGGGCAGATAATCGCCCGGGTCGGTTCTACCGGGCACAGCACGGGATCCCACCTCCATTTCGAAGTTATTACCAACGGTACTCAACGTAACCCATTACAGTATTTGAGATAGTTTCTTCGAATAGCCCCTGGACGTATCAGGGGCTATTCCGTTTGAGGAGGATGTTTCGGGATCTGACGGTAAAACTAATCACAAGGCTAGTAACACGTAAGGTTTAAACGTTGTTCAGTATCGTCGAAATCCGCGATTTTCGCGTGAATCTAACGGAAGATCTTTCTTTGGAGATTGTCGAAGGGGGTGCGTCGGAGATGGACCGATATGAAGTAGTGATAATCGGGGGCGGGCCAGCGGGGCTTACAGCCGGTATTTACGTGGCTCGATCCCGTTTGCGGGCATTGCTACTAGAAGCCGCGTTTCCGGGAGGGAATGCGGCTCTTACTGACCAGATTGACAACTATCCAGGATTCCCTTTCGGTATTTCTGGACCAGAACTAGCAGACCGGTTTCGCCAACAGGCAGAACGGTTGGGGTTGGAAATCAGGATAGCTGAAGCCAAGAAAATAGCCCTGGAAGGGGACTTGAAAAGGATAGACACGGACAAAGGTAGTTTGGTGGCGGACATTGTTATCGTGGCCGCTGGCGTTCGCCGACGGGAACTGGGGGTACCAGGAGAAACCGAGCTGGTAGGGAAAGGAGTGTCGTATTGCGCCACTTGTGACGGGCCCTTCTTTGAGAACCGCAGGGTGGCGGTAGTGGGTGGAGGGGACTCGGCGGTAGAAGAGGCTCTCTACCTGAGCGGTCTGGCCGAAAGAGTGTATTTGGTCCACCGGCGAGATACGCTCAGAGCTAATCGCATGGCTCAGGAGAAGTTGCTGGCCAATAACAGGATAGAGTTAAAGCTCAACCGGGTAGTGGAGCGATTAGAAGGGGAAAAGATGTTAAAAGCACTGGTGTTGAAAGATACGGTGACTGGAGACTTGGAACGGCTTGAGGTAGACGGGGCTTTTGTGAGCATAGGCATGAAACCAGCTTTGGAGTTTTTGGGAAACTTGGTTGAGCTGAAAGAAGGGTACATCGTCACGGACGAGAACATGCACACCTCGGTTCCGGGGATACTGGCAGCCGGAGATATACGCTATAAAACGGACAGGCAGATTGCTACAGCGGTTGGGGACGGGGCTATAGCCGGGATGGAAGCAGTTCGCCTACTTGAAAACCGCCGCTAACAAGGTGGTTCGCGGTTACAGTCGAGGGTCTTGAACGCATATCTTATATAGTTTGCTCAAAGGTAACACAGGCATGACATAAATTGGATATCCTCTCTTTCTCCCCTGAGTAGTATAATGGTAGCGACAAAGGAGGAGGAAGAGAGTTGTTGGGGAAGGGGATATGGTTTGCCCGTCTGGCAGTAGGTTTGCTACTTGCCTGTTCGGCGCTTTTTTTTGTACAACTGTGGGAATGGCCTGCTTTTTCAACTCATGGGATATACAAGGTTTGGCGTTATCTAGAGGGGGTTAAGGCTAATGTCCAAACCCGAAACTTTAGTACCATGGAGACCGGCCATTTTGTGATAAAATTCATACAAAAGGATAAGCCGTACGTGCAGATGGTTGCAGATAACGCCGAAGAGGTATATGGCCCAGTTACCGAGTTTTTTGGTTACTATCCTGGGGACAAGACGGTTGTAGTGGTTTATCCAGACGGGGAAAGCTTGGCGGCAAGCTTCGGTTGGGACAGGGATGAACAGGCAATGGGGGTGTACTGGGCAGGGACTATTCGGATACTTTCTCCGGGAGAATGGATCAGCACCCGAGATACAGAGGACGTCTTTAAACGGGAAGGACCGATGGCCCATGAGTTAACCCACCTGCTGGTAGATAACATCACCAAGGGTAACTACAATCGCTGGTTTACGGAAGGAGTAGCTCAGTACGTAGAACGAAGAGTCACGGGGTTTTCATTTGCCGAGCCTTCTCCTGATCGCCAGCTTCGGTACTATGAGTTTGAGCTTTTGGAGAACGACTTTGACAGTCTGGATCAGAGACTAGCTTATTGGCAATCCTTGGTGGCGGTTGAGTGCATAGTTGATAAGGCAGGAAAAGAGGGATTGCTGCAGGTAATGAAGGCCTTAGGAGATGGTTGCAGTTTCGAAGAAGCTATCAAAAAGGGAACAGGGATGGATTTTAATCAGTTTGCCCGAGAAGTGTACTTTCGCCTGGATCATAACTTAGGGTGAGGAGGTACTTTTAGTTGGATGAACCGTTGACTATCGAAGGAGGGCACCCGCTTCGAGGCAGGGTAAGGATCAGCGGAGCTAAAAACGCTAGCCTGGTAATAATGGCAGCCAGCGTCATGATAAAAGGAGAAACGGTTTTAGAAAACGTACCTAGGATTCGGGATGTGGAGGTGCTGTGTGGGATCCTCCAGCATCTCGGCGCTAGGGTTGCGTGGCAAGAAGATAACAGCCTGTGCATCTCAGTGCCCGAGAACATCGACGTTGAAACTCCGTATGAATTGGCTAAGAAACTCAGGGCATCGAATTTGCTGCTGGGCTCTCTGCTTGGGAGGAAGGGACAGGCGCGCATTTGCCTTCCGGGGGGTTGTAACATAGGGTCAAGGCCCATGGATTTGCATTTGAAGGGGCTTTCGGCTCTAGGGGCAGAGGTGAAGCTAGAACACGGTTTTGTTGAAGCTTACACCGGTAATTTGTCAGGAACAAGGGTCTACCTTGATTTTCCGAGTGTTGGGGCCACAGAGAATATAATGATGCTGGCGGCTCTGACCCCTGGACAGACGTACGTCGAGAATGCAGCCAAGGAGCCAGAGATCGTCGACCTCGCCAATTTTCTTAATGCAGCAGGGGCTAAAGTTCGGGGAGCCGGAACGGACTTGATAAGAATAGAAGGTGTAAAGGAGCTGAGAGGGACCCGCTACACTGTTATTCCAGACCGTATTGAAGCCGGTACTTTTATGGCGGCAGCAGTGGCTACTGGTGGGGATGTACTGGTGGAAAATGTAATTCCCACTCATTTGTATTCGATCATGGCCAAACTGCAGGAAACCGGGGCAGTTATTCGACAGGTCAACGGTGGTGTCAGGGTAATCGGGCCTAAGGAGATAATGCCGGTTGATGTTAAGACTTTACCTTACCCCGGTTTTCCAACAGACATGCAATCCCAGATGATGTCCTTGTTGGCCACGGCTAAAGGCACCAGCGTAATCGTGGAGAACGTTTTTGAAAACCGTTTCCAAATGGTGGATGAGATCAAGCGAATGGGGGCCAAGGTCAAGGTAGAAGGGCACACCGCAGTCATTGAGGGAGTGCCTGCGTTGTACGGAGCTCGAGTCAAGGCTACTGACCTCAGAGCGGGGGCAGCCCTAGCCATAGCAGGTCTAGCAGCTCAGGGATTAACCGAGATCGAGAACGCGTATTATATTTACCGGGGATATGAGAATTTTAAGGCTAAGCTACAGAATCTAGGCGCTCATGTGTGGTAACAGGCAGCGGCTAGTTTTGAAGTAGGGTCACCGTTACCACTGTACCTAAGCCTTCTTTGCTCTTGATCGAGATGGTGCCTCTGCATGATCGCAGTATCTGCTGGCAAACTGTGAGTCCTAGGCCAGCCTTATGAGGGAAGGTGGAGAAGAAAGGGTCAAATATCCTTTCCATATTGGCCTGGCTTATTCGGCATCTTCGGGTGTGGGCAGCTAGTGACCAGCCAACAGTAAGGTGGAATCTCTTCTATATTCGCCCTGTATCTCCCTCCATTCACCAGGCCTCGGTCTACTTTACATTGTTTATGGATATATTTCCTCATCTTCATCAAATTTCCTCTGTGGAAAATTAATAAGTTTTGTCGAAACCGAAAGCGTGGGTTGGTATTTGTGGTATTTGCATGAGAAGAGGACTTGTGCCAAAATTCAGATTAGGTGGTAAAGTCTGACATGGAGATAAGACTGATTTCGGTTGGTAAGATCAGAGATAAAGTTTATAAGGAAAAAATCGACGAGTATTTGAAGTGGATTCGACCTTATGCTAGAGTAACTTTTACAGAGGGACTGGAAGAGAGGCTGAGCCCCAAGGCCGGGTCAAGGGAACAGGAAGAGGCGAGGCGGCGTGAAGGGCAGCGGGTGCTTTCCCTTATCGACAAGAACGAGTTATTGGTAGCTTTGGATGCCGGCGGGGAGCAGGTAACTTCCGACCAGTTAGCGGCAATTCTCGAGCGACTGCTCGTGATGGGTAAGCGACGTTTGAATTTTGTCGTGGGAGGAGCGACCGGGCTGGACGGGTCGGTAAAGGCACGGGCTGATATGGTGCTGTCTTTATCGTCTTTGACTTTTCCCCACCAACTGGCGGTGCTGGTGTTATCCGAACAGCTGTACCGTGTGTTTACGATTATTCATTCTCATCCGTACCACAGGTAGAGGACAGAAGGATACAGGTGTATTAAAATAGTTGTCAAGGCACACAACTAACTTAACAAGGAGGAACAGGAAATGGCTGCAACTTATTCCGCTCCCCCAACCAATTTTATCCAAAACATTATTAACGAAGACCGGAAAAGGGGTAAGCACGGGGGTAGAGTACATACTCGTTTTCCTCCTGAGCCCAATGGATACTTGCACATCGGGCATGCCAAGTCGATTTGCTTGAATTTTGGGATTGCTCTAGCCAACGGCGGACTTTGCAATCTTCGGTACGAC
The DNA here is from genome assembly GCF_000092405.1 of Syntrophothermus lipocalidus DSM 12680. Taxonomy (NCBI): domain Bacteria; kingdom Bacillati; phylum Bacillota; class Clostridia; order Eubacteriales; family Syntrophomonadaceae; genus Syntrophothermus; species Syntrophothermus lipocalidus. The sequence continues at coordinate 2,350,856 of NC_014220.1, read as the reverse complement.
GATACTAATCCCAGTAAGGAAGAAATCGAGTACGTCAACTCGATCGAGGAAGACGTTCGCTGGCTGGGGTTTGACTGGGAAGACCGGAAGTTTTACGCTTCCGATTACTTTGATCAGTTGTATGACTATGCGGTCCAGCTGATAAAAGAAGGTAAGGCTTATGTATGTGATCTCAGCCCCGAGGAGATTCGCGAATACAGGGGGACCCTGACCGAACCCGGGAAAGAAAGCCCATACCGTAACCGTTCGGTGGAGGAAAACCTGGACCTTTTTGAACGGATGAGAGCCGGGGAATTCCCAGACGGGTCACGGGTTCTCAGGGCCAAGATCGATATGGGTTCACCTAATCTCAATTTGAGAGACCCGGTTCTATATCGAATTATGAGGGTACCTCACCACCGCACCGGGGACAAATGGTGTATTTACCCGATGTACGACTACGCTCACCCCATATCGGACGCGATCGAGGGAATAACGCATTCTATATGCACGTTGGAGTTCGAGGATCATCGGCCGCTTTATGACTGGGTGTTGGATGCGCTACATTTCGAGGTAGATGACAGACCACAACAGATTGAATTTGCCAGGCTCAATCTCACTTATACCGTAATGAGTAAAAGAAAGCTGAGATACCTGGTGGAAAAAGGTTACGTGAACGGCTGGGACGATCCCCGTATGCCTACCATTTCGGGACTGCGCCGGAGAGGCTACACGCCGGAAGCCATCCGCGATTTTTGCGAGCGCATCGGGGTAGCCAAGAGCAACAGTGTGGTGGACATAGAATACTTGGAACACTGCGTCAGGGATGATCTTAACGCCAGAGCTCCCAGAGTGATGGCAGTGCTCCGTCCCCTGAAGGTAGTGATAACGAACTACCACGATAATTTGGTAGAAGAGCTGGAGGCCGAGAACAATCCAGAGAACCCCGCTATGGGTTCGCGTAAAGTGCCGTTTTCTAAAGTAATATACATCGAAAGGGACGATTTTGCGGAAAACCCGCCCAAGGGCTTCTTCCGCCTATCGCCCGGGCGTGAAGTTCGATTAAAACACGCATACATCATCAAATGCGATCAGGTGATTAAGGACGAGAAGACAGGAGAGATTGTGGAAGTCCATTGTACTTATGACCCCGAAACCAGAAGCGGAGGATCGGCTGCCGGGCGCAAGGTGAAAGGGACTCTACATTGGGTCTCGGCAGAACATGCGGTCAAGGCCGAAGTGAGGGTGTACCATTACTTGTTTACTGTGGAGAACCCTGACGAGTTTGATGCCGTGGAAGAAGTCTTGAATCCAAGTTCACTCGAGGTCCTGACCGGCTGCCTCATCGAGCCCACCGTGCGCGGGGCCAAACCTGGGGACAGGTACCAGTTTTTGCGGCAAGGGTATTTTTGCGTTGACCCAGATTCACGAGGGGAGAAACTGGTGTTTAACCGTATCGTGCCCTTAAAAGATTCGTGGGCGAAGATCAAGAAAGAATAGAGCGTTTACTTGAATAAACTGGAGGATGAAAAGAGGGCAACAGGTGCCCTCTTTTTGCTTTAGGGTTGAACAGCAGGGAAGTGAACACGTGTCGTTCAACGAGAAAGTAGGAGCTAGCCTGCGGAAACGCAAAAAATTCGGAGTTGAAGAGATTCAAATCCGAGCCAAAACTTTTCGAAAAACAACACTAGTCTATCACCGCTTATCTTATAAAGAGGTAGCAGACGATTGTAACGGTAATTTCAATCAACCCACGGGGGTCCGCATTTAAAAAGATGAGCATGTTCTCGAGATGCGTGCCGCTTTGCTCTGTACAGCAGCCATTTCTATCTGGGGCTGTTTCTGTTAGTTAGGTAAACAGAAACAGTATTACGGGACCGGGAAGGGGAGCGAATGAAACTAATGAGACGGGTAGGGGCTTTTTTTATACTGATCACGTTTTTTCTGTCATTGCTGTTCCCTAGTTCGCTCTTTGCAGCCAGCACTATAAGCGTGACTGATATTAAAAACGCCAACGGAACCAGTGACGTTACGGGCGGTTCCTTAGTAATAATCGACGGCTCGGGCTTCGGCGCTTTCGGCAATGATTGCCAGGTGACCTTCGAGTTCAATACCGTATCCATGAACGTTTACCGCATTCAGACCTGGTCAGATACCCAGATAACCGTGAGGGCTCCTTATTATACTCTTGGGACTAAGGAAACGGAGCAGGTACTCGCAGTTACCATCACAACCAACGACGGTCGCACCTATACCTATACCCAGAAGAAGCTCACCTATGTCCATGATCCCTTTATTACTAACGTTTACCCCTACAGCCTTATCACAGTGAGCGGGTTTGACCAGAATGGAAGGCCAATCATACAGTCTACAGTCAAGAGGGTAGCGGTTGAAGGGGCTTATTTGAAGAAGGTATCGAAGATAAGGGTAAGTGCGGCTGTGAGCGGCAATTCCATTTTATACAGTAACCTCGACGAAGACAAAAAGGAACCAGGTTATGCGGGCGGTATCTCCTGGGACAGCGAGGGGGCCATATACGTTGCCTGGAATTCGCTTATGGAGAACAACGACCTGATTTTTACCGCGGAAAGCACGGCCGGAGGGCTTTCTAATGCTTACGAGGGCGCCCAGGGCGAAATGCGGCTCTCCAACATCGGTATCCCCGAGGCTACCAGCTTTAATCCGAGCCCGTCAGCTCTAATAAGGGGCATCGATATTGCGATTACCGGTTCGAATTTCGAAAGCACTCCTGCTAACAACGTTGTCATAATCGCAGGTGGCGAGGCGACTGTTAAGACAGTGGAGCAGGTGGGGATGGGCAAAAAGATAGTAGTCACTGTCCCTAGTTCCGCGGACAAAACCCAGCATGACCTGCGTTTTAAGATAAAGGACCCGGCTACAGGGAAGGTAAAATCTGGGGCCATATATGCAGGAGCGGTGAACATTCTCCCGACCCCAGGAGAGCTCGAGATACTCGGGGTAGTTCCCAATGTGGGTACTCCTGCGGGGGGTACCGAGATCATGGTTATCGGGCGGGGGTTCAATACCGACACCGAGGTGTTATTTTCATCGGCGAACCCCAAATGGGAAGGTTTAGGCGCGAACCCCAGGCTGCTTTCCAGCGAGGAGCTTCCAGCCGGATACCCTGAAGATGCGGTTGTTCTTAAGGTTTCAACCCCGCGCTCGCCTAACAACGGCTATTATACCGGACCTGTGGACGTGACCGTTCGAGACAAAAACCTACCGGACATCGTCAAAGACACCCTGACCAACGGCTTTTATTACAGTACCCAGGGCCAAGCTTTACGGCTTACTGCTATTATGCCGATCAGTGGACCCGAGGAAGGCGGGCAGACCGTGACCCTGACTGGAAGGAGCTTTTTCCGCTTCCGTTCGAGCGACCCTGTTACTTCCCTCCGCTATGCTAACGGCCGACTTATTTCGGCCGACTACAACTCGAACCCCTACGTCATTTCAGGGTTTGAACCGGCCTCGGACAATAACCTTGTAATAACCGAAAAGATGAACAGCTATTTGGAATATACTGACGTAGTTGTTTACCGCACCATCTCGGTCACGATCGGCGGTACGCCAGTAAAGATAACCAAGGTCACCGAGCTCATACAGGCTGACGGGCAGAGGGTGCAGTATTTGGAAGGTACCACCAACGCTCACTACCTTGATCCCTTGGTCCTAGGGGAAACGGTGGACGTAGTGGTCACCGTAACGGAAGAGATGTTTACCGGCGGGCAGCGGCTGGTCATCCCCGAGGATCCGGCAGTAGCTGAAAGGGCTGTCTTGTCAAAATCTTATACCTACCAGCGAGTTAAAAGCGTGCCAGAGATAACGAGCATTACACCTACCAAAGGCCCGACTGCGGGCGGAACCCAGGTGGAGATTGAAGGCTTCGACCTTTACCAGGGGCTCAGCGTCTTTTTCGGGGAAACGAAGGGGACCGTAGTAGACATTGTTCCCGGAGGTGTTGAGGACGGGAGGCCGAAGGCAAAGGTTTCCGTACTTGCACCTGCCCATGCTAAGAGAGAGAGGGTAGACGTGCGGGTTGTGAATTGGGATGGTGGCGAAGATGTTCTCGAGGAGGGCTTTGAATACATCAGCAGCCCCACGATTACTAAAGTCAGCCCGGCGGTGAGCTCTCCTGCCGGCGGGGTTTTTGTGACTGTTGAAGGCAAAGACTTTATGTACGGGTCGGCGGTGAAAATCGGAAATAATGTGGTAATAGGTCACGTTTACGAGGACGAGACAGAAAACCAGCGCTTCTATACCGACCTTATCGATAGCCTTTTTCCTGGTGAAAACGTTACCTTCTTTGATGAACTCGAAATCAGGGTAATGCGGGACGCGGTAGAGCTTGCCCCCTACGACCGTGCGAATGGCAACCGCATATACCTGGAGGTACCGCCGGGAGAGCCGAAAGAACAGGACTTTTGGGTCATCAACCCGGATGGCGGGATAGCTCTGTGGCAGAACAAGTTCCAATACCTTGAATCCAGCACCCAGCTGGCCCCCAGGATCAACACTATAACCCCGAATGAAGGGAACATCCAGGGGGGGGAAGTTGTAACTATAAACGGCAGCAACTTCAGAGACGGGGCTCTAGTAACCTTTGACGGGCAGTTGGCCAGTGCGATTACGGTAAGCCAGGCAGGGCAGACCATCACCTGTCACACCCCCCCGGGTACGCGGAGCGACGTTTGGGTGCCGGTGCAGGTGATAAACGTTTCCGCCAACGGTATAGGGGTTGCGACTGTTGCTCAAGGGTTCAGGTACCACGCGGTTTACACCAACCCGACTATAAACAGGTTTGCGCCGACGCACGGCACGAAAGGGACAAAAGTTGTGGTTGAAGGGGCTGACTTTGTTGTCGGAGCCGAAACAAGGGTATTTCTTGGGGACCAGCTTTTGACAGCTGTTACATCGTGGAATAGCGACCAGCAGGTAATGGGGGCAGTGTATGTAAAGAGTCCTGAACTTATCGAGTTCATCGTTCCGGAACTGCCCTCTCCTGGCGAGTACGCCATCAAGGTGATTAATCCGGATACGGCCCAAGCCATCGCTGCTAAGCCGTTTGTGTATCAGCTTCCTACCAGTAACCCGACTATCGAGGATATAGATGGGGACCAAAAGGCGGTTAATCCCGAGCGGGGCTCAGTATACGGCGGTACTGACATAGTGGTAGAGGGGGCTGATTTTAGGGAAGGGCTCGAGCTTTATGTAGGAACCCAGTTAGCCAGCGAAGTAAAGCTCGAATTGGTACATTTCGACAGCGGGGCTGGGATTTGGAGCAAGTGTCGGGTCCGGGCCAAGACGCCTGCTCTTCCTGCAGGGCAGACCCCAGGACCGGCAGACATCATGATCGTCAACCCAGACGGGGGAACTGCTCGTGCGTTGGGGGCGTTCACCTATGTTACGCCTTCCAGCAGCCCGGTCATAACCGCAGTTCAGCCTAATAAAGGACCAGCGGCCGGAACTCAGGAAGTAATAATTCGCGGGCGTGATTTCAGGGTGAACAGAGATGAGAACAATGTAATTACGGATTGGCCCGTGGTAACCTTCGGAGGAATAGAGGCAACTGTGGTCAAGGACGATACTCTATCCAAGAGCCAGGGTACCCAACTGAAGGTAATAACCCCGCTATATTCAGGGGGCGGGGCGGTCGACGTAACCATTACCAATCCCGATACCGGGACCTATACGCTGAAGAAGGGCTTCACCTTCGAAGTGAGCAAACCCACCATCAGCAGTGTGAACCCGTCTAAGTTTCCAAAGAGCAGGCCTAGCCTGGCGACGATCACGGGTAGCGGTTTTGTGGTTCCATCTGAAGCGGAGGGGGTAAAGTGGGCCGGTAGCGATGTTCTTTTGAGCGATGCCACCGGGCAGACATTCACTTCGCTCGCCGATGTAACTCCTACCGGCAAGACGACTATCGACGGGGCGGAATACCCGAACATCGAAGTCCTGGATGCGTCCCGTATAAGGGTAGTAATTCCTCCTTTGAGCACAGGCCAGTTCATAGGAAAACGGGTACTGCGGGTCCGTAACCCGGACGGGGGACAGGCGGACTGCACGGTAGAGTATGTATCACCGGTAGTAGAGCCGACGATAAGCTCAATCGAGCCATCTCAGGGGAGCGCTAACGGTGGCACCAACGTGACTATAACCGGTACCAACTTCCGGGATCAGGTCGAGGTATACTTTGGGACCGGCCAAGCTACCATTATCGAAAAGTCTGAAAACAGACTGGTGGTGCGTACTCCGGCTTACAGCATGCCTGCCAACCAGACCACGGCAGCGGTGGATGTATCGGTAATCAACACAGCCGACCAGGGGACGGCGGTAAAACCGTCAGGGTTCACCTACGTATCTCCTGAGCTGCAGCCAACGATAACCAGCATTACCCCAGATCACGGAACAACCCTGGGAGGTACGATTGTAGTAATAAAGGGAGACAACTTCCGCACCGGATGCAGGGTATTCTTCGGAACGTTGGAAGCGGCTTCAGTAACTTATGACCGGTACGACCAGCTTACGGTAGTGACTCCCTCACATGCCAAGGGGTCCGTGGACGTGTCGGTGCGCAACCCAGCTCCCGACTACGGCGAGGCCCTGAAGGCCAACGGTTTTACTTTCGAGGAAACGGTAGCTCCTCCGCCGTCGGATTTCGACGGGGAATTGTGGAACCGGCGCGCTATCAAGCTTTTCTGGTCGGCGAGTTCGGTGCCGAGTAGTTACGAGATATATGTAAACACCCGTTCCAGCACCAACTCCAAACAGTTCCTGGTTTCTACTGACAAAACCGAGTTCGTGTTCGAGGACATCGAGCCCGGCAAGCGCTATTATTTCTGGATGAGGACCTTCAACCAGTACGGCTGTTCCGATTTCATCGCTTGCAAATCGAATCCCATTTACGTTTCCGACGATGATGTCGAGAACCGCCCACAAACGGCCGAAATATTACAGAACACAACTAGGATCAGCCGGGAGAAAGATGACCTGGTTATAATCGTGGGGGACGAGATTTCGTCCTGGTCAAGCAGCTACTACGACGTCACCTTAGACTCTGAGCAGGCAGCCCTAAAACGGCTGCGGCTGATGATCCCCTTGGTCGGGGTTAGAACGAACCCTGATGTAACTCTGAGGATTAACGGGGACAGGATAAACCTGTCCGTACCTCTGAAAGTATTAAAGACATCGGAAATGCAGGACTTTTGGAGCCGAACGGGAGAAGGTTACGCCTTCATCTACATCTATCCCACAAGTACGGCGGTTTTGGAATCGGTTAAGGCCAATCGGTCAGGTTCGAGACCTCTTGATGGGTTCGCCGTCGAGATCGGATTCGAGGCCAAAACCAGGAAAGTTCAGGCCTCAACCCTGGCAGGCAGCCTGCGGGTGGTCTGGCAGGTGGAAGGCGGGGTCGGTCGCCCGACGCGGGCGGAGTATTACTCGTACCCGCGTCTCGAGTGGGTGAACTGCACGGATGTGGCAAGCAGCCTAACCGGCAGGATAGAAGTGCGGGTGCCGCAGCCGAACCTTTTCATCATTTTTGGGTAAGGGCTGAGAAAAGTGAAGCGACTTTTGATTAGTTGGATAACTCTGATATTGATGCTGTTCCTGGTATTTCCCTTGAAGGCGGAGGCAGCGGATGTCTACTACGGGAGGCTAGGGGCAGGAACAGATATTTCCCATCTGTCTTTTGCCGATGTGGCTTCTCATTGGGCTCGTAGCTCAATTTACCGCCTGGCTGCGCTAGGGGTATTGAGGAGTAGTGGGCCGGACTTTCGCCCTGAGGCATATGCGACCAAAGAAGAGGCCTTGGGAATGGTTGTGAGGCTGGCCGGAAAAGAAGGCGAAGCCCAGAAGCTGGCGGTTGGACCTGGGGAAATGGCCAGCTATCGAACTCCTTGGGGAGCCAACTACACCCGACTTGCTCAAAACATGGGCATCGTAACCCCGGCCGAAAGGGCAAGCGCCAACTGGCAGGCCCCTGCCACCAGGGAAGAAGTAGCCTACTGGATAGCCCGGATGAGTGGGCTTGCTCCTGTATACGATTCCGAACAGCACCCGGTTTACTCTTTTCAGGATTGGGCAAGGTTCAGCTCCGAGCGTATCCCCTACTGCGCAACCGTGGTCAAATTAGGGATAATGAGCGGAAGGGATGCAGGGATGTTCTATCCGCAAGCGAGCATAAGGCGGGGAGAACTGGCTGCCGCCCTGGACAAGGCCAGCCGTATAATCCTGGCCGGACAGGGATACAAGGAGCTTTCCGGAACGGTGGTCAGGGTTTCGAGCGGCGGTCAGGCCGACAGTGCAGATACATATGTTCAGGTCGCCCAGAACGACGGGCTGAGCTTCTACGTGATTGCAGGAAGTGACAAAGAGGTATTCGTGTATGACCGAACATCTGGGAAAACAGGTCTTTCGGGTCTGTTGACGAGCGGGGATCAGGTAAGTGTTCTGGTGACACCGCAGAACCTGGTTGCTTATATAGAAAAAAGGCAGGTAGCCGAAGCATCCGTCAGTGGCTACCTGGATTATGTGGATAGCGTTAAAAGGATCGTACGGGCGACCGCGAGTGACGGGAAAAGCTATGAACTGGCAGTAAGTCCTTTATGTAAGATCAGCCTTAGCGGGTATCCGGCGAGGATGAACGACCTTGTTCCAGGCCAGCCCGTGGTTATGCTGGTTAGCGGTTCCCAGGTATCGGAGATAAGAGGTGACCTGCCGGATTCGCTGACAAGCGGTGAAGTGAACGGGACGCGGGTTGTTTACGGAACGCTCTTTACCAAAACGGCAGGCGAGATCAGCATCCGGGATGAGAACGGGAATCCTTATACCTATTCCTTGACAAGCGAGACCGACTACTATGTTGGCGGCGTAGTCAGCACCTACTATTCCCTCAAGACCGGGGACTATCTAAAGCTCACAGTTGATAGTCAGGGCAATGTGATCCGGGTAGATGTTCGCAAGGATGCAGGAGACCTGGCGGTTTACCGCGGTTATTTGGACGAAGTGAAAGCTGCTTTTAGTACCGTACGTTTCACGGATATCTACCGGTATGAAAACGGCGACCTGGTAAAGGAAACGTCAGCAGCCAAGACTTTGAAACTGGCTAGCGGCGCCGAACTCTTCGCCAGCAGCAACCGGCTGAGCGCAGCCCAGCTTGAAGCTTATCGCGGCAGGTATGCTTTTGTCGTTACTTCCATCGAAGGAGGAGAAGAACGTATCGTCCGGCTGGTAGTAAGAGGCGATTCCGAGCGTCGGATAAACGGGAAGGTCGAGGAGCTAGATGCTTACCGTGATTGCATGACCGTAAAGTATGAGCCGGCCTTGATCCAATACGACCAGTCAACCATAGCAGTTGAAGACAACCGCTTGGTGGATCCGGATATGGTACAGGCAGGGGATATGGTGACTGTACTGGCCGAACGGAAAGACAACTCTTCTGTATTAGCGAGGGTCATTGTGATCGAGGGAACGGAGGAAGCCCGCTATACAATCGGCAAAGGAGTTCTGGATGAGGTCCTTTCGCGGAGCTCGATTCAAATCGACTCACTCGACTGCTTGGAGAACAACGAATGGGATTACGTGGGAAGCAACCGCGAGTACTATTACGATGCCTTGACCTATATTGTCCTTGCCACGTCGTCTTCCGTGCGGGAGCTGAACGCCGAAGAGTTCTACAATCTCGACGAGGACCTCGAAGAAGACGATATTCTCTTTATAGCGGAAGGAGACCGGATATTAGCCTTACTTGTTGCAGACGGGATAGAGTTCTCAAATGAGATTATCACAAAAGGCGCCGTGACTTCGCTCGACTCTGGTTCGATAACCATCGGCAGCGTGACCAACTGGTCTGGTTTCACAGAGAAATGGGTGGCCCAGAGCGATAATCTTACGGTGAAAACGAAGTATGCTTTAGTCGTGAAAAAAGGGCAAGGCGGCTCGGCTTCCAAACTGGCTACGAAGGATGCGGTCTACTTGCTACGGGCGTCGGTAGGAGGGGAAAGGGATGTCTATGCTGCAGCCATTCTGGTGGAATAGTCTGGGAAAGCGTGTCTTTGCAACGGTGTTGGCGGTTTTTTTAGCTGGGACAATGGTGCTCAGTACAGCAGGAGCGGGTCTGGCCTTCACCGGTTTTGATCCCGGGGTGTCGGATGGGCAGGAATACCAGGAAGTAGTTTTTGTAGCTGGCACTCCGCAGGTATTCAAGGGAACGGTCAAGGAGACCAGTCGAGATCGGGGCGACAGTCGGCAGGTCACCCTTACCTATAAGCTGGTTCAAGTCGGGGGAGACGGAAAACTGACCCGCAACGTAAAACTGACGTATAATGTACAACGTAGCGGTGCCCAGGAGGTCCAGGTTATGAGCCTGGACGGGTATACGGAAAGCCTCACGCTGGGGAAGACGACCTACAAATTGGATAAAGATAAGCTTTACTTTTCAGGATCGCAGGCTATCGACCACCGGCCGGCGGTTGATTTTTGGGCCGGGAACTGGTATATGAAAAAGGTGTATGTAACCGGAAGGGGCAGCAAGAACCAAATCACGGTAGAGTCTGCGGGGAAAAGCGAAGGGTACTCAAATGCTTGGGGGAAAGGAGATACCCGCATTATAGATGTATCGGTCAAGGGAGAACCTTCTGATGGAGATAGCTGGGAGGGTTCAGCCCGCATAACCATGAACGATACCCTCTCTCGTTCCCTCGCCTACGTAAGCCAGGGGGCAGAACTTTCGAGCTTTGACGGAGGCTTCGTTGACGAGACGCGCACCCAACAAGTGATGACGGTTGAGTACGACCTTCCGTCCACTGGGAGCGAGGGGATTGATGACGACCGGAGAAACGAAGGTACCCTGGAACTGTCTTCAGCCTCTCCGGCCCAGCAGAAGCGGCTGTTCATCAAGGAATTTAAGGACCTACGGGGCCACTGGGCAAAAGAAGCAGTGGAGTCACTTTGCGGTCTGGGGGCTATAGACGGGGAGAACGCCTATTTCTACCCAAACCTTCCCGCCCGTCGGGGAGATTTCATCAGAGCCTTGGTCACAGTGGCAGGGATGACCTCTGCCAGCGAAGAGAATACGGCCAAAAGCACTCGAAGAACGAAAAACCAGGCAACAACTCCGCTTTTCTATGATGTTGACTCCAGCAGCCCCTACTTCAAGTATGTGCAGATTGCGGGCGAGAAGGGGCTCGTAGACGGCAAAATATTCGGGCTGAACGATAATATAACCAGGGCCGAAGCGGCTGTGCTACTGGTAAAAGCCATGGGGCTAGAAAACCTGTCTCCAGGACCCGAGACCTCAACCGGGTTCTATGATGATGCGCTGATACCGCTCTGGGCCAAAGAATCGGTTTATGTGGCGCAGGAATACGGCATAATCGGCGGGGAAACCGCGGCAGGAGCCAACTTTTTCAGGCCCAACGATATCGTGACCAGGGCAGAGATGGCAGCCATGTTAGACCGGTTTAGGGAATTTCTGAACCGCGATTTTTCCAAGGATTACCGGGACAGGCTCTACGAATTCTCTCGCAGCTGAAACAACCGGACGAGAGTGGGGGCAACATGGTGCGAAACAAGCGGTTTTACCTGATGATACTCGCGGTGCTGCTTATAACGGGTGCCGCTGTTTTTGTTTGGAAGTATTGGCTTTATCACGCCGTAGGCCTGCTAAAAGGGGGAAACGGAGACGCATTCGGCCGAGGAGGCGACACTTTTCCTCCTACCGAGGAAACACGTTACAACATGGGCCTTTATCTGGACGTGTCAACACTGACACTATATGGAACTAGTGTTATCGAAACCGAAAACAACCTGGACGGCCCCCTTTCGGAGATGTACTTCACCTTGTATCCTAATGCTTTCGAGGAAAAAGCCTCTTCACCTGCGCCCCCATCGGCATACAAAAACGGGTTTGATCCCGGGTATATAAGGGTCACCGAGGTAAAGACTGATGGTATCCCTGCTTCCTATGAAGTTCAGGGCACGAAGTTGAAACTCACGCTTGAAGAGGCCCTGTCTCCCGGGCAACCCGTAAAGATCGAGATGGCGTGGAAGGTTAAAATACCGCAAGCAGCCTACCGCTTCGGTGCCTGGGATGGGGTGTTCATGTTGAGCAACTTCTACCCGGTTCTCACTGTTAGAAAGGGAGGGGAATGGCGGTTTGCCGAGGAGACCCCTTTGGGGGATCCGTTCTGTTTTGCTTGTGCAGACTACCTGGTGAAGTTGAACCTTCCGTCGGAGTATCAGGTGGTTTCAACCGGTCATGTGCTGGCGAGAGAAGCGGGAGCTGAAGGAAGGGACACGGTTCTTATTGAGGCCAGCCGAGCCCGCGATTTTGTAATCGCGGCAACCTGGCGTCACCAGCAGTTGGACACTAAGGCCATGAATATTCCGATCAGAGTGTATGTAAATCCGGGGTACGAAGACACGGGAGTGCAGGTTTTGAGTGAAGCAGAGAAGATACTCGAGTATTATGCCTGCACATTTGGGTCTTATCCTTATGAGGAACTGGATATCATACAAGTGCCGATGGACGGTTTTCAGGGCATGGAGTATTCAGGGGTCATTTTTTTACAAGATCAAGTGTTGTCAAAAGCGTATTCCCCGAGCAGACGCGAGTTCCTGTTGGCTCACGAGATTGCTCATCAATGGTGGTTTGGGCTTGTTGGAAATGATCAATCGCGGGAGCCTTGGCTGGACGAGGGCCTGGCCAATTGGTCGGCAGGGCTTTGTCTAAGGAGGACAGGAAAGCAAACCGGCAGCGAGCAATCTGCGGGAATCAAAGCAGCGGACCTTTCCCGTTCCCTGACGGAAATGAGATCCAGAAGCGATTACCTGTACTCTGCTTACCGGGGAGGCGAGGCTTTCTGGAATGGGTTGGAAGGGGAGATAGGGACGGACAAAGTCGTCGGGGTCTTACGAAGGTATTTGGCCGAAAACAGGTACGGAATTGCTACCAGCGAAGATGTTCTGAGAGCCGTGCAGAACGAGACAGGAAAAGACATGACCCGGTATTTCTCGCAGTGGTTTCGAGACTGGCAGGAAAAAGCCGCCCCTGTGGTGAAAGTCAAAACAGGGGGTGATTAGTGTGGAAAACCTCGCTTTCATGTATACTTTGGTCAACAAGCTCTTCCTGGCCATTAGCGAAGTAATTGCGGAGTTGCCGGATGGGCAGCAGTGGCTGGAGCGGGTGATTGAGAGCTTATCTCGCCGGGTTTACTACGAGTTCGAGCGCGACTATTACAGCCGGGGGAATCAGGCGACGGACTACGCGCAAGCTTGGGTTAGGGTGTTGGGCAAACAAGGGTTTCTCAAAGAAAGCCACTATCGATTTGTACAAGAAGATGGTGTAATAAACGTTTACATCACAAACGGCACTTGTGCATACCGGGAGTACTGCCGACAGGCCAAAAGGGAAGGTACCCTGTTCGTATGCCCGCGTATGACCAGCATTAAATGGATAATCGCCGTCAAGACGGGGCAACCTTATCTGATGGTGACTGACGAAATCGACAACGAAGGGGTATGCCGGGGCAGGGTTTACCCAGAGGATTCTGGGAAATAATTGTATATAATCTTTGCTTAACCCCATAATATAATAATGTTTGTGGGAGGCATTACAGCATGGATTTGGTAAAGAAGATTCAGGATGATCTGAGGCAGAAGATCGTGACAGCACTCGAAAAAGCGAAAACCGGAGGCAAATTTAACTACCAAGAGATACCGGCCTTTGTTATTGAAGTTCCGCGCGAAAAACAGCACGGGGATTATGCCTGTAATGTAGCCATGCTCTTGGCTCGACAGGCCCGCATGTCCCCAGTTGCGATAGGACAGGCCATTATAGATCTCTTGCCCCAGAATGATCCCCTTATATCAAGGGTGGAGGTTAAAGGGGCAGGATTTATAAATTTTTTCCTTAAAGAAGACTGGCTATTCGATGTGCCTAGAGTGGTTTGGCAAAGCGGCGAGAGTTACGGGCAACATAAGCCAGTAGGGAAGAAGGTTCAAGTAGAGTTCGTCAGCGCCAACCCTACCGGAGATCTTCACATGGGCAACGCCCGCGGGGGGGCTATCGGGGATAGCCTGGCTAATATTTTGTCCATGGCGGGATACGAAGTAGAGAGGGAGTATTACGTAAATGATGCCGGGAACCAGATTGAGCTGTTTGGACTGTCCTTGGAAGCGCGGTATTTGGAGTTGTGTGGATGTGAATTCCGATTCCCGGAAGGTGGATACGAAGGACAGGATGTCGTAGAGACGGTTCGGCATTTCATAGAAGCATACGGGGACTATCTGGTTGGGGCTAATCCATACGAGAGACGGCAGAAACTCACGGAATTTGCTCTGAAAGAGAAATTGGAAAGCATTAAAACTTCTTTAGAGGCTTTCGGTATAAGATACGATGTCTGGTTCAGTGAACAGAGTTTGCACGACTCTGGTAAAATAGAAGAAGTGACTGAGGAATTGAAAACTAAGGGGTATTTGTACCTGAAGGAAGGGGCCTGGTGGTTTAGAGCAGGAGAAGACTCTGGCGAAAAGGACGAGGTGGTTATTCGTAAAAATGGCCTTCCTACTTATTTTGCTGCGGACATAGCCTACCACAAGAACAAGTTTGAGCGAGGGTTTGACTGGGTTATCAACGTGTGGGGAGCAGACCACCACGGGCACGTAGCGAGGATGAAAGCGGCTATCGCTGCCCTGGGCTATGACCCGAACCGGTTAGACGTTATCCTGATGCAGTTGGTGAGGTTGTACCGGGGAGGGGAACTGGTACGGATGTCTAAGCGTACGGGGACTCTGGTAACCTTGGACGAGCTGCTGGAAGAGGTAGGGAAAGACGCCGCCCGGTTCTTTTTCGTAATGCGAAGTCCAGACAGCCACCTGGACTTCGACATGGAACTGGCTCAAAAGCAGAGCCAGGAGAACCCGGTTTACTACGTCCAGTACGCGCATGCCCGCATTTGTAGCATTATGAGGCAAGCTGAGAGGGCTGGCATTCTTCTAAAGAATCCGGATGAAGTTAACCTGCGGCTTCTGTGCCTACCTGAGGAATTAGAATTGCTACGCAAGGTAGCTGAGTTCCCTAACGAGATATCAATGGCAGCAGCAACCCTGAGCCCGCACCGCATCGCCCGCTATGTGCTGGACTTGGCCGGGATGTTCCATAGCTATTATAACCATCACCGGGTGCTGAACGAGGAGGAGAATCTGAGAGACGCTCGAATGGTATTGATGGAAGCTATAAGGCGAGTCGTCAAGAATTCTCTGGGTGTTTTGGGGGTTTCGGCCCCGGAAAGGATGTAGGGGGGACTAGCTTTGACCGCTAAGAAAAGCGAGGCAGATTGGGCTTACGAGGTTTTGCGAAACCGGGAAGGTCCTGTGTATTACCGAGAACTGGTGGAAACTGTATTACAGTTTATGAACCGGGAGATCAACCCGCGCAACATGGCCGCCGTTTATACCCAGATTAATCTCGATAACCGGTTTGGTTATATGGGAGATGGATACTGGGCATTGAAGGTCAGATAGGAGGGAAAACCATGAAGCTGACTTGGTACGGTCATGCCTGCTTTTTGATAGAAGGAAACGGGGTAAAAATTCTGACAGACCCGTTCGATAAGTCTGTTGGTTACCCTATTCCTCAGGTAACGCCGGATATAGTCACCGTCAGCCACGAACACTATGATCACAACGCTGTCGGCTCTGTAAAGGGTTCTTTCCTTGTAGTCCGGGGGCCAGGGGAACATTCAGCTAAGGGCGTCAAAATCAAAGGCGTTGCCACTTACCACGACCGTTCAGGAGGAAAGGAACGGGGGAAGAATACCGTTTTTGTCTTGGAAGTGGAAGGCATCAAAATAGCTCACCTGGGAGATCTGGGGCATGTACTGACTCCTGCCCAGGTTGAGGAGATAGGGAGTGTTGATGTTCTCTTAGTTCCGGTAGGCGGGACTTATACCATCGATGCTGATGATGCGGTTAAGGTCGTCAACCAGCTTGATCCGCAGGTAGTGGTGCCAATGCATTTCAAGACCCCTCATTGCCAAATTAATATCGCACCGGTCGAGGGTTTTTTGAAAAATTATGCTAAGGCTATAAAAAAACCATATCTCGAGTTAACCGGCGTAGACCGTACGGGAGAAAAGCAAGTTACAGTCCTGGACTATTTCCAAAAATGAGGGAAGCGGGGAACAAAACCCCGCTTGCTTTTGGATTTGGAGGACGGTAGAGAGGGTCGCGAGTCAAAAAAAGGGGGAGCAGGAATTGACCAAGTTCATATTCGTAACAGGAGGAGTAGTATCATCGCTGGGGAAGGGAATTACGGCCGCATCGCTCGGTCGACTGCTCAAAAGCCGGGGATTGCGGGTTTCTCTCCAGAAGTTCGATCCTTACATCAACGTGGATCCGGGGACGATGAGTCCTTATCAGCACGGAGAAGTTTTTGTGACTGAGGATGGAGCGGAAACCGATTTGGACGTAGGACATTATGAACGGTTTGTGGACGAGAACCTGAGCCGTAATTCCAATGTAACGACCGGCCAGATATATAAGGCCGTGATTGACAAGGAGAGAAGGGGAGACTACTTAGGACAAACCGTTCAGGTGATACCCCATATTACCAATGAAATAAAGGAAAGGGTTATTCAAGTAGCAAAAGAGTGTTCGCCCGATGTGGTCATAACCGAGATTGGGGGCACGGTAGGGGATATAGAATCGCTGCCTTTTCTCGAGGCTATCCGCCAGTTGAAAAAGGATGTGGGCAAGGAAAACATCCTATATATACACGTTACCCTCATTCCTTTTATCAAAGCCGCGGGGGAACTTAAGACCAAACCGAGCCAACACAGTGTCAAGGAGCTCCGCAGTATAGGTATCCAGCCGGATATCCTCGTCTGCCGTACGGAGAAAAAACTTTCGCGAGAAATGAGGGCTAAACTGGCCTTGTTCTGCGACGTGGACGAGGAAGCGGTTATCGAGGCCCTAGACGCGTCGACCATCTACGAATTACCGCTCATGTTCCATGAAGAGGGACTCGATGACATCGTTCTCAAACGTTTAGGGCTATCGTGTCCCCCGGCTGACTTAGATGAATGGCGCCGGTTGGTAAGTAGCCTTAAGAACCCGTGCGGGTCGGTGCGGGTGGCTCTGGTCGGCAAATACGTGCAGCTTCCGGATGCTTACTTAAGTCTTATCGAGTCTTTACACCATGCCGGTATATATCACCAGTTAGGCGTGGAAGTTAACTGGGTCTACGCCGAGGAGATTGAAGAGAAGGGCTGCGGCTGCTTAAAAGAAGCAGATGCGGTGCTCGTTCCAGGCGGTTTTGGAGAAAGAGGAGTGGAAGGGAAAATAAAAGCGGTCCAATTCGCGAGAGAAAACCGGATTCCTCTTTTGGGAATATGTCTGGGCATGCAGTGCGCCGTCATCGAGTTTGCCCGGAATGTCTGTAATATGGCGGGTGCTCATAGTTCCGAGTTCGCTCCTGATACGCCTTACCCGGTGATAGATCTTTTGCCGGAGCAAAAAGAGGTTCATGCCAAAGGGGGAACCATGCGCTTAGGGGGGTATTTGTGCCAGTTGGTGAAGGGAACTAAAGCCCATCTCGCCTACCAGGTAGACCAGGTAGTTGAAAGACACCGTCACCGGTATGAGTTTAATAACCGGTATCGAGAGGCATTAGAAGAAAAGGGTCTGGTAATTAGCGGGATTTCGGTAGCTAGGGATCTTGTGGAAATCATTGAATTGAGGGATCACCCGTGGTTTGTGGCTTGTCAATTCCATCCTGAATTCAAGTCCCGGCCAAACCGGCCTCATCCCCTGTTTCGGGATTTTATTCAAGCAGCTTATGCCCTGAAGAGTCAAAAGAAGTACGAGCCGTGATCATATCATAGACAGCATCTTATGACACTGTGCCCACCTTATAAGGGGTGGGCTTTCTGATAATCATATCGGCCAGAAGGAGAGAGTAGTGTGTACACAGGTCGGGTCGTAATAGACCGAGAGAAGGAGATGTTCGACGAATTTGTATCCCGGCACCCCAAAGGCCACATCCTTCAAACCTGGGAGTGGGGGCAGGTCAAGGCATTTACCGGTTGGAAGCCTCTACCCATGGTGTTGGAGCGGGACGGACAGGTAGTTGGAGCAATCTTGATACTGAAACGGCGGCTTCCGATACCAGGACTCGAAAGGAGCATTTTTTACGCGCCGAGGGGTCCAGTAATCGATGTGCATGACCGCGAACTTTTTGCGGCTTTGATAACAGAGGTAAGGAAACTGGCACGGAAACACAGGGCGATATTCCTAAAGATAGATCCGGATGTTCCGGCGAGCGACGAAGAGTTTGTCCGTCTTTTACGCGAAAACGGGTTTAAGAAGACGGTGACCGCAGAAGGGTTCGAAGGGGTACAGCCTACTTTTGTCTTTAGACTGGACATTTCTCCTTCCGAAGAAGAGCTTCTTGGCAGGATGAGTTCGAAAACCCGCTATAACATCCGGCTAGCTGTACGAAAAGGAGTAAAGGTCTACCCGATGGAAACCAAGGAGCAACTCCCCGTGTTCTACTCCATCTTGAAGGAAACCGCGGAGAGGGACAATTTCCTTATTCGCGGGTATGACTACTTCAGTACCATTTGGGATGAACTGGTACCGCAAGGCCTTGCCCGTTTTTTTCTTGCCGAATACGAGGGAAAGGTGATAGCAGGTACCTTAGCATTAAAACTGGGGAGCAAGGTATGGTACAGCTACGGGGCTTCCAGCAACCAACATCGCAATGTTATGCCTAATTATCTTTTGCAGTGGTCTATGATCCGATGGGCGCAACAAGAGGGATGTACGCTGTACGATTTTCGCGGGGTGTCCGGGGAATTGAGGGAAGATAACCCCTTGTATGGGTTGTACCGGTTTAAGAAGGGATTTGGCGGTGAATTTGTAGAATTCGTGGGTGAATGGGACAAGGTGTTCTCGCCTTTTTTCTATTGGCTGTGGGAATGGGCCTTACCATTATACTACCGGGGGACAAGATGGATTATACGGTGGCGAAAACGCGGAGGAAGAAAACAGGGACATGCAACTTATGCCGAATAACCGCTGGATAGAAGTTGATATTGACGCGCTGGTTCATAACCTTGAAGCGGTTAGATCCTTGCTGAAGGAAAACACCCGCCTCATAGCCGTTCTCAAAGCTAATGCATATGGATTAGGAGCGGTGGGGACGGCACGGGTGCTCGCGCGGCACGGGGTAGACTATTTCGCCGTTACATTTCCTGAAGAGGCCTTCGAACTGCGAGAAGGAGGAATCAGTACCGATATCCTGGTATTTGCCCCTGCAGGCGAACGGGAGATCGAGAAGGCCGTTGAGCAGGGACTGACCCTGACGGTGGCGAGCTACAGGGACTACAGGCTAGCGAGTGAGGCTGCCTCTCGCTTCAATAAGAAGGTGAGAATTCACTTGAAAATCGACACTGGTTTGGGAAGGTTCGGGGTAACAGCAGACCGGGCTTTAGAGTTAGCCCGCTTAATACACTACGACCAGTGGCTGGTTTTAGAAGGGTTGTACACGCACTTTGCGGAGGCTGGGGCGCGGAGTCCAAAATTTACGCAGAGCCAGTTCGAACAGTTGCAGAAGACTGTAGATGCTCTAACCAGTAATGGTATAAGGCCAGCTTTAATACACTGTTGTAACAGTGCGGCTGCTCTTCGTTTCCCCGAAATGCACCTAGATGCGGTCCGGATAGGAACGTTGCTTGGCGGACAGCACCCGGCTGGACACGTACCCAACAAGATAAAGCTTAAAAACCCTTACCGGTTCAAGGCGAGAGTAACGGCGGTGAGGGAAATGCCAGCAGGCAGTTATCTGGGCTATTACCGTACCTATCGAACCAGGGCAGCATCGAAAATAGCAGTGGTACCGGTCGGGTTCGCGGACGGATTGGGGCTAGAAGCGTTATCAAGGCCTGGAAGTTGGTTTGACCTGTTCAAGATAATCGCCAAATTGGTAGGATCATACTTGAATCTAAGCCGGTTTACGGTTAAGGTCAAGATAGGAAAAGACGAGTACCCGGTCAGGGGCAAGGTGTTCATGCAATTTTGTTTGGTTGAGCTACCTCCGGATTTTCCAGTGGAACCGGGCACAGTGGTGGAGGTACCGGTAAAAAGGACCTTAGCTCCCAGCGACATTCGTCGTGCATACATAGAGAACGGATGTTTAGTTGAAGCGGAAGGGGATGACGAAGGAGTCTTGGGTGCCAAGAGGGAGGTGGTGGAGTGAGGCAGAGGTTAGTGGTTGGCCTTATCGTGGCTTTTTGCTTAGCTGTGCTGGTGTTGGCGGTAAAATGGTCTCCCGATACTTCCGGGTCAGCGTCCATGGTCGGAGCCGGGGGAGCAATCGGAGTGGTGAGGATTGAGGGCGTGTTGAGTGGGGCCAGCCAGGGGTACGGGGGAGCTACCCAGACAGAGGAGATTATGGAAGCTTTACGAGAGGCCGGAAAAAGGGACGACATAAAGGCAGTTCTAATTCGCATAGATAGTCCGGGAGGTAGTGCGGTAGCCGCCCAAGAAATCGCAAGGGAGATAGAGCGGCTAAAAAAGAAGGGGAAACCCCTGGTGGCTTCAATGGGAGATGTAGCTGCTTCCGGCGGATACTGGGTTGCTGCTAGCTGCGATGAGATATTTGCCAACCCGGCTACTACTACCGGCAGTATTGGAGTCATAACTGAGCAGGTAAATCTGGAAGAACTGTTCAGTAGAATGGGGATCGAAACTGAGGTAATAAAAAGTGGTTCATACAAAGATATGGGATCCATAACCCGAAAACTATCTCCTGAAGAGAGAAAATTGCTGGAAGAATTGGTTGATGATGTTTACCAGCAGTTTTTGCTCCAGGTAGAGAAAGGTAGGCGGGGCAAGATGAGCCCTGACGAGATACGAACTATTGCAGATGGTAGAGTCATGACCGGAAACAAGGCTAAACAAATAGGGCTCGTCGATCACCTGGGCAACTACTACGATGCTTTGGAAAGGACAAAGGAACTGGCTAACCTGTCCGGAGAACCGCAAGTCATCGAGTTAAACCCACAAGATCCTTTTTCCAAGGTTTTTTCCCAGTTACTGAATTCAAAGGCTATTCTTCAGCCTTATCTAAGTATAAGATGAACTGCTTTCAAGGTTAGGAGTCGCAAGGCAAAGTCTAACACGGCAGAATATCAGATGGTCTTTTTGCATTCTTGGGGAAGGGGGGAGGAACTTGCGGGCACACGAATTAGTCTACGGGGTATTCTTTAACCCGGCTGCGACCTTTCGCTACGTGGGAGAGGAAAAGCCTCTCAGGCAGGTTTTTGCGATTTGGTTGGCGGCTTTGGGGTTCGGGGCTGTGGTCAGTTTCAGCCTTTTCAGGGGAAATGTAGTTTCTGGTTTGCCGCCGGATTGGAGTGTGCTTGCTGACCGTGTAGCCAATTTTTCTCTGGTATACGGGGTAGGGTATGTAGTGGTGTCGTTATTAATATGGTTTGTTTCGGCAGCGGTCTATTCATTGGCATCCGAAGTGTTGTACCAACGGGGAAACGGTCGAGGCCTGTTAGCAGCTTTGGCTTTGGCTAACTTGCCCAGCACTTTGGGGCCGGCCTTTCGGCTGCTGGGACGGGTGTTTGTTTGGGAGTCTTTGGTCATTTTGCTGACGTTGGGAATATGCCTTTGGACCGTTGGCCTGCAAGTCGTGGCCCTGCGCGAGGCACTAAAGGTGTCAACATCACAGGCAATAATGTTGTGGGCTTTTCCCATGGTGATAACAGGGTTGCTTTTAGTGATAATGATAGTTCTGTTGGGGGTAGCGGCAGGGGGATTCTAGCCATAAGTGCCAATAAATGTATATAATGCTTTTAAGGGCGGATATCGAGTGTACGATACTCTCGATGAAGCACTAGCTTGGAGGGAGGAAAAGGATGGCTCGACGTATGTTGGTCGTCGATGACCAGAAAGGAATTCGCCGGCTTTTGGAGGAACTGTTCAAGCAGGAGGGGTTCGAGGTAACTGTCGCGGCTGACGGCAGGCAGGCTGTTGAGGAAGTGCGAAAAAGCATCCCCGATATAGTGTTGATGGACATGAAAATGCCGAATATGAACGGGATAGAGGCGTCGGAGGAAATACTAAACATAAGTGAGAATATACCGATTATTTTGATGACCGCTTACGGTGAAATCGAACTCATAGAAAAATCCCAAAAAATAGGGGTTAGAAGGTACATTGTGAAGCCGTTTGATATATCTGTTTTGAGAGAAATGGTGGCCGAAGAACTCGGCTAGGCTGCACCGCGTTTCTTGTACATAAGTGGGCTTTGCGATTTACATAATATCACGTCAGAGAGGTGAGGATAATGGCTTTGGTACCTGTAGCTGATCTATTGGTACAAGCGGAGAAAGGGGGGTACGCGGTAGGCGCCTTCAATGCCAACAACATGGAGATCGTTCAAGCCATCATGGAAGCTGCTAGGCTTGAAAAGGCTCCGGTCATAATGCAGGCCAGTCAAGGAGCCATCCAGTACGCCGGGCTCGACTTCATTACCGGAATGGTGAAAATTGCGGCAGGAGACGAGGACATACCAGTAGCCCTGCATCTTGATCACGGTACCAGTTTTGAGCAGGTAATTCGCTGTATCAGAGGTGGATTCACTTCGGTCATGTATGATGGTTCA
Source organism: Syntrophothermus lipocalidus DSM 12680 (assembly GCF_000092405.1). Classification (NCBI taxonomy): domain Bacteria; kingdom Bacillati; phylum Bacillota; class Clostridia; order Eubacteriales; family Syntrophomonadaceae; genus Syntrophothermus; species Syntrophothermus lipocalidus. The sequence continues at coordinate 2,328,178 of NC_014220.1, read as the reverse complement.
AAATTGCCTCTGGAGGAAAACATCGCTATCACCAAAAAAGTGATAGAGATCGCTCGAGCCGTTGGAGTATCGGTGGAAGCAGAGTTGGGGAAAATAGGCGGTACGGAAGATAACGTGTCGGTAGACGAGCGCGAGGCAATGTTTACGGATCCTGAAGAAGCTCGGTATTTCGTAGAACAGACAGGGGTGGATTCGCTGGCGGTGGCCATAGGGACGGCGCACGGGCAGTACAAAGGCGAACCCCGTCTTGATTTCGACCGGCTGGCCAAGATTCGCCAACTTACTAATATACCAATCGTTCTGCACGGTTCATCCGGGGTACCGGACGATCAGATCCGGAAGGCTATCAGTTTGGGCGTGAGAAAGGTAAACATTGACACCAATATCCGGGAAGCGTTCGTAGGGAAGATGCGGGAGGAACTAGCCAAGAACGAGCGCGAAATCGATCCTCGGAAAATTCTCGGCCCAGCCAGGGAAGCGGCCGTAGAAATAATAAGGGAAAAGATAAGACTGTTTGGAAGCGCGGGTAGAATTTAGAATTAAGAATTAAGAATTAAGAATTAAGAATTGGGGAGGAGCGTTGTTGGTTTTTGGCTGGCTGCTGTCAGGGTGAAAGAAAGGGGGAGTTTGGCATTGCGCATTTTTATCGATTCGGCCAACGTGGAAGAAATAAAGGAAATAAACGACATGGGGTTTTTGGCTGGAGTTACCACTAATCCTACCTTGGTTGCCCGGGAAGGAAAAGATTTTAAGACCGTGGTAAAGGAAATATGTGGTATAGTGGATGGACCAATTAGTGCTGAAGTCATAAGCATGGACACAGCAGGCATGATAGCTGAAGCCCAGGAATTAGCGGCTATTCACCCGAACGTAGTTATCAAAATTCCCATGAGCGAAAGCGGGTTGAGGGCCATTAGATTACTGGCTGATAAGGGGATAAGGACTAATGCTACTCTGGTTTTTTCTCCAGCCCAGGCTTTGCTCGCAGCCCGCGCCGGGGCCAGTTTCGTCAGTCCTTTTATCGGCAGAATTGACGATACCGGAAATAACGGGCTGACGGTATTGGACGATATAGTGTCTATTTTCAACCAGTACCTCATCGACACCGAGATCATAGCAGCCAGCATAAGACACCCGGTACACGTGGTGGAAGCTGCCAAGATCGGAGCTCACATAGCCACGGTTCCCTACAACGTTATCAAGCAGATGGTAAGGCATCCTATGACAGACCTGGGTATAGCTAGGTTTTTGGAGGATTGGAAGAAGGTAAGGGCGTGAGGCCGGGTTACGGCAAGGGAGGGAAACCACAATGGAGAGGGAACTCGCACTGGAGTTTGTGAGGGTTACCGAAGCAGCTGCTTTATCCGCTGCTAGGTGGATGGGGAGAGGCAACAAGGACGCGGCGGATGAGGCTGCCGTCTCAGCCATGAGGGCAACTTTCGATACAGTTCAGATTGACGGTATTGTTGTCATTGGTGAAGGGGAAATGGATGAGGCCCCCATGTTGTACATCGGAGAAAGAGTTGGTATGGGGGTGCCTCCCATGGTCGATGTTGCTGTAGATCCGCTGGAAGGGACAAACATAGTGGCCAAGGGCTTAACCGGAGCTATTGCCGTGTTAGCAGTGGCGCCTCGGGGTACCCTGCTTCATGCTCCAGACATGTATATGGACAAGATTGCGGTAGGCCCTGAGTGCAAAGGCAGGGTAAGTTTAGATGCCCCGGTAAAGGACAACTTGAAAGAAGTGGCCAAAGCTTTGAATAAGAAGATATGCGAACTAACGGTGGTGGTTTTGGATCGACCCCGGCACCAGGAGTTGATAGAGGAAATCAGGATGGCGGGAGCCCGGATTAAGCTGATTACGGATGGAGACGTTTCCCCGGCAGTGGCGGCTGCTTATCCAGGATCCGGAGTCGATATATTGATGGGGATTGGCGGAGCTCCGGAAGGGGTTATTTCGGCGGCAGCCCTACGTTGCTTGGGCGGCGACTTTCAGGGACGGCTTTGGCCGACGGAAGAGGCAGAGGTAGAAAGAGCTCGTAGCATGGGGATATCCGACATTAACCATTTATTCACTTTGGAAGAATTAGTACAGTCGGAGGATGTAATTTTCGCCGCTACTGGTATAACCGATGGAGATCTCTTGAAAGGAGTGCGGTATTCGGCAAGGAGAGCTCGAACCCACAGCCTGGTGATGAGGGGTACGTCCGGGACGGTAAGATACATTGTGGCAGATCATCAGCTTGATAGAAAACCGCTTTTCAAGGATAATAGAATTAAAGTATTTGAACCATAAAGAGATAAGTGAGGATGTTGTACTATTTCTAGGATCAAGCGCCTGCGTAAGTCGTTGTCAGACCTGCTGTTGCGCGTGTTTAAAAAGGAAGATGCGGCCCTACGAATAGCCGTGGGCTTCGCCCTCGGTTCCTGCGTGAATTTTCTTCCTACCATGGGATTTGGGCTTCCGATAGCTGTGGCAGTTGCTTTTATTTCTCGCACCAACATAGTGGCTGCTGTTGCTGGAGAGACTCTATTTAAACCGTTGTTTCCTGTAATGTTATACTTGAACTTCAAAGTGGGGGCGGCTTTGACGGGGAATTATTTGGGAAAGGTTTTCAGCTGGCCTCTTGAGTCGCCCCGCTTGGTCTTTCAGACTTGTTTAGCCTATTCCAAGGTTTTCGTGGTGGGACTGATTACCAACACAGTGGTGTTAGGAGCAATTTTGGTGGGGGTATTAGTGGTGCTCCTGTCAAAATATAGACAAAGAATTATTAGTTTGCTGTCAACCAGAGAGGAGGATATTGGTTGAACTTATCGGAACTGGAACAGAAAACCATGGTCGAGTTGTACCAAATGGCCAGAGAGCTTAATCTAACCGGGTACTCTCGCCTGCGAAAAAAAGAGTTAGTATTCGAGATAATGAAGGCGCTTACCAACTCAGACCAGCTTTTGGAAGCATCAGGAGTACTCGAGATTCTGCCCGACGGCTACGGTTTCTTGCGACCCTTTGCTTATCTCCCCAGCCAGGATGATATTTATGTTTCTCCATCGCAGATACGCAAGTTCGATTTGAGGACTGGGGACCGGGTATCCGGACAGGTAAGGCCGCCAAAGGACAGCGAAAGGTTTTTCGCTTTGCTTAAGGTGGAGAAAGTTAACGGGTTTGCGGCCGAAGAATCTCCCCGACGCTTGCACTTCGATGCGCTGACCCCGTTATACCCCTACGAAAAAATCAAGCTAGAAACTACCTCCCATGAAATCAGTACCCGCATAATAGACCTGGTAGCTCCTATCGGAAAGGGACAGAGGGGGTTGATAGTTGCTCCCCCCAAAGCAGGAAAAACAGTACTGTTGCAAAAGATTGCCAACGGCATTATTACTAATCACCCGGAAATAATAGTATTTATTTTGCTCGTCGACGAGCGTCCAGAAGAAGTAACCGATATGCAGCGTTCGGTACAAGCGGAGGTAATCGCTTCTACCTTCGACGAGCCCCCTGACAACCACGTAAAGGTCGCGGAAATGGTGCTTGAGAGGGCGAAACGTTTAGTAGAGCATAAGCAGGACGTGGTTATCCTCCTCGACAGCTTAACCCGCCTGGCAAGGGCCCACAATTTAGTAATTCCCCCCAGTGGCCGGACCCTTTCGGGAGGGCTTGACCCCGCTTCGTTGAACAAGCCCAAGCGCTTTTTCGGTGCTGCCCGCAAGATTGAAGAAGGAGGTAGCTTGACTGTTTTGGCTACGGCCTTGGTAGAGACCGGTTCGCGTATGGACGAGGTTATATTTGAAGAGTTCAAAGGAACAGGTAATATGGAACTGGTCTTGGATCGAAAGCTAGCCGAAAGGCGGATTTTCCCAGCCATCGATCTCAAACGTTCTGGTACTCGCAAAGAGGAGCTCCTTCTTTCTCCGGAAGAGTTGGAACTGATGTGGAACTTAAGGCGGATGTTCAGCAATTACCAGACAACCGAAATAATGGAGATAATGATCGACACGTTGAGAAAAACCAAATCGAATCGAGACCTGCTGCGGGCAGCCCCCATGGTGTTTGCCGATAACTAAAAAAAGGCCGAAACCGGTATAATCTGTGCACTGTTGGGAAAAATAAGGGTGATTGACCCTTATTTTTTTCTTCGAGGTGGAATTATGTTCCCAAAAGCGGGGAAACTGGCACTTGTATTGGCTCTGGTTATAAGCCTGGCCCCAGGTCGCGCCCAGGCCTGGATTACCCGCGACGACTTTGTCCCTTGCGTGAGAAGCGGTACTTCTGCCGCTGACAGCGAAACCAGGTTGCACCGGGTAGCGAGGGGAGAAACACTGTGGGGTATAGCCCGCAACTTGGGCATCGACGTAGAAGTGCTGATGGCGATGAACGGTCTTGACGACAACAGCTTACTGTTAGAAGGACAGCTGATTAAAATTCCCTACCGGCAATCAAGGTTACACCGGGTAAAGACGGGCGAGACCGTGTGGAAGATTGCCCGCATGTATCAGGCGGACGTTAACGAAATCCTTAACGCTAACCGGATTACCAGGCCGGAACGCCTGAGAGCCGGTACAGTTCTGTTAATTCCGGGAAGCAAGCCGTATCCGGTTGTTGCTCCAACCTCCCGTGGCTTCTTGACTTCCGCTCTGAGTTGGCCGTTAGTAGGAACCATTACTTCAAAGTTCGGGGGGCGGAAATCAGGGTTTCATCACGGGGTAGACATCGCAGCCAAAAAGGGAACACCTATCCGTGCCGCGGACGCAGGAGAGGTGATATTTGCGGGTTGGAAACCGGTTTATGGGCAAACGGTGATAATAAAACACCCGGGAAACAAAACCACGCTTTACGGGCACGCCAGCAAAATAAAGGTCAAAAAGGGGCAAAAAGTAAGGCGGGGACAGGTGATAGCAGAGGTGGGAAGTTCGGGAGTAAGTACGGGGCCTCACCTGCATTTCGAAGTTCGCGTGGACGACGAGGTAAAAAACCCTCTGTTGTTCTTGTCACGCTAAAACTGACCGTAACCCAAAAAGAGCCGGCCGCGACAGGTTTCGGCTCTTTTTTTTGGGGGTGCGCATGTCATGGGCGACCGCTTACGGGTGGGAGACAGAAGGGTTAGTGTCATGTTAGTATTGATATGCATCCTGATGAACTTCGAACTGATAAAGGCAGGCTATCCTCCAGCCATCATCAAGAAAAGAGACCGTCTGAGATATTACGAGGCTTTGGACGAGGCACACATTAAAGGAGATTACCGGAGTTTTACCTTGCTTGTTGCCCGCTGCGTCGAAAGAAGCTTGGATTGGTGGCTGGAAACGCTAGGCAATTGAACCAGTTGTATTAGGATTAGCTCGAGGGTTATCTATGAAAGAATAAATAAGAGTGATAATTGGATAAGGTATGTGCGGTCGAGAGGAGAATCCTACATGTATTTGACTCTATTCGCAGATGAGAAGGGGCGTGTCTTCGAACACCCCCAGTTGCAGATGCTGGGGAGGACCGCTGATAGCTGGGCCCTTCCGAAGCGAGGAGAAATGATGAGGTTGCCCTCAGGTGCGTCTCTGGTAATGGTACCTCAGCATTACCCGGTGGGTTGGGACCCGGAGCAGGGTAAAGCGGTCCTGTTGGAAGCGAACCCTTACTCTGGCAGGGGCAGGGTTTATGCTGTGGCTGCCCTTTTGCCGCAGGGATTTACGAGGACCTATCTTCCGGCCACGGTTGTGCCGACAGGGAAAAAGACCTTGCCCTTGCTAGGGTACGCGGCTGTCGCTTTGAAAGGCGATGAAGTTTACGTGGCTGCGATTCAAACCGATGAACACCGCAAATGGCACCCTCGTTTCTACAACACCCCATCCCTGGAGAAGAGGATCGAAAAGCGGCTTTCGCTCCACTCTCACAACCGGATACTGCAGCACCTTTCGCACTGTGCCAAGCACTACAGCTGCTTTACCGCGCAGAACATATTCTACGAGCGCTGGGAAGGGGGAATACCCACGTCCCCGGCTTGCAACGCGGCATGCATAGGGTGTATTTCCGAACAGCACGGGGACGCGGTTTCACCCCAGGATCGGCTTGACTTCGTGCCGGAAGTAGAAGAGATTGTCGAGGTAGGGGTGCACCATCTGGCGCGAGCCCGAGAAGCGATTATAAGCTTCGGGCAGGGATGCGAAGGGGAACCTTCTCTGAATCATGAAATCTTGGCTGAAGCTGTAAAGGCCATGCGCAAAAGAACAGGCCGCGGCACCATAAACCTCAACACCAACGCCGGTTTTACTGAGGGGATAAAGAAGATAGTCGATGCCGGGCTGGACGCTATGAGGGTGACTATTTTTTCTTGCCGCCCGGAGAATTATGCTGTTTATCACCGACCTCGAGATTTCCAGCTCGAAGATGTAGAAGAATCTATCCGTTACGCCAGAAAAAAAGGCGTATATGTCTCCTTGAATTTGCTGACCTTTCCCGGATTTACCGACCGGGAGGATGAAATAAGAACCCTTCTCGATTTCGTTACCCGAAACGGCGTAAGCATGGTCCAGCTACGGAACCTTAACCTGGATCCTGAACAGTTGTTCCCTCTTTTCTCGTGTTCTGGTGCCACCATGGGTGTCAAAGGCTTGATCCTGGCCCTGCGTTCCGCCAAGGTCCGGGTAGGTTCGTACACGTGTCCCAAACCCGTGTAGCTACGATTTCGGGATACGAGCTCGTTGCTGATGAGATAGAAGGCCGTGGGATTTTGACAACATCACCCAAAGCAAGATATAAAGTATAACAATTTAAGCTTACTACAGAGATGGGATAGCAGGGGGAAAGTAGATGCGGAAAGTCAGGGAGCCGAAATTACGGATGGTGAGAAAACAGACATACATCATGCCCGAACAGGATGAGGAGCTAAAAAAGCTGGCCGAAGTCAAACGGGTCGCCGAGGCCGAGGTAATACGGGAGGCACTGGACAGTTTTATCAGACAGGAAAAGCATAGATTGAACATTAATCCTTTACGAAGCATTATCGGGATAAGCGGCGAAATAGAAGGCCCGGAAGATGGGTCGGCAGCTCATGATAGATATATATACGGTCGAAGACGACTGTAATCTTGTTTTTGGCAGGCCCACCTGATATAATTATCTGCGTTACCAAGGGAGGAGAAGAGGTGAGAAAGTGAAAAAAGAGATACATCCCAAATACTTCAGGACTACCGTTACCTGTGCTTGCGGTAACTCCTTTGAGACCGGTTCCACTAAGGAGAACCTGAGGGTCGAGATCTGTTCGAAGTGTCATCCTTTTTATACCGGAACAAGGGTAAGGGTTGTAGAGACAGGCGGTAGGGTAGACAAGTTCAAGAAGAAATACGGGCTCAAGTAATAGCAGGGATCATCTCTGCTATTCTTTTTAAACGATAGTTCCGTAATCATGAAGGGGACCGAAAGGATTGGTACTATTGCCCCGGAAACAAGGATATTTATTCCAGAATAGTTTTATCCCTCGGGTAGGCCGGCTGCGTGTGGGTTTGCATTCGGTCGTCAGCTCTTTTAACTATGGAGGGCAGGCCGTTATCGAAGGAGTAATGATGAGGGGGCCACGCAGCTACGCAGTTGCAGTAAGGCAGGCAGATGGGAGCATAGTTGCCGAGAAGGAAAGAACCGTCGCCTATGCGGAACGAAACCCGGTATTTAAATGGCCGTTGCTACGAGGGAATTTTGTCCTCTTCGACTCATTAGTTCTAGGAATGAAGGCTCTCAGCAAGTCTGCCAACTTGGCCATGGAAGAAGAGGAAGAGTTGTCGTGGGCAGAAATGTCTGGCAGTATACTGCTGGCCCTTGTTTTGGCGATAGTACTATTTATAGTGGCGCCCGTGGGGGCAGTACATCTGATAAGACATTGGGTGCCAGGGATTTTGGTTCAGAACGTTTTGGAAGGCTTCATACGCATTGCGGTTTTTCTAGGCTACCTGGTAGCTATTTCGCGAATGAAAGATATAGAGCGGGTCTTCATGTACCATGGGGCGGAGCATAAAGTCATCCATACGTACGAGCACGGCGACGACTTGACAGTGGAAAACGCTCGTAAATATTCCACTCTTCATCCTCGTTGCGGTACGAGTTTTCTTCTAGTAGTCTTAGTAATTTCTATCTTCATATTTGCTCTGCTGGGAGGAGGAAGCCTGTTTTGGAAAATCGGGTCCAGAATACTGGTATTGCCAGCAGTGGCTGGTTTGGGATATGAGTTCATCAGGTTTTCGGGGCGATGGCAGCAGCATGCCTGGGGTAGGTTTTTGATTGCTCCGGGACTATGGTTTCAGGGGTTGACTACTCGTGAGCCTGACGACGAACAGCTAGAAGTAGCTATCCGTGCGCTGGAAGAGGTTTTGAAGGACGAAAACTGATGCTTTGGATGCAGGAGGATGTTGACAAGTATGTTAGAGAAGCTGGATAAGCTGGAAGAGAAATTTGAAGAGATAACCGCCTTGCTTTCTCAACCCGAGGTAATTGCCGATCAAGCGCGGTTTCAAAAATATGCAAAAGCCCACGCTGAACTAAGTGAATTGGTTGACACGTACAGGGAGTACAAACGAGTTCGTCAAGACAAAACCGATGCCAGGGCAATGCTGGAGGAGGAAGAAGATGACGATCTTCGAAATATGCTGGTAGAGGAAATCAGGGTCTTAAGTGACAAGGAAGAGAAGTTAGAGCAAAGGCTTAAACTGCTACTTTTGCCGAAAGACCCTAATGATGAGAAAAACGTTATTATGGAAATTCGTGCTGGGACAGGGGGCGAGGAGGCGGCTTTATTCGCGGCCGACCTTTTCCGCATGTATAGCCGTTACGCGGAGAAACAGGGATGGAAAGTAGACATCATGGACACGAGTTATTCGGATTTAGGCGGATTCAAAGAGATTATTTTTATCGTCGAAGGCAGAGGGGCTTATAGCAAACTGAAGTTTGAGTCCGGGGTGCACCGGGTCCAGAGAATACCGGTTACCGAGTCGGGAGGCCGCATCCACACCTCGGCAGCAACGGTAGCAGTCTTGCCGGAAGCAGAAGAGGTAGAAGTGGATATAAACCCGAACGATTTGCGGATAGACGTCTTTTGCTCGAGTGGTCCTGGAGGACAGTCGGTGAATACTACCCAGTCGGCCGTAAGAATTACCCACCTGCCGACGGGAATCGTGGTAAGCTGCCAGGATGAGAAATCACAGCATAAGAATAAAGACAAGGCCATGCGGGTTTTGAGGTCGCGTTTGCTCGAGTTGAAGCGTGCTGAACATGAAGCCGAGATTGCGGATGCCAGGAGGAGCCAGGTGGGAAGCGGGGACCGCAGCGAACGGATCCGTACCTATAATTTCCCCCAAGGACGAGTGACTGACCACCGCATAAACCTTACTTTGCATAAATTGGATGTTGTCCTTGAAGGTGAGCTGGATGAGATAATCGAAGCCCTGATAACCCACGATCAGGCGGAGAAAATGAGGCAGGTCGAGTAGATGCAGGAGCCTTGGACAGTTAAAAGTCTTTTGGAGTGGACTACCGGGTATTTTCGTCGCAAAAACATAGCAGAACCTCGATTGGAAGCAGAGCTGTTATTAGCCTATGTTCTGGGAATAGACCGGGTAGGCCTTTATGTAAATTATTACCAGCCCGTGAATCAGGATGAAAGGTCTTGTTACCGGGAAATCATTAAACGACGAGTCCAGGGTGAGCCAGTAGCGTATCTTACTGGGAAGAAGGAGTTTTTTTCTCTTGAGTTCGATGTGTCCCCTGAGGTGCTTATCCCGCGGGCAGAGACGGAAGTAATGGTGGAAAAAGCGATAGCAATTGGGCGCGGGATGGGCGGATCACTCTGGGTTGCGGATGTCGGAACTGGCTGCGGGGCTATTGCCATAGCTCTGGCCGTGTACTTGCCTAATGCCCGCATAGTGGCAATTGATATCTCCTCCGCGGCTGTAGAGTTAGCTCGCAAAAATGCTCGCCGTTACCAGGTTCATGACAGGATCGATTTTATGGTAGGGGACCTTTTGACCCCATTAGGACAGGACAATGCCGGTTTAGACATCGTAGTAGCCAACCTTCCTTATGTTCCTACGAACGAATGGGAGAATCTGGCTCTAGAAGTGAAAGAATTCGAACCCCGGATTGCATTGGATGGAGGGGCTGATGGTCTGGCTTATTATCGGAGGTTGATGCCCCAGGCACGGCAGTGCTTGCGAGAGGGAGGATATATCTTAGTCGAGATTGCGTGGAACCAAGGACCTGCTATGCTTAGTTTGATGCAGCATTTCTTTGATGAAGTGGAGGTAGGACAAGATCTGGCAGGAAGAGACCGAGTTGTAGTCGGAAGGAAAGGGGCTGAATCACCTGCAAACCAAGTGTTATAAGGTTGATCCGGAGACCCCGGAGGCTAGCGTTATAGCAGAAGCAGCCGCTCTTATTCGCAAGGGCGAAGTAGTCGCTTTTCCAACCGAGACCGTATACGGGTTAGGCGCTGATGCTTTCAACGAGGAAGCGGTCTGCAAGATTTTTATCGCTAAGGGGAGACAGCCAGACAATCCTCTAATAGTTCACATTAGCAACATGAGCCAGGTTTCAGCGTTGATCAAGTCGGTTCCGGACGAAGCCCGGCTTCTCATGGACAGGTTTTGGCCTGGTCCTTTGACTCTGGTTATGGAAAGTCTGCCGTCAGTGGCCTCAGCCGCTAGGGCAGGGGGGAATACCGTGGGAGTGAGGATGCCCCGACATCCCGTGGCCTTAGCCTTGATCGATGAAGCGGGGCCATTAGCAGCTCCGAGCGCCAATCTCTCCGGCCGACCAAGTCCCACTACTCCCGAGCATGTGAAAAACGATCTGGATGGCAGGATAAGCGCGATACTGGACGCGGGCCCAACCGGCATGGGAATAGAGTCCACGGTACTGGACATGACGCAAAAACCTTTCCGTATACTGCGTCCCGGGGGGATATCGCTGGAGGAACTGGAGGAAGTACTTCCTGGTATGGTTGAGACCGCAGAAGCTAAAGGGCCGGCGGACAGGTACCCCCATTACCAAACTCGAGCGCGGGTTATCCTTTTGTCAGAGCCAGCAGATGTGGCAAGCGCTCTACATGAATATAAAAAGCAGGGAAAAAAAGTAGGGTTAGTGGCTCATAGTTATGAGGAGTATCGCCATATCGAGAAAGAATCAGACCTGGTTTATTGGCTGCCGCCGAGTGCGGAAGAGGCAGGGAAGCGTTTGTATGCCGTCCTGCGCGATGCGGACCAACGGGGTCTAGATATACTCTTCTTTGAACCTTATCCCGAGGAAGGGAAGGGATCAGCTCTTATGTATCGTTTGAAAAAGTCTAGCCAGCGGTTAGAGGAATAGAAAGAAAGGCAGGGCTGGCAATGGTAATGGAAGACGCCGCAACAGTTGTAGCTGTGGCCGTGGCTTTGGGAACCGACGCTTTCTCTGTGGCTCTAGGCTTTGGGATTGCTAGGGTTGTCGCAGGTTTTCGAGCGCGATTTGTAGGCATGGTTACCTTGCTCCACATACTGATGCCGTTGCTCGGACTGGAGATAGGATTGACGGTCGGTAAGGTGTTGGGAGTGTGGGCGGGAAGATTAGGGGCTTTGGTTCTGATTTATGTTTCCTACGATATGATAAAGAAAGGGATGAAAGGACAGAAAGAATATTCCTGGCAAGAAAAGGCCCTAAGGGGAAAAGAAACTGGCGCCACGGTAGTCAGCTTAGCAGCTACAGCTGTACTCGGGTTATCAGTAAGCATGGATGCTCTTACTGTCGGTTTCGGGCTAGGAACGGCCAAGGTTCCAATAGGGGTTACCGTCGCGGTAATGGGAATTACCGCCGGCTTGATGACTGCTGCCGGGTTTTGGGGAGGACGGTGGCTGGGGAAAACGGTGGGGAAAATAGCGCAGACGCTTGGAGGTTGCGTTCTTTTATTAATAGCTCTTAAAATGGTGTTATAATGTGTTGCTTTAGGGGGAGACGAGCGGATGAGGAAGGTCCGGGTTTTATTTGTTTGTAGCGGTAATACTTGTCGCAGTCCCATGGCGGCTGCTTTATTCCGCAAGTATCTGGAACAAGAGTTCCCCGACTATAAAGATGCTTTCGTGGTCGATTCGGCTGGACTTTACGCTCTGGACGGGTCGCCCGCTACGAAAGAAGCGATAGAGATCATGGCTTTATGCGAACAGACGGATTTGACTGAGCATCGGAGTAAGTCGGTACAACAAGGACTGATAGAAGAATCGGACTTGATACTTGCGATGACTGCCATACATAGAGACGAATTGATAGAAAAATACCCTTGGGCAGCAGACAAAATATTTACCCTGAAGGAATTTGCGCTGGACGAAAACAGCACCGGAGCGGACCCCGACCTCGACGTTATGGATCCGTTTGGGCTGGGGCTGGACGCTTACGAAGAAGCTTGTACTGAACTCAAGCAACTGATAGAGGTAGCCTTGGAACGATTGGTGGAACTATGCGAAGAACAGGGAGGATAGAGGCTATAACTATCCCTGAGCTATTCTTTGGTGTGCGAGGTAGATTTTTTGGCTTGTTTCGGGAGGATATGCTACAGACGGGCTAGAAAAAAGTTTATGAGGTGAGGGGTTTTGACAATTGTTATAGGGAGTGACCACGCAGGGTATGTCCTCAAGGAGTTTCTCAAAACCAAACTTGGGGGTGAAGGATACAGGGTTGTTGATTACGGAACTGATTCGGAGGAACCTGTGGATTATCCGGACGTAGCGGAAAAGGTAGCCCTGGCGGTGAAAAGCAGCGAAGAGAGCCTGGGGATTTTGGTTTGTGGGACAGGCATAGGGATGTCTATCGCTGCCAACAAAATACCGGGAATAAGAGCCGCAGTCTGTCATTCCCGTTTTACTGCCAGAATGGCCAGGGAACACAACTGGGTGAACGTCATAGCCGTAGGGGCACGGGTGCTTGAACCCAATGAGGCCTGGGAGGTTGTGAAAGAATTCCTAAGTGCATCGTTCCAGGGAGGTAGGCACAGCCGCAGAATAGAAAAAATAACTGCCCTGGAAACAAAGTACATGAGCCCAAAGTATAGGTGATGAGGGGGTTTTTGAGGTTGGATTACATTGAAAAATATGTAAGGCCGGTTGACCCGGAGGTGGCTGAAGCTATTGCCAACGAAGAAAGAAGAGAGGCCACCAAGCTAGAGTTGATAGCTTCGGAAAACTTTGTATCCAGAGCAGTTATGGCGGCTCAGGGATGTGTAATGACTAACAAGTACGCTGAGGGATATCCGGGCAAACGCTATTACGGCGGGTGTGAGTTCGTTGACGTGGTGGAAGAGCTGGCGAGAGAAAGAGCGAAAAAGCTTTTCGGAGCGCAGCACGCTAATGTACAGCCCCATTCTGGAGCCCAAGCCAATACTGCGGTTTATTTTGCTGCTTTACAACCGGGGGATACTATTCTTGGCATGAACCTGTCCCATGGGGGACACTTAACCCACGGAAGCCCAGTGAACATTTCGGGTACGTATTTTAATATCGTGCCCTACGGTGTAAACCGGGAGACAGAGACCATCGATTACGGGGAATTGAGGGACATTGCCCGGAAAGCCCGCCCCAAGATGATAGTAGCCGGAGCCAGTGCTTACCCGCGGGTGATAGATTTCAAAGCCTTTAGAGAAATCGCCGACGAGGTAGGGGCATTGCTGATGGTGGATATGGCTCATATAGCTGGCCTGGTAGCGGCGGGGCTTCATCCTAATCCGGTTCCCTATGCTGATTTCGTTACGACGACTACCCACAAAACCCTGAGAGGACCGCGCGGCGGCATGATACTTTGTCCTTCGGAGTGGGCGGCACGCATCGATAAAGCGGTGTTTCCGGGGACTCAAGGGGGACCGCTCATGCACGTTATAGCGGCCAAGGCTGTGTGCTTGAAGGAGGCTATGAGCGAAGAGTTTGCGACTTACCAGCAAAACATAGTTAAGAATGCTCGGGCATTAGCCAGCGGTCTTATAGCCCATGGGTTTAGGCTGGTGTCTGGCGGTACAGATAATCACCTGATGCTGGTGGATGTAAAGGCTAAGGGAATGACCGGTAAAGTCGCGGAGGAGCTTTTAGAAGCTGTAAACATAACTGCCAACAAGAATACAATACCTTTTGACACGGAAAAACCGACTGTCACCAGCGGTATTCGTCTGGGAACTCCGGCTGTTACTTCACGGGGACTACAAGAACAGGATATGTATGAGGTTGCGCAGGCAATAAACCTTGCTCTTAACCATCCTGAAGATGACCAGAAAAAGCTCGAGGCCAGAGAAATTGTGGCTCGGTTGTGCCAGAAATACCCTCTTTACGGTATCTAAAATGATTTGCGAGGGAGAGCAGCATGGACTATTGTCGACCGTCGTGGGATGATTATTTTTTGGAGCTGACACAGGTAGTGGCGAAAAGATCTACCTGTTTGCGGCGGCACGTAGGCGCGCTATTGGTCAAAGATGAAAGGATTATCGCGACCGGTTATAACGGTGCCCCGCAAGGATTGAGACACTGTTTAGAAGCTGGTTGCCTGAGAGAAGAAAAAGGAATTCCATCTGGAGTTAGATACGAGCTATGCCGGGGGGTCCATGCTGAGCAAAACGCCATAATAAACGCCGCGCGCTACGGGGTTTCTACTTTGGATTCGGTTCTTTATTGCACCGACCAGCCCTGTATCCTGTGTGCGCGTATGTTGATCAACGCCGGGATCAAGAAGGTTATACACCAGGGAGACTTTAGAGATGAAGTGGCATTGCAGTTCTTGGAAGAAGCGGGAATCGAAGTAGTGAAGGTCCCGTTTCAAAGCAGGTGATGGCATGAAAACCAAAACTATTTCTTTGCCTCGGCTGAATGGCCTTTCTCCGACGTTGGAGTCGACTGCTCTCAAGCTGATGGAGGAGGCAGGAGAACTAGCTCAAGCCATCGGCAAGTTACGCGGGCTCAGCGGAGAGAGGATTGAGGTTAGCGAAAACGAGGCGGTGCAACTGATAACCAAGGAGCTTTTGGATGTAGCACAGACAGCGGTTTCCATGATGTTTGTGATGGAGGAAAGGTATGGAGTTGACATCGAACAGGCTCTTGACCATCATTATGAAAAGCTTTACCGGAAGGGCTATTTAATTAAGAAATAATAATGAAACTTGTTTAAAAAGGGTTTTTAATACCGATGTAGAATAACCACTTGTTACGAGAGCTCATACATCACTAACTTTTTTTTCGGGAAAAAGAGGAACTTTGTTACGCGTGGCGAATAAAGATTTTTGGTGTGTGACTGAATGTATAATGGAGCTACGTGAGAACATGCGTACTGAAGGTGAGAGGTGATGGCTCGGAGGCAAGGTTGGCAACGGGCCTTGGGGAATGCCCTTTCCATGGCTACTAACATGGCTGCGGCTATCGCCCTCGGGTACTTTGCAGGGAAGTACCTGGATAAGTGGCTGGGGACTGACCCGTGGCTAACATTGTTGCTGTTCTTGCTCGGAGTAGCGACCGGTCTTAAGATAGTATACGATCAGGCCTTCGGCAAAGGCAGGAAGAACGGCCAGCACGAAGAAGATAAGGAAAGTGATAACAACATCAAGATAAGACCCGGCGACCAGGTGATAGAAAGTCTCAAGGTTGCCCGCGAGAGTCTCAAGGAAGTTCAAGAAAAGGTTAAGGATATCTACCCGAGTCAAGACGAAGAGAAGACAGGAGACAGCGATCCGAAGGACAAAACTAAGGGAGAAGATGGTCAGGATTGATATGGGCTGGCCTCATTACAGGTCTGGCTGTTTACACGGTTAACCTATTTCTGGTGGTCTTAGTATTACGCAAAGCTGAAATGCTGCCGGAGGAAGAGGCGCCGAAATACATTGCTATGAGATACTACCTCCGGTACGCGGTTCTCGTAGTAGTGTTAGGAGTGCTGGTCTGGCTAGGAGGACTGCAGTTTGCCCTGGGTACTATGGGGGGATTGGTGCTGGCGAAGGTTATTCTCCTAGCGATAGGCAGCCAAAACAAGGGTCTTATTGCCCGGTTAATCAAGGGTAGTAATATTGACACCCCGGGCGAGGAATAGGCAAAATTTCATTACGGAAGGGGGGGAGAAGATTGATTTTCGGAGCATCGTATGAACCGCTGTTTCATATTGGTCCAGTACCTGTCTATGATCATGTCGTGGCACAGTGGCTAGTAATGATTATCCTGGCGGTTGTATGCATTCTGGCAACCAGGAACATGCAGGTGGTCCCCCGTGGGCTGCAAAACTTTTTCGAATGGGTCGTAGAGTGGTGCTACAATTTCTTTGGTGGTGCTTTGGGCAACGAGCATGCTGCCAAAAGGTATACGCCGCTCTTAGCGACGTTCTTCCTTTTTATTCTCACCAGTAACTATTTCGGTCTTATCCCCGGAGCGGGAACCATCCACGGTTTCGTACCACCTACCTCAGACTGGAACATCACCGCTACTCTTGCCACAATTGTCTTTTTTGCAGTGATCATTGTCGGCTTTAGAGAACAAGGAAGTCACTACCTGGCACACTTCGTTTCACCGTACTGGCCCTTCTTGCCGATGAACATTCTAGAACAGTTTGCCAGGCCATTGTCCCTGACTCTCCGTCTATTCGGCAACATATTTGGTCATGAAATGATAGTTGCCTTTCTAGTTCTGATGGCTCCGTTCCTGGTTCCGATGCCATTGCAAGCTCTGGGAGTTCTGACGGGACTCATCCAGGCGCTGGTGTTCACCATTTTGGCGACCAGTTATTTGGCGGACGTTGTCGGAGAAGGGCATTAAAAGTAATCAAAAAACTACAATATTGCTCAATGATGCATTGGAGCAAGAAAGGGGGGAAATGGAATGGAAGGAGCACTCGCCATTGGAGCTGGCCTCGCAGTAGCAGTTGGTGCGCTGGGCGGAGGTATCGGCCAGGGTATAGCCGGGGGTAAATGTTTCGAGAGTATCGCACGGCAACCCGAGATTGCAGACCAAGTTAGAACCCTATTGTTCATAACTCTCGCATTCATTGAGACTCTGACGATTTACGGTCTACTAATCGCATTCATGCTGGTCGGGAAGATCGGCTAGTTCCAGTCAATAATTACACCAGGACATGGTTTTGGGGCGATGGGGCAACGGAACCGAGGGAACCTAGCCCATCGCCCAAAACACTGTTAGTACTGTTAATAACGTATAATGCAACGCTCAACTCAAAGGAATGGAGGTAACATGCCCGTGATAAGGAAAAGATGGCTGGCTTTGACAGTCCTTCTATTAAGCATGCTCTTCGTACTTGGATTGGCTACCTCCTGCTTCGCGGCGGAAAGCGAAGGCGTGCCGCCATTCCCTGACATTTACAAGATCGGTTGGACAGCAGTAAACTTCTTCGTGCTTTTTGCTATTCTTTATAAATTCGGCTACACACCCATAGTAAATATGCTGGAGCAACGGACCAACACTATAGAATCGTCGCTAAAGCATGCGGAAGATTTGCGGGCAGAGGTTGAGCAAATGAGGAAAGAGGCTCAAACCAACCTAGCCGAAGCGCGCCGGGAGGCTCAGGAAATAGTAGCCAGAGCCACCAAGGTTGCAGAAGAGGCCAAGAACGATATTATCGCCAAAGCTCAGCAAGACGCCCGTGCGGAGAAAGACAAGGCCCTGGCCGAGATCAAGGCCGAAAAAGAACAGGCCTTGACAGAACTCAGGGATACGGCTGCTACTCTGGCTATTATGGCTGCGGAGAAAGTTCTGGGCAGAGCGCTTACTGAAGAGGACCATAAAGGGATGGTCAAAGAGTTCGTCAAGGAAGCAGGAGATCTCTTATGCTAAATAAGAGCGTCGCGAGACGCTATGCAGAAGCGCTTTTTGCTATTGCCCAGGACAACAACAAAGTGGACGAATTACAAGGTGAGCTGGAGTTGGTGGTCCAGGCCATTAATGCGCACGAGGAGTTGAAGGCCTATATGCTTCATCCGCTGATTCCTCCGAAGGACAAGAAGGATGTAATAGTTAAGCTGTTTGGCGACAAGATATCCGAAGTTACAAAGAACTTCTTGTTCCTAGTGAGCGATAAGAGGCGCGAAGCGTATATTGAAGCTATGTACGAAGAATACAAGGCTATGGCCAATGAGTTTAAAAACGTGCTGCACGCGGACCTGGTATCAGCCAAGAAGCTGGAAGAGTCAGACATTTCAATGCTTAGGGAGAGGCTGGCAACGGCTACGGGAAAGAGTATCGATTTCAATGTTTCCATTGACCCATCCCTAATCGGAGGAATCAGGGTCCGGGTGGGAGACCGGATAATCGACGCCAGTATTAAGAAGAAGCTAGAGATGCTGAAGGACAACCTCAGGAAGGTTAAGATCAGTTAATACGATAGGGGTGAACAAGGAGATGAGTATCAGACCGGAAGAGATTAGCGCTATTTTGAAAGAACAGATAGAGCGCTACCAATCCGAGGTCGAGGTTAGCAATGTCGGCACTGTCATATACGTTGGTGACGGTATCGCGCGCGTCTACGGTCTACAGAATGCCATGTCCGGCGAGCTCCTCGAGTTTCCGGGCGGGACGTACGGGATGGTTCTTAACCTGGAAGAAGACAACGTCGGGGCGGTTCTATTAGGAGAATACTCCCACATTAAGGAAGGAGACATAGTAAAAGGGACAGGCCGCATCATGGAAGTTCCTGCCGGGAAAGCGATGCTTGGACGCGTCGTTAACGCGTTGGGACAGCCCATCGATGGTAAAGGGCCTATCAATACCAACGTTTTCCGCCCAGTCGAGCGTGTGGCGCCGGGCGTTGTTAGCAGAAAATCGGTTTACCAGCCGGTACAGACTGGGATAAAAGCTATTGACGCTATGATCCCCATCGGTCGGGGTCAGCGGGAATTGATCATCGGCGACCGTCAGACCGGAAAGACGGCTATATGCGTGGACACCATCATTAACCAGAAGGGCCAAAATATGATATGTATCTACGTGGCCATCGGGCAGAAACAGTCCACCGTGGCCAGTGTGGTCCAGAAGTTGGAAGAGTACGGAGCTATGGACTACACCATAGTGGTGGCAGCTACTGCTTCCGAGCCTGCACCTCTGCTCTACCTGGCACCTTATGCTGGGGTAGCTATTGCGGAGGAATTCATGGAAACAGACCATGCTGACGTGTTGATAATCTACGATGACCTTTCCAAGCACGCGGTGGCGTACCGCGAAATGTCGCTGCTCCTCCGGAGGCCGCCTGGGCGTGAGGCGTATCCCGGGGACGTATTTTACCTGCACTCCCGACTGCTCGAGCGGGCCTGTAAACTCAACGAGAAACTGGGCGAAGGGTCAATAACCGCTCTGCCAATTATCGAAACTCAGGCCGGCGACGTTGCAGCCTACATTCCGACCAACGTTATTTCGATAACGGATGGCCAGATATACCTTGAAACAGACCTCTTCTATGCCGGGATTCGGCCGGCTATCAACGTAGGTCTTTCGGTTTCCCGAGTTGGTGGCGCAGCTCAGATCAAGGCCATGAAATCAGTTGCAGGTCAGTTGCGTCTCGACCTGGCACAATACCGAGAGCTGGCTGCGTTTGCCCAGTTTGGCTCTGACCTGGACAAAGCGACTCTGGCCCGTCTGAACCGCGGGGAAAAATTACAGGAGATATTGAAACAAGGGCAGTACCAGCCCATGCCGGTTCAGGAACAGATAGTGTCCATTTACTGCGGTGTTAATGGCTGGCTGGATGATATCCCAACCGATAAGGTCCAGCAGTTTGAGTCTGAGTTCTTGAAATTCGTCCGTAGCAGCTACCCGGATATTTTGAAAACCATCGCTGACACCAAGGTCTTGGATGCCAATACGGAGAAGAATCTGGTTAAGGCTATACAAGAATTCAAGGCCATATTCGCTTAGGTGGTGAGAGTATGGCTGGAAGATCAGTCAGAGACTTTAAACGCCGAATTAGGAGCGTTACCAACACTCGACAGATAACCAAGGCCATGAAAATGGTGGCGGCAGCGAAGCTTCGTAGAGCCCAAGAGAGTGCTGAGGCATCGCGTCCGTATGCTGGGAAACTGGCAGAAGTGCTGGCCCGACTGTCCGCGATATCGACCGATACCCGGCATCCTCTACTCGAAAAACATGAATCAGTAGACAATGTTACCTATGTGGTGGTCACCGCGGACCGCGGCTTGTGCGGGGCCTTTAATACCAACATTATTAGGGCAGCCCAGGAAGCGATTAAGGAGGACACCCGTCCGGTAACGGTCGGGATAACCGGGGTAGGCCGCAAGGGACGGGATTTCTTCCGGAAACGCGGGTTCAAGATGCAAGGTGAATTTGTTAACCTCGGCGACAGGATCAGCTATGCGCATGCCAAAGAAATAGGACAGTATATCATTCAGATGTACGAAGAAGGAGCCACGGACGAGGTCTACTTGGTATACGCGCGGTTCGTGAATGCGCTGAGGCAGGTTCCCACCGTGGTTAAACTGCTTCCACTGGAGCCGCCGCAGGCTGAGGAAGGAGAATTGTCTCCCCGCGAGTTTGTGGCCGACTATATATACGAGCCGAGTGCGGACGAGATCCTCATGACCCTGTTACCCCGTTATATTGAAAGCCAAGTCTACCACGCCCTGCTGGAATCGAAGGCCAGTGAGCACGGAGCGCGGATGACAGCGATGGGTAACGCTACGGACAATGCTACGGAGCTAATCGATGCGCTCACATTGCAGATGAACAAAGCGCGACAGGCAGCAATTACTAAAGAAATTCTTGATATAGTAGGTGGCGCAGAAGCCCTCAGAAAAGGAGGAAAGTAAACGATGGCAAAGGAAACTATCGGCACCGTCGTCCAGGTTATAGGACCGGTAGTGGATATCCGGTTCAAACCTGGTGAACTGCCAGACCTACTGGACGCCATTCGGATCAGGACCGAGGACCAAGATCCGGGGTTTAAGTCCCCCGTCCATGTTGACATTACCCTAGAAGCCATGCAGCTTTTGGGTAACGATATCGTAAGATGCGTTGCGGTACAACCAACAGACGGCGTAATGCGCGGCATGAAGGCGGTCGCCACCGGGGCCCCGATCAAAGTGCCCGTGGGGCCAGCAACCTTGGGCCGTATACTGAACGTAGTAGGCAACCCGGTGGACGAACTGGGACCGGTCGATGCGACCGAATATTGGGAGATTCACCGGAAACCGCCGGCTCTTGTAGACCAGGTGCCTTCACGGGAAATGCTCGAGACCGGGGTTAAGGTGCTCGATTTGATCTGCCCTTATGCCAAAGGCGGGAAGGTCGGGATGTTCGGCGGAGCCGGCGTAGGCAAGACGGTTATAATTATGGAACTGATACGTAACATTGCGTACGAGCACGGTGGCTACTCGGTCTTCACCGGCGTCGGTGAGCGTAGCCGCGAAGGCAATGACCTGTGGAACGAAATGAAAGAATCCGGGGTTATAGAAAAGTGTGCACTTATCTACGGGCAGATGAACGAGCCGCCTGGAGCCCGGCTTAGAGTGGGTCTGACCGGCCTCACCGTTGCCGAGTACTTCCGCGACGTAGAAGGGCAGGACGTATTAATATTCATCGACAATATATTTAGGTTTGCCCAGGCTGGCAACGAAGTGTCCGCGCTTCTCGGTCGTATGCCGTCCGCGGTCGGTTATCAGCCTACGCTAGCAACTGACATGGGCTTGCTGCAAGAGCGGATTACTTCGACCAAGAAAGGATCTATCACATCCGCTCAAGCAGTATACGTACCGGCCGACGACTTGACTGACCCTGCTCCGGCGACGACCTTTGCGCACTTGGACGCGACCACGGTCTTGTCGAGGCAGATTGCAGAGCTGGGCATATACCCCGCAGTGGACCCGCTCGACTCGACTTCTCGTATATTGGACCCCCTAGTGCTAGGGAAAGAACACTATGAGTGTGCGCGCGGCGTCCAGAAAGTTCTGCAGAGATACAAGGAACTCCAAGACATTATCGCCATCCTCGGTATGGACGAGTTAACTGATGAGGACAAGCTGATCGTGGCTCGGGCTAGAAAGATACAGCGGTTCTTGTCACAGCCGTTCCACGTGGCCGAGCAGTTCACAGGCACTCCCGGAGTGTATGTCCCGGTCAAGGAGACGGTATTTGGGTTTACCCAGGTGCTGGAAGGGAAGTATGACCACCTGCCCGAGGCGGCGTTCTACATGGTCGGTAATATAGACATGGTAGCCGCCAAGGGTAAAGAATTGGAGGCGTAGAGTAAATGGCGGAAAGCACCTTCATGTTAGAAGTGGTGACCCCCGAACGCATCGTGCTTAGCGATGAGGTGGAATTCATGGTGGTTCCCGCTGTCGAAGGTGAACTGGGTGTACTGAGAAACCACGCTCCGATGGTGGCCGGGTTGAAGATCGGGGTACTTAGGTACCGCGGAACCGATGGAATAACGCGGCACATGGCAGTCAGTGGAGGCTTCATGGAGGTCATCGACAACGAGGCGATTGTCCTGGCTGAAACCGCTGAAAGAGGGTCGGAAATCGACATTCTTCGGGCCAAGGCGGCCAAGGAAAGAGCCGAACGCAGGCTACAACAGCGGACCGAGGAAATCAACTTTGTACGTGCCCAGATGGCCTTACAGCGGGCGTTGGCCCGTATCAAGGCAGCGGAAGCTGACCAAAGGCTATAAGCCAGGTATGGTAAATGGTGACAATGGCCCGGACGAGGGATGTGTTCTCGAAGGGTCTCACAAAAAGAGGGAGCCGGAGGCCTGGACATCCGGCTCCCTTACTTTCAATACCGCTATTCCGGTACAAAGGTTCATTGTCACCAAGGGTAAACCGCCTAGTAGGGGCTGAGCCCCAAGCAGGAGGTCACTTACAGTGCAAAAACAGTTTGCATTTATCACGTTACTTTATCTACTCGCCAAGATTGCTCTATTCGTATTGATATGGATTGCCACTATTAGGATTCAGAAGAAGGCGATGGAGGCGAAAAAGAGAAGAGAAGCGCTGCGCCAGCGGCAGCAGGAATCGGCGAACACCGAAAAAGAGTATATTAAGCCAGAAGATCACCCGTTTCTCTAAAATGGCAAAGCAAGGGCATATAGCGATTAGGCGGCTGGAATACTGACTAGAGGGCGCCCTACTGTAATGCTGCAGACAAGGGTCTCGCGTCTATACGAACTGTTCAATCGGAAGGGACTTGCCGGCCCATGTGGCCGGCGAAGCTTTTTCATAGACGAAGAGCTGAATATCTAACAAAGAAAATGGCAATTATTGTTAATAACAGCTTTGGTCAGGAGGCCCCGAAGATGAAGAGGTTAGTGATAGCTGCGATTTGCGCCGGCCTTATCTTGGGACTGTGTGAAGCCCGGTACGTTGCCAACTTGAATCTGGCTGGAAACGAGAACTCGCTATATTGCCTAGCTTTTTCAAGAATAGGAGCAACTTTGCTCGAATCGCGGCTCGACGCGTGGGCCACAATAAAGAAAAAAAACAGCACACAAGAAATGAAAGAACGCCTGATGGACATTGGGCGGGCACTCGAGATTCCAATCGACCCGCAAACCATAAGCACCAGCAGTACAGGGGACATAACAGTAGTCAGGACTAGTGTTACCAAAAACAACGGACGATATTATCTAACTGCTCAGGCCAGCAAAGGTTATACTCTCTTACTGGTTTCGGTAATCTTTGCCGCCGGAAAGGACGCGACGAATAATATTATTGAGTGCCAAAAAAGGATCAAGAAGATACTCCCCGCTCAAACAGCTTCACAATACACGGGCGTCTTGGCGGGAGAGGTAGCTTCTTCTAAAAGAGAGCCTTTGATTAACCGCATGTTCGAGGTATTTGAGGCCCAGATGATTGAGGTGTATAAGACTTCAAACGCGGTGAGTGCCACCGGATATACCCCATTTATCTCCAGTCACTTAGGATATGGCAAGAAGCAGTATAACCTTCAGGCCGCGGTACACTATAACCCGACTGAAAACAAAACTTACATATACCTGGGAACACCTTTGTTGTTGGGAGAGTACTGAGGCAAGCGGAAAAGGGGTGATATCGGGTGGATAAAGCCTCCTATTCGATGACGGAAGTCGGAGCTACTTCTTCGATCAGCCAAAACAAGATAATTATCCAAGGAGGCGAACCTCTTAAAGGTGAGGTGGTAATCAGCCCGTCTAAAAACGCGGTTCTCCCTATTTTGGCTGCCTGCCTCTTGCAGCACGAAGGACAGACGGTAATTCCGATTGCACCTAACTTGACGGATGTTCAGACCATGATATCTGTGATTGAACACCTTGGGCTGAGGGTCAAGAGCAAACCACCCAGCCTCCTCATTGAGAATGCCGGGATCCAAGGAAATGAACCACCCTACAAACTGGTTCGAAAGATGAGAGCATCGATTCTGGTGTTGGCCCCGCTTTTGGCCAGACAAGGACGTGCGATCATCGCTCTGCCCGGGGGATGCGCAATCGGGACCAGGCCTATTGACCTTCACCTCAAGGGATTGTCTGCCATGGGAGCTGACTTGCAGACCAGGGAAGGGAAGATAGAGGCCAAGTGCTCCGAATTAACAGGAGCTAAAATATACCTGGATTTTCCAAGTGTGGGCGCGACCGAGACATTGATGATGGCAGGTGTATTGGCAAGAGGGGTAACAATGATCGAGAACGCAGCCTTGGAGCCAGAAATCGTGAACCTAGCTCAGTTCCTGAATGCCATGGGAGGGAAGGTCCAGGGAGCAGGTACCAACGTTATAAGGATTGAAGGCGTCCGTTACTTGCGGGGAACTGTACAGCCTATAATTCCCGACAGGATTGAAGCCGGTACCTACATGGTGGCAACTGCTATCACTGGCGGCGAAGCCGTACTAAGAAACATAGAACCTGACCACCTGCAATCCATTATTTTTAAGTTGAGAGAAACGGGGACTGAGGTGGAATGCGAATCTAGTAAACTGTACGTTAAAGCCCCGGAAACTCTGCGACCCATCCAGCTGAGAACCATGCCTTACCCCGGCTTCCCTACTGACATGCAGCCTCAGTTTACGGCCCTATTGACCAAGGCTCAGGGTACGAGCTTAATAGTTGAGACCATCTTTGAAAACAGGTTCCTACACGTAAACGAGTTGCTACGGATGGGGGCCCGGATACAAGTTGAGGGGCGAACCGCGGTCGTACAAGGACTGTCCAGGCTGTGGGGAGCACGGGTGAGGGCCACCGATTTGCGGGCCGGCGCGGCCTTGGTGATAGCGGCCCTAGCCGCCTGCGGTAAGACAGAGATCACCGGAAGCGACCACATAGACCGCGGATATGAGAATATGGTTGCCAAGCTTTCAGCTATGGGAGCCTCAGTTACTCGACGGTAAGATGCAGTGATGAAGAACCCTGGCCTCTCATATACTTAACTACGTGATTACAGAGGAAGACCGGGGATACCTTAATGAGCATATGGTGGGTCAAGAGAAAACGGCTATCCAAAGCAGCTTTAACCGCACTGATGATAATTATAGCGTGCACGGCAGTTTTTATCTTAAGGAAGAATTCCGAGATTCCTGGCTCCGGGCCAGAGATAAAAGTCTATTTCCATCGTTCAAAACAAGTCAAGGCCATTCCTCTTGAAAAATATGTTATCGGGGTAGTATTGGCCGAGATGCCAGCCTCGTTTGAAATCGAAGCCTTGAAAGCCCAAGCCGTTTGTGCCCGTTCCTATGCCTTAGTACAGGCATATAGCCCTTCAGACCACCCCGGACGAGCCCATGTTTGCGACGACCCGAATCACTGTCAGGCTTACGTTGACCCCGAAAAAGTCTCTAATGCTTGGCGGGTAATAAGGATAGAAAGAGCTGTCAAAGCTACTCGAGGCCAAGTGCTTACATACCGAGGCGAACTAGCAGTTCCCTATTATCATTCCTGTTGCGGGGGAAGAACTGCTTCCGCGTCCGAGATCTGGAACCGTTCCGTTCCTTACCTAACCAGCGTCACTTGCCCATGCCCTGACATATCTCCCCATCGCTTAAAACAATTTACTTTCGACGTAAAACAGATCGCCGATCAGCTTAAGATAAGAACTTCCAGTCGTTTGCTGAAAATCGAAGTAGCAGAACGCTCTGCGTCAGGCCGGGCTTCTAAGATAAGAATAGGCAGCTATCTGGTGACAGGGGCTGCTTTTCGAAGGGCACTAAATCTACCTTCTACATTTTTGACGATAACCCAACAAGGGTCAAAGGTCACGGTCCGGTGCCGCGGCTACGGCCATGGAGTAGGATTGTGCCAATACGGAGCCAACCGCCTGGCCCAAGAAGGATACTCTTACCAGTCCATACTTTTTCACTACTACCATGGAACTGAACTGTGCCGATTGGCTTACTAAATGTTCTTGCTGTTCCGGGAGGTGAATATATTTTTCAAAAAGGCTGGAAGGTGGCATAATGCAAAATTATATCAGGAAACGGGCGGTAAAAATCGGGCAGTATATCCTCCGAACCTCGGCGACGGTACGGCAGGCAGCAGAAGTGTTCGGCATAAGCAAGAGCACAGTCCATAAAGATGTTTCCGAAAGGCTACCCCGGATAAACAAGGAACTGGCCGAAGCAGTGAAGGCCATTCTAAATAAGAACAAGGCGGAACGTCATTTGCGGGGCGGTGAGGCTACCAGGCAAAAATACATGGCCCAGCACAGGGCTTAAAAAAGGATTTTTCCGATTCGCAGTAGAATCATTGACTAACCGTGGCAATTTTCGCCCAAAGGAGGATACACGTGTTCTTTTCGGAAGATATCGGCATCGACTTGGGAACTGCTAGTGTACTGGTGTTTGTGAAAGGAAAAGGAATAGTGCTTCACGAACCCTCAGTAGTAGCTATCGAGAAGCAGAGTAACAAGATAATAGCGGTTGGAGAAGAAGCACGTCGCATGCTGGGCCGAACTCCAGGGACCATCGTAGCTATCCGCCCACTAAAAGACGGGGTTATCGCGGATTACGACGTTACGGAAAAAATGCTGGCTCACTTTATTCGCAAAGTGGTGGGCAGGCGTCTGATTTTCAAACCGCGAGTAGTTGTCTGTATACCGACTGGCGCCACCGATGTTGAGGAGCGGGCGGTTCGGGAAGCAACCTTGTCAGCAGGCGCAAGACAAGCATATCTTATAGAGGAACCAGTCGCTGCGGCCCTGGGAGCAGGCATAAACATTTCTGAGGCCGCCGGGAACATGGTGGTCGACATCGGCGGGGGTACTACAGACATAGCTGTTCTTTCCCTAGGGGGTATCGTGTGTCACACTTCACTGCGGGTAGGTGGAGACAAGTTTGACGAGGCCATCGTCAGGTACCTTCGCCGTGAGTACAACCTTTTAATCGGGGACCGTACTGCTGAAGAACTCAAGATAAGAATCGGTACCGCTTATCCGGACCCGACAAAGCCAGATGAAGGCCTGGAAGTCAAAGGACGTGACTTAATCACCGGGCTGCCCAAAACGGTTCGCGTAAGCGCGGTTGAAAGCTGGTACGCTATCCAGGAACCGGTCCAAGCCGTAGTCGATGCGGTGAAAGGTGTGTTGGAGATTACTCCCCCCGAGTTAGCGGCTGACATATTGAACCGAGGCATCGTCATGACAGGAGGCGGTGCACTGCTAAGAGGCCTCGACACCCTTCTTTCACAAGAAACCCGATTGCCGGTGCATGTGGCCGAAAACGCTATTTGTTGTGTGGCACTAGGTACCGGGAAGGTTCTCACCAGCCTCGACATATTGGTAAAAGCCAAAAAAGGCGGTCCCCGGAGGGTACTGTAAAGGTCAAACCGGCTAAAGAATGGGATTGGATTCCACGATAAATAATAAGAGATGGAGTTCTCCTAGAGGACGAAGGGAGATGAAACTTTGATTAGGGGGTTATATACAGCCTGCTCGGGAATGTTGTTGCAGCTGGCTAAGCAGGATGTCATAGCCAACAACCTCGCCAATGCCAGCACACCGGGGTTCAAAAAAGACTTGGCAGTTTGCACCGCTTTTCCTGATATGATGATTAACCGCTTGGGTGAAGTTAAAGTGGTAGCAGGCAAGGAAGAACCCATACCCCCAGTAGCCATTGGCAGGCTGGGAACAGGTGCGGCGATACAGACTATTTCCACCGACTTCTCGGCAGGCGCGGTGCAAAAAACGGACAACCCTTTGGACCTGGCTATAGCGGGAGACGGTTTTTTTGTGATTCAGACTCCTCAAGGGGAGAAGTATACTAGAAATGGTAGTTTCAGGATCGGCGATGACGGAATCCTGACCACCGCTCAAGGGTATCCAGTACTCGGTAGGTCAGGCCCAATCAACATCGGGGATCAAACCTTCACCATAGATGAGAAGGGGAACCTGCTGGTTGGGGATGAGGTCTTGGATACTCTTAGGGTTGTCAGGTTTGAAAATAATTCTGAGTTGGTTAAGACAGGCGACGACTTGTTCACGAATCCGTCAGGTACGCCTGTAGATGTAGAAGACGGACAGGTTATTCAGGGCTATTTGGAGTTGTCCAATGTAGTCGCAGTCAAAGAAATGGTAGAATTGATTAGCGTATTGCGAGCCTACGAGGCCAACCAAAAAGTTGTCCAAGCCCACGATCAAACCTTGGATGCGGCCATCAACCGGGTAGGGGCTGTGTGACCGAGTGTACGCTAATAATTGAAGCAACCACAGATGAACACTGATGCTCACAGATTGGCACGGATGATTATTGTTAATCAAAAAATCAGTGCCCATCTGTACTTATCAGTGTTAATCTGTGGTTGCCGTTTTTTAGACACGGGACACTGAGGAGAGTACAAGTTCAATGCGAGCAAAGGAAATTGGGTTCGATCAAGCTTATATCCTAGGCTGCCGCCTGGATCTGGTAGATATGGAGCAGAGCTTGTCTGTTATAAAACGATTCGTGGAGGAGAGGACCCCTCACCAGGTCGTCACCGCCAACGCGGAGATGGTGTATGCTGCCTCCCGGCAAAAACCGCTACGAGACATCATCAACCGGGCTCATCTGGTGACCTTGGACGGTGCCGGGGTAGTCTGGGCTGCTCGGTTTTTAGGACACAGAGCCAGGGAGAGGGTTACGGGTATAGACCTGACCCTAGCTTTGGCTGAGCTGGCCTCAAAACTACGTTGGAGATTGTACTTACTGGGTGCCAAGCCGGGAGTTGCTGAGGAAGCTGCAGCTCGGATGGTGGCCAGGTTTCCCGGACTCGAGATTGTCGGGACCCACCACGGTTATTTCCAACAGCAGGAAACCGCAGAGGTTGTGAGGGAGATTAAAGAAGCGAAGCCTGACCTGTTACTGGTGGCTTTAGGTGCTCCCTATCAGGAATTTTGGATTAACCGTCATTTGGCTGAACTTGGTGTGCCGGTGGCATTGGGTATAGGGGGAAGTTTAGATGTGCTTTCAGGACAGGTCAAAAGGGCTCCCAAGCTGTTTATACGCTTGAACTTGGAGTGGCTTTACCGTCTTGTCACAGAACCTCGGCGGTGGCGTAGGCAGTTGGCCTTACCTCGGTTTGTTTTTGCGGTATGGCGGCAAAAACTGGGATTGTTTCGTCTGGAACCGTGAAAGGCCTGTTTCCTCTCCGAACCGAGAAGGGAAGGAGTCAAACCGGGCTTGACGAATAGAAAAAGAGAAAAGGGTTGAAAGGGGGGATAAGGTGTCCGAAAGCCAGCGAGTGTTTGCTCTGGACGTAGGTACCCGCACGGTGACAGGACTTGTGTTAGAAAAGAACGCATCAGATATCCGAATCTTAGGGGCTCGGACAATAGAACATGAAACCCGGGCTATGTATGATGGGCAGATACACGATGTCGAAGCCGTGGCAGCGGTTATTAACCGTATTAAGAAAGAACTGGAAGATGAACTAAAAATGCAACTGAATCAAGCGGCCGTAGCAGCGGCGGGGCGAGCCCTGCGCACAGCCACCGGTGAAGTGGAAAGACAGAGAGATTATTTCCAGGAATTCACCAGGGAAGAAGTGCATGCTCTAGAGCTTGAAGCTGTACAAGAAGCGCAAATCAAGATAGCTTCGGCTGAAGGCGAGGAGGGCGGGGAAGGGTACTTTTGTGTTGGCTACAGTGTTATCAACTACTACTTGGAAGGACAGGTCATCGGCAGCCTGGTTGGGCAAGTAGGCAGCGAGGTGAGAGTAAAGGTAATAGCCACTTTTCTTCCCCGGGTGGTGGTTGACAGCCTATTATCCGCGTTACGCAAAGCCGGGCTTGAGATGTACAGTCTGACCCTAGAGCCGATTGCGGCTATGAGCGTGGCTATCCCACCAAGAATGAGGTTGCTGAACCTGGCTTTGGTGGACGTAGGGGCGGGTACGTCCGACATAGCTGTTGTAAAGAAGGGGACTATCACCGCTTACGGGATGGTTCCCATTGGCGGGGACGAGGTTACAGAGAGGATAGCAGAAGAGTATTTGCTCGATTTCAACACCGCCGAAAACGTAAAGTGCCGGCTGGGAGAAAATGAAAAAATCAAGTTTGAAGATGTATTAGGGAATTCGATTGAAGTGCAAACGTCAGAAGCGATAGAGGTAATTCGCATAGTGGTGCGGGAGTTGGCAGTAAGGGTGGCGCGGGAAATACTGGTTTTGAATCAGAAGGCGCCAGATGCGGTCATCTGTGTAGGGGGTGGGAGTCTAACTCCCCGGTTTTTGCAGGAACTAGCTGATTGCCTGGAACTGCCCGCTAACCGGGTGGGGATCAGAACGCGGGAAGCCGTCAAAGAGATCCAGGGAGAATTCCCTTCTTTACAAGGTCCACAAGGGGTTACTCCCTTGGGAATAGGGTTCAAAGCCTTGGAAGGAAAGCCGTTACCGTTTATGCGGGTGGTCGTTAACCAGAGAGAGGTTCCGGTATGGGGTCTTAAAGAAACAACGGTAGCCACCGCTTTGTTAAGTGCAGGTATAAGTCTTCAGCAACTATACGGAAAACCTGGATTAGGGCTTACGGTCGACGTAAACGGTGTCGTTAAGGTGATAAAAGGAGGGCTGGGGACAAGCCCGGTAATAAAAGTAGACGGTAAGCAGGCTACCCTCGATACAGTTGTGCATGATGGAGCAGTGATTGACTACGTCAAAGGCCAAGACGGAAGCGACGCTCAGTGTACGGTAAGGGACATTGTTAAAGATGCCGGCGGTGAAGTCTACGTAAATGGCCAAAAGGTCAATATACTGCCGACAATTTCGATGAACGGTCAGGCAGCAGCCTTGGACGATCCGGTGCCGGATAGGGCGAAGATACAGTACAGCCTTCAAAACTCGGTCCGAGAAATATTGCAGAAGTCCGGTGTTGGGGAAGAGTACCTGGAAGAAAAAATCGTTACCCTTCGTTTAAACGATAAGCCTGTGAGCGTACGATGGCTGGCTTGTGAAGTTCAGGTCAACGGGCGACCGGCTGGCATGGATGAGTATGTGCTTTTTGGCAGCAAAGTCGAGTACAAGCTGAAAGCGCTCGCTCCGAGGGTGCGAGATGTTTTGCCCGAACGACCGGTGAAATCGATGAAGCTTACCGTCAACGGAAAGAGCGTGGAGTTACCCTACAGCCGATGGTCGGTTCGCATGAATGGACGAGTTGTTTCCCTGGACGATTACCTTATAGACGGCGCAGATATTGAGGTTACGGAGAGCGACGGAGGTGCCATACTGAGTGATGTACTAGGACATATTGATCTGGGCCGCGTGGGCAAAGGGCAACTGGTGATGCGGGTCAACGGAGAAAAGGCCGGTTTTACTACTCCCATTTTCGACGGCAGCGAGATCGAGATATTCTGGGATGGAGAGATACTGAAAGCACACTAAAGGAAATAATAAGGCCAGGGTTATTGTCCCTCACAGACGGGCAGCGACTCTGGCTTGATTTTTTTTGACGTTGGTTGACAAACAGAAACAGGCGGTATAGAATAAAAGCGAAGGTCAAAGAAAGTCAAGGGAGGTTTATATGAAGAGCCTGGCAGACAAGATAGAGGAGTATATAAAAGTACTTATTGAAAGAAGTGAAAGCAAGACTCTGGAGTTGCAGAGGACTGAGTTGGCAGAGACTTTTAACTGCGTGCCTTCACAGATTACTTACGTACTGGCTACCCGGTTTACCCCTGAGGAAGGATTTGTAATAGAAAGCAGAAGGGGAGGGAAAGGGTATGTGAGGATTAGGCGAATCAAAGGTTCTGGTTTGGTGAAAAAAATTAGGTATTCACAGGCCGAGGCCTGTGACTGGGTTGACGCTTTGATCCAGCAAGGGTTGTTAAACGGGAGAGAGGCGCGTCTGATTGGGGCTTTAATAGATAACCAGGTTTTGGGGCAACTAGGAGAACAGGCTGACGTGATTCGGGCCAGGATGTTAGAAGCCATAATACAATGGCTGCGAAGCGAAAACTAGGGCCAAGAGAGGGCCAAGGGGGTGTGCGGTTTGTATTGTGAAGAATGCAAGATGAAACCCGCTACGGTTCACATAACTCAGATTCACGACGGGCAGAAAACCGAGATGCATCTATGCGAGGAGTGTGCTGCTCAGAAAGGTACCCATGTATTGAAGTTTGATAATTATTTCTCTTTGCCCAAGCTGCTGGGCAGCATATTCGGACAGGAAGTTCCTGTGATGGGAGAAATAGCTCCTACTCCCAGGACACGGGTCCAAAATTGTCCCAAGTGCGGCATGAGTTTTCAGCAAATCGGACAAATAGGTCGCTTGGGGTGCAGCGAATGCTACACGACTTTTGAACAAGAAATTGAACCGGTCTTGCGCCGGATTCACGGTAACACTAAGCACGCAGGGAAAGTTCCCCGGCGAGCTGGAGGGAAGTTCGAATTGAAGCAAATGATAGAGGACTTGAAGAAACAACTTCAGGCAGCCATAAAACGGGAACAATACGAAAAGGCCGCCGAATTGCGAGACAAGATAAAGGAATTGGAGAAAAAGACCGGAGAGGAGAGGGGGTAGAGTAGCGTGGGCATAACCGACATCCTTAATCGCACCTACGTGAGTTGGATGGATGCTGCTGGCCCCGAGTCGGATATAGTCATAAGCACAAGAGTAAGGCTGGCAAGGAACTTGAATCAATTACCTTTTCCGCATTTGACGGACGAGGCTACGGGAAAACAGTTGATGCAAAAAATCCGTGCAGCTCTACCTGAGAATGAGGAAGGTATTTTTCGGGGGCTGGAACTGGTGTCTTTGAGCCAGCTCTCTCCCCTGGACCGTACTATTTTGGTGGAAAAGCATCTGATTAGCCCTGAACATGCCGAAAGCAATTCGCCTTATCGCGGCGTAGCTGTCAACTATGACGGTTCCGTGGCCATAATGGTAAACGAAGAAGATCACTTGCGTATTCAGTGTCTGTTGTCTGGTCTGCAGGTAAACCAGGCATACAAGTATGCCCAGACGGTTGATGACAAGCTCGAGGAAAGTCTAGACTACGCTTTTGATTCGAGACGTGGATACCTGACTGCTTGCCCGACTAATGTTGGAACCGGCATGAGAACGTCAGTCATGCTTCATTTACCAGCAACCGCCATGACCAATCAGATCAACTCTCTGATTCAAAACGTAACCCAATTCGGGTTGACAGTAAGGGGCATGTACGGGGAGGGGACTGAGGCTACCGGCAGGTTTTACCAGGTATCAAACCAGGTTACGCTCGGGCAGACCGAGGAGGATATAATCAACAACCTTTGGACGGTGGTCATACAGATTGTTGAACAGGAGAGATACTTGAGAAATGGACTGCTTAAAGAAATGAAGTTCCAACTTGAAGACCGCATACTCAGGTCCTATGGTTTACTGACTAATGCCAGGATGATAACTTCGAACGAAGCTCTGGGTTTACTGTCAGACGTGCGCATGGGGATGGATCTGGGTATTATAACATGGGTCAATCGCCAGGTTTTGAACGAGCTGATAGTCGCGATTAAGCCTGCTCACCTGCAAAAGGCGGCAGGGAAAGAAATGGATCCAGTAGAGCGAGACCTGAAAAGAGCTGAAATAATTAAGGAAAAGCTGACTGGGAAAAAACAATAAAAACCAAAGGGGGGTTTTTAAATGTTGAGAAGATTTACGCAAAGAGCACAGCGAGCTATAATACACGCTCAAGAAGAAGCCAGGAATCTTGGGCATCCGGCTGTTGGGACTGAACACATTTTGTTGGGGTTGATTCGAGAGGGCGAAGGTGTTGGGGCCAAAGCTATTCTGGCTCTCGGCGTTGACCTAGAGACAGTGAGGAACGAGTTGAAAAAGGTGTTGGGAGACGTGGGCGAGAGGAAAGAGTCCGCAACCAGCACAGACCTTCCGATCACGCCCAGGGCCAAAAAAGTGCTTAACCTAGCCTTTGAAGAGGCGAGGTTACAAGGGGTCAACTATGTGGGGACCGAACACCTTTTACTAGCCCTGCTGCGCGAGGAGCAGTCCGTAGCAGCCCAGGTGTTGAACTCCTTGGGCATACGGCCTGATGCGGTGCGTGAGCAAGTTATGCTGCTTTTAGGAGCAGAAGGGTTTCAAGCCAATTATCAAGAACCCGGCACGGGCGAAATGAAGAACCAATCTCAAGGGCCTGGGGTTGCTGGTCGTCGGGGCAGAGGCAGGGGCAAGACTCCGGTTTTGGATACTTTTAGCCGGGATCTGACCCAACTGGCCCGGGAACACAAACTCGATCCGGTCATCGGTCGAGAAAAAGAGATAGACAGGGTGACTCAGGTTTTGTCCAGACGCACCAAGAATAACCCGGTCTTGATAGGAGACCCTGGGGTAGGGAAAACAGCGATCGTCGAAGGGCTGGCCCAAAGAATAGTTGAAAACAAAGTGCCGGAGGTTCTTTCCGACAAGCGGGTGGTGGTGTTGGACCTATCTACCATGGTTGCTGGCACCAAATACCGGGGAGAATTCGAAGACAGGTTGACCAAAGTCGTTAATGAAATAAGGAATGCAGGGGATATCATCGTATTCATAGACGAGTTGCACACCATAGTCGGGGCTGGAGCGGCCGAAGGAGCCATTGATGCAGCTAACATTTTAAAGCCGGCTTTGGCTAGAGGAGAATTTCAATGCATTGGGGCCACCACCATAGACGAATACAGAAAACACGTAGAAAAGGACGCTGCTTTAGAGAGACGTTTCCAGCCGATCATGGTGGATGAGCCTACTGTCGAAGAGACAATCGAGATATTGAGAGGATTACGGGATCGCTACGAAGCTCACCACGGAGTCAAGATAACCGACGAAGCTATTGAGGCCGCGGCTAGGTTATCAGCCCGTTATATAACGGATCGTTTCTTGCCGGACAAAGCCATCGACCTCATCGACGAGGCTGCTTCCAAAGTTAGGCTTAGAAACTACGTTTTGCCGGACGAGCTGAAAGAAATGGAGGCCCGTCTTGAAGAGATAGAGAAGGAAAAAGAAGAAGCGATCATGGCTCAGGAGTATGAGAAAGCTGCAGGATTAAGAGACGAAGAGCAGAGAGTCAAAGAAGAAATCGAAAAACAAAGGAAAGAATGGATGAGCCGCCGTGATCGGGATAGCGGTGTCGTGACCCCTGATGAGATTGCACACGTAGTCTCCAGTTGGACTGGAATTCCGGTGGTTCAGATGGCAGAGGAAGAAAGCGAACGTTTGGTCAAGCTGGAAGAGATTTTGCACCAGCGGGTGATAGGCCAAGATGAAGCGGTAAAAGCCGTAGCTCAGGCAGTCAGAAGAGCCAGGGCTGGACTTAAGGACCCCAAACGGCCGATAGGTTCTTTTATCTTCTTGGGGCCGACTGGAGTAGGTAAGACCGAACTGGCCCGGGCTTTGGCGGAAGCGCTTTTTGGGAGTGAAGAAGCCCTCATCCGGCTTGATATGTCCGAGTACATGGAGAAGCACGCTGTAGCCAGGATGATCGGTTCGCCGCCGGGTTACGTGGGATACGACGAGGGCGGGCAGCTCACAGAAAAGGTCAGGAGAAAGCCTTATTCAGTCATTCTCCTAGACGAGATTGAAAAAGCTCACCCCGACGTCTACAATATTCTTTTGCAGGTATTGGAAGATGGTCGTTTGACTGATGGCAAGGGTAGGACTGTGGATTTCCGCAACACTGTGGTTATCATGACTTCCAATGTAGGGGCGGATACTATTCGCAAGGCGCGGAACTTGGGGTTTGGCAGGCAGGACGCTGATGAACAGGATCATGAAAAGATGAAAGAAAAGATTATGGAGAAATTAAAGGCAACTTTCCGGCCTGAATTCCTGAACCGCATAGATGAAGTCATCGTTTTCCACAGCTTGAATGACACCGAACTAGGCCAGATATTCGAGTTGCTGATTCGGGATCTGCGCAAACGCTTAGAAGACCAGGGATTCAGGCTGCAGGTTACGGATGATGCCAAAAAGTTTATCATCAAGCAAGGCCATGATCCGGTCTTTGGTGCTCGGCCGTTGAAGAGGGCTATTCAAAAGAACGTAGAAAACCTGCTTTCGGAAGAGATTCTTAAAAGAACGGTAGAACCAGGGGACACGATTCTCATCGATGTTGAAAACGATGAAATAAAAGTAAGAAAAGCTTAGCCTACGCAAATGAAGGGCCGGGGTCTCTGAGAAACCCCGGCCTTTTACCTTAAGGCACAAAGCCGCCTACTCCTCGTGAAAAAGAAATTAGAAAACATTAGATTACCTTCTTTTATCATACTATAATTTTTACAGGACTGCTCAAAGGTGAGACAATGGGAAAGAATAAAGTAAAATACGTTTGTAATGAATGTGGACACGTTGCGGCCAAATGGCTAGGAAGATGTCCCGGATGTGGGGCCTGGAACACCCTGTCCGAAGAGATTATAACCAGCGTAACCCAGCGTTCCAAACCTAACCAACGGGCAACGCCTCTTTCGTCTATCACCGGAGAAGAATCTAGTCGGTTTAGTTCTGGTTTGCAAGAGTTGGATCGGGTTTTGGGTGGAGGCATAGTTCCTGGTTCGTTGGTTCTGATCGGCGGAGACCCTGGAATAGGGAAATCTACCCTTCTCTTGCAAGCAGCGGGACATATTGCCGCGCGAGGTGGGCGGGTTCTGTATCTTTCCGGGGAAGAATCCGGCTATCAAATTCGGATGCGGGCTTTGCGTTTAGGTATCGACAGCGAGTCCATTTACCTTTTGAATGAGCAGAACCTGGATTTGCTGCCCGAGTACTTGGAGGAAACGAAGCCGACCGTAGTAATTGTAGATTCTATTCAGACTGTATTTACGGGGGAAGTGCCTTCTATTCCGGGATCGGTCGGTCAGTTGCGAGAGTGTGCGGCCCGCATACTGAACCTGGCCAAAACTTCGGGGGTAGCTTTTTTCCTGGTAGGTCATGTTACCAAAGAAGGTTTGTTGGCTGGTCCAAAGATACTAGAACATCTGGTCGACACGGTGGTTTATTTCGAAGGCGGCAAAGAACAAGTATTTAGAATCTTGCGAGCAGTGAAGAACCGGTTTGGCTCCACCGATGAGGTAGGGCTGTTGGAGATGTCGGGAGGCGGAATAATAGAGGTTCCTGATGCGTCTAGGGTTTTTCTTGATGGGCGTGATAACAGCGTAAGTGGTTCCACGGTGGTTGCGGCTTTTGAAGGTACAAGGCCGTTGTTAGTGGAAGTACAGGCCCTGGTAGCTCCCTCCGGTCATAGTTATCCTCGCCGGATGGTGTCTGGGTTTGATCAGAACCGGCTGGCTCTAATTGTGGCTGTGTTGGAAAAGAGGTGTGGCTTGGCTTTATCTTCCTGTGACGTATACGTTAAAGTGACGGGAGGGGTTTTCCTCCGTGACCCGTCTGCTGACCTGGGAATGGCAGCCGCCATAGCTTCAAGTTTTGCCGAGGTTCCCGTTCCTAAAGATATGGTGTTCATTGGGGAGGTTGGACTTTCTGGTCAGATTCGAACTGTTCCGGCATTGGAGTCTCGACTAAGAGAGGCGGCGAAGCTCGGCTTTACTACTGCTGTGGTTCCGTCCAACGGCCTGAGAGGAAACAGCGGTTTGGATAGCATCAAAGTAGTTTGCATACATAGTGTCAAAGAGGTGCTGGAGGTTATGGGTGAGTGGGGGTATGGGCGGTGAGGCCTGAGAGCGTAATTGGAACTGGGTTACAAAAGGCACTACAGATGGTTGCTCCGGGGACTGCTCTCAGAGTGGGCCTGGAAAACGTGGTTAAGGCCAAGACAGGAGCGTTGATCGTTGTTGGAGATACTCCCGAGATAATGAACCTGGTTAACGGCGGGTTTAGGCTCGACTGCGAGTATTCACCTGCCAACCTGTACGAGCTGGCTAAAATGGACGGGGCTATTATTATGAACGCGGATGCTACGCGCATCCTGGTGGCTAACGCCCAGTTGGTGCCAGATATTAGTATTACTTCCATAGAAACGGGTATCCGCCATCGGACCGCCGAACGCGTGGCCAAGCAGACGGGAGAGCTTGTTATTGCCATATCCCAGCGGCGAGGGATGATAACGTTATACAAAGGCAATTTTATTTACGTGCTACGGGATATAGGGACTATTCTGGCAAAAGCGAATCAGGCTTTGCAGACCTTGGAGAAATACCGTAACGTTTTGGAGAAGGATCTTATCCGGCTGGGCGGGACTGAATTCGAGGATATGGCCACGGTCAACGACATCTGTCGGGTTCTGCGCAGATGCATTATGGTACTTAAAGTTGGCCAGGAGATTGAGAACTATATCATCGAATTGGGAGTAGAAGGACGGCTGGTCAAGATGCAGCTAGACGAGCTACTGACCAGTGTCGAGGAAGAAGCTATTTCAATAGTCAAGGACTACTCTCGGGGACAGGATCGGGGGGCTTCTGAGATTCTGGGTGCGTTATTGCGGTCTTTTGAGGAAGACGTGTCCGATTATTTGGCCATAGCGAAAGCCTTGGGGTTTGGGAGTGCGGCCAGCGTCTTAGAGCAACACGTATCACCCCGCGGCTACCGAATTCTGCAAAAACTACCTAGAATACCGTCTCAGGTCATCGATAACCTGGTAGCTACGTTTGGAAGTTTTTCGAACATCATTCGTGCTTCTATAGAGGAGCTGGATGACGTGGAAGGCATAGGCGAAGTCAGGGCTCGTTCAATCCGTAACGGTCTCAAGCGGATGCAAGAGCAGCTTATTTTGGAATATATGGTATAGAACCTGGTACCAAGGGCAAAGGGTCATAATGGCAAAAAAGGAAGCCGGACTTTCAGTCCGGCTTCCTTTTCGGTTACCTGTGGCAGATCGCGTTCGTTATCAAGTTAGGTTAAAAACTCCTAGGGCTGTAGCTTTCTTATATTCGGCAATAAATATGTCGTGAAGATTGAGTCCTAGCAAATTACAGAGGGCGGCGGTATAAAAGAGGGATTTGCCCAATTCACTGATAACGATATCTTCACATTCAGGGCAAAGGGTTCCACGGAGGTGGCTATCCAAGAATTTTTTCAGGTCCTCCAGGGAGTTGACGTGGTCAGGAAACTGAACTTTCTTAGCATCTATTGAAAGACACCCGCAATCGGTAACTGATTTACAAATAGCCCGATTAATCCGCGCAGAGGATTCGGAAAGTTTAGATAGGACATCGAGGATGCTATGATGACGGATGAGCAATTCGCCTACTACGTTCTGAAACTCATCACACAAAAGATCTTTCACAATCAGGACACCCTCCTTTTGCCGATTTCATGCGGTTTTTTTAATTATAGCCCTGAGCCGGAAGCATTGTCAATTGACGGAATTTAACATGATTTGGCGTCCAAGAAACCCGAGGTGCAGAAAGATGCCAAAGAGTTACGGAAAAATTTTCCTAAAGAGAGTAGGATAATTACCGTAGATGTATAATATTTGAAATATATTACAAGAATACATAAAGGAGGTGAACAATAATGTTGCGCTTCTTTAAGATGATCAGGATTTTGCCTGTAATAGCGCTATTGGCTGGGGTTTGGTTCTTTCAGGTAACCGGGGTATGGCTTGAGCACCTTGGCATTCGAATTGGCAGCGGGGCCTTATTTTCTATCATGGTCTATGTCGGACTTGTCGAGACGTCTTCCCTTTGCAAGAGGACATGGAATAACATAAACCATTTTCTAGAGAAC
Organism: Syntrophothermus lipocalidus DSM 12680; assembly: GCF_000092405.1. NCBI lineage: Bacteria > Bacillati > Bacillota > Clostridia > Eubacteriales > Syntrophomonadaceae > Syntrophothermus > Syntrophothermus lipocalidus. The sequence continues at coordinate 2,288,138 of NC_014220.1, read as the reverse complement.
ACGGATCCAGAGGTTTTGCTCGGGAGCATCGCAGGGCTTTTGTTTGGGCTCTTGGCGGGTTTTCTCATCGGTTTCCCATTCTCGTCGGTCAGCGGCGTGGGGTTATATGTTATTCTGTGGGCTTTCCTGGTCTGCGGCTACCTGGGTTTTAAGATCGGTAAAAAGCGCGGAGCTGAGATGATCGCGGTATTTTCCAGGGGGCGTAGCGGGCTAACTCAGGCTCACATTTCTGAAGGCAGGAAAAGTGACATCAAGGTTCTGGACACGAGCGCCATCATAGACGGACGCATCTATGACGTTTGTTTAGCCAATTTTATGGATGGACGTTTGGTGGTGCCTTCTTTTGTCTTGCAGGAGTTACGTCACATTGCCGATTCTTCAGATTACATCAGGAGGAATAAAGGCAGACGCGGATTAGAAATCTTGGCTAAGATGCAGAAAAGCCCTAAAATAAATATTGAAATAGTGGAAGGAGATCACATTGATGAAAAAGAAGTTGATAACAAGCTAATCCGCCTCTGCAAGGAACTGAACGCGAGCATCGTTACCAATGATTATAACCTCAACAAAGTAGCAGAATTGCAAGGTATTCGAGTTCTCAATGTCAACGAACTGACCAATGCGGTCAAGGTTATCGTGTTCCCGGGAGAGACTATCAAGGTTCATATAATCAAAGCCGGAAAAGAGGACGGGCAGGGAGTAGGGTATTTAGAGGACGGGACCATGGTGGTAGTGGAAAACGGTGCGGATGACATTGGGAATGAGGTCGAAGTCATGGTGACTAGTGTTTTCCAGACCTCAGCCGGTCGGATGATATTTAGCAAGAAAACCAAAGAGAATCTGGGAGTAAAGACAGCGCACCAGGTGCAGAGGCTACAAGAGGTGAACTTTTTTGGATGAGGTCGTCGGCGTGGTTATTGCGGCCGCCGGCAAAGGCCAAAGAATGAAAACCGATATTAACAAGCAGTTCTTGCTTTTGGCAGGCCAGCCGGTTCTAAAGTATTCGGTCGAGACTTTCTCAGCCTTAAAAGAAGTGAGTCAGGTGGTGGTCGTAGCTCATCCCCAAGAGGTTGAGCATTGTCGAAGGCTCCTGGGAAACGAGCGGGTTCAAGTGGTCGCGGGGGGGAAGGAAAGACAGGATTCGGTTTATCTTGGGCTTCGAACCCTGGCCCAAGACACGAAACTGGTGGCCGTGCACGATGGTGCTCGGCCTCTTTTGTCATCGGCGTTGGTTTTGTCTTTGCTTCACAAGGCAACCGAGTGGGGAGCGGTGATACCAGCGGTGCCAGTCAAAGACACGCTCAAGGAAGTTACCGATGACGGTGTAATTGTGAGTACCCTTGATCGTACCAAAATATGGCAGGCGCAGACTCCTCAGGTGTTTCCTTATCGAAGCCTGGTATATGCCTACGAGCAGGCCGTGGCCGAGGGCTTTTATGCAACAGATGACGCGTCTTTATACGAACGGTACTGCGGGCGGGTAAGGGTAATAACTGGGGACTACCGCAACATCAAAATAACTACACCCGACGACCTGTTGATAGCCGAAGCCCTCATCAGGGCAAGCCGGAGCGATAGTTTAAAGGAGAGAAACAGACAGTGATGAGAATCGGTATAGGTTATGATGCCCACCGCTTGGTTGAGGGTCGATCTCTGGTACTGGGAGGGATCAATATTCCGTTTGACCTAGGGCTTTTGGGCCATTCCGATGCCGACGTTTTGACCCATGCGGTATGTGATGCCTTGTTGGGGGCCGCGGGGCTAGGTGACTTAGGGAAACACTTTCCGGATTCCGATGAGAGATACCGCAACATTCGGAGCCTTTTTTTGCTCGAGCAAATAGGGGAAATGGTGAGAAAAGCTGGCTACGCCGTAGTGAATATAGACGCGGTCATAGTAGCCCAAAGACCCCGCTTAGCTCCGTTTGTTGGCCGAATGGTCGCCAACTTGGCAGAGGTTTTGGAGATCGACCCCGTTCGGGTGAACGTCAAAGCTACCACCACGGAGGGGATGGGATTTGAGGGACGGGGTGAGGGTATGTCGGCCTATGCTGTGGTTTTGCTCAAAAATTTGGAGTAACTTACCATACCCGGACTTCCCGTTGCTAGGCAATCCTAGTAATGCTATAATTGGCGGAGAAAACGAGGAGGGTGCAGGGATGAAAGTGAGAGTAAGATTCGCTCCCAGCCCTACAGGACCGCTTCACATCGGAGGGGCTAGATCAGCCCTGTTTAATTTTCTTTTTGCCAAAAGATACGGGGGAGAATTCATCGTAAGGATTGAGGATACTGACTTGGAACGTTCCTCGCGGGACTATGAAGCGGAGATAATCGAGTCCTTGGAATGGTTGGGAATCACTTGGGATGAAGGGATAAAGGTAGGGGGACCGAACGGGCCTTATCGCCAAACTGAACGGCTGGACATCTACCAAAGATGGGTAGATATCCTGGTGTCCACTGGCTGGGCTTATCCTTGCTTTTGTACGGAGGAGGAGCTGGAGGAAGAAAGGGAGCAGCTGATGAAGCAGGGGGAAACCCCTAGGTATCTTGGACGCTGCCGTAACCTCGACGAAGCAGAGCGGCAGGCCAAGCTGGCTCAGGGATTGCGGCCCACTATCAGGTTCAGGGTTCCTGAACACCGGGTGTTCGTGGTTGAGGATTTGGTCCGGGGGCGGGTAGCGTTCGAAAGTGAAAACATGGGAGATTTCATAATAGTCAAGTCTGACGGGTTGCCAACCTACAACTTCGCCGTCGTTATCGACGATCATCTGATGGGGATAACCCACGTCATACGGGCTGAAGAGCATCTTTCCAATACGCCGCGCCAGCTCATGATCTACGAAGCATTAGGGCTTGAACCGCCGAAGTTTGCTCATATATCGTTGATACTGGGGGACGATCGCCAGAAGATGAGCAAAAGGCATGGGGCAACTTCGGTAATTCAATACAGACAGCAAGGATACCTGCCGGAGGCTCTGGTTAATTTCTTAGCTCTTCTTGGCTGGGCGCCTGAAGGCGAAGAAGAGATAATGTCCCTGGCGGATATAGCCAACAGTTTTTCTCTGGAACGAGTGGCGAAGAATCCCGCAGTCTTTGACGTAGATAAGCTGAACTGGATAAATCAGCAGTACATCAAACGGAAATCGACTGAAGAACTCAAAGAACTGCTATGGCCTTTTATAGAAAGGGCGGGATACCGGGATGAGGTAAAGTCCTTAGGTGATGAGAAATATACCTTGCTGGTTGAAACCATGCGCGATTATTTGGTGTGCTTGTCGGATATCACAGACAAGCTTGACCTTGTCTTTAAGGATGCCGAACCTGACCATGAAGCCGAAAAGGTTCTCCTACAAGAGGGTGTGGTTCAGGTTTTGCGGCTTTGCTCTGAGCGCATCCTGGATCAGGAGGCGAGTCCCCAAGAAATGGACAAGTTTCTGAAAAGCTTGGTCAAGGATGCTGGCGTATCAGCCAAGAAGGTGTATATGCCTTTGCGGGCGGCGCTCACGGGGAAAGTCAAAGGGCCGGAACTGCCTTATTTGATGGCCTTGTGGGGAACGAATGAGGTAAGAAGGCGTTTGGAGCGAGCTGTAAAGAGAACGGAAACCGAAAGCTGACGGACCGGAAACCGGTTGACAGTAGCTGAAACCTCACCCTATAATTAACTCACATAATTGTAATAACAACGACATGACCGCAAATGCTGGGAACGGGAAGAGTAGGTCCTTGTGCCTGCCTATAAGAGAGGAAAGGTCAGCGGCTGAGAGCCTTTCCAGGTTAGGATGGACTGAAGTGCGCCCGGGAGCAGGTGGGCTGAATCGAAAGCAAAAGGACTCACGAAGTAAGTCCACCCGGTTAGGCACCGTTAGAGCTATCGAGGAGGGACACGAATGTGTCCAAACAGAGTGGAACCGCGGGCTTGCCGTCTCTGTACGGCAGGCTTTTTTATTTAGGTTCTGAGGGGGTTGGTAAATATGGGTTGGTTCAGTACTTTGAAAAGAGACATTGAGGTGGTGTTCGAGAGGGATCCGGTTGCTCGAAGCGTGCTGGAGGTTGTACTATGTTATCCTGGGTTTCATGCCATTGTCTTCCACCGCATAGCGCATTATTTTTATTGTCACCGGTTTTTCTTGATAGCAAGGTTGATTTCTCACATCAGCCGGTTCCTTACGGGCATCGAAATCCACCCGGGGGCTCGTATTGGTAGAGGATTTTTTATCGATCATGGCAGCGGAGTCGTTATAGGTGAAACGACGGAGATAGGGGATAACGTCACGATTTACCAGGGAGTAACCCTGGGAGGCACTGGAAAACAGAAAGGAAAGCGTCATCCCACGATAGGAAACAACGTGGTCATAAGTGCGGGAGCCAAGGTTTTAGGTTCGTTTACTGTGGGCGACAATTCGAAAATCGGAGCAGGGTCGGTTGTTTTAAAGAGCGTTCCTCCGAATTCTACAGTCGTGGGGGTCCCGGGGCGATTGGTTATCAGGGACGGGGCTAAGGTAGAGGATGGTCGGGTTGAAGTGGACCTAGAACACCACTTATTGCCTGACCCCATAGCCGATACCTTGGCGGCTTTGCAGGAGAAGATACAGGAATTAGAGACCAAGATTGAGATGTTCGAAAGGAAGGATAGACGTGATACAGGTTTACAACACCTTAAGCAGAAGAAAGGAAAGACTAAATACGCTTGAACCGAACAAGGTCAAGATGTACGTGTGCGGGCCTACCACTTACAACTACATTCACCTGGGGAATGCTCGGCCGTTAGTTGTTTTTGACATTATAAGAAGGTATTTACAATATAAAGGATACGAGGTTACGTATGTCCAGAACTTCACCGATGTCGATGACAAGATAATCCAGCGGAGTCAAGAAGAAGGGAAATCGGCAGCCGAAGTGGCCGGAAAATACATCGACGAATACTTTCGAGATGCAGATGCTCTTGGAGTAAAAAGAGCTGACTACCATCCCCGGGTAAGCGACCATATCCCCGATATTATAAGAGTTATCGAAACCCTGGTTGAGAAAGGTTACGCTTACAGAATAGGTGGAGATGTGTATTACCGGGTAAGAGCGTTTGAACGTTACGGGCAGCTTTCGGGGCGTTCGTTGGAGGAGATGTTGGCTGGGGCCAGGGTGGAAGTGGACGAACGTAAAGAGGATCCTATGGATTTTGCTCTGTGGAAGGAGGCGAAGCCGGGTGAACCTGCTTGGGAAAGCCCCTGGGGACCGGGACGACCAGGTTGGCACATCGAATGCTCGGTTATGGCCATGAAGTACCTGGGGGAAACCTTGGATATTCACGGCGGGGGAGCGGACTTGGTTTTCCCCCACCATGAAAACGAGATTGCACAAAGCGAGGCGTACAGCGGACGGCCATTTGTGCGCTACTGGCTACACAACGGATTTATAACCGTGAACAAGGAGAAGATGTCGAAGTCTCTCGGAAACTTCTTTATTCTGAGAGAAATACTCAGCCAGTATCCAGCCGAAGTGGTAAGGTTTTACTTAGGGTCCACCCACTACCGGAGCCCGCTCGACTTCGACAATACGAAACTGGAAGAAGCTGGCCGGGCCTTAGCTAGGCTTAACAACACGCTCCGTCGGCTGAACGAAGTGGTGAAAAATGAAGAAGTGGAAGCGAATGATGAGACTAGAGATGCAGACAAGGGTTTTGTATCTCGCCTGCATGAGTTGAAAGAGAAGTTTGAAGTGGCCATGGACGATGATTTTAACACGGCTCAGGCGATAGGGTATCTTTTTGATATGGCCCGTGAGATCAACGCTTACCTTGATTTCTGGGAAGGAGAAGGAAGCTCAAAGGCGCCGGCTGCGATTAAGGAAGCTTATCGAGTATTCACGTTGTTGGGAGGGAATATCTTAGGTTTTTTGAGCGAAGACTTCGAGCATAAAGGGCATGGAATATCGGATAAAGTCATTGAGATATTGTTTGAGATGAAGGAAGAGGCGCTGGAGTCAGGGAGTTTAGAGAGGGTCGAACGCATTCTAAGTTGTTTGCAATCGGCGGGAATAGAGATTGAAGACACGTTTAGCGGCAGTACCTGGAGAGCAAACCGACCGGTGAATGTGTCTGATTTGATAGAGCCTTTGCTCAGCTGGCGGTCGGAGGCCAGAAGGAACAAGGACTTCACCACCGCCGATGTTATCCGAGACAACCTCAAGAAAATAGGAGTCGTCGTTGAAGACACCAGAGAAGGGGCAAGATGGAGAATTGAAGCTACTGGAAAGATTTGAAGGCGAACGGGTTAATCAAATGTCACCGGTTCTTTTGGCTTATGTCGGTGATGCGGTGTATGAGCTTTATGTGAGGACCCAGCTGTTGGCGAAAGGCAACCGACCGGTGGGCGAGGTTCATAGAGATGCGGTTAGCCTGGTCAGGGCTTCTACTCAGGCCAGGCTGCTGAAGGAGATCAGTCCTCAGTTGAGTGAAGAGGAAAAAGACGTTATAAGGCGAGCCAGGAACAACAAAAGACTTACACCCCCTCGCAATGTCGATATTTCTGACTACCGATTGAGTACGGGGTTAGAAGCTCTTTTTGGCTATCTCTACTTGAAAGGGGAAGAAGAAAAGCTTAACAAGTACATGAGCCTGGTATTGTCGGAGTTTGAAAAATTGGAGGTACCGGCGATCTAGGCCGGTTTACAGAGAAAATTTTCTTATATAGGACCGCAGCGGTTGTAGAAGTTGTAGAATAAGAAGCAACTAATATCATCTGCCCCGAAAATAGCCACTGATAAACACAGATTTTAACAGATGTTCACAGATGATTATAAAATTGGCATATAGATGTCCGCGTTGTTGGCAAGCGTGTCGGTATTTTCATTCTGTAGTGGTGACACCGGAAGGTGTCGTGAGGGTCTGCCCCGAAAATAGAGTCGAAGGGGGAGTGTTAGCCGGGCGAGCGACGTATGACGAGCTCCGGCACTCAACCCGACGGCTCAATGATAGAACGACGCTCGCTACTACCGTTGAGTGCCGGACAACACACGGCGAAACTGAGGGCTGCGAAGCGGAGCGAGAAACAGGAGGTTTCGAGCAGCGAGGGACTGAGTTCCGGCACTCAGGATGAGTGTAGCTTGGAAGCCCTTTCCGTAAGCAGCGATTTCCCGGAGCATGCCATTCCCTGAGTGCCGGACGAATCCCGAGCGGTCCGCTTCGCACCGAAGAGAGCCGATGTGTTGCAGGCGAGGAGTCTTGGAGCGAGCTGGCTAACACTCCTCCATAGCCGCATTTTCATTCTCTAGTGGTAACACCGATAGGTGTCGTGAGGGTCTATGTAAGGAACAGGAGGCCTTGATTAGATGGAGACCAGGCTCAAGGTCAGGCTGCTTCAGCACACTTATGAACCGGAGAAGCTTGTAGCTGTGGCTGCCAAGCTGTGCTACTCCCCATCGGGGATAGACGGGATAATGGAAGGATTAGACAGCAAGACAACGAGCGATTTTTTAAACATGCTGACGGAATTGGGGCATGAAAGTCCTATTGAACATGCTACCTTTACTTTTGGGATTGAGGGTGTAAGCCGGAGTCTTTTGGCCCAAATAACACGGCATCGAATAGCAAGCTACAGCGTAAAATCGCAGCGGTGGGTAAGAGAGGATCAGTTTGATTATGTGATTCCGCCTGAGATACAGGCGATCCCCGCAGCCAAAGATATTTTCGAGAAGGCGATGCAGGAGGATCAGGCCTACTACCGTGCCCTGACCGAAATCCTTTTTGAACGGCATTTTAAAAAGTTGCTTGAGGAAGGAAAAGACGAAAAGGTAGCGAAGCGGGAGGCAGAGAAACAAGCAATCGAGGATGCCCGCTATGTTTTGCCCAATGCTTGCGAAACCAAGCTTATAGTCACGATGAACGCCAGGAGCTTGTTCAATTTCTTCCGCCAGCGTTGCTGTAATCGGGCTCAATGGGAGATAAGAAGACTGGCAGAAGAGATGTTGAGACTGGTGAGACAGGTAGCCCCTACTCTTTTTGCCAAAGCCGGACCCGGGTGCTACATGTTGGGGAAATGCCCCGAAGGGAAGATGAGCTGCGGCAAGAGCAAGGAAATTCAAGAGAAATATAGGAATTTAACAGGGGTGCCAATTGAACGAGCAGATTGAAGGGATAAACTGGGTCAGCGAGGCTTTGAAGGCCGGTCGTCAGATTCATAGGATTTACGTGGATGATTCCAGGAAGGATCGCAGGGTGGAGTCAATACTGGCCCATGCTCACAAACGGGGGATTCCGGTCGAAAGCGTCGGCAAGAATCAATTGAGGAGCATGTCGGCTTCAGGTTCACCGCAGGGAGTCGTTGCCCTTGCCTCTCCTTATCATTACTGGCCTATCGAAGACATCTTGGAATTTACCCAAAGTCGGGGCGAACAGCCATTTCTCATACTGCTGGATGGGGTGGAGGATCCGCAAAACTTAGGAGCCATCATACGGACAGCTGAGTGTGCGGGGGTTCATGGCATAGTGCTGCCTCTCCACCATTCGGTGAAGGTTACGCCGGCAGTAGGAAGGGCTTCGGCTGGTGCAGTAGAACACATGAAGATAGCGTTGGTTACTAATCTGGTTCGGGCTATAGAGGAACTAAAACAAGGTGGCTTGTGGATAGTAGGAGCAGACGCGATGGCCAACCACACCTATTTTGAGGTTTCATTGGCAGCACCTTTGGCGCTGGTTTTTGGCGGCGAGGGCAGGGGCATCAGGCGGTTGGTGAGAGAACACTGCGACATCCTTGTAAGCATCCCTATGTTTGGCCAGCTTAATTCTCTTAATGTTTCAACAGCTTGTGCTCTGGTTACCTTCGAAGTGTTGCGTCAGAGGTACCAGGATGGCGGAGTAAAGGGATGAGAAAAACAGTACTTCTTGTAGACGGGTACAGCATCATCAATTCTTGGCCGGAACTGTCGAGGCTGAAAAGCGACAATTTACAGAGGGCTCGGGAGAAGTTGGTGGAATTGATGATCAACTACGCCGGTTTCACAGGCCGGCAGGTTGTCATCGTTTTCGATGCTCATCAGGTGAAAGGGGCTGTCGGTAGCAGGGAAACGTTTAACGGGGTTGAGGTTCTGTTTTCCCGAGAAGGTGAGACCGCGGACGAAGTTATAGAGAGATTGGTTGGGGACTACGCGGCTGAAGAGGAACAGGAGGTCTACGTGGCGACCTCGGATTGGACCGAACAGAGGATAGTCTTTGGAAAAGGAGCTTACAGGGTTTCCGCCAGGGAACTGTATCACGAGGTAGAAGAAACCTTGCTCAAACTCAAGGAATGGGAAAAACCGGAATCCATATCCGACAGGCTTTTAGTAAACCGGTTGAGCGAGAAGGTCAGGAAGCTGCTGGATATCAGGCGTAAGCGATGACCAGAGCGGGCGTGGTAGCTCGACGGGTGGGGAGGCGATGATATTAATTTAGGGCGTGTGTACAGCAAAGTGACCTACCGGTTCGGCAGGCAGGACGTACCATAGCTTGACTTAAGAAATTTAATGGCTATATAATTAAATTGCTTGTATATGTCCGGGTTTCTCGAGCTTTATAAAACTGAATAGATACCAAAGTCTGGGGGCGGTTAGATGAGCTTACTTGCCTACAAGAGGTGCGACGTAGCTTATGACGATCTATCCGATGAAGAAATAGTGGAACTTGCCCAGGAAGGCGAGCAGTTGGCTACTGAGTACTTGGTGGACAAGTATAAGAACTTCGTCAGGGCCAAGGCTAGGTCGTATTTTCTCATCGGAGCGGACAAGGAAGACATCATCCAGGAGGGGATGATCGGACTATTCAAGGCTATTCGAGATTATAAAGGTGATAAGCTTACCTCTTTTAGGGCTTTCGCAGAACTGTGTATAACCAGGCAGATTATCACTGCTATAAAGACCGCTACGCGGCAGAAGCACATTCCGCTCAATTCATACGTTTCATTGAACAAACCTATCTATGACGATGAATCGGATCGGACTTTGATGGATATCCTGGCAACTACTCGCATAACTAACCCGGAAGATATCGTAATAAGTAGGGAAGAATTTGTCTGTATCGAACAGAAGATGGGAGAAATACTGAGTTCGCTTGAATGGAAGGTCTTGATGGCCTACTTGGAAGGCAAGTCGTATCAAGAGATCGCCCTGGATCTCAAGCGGCACGTTAAGTCTATAGATAACGCTTTGCAGAGGGTTAAACGGAAATTAGAAAAGTTTTTGGAAGACAGAGAAGAAATGGAATCCTGAAAAATGCGGCGAGTTATATTCTTGACTAACCGAAAGAATGCCGTATAATATAAATGCTGAGCCGAGCTAGCTCAATGGTAGAGCAGCTGATTTGTAATCAGCAGGTTGCGGGTTCGAGTCCTGTGCTCGGCTCCAACCAGCAAAAAATGGAGGGATACCCAAGCGGCCAAAGGGGGCAGACTGTAAATCTGTTGGCACAGCCTTCGCTGGTTCGAATCCAGCTCCCTCCACCATTTGTTACAACCGAGTACTGCGCGGTTCGGAGAAAGATCAAATAAATCTTGAGATGGTCTAGCCATTGAGGCGGTCTCATCAACGTCGCGGGGTGGAGCAGCAGGTAGCTCGTCGGGCTCATAACCCGAAGGTTGCTGGTTCAAATCCAGCCCCCGCAACCAACGTGCCCATATAGCTCAGGAGGCAGAGCGTATCCTTGGTAAGGATAAGGTCACCGGTTCGAATCCGGTTATGGGCTCCATTTCATGTCTACGAATAGAGTCGTGGCGGTGTAGCTCAGCTGGCTAGAGCATGCGGTTCATACCCGCAGTGTCCGGGGTTCGAGTCCCTGCACCGCTACCAAAGCAATCAGGGAAGTGGGATAACTCACTTCCTTTATTTTATATCGTCGCTTGGTCATGACTTACTTGATCGACGTGTTCCGTGGGATGGACCGGTAAGGTGATTGATGGCTGAGAGTTTAGACGGTTGTCGGGTCAAGGTTGACAGTGATTTTGGCTTATGCTACAGTAGGATAGGCAATTTGCGATTAGGGGGTGCAGTAATGCGCGTAGGAATAACCTTAGCCTGCAGTCAGTGCAAACAACGCAACTATGTCACTACCAAGGATAAGAGAAAACATCCGGAGAAGATGGAGATACGAAAGTATTGCAGGTTCTGTAATACCCATACCCTACACAAAGAGACGAAGTAGGGCAGGTATCTCGCGGTAACAGTAAATAATTGAAGGTGTGAATACATGGTGGCTGGAGTGAAGAAGCAAGAGCAGTCCTCTCTCATGGTTCGCTGGGGGTACGTAAGGGATTACCTTAGGGGGGTTTATAACGAGCTGAAAAAGGTCCATTGGCCGAACCGTAACCAGTTAGTGGCTTACACGGCAGTGGTTTTGATCTCAGTGGCTTTGGTGGCAGTAATCATATGGGCCTTTGATTTCTTATTATCGTATTTGTTGGAACTGCTTTTTAACGCTGTTCAGTAGGAGTGGTGGAGGAGGTGTCCCTTATATCCTTGGACGAGGAAAAGGAATCTAGGAATGTTGAGGTAGGGACAGACAATCCGGAAAGGCGCTGGTATGTAGTACATACCTATTCCGGTTACGAGAACAAGGTCAAGGCGAACCTCGAGAAGAGAGTAGCTTCGATGAACATGGAAAACCAGATTTTCCAGGTATTGATTCCGGAAGAGGACGAGGTCGAATACAAAGGCGGGCAGAAGAAAGTCACTAAGAAGCGCATCTTTCCGGGGTACGTTTTGGTTGAAATGATAATGACTGACGATTCTTGGGTCACGGTCAGGCATACTCCAGGAGTCACTGGATTTGTAGGCAGCGGGACCAAGCCTATTCCTTTGCAGCCGCACGAGGTTCAAAAGATACTTAAGCACATGGGCATGTTGGAAACCAAGCCTAAAATCGATGTTGAAGTAGGGGAATACGTGCGGGTTAAAAGCGGTCCGTTTGAAAACTTCGAAGGCATGGTTAAGGAGATTCTGGCTGATCGGGGGAAGCTGAGGGTAAACATTTCGATGTTTGGCCGTGAGACCCCGGTGGAGTTAGATTACGAGCAGGTAGAGAAACTGTGACTTCCAGTAATTAGTATTGTGATTAGTTTTGATTCGAGGAGGTGTAGAGATGGCAAGAAAGGTTATAGGAATAGTCAAACTACAGATTCCGGCCGGGAAAGCTACGCCGGCTCCCCCTGTTGGTCCAGCTTTGGGTCAGTACGGCGTTAACATAATGGCTTTCTGCAAGGATTACAATGCTAGGACGGCCAACCAGACCGGGTTTATCATTCCGGTAGAGATTACGGTTTATGATGACCGTTCTTTTACGTTCGTCCTGAAGTCACCCCCGGCCTCGGATCTTCTGAAAAAGGCAGCTGGCATTGAGAAGGGTTCTGGGGTACCTAACCGAAACAAGGTAGCGAAGATAAGCCGGGCCAAAGTCAGAGAGATCGCCGAGCAGAAGATGCAGGACCTAAATGCCTGTGACTTGGAGGCCGCGATGAGGATGATTGAGGGAACAGCCCGTAGCATGGGAATCACCATCGAATAAGAAACCAGTGGGAGGACGTAAGTCCGAGACTACCACAAGGAGGTTTGTCCGCAATGAAGAGAGGAAAGAAGTATTTGGAAGCTCTAAAGAAAATCGATCGCAATCGGCTTTATGAGCCAGGTGAAGCCCTGCAGCTGGTTAAGGAGCTGGCTAGTGCCAAGTTCGACGAGACGGTGGAGCTGTCGGTTAGGCTGGGGGTTGATCCTCGCCACGCTGATCAGCAAGTTCGGGGTACAGTTGGACTTCCGCACGGCACCGGAAAGACGAGGAGGGTATTGGTGTTTGCCAAAGGCGAAAAGGTGAAGGAAGCGGAAGAAGCAGGAGCCGATGTAGTGGGAGGAGAAGAACTGGCGGAGAAAATACGAGGAGGGTGGCTTGACTTTGACGTGGCCGTGGCTACTCCTGACATGATGGGGGTAGTTGGTAAGCTGGGTAAGATTCTCGGCCCTCGCGGGCTTATGCCGAATCCGAAGTCAGGTACGGTCACCTTTGACATAGCCCGGACTGTTAAGGAACTCAAGGCCGGGAGAATCGAATTCAGGGTGGATAAGACAGCTATCGTTCACGGTCCTATTGGTAAGGTCTCTTTCGATCTTGATAAACTGGAAGAAAACTTCGGTGCGTTTGTAGAAGCACTGATCAAGGCCAAACCGCCGGCTGCTAAAGGACAGTATTTGCGCTCCATAGCTGTTTCATCGACCATGGGCCCTGGCATTAAGATAAATCCTGTCAGTGTTATGCAAAAGGCCAGGTAACTTTCTCGAAGTTTTTGATTTGTGTAAATCCGAACTAATTTGTGTCCATCGATGGTTATTAATCTGCCACGAAAACATGCCACAGATGGACACAGACCCGGCACTCAGCCAAGTTCTAAATTCTTAGCAACTGTCCTTTTGCATGCGAAACAGCATGGTGCTACAAACTCAGCTAACTGAGTGCCGGGCGGATGAACACAGATGGTCTTATGACCGAAAATCTTTCATCATTATTAAAACGACCAGGTTTTTATTCTCCAGCGGTGACACCTGGAGGTGTCATGGGGGTCTGCATCTCATTCCTGTAACAGGGCACAATTAAATACCTGATTGACCGTAGACAGTGGGTGGCTTTTGGAGCCTTAATAGTTTGGCCCACCGAGGTCAGAGGAAAATAGGTTCAAACAGCCGGTAACCTCTGCGTCTTGGTGTCTGCGGAGGTTTTGTTTTTTTGTATGCACAGGCAAAAGGGGGTGAAAGTCGAATGCCAGATATCGAAGCCAAGAGACAGGTAGTTGACGATCTCAAGAACAGGTTTTCCAGGTCAACAGTGGCCATATTCACTGACTATCGCGGGTTAACAGTGGCTGAGATGACTGAACTACGGAACCGCCTAAGAAAAGCCGGCGTAGAGCTGAAGGTAGTCAAAAACACATTGGCCAGATTTGCTCTGCGGGAATGTGGTCTGGAAGAAGTCGAGCCTCACCTAGAGGGGCCAAACGCGGTAGTTTTCGGGTACGAGGATCCGGTCGAGCCGGCCAAAATCGTCAACGATTTCATCAAGGAGTTTAAGAAATTAGAGGTCAAAGCCGGTATACTGGACCGTAGGGTCATCAAGGTAAAGGACATCGAGTCACTAGCTGCTCTGCCTCCCAAGGAGGTTATCATCGCCATGGTTCTAGGCGGACTTCAAGGCCCGGTACGTGGCCTGGTTTATGTATTGAACGCCAATTTGTCCGGGTTGGCTCGGGCAATAAACGCTATCAAGGAGAAAAGAGAAGCATCGTAAGCTTAATGAATTATTAGCATAGGAGGATGAGAAAATGAGTAGGGTGCAAGAGGTAATTGAAATTATTAAGAACATGACGGTTCTGGAGCTTTCTGAGTTGGTGAAAGCTTTGGAAGAAGAGTTCGGAGTAAGTGCGGCTGCTCCAGTAGCGGTAGCAGCGGGCCCTGCAGTTGCGGCTGCTCCGGCGGAAGCGGAAGAGGAGCAGACTGAATTCGACGTGATACTTACCAGTTCCGGCGACAAAAAGGTTAATGTAATCAAGGTTGTGCGCGAACTAACCGGACTAGGGTTGAAAGAATCCAAGGCTCTAGTAGACGAAGCTCCGAAGCCGATAAAGGAAAAGGTTTCAAAGGAGGAAGCAGAAGCCATCAAAGCTAAAATTGAGGAAGCCGGAGGAACGGTTGAGATCAAGTAGATATTAAAGGACTGACGGCGCCAAGATTAAGAAGTACCGTAGAATTGCTAGCCAGACCCCCATAACACCAAGGTGTGATGGGGGTCTGTGTCAATGAATGGCTTGTATTAGGAACCAGTTAGAATCCGGTCACAGCTAGGGTTTTTGGGAATGCTTTTTGTTAGATTCTTTCTGGAGGGATCGAATTGACGGGTAAGTATCTTATTTTTATTGGACTGTGCTTGGTAGGGGCATTGTTGTTTACTGTGCTTTTTTTCCTCAAACAACTGCGAAAAACGGAGCGTCTGATTGAAGAATTGGAGTCAGGTGAACTGGAGGAAGAAGAGGAGAAAGAGAACATCAATTCTTTAGATTACTAGATGTTGGTATCTTCGCTTTGCCCGTCGAGTTTCTGCAACTTTGTTGTTTAGAAATCTTGACTCCAGGTGGTACATATGGTAACATTAACAATTGCCATTCGTAGGAGTTTACGGCAAGTTTCTGTATGTGCTTTTCTGTATGTGCTAAGGAATGGAAAGCAGCTAAAGCAGCTAATACACGGAACAGGTTCGAAGAAGCGAGGTTAGTTTACAGACCTTGCTTTTAACTCTTTTAGGAATACACGACGAGGGGTGAAGTCCGTAAATGGAAAGGGTAGTGAAATACGGCCGCCGCGAACGCGTCAGTTATTCATCTATCCAGGAGGTCATGGAACTCCCTGATCTGATTGAGGTCCAGAAAAAATCATACCAGTGGTTCTTGGAGACGGGGTTGCGGGAGGCTTTGCAAGAGGTCTTCCCTATAGAGGATTTCACCGGTAATTTACAACTTGATTTCATCGACTACACTCTTGGCGAGCCCAAATACGAAGTGCAGGAATGCAAAGAAAGGGACGTAAGTTATCAGGCGCCCTTGAAGCTCCGGGTACGGTTAACCGACAAAGAGAACGGCGAAATCAGGGAATCCGAAGTGTATATGGGAGATCTTCCCATTATGACAGACAAAGGAACGTTCATCATTAACGGGGCTGAAAGAGTTGTCGTCAGCCAACTCGTCAAGTCTCCTGGCGTGTATTTCAACGACCGGGTGGATATCACCGGAAAAACGTTGTACGGGGCAACCATTATTCCTAACCGCGGGGCCTGGTTTGAGTTGGAGATGGACAGCTCCGGAGCGGTCTACACCAGGATTGATAAGACGCGGAAGATACCGGTTACTGTGCTTCTGCGGGCATTGGGGTATCCCACCAACGAAGATATACTGGCTTTGTTTAACAACGACGAGACAATAGTCAAGACTTTGGAAAAAGACACTACCACTAACCGGGAAGAAGCCTTGATCGAGTTCTATCGCCGGCTGCGACCGGGCGAATTGGCTACGGTCGACGGTGCCGAACAGCTGCTCCACAATCTTTTCTTTGATCCACGTCGCTATGACTTGGCCGCCGTAGGGAGGTACAAGATCAACAAGAAGCTAAATCTTGATACTCCGGACGACGTTAGGTGTCTGCAGCCGCGGGATATCATCGCCACCATCGGCTACTTGCTGGGATTAGTTCGGGGCGAAGGCAAAACCGACATTATCGACCATTTAGGGAACAGGCGTTTACGGTCGGTAGGGGAACTTCTTCAGAACCAGTTTCGGACTGGACTAGTCCGCATGGAAAGAGTAGTCAAGGAAAGGATGTCAATTCACGACGTCGAGGCGCTTACTCCGCAGGTTCTCATCAATATCAGACCGATCACCGCAGTAGTCAAAGAATTCTTTGGCAGTTCACAGTTATCCCAATTCATGGATCAGACTAATCCTTTGGCCGAGCTCACCCACAAGCGAAGGCTCAGCGCATTGGGGCCAGGAGGTCTGACCAGGGAAAGGGCCGGTTTCCAGGTTAGAGACGTGCACCATTCTCACTATGGCCGGATTTGTCCGATCGAGACTCCTGAAGGCCCGAATATAGGCTTGATCGGATCTTTATCCACTTATGCCCGGGTCAACCGCTTCGGTTTCATTGAGACGCCTTACCGGAAAGTGGATAAGGAAAACCGCAGGGTGACCAATGAAATACATTACTTGTCTGCCAGCGAGGAAGAAGAATACGTTATCGCTCAAGCCAACTCCCCGGTTGATGCTGACGGGTACTTTCTGACCGACAGAGTCATCGCTCGTTATGGTTCTGAGATCATAGAAGTTGGAGTGGAGCGAGTAGATTACATGGACGTTTCTCCTAAACAGGTGTTCAGCGTTGCCACCTCCCTCATTCCTTTCTTGGAACACGATGACGCCAACAGGGCTTTGATGGGGGCTAACATGCAAAGGCAGGCAGTACCTCTTATCCGTACCGAAGCTCCCATAGTGGGTGCCGGATTGGAGTACAGAGCGGCCAAGGACTCGGGAGCGGTGGTGATCGCCAAAAAAGGAGGCGTGGTTAAGAAGGTATCGGCCAATTTCATACAGATATTGAATGACGATGGAGAAATCGATACCTACCATCTTCTCAAGTTTGTCCGTTCTAACCACGGTACCTGTATCAACCAACGGCCCATAGTGGTAGCAGGGCAGAGGGTTGAAGCGGATGAAATAATCGCCGATGGTCCGGCAACAGACCAGGGCGAACTGGCCTTGGGACGAAATGTAATGGTAGCGTTTATGCCCTGGGAAGGCTACAATTTCGAGGATGCTATCCTGATATCGGAAAAACTGGTCATGGAAGATGTCTTTACCTCTATCCACATTGAAGAGTACGAGTGTGAAGCCCGGGATACTAAGCTAGGTCCGGAAGAGATAACCCGCGACATACCGAATGTGTCTGAGGATATGTTGAAAAACCTGGATGAAAGAGGCGTTATCCGGGTGGGAGCAGAGGTAAGGGCGGATGATATTCTGGTAGGAAAAGTCACTCCTAAAGGAGAGACTGAGCTGACTCCGGAAGAGAGATTACTTCGGGCCATTTTCGGGGAAAAAGCGCGCGAAGTCAGAGATTCCTCTTTGCGGGTGCCGCACGGGGAGTCTGGCAAAGTAGTCGATGTCAAGGTTTTTTCGCGTGAAGCTGGGGACGAATTGGCGCCGGGAGTGAATCAACTGGTCAGGGTGTATGTAGCTCAAAAGCGGAAGATATCTGAAGGCGATAAGATGGCAGGGCGTCACGGTAACAAAGGCGTTATTTCTCGGATACTGCCTGTAGAAGACATGCCTTACCTGCCTGACGGGACCCCGGTGGAGATAGTGCTCAATCCTTTGGGTGTGCCTTCGCGTATGAACATCGGGCAGGTGCTCGAGTGTCACCTGGGATTGGTGGCCAAGACCTTGGGCTTTAACGTAGCCAGCCCCGTATTTGATGGGGCCACGGAGGAGCTTATTTTCAAGAAACTTGCGGAGGCCGGTTTGCCCCCAGATGGAAAGATCCAGCTTTATGATGGAAGAACAGGGGAACCGTTTGACAACAAGGTTACGGTTGGTTACGTCTACATGATGAAGCTGGCTCACCTGGTCGATGACAAGATCCACGCCCGATCAATCGGTCCGTATTCTTTGGTTACCCAGCAACCTCTGGGTGGAAAAGCCCAGTTTGGGGGACAGCGTTTCGGAGAGATGGAGGTGTGGGCCCTGGAAGCTTACGGGGCGTCCTACACTTTGCAGGAGATACTTACTGTAAAATCAGACGATGTGGTTGGGCGTCTAAAGACGTACGAATCTATCGTCAAAGGCGAGAATATTCCAGAGCCAGGGGTTCCAGAATCGTTTAAGGTTTTGATAAAAGAACTTCAGAGCTTGTGTTTAGATGTCCGCATACTCTCAGAAGAAGACCGGGAGATAGAGATTCAGGAGTCTGACCATAACCTGAGTGAAGAGGAAAGGGCCAGGGATCTCGGTTTCGATATTCCTGCTTTGGCAAGACCGAAGCGGCAAGAGGTGGAAAAGGCGGAATTGGATCAGGACGAACAAGACGAAGACGACATTTTTGTTGACACGGAAGCAGATGGCTACCAGGAAGACGGTGATTACGGAGACGGTGATTACTTGGATGAAGACCTTCCAGAGCATGATGACGATTTCGATTTAGATTAGGTGGCCTTTTTGGAAAGGGCCAGGTTTATCTTCTGAGAAGGGAGAGACGAAGTTTGCTGGATGTTAACAATTTTGAGCGTATCCGGATATCACTGGCTTCCCCCGAAAAAATCCGTTCCTGGAGCAGCGGCGAAGTAAAGAAACCAGAAACTATAAACTACCGTACCTTGAGGCCGGAAAAAGAAGGTCTGTTTTGTGAGAAAATATTCGGACCGGTGAAGGACTGGGAGTGCCATTGCGGCAAATACAAGAGAGTCAGACACAAAGGTATCGTGTGTGACCGTTGCGGGGTAGAAGTGACTACTTCGAAAGTCAGGCGCGAACGTCTGGGACATATCGAACTGGCAGCTCCGGTGTCCCATATCTGGTACCTTAAAGGCATACCCAGCCGTATGGGTCTTTTGCTAGATTTGTCCCCCAAGGTGTTGGAAAAAGTCATCTATTTCGTAAACTATATTGTTCTGGACCCGGGGGACACGCCGCTTTTGCGAAAACAGCTTTTGAACGAGCGGGAGTACCGCGAGCTCAAAGAAAAGTACGAGGGCAAGTTCAGGGTTGGTATAGGAGCTGAGGCAGTCAAAGAGTTGTTGGAAGCTATTGACCTTGAGGAACTGTCGAGAGAACTCAAAGAAGAGATAAGCATTTCCACCGGGCAAAGACGGAGCAGGGCCATTAAGCGCCTGGAAGTAGTTGAGGCTTTTCGCATGTCGGGCAATCGCCCGGAATGGATGATACTGGAGGTGTTGCCGGTTATTCCACCCGAGCTTCGGCCAATGGTGCAGCTGGACGGGGGTAGGTTTGCTACTTCCGACCTAAACGACTTGTACCGGCGGGTTATCAACCGCAATAACCGGCTCAAGCGGTTGCTGGACTTGGGAGCACCCGACATCATAGTGCGCAATGAAAAGCGGATGTTGCAGGAAGCGGTAGACGCGCTCATCGACAACGGGCGCCGGGGAAGGGCTGTAACCGGCCCGGGCAACCGTCCTCTAAAATCGCTGAGCGATATGCTAAAAGGTAAGCAGGGGCGTTTCAGGCAGAACCTGTTGGGCAAGAGGGTGGACTACTCCGGTCGTTCGGTCATCGTGGTGGGACCGAATCTCAAGATGCACCAGTGCGGGTTGCCGAAAGAGATGGCCTTGGAATTGTTCAAACCTTTTGTAATGAAAAAACTGGTAGACAAGGGTATGGCCTCCAACATTAAGAGCGCGAAGAAGATGGTTGAGAGAGGAAAGGACGAGGTATGGGACATTCTGGACGACGTTATTAAGGAACACCCCGTACTATTGAACCGGGCTCCTACTCTTCACCGTCTCGGCATTCAAGCTTTTGAACCGGTGCTGGTGGAAGGACGGGCTCTGCAGATACACCCGTTGGTTTGTACGGCCTATAACGCCGACTTTGACGGTGACCAGATGGCGGTTCACGTGCCTTTGTCAGCCGAAGCTCAGGCCGAGGCGAGGTTGCTCATGCTTTCTAGCGGTAACATCCTTAACCCCAAGGACGGCCGTCCGGTCGTTACTCCCACCCAGGACGTGGTCATCGGGTGTTATTACTTGACCTTGAGCCGGGAGGGAGAAAAAGGAGAAGGTCGCCATTTCTCTTCACCGGAAGAGGCAAGAATGGCTTATGAAATGGGACACATAAGCCTGCACGCTAATATCTACGTCAGGATGAAGAACGGGGAAAAGATAAAGACTACGGTTGGCAGGATAATATTCAACGAGACTATCCCCGAAGAACTTGGCTATTTGAACCAAGTGGTGGGTAAGAAAGAGCTCGGGGACCTGGTTTACAATTGCTATCGTAAGCTAGGCAACGACGTTACGGCTCGAATGCTAGACGGAATAAAGTCGGTTGGATATACGTTTGCCACACGGGCCGGCATTACTGTGGGTGTTACCGATTTTCAGACGCCAGATGCCAAGGCGGAGATATTGAGAGAAGCTGATCAGAAGGTCAGTGAGATAGAAGAAAACTACCAGGCTGGTCTAATAACCGCGGAGGAAAGGCATTCCTTGGTGGTCGACGTCTGGAACGAAGCGACAGACCGGGTTACAGAAGCTCTCAAACAACAATTAGATGAGGATAATCCGGTGTATATGATGGCCATTTCCGGAGCCCGCGGTAATTTCCAGCAGATACGACAATTGGCGGGAATGCGGGGCCTGATGGCGGATCCTTCGGGCAAGATCATCGACCTTCCGATAAAAGCTAACTTCCGGGAAGGACTGACCGTACTCGAGTACTTCACCTCAACCCACGGGGCGAGAAAAGGCTTGGCTGACACCGCCTTGCGTACAGCTGACTCCGGTTACCTGACCCGAAGGTTAGTTGACGTTTCTCAAGACGTGATCATCAGAGAGGAAGATTGCGGTACCCACGAAGGTATCGTGGTTTCAGAGATTACGGAAGGGACCGAAGTAATAGAAAAACTGGAAGAAAGGATAATCGGCCGAGTAGCAGTAGACGATATCGTCGATCCGCAAACCGGCGAGATTCTAGTTCAAGAGAATCAGGAAATTGACGAAGAGGCAGCCGAGCGAATAATCAAGGCGGGCATTACCAGCGTGAAAATCAGGTCTGCTTTAACCTGCAAGACTAGGCACGGGGTGTGTCAGAAGTGTTACGGGCGTAATCTAGCTACCGGCTACCAGGTCGAGATCGGAGAAGCAGTCGGGATTTTAGCAGCCCAATCCATCGGAGAGCCGGGGACGCAGCTGACGATGCGCACTTTCCACACCGGAGGGGTAGCGGGGGATGACATTACCCGCGGTTTGCCTCGGGTAGAAGAGTTGTTTGAGGCTAGAAAACCTAAAGGGCAGGCGGTTGTTACCGAGGTTTCCGGTTCGGTAAGAATCGTGGACAACAAAGGACGGAGAGAGGTACAAATCGTCAACGCTGAGGGTGAAGTCTTAGCAGCTTACCAGGCCCATTACGGTTCCCGTTTGAAGGTTCAAGACGGCGACATAGTGGAACCCGGAGACGAATTGACCGAGGGGCCTCTTAACCCCCACGATATTTTGCGGACCAAAGGGTTAAGGGCAGTGCAGGCCTATCTCTTGCACGAGGTCCAAAAGGTCTACCGTCTACAAGGGGTGGACATAAGCGATAAGCATATAGAAATAATGATCAGGCAAATGCTAAAGAAGGTTAAAGTTGAAGAAGCCGGTGATACTAACCTGCTGCCCGGGGCTTACGTGGACATTTCTGATTTTGAAGAGGAGAACCGTCGGGTGTTTGAGAAAAACAAGGGTCTCCCTGCCGTGGCTAAACCTATGCTTTTAGGTATTACCAAGGCTTCTCTTAATACGGATTCTTTTTTGTCGGCTGCTTCTTTCCAGGAGACGACCAAGGTTTTGACCGAAGCTGCAATCAAGGGTAAGGTAGACAGCTTGATCGGTTTGAAGGAAAACGTGATCATAGGCAAGCTTATTCCGGCCGGAACCGGGTACGCCAAATACCGCAATCTTGTAGTAGAGGATGCAGAGCAAACCGAGTCCGGCAATTGACTGTGAGTAAGTCAGGTGCTAAAATGTTTAAGTGCGCGAAGTACGATCAGCTCCGCCGTTTAGCTGTTGGCCGGCACAAAGGGGGTAGTCGGGGATGTCCTGGGATGACCTCAAGAGAGCCAAGAAGGTAGTGGGGACCAAGCAAGTGGCCAAAGCGGTGGAAAAAGGCATTGTGCGCAAAGTATATATAGCCAAGGATGCTGACCAGCACATCACCGCCCCTTTGCTCAGACTTTGTGAGGAGCGGGGGGTTCAAGTCGAGTTCGTGGATTCTATGCTGGGGTTAGGTCGAGCCTGCGGACTGAATGTGGGGGCGGCATCTTGCGGCATACTTTCCCAATAGACACTGAAGGGAGGTGGCTGAGTGACCACAATTAATCAGCTAGTTAGGAAAGGGAGACAGCAGGTTGTCAAGAAGTCGACGGCCCCGGCTCTTAAGGGCAACCCCCAGAAAAGGGGTGTTTGTACTCGGGTTTACACCACCACTCCTAAGAAGCCTAATTCTGCCTTGCGGAAAGTAGCCAGGGTGAGGTTGACCAACGGTATAGAGGTAACCGCGTATATACCGGGTATCGGACATAATCTCCAGGAACACTCGGTGGTACTGATTCGCGGGGGCAGGGTTAAGGACCTGCCAGGAGTGAGGTATCACATAATCCGGGGGGCCCTCGATAGTTCAGGGGTTCAGAACCGGAATCAGGGGCGTTCCAAATACGGTACCAAGAGGCCAAAAGTCAAGAAGTAGAAGGGAGGTAGACCATGCCTAGAAAAGGGCCGGTTCCCAAACGGGATGTCCTGCCTGACCCTATCTATCACAGCAAGGTTTTCACCAAACTGGTGAACCAGGTTATGTGGGACGGCAAAAAGAGTCTGGCAGAAAAAATATGTTATGGTGCATTCGAGATAATAGAGAAGAAGACCGGCAAACCTGCTATCGAGGTTTTTGAAGAAGCTTTGAAGAATCTGATGCCGGTATTGGAGGTTCGCCCACGGCGGGTGGGAGGTGCCAACTACCAGGTGCCGGTAGAAGTGAGACCGGAACGCCGTCAAACCCTGGCAATCAGGTGGCTGGTTAA
Organism: Syntrophothermus lipocalidus DSM 12680; assembly: GCF_000092405.1. Lineage (NCBI taxonomy): Bacteria > Bacillati > Bacillota > Clostridia > Eubacteriales > Syntrophomonadaceae > Syntrophothermus > Syntrophothermus lipocalidus. Next base: position 2,264,805 of record NC_014220.1, on the reverse strand, counting down.
CTATGCCCGTAACCGGGGGGAAAAAACCATGATACAGAGGCTGGCGGCCGAGATCTTAGATGCTTACAATAACACAGGTGGAGCTATAAAGAAGAAAGAAGACACCCACAAGATGGCGGAAGCCAACAAGGCATTTGCCCATTACCGCTGGTAGAGCTTTTCCCGTTTATGGGAGGTAGCAGCGTGAGCGATGCACATGAGTTAGAGAACACTCGCAATATAGGTATAATGGCCCATATCGATGCTGGCAAGACCACAACCACCGAGCGTATCCTTTTTTACACGGGAAGGGTGCACCGGATGGGAGAAGTGGACAAGGGAACCGCGACCATGGATTGGATGATTCAAGAACAGGAACGCGGCATTACCATAACATCAGCGGCCACCTCCTGTTATTGGAAAGGGCGGCGGATCAACATTATTGACACGCCAGGCCATGTGGACTTTACGGTTGAGGTAGAACGCTCGCTCAGAATACTGGATGGGGCAATAGCCATATTCTGCGCCGTAGCGGGAGTGCAACCCCAGTCGGAAACCGTGTGGCGGCAGGCAGACAAGTACAGGGTACCTCGAATAGCTTACATCAACAAAATGGACCGGATCGGAGCCGATTTTTTCCGGGTGCTCGAAATGATCAACCGCAACCTAGGGCAAAAAGCGTGTGCGATTCAACTGCCTGTTGGTGTAGAAGACAGCTTTGTTGGGGTCATCGACCTGGTCCGAATGAAAGCCTATACTTACCATGATGAACTGGGCTTGGACATCAGGGAGAGAGAACTGACCGGCGAAGAGAAAGAAGAGGCACTGCGTTGGCGAACGGATCTGATAGAATTCTTGGCGGAGAGAGACGAGAGTATATTAGAAAGGTATTTGGAAGGACAGGAAATTCCCGAGCTCGAGCTCGTGGCAGCCATACGCCAGCAGACCTTGGCTAATGAATTGGTGCCGGTCTTGTGCGGCTCTTCCTTTAGAAACCGGGGGGTCCAGTTCCTGTTGGATGCGGTCGTAGATTATTTACCATCTCCTCTCGACATCCCGCCGGTGGCAGGTGTAGATCCCGTGACTGGGGAAGAGGTTATCCGGGCTGCCAGTAAAGACGAGTCTTTTAGTGCTCTTAGCTTCAAGATTGCAGTGGACCCTTATGTGGGTAAACTGACTTATTTTCGTGTATACTCGGGGGTGGTGAAGACAGGGAGCCTGGTATATAATGTTAGGAAAGGCCGAAAAGAACGTTTAAGTCGCATTTTGAGAATGCACGCTAACCATCGAGAAGAGGTGGCTGAGGCCTCAGCCGGTGATATAGTGGCTGGGGTAGGGCTGAAGGAAACGACTACCGGAGATACGCTGAGCGATGAAAAGTGTCCTATACTTCTAGAAGCCATGACTTTTCCGGAACCGGTCATTTCTGTGGCCATTGAACCAAAGACCAAAGCAGACGAAGAGAGAATCAGCGAAGCTCTCCAGCGCCTAGCCGAAGAAGACCCTACTTTTAAGACCTTCATAGACCCGGAAACAGGGCAAAGCATTATTTCTGGTATGGGCGAACTGCATCTGGAGGTAATCGTTGACAGGTTGGTAAGGGAGTTCAAGGTAAATGCCAACGTAGGCAGGCCCCAAGTGTCCTATAAGGAGACTATTAAGGGGACAGGCAGAGGGGAAGGCAAATTTATCAGGCAATCCGGTGGCCGTGGGCAGTACGGGCACGTATTGCTACAGGTAAGCCCGCTGGCTCAGGGTGAGGGATTCAGATTTATCGATGCTACCAGTGGAGGGGTTGTACCCAAGGAATTTATTCCGGCGATTGAGGCCGGAATAAGAGAGGCCATGGAGGCTGGAATAATGGCGGGTTATCCGGTGGTAGATGTCGAAGTCAAACTCATCGGGGGTTCATACCATGAGGTGGATTCGAGCGAGATAGCCTTTAAGGTTGCGGCGTCGATGGCGTTCAAAGATTCTTTGGATAAGGCCGGGCCTGTTCTACTCGAACCTGTAATGGATATTGAGATAGTTGTTCCCGAGGAACATACTGGCGATGCTATTAGCGACCTCAATGCCAGGAGAGGCAGGGTGTTAGGACTCGAGGAGAACAAGGGGATCAGAACCATTAGGGGATATGTACCCCTGTCCGAGATGTTCGGATATGCGACCGATCTCAGATCCCTGACCCAGGGTCGGGGGACTTTTACCATGCAGTTTTCGCACTACGAGGAAGTTCCAGAGTATAAGACCAAGGAGATTATAGCCAGGCGATACGGCTTGCCTAATTAAATTTAAAAACACTTTAAGAAAGGAAAGGTGAACAAACCAATGGCTAAAGCGAAGTTTGAAAGGACAAAACCTCATGTTAACGTCGGTACTATTGGGCACATTGACCATGGGAAAACGACTTTAACGGCGGCTATTACTGTGTGTCTTTCCAAAGTCGGTAAGGCAAAAGCTACTAGCTATGAAGAAATCGATAAAGCTCCGGAAGAAAGGGAAAGAGGCATCACCATCAATACCGCTCACGTCGAGTACGAAACCGACAAGCGGCACTATGCTCACGTGGATTGTCCTGGGCATGCCGACTACATTAAGAACATGATTACAGGAGCTGCCCAGATGGACGGGGCTATTCTAGTAGTATCGGCGGCCGATGGACCCATGCCGCAGACCCGGGAGCATATTATTTTGGCTAGGCAAGTACAGGTGCCGTATATCGTAGTATTCATGAACAAGGTCGATATGGTAGACGATGAAGAGCTGCTTGAACTGGTGGAAATGGAAGTTCGCGACCTGCTTAACGAATACGGTTTTCCCGGCGATGATATACCGGTAGTCAAAGGGTCTGCTTTGAAAGCCCTGGAATGCGGGTGCGGCAGTCGGGAATGCGAGTGGTGCTCCAAGATATGGGAGTTGATGGACGCGGTAGACGATTATGTACCGCTGCCTGAAAGAGACATTGACAAGCCTTTCTTGATGCCGATTGAGGACGTATTCACGATTACCGGAAGAGGTACAGTGACGACCGGCAGAGTGGAGAGAGGTACTGTTAAAGTGGGCGACGAAGTCGAGATAATCGGTTTGAGAGACGAGACTCGCAAGACCGTCGTTACCGGTGTAGAAATGTTCCGCAAGATACTGGACTTTGCTCAAGCCGGTGACAACATCGGGACTTTGCTCAGGGGTGTTGACCGGAAAGAAGTGGAGCGGGGGATGGTTCTGGCGAAGCCGGGTTCCATTAAGCCGCATACCAAGTTTAACGCCGAGGTTTATGTTTTGACCAAAGAAGAAGGTGGCAGACATACCCCGTTCTTTGACGGGTACCGCCCGCAGTTTTATTTCCGTACTACCGACGTTACCGGTAGCATTCGGTTGCCCGAAGGGGTAGAAATGGTTATGCCGGGCGATAATGTTCAGATGACCATAGAGTTGATCACACCCATCGCTATCGAAAAAGGGCTCCGTTTCGCGATTAGAGAAGGCGGTCGTACCGTAGGCGCTGGTGTGGTAACTTCTGTTATCGAATAACTGGGTTCAAAGGTCTGGTCGGAAATCTAACCAGGAGCATGTCCCCGGTTAGGAGAAGGTAAGGCTTTTGCCGTATAGCGGGGGATGTGCTGCCTGGTAGCAAACCAGGCCGAAGGGTGTTTGTGACGTTTGCCTATTAACACGCCCGGATGCGTGGAATAGGAGTTACCTGTATAAGGAGGTAAAGCAAGAAGTGAAAGGCCAGCAGAAGGTCAGAATAAGGTTAAAAGCATTCGACCACAAACTTTTAGACCAATCCGCCAGCAAGATAGTCGAAACAGCAAAAAAGAACGGGGCTAAGGTTTCAGGGCCGATACCATTACCGACCGAGAAGAGTATTTATACGATTCTCAGGTCTCCACACGTTAACAAAGATTCGCGGGAACAGTTTGAAATGCGTACCCACAAACGTCTAATAGATATACTGGATCCTAATCCGAAGACTATCGATGCCCTGATGCATCTAGATCTGCCGTCCGGGGTGGACATAGAGATCAAGCTTTGAAGTCTTTAACAGACTCGGACGTCGAACAAGGGCTACCGGGATCAGAAGGGCACCATCTAGTGGGAACTGAAGCCATGCCCCATCAACATGGGAGGTAAACGAAAGTGAGCAAGCATGTCGAGAAGGGTCTCTTAGGCGTAAAGCTAGGGATGACACAGCTTTTTGATGAAAATGACCGGGCTACCGCGGTTACAGTGGTAGAAGCGGGTCCATGCATAGTATTACAGAAAAAAACGGTGGCTACTGACGGCTACAATGCCATCCAAGTCGGTTTTGGTAGTGTAAAAGAAAGTAAGATAACAAAGCCTTTGAAAGGACACTTGGCTAACGCCAACGTGAAACCAGTTCGCTTTATCAGGGAATTCCGAGTGGAAAATATCGATGATTACCAGGTAGGACAGGAGATACGGGTTGATATCTTTAAGGAAGGCGACATAATTGACGTCACCGGCATTTCCAAAGGGAAAGGCTTTGCTGGGGGCATCAAGCGTCACAACTTCCAACGGGGAGCTATGGCCCATGGTTCAAAGTATCACCGCAGACCTGGAGCCTTGGGGGCGAAAGGACCGGCTCGGGTTTTTAAGGGACGTAAACTGCCAGGACGTTTAGGTGGGGAGAAGGTTACAGTACAACGTTTACGGGTGGTTAAAGTCTATCCCGAAAAAAACATCCTCTTGATAAAAGGTGCGATTCCAGGCCCGAGGCGGGGATTAGTCACGATTAAGAATTCCGCCAAGGCTTAAAGAGGTCGGGCGAAGGAGGTTAAAAAGATGCCAAAAGTGCCACTTTATAACATGAACGGAACTCAGGTAGGAGAAATTGAGCTCAGCGATGAGGTTTTCGGGATAGAGCCTAATCAGGCCGCAATGCATCAGGTGGTAAAGATGCAGTTGGCTAACCATCGGGTAGGCACCGCAGCTACTAAGACCCGAGGAGAAGTCAGAGGAGGAGGGCGTAAGCCCTATCGCCAGAAAGGAACCGGACGCGCCAGAGCGGGAAGTATCCGTTCTCCTCTATGGCGTAAAGGAGGAGTAGTGTTCGGCCCGCAACCCCGTGACTACTCATATACTCTTCCCAAGAAAATCAGGCGGCTGGCCTTAAAGTCTGCCCTTTCCAGCAAAGTCAAAGGGCGGAACATGATTGTGATGGATGAACTTACTTTAGAAGCTCCGAAGACCAAAAGAATGGTGGAAATCCTGAATGCTCTGCAGGTTGATCGAAAAGCCCTGATAGTTACGGCTGACGGGGATGTGAACGTGTATAAATCAGCGCGCAACATCCCTGGAATTAAGCCGGTCAGGGCCGACTTCATGAGCGTGTATGACATACTGAATCACGACAAACTGGTTATAACCAAGGATGCTGTCGCCAAGGTAGAGGAGGTATTGGCCCGATGAAGGATGCCAGAGACATTATCGTGCGACCGGTTATTACTGAGAAATCCATGAATCTCATGGCAGAAAACAAGTACACGTTCATCGTTGACAAACAGGCCAACAAGACGGAAATACGCAAAGCTATAGAAGAGATATTTCACGTAAAAGTAGACAACGTTAGAACAATAAACGTAAAAGGCAAGAAGCGGCGTATGGGAAGGTTTGAAGGGTACAAACCAGACCGAAAAAAAGCCATCGTGACACTAAAAGCGGGACACAAAATACCCCTGTTTGAGGGGATGTAAGAGTAGTCCATCCTAATAAGGAGGCAGTTTTGATGGGTATAAAAAAGTTCAAGCCTACCTCACCGGGAAGGCGGCAGATGACAGTACTGACATTTGAAGAAATAACTAAAGTTGAGCCAGAAAAAGCCCTGACCGTGTCCCTTAAAAAGACCGGGGGCAGGAACGCCGTGGGGCGCCAAACGGTCCGTCACCGGGGCGGCGGTCATAAGCGGTTATACCGCATCATCGATTTCAAGCGCAATAAGGACGGCGTGCCGGCCAAGGTTGCGGCCATCGAATACGACCCCAACCGGTCGGCAAATATAGCGCTTTTGCACTACGCTGATGGAGAAAAACGTTATATTGTTGCTCCTAATGGGCTCAAGGTTGGGGACAAAGTGGTATCGGGGCCGGATGCCGATATCAAAGTAGGCAATGCTCTCCCCCTGAGGAACATTCCTGTAGGTACTACTATTCATAACATCGAACTGAGGCCGGGCAAAGGAGCGCAGATCGTCAGATCAGCTGGGGCTTCCGCCCAGCTGATGGCCAAAGAAGGAGATTACGCTCACGTAAGGCTACCTTCAGGAGAAGTGAGGTTAATTCATTTGAGTTGCCGGGCCACCATAGGGCAGGTAGGCAACCTAGACCACGAGAACATTACCCTGGGAAAGGCTGGACGTTCTCGCTGGTTGGGGATTCGTCCCACAGTTAGAGGAACAGCAATGAACCCCGTAGATCACCCGCACGGGGGCGGGGAAGGAAGGGCTCCTGTGGGAAGAAAATACCCGGTATCGCCTTGGGGTAAAATCGCCATTGGCGGAAAAACCAGGAAAAAGAAGCCGTCTGATAAGATGATAGTAAAGAAGAGGAAGTAGTTTGAAGGAGGTACGGACATGGGCAGGTCTCTAAAAAAGGGCCCTTACTGTGACGAGAAACTGCTAAAGAAGATCGAGAAAATGAATGAAACTGGCGAAAAAAGGGTTATCAAAACCTGGTCCCGCCGGTCGACGATACTACCTGAAATGGTGGGACACACGCTGGCCGTATATGAAGGAAGAAAGCACGTTCCCATCTATATAACTGAAGACATGGTAGGCCATAAGCTGGGTGAATTTGCCCCTACTCGGACTTACCGGGGTCACGCCGACAAGTCGGAGAAGACGAGCAAGCGCAGATAACAAAAAGGGGGGAGACCAGTGGAAGCAAGAGCAGTGGCAAAATACTTAAGGGTATCACCATTTAAGGCACGACAAGTGGCAGACCTTGTACGGGGCAAGAATGCGCAAGAGGCTATGGCTATCCTTAGGTACACCAACAAAAAGGGGGCACCGTTGATAGCCAAGGTTTTGAAGTCAGCTATGGCCAATGCCGAGAACAATTTCGACATGGACGTAGATGCCCTGTATGTGGCCGAGATCTATGTTAATGAAGGCCCGAGCTTGAAACGGCTTAAGCCCAGAGCCTATGGGCGGGCTGATGTGATGAAGCGGAGAACTAGCCATATAACGGTGGTAGTTAAGGAAAAGGAGGTTAGATAGTGGGTCAAAAGGTTCATCCCAAAGGGCTAAGGATAGGAATTATCAGGGATTGGGATTCCAAGTGGTATGCAGATCGGGACTACACTGACCTGCTCCATGAAGATTACCATATTCGAAAATATATCAAGGAAAATTTCTTCGCTGCAGGGATATCGAAGGTCGAGATCGAGCGTACGGGCAATCGGGTGCGCGTGTCAATTCACACGGCGAAACCCGGAATTATCATAGGCCGTGGAGGAACAGAGGTTGAACGGTTGCGTCAGGACCTGGGCAAGCTAACCGGCAAGACTGTAAATATCAATATAGTGGAGATTAAGAAACCGGAGCTAGACGCTCAGATAGTTGCTGAAAACGTAGCGGCTCAGATTGAACGACGGGTAGCTTACCGCCGAGCTATGAAACAGGCAGTCCAACGTACAATGAGAGCCGGAGCCGAGGGCATCAAGATAGCGGTATCGGGACGGCTGGCAGGGGCAGAAATTGCCAGAACTGAATGGTACGCTGAGGGTAGAGTACCGCTCCACACCTTGCGGGCTGATATCGACTATGGGTTTGCCGAGGCTATGACCACGTATGGCAAGATCGGAATAAAGATATGGATAAACCGGGGCGAAGTGTTACCAGCGGCCAAGCAACCAGCGAAGAAGACGGGGGAGGAAGATAAGTAATGCTGGTACCTAAACGTGTTAAATACAGAAAACAGCATAGGCCGAGTCTTAAGGGCAAGGCTACTAAGGGTAACTCCGTCACTTACGGGGAATACGGCCTACAAGCACTGGAGGCAGCATGGATAACTAACCGCCAGATTGAAGCAGCACGCGTGGCCATTACCAGGCATGTGAAACGCGGAGGGAAGGTATGGATAAAGATTTTCCCGGACCGACCCATTACAGCGAAGCCCGCAGAAACCCGAATGGGAAAGGGCAAAGGCTCGCCTGAATACTGGGTTGCAGTGGTCAAACCAGGGCGGGTCATGTTCGAGCTAGCTGGCGTGAGCGAAGAAGTGGCGAAAGAAGCGATGAGATTGGCCTCGCACAAGCTGCCGATCAAGTGCAGGTTTGTAAAACGAGAAGAATTGGGTGGTGAGGCTGGTGAAAGCTAATAAGCTGCGGGAACTGACTGATGAAGAATTGAGTAAGCGGGCAAATGATTTCAAGGAAGAATTGTTTAATCTCAGGTTTCAACTGGCAACGGGGCAACTGGACAACCCGATGAGAATACGTGAGGTCAAGAAGAACATCGCCAGGATTAAGACCATACAGAGAGAACGCGAGATTAAGCGGCTCAAACTGACCTAAAGGGGGCCTAAATGGTGTCAGAGACAAGAGGACAACGGAAAGTGAGAATCGGCACGGTTGTAAGCGACAAGATGGATAAGACAGTCACTGTCAAAGTAGAGAGAGTAATGCAACATCCCTTGTACCGGAAAGTTGTTAGAAGGAGCAAAAAATATATGGCCCACGACGAAAACAACGAGTGCAAGACAGGTGACGTGGTAAGGATTATGGAAACCAGGCCGTTAAGCAAAAGAAAGCGCTGGCGGGTAGTTGAAATTATCGAAAGGGCCAAGACCTTGCAGTAAACTTATCTGGAAGGAGGTAGCTGACATGATACAGCCCCAAACCATGCTCCGGGTTGGTGACAATACTGGTGCCAAACGGGCAATGTGTATAAAGGTGCTCGGTGGCTCCCACCGGAAGTACGCCACAGTTGGAGACATTATAGTGGTATCGATCAAAGAGGCAAGTCCGGGAGGGGTAGTGAAGAAAGGCGATGTGGTTAAAGCGGTGGTTGTTCGAACCACCAAGGAAATTCGGCGGCCGGACGGGTCTTACATCAAATTCGGAGAAAACGCAGCGGTGATCATAGACGACAACAACAATCCGAAAGGTACCCGGATCTTCGGTCCGGTAGCGAGAGAGCTTCGGGAAAAGAACTTCATGAAGATTATTTCACTCGCACCCGAAGTCCTATAGGATGGAGGTAAGGTTGATGGGTAAGTTAAAGATAAGAAAAGGGGATACGGTACAGGTCATCGCCGGTAAGGACGTAGGCAAGAAAGGCAAAGTGTTGAAAGTCGAACCAGCCAAGAACAGGATAGTAGTAGAAGGCGTAAACCGGGTGAAGAAGCATCAGAAGCCTACCCGCGCCTTGCCGCAGGGCGGGATTCTACAGATAGAATCACCTATTCACGTTTCGAACGTGATGCTGCTATGTAATAAATGTAACAAGCCCACTCGTATCGGTCGAAAGGTACTGGAAAGCGGGGAAAAAGTGCGCGTTTGCAAGAAGTGCGGGGAAATCGTGGACTGACGTTGTTACTAAAGGCAAACGGAGAGCGAAGGCGATAACTAATACCTCCCAGCCCTGTATCCGGTAGAGCACGCCTGACCCAATACCTGTACGTAATTTGGAACCTGCCTGATGTAGGGAGAACCTGGGAGAAGGAGGAAAGAATATATGGTCAGACTAAAAGAAATATACAAGACTGAGATAGTCGATAAAATGATGGAAAAGTTCAATTACCGTAACCGAATGCAGGTACCGAAATTAGAGAAGGTTGTGCTCAACATCGGGGTCGGAGAAGCGATTCAGAATCCCAAGTCTTTGGACGGGGCGGTCAACGATTTGATGGCCATATCCGGGCAGAAGCCCGTTGTGACCAAGGCCAAAAAATCCATAGCCGGCTTTAAGCTCAGGCAAGGCATGTCTATAGGTTGCAAGGTTACCTTGCGCGGGGATAGGATGTACGATTTCCTCGATAAGCTTATTAACGTGGCTTTGCCTCGGGTCCGGGACTTCAGAGGAGTATCACCCACAGCATTTGACGGGCGCGGGAATTACACTTTGGGGATCAGGGAGCAGGTTATTTTCCCGGAAATAGACTACGACAAGATCGACAAGATTCGGGGATTGGAGGTTATCATAGTTACAACCGCTAAGACCGACGAAGAAGCGAGAGAGCTGCTCCGCCTGATGGGTATGCCATTCCGCGAACAATAAGGAGGGAAAAGCAATGGCCAAGAAGTCTTTGATCGCGAAGCAAAAACGTCCCGGCAAGTTTTCCACCAGACATTACAATCGCTGCAAAATATGTGGTCGGCCTAGGGCCTATATGAGAAAATTTGGCATGTGCCGTATATGCTTCCGCACCTTGGCGCATCGGGGCGAGATTCCTGGCATAACCAAGGCGAGTTGGTAAATGTAACTAGAAGAGGAGGTTTAAACTATGGTCATGACTGATCCAATCGCCGATTTGTTAACTCGCATCCGGAATGCTAATACCGTAATGCACAAAAGCGTAGAAGTACCGGCTTCCAAAATGAAGCTCGGAATCGTTGAGATACTGAAAGAAGAAGGCTATATCAAAGATTACGAGTTTATCGCTGACGGTAAGCAAGGGATCATCCGTATTTATTTGAAATACGGCCCCAACAAGGAAAAGGTTATAACTGGGATCAAACGTATTAGTAAACCAGGCTTGCGGGTGTACGTAGGTAAGAATGAAATACCGAAGGTTTTGGGCGGGCTGGGAACGGCTGTGATATCGACGCCCAAAGGATTGATGACCGATAAGAAGGCCCGTAAACAAGGACTGGGCGGTGAAGTGGTTTGTTACATCTGGTAGTCGTAGTCAAAGGGGGTAAATCAGAGTGTCTAGAATAGGCAAAAAACCGATCGAAAAGCCAGAAGGGGTTACAGTTACAGTGCAGGAAAATACCGTTTCAGTCCAGGGCCCAAAAGGCGTGTTGACATTAGGGATTCCGGCCGGGATAGAGGTTCAGGTGGAAGATAATCAGGTGTTAATTACCCGGGCCAGCGATGAGAAGGAGCACAGGGCCTTACACGGACTGACGAGGGCCCTTCTTGCTAACATGGTTGAAGGGGTCACCAAGGGATTTGAAAAGCGCCTGGATCTGGTAGGAGTAGGTTACCGCGCCCAGGTGCAGGGTAGGAAACTGGTGCTCAGCGTGGGCTACTCACATCCCGTAGAGGTAGATCCCCCACAAGGCATCGAGATAGAAGTGCCGGCACCTACCAAGATTGTAGTCAAAGGTATTGACAAACAGCAGGTGGGAGAAATGGCCGCAAGGATAAGGGCTATCAGAAGACCTGAGCCTTACAAAGGCAAGGGCATCAAGTATGAAAACGAAGTAGTCAGACGCAAGGCCGGCAAGGCAGGCGGACGCTAAGACGATAAATTCTAGGAAGGGAGTGAACACCCGTGATTAAGAAACCTAGCCGTGCTAGCCTGAGACAGAAGAGACACAAGCGGGTAAGAGTTCGGGTTTCGGGAACAGCAGAGAAACCTCGGCTCTGTATTTATCGGAGTCTCAAGCATATATATGCTCAACTCATAGATGATTCTACTCACCGTACCCTGTTGACATGTTCGACTCTGGAAGGCGAGTTTAAAGACCTGCCGGGGAAGGACACAGTAGAAGGGGCCCGGGCCGTCGGAACGGCTTTGGCTAAGAAGGCTTTAGAAAAAGGTATATCCGAAGCAGTTTTTGATCGAAACGGTTACAAGTATCATGGCCGAGTTGCCGCTCTGGCCGATGCAGCCAGGGAAGCTGGCTTAAAGTTCTAGGCTGATATGAGGAGGGAAACGATGATCGAAAAAGAGCAGGAAGGCCGGGAGATTTCGGAGCGGGTCGTGGCTATACGGAGGGTTGCCAAAGTAGTAAAGGGCGGCCGGCGATTTAGCTTCAGTGCTGTAGTGGTAGTTGGAGATGGGAAGGGCAACGTGGGGGCCGGGCTGGGCAAAGCCGGAGAGGTACCGGAGGCCATAAGGAAAGGCATCGAAGATGCCAAGAAGAATATGATAGCGGTTCCCCTAATCGACGAGAGGACCATTCCGCATCCAATCATTGGCAGGTTCGGAGCTGGAGAAGTGTTGCTCAAACCGGCAGCACCTGGTACTGGAGTAATCGCTGGGGGACCGGTTAGAGCAGTTCTGGAGTTGGCTGGAATCAAAGATATTCTGACCAAATCCTTAGGTTCATCCAATGCTAACAACATGGTTAGGGCGACTATTGAGGCTCTGAAAAACTTGAAGAAAGCAGAAGAAGTAGCTAGGCTGAGAGGAAAGGCTGTTGAAGAAATCATCAAGTAGGAGGGCGTCAATTGGGCAAGAAGCTGAAGATTACATGGAAGAGGAGTACCATTGGCTGCCCTAAGACTCAGCGAGCCATCATCGCAAGCCTCGGGCTGCGAAAATTGAACCAGAGTGTGGTCAGGGAAGATACTCCGACGGTTAGAGGGATGATTGCCCGGGTTGGGCACCTTTTAGAGGTAGAAGATATCGACTAGCGAGGAGGATTAGCATGAGATTGCACGAACTAAAAGCGCCTCCTGGGACCAATAAGCGGGTCAAGAGGGTGGGCCGGGGCATAGGTTCCGGACATGGAAAAACCTCTACGCGCGGGCACAAAGGACAGAAAGCGCGTTCCGGGGGCGGGGTCAGGCCGGGCTTTGAAGGCGGGCAAATGCCCTTGCAAAGACGCTTGCCTAAGCGGGGATTTACTAATATATTTAAAAAGGAATTTGCCATTGTGAATGTCAGGGATTTGAATCGGTTTCCGGATGGAACCGAGATCACACCGGAATTGCTCTTAGAAAGTGGTTTGATCAAGAGGATAAAAGATGGAGTCAAGATTTTGGGAGAAGGCGAATTAGAGCGGACCCTGGTTGTTAAAGCTCACAAGGTCAGCCAGCAGGCGGCCGAGAAGATAGCGGCCCGGGGTGGCAAGGTAGAGGTGATTTAGTTTGTTCGGTTCGTTCCAACAGGCCTTAAAAGGAGGGGACCTCCGCAACAAGTTATTATTCACCCTGGGAATGTTGCTGGTGTTCAGACTGGGAGCACATATCCCGGTTCCCGGCATTAACGCCGATGTCTTCGCCAAACTACTCACTAACCAATTGTTTGGCTTCTATGACATAATTTCCGGAGGAGCGTTCAAGCGGTTTAGTATTTTCGCTATGAGTATAACCCCTTATATAAACGCTTCCATTATCATGCAGCTCTTGACCGTAGTAATACCTAAATTAGAACAGCTGCAAAAGGAAGGAGAAGAAGGACGTAAGAAAATAACGCAGTACGTCCGGTACGGCACGGTTATACTCGGATTTATCCAGGCCATAGGGATGGCCATTGCGATGGGGAGGTATCCTGGCGTTTTGCACAAGCCGGGCATCGGTGCTTACCTCATAATAGCTATCAGTCTTACTGCTGGTACTGCTCTCCTGATGTGGATAGGTGAAATGATCACCGAGAAAGGCATAGGGAATGGTATTTCTCTAATAATCTTCGCCGGAATTGTTGCCCGTATACCCAGCGGTTTAAACACCATGGTTGAACTACTAAAGGCTGGAACCATCGGGTTTTTTAACATTCTTTCCTTTGTGGTTATCGCATTGGTCATCATTAGCGCGCTGGTAGCCGTTAACGAAGGACAACGACGAATCCCGATACAGTACGCGAAGCGCGTCGTCGGAAGACGGGTTTATGGAGGCCAGAGCACATTCTTGCCCTTGCGGGTGAACATGGGCGGGGTTATTCCCATAATCTTCGGAATGTCAATCATGATGTTTCCGGCTACCATTGCTTCCTGGTTTCCCAAGTCAGGCGTGAGCACCTTCATAAACACTTATTTCCATTTTGGTACCGTCCTGTACAATATACTGTACGCCTTGCTAATATTCTTTTTTACCTACTTTTACGTAGCTATAATCTTCAATCCCGCCGACGTGGCGGACAACATCAAGAAATACGGGGGATTTATCCCTGGTATTAGACCGGGGCGTCCCACTGCCGATTACATTGACAGGGTACTCTCTCGGTTGACTTTTGCAGGCGGAATCTTCCTGGCGTTCATAGCTATCTTGCCTAACTTTGTTATCAAAGTAACCGGGATTACTAGCCTATATTTTGGCGGTACTGCCTTGCTCATTGTGGTAGGGGTAGCTTTGGACACCATGAAGCAGCTGGAAGCTCATCTGTTGCTCAGGAGTTATGAAGGTTTTGTCAAGTAGGAGATGATAAGATGAACGTAGTATTGATGGGCCCTCCCGGGGCAGGCAAGGGAACGCAGGCAGAGATGATTGTACAGACCTTCGGTATATCTCATATCTCTACCGGGGATATGTTCAGGGAGGCGGTAGCCAAGGGAACCGAACTGGGGAAAAAGGCGAAGGAGTATATGGACGCCGGGAAATTGGTGCCGGACGAGGTCACTATAGGCATCATAGCAGAAAGGCTAAAGCAGGCAGATTGTGCACAGGGATTTTTGATGGACGGGTTTCCTCGCACTGTAAAACAGGCCGATGCGCTCGCAGACATTTTGAACCAGATGGGTCGCAGGTTAGACCTGGTGATAAACATTGATGTCCCGACCGATGTTCTGATTGAACGCATGACCGGCCGCCTGACTTGTCCTAACTGCAAAACAGTTTATCACAAGGTTTTTAACCCACCGCAAATAGAAGGAGTCTGTGATAAATGCGGTACCCTTTTACAGCAACGTAGTGACGATACCGCAACCGATACAGTAATCAAGCGACTCCAGGTCTATGCAGAGGAAACCAACCCTCTGCTCCAATACTATGAGCAGCGTGGCTTATTAGTCAACGTGGACGGACAGCGAGACCGTAGTGAGGTCTTCAGTGAAATCTCGGTTTACTTGGAGAAGTTAAAATGATATTGCTTAAGACCGAACGCGAACTGGCCCTCATGCGGAGAGCAGGACGCGCGGTTGCCATAACCTTAGAAGAGATAAGGATGTCAGTCAAACCCGGGATTACTACTGGCTACCTGGATGGACTTGCAGAGAAAACGTTGCGCAAATTAGGGGCCACCCCTGCGTTTAAAGGGTATCAAGGCTTTCCCGCAGTTATATGTGCCTCCATCAACGAGGAGGTAGTGCATGGGATTCCAGGTCCGAGAAAGCTTAAAAACGGGGATATTATCAAAATCGACATGGGTGCAGTGGTCGAAGGGTATTTCGGAGACGCTGCCATTACAGTCCCAGTGGGGGAAGCATCACCTGAGGCAGCAGAGCTCATTCGTGTTACAGAGGAGTGCCTTTACAAAGGTATCGAGCAGGCGAGAGTGGGTAAGCGTCTAGGTGACATCTCACACGCTGTTCAAAGAACAGCCGAGTCTCATGGGTATTCGGTAGTCCGGGACTACGTGGGGCACGGTATCGGCAGCAGAATGCATGAAGATCCTCCCGTTCCCAATTACGGACGGCCGTCACGAGGACCGCTACTGCGAGCTGGCATGACCCTGGCGATAGAGCCCATGGTGAACCTGGGTACGTACGAGGTATATGTCAAGGAGGATCAGTGGACAGTCGTTACACGCGATGGCAAGCTATCAGCTCATTTCGAGCATACGGTGGCTATAACTCCGGAAGGTCCTCTTATTCTCACCGTGGGTTAATGGGGGTGAAGTATGTCCGAAGAAAACCTGGTAGGCAGGTTGGTATATTCCAAGGCTGGTAGGGACCAAGGGCGGCCCTTGTTAGTAATAAGAGTCATCGACAACAGACTGGTTTTGGTGGTGGATGGCGATTTGCGAACGGTAGAAAAACCTAAGATTAAGAACCTGAGGCACCTGCAGACAACTAATCGCGTTGCATCAGCCATTGTAGAAAAGATGGCGCGGGGTGATCCGTTGAGTAACTCTGAGGTTAGGAAAGCCATCGAAGATTTACTCTATCGAGACTCAGGGGGGGGAGGACTGGAGGATGGCTAAAGAAGATGTAATCGAGGTCGAGGGCAAAGTGGTAGAGTCACTGCCCAACGCCATGTTCAGGGTTGAGTTGGACAACGGCCACAAGGTCCTCGCTCATATCTCGGGAAAAATGAGAATGAACTTTATCCGCATACTCCCAGGGGATCGGGTCATGGTGGAGCTATCGCCCTACGATTTAAACCGGGGAAGAATCATATACAGGTTTAAATAAGGGATTATCAGAATTGCGGATTAAGGTAAAGTGACTTGTTCAAGGAGGTTTGAATTGGTGAAAATTAAACCCTCAGTTAAACCCATATGTGAAAAGTGCAAGGTTATAAAGAGAAAAGGCAAAGTAATGGTTATCTGCGAAAACCCAAAACACAAACAGAAGCAAGGCTAAATCTGGAGGTGAATTGATTTGGCGAGAGTAGCAGGGGTAGACTTACCCAGGGATAAGCGAGTAGTTGTGGCCCTTACCTATATATTCGGAATAGGACGGTCTTCGGCAGAGAAGATAGTGAAAGAAACGGGTATAAATCCGGACACCAGGGTGAAAGATCTAACTGAGGAAGAAATAGCCAAAATAAGGGAAGCCATTGACCGGGGTTACAAGGTCGAGGGTGAATTGCGTAGAGAAATAAGTATGAACATCAAAAGACTCATAGATATCGGGTGTTACCGTGGAATACGGCATCGCCGTGGGCTACCGGTCAGGGGACAGAGGACCAGGACCAACGCGCGCACCCGAAAGGGTCCACGTCGCACGGTAGGGACTAAACGGAAGAAGTAAGGGGGAATTGGCTAGATGGCGCGTAAGACTACGACTAGGGTTAAGAGAAAAGAAAGGAAGAACATCGATTACGGAATTGCCCATATCAAATCGACGTTTAACAATACTATAGTTACGATTACTGATCGCCAGGGAAACGTCATTTCCTGGGCCAGCGCGGGTACAGTGGGGTTCAAAGGCTCGCGTAAAAGCACTCCGTTTGCCGCGCAGCAAGCGGCGGAAAACGCGGCCAAGGCGGCTATGGAACACGGGGTGCGGGAAGTGGAGTGCTATGTTAAAGGTCCAGGAGCAGGAAGAGAAGCGGCCATAAGGAGTCTCCAGGCTGCAGGACTTGATGTCAGCGTGATTA
Source organism: Syntrophothermus lipocalidus DSM 12680 (assembly GCF_000092405.1). Lineage (NCBI taxonomy): Bacteria > Bacillati > Bacillota > Clostridia > Eubacteriales > Syntrophomonadaceae > Syntrophothermus > Syntrophothermus lipocalidus. The sequence goes on along the minus strand of NC_014220.1, from coordinate 2,247,710 downwards.
AAGATGTCACTCCAATTCCTCATAACGGGTGCCGCCCTCCCAAGAGAAGAAGAGTTTAAGGAGGTAATCGACGAGTGGGAAGATACACAGGACCAGCCTGTCGGCTATGTCGTAGAGAAGGGATAAAGCTTTATCTAAAGGCCGAAAGGTGTTATTCAGAAAAATGTGCGCTTGAAAGGAAACCTTATATTCCCGGCCAGCACGGGCGGGGTCGCCGTGGCAAACCGAGCGAGTATGGGTCGCAGCTGCGCGAAAAGCAAAAGGCAAAGCGGATTTATGGAATACTCGAGCGCCAGTTCCGCAACTATTTTGAAAAGGCAGAAAGACAGCCGGGCATTACGGGGGAAAACCTGCTCGCTTTGCTGGAGAGAAGGCTGGATAACGTCGTATACCGTTTGGGATTTGCCGGGTCGCGCCCTGAGGCACGGCAGCTGATTACCCATGGGCATTTCTTGCTGAACGGTAGAAAAGTTAACATTCCTTCGATCCTGGTTAAGGTCGGGGACGTCATTCAGGTAAAAGAAAAGAGCATGGAATCTGCGAAATTCAAGGAATTGCAGGCCCAAGCAGCCTACAAAACCCCTCCCGAGTGGTTGGAAGTCAATGCCGATAACCTCTCTGGAAGAGTGCTGGCCTTACCCAGGAGAGACCAGATCGATGCTCCTATCGATGAACACCTGATCGTAGAGCTGTACTCTAGATAAGAGACCAGGGGATCCAGCCCGGGTCAAAAAGGAGGGTGAGGCATCGATGCTTGAGATTGAAAGACCGAGAATAGAGTGCGTGGAAAGGACCCCGGACAACCGTTATGGCAAGTTTGTGATAGAGCCCTTGGAGCGCGGGTTCGGAATAACCTTGGGCAATTCCCTGCGCAGGGTACTACTTTCGTCCTTGCCTGGAGCGGCTATCAGCACCATAAAGATTGACGGGGTTTTACATGAGTTTTCAACCATACCTGGTGTAGTTGAGGATACTACCGAGATTATTCTTAATCTCAAACAGGTAGTTCTCAGGTACGACTATGATCAACCTAAGACCGTATTTGTGGAACAGCGAGGCCCTAAAGAGGTAAAAGCAGGGGACATTATCCGCGATGCTGAAATCGAAATACTTAATCCAGAGCTGCATATCGCTACTCTAAATGAAGACGGGCGCCTGGCCATGGAAATGACAGTTGAACGCGGCCGCGGATATGTGAGTGCCGATCAGAAAAAGAAGGATGAAAACGTTATCGGGCTGATTCCTATCGATTCGATTTTTACCCCGATAAACAAGGTCAATTTTACGGTTGAGAACGCCCGCGTAGGTCGAGTTACCGACTATGATCGCCTGATGCTAGAGGTTTGGACAAACGGAAGCATAAGCCCAGAAGAGGCAGTCAGCCTGTCTGCCCATATACTTATCGATCACTTGAAATTATTCACCGAGATCAATGATTCTTACTCCCCGGTCGAGATCTTGGTAGAAAAAGAAGAAGACCAGAAGGACAAGATACTGGATATGTCCATCGAGGAATTGGAGTTATCAGTGCGGGCTTCCAACGGGCTCAAGCGGGCTAACATTAATACGGTTGGTGATTTGGTCGAAAAGACCCGTGAAGAAATGAGCAAAATAAGAAACCTGGGGCAGAAGTCCCTGGACGAAATCGAAAGGAAATTAAAAGAACTGGGCCTATCGTTCAAGAAGCCTGAAGAGTAGAGGAGGATACAGACATGGGATATCGCAAACTTGGAAGGAGGACCAGTCATCGCAGGGCAATGCTTGCCAACATGGTGGCTGCAGTGATTAGCAATGAAAGGATAACCACTACCGAAACCAGGGCCAAAGAAGTGAAGCGGCTCACCGACAAGATGATTACTCTCGGCAAGCGAGGCGATCTGCATGCGCGCAGACAAGCCTTGGCTTTTATCCAGGACGAGGGGGTTGTGCACAAGCTCTTCAGCGAGCTGGCGGATAAATACAGCGAACGTCAGGGCGGGTACACCAGGATAGTTAAAGCTGGCTTTCGCCGGGGTGACGGGTCGCCTTTGGTTATTCTAGAGCTGGTCTAGGAGGCTTATGCTAGAACTGAACAACGTGCATTTCGTTTACGAAGCCGGTCAACCCCCCGCGGTAACCGGCATAACTTTTTCTGTCGAACCCGGAGATTTTGTGGTGATACTGGGTAGAAACGGCTCGGGTAAATCGACTCTGGCTAAACTGATGAGCGGAGTGATAGTTCCTATCCGGGGAACAGTTCGGATAATGGGACTGGACACCAGGGAAAGGTCCCATAAGAGGACCATTCGCCGGTTTGTAAGCCTGATGTTATCTGACCCGGAAAACCAGATTGTCTCAACCCTGGTCGAAGAGGACGTGGCTTTTGGGCCGGAAAACCTGGGGGTGCCTCTAGAGGAAATTGAGCACCGGGTGCAGGAAGCACTGGCAAGTGTGGGGCTAACGGGCTACCGGAATAGCTCTCCCCGGTTCTTGTCGGGCGGAGAAAAACAGAGATTAGCTATTGCCGGCCTTTTGGCTATACGGACCAGGTACCTTGTCTTAGACGAGCCCACCGCCATGCTAGATGCTAGGGGTCGTAGAGAAGTGTTAGCCGTCCTCGCTCAGCTCAATGAGACCGAAGGGATCGGCGTTGTGATGACATCGCACCGGGCAGAAGAGATGATTTGGGCCAAGAGAGTAGTCATCCTAGACGAAGGACAGGTACGGGCGATAGGATACCCGAAGGACATAATGGGAGACGAAGAACTCCTGATAGCATCGGGGATAGATCCTCCCCCTTTGTCCCGGTTGGCAGATGCACTAAGACGCCGCGGATTCCAGCTTCCAAAGCCGATTCTAACCGTAGAAGAGATGGTAAAAACACTATGTCAATCCGTTTAGAAGAGGTAAGCTTAATCTACCACCCGGGCACTCCTTTCCAAACTGCGGCACTTGAGTGCATTACCTGCACCATGACCAAAGGCGACATCACGGGAATCACCGGACCGACCGGCTCGGGAAAGTCGACCCTTCTACAGCTTTTAAACGGCCTGCTCAAACCGAGCTCAGGACAGGTTTTCATCGACGGCGAGCGCATCGACCAATTAGGTGGAGAAAAGCTGACTCAATTGCGCAGGAAGGTGGCTCTTGCCTTTCAGTTTCCGGAAAAGCAGGTCTTCGAGTTGACCGTTAGAGAAGATATAGCCTTCGGTCCGCGGCAGTTGGGATTGAGGGGAGAAGAATTGGAAAATCGGGTATGCTGGGCCATGGAACAGGTGGGGCTACCACCGGCAAGATACGCTGAACGGACCTGCGCTTCTTTAAGCGGAGGGCAAAAACGGCTGGTGGCCTTGGCCGGGATGGTGGCGATGAGGCCTGATTATGTTCTCTTAGATGAGCCATGGGCAGGGCTTGACGCTGTTGCTCGCCAGCACCTGAAGCAGTTTATACTTCGTCTGAAAGGTGAAGGCACCACGGTTGTATTAGTATCCCATGACCTGGAAGACCTGGTCGAGATAAGTGATAGGTTGTTGCTTTTAAAAGAAGGGCGTCTGATTATGCAAGGGCCGACCAGAACTGTGCTGAATCATTGCAGCGAATTGGTGGCGTCCGGTATTGAGGTTCCCGTGTGGCATCGGGTATTGTTGGAGATTAAAAAGCGGTGTCCCGAGATTAACCTGGCGGTGACTGATGTGGAAGAAGCCGCCGACGAACTGGAAAGGTTACTCAGGTCTGCGCACCTGCGCTGCCGCAGCCGAAAGCAAGAGCATTCGGGCCCTCGAGAAAACGGAGCGTAAACAAGACAATGTCTGGCGGAAATGTACTTGGACAGTATATACCGGTAGAATCTCCCGTACACAGGTTAGAACCTCATACTAAACTGCTTTTGACGCTCATCTTGGCGACGGCGGCGTTCCTAGCCGGCGATTTTGTCGAGCTCAGCTTGGTAACAGGGCTGGTAATTGTTTTTACCATCTTGTCCCGAGTACCCGCTACGCAGTACGTTCGAAGCCTCAAACCGATGCTGGTGCTGGTGGCAGTGACGGTGGCTGCTCAGCTTTTCCTGAGTCAGGTGTTAAATCTCACCGCTGAACACGGCATCGCCCTTAAAGAAGAAGGGGTTAGGCAGGCCCTAACCACAGGGATGAAACTGCTGCTGGTTTGTTGGGTAGCCCAATGGCTAACCTTTACTACTTCTCCGGTGAAACTGGCTGAAGGGATAAAGGTTTTACTGACACCTTGCCGGAGGGTAGGGGTTCCGGTGGAAGAGCTGGCCATGATAGCCACCATAGCCATCCGTTTTGTGCCCATCGTTTTTGATGAAGCAGAGGAAATGGTAAAGGCCCAGGCCTCGAGGGGCGCCGATTTTGAATCCCTTCACTTTCGCGCAAGGCTAAACAGCATAATATCGGTTTTAGTTCCTCTTGTAAGCCGGTGTTGGCGGAGGGCAGAAGACCTGGCCCTGGCTATGGAGATCAGGGGATACGGGGCCGGTGGCAAGAGAAGTCGGGTCAGGAGGTCAAAGATGACGTTGACCGATTATCTTTTCTTGGCAATTGGTGTCCTTCTATTGATAGGTGTCCAATTCACCGGAGGGCGAGGATGAACAGAATCAAAGCATTAGTTGAGTACGAAGGAACCCGATACAGCGGTTTTCAGAGACAGCCCCGAGGCCTGACGATAGAGGGGGAACTGGAAGCAGCCATCTGCAAGCTCACAGGCGAAAGGGTGAAGGTCTTGGCAGCCGGTCGCACTGATGCCGGGGTTCACGCTCTGGGGCAGGTTATCGCCTTTGACACCGAAAGCCCGATACCACCTGAAAGGTTTGCCCCAGCTCTCAACTCTGTTCTGCCCTCAGATATCAGGGTGCTCAAGAGCGAAAAAGCGAAAGAAGGTTTCCATCCTCGTTACCAAGCCCGGGCTAAGGCTTATCGGTACTTGATATATCGCCAGGAAGAAGGACGTACCTTTTACCGTAACCTTGCTTACTACTACCCTCAACCACTGGACCTACCGGCAATGGCGAAGGCAGCGCGATATATGGAAGGTACCCACGACTTCATGGCGTTTTGTGCAAGTGGAAGCGGGGTCAGGAACTATGTCAGAACAGTGTTTGAAGTCAGCATAAATGAAAAACCGCCATTTCTTCAAATCGACGTCTGCGGTGACGGTTTTTTGTATAACATGGTCAGGATAATGGTAGGTACCTTGCTGGAAGTCGGTAGGAAACGGCTTGCCCCTGAAGAGGTTGAGCAGATATTGCTATCTAGGGACCGGCAGCGCGCCGGACCCACGGTGCCGGCCTGCGGCCTGTACCTCAAGAGGGTATTTTATTGACAAATACGTGGTGATTTTCGTAATATTAAAAGGTACATCAGGCTAATACCCGGAGGTAGAGCCCCGCTACCGGGCAAAGCCTTTTAAGAACCAGCTATTCGAATAGGATATAGGAGGGAACGAGTTTGAAGACCTTTATGGCCAAGCCATCCGATGTCGAACGCAAGTGGTATGTATTAGACGCGGACGGGCAGACCCTCGGAAGGTTGGCAGCCCAAGCCGCTTACCTTCTGCGGGGAAAACATAAACCGACGTACACTCCGCACATCGATACCGGCGATTTCGTTATCGTGGTGAATGCCGACAAAGTTCGCTTGACCGGTAACAAGCTTCTCAAGAAGAAATACATTTATCATACCCGTTATCCAGGTGGCTTACGCGAGATGACGTACAGGGATCTACTCGACAAGAACCCGGAAAAGGCAGTGGAGATAGCTATTAAAGGGATGCTCCCCCATAACCGGTTGGGGAAAAAGATGTTTAAGAAGCTGAAAGTCTACCGGGGGCCGGATCATCCACATCAAGCGCAGAAGCCCGAAGCCTGGATACTAAGAGGGTAAGGAGGCGAGAGAATGGCTAAGGTCCAGTACTGGGGGACAGGCAGGAGAAAAACGGCAGTAGCTCGGGTTAGGCTTATCCCAGGAGAAGGCAACATAATCATAAACGGGCGGCGAATGGAAGAATACTTTCCCAACCTGACCCGGAGGCTCTTGGTTATGCAGCCCTTGGAGTTGACCGGTATGACCGGACGTTTTGACGTGATTTCAAGGGTGGACGGAGGAGGAATAACCGGGCAAGCGGGAGCCGTCCGGTTGGGGATTGCCAGGGCTTTGGTGCAGGCTAACCCTGATCTCCGTCCTCAATTGAGGAGAGCCGGTTTCTTGACCAGAGACCCGCGCATGAAGGAACGCAAAAAATACGGCTTACACAAAGCTAGAAAAGCTCCGCAATACTCCAAACGCTAAAAAGGAAGGCAAAGAACCTTCCTTTTTTGCTTTCTAAATGGGGCCCAACACCCATCGCTACTCACGCTCTCACACCAAGCGGGGTTTTAATTTTTCAATAGCCGCATATAAGTTTACGAGAGGGGGTATGTAAGCTTCCAGGCTTGGGGGGATAGCAGCTGGGTCGGTTGTGGCTATTGGTTATTCGCCTGAAAAGGGTGCAGTCCGTTATGGCGGTGGTATTTGCCGCTGTTTTGTTCATCGCTAGTTTACAAGTCGGGGCAGAGGAAGATTACAGCGTGCTATCTTATGCGATTGCGAATAAAATCATCGTTATCGACCCCGGACATGGGGGAATCGATCCGGGAGCGGTCGGGCGTAATGGCACCCTTGAGAAAGATGTGAATCTGGAGATTTCAAGGCGTTTAGCTACCTATCTCGGCCAGGCAGGAGCAGTAGTGGTGATGACCCGGGAAACAGACAATGACCTGGCAGACTCAGGATTTGAGGGGAGCCTTATCGAAAGGAAGAGACAGGATCTAGCCCGTCGAGCAGCCAAGGCCCAAGAGGTAAAAGCCGATATGTTCATCAGCATACACTGCAATGCCGACTTCTCCCCCCGGTGGAGCGGAGCCCAGGTTTTTTACTGTCCTACCAGCGAAGAAAGCAGGCACATAGCTATCTCTATCCAGCAGGAATTGAGGAGGATTCTGGGGAATACTAACCGTGAAGCTAAGCCGGCGGTGTACTTCATAACCGAAAAAACATCTATGCCTGCTGTCATCTTGGAAGTCGGATTCCTGTCTAATCCGCAAGAAGAGTTCTTGCTCGCCGATAAAGCATACCAAGCTCGCCTAGCTTATGCCATCTTTTCTGGGATCGTCAAATACCACGTTGAGGAGGCGGGAGAATGATAGTTTACGGGGCCTTGATGCCACACCCCCCAATTATCGTTCCGGAAATCGGAGGGGCCGATCTACTTGAGGCCCAAGCCACGGTGCAGGGAATGAGAGAACTCGCTCAGAGGGTCCGTATTCTTACCATCCCGACGGACAAGTCTTCGACCTGAAGGTAAAGGAGCTCCTAGCGCAAGGAGATGTCAAGGGGGTACTGGAACTACCATCCCAGTTAGTCGAGAATGCAGGAGAATGTGGTTACCGCTCCATAATAGTGCTAATGGGTGCTTTGGAAGGCAGGTCTTTTTCCAGCCTGGTCTTTTCTTACGAAGGCCCGTTTGGGGTCGGTTATCTTGTCGCCGGTTTTATTCCCGGATGCTCTGACCAGTCCAGGATGTTTTTATCCCGTCTTAGAGAGGATAACAGGCGCCAGATCGAGTCCCGGCGCCAGCAGGAGTCCCCCATAGTCAGGTGGGCTCGCGAATGCTTGGAGACGTACGTACGTCAGGGTAAAAAGGCGGAGCTACCTCCCGAACTCCCACAGGAATTAAAGAAGCCAGCCGGTGCATTTGTTTCCCTGAAAAAGGAAGGGCAACTCCGCGGTTGTATAGGTACCATTTTGCCCACGCAAAAAAACCTGGCCTTGGAAATCAGGGAGAATGCGGTCAGTGCCGGGACCAGGGATTACCGCTTTTCTCCGGTTACCGAAGAGGAACTGGATGAACTGGTTTACTCGGTCGATGTACTGGGCCAGCCGGAAGCTGTGTCGGGCAGAGATCAGCTGGACCCCAAGAAGTATGGGGTTATCGTCAGGTGCGGAGGCCGGACCGGGGTGCTGCTGCCAGACTTGGAGGGGGTTGATACGGTAGACCAGCAGATCAGTATTGCTCTCCAAAAAGCCGGTATTAGACCAGACGAGCCTTACCAGATAGAGCGTTTTAAGGTAACGAGGTACAAGTAACATGGACAGACACGAGGCGAGATTTTGGGAGAAACAAGAACAAAGCAAAGTGCGGTGTTTGCTCTGCCCCCACCGATGTGTCCTAGATAACGGCAAAAACGGGATTTGCCGGGTCAGGGTTAATCAAAACGGCATGCTTTACACCCTCAACTACGGCGAAATAGGAGCCCTTGCCCTTGATCCTATTGAAAAGAAACCCTTATACCATTTTTATCCGGGCATGGCAATACTGTCGGTTGGGACGGTGGGCTGCAACTTGTCTTGCGGCTTTTGCCAGAATTACGAACTGGTTGTGGGGGATGTTCCTCGGCGAAGACTGGACCCCGAAGAAGTAGTCCAACTGGCGGAAGAAGTAAGGAGCCGGGGAAACATCGGTATCGCATACACATACTCAGAACCCCTGGTGTGGTACGAGTTTGTGGCCGATACGGCTCGTCTGGCAAGGAAAAGAGCTTTGAAGAATGTTCTAGTAACTAACGGGTTCGTTGAAGAAGAGCCGCTACTCGATCTGCTACCATATGTAGACGCCGTGAATATAGATCTAAAATCTTTTAAGGACGAGTTTTATCGTAAAACCTGTAAAGGCCGGTTGGCCCCTGTTATGCGCACCATAGAGATTTGTAGCCGCAGAACTCATGTCGAAGTGACGACTCTCTTGATTCCGGGATTGAACGATAGCCCAGAGGAGATTAGCCAGCTGGCGGGGTGGTTGGCGTCTATCAGTCCCGATATAGTCCTGCATTTGTCGCGCTATCACCCGGCCCGCGAATTCAACCTTCCGCCTACTCCTGCCACCACTATGCACCAGGCACGGGAAACCGCCAGGCAGTACTTGAAGCACGTTTACCTTGGCAATCTGGGATCTGTCGACAATAATACCTATTGTCGAGATTGCGGAAACTTGCTGGTGGAGCGTTCGGGCTATTATACAGGTATCAAAGGCGTTCGGGAAGGAAAATGTTCTGGTTGTGGAGGATCGGTGCCTATAGTTGGGGACCAAAACGTCTAGTCCTATTAAGCCTGCAGAATTTTATCTAATTTTATTCTTAGCAGGAGAAGGATTTTGAAAGAATAGCTAGAATAGAAATCTAAATAAAGGGGACTAGCAACTTTTGCAGCCATTAGCGACGTTGGAACAGCCGATCTTTAACTTGAAGGTATAATGCTGGTCTCACGTAGATAAAAATATAATACGAGGAGGTATCTGTAAGGTGGAACTGGCGAATGTATTGTACGAGAAAGAAGGAGACATAGCAATAGTAACCGTGAACCGGCCTAAAGCCCTGAATGCTCTTAATGCAGAAACGTTAGCCGATATCGAAAAAGCTATGGATGCAGCTGCGGCCGATCCGGAAGTAAAGGTCGTTATACTTACAGGAGCAGGGCGAGCTTTTGTGGCCGGCGCGGATATTACTTTCATGCAGAACATGAAACCTCTGGAAGGCAGGGCTTTTGCCATGTTAGGACAGGCCGTTTTCCGGAAGATCGAAACGATGGAAAAGCCTGTCATAGCTGCGGTGAACGGGTTTGCGCTTGGTGGTGGCTGTGAGCTGGCTATGGCTTGCGACTTCCGTATAGCGTCAGACGCTGCGAAGTTCGGGCAGCCCGAAGTTGGACTGGGCATCACCCCAGGATTTGGCGGCACTCAGAGGCTGCCGAGACTAGTGGGTGAAGGCATGGCCAAAGAACTGTGCTACACCGCCGACACGATTGACGCGAATGAAGCCCTGCGTATAGGCTTGGTAAACCACGTGGTTCCGGCTGACGAACTGATGACTTATGTCAAAAACGTGGCCAAGAGGATCGCTAGCAAGGGACAACTCGCGGTTAGAGCATGCAAGAAGGCTATCAACGAAGGCATGCAGGTCGACATCGACCGGGCTATGGGCATCGAGGCCGATATCTTCGGCATCTTGTTCTCGACCGAGGAACAGAAGGAAGGCATGACCGCATTTGTAGAAAAGAGAAAGCCGGCGTTCACCGGGAAATAGGGATTAGATCACTGGCTAAGCGTGCGGCAGGCGGGTCAGCCCTGAAGAGATACACAAAAAGGGCTGACCCCATTTTACCCGGGATAGGAGCCGTAAGGTGGCAAAGAGGTTGTAGTTACCTCTTTACCATAAGTCGTTAGCAGGGGGGGTGAGCTTTCAAACTTTATCCCGAGGTGTCTGTGTTATTTATTTCTTGAATTAATTCTTTGGAGGAGGGGTTTTTAATGTCAGGACATGGTGGAGGATGGGCAAATCCTGCCCCGGCAGGACTGGTAGCACTGGCAGTAGCGTGTTTCACTTTCTTCGCAGTATTGTGCGGCAAAGTTGAACACACCTGTATTCCCCTGTTGGGTATCTGGTTGATCGGCGGCGGCATTGTACAGCTGATAGTCGGCTTGATTGAGCTGAACGAGGGCGCAGTTACTGGCGGCAACGTGTTCACTTTCTTCGCGGCTTTCTTCATGTTTGTCGGTGCTTTTGAATTCTTATTCAAGTATTTTGCTGCATTGAACGGATGGCAGATAGATGCTAGGATCGATGGTTGGGCCTGGTTAGTCCTGTGGATAGCGCTCTGGCTGTGGACTCCCGCATACTTCAAGTCTACACTCGTGATGACACTTCTTTTGCTATGCTTAGACGTGGCTGTTCCACTGGTAGCTTTGAGAGACCTCGGCATCTTAGGAGCATCTGCTAGCCCGATAGCTGGGTATTTCCTGCTCTTCACCGGGATTTTCGGCCTGTGGCAAGCTACTGCTATAGTTCTTAATACAACGTACGGAAAGACCATTATCCCGACCGGCGGTCCGCTGGCTAAGTAGGGGTAGCGTCGGTTTAACATTAGGATAAGATATTTTGCACTCATTTAAAGAAAGATAGTTGTGAAAAAGAGCAAAATTATAGCAGGTCGCGCGACCTGCTATTGTTTTGGTAGAACAGGATAGATGTAGTCTTAATAGATTCTTTCAATCAGGCAATAAAATTGAATAAGTAGCCGACAACTGTAGCGATACCAAAGATGGTAACGATGTATGCTATCATCAGTTTCCGCTTAAATATCGATGACAAGAGGGTGAGTTCGGGTATGCTGGCTCCGGCTCCTCCGATCAGCAAGGCCATGACAGTGCCGACCGAAACGCCTTTCTTTACAAATGCAGAGGCAATAGGAATCATAGTCTCGGTTCTGACGTACATGGGAACACCTATCGCGGCTGCCAGCGGCACAGCGAAAGGATTACCTGCTCCCGCGTACTTGATGAAAAAGCCTTCCGGAACGAATCCGTAAATGAAAGCGCCGATACCTACCCCGACCAAAAGATAAGGGATCATCTGTCGGTAAAGGTTTTGGGCGAATCCCCAGGCAACAGCCAGTCTTGGTTTCAGGGCTTCCCACCCAGAGGCATCCTCAACCGTTGTGATAGCTACCTCTTCTTGAGCTCCAACGATCCTCACCGCTCTAACCTCGCGCTCGAGGTTCAAGCCGCCGAGGATGATGCCCGCGAGAACCGCGGCTACGAAAGTGGCGACAACATAGAGCACAGCCACTCTGAATCCAAAGATCACGGCGAAAAGCGAAATCACGGCTATGTTGAAAACCCCCAGCGGTGAAGCGATCAGGAAGGACATGGCAATGCGAAACGGAACACCGACATTTAGCAATCCTACCAATGCTGGAATAGTGGAGCAGGAGCAGAACGGAAGAAGGCCTCCGAAAACCGCGCCCAAAATGTTTCCAGCAATTCCTCGACCATATCGGGAGAGGATGCCCTCCACTTTCTTAGGTGAAACGTAGGTCGTTATCAACCCGATGATGAAGGTAATCCCGACAAAAAGGATGGTTAGCTCTAGTGAGATATACACAAACCAATAAGCAGCTTCTCGCAGGCTGTTCAGACCGTCCATTACTATCCTCCTCAGTGGCGTTTATATGCCATTAATACCCTGCGGCAGGATCTTTATAGACGACCCGAGCCGCGGTTTCATGGTGGTTATACCCAGGTATTGCGGAATTACCCTTGCTAGTTTTTCTTTGTTTCCTGCTGCGCGCTATCCCCGGCGGAGGCGTCTACATTGGCTTCCTTGACAGCATCAGCTGCTTCGTCTACAGGAATAATCTGGACTCCACAACAACCGCCGCTGCTCTTTCCGAAGATTCGGGATAGAATACTGCCTTTCTTCTCATCTTTCTCACCTTTGGTGTTGGCCACTGTTGCCTCACCTCCTTTCCAAGCATAATCGTTGAAACCAGAAGTGCGTACGAGGCGGGATGACCGCTCAGACATGAGATTCCTCTGCTACCGCTTCCAGCACGTACCTGGCGGCTTCGCCCCAGGCCTGAGCAGCAACTTGATATGCCTGTTCGCCTTTTTCGGTCAGGGTGTACACCTTGCGCTCGCGCCCCGACACCACCTGCACTGCCACCGACAGAATCCCCGACTCTTCCATGTCTCTCAGTAAGGGATACAGGCTGCCCTCGGTCGGCGCGCAGCAACCGTTGGTAAAAGACGCCACCTGTCGGCTAATCTCGTACCCGTGCAGTGGTCTCAGATGGAGGGCATGAAGTATAAAAAAACGGGAAAGACTCATCCTTATAAGGCTGACCCAATATTCCCTCGAGTCGTACCTAATCATAACCGCCACCCCCTATACCTATTGAGGATATACATAGCCCATAGATACATTGTAGAGATATACGTTGAAGCTGTCAATGTCCGTAGCCAGCCTGATTCGCAAAAAGTTGCCAAGAATGTTGACACGATTTAATAAACAAATTATTATAAAACTACACAATAATATAAGGCATTGCTTATATATAGAGGTGAACTGCGATGATAAACGAACTTGAGATTTTCTTTAAAGCACTAGGTGAACCGACCAGGCTAAAGATTGTCAAACTACTTTCCTTGCAAGAGCTGTGCGTGTGCGAGCTGGTGGCTGTTTTAGACATGAGCCAGCCGCGGGTGTCACAGCACCTGAAGGTCTTGAAGAAAGCCGGTCTGATCAGAGAAAGGAAAGAACGGCAGAGGTGTTTTTACAGCCTGGACCCGGTTATAGGTTCTGGGGTTATAGAGCTGTTTGCCGATTACATGAAGAGGAACCTGGAGGACATACAAGAGTTGGCGCCGGAAAAAGAACGCCTGGCCGTCTTGGACGAAGACGTTAGGGTGAGACAGTGTAAGGCGGGAGAAAAGCCGGTTCCAATTTCTTGAGCGAAAAGTACCAGTAACGGCCGCCGAAAAGCCCAGTAATGCTTTTTAAAAACGGTTGAGAGTGCATGGGCACAAAATTTGCGCTGCTGCGCGAGGCTGTTTCTAGTTTTCCCCCTATTGTCGACTTTTTGCTCAGAGGGTTTTAGAACGGGCAGGGTGCCATGAAGCTTGGAAGGGGTTGGACATGAGACCGAAGCCAAAGATGATGTTGAAGTAAATGGTTGGTTGACGAACGGTCAATGACGGTGGAACAGTCTATTGGAGGAGGCAGATTAGTGACTTATCTTGTTTTCTTTATAGTGGGTATTCTGGCGGGAGTGATTGGCGGGCTGTTGGGAACAGGTGGTTGTGCCTTGATCATGCCGGTTATCAGGTTCGGGTTTGATTTTGCCCCGGCCTTAGCAGTAGGTACGACTTTGACCGCCGTGGTCTTTACTGCGAGCTCGGGGGCTATCCAGCACATCAAGATGGGTAATGTCGACAAAGAAACCGCTATGCTTACAGGTTACAGCGGTATTCTGGGGGTTATCATAGGGTCCATCGTCTTCGGATATATCAAGCCTTACGGTTCGTTGATCGACTTGATTATCGGCATCGCTTTTATTGTGGTTACTCTGCGCATGCTGTACGAGGGTATAACCGGGTTAATAGCGGCGGCACAGCCTCAGCCTGCTCCAGCCAGCGGTCAAGGGCTGCCGGGAACTCCTTTGAGCAAGAGCATATTGGGTTCAGCCATCGGTTTTCTCACCGGTATAATTGGACTCGGAGGCGGGTACGCTTTGGTGCCTTCTTTTCTCTACCTGTTTAAGGCACCCATGCGGTTCGCTATCGGAACTTCTATGGCTTCCTTTGTGTGGATGGCTTTGGTGGGAGCTATTTTCAAGCTGTACCAGCACGTGGTAAATATCCCGGTGGCCATTACCCTCGGTCTGGGAGCAGTCATCGGTGCCATCTATGGAGCAAAACTGGTGGCCCGGTTCAAGCCTGCGGCTCTGAAGACCTTGTTTGGCCTCTTGTTCCTGTACGTTTCCCTGAAGTACATTCTGATATACTTCGGCATAACCATTTAGGTTACCGCGGTGCCGATTGGAAGCCAAACTCTTGCTTGGGAAGCATGACCCGGGCTTTTCTGGGTGTTACCGGCAGTTATAGAAGGAAAGGAGGTGAAGAAAATGGCGGACGAAAAGGTACTGGTAGAGGTGTTTGATGGCAAGGCAGTAGCCATAGGATGCGGGTGCTCTGCTCCCTGTGGGAGTGATGAAGGCTGCGGGGCAGACATCTCCTGGAAGGAAGCAACTGAGAAGCTGGCTTGCGATTTGAGCCGGACTTATGGAGAAAAGGTTGAAGTCAAGTATGTGGATACGAGAGAAAAGGGGATCAAGGCATACCCGATGATTCAGCGTTTGGCTGAGGTCGGCTACCCCTTTCCTATCATAAGCATAGGAGGCAAGCCGCGGTTGGCGGGAGCCATCGATGTGGAGCAGATACAGTCCATGCTAGATGAGGTTTTGAGTGCCTAGGTAGACCCATAAATTTACAAGCGATTCACAGAGAAAAGAGTGGAGGGCGAGAGAATGAGTGAATCGGTCGGTGCTAAACTGTCCTTTTTAGACCGCTACCTTACCTTGTGGATATTCCTGGCGATGGTCATAGGGGTAGGGGCTGGCTACTTCTACCCCTCGATAGCCAACTTTTGGGGCAAGTTTCAGATCGGGACCACCAACATAGCCATAGCTATCGGCCTGATACTGATGATGTACCCGCCCCTGGCCAAGGTCCGGTATGACGAACTCCCCACCGTTTTCAGGGATAGGAAGCTCCTGTCTCTTTCCCTGATCCAGAACTGGATCGTAGGTCCCATAGTCATGTTTGTCCTGGCAGTGCTGCTTTTGCCCGACAAGCCCGAGCTTATGCAGGGCGTCATCCTGGTGGGATTGGCCCGTTGCATCGCCATGGTTTTGGTTTGGAACGACTTGGCAGAAGGCAGCCCCGAGTATGCTGCTGGCTTGGTGGCGTTCAACGCGATATTTCAGGTTCTGACCTACTCTATCTACGCCTACATCTTTTTGACCATAGTACCCAAATGGCTGGGACTGACCAGTGCGGCGGTCGATGTCTCGATGGCCGAGATCGCCAAGAGCGTTTTCATTTACCTGGGCATTCCTTTTATAGCAGGCTTTCTCACCCGCACGACCATGGTGCGCTCGAAAGGCCGGGAATGGTACGAAGGCCAGTTCATCCCCCGCATCAGCAAGCTTACCTTGATCGCGCTTCTTTTCACCATCTTGGTAATGTTTTCGTTAAAAGGGAATGTAATCGTAACCCTGCCGCTCGATGTTTTGAGGGTGGTAATCCCTCTCACTCTTTACTTCGGTTTTATGTGGCTGGTGACTTTCTTTATAGGGAAATGGATAGGTGCCGACTATCCTAGGACCACCACCATAGCCTTCACCGCCGCCAGCAACGATTTCGAGCTTGCTATCGCGGTGGCGGTAGCTGTTTTCGGCATCCATTCCAGTCAGGCCTTTGCCACTGTTATCGGGCCTTTGGTGGAAGTGCCGGTGCTTATCAGTTTGGTTAACTTGGCCCTGTATTTCAAGCGAAAATATTTCGCGCCCGACATGGCGAAAGCCCGGTAATCGCTTGCAAGCCGCCGGGGATGCGCTGTGGCGAATAATGCCGAGATCTTTTTCGAAGAAGCTGGAACGGTTATGGGGGAAGAGCTAACATCAAGGTGGGCGGCCTCGGCCGAAAATTATTTCTTGAAAGAACCTTACAAAAGGAGAGTGTTGGTAGTGAGCCAGGAGTACATGGAGGTTACCTACGACAAATTTACTTTCCGGGTGATGAAAGACTACCTCTATCACCCTGAAGAGTGCTGGGTCAAGCGGGAAGGAGACCTGGTGGTGGTAGGCGTCACCGATTTTCTCCAGACGAACGCGGGTGACGTGGCCTTCATCGAACTGCCGGAAGCGGGGAAAGAAGTAAAGCAGGGGGACGAAGCAGGGGTAATAGAGACCATCAAGACTACTGTGACCCTTATATCACCGGTAAGCGGCGAGATCGTGGAGGTGAACACTGCTTTGGAGGACGATCCCCAACTCATAAACTCCGATGCCTACGGCGAGGGTTGGATCTTCAAGATCAGACCTACCGCCTGGGACCAGGATGCCGAGAAACTGATGGCAGCCGAAGCGTACTTCCCGGTAATGGAAGAGAAAATCAAGGCAGCCTTGGAAAAGTAACAGGGAGGGGTTCGGGGTGACGAAAAAGATAATGGTTTTACCTTGCAGCGGCATCGGTAAGGCCTACGGCGAGATTAGCCGGCAGGCGGCCTACGAGCTAATAGACGACATCCGTCCCGAGGACGTTACTACTGCTTGTCTCGGCCGCTTTATGATTCGCGATCCTGAGGTGGTGGAACAGGCCAAAGACAGCTTCATCATCACGGTGGACGGGTGCGCCAAGGAGTGCGCCCTCAAGAATGTCGAGGCCGCCGGGCTCAAGGTAGATAAAGCGGTCAGGACTATAGAAGTTTTCAAAGAACACCGGGATCTCAAACCGGAAGGGGTACTGAAACTGGGAGAGCCCGGTTTCAAGCTGGCCCACCTTCTGGCCGAGAAGCTGGCGGGCGAAGTCGACTGCCTTGTGAAGGAGGAGGGATAGGCATGGCTCAAGCTATCAAGCTAGATGATAAGCCGAAGGCCTTGAAAATAGGCATAGTTCCCTGCAACGGAGAAGAAATCTGCGAAGGAACGTTGACCCGCTTTGCCTGCCGCAAGGTGCTGGATGAACTGCGCCCGGGCCAGACGGTTACTCTTTGCCTGCCTCTCTTCATAGCCGGTGACGAGAAGGAACGAAATTTTGCCAACCGTTTTCCTACCATCACCGTCGACGGGTGCGAAAAGCGCTGCAGCCAGATCTCTACCGAGAAGCTGAGCGGCAAGCCCGCTTATTCGCTGGTAGTGTCTGATGTGCTCCAAAAACATGGCATTTCCCTGTCCGATACGCGCCGTGTCTTAACCGATGAGGGCCAGGCAGCTGTCAACGTCCTGGCAGAAGAAATAGCCAAGAAAGTAGACGAAATCTTGGCCGGACAGGGGGGTTAACGATGCCGATTTATACCAACAAGGTAGTTTGGAAAGGAGAGCACCTAGGGTACACCTACTGCGAAAACGGGACCGAGATGGAGTTTTCGGCGCCACCGGCTCTGTACGGTCATCCCAACATGATGACGCCGGAAGACGCTTTTATGATGGCGGTAAACACCTGTGTGCATATGATGGTTATCTGGGCGGCCGAGCGCCTGCAACTGGACCTGGTGGCCTTCGAGTGCGTGGCTGAAGGCGAAGTGGAGGAGTTCATAGACCGCACTTCCTGGTTTAAGAAGGTGGTGCTGAAGCCCAGAGTCACGGTCCGAGGTGCTTCTAGAAAGAAAGTTGAAAGGGCTTTGGAGATGGCCCGCAAGTATTCGACTATAGCCGAATCGGTGAAGAGCGAAGTGGTCATCCAGCCCGAGATAGAGATCATCGAGTGAGGGGGGAATGACATGGGCGAGCAGGTATTCGATGTGGTCTTTATCGGCGGCGGGCCCGCCGGTTACCAGGGCGCGATTCGCGCCGCCCAGCTGGGGATGAAGGTGGCTGTAGTCGAGTCGCGGGAACTGGGTGGAGTGTGCCTCAACCGGGGCTGCATTCCGACCAAGGCTATTCGAGCGTCGGTGGAAGTTCTTTCCCGGGCACGGCGGGCTAAGGCCTACGGTATCGAGATCGAAACGGCTCGCCCCGACATTAAGGCTATTATCGCCCGTAAGAATAAAGTGGTAGGCCTTCTACGCGGGGGGATAAGCCAGCTCTTTCGAAGCCGCAGCATCGAGCACCTGGAAGGAACCGGGACGCTGCTTTCCCCGCGCGAGGTCGAGGTTGAAACCGCCAACGGCATAATCAGGCTGAAAGCAGGAAAGATAGTCATCGCTACCGGATCCAGGCCTTCAATCCCTTCTCCATTTACCGGATTGACCGGCGAGAACAAGGGGGTGCTGACCACCGACGATATCCTTGAAGTATCTCGGGTGCCGGCCTCCCTCCTTATCGTCGGTGCTGGGGCGGTGGGAGTGGAAATGGCTTCCATAATGGCCGAGCTGGGGAGCTCGGTAACCCTGCTTGAGATGAAGGACCGTATCCTTCCCGGGGAAGACCTGGAGATGGCTTCCTACATGACGCGCATGTTGAAGAGGCAGAAGGTAAAGGTGCTTACCGGCCTGTCTGTCAACGAAGCGGCGGTGGGGGACAAGGTTACCGTTATGCTGTCGAACGGGCAAAAGTGGGAAGGAGATGCGGTATTGATGGCAGCGGGCCGGGTGCCAAACGTGGAATCGATCGGGCTCAGAGCCGTTGGTCTGGCGGAAAATGGCAGGCCTCTAGCAGTGAACGAGCACATGGAAACGGGCATCTCCGGAATCTTTGCTGCCGGGGACGTTGTGGGCGGGTGGCTCTTGGCCCACGTGGCTTTCGCTGAAGGGATAACCGCGGCTGAAAATGCGGCTGGCCTAACATCCCGGATGGACTACCGGGTGGTCCCCCGTTGTGTTTTTGCCTTCCCCGAGTACGCCGCGGTAGGATTGAGCGAAGAAGAGGCTAAGGAGCAGTTCCCGGCTACTGCCTTCAGCTTCCCGTTCAAATCCCTGGGCATGGCCCAGGCTTTAGGGGAGTGGGAAGGCATGGTCAAGCTGGTTGTACACGAGAAAAACGGGCAGATCCTGGGAGGCCATGTTATAGGGCCACACGCGGCGGATCTGGTGGCTGAGATTGCGCTGGCCATGCGCCACCAGATTCCGGCCAAAGGTATCGTGGACACCATACACACGCACCCTACCTTGTCCGAAGCTGTCCTGGAAACAGCCCAGGCCGCCTGCGGCCAGGCCATCCACATGCTGCCTGGAGAACATACCAATAAGTAGCCACAGATGAACACCGATTAGCTCTGATTCTCACAGATTTTTTAAGTTTGGACACAGACGACGGATGCTTCTAACGCTTGGTAGACAACTTCTAACATGGTGAACAAAAACAGGCTTTACTAGTGATATTTGAATCAGTGTAAATCGGTGAAAAATCTGTGTCCATCTGTGGCTGAGAAATGGACGTGGGAGTATGGAAAGAACCGCAGTGCCGCGGTGGTTGCTGGAAACCGTAAGAAAAGCGAAGAGGCCGGAGAACGTCACAGTTTATAAGGATACAAGCAACGAAGTGACGGCGCACAGGCTGAACACCGTATGCGAGGAGGCCAGGTGCCCTAACCGGGGAGATTGTTTCTCCCGAGGGTCGGCTACTTTTATGATACTAGGGGATGTTTGTACGCGGAACTGCCGATTCTGTGCGGTGAAGAACGGGCATCCGTTGCCAGTAGATCGGGAAGAGCCGCTCCGGATAAAAAGGGCTGCTCAAAAGATGGGGCTGAGACACGTGGTCGTTACATCTGTTACCAGGGATGACCTGGCCGACGGAGGTGCAGAACATTTTGCTTCGGTAATAAGGGAGCTTCGTACTCTCCCCGGAGCGCCAACGGTCGAGGTTCTGGTACCCGATTTCAAAGGGTACCATGAGGCATTAAACCTGGTGCTTGAGTCCAAGCCCGAGGTTTTCGCCCACAACGTAGAAATGGTGCCCCGCCTGTACCGAGAAGTGCGGCCGGGAGCCGTGTACGAACGCTCTCTCGATGTGTTAGCTGCGGCCCAAAAAGAATCCCGCCCGGGCACGGTCACAAAATCCGGTTTTATGTTGGGATTGGGCGAAACCGAAGCCGAAGTACTCGCTTTGCTCGAAGATCTGCGGGATGCGGGGGTAGCCCTGTTGACCATAGGTCAGTACTTGGCTCCTTCCTGGCGGCATTACCCGGTTGCCCGCTACGTGACGCCTGAAGAGTTCGCCGATTGGGAAAAAGAGGCTTACAAAATGGGATTTCTCGGAGTGGCGTCAGGACCCCTGGTACGGAGCTCTTACCAGGCAGGGTATTATTATCGGAAGGTGACTGGTCGTGTCCAAGCAATGGCGTCTGATTAGAAGCGGGGCGGGGGAACCGGCTTGGAACATGGCGGTCGACGAGGCCCTCGCTGTCCTGCACTCCAAAGAAGAAGGACGGCCGCCGGTCTTGCGGTTGTACACTTGGGAACCGCCCGCCTTGTCGCTGGGGTATTTTCAAGACGTAGGCGAAGTCGATCTTGCTGCCCTGAAACGGCTGGGCATAGTCCCGGTAAAGCGGATTACGGGAGGCCGGGCCGTTCTTCACTACGGCGATTTGACCTACACCGTGGTGGCGACTGCTGGCAAGGATGCGCCGGAAGGGGTCATCTCCTCCTACCGTTATTTATGCCAGGGGCTCCTGCAGGCTTTTGCCGACCTCGGAATAAAGGCTGAGTTGGGCCGAGCCAAGCCTTCTTCGGGTTGGTCAGAGGCCTGTTTTGCGACGGCCACAACCAGCGATATAACCTGGCACGGAAAGAAGTTCGTGGGCAGTGCCCAGAAGCGTTTGGGAAGGACCCTTCTGCAGCACGGATCAATCCTGGTTTTTCCCCAGGATCAGCTTTTGAATGAAGTTTTTGCCTGCGAGGAAGAGGCCAAGTGCCGCGCCTTGCTGGAATCGGTGACCTGCCTGCAGTCGATATTGGCAAAAACACTCACCTTAGGCGAAGTGGCTGAAGCCGTTATCCGGGGCTTCAGCCGGGCCTTGGGTATTCAGTTTGAGGAGGACGAGCTAAACGACGAAGAGAGAAACCTGGCTGCCAGCTTGGTTCCTAAATATGAGCTGCTTCCTATTCTATCAAAGTTTTGATAGAATATGCATATAATATGCGGGAGGTGGGTATCATGCCGAACATCAGACCAAGCTCTGATTTCAGAAATAAGTATAACGAAATTTCGGACTTCTGCCACAAATATTCAGAACCGATTTTTATTACCAAGAACGGAAGAGGCGACCTGGTGGTCATGAGTATTGAAACTTATGAAAAGCTGGTCGGCAAGTTTGAACTGTACAGGCTGCTGGACGAAGGGATGGAGGCCCTGAAAAACCGCAAAGTCGTCCCTGCCCAGAACGTGTTTTCAAAAATAGAAAAAGGATTACCAGAATGAAAAAATACAGGGTTTTGATGACTGAACCGGCAGCCAATGATCTGCAGGAAGTTGTGCGGTATATTGCAGGGGAACTGCGGGAGCCTACTACCGCACAGAAACTGGTTGGCAAGATCAGGGATGCCATAATGAGCCTTGCCGAAATGCCGAGCCGTCATCCGCTGGTGGCAGACGAAGTTCTGGCTGCAAAGGGTATACGAAAGCTTCCTGTAGAAAACTATATTGTCTTTTATGTGGTTTTCGAAGAGGATAAGACGGTTACGGTAGTTAGAATTTTATATGGTAGACGGAACTGGGAGCATTTGCTGTGAAGTGGGGTCTGCGTTAATCAGCGTCAAAAAAAAGATAATCTTACCTGCCTATTTCCTGGCTTTCACGTAAGCGCTGGCGAAGGCGCCGTCTAGTTCTCGTGCCTCTGATTCTGACAGATTCTTCAGGCTATTCCCCGCTATATCCTCCAGCACCTTCCCTTGGTAAACAATAGCAGGCTGCACTTCGATGTCTTTAAAGCCTACTTTTCCCAAGATGTTCTCGTATTCTTTCACATCGAGTGCACCGGCGATGCAGCTTACCCAAAGAGAAGCTAATTCTCTCGCCGATTCAGGCACAGGTTTCACGGAAACGATGTCCGCGATGCAGAGCCTGCCTTGCGGCTTGAGCACGCGGTAGGCTTCGGCTAGAGCCTTTTCTTTATCGTGGGAGAGGTTGATGACGCAGTTAGACATCACTACATCGCACGATTCATCCGGTAGGGGAATGTCTTCGATAAACCCTTTCAGGAATTCCACGTTAGTCACGCCCATCTGCTCCTTATTCCGGTTGGCAAGATCCAGCATCTCGTCGGTCATGTCCAGTCCGTAGACCGTGCCGGAAGGGCCGACATATTTAGAAGCTGCCAAGACATCGAGCCCGCCTCCACTGCCTAAATCGAGGACGACTTCTCCCTCTTTAAGATCCGCCAGCAACAGGGGATTGGCGCATCCTAACGAGAAATTCACCGCTTCCCGAGGCAGGTCTTCCAGATTGTCCAGGTCATATAAAACTATGGCATTAGCGATCGGGGTGCAACAGGAACCGCCGCTGCAGCAGCTAGCCGGAGCCCCGGCTTTCGCCTGCTCAGCCAGGCGACCATAGAATTCTCTTACTTCTTGCCTGACATCTTTCTCCATACTGATTCTCCTTTCTTTCCCGAATATGTAACCACAGATGCGCAAGACTTCTTGGCAGATAAACGCTCGATATATTCTGAGAACCTGTAGAAAGCGAACTATTTTGGACATTTTGCGATGACCCCAGAGGGTCCCGGGGGTTCGCCTTTTGTTTCGAGAGCGCGCCTCTCCTGCTGAGAATTACTCTAATATTACACATTTTAACCGAGTTCCGTCCGTTCTGTCACCTCTGAACGCGGCGAAAAAATTCCACGGGCCGCAAGCCTTAAACCCTTGCAAGGATATACATATATATGTATAATTATAGACATGTTTGGCGGGAGAAACTAATGTGGAACAGATTTTGCTCGTCGGTTTGCTTGCATCGTGAACACAGCGCTAGGGGAGGAAGTAGGCATGATACCGGTAGGGATAATCGGAGACGGGTATACGGCGGCGGAGCTGGTTAGGGTCCTGAGCAGGCACAGGAGAGCCAGGGTAGCAACCGTGTTTTCTACCGAGAACATCGATAAGGGATTTGCCGAAGTATATCCACATTTACTCCGGTTCAGCGAAGTTATTTGTGAAAAGGCCGATATCGACAAGCTCAAGCGGGAGTGCCAGGTGGTTTTCCTAGCTTTGCCCCACGGATTGTCTGCGCCCATAGTGCGGGAATTGATAGGCTCCGGCGTCAGGTGCATCGACCTGGGAGCCGATTTCCGGCTGAAGGATCCTAAGATTTACGAGGAATACTATGAAGTTACGCACGAAGCTCCGGAGTTGCTTGATGTGGCCGTATACGGGTTACCTGAAATATACAGGGAAAAGATAAGGGGAACCATGATAGTAGCGAATCCGGGATGTTTTCCTACCGGGGCGATTCTGGCTTTGGCTCCTCTTTTGAAGGAGGGGTTGGTCGAGACCGAGAACATCGTTATCGATTCTAAGACCGGGGTATCCGGGGCCGGAAGAAGCCTTAAGTTGGCCAGCCATTTCTGCGAGGTGAACGAAGGGGTCAAGGCGTACAGCGTAGGCAGCCACCGTCACGCTCCAGAAATCGCGCAGGAGCTCAGCTTTGCCGCTGGGCAGGAGGTCGAGATAACCTTTACACCCCACCTGATTCCCATGAGCCGGGGAATACTGACGACTGCTTACGTCAAGCTTAGGCCAGGAGTGACTGAAGAGCAGGTAAGACAGGCTTTTGCCGACCAGTACGCAGACGAGCATTTTGTGAGGGTTTTGCCAGAAGGGACGTACCCACATACCCGCTGGGTCTATGGAAGTAATTTCGTCGATATCGGCATTTTTGTGGACGACAAGAAGCGTCGAGCTATAATAATTAGCGCTATAGATAACCTGAACAAAGGGGCTTCAGGGCAGGCGGTCCAGAACTTCAATATAATGTTCGGACTTGAAGAGACTGAAGCACTGGACTTTGCAGGAATCTTTCCATAAAACAAGGGAGGGCAGGTTGGATGCAGGTAATTACAGGAGGAGTTACAGCCCCGAAGGGTTTTCTCGCCCAAGGGGTTATGGCAGAGATAAGAAAAAAAGGCAAAAAGGACGTAGCCGTAATCTATAGCGAGGGTTTGGCTAGGGCGGCCGGGGTATTTACTACTAACCTGGTGCAGGCAGCGTGCGTGAAATACACTAAGCAGGCCATCGCCGACGGGCAGGCCCAGGCCATCGTGGTCAACAGCGGCAATGCCAACGCCTGTACCGGGGCCCACGGCGAGAAAGATGCATATCTAATGGCTGAAGCCGCGGCAAGAGCGCTCAAACTTGAGCCTCGAGACGTATTGGTGGCCTCGACCGGGGTCATGGGGGTACCGTTGCCTATGGACAGGGTTAAAGCCGGGATTGAACGGGCGTGCCAGGGATTGAGTCGGGAGGGCGGTCTGTGTGCAGCTGAAGCCATAATGACCACCGACACCGTTGTTAAAGAGACAGCGGTGGAGGTTGAGATCGAAGGCAGAGCGGTTCGCATAGGCGGAATGGCTAAAGGTTCTGGCATGATTCATCCCAACATGGCTACTATGCTGGCTTTCATAACCACCGATGCCAACATCAGCGCCGAGTGTTTGCAGAAAGCACTGCGCGATTCGGTAGACATCTCATATAACATGATAAGCGTTGACGGCGATACCTCAACCAATGATATGGTGCTCGTTTTGGCCAACGGGCTGGCGGGTAACCCCGAGATCAGCGACGAAGCATCGGAGGCATACCTGGCTTTCAAAGAAGCCTTCAATTACGTAAATGTGGAACTCGCCAAGATGATAGCCCGGGATGGGGAAGGAGCGACGCGTCTGATCGAGGTTCAGGTGGAGCGGGCTCCTAGCCAAGAAGATGCCCGCCGCATAGCTCGTGCCATAACGGCTTCTAACCTCATTAAGGCGGCAGTGTTCGGCGAAGACGCTAACTGGGGAAGGATCATATGCGCCGCCGGTTATTCGGGGGCGGATTTTGACCCTGAATTGGTTGATATTTATCTCGGCGGAGTTCAGGTAGCCAGGGACGGAGCGGGCTTAGAGTTTGATGAGGAAGCAGCTCGTGAAGAACTGAGGAAGGATGCGGTAATCATCAGATTAGACTTGAAACAGGGTAGTTACTCGGCCCGGGCTTGGGGCTGCGACCTTACGCATGAGTACGTCGACATCAACGCCAGCTACCGTACGTAGGTGATTAGCCACTGATAGACACAGATTGACGCAGATTTACACAGATGAAAATTTCCGGAATTTATTGTTATAGCCACTGATGGACACGGATTTACGCGGATTTACACAGATAACTTTTTTGTGAAGCGTGCTATAGCCATTGGTAATGGCTGTTTTATTCTAATTAACATGACATCATTGCTTTCGGGTCTTCTGAGGAGTGACGTAACATGACTACGGTATTTGTTATTTTTTGTGCACATGAATGGCTCAATTTTGACGGGCGTGCGTAGTTGAAGGTTATAAATTAAGGACTCTGCGTTAATCAGCGTCTAAAAATCAGTGATAATCAGTGTGAATCTGTGGCTATAGAAAAAGGGGAGGATAAAGTGACTGCATGTGAGAAGGCGGCGATACTGGTGGAGGCCCTGCCGTATATAAAAGAATTCTACGGGAAAACCGTAGTCATAAAGTACGGCGGAAGCGCCATGACCGACTGTTCCTTGAAAAAGGCGGTCATGGAGGACATCGTGTTGATGAAGTACGTCGGTATGCACCCGGTGGTAGTACATGGAGGTGGCCCTGACATTACCCGCATGCTTGACCGCCTGGGCATCTCTACCTCATTCGTAAACGGGCTTAGGGTAACTGACGAGGCTACGATGGAAATCGTGGAGATGGTGCTAGTAGGCAAGATCAACAAGGAGATAGTTGCCGGCATCAACGACAGCGGTGGTTCGGCAGTCGGGCTGTCAGGCAAGGACGGCAAGTTGATTAGGGCCGAACCTATACCCGGCAAAGAAGTCCTGGGGCTGGTGGGGAGAGTCAGGGACGTCAACACGGAGTTGATCGAGACCCTGACGGAGAGAGGTTATATACCGGTAATCAGTCCGGTAGGAATCGGCGACCACGGAGAGAGTTACAACATCAACGCTGACCACGTAGCCGGAGCCGTAGCCAGTGCCCTTAAGGCAGACAAACTGGTGCTTCTGACCGATGTCCCCGGCATACTTGCCGACAAGAAGGATCCTACCAGCCGCATATCGAGGCTGAGAATCTCGGAGGTCGATGAGTATATCGACTGCGGTATCATTGAAGGCGGGATGATACCAAAGGTAGAGTGCTGTGTAGACGCGTTAAAGGGCGGGGTAGGCCGGACCCACATCATCGATGGCCGGGTCCCGCATGCCATCTTGCTGGAGGTTTTTACCGACGAAGGTATCGGAAGCATGGTAGTTAAAGGGTAGAAGGAGGTGGGGTGATGGGCAATCAAGAAGTCATTAACGAAGGGCAACAGTACCTGATGAACAACTACGCACGATTTCCGATAGCCCTGGTCAAAGGCGACGGGGTAAGGGCTTGGGATGCGGACGGCAAAGAATACCTGGACTTTACTAGCGGGATCGCGGTGTGTGGAGTGGGCCACTCCAACCCGGCTTTGAAAGAAGTCCTCGAGAACCAGGCCGGTCGGCTCTGGCACTGCTCTAACCTGTATTGGATCGAACCACAGGTGCAGCTGGCAGCCAAGCTTTGCCGTCTTTCTGGGCTCGACAAGGCTTTCTTTGCTAATAGCGGGGCAGAGGTTAACGAGGCTGCACTGAAACTAGTTCGTAAGTATTTTAGCCTTAGAGGAAAACCAGGATGCGAGATTGTAGCTTTTCACAACTCGTTTCACGGGAGGACCTTGGGCGCACTGACTGCCACCGGGCAAGAAAAGTATCATCGCGGGTTTGAACCGCTGGTTCCCGGTTTTGTTTATGCTGAGTTTAACGATCTCGGATCGGTAGAGAAAGTGATAACGGAAAAGACCGGAGCCATTATTGTCGAGCCCGTACAGGGAGAAGGCGGGATCAACCCTGCAACCAGCAAGTTCCTAACCGGGCTCAGGAGGTTGTGCTATGAATTCGACCTGCTGTTGGTCTTGGACGAGGTTCAGACCGGCTTGGGTCGTACCGGTAAGATGTTTGCTTACGAGCATTACGGTATTAAGCCTGACATAGTCACTCTAGCCAAGTCTCTGGGAGGGGGCTTTCCCATCGGGGCCATGCTGGCCCGAGCCGAGGTGGCCCAGGCCTTCGAACCAGGGGATCATGCTTCGACTTTTGGCGGGAATCCTTTGGGGTGTGCGGTGGCGAACCGGGTTTTAGACATTTTAAGTGAAGAGGAAATGCTGAACCACATCACTCGTATCGGGGATTATCTCAAGAGCCGTTTACAGTCCATGACCGGTAAGAGGAAAGATGTGAAGGAAGTCAGGGGCTTAGGCCTCCTGCTGGGAGTAGAATTTACCCGGGAAGTCAAGCCCCTGGTGGACATCTGTATGCAAAAGGGACTCCTGGTTATTTCGGCCGGCCCTCGGGTGTTGCGGTTGGTACCGCCGCTTAACATAGCTCTAGATGAGGCGGACCAGGGGTTAGCCATACTGAACGAGGCCTTAAACGAATGGCAGGATGAATAGAGTTATCAAAAAGAGTATGAGCGGCGTCTTATCGTTATTACGGGAGAGGAGGGCATGGATAAAAATGACGGTAGAACTTAATCCGAAGTTCAAAGGGCGCGATTTCTTAGCCATTCGCGACTATACTTCAGAAGAGGTAATGGAGATACTTGAGCTGGCTCAGAAGCTCAAGAAGATGCAGAAGGAAGGGATACCCCATCCCCTTCTGGCGGGAAAGACCCTAGGGATGATATTCCAGAAGCCTTCGACCCGTACCCGGGTTTCCTTCGAAGTGGGCATCTACCAACTGGGAGGTTACGGACTTTTCCTGAGCCCGAACGACCTGCAGATGGGAAGGGGCGAGACCATAAAGGACACGGCTTTGACTTTGTCCCGATACCTAGATGGAATCATGATCCGTACCTTTGCCCAAGAAGAGGTTGAGGAACTGGCTTATTGGGCGAGCATCCCGGTTATCAATGGTCTTACTGACTTGCTGCACCCGTGCCAGATCATGGGAGACATCTTAACCATACTTGAAAAGAAAGGGACACTTAAGGGGCTCAAATGTGCTTTTATAGGAGACGGGAATAACGTGTGTCATTCGCTGCTGGTAGGGGGAGCAAAAGTGGGCATGAACGTAGTGGTGGCTTGTCCCCCAGGCTTTGCACCCAAACATGAGATAATGGCTCAGGCCTTGAAAGATGCTGAAGAAACCGGGGCTAAGCTTTGGGTAGTTGAGGATCCGGCCGAAGCAGTTGATGGGGCGGATGTGATCTACACGGATGTGTGGGCCAGCATGGGCCAGGAAAAAGAGGCTCACGAGAAGGAGAAGCACTTTGCCCGCTACCAGGTAAATGCTTCCCTGCTCGGCAAAGCCAAGCCGGACGTTATCGTCATGCACTGTTTGCCCGCCAAGCGAGGGCGAGAGATTACCGATGAAGTGATGGACGGCCCTAACTCGGTGGTATTCGACGAAGCCGAAAACCGCCTGCACGCGCAGAAAGCGATCATGGCCCTGGTGATGCAGTAACAGGGGTGGGGCGATGAGGGAACCGAGGTTTACGGTAAGGGAAGCCAAAGCTGAAGACGTTCATGCTATGCTCGGCCTGTGGGCTGCTACCCCCGGAATCGGGCTCGGAGTCGGTGACGACGAGGAAGACCTCAAGCGATTCATAGCACGGAATCCAAGGACCTGTCTTGTGGCGTGGAAGGGAGGTATCTTGGCAGGCGCAGTTGTGGGAGGTTTTGATGGGAGGAGGGGCTACCTGTATCATCTTGCCGTGCGAAAAGATTATCAGAGCCAGGGCATAGGCAAGGCTTTGGTGGCTGAGGTACTGGACAGGTTTAGGGAAATAGGGGCGAGGAGGGTCCACCTCCTCGTATTCACGACCAACCAGCAAGCTGTTGCTTTTTACACGCGTCTGGGGTGGAGGCTGCGCCAGGATGTTTTGGTTGCGAGCTGGGATTGTGAACCTGGAAAAGACTGTGGATGCTAAGCGCGTACCCCGGCCGCTCTTAAAAAGGATTGGTAAAGGAGAATGGGGGAGAGTTCCGATGGACAAAGTTGTGCTTGCTTACTCAGGTGGACTGGATACTTCCATTATTATTCCCTGGTTGAAAGAAAACTACGGTTATGAAGTTATCGCCATGTGTGCGGACCTCGGCCAGGGAGAAGAGCTGGCCGGGTTGGAGGAAAAAGCGCTCCGCTCTGGGGCCGGCAAAGTGTACATCGAAGACGTACGGGAAGAGTTCGTCCGCGACTATATCTTTCCGGTTTTAAGGGCCGGAGCTATCTACGAGGGCAAATACCTGCTAGGCACCTCGTTTGCCCGGCCTCTAATTGCCCGAAAACTGGTAGAGATTGCGGAAAAGGAAGGAGCGACTGCCGTGGCCCACGGGGCGACCGGCAAAGGCAATGACCAGGTGCGGTTTGAAGTGAGTGTTAAGGCTCTCAATCCGGAGCTTAAGATTATCGCCCCGTGGCGGGAGTGGGATATCAAGTCCCGGGAAGATGCCATCGAGTATGCACAGAAACATAACGTTCCCGTGCCTGTGACCAAAAAGAGCATTTACAGCCGGGACCGCAACCTTTGGCATCTCTCCCATGAGGGAGGCGAACTCGAGGACCCCATGCAGGAGCCTAAGGACGAAATGTACCTCTTAACAGTTCCTCCCGAAAAAGCCCCGGACCATCCTACCTATGTAGAAATCGAATACGAACAGGGGGTTCCGGTTGCGATAGACGGACAGATGATGGGTCCCGTAGAGCTCATCGAAAAGCTTAACCATTTGGCCGGTGCTAACGGAGTGGGAATAGTGAGCTTGGTGGAAAATCGCCTCGTCGGCATGAAGTCCCGCGGTGTATATGAATGCCCCGGCGGTACCGTGCTCTTTACCAGCCACCGGGAATTGGAGAACCTGACCCTGGATCGCAGGACCATGCACTTCAAGGAACAGGTGGCTATTCTCTATGCCGAGCTGGTCTACGACGGGCTGTGGTTTTCTCAGCTCAAGGAGGCTTTGGACGCCTTCGTGGCCAAGACCCAGGAAACAGTTACGGGCAAGGTCAGGGTCAAGCTGTACAAAGGCAACTGTACTCCGGTCGGAGCCGAATCACCGTATTCGCTTTATCGCCACGATTTGGCCACTTTTGGAGAGAGCGATTTTTATAATCAAAAAGATGCAGAAGGATTTATTAACCTTTTCGGCTTGCCGCTGAAAGTAAGGGCATTGATGGAAAGAAAGGTCGGTAAAAGATGAGCTCAAAGATGTGGGGAGGAAGGTTTCAGAAGCCACCGCACCGGTTGACAGAAGAGTTCAACGCTTCTCTTTCGTTTGATAGGAGACTTTACCGCCAGGATATAAAAGGCAGCATGGCCCACGCGGCTATGCTGGCCAAGCAGGGACTGATAACCGAGGAAGAGAAAGAACTCATAATAAAAGCCCTGCAAGAAATAATGTCGGCTCTTGACCGGGGTGAGTTGCAGTTTGACCCTGGGGTAGAGGACATACACACCCAGGTGGAGCTCTGGCTTATCGAAAGGATCGGGACAACGGGCAAGAAGCTTCACACCGGGCGCAGCCGCAATGACCAGGTGGCTCTGGATGTAAGGATGTACTTAAAAGAGGAAATAGGCGAAATCAGGGAGCTGCTTTTGGACCTGGAAGAGACCCTGGTGAGCCTGGCTGAAGAACACCTCTACACCATCATGCCGGGGTATACTCACCTCCAGAAGGGTCAACCGGTAACATTGGCCCACCACTTGATGGCTTATTTTGAAATGTTCTGGCGGGATCTGGGCAGGCTTGAAGATTGCAAAAAGAGACTAGATTTCATGCCTTTAGGTTCGGGAGCTCTAGCCGGGAGCGGGCTCGATCTAGACCGGGAATACGTTCGGGAACAACTGGGCTTCGCCGAGTTGACGCGGAACAGCCTGGATGCCGTCAGCGACCGGGATTTTGCCTTGGAGTTCCTGAGTTTTGCCAGCATAACCATGATGCACCTGTCCCGTTTCTGTGAAGAACTGGTGTTGTGGTCTACCGATGAATTCAAGTTTGTGGAGATGGACGACGCTTTCGCTACGGGATCGAGCCTTATGCCTCAGAAGAAGAACCCGGATGTGGCTGAACTGATAAGGGGCAAGACTGGCCGGGTATACGGGGATTTGATGTGCCTCTTTACGGTGATGAAGGGGTTGCCTTTGGCCTACAACAAGGACATGCAGGAGGATAAGGAACCGCTGTTTGACGGGATTGACACCTTGAAAAAGTGCTTGGCCGTGTTCACCCCGATGTTGCGAACAGCTAAGTTTAATCGCCAGCGGATGGCTGAGGCGACTAGAGGCGGGTTTACCAACGCTACTGATATGGCCGACTACCTGGTTGTCAAGGGAATTCCTTTCCGGGTTGCCCATGAAATAGCGGGACGAGCTGTTTTGTACTGTATAGAGAAGAACAAGACCTTGGAGAGCATGGGCCTGGAAGAGCTGAAGCAGTTCAGCCCAGAGATCGAGGACGATGTCTACGATAGGATAAGCCTCAATGGGTGCGTGGCCAGCCGCAAGGTCAAAGGAGGGACGGCTCCAGAAGCCGTGAGGGACGCCATACTGGAGGCAAATAAGTTACTTTCCGAGTTTGGTCGCGTAAGAGTCAGTGGAGGTTCTTTGTCGGGAGACGAAGAAGGGGAAGACTGGGAACAGGACGGTGAAGAACCGTTGAAACCAAAGGAACCTGAAGCCGGTTTCAGCGACGAATCCTGGAGATATGAAATCGACGAATGGGTGGAAGGGTTTTTTCACAGCCTCGTCAGCATGTTGAATGCCTTCACGGCTGAACAGCCACCGGAA
The DNA here is from genome assembly GCF_000092405.1 of Syntrophothermus lipocalidus DSM 12680. Taxonomy (NCBI): domain Bacteria; kingdom Bacillati; phylum Bacillota; class Clostridia; order Eubacteriales; family Syntrophomonadaceae; genus Syntrophothermus; species Syntrophothermus lipocalidus. The sequence continues at coordinate 2,215,673 of NC_014220.1, read as the reverse complement.
GAAGTCCTTGCTACGCTGGAGATAGTTCCCTTTGGTCAACTGGTGCGGGAGCAGCTGTCGGACCGTGAAGAGGAGCTGATAGAGTACGCGGTAGAGAAGGTTAACCAATTACACCAAGCCGAACTGGAGCGTCTCAAGGCGTATCTTGGAGGTGAATAGAAGGAGGCAAGGAAACCCGTTGCTATAATACTCAACCAGCTCTCCGCATAAGGTTAGTAGAAGAGGAGCCAAACTCGGATGCAAGGAGAGTGACCGGGGTGTATAACGGCTATTACGAGGTAATCGCGATTCCGGTTATAAACGGGCTGGTTGAGATAGCGAAAAAGGCTGGACTCAGCAAGCGCTACTGTCCTGTTCTGGCCGTGAGTCTGGGAGTTTTGTTAAGGCTGGGGGTGAGGGCCCCTGGGGAACCGGTAGGCGTAGCTATACTGGATGGCCTAGTAGTCGGGCTATCGGCGGTTGGGCTGTACAGTGGGGGCAGGAGCGTCCTTCGCAGGAACAGCAGGTACTTGTAAGTTACAGTTGAGCGGTCATCGTGCCGAACGTGGTTTCAAGGAAAGCTAGAAGGAGTTAGGGCCGGCTGGAGGGTATGCGGGTTACTTGACAAAAGGGCCAGGGCTTGTTAATATGAGGTTCGAAGATGGGCTGCGCTTAGCCCGATTGGTATGCATGACTCGCGGCAGAGTCGCCATTATAGCGTGGCAATCGACTTGGTTGCTAATAGAATCAAAAGGCGAAACAACCATTGATAAGCTTTTGTAATCTTCGCCTATCAGTGGCTATTTTCCGAAAACGCAGGCCGGCGTAGCTCAGCGGTAGAGCAGTCGATTCGTAATCGACAGGTCGTCAGTTCGAATCTGACCGTCGGCTCCATATCGAACTTCTGCCCCGGCTGGGATGGACCGGGGTTCATTTTTTTGTCTGGAGCATTTTTGCACATCGGAGGCGGCAAAGGCGGGAGTCAGAGGTTTGGGTAAGAGGTGTTCTCGGGTGTTAAAAGAGGATATCAGGACCGAATTGCTGGAGATATTTCAAGAACTACTCGATCATTTTGGGCCCAGACATTGGTGGCCTGGAGAGACGGCCTTGGAAGTGATTGTAGGGGCTATTCTTACCCAGAACGTGGCTTGGAACAATGTAGAAAAAGCCATCAACAACTTAAAAGAAGAGGGACTGTTGTCGATAAGCGGCTTAATCAAGACACGGGTAGAAAAACTAGGAAATCTCATTCGCCCTGCCCGTTACTACAACCAGAAAGCGGCGCGGCTCAAAGCATTCGCGGAACTGGTTAACATTAAGTATGAAGGAGATCTTGAAAAACTGCTGAGCCTGTCCACCCCCGAACTGAGGATGGAACTTTTGGCCTTGAAGGGGATAGGACCGGAGACAGCGGACAGTATCCTTTTATATGCTGCCAACCGGCCCGTTTTCGTGGTCGACGCTTATACTAAGAGGATATTTCAACGGCTCGGGTACCTTGAGGCTGATGTTGGTTATTCAGTGGTGCAGGATTTCTTTACCTCGAACCTTCCCTGTGAAACCTACCTTTTCAACGAGTACCACGCCCTTATCGTGGCCTTGGGCAACCGCATCTGTTTGGCCCGGCGCCCTTTATGTCAGAAGTGCCCCCTACTTCACAGGTGCAAGACCTCTTCACTTGAAAAAGAGAACTCCGAAACCGCTCTAGGCACGACTATGGGCTGTACGTGAGCCAGTCTGTAATCCTTTATAAACTTTCGCCGTGCGTGACGGGTTTCCCAAGAAAAACCCTGAATTGATCCTTTAATCGAAGAACAAGTCATGGTTAATCGACATTTATTCTAGAATCGAGTGTTTTCAGTCCCTAGGGCCGTGTTCCCAGGTCTGGCGCATTTTGCGGAGAAGACAACCGCCTAGGTAAAGGCCGTTGAGAAAAGCGATGGGAACCGCCAAGTACTCGTATTTCCAATATGGTTTGCCCTTGTTATCTTCGGTACGGAAAAACACGGCTAAGCAACCTCCTCAGTTTTTTTGTTGGTATTGGTTTAGGACAAAACTTGTTTAAGAGCTAACAAATTCTATTAAGGATACAAATACTTCTCTAAGACCACGCGTTCGCTACCGACAAGGAAACGTTTCGTCCCTAAATCAGTGCAAATCTGTGTCCATCTGTGGCCCGCTTTCGCAGCAGCAGGCTTACCTCCTGCTGGTAACAGTGGGCAAGATCTTGCGGAAAAACACGTAAAACATGGAACCGCCTATGAAAAGAACTAAAAAACCAGCCAGTATCTTCAGGGTCATCCTCTCACCTCTGCTTATTACTAGTGTTGGTGAGCTTGAAAAATTTATTCTGGCAAGAAAAGGAAATTATTCTTGAGTTGTATCGGAAGCATCCTGAGGAACAAAGGTACCCGACTTCAGATGGATAATGTCTTGCTCGGTTAGAACCCGGGCGATGTAGACTGTAGAAAGATTGGAAAGGTCGACCTCGTGAGGGTTTTTAAGTCTCAGCAGTCTCCGATCAAAAACCACCCGCACCACAGGGCGAGTGGGGGCATTGCGGTTTACGTCTACCACTACTCCGATTTCTCCAGTATTGAGCATTACCACGCTGCCTATCGGATAAACGGCAACATTGGAGACAAGGGCGGCTAGGATCCGGGGCTCGAAGTACAATCCTGACATGTGGTTAAGGATGGCAACGGCCTGGTTGATGCTGTAAGCCGAACGGTAGGGACGATCTGCCAGGAGCGCGTCATAAACATCGGCGACAGCCACAATCCTGGCGTATTCGTGAATTTGCTCCTGATTCAGGCCACGAGGATACCCTTTTCCATCCCAACGTTCATGGTGTTGGAAGGCGATGTGAGCGGAGAGGAGGGGAATATCTTCGTAGGTGCGGAGTATATCAAAACCGTAGGCTGCGTGCTTCTTTATCTCAGCATACTCATTTTTGGTTAATTCCCCCCGCTTGTTCAACAGCTCTTTACTGACCCGGATCTTACCGATGTCGTGCAGAAGAGCGCCTATACCCAGTTCCTTGAGCTTGAGCTCGTTGTAACCGAGGGTGATCCCGGTCAGCAGGCTCAGTACGCACACGTTGCAAGAATGGGAAAAGGTATAATCGTCGTAAGTTCTGATGTCGCTGAGATTGATCAGCACTTCCCGGTTGGACATCAGCTCGTCCAATATGGTATCTACCATCTTTTTCACGTGGCGGGTATTGATTCGCCGGTTGGCCTCCAGGGCCTGGAAATTCTTTCTAACTTCTTTTATGGTCTCAAGCCTGGTTTGTTCGGAGATGGGCTCTTTGATCTCTCCCAGCGAATCAAAGAGATCGTCCTCAACGTATATCGAAACTATGCCCAACTCTTTTAACCTTTGAATATAATAATCCGTGAGAGTTACCCCGGCACCCAAAAGACAGTTGCCTTCACTGTCGAAAATGCTCCTTGCTACTATCATTCCTGGTTCCAGTAATTCGACTGCGACGCGACGCATAAATCCTCCGGGAAGTAATATTTTTGCTAAACATATCAATTCTGCGCGAAAAAAACAAATCCTGCTCGCTTATCCCAACAATTTCTCACATCAACTAAACTAAGGTAGTATGGCATTGTAGTAAAATCCCGTTTCTGGCGGTACTGGAAGCGGTATTATCTGTATGTTTGCCACGCGGTTCATCAAGTGCTAAATTTATTCTAGGATGAGTTTCTCTTCGAATAAGAAAAGGGACTGGAGAAGTCAAATGAAGAGCAGGAGCAACAACAAGCTCATACCCCGGTCTTTACTGAAAAGCTTGGCTGGTGACATTAAGCACCTGATGGACAGTAATGAAGGCAGGCTTTTCGCTTTGGAGATGATGGAAGAGATACCGCGTGATTTCCGTTCACTAGTCATAGAGAGCCTATCCGGTTTTCACGAAAAGGAACTAGCGGTTTTTTTTCATCTATTGCAACAGGAGTATGGAGCTGAGCTGGAAAGACCTATAAGCAGAGCTTTAGGCAAACTTCGGATGGCAGGGGTACCTGTGACTTGCCCTGCCTTTTTTCGAGGGCGATTTTACCGAGCTTATGCCACCAAGACCCGCCATCTAGGACAGGTTACGGTTGACATTGCTTGGGAAACTCCGCACGGTTCTTTGGACGTAGAATGTTTTTTCTTGACTTTTGGACCCGAAGGCATACACAGCATCTTCGCCTTATCAGATGTTGCCGCAAGCGATTTCGAAAACGACAGGAGAAAATTGACTAATGTGGTAGATATCTCTTTAAAAGAAGCTGCCTTCCTGATTCAACAGTCATATCAGTTTAACCTCAAGCATATGACCAGACCTGGTCCCGGCCGATTTCTCTTTCACAAATACTTAGATATGTCTTCTGATTTGACTGAAGCTGAAGTGCGCGAACTTTTTGACAAGCTGTCGGAGCTGCTGTCTCCCCAACAGTTAGTCAACAGTTTCTTCATCGCTTTGCGTCGCCAAGACCATGCTTATGTTAAGGCGCTTTTCGATGAGGAAAAGCTCCTTAGGCCGGATTTCGCCGGGCAGGTAGAATCAGTTTTAAACCTCGGGCAAACCTTGGTGGAGGGGCACGCGGCCGGTGTAAAGACCAGTGGCAGATACGCTGTAGTCAAGGCCCGTTGTATCACTTTGGGAGACGAAGAGGTAGGGTACAGGGAGTTATCGTTTTATCTGAAAAAGTTTAGGGGGAAATGGTTCGTTTCTGATGTTTGTCATCAGCTATTTGAGATAGCAAGTACATCCAGTGATCACGCACCTTCGTTTTTCAAGATACATTGTTACGTGTACGAGGTTTTAGATGTCGATGAACTACTGTCTACCCTCGAGGTGTTAGATAATATTGAGGAAGCCGGGGAAATCGCGGGGGGAATTCATTTGAGGATCGCTCACCATGAGGACGAGTATTCTTGTGGAGGGTTCCTTCTTCCAGGAGTTTGGGCTGACCTTGTTATCAAGGGTGATGAGATGGTCGTGATGGGCAAGGACCTGCGCACATTGGAAGCTCTGCATCAATTAGTAACCAGGGAACACCAAGTAGTCTTGAGTTCACGGCACGAGATCAGTACTTTAACTGCTTACCGGTATTTGGCCGGACAGTATTTGAGCTTCGATGACGTACTGGCAGGGGGTAAGCAGGATGGGGTTTTTGAGGATGGAATGAAATTCATCAGTGCGAGGTACCTGGTGCGAGACCGGAACAGGGTTTTGGCCAAACTACAGAACATCGCGAACCAACAGTATGATTTGCCGGGAAACTGTCAAGTGTTTTACCAGTACCGCAAAAGCCCGGATACTGGCGCCGAGATCTTTCTAGCCGAGTACGTGTTCGGTAATAGCTGGATGACGGTTTCCGCTTACGGAGATAAAGAAGTTTCTGCCGTTCGTGAATATTTCGAACATGGGATCCAAGACTGCCTGCAATTTGAAGGCCTAGAGATCAAAGAAGAGGGGATATTTGAAGTTCTGACCCGGGAGATTAAAGCGCAGTATCCCAACCTGGAAGCTCGTTTGAAGAAGGCCTACTTAGACAAGTGGTATTTTTCCAAGTCAAAGGAACTAGGGGGACTTTCACCAGCCCAGGCCCGGGAAAGCGAGGAGGGACAGCGCCGTTTGTGGGAAATGTTTAAGGATATGAACCAGAGAAGAAAATCCTGCATCCGTCAGCGCGTAAAACGCTATCTCAACCTAAAAGAATACCTGGAGAGGATGTACCTGTAAACGCGAGTGTGTGATCTTTTTTGATATTATCGGTAGAACTTGTTGACAGGGGATAGGCTTTTACCTATACTAGTAAGCAAATCTTCATTCCCCAAAAAGCTATGACAGGGATGAACACATGCCGTCCCTTAGTCGACAGAGAGCCGGGGTAGCTGAAAACCGGTACTAATATGGTATGTGGAGATCGCCCTCGAGCTGCAGTTCTGAACGGTTTAAATGGCTTAGTAGGAATTGCCGGACTGGTAGTCCGTTATCAAAACCGGTAGCATTGAAGCGCTGGTGAGTGGCCGCAGCAAGCGGCAATCAGGGTGGTACCGCGGGAGTTAAACCTCTCGTCCCTGAATCTGGGGACGAGGGGTTTAAGTTTTTATTCAGTAACTTGAAGTCGAAGGAGTGTTGGGGATGGGGTTGTTAATCTACCTTAACGGGAGTTTTGTGCCAGAAGAAGAGGCCAAAGTTTCAGTTTTCGACCACGGGTTCCTTTACGGGGATGGGGTATTCGAAGGAATACGCGCCTACCACGGTAAGGTTTTTCGCCTGCGCGAGCACATCGATCGACTGTATGACTCTGCCAAAGCCATCAACCTCGAAATCCCTCTAACTAAAGATGAAATGATCGAGGTCGTATGTGAAACCTGCCGCCGGAACAACCTTACCGACGCCTACATCAGATTGGTAGTATCACGCGGAGCTGGGGATCTAGGGCTGGACCCGAGGAAGTGCCCCCGACCGACTGTAGTAAACATAGCTTCGTCCATAACCCTGTATCCCGAAGAGCTTTACCAGACAGGGCTCACTGTGATAACCGTTCCTACCCGTCGCAATATACCGGAAGGCGTGAACCCGCGGATAAAATCACTTAATTACCTGAACAACATAATGGCTAAGATTGAGGCAAACATAGCGGGGGTACCAGAAGCGGTTTTGCTGAATCAAGAAGGTTTCGTAGCAGAATGTACAGGGGATAATATCTTTATTGTAAAGAACGGGGTGCTTAAGACGCCTCCCCCTTATGCCGGCATCCTAGAAGGGGTTACGCGCAACGCTGTTATAGAGCTGGCACAGAAGAGAGGCATTCCGGTGGCTGAGGTGATGCTGCCCAGGTATGACCTGTTTACAGCGGATGAATGCTTCTTGACTGGCACAGCCGCCGAGCTTATCCCAGTTACTAAGGTCGATGACCGCGTAATCGGAAACGGCAAGCCCGGACCGATATTCCTGCAGCTCTTAGAAGATTTCCACGAACTGGTCAAAGTCGACGGGATCGATATTTATTGAGACTTAACCATAGGGTAACAGGATACAGGCAATCATGTTATCGGAAACGGTAATTTCGTTAAATCCAGACCAGACCCCGATAACACCCAGCGGTTTCACGATTAGAGAAGGAAAGCCTCGGTGTCGGGTAATGTAACCTAGTAAATATTCAATTAAAATAATCTGTGTACATCATTAAACATCTGTGTGCATCTGTGGCTAATTTTCGTGGTATTCATTATCATTATAAATCTGCGTTAATCTGCGTCTAATTTCTTTCGCAACCGAAAGGAGAGAAACCATGAGAAGTGACCTGGCGAAAAAGGGTCTAGAAAAAGCACCTCACCGTTCACTGTTTAAAGCTTTAGGATTGACCGATGAGGAGTTGGAGAGACCCTTAGTCGGTATAGTCAACTCGGCCAACGAGATTATTCCAGGGCATATTCATCTAGACCGTATAGCCGAGGCGGTCAAAGCCGGGGTGAGGATGAAAGGGGGCACTCCTATAGAGTTTTCTACTATAGGGGTATGCGATGGTATTGCCATGAACCATATCGGTATGAAATACTCTCTGGCCAGCCGGGAACTGATTGCCGATTCTATTGAGATAATGGCTATGGCTCATCCTTTCGATGCCCTGGTTTTTATACCTAACTGCGACAAAATCATCCCTGGGATGCTGATGGCGGCCGCTCGCCTCAATCTTCCTTGTATGTTTGTCAGCGGAGGGCCGATGTTGGCTGGCAATTTCCGGGGGCGCAAGGTCAGCCTCAACACGGTCTTTGAAGGGGTAGGCGCGGTCAGCGCAGGTAAGATGTCGCTTTCGGACTTAGCGGAGCTTGAAGATGTAGCTTGCCCGGGTTGTGGCAGCTGTGCCGGTATGTTTACCGCTAATTCCATGAACTGCCTGACGGAAGCGGTAGGAATGGGCTTACCCGGGAACGGAACTATACCGGCGGTACACTCTGAACGAATCCGTCTAGCCAAACAGGCGGGCATGAAAGTGATGGAGCTATGGGAAAGGGACATAAAGCCCCGGGATATCATGACCCAAGAGGCTTTCATCAATGCCTTACGCCTGGACATGGCAATAGGTTGTTCTACCAATACGGTTTTGCATCTTATGGCTATCGCTCACGAAGCCGGCGTTAAGCTGGACTTGAACCTGATAAACCATATCAGCGATACCACTCCTCACCTATGTAAAATCGAACCTGCCGGCAACCATTTTATAGAAGACTTGTACGCTGCGGGTGGAGTTCAGGCCATTTTCAACGAGTTAGACAAGGCAGGGCTGGTAAACCGCCAGTGCCTGACGGTTACTGGTAAGACGGTTGGGGAGGTTATCAATGACTACCCTGTGAAGGACCACGAGGTCATCCGTAGTATAGAGAATCCGCACAGTACTACCGGGGGGTTGGCTATACTGTTCGGTAACCTGGCCGAGGAGGGCGCGGTGGTGAAGAAGGGGGCAGTTGACCCGGACATGCTCTATCACGAGGGTAAAGCACGGGTTTTCGACTCGGAAGAAGAAGCTGTTGCAGCCATTCTAGGAGGCAAGATTGAAAAAGGAGAAGTCGTCGTAATCCGGTATGAAGGGCCGCGCGGAGGGCCAGGGATGAGGGAAATGCTCACGCCTACTTCTGCTATAGCGGGGATGGGGCTAGACAAGGACGTAGCCCTTATAACCGATGGCCGTTTTTCTGGTGCTACCCGGGGAGCTTCTATAGGGCACGTATCTCCCGAGGCGGCACAAGGGGGCAATATTGCTCTTATTCAGGACGGAGACATAATCGTCATTGATATACCGAACCACAGCCTTAGTGTACGACTTAGCGACGAGGAACTTGCTGCCAGGAGAACGCAGTGGCGAGTTCCGGAACCCAAGATAAACTCAGGCTATATGAAAAGATATTCAAAAATGGTGCAATCCGCCAGTACAGGCGCTATCTTGAAAGATTAGACTTATCAATAGCTAATATGAAGGCGGGCCCAGTGCCCGCTTTTTATATAAGGATTTTAGCGGGGTGAGAAGATGAGAATGAAAGGGGCAGAGGTGCTTCTGCGTTGTCTGAAAGAGGAAGGCGTAGAAGTTATCTTCGGTTATCCTGGGGGTGCAGTGCTTCCAATATATGACGCCCTGTACTCCTCAGAGGTAAAACACGTTTTGGTAAGACACGAACAAGGGGCAGCCCACGCGGCAGACGCATACGCCCGGGTTAGCGGAAAAGTCGGGGTGTGCCTGGCGACTTCTGGACCTGGAGCTACCAATCTGGTAACAGGTATTGCTACCGCGTATATGGACTCGGTACCGTTGGTGGCTTTTACAGGACAGGTTGCGACGCATCTCATAGGTAGGGATGCCTTCCAGGAAGCTGACATCACAGGAATTACGCTGCCGATAACCAAACACAACTACCTGGTCAAGCGAAGCGAGGACCTGGTGAGGATTATCAAAGAAGCCTTTTATATAGCCCGTACCAACCGGCCGGGACCCGTTGTAGTAGACCTTCCACGCGACATAATGGAAAGAGAGATGGAATTTAACGGCTATCCCGAAGAAGTGAACCTCAGAGGATACCGGGTGCTGAAGAGCTGTAACATGGGGCAGGTTTTGCTGGCGGTGGAAGCCATCCGACAGGCGGAACGCCCTGTCATCTACGCCGGAGGAGGGGTTATCAGTTCCGGCGCTTCTGAGGTATTGCAGGAGCTGGCTATAAAGATGAAGATACCGGTGGCTACGACCCTGATGGGTATAGGTTGTTTCCCGGAAACCCATTACCTTTCCCTGGGGATGCTAGGGATGCACGGAACCCGGTATGCGAATTATGCAGTCAGTGAATCGGACCTCATCATCGCAGTCGGGGTACGGTTCGATGACCGGGTGACGGGAAAGATTACGAGCTTTGCTCCTCATGCCAAGGTGATTCACATCGACATCGATGCCGCCGAGATAGGTAAGAATTTTGGAGTTGACATCCCCATAGTGGGTGATGTGAAACAGGTGCTGGAAGAGATCGTACCTCGGCTCGAACCGCGAGAGAAATTCAGCGAGTGGCACCGGGTGATTGACCGGTGGAAGGAAGAGTTTCCTCTGACTTACTCTGAGTCGCGCGAACCTGGAAGGATTAAGCCCCAGTACGTGGTGGAGCAAATTTATTACGCTACCCAAGGAAATGCTATCATTACCACCGAAGTAGGACAGAACCAGATGTGGGCAAGCCAGTTCTACAAATTCACCCGCCCTCGTACTTTCATTACTTCGGGAGGGTTGGGGACCATGGGTTTCGGGCTTCCGGCGGCAATAGGAGCCAAGATCGCTCGCCCCGATATGACGGTTATCGACATAGCCGGAGACGGGAGTATCCAGATGAACATCCAGGAGTTGTGCACCGCGGTCGAGCAACGGCTTCCCATCGTTATTTGTATTTTGAACAATCAGTATCTGGGGATGGTTCGGCAGTGGCAGGAACTGTTTTTTGGCGGGCGTTACTCTTACACCGATATCAGTTTGCAGCCTGATTTCGTGAAACTGGCCGAGGCTTATGGGGCTATCGGCATGAGGGTGAAGGAGGCCCAAGATGTGGCTCCCGCTTTGCGGGAGGCTTTTTCGGTGACCGACCGGCCTGTAGTGATCGATTTCTGGGTGGAAAGGGAGGCTAACGTATTCCCGATGGTTCCGCCCGGCGAATCGCTGTATAACATGCTGGGAGGTGAGGAATGATGAAACACACTTTATCGGTGGTGGTCGAAAATCACCCTGGAGTCTTGGCCCGGGTAGCGACCCTGTTTCGCCGTAGGGGATATAACATTGACAGCTTGGCCGTCGGAAGGACTGAGAATCCCGCCGTTTCGCGTATGACCATCGTGGTCGAAGGCGACGATGTGGTTATCGAGCAGGTTACCAAACAACTTCATAAACTGGTAGAAACTATTAAAATATATGATATAACCGACCAGCCCACTGTCGACAGGGAATTGGTTTTGATAAAGGTGAAGGCCGATGCCCAGGCCAGAAGTGAGATCATCCAGATAGTCGATGTTTTTCGGGGCCGTATCGTAGACATCGGACCTAACAGCCTTATCATTGAGGCTACGGGAGACACCGGCAAGATCGACGCGATTGAAGCTTCTCTCCGTCCATTTGGCATACTGGAGTTGGTCAGAACCGGCAAGGTTTCCATGTTAAGGGGGGCTAGATGAAAGGATACAGTATAAGCATACAGAATCCTCCGGCAAGTAGAGGGGTGGTGGTTTAATCAGTACTTCCTTTGCCTTTAAGCCTTGGGCAATGCCTGAGCGCTCTAACGGCGGGGAATAGGAATTGAGAATTGAGAATTGAGAATTGATTTGTTTTGGGGAAGGCTAAAGAGGTAACACCAAGTCTCTGTAAAGTAAGAAGGGATGTTTAGAAAAGGAGGTAGGTTTTAATGGCTAGGATGTATTATGATGCTGATGCAAACCTTGACCTGCTTAAAGGCAAGACCATTGCCGTGATCGGTTATGGCAGCCAGGGACACGCTCAGGCCCAGAACCTTCACGACAGTGGTCTCGAAGTGGTGGTAGGGTTGCGTAAGCCGGAGGACGATTTTACCACTGCGGAGTGGAATCAGGTTGTAGCCGACGGGCTTACGCCTTTACCGGTAGATGAAGCGGCCCGAGCTGCCCAGATAATCCAGATTTTGGTGCCGGATGATATCCAGGCCAAGGTTTACCGGGAAAAGATCGAACCTTACCTTAACGAAGGCGATGCGTTGGGATTTTCTCATGGGTTCAACATACATTTCGGGCAAATTGTGCCTCCGCCTTCCGTCGATGTCTTCATGGTAGCGCCTAAGAGTCCTGGTCATCTGGTCAGGCGTATGTACAGGCAAGGAGTGGGAGTCCCCGGGCTCATAGCCGTACATAATGACCATACGGGGAAAGCCTTGGAAACGGGGTTAGCCTATGCTAAAGGTATCGGCTGTACCCGTGCAGGTGTCATCGCTACTACTTTTAAAGAAGAAACCGAGACCGACCTATTCGGAGAACAATGTGTGCTCTGTGGCGGGGTCACTGAACTTATTAAAGCCGGTTTTGATACCTTGGTAGAGGCAGGATACCAGCCGGAGATAGCCTATTTCGAGTGCCTGCACGAGCTTAAGCTCATAGTAGACCTTATATACGAAGGCGGTATCGGCCTTATGCGGTACTCGGTCAGTGATACCGCTGAGTACGGCGACCTCACGGTAGGTCCGCGCATAATAAACGAAAACACCAGGGCTGAGATGAAAAAGGTTTTGGCTGCCATCCAGGATGGAACTTTTGCCCGGGAGCTCTTGCTCGAATTCCAAGTGGGCCGTCCGGTCTTCAGTGCCTTGCGGAGGAAAGGGCAGGAGCACCTGATAGAAAAAGTAGGTAAGGAACTTAGGGCGATGATGCCTTGGCTTAAAGAGGTAAAATAGCAGACCATTTTGGGTTTGACCTGTACTTGACCGGGGGGCGGGTGGCAAACCCGCTTCTCCTTTTTTTGCTGAAGCTCTAAAGGGTGACGAGAGGAGGATGTTCATGTCGAACAACCGGATATACATTTTCGACACGACCTTGAGAGACGGGGAACAATCTCCGGGGGTAAGCCTCAACGTTCAGGAGAAGCTGGAGATAGCTCAGCAACTGGCCCGCCTAGGGGTGGACGTTATCGAGGCCGGTTTTCCGATTGCTTCTCCCGGAGACTTTCAAGCGGTAAAAACGATTGCCGAGCGGGTTAAAGGGCCCGTTATTGCCGGGTTGTGCCGGGCTACCAGAGAAGACATCGATGCGGGATGGGAGGCTTTAAAGGGGGCAGAAAGCCCGCGAATTCACACGTTTATCGCCACCTCGGACATACACCTAAAATACAAGCTACAGAGGTCGCGGGAAGAAGTCTTGGAACAGGCGGTGGCAGCGGTCAAGTATGCCAAGCAATTCTGCTCCGACGTGGAGTTTTCGGCCGAAGATGCTTCTCGCAGTGATTTGGATTACCTGTGCACTGTGGTGGAGAAGGTCATCGATGCAGGAGCTACGGTGGTAAACCTTCCTGATACCGTGGGCTATGCGATACCGGATGAGTTCGGGCGCTTCATCAAGGCCATAATGGAGAGGGTGCCCAACATTCACCGGGCACGTTTGTCCGTACATTGCCACAATGACCTGGGACTGGCGGTAGCTAATTCTTTGGCCGCGATTCTGAACGGGGCAACCCAGATAGAGGGAGCTATCAACGGTATCGGGGAACGAGCTGGCAACGCCTCCTTGGAAGAGATTATAATGGCCCTGTACACTAAAAAAGCCTTTTATCAAAAAGAAGTAGCTGTCAACTACCAGGAGATTTACCGCACCAGCAGGCTAGTAAGTTCTTTGACCGGTATGGTGGTACAACCGAACAAAGCTATTGTCGGCAAGAACGCTTTCGCCCATGAAGCCGGGATTCACCAGGACGGGGTGCTCAAAGAAAGAACTACTTATGAAATAATGAAGCCCGAACTGATAGGAATCTACAAGAGCAACCTGGTTTTAGGGAAGCATTCAGGGCGGCATGCTTTCAGCGAGAAACTTAAGGAAATGGGGTTTGAGCTGAGCGGGGAAGAGCTGGACAAAGCTTTTCGCCGTTTCAAGGAGCTGGCGGACAAGAAGAAGGAGGTTACAGATGACGACATCGAGGCCCTTATTAAGGATGAAGTCTGGGCTATTCCCGAAAGGTTCCGTCTTAACTACCTGTATTTCGCCAGTGGTACCCGTTTAATCCCTACCGCGACTGTGGGTGTTGCTATCGAGGGAGTTGTCTTCGAAGATGCCGGCACGGGTGACGGTCCTGTGGACGCCGCTTTTCACGTGGTCGACAAAATAACCGGGCTTCAGGGAGAGCTCCTCGAGTACAAGCTGAACGCGGTCACGGGAGGAAAGGATGCCCTGGGCGAAGTCATCGTCCGCGTGAGAGTGAATGGGCGGACCTACGTGGGTCGGGGGGTCAGTACAGACATCGTCGAAGCCAGCGTTCGGGCATACATCAATGCCCTCAACAAAGCGGACTTTGACCGGATTAGAAACAATAATAATTCCTCATCGGATCAAAGGGGGCAGTGATAGATGGGAATGACTATGACCGAAAAGATTTTGGCCTATCACGCTGGGAAAGACCAGGTGGAGCCGGGAGAACTGATTAGTTGCCGGGTAGACTTGGTTTTAGGAAACGATATAACTGCCCCGGTAGCTATTGCCGAGTTTGAGAAGCTTGGCTTGACCCGGGTTTTTGATAACGAACGGGTGGTCCTGGTACCTGATCATTTCACTCCCAATAAAGACATTAACTCGGCTGAACAGGCTAAGCAGGTACGAGAGTTCGCCCGGGCTTACAGCATTGAAAACTACTTTGAAGTAGGGAAGATGGGTATCGAACACTGCCTGCTGCCTCAGGAGGGGTTGGTGGTTCCTGGAGACGTGGTCATCGGAGCCGACTCTCACACCTGCACTTACGGGGCACTGGGCGCTTTTGCCACTGGGGTCGGGTCGACCGATATGGCTGCAGGGATGGCTACCGGCGAGGCCTGGTTCAAGGTGCCGGAAACCATGAAGTTCGTCTATTACGGTGAACTGCCCAAGTGGGTAAGCGGTAAAGACCTGATCCTTCACACTATAGGGGATATTGGAGTAGACGGGGCCAGATATATGGCGATGGAATTCACAGGTGAAGCTATTAGGAAGCTTTCGATGGATAACCGTTTTACCATGGCTAACATGGCTATCGAAGCTGGGGCCAAGAACGGCATTTTCGAGGCTGATGAAATAACCTTGGATTATGTGAATAGCAGGGCCAAGCGGCCGTACCGGGTGTTTACGAGTGATCCTGATGCCAGCTACTATGAGGTCCGGGAATACGACGTTTCGAAAATGGAACCGCAGGTGGCCTTTCCTCATTCACCGGAAAACGTGAGACCGGTCAGCCAAGCCGGGAATGTGTCTATTGACCAAGTCGTAATCGGCTCCTGTACCAACGGTAGGATAGAGGATTTAGAAATTGCGGCCAGTATATTGAAAGGGAAAAAAGTCCACCGCGAGATAAGGACGATTATTATACCAGGCACCCAAGAAATATACCTCGAAGCCCTACGCCGGGGCCTGGTAGAGATATTCATCGAGGCGGGGGCGGCGGTGAGCACCCCGACCTGCGGGCCGTGTCTGGGCGGTCACATGGGGATACTGGCCAAAGGAGAGAGGGCTGTTGCTACTACCAACCGTAATTTTGTGGGCAGGATGGGTCATCCGGAAAGCGAGGTATACCTTGCTTCACCTGCGGTGGCGGCTGCTAGCGCGGTTATGGGAAGAATCGCGGCTCCTTGGGAGGTGGTAAGATGAAGCTGAGAGGCGAGGTGCATAAGTTCGGGGCTGACGTAGATACCGACGCCATTATTCCCGCCCGTTACCTGAATACCAGTGACCCGAAACATCTGGCCCTGCACTGTATGGAGGATGCTGATCCCGATTTCCCGAAAAAGGTTAAAACTGGGGATGTCATTGTGGCCGATAAGAACTTCGGCTGCGGCAGCTCGCGCGAGCATGCTCCTTTGGCTATCCAAGCTGCGGGAGTGTCTTGCGTAATTGCCAAGTCTTTTGCCCGTATATTTTACCGCAATGCCATTAACATCGGGCTTCCGATTCTTGAATGCCCGGAGGTGGTTGACGAGGTACGGCCTGGCGACGAGCTTGAGGTTGATTTGGACCGGGGAGTAATAACCAACCTGACCTCGGGCAAGGAGTATCAGGCGACTCCGTTCCCAGAGTTTATGCAAAGGATTATGGCCAGCGGTGGGCTTATCAATTACGTTAGGGAAAGGATGAAGGCCGGTGTTTAAGATAGCCGTGTTACCCGGGGATGGTATCGGGACCGAGATCGTACCTGAAGCGCAAAAAGTATTGAAAGCAGTTGCTAAGAGGTTCAAACACGAATTCGCTTTTACCGAAGCCCTGGTCGGGGGAGCGGCTATCGACGAGGTGGGGGTTCCTTTGCCTGAAGAAACCCTGGCCCTGTGCAAAGATAGCGACGCTGTTCTTCTAGGAGCCATAGGTGGTCCCAAATGGGATAACCTGCCGGCTGCGCTCAGGCCCGAGGCGGCAGCGCTGTTGGCTCTGCGTAAGGAACTTGGGCTTTACGCTAACCTGCGGCCCGCTTACCTGTTCCCGGAACTGGTTCATGCTTCCTCCCTGAAACCCGATATTATCGAGGGAGTAGATCTCTTGGTAGTGAGGGAACTGACCGGCGGGTTGTACTTCGGGGAGAAGCGGCGGGAGAAGCTTCTGGGCGGAGAAAGGGCTATCGATGTTCTGGAGTACTCGACGTA
This sequence comes from Syntrophothermus lipocalidus DSM 12680, assembly GCF_000092405.1. Classification (NCBI taxonomy): domain Bacteria; kingdom Bacillati; phylum Bacillota; class Clostridia; order Eubacteriales; family Syntrophomonadaceae; genus Syntrophothermus; species Syntrophothermus lipocalidus. The sequence goes on along the minus strand of NC_014220.1, from coordinate 2,199,344 downwards.
TGAGATCGAACGCATAGTTCGTTTGGCCTGCGAGGCGGCGAGGAAACGGAGAAAGAAAGTGACATCGGTGGACAAGGCCAATGTTCTAGAAAGCTCTAGGTTATGGCGCGAGGTGGCCAATCGAGTAGCTCTGGAGTATCCTGACGTCGAATTCAGCCACATGTACGTCGACAACTGTGCCATGCAGCTCATACGCAATCCGCGTCAATTCGATGTGATCGTAACTGAAAACATGTTTGGAGATATATTGACCGACGAAGCCTCTATGCTGACCGGATCTTTGGGAATGCTACCTTCTGCCTCTATTGGCGGGAAAGTAGGAATGTATGAGCCTTCTCACGGGTCAGCTCCCGATATCGCCGGGCAGGGGAAAGCAAACCCGTTGGCTACGATACTGTCGGCTGCCATGATGCTGAGGTATTCGTTCGATTTGGAACAAGAGGCTTTGGCGGTTGAGCAGGCGGTCCGCGAAGTTCTGGCCGAAGGCTACCGGACGCCGGACATTACGGAGCCGGATCAGAAGCTGGTTAACACCAGGGAAATGGGTGATTTAGTAGCGAGAAAAGTTGAGGAGGTCGAGGTGTAGTGGGGATAAGAGATTAGGTGTATTGATTTATGATACCACCCTCCGCGATGGGTCACAGGGAGAGGGATTGGCCTTTTCGGTGGAAGACAAGCTGAAAATTGCCAAAAAACTCGACTGGCTGGGCGTAAGCTACATCGAAGGCGGGTGGCCGGGAAGTAATCCTAAGGACCTGGAGTTTTTCAGCCGCATAAAAGAAGTCGAGTTAAAGCACGCGCGCATCACGGCCTTTAGCAGTACCCGAAAACCGGACTCTAGCGTCTGGCAAGATGCCAACCTGCGGGCCCTCTTGGAAGCCAAGACCGAGGCGGTCACGATTTTCGGTAAGAGCTGGGACTTTCACGTGTACCGGGCTTTGGGTACTACCCTGGAAGAAAACTTACAGATGGTGAGGGATACGGTTTCATACTTAAAGGATCGCGGATTAGAGGTTATTTTCGATGCCGAGCATTTTTTCGACGGTTACCGATGTAATCCGGATTATGCTCTGCAGGTTCTGGGGGCTGCTGCTGATGCCGGAGCTGACTGGTTGGTCCTCTGTGATACCAACGGGGGCACTCTCCCTTGGGACCTAGAAGAAACGATAAGCGAGGTTAAAAAGCATTTTAACCTGCCCCTGGGTATTCATGCCCATAACGATAGTGCTTGCGCGGTGGTGAATTCCCTCATTGCAGTCAGGCTTGGCGCCACCCAGGTTCAGGGAACAATGAATGGTTACGGGGAAAGATGCGGGAATGCGGATATCTCAAGTATTATCCCCATCCTCGAGCTGAAGATGCAGAAGCGGTGTATTCCCGACAATCACCTATCAAGGTTAACAGAGGTATCGCACTATGTAAGTGAAGTGGCAAATATGCCTCGATACAACAGCCAGCCCTTCGTAGGGTACGGGGCATTTGCTCACAAAGGAGGCGTTCATGTAAACGCCCTTTTGAAAGATCCTTTAACCTACGAACACATCGATCCGGCTGCGGTTGGTAACCACCGCCGGGTCTTGGTGTCAGAGCTGTCAGGCCTTTCCAACTTGCTCTACAAAGCCAGAGAACTGAACCTCGATATAAATTCCTATGACAGCCGAACGCGAGAGGTCATACAAGAAATAAAGGAGTTGGAAAGCCAAGGATTCCAGTTCGAAGGCGCAGATGCTTCGTTAGAGTTGTTGCTACGGAGGGCTTTCGGCGAGTATCAAGACTTTTTCCAACTGCAAAACCTAAAAATACTCATCGAAAAGCGGGAGGATAACGGCATTATTGCCGAGGCGATGATAAAGCTAACCGTGGACAGCAAAACCGTTCATACCGCGGCTGAGGGTGACGGGCCAGTAAATGCCTTGGACAACGCTTTAAGGAAGGCTCTTACGGAGTTTTATCCGATGATACAGGAGATGCATCTTCGGGACTATAAAGTCAGGGTCCTGGACGGTACTGACGGTACGGCAGCCAAGGTTAGGGTGTTGATTGAATCTTCGGACGAAAAAGATAGCTGGAGTACCGTTGGAGTTTCGGAAAACATCATCGAAGCCAGTTGGCAGGCATTAGTAGACAGCCTCAACTACATGCTTATGAAAAGGCTGAGCCCGACTGGTTCGAAGGAAGACACAGACGAACAAGACGAATAAAAAAGAGGCCCTTTTTAAGGGCCTCTTTTGATTTAGCTTGCTAAGCCCACAGCAAGGTTAGGACCGCAGCCACGCTGGTAAGTATGAGTGCTAGTATTACCGCGACTTTTATTACTTGTGACTCGGTCCCCAGGGCGTCTATGGTTGCGGCTGCGTTTTGCAGTTTAGCAGGAGATATGACGCTGGCTAGGCCTCCGGCTATCGCTGTTCCCGCCGTTACTATGAGCGCGTTTACGTTCAAGAGTTTGGAAGTTAATAGATGATACTTGGTAAACAGGGCTATGGTGGAGGCTTCGCTGCCTGTTACGAAGCCACCCAACAAACCAAGAAAGGCGGCTACAGCCGGGTATAGGCCTCTGAAGAACTCGGCTGAACTGGTGGCCAGGATGTAGACCATGTTATTGCTCGGTTTGAGCAATGACCAATTGCCTGTAACTGAAACGTAACCAGAATAATTCATTACGTAAGCTATGGCAAAAAATACAGCCGCCGAAAAAACAGGACGCGGGGCTCTATGCCACCACTTGACCAAAACCTCACGCCACTCCTGCCTGGAAGGCCGGATGAACGGCACTGCCAGCAAGGTACTTATAATAACCCAGGTGTAAGCATTCCACAGCATCCTGGTCATTATCGGTTTGCCGCCGGGAATGATGTTGACTGGCATTGCCAGCTGTTTGAACAGGTAGTCGAAGACCGGGGGATAGAAATTGATAAAGAGGCAGGCACCGATGAGGATGAGCCACGGGCTCAAAGCTCGTCCCAGGGACATGGTACTCTCAGTTTCCAGTTCTTCCGGAGTCAAAGAAGCCCGGTCGAGTATGGGGCGACCTTTCAATTTCAAGTATAGGAGCATCATGAGGATAGTGGCTATGCCGGCTATGACCCCTGTTAACACAATGCCTTTGCCGATGTGGGCTACGGCCACCGCAGTGAACCCCATGGTTAAACCCGCCAGCAAGCACGGAACAGCCCCTTCTTTCATTTTCTGCCATCCCCCGACTATCCAGAGCATACCGAAGCCAATCATAGTGGAGACCACTGGCATAAACTTCGCAAAGATTAACGCCGAAGTTGTAAGAGGGGTTCCGGTCATGTCTGCGTATACCACTAGCGGAGCACCTAAGAGGGCATAAGTGCACAATGAGTCAAACCCTAGAGCCGGAAGAGCGATTGCCACGAACGTCGAGTAGCCGAGGGCGATCATAATAGGGGGAAGAATCGATACCGGGGTAGCCCCAACCGCGACGAGAAGAGTCCCGATACCCATGTTTATAATCATGACCTGAACGCAGTGATCCTGGCGGGCCACAGTCTTTACGAAAAGAACAATGCGCTTCAAAGCCCCGGTGCATTCTAGAAAGGTTATCTGAAAAATAGAAGTAGCTACCATCAAGGAAACAGGGAAAGAAGCGATTATCCCTGCCATGCTCGCGGTCAGACCAACCTGCATCGAGGTATGAAAGAAAAGGCCAGCGATTATAAGGGTGAGGACCCATCCTACCAACCCACTGGTATCAGCAGCCCATTTTCCGTACACCAATAACACCAATACGAGGGCAATAGGCAGCAGCGTCAACAATACTTTCACTTGTTCCATCCTCCCGTCCTTCATTGTTAAATTTGAGACACGACTCAGTGATACTTCTCCGCAGCAACCAAAAATCCTGCTTTAACAGGGGATAAGCCAAACATTTTTTGGAGCCATGCTTACTCAAGACTGCTGCCCAAGCCTTGAATTACCGCTGTTCCGATTAAAAGGGGCCATTCACGCAAAACTTTTCTAAACCGACCTACGGGGCGGAAGTTTTGATTTCCGCAATCCTGTAGCCTATATCAGCTCTTATTCTCTTAACCTGCGCTTCACAGACCGGGCAGATGACCACTTCGAAATCGGGAACCCGGTTGTCGTTGACTGCTATTACCGTTAACTTGCTCCCGCAGTCCGGGCAAACCATATCTGACCATTCCAGATCTAAGCCGTTGGCGGAAAGATAAGCTAATTCGTATGCAAGATCATCACTTATCGCCATGCGCAAACCCTCCGCTTCCTAATTATGTAGGACATTGTTCAAACCAATTCTTTCAGATGGTTTATCTTGCTGTAGTTATTGAACTGCGCGGCATTTACGCTCCAGAACACCCGGGTAAAGAACAAGAAGCCGTCGAGTGCTACAGGCAGTCCGGCTAATACCCGTTTAAATGTACCCGGCACTGAGCCAGCTTAAATCCCAATAGGGCGTTGAGGCCGAAAACGCTGGTCGCCAATCAAGATCGACACTGAAGGTCGGGCCAGGGTTAAGAAAACATCAAGGTGTTGTCATGGGTTTAAGGATGGACTCCCCTTTTCGATCCACGGTCAAAAAATCCCCATAAAAGTCTCGGAAGTCAACCCGTGCCAGGCAAGCCTTGGGGTGTACAGTAGCTGCTACTCGAAAAAGGGATACTTTCCCCGGGCCTAAAGTCTTCGATTTAATATCGGCGGACTCGTTTTTCAAAAGATTGCCCTCTTTATCGTACAGGCTAAACACAACTTTTACTTGGTCCAAATCCTCCTTGCAAACGTTCTTTATCTTGCCTTCAGCTACAAAGAATAGGTCCGACGACTGGTACCAGCGCCAGTTTATGACCTGTACCTGGGGCGACTTCCTAGACTCCGCTTTTTTAGGTATAGGGGTTTTGGAGGCACAGGAGGTTCCTCCCAATAAGGCAGCCAGTAACAAGCAAAAGATTCCGATTTTGCTAAGGTTCAGTTTAACTACACCTCCATACGACTCATCTAGGCTCTAATGCATACAAAGTTGCCGAGCTTCGAGCAGGAGAGGCCAACCACGATGTCAAATACCTTCAATAACCGAGTCATGCCTGGGCGGAGACGTTGTACTACGTCCTTAAGTGGGGAGTATTATGGTCGTAATCCTACTCGTCGTCACCTTTATGGTCTCCTTTTCGGTGGCATTTATAACCGACCGGGTCTTTCGACGACCCATAGAGTCTATACTCAACCGGCTCATACCCGAGGACATCAATTATGCCTGGAGCAAGTACCTGCAGTTTGCCATCTATGTAGTCGGCCTGAATTATTGTTCTCATCGCCTACGTTATCATCAAGATCTTTGAAAGTAAACGCGAAAAAAGAGCCACAGATTGATAGTCGTCCATTTGACGCTGATTAACGCAGATTTCTTAAAAAGCGTTAATCTGCCCCGAAAACTAGCCACAGATGTGCACAGATGGTCACTGATGAACACAGATTTTTTATTACAGGATTTCCAGATTCTCCCCCTGGAAAACCAAGTTTTCATACTCTAGTGGTGACACTTCCCAGTGTCGTTGGGGTCTGCGTCTTATTTTATAACCACATCAGCTACGCGATATTTTCTGGACCTCGATTTCCGAACTCACCATTTTCTCTAATTCTTCGTTGCTAAAAGTGACTCCGTGTTTAGCCGCCAGCCTTTGCAAATGGCCCAAGTATGACCGGTCTTGGAAGAAGGTCTTCACATAAGCGGCTACCCACTGCATTTTGCTCGGTTTTTCCGGGAGTCCTGGGTTGACCTTCCGGAAAGATGACTCGAACCAGTCGTCTTGCATGGACACCAGCTCGTCTTTAACCAGTGCCCGCAAGTTGCCCAGGCAGTGCTCTACCGCCTGCAGGTAGATGTTGTCCCTTTTTAGAGCTGCTTTGAGGGCAACTATGTCCTCGTTGCTGTAGCTGAAGGTGCGGGCCCAAGCCTCTGCGTCCTGAAAACTCGGTCGCTTGCGAATCCCGTACTTGTCCAGAAGGCTCCGGATTTTCTCTTCAGACGTATCGTACTGTAAAAGGGACAAATCCACCCCTTTTTCGGCCAGGGCTGTCTCTAACTTACCCATATCCTGCCACGGGATATCTATCTCTTGAGGCCACGGAATCCCCGGTTTTCGATATCCGGCCACGAACTCGCGAATCACGGGACGTGCTTCCGATAGCATCTTTTCGTTGATTTCTTCTCGTATGAGACCGGACAGGTTAGCCGGGGGCCGCAGGTCGTTGTCTTTGAGGATGGCGGAAATTTTTTCGGCCAAGGCCTGGACTTCTTTACGCATCATTTCTTTTTTGTCAAATACGGCGCCGAGAGACGTAGCCTCTTCAATCATTTCTGTCCAGTCGGCTAAGAGGTCTTCCCAGTTCTCTTCTAGGTAGCTTTTAATGAACGGGCGGGCATCTCCCTGTTTCGCTTTCTTACCGGTTAGAAAATCGAACCACCCCACGAAGCACAGCCCCCTTTTTCGTACCCGTCTGGTCTTCGGCTTTAATTTAAATCTCATTCTACAAAAGTTGGAAGGAATCCTGCTTGGGGTATGCTTAGTTATCCAAGTGGCAGTTTCGGGCGGTTTATGGTAAACCCCGCGCAGTGTTATGATTAAGATAGGCCGGAGCACGAAGGAAGGGTGGGAGTATGAAGCTGGAGCAGGTAGGTTTCAACCGTTACCGCCTGCCCCGTCAGGGCAAGATGAGGGTCAGCGGTTTAGTTTATGCTAGTCCCGCGCTGTTGGAGCATGTAAGGGGGGACAACTCTTTGCAGCAGCTAGCTCATGCAGCCCAACTGCCAGGGGTAGTAGAGCCAGTGCTGGGAATGCCCGACATACACGAAGGCTTCGGTTTACCCATCGGAGGGGTAATGGCAGTGAGCGAAGAAGGCGTGATTTCTGCGGGGGCGGTAGGGATGGATATCAACTGTGGGGTTCGGCTCTTGCGGACCGAGCTTTCTGCCGACAGTTTTGACCGGCCTCTCTTACGCAAGCTTATGACCGAAGTCGAAGCGCTGGTTCCGACCGGGGTCGGGAAGAAAGGACTTCACCGTGGCATTACTGCCCGCATTTTCGAAGAGGTAGTCTACCAGGGGGCAACAGCGGTAGTAAAGGCTGGCTTCGGATGCCCGGAAGACATAGAACGTATTGAAGAAAACGGCTGCCTGCCAGGAGCTGACTTGGCAGAAGTGAGTAGAGAAGCAATCAAGCGGGGCTCGGAACAGCTGGGGACCCTAGGGGGAGGGAACCATTTCATCGAGTTGCAGAGGGTCGACAAGGTCTTCGATCCGGAAGTGGCTGAACGTTTTGGCCTTTTTGAGGGGCAGTTGACGGTCATGATCCACACCGGAAGCCGGGGCTTCGGTCACCAAATCTGCACTGACTACTCCAAGGGCCATATCCCGGCCGCACCCCGTTATGGAATTGAGCTTCCAAGTAAGGGTCTGGCCTGTGCTCCTATTGATTCCGCAGAAGGAAGGAGTTACTACGCTGCTATGGCCTGTGCGGTCAACTACGCTTTTGCTAACCGGCAGATAATTACGGCCGACATTCGGCAGGCTTTTGTCCAGGTACTGGGACTGCGGTTAGAAGACATAGGATTGCAGGTAGTCTACGACGTGGCTCACAACATTGCCAAGTGGGAGGAGCACGGCGGAAGACGGCTGCTGGTGCACCGCAAAGGGGCGACCCGAGCCCTGCCTCCCGGACACCCGGCTAATCCCCCTGTCTATCGCGGGACCGGGCACCCTGCATTGGTACCGGGCAGCATGGGCACTGCTTCGTACGTATTAGTGGGGACAGACCTGGCTGCAGAGTCTTTCTTTTCCGTGAATCACGGAGCGGGAAGGACCCTGTCCCGCTCGGCTGCGGAAAGGAGTATTACGAAGGAAGAGTTCGAAGCCAGTATGGGGGAGATTCTCTACAACACGCGCAATTTTCGAGATGTTGTGGATGAGGCTCCTCAGGCCTACAAAGATATTGAAGAAGTGGTTGATACCTTGGTTGAGATCGGTCTAACCCGCAAGATAGCCCGGATGATGCCGATGGCTGTTATAAAAGGTAAGGATTAAGCGGTTCTTGCTTCGAACAGTTTCACGATTTCCCACCAAAGAGTTGCGACAGCCGCCAACCCTAAAGCACTAACGAGCTGAAGCGGATCTAAAGGAGTTGTTCTTACCACTGAGTTGGCTGCTGGCCAGTAGACGATAAGGCCTAGGGCGAAAATAACGCCGAAATCGATATGCCAGACTATTTTGTCTTTCAGCCTTGATATCGCAGCCAGAGTGGGCGATATCGTACCATAAGCATAAGCGTATTGCACACGACGATTGACCTCAAGACGATCGATTTTGACTACATACACATATGAACATATCTAGGCACAGGCAGCGGGCTTGGCCCACCCCGCTGCCTGGCCTTATCCTTTTCGGTATTTAGATTACGGATGTCAGTCGACTGCGCTGAACCGCTTCCCATCCTTCCCAAGACATGTCAACTATTCCAGGACTGCACCTGTCGAGGCGTCCAGGTATACGCGCTTGCCGTTCCCGGCCTGGTCCCGGCCATAGATATCCCACCAGACCTTGCAGGACGGGGGCACCTCCCGCGGGGTTGTAACGAATGATGCCTTTTCGTACATCTTCATCGACGTAACCTCCTTTATACCCGCTTCCGCAGCGACCTGCGCTGCCTTGTCGCTGTCGATCCGCCAATCGTTGTTCCAGTCGGGAACCTCATACGGTAGGTTTCCTCCACCGCCCTCCGGGTAGCGGTAAGGTTGCCCGTTCCTGAAGGAGAAAACCCAAATTTCCTTTTTGGACGGCGAAGAGAACCATACCCTCCAGTTCGAACATTTGCCGTCCGTTATGGTTGCCCCGTCCTGATCAGCCTTGCCCTCCAACTTATAAGGGCGGGCGTCACTCGCCCATTGACGGGCGCTTGCAGCAAGCTGCGAGCAGGCCTCCTTTGCCGTTAAGGTGCCGGTTGTTGCAGGTTGCGGCGCACCCTGCTCAGCCTGTTTGGCTCTTTGCGTGCTGCCGGAAGAGTCAGCCCTTTTGTTGTCGCCGCATCCGGCAACTGCCACGAGGACCAGAATGAAGAGAAGAACGAGAAAAGACCATCTGTACATCCATCTCCCTCTCCTTTCTGAGATTTTGGCATATAACTGGGAGAGGCACCGGCGGCACGTTACCGGCACCCCTCTCCGTTAAAAAACTGTTCAGCAAAATGTTCCTAGTTCGTCAGTCTCCCACATTGAATCGCGGGTGGTTCCGGGGTGCGTTGAAGTACCTGACGATTTTCTTGCCTGGGTCCCAACTTACCATCTTGCACCTGTCATTCTGCGGGCCTAGCATATCCGTGCCGTCCAGGTAGATATAAGCGCGGATGATGGCCTTGGCCCAGTCGACTCCGCCGGTGGCGTAAGAGCGGTTGGTCCAGGAGTAGCCGCTGTCCAGAGTGCTGAAACCGGAGTTGCTGGCCCAGACGACCTGGCCGCTGTCGCGGTCGATTATTTCGATCCGGTCCAGACAAACAATGGTCCGGCCCACCCCACCTTCGGCGGAAAGGGTGATCCCGGGGGCGCTCTCCTCGATCAGGAACGACAGGAGATCGGCCGAGGTATCGCTCATGGTCGGGATCAGAGACTGGGCTGCCGCTGAAGCCGTTTCTCCCAGCACGGTCCCCGGGTTGTACTGGGTGCTGACATTGTAAATGGCAGCCGGACCGCTGGCCAACTCGACCTTGACCTCCGCGATCTCCGACTGCTCGTTGCGGTACTTCAAGCGGATGCCGAAGATACCCAGGGTGGTGCTGACATCCCACCCTTGGGTGAAGAAGGTGTCGGGAACGCTGGCGGCAATAGCCCGCGCGCACCCCTTTTTCTTGATTTCATGCCAGCCCGAAGCCGGAGGTGGCGGCGGGGGCGGTGACACGACCAAGTCTACCCGGTACCTCAAGCCCGGGTAGAAGCACTCCGGTTCCGACCTGCCGCTGGCGTTGCCTTTAACGGCTTTAAGGTACATGGGATCTACGTTGTGGTTGTCGAAGGTTACGGTGTAACTGCCGCCGTTGTCGGTGGTGGTAGAGGCAACGACGCTGTTATTAATCCACTTGATCACGTCTACCTTTTGACCAGTCAGAGGATTTCCGTTTTGATCCACTACTCTACCGCTTACCGTGGTCATGGTGGTATAGCTCATGGTGCCGGTCACGTCGGTCACCTGTCCTGCCCGTACGGTGCCGGTTACGGTAGTAGGTGCGAAGCCCCGCTTGGAGAGGCGGAAGGTATAAGTGCCGGCCGGCAGGCTGAAGCTGGCGGGTCCAGCCTGGGTGGTCATGTCTTGCTGCCCTGTTCCTACAACCTCCACGGTCACTCCGGAAAGGAAATTGCCCGTAGCCTGGCTCTTGGCCCCGACCGCGGCACTCCCCATGTTGGTGAGGTAGAGCTTGACATTCATACTGCTCGAGGTCAGCATACCGCTGAAGATGTCCTGCCCGTTATAGCCTATATAACCCGTCTTGCTGGCTTTTACCTGCAGGTTAACCCCGATGGGGACATCGCGGAAGATAGCCATGGAGGCTTCTCCCGTGTTTACTTCCTGGTAGTAGGAGCCTGCGCTGCAGGTAACGGTGAAACCACCCTCGTCAAACGTGCTGTTGTCGGGCTGGCGGATCAGCGCATAGACGGTTCCGGTTTTGAGTATCTCGAGGGTGATGGTTTTACTCAGGGTCGCCGGAGAGATAAGCAGGCTTCCCGGTCCTGGCGGATTGACGGTGACGGTATAGGTGACCGTATTCTGGCTAGGAGGCAGGGCCGCCGGGTGCACAACCACGTCGAACTCGGTGCTGGCCGAGCTTTTAGGATTGATGTTGATGTAGTTGGTCTTAATCACCTGTCCCTGATAGCTGAGCTGCACCGGAAGGTTGGTTATCTGGTAGTTAGAGGTGTTTTTCAAGGTGGCCTTAAAGAATATAGGGTCTCCCAGAGCCGGTTTGCCGCCACCTGCCGACCAGTAACCGCTGGAGGTGAGGGAAACGAACTCGACGGTCGGCAAGAGGAGGCTGGGCTGCAGGCTCGCGGTGTTGTTGGCAGTTGAGACCTCGCCTACTCCAGAAGGCGTCGATACTTGGGCGACAAGCTTGTCGTTGGTGTTGGAGGGCATGGGGAAACCGTTGAAGATCACCTGCTTCTGAGAGTTCTTGGCTATAGTGTTAGATACAGTCTGCAAAGACAGGGCCCCGGGGCTTCCGGTCAGCTTCACCGTAGCTCCAGCCGGGCAGGTACCGGGTCCCAGGTTCTTGACCGTGACCGTCACTTTGACCGGCGCTCCGGGAGCGGCCTTGGAGGGACTAGTGGAAATACCAGTCACGGTGAGGTCCGGTTTGATGATGTTCGGGGTATACTGCTGGCTGTTGTTGTCCGGGTTGATATCACCCGTACCGGCAGGCGGTTCCACCTGGATGGTCATGACTGGGCTGCCGGCGGTCGGCAAAGTAACCCCGCCCACGGTGACGGTGGAGCTAGCCTGGGCCCCAAGGTAAGACATGTTCTTGGTTTTGGTAGTGCCGCCTGCCGTAATCTTGACCACGCCGCCAGCCGGACAGGGAGTGCTTCCGGCGTTCTTGACGGTTACCGACAAGATGACGTTAGCCCCCAGGCTGGCCGGATCCGGCTGCATCTTGACCGCGGTTATGGTGAGGTCGACCGACGGTAAACTCGGCTGCAGGCTCAAGGTATTGTTGTTCGCTGAAACTTCTTTGACATCAGGCGGGGCGAGAACCTCAGCCGTAAGCTTGTCGGTGGCCTTCGACGGCATCGGGAAACTTTCGAAGGTGAACTGCCGCTCCGAGCTCTTGGCTATTGGGGTAGAGGAAGTTTGAGTGGCCTCCGGAGTGCCCGGGCTTCCGGTCAATTTCACCGCAGCTCCCGCCGGGCAGGACCCGGGTCCCAGGTTTTTAACCGTGACCGTGACTTTAACCAGCGATCCGGGAGCAGCAACCGAGGGAACGGTTACGATTTTGGTCACCGTGAGGTCCGGTTCCAGGGTATTAGGGCTGTACTGCCGGCTGTTGTTACTCGGGTTGATATCGGCCGTGCCGGCCGGCGGTTCTACCTGAACGGTTATTTCCTCCTTGCTGGCCTGCGGCAAGGTGACCCCTGCTACGGTAACAGTGGAGCTGGCCTGGGAATTAAGCGAAGACATGGTCTTAGTTTTAATTACCCCGGCAGACGTTATCTTGACCGTACCCCCCGCGGGACAGGCGCTGTTACCGGCATTTTTGACCGTTACCGAAAAGGTAACATTAGCCCCTAGATTAGCGGGATCCGGCTGCATCTTGATCTCGGTTATGGTCAGGTCAGGTCCGGTCTGGGCAGCAGCCGGGGCTGTTGACGGTTTGTCTTCGTCCGAGACTTGAGAGCTGCTCTGTTTTTGCTCCGATAATGGCAAGATTTTCGATACATCGACCGGCAGACCGGAAACCGTGGGAGACACCGATTGGCTTGCCTGCCTAACGCGGAAACTGCTCGACATAACGAAAACGGTGCTTTTAGAGGTGCTCGTAATCTTTATCTGGTAATCATCGCCTTCGGCTAAAGTGGAGGAGATCTTCCAAGAGTAGGTGCCGGCTCCGTCGCTGCCGACCGACGTGTAAGAAGAAATGGTGGTCTTGAACTGGCCTCCTTTATAAAGCTGAATCCGGGCGTACCGCCCTACATCACCTGTATACGTCCAGGCAACGGTATAAGACTGGCCGGCCAGCAGGGTCTCCCCGTCACGCGGGGCAGTGATGGACAGCGACGCCTCCGGCGAAACGCCGCCGGCTGGCCCGGTGGGAGGGAAGAGTGAAAAAGAGACAAGCATAAAAATTGACAAAAGGATTGCCGGGCTGCGTCTTCTCAACAGTACAAAAATCATAGACATTCCTCCTTTCGCTTCGGTAACACCGAACATGGTTCTCGGTTCAATGGGAATCTTAGTGTATTAGTGTATCTGAGGCTCGTATTTCTCTTGCAATGGCTTTAAAATATCTATAATTTCCTTAATTTCTGGCGGGCAAGGAGCTTTCAAATCAGCCACGACCGCCCTTCCATCGTAAGGAGGCGAGTTATAAGTTTGCCCCAGCCATATCATTACCTGAAAATAAGGGTTCTCGTCGCTCGGAAACGGCCATGATTTTGGAGTCGCGGTATAAGCGACGTAGTCCTTCGTGGACCATTGGGGGACCAAGTTCCAGTTCACTTTGGCTAAAGCTGACTTTACGGCGGCGAGTTCCTGGTCGGTGAGTTTCCCCTTTTCGTTGTAAGTATCTCCCCAGTTGCCTTCGGAATCGATCCCTATCTTGTAACAGTGGGCCGAGCCCGGTTTCGGGAAATGGACGAAATCAACGTGCCATAATTCCGGCAAAGTCCCGCCAGGGCCCAGGCTTTGCGGGCCGGACCATTCAGGCCAGGAGACGTTCGACGTCTCGCGCGGCTGGGAAGTCGATTTGGTCTCGTTTTCCTGTACAGCCTGTTTCGGCGATCCACAGCCCGCGAGTGCCGCCAGCGACAGCACCACAAGGATTATGACCGGCAAAAAATACCTATGCATTGGTTCATCTTCTCCTTTCTCAGTTGTAACTTTTCACATCTTCTCCTTTTTTCGACGCGGCAACCGTATACCAGATCCCCGCCGCCCCAACTGCCGTAAAAATGATGCCTATAAGCAGAACCGCAAAAGCAGCCCACGAAAACCCGATTTCCAAAACAGCTAGGGCCGGGTTATCAGGAGCGTAGTGAACGGTGACCTCTTTTCCGGCCGGGTACCTGTCTACCAGACGCCGGGCCGGGCCAGGACTGCCTGAGCTGTACTGGCCGAAGAAAACGTTTTCCGAGGTGTACTCTTTACCGTCAACCGTGTACCGGTAGACTACCTCCGCCCAGTAGGAAGGACCGTCTCGTGGCTCGTGGCTGATGTCTTTTACCTGAGAAGACACAACCCGCCCCGGACATGAAGGCCAGGACAGGCTGGCCAAGGCCTGGTAGACGATGCGGGCCCCCCATATGGTGACCGCGATACCTGCCAGCATTATAAAGCTGAAGCCGAGGATCTCCTTTGTTCGGTTGCGGTCTTCATCCATGACACGTGGTTCCTCCTTAACCGCATCCCTCTGCAGGGCGTGCTACCGATTTGGCAGGTTGGCCGGGAGCTTGTTCATCATGCTGTTGAGATCCGTAACTTGGACGCCGGGAGGGAGTTCGAAGGTATCGGCCGGCAAGGAACCCACGTAGATGTTTTTGTATTCCATTATTGTCTTTTCTCCTGAAGCGGCGGTAGTTTCAACCCTGACAGGCAAACCCAGATCCTCGCGAACCCAAAGCAGGACCTTCTCTCCCTGGCTGCTCGGGGCAATCATTTCCAAGACCTTGCAGCGTGCCCCGTCGTAGATCTCGGTTCGGATTACTTTTACTTTATTGGGGTTGAGGTTTCCGGTGTAGTCGGTGGGAGAAGGGGCCTCGTTCGAATCTGTTCCTGCAGACAATTTGACGGCTTGGTTTTGTTCGGGGTAGTAAGTAATGACGGTGTTGGTAGTGCGGTCAAAAAAAGTAACTATCCTTTTGCCCTCGATAGTGGAATCGGTCTTGAGGCGATTCCCGTCGAGCCACACCTTTCCGGTTTGAGTCCCCTGGGGGGTTGTCAGAATGAATTCATACGACATGCTTTTCAGCCCTTGCCCTTTGGCCAAGACATCGGAAAGCGATTCCTCCTTCGCCGGCTCGCTGACCTGCGTCTTGGTGGAAGGCTGATTGCTTTGTCCCTGCGGCTCATTCTTGGATTCGCCTGGGCCGCACCCGGTCAGAGAAAAACACAGTATCATCGCGAGCAACACTGCGCCGTAGACCCGAATCTTTTTCAACATAGATCGACCTCCCTTTCGTAAAGACAGAACTTGGTTCCCGAATACAGAAAGGAAATCCGCAGAATTCTTCAGCGAAATTATATCGGGAGATCGTCAAAAAAACGTCAAATCCGATCTCGATTTGAAAATTTAAATATGATTCAGACGCTGATTTACGCAGACTTTTTCAGAATTCGTAATCAGATATCACCGCGAAAAGAGTCAACCGCATAGTCTTAACCTAATATGTTGTGGCCATTATTGGCCTCGGCGCTACATACAGGCAAACAGGCAGCCGCCACCTCTTCGGAAGTAGTTTTTAAAGTGAAATCAAAGATGAAAAAGGTCAGGTTGACACACTCAGGGTACCGTTATAAAATACTCATACGAACATATGTTTGGGTGATGTTATGAGCAGAGTGGCCTGCATATTTTTCCCTTATCTTTATGCCGGGTGGGCCCGACGAAAGCATCCCTGGCTTGGCCGGCAGCCCCTGGTCATATTCCGTGAGGGGCGGGTAACAGGGGTTTCGCCCGAGCTGAGAGGGTACGGTTTGGAAGGGTTACCCGTAGCCGAAGCGAAAGGCAAGTGCCCGGATGCTTTTTTTCTGGCTTATGACGAGCCCCTGTACAAAGGAGCCTGTAATCGTTATCTAGAGGCTCTGACCAGGGTTTCCCCTATCATCGAGCCGGTCAGTGATGAGGAATGCTTTTTTGACCTTACAGGGAGCAGCACCGAAAAGGAAATAGCAAAACTGAAAACGAGTTTGGGACCGGATAGGAGCTGGGGGCCGGTGCTGGTAGGAATAGGCAGGAACAAGTTCGTGGCCAGGCTTTTGGCCCGTGCCTTCTGGCAAGCGGGCTCGATAGGTGATTCCGGCTTCTATTGCCTCGAGACAGCTCCTGGCCAGGAAAAGTATTTTATGAAAACTGTTCCCATAACCATGGATTGGCTTTTGCCTCCGAAGGTTCTCGATGCCTTGAGCCGGTTAGGTTTCAAAAGTTACGGAGAACTGCAGGACCTGCGGTTGGACGAACTGGTGGAGATGCTGGGAGAACACGGTTATACAGTCTACCGGCACGGCCGCGGGCTTGACGACACCCCCCTGGTCAACCTTTACCCTCCGGGCAAGCTGGCTTTGGCTTTCGGCCTGGAAGGGGAAACTGAAAGCAGGGGAGTAATAGCCCGGGTTTTGCGGGAATCTGCCCGGGTGCTGGCTTCTCTGCTGTATTCCAGGAGAAAGGGATGCCGCTTTGTCAAGCTGGCGCTGGCATCCGAGGAGGATACATGTGAGGAAGGACGGTTAGTACCGTGGGGATACCGGGAAGAAAGGAAGCTGTATGAAGTCCTGGTTTTGCTTTTAGACAAACTGACTCTTACCGGTCCCGTGGTTGGGGTGAGGGTAGAGGTTTCATCGCTTTACGACTGGGAACTGGCTGAGCAGGATCTTTTTGACCTTAAGCCCAGGCCCCGGCATGACCTGACAGCTGTTGCCTTGGCCTTGAACGAAAAATATCCCGGTATGATTTCGCGGGGAGTAAAGATCGGGCGCAGGGAAGAGGTTTTATCCTTTTGGGATCCCTGGCGTTTTTCGGGTGAGACCAGGTGAGTCGGCTACTTTTCCAAGGCTTAGAAGTGATGAAAAACGAAGAGGGGGAGCCCCAGAAAGTAAAGTGGAAGGGCAGGTGGGCGAAAGTGGCGGTTATCCTAGACCGGTGGTACGATACCGGCTGCTGGTGGGAGAGCGAGCCGCCCAAGCTTTTTTACCGCCTGGAGCTCGAGAACGGGATGGTTTTAGAGTTGTTTTCCGATGGTGCCGGCCAGGGCTGGAGCCTGTACAAGATCTACGATTGACGGATAAGTCCGAAAACTAGCCACAGATGCACACTGACCCGGCACTCAGCTCAAGTCTTTGGTTAACGTCTAGCGTTTTCGGGACTTGCTGTCATGTTACGACTTCAGTCAGCTGAGTGCCGGGCAGATGAACACAGATTTTCCTTAATTGAAGATTTTCTAAAGAATCCGAAGTTTCCATTCTCTAGTGGTGATACCGCCAGATGTCATGGGGGTCTGCTCCGGAAGTAAACCACAGATGGACACTGACCCGGCACTCAGCTCAAGTCTTTGATTAGCGGCTAGGGTTTTCGGGAACCAGTGGCATGTTACAATGTCAGTCAGCTGAGTGCCGGGCAGATGAACACAGATTTATTTTTGATTTAAACGCTGATTTACGCAACCCCCCTTATATACACCAAGCGGTATCACTACCAGAAAATGAACCGCATTCCTCGCAATTTTAAGTCGTATGCATTAATTATTAAAAAATCTGCGTTAATCAGCGTCAAATATAAACATCTGTGTTAATCAGTGCTTATCTGAGTTCATCTGTGGCTCGTTCTTGGGGCAGGTGGTAGGATGTTCGTGCATCTTCACGTGCACAGCTGTTTTTCATTTCTGGACGGGGGGAGCTCAATCAAGAGCCTGGTAGACAGGGCGGCTGAATCAGGCATGCCGGCCCTGGCCCTGACCGATCACGACAACCTGTGCGGCGCGGTCCAGTTCAAGCTAGAAGCCCAAAAAGCGGGAATAAAGCCTATCCAGGGGGTGGAGGTGACCGTAGCCGGGGGATACCACCTTACCCTTTTAGCCGAGGATGAAGAAGGCTACCGTAATCTCTGCCGTATTTTAACCAAAGCCCATCTGGATAATCCCCGGCGCCAGCCTCAGGCGGGCCTAGATATACTGAAGGAGCACGCGGAAGGCATCATCGCCCTGTCGGGCTGCCGCAAAGGGGAGATACCGGCCCGGATTCTTTCCCGCCAGTACGATGCCGCTTACCGGGCTGCTCTGGCTTACCTGGAGATATGGGGAAAAGACGGCTTCTACCTGGAACTGCAGGATACCTACCTGCCCGGCACCAGGACCTTAAACCGGGACCTGGCCGAACTGGCCGAGAAACTGGGGGTGGGTGTGGTGGCCACCAACAACGTCCACTACGCGTGTCCGGAGGACTTTAAGGTTCACGACATCCTGACCTGCGTCCGAACCTTGACCCGGGTGTACGAGGTACACCCGGAACGCCCGCTCAATGCCGAGAACCATCTCAAGCCAGAACGGGAAATGAAGAAGCTTTTTCGGGAGTACCCGCAGGCGGTAGCTAATACGTGGGAGATAGCGGAGCGGTGCCGGCCTTCTCTGGAACCGGGCGCCTCTCTTTTCCCTAGGTTCAACCCGCCTCCCGGCCAGACGGCGGAGTCACTTCTTAGAGAACTTGCTTACCGCGGGGCCAGGAAAAAGTACGGCCGGGTAACGCGAAGGGTCGAAGAGAGGCTGGAACACGAAATCCACATCATCAATACCCTGGGTTATGCCGACTATTTCTTAGTGGTTTGGGATATAGTCGAATACGCCCGCCGGCAGGGGATACGGCATACAGGGCGAGGATCGGTCGCCGATTCTTTTGTAGCCTATTGTTTGGGGATAACCGAGGTAGATTCCCTAGCCCGGGGGCTCCTGTTTGAGCGGTTTATGAGCCTGGAGCGGGCGGAGAAGCCGGATATCGACATCGATTTCGATGCCCGCTGGCGCGACCGCATCTCCGAGTACGTTACCCGGAAATACGGCGAGGACAAGGTGGCGAAGGTCTGCACCTACAGCACGTACAGGGCAAGATCCGCGGTGCGGGAATTGGGCAAAGCTTTGGGGCTGCCCGAAGCCGAACTGGACAGGGTGGCCAAGAGGCTCCCTTACGGTGCCTACGCCGACCGGATTAGGGATATGCTGTCTTTGCTGCCGGAGCTGCGGGAGAGCGGGCTGGATCGGGACAAATTCGCGCTGCTGCTGGACCTGTGTGAAAGAGTGGCCGGTTTTCCCCGTTTTCTGGGTACCCACCTGGGAGGGCTGGTGGTGAGCCGGGAGCCCCTCTGCGATATTACCCCGCTCCAGCAGTCGGCCAAAGGGGAAATCGTTACCCAGTTCGACAAAGACGATGTAGAAGAACTGGGACTCGTTAAGCTCGACCTTTTATCTTTGCGAGCGATGTCGGCGGTCGAAGACACGGTAAGGGCAGTCAAGCAGGAAAAGAAAACGTTCGACTACGAAAAAATACCCCTGGACGATGATGCTACCTACCGCATGATAAACAAAGGACAAACCATCGGGGTTTTTCAACTGGAAAGCCCGGCCCAGAGAGCTCTGCAGGCGCGGCTGGGGGCCTCTGATATCGAGGACATCGTGGCCAGCGTGGCCCTTATAAGGCCGGGGCCGATCAAAGGCAACATGGTAGAACCCTATATATCCCGCCGGCAGGGCCGGGAACCGGTGACTTTCCTGCACCCCGCGCTCGAGCCTATCCTGGCCAAGACCTACGGGGTCATCCTTTTTCAGGAGCAGGTGATCGAGATTGCCACCGCGATTGCCAGATTCACTCCGGGAGAGGCCGACCGCCTGCGTAAAGTGATGACCCACGCCCGTTCCCAGAAAGTGATGGATGAGGTGGGGCGGGAGTTTATCAAGAAAGCGGTGGAAAACGGGGTGTCCCAGGAAGCAGCAGCGACGATATTCAAGGCCATGGCCGGTTACGCCAGCTACGGCTTCTGCGAAGCCCACGCCGCCGCTTTTGCCACCACCAGTTACAAGACCGCATACCTCTTACGCCACTACCCGGCCCAGTTCTACGCGGCTGTTCTCAGCAACCAGCCCATGGGTTACTACCCTCCTCACGTTATCCTGAATGAGGCCAGGCGGAGGGGGATAAAGATACTCCCGCCCTGCATCAACAGGAGCGGGGAAGCCTTCCGGGTGGAAAAAGGCGGCATCCGGATTCCGCTGGCCCGGGTAAAAGGTCTCAGCCGGGAAGGGTTGAAGAAAATCCTGGTTTACCGGCCGTTTGCATCCCTGACCGAGGTGTGGGAGAAAACCGGGCTGGCCCGGGACGAAATGAAGAACCTGATAAAGTGCGGGGCCTTAGATGTATTCGATACCAACCGGCGCCGGCTATTGGTCAAGGCCCGAAAGCTGTATTTTCGACCCCAACCGGCGGGAAACGTAAAAGAAGGGATTATCGCCTTCGATGACGGCGAGGCGGCAGACGCGAAAATGGACATCCCCGATTTTACCGAGGACGAAAAATACGCGATGGAGTTCGAAATCTTAGGTTTGAGCCCGCGGGAGCACCTTATGGCCAGGTTCCGCGGTTACCTAAAGAGGAACGGCTTTAAAAGCAGCCGGGACCTGGCAGCCCTGCCGGACGGGAGCTGGGTAAAGGTAGCAGGGGTACTGCTCTGCCCCCACCGGCCCCCTACCAAAAGCGGCAGGATTACCGTTTTTATGTCGCTGGAGGACGAGTTCGGCCTCACCGATGTGACGGTTTTCGAAGACGTGTATCAGCGCTACGGAGGACTTATATTCTCTCCCCAAACCTCGCCGCTGGTAGTGGAAGGGGTTTTGCAGAAAAGAGGCAACGCAGTCAGCGTGGTGGCAAAAATTATAAAACGATTGGTATTAGACGCTGATTAACGCAGATTTTATATGATTATAAAATTATAAATTACTGCTATATATTTAATAAATTTTAGTTATTATTAATCAGCGTTAATCTGCGTCTAGTTAAATGAATCTGTACCTACCTGTGGCTTTGTGGCTAGCTGTCCTAGCATTTCGCGAATCCGGAGGGCGTTTCTCACCGCGTAATCGCCGAAGTTGTTGTTCATCAGTATGTGCATTTCTTCTGCTTTCTCAGATAGGGGCAAGACTCGTCCGAGAAGCTCTTCGAGTTCTTCATCCGAGTACAGGTAATTAAACCTCTCGCCGCTCGTTTTCAGGCCTTTTCTGTACCACATTTGAGCATTGCGGCCGTGGAAACGGCAGATTACGAGTTTCGGGTAGGTTACCTCTGCTACCATCGGTACACTGCCCTGCCCAATCTGGGGCTCATCGCAGACCACGTTGACCAGGCGGTTATCGGCGAGCAGTTTCAAGGTCTGGTCGCGCGTATCGCCCTCAAACCAAGAGCGGTGCCTGAATTCTACCGCCAGGGTGAAGGAGGCCAGCCGCTCCCGGCACCACAGAAGATAGCTTATATTCCGGGGGTTGCAGACGAAAAACGGGGGAAACTGGAGCAGAACCGCCCTCAGCTTGCCCGCTTCTTCCAAGGGAGTCAGGGAAGAGGCGAAGCGATTGACGATGTAGGCGAGCTCATCCTTGTCCATAGGGGAACGGTCGTGCCTGGTTATCACCCGGTAGGCCTTGACATCGAAGACAAAGTTTTCCGGAGTTTTTCTAGCCCAGCCGGCAAAATTGCGAGCGGGCTGAAGCGCGTAGAAGGTGCTGTCGATCTCCACTACCGGGAAAAACTGGGCATAATATTCTAGCTGTCGGGTGGGTTTTAGACCAGGGGGGTAAAAATCGGTGTGATCGCTCCAGGCGCAGGTGCCTACGAGAACAGTTCCCACTTGTCTATTTTATCCTCCTCTAATAAATTGCAACCTGTTCCTTATTTTGCAAAACCTCACGCGAATACTTAAAATATATCGTAGAAGCCCTGGGGTTTGATGTCAATGCTTCTTTTTTTCATCCAAACGCGGAATTTAGGTTGTTCAAGAATCTAGACAGGGGGGCAGTTTCCTGGACATCGCGGTATTGTCAGAATTCATCACCGACCCAATAAAGGTCGTGCTTTCTTTACTGGACATACTCATCGTGTCTTACCTTTTCTACCGCTTACTCTTGTTGATCAGGGGCACCCGGGCAGAACAGCTGCTGAAGGGCCTGTTGTTGCTACTCGTTTTCTCTATCGGTTCTCGGTACCTGCAACTGGAAGTCGTGGGCTGGCTGATGGAAAAGATGTGGACCATGCTGTTCGTGGCTTTACCGGTCGTGTTCCAACCCGAACTGCGCCGGGCTCTGGAGCAACTGGGACGGGGCCATTTTTTTGCTGGCACCACCTCCCGCTGGACCGATAGAGACACGGTCATAGAAGAAATACTTAAAGCGGTTGCTATCCTCTCTCAAACCCAGACCGGGGCCTTGATAGTCGTCGAGAGAGATACGGGTATCAAAGACTACATCGAAAGCGGCGTGCCGCTGGATGCCCTGGTCAGCTCCCAGTTGCTGGTCAACATATTTACCCCCAAGACGCCTCTGCACGACGGGGCGGTTATTGTAAGCAACGGAAGGATAGTTAGGGCTGGGTGTTTTCTGCCTTTGACCGACAACCCTAACTTGGCCGAGGACCTGGGAACCAGGCACCGGGCCGGTATTGGCATCACCGAGGTTTCCGATGCTTTGACCATAGTAGTGTCGGAGGAGACGGGGAGTGTTTCCTGCGCTCTCGAAGGCAAGCTTAGCCGCGATCTGGACCAGAAGGGAGTGCGGGAAATTCTTGAACGAGAATTGTTGGGCAAAAGAGACCGCAAAAGCGAGGTTTTCAAGGTTTTGAGGTGGCCAAATGAACGGGAGTAAGAAGAATACCACCGGTTTGAAGATTATTTCGTTGGTGCTGGCGGTGATGCTGTGGCTGTTCGTCACCAACGAGAACGTTATCATCACCCGCAAAGAGATCACGGGAGTCAAGCTCAACCATATCAATCTCGAGGAAGGTTTGAAGGCTTCACATACCGACAAGGTTTCCGTGGAAGTAATTGGTACTCCTAAAGAAGCCTCGGACATAAACGCCTACATTGACCTCAAAGGGCTGGAGCCCGGCATCTATACCCTGCCGGTCAAAGTGGAGCCCGTCCCTGGGGCCCGGGTGACCAAGATCCGGCCGGAACAGGTAAAGGTTCAGGTTTTTAAGACCGAAGAAAACATCTTTCCCGTGACCTGCCGGGTGCAGAAACCTCCGCCCGCCGGTTATACTGTAGAAGGCATGATTACGGTCCCAGAAAAATGCCTGGTAAAAGGGCCGCAAGAAGTGGTGAGAAAGGTAGCCTCAGTGGTGACGTTTTTGGACCTGACTGACCGGACTGAAACATCTTCGTTCTATGCTCCGGCGCGGGCGGTAGATGCGAGGGGGGAAACCGTAACGGATAACATCACCTTGATCCCAGACCAGGTAAAGGTTTACGTGGTTGTGGGCCAGGAACGTACCCTGACCAAAGTTGCGGTTAATCCTACTCTGACGGGCAAGCTGCCGGACGGCTACGTTTTGGGGGATATGCGGGCAGAGCCGTCCGAGGTCACTTTGATCGGGCCTCCCGGCACCCCGGCTCCTTCCTTGCAAGTGACGACATCCCCCGTCAGCCTGGAGGGACATACCCTTCCTTTCACGGAAGAGGCCGCTGTAACCGTTCCCCAGGGTGTCTCGGCATTCCCGGAGCGGGTCCGGGTCATGGTCGATGTTAAACCGGTTACTAAAGAGGAGAGCCCATGAAGATAAGGATTCGTAACCTGAGGCTGGGCTTGGAAGAAAACGAGAACCGGCTCAAGCATTTAGCCGCAGGCAGGCTGGGGGTCAAACCGGCTTCTCTAAGGAATTGGAGCATAGCCAGGAAGGCAGTGGACGCCCGCCGGCAAAAGGTGGTGCTGGTCTATACGGTTGATGTAGAGCTTTCCAGCCGGGCCGATTTGGACCTGGCGGTTTTGGCGTCACCGGAGGTATCGATAATTCAGGATCGCCTACCCGCTAAATTGAGGGAAGGGGAAGAGACCGTGCGCTACTCGCCGGTTATTGTCGGTTCTGGGCCTGCAGGTCTTTTTTGTGCGCTAGGACTAGCGCGATACGGCTACCGGCCTGTAGTCATCGAGCGGGGGCGCGAGGTAAGAAAGCGGGCGAAGGATGTAGAAGAGTTCTGGCAGAACGGGGTTTTGAACCCGGAATCGAACGTCCAGTTCGGGGAAGGCGGGGCCGGGACCTTTTCCGACGGCAAGTTGATCACCCGCATTGGGGATGAGCGGGTAGATAAGGTGCTCGAGACTTTTGTAAACTTCGGGGCCCCGGAGGAGATTCGCTACTTGAAAAAGCCTCACATAGGGACCGACCGGCTGCGCAAGGTGGTGGAGGGGATGCGTCGCCAAATCCTCGAGTGGGGAGGCGAAGTCTACTTCGGTGCCCGCCTTACCGACATCGACTGGGCTGCGGGCAGAGTGCGGGGGATAACCGTCAACCACCGGGTCAAGGTCCCTTGTTCGGTGTTGGTGCTTGCCACCGGCAACGGCGCTCGGGATGTTTACCGGCTCCTAGCCGACCGCAACATCAGCCTCGTGCCCAAGGGGTTTGCCGTTGGAGTGAGGGTCGAGCACCCCCAGGCCCTTATAGATACCATCCAATACGGGCAATGGGCAGGACATCCTCGCTTGGGACCTGCCGACTACCACCTCACCTACCAGGACCGGGAAACCGGCCGCTCCTTGTACACCTTCTGCATGTGTCCGGGGGGATACGTCATAGCCGCTGCCTCCGAACCAGAGACGGTGGTTACTAACGGGATGAGCTACTATGACCGGGACTCCGGCGTCGCCAACAGTGCCTTGGTGGTGACCGTGGCGCCTTCGGACTGGGATGGCACTTCACTTGGTGGAGTTAGCTTCCAGGAAGAGGTGGAGCGTAAGGCCTTTGCCGCAGGGCGGGGAGGATACCGGGCTTGTGCCCAGCTGCTGGAGGATTTTCTAGCGGGACGGGTTGGTTCTGGGATTCCGAACGGCCAGGTCACGTACAGACCCGGGGTGACCCCGGCCAACCTGTGGGAGGTACTGCCATTGGAGCTCGCCCGGGTCCTGCAGAAGGGGATAACGGAGTTCGGACGCAAAATGAAAGGATTCATTGACCCGGCAGCGGTGCTGACAGGGGTAGAAACCAGGACTTCGGCTCCAGTACGCATCGAGCGGGGGCCTGATTACAGCTCGGTCAGTGTCAGGGGACTGTATCCTTGCGGGGAAGGGGCCGGTTATGCCGGGGGCATCGTGAGCTCGGCGGTAGACGGGTTGAGAGTAGCAGAAACTATCATCACTACCTATAAAAAACCGCTTGACAAGATAACCCTTGAAGCCAATCATGGTATTATTGATGCGAGGAGTCTCTGAGCGGACGGGCTAATGCCCCTCGACAAAGCCACAGTGGCGGCTTGATTCCTCAATAGCGATACCGTGAGAAGTGTTGTGAGGTATTCTACGCCAAGCGAAAGGGAGGGTAAGTTTTGGGGAGGTTATTCGGTACGGACGGGGTCCGGGGCGTAGCCAACGAAGACCTGACTCCAGAGTTAGCATATAAATTAGGTCGGGCTGGGAGTTACGTGTTGGCCCAGGAGTTCGACCACCCGCGGATACTGGTCGGCAAAGATACTAGAATATCGGGAGATATGCTGGAAGCGGCCTTGATCGCCGGGATTCTGTCTACAGGGGCGAGCGTTCTCAAAGCCGGGATAGTGCCCACCCCGGCAGTAGCATACCTTACCCGCAGGTATGAAGCTTCGAGCGGAGTGGTTATCTCCGCTTCACATAACCCTATGGAGGATAATGGCATCAAGTTTTTCAGTGCGAACGGCTATAAACTGCCCGATGAAACCGAGGACAGGATTGAAGAACTGGTTAAAAAGGGAGTGGATGACCTGGCCCGTCCAGTTGGTGACGGCATCGGCCGGGTCTACGAGGTGGCAGAAGCGGAAACGAACTACATCGATTACTTGAAAAGCTGTTACCGGGCACCGCGTGACTTAAGCGGGCTCTGCGTGGTCGTGGACTGTGCAAACGGTGCTGCTTATAGTGTGGCTCCCCGCCTTTGGGAGGAACTGGGGGCCAAGGTCATTTCTATAAGTAACCATCCCAATGGCATCAACATCAACGACCGGTGTGGGTCCACTTACCCAGAGAAGCTGCGACGGGCGGTTCTGGAACACAAGGCCGATTTTGGAGTGGCTTATGACGGGGACGCAGACCGGGTTATAGTTGTGGATGAGCGGGGTAATGTCCTGGATGGGGATGTAATAATGGTAATCTGCGGGCTGCACTGGCAGAGGACGAAGAGGCTGGTCCCGAGCAAGGTAGTGGCCACGGTGATGAGCAACATCGGGCTCGACATTGCCCTGCGCCGGGAGAAAGTTGAGGTAGAGTATTGCCAGGTCGGAGACCGGTATGTACTGGAAAAAATGATGGAAACCGGGGCTCGCATGGGAGGGGAGCAGTCGGGTCATATTATTCTGCTAGATTACGCCACTACCGGGGACGGTTTACTCTCCGGGTTGAAATTGGCTGAAGTCATGCGCGAGACTGGGTTACCCTTGTCAGAACTAGCTCTGGAGATGGAAAGATTGCCACAGATTCTGGTTAATGTGGACCTAAAAGATAAGGAAGGGATACTGGATAACGACAACGTTAAGGAGGTGATAGCTAAAGCAGACATCCGGTTAGGAGAATGGGGCAAGGTTTTGGTTCGCCCTTCAGGGACTGAGCCCAAGATAAGGATCATGGCCCAGGGGCGGGATGAGTTCATGCTGAAGGAGGTGGTTGAAGAGATAAGGAAGGCCATACTTTTAGCTCAAAAGTAACCGTTAGGAGGCGATTTTCATATTTTAATAGTGTCGACAAAGCGCCAGCCCCGGCACTCAGCCGTTGAGCTGTTTTATAGGAAGTTTCCACAGCTATCTTTTTTGATACAAACTGGAGTTGGAATTGGCTTGCTGTTACTCCTGAGTGCCGGGTGACGAGGAAGGGACTTATCGAAAGTATCGGCGGATGGTCCCTCGGTGTGCCACCATCGTGAGCCTTGCTACAAAACCTACCGGCAACGGTCGGGACAAAAGGCAAGGCGAGTGGAGATTTGGAATTGAGAATTGAGAATTAAGAATTGAGAATTAAGAATTAAGAATGACCTGGTTGGGTAGGTTGTGGTCTTGAGGAAGAGGAGGTAATAGAATTGTGCGGGATAACAGGATACATCGGCTCTAACCAAGCCGTGCCTGTAATTATAGACGGTTTAAAAAGGCTCGAATATAGAGGGTACGATTCAGCCGGGATAGCGGTAATTCAGGAAGAGCGTTTGTGGCTGTTGAAGAAAGAAGGAAGGCTGGAGCGGCTGGAAGGGATTCTAAACGGCAGTCACCCCACATCCGGTCTGGGGATAGGGCATACCCGCTGGGCCACCCACGGGGTTCCGAGCGATGACAACGCTCACCCCCACACCGACTGTCAAGGACGCATCGCCGTGGTCCACAACGGGATAATCGAGAATTTTGCCAGCCTGCGCCGGTGGCTGGAAAGGGAGGGACACCGTTTCAGTTCTGAAACGGATACTGAGGTCCTGGCTCACCTGGTGGAGCACCACTACCACGGCTCGCTGGAGGAAGCAGTGCGCAGGGCTTTAGAAGCGGTAGAAGGGTCCTACGCCTTGGCAGTCATTTGCGCGGACGAACCCGACAAGATTGTGGCAGTCAGGAACCAGAGCCCTCTGGTCATAGGAGTGGGGGAAAACGAGTATTACCTGGCTTCTGATATCCCGGCTATCCTGAACCGGACCCGGAAGGTCTATCTCTTGGAAGACCGGGAAATGGCGGTCCTCACCCGGGACGGGGTTGCCATTTCCAACGGGGAAGGAAAGAGGGTAGCCAAAGACATGTTCACTGTTACGTGGAGTGCCGAGGCGGCGGAAAAAGGCGGGTATCCCCACTTCATGATCAAAGAAATAATGGAGCAACCCCAGGCTTTACGGGATACCCTTCGCGGGCGGATTCAAGGGGGGCGGGTTGAGTTTTCGGACGTGGATCTCGACTGCTGCTTGGATGGGGTGGAAAAGGTATTTATCGTGGCCTGTGGTACCGCCTACCACGCGGGGGTGGTGGGTAAACACGTCATAGAACGGTTGGCCTGCCTGCCGGTGGAAGTAGACATCGCTTCCGAGTTCAGGTACCGCGATGTATTGTGGGGAGATAAATCTCTGCTCATCGTGATAAGCCAGTCGGGCGAAACCGCCGACACCCTGGCCGCCCTGCGCGAAGCTAAGAAAAAGGGCATCAGGGTGCTGGCCGTAACCAACGTGGTGGGGAGCTCGGTAGCCAGAGAGGCCGACAGGGTGATCTACACATGGGCCGGTCCTGAGATCGCGGTAGCTTCGACCAAGGCTTATTCTACCCAGCTCCTGGTCATGTACCTTCTCGGCCTGTACCTGGCGCAGAAGCGGGGCACTTTGCCCGAGGAAGTGATAGCCTCTACTGTTCGGGAGCTGAGAGGTATCGCGGACAAGGTAGAAGCCATCCTGGAAAAAGCCGGTGCAGTGGAAGCGATAGCTGAGAAATATGCCGCTACCGCGAGCACTTTCTTTATTGGGCGGGGGCTCGATTACGCCGTGGCTTTAGAAGGTGCTCTCAAGCTCAAAGAAATATCGTACGTCCATGCCGAAGCCTATGCTGCGGGCGAGCTCAAGCACGGAACCCTAGCCCTAATCGAAAAAGGGGTGCCGGTCATCGCCATCGTAACCCAGGACGAACTCCAAGACAAGATGATATCTAACATTAAAGAGGTCAAAGCCCGCGGGGCCGAAGTGATTGGCATAGCAAAAGAAGGGCTCGCTGGCATCGAAGAGGAAACAGACGAACTTTTCGTTATTCCCGGTGAAGACTCTCTCTTGACCCCGATGCTGACCGTGGTCCCCTTGCAGCTCTTTGCTTATTACATGGCGGTCAAACGCGGCTGCGATGTCGACAAACCGCGAAACCTGGCCAAAAGCGTGACGGTGGAGTAAGAGTAGAATTGAGAAAGGAAGAGGGCCAGGGCTTGTTTTGTTGAAGCGGAGCGAAGGGGTGGTTTTAAGCAACCAGGGCGAGGGATTGAGAAAACCTCGCCCCGGTTTTTAACGGAGCAATTTCTACTCGAAGCTATAAGTTTCTCATGATGTGAATCACGGTACATTTCTCAACTGCTCAGTAGGGTCACGGTTTTCAGCCCAGGAATTCTTTCCGCTGCCAGCGTGAAATGGTGGTCACGGTGAGCGAGAGTACATTCATAGGTAAGGGCCCAGCAAATAATGAGAAGATCCAATGTTGGAATCCTCAGTCCCTGCCTGCGCAGGGAAAACCCGATGGACGCAACCCTCTCCCAGATCTCCGGCTTTTCTTTCAGCAGGGGCAGGGCTCCCAGCATCTCTTCTAGCTCAGAAAACTGCTTTTCGTCACGAGCGCCCATAAGAATTTCTTCTTTGACCAGGGGAATGAGCACGACTGCGTCCCGGATCAGAGCTTCTCTTAGCCAAGAAGCTACCTCTGGCTTCCCTCTCGGGCGAAGGGCCTCGATCCACACCGACGTATCCACCAGAAATCGTTCACTCATCTTTCGCGCGTCTCCCCGAGTTCTTCGTCGCTCATCGCCAGGTCAACTTTTCCCAGAGTTGCCGCCAGTTTTTCCAGGCGTTTGCGGCGTACGAACTCTCTAAGGGCAGTATCGATTGTCTCTGTGATCCCTTTCGTTCCTGCCATTTGCATGGCTTCTTGCAAGAGTTTCCGATCAACATATAGCGTAGTCTTCATGATATGTCACCCCACGCCAAACTATAACAGATAAACAAAAAAGGTCAAGACTTATTGATGGGGTCTATAGCGATTGCCGTCTTGGCGAGCGTGTTGGCCGGTGAGAAAATTGACTACTCCAAATCCTATTGCTCTGTGAAGAGAAACTTCGACCACTATGCCGGGTAGTCATTTGTCCTTTTTATCTTTTAGCTAGCTCAACTGCGACGCAAAAAGTGGGTTGAATTCCGATAGTGTATTCGTATTTCGTCTTTAAGCGGGCTGGCAGGATTGGCGCTTAACTCCTTCGATGCACTGCTGAAGAAAGCGAGCATAAAAGACACGAGGTCGAGGGTTTTGCTCGTTGCTAGATTCTACTGACAGGTGACGTCAACGTCAACAAACAAGAACAAATCATTTTTCAGAGGAAAACATGCGGTTTGCGTAGCACGTCTTGATTCCAGGTCAAGGTACTGATCAGAGACGACTCCACGGCCGAAGTACCTGCACAGAGTAACGGTTGGATAGAAATACGGACGCCATGCCCAGTTGCGTCGACGATAGCTTGTATCGACCTTCCATTCTCCCCGGTCGTCGCGGGTGAAGTTTGGCGTTATCTGGTATCCCATACGATCGCAAACGTACACGCGATAGCAGTTCACGGGAAGATCATAAACGGCATCAATAAGTATGGATTCCAGCTCCGAAGGGGTTGTGGATAGACTGTACATCCTGACAACCGTTTCAAGCCGCTCCATCACAGTAAATTGACTCTTACGTCGTGCGGTTTCTTGGTCTGCGAACTGCTCCAGTTCACGACGCATAAGCGTGCGAATGTTGGGACAAATGCTGGGACGAGGACCAGGAGACCCGAGCAAGAAGCCCTGATAATAACGAAACCCGGCCTTGAGTCCTGTTCGGAGGACCTCAGCCGTTTCAACTCCCTCCATTACTACGTCTATGCCTGCTTTTGCAGCGAAGAAACCCAGGATATCGAGAACGTTTTGGGCAGTTTGGTCATAACCAGACGCCAGGGCTAGGCGGGTATCCACCTTAAGGATGTCGGGCTTTAACGCGGCTATGCGGTCGAAGTTGCTTAGTCTACAACCCACGTCATCGATTGCAATTCTACACCCCGCTTGCCGATATTTGTCCACCAATAGGGCAAGTTGCTCCATATCTCCGCTGAATTCGGTCTCGCTTATTTCGATGACTATCTTTTCGGGATCAATTCTAAAGGACTCGATGTATTGCAGGGTAAGAAACCGTTCTCGGTTGTCGAGGAAAGGCAAGAGCCACTGCGGTTGAATGTTTAGAAGAAGCGTAAACCGCGTTGGGCCTGCCTGCATCAGTACCTTCAGAGCTTTTTCTCGGATGAGACGGTCGACCTCGAGTTTCTCCCTTGCCGGTACTGTTGGGTCGTGAAAAAACGGGCCCAGGCTTTTCGGCCCGTGCGGAGTTGACACCCGTCCCAATACCTCGTATCCCCATACATCGCATGTATCCGCCGCGAGTACAGGTTGAAAGAAGGGAAAAACGTCGTCCATTCCCAATCGGTGACTCATATAAGCATCCCTTCTTTGGTACAGACTCAAGCCAGAACCGAGATCGGTAGATACTGGTTCTCGTCATTTCGCCCTTAACCTGCGAACTTTGTCTTAAGCGCCCATCAGGTGATTCTGCCGACGACCATGTCTGCTGCCAGAGTACCTACGATTTCGCCTGTGTTGTCTCTTAAGGGTACGGACACGGTTCGGCACGGAAGGCGAGTAATGGCAGAAATATATTCAGGTGAAACATAGTTCTCGCCCGCTATAGCCTTTTGCCACCATGGACGTATTCTTGCGTTGGCCAGTGCAGCCGGTGGTTCTGAAAATATGAAGGTGCCGTCTCTCCGATTGGAATAAACCGCTTCTACTTCGGGTCTCTCGGCCATCCATCTGCGGAGAACCGGACCATGAAGCTCAGGCTTAAGCTCCTTTAATCTTGGTTCGCGAGCGAGTACAAGTAAAGACTCGAGCACCTTGTGAACCTGCTCATCACCGTTAAAACCAGATTCCTCCATCGAAAGTGACTTGGGCTTCACCAGAGTAAAACTCCCGGCATTTGCTTGCACTATTTGAGCCACATTAGTCAACATTTCCGCAACTGCCTGGATGCTGGCAAAGCTGCGTTTTATCTGTTGTCCCGCGGCTTTTAAGCGGCCGAAGTATTCTCGGATCTCGCGGTGTGCTGTCCAAACGCTTTGGCTCATAATCTCAACCTGTTGCTCGAGACCATGGAGCTCTGTTCTTATTTCATCGATCGCCTGAACAGCGAGATTTACACCACGCTGCCCGGTCTGAACAGATTGCTCCATTTGTTTTACTTTGTTCTTCACGTCTGTGAGAATTCTGCCAGTTTCCCCCACTGCCTTTTCGGTTTGAAGAGACAGCTTTTTTACCTCATCGGCGACTACTGCAAAACCTCTGCCGTGTTGTCCAGCCCGCGCGGCTTCGATGGAGGCGTTCAACGCTAGAAGCCGGGTTTGGCGTGATATTTCTCCGATACTGGTTAGAATACCGTCTACTTTTCTTACAGCCTCTTCGAGAGATGACATCTCTCGGTAAGTATTATCGGTGTCAAGACAAACACGTTCGGTAAGCGCGAGAGTCTGCACCAAGGCCTCGCGGGCTCGTCGCGTGGAACTAGTGGTTTCTTCAACCTGCTGAGTTAGTTTTTCGCCCAATGCGCCAATCACGTCAGCAGCACGTTGAACATAATCGAAGGCCGTGATGGCTTGAGAAGCAGTTTCGGTAACTAGTTTCATTTGGTCAACAGAGGACAGGATCTGGCTGGCCGTGACTTGGTAGTCACCAGCGAATGCTGCAAGTTTGCTCTTAAGTTCCTCTGCTTCTGGGGCCGAACAGCACCCGGAAGACACGGCTGAGGTCTCGGTTTCGCCTAACACGTTCTCCTGATAAGGCTCGGGAAGTCTTGCCAAACGACAGCGTTCCAACCGCGCAAGATACGATGTAAGCCGGGGCAATAGTGCTGAAATGACAATTATGGCCAAAACTATCGTGATTACCTGCCACGGAAAGGCTGCTTCCCAAGATGAGATGCCGCTGACCCACACGCAGCCGGGGGATGCAACTGGTAAAACGTGGGATAAAGGGTAAACGGGGTGCTGCATAGTACCAACTCCTTTTTCCTCTGCACTCCAAAAAAACAAACCCCTGTGTGGCCCGTCGTGGGCCCAACAGGGGCACCTTTGCCTTCTCTCACTTCGATTCAACTTTAGCAGAAATCTTCATTTAGAGTCAAGGGTAATAACGGTGGCTTGTTATCGATCTGTGATATTGTAACCTTATTAATAATGACTATTAACCAGGCCATTAACGAGGCCGCCCGCATCCTTGGCCTGTCAAACGGCCAGGTCAAGAGACTGAAAAAAGGAGTGTTGGAACTGGGCCCTCACCCCGAGGCTTAGTGGAGGCTTAGTGCGGCGGTTTTATAAGACAGTATTTACTTATAAGGTACGTTCGGCCGACGGTGGCTTTGGGCTTGCTTCGCTAACGGACCTAATGTATACACGTATACTTGTCAAGGAGATATTGTCTTTTGGGTGAGTAGTGAATAAAATGAAATCATAATACAACCGCAAAGACATCCGGCAGATGTTACGGCGAAGCAGCCTAAACGGGATGAAGAAGTCCCCCTCAATATGAGCGGGGACTTTAACGTTTCGTGTACTTCTGCCAGAGCGAAACAATATAGGCCGGGAAACGTGCCGAAGCGTGACCGGTACGCAGCGATGCCCCTGTTTGAGGAACGAGGTAGTTCCGATAAACGGGGGCTTTGTGTTTCCTCAAAGACCTTCCAATGGAGCGAAGATTACAAATTTCTTGTCGGAAAGGGAGATGGTGTTGGATGACCAGAAAGATTGCGATTTACGGCAAGGGCGGCATCGGCAAGTCCACCACCCAGCAGAACACGGCAGCCGCACTGGCCTACTTCTACGGGAAGAAGGTTTTGATTCACGGCTGTGATCCTAAAGCCGACTGCACCCGCATGGTGCTGGGAGGGAAGCCGCAGGAGACCGTAATGGATACCCTGCGGGAACTCGGTGAGGATGCAGTTACCCTGGAAAAGGTGGTTAAAACCGGTTTCTGCGGCATCAGGTGCGTCGAATCCGGGGGGCCGGAGCCCGGTGTGGGCTGCGCCGGTAGGGGTGTGATCACCGCCATCAACCTGATGGAGGAGCTCGGTGCCTACACGCCCGATCTGGATTTCATCTTCTTTGATGTGCTGGGGGATGTGGTCTGCGGAGGTTTCGCCATGCCGGTCCGCGAAGGAAAGGCAGAAGAGATCTACATTGTTGCATCGGGCGAAATGATGGCCCTTTATGCGGCAAACAACATCTGCCGCGGTATGATAAAGTACGCCGAACAGAGCGGAGTGCGCCTCGGCGGAATCATCTGCAACAGCCGCAATGTTGACGGCGAGAGGGAGTTAATGGAGGAATTCTGCAAGAGAATCGGAACCCAGTTGATTCATTTTGTTCCCAGAGACAACATCGTGCAGAAGGCGGAATTTAGTCGGCAGACGGTGACGGAGTTCGACCCTGACTGTAACCAGGCCAGGGAGTACAAGGAACTCGCCCGGAAGATTATCGAGAACGAGATGTTTGTTATTCCGAAGCCGATGACGATGGACGAGATGGAAGCCCTTGTCGTGAAATACGGACTTTTGGATTAGGAGGGAATTGCTATGAAAATGATACGCGCTATCGTACGGCCGGAAAAGGCCGAGGATGTGGTCGACGCCCTTGCTGAGGCGGGGTTTGTGGCCCTGACTAAGATGGACGTCGTCGGCCGGGGAAAACAAAAGGGGATTCACGTCGGCAGCGTTTACTATGACGAACTCCCCAAGGTTATGATTCTGATGGTTACCGATGACGAAAATGTGGAGAAGGTTATGCAGATCATCACTCAGGCGGCGTTTACTGGAAATATCGGTGATGGAAAGATATTTGTCAGTCCTGTAGACGAAGCCTATACTATCAGGACGGGATGTAAGGGATTATAAAGTTTGGAGGTTGACCCAAATGAAAGAAATAATGGCGATTATCCGGCCGAAGCAGATGACCAGAACCAAGGAAGTGCTGGCTGCCCTAGGTTTTCCCGCCCTAACCGCCTGGAGGGTGCTGGGGCGGGGAAAACAGAAGGGGCTTGCCGGTGAGGTTTCCTTCGAGGTCCACCCGGAGCTGATGAAGCAGGGCGGAGGGATGAAATTTGTCCCCAAGAGGTTCATTTCCCTGGTTGTAGAGGATGAGGACGTCCCCCTGGTTGTCGCTGCCATCATCAAGGTGAACCGAACCGGCGAAATCGGTGATGGCCGCATCTTCGTCTGTCCGGTAGACGATGCTGCCCGGATCCGGACGCAGGAAAGATCGTCAGAAGCGATTTCGTGAAGGAGGTAGAGCTATGCCTCTTGTCAACATGAAGTGTGATGAGAAGATCCCAGAACGGGGGAAGCACATCTACATACACGATCCGGACAACCCAGTAATTCCAGCCTGTAACATCAGGACGATCCCAGGGGATATGACCGAGCGCGGGTGTGCTTTCGCAGGCTCCCGGGGCGTCATCGGAGGGCCGATCAAAGATGTCATTTGTATGGTGCACGCTCCGGTGGGGTGCGCCTGGTTCACCTGGGGGTCGCGGCGCAACCTGTCCGATCTCCATGCCTGGGCGACGCCGACTCGGCTTACCAATGTCGCCTTCAACCGCCGCTACTGTGTTGTTACCGACATGCAGGAGAAGGACGTGGTGTTCGGCGGGATCAAGAAGCTGAAGGCTTCCTGCCTGGAAGCCTTCAGGCTCTTTCCGGAAGCGCGCGGCATGATCATCTTTACCACCTGTACCACCGGACTCATAGGGGACGACGTCCAGGGAGTGGCCAGACAGGTGGAAAAGGAGGTCGGAAAGCCGGTGTTCACTGCCGAGTCTCCCGGGTGTTCCGGGGTGAGCCAGTCCAAGGGCCACCACGACTTTAATATCCAGTTTTACCGCCAGATTAACGCTCTGCGGGAGCGCCGCCCGGAGCTGAAGATGCGGGAAGAGGAAAAAACTCCCTACGACATCTGCCTGATCGGTGAGTACAACATGGACTGGGACCTGCAGGCCATCCGTCCGCTTTTTGAAAAGATCGGTGTGCGCGTTGCTGCAGTGTTCTCGGGAAATGAACGCATCGAGAACCTGATCAAGATGCTGGATGTCAAGCTCAACGTTGTTCACTGCCAGCGCTCTGCGGAATACATCGCCCAGATGATTAAAGACGGGTATAATACCCCGTTCATACGGGTTTCTCTTTTCGGTATTGAACAGACCAGTGAGGCCCTGCGCGAGGTGGCGGCTTTCTTTGGCCTTGAGGACAGAGCGGAGCAGGTCATTGCCGAGGAGAAGGCCCGCGTGGAAAGGGCCCTGGCCTTTTACAGGGCAAAGCTGGCTGGCAAGCGGATCGCCGTCTATGTAGGCGGCCCGCGGGTCTGGCACTGGATTAAGCTGTTGGAGGAGCTGGGCATGGAGGTTGTGGCCGGTGCCTGCACCTTTGCCCACGAGGATGACTACGAAAAGATCAACGTCCGGCACAAGGGGGGGATCTTGGTCATTGACGCCCCGAACGAGTTCGAAATCGAGGAGATGCTGGTTACCCTCAAGCCTGACCTCTTCTTGACCGGACTTAAGGAGAAATACCTGGCCCGCAAGATGGGGATTCCCACGGTAAACTCCCACTCCTACGAAAAGGGGCCATACGCGGGGTTTGCCGGTATGGTGAATTTTGCCCGGGACATCTACCAGGGCATTTACTCACCGGTGTGGCGCTTCCAGGGCGGCCTGCCGGAGGTGGAAGAGGAGGTTGAAACAGAATGAGGTTGCGAGAAATACCGGTAGACGGCATTCCATACGACAGGCTGTGTGTCGAGAAGATTCCCGCTGCGCCCGAGTACATCGCGCGCGATCCAGAACTGGTACCGGCATCAAACCGGTCGGTGGTTGTAAACCCGAACCGTATCTGCATGCCGATCGGGGCCATGTGGGCGGTGCTCGGGGTACACCGGGCAATCCCCTTTGTTCAGGGGGCCCAGGGCTGCACCACCTACGCCCGCTACACCTTCTGCCGGATCTTCAAAGAGCCTGCCACTATTGCCACCGCTTCCTTCCACGAGGACGCGGCGGTTTTCGGGGGGCGTAAGAATGTGATCGAGGGGATCCGCAACCTGGTGGTACGGTACTGGCCGGGTCTCATCGGGGTTGTGACCACCTGCTCCAGCGAGATCATGGGGGATGACATGGTGAGCTTCTTGAAAGAGGCGCGGGCGCGGCTGAGCAGGGAGATTGGGAGAGAAAAGACGGAGGAAATCCCCATCGTCCTGATAAACACCCCGAGCTTTGCCGGTTCCCACGTGGAGGGGTACGACCGGGCGTCCAAAGCTTTTTTGGAATCGCTGGCAACCACCAGGGACGTGCTCTCGGAACGGGTGAACATCATCCCGGGGATGTTGTACCCGGGTGACATCCGGGAGATCAGGCACCTGCTTGAGGAGATGAATGTGGAAGGGACGGTCCTGTTCGATATCTCCGATACCCTGGATGCACCCCTGAACCCTCCGCAGGAGATCCCTTATTACCCGCCTGGGGGCACCCCTGTGTCCGAGATCAGGCAGATGGCCAATGCCCGGGCGACCTTTGCCCTGCAGCCTCATGC
This sequence comes from Syntrophothermus lipocalidus DSM 12680, assembly GCF_000092405.1. Classification (NCBI taxonomy): domain Bacteria; kingdom Bacillati; phylum Bacillota; class Clostridia; order Eubacteriales; family Syntrophomonadaceae; genus Syntrophothermus; species Syntrophothermus lipocalidus. The sequence goes on along the minus strand of NC_014220.1, from coordinate 2,162,289 downwards.
CGGGGGAAGCGGGGCGCGCTACCTGGAACGAAAATTCGGTATACCCGCTTTCATCGGGCCTGTCCCGATCGGGGTAGCTGCCACCGATGCCTTTCTTCAAAACTTGAGCCGGATTACGGGGCGTGAGATACCGGCGTCCCTGCGAGACGAGCGCGGGCGCCTGGTAGATGCCATGGCCGATACCCTGCACCACACCATGATGAAGCGTGTCGCCATCTTCGGCGACCCGGATGTGGTCATCGGGATGACCAGGTTTGCCTGTGAACTGGGCATGACGCCCGTGGCGGTGTCGTCGGGAACCCCGAGCAAAACCTTTGAAGGGGAGATAGAGTCAATATTTAGAGAATACCGGGAACTGTTCCTGGCGGAGCCCAGGGTGTTCAACGGCGGCGACCTGTTTGAGTTCGAGGAGTATTTAAAAACCCTGCCGCAGATCGACTTGATCCTCGGCCATTCAAAAGGGGTTGACATCTCCAGAGAACTGGAAATTCCCCTGGTGCGGGTCGGCTTCCCGATCTACGACCGGTTCGGCTACCAGAAGAAACCGGTGGTGGGGTACCGGGGGGCGGAACTGCTGCTTTACGAAATAGTTAACGAACTCCTGGACTACCGCTATCCGGACGACCGTACGCAGCAGCTTTAGTGCTGTAAGAGCGAGGTGAAGAAAATGCCGGGCGTAGAGAGGCTTTTACCCGAACGGCGGAGGCATGTGGTAACCAAAGGTGATGGTACGGCGGTTCTTCCGGAATGCGGCAGGCCTACCGTACCGGGGCTGGTGTCGGAGCGTGCCTGCGCCTTCTACGGGGCACGTTGGATGCTGGGAGCCATTCCCGACGTTATTCACCTGGTGCACGGCCCGGCAGGGTGCGCCTATTTCGGGGGCATCGTGCGCCGGAAGAGCTACCGGGTGTTTTCCACCCAACTAGAGGAGAGCGACATCGTATTCGGAGCAGGGGAAAAACTCTACCGGGCGATATTGGAGGCCGTCGCAGCTGCTCCCGGCGCCAGGGCGGTTCTGGTCTACGCTACCTGCACCGCCGGGCTGATCGGAGACGATCTGGACGGCATCTGCAGGCGTGCCGCCCGGGCTGTCGGCCGCCCTGTCGTACCGGTGAATTCCCCCGGTTTTTGCGGTTACAGCCAGGCGGCAGGGCACGATATAGCCGCCGGGGTGCTGCTGGAGCATTTCATCGGTACCGGGAAGGCACAGGAACCGGTTGCCAACGGTGTGAATCTCCTGGGCGAGTTTGATGTGATGGGGGACCTGGGGGAGATCGAGAGGCTGCTGCAACAGTTGGGTCTGAGAATTCTCTGCGCCTTCTCCGGCAGGGCGGCGACGACGGCTATGGCCGATGCCCACCGCGCCAGGCTCAACATAGTTCACTGCCGTCGCACCGGGCAGAGACTGGCCGATGCCATGCAGGAAAGGTTCGGCACGCCGCAGTTGAAGGTTTCCTTTTTCGGTTTTGAGGAGACTGCATCTGCCCTGCACTCCATCGGAAAGTTTTTCGGATCGGCCGGGGTGGAGGAGATCGTGGAGCAAGGGCGCCGGGAAGTTGGGAACGCGGCTCCCTTTTTGAAGAAACTGGCCGGCAAACGGGTGGCCCTGTTTTTCGGAGCTTCCCGGATAGGAACGATGGCCAGGGCCTTCGCCGAACTGGGGATGGAGGTGGTCATGATCGGGTCCCAGTTCGGTTGCCTGGAAGATTACGGGGATGCCGGGGCCAGGGTGCGGGCGGGTACGGTTCTGATCGACGATCCCCCAGAAAAGGAACTGGAAGAGTTCATCAGGAAATACAGGCCCCACCTGTTCGTGGGGGGCACAAAGGAGAAGTACCTTGCCACGAAACTAGGAGTTCCCTTTCTGGTTTTTCCTCAGGAGATGAGTTCCTTCGCCGGGTTCCGGGGGTTTGTGAACCTGGCGCGGGAGGCGGCGGGTCTGGTTGGCGCTCCCGTATGGCGGCTGGCGAGGTGTGAAAGATATTACCGTACTTTGCAAACAGCGGAGGGATGAGTATGTACAGCGATATTGAGCAAGATATTGTTCACGAACACCCGTGTTTGAATAAAGCGGCAGCCAAGTGGTTCGGTCGCATCCACCTGCCGGTGGCGCCGGAATGCAACATCAGGTGCCGCTATTGCACCAGGGTCTACGACTGCGCCAACGAAAACCGTCCCGGTGTAACCAGCCGGATTATTGGTCCCGGCGAGGCACTGCACCTGGTCACGGAAGCGGTTGAGCGCGACCCTCGCCTCCGGGTGGTAGGGATAGCCGGCCCCGGTGATCCCCTGGCTAATCCTGAGACATTTGAAACGTTGGATCTGGTACACGAGCGATTTCCTCATTTAATCAAGTGTGTCAGCACCAACGGCCTTTTGTTGGAGGAGTGCCTGCCCCTGCTCAAGGCTGTGGGGGTAAAAGCGGTTACCGTGACTGTAAACGCGGTTAACCGGACAGTTGCGTCTTTTATTTACGGCGATATTTGCCACCATGGCGAGATCTACCGCGGCGGTTCGGGCGTCGATCTGTTTATGGAGGCGCAACGGGCGGGGATAAGAATGGCGGTGGAGGTGGGTATGGTTGTGAAGATAAACACGGTGTACATTCCCGGGATTAACGACTACCACTTGGTGGAGGTGGCCAAGTCGGTAAAGGCAGCAGGAGCACAAATCATGAACGTGATGCCGCTTATCCCCCAGGGCGAGTTCGCGGGACTGCCGCATCCCGACAGAGAACAGATACGGCTTACCCGACGGAATCTAGCTCGCATTATCGGACAAATAGATCACTGTCGCCAGTGCAGGTCCGACGCGGTGGGTATGCTGTTGTGAGTTGGGAGATCGGGTAGCACCTGGGTATTGTCCCTTCCCGGTGTCCTGATGCTTGGTGGGGGGATATGGCGGTCAGCAGGGAAAGGGTGAACACTTGATGGTGAGAATTAAAGCCTGGCATGCGTTAGTCTTGGTCCTTCTTTTCACAACGGCGGGATGCGGACAGGGGAAAGAAGAGGTTACGGTATCGGCACCTATGAGCTTGAAGGATGCATTGGAGGAAACCAAAAAAGGTTATCCGGCCAAAAATGTCGTGATCAACTTGAACTTCGGTGCGTCAGGGGTTTTACAACATCAAGTTGAACAAGGAGCGCCTGTTGACGTGCTCATAACAGCCGACCAGGAGCGGATGAAAGATCTGGAAGGGAAAGGGCTTGTTGACCCTTCCTCGCGGAAAGACTTTCTTACTAACGAACTGGTGCTCGTCACCCCAAAAGACGTCAAGATAGTTGAGAACTTCAGCGACTTGTTGAAGGCGGGAGTCGAGAAAATCGCTATAGGCGATCCTGGAGTTGTGCCTGCGGGTAAATACGCCAGGCAGACACTGCACAGTTTGAATCTATGGGATGAGCTGAAACACAAGCTGGTCTTAGCCAAAGATGTTCGCCAGGTTCTGCATTACGTTGAAACCGGCAGTGCTGATGCCGGGCTCGTGTACCTTTCTGACGCTTATTCTTCAAGGAAGGTGAGAGTGGCCGCTATTGCCGGCAAGGATTTGCACCAAGAAATTGTTTATTCAATTGCTATTCTGAACAATAGCCGTAATCAAAAAGCCGCCTCGGATTTTGTTCACTACCTGACAGGGGCGGAGGCTGCGAGCGTCTTTGCCAAGTACGGCTTTTCCCCCATATCTGTTCAACAGTGAGATTTTCGTAACTGTTGCCCAAGGGGTTAAGAACATGATGGTTGAAGATGTCTTGATTCCAATCCTCCTATCTTTAAAAATAGTCCTGGTCGCTACGGCGTGTGTTTTTGTGGGGGGCGTGTTCCTGGCTCGTCTGCTGCTAACACAAAACTTTTTTGGAAAGGAAGTAATCGAGTCACTGCTCCTTCTCCCGATGGTGTTGCCCCCGACGGTTACAGGGTTCGGTCTTTTGGTTCTTTTTGGCAAACACGGTCCTTTGGGAGTGCTTACCCGTTTTCTATTCGGAGGACAGGTGCTTTTCACGTGGGGTGCAGCGGTGATAGCTGCCGCGATCGTGGCCTTCCCCCTGATGTACCAGAGCGCCCGAGCAGCTTTTGAAAAGGTTGATGCCAGGCAGGAACAGGCTGCACGAACACTGGGAGCAGGGGAGCTCAGGGTTTTCTTTACGATTACATTGCCACAGGCGTGGCCTGGTATCCTGTCAGGTCTGGTACTAGCGTTCACCCGTGCCTACGGGGAATTCGGCGCAACTCTGATGGTGGCCGGGAATATTCCGGGTAAGACTCAAACCGTTCCCATGGCCATCTACTTCGCGGTGGAATCGGGGAATTACCGTGTTGCCGTTCCCCTGGTAGCAGCCACCGCCTTGATTTCGCTTGGCGCGATACTTTGGTTGAAAATCTGGTTGAAAAGGAAATTCTGGTGTTATACGGAAAGAAAGATGGGATGAAGCATGTTGACTGCCTGTTTCCGTAAAAGGTTGCCTGACTTTACGTTAAACGTCAACTTCGCCGTTGAGGAAGAGGTCCTGGTTTTGGCGGGCCCCTCCGGCTCCGGCAAGACCACCATTCTGGAATGCCTGTGCGGGCTGCAAAAACCGGAGGAAGGCAGAATCCTCCTGAACGACAAGATTTTATATTCATCCGATGCGAGGATCAATCTTCCTCCTTCCGAGCGCGGAATCGGGTATATTTTTCAGGATTATGCTCTTTTTGAACATATGACGGTAAAGGATAATATCCTGTATGGCGTAAAAAGAACCCGCGGTACGGGAAGAGACGAACGGCTTCCTGCGGTTTTGGAACGGATGGGGATCGTCCACCTGATGGACCGCTACCCCATTCAGTTGTCAGGCGGTGAAAGGCAGAGGGTGGCACTGGCCAGGGCGCTGATGACCAGACCTTCGATCCTGTTGCTGGATGAACCGCTGGCGGCCCTGGACAGGCGCTTGCGAGAAAAAATGCGGCAGGAACTGCGGGAGCTGCATCGCGCATGGCAGATCCCTTTTATCCTTGTAACCCATTGCTGCTGTGAAGAGCAGCTGGCGGATAAAATTCTGCGGCCTTTGCAGGGCCCGGATAACGTGAGTTGGGCAGAAAGAAAGGAGGATGTCCTGTGCAAGCATTAGTAGTGCAGCATGTGGCCTGCGAAGGCCCAGGGTTGCTTCAGGATGTACTTGTTGGAAAGGGCTGGGGTCTTGACATCAGGTGCATGGACCAGCCTGGGGCAAATCTGCCGGAAAGCGTGGGGAACCATGATGCCTTCGTGATTCTTGGGGGGCCGATGGGAGCTTACGAGGAAGAGAGTTATCCTTATCTTCTCCGGGTGCAGGAGTTGATACGGGAAGCGGTAGCACTACGCCTACCCGCCCTGGGAATCTGCCTGGGTGGCCAGCTGATTGCCCGGGCGCTGGGAGCAAAAGTGGAGCCGAACCCGGTCAAGGAGATCGGCTGGTACAAGGTTCGCTTGACTTCGGCAGGCCGGCTGGTGCCGCTATTCACTGGCATGCCGCCCGAGTTGTTGGTTTTTCAGTGGCACGGCGATACGTTTGCTTTACCCAAAGGTGCGTTTTTGCTTGCCACCGGTGATTCGTGCTTTAACCAGGCATTCGTCTACGGGGCGCATGCTTACGGCGGTTACGCATGGGCGCTTCAATTCCACCCGGAAATATCCCCAGAAATGATCGAGGAGTGGGTAAAGTTTAATGCCGACGAGCTTGCCGATTTCGGTGGTCCGGGAGCAGCGGACAGAATTCTTCAGGAAACTAGGCTGCGATGGGAAAAGATCCGGCCCTTCCAGGAGCTTTTACTCAATAACGTCGAAGAAGTCTTGCGTGGTACCAGACCCACGAACTGATTTATCGAAATTCTCTAAAGTATACGTGTATACTTGTAAAAAAGGGTTGTATTTCTGAGATAATCGAGTATTATTTTATGTAAATTATTCCATCCGGCGAGGTAGCCGGCTATTGGGATGAGGAAGTCCCCGAAAAATTCGGGGATTTTGCATTTCCACCGTCGGCATTGGCCAAACATTTACACCGGAGTCCGCACAGCAGCGGAACCGGCCAGGCAGTGATGCCCCTGTTTAGGAACGCAGAGGTTCCTAAAACAGGGGTTTTTCACTTTTTAGCATCGCGGCATAAACAGTGAGGTTAGCGATGCTCTGTCAGGGAACGATGGTGTCTCTGACTGAGGTTTGCTTGGGAAAAACCTTGGCCCTGAAAGGGGGGATTTGGAATTAGCGGGCATCATAAAGAATATCGGAAGAAGGGGGGGCTGGATACTCTGTCAATTAATACACGGTGCAATTTGTCTTGAAGGGGGTAAAAAGATGAAAAAGGCGCGAACCTTTCTGTTAATCTTGAATATCCTTCTTGTGGGACTACTCCTTTTCGGCTTTGCCTCGATTGCCCTGGCGGCCGATCCCACCGGAGCGGAAACTTTAAAGGAAAACCCGGAAGCCCCTGTAGACTACGTGTGGGTGCTTGTCTCTGGATTTCTAGTCTTCTTTATGCAGGCGGGATTTGCGATGGTGGAGGCTGGGTTTTGCCGGGCCAAAAATGCTACGAATCTGCTGAGCAAGAACCTGATTGACTTCGTGGTAGCTTCTCTTGCGTTGTTTGCTCTAGGATACGGATTCCTCAAGGGGACGGACGTGGCTGGATTTATAGGAATGGGAAACTGGTTTTTGCATGGGGATTCCTATGATGTGGGAATTTACCTGGATTTCTTCTGGCAGCTTGTGTTCTGTGGTACGGCTGCAACGATCGTTTCCGGAGCGGTTGCCGAGCGGCTTAAGTTCCCTGCTTACTTGATCTACACCTTTTTTGTCAGTCTGATTATTTACCCCATCTATGCCCACTGGGTATGGGGCGGCGGTTGGCTTTCTAAGCTGCCTTTTGGATTGGGGCATTTGGACTTTGCAGGCTCTGGTGTGGTCCATACCATCGGCGGTATGGTTGGCCTGGCTGGTGCCATGGTACTCGGGCCGCGGTTCGGCAAGTACGGGCGTGACGGCAAACCGCGCCCCATTATTGGACATAATATGGCGCTCGCCGCGCTGGGTACCTTCATTCTGTGGTTTGGTTGGTTCGGGTTTAACCCGGGCAGCACTTTCAGCGCGCACCACCTCAGGATCGCTGTTGTGGCCGTAAATACGAACCTTGCAGCGGCGGCAGGTGCCCTGACGGCACTCATTACCGTTTACGTCAAAACCCGGAAGTGGGACCTGGGCATGGCCTTGAACGGTACCCTGGGCGGTCTTGTAGCCATTACGGCGCCTGCAGCCTGGGTAGAGGCCTGGGCAGCCGTGGTTATCGGAGTGATTGCAGGGCTTATTGTTGTGGGAGGAGTATACTTTTTGGAATCCCGGGGGGTCGACGACCCTGTGGGCGCGGTGAGCGTTCATGGTTTCAACGGGATCTGGGGCCTGTTAAGCGTCGGATTATTTGCAGACGGTACTTACGGTGTTTATTCAATCGAAAAGCCCTTCGTTACCGGACTCTTCTACGGCGGAGGTTTCGGCCAACTAATCGCCCAGCTCATCGGTGTAGTGGTTGTGGTGGTATGGGCTTTCGGATTAGGTTATATACTGTTCAAAGTGATGGATATGATCTTCGGCATCAGGGTATCTCCTGAGGAGGAATTGGCTGGTCTGGATGTCCTGGAGCATGGGACTCCTGCCTATCCGGAGTTTCAACACCGGCGCACGACTCTGATAAATGCATCGTAAGGGTTTGAAATCAAATATGGGAGAAAGGAGGGCTTTTCTTGTTTAAGTTAGAAATCATCGTCCGAGAAGAAAAACTTGAGGAAGTCATTGAAGCACTCGGCGAAGTCGGTTACCCAGGGCTCTCGATTGCCTCAATCGAGGGGCGGGGTCAGCAAAAGGGGTTGCAGGAGCAATTCCGTGGGCGTGCTTACACGATTCCCTTTCTTCCCAAGAGAAAGATAGAGGTTTTAATCAGGGAAAACGATCTGGAAAGGGTTAAAGAGACTGTAATCAAAGCAGCCAGAACCGGAGAGCCCGGTGATGGAAAGATCTTCATCACGCCGGTAGTGGATGTAATTAGAATTCGCACCGGAGAGACGGGGGAGAGCGCGATCTAAGCGGTTCCCGGTTTCAGCCGACCCGCCAATCTAACACGACTTAACCGATCAAAATGGTGGGTGGTCAGGTGTTAAGATACCTGGTGTCAGGAATGGCAATGGGTGGGCTTGTCACCATTCGAGGTAATCAATGGTCTACAAGTACCGTCGGCCGTGTGCCCAATTGGTGCTGATTTCAAGGATCACTGCCCCAATTAGCCTTGGGGTGACTCCCGCCTCAGAAGAGGCGCGGATTACTATTACATCGACAACAGTAAAAAGGCACCTCGATTTTGGTGGTGGAAGGCGTTGACTGCGATTATAACTACAAGAAGTATTTCAGGGCCGGTGTTTGAAGACCGGCCTGATTTGTTTGTAGCCGGACGAAAACTCGGCCATTAGATTAAGGCGGCTGTGTTTGTAGTTATACCCTAGATAAACCGCGACTCCTATTGCCAGCCAAGCCAGGAACCTCACCCAGGTCAGGGGCGAAAGGTTGAGGGCGAGGTATGCGGACACGAGGGCCGAAAGAAAGGAAAGGTAGGGACTGAAGGGGACGCGGAAAGGCAGCTTTTCGGGTGGGAAGGAATTGCTGAATCGTGAACCTAGATTTGACAGAATTCGGTTTCAGGGACAATTTTGATGGGGGAATCGGGTATAATGGAAGCGAAAAGTTATGTGCATCAGGAAGTAGACTGTCAAGATCAGGTCGGCGTCAGGAGGTAATAAAGTGGGAAAGATAGGGCGTAACGAGCCTTGCCCATGCGGTTCGGGTAAAAAGTACAAGAACTGCTGCTTGAAGCAGGAGGAGGAGAGGCAGGAAACGGTCGTTCAAACAGGGGAGTTCGGGGAGCAGCTAAGCCTGTTTGAAAATTTGTGGGAGAAGAAGCTGGAGGAGTGCTTGATGGACCTTATGGAAGGACAGGCAAGCGAAGAATATCAAGCGACGGTGGGAATGGCTGAGGCCAGGCTGGATGAAAAGATTAATCCGCAGGTAATGGACGGTTTGGTTAAGGCTTTTTTGAGGTTCGTGGAGCTAAAGCCCTGGGAGTGGATGAGCGACATAGATCTTTTTGCCGTCCAGGTTCCCGGCGAGGAAGAGCTCACTTATGCGTGTATTCTCGGCAATGCGGGAGTTGTATTCGGATTGGCCATATACCCTGGAGACGACGGTATTCAGTATTACCTTCGGCAGCGGGCAGTAGAGGGAAAGGGGCATTTGAGTATGTTCGAGGATCTAGGGCCCAGCCTTCTGCTCAGCTTGGGTAATCGGGACGAGCTTTTGCCCGAGGAACGGAAGGTTTACAAGGAACTGGACTACAGGTTCCGGGGCCGGGAAGCCTGGCCGGTTTTCCGAAGCTACAGGCCGGGTTATTATGTGTGGAAACTGACTGCCGATGAAATGCTGCTAGCAACCGCGGTTTTAGAACAGAGCATCCAATTTGCCCTGCACTGCAAGAAACACCGTCGCCAGTGGAACAACAAGATAGAGCAGGATAAGATACCGTGGTGTGTGGCGGGCTGTAGCCTGGAGGAAATGGAGAAGAAACTGCGGTGGACGCCCTTGCCGGAGGTGCGGCATAAAATTGAAATTATACCAGCCGATGAGATCCTGCTCAAAAAGGTGAGAAAGGAAGTACCTCTTTGTCAAGGGATATGGGAGCTCGACTGGTTTTACAGTCCCATGCCGGTACAGGAGAGCAAGCACCATGTTCCGGTGCGGCCGTTGATGTTAGCTATATGCGATCACGAGACCGGCTTAATGCTGGATTTTAACTTAGTCTACCGTGAGCAAGCGGATATTGCAGGGTTTGTGGTCAAAACCATCAGGGGTCTTAGGCGGCGTCCCAGGGTGGTCATGGTCAGCGATCCCCTAAAGGTTTTGGCGGTCTCAAAGCTGTTTTCGTTGCTGGGGTGTGAGGTGTGCGTTGCCGATTACATGATGATGGACGATTTCAAGGATACGCTTCTGGAAATGGACTAGTGGGGCCACGGAAGGGGACTTAAACTAGGTCCGGAATGCATTTGCAGAAACCCCAGCGAGACCAGCCTCTGCGAGGTTTCAAGCCGGGTCGATTTTCCGATCCTGCTAGGGTTCATAACTGAAAAAGCCGTTGGACCGTCGCTCCCCTGATCCAGCGCAAGGATGCTAAAAGGGGATTGAAATCCGACAGTGTATTCGTATTTGCGTTTAACTCTTTAATACACGGGCTGAAGAAAGCAGGTATAAAGATACAGGGGCAACGGTCTTGCTTCACGAAGAGAGCACAATTATAATTACGCGAAATATCTCAGGGCCGGCGTTTAAAGACCGGACGGATTTGTGTGCGCGCGGATGACAATTCATTGGTTTGGTTTAATAGGCTGTATTTATAGCCATACCCAAAGTAGATAACGATTCCTAATGCAAGCCACACCGTGAACCTTATCCAGGTCAGGCGTGAAAGATTGAAGGCCAGGTATGCGGACACAAGGGCTGAAAGAACAGGAAGATATGGACTAAACGGAGTGTGGAATGGCAGCTTTTCAGGAGAGATCTTCTTTTCCAGGGCTAGAACCGCCAGAGAGGTAATGAAAAAGGCACTGAGTATTCCGATGTTGGCCATTTCGGCTATAGTGGCTATGGGGAGGAAGCCGCCTACTAGGGAGACGAAGAGTCCGACCCCGATGGTTATGCGGTAGGGACTTTGCTAAACAGCGTGTACGGCAGCCAGCCATGACGGCAGTAGGCCATCCCGTGCCATGGCGAACAATATACGGCTCTGCGCGAATATGGTGGCAAAGAGGACGCTCGCAAGGCCGGCCAGGGCGCCTAGGGAAACCAGGAGTGAGCCCCAGCGGATCCCTGCCACAAGCAGGGCCTGCGCGATAGGAGCAGCTGTGTCAAGGTACTTGTAGCTGACGAGACCGGTCAGCACAAGGGCCACTAAGATGTATAGTATGGTGGATATGCCAAGCGAAGCGATGATCCCTACAGGAAGGTTGCGCTGCGGGTCCTTGACTTCTTCGGCTGCGGTAGCCACGGCATCGAACCCTATATAGGCAAAAAAGACAACGGCAGCACCCTTGATGGCACCCAGTACGCCTAGGGGGAAAAAAGGCTGCCAGTTAGACGGGTTGATTCGAGACGCGCCTACTGCTAGGAAAACTAGTACTACGCTTAATTTAATCATAACTACAACTCTATTGAAGACAGCACCTTGCCGAGCCCCGCGTATCAAGAAATAGGTCATGAAGAGAGGGAGCAGGATTGCAGGAAGATTGATAATGCCTCCCTGGGCTGGCGAAGACATAATCCCGGCTGGCAGGTAAATCCGGGCGGCGGCGAGGAGGCTGGCGAGGTAAGCAGACCAGCCCGAAGCGACTGCTCCGGCAGCTACTCCGTATCCCAAGACAAGACTCCAACCTACCATCCATGCTAGAAACTCGCCCAATGTAACGTAGGCGTACGTATAGGCACTGCCGGCTGAGGGTACGGCGGCTGCCATCTCCGCATACACCAGTGCTGCTAGGGCAGCCGCAAAACCGGAAGTTACAAAGGACAAGACCACGGCCGGGCCAGCGTAGCGGGCAGCAGCGATTCCGGTCAGGACAAATATCCCGGTTCCGATTGTAGCCCCTATTCCCAGAGCGGTCAGATCCAGAACCCCCAGGCTTTTGGAGAGATTACGGTAAGCAGGGTCGTTTTGTTTCCGGAAATCTATCTGCTTGCAGCGCATAATGCTCAGTTTAACCACCTCTTCTAGCCTTGTTTTGCCCGGCATCAGCAATAATATTCAGGAAGTTTTTCATGCCGCGCAAAAGTCCGAATGATGGTTTTGGCGATGATGTCAAAAGGGGGTTTTTCTCCGTTCCTGTGTGATAGGTTTCCCGGGATCCATGATTTCAGGGCTTCTACGGGGGCGTTGGTGGGAAACTGAGATAAGGCTTGGAAATGAGCACAGCGTGACAGGAAAGCGGCTCCCCGTCACGCTGTAAAGGGCAGGTCAGTCCTCGATGTAGTAGCGGGCGTTGCAGCCCGGGCATTCGATGTATTCGCCTTTATCGTCTTGGTGGAGACAACCTTCGCCTACCGTAACCACTTCTTTACCCTGGGCATCTACCGAGGTCATGTTCATGTCCGGGCAGTAAACCCACTCCCCGCAGTTCTCACAGTACAGGTCCTCCGTTAAAACCTTCTGCTTCTTTACCCGATATTCGGCCACCCTCATCCCTCCCTCGCTTGATGATTAAACAATACTCCCGTGTGACCTATTTCGCGACGGCAACCGAAAATCCTGCTCGAGTTTTGGATAGACGGAGATACGGTTAAATGCCCGGGGCAGCAGCATCTCTCAAGACAGTTCAATATCAATCACTATGAGGTCTGTTTCAATTGTCGGCTTACAACCAACCTGGATCATCGATGATAACTTAATAATTTTTGCAAGAGGACAATTGTTTATACTATAATTAGCATTATGAGACATATTAATATTCTGGCGAGGGAGGTGAAACGGGTTGTTGACTCAAGAAATCAAAGATGTTGTTACCCAGTCGCCTTTCATTCCGATCACCACGGTCTCCAAGGATGGACAACCCCACCTGATCGTGGCAGGTAAAGTAAAAGAGATTAGGGGCGACGACACCTTGGTTTTCGGTGTTTACAAGATGGTAAAGACCAGACAGAACCTAGCCGAAACCGGAATCATGCAAGCAGTAGCAGTAGTCGGCAAAAAGGGTTACCGTTTCAGTGGGAAAGGGTACTCGGAAGACAAAGAAGTCATCTTAAAAGTGGAAAAGGTGGATTCGCTGCTGTAAGAGCAGCAACGAGCTGATGAACCTTAGAATAGAGCTGTCCTCGGGTACAGCTCTTTTTTGTACTGTCTTTGCTAGTTATGACAAGAACTTAGGAGGCAAGGGATCAGACTCTAAAAAAGAAACTACGTCGGCCGAAATTGATCTTCCGGCAAGCACGATCATTTTCGAGTTACCTCGAGCTATTAACTTGCCATCTTGATCGTTTACTGAGGCCAAAGCTAGGCATACCGTCTTACCACAGCGGATACTTTTCCCTTCAACTACTAGTCTTCCTTTCTGGGCCGGCGCGACAAAATCTACGGTAACATCGAGGCTAGTAATACCTATTTCTTCCGGCAAATCACAGTAAACGGCCCAGTAGGCAGCGGTGTCGATGAGCGAAGCGCAAAGCCCACCGTGCACGCTGCCAAAGGGATTAAAGTGTTTTCTTTCCAGGTCTACTTCAAGACGGCAAAAGCCTTTACCTAGGGCACACATCCTCATGGACAACAATTGAAAGTATGGACTGCGGTTCAAAAGAGGGATCAGCGCTTCAATATGGCGCAGATTAACCGTTCTGCTCATGGCCAGACCCTCCGAGGGCAAGATTTGTGAGATAATTATAACCTGTTTCTCACACATCTGGCACAAAAAACTATAAGAAAATTGCTTCTATACCTCTAAGGAATATCCACGCTCAAACCTCCAAATTGGAGAGCTTGTTGATCAAACGGGGCACTATTTCAAACAGGTCACCGACAAGCCCGTAATCAGCAACCTTGAAGATTGGAGCCCTTGGATCCTTGTTGATGGCGACGATAGTACTTGCAGACTGTATGCCTACCAGGTGTTGTACGGTACCCGAAATACCGCAGGCTATGTACAGCCTGGGGGCTACGATTTTGCCGGTTTGTCCTACCTGGTATTCGGACGATATCCACCCTTCATCCACCGGGCCTCGAGAAACCGCAAGCTGCCCGCCCAAAACCTGGGCCAGTTGCTCCAGGAGCTTTAGCCCCTTGGATCCGCCAACACCGCGTCCCCCGGCTACGATGATGTCGGCTTCCTCGAGTCTTACAACAGGCTTGCTCGAAGGGATGAATCCCAGGATATTCGACAAGCGAAACCGCGGCTCTGGACATGGTAAATCTATAATTTCTCCTGCCCGTGAGTAATCGGCAGAAGGCTTCTTGATAACTCCTGAGCGGACCGTGGCCAGCTGAGGCCTGTGGTTAGGGGTGAGGATGGTGGCCATAATGTTTCCGCCGAAAGCGGGCCGGGTTTGCAGGAGATGCCCGGTGGAAGGTTCTATAGCAAGGCCGGTGCAGTCGGCGGTTAATCCGGTTCGCAGCCTGGCGGCCACACGGGGAGCCAAGTCCCGACCGTTATACGTGGCACCGAATAGTATAACTGAGGGATGATAACGCTTGGCCAATTCAACGACTGCTGCTGTATATAACCCGGTTTCGTAGTATTTCAGCTCTCGAGAAGAAATCCTCCATACCTTATCGGCGCCATGGGCGATAGCTATCTCAGCCAAACCTTCAAGTTCATCGCCGATTAAAATGCCGGCCACGTTCTCTTTGCGGGTATCGGCCAGTTCTCTGGCAATACCTAGTAACTCAAGGCTAACCTGTTTAATCTGGTTATCTGAGATTTCCAGCCAGACCCACACGTCTTCAGCCTCAGAGGCAACCTTCGCTTTCGTTTCGGGACGCGTAATCACGATAGCCCCAACTGGGCAATCGTGGGCGCAGGACCCACAAAGGGTACAGGTATCCGAAACCACTGGCACGTTGTTAACCAGGGTGATAGAGCCAAAAGGACACGTTTCGACACAAATACCACAACCTATGCACAAAGTCTCGTCTATGGTAATCAAGTTACTCACCTTCTATCTCCGTAGTTTCTAAAACCCGAATTCTCCAAACCGGGCGTTGACGCAGGCCGTGGATTCACACAGGCAGGGGCCAAAATCGAGTGTCGCCTGTGGCTGGGTTAATGCTCAGGAGACGCCTTGTTCGGTTAAGATACTGAACAGCCAGTCACTTAGATCCTGTGGACCTCCTTGGCGGATTTGCCCTCGCCGGGAATGGTCAGGATAAAAAATCCTACGCACTTGCGTCGGAGAGCCAGCCAGTCCCACGCGTTCCCGGTAAACCATGATATCATTCTTAGTCCAGACCGTAACGTGTGCTCGATTGGCGGCCATTCTTCCCTTTATGGTCGGCAGCCTGGGTTCGTTGATGTTCTTGGTGACAGTTACCAAGGCAGGGAGAGAAGCATGTACCTCTAGATGACCGCCTTCTTGCTCCCGCCACGCGCGTATGTCGTTGCCTTCTATAATGACACGATCCACGCCCGTCAGCTGAGGAATACCCAACCATTCCGCCAGTTCAGGGCCTACCTGGGCGGTATCACCGTCTACCGCTTGTTTACCACAGATAACTAACGCAAAAGGCTGCAATTGTCTTATGGCTGCAGCCAGTGTATAGGAGGTTGCTAAAGTGTCTGATCCCCGAAAGGCGGGGTCGGAGAGGAGAATGGCCTCGTCAGCTCCCATCGCCAGGGCGTCACGCAGGCACTCTTCTGCTGACGGCGGGCCCATAGAAATGGCGACTACTCTTCCACCGAATTTTTCCTGCAGGTCAAAAGCGGTTTCCAGAGCATGAAGATCATAAGGGTTCATGATAGACGGGACGCCTTCGCGCAGAAGGTTGTTGGTTTGACGGTCTAATTTTATATCAGATGTGTTCGGAACTTGCTTGATACATACAATCCATTTCATCGACTTACACCCCCGCCCAACAAATTCCTAGCGATGATGTCCAGCTGGATCTGCGTGGTGCCCCCGCCAATCTCTAGGATTTTATAATCTCTGAGCGAACGCTCAAGCGGATACTCTTTCATCATCCCATTGGCGCCGTGGATCTGCACGGCATAATCGGCGTTTTTCTTCAGAGCCTGGGCCAGGAAGTATTTGGCCGATGAGGCCTCGATTGGGGCCGGGACCATGCCCTGATCTATCATCCATGCCACCCGGTAGCACATAAGCTTCGCTGCGTCCAGTTCTACCTTCATTTCAGCCAGCATGTGCTGGATAGCCTGAAATTCCGCGATTGGCCGCTTGAACTGTATCCTTTCTCTGGCGTACTTGATGCAAGTTTGGAGGTTATAGTCCATCACTCCAAGAAAGAACGAAAAGTTGGCTCGTTCCCATTCGAGAATCTGGTGGGCTACTATCTTAAACCCTTCACCCTCGGCACCGAGCAGGTTTTCTGCGGGAACTTCGCAGTCGCTGAAGATGAGCTCTGAGGTAGGGGAACTGCGGACTCCGAGCTTATTTAGCTTCTTGCCTCGAGAAAATCCAGGGAAAGAACTTTCCACCAAGAAAACGCTGATACCACGGGGTCCCATATCAGGATTGGTAGAGACAAAAACCAGGCACAGGTCAGCAATCGGCCCGTTGGTAACAAATGACTTAGTGCCATTTAGGATGTAATAATCACCCCGGCGGACGGCTTGGGTTCTAATGCTGCCAGCATCCGACCCGGCATCCGGTTCGGTTAGGCAGAAGGCGCATATAAGGTCGCCGTTGGCAATCCGAGGCAGGTAGCGCTTCTTTTGTTCTTCGGTACCGAATTTGATAAGGGCTACCGAACCGAGAACCATGCTGACTGCCCAGGATAACAGGTGACCGGCAGCAGCTCCACCGCGTCCCGCTGCTTCCAAGCACATGTAAGTGTCGAGGGCCCCTAATCCGGCACCTCCGTAACCGGTAGGAATCGGGAGGCCGCAATAGCCGAGCGAAGCCATTTTTCGCCATATGGGCGTTGGTATGAACTCTTGCTTCTCGTCGCACTCTGCAGCGATAGGGGCAAGATAACGGCGGGAAAATTCCTCAATATCTTTCATCAAGGTCTTTTGATCAAGCGACAATGCAAAATCCACTGGTCTTACCTCCCCCACTGAAAAGAGTTAGGATAGCACCGCTGGATAAACCTCTATCTATTTCGGTTTTCCAGCTATTTGGTTAATGAAGCCTTGTAAACCGACTTGCTACATAGTCACCTCCTGTTTTTCGATTTGGTTAAGGAAGCCCCCAGTGGATTTTCTCCAGGCTACACTTGATATCCTGCTAGACCTAGGGCGCTGTCTGCGCATGGCCCAGCGAGTTGCAACTTTGTGGAGTGCGGGTGCGAGCGATTGGTCCTAATTTTAGCTTGTTACTCCGCCTAAAGCAGGCTATTATTATATCAGCAAAGCTAGGAAAGAATACCTGCTGTATAGCGGTGCTGGTATTCTCCCAAGTACTATGTTGAATCGTTTGATTTAGTTGGGATGTGGGGTGATGGGATTGGAATGCAGGTACCATCCGGGAGAAGAGACCTGTGAACAGTGCAAGCTGTGCTGGACACCGATATGTTTGGAGTGCCTAGATATGGCCTTGAGCGTAGGGTACAGTCAGGTATGTCCTAAATGTTTGAGGGCCTTGGGAATAGAGTTTGAAGACATCATAATACCGCCAAGGGGTAGGATTTCCGATCAGTAGAGCTGGCTATGGTCAGTTTTGTAAAGGCAACCTTTTAGTATTGAGCTTTCTAAGGGGTAGAACAGAGAGAGAACTGCGTGATCAAGATGGCTGAGGGAGGGTGTACTCGATATTGGCCAAGAACATAATGGTACAGGGAACCGGCTCTTCCGTGGGCAAGAGCCTTATCGTTGCCGGTTTGTGCCGGATACTTAAGAGCGCCGGTTACAAAGTGGCTCCATTCAAAGCTCAGAACATGTCCCTGAACTCCTATATCACCGCTGAAGGGGGAGAAATGGGTCGGGCTCAGGTCGTGCAGGCCGAAGCCAGCGGGATCGAACCCTCGGTTTTGATGAACCCAATATTGATTAAACCTACCGGGGACATGAGTAGCCAGGTAATAGTTTTGGGGAAAGTTTACTGGCAGCTAGGGGCCGAAGAGTATTATAAAGTGGTTCCAGAACTAGTAGAAACGGTGAGACGAGCCTATCAAGAACTGGCAGCCCAGTACGATGTCATAGTTTTGGAGGGGGCCGGCAGCCCTGCCGAGATAAACCTCTATCACCGGGATGTGGTTAACATGGGTATGGCTCGGATGGTAGACGCCCCGGTAGTCCTGGTAGGGGATATCGAAAAAGGTGGGGTTTTTGCATCAATTTTTGGTACAGTTTCGCTGCTCCCTGAGGAAGACCGGAAACGGGTCAAGGGTTGGGTTATCAACAAATTCAGGGGATCATTACCTATACTCGAACCGGGGATAAAGGATCTGGAACGGATGATGGGCATCCCCTGCCTAGGAGTGATACCGCACGTTAAGCTTGCTTTAGATGAAGAGGACGGAGCGATAGAACTCTTGGACAACCGTACGGCTATACCGGTTTTCAGAATGGACGAGACAGGGCAAAACACGGTGGTAGCCGTCATCCGCTTGCCTCATATTTCCAATTTCACCGACTTCGATGTTTTTGCTCACCTCCCTGATACCTCTGTGGTTTATGCCAATCATCCTTCCCAGCTGGAGAACGCCGATATCGTGATCCTGCCCGGGAGTAAGAATACCATCGGTGACCTGACTTACCTTGAAAACGCCGGGTTTGTAGAGGCTATCATGAGGCATTACCGTGAAGGCGGTTTCATTATAGGGGTGTGCGGCGGTTACCAGATGCTGGGCAAAGAGATACACGATCCTCACCATACGGAGAGCCAGCAAGAGAAGATAAAAGGATTAGGATTTTTAGACATTGTGACCGTTTTTGCGCCGCAGAAGACAACGGCTCAGGTGCAGGGCCATTTCTTGCCTTCCGGCTGTCCGTGGACGAAAAAACTAGCCCGGCGGCATTTCCGGGGCTACGAAATTCACATGGGGGTGAGTCATTTGGGCCCGGAAGCGAGGCCGCTATTGTGCTGTGTCAAAAACGATGGCTCTCTCTACGAAGACGGGACTTTCAGTACTGATGGCCGGGTGCTGGGGAGCTACGTGCATGGTCTTTTCGATGACCCGGTCATAGCCGCTGAGATCGTTAACCATGTCCGGCGCAGCCGCGGGTGGCAGGAGATAAGTTGCGGTAGTTTAGACTACCGGTCGGCGAAGGAACGGGAATACCAGCGATGGGCCGATATCGTGGCTGCCAGCCTGGACATGGACCGGGTTTTTGAATTGATTTTTAGACGCTGATTAACGAAAAATTTGAGTAACGGCCACAGATGCACACAGATGAGCACAGATTTGCACAGATGTTTGTTAGACGCTGATTAACGCAGAAAGACCCAGGACTGCCCTGTAGGTAAGGCGCAGACCTCTATGAAGCTTAACAGTGTTACCACTAGAGAACGAAAATGAGAGGGTGTTGGGCTGGCGAGTCATACGTTACTCGATTCGGCTAACACTCGTCTCAATTCTGAGTTATCTGTGTGCATCTGCCCGGCACTCAACGGACCCAAAGCCATTGTGTTGCCCGGTAAGGGCTCAATGTCAAGGTTCGTTGTTGAGCTTCAGGTTGAGTGCCGGGTCTGTGTTAATCTGTGGCTCATGCAGGGAGAAGGGTTTTCATGTTTTCTACTGCCATGGCCCATCTCATAGCCGGGTACCTGCTGGATATTTTCTTAGGTGATCCCCGGTGGATGCCGCACCCGGTTAGGTTATTGGGAAGAGTCATAGCCCGGGCGGAAGGCCTACTGCGCCGGGTATTTCCACCGTCCCCAGGGGGCGAGCGGTTAGCAGGAGTGATTTTAACGGTAAGTGTAGTGGGTTTCGCTTATTTTTCGGTGGCCTTCTTGCTATTTTGTGCTGGCCGTATCCATCCCTGGCTTTTTCACGGTTTAAGCGTGTGGATTGTTTACACCGTACTGGCTACCCGCAGTCTGGACCAGGAAACGCGGGTGGTTTACCGGGAACTCGTAAGAGGGGATTTGCAGCGGGCGAGGAAGCTGGTGGCGAATGTGGTGGGCAGGGACACAGCGGAGCTCGACGAGAACGAGGTGGCCAGGGCGGCGGTCGAAACCATAGCTGAGAATACGGTAGACGCTGTGGTTTCTCCTATTTTTTTTCTGGCCTTAGGTGGACCGGCCTTGGGTATCGCTTACAAGGCAGTAAGCACCTTGGACTCGATGGTGGGGTACAAAAATGAGCGTTACTTGTACTTAGGCTGGGCTTCAGCCCGCCTGGATGACCTGGCGAATTTTATTCCTGCCCGTTTAACTGGTTGGCTGTTGGTACCTTTGTCGGCTCTTGTGAGCGGGCAGGATTTTCTGTTAAGCGTGAAAACGGTAAAGAGGGATCGCGCAAAGCACGAAAGCCCTAACAGCGCTCACCCAGAATCGGCTTTTGCCGGGGCCCTGAGGGTACAGCTGGGGGGACCTTGCCGCTACCAGGGGCGACTGGTAGAACACCCGGTCATCGGGTCAGGGTTAGGTGCGGTACAACCGAAACATATACCGAAAGCCATCTTACTCATGTACATAACGTCACTTTTGGCTTTAAGTTTTGGTCTTGGTCTCATTGGGATAAGGGAGGGTTGGTAGTGTCAAAGGGGGAGCAGCGTCCTTTTGGTCTTGAAGGCAGTGACCGTTTGTTTTTGCCGGCACCCAAGAGGCAGGAGGCGAAAACGGAAAACCGGCTGGTCTTGGTGACCGGAGGGGCGCGGAGCGGGAAAAGCAGGTGGGCCGAGTATCTTTTGCAGGAACAAGGAGGCGGGGTCTTGTACGTCGCCACCGCTCTGCCCATCGACGAAGAGATGCAAGACCGTATAAACAGGCACAGGACGAGGAGGCCACCGCACTGGCGGACCCTAGAAGGATACTCCGGGCTGGCTCGTCTCATCCGGGAGACCCGGCTGTTCAGAGAAGCAGTTCTGCTCGACTGCCTCACCATAATGGTGACCAACCTGCTTTTGGATGCGGTGAAGGACTTTGACCGCGTAACCCCGCAAGAAGCGGAAACCGTGGAGAAAGCTATTGAGCAGGAAGTTGTGTCATTGGTCAAAGCCTTACGCGAGATAGAAAGCACCGCGGTAATCGTGACCAATGAAGTGGGTATGGGCTTGGTTCCCGATAACCCGTTAGGTCGTTTATTTCGCGATGTTTGCGGCAGGATGAACCAGTTAGTTGCCGCGGAAGCGGATGAAGTATACCTGGTGGTCTGCGGCATCCCCGTCCGGATAAAATAGCACAGAGCACTAGCACACGGGGACGGTTCCTTTGTGCCTACTTGACCAAGTAGGCACAAAGGAACCGTCCCCGTGATCGAGAAGAAGTATACTGTGGACATTGTTGCAGGTAGCGGGTGGCGGTAATATAATACCCTTTAAAGGCCTGCGGACGAGCAGGTGCTGGCCAGTGAACGGGAGGGAAACTGATGTTTCGAATCGTTGCCAAGAAAGAGCTTGCTCCTCGCATCAAGTTATTTGATGTGGAGGCGCCGGAGATCGCGCGGAAAGCGCGTCCCGGACAATTTATAATCCTGCGCGTAGACGAGGAGGGGGAACGGATCCCCTTAACTATAGCGGACTTTGACCAAAAAAAAGGGACTATTACTATCATATTCCAGGAAGTCGGGAAGACGACTGAGCTGTTGGGAGAGTTACAGGCCGGTGACTCCATCCTGGATTTTGTCGGACCGCTGGGTTGTCCGTCCGAGATTGAAAGATTCGGAACTGTAGTCTGTGTTGGCGGCGGGGTCGGCGTGGCCCCGGTGTTCCCCATAGCCCGAGCCCTGGGGGAGGCGGGTAACCGGGTAGTATCGATAATCGGAGCCCGGTCCCGCGACATGCTGATCTGGGAAGACGAGATGCGAAACGTGAGCTCAGAGCTTCTCGTCGCAACCGATGACGGCAGTTACGGGATTAAAGGGTTTGTTACCGATATTCTAACAGGGGTTTTGAGTCGGGAGAAGGTAGACCGGGTCGTGGCTATCGGTCCTGCTGTCATGATGCGCGAGGTGTGCCGGGTTACCCCGGAGTCCATACCGACTGTGGTCAGCCTCAACCCGATAATGGTCGACGGCACCGGTATGTGTGGAGCTTGCCGGGTTGAAGTGGGGGGCAAGACCAGGTTCGCCTGCGTGGAGGGACCCGAATTCGACGGGCATCAGGTGAATTGGGAACTGGTTCTGAAACGGTCCAAGATGTTCGTGGAGGAAGAAAGAATAGCCATGGAAAGAGGGGGATGCAGGTGTCAGGAGAACGCAAGAAGATAATTCCCCAAAAGCACCCGATGCCAGAGCAGGAAGCTGCCGTGCGTTGCCGTAACTTCGACGAGGTGGCGCTGGGGTATTCGGAAGAGACGGCGGTAGCCGAGGCCAACCGCTGTATACAGTGCAAGAACAGCCCTTGCGTGGAAGGATGCCCGGTAGAGATTGATATCCCAGCTTTTATTAAAATGATAGCAGCAAGAGATTTCGCCGGGGCAATAAAGAAGATAAAAGAAAAGAACAATCTGCCTGCTATCTGCGGCCGGGTTTGTCCTCAGGAGAACCAGTGTGAAAGCAAGTGCACTTTGGGCAAGAAGCACGAACCGGTGGCTATTGGAAGACTGGAGCGGTTCGTGGCGGACTGGGAAATGGCCCAGCCAGAGCCAATCCAGGTTCAGGCAATTAATCCCTTAGGGAAGAGGGTAGCGGTGATCGGGTCCGGGCCGGCGGGGTTGACGGCAGCAGCGGACCTGGCTCTGATGGGATACAAAGTTACGGTGTTTGAAGCCCTCCATATACCGGGAGGAGTACTGGTTTACGGGATCCCGGAGTTTCGCTTGCCCAAGGCTATCGTCGCTCGCGAAATTGAGAACATCACCCGGCTGGGGGTTGAGATCAGGACCAACTACGTGGTAGGAAAACTGGCCAGTGTCGGGGAACTCTTGGAGCAGGGCTACGACGCTGTGTTCATAGGCACAGGAGCGGGTTTACCTTATTTCATGGATATTCCAGGAGAGAACCTGAACGGGGTATACTCGGCCAACGAGTTTCTGACCCGAAACAACCTGATGAAAGCCTACAAATTCCCCCAGTACCTAACCCCTATCAGGGTGGGGAAACGGGTAGCGGTAGTCGGCGGGGGCAACGTGGCTATGGATGCGGCGCGTACCGCGCTGCGCCTCGGTGCTGAGGCGTATATCGTGTACCGCCGCACTTTCCAGGAGATGCCGGCCCGGAGGGAGGAAATCGAACACGCCCGCGAGGAAGGGGTAAAATTCGAGCTCCTGGCAAGTCCCATCGAGATCAAGGGGAACGAAGAAGGGCGAGTCACGTCTATCATTTGTCAACGGTACGAGCTGGGGGAACCGGATGAGTCAGGAAGAAGGAGCCCGGTACCCATACCGGGGGCGGTGTTCGAGATGCCGGTAGATACGGTAGTCATGGCTATTGGGCAGGGACCAAACCCCCTCATTCCACAGACCACTCCAGAATTAAAGACCAATCGCAGGGGCAACATCCTGGCAAAGGAGGAAACCGGCGAGACCTCGATGCCTGGGGTATTTGCCGGGGGAGATGTAGTTACCGGGGCTGCGACCGTCATCTTAGCGATGGGGGCAGGCAAGAAAGCTGCCCGGGCCATCCACGAGTATTTGCAGAATAAGGGATGATGTTGCTTCCTCAATTAGTCTCAGGTTGAAACCGGTTTTCGCTCCGGTACTGGGCGATGGATTCCCGTCGCTGGTCAGTGCCGGGGTTTTTTTATGGGATAAAATTGTAAGACACATTGCAAGCTTTGGTGCTAGAATGTTAATAACAAGCTTTCGTCGTCATAGGAAAGGGCTCAGTTAGTAACTTGCATGCGCTTATTAAACCGGAGACGTCGGCGGTTGCTGAACTGAGCGGCCCGTAAAGGGAGGTGATGGCGCTGCAGGTACCTTTTAAATGTCCGGGGTCGTAGCTAAGAAACACACCCGAACGAGGAGGTGAAGACTGATTTCAATTTTACATTGAAATCAGGACTGTATGAACAAAATACTCACGATTGCTCCTGAAAAGTGTACCGGGTGCCGGACTTGCGAGCTGGTATGTTCCTTCTTCCATGAGAAAGAGTTTAATCCGGCTCGCGCGCGGGTCACGGTTATCACCTGGGACAAGGATGGATTCTCAGTTCCCATGATGTGTTTGCAGTGTAGCAATGCTGCCTGTATGCAGGTATGCCCCGTAGGAGCAGTATACCGTGATTTCGCGACCGGAGCGGTTATGGTCGACCACAGCCGTTGCATACGCTGCAAGATGTGCACTAACGCGTGCCCGTTTGGTAACAACACTTTCGACCTAGAGCTCGATCGGATACTGAAATGCGACCTTTGTGGCGGAGATCCTCAGTGTGCTAAGTACTGCCCTTCCGGAGCTATAAGTTATGTGCCGGATACGGCGGCAAATACTGCTAAGAAGAGGCTGGCAGCGAGCAAGTTTAGGGAACTGTTCCGGGAGGTGGTCTAGTTATGTACGGTTGGACTGGACAAATCCTGCGGGTTAATTTGACCGATGGAACCATCCAGAAGGAAGCTTTATCGAGAAAGGACGCCCAAGATTTTATAGGGGCGCGCGGGTTGGGCACCAGGTACTTTGTTCGTGAGGTAGACCCGTTGGTTGATCCCCTCGCTCCCGAGAACAAGCTCATCTTTATGACCGGTCCTCTTACCGGTACCGCCGCTGCGTCAGCTGGCAGGTACAACGTCATCTGTAAAGGCCCCCTTACTGGAGCTATTGCCGCTTCTAATTCCGGAGGATTCTGGGGACCGGAACTCAAGTTTGCCGGGTATGACGGCATCATCTTTGAAGGCAAATCTCCTTATCCCGTGTATTTATGGATTGAGAACGAGAAAGTTGAATTACGCAGGGCAGACAGGCTCTGGGGAAAAACCGTGTCCGAGGCCACCGACCTCATTAAAGGAGAAACGGACGAAGAGGCGAAAGTGGCTTGTATTGGTCCGGCTGGAGAGAACCTGGTCAAGTTCGCTGGTGTGATTAACGAGTATTCTCGGGCAGCGGGCCGTTCAGGTGTTGGGGCGGTGATGGGTTCCAAGAACCTGAAAGCTGTTGCCGTGCGCGGGACCAGAGGAGTAAGAGTAGCGGATCCGGATAGTTTTAAGCAGGCTATCGACAAGGCCAGGCAGATGCTCGCCCAGCACCCGGTTACCGGACAAGGGCTGGCTCTTTATGGGACAAATGTTTTGATCAATATCCTGAACCAGCACGGCGGCTTGCCGGTTCAGAATTTCAGCCAGGCTGCCACTTGTGATTATGCGGAGAAGATATCCGGAGAGTATCATGCCGAACGGTATCTAGTCCGTAACAAAGGCTGTTTTGGCTGCAACATGGGTTGCGGGCGGGTGACTAAGGTGCCGGCTGGAAAGTTCAAAGGGTTCGGGGAAGGGCCTGAGTACGAAGCTACCTGGGCTTTGGGCTCTAACCTTGGAAATGACAATTTTGAAGCGATAGCTAAAATCAATTTCCTATGTAATGAAATGGGGATGGATCCTATCACCTTTGGCGGTACCATCGCCTGCGCTATGGAACTGTACGAAAAAGGTTATCTGGACGCAGGTACGGTGGGCTGGGATCTGGTCTGGGGTAACATGGACGCGGTCGTAGACCTGGCGGAAAAGACGGCTTTAAGGCAAGGGTTTGGCAACCAGTTGGCTGAAGGCTCCTACCGTTTGGCTGAGTCTTTTGGTCATCCTGAGTTTTCGATGACCGTGAAGAAACAGGAACTGCCTGCCTACGATCCACGGGCCTTGCAGGGGATCGGATTGAACTACGCTACCTCCAACCGCGGCGGCTGCCATGTGCGCGGGTATATGACTTCGGTGGAGGTGTTGGGTATTCCGGAGAAGCTGGACCCAGATACCACCGAAGGCAAAGCTGCTTGGACCAAGGCTTTTCAAGATATAACGGCTGTGTGCGATTCATCCGGTACCTGTTTGTTTGCTACCTTTGCCATAGGGATTCCGGAACTGACAGCCGAGATGCGAGCTGCAACCGGGGTTGATTACACGGAGGAATCTGTATTACTTGCAGGAGAGCGCATATGGAACCTGGAACGGCTGTTCAACCTCAAGGCCGGGTTTACTGGGAAAGACGATGTTTTGCCCAAACGACTCCTGGAAGAGCCGATGAAAGGTGGTCCTCATGCTGGACAGGTGGTAAGGCTCGAAGACATGCTTAAAGAATATTACGAACTCCGGGGATGGGACGAAAACGGGGTGCCGACTCCGGCCAAGCTGGAGCAGTTAGGGTTAGCCTAGAAAGAAGCAGTGACGCTTATGAAGGTGCTGTTTTTTGCTACTCTGCGTAAAGTAACAGGTTGTACTGAAACCGAGGTCCACGGACCAGCTGATCTAGAGGGGGTTTTACGGGAACTCGGAGCGAGGTACGGTTCCGCGTTTAAAGAAAAGGTGTTTCCCGATGGTCAGTTAAGCCGCGATGTAATGGTAATGATAAATGGTCATGCGGTAGAACACTTAGGCGGGTCAAAAGCTGTTGTAAATGAGGATGACACTATTGCCATCTTCCCCCGGCTGGCCGGGGGCTAGATGGCAATACTTTTGTGGGACTGGGGGGATGAAGCAAACATGGGAGAAGAGACGCGCGAAGGGATCCGCGGTGACGTTCAGCCTATCATCGATAAATACCCGGCCGAAAAGAGGTATATTCTTCCTATTATGCAGGATATTCAAAAGAGGTTTAACTACCTGCCCAAAGAGGCCCTGGAAATAGCTGCGGCTTACGTCGGTGCACCTGTAAGCCTGGTTTACAGCATGGCTACTTTTTACAAGGCTTTCAGCTTGGTGCCCAGGGGGCGGGTTCATTTCAGGATGTGTGACGGCACTGCTTGTCACATCAAGTCATCCCAGGTGATACTAGATGAAATCCACAAGTGTATAGGTATCAGGCCTGGGGAAACCACACCAGATGGCCAGTTTTCGCTGGAAACCGTCAACTGCTTGGGGGCATGTGCCTTGGCGCCGGTGCTGGTAGCCAATCAAAAAGTACATCCCAAAGTGACTCCGGCGGCAATGAGGGAAATCATAAAGCAGTATGGAGGGCTTGCCGATGGACCAACGAGCGATGCTTGAACCAAACATCAGGACAGTCTTGGTTTGTTGCGGGACCGGGTGCTTGGCCAACGGCAGCATGGACGTCTTCCGGGCGTTGCAGAAGCAGTTGGAGACTGAAGGAGGCGAGTTTCAAGTCCGCACCTATACCAAGGCTACAGGATGTAACGGCTGGTGCGAAAAAGGTCCTCTGGTGAAAATAGTGCCCGATGATATAACTTACTGTAACGTCAAGGCAAGTGACGTTCCAGCCATAGTGGATAAAACGCTGAAAAAAGGGGAAGTGGTGAAGAAGCTTCTTTACCGGGATCCTAAGACCAAGAAGTACTTCAAATCTCACCGGGAGATCAGCTTTTATACCAAGCAACTTAAAGTGGCTCTTCGTAATATCGGGGAGATAGATCCGGCGAATATCCAGGACTACATTGCCCGAGACGGGTACCAGGCTTTGGCAAAAGTGTTGAAAAGCATGAGTCCGGAGCAGGTCATCGACGAGGTTCAGCGCTCGGGCTTGCGCGGGCGGGGGGGAGCGGGTTTCCCAACCGGTCTTAAGTGGAAAGCCTGCGCTTCACAGGCGGCAGAACCGCGATATGTGGTATGTAACGGGGACGAAGGCGACCCCGGTGCTTTCATGGACCGCAGTATAATGGAAGGAGATCCGCACAGCGTTATCGAGGGCATGATCATCGGTGCTTACGCGGTAGGGGCCGCGGCCGGTTTTATCTACGTGCGAGACGAGTACGACCTGGCGGTGGTCAACCTAGGACGTGCCATCGAAGACGCGCGCAGGAGCGGTTATCTGGGAGACAACATTCTGGGGAGCGGGTTTTCTTTTGACATCGAAATAGTTCGGGGCGGTGGGGCCTTCGTCTGTGGCGAGGAAACGGCGCTCCTCGCTTCCATCGAGGGGAATGTTGGGGAGCCCCGGGACAAATACGTTTATCCGACGGAAAAGGGTCTATGGGGGCAGCCTACAGTCATCAACAACGTTGAGAGCTGGGCAAACGTGCCGGTAATAATTAACCGGGGAGCCGACGAGTGGGCTAGGGTAGGGACGGCGACGAGCAAAGGGACGAAGGTTTTTTCCTTGGTAGGCAAGGTTTACAACACCGGCTTGGTTGAGGTGCCCATGGGGACGACCTTGCGCGAGATAATTTTCGATATTGGCGGGGGTATACCCAACGGCCGCCAGTTCAAAGCGGTACAAACCGGAGGACCATCGGGAGGGTGCATCCCCGCCAGCCTCATCGACCTTCCGGTGGACTTCGATTCACTGACCAGCGTCGGTTCCATGATGGGATCCGGGGGCATGATTGTCATGGACGACCGGACCTGTATGGTGGAGGTAGCGAGGTATTACCTGAATTTTCTGGCCGGTGAATCTTGCGGCAAGTGCGTGCCTTGTCGAGAAGGGATTAGACGCATGCTGGAGATTTTGACGAGAATCTGCAACGCTCAGGGCCACCCCGAGGACCTGGAAATTCTGTCCAGCCTAGGTGAGACATTACAGGTCGCTTCTTTGTGCGGGCTAGGGAAAACTGCTCCTAACCCGGTTTTGTCTACACTGAGGTATTTTAGGGATGAGTATGTGGCGCATATCGTAGAAAAACGTTGCCCGGCCGGGGTCTGCCGATCCATGACCGAGTTTTACATCGACGCTTCCCTTTGTACCGGTTGCGGGCTCTGCAAGAAGAATTGCCCGGCTGATGCCATTTCCGGTGAGATCAAGGAAGTACACGTTATCGACCAGGACCGGTGCATCAAGTGCGGCGAGTGCATAAACAACTGTAAGTTCCAGGCAGTCAAGGTGAGGTAAGGGGGTAGGGATATGAGGGTTAAGATTGACGGCATAGAACTCGAAGTCCAGCCAGGAGAGATACTGCTAAACGCTGCCCGAAGAGCAGGGATCAACATCCCGACCCTTTGCTACCATGAAGCTTTCGGAGGTCAGGGGCACTGCCGGATGTGCTTGGTCGAAGTAAGAAAAGGAGCCGAGGTGAAACTGGTTGCGTCCTGTACCTATCCCATCAACGAGGAAGTAGAGGTCAAGACCAGGACCCCGGTTGTGGAAAAGATCAGGCAGAATATCGTCATGCTCCTCTATAAAGAGGCTCCCGCCAGCGAAATCATGCAGAAAATGTATGTTGAGTACGGGTGCGAGGCCAACTTGCTCGAGCCTAATGAGGGAGAACGCTGCATTCTGTGCCGGCTGTGCGTCAAAGCCTGCGAGAAAATGGGGGCTAGCGCCATATCCGCCGTGTTTCGTGGTACCAGCAAGCGCATCGGGACTCCTTACGACGAGGCTTCAGCCGACTGCATCGGCTGTGCGGCCTGTGCCCAGGTTTGCCCTACAGGAGCCATCGAGGTTCGGGAAACGTTGGACACCCGCACTATCTGGCACCGGGATTTTGAGCTGGTGCGGTGTAAGGAATGCGGGAGAGTAGTGGGAACGAAGGAGCAGTCAGATTATCTTAAAGGCAAATTGGGGTGGAAGACACCCAACTACGAACTGTGTGAGACCTGCCGCCGGCGCGAGGCAGCCGGGCACTTGAAAGAGTACAGTCGGCAATGAGGACGCTTGTAATAGCGGCTTGCACCGAAAAGTGCAGGCCTTTTTTCTGTGCTTCACGTATTTCGCTCCCTGACCATCAGCGGTTGTAGAATTTTTTTGGAGGGTTCGGCAAGTTAATTGAAATGATACCAAAAATTCATTCTACTGAATAATCCTTCTATTTACCAACGGGACTCTCATTGATGAACAATTCGCCAGGGAATGTGTGGACGTCGCGAATCTAACCTTTGCCATCAGCATCGATGGGTTTGAAAAGACCAATGACCTGCGGCGGGGAAAAGGAACATTTTCCAAAATCATGCGAGCGGCCGACATTTTGAAGGAGCATGGACTAATTTTTGGTTTTTCTACCACTTATCATCGCCATAACGTCGAAGAAGTAACCTCTGACAGCTTCATCGATATGCTCATCGACAAAGGATTCCGTTTTGGCTGGTTTTTTACGTACGTTCCAGTGGGGGCCAACTCAGACCTGGATTTCATGGCAACCCCGGAGCAGCGGGGGTACGCATACAAGCGTATTAAGGAGTTGCGGCAGTCAAAGCCTATTTTCCTGGCTGACTTTTGGAACGATGGGGAGACTGTAAACGGGTGCATCGCCGGTGGACGGAGGTATTTTCACATTAATGCAGCGGGGGATGTGGAACCGTGCGCCTTTATACACTATTCCTGCTGTAACGTCAGAAATACGAATATAAGGGAGGCACTCGGGAATCCCCTCTTCTTAGCCTATCAGCGGAGACAACCGTTTAATTCCAACCATCTTCGTCCCTGTCCTCTGATCGATAATCCACGCAGTTTGGTGGAGTGTGTCAAAGAAAGCCAGGCGAGTTCAACACAAGTACTGCCGGTTGATGTCGAGGAACTAGCCAACGGTCTGGATGAGTATGCGTCCAAGTGGGCAAACCAAGCGGAGCTGCTGTGGGCAGAACGCTGCCTGTAAAGGGCGGGATATTAACAGCCGTAACTTAGATTAAGAACAATAGAGGGGTACTACCCCTCTATTGTCGTAAGATTAAAGATGACTATTGGGTAGAACTGGAAAAACTTGGCGAGCGACGTTACGATGAAACGTTGCAAATCATGGTGAAGCTGTGGATTGAGAACCACGCTACTTGTGTTGCTATTTTCCAGGGCAAGTTTGGCTTGCTCAGGACCGTTGCTAGCCGCGTTCTCTCAGAAAACGTATAGTGGCCTGGAGGATTATATTGTCCAGTTCCAAACGCTCGATTTTTTCCTCCAACTCCTGAATACGCTTCCTGTAAGTGCTGAAGCTTATCCCGTAGCGCAGGGAGTCGCGCCCGGCTTGGAAAAACTGCTTTTTCCACGTCCGGAATTCATCCTGCTTTATTTGCTGTTGGGCACAGAACTCGGAAAGGCTTTTTCCTGAGCTCAAAAATTGGAGTATGAGGTCCACCTTTTGGTTGGCGGTGTACGCTTTTTGCTTTACGGTCATGCTGCTGTTCCTCCCGGGACTAAGACAGGATAGTGGGAAAAGGGGGCTAAAGCCCTGTTGATTATGGCGAATCGCTGCGCACTTCGAGGGGTCTGCTAGAAACCCGATCGAATAAGTTAGCTATTCCCCCTTTACATTCCACACATAGGGTAATCTTCAGCAAAAATCGTGCCAAACTCCCCTGTTATGGCACGTTTCGAGATAGGAATGTACATGCGCTATCTTCGAGACGGTCCAGTATGCCCACCAGCTTGCAGAAACAATATGGCCTGAAATGGGACAGAGAGACTCTAGTACAAGTGTCCACGTGTGACACACGCGTTCCGACAAATGGGCATGAAGTATTAGTAGCCAAAAGTGAAATACGCTAAGTTTAGACTTTCTTTGCCAGTTCTTCGGGTGACCATTGGCACGTATATTGCTTAACCGTTGGAAGAAGTGATCGCTGAACGCACAAAATTGCAGCGTACATGGCCGAATGCCAGCAGAGGAGGTGGCACGTATGAAGGACTGGAAAATTTGGGACGGGACGGCGGTAAAGAAGATTACATCTGAAGAGATTGTGCACGATGACTGGGAGATTGGTGACGATGGGCAAGAGGAGAGAGAGGTAACCATACACGACCTTGACGGAATACTGAGATATTCAGTGGATATCCTTCGACTGAGCATC
Organism: Syntrophothermus lipocalidus DSM 12680; assembly: GCF_000092405.1. Lineage (NCBI taxonomy): Bacteria > Bacillati > Bacillota > Clostridia > Eubacteriales > Syntrophomonadaceae > Syntrophothermus > Syntrophothermus lipocalidus. The sequence goes on along the minus strand of NC_014220.1, from coordinate 2,130,683 downwards.
TACCTGTTGTTGGGTGCTCTCGTTGTAGCGCTTATATACATAATAGTCCCGTATCTATAAATGGGGCACCAGGTTGATAGGAACGGAGTGATGTTATGAAATCGTATTTTAAACTTGCCAGGCACGAAGGGAACCGGATGCTATTTGACCTGGTTGAGATGTCTATCATATCTACCTACTGCGGGGAAGCTTTTCACCTGCATGCCGAAGGAGTGCGGGGAGCAGGGAAAACCACGATAATGCGGGCGGCCCGGGACATATTACCGAAGATTAGAAGGATTAAGGACTGTATATATAACTGTGACCCGGAGAATCCGCACTGTCCAGTACACAGGCACCTGGGAACGGAAGAGATACAGTCTCTTGGGATAGAGGAAATACCAATGCCTTTTTTGGAGATATCGCATTCCGCCAAAGTGGGGACGGTAGCGGGGAGTATCGACTTGGCGAAGATAACCGACCAGGTCAAACCGCAGGCGGCTCTTTTGCCCGGCATCATACCGCAGGCGCACAGAGGGATACTTTTCATTGACGAGATAAACCGGTTAGCTGACACTTCACCGGAGATAACCGATATCCTGCTGGACGTAATGGGTAACAAGCCGGGCAGGCTACAGATCGAGGAAGCGGGCCTCCCAGTAGTAGAAATTCCCATCACGGTATCGGTGTGGGCGGCTTCCAACCCTGACGAGGAACCGGGGCCCCTGGAAGAGGTGCGGAGGCAGCTATCGGACCGATTTGACATGGTCTACTACATGGGAAGAGCGGGGTCGGTGGAAGTAGTCGCGCAAATGCTGTTGAGTACCCGGAAGACCAAGACGGGAGTGGATGCCGAAGAAGTAAACTCGGCTAACGCCGAGTACCGTAAGAAGATAGTTGAGATGGCCAGGATGTACGAGGTGGCGGAGATGCCGGACTATCTCCGCGACTTTATCGCCCGGATGTATGTCAAGCACAACCTGGAGAGCCTGCGGGCTGTCGAAGCTATCCAGCAAGGGGCCATTCTGTACAGTGTACTGCACAAACGGAAGCAGGTTACCATCAGTGATGTGATCGACATGGTTCCGCTGGCGCTCAAGCACCGGGTAGATGGTGATACTTTTCTTAAGGTCACTAATAGCCTGACCTACGAATCTCCAAGAAAAAGAATACTGAACCTGCTCGGAAGAAAGCAGGAGACGGGGGAGGCTGGGTCGGCAGGATAACCTCGCGTCTGTTAAGAGCAAGAACATGGGAACGAGTTTGAAGGAGGGTGAAATGCCAGTGACCTCAATAGTGGAAGACTTTTGCAATAAGCTTGAACAACTCAGGCCTTTTTGTACAACAGGCATCTGCATATGGGTTACCAATACCGAAAAATTTGTCGGAATGGTCAAGGGGGAAGATTCACCTGGAGAATTCTTCGGAGTTGGGGATCCTCTTCAGGAAGGCGGAGCGGCACTCGAGGCCTTGCGAAGCAAGAGAGCGGTGAGCAGATTTGTTCCACGTGAGGTTTATGGGGTTGAGGCAAATGTAATTGCGGTACCCTTGTTCGACCCGGACAACCCGTACGAGCCTGTAGGTGTACTTGGACAGTCCCGGAGCCTCAAGAACCAGGTAGCCATAGTCAATATTTCCGAGACGCTGTATGCCTCTATCGAGCAGTTAAACCTCGCCTCACAGGAGGTGGCTTCAGGCGCTGAAGAGGTCGCGGTGCAATCTCAGAACATTTCGAATCTAGCTAACCGGGTAAGTGACGCGGTCAATGAGATCAAGACATTATTAAAGCGCGTTGGAGAAATCTCGCAAGAGACGAAACTTCTTGGAATTAATGCGCTTATAGAGGCTGCTCGCGCCGGAGAACAGGGACGGGGATTTGGCGTTGTCGCAGAGGAAATACGAAAGCTGGCGGACGGCGTCAGGCATCTCACCCAAGACATTAATCATACCCTGGTTAATGTTGAGGAACAGGTAAAAGATATGATTACCGCGGCTATTAAAGCCGGTGATTCTACTGCTCGCCAGGCGGCTTCCACCGAAGAGCTGTCCTCATCCCTCCAGGAGATTGAAGCAACCACCAATGGGTTACTAGATATTGCCAAACGGCTATAAAATACTTGCACGCATGCGTGCCGCGTTGTTAATGGAGTGTCCCGTGCTAGGACACAAATAGACGATATTAGGTGTACTGTTGTGGGACGCAGGCGGGTTTGCATACTTTTAAAATGGTGTTTCGAACAGAGGTTAAGAGAAAGACCGACGTATGGCAAGAGAATTGCATGCAGGACTGTATAAGCCAGGACTATTTCTAAGAAGAGTGTCTGCATAAATTACAAACGCTACGTTATACCGGGTTTTCCTGGCTAGGTCAGCTTTTCCTCCCGGAGTAGAGGTCGATCGTATCCGTGCGGTAGATACTGACGGGTAATATTGTGAAATAGAAGGGGGTGTGTATATAGCGTGATTTAGCTGGCAATGAAAAATATTCCGAAACTAAAGGAGGGGCGATTGTCTATGTTCAAAAAGATATTGGTAGCCATTGATGGCTCGGAACAATCAGTTAAGGCGGCACGCGCTGCGATCGATATCGCGAGTAAGAACGGCGGTGAGATACATTTGCTACATGTTGTCCGCCCACCTGCTTTCGATTACTCAGGTGTTGACTTTACGGGGTCTATGTTGCCGCCTGAGATTCCCGATTATTTGATAGATGAGTGGAGCAAAGTTGGGCAACTTATCCTTGACAAGGCCCGTAAAGAGGTAGAATCGGAAGACGTACAGACTACTATTGAGGTTGGGATGGGGGATCCCGCTCAGGTGATCTGTGATACGGCAGAGAAGGGCAATTACGAATTGATCGTTATGGGTAGACGCGGTGTGGGAGGTCTAGGTGGGTTATTACTAGGAAGTGTCAGCAACCGGGTTCTGCAATTAGCTTCTTGTCCCGTACTTATCGTACATTAACAGATTTGTTTTCAGGTGGATCGAGATGCCGTCTTCGAGGAACGAAGACGGCTTTTTTATTTAACCAATTCTTTTTCTGAGTTTAGCAAGGAATCGCCCGCTTTGTGGCATTACGGGCCATAGTTGACAATGCCCGACTGTGTCGCTTTGAGACATCTCTATCCGCCAAGTATTGACAGCCCCGTAAAGTACGTACCTTGACGCGCGGGATGGGACTGGCAAGGACCTTGCATTAGATATAGTCACCTTGACAATTGGACAGGTACTTGCGGAAAAGAGTATGCGCGCACAGGGTTCCAAAACGTTGCTATATACAGTAGCTATTTGGGTAAAATGCGGCTCATTAACATGGCGGACAGATGAAACATGTTGACACAATCACTATGTATCAGAAAGAAACACATTCATAAGATTAGACTTTTGCGCGCGGAGACGATACACAGTATGCGGTTTGGTGTTAAACATAAGTAACGATTGGCACGCTTCTTGCACAAACCAAAAGCGACGATTTGTTTATAACATCAGAAAGGGGGCCGAGAGGGTTGGGCGGCAAAACGATGGACGAGATACAGGTTGGGGAAAAGGCTGCGTTCAGCAAGACAGTGAGTGAGACTGACGTTTACCTTTTTGCTGGTATCACGGGTGACATGAACCCGGTACATGTCAACCGTGAATTCGCCGCGGAGACCCCATTTCGGAAACCCATAGCCCACGGCGTTCTCGGGTTAGGTTTAATCTCCAATGTCCTGGGTACCCAGTTGCCGGGGCCGGGGTCCATTTATGTGCAACAGTCTATAAAGTTTACCAAACCTGTATACGTTGGAGACACTATCACCGCGATGGTGGAGGTGATAGAAAAGGATGCTCAAAGGAATAAAGTTCGCTTGAGAACTTGGTGCCAAAACCAGGATGGCGTCATTGTCATGGATGGTGAAGCCCTAATGATGCCGAGAAAGGAGGTGAGTCGTGTAGATGGAGGACAAGCAAAAGTCTGTTAAGTGTAGCATTGATGACCAGGGTATAGCAATCGTAACTATTAATCGGCCGCATGCTCTGAATGCCCTTAACCGCGAGGTCTTCACAGAACTTGGCAAAGTGTTCGACGAACTGAGGGACAACCCTCGCGCTAGAGTGGTTGTCCTAACCGGCGAAGGACAAAAGGCTTTTGCGGCCGGCTCAGACATTACCGAGATGAAAGAGTGTTCAGTGTTGGAGGCCAGAGAGTTCGCCATGCTGGCTAACCGAACACAAGGGAAAATTGAGACTTTTCCCAAGCCAGTTATCGCGGCCGTTAATGGCTTTGCGTTAGGTGGGGGCTGCGAGGTAGCCATGGCATGCGATATAAGAATTGCTTCTTCGAATGCCAAGTTCGGTCAACCGGAAATCAATCTAGGGATAATTCCTGGTGGTGGTGGCACGCAGAGGTTGGCGCGGTTAGTCGGGCTGGGAAGAGCCAAAGAACTCGTGTATTCCGGAGGGATAATTGACGCGCAACGAGCTTATGAGATAGGTCTTGTCAACAAAGTCGTACCAGCAGAAGCATTAATGTCGGAAGCTTTGGGGCTAGCAGCTAAAATCGCCAGCAAGTCCATGCCCGTTTTGATGTTAGCAAAGGTTGCCTTTAATCATGGCTTTAGTATGGATTTGGACAAGGCGCTGCAGTTTGAGATCGAATGTTTTGCTGAGTGCTTTGGTACGGACGACCACACTGAAGGCATGTCCGCGTTTATAGAGCGACGCGAACCCGCATTCAAGGACAAATAAGTTGAGAAAGGAGACTGACTATGGAAGTGAAGAACATCGGCGTCATCGGTGCTGGTGCTATGGGTAGCGGAATAGCGCAAGTAAGCGCTGTAGCTGGCTACGACGTGGTCCTGCAGGACATCTACAGCACTGCCCTTGACAAAGCCAAGAGTACTATTGAGAAGAGCTTGGGGAAATTGGTTAGCAAAGGGAAATTGAGTGAGGCTGACATGAAGGCCGCCATGGAGCGCATCACGTTTACCACGGTGCTTGAGGAAGCCTGCCGAGATGCTGAACTGATTATCGAGTGCGTATTTGAGAATCTTGAACTCAAGCAGAAAATGTTCCAAGAATTCGAAAAGCTGTGCAAACCCGAGGCTATCCTTGGCACCAATACGTCTGCTCTGCCTATCACGGAGATTGCCAGCGTAACCAAGCGAGGAGACAAGGTTATAGGCATTCATTTTATGAATCCGGTGCCTCTTATGAAGGGTGTAGAGATCATTCGCGGGCAGCTCACGTCAGATGAAACCATGGAAACCACTCTGGAATACATCAAGAAGATTGGGAAAGAACCAGCTATTGCTGTAGACTACGCAGGCTTCATCGTCAGCCGGTTGCTAGACGTACTCATGAACGAGGCCGTAAAGCTGATGGAAGAAGGCAACAAACCTGAAGAAATTGATAAAGCTATGCAACTGTGTGCGGGTCACCCGATGGGTCCCTGTAAGCTGCTGGACTTGGTGGGAGCCGAAATTGCGATGCATGGCATGGAGACTATGGAACGAGATTTTGGCCCTAAATACAAACCGCATCCTCTGCTAAAGAAGAGAGTCCTGGCCGGCTTGCTGGGCGTAAAAACCGGCAAGGGATTCTATGAGTATTAAGCGCTATATGTCGTAATGAAGGGGGGTAACCGAATGAGAAACGTCAAGGAGTTGTTTGACCTGTCCGGTCAGGTGGCTATTGTTACCGGAGGAGCGGCAGGGATAGGAGTTCAAATGGCCTACGCGCTGGGAGAGGCCGGGGCCAACCTAGTCATAGCTGCCCGCAAGCTCGACCGCTGTGAAGAAGCAGCCCAACGGATGGAAAAGGAACTAGGGGTCAAGGTGATGCCGGCCCGGTGTGACGTTAGTAAGGCCGAAGAAATTGATCTTCTTTATGAGCAGGTCATGAAAGAATTCGGGCGAGTGGATATTTTGGTAAATAATTCTGGAGCCACGTGGGGGGCCCCATCCTTGGATTACCCGATCGATGGTTGGAACAAGGTCATTAATACAAATGTGACCGGTTCGTGGCTTATGTGCCAGAAAGCAGGTCAAATCATGGCCAAGCAAATGTATGGAAGAATAATTAATCTGGCTTCCCTGGCAGCATTTGTAGGCGCCAAGGCTGAAATTATGGACGCGGTGGCGTATCAAGCCAGTAAAGCGGCCATCGCTGGCCTGACTAAGGATCTGGCAGTCAAGTGGGCCAAGTACAACATCACCGTTAACGCGCTTGCCCCTGGATGGTTTCCTACCAAAATGACCCAGGGGACGTTGGACAAGAGCGAGCAACTCATGTTAGAGTACATCCCCATGGGCCGTTTTGGTGGCGATGATGAATTGAAGGCTGCCACCCTGTTTCTCGCTTCTCCCGGGGCAAGCTACTGCACAGGCGTGGTGTTAAGCGTCGATGGTGGCTGGGTGGCGATGTGACCTGGAGCCCTCCTTCCAAAGAGATGGGGTATCATGGTTGTCATACCCGTTAAGGGATGGTTCTAACGCTGGTACCCCACCCTCCCCTTATCTCATATGTAGGGTTGGTGTTTATTATAACCCTTTTAGCAACGTTTCGAAAGGAGATGTACTAGTTCAACACATGTGAGACATTATGGGCTAGCGCAGTATTGTTGTAAGAACTGGGTGGGGCTTATGTATCCCAGGCTTTGATGAGGTCTGAAGTCATTATAGACCTTGGAGGTCCATCGCTTCAACTCCGGCCGCATCGCATCCAGCCTTACATCGCCTTCGTAACACGACCAGAATTCTTCCCTGTACGTTCGGTTGAGCCTCTCCACCACTCCATTCAGTTTAGGGCTTCGCGGTGGCAGACAGAACAGCCTTATCCCATGTTCTTTACAGGCCAACTCGAAATCAGCGTAGAATTCACTTCCTCCGTCCACCTGTATGGCCTTTATTTCAAACGGGCATTCCTTTATGAGTTCCTCTAAAAACTCCTTGGCCAGAAAAGCCGTAGCTGCGCTCCTTACGTCCGCAAATCCCCATTTAGATACCACATCTCCTGCCGAAAATTGCTTGTACACACACCCGGGGTCCGGCCGCACGTCAAGGGTGTCAATTTGAATCATATCCCCAGGCTTTTCTACTCTGTATTCCTTGGGCTTGCGCGTGGCGTATATACGCTTTTTCGCTACTCCCCTTGCTTTGACCTTCTTTACCGGCTCCTTTAATACCCCTCTTCTTTTCAAATACCTGAGAATACGCCCTACCGTCGACTCTGATACCTCAAAACCTTTTCTCTTTAGCAGCACTACCAACTTCGCTTTTCCCCATCGCGGGTATTCTTCTCTTAATTCCCGGACCCTTTCTATCAATTCTACCGACCATGCCGGCTTCCTTACCCTCTTAGGCCTCCTCGACCTATCTTCAAGACTCCTTAGATTGCGTGGGTCAAATCTCTTTTTCCACCTGTAGTATGTGGACCTGGATATCCCGAATCTCCTGCATGTTACGGACACCGGATGAGTCCTGGCAAATTCCAAAAACTTAAGCCTAACCTTCGCTTCCTTCGAAATCTCTTTGATCCTCGAAAACCCTTTCGTCGATAACGGAATAATTCTGCCTATCCTCATGGAAGCTCCACTTCCATGAACCCGTAGACTTTTTTCGCTGTATAAGCTAAGCTTCATGGTAGGTGTGGGAGTCCTCCTTTCTATCCTTCGGTTTTCTTTCTCAAAACCTAGGATAAAGGGCCCCACACCTTCTTGTCTACTATACCCCCTTCCTTGCCTTGTCTTTCCCTCTACCTGTTTCACATGTGTCTGAACTTTGTCAGGAGATGGAAGTGAATGAGTTTTAAGAAGAGCAAGGACGACCTAGTATGTGTATCAGCGGTAAGGACTCCGTTCGGTCGTTTTGGCGGGTCAATGCGAGACATCGATATCTATGACCTAGGCGCCATTGCCATGAAGAACGCCCTAGAGCGGATAAAAATGGACCCCGAGTTGATCGACGAAGTCTGGTGGGGGTGTGGCGATACCACTAACTGTAAAGACCCCTACACCCCGGTTGTTGCTCGGCAAAGCATGTTGAAAGCCGGTATTCCACCGGAAAAGCCGTCTGTAACGTTTGACCAAGCCTGCATCTCTGGGATGGATGCGGTGAAATATGGAGGCCGGAGCATACAACTGGGTGAAGCCGAGATTGTCATGACTGGTGGTGCTACTAGCTTTAGTACGGTTCCATTCCTTCTCCGCGGCATACGGTGGGAAGGAAAACGTCACACGTCATTTCTAGTGGAGGATCCCATAATTCCTCTAGGATACAAGGATTACGCTCCGGTGGCAGTTGACTCTGGGGACGTAGCTGTTGAATACGGAGTATCCAGAGAGGAACAGGATGAGTTCGCAGTGGCCAGTCACGTTAAGTACGGCAAGGCCTACGAACGGGGTTTCTTCAAGCAGGAAATGGTTCCGCTGGAATTGGTCAAGAAGGATAAGAAAGGGAATGTAGTGTCTAAAAAGGTTTTGGAGATTGACGAGCAATATCGCCCTGACGTCAAAATTGAAGAACTAGCCAGGTTAAAGCCTATATTTGGCAATCCTACGGTAACGGCGGGTAACGCCCCGGGCATGAACGACGGGGCTTGCGCACAAATCTTCATGAAGCGGGAAAAGGCCGAACAGTTAGGGCTGGACGTCCTGTATACAGTGGTAGCCATGTCGTCAATAGCGCTTCAACCCCGGATTATGCCCGTATCCCCGGCATTTGCGATCAAAAAGTGCTTGGACGTGACCGGGTTAACCATCGACGATATGAAGTTCATCGAGATTAACGAGGCCTTTGCTTGCGTTCCACTGGTGGCAACAAAACTCCTGTCCAACCAGAGGTTCCTGACTAGCGACTACAACGAGATGGTTAAGGAAGCGTCGACCAAGCCCATCCTAGATAACGACGATAGCAAGTACCAGGAATTGAAGAGCAAGCTAAATGTCAACGGCAGTGCCATTGCGGTGGGGCATGCTAATACGGCCAGTGGTTCACGCATCATGATGACTGCTGCCTATAACTTGAAGGAAAACGGGGGCGGCTACGCTGCGTGTGCAATATGCGGCGGGCTGACTCAAGGAGCAGGTTGCATAATCTGGGTTGAATAACGACCTCATCCATAGCCCTGCGGAAGGTGGGGGCCTCCTTTTTGGGGGCTACCAGCCTTCCCGATTAGACGAAAGCCTGAAAAGGGAGGAGGAAGACCTGTGGCCAAGACCAAGATCCTTGAAGGAATAAAGGTAGTTGACTTTACTAGGGTGTATACCGGTCCGTTTGCGGGACAGATTCTTGCAGACATGGGTGCCGAAATTATAAAGATCGAGGATACCGGCCCTAACACCAATGAGCGCAGCTGGCCGCCCTTCGCACCCGGGACGGAGGAAAGCACGTATTTCATCGGCCTTAATCGGGGGAAGAAGAGTATAGAGCTGAACTTGAAGTACGAAAAAGCTCGCGAGATAGCATTTAAATTCATTGCCGAGGCTGACGTGGTGATGGAGAATTTTGCTCCCGGGGTAGCAGACAAGCTGGGAATAGGTTATGCAGCATGCAAGGCCGTGAAGCCAGATATTATATACACGTCTACTTCAGCGTTTGGTCAATATGGTCCTCTAAGCAGGCTCCCCGGGTACGACATGTTAGCCCAGGCGATGGGTGGGTTGATGAGTATTACGGGATACCCTGACATGCCGCTGCGGGTGGGCTCGTCTATTGGCGATGTAATTGCAGGTCTATACTGCTGCATCGGAATCCTAGGAGCTCTTCACTACCGCAGTCTGACCGGGGAGGGGCAGCACATCGATATCGCTTTGGTAGACTGTATCTTTACTTGTCTGGAAAACGCCGTACCGGCCTATACCATATGTGGCCGGGTCCCGCAACGCATGGGGAGCCGACACCCGGATGGGGGACCCTATGACGTTTATGTTTGCAAAGACGGGTTTGTAGGAGTAGTAGCGTCCAATGAAAAGCTGTGGGGTAACATGTGCCAGGCTATGGGACGTCCGGAACTTGCTACCGACCCCAAATTTAACAGTAATGCCGCCCGACTGGAAAACATCGAGGAAATGACCGCTATTATCAATAACTGGATGGCTAATTATACCGTGGATGAAGTGGTGAAGATACTAAGGGACGCCAGGGTGGCGGTGGCGCCGATTCTGGACGTACCGCAAATTGTAGAAAGCGAAAATACTAAAGCCCGGAACATGCTAGTTGAGTATGAACATGCTACAGCTGGAAAAGTGAAAGTGCCTGGGAATCCTATTAAATTCGGAGCATACGAAGCAATAGCGGAGCTGCCTCCGCCATTTAAGGGGCAACACACGAAGGAGCTGCTTCTGCAATTAGGGTACAGCGAGGCGGACGTAGAGCAGATGCTGAAAGACGGTGTCATTGGTGACGGGTTCATTACCAGAAAGAAATGAGGATTCGCGGAAAGGTATTCATTAACGGAGGTGGCTGTTTTGATCAGCTTTGAACTTACTGACGAACAAAAAGAAATGCAGGCATTGGCCCGCAAGTTTACCAGGAATGAAATAATTCCGGTGGCGGCCGAATTAGACCGCAAGAGTGAAATGCCGTGGGACATCATAAAGAAGGCTTTCGAAATCGGTCTGTGGAATTTCAACCTCCCCGCCAAGTATGGCGGTCTAGAACTGGACCATGTAACCGAGGCAATCCTCGTAGAAGAAATTGCCTATGGATGTCTTGGAGTCAGTGGAGCCTGGGACGGTAACACCCTCGCGCTCACCCCTATCCTCATTGCTGGCACGGAGGAGCAACAGGACCGGTGGTTGCCGCAGTTTGGAGAGGCTCCGGTCTTAGCAGCGTTTTGCCTAACCGAGCCCAACGCTGGGTCTGACGCTTCGAGCATGAACACCTTCGCGAGAAAGGTGGGTGACGAGTACATTCTGACGGGTACTAAGTGCTTCATTACCCACGGGGGAATCGCCAACATGTACACTGTCTTCGCGAAAACTGACCGGTCTGTCAAAGGGACTAAGGGAATCAGCGCGTTCCTGGTGCCTGGAGATGCCCCGGGCCTTTCCATGGGTAAAGTGGAGGACAAGATGGGCGACCGGGCGTCCCACATTGCTGAGGTCATTTTTGATGAAGTGCGGGTACCTGCTAGAGACCTTCTCGGTAAAGAAGGAGAAGGATTTAAGATCGCTATGCAAACGCTGGACAGAACCAGGATGAGCATCGGTGCAGCGGCGGTCGGGGTTGCGCGAAGAGCATACGAAGAAGCACTGAACTACGCCAAGCAAAGGGTTCAATTTGGTAAGCCCATCGCCAGCCAGCAGGCTATCGCCTTCATGCTCGCGGATATGGCAACGGAAATCGAGGCCGCCCGTGCCTTGGTCTGGAAGGCGGCTTGGGAGATTGACCATGGCAACCCCGACCCGAAGCTCGGAGCTATGGCTAAGCTGTATGCGGGAGACGTAGCGATGAAGGTTGCGGTTGACGCAGTACAGGTTCTCGGTGGGTATGGATATATGAAAGAATACCCGGTGGAGAAGCTGATGCGAGACGCCAAGATCCTGCAGATCTACGAGGGGACCCAGCAGATACAAAGGGTAGTCATCTCAGGAAGAATACTTGCCTAGATCGTTATCACAGCGTGAGGTATTCAAAGGCCCCAAAAATACGGTAATCGGTACGGCCTAGCGGCGGAGCTGTAACCGCCCGTTGGGCTGTACTGAGATACAGGGAGCGGGAAGGGAGGGGGGAGATAGGTTGGTAAAAGCACAAAGGGTTCTGCAACAATCAACTTGGTAAGGAGGAGATGGTGCAGTGGAAGGCGCGTACGGTCAAAGGTATATTCCTATTCCCGATGAGCATGCTCCGTTAAAAGCTATCCAGGTTGTAGTTTGGATTTTCGCGTGGATAGCCCTCATCCTGGACGTTATGGACTGGCAGCTCGTGTCAGTATCCGCCACCGCGATGATGGCCGACCTAAAGATTCCGGCGGCTTCTTTAGGGTTGGTTCTTGGGTTTCCTCTGCTGGGTGCGGGAATCGGTGGCTTGTTGTCTGGCTGGTTGTCCGACAAGTTTGGCAGGGTAAACGTGATGTTTTACTGCCTGTTATGGTATTCAATCTTCACAGTCTGTTTCGCTTTTGCAAACTCCCTAGGTATGATGCTGTTTCTAAGGCTAATGGTTGGTATCGGGTTGGGGGCCCAATGGGGTGTGGGTAATACCCTGGTTGCCGAGATTATGCCGGCTCGCCTTCGGATCATGTGTTCGGCAGTGATTCAAACGGGTTTTGCTTTTGGTCCGATGTTGGCGGCGCAGCTTGCTAAAGTGGTAATCCCCAGCTACGGCTGGAGGCCTTTGTTCTATTTCGGAGCTATTGGCGTTGTCATTGCTATTCTTGCTAAGATAGTAATTCCCGAGCCTGAAGCTTGGCTGAAGAAAAGACACGAAGCCCACCAGGGGCTGGTCAAACTTGGCAATATTGCCCAGCTCTTCTCTCCTGAACTACGCCGGCGTACCATATGTGCGTTCGGTTTAGTGTGGTTTACACTACTGGCCTACTGGGGTTCAATGAGTTGGATACCCAACTGGCTCGCCACTGACAGAGGGTTAGATATTGTTAAGGCTATGAACTACCTGTTAGTGTTGAACTGTGGCGGCGTCGTAGGTTACATCGTCTTTGCCTTTATTGCGGACAGGTGGGGACGGAAGCCGCCCGCCTATTTCGCCCTCGCAGCATCCTTCGTGGCAGTGTTGATATTTGTATCCATTAAGAGCGGCTCAACACTGCTGGCATTTGCACCGATATATGCTTTTATCACCTATCCGATATTTGGCATGTACGGCGGCTACATGTCTGAGCTCTTCCCGACTGAGGTTCGGGCTACGGCGGTGAATGGCATCTACAACTTGGCTCGGATGACGTCATTCTTTATGCCTTATATTATGGGTGCTATCGCTGCCGCCACTTCAATGACCGTGGCCATAGGATTTACGGCGGTTTTGTACCTGTGTTCGTTGGTGCCCCTTGCTCTCCTTCCAGAGACTATCAAAAAGGTGGGACAACGGGCGGTATCGTCTGGCGCAGGCGCTTAGCGGAAAAGATTGGAGCGTGTGGCCCGCAGAAGTGTGCTGGGGCCACACACTCTACACTGAGACAACACACGGGTCCCCCCAAGGGTCGGAAACAAGGATGTGGCAATGGTGGGTGTGAGCGTTGGTCTTAAGTTGGGAAAAGGACTGTACAACCAATGATACGGGTCATAGCGTCGCTTGGTGGTGATAATATGGTGAAGTCAAAGCCTAAGTGGAAGAATGTTGTTAATTCATGGACGTACAGGATCGCGGCTGCGATCATAGCTGTGGGAGTGACCTCAACTTTCTATTCAAATTTCCCAGCAGGTAATGTACCTTTGGTGGATAGTCTCATTTACTGGTCTATTTACTTAGTATGCATGGCAGTGATGTTGTTTATGGTGTTCGTGGTAGTCAGAAGACAGATGTAGGACCGCAAAGATGGAAATTAAAGATGGCTGAACGGTTGTGTCTCTTCTCCCATTGGTATCTTATGGGCTAATAAGCATAAGGAGAAACCGTTTGGGATAAGTTGTCAATTTACTTCCCCTGAATAGCTAAAGAGTCTAGCGCCCACATTACGGAACCGTGCGCTCCCATGCAATCGTTCAGCCTGTCTTTTATATAAGTAGCAGGTTTTGGCAATATATAGGTATTTGGCGAGATTCGCAAAAAAGTGAGTTCATATGCTGCAGTTTCTTGTTCCGGTTGGGCTATCAGGTGGGTACTCGTAGCCTTTCCGTTGTTGTAGTTTAATGTCGAAAACAGAAGCATGCTATAATGGGACTAGGCGGAATGTGTCTGTGCGGCCGAAATAATTCGCATGATGGGGGGGGTTGTTGAGGAATTCTGGAAAGGAGGGAGAATAGACGGATGCACGGGGACAAAAAGGAAATGATTCGTATCTGGAAGGTGTTGCGGGAAAAGGGGGAGTGTGAGGGAATTATAGTATCCCAGGAGATACGGGATTCCTGGGCCAGGAGCCGGGCTTATGGGGTAGACCCGTTTAAACGCAAGAATCATCATGTCCTTAGTGCAGAAGAGTTGGAGAAAAGGCGCATAAAAAACCGGGCACTACTCGAAGAGGCTACGGTGAGCATGCAGAACCTGTTCAAGTTCACTGAAGGTTCAGGGTTTGCTTTTACACTGGCGGATGGAGACGGGTACCTCCTCAAAAGGATAGGCGACAAGTGGGAACTGGAATTCACAGCCGGGGCCAACTTTAGCGAAGGAGCGAACTGGTCGGAGCAAGTCATGGGTACTAATGCAGTGGGGTTGGCACTGGCCCTGGGCAAACCGGTGCAGGTATTCGGCTACGAACATTACTGCCTGTGTGCGACCATAACTACCTGTTCGGCCTCGCCCATATTTGACAGTGATGGTAACGTTATCGGGGTGCTTGACATCACGGGTCCGTTTGAGCTTGTCAACCGTCATACATTGGGAATGGCTGTAGCCGCAGCGAGGTCTATAGAGAGGCAGCTTGCCTTGTACCAGGCTTGCCAGGAGAGTGAGATGGCCAACATGTACAAAAGCATTATCATGGACTCTATGTCGGACGGAGTTATAACCTTGGACCGAGAGGGAAAAGTAACGCATATGAATGGCCTGGCAGCCCGAATGTTGGGCCTCGATCCCCGGACGGCACTGGGTAAGAGGTTGTGCTCTCTAGTTCCATCAGGAAACAGGCTGTTCTTAGCCAAGTTGGCCGATAACAAAAAACTGTGCAGCGAACCGTTGATTCTGCGAAAAACGGATGAAACGGTTAAGCTGGCGGTCAGTTCTACCCCCTTGGTGAATCGCGATGACAAGGTACTTGGTAAGGTGGTTATTCTTCAAGCCATGCAGCAGTACAGGCGACTGATAAAACGGGTAGCAGGAGCACGGGCGAAGATCACGTTTGATGACATCGTTGGGAGCAGTAGCAATTTCAAAAGTGCGGTAAGGCAGGCAGAAAGGGCGGCTACTTCTGATTCACATGTGTTGCTATTAGGAGAAAGCGGAACGGGGAAGGATCTGCTTGCCCAAGCCATTCACAATGCGAGTAGCCGAGCGGGTGAGCCCTTTTTTGCTATAAATTGTGCTGCTCTACCCAGAGAACTTATTAGCAGTGAATTGTTTGGATATGAAGAAGGCGCCTTTACGGGAGCTCGCAAAGGAGGCAACCCAGGCAAATTTGAACTCGCAGACCAGGGTACGATCTTTTTGGATGAAATTGGAGAAATGGCGCTAGATCTTCAGGCATCGTTGCTACGGGTGCTGGAGGAAGGTAACGTTGTCCGATTGGGGGGAACGGAGGTAATTCCTGTTAACGTGCGGGTAATTGCAGCCACTAATAAAAATCTCATGGATGAGGTAAGGAAAGGCCGCTTTCGACTGGATCTTTACTATCGCCTTGGCGTAATTGTTATACAGATACCTCCGTTGAGAGAAAGAAAAGGAGATATCCCGGAACTTGTCGAGCATTTTATGAAGACCATAGGTCCGAGGATGGGAAAGAAAGTTGCCGGAATTGAGGACAGAGCTATGGATGTGCTTCTAGGGTATGATTGGCCTGGTAACGTCAGGGAACTGAGCAATGTAATAGAACGGGCAATTAGTATGATGCTTGGAGAGGTAATAACAGTAGATGTTCTGCCCTTCGATATAATCCAAAGCCAAGAAGGGTATATTCCTGTATGGGAAAAGACGCCTTCCCGGGATAACGTAGAAGAGCAACTCATAAGAAACTACCTGCGGAAGTTTAAAGATAATAAGAGTCGTGTCGCCAAAGAACTTGGGATATCGAGGAGTAGCCTGTATCGAAAAATGCAAAAGTACAGTATTGTATGAAGTTGCAACTCTCTAGTTACATTGGGGAAATTATTATCTGCGTTTGCTGCGACTGTGACGGTCGCAGTTTTTATTTGGGTCGAAATTCCCGGTAATTCTATGGAAGCCTGTACCGCCTCAATGTAAGCCGTAATCCGCCGTCGCCTGCCTATTATATACGGTCAGGATGTTTTCGTAAGCTAAGAGGGCTGCAGACATGCTCCCGGACAAAACCCGGAGAACGTAAATCTCAGATAATGGACAACAAGTTTATATCTCCAACTTCCACCCCTTCATGTCACACAGGAAGCTCCTTCCAAGCGCGTTGCCTATAAACACGCCGCAAGAAGAGCCGTAATCTGCAACATTGTTGCTATTATGGCCCTGCATGTTCCCTAGCCCTTACATTTATACGATAGACAGGCCGGACTTCTTCCTCAAATGTGTGAGAGGTGCGCATTGTTTGCTCCATACAAATCACTGACGCTGGTGGGAGAGAGGGGCAAACACGGCACCCCGCATAATTATCCCTTCCATGAGACCCGACTATGAGGCTATTGCCCGTTCGGTTCCATCACAGTGCAAAAGACCGTATTGTACGGCACGTGCAGTAAATCTGAACACCGTACAATAGCCTGGGTGTCCCATCTCGGGTCACTGACCCTAATTAAATGTACCGGATCGTATCCGGTAGCACTTTTAGCAGCTTAAAATTTACCTTCGAACCGAGGGTATAACCCTGATATGTCGAGTTCGGCATGATTCTTGCTACGACCTGCCAGCAGAGCACACTGCTTTTTTTGCTTTGCGTGAGGGCGATGTGGGGTATGAAGAGTGGTGGTCACTAAGACAAGCGGAACAAGAGACATGGTTTTTCTAGTTCAATCAGCGATCACGGATAACAAGGGAGGAAGACAATGTCATACGTTATTACAGATGAGTGTGTTGCTTGTGGTGTTTGTGTGGATGAGTGTCCTGTTGGGGCTATAACAGAGCATGAAGACAAGTACATTATTGACCCCGAACTGTGTACGGAGTGTGGTTCCTGTGTCGACGCCTGTCCTACGGGAGCTCCGAAGCTTCCGGGTGAATAAGACTGACTCATCCGTGCTGGTGCTTCGCGCAAATTAGTTAGGTGCTGGGTGTATGTACCACCTATGTACTCGCGAAGATACTATGCCAACGGCTGAGTGTTTCAGCTTGATCCGGGAGACCTCCATCCGAAATATGCATTTCGGTTTGTGCCTTTGCTATGTTGTTATGCCTCTTGTTCCGCATATCAACTCATAAGTGCCCGTAAGGTACGTTTGGGTTTGGCGTTTGAGTCCCATGCGGGAGTTGTTTTAGGTCCTATAACGCGTCTCGTCATCGGCGCGATAAGGGAAGCGTAGCTATTCGGGTATCGGGGTGCTTGGTCCAGAACCTACCTAAAGTAATGGAGAAAACTCATAACGTCGTGGATATTTACCACCTGGAATCTAATTGTGTCAGAGTGTGGCACGAAAGTTGCATTAAGCGTACCGTAGCAAGTGCTATGTAGGGGTGGGCCGAGTGCAGGTAGTTATTGTTTACAAGAATGACTGCCGGGCTACTTTGCTGGCAAGGGACTTACATGCCCGGCTGTCCTGCACCAAAGGGGTTGATGTCACTGTTCTCACAAGCCAAGACCTGCCAAACTATAATTACGGGGCGGAAGTAGTCTTTGTGCTCGGAGGAGATGGGACTGTACTGAGGGCTGCTCGGCATTTCAGCCGGCTCAGTGCTCCTATACTGGGTGTTAATTTGGGGAAAGTCGGGTTTCTGAGCAGTGTGGAACCGGAAGAAGTCATGGCTTCCCTGGACAAAATTCTAAGGCAGGAGTATGTCCTTGAAGAAAGGCTCATGCTGCAAGCCGTGGTTATTAAAAACAAAAAAGCACTATTAAGGGCGGTAGCCCTCAACGACGTGGTCATCAGGTCTGCTACGCCGCATATCGTTACTCTAAACTTGCAGCTCAATGGTAAGACTCTCGTTAGTTACCGAGGCGACGGAGTTATTTGTGCAACTCCTACGGGGTCTACTGGGTATTCGTTGTCGGCAGGGGGGCCAATCTTAAGTGCATCCGTGGCAGCGATTGTAATTACACCTATCAGCCCCCAATTTGGCAGTGCTAGGTCCCTCGTGGTCGGCGCCGATTCGCGCCTCGGGTTTGTAGTTGACTCTGACCGGAAGACCACCCTTTCTATCGATGGGGAAGAAACCTTGTTTCTTGCTAGCAAGGACAAGATTCTGGTTGAGCGAGCCAGTGAGGTGGCCCGCTTCGTCCAACTCAAACCGGTTGGCCAGCTTACAAAACTATGGCAGCGTATGGGTAGTGTAGAAGAAACCCTCCGGTTAGTGTCTCATAATCAAACACCCTGAACCGTCTTCCATATGTGTCGGAACGGTACACGGGTGTGAAGGTTAGTAGAAGGATTCCGACCGACAGGACTAAAACACAAGAGCACTCAAAGTACGCGTAGAAGGAGAAATATGCTCGATTCCTTTACGTTTCTGGAGGGCAAAGGAGGTGTTACTGTTATACGGATATGTTTGATAACTCCTTGTTTCATTTCACCATTACATGTGACGAATGGAGGGTTGTAAGATGTACGCAATAGTGTTCAGGGAGGAACTGGCACCAAAGATCAAGCTATTTAAAATCGAGGCGCCGGAAGTCGCACGTAAGGCCCGGCCCGGCCAGTTCATTATACTACGGATTGACGAGGAAGGAGAAAGAATACCTCTTACCATTGCCGATTACGACACAAATGTCGGCACAATTACCATTATATTCCAGGAAGTTGGTAAGACTACCGAATTGCTGGGTGAACTTCGGGAAGGCGACAGCATCCTTGATTTCGTAGGCCCCTTAGGGTGTCCGTCGGAGATAGAAAACTTTGGCACGGTGGTATGCGTAGGGGGTGGAGTAGGAGTAGCACCGGTATACCCTATCGCCCGTGCCCTGAAAGAAGCCGGGAACCGGGTGATATCCATAATCGGTGCACGTACTCGGGACATGCTTATCTGGGAAAACGAGATGCGACAGATAAGTTCCGAACTGCACGTAGCCACAGATGATGGGACCGCTGGCCGTAAAGGATTTGTAACCGATGTACTCACCGACGTATTGGCCCGGGAAAAGGTGCACAAGGTGGTGGCTATCGGTCCGGTGGTCATGATGCACGCTGTATCTCGGGTTACTCCGAAAGAGATTCCGGTCACGGTAAGCCTTAACCCGATAATGGTAGACGGGACTGGTATGTGCGGGGCGTGCAGGGTTGAGGTAGGGGATGCTACCAGGTTCGCTTGCGTGGACGGACCCGAATTCGACGGCCACCAGGTGAATTGGGAATTGGTACTGCAGCGTTCAAGGATGTTTGTTGAAGAGGAACGATTAGCGATGCAGAGTTTTCACCGTAAAGGGGGATGCAAATGTCAGAAGTAAGAAGAAAGATTATTCCTACCAAGCACCCTATGCCCCACCAGGATGCGAAAGAACGCTGCCACAACTTCAATGAGGTGGCACTGGGGTATGACGAAGACACTGCAGTAGCAGAAGCCCAGCGTTGTATCCAGTGTAAGAACAGTCCTTGTATGGAAGGCTGCCCGGTAGAAATCAATATTCCGGCCTTCATAAAAAAGATAACTGAGCGGGATTTCGCGGGGGCCATAAGCATCATTAAGGAGAAAAACAATCTGCCCGCCATTTGTGGAAGAGTGTGCCCTCAAGAAAACCAGTGCGAGAAAAAATGCACTGTTGGCAAGAAGCACGAACCGGTAGCCATCGGAAGATTGGAACGATTTGTGGCTGATTGGGAGATGGCGCACGGAAGCCGGTCTGTGAAGAAGGCAAAACCCAATGGCAAGAAGGTAGCTATAGTGGGATCAGGACCATCAGGACTTACGGCAGCGGCAGATCTCGCCCTTATGGGTTACAAGGTAACTGTTTTTGAAGCCTTGCATATGCCGGGAGGTGTACTTGTCTACGGGATTCCCGAGTTTCGGTTGCCCAAATCCATAGTAGCCCGGGAGATAGCCAGTATCGTCGAGCTGGGCGTGGAAATCAAAACCAACTATGTGGTAGGTAAACTAGGTAGGGTAGACGAGCTCTTGCAGGAAGGATATGATGCTGTGTACATTGGAACGGGTGCGGGTTTGCCATCCTTCATGAACATTCCAGGAGAAAACCTAAATGGAGTCTATTCGGCGAACGAATTCTTGACCCGCAACAATCTGATGAAAGCCTACAGATTCCCTGAATACCTAACTCCCATAAGAGTAGGAAAACGAGTAGCGGTTATTGGGGGAGGAAATGTAGCAATGGATGCAGCCCGTACAGCTCTTCGTTTGGGGGCGGAATCATATATTGTCTACCGTCGTTCCTTCGAAGAAATGCCTGCTCGCCGTGAAGAAATCGAACACGCCCGCGAGGAAGGAGTGCACTTTGAGATTCTCACAAGTCCTGTAGAAATTAAAGGAAATGAAGAGGGAAGGGTAACATCCATGGTATGTCAGAGATATGAACTGGGAGAGCCGGACGAGTCGGGACGGAGAAGCCCCATACCAATAAAGGGTTCGGAATACGAGATGCAAGTAGACACAGTAATAATGGCTATCGGGCAGGGCCCCAATCCCTTGATACAGCAAACAACCCCAAACCTGAAAACAAATAAGAGGGGGAATATAGTAGTTGATGACACCACGGGGCAGACTTCCATTCCAGGGGTTTTTGCAGGCGGGGACATAGTCACCGGGGCAGCTACTGTTATTTTAGCGATGGGGGCAGGGAAAAGAGCTGCTAGAGCTATACACGAGTACATTCAGAGCAAAGGATAAGGAAAAGAGGCAGACTGGTGAATTCATCGAGTGGGGAGGATGGTGAGTTGAGTCCGCATGACTGTCTAATACAGGGCCAGAGTTTAAATGATATTGGCCCAAAGCCCCAGAGCGGACGTGGCTCTGGTAGCTCATTACGATTCTCCCCCTTTTATCGTCATTATTGTTGATGCAGTGGTTTTTACAAAAATGGCCAATTGAGGAATTTTACCAACGAGAAAGAGTTCTTAAAGTCTTTCCTAATCATGAGTCAGTTTTAGGGCTGTCAAAGCTTTGTTCCTTGGGATAGGCATCAAAGTGGCCGAATGCCTCGTGTGGAAGAACGACCAACTGAACATGTATTGCGAAAGCAAGTTTGCCTAATTTAGCAAAGGTAACCGCTTCAATGATGCATAAGTAGCTGATGTAGGAGGGAGTTTAACCTGATCGGGTTCTCCCCGTTTTTATTGCATAATGCATATAGTTGGTGTATACAGCTTGCAATTGCCGGGACCTTAAATTAAGATACTTAATATATGAAAACCCGCGATATATCGAGCATCTGTGAATTAATTAACAAGTACCGGCTATCATGCTCTATTTGGGGCTGAATACATTTACGGAAGGGAGAGAAGGAGATGGAGAGGGTCTTGGTGGCTCCCAATCCCGCCAAAAAGGAATTTATCCGGCGTATCGAGCGGGAGAGCGGTACCGAGGTCAGTCTCTGCTACCAGTGCGGCAAGTGCGCGGCCGGTTGCCCTGTGGCTTTTGCTATGGACTATACGCCCCGGCAAGTTATAAGACTCTTGCAGCTTGAGTTGGTAGATGAGGCTCTGAAGGCCGAAAGCATATGGATATGCGCGACCTGCGAAACCTGCACTGCCCGGTGCCCGCGCGGGGTGGATATAGCATCTCTAATGGACGCTATGCGCCGGGAGGCTTTAGCTCAGGGGGTTGTCACCGACAAAAAGGTAGCATCCTTTAACCAGGCATTCCTGAATCTGGTTGAGAAGTACGGAAGAGTTCACGAGGTAGAGCTGACTTTGCAGTTCAACCTGAAGACCGGTCAGCTTTTCAAGGACATGGATTTAGGCCTGCCCATGTTTACAAGGGGTAAGGTACACCTCCTGCCGGCTGCGGTAAAAGGAAGGCAGGAAGTGAAGAACATATTTGAACGGGTAAGGCAGATGGGGGGTGACCGGAGTTGAAGCTGGCTTACTATCCCGGATGCTCCTTGGATGCCAGTGCCATCGAGTACAACCTTTCTACCCAGAAAACAGCATCGGTTTTGGGGGTGGAATTGGAGGAGATCCCGGGCTGGGGCTGCTGCGGGGCGACTTCGGCCCACAGCACCACCAAACTGTTATCGGTTGCTCTTCCCGCCCGGAATCTTGCCATAGCGGAAAAAGAAGGACTGGATGTTTTGGCCCCTTGCGCCGCCTGTTACAGCCGGTCCCGCGCTACCGAACACCGGGTGCGCGAGGACGCGGAGCTGGCCGAGAGGGTTCGGGAGGCCATAGGCATGCCTTACACTGCCAGCAACCGTACCTTATCGATATTAGAAGTGCTGGTGCAGACGGTAGGGCTGGAGGCCATTGCTGCCAAGGTGACAAATCCTTTGAAAGGGATGAAACCGGCCTGTTACTATGGCTGCCTCTTGGTAAGACCGGTCGAATACACGGGGTTTGATGACCCGGAGTACCCCCAGTCCATGGACAAAATAATGAAGGTTTTGGGAGCGAACCCGGTCAAGTGGTCGTACCAGACGGAGTGCTGCGGGGCTTCGCTCGTTACCATGAGACCGGATGTAGGCCTCAAGATGACCTACGCGATACTTAAGAACGCCGTTGAGCAGGGGGCAGACAGCATAGTGACCGCCTGCCCGCTCTGCCATATGAACCTGGACATGCGCCAAAGCCAGGTAGAAAAAACGTTTGGGGTCAAGTTTAACCTGCCCGTTTATTACATCACCGAACTGGTAGCGGTTGCTTGCGGTGTATCTCCCAAAGAAGTCGGTATCGACCGCCACTTCGTGGAGGCCTTTTATCACATAACTCATCTACCGCAGGAGATGGAGGAACCGCCTGCCGAGCCAGAAGGAAAGAAGGCTCAGAAGATTTCCGAAAGAATCGCCGAAGCTACACAACAGGGACAGCTAGAGAAAAAATCGACCGAGGAACCGGCACCCGAGTCAGGAGAGAAAACGCAGCCCGTGGAGCTCAACAAAGGCGCGGTGAAGCTCGCCGAGCGGCTTTTCCCGGATGACCAGGAGAAGGTCGAGCAAGCAGCTCGTTTGTTCAGCAAGGACCCGGAGAAGATGAAGAAAGTAGCCCAGATGATGGCCCAGGATAAAGAAAAGGCAGTCAAGGTCGCAGAAGCGTTTTTAAAGAAAGAGGCTAAGAGCGGGGCTGAGGAGGTGAGCAAAGAGTGAAAAGAGTAGGTGTATTCGTATGCGACTGCGGAACCAATATCGCGGGGGTTATCGACACGGAACGGGTGGCCAAAGAAGCCCTTACCATGCCCGGAGTGGTTTTCGCGACCAACTACAAATACATGTGTTCTGACCCGGGACAGGACCTCATCAAGAAGTCGATTAAGGAACACCGGCTCGAACAGGTAGTCGTGGCTTCGTGTTCACCCCGCATGCATGAAAACACTTTCCGCAAGGCCATAGCCGACGGAGGATTGAACCCTTACCTTTTCGAAATGGTGAACATCCGCGAGCAGGACTCATGGGTTCATTCTGATAAAGGCCAGGCGACTAAGAAGGCCATCGACCTCATCCGAATGGCTGTTTTCAAAGTCTTGAAGAACAAGCCCCTCACCTCCGGAACCATTCCCATCACCAAGCGGGCTCTGGTTATCGGCGGGGGTATTGCCGGGATGCAGTCAGCCTTGGATATCGCCGATGCCGGATACGAGGTTATACTGGTGGAGCGGGAGGCCACCATCGGGGGAAGGATGGTCCAGCTGGACAAGACCTTCCCGACCTTAGACTGCTCGGCCTGAATAAGCACACCCAAGATGGTTGCTGTGGCGCAGCACCCTAACATTAAGATGTATACCTACTCCGAAGTGGAGGCTGTCAACGGATATATCGGCAACTTCACGGTAACGATTCGCCGCAAGGCGAAATACGTGGATTGGGACAAATGCAACGGCTGCGGGACCTGCGAGACCAAGTGCCCGAGCAGGAACTTGAAGAGCGAGTTCGACCTCGGCTTGGGGACCAGGACCGCAATTTACAAGGCTTTTCCTCAAGCCGTGCCCAACAAACCGGTTATCGACGCTGCTAACTGCCGGAAGTTCAAGACCGGCAAGTGCGGCGTGTGCGACAAGCTTTGCCCTACCGGAGCGATAAACTTCGAGGACAAAGATGAAATAGTTACGGAGAATGTTGGAGCTATTGTTATGGCTACCGGGTTTGATCTATTCGATTGGACCCAGACTTACGGCGAATACGGATACGGACAGTATCCAGACGTCATCACCGGTCTACATTTCGAACGTTTGGTCAACGCTTCCGGTCCCACCGGGGGCAAGATCAAGCGGCCTTCGGACGGTAAAATACCGGAAAGCGTAGCTTTTATCAAATGTGTGGGTTCAAGGGACGACACCAAAGGCAAGACCTACTGTTCCCGGGCCTGCTGCATGTACACGGCTAAGCACGCTATGCAGGTCCTGGAAAAGATACCAGGGGCTGAAGCGTACGTGTTTTACATGGACGTCCGTACTGCTGGCAAGAGCTACGAGGAGTTCTACCAGCGTTCGCTCAAAGCCGGGGCCAAATACATCCGCGGCCGGGTCAGCAAGATCTACCCGCGCGGGGACCGCCTGGTGTTAAAGAGCGAGGATACCCTTTTGGGAAGGCCAATCGAGGTAGAGGTGGACATGGTGGTTTTGGCTACGGCTATGGTACCAGCCCGCGGGGCTGAGGAGATTGCCAAATTGGTGGGCTTTTCTACTGACAAAGACGGTTTCTTCCAGGAAGCCCATCCCAAGCTCCAGCCGGTGGAGACTTTCACCGGAGGGGTATACCTGGCCGGGGCTTGTCAGGGGCCTAAGGACATACCGGATACCGTGGCCCAAGCCAGTGCTGCGGCGGTCAAGGTGTGCGCGCTGTTCTCCAAGAGTGAGTTGGCCACGCAGCCGATGGTTTCGGAAGTGGATGCTTCCAAATGCTCCGGTTGCGAGTTGTGTGTACCGATCTGCCCGTACAAAGCTATCAGCATGAAAGCCGTTCAGGAACGGAGTCACGGTCATGTGATAGAGCGGAAAGTGGCTTCGGTCAACGAGGGTTTGTGTCAGGGCTGCGGAGCCTGTGTCGGGGCCTGCCGGTCCGGGGCTCTTAATCTGAAGGGCTTCACCGATGAACAAATAGTGGCGGAGGTGGATGCACTGTGTCTATAGATAATGGGAGCGGCTGGGAACCGAAGATTATCGCCTTTGCCTGCAACTGGTGTTCTTACGCCGGAGCGGACCTGGCAGGTCTTAACCGGTTGCAGTACCCGGCCGATGTGCGTGTAATTAGGGTTCCCTGCTCGGGTCGCATCGACCCGCAGTTCGTTATGCGGGCTTTCAGTCAGGGAGCGGACGGGGTGCTGGTTTCTGGGTGACACCCCGGAGACTGCCACTATGGTAGTGGCAATTATTACGCCAGAAGGCGCCACACCCTGATGAAGAACTTCCTAGAATACCTGGGGTTTGAGCCCGAACGTTACCACACTGCCTGGATATCGGGGTCGGAAGGGCAGAAATTCGCAGACGTGATAACCAAAGTGGTCGGCGATGTACGAAAAGTCGGACCCGCCAGAAAGTTGAGGGATGCCAAATGAAAGAACTTACGAGCCAGGTACGTGAGGTAGCGAAACGGCTTTTAGCAAACCAGAAGGTAGACTTGATACTGGGCTGGGAAAAGGGAGCCCAGCCGTTCCGCAGCAACCTAGCGGTAATACGCAGTACTGAAGAGGCAGACAGGCTGGTTTTCGACGAATTCTGTATCAACAACTTGAGCACCTATCTTCTGGATTACCGCGACGGACATGAAAAAATAGGCATTTTCGTTAAAGGATGCGATTCCCGCGGCGTGGTGCGGCTGATCGAGGATAACCAGTTTGCCAGGGAAAGGCTTTATATCATAGGTATTCCTTGTCCGGGCATGAAGGATCCGGTGGCCGCGGCCTGGGCAGATTCGGGCTTAGCCGGCAAGCCGGACAGCGAAGGGCTTGCAGCCAAGTGCCGCCAGTGCGTTCATCCGAACCCGGTGGTATTCGACGAGCTTTTGGGCAGCGAGCAGGCGCCTCACCTGGAAGGGGAGAGGTTCGCGGACGTAAAAAGGATAGAAGCCATGACCTCGGCCGAGCGATACGAATTCTTTGCCGAGATGTTTTCTCGGTGCATCCGCTGTTACGCCTGCCGGCAGATCTGTGTGGCCTGCAACTGCCGGAAATGCATCTTCGACGAGACCCGTCCCCAGTGGGTGGGCCGGGAGGTTAACCTGGCTGACAACTGGATGTACCATGTGGTAAGGGCCATGCACATAGCTGGGCGCTGCGTAGAGTGCGGTGAATGCGAGCGGGCTTGCCCGGTGGGCCTTCCTTTGATGCTTCTGAACCGCAAGCTGATCAAGGACGTCAACGAGTTATTCGGGCCTTATGAAGCCAGCTTGAAGCTGGAAGAAGGAGCCAAGCCTCCTTTGAGCGTGTACCGGCCTGATGACCCGGATAACTTCCTATAAAGAGAGGTGATACCGATGAAAGTACTGCCGAAAAACAAGGTAGAAGCTCTACTTGACTGGCTTGCGGAAAAAGGCGAGGTCTATGTACCCATGAATCAGGGTGTCACCAGCGAATTTGGCTTGTGGTCACCGGATACCAAGGGACAGCTTGACCTCCACAGCTTGAACACCTTGTTATCTCCTAAGGCGGTGGTTTTGCCCCAAACGGAAAGGATGTATACTTTTGTGGCTGCCGGCCCGGAGGCAGAAGTAACCGGGGTTTGCGAGCAGTCCGGAAACCGCTTTCTTTTCGGGATCCGTGCCTGTGACAGCAAGGCCCTGGCGGCTTTGGACCTGGTTTTCTTGACCAGGGGCTACGAAGACGGTTTCTACAAGGCCAGGCGGGAAGGGCTGGCCGTAATTGGCCGCGCCTGCGCAAAGCCCGGACCTAACTGCTTCTGCCAGGCCATGGGCGTGAATCCGCTGGAGCCGGAGGCTTGCGACGTGATCATATATGATCTGTCAGACGGCGACTTCGGGTGGGAAGCTAGAACTGAAAAAGGAGAAAGTCTCACCCGCGAGCTCCGTGATATATTGACCGAGAAGAGTTTCGATAAACCTCAGTTGGGGGCTTTCTCTACGAGTATCAACACCGAGGGTCTTTCTGAAAAGCTGGCGACCATGTTCGAAGACCCGGTCTGGGACGAACTGGCAAGTCCTTGCATGAACTGCGGTATTTGCACCTACCTGTGCCCCAGCTGTTACTGTTTTGATATCCAGGTCAAGACCAGGGGGAGCGAAGGTTACCGTTTCCGCTGCTGGGATTCCTGCATGTACCCCGAGTACACCCAGATGGCCGGGGGACATAACCCGCGGGAGCGAAAACAGGACCGGTTCCGCAACCGTTTCCTGCACAAGCTGGAGTTCTTCTGCGAACGTTACGGGACTTTCTTATGTACCGGGTGCGGGCGCTGTATCGTTTTCTGCCCGCAGGGGATCAACATCCTTTCTATCATAAACCGCTTGCAGGAGGTGAACGCGGATGTCAGGTAACTGCACGTGCGGTAATCCCCTGGTTCCCGGGATTGCCAAAGTGGTTGACATAATCGATGAAACTCCGGATGTTAAGACTTTCTACGTAACTACGGACAACGGCATCCCCTTCCCGGTAATGCCTGGCCAGCTGGCCATGGTCTCTCTGCTGCCGGTCGGGGAGGGTATGTTTTCCGTTTCCTGGCAGGCCGATGATCACCTGGAGTTTGCCATACGGCGGGTCGGGGTTCTGACCGATGCCCTGCACGAGATCGAGATCGGGCAGAAAATCGGGGTCAGAGGACCTTACGGCAACGGATTCCCGGTTAAGGAATGCGAGGGCAAGAACATGCTGTTCATCGGAGGCGGCATAGGATTAGCCCCGCTCCGGTCTTTCATCAAGTACTGCTTTCAGAACCGGGAAAAGTACGGAAAGATTCAGATTCTTTACGGGGCGCGCAGTGTGGCGGACCTCTGCTTTAAGCGAGAACTGTTCGAAGAATGGCCGGCCCAGCCTGACACTCAGGTCTTTACCACCATCGACCGGCCAGAACCTGGATGGGACGGGAAGGTGGCGTTCGTCCCCACTTACCTCGAGGAGTTGAACCCGAGTCCGCAAGACACCATCGCTGTCATCTGCGGGCCGCCGATAATGATAAAGCTGGTGTTAAAATCGATGGAGAAGATGGGATTCAGCGACGAGCAAGTTATAACCACCTTAGAAATGAGGATGAAGTGCGGCATAGGCAAGTGCGGGCGGTGCAACATCGGCTCCGAGTACATCTGCCTCGACGGGCCGGTTTTCAACCTGGCCCAGTTAAAGCGGCTGCCTCCCGAGTGGTAGGAGATATTCGCGGTTAAACGGCTCACCGTTGTCACTTGCAGAAACACAGAACCGGTTCTATTCAGACTCCCAAGCTCTAATGCACCATCGCGAGCGGAAATGTAAGGCGATTTGGAGAAGCGAGGGGACTAGATTCCTTGATCAGGCAGTAATCAGGGAACCTGTCCCCTTGGTTTTCTTACCGGAAGACGCTGCCTCCGTACAGCCAGCCCAGATAGAAAATGCCGACGATAACGATCACATGGAAGATCCACCATCCGGTTCTGAGAAAATGGAAGGTGCCCAGGTCCATAGGGGTATCGGTTCTCACCTGGTCGTCAGCCACCTGAAAACCTCCTTTCACCTAATTCACCACTGTTTTCATATCTTACTTTTTCCCAAAAACAGAAAATTATTCGCGGTGGGCAAAGCACCCGGCGGCTAAGTGTCTTAAGGATTCTGCTAGAAGGTTTTGACACCTGCATACTTTTCTGCTAAAAATACAATATATACTAGTAGTGCACAATACTGTGCACAGGGGTGCGAAAAGGGGGAATACTTTTGTTAGCCAGACCCGACATCTTGAATCCGACCCTTTACCGTTTGCTCGATATGTTTCGCCTTAATAAGGTGTACGTGCGGGGCGAAGGCAACTATCTTTACGATGAGGAAGGACGGCAATACCTCGATTTCATAGCCCAGTATGGAGCAGTTCCCTTCGGATACAACCCTCCCTTTTTGTGGGAAGCGATATCCGCTTTTCGGGAAGCGGGAATTCCCAGCCTGGTGCAGCCCTCCGTACCTCTAAAAGCTTCGGAATTAGCCCAGAAGCTGGCCGAGCTTGCGCCAGGCGAGCTTCAGTTTGCTACGTTTACCCAGAGCGGAGCCGAAGCGGTAGAAGCGGCCATAAAATTGGCGCGCTCGGCGACCGGCAGGTTCAAGATATTATCCTGCGAGAACAGTTTTCACGGAAAGACCATGGGGGCCCTGTCGGCTACCGGACGAGAAGTCTACCAGTCACCGTTTTTCGCTCCGGTTCCGGGATTCGAAAAAGTTCCTTTTGGGGACATTGACGCTCTCGAGGAAGTATTGGAGAGAGAGGCCGGCGAGATCGCGGCTTTCATCGTCGAGCCGATACAGGGAGAAGGGGGAATTGTAGTCGCCCCCGACGGGTACCTCAAGGCCGCTAAGGAATTGTGCCACCGCTTCGGGGTGGTTTTTGTACTCGACGAAATTCAGACCGGCCTTGGCCGAACCGGGCGGCTCTTGGCCTGTGAAAAAGAGGGTGTAGAGCCGGACATCCTGTTGCTCTCCAAGGCTCTGGGGGGCGGGCTGGTTCCGCTGGGAGTGTGTCTGTCCAGCCCCAGGGTGTGGAACGAGGGTTTCGGAAGGCTGCACAGCTCCACTTTTGCCAACAACAACTTTACCTGTCAGGTAGGGATTGCGGTTTTGGAGAAGCTGCTTGAAGACGAAGGACGGCTGTTGAAAGAGGTCGAGGCAAAAGGAGAATACCTGATTTCTAAGGTCGAGGAAATTCAGAGCCGCTGGCCGGGTGTTATTAAAGAAGTCCGGGGGGAAGGGTTGATGGTTGGCCTAGAATTCTCGGACTTCGGGCCCGAAGATTCGTTCGACATGATTTTCTTGAGCAAGCAGGGCGGGTTTTGCCCCTTAATATCCGGGCTCTTGCTCAACGTGTACGGCATCCGGTGCGCTCCATTTTTGAACAATCCCATGACCATGCGGCTGGAGCCGCCTTTGACCGTAACGGTTGAGGAAATCGATAGGTGTGTCGAGGCTTTAGACCAGATATGCGAAATCGTCTACAAGAAGGACTATGTTTGGCTGTTCAAATACCTCTTGGGGGACAACAGCCTGCCTGCCCAAATCAGGGATTACCGGAAGGCCACCTTGAGACCTGTGGTGGCTTCACAGCTAAAACCCGGAGAGAAGCCGTTGCACCGGTTCGCTTTCCTGATCCATTATCCGGGACGTGAAGACGTGGTGCACGCCACCCCCTCGCTAGAGCAGTTTACGGAAACTCAATTGGAAGAGTTCCTCGATTGGCAGGCAACTGAACCCGAGTCCCAGGTGCTGTGCCACATGCCTTCTC
Source organism: Syntrophothermus lipocalidus DSM 12680 (assembly GCF_000092405.1). Lineage (NCBI taxonomy): Bacteria > Bacillati > Bacillota > Clostridia > Eubacteriales > Syntrophomonadaceae > Syntrophothermus > Syntrophothermus lipocalidus. The sequence goes on along the minus strand of NC_014220.1, from coordinate 2,100,342 downwards.
TGCGTTCCCGGACCGGCGAGGTGGTAGAAGGCTGGCTGATCGGGGTTCCTTTTGGTGCGAAGCAAATGATGACACTGCCCCGGTCGGTGGTCGTCCCCGTGATTCAGGAAGCTGTTGATATGGCAAGGGACATGGGGGCCGATGTAGTGGGGCTGGGCGCGTTTACTTCAGTGGTCACGCGCGGAGGTCGCGACGTGCAGGGAAGGGGCGTAGCAGTTACCAGCGGAAACAGCTTCACAGTCGCCATGGCGGTAGAGGCCACGTTCTTGGGAGCGGAAAAAATGGGCATGGATCTAGAACGGGCGACTGCGGCCGTGGTCGGGGCAACCGGATCCATCGGCAGGGTATGTGCCATTTTACTGGGAGAAAGGTTTGCCCGCATCAATCTTATAGGCAACCCATCCCGGAAAAACAGCAGCCTGCGCAGGTTGAGCAGTGTGGCTGACGAGATAGTGCTTCACGCCGTGTCGCGCAGGCGCCAAGGGGACCTACGGGGGCTTGCCGGATGGATCAACGGGGCCTTGAGCAAACTGAAAACCGGTTCAGAGGAGGGCGTGGACATTGCCCGAGAGCTGGAACACATCGGCAGTTCCTCCAATCCTGATGCCCTGCGCCCGCTTGGGGTTCTCGAGGCGGCAGCCAAACACCTGGGAGTGCCGTGCCCGGTGACGATCACTCTGGATATCGATAAAGGGCTGCGGATGGCAGACGTGATAATAACCGCGAGCAACTCGCCTGGCTACCTCATCGGTCCCGAGCACCTCAAGCCCGGGACTGTGGTGTGCGATGTAGCCCGGCCCCCCGACGTGTCACCTGCAGTCTCCGAAAAGCGAAAAGACGTATTGGTATTGGAAGGAGGGCTGGTCCAGCTTCCTGATAACGTCGCTTTCGGGTCTAACCTGGGCTGCCGTGCGGGCATAACCCTGGCGTGCCTGTCGGAAACGATACTCCTGGCCTTGGAAAACGATGGTAAGGATTACAGCATCGGCACTAGGATTCCCTTGGAAACGGTGGAGCATCTCCGCTGTTTGGGGGCCAAGCATGGTTTTAGACTGGCTGCCCTCCACTCCCGGGGCCGGGAAATAACGGACGAGGAAATACGAGAAATAAGAGCTCAGGCAAATCTTTGTGGTCAGCAAGCCGCAGGCGTCAGATAATCGAAAGACGCAGAATAACGCAGACCTTTATGACTCTCATCCGAGTCACCACTAGAGAATGAAAATGCGACTGTGGAGGAGTGTTAGCCAGCTCGCTCCAAGACTCCTCGCCTACAACACATCGGCTCTCTTCGGTGCGAAGCGGACCGCTCGGGATTCGGCATCCATGCACTCAGTCCCTCGCTGCTCGAAACCTCCTGTTTCTCGCTCCGCTTCGCAGCCCTCAGTTTCGCCGTGTGTTGCAACGGCTCGTCATACGTCGCTTCGCCCGGCTAACACTCCCCCTTCGACTCTATTTTCGGGGCAGACCCTTACGACACCTGCCGGTGTCACCACTAGAGAATGAAAATTCACAGAGGCTTTCTAACACCGCGGCAATCAACACTGCCAATTATATAATCATCTGTGGACATCTGTTAGAATCTGTGTGCATCTGTGGCTATTTTCGGGGCGGATTAACGCAGATTTTGGACCGAGGTAAAATACCCGGTTTTGTTTTTTTGAGAACGCAACATTGCTTAGGGAGCGATTGAGGAACTAAGGTAAAGTAATTTATAATACAAACAATAACAATACAAACAATCAGCGTTAATCAGCGTCTAGTGGTGACATTTCAACGGAAAGAAGGGGAGTGCTCGTGTACATTACCGAGATCAAGATCGGTCGGGATGGCAAGTGGTATGCCAACGGAAATGAGATGTTCCGGTTGCCGATAGTCAACCTGTTTGCCCGTCATCTAGAAAGAGATGAAAACGGCGGCTACTACATCCACCTGAGAGAAGAGACTTTCCCGGTGGTGGTAGAAGATGCTCCGTTTTATGCTATCGGCATCGATGAAAGTCAAGAGGACTTGACTTTGGTGTTTCACGACCGCCAGGAAATGAAGATAACCGAGCCCATGAAGATCCACTTCGTGGGAGATGTTCCCTATATAACCTTCAGGTGGGAAGGAGACACCCGTTTGTCTCGGGGTGTCTACTGGAGGATGTCCGAATACTTCGAGCAGAGGGGCGACGACATATACATAGTGCCGCCCAAGAAGAACTGAAGCGACCGCGCGCTGTTTTGGAGAAAGGAGGAGTAGATGTGAAGCTGTTGGAGCCGGTACGAATTGGAAACGTCGAGCTGAGGAACCGTATCGTCATGCTGCCCATGCATCTCGGTTTCTGCGAAGACGGTAAGGTGGGAGAACGGATTACTGAGTTTTACCGGGAGAGGGCCCAAGGCGGAGTAGGACTCATAGTAGTGGGGGGGTGTACCATCGACAAGCACAGCGCCTACTGGGGCATGGTGTCTCTGCAAGACGATAGTTACATCCCCGGTCACCGGCAGCTAAACCAGGTTATAAAAAGTCTAGGGGCTAAAACGTGCGCCCAGCTGTTTCAAGCCGGTCGCTACGCCACTTCGAGGTACAGCGGCATCCAACCGATTGCGCCTTCACCTATTGCCTCGAGCCTGACCCGGGAAGTTCCTAGAGAGATGACTGAGAAAGACATCGAGGAAGTAATACAGGCCTTCGCGGCTGCTGCCAGAAGGGCAGTAGAAGCGGGGTACGACATGGTAGAGGTTATTGCCAGCGCCGGTTATCTCATATCGCAGTTCTTTTCCCCTCTCACGAACCAGAGAGATGACGAGTACGGTGGAGATTTCGAAAACCGCTGCCGGTTCGGCGTTGAGGTCATCAAGGCCGTCCGCACGGCAATAGGCTCCGATTACCCGATTTCGGTGAGGCTCAGTGGGAACGAGTTCATGCAGGGCGGCAACGGCAGCCTAGAAATGGCCAGGTTCGCTGCCAGGCTTGAACAGGCGGGGGCTAACCTCTTTAGCGTTACCGGGGGATGGCATGAGTCTAGGGTGCCGCAGATAACCATGAACGTACCTCCGGGGGCTTATTCTTACCTGGCGCGAACGGTAAAAGAGGCTGTTAATAATTCTCAAGTCATCGCTTGCAACCGCATAAACGACCCGGTGATAGCAGAACAATTTCTCATAGAGGGGCAGGCTGACCTTGTAGGTATGGCGAGAGGCTTGATGGCGGATCCAGAGCTGCCGAGAAAGCTAGAAGAAGGCCGGTGGCACGAAATCCGTAAATGTATAGGTTGCAACCAAGGCTGCTTGGATGCGATTTTTGTTGGTGGAAGCTGCAGGTGTTTAGTGAACGCCAGGGCGGGACGCGAGGCCCAGACCAGACTTCGCCCGGTCGAACGGCCTAAAAAGGTACTGGTCATTGGCGGAGGTCCGGCTGGTATGGAAGCGGCTAGGGTAGCTGCTACGCGAGGTCACGACGTTACTCTCTGGGAGAAAGAAGTGAACCTGGGAGGTCAGCTAGAACTCGCAGCCGCCATACCGGGGCGCCAAGATTTTGTTCATTTGATCGATTACCTGGAAGACAGCTTAGTAGAGCTGGCAGTCAAGGTGGAGACTCAAAAGGAAGCGGATATAGGCGAGATAAAGAGATTCGGTCCGGATGCCGTGGTCATCGCCACCGGGGCCCGGCCGATTATGCCGGATATCCCGGGTATTGACTCTAAGAACGTGGTTGGGGCCTGGGAGGTACTGGCGTTCGAACCTGAACTCGGCAAGAGGGTGGTGATCATCGGCGGAGGGGCAGTAGGCTGCGAGGTAGCCCTGTTTATTGCCCGTATGGGGACCATCGATGCTGATACGGTCAAGTTCTTGTTGCTGAATGAGGCGGAACCCGTGGAGCGGATCAGGGAGCTGGCTCAGCGTGGTACCAAAGAGGTCGTGGTTGTGGAGCAGGACAAGAACATGGGACGGGGAATAGGCATATCAACCAGGTGGATTATCCTGCAAGAGCTGGCCCGAATGGGGGTACAGTTGCGGCCTTCTACCAAGGTCATAGCCATCGAGGAAGACGGGGTAGTGGTAAGCGATCCCCAGGGAAGAACCGAAAAGATACCAGCCGATGCCGTGGTAGTTGCTGTCGGATCTAAGCCCGCGAATTCCTTGTATGAAGAGATTAAGCAAGCCTTTCCAGAGACTTATTTAATAGGAGACGCGAAGGAGCCACGCAAGGCGTTGGAGGCGGTACATGAGGGTTTTGACGTGGGCAATGCGATATAGGGAAGGAATGGGTTCGGCTGCAGGAAGGAACATCTTCTGCGGTCGAACCCAATTGTGTTATAATCATCACAAGTGAGTTATAGGAGCGGGACGTAAAGTTGACTCGGGGATGGTGAGAGCGTAGTCGATTTCTTGAAGCATAGCCTCTCGGTCCTGTGGCAACCGACCTGTTATATTCCAGTAGTTGGATACATGGTCGCTGGTGACCATAGTACCTGGGCAATCCAGATTCTCGATAAGCAGCCGGATTTCCTGCAAAGCCTGGTGAGGAGTTAGGAGTTCGAATTCGCCACTGATGTACTGTTCATACAACGGCGAGTTTTGAACTGGCTGGTAGGTTCTGAATCTGATAAAGTCAGGGATAAACTGGTTCAGGACCCGAGCACTGTTTATCGCATGTTGCTCGCTCAGTTCTGGCCCTCCGATGCCCACTAGGTAGTACTCGCTGAGCTCGACCCCGGCTTGTTTCAGCTTTAATCCGGCCGAAATGATCTGGTCCGATGTAGTTCCTTTACATATGCGAGACAAAACGGTATCATCTCCGCTTTCCATGCCCATGTGAATGCGGGAAAGCCCTGCTTCTTTCAATGCAATCAGGTCCTCCAGGCTCTTCTTGTCAACGAAACGGGCCGAGCCATAGACTGTAATCCGTTCCAAGAACGGAAACAGCTGGCGAGCGTAAGAAAATATCTCGACCAGATCCTTGGTTTTCATTATTATCGTGTTGCCATCCGGGAAGAATATAGATTTTATCCAGTCTCCGTAATAGATCTTGGCCATACGCAGGTCGGCCTTGATTTCTTCAACCGGCCTGATTCTGAACTTGGTTCCTTTGTACATAGAACAAAACGTGCACTTATTATGAGGGCAACCGATGGTTGCCTGTATCAATAGACTGTTCGCTTCGCTCGGTGGGCGGTATACGACACCTTCGTAACGCATGTATTCACCTTCTCTGGGGGGTTTCGTATCTAGGTTAACAAAACTTACAGAAGAAGAAAAGGGGGATAATATGGGCAAATTTAAGCTGACTGCGAAGGAATCGCTTATGCTGGTCGTCGACTTTCAGGAGAAACTGATGCCCGCGATTGACCGCAGGGAGAAGATCATCCACAACGCCGGACTGCTTTTGCGCTTGGCCGGGCTCCTGAGTATTCCTGTGATCCTCACAGAACAATACCCTCAGGGTCTGGGGGTTACCGTGCCCGAGATCAAGGACGTGTTGCCTGAATACGCTCCTGTAGAAAAGAGATTGTTTTCTGCCTTTATCCCTGAAGTAGAGCAGAAGTTGAAGGAACTGAATCGCTCCCAAATCATCGTAACCGGAACCGAGACCCACGTTTGTGTTTTTCAAACGGTGCGGGACCTGGTAGCGGCAAGGTATGAGGTGTACCTGGTTCGGGATGCTGTGGGCTCAAGGTTTAAGGAGAACTACCAAAGCGGTTTAGAGTTGATGAGGGATCTGGGGGCTATCATCACCAACACCGAAACCGTTATCTTTGACCTGCTCCAGGTAGCTGAAGGGCCGGCATTCAAAGAAATGTCTAAGCTTCTTAAATGAAGGCCGTTTAGATGAAGAGTCAAAGCCTTGCAAGCGGGATGGCAGACTAGTTATCGTGTTGGAATATTAGGACGGTTTAAGACAGGGGTGCTGCATGTGAATCTGAGCGTGATGACCGTCGATGACGATGAAAGGGAAAGGATAGTGCTCCGTTATATATTGGAGCAGATAGAGGATGTAAAGATCATCGGTGAGGCCAACAATGGCTTAGAGGCAGTTCTTCTCATAAAAGACAAGAAACCGGACCTGGTTTTTCTCGACGTGAACATGCCCGAACTGAGCGGGTTGGAAACCGCGCAAAGGGTAGGAGAATTGAACAATCCTCCTCTGATCGTTTTTGTCACTCAGCATCCTGATTTTGCGGTGCAAGCCTTCGAGCTGGATGCTTTAGATTATATCGTGAAACCCATCACCCCTTCGCGTTTACAAGAAACCATAAACCGGGCTAAGAAACGGCTGGTTCACGAAAAACTTATCGAAAACCGAGTGGAAGAAAAGTTGAAGGAGCGCATAGATTTTTTTGTCAAAAGACTCCGCCGCGAAGAGGTGTTATTCGACAAGATACCGATTAGGGAGAGGGGAAAGATAACCCTTATCAATCAGGAGGATATCATTTTCGCCGAGAGTCAGGGCAAAAAAGTCTTTATTTATACGGACACCAACGAGTATCCTACTAACTATACATTGAACGAACTGGAAAACAGGCTTGACCGCAATACGTTTTTCCGGGTACACCAGGCTTTTATCGTGAATCTGAACCGCATCAAAGAAATCGAATCCTTCGGTGAAGGTTCGTATTTGATAAACCTGGAGAAGTCCAAAAAACAGATAATGCTCAGCCGTGCTCGGGCCAAAGTGCTGCGCAAGAAATTGGGGCTGTGAAGGCAGTACATCCCCAGAAATCGTCAGTTTATCCCTTTAAAATTTCACTTGACCGAGTCATTTGGAGCAGCGACAGGTTGCAAAAGAGCAACATGGCAGGTTTGGTAATATAGAGGTTTCTGAATGCTGGGTCTTATCATTGCCTTTCCGCTGGCCGGTCGTACCGCTCGATTTATAGAAATATCGTAAAGAAAAAGCTAACCATACCTGTTTCGAGACCAAATAGTAATGGAGATAGTGAAAACAATAACAAAATGTATTATGATGTAACTAGAGATAGAGTCGGAACGGTGAAAAGGACGGTCGGTTGACAGGAGGTGTTAATCATGAGTGACAGGGGGTTGTATGATGGAGCGGCAGTAAAGAAATTGTGGGAAGAAGAAAGATATCACGATGATTTTGAGATCGTGGACAGCGAGGGAGAAGAGGAAGAGGTTACGGTCTACGATGTCGATGTGGTCATGGGGTATTCGGTCGACATTCTGCAACTGGGTATCTACCTCTTCCTGGGGGCGTTGGTGACCGGGGTTATTTACACGGTGTTCCAGTACCTGTGACGTGCCGCGGGGCAGAGGAATGGAGTGATGTTTTATGAAACCATACCTGAAACTTGCCAGACACGATGGGAACCGGACCCTGTTTGATTTGGTAGAAATGTCCGTAATCTCTACCTACTGCGGAGAACCTTTCCACCTTCATGCAGAAGGACTGCGTGGAACCGGTAAGACAACCATTATGCGGGCGGCCAGAGATATCCTTCCTCCGATCAAGCGGATCAAAGGTTGTATTTACAACTGTGACCCCCAAGCTCCGCACTGTCCAATGCACAGGGATTTAACTCCGACCGAAATCGAGGCCATTGGAGTAGAAGAAATACCGATGCCGTTTTTGGAAATATCGCATTCGGCCAAGGTGGGTACGGTCGCAGGAAGTATCGATTTGGCAAAGATCACGGATCAGAATCATCCTCAAGCAGCGCTTTTGCCAGGCATTATACCTCAGGCTCACCGGGGCATCATCTTTATCGACGAGATCAACCGTTTAGCTGATACCTCGCCCGAGATAACGGATATCCTGCTAGACGTGATGGGGAACAAACCAGGCCGCCTGCAGATCGAAGAAGCGGGGTTACCGGTGGTGGAGATATCCATCACGGTGTCGGTATGGGCCGCCTCCAACCCGGACGAGGAGCCGGGACCGTTGGAGGAGGTCAGGCGGCAACTCTCGGACCGGTTTGACATGGTTTATTACATGGGGAGGCCGGGGTCGGTAGAAGTGGTCTCCCAGATGTTGCAGAACTCGAGGGCTATGAAGACAGGCGCGAACCTTGAAGAGTTGGAATCGGCCAACCAGGAATACAGGCAAAGAATAATAGAAATGGCGGCGCGTTACGCCGAGGCAGATGTACCAGACTTTGTCCGCAACTTCATCGCCAGGGTGTACGTCAAACACAACCTGGAAAGCCTGCGGGCGGTTGAGGCCATCCAACAAGGAGCTATTTTACACAGCATCCTGAAAAAACGGAACCAAGTTACGGTTGCTGACGTGATCGAGATGATCCCGCTGGGACTCAAGCACAGGGTAGACGGGGATACCTTGGTCAAGATAATGAACAGTCTGGAGTCGAGGTCTCCCAAAGAAAGCATCTTGAGCCTGCGGGACAAGAGGGAAAAGGGTAAGACGGGTCGAGAATCGAACGAAGAGCTTTTTGAGCCAGGAGCCCGAAGACTTAGAGATATCAGCAGGAGTGAATTGATCGCAACCGAAAAGGCACTGAACCCCAGCGATTTTTAGGGGGTGGTTCCTGTGGTAACTGATAAACATGCAGCCTTTGATAAATCGAGTGTCGTCGGCAACTATCTTTCCATCTATTTTGGGCAGGAACAGGGAGTCAGGTTGGGAGAAAGTACGGTGGTCAGTCGAAAGGCTCATGCCGTGGTTCCAGGCAAAAAAGGCAATGTGCGCATACTGGTGAACAGGGATGCAGGCCGTACCTATCTCAACTACGTTGACTCTGACCAGGTCGTACACATCGACGTGTTCCATGAACCTGGGGTAGTAGACGCTAGAGCGGTAGCCAAGGAAATATTCTGGGCAATTGAAAACTACCTGGTGGAAGAGAACCCGAATCTTAATTTCATGGAGGAAGAGAAGTTTAAAAACGTTCTAGACTATGCGTTGCGGATCGAGGTTACTACTCGAAGCGGAAAAGGAGTGGTGTATGACCTTTTCCAAGGAGAGGTGGGGCCGGTTTCGGAGGAAGAAGAAAAACTGAATCACGTTCACCTGTTGGCTAGGCTGACATCCGACCGGTACGGTGTGGTCCTCCCGGTAGCTGAAGCTGCGGAAGAGGCAGTAGTGAAGTCTGGGTTGCGGCTGGCTAAGGTGAAAAAGATATCTCATGGTAACGAAAAACAAAAGCCGGACAATTTTGCAGGATACATCGTGTTACCGTGGAAAAAGGCCAAGGGCGAATATAGCCAGATACTAATTCGTGAAAATCAGAACCAATTGATATTGAAACTTGCTGAAAAATTTGCTAACCTTGAAGAGGTTGAGGAATTCCTTGAAAGCTGTACCGCTAATATACTTAAGCGTAAAAGCCAGGACGAGCAAAGGCGGAAGTGGGGAGATGTAGACCACTACCTGGACCAATTGCAACAGCTGGGCTTGATTAAAAACGGACTTTTGGGTCCGGTCTTGACCAAGGAGGGACGCCAGCTCAAAGATTTTCTGCTCAAGCATCGGTGCGAACTGGAGGCCGAGATCAGGCGCAATATCCGGCACACCTCTTCGGTAGCCAGGAGATACCAGAAGATAGGCAAAAGCGATTACAAGCCGTCCCAGGTCTATTTCACCAACCGTAACAAAACGGTCAAGGTAGAGGATGGAACCTGGTCCGGAGACCTGGCGGTGCCGGAAACGGTTGTACAGGCCAAGAAGAGCAGTCTCCTGCGGGGAGAAAACCGGTTGACTATACACAAAGAGGACCTGCACGTGTACGACCGGAAGTCTTACGTTCCCATAGACGTTTGCCTCTTGATCGATGCGAGTGCCAGCATGGCCGGGGATAAGAGGCAAGCGGCGTGTTACCTGGCAGAGCACTTGCTCTTGACCGGCAGGGAAAAGGTAGCGGTTGTCACTTTCCAAGAGATGAGTGCCACGGTGGCGGTACCTTTTACACGGAATCAAAAGGTGTTGTCCAAGGGCTTGGCTCGCATCCGACCGGGGGGCCTGACTCCCATGGCGGATGGTATATTTACCAGTGTGGAGTTGATAAGATCTTCTCGGGTGCACAACCCGCTCCTGATACTGATAACGGACGGTATGCCCAACTTCCCGTTGTGGAGTTTTGATGCCAAGAGCGACGCCTTGGAAGCCGCCCGTAAGGTGGCTGAAGCGGGGATAAAGTTCGTTTGTATCGGACTTGAGTCGAATAAGGTATTTTTGCGAGATGTAGCCAAGCAAGCACGGGGAACCCTGTATATCGTGGACGACCTCAACCGGGATTCCCTGATAAACATAGTCAAGTACGAAAAAAGGGTTACTGAAGCTACTGGGATTTTGTAACTCAGCATTAGGCAAACTAGGTTTGCTTTAATGACTCCTCCTTCATAACTGTGAGCGCCTTGAGGGCGCTTCTTTTTTTGCCTGTTGCCGGGGCGGAATAAAAACACTGGCTTGTACATAGTATCTTAGGAGAAGGGTGGGGAGGGGATGGAACATGAGAAGCAGACGCTGGTGGCTGGTGGTTGTGCTGTTATACATCGCTTGCTTTAGTAGCGGGTGCTGGTTGACCGAAGATACCAGGCTCAAATCTTGGCGGGAGTGGATTAAGGTACCGGTGGAGGAGGGGAAGAAGGCTTCGTCAACCGCTGTTAAATCCAATCGTACCGCTAACATAAAAGAATTAACGAAAGAACGCATAACGGTTGAACTGTACTTCGCTCGTAAGGACGGTAAAGGCCTGGAGGCGGAAAAGCGGGATATTCCAAAGGAGGAAGGCATCGCTAGGAAAACCATCGAGGCCTTGCTGGCAGGGCCTCAAAACCCGAACCTGATCTGTCCTTTGCCTGAAGGAACCAAGCTTTTGGACATCAACATCAAGCCTGACGGGCTGTGCATCGTCAATTTCAGTCGGGAGATTACGACAGTAGCTCCGGGGAAGCCGGAACAGCTGGCCGTCGACGCGGTGGTGAAGACCCTTTGCCAGTTTCCCTCTGTAAAAGAGGTTAGGTTTATGGTAGAAGGGGATTATGTAGACACCCTGGCCGGAGGAGTAGACATTTCTCGACCATTGAAAGCTTGATTAAGAACCAAAAGCTCGGTGGAATGCTTATTTCCATGATTATCCGAACTTAGAATAACTAGCAAAACATGGGTTATTGACTTGTAGGGTAGAATGTAAGCGCGAAAAGTGCTAAATTATTTACTGGCATGTTTATGCGTATACTGAGTTTATGAAATGACATTTTTAAACAGGAGACAGGTTTTGAGAAGAGGTGTATTAGTTGGAACGTGCACAGCCCGTCGGGGTTTTTGACTCCGGCGTGGGCGGTCTTACGGTGGTAAAGGAGATAATCAAGAGGTTGCCCTGCGAGAACATAATATACATCGGTGATACGGCAAACGTACCTTACGGTGGGAAGCCGCCCCAAGAACTGATTCGGCTAGGCAAGAACATAATCGATTTTTTGATTAACCAAGGAGCAAAAGCGGTAGTGGCAGCATGCAACACCAGTTCGTCGGTGTCGATACCGATTTTAAGAGACATGTGCCCAGTACCGGTAATCGACGTAATAGTACCTGGAGCTGCCAACGCGGCAGCAGTCACCCGTAATGGCAGAGTCGGGGTCATTGCCACGGAGGCTACGGTGAAGACCGGGGCCTATACCAGACATATCAAAGCTCTATCTCCGGGGATTTCGGTTTATGAAGTGGCCTGTCCCCGTTTCGTGCCTTTGGTCGAGCAGGGGGTCCTAGAGGGGGACGAGGTAGAAGAGGTGGCGAACGAGTACTTGCAACCGTTGCGCCGGCAAGGGATAGACACTCTGGTCATCGGCTGCACTCATTACCCTTTCTTGATACCTGTTATTCAAAAAGTAATGGGCAAAGGGGTACGCTTGGTGGATCCGGCGGAAGAAACGGCTAGCCGGCTAAGAGCGACGCTGTTGGAACGGGGATTGGACAACCCGGGGACTACCAGCCCCCAATACCGGTTTTTTGCTACCGGTTCCAGCGAATCTTTTTTCCGGGTGGGGAAACTGTTACCCGAGATCGATATCCGAAAGGTGACGACGTTGAAACTGGAGCGGGGAATATGGGAAGGATAGGTTTTACTACGACTATACCGGTGGAGATGATTCTGGCGGCGGGCAAGGTTCCGGTCGACCTGAATAATCTCTTCATAAACGCGGATCGTCCCCAAGAACTGGTAGACCAGGCTGAGGAAGAAGGGTATCCGCGCAATATTTGCGGGTGGATAAAGGGCATCTACTCGGTCGCCCTGCAGCTGCCGGACATGGAGGCTCTGGTGGCAGTGATGCAGGGGGACTGTAGCAATACCCAAGCTCTGGTCGAGACTCTAGTGATGCAGGGGATCAAGACTATTCCGTTTGCTTATCCTTTTGATCGGGACCCGGACATGCTTAGACTTCAGATGGAAAAACTAAGGCAGGAGATGGGTGTAACCTGGGAACGAGTGGAAGAGGTAAGACAGGAACTGGCAGGTACGAGGGAGCTTTTGCGGGAGTTGGACGAGCTCACCTGGAAGCACAACCTGGTCAGCGGTTTTGAGAACCATTACTATCAGGTTAGTGCTACAGATTTTAACCAGGATCCGGAGGCTTTTACCCGCGAACTGGAAAGATTCGTGGATGAGGTTAAGTCACGGGCACCATTTCGGCAAGAAATTCGGCTGGCCTACATAGGGGTACCGCCCATAGTCAAAGACCTCTACCAGTACCTGGAGAGTCAAGGCGCCAGAGTGGTGTACAACGAGATCCAGCGGCAGTTTGCTATGCCGTTTAACGCTACCGATTTGGTGGAACAGTACCTGCTCTACACTTATCCCTACGGGGCTTTTGCCCGCCTCGATGATATTCTGGTCGAGATCGAGAAAAGAAACGTAGACGGGGTTATCCACTATGTTCAGACCTTTTGTTTTCGCCAGATCGAAGACATCATATTCCGCTCCCGTATCAAGAAACCGTTCCTTACATTGGAGGGAGACAAGCCGGGTTATCTAGATGCCCACACACGTATGCGGGTAGAGGCGTTCTTGAGGATGTTGGCTTCCGTTAAGGGTAATAAATGAGAGGTGGAGCGGTGTTGAGCTCGAGAACCGGGATGTGGCTAAAATGGTAGGTATTGATTTAGGCTCGCGCAATGTCAAGATAGTCCAGATGGTGGACGGTAAGGTTGTTAAGAAGCAGTCGTTTGATACGATTGCTTTCTACCGGCGCTTCGGGTTGGTAGGGGAGGGACGGCTGAGTCTTGATCTGGCAGAACTGGGCTTCGATGTGTACGAGGAACTTGTAGCCACCGGCTACGGGAAACTTGCAGTGACAGTGGAAGGGGCGGAACAGATTCCCGAGATTCAGGCCCATGTTTTGGGAGCTTGCCACAGTACTGGTTTCTCCAGTTTTACCCTGGTGGATATCGGAGGTCAGGATACCAAGGTGGTACAGATAAGAAACGGGCAAGCGGTCGATTTTCTTACCAATGACCGGTGCGCTGCCGGGTCGGGTCGTTATCTGGAACACATGGCGGGAATCCTGGGTATGGAGCTAGAAGAATTGGGAAGATACGACCAGGATCCGGTTCACTTGAATTCTACCTGTGCTATTTTCGGAGAGACCGAGGTCATAGGGCACATAGTAACCGGGTGCCCTGCACCCAGGCTGGCAGCAGGTGTGAACTACGCTGTTTACCGCAAGCTGGCTCCGATGATACGCAAGCTCAAGAGCGAGGTGTTAGTATTATCAGGCGGGGGGGCTCTTAATCAGGCTCTGGGCCGAATAATGTCCAGAGAGACTGGTTGCCAAGTCATTCAGGTACCGGAACCCCAATACAACGGGGCCATAGGATGCTGTATTTACAGGAGGAGGGTGTAATGGAATTAACGATTTTGGGGTGCTGGGCACCGTATCCCCGGGTCGGTGAGGCCTGTCCAGGTTACCTAATAAGAACTGAAAAGGCGACCGTGCTTTTAGAGTGCGGGCATTCCGTTTTTTCAGTTCTCCAGAAATACCAGGACTTCAAGCATCTGGACCTGGTGGTTATCAGCCATTTTCATCCTGACCATTACGTGGACCTTTATGCTTTTCGTCACGCTTTGCGTGCGACCAAGATGCTGGGGCAGCGGTCGGAGCCGTTACGACTGCTGGTTCCGGCCCAGCCGGTAGATATGTTCAACTACTGGTACAGCACCGAAGAGTTTAGGGTGGAGCCTATCGCCTGCCCGGTTGAGGTGCGAGATATCAAACTTAGTTTTGTGCCTGTTCTTCACACCATGCCGGGGTATATGATAGTGGCCGAGGATCAGAGAGGCCACCGCCTGGTTTATTCAGGGGATACCGATTACATCGAGGAGAGCTTGGGGGCAGCTGCTGGAGCAGATGTTTTGCTGGCAGAAGCGAGTATCCTGGATCGAGACCGGGAGTACGCCCGCAAGGCCAAGCATCTCACGGCTAAGGAAACCGGTCGGTGGGCAAACTGGTGCAGAGCCAAGAAGCTGGTTTTGACTCATTTTTGGCCCGAATATGACCTCAAAGAGATCGAAGCCGAGGCAAGATCCGAGTATTCGGGGGAACTGGTGCTCGCCCGTGAAGGGCTGAAGGTGGAGATTTGAATTTGTGCATGCTATACTTTTGTTTTTGTCTGCGTCTGTAAAGATGGTCATTATGGCAAAAGGGTGGGAAACGGGTGAGGGAAGTAGACTGTCAAGATATAGAGGCGGCGGTAGCCGACTTGGTAATCAGGGCCAACACTCAGCTGCCCCGTGATGTGTACGAGGCTTTAGAAAGAGCCTGCCAGGTAGAGGAATCGGACATCGGGAGAAGCTGTCTGGAGATAATTCTGAAGAACGCCGAGCTTGCGCGTTCGGAGGGGTTGGCCTTGTGCCAGGACACGGGACAGTTAGCCGTAAACGTCAAGCTCGGACAGGAAATACATATAACCGGAGGGAATCTGCTGGCGGCTATCAACCGAGGAGTGGCCAAGGGGTATCGGGAAGGATTCTTTCGGGCGTCGGTGGTAGATAATCCCATCTACCGCCGGAACACGGGAGATAATACCCCGGCCATCATCAACATCGAGGTCGTAGATGGGGATGGGCTGGAACTAGAGGCCATGCCGAAAGGCGCAGGTAGTGAGAACATGGGGAGACTAGCCATGCTCAAACCGAGTGACGGCTGGCCTGGTGTCGAAAGATTTGTACTCGAGACCGTAGAACAAGCAGGGCCTAACCCGTGCCCCCCGGTCATTGTGGGGATAGGGCTGGGCGGAAATATGGAGAAGGCAGCCCAGCTGGCCAAAAAGGCCTTATTCCGGCCCTTGGACGTCAAGAACCAGGACGAACGTTTAGCCCGGCTGGAAGGTGACTTATTGGAAAAGATTAACCGGCTGGGAATAGGCCCGCAGGGGTTTGGGGGACGGGTTACCGCTTTAGCTGTGGCCATAGAGTGTTTCCCTACCCATATTGCCAGCCTGCCGGTGGCAGTTTGTCTTGGCTGTCACTGTATGCGGCGGTGTACGACCAGGTTGTAGGAGGCAAAAGGATGCTGGAATTAAAGGCACCGTTATCGAATGAGACAGTGAACCGACTGCGGGTAGGAGATCTGGTTAAGGTGAGCGGCACGGTTTACACCGCCCGTGATGCGGCTCACCAGCTCATAGTGAAGGCTCTGGAGAAAGGGGAAAGCCTGCCTTTTTCTCTGGAAGGACAGATAGTGTACTACACCGGCCCTTGTCCTGCTCCGCCGGGAAGAGTAATCGGCTCCTGCGGACCTACCACCAGCGGGCGCATGGATGCCTACACCCCGCATTTGCTCTCTGCCGGGATGAAAGCCATGATTGGAAAAGGGGATAGGGGCGGAGAGGTAGTCGATGCCATGCAGAAATACGGAGCTGTGTACCTGGCAACAATAGGCGGAGCAGGAGCGTATTTAGCGGGTAAGGTCAAAAAGGCGGAAATGGTCGCTTACCCGGAGTTGGGACCGGAGGCAGTCATACGATTGGAAGTCGAGGGGTTGCCTTGTGTGGTTGCCATTGACTCCCGTGGAGGAAACCTTTACCATATAGGGAAACAGAGGTTCAACCGGGCTTGACGCGAGAGGTTCAAAAGCGTTCCAGCCTGCGCTTGAGGAGGAGTTAGTATGACTAGAACCAGCGGGCGGGCTTTCGACGAACCCCGGCCGATTAACATAATTACCGGATACACCAAGTTTGCCCCCGGATCAGTTTTGATCGAAACCGGGGACACCCGGGTAATATGTACGGCTTCGGTTGAAGACAAGGTGCCGCCCTTTCTCAAAGGAACCGGGACTGGCTGGGTGACCGCCGAATACTCGATGTTGCCCGGCTCGACCCCTACCAGGACTGCTCGGGAGGTAACCAGGGGCAGGGTCAGCGGCAGGACCTCAGAGATACAGCGGTTGATCGGACGGGCCCTGCGGGCGGTAGTTGATATGTCCGCGCTGGGCGAAAGGACCGTTTGGATCGACTGCGACGTCATTCAGGCCGACGGAGGAACCCGAACCGCTTCGATAACCGGGGCTTTCGTGGCCCTTTACCTGGCTATGCAGAAACTTAAAGAATCAGGTATAATCGAAAGACTGCCGGTCACCGATTACGTCGCTGCTACCAGCGTGGGCATAGTGCGGGGCATTCCTCTGCTCGACCTGGAGTACGGGGAAGACTCAGAAGCTGAAGTGGACATGAACGTGGTGATGACCGAGAGTGGAAAATTCGTAGAGATCCAGGGAACGGCCGAGAACAACCCTTTTAGCCAGGATGAGCTAGACGAACTGCTGCGCTTGGCTAAAAAGGGAATATCTATTCTCATCGCCAAGCAGAAGGCGGTTTTAGGGGCTGAGAAGTGAAATGGAAAGGAAGCTGGTCCTAGCAACACGTAACGGCAAGAAGTTGCAGGAGTTGAAGCAGCTTCTGGACGGCATGGGAGTGGAAATGCTCAGCCTTGAACAGTTTCCGGAGGTTCCCGAAGTGGAAGAGGACGGGGAAACGTTTGCTGAAAACGCAATAAAAAAGGCGAGGACTATAGCCGAAGTGACTGGAATGGTTACCCTAGCCGACGATTCGGGGCTTGAAGTTGACGCCCTCGGGGGCAGCCCGGGCGTGCACTCGGCCCGGTTTGCGGGGGAACACGGAGATGATGCTGCTAATAACGCCAAACTGATGGACCTGATGAGGGGCGTGCCTGAGGAAAAACGGGGTGCAAGGTTTCGGTGTGTTGTTGCCGTGGCCGTTCCTTGGGGCGAGGTACACCTAGCCGAAGGGACCTGCGAGGGAAAGATAGCCCACGAACCTCGGGGAGATTGGGGTTTCGGGTATGACCCGCTGTTTGTCGTAGAAGGGTACGGGCGAACCATGGCAGAACTGCCGCCCGAGGTCAAAAACAGCATCAGCCACCGGGGACGGGCTTTGGAGCGAGCACGGGCCATACTCGCTTCCTTATGGGAGGGAGAGTGAGTTGCGGATAGTTGTTTGCGGGGATACGCATGGCCGCATCAATATGATGAAAGCAGAACTAGGGAAGATGGAGGGAGTAGACCTTCTCCTGCACACGGGAGATTTCTATAAGGACGGGTTAGAGTTGGCGCGCTTTTCTGGAGTGCAGGCGCGAGTGGTTGTAGGTAACTGTGATATAGGGATGTCAGAGCCAGCGGAAGACTTGTTTGAGATTGAAGGCTACAGGTTTCTTTTGACACATGGTCATCTGTACAGGGTCAAAAACCATCTCATAAGCCTCAAGCTACGTGCCAAGGAGACAGGGGCAGACGTTGTAGTTTTTGGGCATACCCACGAACCGGGATGGGAGAAAATCGAAGGGATATGGTTTTTGAATCCGGGAAGTGCATCATTACCCCGGCTTCACCAGTACGGGACTTATGCCTTAGTCGAAATCGACCAGGACAGGATAACAACCCGCCTGGTGAAGATCCGATAACATGCAAATAAGGGACAGTTTTTGACGCTCAACGAAAAGGTATGGTAAAATAGTTTTTGCTACGGGGCGTGGCGCAGTTTGGGAGCGCGTCTGATTTGGGATCAGAAGGTCGCAGGTTCAAATCCTGTCGCCCCGACCAGCTCAAAGGCACACAAACCCTTGACAGACCTTAATTACAGCGATTTGTAAAATTCAGGGAGGCGGGGATAAGTCCTTCTAAGGATGTTGAAATATTGGGATTTCCTGAATCGTGGATTAACAAGGGATTAACCAGAGATTAACCGACTCGACAGTAGTTTGTAGGGCCTACAAAGGCCGATTTTTCTTTGAAAGGATGATCTGGTGATGGACGAGCGGACGCATAAAGAACAGGAAACGATATACGAGATATGCTCCTGCCGGTTCAAGCGGGCTAAAAACGGAGAATGGGAGCCTGGGATCGCGCTGAACGGCGGCAGTATAGCGGTGATAGACAAGTGCGGAAAAGAAGTCGAAGAAGTTTGGGATATTGACCGGACAGGGGATTTTGTTCTCAACATGGAGTGGTTTTTCGCAGGCAAAAAGTAACACCTAAGGCCCGTAAGGGCCTTTTTTATTTGCCCTAAAATATCACATAAGCTCCCTTATGTGATATAATTACCATGAAAGGAAGGTGTTTTTGGCATGAAAAACGTTGTTTATCTCGGTAAAAAAATGGCACATAACTGGGAAAGCGTTTTGGAGCGGTATGAGGACTACCTAAAAACAACCAGGGCCCGTCTCTCTGTGGAGAGCTACATGGGGGACTTGAGGCTGTTCCTGGAATGGCTTGGAGGCCGAGGCGAGGACAACCCCACGGCGGTAACTCCTTTGGATGCCTCAGAGTACAGAAGGTTTTTGGCCGACAAGGGATACAAGCCTGCCACGATTAACCGTAAAATCCAATCCCTACGCGCCTTTTACGGCTGGCTTCAGGAAGCCGGAATAGTGCCTGACAACCCCTTCCGGCGAACCAAGGCCGTACCTGCTCAGGAGCTCGCCCCTCGGTGGCTGACAAGGCCAGAGCAGGCAGCCCTGATGCGCGCGGTGCGGGCAAAGGGCAGGCTTCGGGACGAAGCGATGATAGCCCTGATGCTCTTCGCCGGACTTAAGGTGGGTGAATTGGTGGCCCTGGAGCGCGAGGACGTGGTCGTTCGGGAGCGGAGCGGAAAGGTGGTTGTAAGGCAGGGCAAAGGAAACAAGCGCAGGGAAGTGCCCCTAAACGCCACGGCCCGCGACATTCTCCGGCGATGGCTGGAGGAAAACCCGACCGGGCCCCTGTGGCCGTCTCAGAAGGGAGGCCGGCTGTCGAAAAGACAGGTGCAGAAGATCGTGGAGGACTGTGCATATATAGCCAAGCTAAAAGACGTTACCTGCCATAAACTCAGGCATACCTTCTGCAAGAACCTGCTCGACGCCGGGGTGTCTATCGACCAGGTAGCAGCTATGGCCGGGCACTCCCGGCTGGACGTAACCAAAAGATACACCGTGCCTTCGATGCAGGACTTACAGGAAGCAGTAGAGAGGACGAGCTGGGAGTGATGTGTCGATTAGAACGGTCATTTGTGTTTTCGCTCTTAAAACCTTTGACAACACCGTTCTACTCTTCTAGAACGGCCGTTCCAGGATGCGTTGACCTTGATTGCGATTTTCAGTCAACAAGCACCCTGAAAAGGCGGTCAACGACGCTGTTGACCATGGTCAACGTAAGAGTTTGGACGACATTTGGTCTGTTCGCTGGTTTCGCCACATCTGCTCTCTTCCAACTGATCAAGGAATTGGGAACGCAGGAAAAGGCAGCAGAAAGATTGGGATGGTCGGTTTCAAATGTAAGCTACTATAAGGCCATATCTGAATTACCGGATAGCGTTTTCACCGTAATTCGCAAATCAGTGAAAATTGAAATAAATGATACGGTGAAAGAAAATTTCACCGTGGTGAAAGGAAGACATTAGACGATATTTGGTCAGTCCGCTGGTTTCGCCACATTTGCTCTCTTCCAACTGATCAAGGAATTGGGAACGCAGGAAAAGGTAGCGGAAAAACTGGGGTGGGTTCAGCAAAACGTGAGTTACTATTTGCAAATAGCAAAACTACCCGAAGATGTTACAACGGAAATCCGCAACTCTGTTGGCAACTTTAAAACCTATCCAGGAAAACAAAAAAACAATAACAAATACTTGCGCTACCAATTGCGAAAATGTGATATAATAAGAACAGCACAGGTACATTGTATTGCGAGCTCAAAAAAATGTGCGAAATCCCGGAAGGCTTTTAAGCGTACCGGAAAAAGATGTGCGAAATATCTAAGAGCACATCCGTTAGCCTGTCAGCAGGCCCAAAATAGCGCAAGCTCAAGGCTTGCGTACGTGTGTTTGATTTGAAAGAAAGCCCTTCGTTTGTTCGAAGGGCTTTTTGTGCTTTTATGAGGACGTTGCGGACGCGCGCCCTCCATGTTGAGAGCTTAAAAAGAACAGGGCTTTCCTGTCATTTTGCCCGTCCTAAAATGTGCTGTTTTCCGCACGTAACGTAAAACCTGCCGAAAAAAAGAAAAGGCTGTAGAACACTCTATAGTCTTTTCTTTTCCTGCCCTTTCATCATATCGGAAAGTCGTCATCGTCTTCAATTTCTTTGATATCAGCGGGATCTTCGGTAGCTGGCCGGCGGCTCCAGCCTTTTATTAGGGCGTGTAGCGCTCGCAACAGTTCGGGGTCGTACTCATGCTCAGTTAGCTCCGTGTGTATTTGCAGTAATTCGTACGAGTTCTCGGGGATTAACATAGGTATCAGTTCATCGAGCCTAGTTTTCGCGAGCACATCAAGGCAATCCTGTATGCCTACACGATACCAAGCAAGGTGCCGTACGACCGAATTTGTGAATATATCGCTACCGCTCTTCGAACGCAACTCTCGCAAAATACCGTCAACGCCCTTACAAAAGTCGGATATCGACTGTGCTTCGCGAAGCAAGAGTCTATAGCTCCGCGCTTCGCCGAGTAAATCAGAAGACTCGTACCAGATGCGCTCGGCATCGGTTTTGTGTTCGGGTTGGCCAAAAACAAACGCCTTCAAGCGGGATCCAAGATGTTCTGAAGGAACAGTTAAACCCCGTTCAATTCGCGACAGGTGTGTAGGATCTACGCCCATAAGAGCAGCCAAGGTTCTCAGGGACATATTTTTCTCCCGGCGACGTTTACGAACTAAAGCACCGATGTTGTCGGTGTTCATACATAAACTCCTCCTAATTTGATTGTTGTTATTAGTATTATATTGCTTTAGCGACATTGAGAAAACAACAAAAAAAATGTAATGACTACACTACACTAGACTTGACATAGCAACATATATATGTAAAATAGAAGTAGAGATATCACTATCACTGTAGCGTGAACACCCACCTACCTGACATATAAAAAGGGGGTAAGGGCGAAGTATGCCCAAAAGCAAGGCAAAAATCAATTCCGCGATTTTAGACCACATTTTTACAGTAGGAAGTGGATACAGAGAGGACCTGTTCGCGTGGGACCCTGGGATCGGCTGCTGGCGTGCGCTCCTGACAGACGAGGAACTCGCGAGACGGGTGGAAGCAGAAACCGAACTGATCTGCTCAGCTGATCAAATTTGGCGCTGGAGGAAAAAGATGTTAATCGCCCCTGTCCAGCGCGGAGGGGCCCGGCCGGGGGCGGGGAGACCTAGGAAGACACAAGAAACACAGGAAGTAGGCGTGCCTGACGCTTATGACCGTGTTATATTCTTACACCGCCAGGACGTGTATGTACTGTCAAAATTTACCGTTTATGGGCAAGGGATATCGCATGGGGTCGACTCGTATTCCCTCACTACTTCCCCCACCACAGCGGCGGTTGTGGCCCTGCCGGGCACCGGGGGCGGAAAGAAGGGCCGCAGGGGAGGACGGAGCGACAGGCGGATGGCTGTGGCGAGGTTAGCCTGACTGGGAGGATGGCAAAAATGAAAACTGAACCGACAAATCTCAGAATGGAGCGAAACTTTGCGAGGGATACACATATTTTTCGTGCACCGAAGCAAGGTATAAAGAAACAATGTGAATATACACACACAGGTCAACCCGTGCAGCCTGCGGTTGTCTGGACCTGGGGAGACAAACGAGTGTTCGTTCTTCCGCTCGAAGTACTTGAACACTCTGGAATAGAAAAGTTACATTTCGTGCGAGATGTTTTAGCTGTTATAACGACATTATACATACAACAAAAAAACCGAAAGATAATCACCTCGCTTAGCCACATATGTCGCATGTTAAGACTTAGCGACAAAGGTGAAAATTTAACGCAAGTCTTAAACGCACTAGATTTTCTAAGTCTGTATACTATTAAAAGACAAAACGTTGTTCTGGGCTTCCAAAAAAGTGGAAAGGTCTCCTGGGGAGAAAAAATATTTGGTTTTTTAGACGGCTATACTCGTGTTTATGCGGAGGGGACCTTAGATGGACCGGAAAGGATCCTTCCTCCACGCCGACAACGAATAGAGATCCAGCTCAGCGAAGAATTTGCAAAGCTCTTAGACCTACGCGGACCTGAGGGACAGACACTTCTGAGTGAGTTGCCAGTAGACTTGTTGGTTCGGACAAGAAAGCTGAACCGTCGGCAAATAGCACCGGCCAAAAACCTTCTGTATTATTTATCCGGAAGAGGAGGCAGCGCAAAACTAAAAAAAGACACGTTGGTGGATATTTTACACATCAGCGCAAATCGGCCTAGACGAACGCAACAAACGTTATTGAGGCTACTTGACGCAATGACAGAGAAAAACATAATAAACTACACTTGTCACAAAGACACCTTTGACATAAGGCTTGTTTTTCCGACCTAGTATGCACATTTTTCCGACCCAGTATGCACATTTTTCCGACCCAGTATGCACTGGAAAAATTTTCTGAGCCTTGATAGGCCGAGGGTTCAGGGGGGTAAAATTCTTTAAGAATAATAAGAATTATAAGAATAGGGGCAAGCCCTTTTTAAGAAGGGGCTTGCCCCCTTTTTTTAAAATCCCAAAAAGGAGGTGTTGAGTGTTTTGGATAATCTTACCAGTTGGTTAGATGGCGTATATTCGCTTCTAGATCATGCCTTATTTTTCGGGGGTTTACCCGGTTTCAAGAGGTCTGGCTCAGGCTATATTGCGCGATGCCCGTGTGAAACACACGAGGACAAGCACCCTAGTTTTTATATGCCGGCTGGTCGGCCCTATGGTTTTTGTTTCGCCTGCGGGTTTAAACAAAGCTGGTGGGACGTGCTGGAATCCCGCGGCCTTCGGGGCTGGCAGGTGGTGGAGGAGCTGGCGAAGATGGCAGGCGTGGCCCCGCCCCCTCGCTCCCATTCGGGCGAGGTGGAGGGCGAGGCAGGAGAAGTAAAGGATGATGGGCGGGAGAGAGAGGACTGGTGGGAAACCCGGCGACGCGCGGTGTGGGAGCCGGAAGGCGCGGACGTGTTGGACTACCTTCGTTCGCGCGGGTACAGCGATGACCTGATCCAGCGGATGGATGTTGGCGCAAGACCTGTGAGCGAAGCGGGTGTCCCTGCCGGCCTAAAGCTCCCGGGCGGGCCCGAATACCGGCTTCTCGTCCCGTTCCGCTCCCGGGGCGGCCGCCTGGTTGCGGTAGCGGGCCGGCGGCTGGACGGCGGGGAGCCGAGATATATGTACCCGCCTGGTATGGGGCGAGCCTTGCTTGGCCAACACGTTCTGCGGCGCGATGCCGTGCCTGTGGTAGTTGAGGGCCTTATGGACGCTATAGTCCTTGAAGCGGCTGGTGTCCAGGGTGTGGTTGCCCTGGGCGGGGCTCAAGCAAGTGGTGGGCAGATAGAGGTGTTGCGCCAGTACCAGCGCGTGGTGCTGGCGCTTGATGCGGACGATGCCGGTCGTGCCGGGACCGAGCGGCTGGTCCGGGCCCTGGTCAGGAGCGGTGTGAAAACGTATGTGGCAGAGTGGGTTGGCGGCGCAAAGGATCCGGACGAGCTTTTCCGTACGGCGGGTGCGAGCCCGATTCGGGAGGCAATAGAAAATGCCACAGCAGGCCATAAATGGCTGATCCGGCGGCTGGCTCCGGGCCCGGGCGCGACAGACCAAGAGCGAGATGAATCGCTTGAGAAGGCATTGGATTTTTGCGAGGTGTTAGCGCGCCGGAGTCCAGCGGCGGCGGAGGACGCCGTACGGGAGATGGCGGCGGTTTATAGGCTGACGGTGGAGGCCCTGGGCGAAGAGGTGCAGCGGTTAGCTCGGAAACGGGCAGAGGAAGAAGAGAAGAAACGCTGGCAGGATGCGCTTCTGGCGGCCCAACGCGCTGTGGTGGAGGGGAAAATCGAAAAGGCGCGGGAGATGGTGCGGAAGGTAGAAGAGACGCGACCTGTTCTGTTGCCGATTCCAGCTGACCCTGAATTTTTGTTGCGTGCCGCGGCCGAGACCAAGGATGGGCTGGACACACCCTGGTACGGCCTCAATCGGCTTATGCGAATTGATCGCGGCGGAATGACTGTGGTGGGGGCGGCCACGAGCGTGGGGAAAACAACGTTTCTTCTGAACGTTTTTTTACACGCGCTTCGGAACAGCGATGGAACTGTGGTATATTGGTCGGGCGAGATCGCAGGCCCTCTTTTGGTTGCCCGGTTATTGGGGGTTTTAGTTGGGATGTCGGTTGGCGACGTGTTGCGTCTATTGCGTAGTGACGGGGAAGAGATGGATGAGTTAGAGGCTATGCAAAAGGAGTTGGCGACGCTTTTTGGGGAACGGGTGTACATCTTGGATAGGTCGGAAAGCACAGACGAACTCTGTTCTTTTGTACGGGGCTTGGCGCATGAACGGGAGGTGGCAGCAGTTTTTATAGATTATTTACAGATGCTTCCTCCTCCGGCGCGAGAGGGTCGCTATGCAACCCGAGAGCAAGAAGTTACTGCGGTTGCCAAAACATTACATGAAATTGCTCGTGATTTTAATGCAGCAGTGGTTACTGCCGCACAGCTTAGCCGCAGTAACCACCGGTACGCGGAAAGACCGTCGTTGACGGATCTGCGTGAAAGCGGCGGAATTGAGCAGTACGCAACGAGCGTTATCGGTCTTTGGAACGCAAGCATGGCCCGGGGCGCGGAAGTCTTTTCTTCTGGCGCGGTTCCGGCGGCCCCGCCGAGTGGCTGGTACTGGACACCGCGCGACAAAGACATTCCGGAGGCGGAGGCGGCGATGGCGATGGCGGCTAGCTGGGGTAAGACACTTCTGGAGGTATCTATCCTTAAATCGCGCTGGCACGGTAACGTAGGTAAAACTGTGCCCTTGATGTTGGACGGTGCCAGCGGCCGGATAACAGACCTGCCGGATGTGCCGGGCAGTTGTGGTTTTTGTGAGGGGAGCGGTGATGTTGGTGATGTCGTTGTGTCTTTGGGGTCTTTGGGGGCGACGGGCGGCAGCAAGAAGCGGGGCGGGAGGTGATGTGCCTTGGGAAAAAAGAGGTGGGAAAGGGTAACAGTTTTGGCGGCGGGGATGGCAACCCCTAAGAAGGCCCCTGAAGAGCGGGGGCCTTCTGATGTGTGGGACGCGCTTCTTCGTGCTACCGCTGGCGAACTCCGGGCCCTGCTGGAATTCGCGCGCGCCTGCGGCGCCGAGTTGGTTTACGGCGCCGGCGGCTGGCGGATCGAGGCCCGGCAAGCCCTAGGGGATGAATACCCGGCCTGGCGCGAAGCGATGATGTCTCACGTGGCGGAGCTCCAGGCCGCGCTTTCTGCCCTGGCTACTCCCGGCCCCAAGTCTGCTTTAGGACAGGGACAGAAAATTAAACCCTTGACGCGGTGTGCGGGATGTGGACAGGTGGTGGTACTTGGGGAATGGGAAGAGTTGGCAGAGGCAGCGTGGTGCGCTGTTTGCTGGAAACAGTTGGAAAGTAGGAGGTGTTAAAAGTGCCTTTTCCGCCAAAAGAACCGTCACGAGCTCGTTGCCGTGCTGGTCAGCACGCAACGATATTTGTGTCAAGGTCTTTCCGGGACTTTGTGGCTAGCGAGGCTAAGAAGCGAGGCCTTTCGGCTTCGGCGTTCATAAGGCTGGCCGTGGCAAAACTGGTGGAAGCAGAAAAAGAGGAGCTCCGATGACAGGGGCTTTTATTTTTAAAGAGCGGCGAGAGGAGGTGGTGGAGTCTCACAAGAGAGGGTCTGAGCAATCTCAACGCTTTTATGAAATGCTTTCATGAAATTGTTGGTAGGCAAAATTTAACTCAGGAGGTAGATGGTAGTGAACAGAAAGGCGATAGGCGGCGACGAACTGGTAAAAAGAATTGCAGACAAGACCGGACTGCTCCAGAAGGACGTAAGGGCGGTGCTCCGGGCTTTTGAGCAGGTCGTGAAAGACGCGCTGACGGACGGGTACGAAGTCCGGCTGGTCGGCTTCGGCACGTTCAGGACGAGAAGAAGGGCGGCCAGGAAAGGGCAGATTGGAGGCAGGGCCTACGAGATACCGGAGACCGTCGTCCCGGTGTTCGCACCGGGCAAGGGGCTCAAGGAAGCCGTGGGCGGCGAGACGGCGAAGCAGGGGTAGGGAACTCCGACGCCCTTTGCTCCGGCCTTGGGCCTTGGGCTGGACGGGCCCAAAGTGAGTGGTAAAGAGACGATTGCAGGGAGGTGGAGATTTGAGACGCTTCGGTATTGTTCTGCTGACCACGTTGGCGTTGCTGATGCTCCTGCCGGGCGCGGCATGGGCGTGGGTGGACGTAAAGGAGGCAACGCAGGGTGCGGTGCTCGCTGCGGCGCAGGACGGTCTGAAGGTGTACTTCGTTCCGGGAGCAAGGGCGACGGTCTCGGTGCCGCAGGTGGTTTCGGCCTGGAGCCGCCTGCCGGAAGA
Source organism: Syntrophothermus lipocalidus DSM 12680 (assembly GCF_000092405.1). Lineage (NCBI taxonomy): Bacteria > Bacillati > Bacillota > Clostridia > Eubacteriales > Syntrophomonadaceae > Syntrophothermus > Syntrophothermus lipocalidus. The sequence continues at coordinate 2,073,603 of NC_014220.1, read as the reverse complement.
TATCCGGGACAAGCTGGAGGGGCCCGTGTCCGTATATCTGGCCCGGGACGACGGGTCGCTGGTGGTGGACAGCAGCGTTTCAGCCAGCGTACGGCTCCAGGTGCTGGGAGTGTGCTCGGGGGCGGACACGGTGGTGTTGTATCCCGGCGCGGGGGTGCAGACTTTCCTCCACGAGCTGGGGCATATGCTGGACCACCGGTACGGAAGGGCCACGTCCAGAGAGTTTCTCCTGGCCCTGGTGCGGGACAAGCCTGCGCTCAGTACGGAGCCCGGCTATGTGGCGGCGGCGGTGTCCTACCTGTCGGGCTTTGCTCCCGACGCCGGCGGAGGGGACGTGCAGGTTTTCTTTTCCAGGGTCATGAAGGAGGAATTCGCCGACGCCTTTGCGCTGTACGCGGCGGACCGGGCCGGAATCGTGGAGGCGCTGCCGTCAACGTGGGAGGAGGTGAGGGCGAAGTACGCTGCGCGGTTTGAGTACTTTGATTCCCTGTTCTCGGTAGGGAGTAATTCTTAAACCGAAAACTAAGAAGATAAAACCAATTATGAGAAACCTTGGCAAAGCCCTATCGATTGATAGGAGCTTTATTTTTAAAGGGGGTGGGAATGAAGTTTTGCGAGCAGCGTCAGATATATTAAAAAAATCAAAAACGAAGGAGGTTAAATCAGTAATGCAGAAACTTGTGAAAGTACTGTCGATTTTCGCGGTGTGCTTGTTGCTGTGCGGGGTTGTCGCGGGCCCGGCTCAAGCGGTTACTGCACTGCAACCTACCCTAGAACAAGGTTTAGCCCAAGCGTTCGGGTATAAGTGGGGAGTATTAGAGTACACGCCTGTTAAAGAATTACCTTCGGGATATACTTTAGCGGGCACGGCGCTGGTGGGTTTTTGGACCAATGTGGTAGGCGAGGAGGGCCTTAATTTCCTGGCTGCTCCTATTGTCGCTACCGACGATAACAAAGCCTATATCATGATACCCCTGCCTCGTTCGAACGAACGGTTTGGATGGGCTGTGGTAAAGACGGAAACGCCGTCTTGGGAGTGTGATTTTGCACGAAAGATACAGGTTAAAATGGCGCACAAGGACGACCCTGACGCAGTAATCATGCTTGAGGCTGCTCTAGTGCCGTTGAAAGACCTTAAAGCGATTAACCATTCATACCTATACCCGTTGACTGTTTACGAAATGCCCAAATCTGTTAATTGGTCCAATGGTATTTACTAGTTTGCTGCCCACCGGTCATTTGATCGGTGGGCCAAACCAAACTTCAGAAAGGAGTGTTTTTATGCGAAAGCTCATGTCGATTCTGGTTGCTGTTTTAGTGCTGCTGGCCTTCTCCGGCCCGGCGTTCGCCTGGGTGATCTCTGAGGAGGATTATGCGGGACAGGCTCCCGTAAAGATCCTGATTAACGGCAAGGAATTCACCTGCCAAGACCAGAAGCCGTTTACCCTGTACGGGCGGACGTACCTGCCCTTCCGGGAGATAGGAGAGGCGTTGGGGTACAAGGTTGAGTATGTCCCTCAAAAAGGCCCTTGCAGGGCGATAATAAGTTGGGAGGATAAGGACGGGACTTATGTTAACCTTTACCCCGGCAGCACGAGTATGTACGTGGTGCCTCAAGGGGACCAAAGTAAAGTCTACAGGAAAAGTATCGATATTCCCCTGGTAGTCAAAGAAACGAACCGGACCGTGCTCCCCATCCGTCCCGTGGCCGAAGCCTTCGGCTGGAAAGTGGAATGGGATGGCAAAACGAGGACGGCAATACTGACCAAGGGGGTGTAGCTGTTGCGCCTAGTCAAAAAAAGCTTAAACTGCCTGCTGGCCGCCGCGATGCTTCTGGCGGTCTTTGTTATGCCTGTCCGAGCCGTTGTGGTTGGCCAGAACGGGGTTATGCTGGAAACCGTAGTACAGTCTCAAACCGAGGACTTGTATGTAGATCGCGATATGAAAACTGGAGTTGTTAGGAGCATCAGCTACGACATCGCATCCACCTACTCCACTGCCGGCATTCGCTACCGGACCACAGCTGTCACCATCCAGTTTCCCGGGATCCCCGGCGAGGTAATAATCCCGGTCAAAGACCAGTTGCTAACATACAACCAGGCCCTGAAGTCCAGCCCCGGCTTCAAATACGGCCAGACCTATTACTCTCAAGTAACCATCTCCAGAGACGCCATAATCAACGCAGCTCCAGAGCAGTACCGAGAAACGGTCAAGAAGGCCCTGGACAACCCCGAAGCTGTAGGCACGGTCAAGACCGGGGCGCATATCGAGATATATGACGTAAAGACTGACAAAGTGCTGGCCGTGCTGACCAGTCCCGAGGACGTGCTGAGGCAGACCATCATGCCCCAACACCGGGCCGACATGGTGACGAGGTGGCAGAATCTTGACCTGACAGCGGGTAAGAGAATACAGGCCGTGCAGATGCCCGATATCTCGGTCCGTTCCGATAAAGACGTCTACACTGGAGCTCCGGGATCTACAGTAAACATCATCGTGGCCGTCAAGAACGAAGGAAACATACCGACTGTCACCGACTTCGGAGCTCGTTGGCAGTCGGACGACTGGTCCAAGAAGATCTTCAGCAGGACTAACATCAATCTCAACCCGGGAGACGACCCGCACTATACGATTCCGGTAACCGTACCGACTACCGAAAAGAAGCTGGTCTTGAGGGCCAACATCGACGGCAACACGCCTCCGAACGAAGCCACCCTCGACAACAACACCAAGGTCGTGACGATAAAACCGGCGCAGGTAGACCTGAAGGTTACGATTACGCCGGTGCGCAACCCCGTCCCAATAGCCTGGAACTCTTCACACGGCAAGATAACGGCCAACGTGCAGGTAACCCGCAAGGACTCGGGGGAGCCCGTCCCGGCGAGGCTGACCATCACGGGACCCGGAGGAACCAAAACACTAAACTTCACTTCGATACCCGGACAGGCGTATGGGAACTACTACACCTTTGACAGAGCAGTTCCGGGAACCTACACGATAACAGCAGAAGTCTGGCCGACACAAGGACAGGACGCAAATCCAGCAGACAACAAAGCTTCCTGCCAAATACAGGTAATAAAGAAACAAGCTCCTATAACTGATGTTCCTAGAGAGCCCGACATACATGGCGAGTTGGGCGGAATGTGATATAATATACCTAGAGCTTGGTGTTAATGGTAATCATCCCCTTTCGGCAGAACACTCGGGGTCTAGTGCTTCGGGTGTTCTGCTTTTTTATGAGAAAAAAACAAAAGGAGGTATGCTTATGCGCAAGAAGGCAGAACACAAAGAAACTCACAATGTCATGCTGGTGATGCGGAAGGAAGATTTCGAAGCGCTTCGGGCGGAGGCGAAGAAAATCGATATACCAGTGGCTTCCTACGCAAAGTACCTGATTTATGAGGGCTTGCGCAAGCGAAAGGAAAGATGATATGCAAAATATGTTTTTTACGAAACTGCCAATTGAGCTCCTGGCCCATTCCATGCACGCAGGTGTGCTGGCAGTGCGGCTGCTAAGGGAGGTGCAGATACCTGGTATTCGAGAGGCCGTGTTCGTAACAGCGGCTTTTTTACATGACTTAGGAAAGGCTCACTGGCCGGAAAAGTTTATTATGGCTCCCCGGTATCTGCTGTCCAACAGCGAGTGGTACACCATGCGGGCACACCCGTTGGTAAGTGCAGATATAGCCTCCGAGCTAGGAGTATGTCCCGAGGCTGTAGAGATTATTCGCCAGCACCACGAGCGGCCTGGAGGGAAAGGGTACCCTCTCGGTATAGAACCTTCTGAGGCGGCTATGTGGCTTTCAGCCGTTGATGTAGTAGCGGCCATGTCCGAACCTAGGGCGTATCGTAAAAATCTACCTTCTATCGACGAAATTCGACGGGAGCTGGCATGGTGCCCGACACACATTAGGGAGACGGTAATCAACCTGGTTATTAACGCTAAGACAGTAAAGGAGGCGATTTAATGCGTGTTGCAGTGGATGTAGGATACGGCTGGACAAAAGCCCTTTCCGAGGACGGGAGGAAGGTTTCTTTTCCTTCCGCTGTATCCCGAGCGATAACCGATACGACCGGAGGGCTTTTTATCAGTCTGCCTCATGAGGTTAAAATTAACGGGGCAAATTGGTTTGTCGGTGAAAGAGCAAAGCAGTGCGTTTCCTGCCTGACCTTGCCTGGTCAATCCAGAAAGAACGGCGAAGTCCACGACATACTTCTCTTGACGGCGTCGTACCTTGCAGGGGCAGGAGAAAACGGAGACAAGCCCGAGCTGGCCGTGGGGCTGCCCCTGGCGTATTTCAAGAGCCAGAGGGACTGGCTGGCCGAGCACGTGCAAGGTTTAAACGCATGGGTCGGCGTCAACGGCACGGAGAGACACATATCCTTCACGCATGCGGAGGTCTTCCCCCAAGGGGCAGGGATTCTGGCCCTTTGCACAGACCTGCCGACGAGGGGGTATATACTCCTGATTGATGTAGGGACGTACACGACCGAGTTTCTGCTGTTTGAAGTCCGGCAAGTGGACGGTAGAGTGAGATATATCCCCATCCCGGATGCTTGCTCCAGTATAGAAGTGGGGGTACACACCGTTCACCAAGCCCTGGCGATATCATGGCGAGAAAAGGCCGGAGTGCCTCTTCCCGATCGTATGGTGGAAGAAGTAGCGCAGGCGGCGGCCAAGGGAGAGCCCGTCCTGCACGCAGGGAGGACGGTGGATTTGACGAAGCAGTACCATGCCGCCGTGAAGCAGACCGCGACGGCGATAGAGGCAGGGATAAAATCCGTGCTCCAGGACCGTGCTGAATTCGTCGCCAAAACCGTACTTGCCGGGGGAGGGGCACATGTGTTTGGCTCGCACTTACGAATGGCTTTTCCGAACAGTGAGACGCTGCCCGATCCTGTTTACGGGAATGCGAAAGGCTATCTCCGGCTGATGCAGAACTAACGGGTAGTTTGGAGGGGTTTGTATTACATTTGTAATACAACTTTAATCCAAGCTCAGTGTAATACATTTGTATTACAAAACCTGTTGGAAGCGAGGAATATCAATGCCTGAGAAGAAGCAGACCCGAACCAAGGTTATAGCGATACGCCTGCCCGAAAACCATCCCATTTTCCTTCTTCCTGAGGGCAGACGGTCTAAATTTGTCCGGCAGAGGCTTGAAGCCGATTTGCCGGAGGTTGATTATTTTCTGTTTCTTGAGGCCATTAAGGAAACTGTACGGGAAGTGCTCAGGGAAGAACTGCCTACACAGAACAAGGAAGAGAAAGAGAAAAAGGCGACGGTGAACCCCGTAGAACTGAAGCAGGACATTCTGTCCATTTTCGGCTGATATTGACGAAAATGGAGTATAGTGCTATCATGTAATTGGACGCGGGGCAGTTGAATACATACGGTCGTCGCCGATTCCCTGATATGTGAGCGAAGTCGGGTGAGTCGGCTTTTTGCGTTTTGGCTTCTTAGATTTTTCGGGAGGAGGTAACGACCGTATGTATGATGCGTACAACCTGTTTTATACGATAAGCGAGTTATACGACTTAATCCCCCGGATGGCGATATTCCTCATAGCTGCCCCGTTTGCGTGCAAGATATTCTTCGAGGCAGTATTGGCCTTGGCTGGCATGGGCTTTTACAGGGAAATGACTGCCTCGATACTGGCTAATATAACCGTGTTCATACTAGGGTACTTCTACGTCGTCCGTTTTTTGGACACGGGCTTTCTGTATCAGGGCTTTAATGTATTAAACGACTTGCAGCACGCTTTAACAAGCCTACCCTTCTAACAAGGAGGGCGGGCTTTGTTTTTTGCAGAAACCCAGCTCACTCCGTTCGCCCGACATCCACACCCTACCCTACGGAGTAGGACAGATGATGCTGGAATATTCAGGTAGCGACAGCACGTTAACGCAGGCGTCGGACTCCCGGCATCCTAGCGTCTGACGCCTGGCTCCTGGCTCCTATGCCGGAATTTGCCAAAGGAGGTGGTAGCTATTACCAGCAGAATAACCATACGGCTTCCCGAGAAACTGCATGCGTATTTGGTGACTGAAGCGAAGAAGAAGCACACCACGATATCGGCCGTTGTGGTGGACGCAATACAGCGACACCGGGACGGCTTCGTGGCCGAGGTCTTTGCCCGGGCCTGCCTGCGCCTGCTGTGCGAGGCCCGGGCCCAGGACCCGGAGGGCGCCCGGCGCCTGGAGTCCCGGCTGTTGACCGAAGCGCTTCGCGAGGCCCGGAGGGCCCGGGAGGGGGTGGAGCCCGGAGATGAGTAAGTGGAGAGTGAAGGTGGTGCCCTTACGGGATCCGCGGAAGGTGATGCGGGTTCTCCAGAGCCTGAGACGGCTGGCCGACCACGACTACGACGACCTGCTCCCTTCCGAGTTCTGGACGGAAGGCACCTACCAACTGCACCCACGCTGGGTGAACGCGTACCTTTTTGTGCTGGACCCTTTGCCCGGCCTGGACTGGGTGGCCCACGCGCGCCGGGCCGCGAGGCTCCTGGAGGCCCGGCAGGGAGTGGAGCTGGACTGGGCAGCAGGAGTGCGAAAGTCCGGGCAGGTGTGGCTAGTGGCGAAGGTGATGGCGTGGGAAGGGGACCGCCACGTGCGGTGGCACCCGGCCTCGGGGGATATAGAGGCCCTGGTGCGCATGTATCCTCCCCGTCCCAGGAAAAGGGAGGAGGAGCGAAGCCGTGAAAGGATGAGGTGAGATGGAAGGTATTGTTCAGACAGTAGCATTTACGGCCGTGCTGGTCATTGCGTTTGCGTACATGCTTTTTGGGCGAAGCGCAGGGAAATTGCTGTTGTGGGTGATGCTGCCGGTTATTTTTGTGACCTGGGTTTATTGTCTGCTGGCGAGGTGATGGTATGCAAAGAGCAGCACTTGTTAAATGGTTAGCAATCGGCATACTGGCGATTACAATGCTGATGGTCGCGACTATGTACCCGTACGGAGTGCTTTTTGTTTTGGTCTTGGCTGGGGGAGCTGCTCTGCAGCCCAGGTACGGGACAAGGGCATGGATGCCTGCTGTGCTGAGTGTTGGTCTGGCGGTTATATTCGTCTTTATGACATGGTCTGCGCTTAATTTTCGCCAGGAAATGAAGCAGGTCCTAAGCATAAAACCAGGGCAGAGCGTCCCTGTAGAGTCGGGGCCCGTACGGGTGAACATAGGGCTGATGCTTTCTTCGACGCCTTTTGACAAGATACCCCTGCCTGAGAAGGCAGGAAGGGCAGGGCTTCTGGGAGGTGTGATACTGGGTGCTATCCTGGCTGTTGGGTACAGACAGGGAACGGAGCACGGGCCGGACCGGGTTCACGGCCTGAAGGTAGCGTCCGGCGCAGCTCAGAAAGGCACCAGCAGGTGGGCCGGGGATGCGGACGTGGCGAAGGTGGCTGAGTTCGGGCCTCCCAAGGAAGGGAAATATGGTGGAGGAACTATAGTGGGGAAACTTCGTGGGAGAATAGTGAGACTACAGCCTGAAAAGTCCAAGCCTCCACTCCCACAACACGCCTGTGTGGTGGCCGGCACAGGCGCTGGGAAATCGTTCAGTTTCGTGATCCCGAATGTGGTGTCGGCTGCGATGGAAGGAGAGTCGGTGGTAGTCACCGACCCGAAGGGCGAGCTGGCGTGTACCTTGGGGCCGTGGCTCAAGTCAAAGGGGTATAAGGTGTATCTGTTTAACCTGGGAAATCCTGAATGGTCGATGTGCTGGAACCCGGTGATGGAGTGTCAGGATGATGAAGAGATCACAGCTTTTGCAACGGCTATAGTGCAGAACGCGGCAAGGGACAACAGTGGGTACTTCGTAATGAAGGAGATACAGCTTTTGAAAGCTCTTATATACCTGCTCCGTGCCGATTTTCCCGTTGAACAGGCACATCTCCGGAGCGCGCTCTCCCTGCTGAGCTGGCCCAAAGAAGCCCTAGACCGGCGATTCAGTGAGGCGTACAGGGTGGGTAGGCTGCCTCAAGTCGGGTATGAAGAATGGTGTGGTTCGGTGAGCTCAAACTACGACAACGCCGTTTCTGGACTCACGGCCAAGCTCGGGGTCGTTCGTGCGGAGTCTGTGGCGAAGCTTCTCTCCCGGCACGAAATAGACCTTTCGGCCATCGGCAGAGAGAAGGCTGTGCTGTTTTGTGTTTTACCGATTGGGGCAGGACACCTGAAACCCGTGCTGGCTTCGTTCTACTACTTCTTCTTCCGGCGTCTCTACGGGCTGGCAGCTGAGAACGGGGGCAGGTTGCCCAACCCCACTAGGTTCATCTTGGACGAGTTCGCGAACGTGGGACAGATACCGGGGTTTGTGGAAGTCATCTCGACCGCCCGCTCGCTTGGGATCAAGATCCAATTCGTACTGCAAGGCCTGAAGCAGCTCCAGGACGTCTACGGTGGCCCCGAGGCCATAATGGCGAACTGTCCCATCCAGCTTTTCCTCGGCGGGGATGACGCGACGACGACCCGGTACTTCAGTTCCCGTCTTGGTGAAGCAGCGGTATATGCTGAGTCCGAGCGCAAGGACGTTACCATGCCTTGGAATAGGATTGAGATACCCAAACGTACCGAGACCATCGTGAGGCGTGCCCTGATGGAGCCTGAGGAGCTTTCCCGCATGGACCCGATGGCTGCCGTTTGCCTGGTGCGCTGGTGCCTGCCTATGTATTTACAGAAACTGGGATGGACGGAGCTGCCCCAGAGCAAGGATATCCTGTCCCTGGCTGTTGCAAAACTATCTGAGCTCCAACCTGCGCGACCGGACGTGGTAGTGGATCTCCCGGAAATTCCAGAAGGAAGAAACGATGAAGCGCCGGACCGGGATCGTTCTTTCGAGAGGGGGAGCGATCTCAACGCTGACGGCGGGATAGGAGACTTTCTCAAGTCCCCGAAAGATGAACCTGAAAACCCAGATTATTTGTAATTTCCGGGTCAAGTGCTCAAATTGAGCACTTGATTTTCTATTATTTTCCCCTTAGGAGGTGCTAAGTGACATGACCGGTACGACTCATATAGCAGGGGGCGCACTGGCCGGAGCGATAGCAGGACACCTGACCGGGGATCCGGTAGTAGGGACGGTAATAGGCGCAATAGCAGGGCTTTTTCCTGACGTAGACCATCCGGGGAGCTTGGTGGGGCGACGCTTGCGCCCTATAGCTGTACTTCTCGAGGTGATGTTCGGGCACCGTTCTATTACTCACACCGTATGGTTCTGTTTAGGAATATGTTTGCTAGTAGGGATTCTTGCCGGCATAGTAAACGGCTTTCTGGTTCCTTTCGGCATACAAGGGCTTTCAGTGAGCTTAATTTCGATGTCAGTCGGAGCAGGAGCTCTCTCTCACTTAGCCCTAGACGCGCTGACTCGTTCAGGAATACGGCCGTTTCTGCCGGTTCCGCTCCCGGATCCGCTCCGGCGGCTGGAGCACATTCACGGGCCGTTGACTACCGGAAACCTGCTGTCGGAAGCACTGGTGACGAGCGTCTGCTGGCTGCTTGCTCTTTACTTTTTATGAAAGGGTGAAACCAGGATGGAATGGCTTAGGAAACAGTGGACAGATCACCCCCAAGCCGTGTACTTGGGCGCTCTGCTGCTGTTAACTGTATTGGCTTGGATAATCAGCGTGGGTTTGGTCGGTTCGCCTTCGAACAGTCTTGAGGGAGACGTCAAGCAGGAACAAACTTTCTCTGCTCCACGCAAAGGCTGGGATAACGACGTGAGATACGCCGTGGCTTCTGACGACTATTACGGAGTGCAAGTGACAGTAACGCCTACAGACGCAAATAAAGCAGTGATAAGCGCAAAAAGATCCGGGATGGGGATAATAACGACTCTATCCCCTGAGACAGCAAAAGCTGAGGTATCGTTCATGCTGTCCAAAAACTATTTCATACGCACCAAGCCAGCAGTGGGGCAAATGAGCACAAACATCAGCGACTACGCGCCGAAGACTTGCGTAACGGTGACTGGTGTTAGGGACGACGGCGTTAGGGTGTCCCTGGGAGAACAGTCGTGGAACAGAATTAGCCCGGAGTACCAAGAACTGGCAGTTACTACACAGGGTTTTACGAGAGTCGACATGACAGTGACCATCGGGCAGGGAGACGGCGTATGGCTCCCTCTCGAGGTTGAGATCAAGGAGGCGAACGTCCATGCAGCGCACTCAAAGTGAGTACGATGGGATAATGGCTTTTATATGGGCTGTTGTGAGCGTGACGATTGTGGCTGCGGTGCGATATCCGTATATTGCAGCCAGCATCGCTGCTGCTGCGTTGATTTCGCATTTCCTTCGCCTGCCGGAAGGAGCTCAATATCTGGTCTACGGCGCGCTTTTCGTATCGGGGGCGTGGTTTACTAATTACTATCGTTACTATCGGCAGTGGAAGCAGCAAACTAACCAGCTGGCGTCGGGACAGGAAACAGTCGTCCAACAGGCGGCTCAGCCTCAACAGGCAAACAAAAAATCCATTCACCGTTCTGTAGATGAAATCTGGGCCGAGATAGACTCCCTGACCGGGCTGGCAGAAGTGAAGGAGGCCCTTCACGAGATAGCGGCCGTGGTGCAGGCGGACCGGGAGCGACGGAAGCAGGGGCTTCCCCCGATGAAGCAGTCCCTACACATGGTCTTCCTGGGGAACCCCGGCACGGGCAAGACCACGGTGGCCAGGCTGGTGGGGGAGCTCTTCGCTTCGATGGGCGTCCTTCCGTCCGGGCACATGGTGGAGACCGACCGGAGCGGGCTGGTGGCGGGGTATATCGGACAGACGGCTCTCAAGACACAAGAGAAGATACGCCAGGCGATGGGCGGTGTTTTGTTCGTAGATGAAGCCTATTCCCTTGCCCGTGGAAGCGATGATAAGGATTTTGGCAGAGAAGCTGTCGATGTTCTGGTGAAGGCGATGGAAGATCACAGGGACAGACTGTGCATTATCTTTGCCGGGTACACAAAGGAGATGCAGGAGTTGTTCAAGGCCAATTCGGGACTGGAAAGCCGTATCGCCTTTACCATCACGTTCCCGGACTATACCCCCGAAGAACTGGTGGAGATAGCCCGGCTGTATGCGAAAAAGCGCGGCTGGAATCTTGGGCCGGGCGTGGAGGAGGCCCTGCTGGGGCGTTTTAAGGCGGTGTCTGACATTGGGAAGGCCGGGAACGGGCGTTACGCAAGAAACGTGATCGAGCAGATGGAGCGAAAGGCGGCCGTACGGATCTCCCGGAAGCAGGGGCCTGTCGATGTATTGACCATTGGAGATTTTAAACAAGGAGGATGATGGTATGCTGAAAAAGGCGAGTGTGTTGGTTTTGGTTTTATGTCTGCTTACAGTTGGAGCGACTCCGGTTCAGGCTAAAGATTATCCGGTATACGGCTTGCTTGAATTTAGAAATCACATTGAACCCGAAGCAAAACTGATTAAATCAGAACATGGTCTTTCAGTGTACGCTTACAGGAATGCAGCGCCCACAGAGTCTCAAGTAAACACGCTGTTTCAGGTGTGGAGTAAGCTTCCCGACGCTGTTAAACAAACTAGATACAACAAACCTGTAAGGGTATATTTTGTGCCGGACCCTGCAACGGATCCTAATTGTCGGGCACGAGGACGCTATCTCGAGCTCGGCGCATTTCTAGGGTTAGGAGATATCATATTGTACCCATCAGCGATCGACGGGACTTATAATCTAGCTTATGTGTTTTTACACGAGTTAGGGCACATGTTTGACGAGGCGATCGAGGATTCGTCCGAGTCATTAGACTATTTTATTGCAATGTTTGATGACCTACAGATAGACGGACTGCGGGGAAAACTGAACAAATCGCCTTACGAGAGTCCTTTGAAGCTAAATAAGATGTTATCGGAGGACTTTGCAGACGCATTTGCGAGTTACGCTGGTTTGTATTGGGGCATAAAAGAGGTTGCACCCCCTGACGAGTTTTTATGCGAGCGGGAGCGGAAAGCGTATCAGCATAGGTTTGTCTTTATCGAAAAACTCGTAAACAAAGCAGAGGAAAAGCAAAAAGAAGGCAAGGAAGGTGACGCCTAATGCTTACACATGTTGATCCTATAGAGGTCTTATTTCAAGCAACCAGGACAAGGAAGCCTATAGAGGGCCTCGTAGCAGCGCTGGAGAGAGTGGAGTCCCGACCCGTTTGGGCGGTCCGGCTGGCGAATCCGGTGCTGGAGATACGGGCTATCTGCCCTGTTGAGTGGAGCGGTGTCCATGAGAAAGATATGCCCGCGCTAGTTGGCACAAAACAGGTGTTCTTACCAAAGGAGCTCGACCGCGAGGCCGGCGTGGTTGTGTTGTCCCGAAGCGAATATGTCGAACAGGCTAAGGAGACCTTGAAAGCAACGATAAAACAGGGAGACGTGCTCCCTGCAACCGTGATAGCCGTTCTCCCACGCCGGGAGGATTCTCCAGCTCGGCTGGTAGTGGAGGTAGCAGGCGTCCCGGTGGAAATACCCCGGAAGCTGGCTTCCCGATCCTTGTCCCTGCCGTTGGATAGGCAGTACCGGCCGGGGCAGGTGATCGCGGTGAAGGTACTGGATCCGGAGAATCTGACCTTTTCGGTGAAAGACGCCTACCCCGACCCGTGGCAGGCGTACTCCTTTACGCGTGGGCAGATAATTTCCGGCACGGTAATACAAATAGTACAAGGTATAGTTTTTATAGAGCCGGACGTAGCCCCCGGCATAGCCGGAATCTCCCCCTACCCGGTCCGGGGGGAGGTGAGACGGGGAGACAGAGTGCAGTGCATAGTGGCGACCTTCGATCGTGAAAGAAAGAAACTACATCTTCGCCTTAGAAGGGTGATGTAGCATGAGGGGAATTATTACCGACGAGATGACGGCTGCAGTGCTGGCTTTCATTGAAACAGTCGGCCCGTGCCCTAAGCAGGCGGTAGCACGGGCCTTTCGCATGAGCGAAAGCGATCTGGACAAACACTATTCCCGGCTTCGTGCAGGGGGCTTTCTACGATGCGTCAAGCTAGGGGGAGTGACTTTCTTCATCCCGGCAGACTACGGACGCTTCGACCCTGCTGAAGCCGAGACCCGAGGATGGGTAATGGCCCGGCTGAAAGAAGCCGGGTGTGTGATTCTAGGGCCGGACCGGGTGCGCTTCCCTTCAATGGACGAAGCCCGAGTCCGGGTTTTCCCGGACCGGCGAGAAGCTGAGATTATGATCGCCGGCCAGCGGTATTTCATTTCCCAAAAAGATGCTAAATCTGAGAAAAGCCTAACACAAATCACGCGGAAGGGATAGATACCTGTGAAGGAAATAGAAATGCGATATATAACAGCGATAGGGAGCGGGATCATAACCGGGATAACAGCAGCCGTGATCACGTCAATATTCGCGTGGGCCCTGTGCGACTTCTTTCAACGTCCCTTGTGCCTATCGGCTCTCCTGCTGAGTTTGGGATTTTTCGTGCCGGGCTATTTTTGGTGGGGTGGAGGTTTGGATGACACCGATCAGCGCGTGTTATATCAACTGGGGCTAGTAGCCGGCCTTTCAGCAGGGCTTATTTTGTTAGTACGTCCTATTGCTCATCTCTTGAGCTACATGGTAAAATTAACTTAGGTTGGTTGGTGTTTAGGAGTCGTGCCCTTTAAAGGGCGTTAGGTGTTTAAAAGTTTATGCTCCCTTCGGGAGCGGTAGGTTTTTAAGAGTTAAACAGGCGTTTTGCGAGTCTCAAACAGGCTTGCGGCGCCTGTTTTTTATTTTTCGAGAAAGGGGATGGCTATATTGGGTACAGCGAGAAGAACTGCGTACTACATGTTAGCAGGCATAGCCCTGCTCTGTATCAGCGTAGGCAAAGGCCTTATAAAGGCGAGTCCCTCAGTGTTCGAGGACTTCCTTCGCGCTCTTCCGCGTTCAAGGAGCCTTTTCGAAGCGGTTCTGTTCGGCCTGGGAGGGATAGTCCTGGGGTTCCTGCTGACAGCAGCAGTGATATTCTTAGGGACGGTCCTTTATGGGGCAGGTAGGGCAACAGAGTGGGGATCCCGTAGGGTACTGCCTGAACTGAGAGAAACAACATGAAAGCGAGGTGATGTCCGATCGGCGGCGGCCCTGTCCCGCGTCCGAAAACTTTCGAGGCGCGGCGACAGGGGCCGTGCCTCGGGCATTATCAAGATAAGGGAGAGGAGATTATGACTCACGAGGAGATCAGAGAACTGTTGGCGAGAATCGAAACGCTTAGAAAGGAGCGCAACGAGCTCCTGAGACGGGCTGAAGACTTAGCAGCTGAAATCGAGACCCTAAAGACTATGCTGATGATGCAGGTTCCTCCTGTTGAACCGGATGTGTCCGTGCCGATACAGCAGGACCAACCCGGAGAGGAGGAAACCGCTGAAGGCGTTTTCAGGGTTCTCGAGGCGAGAGAGTCCAAACCAGGGGTAATAAGAGCTTTTGTTGAAGCAGAGGACGGCACTAAGACGGCTATGTACGCCAAGAACGGAGCGGGTAGAGAGCTCGCTTCTTCACTGGGCAAAACCGTAACCGTGACGTACAAAAAGCTCGACAAAGGCTTGTTCGCATTGAAAGTTAAAAGCGGAGGTGAGTTGAATTGATCACGAAAGACAAAAAAAGACTCGGAAAGTCGGAAATAACAGCCGAACTTTTGGCGATGGTGCTTCCTCTGACAGGGCATGATGAGGAATTGGACGACAGGATAGTATGGGGACCAAAGGGAGGGTTTAAAGGGTTTGAAGAATGCCCTTTAAGCTGGATCAGGTTGCCCGACAAACACTTGACCAATCAGGTAATTGCTAAGAATATCCGGCACGGGTTGCATTACGCATACCGCGCCAGTAACTACCTGAGTAAGTACTATCCTTACCCGGCGGACGCCTGGCGGCCTACGACAGCGTACATCCCATACACCCAGGAAGCACTTAAAATTTTAAAAGCCTATCGATGCAACGAGCTTTTCAAGGAAGTACGCCGTATTTTCCTCAACGAAGGTCCTCAGAAGGCCTTGGATTTTATCATTAGTACCGTGAGCATAGACGAGTAAAATTCCGAGAGTCAAAAAGGGACCTCCGGCCCGCAACCATCTCAGAAAGGAGGGATGGAGCGGGCCGGACACGCCCGCTCCGTGTTCAATTTCTGTGAGGCCCTTTCTCCGCATCGAATTCGAGGCGGACTGGGAAACCTTATTCAACAAACGCAATGCGCGCAATAAACGCAAAAAGCGGAGAGTTATTTTTAAAAAAGGGATAGTATCCCTTGTCTCGGCCACGGATTATTTACCGTCCAGGAGCTCCTGGTCGGTTGACTGGGCCGCTCCTCGGCGGTAAAATGGAGATGTGATACGATGCCAATTATATGCGAGTTTTGGGGCTTTAAGGTTTATATGTACTACCAAGATCACCTGCCGCCGCACTTCCACGTGCGCGGACGCGGGACGCACGCAGTCATTTCTCTTCCAGATGGTGCTCTCTTAGCAGGAGATCTCCCGTCAGGAATCGCTTCCCACATCGCGGCGTGGGTTCAAGAAAACGCGGAGGCGTTAATGGAAAACTGGCGGCGGGCACGCTGTAAGGAACCTTTGTTAAAGGTTCCTTCGCCAAAGCGAGGTGTATAACATGCAGTTTAGCGAGGGTATTGAGAGCGTCCTTCATGAGGTTCGAAGCGTGTACCCGGTTGCTCCCTATTACCTGATACTGGAATTCGAGAGCGGAGAGTACCGGGTGGTCAACTTTGAGCCTTTTCTTGAGGGGCCGATGTTCGAACCCTTGAAAGATCCTGCTTTCTTCCGTCAGGTGAAAGCTGACCCGGAGGCGGGGACTGTAGTCTGGCCTAACGGGGCGGATATGTGTCCGGACGTGTTGTACGCCAAGAGCGTGCCGTTGAAGCTGCCGGAAGAGCTGGGAGCATAAAACCAAACAACAAGGCGAGTTTCAGAAGCGGCCTAGATAGGCCGCTTTGATTTTGCACGGGCCGTCCGGCCCGCAACCATCTCAAGAAAGGAGGGATGGAGCGGGCCGGCTGGGCCCGCTCCGCTTATAATGGCGAGCGTATACGAGATCGTTACGGACAAAATCATCCAAGAGCTTGAGAAAGGGGTAATTCCTTGGAAACAGCCGTGGGCAGGCAAGCCCTTCCCGGTAAATTGGGAAACACAGCGTCCGTACCGGGGAGTCAACCTTCTGCTCCTTCCTCCTGGAGGGGAATACGCGACATTTAAGAAGATCACAGAAGCAGGGGGCAGGGTTAAAAAAGGGGCAAGGTCCTACACAGTGGTTTTCTGGAAGCTCTTGGACGTAGAAGAAGAAGGAACAGACGGCGAAACCGAAACGAAGACAGTCCCCTACCTGCGGTACTACCGTGTGTTCGAGGTAAATACCCAGGTGGAGGGGCTGCGGAGTAAGCAGGGGATAGGTCAATACAACCACGAGACAAAACCTACCGCCGAAGACATTGTGGCAAGAATGCCCAACAGCCCCGAAATAGAGCATTTTCCCGGAAGCGCAGGGTACTCCCTGAAGCGGGACGCTATCAGAATCCCGCGCTTGTCCGATTTTGAGACCGTAGAAGAGTATTACCAAACGCTCTTCCATGAACTGGTCCACAGCACGGCGCATCCTGGCAGGCTGAATCGGAAGGTGGGTCCCAAAGGCTCCAGGGAGTATGCCAAAGAGGAGCTCGTGGCCGAGATCGGGGCCAGCTTCCTGATGGCCGAAGCGGGGTTGGAAATACCCCTAACTAACACGGCAGGATATATAGACTACTGGTTGGGGGTGCTTCGGCGGGACAAGAGACTAATCGTGGAAGCCGCAGGAGCCGCTCAAAGGGCGGTTGATTATATCCTGAACAGGCAGGACGAAATACTACCGGCAAAACATATCGCCTAACGAATTTTTAACACTGCGATAAACAGGGCCGTCCGGCCCGCAACCATCTCAGAAAGGAGGGATGGAGCGGGCCGGACACGCCCGCTCCGTGTTGAATGGAAGTAACCTTGTTTGAAGGCGGAGAGTTGACACAGAAGCAGACTCGTCGTAGAAGGAAAAAGCAAGAAACGGCGAGCTACTACTGGGTCACGACCCGGCTGTTGCGCGAATCCGGCCCCTGGTACTCTCCCCCGATTACAGGGCCCGATGCTGTTGTGTCGCTGGTCAACGAACACCTAAACCTGGAAAACGCCGACAGAGAACACTTCGTGGTGCTGTATTTAAACAGTGGAAACCAGGTCACTGCCGCGCAGGTGGTGTCTATTGGATCCCTGTCCAGTACAGTAGTACACCCAAGAGAAGTGTTCAAGACGGCTATCTTGACCAGCTCTATGTCCGTAATAGCAATCCATAACCATCCTTCAGGAGATCCCGAACCGAGCTCAGAAGATATAGCCGTTACAAAACAGCTTGTCGAAGCTGGGAAAATCCTGGGAATAAAAGTGCTAGACCATATCGTTATCGGGAATAAGCGATTTTGGAGTATGCGAGGCATGAAACAGATATGAGAGACCGCCGGAAGGCGGTTTTTGTTTTAGGAGGTGCAGTAATGCCAATGTTGCTAAAAAACTGTTTTAAATGCAGGTTTTTTAGAACGATTTTTTGTGTTCATCCGGAAAGCATTGCGGCCACAAAAGAACAGATGCTTCCTGGTTGGTATCTGTGCTGCCAAAGAAACATCAAACTTGACGAAACAATAAAACCTGTAAAAGGTTTTCCGTGGATTGATCACCAGGTTTTGCGCCAGTTTGCAGCATTAAACGGAGCCGTATCCGTCAAATGCCCATTGGATGTCTCACCACGGCCCTTGCAAGGCGCATTATTCCGATGCGAGGACCTGGAACAAGGGCACCAAAAGGCGGACTAAGGATACTTACTACGCGCAATTTTAGAGAGGGCAAAAGAGGGGGTATATCGCGCACCCCCTCAAATTTTAGGTGCTCAAAACACTACACAGTGAGGTCTTAGAGAGGATAAAAGCCATTTTGAGAGGGGTTGATCTGATGCTCAGAGCATTTTACTATCCCGGTGCAAAAGGAACTATTCTCGCCGACGTGCTCCAAGTCTTAGAAAGCATTCCGCATCAGCACTACTGCGAACCCTTCGGCGGCTCGGCAATAGTGCTGCTCAACAAGCGTCCGGCGGAAATCGAAACCCTGAACGACCTTGACGGCGAGATAGTGAACTTCTTCAGGGTGCTCAGGGATAAACCGGAGGAGTTGATTCGGGCGGTAGACCTGACTCCGTATTCGCGGCAGGAATACCTATTAGCTATTCAGCAGAATGAAGAAATCTCGGACCTGGAGAGAGCCCGACGGTTCTTCGTGAGGGCCTGTCAAAGTTACGGAGGAACAGGAGCACAGAAACCCACGCGAGGCAGATGGGCGTACTCAGTGACAGGACACTGGACCGACACGGGAGCGGCAAAGTATCGACGGGTAGCAGAAAACCTGTACGCCGTTGCCAAGCGACTTCAGCGAGTACAAATCGAGTGCGATGACGCCTTTAATGTAATTAGGCGTTATGACTCTCCCGAAACCCTCTTTTACGTCGACCCTCCCTATCCGTTAGAAAGCAGGGTAGACCATAGCATCTACGCACTGGAGCTTGCCGATGAAAGCCACGATGAGCTTGCCGAGGTGCCGGCAGGGATAAAGGGAAAGGCAGTGCTCAGTACCTACGACTGCCCGCTGGCGAGAAGGTTGTACCCGGAAGGGAAATGGAAGTGGCACGGTTTTCCGGCCCGCGCAAATATCTCACGAGATCGACCCGCGCGAACAGAGATACTTATCGCGAATTACTGCTTCCCCAGGAACTTGTTTTAGACATAAAACAATGAGCTGTTATTTTTTCACAGCATTACCATTTCTACCGGCCTCAACAACGGGGGTTTTGTCTCGGGGATAGAATGAAGTATACCCCGCGCATTTTACCCGCCGTTTTGGGGCAAAATCGGGCAATCCGTTTAAAATTAGGGAAGGAGGTGAGGCGTTATTAAAGTCTATACCGTACCGGAAGTGGCAAAACTGTTGAGAGTGAGCAAAGACACGGCATATATGCTGGTGTATTCGGGACAGATAAAGACCATCAAGGTTTCTCCTAAGAGAGGGCTGAGGATACCTGAAGAAGCATTGAGAGAGTTTCTTAGGCAGGACAAAGGCGGGGATAGGTAGAATGCTTACCTATCCCCGCCTCCCTTTTTTAGGGAGGTGTTCGGATGCTTGAGAAACGAGGCAAGGGATGGCTCGTAAGAATCTATTTGGGAAGGGGTGAGGACGGTAAAAAGAAGTACTTCACACAGATGATATACGCTCCAACAGAATACATGGCCCGGCAGATGGAAGCCGATATAAGGCGAAAGTTAGTGAAGCCTGCCGGATACCGTGTGGCAGTGCACTCTTTGGGTGAATGGTTCGATGTGTGGCTGTCAGAGATCAAAGACACGGTTTCCTACCGTACGTGGAAAGAGTACGAATCCCATGTGCGGAAGCTAAAACCGCTTGTCGGGGACCTGCTGTTGTATTCTGTCCAAGCCGAGGCCCTCTCCAAGCGGCTGGCAGGACAGTTTACCCATCTCAGGCCCAAGACGAGGAAAAACCTTTACGCCACGCTTAAAACGGCTGTAAGAGAAGCCGTGGAGAGGAAACTTGCTCCGAGCGACGCTTTGGTGGGCTTTAAACTGCCTAGAGTGCCGCACGAGATAAGGCGAACCCTAGGCCGAGACGAACTCAAAAGGCTTATCGAAGCCGCTAAGGAGTACAGGCACGGACTCATCATAAGACTGTTGTGCGTAACCGGAGCAAGGTTAGGGGAGATACTCGGTCTCACGTGGGACTGTGTCGATGTTGAGCGAAGAACCATTACCATCGAAAAAAGCGTAGATACCAAACATAGAGTGCTTAAAGGGGACGTCAAGACTCCCCAGGCCAGACGCACTGTGGAGCTGGACGACGAAACCACGGCTCTACTCAAGGCTGTTATGCCGTCCGGCAAGGTAGTGCCGATACACTGGCAAAAAGAAAAAAGCCTGGTATTCCAGGCCGACGACGGTAGGCCGGTGAAATACGAGGCAGTAAGGAAGACACTGCGCAAGGCACTCGAAAAAGCAGGGCTGCCGATCATTCGAATTCACGATATTCGACATTCGGTTGTAACCCTCCTGCTTTCTGAGGGAGTACCCCCAATTCTTGTGGCTAACTTGGTCGGACACAACGTAGGCACGACGGTTAACTGCTATGCACAACAGGTCAGGCACGGCAAGGGTTTGCACCTCTAAAACGGGCACGGTATAATAAACGTGTGAGCGCACGGATTAACAAAAAGATTAACAACCGTGCGACGACGCTCGAAATTACGGGCTTTTAAAGGCACGGAATCAGGTTCAAATCCTGTCGCCCCGACCAGCTCGATAACCAGAAAGCCTTGATAGACCTTTATTTCAGCGATGTAGAAATTTGAGGGAGGCAGGGTCCCTACAGAATTCGGGTTGAGTGTTTACGAGAATCATAATAGAGAGAAACGTGACAGAGGGATGGTTCCCGTATGGTCATGTTTTGGGTGATGGAGCTCACCCCGCGTTAAGCGAAACGGCACCGGCTAATAGCTCCTGTCTAATACCAACCTAGACAGGGGCTTCTGTTTTTTAAGCTCATTTCTTTTAGAGAGGGGAGCAAGATCGGGTGTCGGCCAACATCTTATCGGAGACAATCGAATACCTCGAAAGCATTCGGACATACATCGACAGTGCTACCGCATCCGGGCTGGAAACTCTAAAAGAGAAAATGAAGAAAGACTACTTCAACCTGGCCATCCTCGGACAACAGAAACGGGGCAAGTCTACTCTCGTCAACGCGATTTTGGGGCAGCCGGTGCTGCCGATGGCAGTGACCCCCGCCACTTCGGTCATAACGGTTGTCGAGTACGGGGCTGAACCGACAGTCACAATTATCCACGAAAACGGCCTGCGCCGGGAAGTGACGGTAGGGGAGCTGGCAGATTACATCACCGAAGAGAGAAATCCCAACAACGAAAAGCAGGTAGCGATAGCCCACATAACCTTTCCCTCACGGCTTCTCGGCCGGGGTATCCGGCTGGTCGATACCCCCGGCGTAGGTTCCATTTTTGAACATAACACCCAGACGGCTTACGGATACCTGCCCCATATCGATGCTGCCTTATTTGTCTTCTCGGTCGATACACCGGTAGCAGTCGAGGAGATCAGGTACCTGCGCGATGTTCGCGAGCAGGTTCCTATGATCTACTTTGTTCTAAACAAGGCTGACTTCTATGCTGACCATGACGTGAAGCGGCTCGTGGATTTTACCCGCGTTGCGTTGGAAAAGGAGCTTGGGCAGTCGGTCGACGTGTATCCTTTATCTGCTCTTATGGCCTTGGAGGCGCAGGTAGCCCAAGACCCGCAGAAACTGGAGGAAAGCGGTTTTGCGGTGCTCGAAGAAGCCGTACTGGGTTACTTTTATACGCACCGGGACCGATTGCTGGAGGTGGCATTGCGGAACAAACTGGGCAATCTCCTGTTGCAGGTGTCGACCTCGCTTCGGGTGGAACGGCAGGCCCTCGAATTGCCGGTAGAAGAACTGCGGGCAAAGATAGCCAGCTATACCGAGTTTTTGGGAATAGTCGACAGGGAAACTCGGGATGTGGCCGTGCTCCTAGACGGCGAGGTGGAGAGAATACTTGAGGATCTGGATAAAAAATTTGGAAAAGACAGGTCGTCGTTAGAAAAGACCTTGGCTTTGATGTTGGAGAACTGGTACCAGCAGAATCAGGGTTTAAAGACCAGGTTTTTTATTAAAGCTATCGAACAAGAAGCCCTGACCAATCTCACCTCGGTTTTTGAAAGATGGAGGCAGGAAACGGATAAAGAGGTGGCGCGGGAATTCGAAGAGGCCCAGAACCGCTTCCTGTCCAGGCTGGACGACATTATATCGCGAATTTTGGGCAAGGCCTGCGAGGTTTTCGGTATCGATTACACGGGGGAGAGGTTCAGAGTAGACGTCACGGGGAAGTCAGAGTTCTACTATAAGGTGGGCCTGGACCCGCTGATGCTTGAGATCTCGCCCAGGGCGTTCTCGGGGTTGCTCCCCCGCCGGCTCCTTAACCGGATAATCTGGCAAGGAATGGCCAAGGACATTCCCCAGGACGTAGACCGGAATTACGGCCGCATCCGGTATGATTTCTTGAACCGCCTGCGACAGTCGGCTTTGGCCTTGAAGTCGCTTCTGAAGGAGGAGACTGAGCGGGCCAAACAGGCGGTAAACGCCAGTATAGAACAGGCCATGGAAATCAAGGGTAAAGGAGAGCAGGATGCCGTGGAACGCAAAGCGGAAATCGAGAAACACATAGAAAAGATGCACGCTTGTCTTGCTGAATTGAAGGGGGCGGCCAACAATTAGAAATAAGGGTAAATTTTGACTCAAGAGTTCGCTGCCGATTTCGCTAATTAGCCATACCGGAACGGGTATACGTGTGACTGTTTTCTTTCATGGGGACATTTTCACTGAACTATTACAAGGTGACAATATCACAGAACGATAACAATGAACTAGTACAAACCGTTGCAAAACCAGGATAAAGACAGTATAATAAGAAAGCGCAAGCGGGTGTAGCTCAATGGTAGAGCCCCAGCCTTCCAAGCTGGTTGCGTGGGTTCGATTCCCATCACCCGCTCCATGCGTTATGGTCCCTGTAGCTCAGCAGGATAGAGCAACGGACTTCTAATCCGTAGGTCGGGGGTTCGAATCCCTCCAGGGACGCCATCGCGAATTACAGGCGGTGCAACGCGCGTTCGTTGGGTAGAGTTAAGGAAAATTCCAATCACATTGACAGAGGATCGCGTGGTGGGCGTAGCTCAGTCGGCTAGAGCACCAGATTGTGGCTCTGGGGGTCGTGGGTTCGAGTCCCATCGCCCACCCCAAGTTTCTTTCTGAAAAGCCTTGATAATTTGGCATTTGAGGCAATTTGTAAAATAATGGAGGGCGGAACCTCTTCCTTTCAGGAATGCCGACATATAAAGTATTCTTTCTAGGGTTGTAATCAAAGTGTTAAACAGGAAGAAGTAATAACGCTAGGCTAATAGCTTAGCTTTTTTTGTTTAACATATTCTCGACGGGTACTGCTGGCCGGCTATCCCCCAGAAAAAGGGGGTCTTAGGATGGTATAAAGACCTGCCGTGGCTGAATTCAAGATCAGAGAGGAAGAAGCTGAATTCTGGGATGCCCACAGCTTGCGCGATCACTGGAACTAGATGGGGCCCGTTCAGGTGGAGGTAGATCCATAACTGACCGATATGGTTGCCAAACGGCGCAAGACTAAACGGATTACGCTCCGGCTCCGGGATTGCTAGCTGGAGGCCGTCAAGAGAATAGCCGAAAAGAAAGACATACCTACCAGACCCTGATACGCTTCCGGGTGGCTGAAGCCATCAGGCCGGAGGAAGAGAAAGAAACTTAATGTATCCCATTCCGAATCAGAGGCCTTCCTGTTTGGAAATTCACCTCTGCCTGCAGTCGTAGTATAATGTAACTACGGAGGTGACTACAATGGAATTTGTAAGCGTCAGGGACTTCAAAGCCCGCACCAGTGAGTTTATGCGCAAGAAAGAGGCCGTAATGGTTTTCCGAGGAAGCAAACCGGCGGGAATATTTATCCCTTGGGAGGATATAAGCCTTGAAGACGAGGTTCGGCGAGCAGCCCTGAAGGCTTTAGCGGAAAGGATTGCCGGAGAGCGGGAGAAAAAAGGGATAACAGAGAAAGAGGTGCTGGAGGACTTTGCGGCTTTCAGGAAAGATCGCCGTGGACGCTAACGTAATCCTTTCGGCGCTGATAGGCGGAAAGGCGATCAGGGTATTCATTGAGGCTAAAGAGTTAAAATTCGTCACGACTGACAGAGCGGTTGGCGAAGTAAGAGAATATATCCCGGTCCTGGCTAAAAGGAAGAGTTTGAGCAGAAACGTCATGGAAGCGGTGTTTTCTCTGTTGGAGCTGGAAGTTGTGGAGAAAGAGGCTTATCTGCAGCACGTCCCGACGGCCTTGGAACTGATCGGAAGGCGAGATCCTGATGATGCGGACCTTGTAGCCTTGGCCCTCGCTCTGAACTGCCCGGTGTGGACGAACGATAATGACTTGGTCGAGTTAAAGGAAATAAAAACCTTAACCACAGCGGAAATCTTGTGTTTGGTCGATAGTTGGGAAAATGGTTGAGTTTCACAAGCGCTAAGTACGGACTCCTGCGTTGTCTTTGTCAACGGACCTGTTGCCAAACTCACCGAAGTGAAGGATTTTTGCGGTTAATGTAGAATATTACACCATAAAAAGCAGAACATGGAGTGGTTCGCCTTGATGGGTCGTCGCGTATCCCAAGCCCAAGCTGTTTTACTACACGTCACTTGAAGAACGCATCCCCCAGGACCACCTTCCCCGGAAGATTTCCAGCGTCATCGACTTTTCTTTCATCTACGATTACGTCCGTTGCTGCTACAGTCACACCGGTTCTCCCTCTGTAGACCCGGTTGTTATTTTCAAGATGGCTTTGCTCGGATATCTGTATGGGATACCATCCTATCTAAGGCCCGGGTTCGCTTCGGAAGAGAGGTCTATGAGCAGTTCTTTCGCCACGTTGTCCAAGTATGTTAGGACCGAGGATTGGTACAAGGGGAAAAGGTATTCATAGACGCTACCATCATTCAAGCCAATGCTTCCCTTGATTCCTTAGTAGAAAGAGGAGTCTGTCACCAACTGCAAACGACACCGGAGGAATACCTTGAGCAGGTTTGGGGCGGACCAGCAAGAGATGGACGAGCCGCACCGACCCCGACGCATCGCTGGTTACCAGAAAGGGCTGGTTGAAGCCGATTCTGGCTCACAAGGTGCATATAGCTGTGGACGGAGGAAAAGCCCGAATTGTCACCGCCGTGGAAACGACGCCCGGAGGAGTAGCAGAGAGTCAGGTTCTGGCCACTCTTTTGAGCAAACACATCTTTGTCACCCATTGCAGGCCGGAAGAAGCAGTAGCCGACAGGGCTTACGGGACAAAAAATCTCAGGCGAGAAAGGATTAAAGCCGGTTTCAGATATGACAGTGAACGCGATATCTATATCTGTCCCCAAGGGAAAACGCTTTACCAGACAAAGGAACAAGCTGACGGCTCGGTAGTGTATAAGGTACACCGTCTGGCGTGCAAAGGGTGTCCCCACCACGGTACACTATTGTAAGGCTAAACGACCCGCGATAAAGAGGTACACGGACGAAGAACTTCTTTTCCGGGCAGAGAGCCACTTAAAGACGGAACGTGCAAGAACAAGCCTCAGGCAGCGCACATACTGGCCCGAGACCGTGTTCGCGGAGATGAAGGGTCCGCGAGGACTGCGCCGTGCAACCCTACGTGGTACGACGAAGGTACACACTCAGGTCCTGTTAGCCTTAGCGGTGCACAACATCAGGCAACTGGTCAAGGGAACAGGAAGAAAGAGAAAAAACTTGCGCAGGTTCACAGTTTAGTAGCCAACGTATTTGCGTCATTGTGGACTAACCCGTTCCCAATCCTCTTGCCTTAGCTAGTCGATAACGAAGCTGGCAAGAGGTCCGTTATCAGAAACAAGAATCATAAAACCCGCGTAAACCGTTCGGGACATTACGGCTGCGCTCCTGTTATTGGCCTAAGGCATCCTACAGTGTCTTGACGCCATCCTATGTATATGTTCTCTTGACAAATATCGGCAGAATGTATCAATATATACTGTGAAAAAGGGAAAGAAGTCCTAGTTGTACTTGGCATCAATCAGAACAAACGTTTTAAAAGAAGGTATCTTAAAGTCATAAGACCGGAAGCTGGAACAAGTATGTAGATTAATTGCGGAAAGACTTCTGATGTCATTCCGGCAGTGAAAGCGATGATTCGAATCTGAAGCCGGAATATGCAGGGATAAATTGGCAGTCCGGGCACAAAAAAGAAGTTTAGTGTGAGATTTCGATTCTGGAATCGTCGTTTCATGGTAATGACTAAGTTCGAATCAGACGGTTCAGTATTAGACGTATTTGTAAGCAAGGGATGGAAGAAATAAAAAAACAGGGAAAGGATAAATTGGCATGATATTTGCAGCCAACCAACCAACCAACCAACGGCTTCATAAAACGTGTATTCGATCTGTCAGTTTGCGCAGTAATAGCATGTTATGCTGCGTGTTTTTTACATGATCACGATAACGACAATAATCTAAGAGTTGGTACAGGCCCGGTCAGGGATATCGTCGATCTCTGCCCGGGTCTTGCTTTATGTAAACTAACACAAGTGTTGCGTTTTGACCGGCCTCAACATTCCACCCGAGAGATGAAGGGAATGATGGCTCTATGTCACATGTGAGGATATCTGGCGGGATTTTGGCCAGATTCCTGGTTGGGATTCGCAAGTGCCAGAACATACTTTGGCAGTATGACCCGGGCACTTACTTGCACTGTCAGAAAGTAGCTCAAATCGCATTCTTGCTGGGACGTTTGGTGGGACTTGACTCAGTGTCTAATCAGTACATTTATTTGGGAGCTCTGGTACATAACCTGGGCAAAATCACCATACCCAAGACTACCTTACACAAGAAGACGGCGTTGACTTCGGCGGAACTGGCCATCGTGCGGGAGCATCCACGTTGTGGCAGGGAAATTGCTCTCTGTATTATGAAAAACATATCAGATACTGAAAAACAGACGGTTTTGGATGCTATCGAGTACCACCACGAACGTCCGGACGGGAAAGGATATCTTTATGGTATTTCTGGTTCTGAGATTCCCTTGGCTGCAAAGATTGTTGTTGTAGCCGACGCGTTGGATGCCATGGTCAGTTATCGTCCTTATCGTTCTCGACCGAGCGGTCTGAGACAGGCGTTGAAGGAGTTGCAGGAGAACTCTGGCTCTCAGTCTGACGCGCAGATGGTTGAGAGGCTGGTGAAATTTCTCGCTGGAAGGTATTGATAAGTTTTGTCGTCAACATGGTCAAGGGCACCGATGAACATGCGGCAGCCGGGGAAGCACTATCAGCTGCCGTAGAAGAAGTAGGTTCACTGGCCGAATAGCTGGGCGACATTGCCCAAAAGCTCTAGTGGTTCGGATTCGAAATCTTGGAAGGAAAGTTGCTCAAAATCCGAAAACTCTTGTATACCCTAGAGAGAACAAACCCGTGGAGATCACTTAATTAATTCCCTCGTCCATAATACGGTCCGTGGACGGGTAATTGTTTTTTGGAACACATTCCGTGTTAAAGTTCTTTGGAAGCTAACGGTGTGAATATCAGACAGGAACATCTGACGCAGCGGACCGATGGTGACACTCCGATCAAGGTGAGCAAGGAAACGTTGGCTCAGAAAAACTTGTTTGTCAAGTATTGAGACGCTCGAAAATATGCCTGTGCTTCGAGGTCGTACTACAATCCTGACCCAGGGTTTTGGAAAGCATAAAATCGGCATAAACCGTTCTGGTGATTGCGGTTGAGCTATCGTTCAGGCCTACGTTAACCTGCAGTGTCTTGACACTGCTTGATTCGCTAATTTTGGCTCTTAAGTCAAAGAGGATTTGATGGAATTAATTATTGATTACGGGTGATAAAAAGCAGGGAAACATTGAACTACGTTGAGGATCTGCTCGAAAGAACATATACGGCGTATTTGGCAAGAAATTAGAGAGTCGTGGTCCGGAAAAAATGGCATTGCTTGCAGCGAGAATTCTTCTAGCGGCCTAATGACCAGCCTAGGAGGACGTGGGATGAGAAGAACGTATCGGTTTGAAGGGTCGAGCGTCAGCGAAGCCATCGCGAAGGCGGAAGAGACTCTGAAGGTTTCCCGAGAAAACATGAACATTGAGGTGGTCAAAAAAGACAGACGAGGGTTTTTGGGGCTTGGTCGCACTCGAGCCGTTATTAAGGTGACTTTAATTGACCCCAGGAGCGGCAGTGTGAGAGAAGATAAAGGCGATGGACAGCTAAACCGGTTGATACTTGAGGCGGCTGAAGAAGTAACCGAGGACCATGATGGCCTGGTAGGTGTCAAGGATGGATGCATAATCGTAATTCCACCAACAGGCAATGGGCGCTTTCCTGTTGTAGTTCCTTGCCCGGGGATGAGGCTCAAGGTAAATGGTATTAACTGTACCAAGCGAACAGTGGTGACTGACAGGGATAGTATCGAATGCGAAGTGGTGGCCACAGAGGAACAAAAGCTGTTCGAGGTTGAGGTCTCCAAGGACGGTTTTTGTGCCTACCTTACTGTCTATCCTCCAGTGAAGATAGTTAAGAGGCTTCGCGACTCCGAACCGGTCACTGAGCTCGAACTTGCTGTAGACGAGTTTGTGGAGCCTTTGCCTCCCTTGTCTGTGACTGAAGCGTTGGAGGCTCTGCGTGAAAAAGGGGTAGTATATGGTCTTGATGAGGAGAAGGTCGAGCAGGCAGTCCTCCGGCACAGTGGAATTCGCGTGGCAGTGGCTTTTGGCAAGCCGGCTGTACCTGGGAAGAACGGGTATCTGGACCTGGTGTTTAAGCGGCGTGTGAAAGCAGCCAGTGAGAGGAACAAAAAGATAAAAATTGATTTCCGAGAGCTGGCCGCCTTTGAGTTGGTAGAGGTGGGCGAGGTTATTGCCAGAATCATTGATCCAGTTCAAGGGCAGCCGGGGATGACGGTAACGGGAAAAGAGATACCCTGCGGGGTAGCCAAGCCGGTTCAGTTTAATGTTGGACAAGGAGTCAGGCAGGTCGATGATCGTTTGATTGCGACGATAAGCGGCAGGCCGAAGGTGACAGGAAGTTTGGTAGAAGTTTTGCCTCAGCTGGTAATTGAAGGTGATGTTGACCTCAGTACGGGTAACATCAAATTTTCAGGTGATGTCTTCATTCAGGGGGGCGTTGCACCTGGAATGACTGTCAGAGCTGAAGGCATGGTCATGATCTCAGGCATAGTAGAGAAAGCTTGCGTGATAGCTGGAGACGGAGTGATTAGCCTGAATTCAGTACTGAACTCGCGGGTACGGGCAGGGGGTGAATCAGCCGAGTTAGGCAAGGTGTTACCCCTTGCTAAGCAGATACTTCACGACCTGGAAATACTGAGCGACGCGGTGGAACAGGTAAACTTGAGACTCCAGTGGCGTGGAGAAGAACCGGTTCAGGCAGGAAGGATAGTCGAGGTACTGATTGAAAGGAAACTGCGTGAGCTTCCTCGTATGGCGAAAGAAGTTCTTGAAATATGCGAGCAGAAGGGGCTACATTTAGAAGCAGGCGAGGTCAAACTGTTTCAATCCATAGGAGACTTCGTCCTTCACCCCCTTTCCAGTCTGGTCAGCGGTGAGGCAGACCAGGTGCGTCAGTTGGTTGTGGATTTAAAGGAGTGGATATCGAACGTAGAGGATCGGATGAAAAGAAAATCGGAGGTTTATTTACGGTATGCTGTCAACAGCGAGGTTTATGCTACAGGGTCCATAACTGTTGACGGACAAGGCTGTTTCAACACCTTGCTTTCCTCGGGCGACCGGGTTACTGTGAAGGGAGAACCCGGCGTGTTCAGGGGAGGCCAGATAATTGCTGCCAACGAGGTTTACATAAAGGAGCTGGGATCCGAGGCGGGGGCTTTGACCAAAGTGGATGTGCGCGAAGACCGCCGGGTAGTTTGTGAACGCATCTTAGGCAGTACTCTCATCGGGATAGGAAGACGTTCGGTGAGAATAGATGAGCCC
The DNA here is from genome assembly GCF_000092405.1 of Syntrophothermus lipocalidus DSM 12680. Lineage (NCBI taxonomy): Bacteria > Bacillati > Bacillota > Clostridia > Eubacteriales > Syntrophomonadaceae > Syntrophothermus > Syntrophothermus lipocalidus. The sequence goes on along the minus strand of NC_014220.1, from coordinate 2,043,934 downwards.
CGAAGATCTTTGGTGGTTTGGATGGATAAAGACCGAAGGATAAGGATGAGGTGAAACCGTGCGAATTCTTTATTCACGGCAGTACCGGCTTTATTTGAGCGAGTATATGCCGCCTTCAGGCTTCCTGCATGTTGTGAGGTATGCGATCGATTTGTTTAAAACAGCAGAACCGAATCAATTCCTAAACAAGCTGTTACCATATATATTGAGAAACGTTAATAAGATTGATTGGAACGCTGCTACTTGAAAATTGATAACAAATGGGTTGGAAAGACCATAGGCACGTAGACGTGCAATATTACCTGGGATAAAAGCTCAGGCACCTACCATCTCCACCTTGCGGCAAGTATCTTAACTCACGGCTACATGCCATTTGACCGGGAAGTTTTTACTCAAAATTTGGGACATGACCTTTACCGATGTCAGCTACCGCTTGGGTATACTTGTAGGGTGATATGTGGGATGTACTAAAGATAACTTTAAACTAAAAAACCCGCGGTAGAACCCTGGAGGCGACGCCTTGTGCTCGAATATTTGTGGAAGGGTGATATAGGTGACCAATAGGTGTTGTACATTACGTTTTCGAAATTGCGTAAATGTCGATGCCAATAGTTAGAACTGGTTTGATTCTTACGTCACTGCTCTTCGTCCATAACCGTATAACTCAAGAATGAGGAAGAAGATCGAGCCGGATTTGATTCTCTGTGCCGGGGATATGAATAGGCATCTGATATCCATTAGCCAGGGTGCGGTGCTGCTCCCATTTTTTGTTTTCAGATGATATCGGACTGTGCAAAGGTATCACTCGATAAACTTAGGAGGCAGCGGTTTACCGCCCATTGCGATTACTGCCTGCTCTATCGTTTGCAAGCCGCGGGTTATCATTTGCTTGGAAGTACCATGGGCGAGCGGCTTCCCTTCTTCATTGGTAACCATTGCTTCGGCCAAGCACACATTTCTTCCGATTTTTATGCGGCGACCCTTGACAATAAGCTTTCCTTCTTTAACTGGGGCCAAATTGTCAACGTTCAGATCGAGCGAAATTAACCCTATATTTTCATCTAGCTCGCAATACACTGCCCAGTAGGCCGCAGTGTCAATCAACGAAGAATAGACGCCGCCGTGAATACCTCCGAACGGATTAAGATGCTTTTTTTCCATCGTTGTTTCCACTAATGAATAGCCGGGACCGATATCGCGAACTACCATGGAAAGCAGTTGAAAGTAAGGCCCCGTGTTTATCAAATCGATAACTGCCTGTACGTGTTCGGGATTGAGCTTTCGCGCCATTAAGGATCACCCCCTTTCATTTACCCACCAGTTTTGTCCTCTTAGGAGTTTACTTTAGGTTTTATCCTCGACGTTGATTTGCTGTGCTACGTACTCGTCGAGTGCTTCTATCTTAACCAACCCAATGGCTAGGGATTTGTGGAAAGACACGACCATTTCTAGCATTTCTTCTTTAGATATAGCCTTTAATATTATCCATTTATAGAGCAGGTATTTTTCGACTGCTAGAATGGCATGGGCGATAGGAGCTACTGGCAGATTGCGAAAAATTCCATGCCGTATACCGTAGTCTATGTTTTTGATAGAGAATTCAATAAGCTTGTCATCAAACTCTTTTAGGCACTGGTCAATAACGTCGCTTGTTCCCGCTGCTCGGCAATATATCTCCGACAGTTTTTCATTTTGAGCAAACACTTCCATGGTCACTCTCTTTGTTTCGATGAAGCGAACGTAAAGATTTTTTTCCTGGGTGTAATAGTTCTTTATGCTGGAAATTATCTGGCTTAAGAATTCCTCTAAAAGTGCTTTTAAGATTTCTTCTTTACTGTTGAAGTATTTATAGAACGTACCGGTGCCGAGACCGGACCTGTCGATGATAGATCGTACTGAGGTATTGGAATATCCTTTTTCTGCAAAAAGTTCAAGCGCACTTTTCAGCAACCTTTTTCTTTTTTCCATCATTTTTGCCTGCAGATTCAAGCGTTTTGTATCCTGTAACAAGTTCAAGTACCTCATCCCTTCTGAATGAACGTTCGTTCCTAATCTTGTTACAAATTATAACTCTAATGTTTTTGACAAGCAAGCGAGACTTTTGCAAACTGACCGCTCCTTAAAAATCGGGGATATATCGTAGATAAAAAAGGACTTCACCCCCCCGTTTTGCCGAATTCTTTAGGTGAAAACATCCGAAAACAACAAGACAGAAAATACCATGCCCAAGCTATTATCCCGCTTAACCGGCGCAACGCCAAACAGCCCAAAGCCGAGTTTGACTGGGACGGAGTCTACTGTTTCTTCCTACGATAACTGGCAACGATTTTGCCGGTAGCGGTTGTTCTCGGTTTGTTTGAGTCTGGTTTTTTCGGATTATGCAAAAGTCTCTATTATAGAAAACTCTCTCGCTTAAGCAGGAATTTGCCTATAGAAAAGCTAAGACTTACTTCGCCAAGGCATACTATTTAAAGGCTGAAATGCGTCTTTGGGAGGTGTAGCAATATGCTCTACCGTTACAAAGTTATTCTGGAGTGGGATGAGGAAGGCAAGGGATATGTTGTTTCCGTTCCCGCCCTGCCTGGATGTTTCACCCAAGGGAATATCGTTGAGGAAGCCCTGGAGAGGGCCAAAGAGGCTATAGCGGGACACCTTGAAGCTTTAGCCCAGGAAGGTTTACCCCTGCCCACTAAAGACGTTGAAATAGCCGAAGTGCAGGTAGAGATAGCCTCATGAGCAGGCTACCCAGGGTCACGGGTAAAGAAGTGGTTAGTGCGTTAAAGAGGGCTGGCTTTGTGGTGAATCCCAAACCGCTGGGATGGTTTTTCTGGTTTATTTTTTGATTTGGCGGGCGGCACCCGACTGTCGAACATCTCTAAACCGCGCCAGCTCTTAGCATCCAAATCAAAGTCAACCGCAGGAACCGTCCCCGTGGTTGCCGCTGAAAAATCTCTTGCCATTATGTTGACCGATCAGCCATATTTGAATTTCTTTAACTGACCCTGCAGAGGGGGCGAAATGTGGGTTTTGGAAGGTTAAAAAAAGAACAGGCTCTGTAAGCTTATCATTGAACGCTGCCTGGAAGAAACGGCCGGGGACCGTTATTCTCCCTTGCGGTAAACCAGGCCCTCAAAAACGGCGATCAGATTATTCTTTTCGTCGCGTACTTTTACCCGGTAAAGCCGGGTCCGCCTCCCCTTAGTCTCTTCCACGGCCTCGGCGGTAAGGACTGCTCCGGGCGGGGGTGCCTGGACATAGGTAATTGTTACGCTCAGCGCGACAGCAGTTGTTCCCCCTGCATTGCTGGCAGCACCAAAGGCTGCATCGGCCACGGCAAAGATGGCCGCTCCATGCGCTCCACCGAGGAAATTACACAGCGAGTCCGACACCGCCATTTCTACCACCGCATACCCTGGTCTGACTTCTAAAAAGCGCATGTCCAGGTGGCGAGCAAAAGGATCGGCTGTAATTTTTTCTTTCACCTGGTCCTGACTCGCTTCATCACCCAGATTCATTGTTGCCACTTCACATCCTCCTTTCGTGATAGCCGAACGGTTTGTAAAAACCTTGACAAAGACAAAACCTGAGTCCAGTCAGAAGACCCTAACCACCTTTTTCAACAGGCAAGCCCGGCAGCGCAGGTTGCAGCCCCAGAAATAAAGACAGGCAATCTCGAAATCGGGTGAGTAAGTGACATGATAAACATTCGTGGCTTTTGCCAGCTGTAAAGAAGGGTTTGACAAACCCGGTATTTCTGTCGCCTTCATCATGCTTTTCCACCGCCTTATTCCTCTAACGTCTTCTGCAATCGCACCTCACCACATGCAGGATCATTTCCACAATGTGTCGAACCATTAACATGAGACCTCGCCCTCACCCTCCTTTGTTGACATTCGTGTTGGGATTTGATTACCCTATAGAGGCAACCTGCGAGGTCCCTTCTGCTACTTCCTGTCTCAATTTACCTACCACGATTTTACACTTTTGCGGGCGAAACGCGATAGCTTAAACGAGTTTTCTTGACAGTAGCTGTGAACAGGGCTAAAATTTGTTATGACAGGATTTTTGGGAAATTGGGGTTTATATTTGAGGAGAGGTTTAAATGGCTGTTACCAGGCGGCAGATGGACTTCTTGCGAATCATCAAACAGGTCTACGAAGCTACGAGCCTGCCCGTGCACTACGCTCGTGTGGCTGAATTGCTGGGAATAAGCAAATGGAGCGCTTATGAAATGCTGAAAACACTGGAAAGAAAAGGATTCCTGACCAGCCAGTACGAGGTCGACCAAGAGAAAAAGTATCCTGGGCGGGCACGGGTAATGTTTGCGCCTACTCAACTGGTTAATCTCGTATTGTCGGGAAAAACGTTGGAAGACATGGCACCCGTCAAGGAGTTTCAGTTGCTCAAAGAAAGATTAATGTCCTTCTACGACAAAACCACCAAGAACGCTCCCGAGGAACTTGTGGAACAAATGAGGACTGAATTGTCCAGCGCCGAAAATCCCTTAGTGTTCTGCGCATACGTAATCACCATCTTGATTTTGCAGTTGCAAACCTTGAGCAAAACCAGCATTTCTCTGCTCAAAAACGTGGCTTTGGAAGTATCCGAAGGGAAAATAGGGCTGGCCATGTTTGTTGGTGCTGCAATTGGCAGCATGGCAAAAACAGCTTCCCGGGTTCAGAGGCTTTCTCATATGGTTGACTGCCTGTCGGGGTTCCAGAAGAATCTGGCAATGCTGAGCCAATCTGAGCAGGCGCTGCTGATGAACTTTTTGAGTGAGACATTGGCAAAAGCGACATAATTTTTTTGCGAGTTATTTGTGGAATTTGGGGATAATGTTGATATTGGGGTAAGGGGTAATTTTTTTAAGATGATTTTGGGGATTTTGGGGAGACTTTCCCTGAACAGGAGGTGAGAAAACGTTATCTTTATTTGCTCTTATTCTTAAGATTCCCGGACGTGGTTGGCACCATCCCATCCTTGATTTAAAAAATAGGGGCAGAAAGGAGTGACTGAAAAGTGTTTGAGTACGCCAAAAAGATGGTCGGAGAAGCCGTGATAACGGAAGCGGCGAATTACCTAGCCAAAGACCCGGAAAACAACATTGAAAAACTTCTAAATATCGCCAGTAAGCTGGCTATACGCCAAAACCATAAAGAACAGATTGCATCTGCCGGTAAACACCTTTCCGACAGAGATTCTCACTGGCACAAGCTGCTTGTCAGGACTTTGAGAGAAACCCATCCGAAAGTCCGCGAACGTCTGGCCGTCAATTTCATCATCAACTCGGTGCTGCTCGGCATCCCCAAACAATACGAATTAGCGGAAAAGCTGGGTTATGCCGTACCGTGGGCTATTCTCATGGACCCTACCGACCGCTGCAACCTACGCTGCAAAGGTTGCTGGGCGGGCGAATATGCCAAGAAAAACGACCTCACTTTTGAACTGATGGACCGAATAGTCAAGGAAGGCGAAGAACTCAACATATTTTTCTACCTTTTCTCCGGCGGCGAACCGCTCCTCAGGAAAGACGACATTTTAAAGCTGGCAAAAAAACATCCCGACAGCGTTTTCCACATCTTCACCAACGGGACTCTGATTGATGAAAAGTTTGCCGAAGAATGCGCAGACGCAGCCAACATAATATTCGCGATCAGCATCGACGGTTTCGAGGAATCCACCGACATGCGCCGCGGTAAAGGGACCTTCGCCAAAGTCATGCGGGCTGCCGATATCCTGCATAAATATGGGCTTATTTACGGTTTCTCAACCACTTACCACCGCCACAACGTCGAAGAAATCACCTCCGACGAATACATCGACATGCTCGTCGACAAGGGTTTCCGTTTCGGATGGCTTTTCACCTATGTTCCGGTAGGTTCTGAGTCTGATTTGGAATTTATGGCCACTCCTGAGCAGAGGGCGTATGTTTGTAAGCGCATCCGAGAGATTAGGGCCACCAAGCCTATCCTTGTTGCCGACTTCTGGAACGACGGGGAACTCACCGGCGGGTGCATCGCGGGGGGACGGCGCTATTTCCATATCAACGCGGCCGGCGATGTAGAGCCGTGTGCTTTTGTCCACTATTCTTGCGTCAACATCAAGGACACGAGCCTAAAAGAAGCGCTCGGTAATCCGCTTTTTCTGGCTTATCAAGAGCGGCAACCGTTCAACGAGAACCACCTGCGTCCCTGCCCCCTTATAGACAATCCGCGGGGGTTGGCGGCCTGCGTCAAGGAGAGCGAGGCCCGTTGCACCCAGACGGTTTCGCTTGATGCCGAAAAATTTGCCACGAGCTTAGAAGCCTACGCTGCCGAGTGGGGCAGGAAGGCCGACAGGATTTGGGAACAAACAAGGAGAAACATTGACCGATAAAAAAGGGGAGGATTTACTGTTTAGTTCCATTGGTGGGACTGAAAGCTGTGGGATACCGGTGAAGCGTGTAATAACCGGTATCCCATTGTACAGCACTCGGTTTTAACATCACGGTTCAGCTCGGCCATTATTTTATTTTCAATGCTTCTTGCAGTCCATATCCGTCTGGAGAAATGTGATGGACCAAACCTATTCGTTCCGCTTCCTTTGCATTGATATGGCGCCCGGTCATGAGTATTTCGCCTGCTCGGGAAAGCCCTATCGAGCGCGGCAAACGTTGGGTAGAAAACAGGAGTCCTAGATTGACACCCGTAGCACCAACCCGGGCCGTCTCCTCCATAACCCTTATGTCAGCACAAAGAGCGAGCTCCAAACTGGCTCCCAGCGCAAAACCGCTGATAACTGCTTCTTGCAAAAATTCTATTCCAAGCGCATAGCATATTATTGGAAAAAATGTTGCGAAATTGGTGCTATTTAGTTGCCTGCGTGAGGTCGTTGTTCCCTATAATGGACGTATAGAACTGTTTGAAAGAAGCAGAAAGGTACTTCTATCTATTTAAATGTTCTATCTATTTAAATGAATATATGCAGCAAACGTGAAATACATTTGCTTACCAGCGCTAGGAGCGGGTTGCCAGAGGGAGGGGTTAATATGGCGGGGGGATGGCTATTGGATGGACAACAACTTCTCATGGATGCTATTATGACGGTCCCTTACATAGCCGCAATGATAGTCGACAAACAAGGCTACGTGGTGTTTGTCAACAGGACCTATCTGAAGATGCTAAAACGCACCGAAAAAGAGACATTGGGCAAGCATGTCAGTGAGATCACGCCTAACAGCCGCACTTTAGAAGTTCTCAAGACCGGCAAAGCTATAATCGGTTACTACTGGCCGATCAACGGGTACGAAGGAGTCGCTTCCAGCATACCGTTGTTTAAAAAAGGCGAACTAGTCGGGTGCCTGGCCTACAGCATATTTCTCGATGTTTGGGACGGCAAGACCTTAATGGAAAACCTGGTTAACGAATTAAACGTGTATAAGAAGGAAATAACCAGTTTGTACGCATCGAAGTATACGTTTGACGCCATCATCGGTGAGTCACAGGCTTTGCAGAAGGTCAAGAAACTGGCTTGTCAGGTAGCAAACCATCCGGATACCACGGTGCTGATTACCGGAGAAAGCGGAACCGGAAAAGAGTTGCTGGCTCACTCGATTCATAGCGCATCAAGCCGCGCCAGATTTCCTTTCGTGAAGGTAAACTGCGCAGCCATACCTGACAACCTGCTGGAAGCGGAGTTATTTGGTTATGGAGAAGGGGCTTATACCGGGGCCAAAAAAGGAGGCAAGCCCGGCAAGTTTGAGGTAGCTAATGGCGGCACCGTTTTTCTGGATGAAGTAGGGGACATGTCCTTGGCTATGCAGGGGAAACTGCTGAGGGTGTTGCAGGAAAAAGAGATGGAAAGGCTGGGAGACAACAAACCGATACGGGTGAACGTGAGGGTCATAGCTGCTACCAATCGCAACCTCGAAGAAATGGTCGAACAGGGGAGGTTCCGCGAAGACCTTTACTACCGGCTAAATGTTGTAAGGATCCACATGCCGGCCTTGCGCCACCGGTCTGGAGATATCCCTCTGTTAGTTAAGTATCTACTGTGTAAACTGAACAAAAAGTTAAAAACGTCGGTGATGGGGGTATCCGCGCCGGCTATGGAAAGGATTATGAAGTACAGCTGGCCGGGTAACGTGCGTGAGCTGGAAAATGTTTTGGAAAGGGCGTTGATTCTTGCAGAGATGAGCGGGTCCAAAACCATAACCCCTGAGTACTTAGTGCTGATGAACGACAGGGCAAATGCGTCTGCGGTTTCATTTGGGAAAGGGCTGAAGGCCCTGACCGAGGAGTTCGAACGACAGGTAATCGCCCGTGTCTTGGAAGAGACCGACTACAATAAGATGGAGGCTGCCATTCGCCTGGATATCGATGTTTCTTCACTTTACCGCAAGATAAAACGGTACGGGCTTGGGATCGGCAAAGGTGCTGGGGTCTAATCGAAGAGGGTTCAAAATGTCGGCGGCAAAGCCAAAGAGGAACTTTAAGCTGCCAGTTTCAGCCAAGTGAAACTGGCAGCTTGCATTTTCTCAGGCCTTTTTTACAGTCCCCTTCGAAATACCCCCTCGGGGTACACGACCCCAGTTTCCATAGGATGCCAAAACCTTGACCTTAGGGTTTAACGCCCTTTATAAACGGGTTTCCGTTTCTCCATAAAAGCTTTCATCCCTTCTTTCTGGTCTTGGGTAGAGAACAAGAGGGCGAATACTTTCTGTTCGAAAGCAAGCCCTGATGCGAGATCCACGTTCATACCGTAGTTGATAGCTTTTTTGAGAACACGCAGGGCCCCCGGAGGTTTGGCCGCGAGTTTGGCTGCTATTTTTTTGGCTTCGGTCATCAGCTGATCCGGAGGAACCACTTTGGCGACGAGGCCAAGACGTAACGCGGTGTCTGCATCAATTGGATCTCCCAGCATCGTCAAATACTTACACCACCCCGGGCCAATCAGGCGGGCAAGCCGTTGGGTTCCGCCCGCTCCCGGAATGATGCCCAGGTTGATCTCGGGCTGGGCGAACGTGGCATTTTCGGAACAAATGCGGATGTCACAGCACAGCGAAAGTTCGCACCCACCGCCCAGAGCCATTCCTGCTATAGCCGCTATAACCGGTTTTTCCAGATTAGCAACTTTGTCAAAAGCTTGGTGACAAAGGGCGATAAACGATTCGGCGGTGAGCGAATCGGCCCCCGACATGAACGCTATGTCCCCACCGGCGGCAAAGACTTTTTCCCCGCCCGTTATTATGAGCACTTTTACTTCGTCGTCCGCCGCTATATTGTCCATAGCATTCGACAGCTCGGTTAACATTTCACCATTTATGGCATTCAGTTGTTTGGGGCGGTTCAAGGTAAGGATCCCGATACCTGCGTCTTTCTCGAAAAGCAAAGTCTTAAATTCCATGCCGACCTCTCCCCCTCATTTCAATCCACTTTCACAACCGCGCAGTCCCCCTGGGCCAGCCCTCCGCAGATGGCAGCGACCCCGTATCCACCTCCCCGGCGGCGAAGCTCGTTCACTAAGGTTAGGGTTATCCGGAGACCGCTCGCTCCTACCGGGTGACCGATGGCTATCGCCCCGCCGTTGACATTAGTAATGTCGCGAAGCTTTTTTACCTTAGCTTCATCGAAATCACCCAGGATCTTGGTGGAAACCAGGGGCATGGCTGCAAAAGCCTCATTGATTTCTATGAGTTTGATGTCATCTAACGTCAGGCCAGTCGCGGCCAAACCCTTCTGAATAGCAGGAGCGGGAGCGATGGCGATTTCTCGGGCCGGGCGGGCGATGCTCACCACCCGCAGCAGGGTTGCTAGAGGCTTTAACCCCAGTTCTTGAGCTTTTTTTCTGGTAGTCACGACCACACCGGCAGCGCCCGTATTCATTCCCGGAGCGTTACCGGGAGTGACGGTAGGGCTCCCATACACCGTTGGCAGTTTGGCGAGTTCCTCTAAAGTGGTATCCGGGCGGGGCTGGGTGTCCCGATCCAGTATTACCGGCGGTTTTTTCTTACCCTGGGGTATTTGAATTGAAAATATCTCCTCTTTGAATATTCCCCGGGCTTCGGCTTGGGCATACAGCTTGTGGCTGCGTAAGGCCCATTCGTCCTGCATCTCGCGGGTTACGCCGTATTCGACGGCCACTTCCCCCGCGTCGACTGCCAGAACCCCAAAGCCCGCGTAACCCAGTTGAAAAAGGATATCCACCAGCTTGGCGTTCCCCAGACGGGGGCCTTCCCACCGGTACTCGGGAGGCAAGTAATATGGGACTCGGCTCATGTTTTCGACCCCTATGGCCATGCTGATCTCGGCCTCGCCTATCATCAGGTTCTTCCATGACTCCTGCAAGGCGGTCGTGGATGAGCAGCAAGCCCGGTCGATGCTCATAGATAGGGTTTCTTGCGGCAAGCCAGCTCTTATCAAAGCCTGGCGGGCGATGATGTCGGTCTGGGTTCCGGCTTCCAGAAGCAGGCACTGCCCCAGGTTGACCTCGTCGATCATCTGGGGTTCCAGTCCGGACCGTTTCAACAGTTCGGTTATCGTCCACTCTGCCAGCACGGCGCTGGGAACATTTTTAGTTACGCCGCCAAAGCGGTCAAAAGGCGTGCGCGCCGAAGCGATTATCACCACTTCGTTGTCAGGCATGGATTACCCCCCTTTCTTCTTCTGCAAGCTATTTGGGCTGCATCCTCAGGGCTCCGTCTAAGCGGATTACCTCGCCGTTCAGCATCGGATTTTCAACTATGTGCTGGGCCAGGCGCGCATACTCATCCGGTTTCCCCAGGCGAGAGGGAAATGGAATCATTTTGCCAAGGGCTTCCCGCACTTTATCCGGGAGCTGACCCAGCATCGGGGTATCGAAAATCCCCGGAGCCACGGTACATACCCTTATCCCGTGCTCGGACAAATCGCGGGCTATGGGCAACGTCATCCCTACCGTAGCTGCCTTGGATGCCGCGTAAGCCACCTGGCCTATCTGTCCCTCAAAGGCGGCTACCGACGCCGTGTTGATTATTACTCCCCTTTCTCCCTCTTCATTGGGAGGGTTCTCGAGCATGCGGGTGGCTACGGTTCGGATTACATCGAAGGTTCCGACTACGTTCACTTCGATGGTTCTTCTGAAGAGATCAAGATCATGGGGCCCTTTCTTCTTGTCAGTGGTCTTCATAGCTGCGGCAAACGCAGCGCAGTTCACGAGAATGTCGACTTTTCCGAACTTTTGTATGGTGAACTCCACGGCTTTCTGCACGTCATCCGGTTTAGCGATGTTCGTCTTTATGAAAGCTGCGTGTTCTCCCAGGCGTTCGGCCAGGGCCAGGCCTTTTTGTTCGTTGAGGTCGAATATCACCACGTTAGCTCCGTTTTTAACAAACCTGATGGCGGTAGCTTCGCCCAAGCCCGAAGCACCTCCGGTAATGATAGCACTCCGGTTCGCTAGTTCCATAATCTAATTCCTCCTTCCCAATTTCCATCACAGAACCCGATGACACTCGGACGTGTCCCAGTAGGCAAATCGAAAAATAATACCGGTGCTAACCTGTGGCTGGTTCCTTCACAGCCCCAATCCCCGGGCGATTATCAACTTCATGACTTCCGAAGTACCTGCGTAAATGCTCTGGACGCGGGTATCGGCCCACAGGCGAGAAATTTCGTACTCCGTGCAATAGCCATACCCCCCGAACAATTGAACACAGCGGTTGGCAACCCGATGGGACATTTCGCATACCCAATACTTTGCCATGCTCACCTCCTGAACCACGTCCTTACCCGCCATGTGGTGTAACACCAGGGTATCGACGAAGCCCCGGGCGAGCTGGATCTCGGTTGCTATTTCCGCCAAAACGAACTGGGTGTTTTGAAAGGAACTGAGAGGCTTTCCGAAAAGATGCCTTTGCTTTACGTAGTCGAGGGTCAGTTTTAAGCACCTTTCGGCCAGGGTGACGTTGACGATAGCGGCCAGCAGGCGTTCCTGCTGCAGCTTCTGCATTAGGTAGATGAACCCGTTCCCTTCTTTCCCCAAGAGGTTGCTGGCGGGTACCCGGCAGTCTTCAAAAAAGAGTTCGGCTGTATCCTGGGCGTGCAGGCCTATTTTGGGTATTTGCCTGCTTCGGATAAACCCGGGGGTATCTCTTTCCACCAAAAAGAGGCTTACCCCCTTGGCTCCGGCTGCGGGATCCGTCTTGGCAGCTACCACCACCAGATCGGCCAGAATCCCGTTAGAAATGAAGGTTTTAGAACCGTTTAAAATATAGTGGTCTCCATCCTTGACGGCCCGGGTTCTCATTGCCGCCAGGTCCGAACCGGCACCCGGTTCAGTCATGGCAATGGCCAGTATGATGTCGCCGCTGACGCATTTTGGCAGCCAGCGGGCTTTCTGGTCCTCTGTTCCGTAACTGGCGATGTACGGGGCGACGATATCGCTGTGCAAGAATGAGAAAAAGCTGATGACTCCTTTACTGCCTATTTCTTCGTTGATCACCACCGAAGCCAGAAAGTCGGCCCCCGCCCCACCGTATTTTTCATCCACCCAGGGGCACAAGAAACCGTAGTCCCCCATTTTCTTATAGACTTCACGCGGGACAATGCCTTTTTCTTCCCACTCGTTGTAATAAGGGACGACCTCGTTATCGAGGAAATCGGAAAAGGCACGCCGCAGCATCTCGTGCTCCGGGGTAAAAGGGAGAATTCTTTCCATCACCTATCCACCTCCTTAGTCCCCGGCGATCACAGCATTTCGATGACTGCCGCAATTGCCGGGCCACCTCCGGCGCACAGCGAAGCACACCCGATTTTGGCACCTCTGCGGCGCATTTCATACAGCATCGTAACCACCAGCCGCACCCCTGTAGAACCGGTGGGGTGACCCAAACCGATGCCCGAACCGTTCGCATTGACCCTGCTCATGTCGATTTTCAGCTCGCGGTTGCAGGCCAGCCACTGGGCGGCGAAGGCTTCGTTGATCTCGAAGTAGTCCACGTCCTTCATCTCAAGGCCGGCATACTTCAGGGCCTTGGGAATTGCGAACACCGGTCCGATGCCCATTATCCGGGGGTGAACACCGCAGGACGCCGTGCTGATTACCCTGGCCAAGGGCTTTACACCCAACACTTCGGCTTTGTTCCGGTTCATCAGGACTACCGCTGCCGCACCGTCGTTTAGGCCCGAGGAGTTACCCGCGGTCACGGTTCCGTCTTTTTTGAAAACAGGCGGCAGTTTGCTCAAGGCTTCAACGGTGACATCAGCCCGGGGATGCTCGTCGGTATCGACTACGACCGTTCCCTTGCGGGCTTTGATTTCTACCGGAGCGATTTCGTCTTTGAATTTCCCCTCCTTGATGGCGGCTGCTGCCCGGGTATGGCTGGTATAGGCCAGTTCGTCCTGTTCCTCGCGGGATATCTTGTACTCTTCGGCTAGGGTCTCGGCGGTGATTCCCATGTGATAGCCCATGATGGCGCAGTTCAGCCCGTCCCATATCAAAGAATCGAACGGCCCATCGTCAGCGTGGAACAGGCGGTATCCCTGGCGGGCTTTGAAAAGATAGTATGGAGCCTGGCTCGGGCTTTCTACCCCGGCAGCTAGAACCACATCGTTTTTGCCCAGCATGATCTCCTGGCAGCCAATCTCCAGCGCCCGGAGCGAAGAGCTGCACTGCTGGTTGATGGTGGCCGCATAGGCCTCCCAGGGAACCCCGATTAGGCCCTGGACCTGGCGGGCAGGATTGCCCTTGGCCCCTCCCTGCAGACAATGGCCCAGCAGTACCTGGTCTACCGTGTCAGGACTAATGCCGGTTCTGTCTAGGGCCGCCTTTCCGGCTATCGCTGCTAGCCGAATAAGCGGTACATCTTTAAGGCTGCCCATGAAGTCCCCTATGGGAGTCCTGGCTGCCCCCACTATTACTACCTCTCTCACCACTGGCAATGACACTCCTTTCGGCTTGATAAGGCTCTGCCCAAACCCGTTTTCTGGACTGGCATCCCTCCTTTCAGACGCTTTGTAAGTCAATCGCATCGCAAAAAGCGTGCCACTGGGGTGAGGATGGTCTGAAAGCCCGGTTTGACGCAGTACGGCTGCTCTTGTTCTTCCTCGACCGTAGTCAGAGTTTGGCAAAAATTCTTTACTGAGAACTCTTGGTTTGCCGAATTCTCCCCTAGGAGCCCTGAAATGCGAGACTTGGCAAAATTGACAAGGTTTTGAGATTCTGCAGAAAAAGCGCGGGCAAGGAAATTTTGCAAATGGTTGTCACTTGTGCAAAACGTACAACTGTACGTCTTTCGGGCAAGGAAAAGGTCTTTATGCTTATAAATTGGAAGCAATGCCGATTTTGGCGTAACACATGGGAAATAAACAGGTCATCTGCAGAGAGGACAGAAGGGAGTGCGTCGGAAATGAGCGCTGCTGGCATGGTACTTGCAAAACCAGCAAACCGATGCGGCAAAGTTTCCACAAGGCCTCTATAGCGTGGTGGTTCGAGGTCGCTGGCGAGAAGGGAGGGAAGGACTTGGCTTCCAGCAAGGTAGTTTCTCTGAAAGAAGCAGTACAAGAAATACAGGACGGGGACGTGGTTTTTCTGGGCGGACTCATCGACTGCCGCCGGCCCATGGCTGCAGTTTACGAGATGGTCAGGCAGAAAAAAAGAGGGCTAATCCTCTTGGCCGAGTGTTCGCTGGCAGAGGACATCCTGGTCGGGGCTGGCTGCGTGGCTGCCTGGCGGGGGTGTTACACCGGTATGGCCAGTTTCGGGTTGTCGCCTGCCACACAACGAAAAATCGAGCACGAGGAGCTTATCCCCGATGAGATCGGCCATATCGATATCATCCTGGGGGCCATGGCTGCTATGGCGGGAAGCCTCTTCGTCGCCACCCGGGTCACCCTGGGCAGCGATGTCCTCAACCCTTCGTACGACCGTACTGCCTGCATAAGAAACCTGGCCCGAAACCCAGAAACGATTCCGCGCAAAAAGTTCGTTCTCGTGGAGGATCCCTTTTACGGGCAGGGGACGGTGAAACTGCAGCCAGCCATGCGAATAGATGTAGCGGTTATCCATGTACAGGAAGCAGGGGAAGAGGGTACTGCAAGGATACAGGGCAGCCTGGCTTTTGACCACTACGCCGTACACGCGGCACGAAAGGTAATCATTACGGCGGAACGGGTGGTACCTGAGGAGTACCTGCGGCGGGATCCTAACCGTAACCAGATTCCGGCAACCAGCGTGGACCGCGTAGTAGAGGTGCCGTGGGGCGGACATCCGAGCCAGGTTCCAGGGTTCTATGACGTGGATATGCCTTACATCCGTGACTACTCAGTGCGGGCCCGCACGGAGGAAGGGTTCAAGAACTGGCTGGACGAATGGGTGGTAAGCCTGCCGTCTCGTGAAGCCTACCTGGATAAGCTGGGAGCTGCCAGGCTGGAAAAACTGCGCAGCGTTCCTCCCTTCGGCTACCGTCCGCGCAGAGCGCATGAGGCCGGCGAGAATAGGGGTATTCGTGAGGCGTATTGGCCTGGCGAAGCGACGTATAACGAGCAGGATGACCCTGCTCAAGTGGGCCGTTCGGCAGGGGAGGGGGTGGGACCGGATAGAAGGAAGCACAACCCAACTTGAGGAAAGGAGGTCCATCATGAAAAAGAGCAAGGTAGTGAGCCTGCAGGAGGCCATGCAGGAAGTGAAAGACGGTGACTGCATAGTCATGGGAGGCGTGGTGGAGGATCGCCGTCCGGTTGCCGCTGCTTACGAGCTGGTACGCCAAGGAAAAAGGGGCCTGATAATTCTAGCCGAGTGCTCTCTTTCCGAGGACATACTGGTGGGCGGCGGGTGCGCTGTTGCTTATCGGGGTACGTACAGTTCTATCGGGGCTTTTGGTATCTCCCCCTGTATTCAGCGGATGTCTGAGGAAGGCCGCATCATCATAGATGACATAGGGCACACGGAGGTGTGTCTTGAAGCCCTGGCAGCCATGGCAGGAGCGCCCTTTATCGCGACGAAACTTTGTTTAGGTACTGACGTGCTGAATCCCGCATACGACAACGTGGCTAAGATCAGGGAACTGGCACGGAACAAAGAAGTTCTCCCCGCCCAAAAGTACGTGCTGATGGAGGACCCATTTTTCGGGGAAGGGGTGGTGCAGCTTCACCCGGCCCTAAAGGCGGACGTTTTCATCGCCCACGTGCAGCAGGCAGGAGAAGAAGGGACGGCAAGGATTGACGGGAGCCTAGTCTTTGATCACTTTGCGGTCCATGCGGCTAAAAAGGTGATAATTACGGCGGAACAGGTGGTGCCGGAAGAATACCTGCGCCGGGATCCGAACCGTAACCAGATACCTGCTACCAGTGTCGACATGGTGGTAGAAGTACCCTGGGGAGCTCATCCCGGCCAGGTTTATAACTACTACGACATGGACATTCCCTTTTTGACGGAGTACGCCAAAAAAGCTCGCACCCAGCAAGGGTTCGAAGAATGGGCTGATGAGTGGATATTCAGTGTCAAGGATCATCTCGGCTATCTAAACAAGCTGGGGGCAGCTCGGTTAGAAAAACTCCGGGCCATACCTCCTTTTGGGTACCGCCCGAGAATGAGAGGAGGGATAAAGTAATGGCTCAGTTTGTGCGACCTGGAGATTATACACCGGCAGAGGCCATGGTAATTTACTCGGCCAGGGAGCTGAAAAATTTTGATGGGAAAATGGGGTTGATAGGTATCGGTTTACCACTTCTGGCAACCCAGGTAGCCAAAAAGCTGTACTGTCCGAACATGATAATGATAGTAGAAACCGGCCAAGCGGATGCTAATCCCATCGAAATTCCCATTTCTATCATGGACAGCCGGCTGACCTACGGGTCTTCCTGGCAGATGGGAGATCCCGAAGGGTTATTCCCGTTGGTCAGGGGGGAAATCGACTTCGGCTTTATCGGCGGGGCTCAAATCGACAAATACGGCAACGTAAATTCCACGTTCATAGGCAGCGATTACAACAAACCGGCCAAACGGCTGGCGGGAACGGCAGGAGCGGTCGACATCGGGGGATTCGCCAAAACCACCATCACCACCATGCACCACCAGAAGCGTCGGGTAGTAGAAAAGGTAGATTACTTGACTACTCCGGGATGGATGGTAAAGAAGTGGCCAGAAGGCACCTGGGTGAGGAGGGAAGAGTTGGGCTTGCCCGGAGGGCCTAGCTGCTTTATTTCCACCCTGGGTATCATGCGATACGACGACGAAACCAAAATCATGTACGTGGATCAGTACTTCCCCGGGGTCACGGTGCAACAGATTAAGGAAAACACCGGATTTGACATCGATGTTTCCCGGGCCACTGAGGCGGAACCTATATTAGTCGAAGAGCTGAGAGTGCTGCGGGAAGAAGCTGACCCCCTGAACATTTACCGGACCAGGTAGGCTGGTCCGGTTCAACGCTCAGGGAACCAGGGCTGTACAGTAGTGCAGACAGGAGGTGGAAAAATGGGCTTGCCTCTGCAAGGAATCAGGGTGCTCGACCTCTCCATGTATCTTCCCGGCCCGCTTTGTTCCCAATTCTTAGCCGATTTTGGGGCCGAGGTTATCAAGGTGGAAGAGCTTACAGGGGAGTGGGGGCGCTGGGTACCCCCGAAGATGGGAAAACAGAGCGCGCGGTTTTACGCTGTAAACCGCAACAAGAAGAGCATAGCCCTGAATCTGAAAACAGAAAAAGGGAAAGCCGTCTTCCGCAAACTGGTAGCGACTGCCGACGTGCTTCTGGAACAGTTTCGGCCCGGGGTTATGGATAAGCTGGGACTGGGCTACCAGCAACTTAGAGGAATCAACTCGCGGCTGATCTACTGCGCCATAACCGGATACGGGCAGACCGGCCCGCTAAAAATGGCGGGCGGGCACGACCTGAACTATCTCAGCCTGGCCGGGGTTACCGGCCTAACCGGAACCAAAGAGGGTAAGCCCGCCATGTCCGCCGCGCAGATCGCCGACATCGCGGGAGGAACCCACGGGGCTGTAAACGCCATTCTGTTAGCTCTCCTCGGCCGGGAGAAGAGCGGGGAAGGCCAGTTCTGTGATGTGGCGATGATGGATGGGGCCATCAACATGCTGGCCTACACCCTTGGAGAATGGTCCGGCGCCGGGCAGGAACCGCGAAGGGGAGCAGAGCTTCTCACCGGGGGTTATGCTTGTTACAATATCTACGAAACCAAGGACGGCAAGTACGTTTCCTTGGGGGCCATTGAAGATAAATTCTGGCAGGGATTCTGCGCCAAGATAGGCAGGCTCGACTTCATCCCGTTACAGTGGGTTCAGGACAAACAGGAAGAAATGATCAATGCCATAGGCGAGGTATTTAGAGATATGACCCGCGACGAGTGGGTCGAGTTTTTTGCCGACAGCGACATATGCTTTACTCCCGTTTTGAGCCTGGAAGAAATGGCAAAGCACCCGCAGGTCATGGAGCGGGAGATGGTCATAATGATAGACGATTTTCTCGGCACCGGAAAGGCCATGTTTGTACCGGGTATCCCCGTGAAGCTCTCACATACCCCGGGGCGGGTCAGGCTCGACTTTCCCGAGGTAGGCGAACATACCTGCGAGCTGCTTGAGGAACTGGGCTACACCTCCGAAGAGATATCGAATCTCAAGAACTCGGGCGTCGTGCAGTTTTAGGGAAGATCAACAACCCGGCACTCAGCCTGTGGCTGGGAGAAACCCGCAGTTGTTGGGGGTTTCGTTTCCTTTCGACTCCGGCTGAGTGCCGGCTTGACTTCATGGGGGCGAAGACCTTTTGCAGTACTGCCACGAGGGAAGTGTAAGCAGCCTGATCCGGCAGCGTAACGCTCAGGTCAGAAAAAAGCGGTGAGAACCCAAGAAAAAGCGCGTTTCGGGGCACAATTGAATGGGAGATCAACGTTATGGTATATTGAATGTAAACCAGCGTAGAGTTTCCGGTTGGAAAGAGTAGAGTTTTGTACATAATCCATTGAAAGTGGGGACTCTCTCGTCGATAGTTACTGACGTAGCTAATCACATCAAGGTTCCCAAGGATGTTTTGGTGAGGGAACTTTTCCATGAAAGATAAACTTGGGATTTCTGTGGTTACCTATCTAGGCCTTGTTTGTTAGTGGTTGCATGGTGTTGAACCCAGGCTATTTGGAAAAGGACGTGAGGCGGGGTGCTGTCAGCGGACGGGCAGAAACTGTTCGAGGCCAGGTACGCCATCCGGGACGAGAAGGGAACAGTGGCCGAAACCTTTGACCAAGCAGTAGGACGCCTGGCCCGGACTGTAGCGACGGCCGAAAAGGAACCGAGCCAGTGGGAGGAAAGGTTTGCCCGTATCATAGGGGAGCTCTTTTTTGTGCCGTCAACCCCAATCTGGGCCAACGTGGGCAAGCCCGACCGCCCTTGGCAACCGGCAGCCTGTTTTGTCCTACCCCTTGAGGATTCCCTGGAATCTGTATTCGAGACCCTGAAAGATACCGCCCTCGTGTTCAAATCGGGCGGAGGGGTGGGTTACAATTTCTCGGCCATCCGGCCCCGCGGGTTTCCGGTCCGCTCCAGCCAGGGCCAAGCCTTCGGGGTGGTGGAGCTCTTGCGGCTGTACGACCACGCGGCCGGGATTATCGTGCAGGGTGGGGTGCGGCGAGGAGCCTGCATGGGGATTCTGAACGCTGACCACCCCGAGATCCTCGAATTCATCCGGGCAAAACTGGCAGGGGGGCTGGCGAACTTTAACCTGTCGGTAGGGGTTGGCGACGCTTTCATGGAGGCCGTGCGCGAGAACGGCACCTGGCGGCTAGTTTTCAACGGTCAGGCGATCGCGGAATTACCAGCGGCCGAAGTGTGGGAAGCCATCGTCGAGGCCTCCCACGCTTGCGGAGAACCGGGGCTGGTTTTCCTTGATGCTCTTCAGAGGTCTAATCCCATTAGAGGAACAGTAATCGCCGCTACCAATCCCTGTGGCGAAGTCCCACTTCTTGCCGGGGAATCCTGCATTTTAGGAAGCATAAACCTGGCGCCTATGGTTGATGCCGCGGGGAACCTGAAAGAAGTGCAACTGGCGGAGACGGTCGGGATAGCGGTTAGGTTTTTGGACAACCTGATCGACGTGGGACAGTACCCGTTGACGTTCATAGCCCAGACCACGAGGGCTACTCGCAGAATCGGCGTTGGCTTTACCGGGCTGGCTGATGCTTTAATCAAGTCGGGCCTGGCCTATGATTCGGAAGAGGGGCGGGCTTGGGCGGACCGGGCTGCGGCCATCATCAAAGCAGCGGCTGAGGAAGCTTCTCGCGAGCTGGCGCGGGAAAAGGGGGCTTTTCCCTGGTGGGGAAGAAGCGTCTACTACCCGGATGACCCCCGGCGCAACGCCGCTCTCCTGAGTGTGGCTCCTACTGGGTCAGTCACGCTCATCGCTGCTTGCGAGGGGTACGGCATAGAGCCGATTTTCGCTGTGGCCTACACCAAGTCCACCAGTGCCGCCGGCAAGATAGAAGTGTTCTCTCCCCTGTTCTTGCAGGAATGCGAGAGGCATGGCATACCGGAAACGGTCCGGTCTGAGGTAGCCCGGCGGGGGAGTTGCCAGGGGGTTGACGGTATTCCCGCCGATATGGCCCGGGTTTTCAAAGGGGCCCGGGAGATCGCCCCGGAAGACCACCTGCTGATGCAGGCCGCGGTACAGAAGCACGTGGACAACGCGGTCAGCAAAACGGTCAACTTGCCTCGCGAAGCCACACCAGCCGACGTTGACCATACCTTCCGCTTAGCGTGGGAACTCGGACTCAAGGGGGTCACGGTCTTCCGGGAGGGCGCGAAACCAGCTCCCGTGACGGTGGGGGCAGGCGAACCTGAGGAACCGCCTGAAGCGCATCGAAACTGCTGCTGGGTGTGATACTTTATATGATATTGCACGCAGCCCGTGAG
This sequence comes from Syntrophothermus lipocalidus DSM 12680, assembly GCF_000092405.1. Lineage (NCBI taxonomy): Bacteria > Bacillati > Bacillota > Clostridia > Eubacteriales > Syntrophomonadaceae > Syntrophothermus > Syntrophothermus lipocalidus. Next base: position 2,023,066 of record NC_014220.1, on the reverse strand, counting down.
GACACTTGTCGGCATCACTGCTTAAATCTGGAACACATTTTATTTTCGAAGCAGGCCCCCCGTGGCACGCACAAGGGCCACGACTAGGGAACGATCAACAATCCGGCTACGAAGGCGACGGCATCTTGTGCCAGCTCCACAGCATCCTGTGCCAGTCTCGCGTTGAAGACGCGTGCTGGAATGCTGTCCGGCAGACCGTTAGGATAACGGGTGGCAATGTAATAGCCGTCAAGACAAGACCACACGGAACGCTTCTTTTCAAACCGGGGTTCGTATTTACTAGCGCGAGCAAGCAGGGAATCGACCGAGTGTCCCACTACTAATTCTTCTCCTTGCGCATAAAGGAACGCTTTTAAGGCCTTTTCGACCACTTGCTGCGAGAGAAAACAGGCAAGATGATACCCGCCCTCGCGCGCAAGCAACTGTACCCACTTAAGATCTTCGTTGGCCTGTTCCAACCATCTTAATCCTTCCTCAAGCGGGGTTCGCCTCATACAACACCACTCCCTCAGCGAGAGCTTTTTTTAAAAAGGGGCTGTCTTTTAATGATTCAAACTCCTGCTCGGTATAGACTATGATATCGGCATCAACCCGGGGCATGAGCTTTTGGTAGACCCAGCCGCACCGTTCGACGAACGGCAAATTGCTGTGCATGACAACGAGGAGATCGATATCGGTGAAAAGGTCCAGGCGACCGCGAGCCATGGAACCGAAGAGCAGTATCTTACTGGCACCGAGCCTGCGAAGTTCGAGCGTCAAGCGCTCGACTTCCAGGCGGAGCAGGTTGGCATGGTTCTCTCTCTCTTTTCCCGTAGTCGCTACGTCCAGGTGCAATCACTCCTTCAGCGCAAGTCATGGCGATCCATGTTAACCAGCGTCTAAGAATTGTGGCCTTCGTGGGCGGTGACGCGCGATATAGCCTCGCTCTGCAGCCTTCGCCCCACGGTGTGGCGCACGATAGCCTGGATGAGCTCGTCTTTGCGCTGCCTGCTTTTAACCGGCGCTTTTAAGGCCCGGCCCAGGGCCAAAAGATTGGCATTGGTTTTGGTCGACGGGTGAGCGGCCAGAAAAGCACGGGCCTCGGCCTCATCCCGGACGGTGGCTAAGAAAGCTTCGATGTCGGCAAAGCCCGGTTTCCCCTCGGCAGCGGCCGGTTTTTCCGCTTTTTCCTTTGGCTTTTCCTTCTCCTCGAGGACCCAGCGCAGTTTTCCCTGGACTAAGGCCCGGAATTCTTCGTCGGTCATCTGCGACAGGATGTCGCTCAAGAAGCTGAGAGCTTTAATAAGTTCCTCTTTCTTCATCTCATCACCTGCCCCGAAGATAGCCACAGATGGACACAGATGGTCACTGATGAACACAGATGGTCTTATAACCAAGAATTTTCCATCATATATTACAACGGCCCGGTTTTCATTCGCCACTGGTGACACTTTCAAGTGTCGTGGGGATGTGTAATATCTGCGACAATCTATAATAATCTGTGACCATCTACGGTAATCCGATGATAATCTGTGTTAATCTGTGCTTATCTGTGTTAATCTGTGGCTCTAAATCCCGCACTTTTCCATAAACTCAGCTACTAACGCTTCCAATTCCTCTTTAATCTCGCGCTGGGTGGGGTTGGCGGTTTTGCCCAGAATTACGGGGATGCCGTACTCAGGGGCATCGGCGTACATCGTCTTATTCTCTCGGACGTAGCTTTTGAAAGCCGGTAGACCGAGCTCTTTTTCTACCCGGTTCATGTAAGTGCGCTGCGCGGAGTACGGTTCTTTGGAGCGGAAGCTGACCATAGTGTACACGACTCCAGCCAAAATGGGATTAATCGGCTGGTAAGCACCATCGCTTTTTTCTGCGTACAGGTTGTAACGGTTTACCAGGAACTGTACGTGGCCAAGTAGAGTCTCCATCCCCAAGGTTGAGAGGTAGTCAGGCTTGGTCGGGATGATGTAGTAATCGCACGCTGCAACCGCGGTCTGGGTGATGATGTTAAAGGCCGGGGGACAGTCGATGATGGCCACGTCGAAGCGCCAGGGCGGGATCTGCTCCAGTGCCCGTCTGAGCCGGGAAAGCACCCGCAGGAAATTGGCCTGGCTCTGGCGTTCCGATGCCCCGGCCAGGGCTCCTCCCAATTCTATGTCGATCTCGAACAAGGTGAGATGAGAGGGAACCAGCTTCAAAAACCCGGTGTTGCTGATAATTTCGCGTTCCGGCTCCGCCCATATCTCGTCCAGGGGCAGCTCTCTGCCTGATTTAATAAACTCGTCGTACCAGCGCTTAATCGTCCTTTTTTCCCGGAGGTTTCTGTCCCAGAAAGGGACGCTGAAGAAAGAAAAAGTGAGGTTGGCCTGGGGGTCGAGGTCGATCAGGAGGACCTTCTTGCCGGCGGCAACGCACCCGGCACCCAGGTTAGCGGCCAAGGTAGTTTTCCCTACCCCGCCCTTAAAGTTAACTAAAGCCACGGTTTTCATTCCTCTTTTCCCCCTCATCTTCCCCAGCCCTTTTGATTTCTAGCCACAGATGAACACTGATTTTTCCAGTGTAACACAGATGCTGTCTGTGGGTGACGTTCAATCAACCGCAGAAGGTTAAAAAACTGCTTCAAAAACCAGTGTCTGGCACTGCCCCGGTCTTTTTACTTTATAACACATAATCGATGCTTTTTAAAACAGGTTTCGGGCGGTATCTCCTTGACATCTGCCCCGAATTCTTATATATTTACTATCGTCAGAAACACTGGGGTGTAGCCAAGTGGTAAGGCACCAGACTTTGACTCTGGCATTCGTTGGTTCGAATCCAGCCACCCCAGCCACTCAAATTCAAGCGGGCCATTAGCTCAGTAGGCAGAGCACCTGACTTTTAATCAGGGTGTCCGGCGTTCGAGTCGCCGATGGCCCACCAGGAAAAATCAAGGCCCCTCCGAGGTTGGAGGGGTTTTTTAATGTTTCAAATTTACCAGTTTTTATCGCAAAATATCGCACTTTATCGGTAGTCAGGTAGTCAAAAAGTAGTCAGAACAACCGTTCGAAAGAGCACCTGATTAGGAGCACCTGATTTGATTTTATGACTTGCTCAGGTGGTAAATATTCTGAATCTGACGTGCGGCCTGGGCAATATGCTCATCTTGGATATGGGTATAAATGTTTTTGGTTGTGGAGATGTCGGCATGACCAAGGAGATACTGGCAGGTTTTTGGGGGTATGCCTAGTTTATCAAGTGCGGTGGCATAAGTGTGCCGCAGCATGTGCCAGGTAAAGTAGAAACTGACCTTCTTTTGGACTGGCTCAAGTAGTCTCCTGACTGCCGTTTTGGTCATCTGTGTGCCCTGGTCGGAGGGAATAACAAACATGGACTTCTTAGGTTGAGACTGGAGCATGTCCCAAAGATGCGGGGGAATAGGAATAATCCTTTCCTCCGCTTTGCTTTTTGGAGATTTCTCTTTAGGTTGATTGTTGACGAACTCTACCGCCTTTTTCACGTGGATGGTCCGCGTATTCTCATCTAGGTCGGACCACTTCAAGGCAACCATTTCACCACGGCGCAAGCCACAGTACAAGGCTAAGTGGGTGGCGAGTTCCGCCCGGGTGCCCTTACAGGCTTGCAGGAGCTCTGCTACCTGTGCAGGCGTCAAAGCTTGCCGTTCGTTCGCCGGCACCTCATAGTATTCCGTGTACTGGGCCGGGTTACCACTTATCAGCCCGTTGCGGACCGCGTACTTGAACATCCCGTTTAGGGCCACCAGGACCTGCCGCTGAAGGCTCTTTGATTTGCCTTGTTCGCCCATTTGATTGATGAGGTTCTGGACATGGATGGGCCTCACATCTTTGAGCTTCATATTCCCCAGAGCGGGGAATATGTATTTGTTCATCGCCAGCAGGTATCCTTCCTGAGAACTGTTCCCTGTTTTGCCCTCTTTGACAGTTCTCCACCACTTTTCAGCCCACTCCTGGACCGTGATTTTGTTATCTGGGATGACCCCCAAAGCATACTGCATTTTTAAGGTTTCCTTTGCTTCGTTGACCTCTCGGATGGTGCGGCCATATACAAACTTGACTTTGCCGCCGGGCAAAGTAACTTTGGCCTGGTAGCGGCCGTCAGGACGTTTTTTCACGCGGTTTTCGCCTCCTCTCTAGAGAGTCTGCCTTTATTGGCTGTTAGCCTGTAGGTTTTGAAGACGTATTAGAAGAGGGTTAGCATTAATAGATGACGTGTCCAGTTGTTGCGCTGCATAGCGTTGTAATATGGCAATCTCTTTATCCAGTTGTTTTTGCTTGCGGTAGATTATGGCCAACTGTTCATAATACCATGGTGCAACAACCCAATTTTTAGCCTTACTTTCGGCTTCCACTGCATCCACAAGCGCAAGTAATAACTGCTCAGCTTTTTCATATTCACGGGTACGCTTGAGTTCTTTTACTGTGTCGACGTACTTTGTATAGTATTTCCCCAAATAGTATCCAGGTGGCTCAGGAACCTTTCGTGGGGGGAAATCCAGATTGGTGTATATCTTCGTGCTTGGGTTATCCTGTACTCCTTCACCCTCATAAGGGGGCCAGGACACCTCGTATTGGGCTAAAATCTTTCTGTCTACGTCAAGAACTGGGCCAAGGTAGCCGTTGACCCGGGGCTTGCCAGCCAACTGTTGAAGAGCTTTTTGCCGATATGATTCGCCTCGCACCAAATCAAGAGGCGGTCCCCAATCGCGCCATTCCTGTTTTTCCGCCCAGTCAATTGAGGTATTAGCATCGACAACTTCTATTCGTTTTAGGGCAATTACCTTTTGCATCAACCTGGTAAGCCAAGTCATTCTCATATGGCCCCCGATACCTCATCATCTCCACCGGCACACCCACCCTGGCCGCAAATTGTTCCAGGGTTTCGTCTTCTTCAGGTGTTTCGTCCCAACTCAATAGTTCTGCCGCAAACCGATGTGCTTCGTATTCGGTCTTCGATTCCATCAAAGTATGTTCTGCAAGCCAGAAGTATCCATAGCCTTTCGGTGACAGGACCAGATGTCCTAATTCATGCGCCAGTACAACCCGTTTCAGCCAGCCGGGAAGATTAGCATTGAGAATGACAGTTACCTGCCCGGCGATGTTAAGCACCATGCCCCGGATTCGACCCCGGAATGGGTGTTCGTCCACCTGGATACCCAGCTGTCGGGCCAGGCGATACGGGTCATTGGTTTCCTGTTCGCCGACTAGATACTGAACGGCCTGACTTATGTAATTTCGTTTCATAATGAACACCTGCTTGCCCTCGAAGAAAGTGTCGAAAAATGTCGCCTGCCTTAATTATGATAAAACCTGCCACATTCCGGTTTGAGCAGCAGGTTACTTTTGTTGGCTTCGAATATGTCTCTGGGTTGTCAACTCTTAGGAAGAAAATCTGTTCAATATTTTTTGCGCAATAGTCAAGGCTGTCTCGACATCTTCCAAACAGATCTTAGCATTGGCCTCATAATCACATTTATTACGCCAATCACGAAGTCGTCTTATGTCATTTGCCATAATCCTAAACTGGGGCTTGTTAATACGTTTATAAAAGTCAATTAAGTCTCTGTGAGGACTATTCCGTTTCTTGGCATAAGGAGTAAAGCCGAGATATTGCTTTGCATAATCTTGGGCGAGCCCAAAAATGGCATAATAGGCCCTGCTTATAGCTGTTCGAGTTATTGCTTCCCTGGATACTGAAACATCCCTATCATCAAAGTTTGCCAAGTATTGAGCTAAAACGAGGTACTCTCCCCAGTCAAACATCTCAAATTTATCGCCTCTCGAATTGTGGTAATATGAAAAACTGCCCTTCTTCACCGGGCGGAGGCAAGTATTTGCTTTCTATTGCGTCAATTATTTCAACTAGAGGTTCTCCATACATGTCAGTAAGCAAATTTATGACAATGTACTTGAAGTCAGGATCCTCGTAATCACGTTCAACAGCAACGGTTACGCGGTTTTCTGGGCGAGGAAATCTTCGGCACGTTTCTCGTACCGCACCCGCTAGGTACTCGATTATGCCTGGATGGCTTAAGAGATATTCGCGGAAATCCTCAGCATTTGCTATTTTAACACCTAACCGAACCATTTCCTCTATCATTTTGTTAACCCTCGCTTCTGTGCTAGCGGCCACTTCAGGTCCCCAATTGGGCAGGACTTGACTGATAAGTCCGACTACATTGGAAATCAGTTCGGCTTTCGTCGTCGGTTTTCTTGGGACAGCACCATCCAAAGGTGAACCAGAAAGATACCTGAATCGCTCTATGGAGGATGAAGAATAATAATCAACAGTCGCTGAAATATTCATGGCTTTTCCTCCTCAAAAATAGCACGAAGAGAATCTGTAATACAACCTTCGAAGGTTTCAACCACACGGCAATGGGCAGTGTCGATCCACCCCAAGATATCTTCTTTGGAGAATAAAACGGGATTCAGTGATTGGCATGACAGTACCAGCCGAAGAACGACATGCTTCAGGGTTTGGTCTTCTGCTTGACCTGGAGGCGGTGGTGCCAATTCGACCCTTAGTTGACAATTGTCTGATGCGTCGAAGAGGCAACCCAAGAAAAATGAAAGAAGTTTTTGAGGTAAGTCTGGCCCCACGTACGGTCTAAAAGCAAAATACTCATCTAATTCAACATTCTCCTGTGGTATCTTGATGTGGTTAATATACTGAAGAATGATGTTCTGAACTCGGGGCGTTTCTGAAATTATTTCGGTCAATTCAGAAATGGTGTTTGCAATTTTAGGTTTGAACTGTTGCCACGAATGGTAAGGCGCTAGCCGGCTTACGGCTAAAACTCCCGGAGCTATGAAAACGGTATCTCTGTTGTCGTCACTCATAAAAAGGGAGCCATCGATAATGTAAATATCCTGTTTAATCTCATTGCCTTCTTGATTAATGCGCGCTTCTTGAATTGATCTTCGGCTCTTCTTTGGATAGCTTTTTGATAATCTTTCATAAAGCATCCCTGGTATAGTATGGTCCCAAGAAAAAGTATCATCAAACTTGATCTGACACACTGCCTCAATAATCGGAGGCTTCTTGTACCTTCGTTCTTTCACCCAATACCACTCCCTGGAGGCTTCAATTATCTATACCACAACCGATACCTAATGCCTGTTCTTCAGGTATTAGAGTCCCTACCCTTCTCCCTTTCCCGCTTCCGCTTCTCCCTCTCCCACTTCAGCCTGAGATAGTCCTATTGCTATTGTATCCAAAACTAATGCCGGGCGATAGATAACTAACGTAAATCGAGAGAAATTTTTGTACGACCACTGACAATAACCAACTCCGTTAGTTATGATGAAAGTAACCAAAGGCGTTAGCGACGGGAGGTGAAAGTTTCATCATCAAACCGCGTACTAGAAAGAAATACCAACGGAGTACAGGAGGCAGATACCGGAACATGAAAAGGAGTATTCTCCTTTTGATATCCCTCTTCTCAGTCTTTCTACTATTCTCGGGTGGCTGCACGACGGTCAGCTCCTCTGAAGATGTAGAAGAGTCCCCCGGGCAGGCGCTTACTCAAACAGAACAAAAGAGAATAGACCTATACCTCGCCGCCATGAAAGCGGTATTCGCAGAAGAAAACGGCGGTAGCCAGTTCATTGCGGTAAAGTTGGAGACCCTGGAAGGATTGAGTTCGGAGGGCAAACTGGCGGTGATGGCAGGACTGAAGGATTTGTCCCCTCACGTCTACGACTTTGAAAAGATACATATGGGCCAGAAGAGTAGTCCTTCAGGTTTACTTTTTCGACGCATCAACGAGTAGCCTATTTCCCATGCCGGTTATTCACGGCTGTTTTTCGTTAAGACCCAAATACTCTTTCAAGGCATTTTGCAGTAAGTGCGAAAAATTCACGTTATGTTCCCGAGCCAGGTCGTCAAGCCACTTGGGTATGGTCAATGTTTTCTTGACAGATCGGTGCTTCATTTCGTCACGGAAAGGCGGCATCCAAGCTTCAACAAGAACCACCACCTGGTTGGGCTCCGCTTTTATCGTGTTTGCGGGGCTGGGATCGGGTATGGCGCAACCGTCTTCCTCCAACCCATAAAGGTGAAGGGCTAACGCTTCTTTTGCCATATACAGGGCTTCTTCGTCAGTATCGCCGCACGTGTAACATCCGGGCAAGTCGGGAAATTCTACTGATATGCCGTCATTTGCATAGTCAAAGATGGCAGGATATACATATTTGTCCTTACCCATGGTTGAGTCCCCCTTTTCTAATTATTGCGTGTTATGACTCGTCTAAGCCCGCTACCATCATCCAACCGGCTTGCTGTATCAAGCGGATCAGTTCCCTTGACGAGTATGTCTTCACACGCTTCACCTCGTAAGCTAATTGTAACACGTACAAAAATACGTGACAATCGAAACTCCGGGGAATGGTACTCTCATCAAAAGAGTGCTCTATGGTGCCGCGCAAAAAATATTTGCGCGACCCAATCAAGAGGGCGAGAGGCTTGTATTAGTTAGGAAGATATTATAGGGAGATCATAAAAAAACGCCCTTCGCGGGCGTTATTGCAGCCACAGAACTATGACGCGATGGCTGGAGGCGTTATCCCAGGAAACCAATTGCTCCTCCAGGTCCTCAATCTTCGCTTCAAGCTCCCTCTTCTGCGAGGCATCTTCGGTCGCGGCGAGCTGGGCTACCAAGCCCCGGTACTGCTCCAAGGTCCGGGCGAACTCCTGGGTCACGTCCCGGGTCTCTTCCTGGTAGTCGACCACCTTACCCAGTCCCATAACCGCGTCTTCCAAAGCTTCCGCCTGAGCCGGATCCACCAGCATCCGGTACACGATCCATTTCTCGCTCCCGGCCGACTGCTGGGCCACCAGCTCCGGTTTGATTCCGAAGCGGGAAGCTATATTCTCGGCCTGCGACTGGGCCGTACCGAGATCCGCAACCGACAAGCGGACCAGGGTGCTGGTTATCTTGCGTTCCTTATTGAGAAACACCCGTGCCTGGGTGGTTGTTCCCGATGGCTTGACCGGAGCACTTGTTTGCCCAGGATTTACGACGGCTGTCTGTCCTTCTTGGGACGCTGCTCCGTTCTCCGGGCCAAGTGCGCTGCTCCCCGGCTTGACAGAAGGCTCTGACGCATTGCCCGACTGCTGAACCGATCCCGATCCATCTGAACCGCTCGAATCCGCCGTCTTAACTTCTGCCGGGGGTTTCTCCGTCTCATGGGCAACTTCACCGGGACGATGCGGGACATCAGGCTTTACCGCCCACCAGCCGAAAACGAGCACCGCCGCTGCCGCCGCCACTGCCAGGAACTCGCGCCAGCGCCTGAAGCCGGCGAATCTGACCTTCGCCTTCCGAGGCTCCCCAGCCGCCGCTTCATCCCTGAGCCGGGCCATTACACCCTCGGCAAAACCGGACGGAGCAACGACATCGGGCCGGGCCTGCCTCAAGGCCTGAGACATGTCCTCCCACAAGGCCAGTTCCCGACTGCATTCCCCACACCCTTCCAGGTGCAGGCGCAGGGCCACGGCAGAAGCCTCATCCAGCTCCCCGTCCAACCAGGGCGAAAACAATTGTCTCGCATCGACACAGTTCATAAAAATCCCTTCTTTAGCCACAGATGCACACTGATTTGTAGCCACAGATTAACACAGACTTATAACCACGGATGAACACAGATCTCTTCCCATTAACAGTGATATCCTTAAGAGTAACAGCAGCGATACTATAAAACCCGGCGCTTGATAGTCACTTTAGGAGCGAAGTTAATTAAGGAGTCCTATTCGCAAGCCAGTGGCCTTCAAGTAGTTTAGTAACTGGGCTTCAAAAACCGGGTCTATATTGTCTGCTGCTTTGATTTCTATGACAACCGAACTGTCTACCAAAAGGTCTGGTACATAATACCCGACTACCACGCCTTCGTACTGCACTTGAATCTGTTTCTGCTGCTCTACTACCAGGCCATTACGTTCCAGTTCTATCTTAAGCGCGTTTTCATAGACCTTTTCCAAAAACCCTGAACCCAACGTATTATGTACTTTATAAGCACACCCTATTATTTTTCGCGTAATGTCTTCACATAAGTATTCCATAAGACATCTGTGTAAATCTGTGCTAATCAGTGTTCATCTGTGGCCATTAATCTGCGTCTAATCCTTTATCTGTGGCCCTAGAAAGTCCCGCAAAGCCTTTCTTGCCCGGTTGAGCCGGGACCTCACGGTACCCACCGAGCAGTTCATCACCTCGGCTATCTCCTCGTAGCTTAAGCCCTCGAACTCCCGCAGCGTCAACGCCGCCCGGAACTCCGCCGGAAGCCGGGCCAGCCCTGCCAGGACCAGTTCCCGGAGTTCCCCCCTCTCCACTTCCTCGAGGGGGTCCTCCGCGGCCGCTGCTACCTGGCGAGCCACCTCACCGTCGCCGGTATCCACCGGTTCATCCAGGGAGATTACATTATCCTTCTCCCGACGCCGGGAGTTCAGATACTGGTTGACCGCTATCCTATACAGCCAGGTGCCGAGGTCCGCGTCGCTCCTGAAAGACCCTATCCCCCGGTAGGCCCGGACGAAAACCTCCTGGGCCAGGTCCTGGGCATCGTCGTAGTTCCCGGTGAGCCGGTAGCACTGGCTGAACACCTTATCCTGGTAAGAAATGACCAGCTTCTCGAACGCTCGCAGGTCTCCAGCTTGCGCCTTTTTCACCAGGTCCTTAGCTTCGTTATTGTATTTACCCAACGTCAGACACTCCTGACACGCCGGGAAAGACCCGGCTATGTATTTAGACACAGATATTTCACAAAAAGTTCCCTCAACTTGAGCCACTGATAAACACAGATTATCACAGATGACCACAGATGACCACAGATGACCACAGATGACCACAGATGACCACAGATGAATGGAATGACCCTGTTTGATAAAAGCAGAGATAACGAGACCCTTCCTGCCACGGAGCAGCCTTGGAGTCGATGGGAAGCGCCAACCGCCAACACCAAGGCCCCTAATACAATGATAAAGAAAATCTGTGTTCATCAGTGCAAAATCTGTGTGCATCTGTGGCTAATTATACCCCAAAAATTTCCCTCCGGCCCCGGGAACTTTTTCACCCCCTTCCGTGTCTAACTAATACAGACAGCCACACTCTGCGCATCACAGCCCAGTCACACCAGCACACGCGAACGGCTGCACGCTAGAAAGGGAGGGATGGACAAGAAAAAGCGGCTCGTATCGGGTTAACGCTCGATGATCACCTCTCTAATGGAGGCTTCCGCCTCAAGACCACCTAGCAACATAAAAGAAGGAGGGAAAATAATTGCGTAAAGCAAGAAACAGCAAACTAGCTCTATTACTCGTACTCACCATGCTGGCAACTTTGTTCGTTGGAATTGGGACAGCAAGTGCCGGTACTACTTACAGCATAGCTACTGCTATTCCAGAGTTCGATCCAGCAAATGCCAATGCGAGTAATCTGACTGTAGCCACAGTACACTACAAGTTTGACCCTGCCGTGAGCGGAACCTCTACCGCTCTAATCGAAGTGGTGGACTCCAATGGCCAGCTCCTTGATATCAAGTCCGCAGTTTATAGCGACATAGAAGGGAGCGCCACTGGTAGTTGTACTGCAGTAGGGGGAAGCTTAAACACCTACAAGTTATCATTGAATGTAACACCATTAAACGGCAAATATCAGGGTACTTTACAATTGACCGTAGACGCTAAAGATTGTGCTGCTGGAGATGTTAAGGTACGCTTCAGCTCTACAACTGGGCAGTTTGTTGCCGGCGAGTTAGTGGTTGCTCAGGCGACCGGGGGAAATGTCACGGTTTCGATGGTCAGCGTTCCCGCTCTTGGTGATAACGGGGGCACCGTTACGTTCAGGGTTAAGGAAAATGCTGCTGGCGCATTGAAAGATAAAGCTAATACCATTAAATTCAAATTCCCGAACGGATTCACCGTTGGTTCCCCGACATTTACGGTGATTTCCGGTAAATACGGCGTGAGTCCGGGAACTGCCCTTGTTGCTGGTGATTTTTCCTCCACCGGTACCGACGGCAGGGATGTTAAAGTTACTCTAGCATCAGGCAAAGCAAGTACCGTAGAAAAGATCATAGTTGATGTGGCTGTACCTGTTACCATAGATGAGTCTACCGCCACTCCCGGAGATGTCATGGTTACTATCAGCGGTGAAAGTACGGTAACGAATACGGAAATCAAAGCTGCCACTTACGGGAACTACAGTGTTGAGGTTTCTGCCAAGTCGGAAAAGACGATTCAAGCTGGTCAGTATGACCAGGAACTGGGCAAGATACTCATTAAAGAATCTTTGCCCAATAGTTTGTCACAGAACAAGACCATAACCTTTACTTTGCCCGACGGGTGCAAATGGAATACCCTGCCTTCGTTTTCTGCCAGTGACTCGAAGAACTATGGCAATTTTGCCGTAGGCACATTCAGTCTGGTAGGAAATGACAAACGTATGTGTAAGGTATCAGTTAACGTTGCGTCCAGTGGGACCAAGAGTCCTGAAATCGTATTTAAGGGCGGAAGCATCACCGCTGCAGCAGACTTTTCAGGCGACGTCATAGTTAAAATCGGAGGTTCGGCTGGAGCCACTGGTGAAGCTAAGATAGGTGTAGCCGTCGCTCCCGTCACCGCATCGGTTGACAAAGTTCCTAACGTCGTTATTGGTCAGTCTGCACAGGTAGCTGTTGCTCTAACTCTTACCGAAGCCAAAGCTGAAGCTATTAAGAAATCAGTTGATACATGCACTGCGTACACGGCGAGTCCTTACTCAATCACCATTGGTAATGACGCTACCAGGAGCGGGGAAATCGTCATCAAAGCTCCTCCTGGCGTACGCTTTGCCGATGCTCCCAAGGTTAAGGTTATCGAAGGCGACATTGACCTAGGTACCGTAAGCTATGACAATGATGCCAGAACAGTCACAATTAAAGTTGATAGTGTTAGTGGTAAGGCCAGCAAAGTTGAGATTAGTGACATGAAACTCATTGTTGACCGCACCGTACCCGAAGGGGACATTGTGATGGAAATTGGTGGCACAGCGCTGGTTGAGAACGATCAGGCCGCGCCTGCGGGCGTCGAGTGGTTCTCGAACAAGCATTGGGTAACTAAGGTAGCTGTAGCTAAGGTGGTTACCCCGGCTCCTGGTGTGACCAAGGGCAATGCGGTGTTCACTCTGGGTCAGGCCAGCTACACCCTGAATGGCTCGACCGTCACCATGCCGGTTGCTCCGTATGCTAAGAACGGGCGGACCTACCTGCCGCTCAGGTTCTGCGGCAACGCTATCGGCATCGATGACGCCAACATCTGGTGGGACAGCGCTACCAAGACTGCGACCCTGAAGAAGGATAACACCATCGTTCAGGTCAAGCTCGGCAGCCAGGCCCTGTATGTGAACGGCGTACAGGTATCCACCATGGACGTTGCTCCTGAGGCCAAGGACGGCTACACCATGCTGCCCATCCGGCCTGTACTCGAAGCCTTCGGCGCCAAAGTAACCTATGACGCCGCAACTCAGGCCATCAGCATCGAGTATTAGGAGTGACTCCACAGGCCTAACAGGCAAAAAGAAAGGCTCGGATCTCACGATCCGGGCCTTCTTTTATCCTTAGACGCAGATTTACGCAGATTTTTAAAACTAATAGTAAACAACCCCATACATGTTATACTTATTGTATAACAAGTACCCAGGAGGTTTTAGAATGCGTGAAAAAACGCGCCTAAAGGCTATTAGGTTCCCCGAATCCCTTGTCCGTGACTTAGGCAAGTATGTTCGACAGGGTAAACAGAGCGAGTTCATCATCAGGGCTACCGAAGAAGCACTCTTACGCCTGAAGCAGGCAGAGGCTCTTAAAGAAGCTCATGGTTTGTTCAAACCCGATGAATACCCCGAATTTAGGGACCGGGAGAGCACTGAAAAATGGGTGAGAAACCTGCGGCAAGAAGCCGACAAGAGGGTGTCCGGGTGGTCAGAGCGTGAAAAGTAAACGAGGAGTAGAGGCATTCCTCCTTGACACGACTGCGCTGATTGATTTTTTGCGGGGCGACAGACAAACCCATGCTCTCTTGCAAGTCCTCTCAGAAAAGGCTCACTTAGCCGCCTGCCCAATAACCGTAGCCGAGGTTTTTGCGGGTGCCAAAGAAAAAGAACTGCCGGGAGTAGAACGCTTCTTGTCCAGCCTCAAATTCTATTCCATAGATTATGAAGCGTCGCGCTTAGCCGGGCGCTGGCGCTACACTTACGCAAGGGCAGGTGTTACTCTGAGCTTGCCGGATACCCTCATCGCAGCGGTAGCCGTACTCAACAACCTGGCCCTGGTAACGGCCAATCGCAGGCATTATCCAATGGAGGAGTTGATTATCATTACTCACTGAAAAGGGCGGTCGGTTGGTATCGGCTTACCTTCTTGGGCCATGACTTCCAAGTAAAGCTCTATTGCCTCTTTAATTCGTTCTAAAGCTTCCTCTTTAGTGCTCCCCAGGTGACACATCCGGGAAGCGCAGGAACTTCTGCCGTCCACCTGCCGACGTCTTCCGGGGTCAGCTGAATGTTGAAATGACAAATCGTCCTGCTAACCTCCTGGGTGGACGCAAGTGGGGGCGGGAGCTATAATATAACCAGGGAGGGATGATAACTGGAGCCGAGTATAAGCCGCCAGGCGAATGACGTAGTCTTAAAAGCCACGGGCGAAGCCTTCAGGGATGAGGCTTTGAAAGCGATAGGACTGGACGTCCCGCCGATACGAGATATGCTTCCCACCGTAATCCCGGTAGCCGAGGTCAAAGAAGATATGAAACCGGAAGAGCTTACCGAACTACATTATATAACCCATATTGAAAATATGAAATCAATCATGCGGTTTGGCTTATTGTCAAATAGGAGAGCATCAAGGACTCGGCATAATTCAGTTGCGATGCAGGTGATACAGGAACGGCGTGCGGGGAAGAGGGTTCCAGGTGGGCTTTTGCTCCACGACTACGTCAACCTTTATCTATGCGCACGCAATCCCATGATGTACAAGCTGCGAGGCCGGCACAAAGAGCTATGCGTACTGCGGATCGACGTCGGGGTTTTAAATATACCAGGGACTATCGTTACTGACCGCAATGCTTCGAGTGATTGGGCATGTTTTTACCCGTCGCCTGTAGGCCTTAAGCATGTCGACCTCGAGCTCGTTTGTGCCCAGTCATGGGTTCACAACGATGAGATAGAAACGTTCAAACACAAATCGATTAAGTGTGCAGAGGTACTTGTACCGCACCATGTTCCAACTTCCTTCTTCAAAGGCGTTTACGTATCGTGTGCTGAAAGCATGAGTAGGCTCCACTGTTTAGCTGGGGATGGCAAACTGGAGATTGAAGTGTACCCCCATATGTTTTTCCTGTAGGAGGATTCTATATGGTTAAGGTAGTTGTGGGCGATATATTTGAGTCCCAAGCGCAGACGTTGGTCAATACGGTCAACTGTGTTGGAGTAATGGGCAAAGGCATAGCGTTGGAGTTCAAGAAACGTTTTCCCGAAATGTTTGCAGACTACCAAGCAAGATGTGCCCGCAATGAGGTTCGCGTGGGCTACCCATATCTATACAAGTCTTTAGTACCTCCTTGGGTTCTTAACTTTCCGACGAAACGCCACTGGCGCTCTCTTTCGAGGGTGAAGGATATCACCAAGGGGCTCGATTATCTTGTACAACACTACAGGGAGTGGGGTATTACTTCGTTAGCAGTGCCACCTCTTGGATGTGGGCAGGGTGGGCTTGAGTGGCGGGTCATGGGGCCTATACTGTATGGCGCTCTGAGCAGGATGGATATTCCAGTTGAGCTTTACGTACCGGCGGGCACCCCTGATTGGCAACTTGATGCCGATTTCTTGGGCAGTTTGTCGAGTCCAACTCGCGGCAGGAATCGGTCTGAGGAAACGATGGAGTTCAACCCAGCGTGGCTGGTATTGGTCGAAATTCTGAAGCGACTGGAGGAAGAGCCTTATCACTGGCCAATAGGGCGTGTTACATTTCAAAAAATAGTATATGTTTCGACCCGGGAAGGAATACCAACCGGTTTGCAGTTTGGGCGCAGCAGTTATGGACCTTTTTCACCTGGGCTGAAAGCACTGATGACCAGGTTGGTTAATATGGGGCTTATTTGTGAAAAGCCGCTGGGACGCATGATTGAAGTGAGGGTAGGCCCGGCCTACAAGGACGTCAGAACTAAGTATCAGGCTCAAATAGAACAATGGGGTGGTGTCATAGATCGGATTGTCAGCCTTTTCATGAGGATGAAGACCAATCAAGCCGAAATAGTGGCCACGGTACTTTATGTAAACAGCGAGCTTATGGAGCGTACGGGGGAAAAACCCACTGAACGCGATGTTTTGAATGAGGTGATGCTCTGGAAACAGCGCCGGAGGCCCCCTCTAGACGAAAACGAGGTAGCGGTTGCTATACGAAATCTAGCAGCCCTTGGATGGGCTCAGGTCAGGGCGAGTATGAACTTGCGGCTCTATGGTGAATGATGATGCGGTTGAGCAACATACAGGCATTTGGTTACGTTCGAACCCGGATTTGTTCCGGGTTTTTTCACTAATTGTGCGGTGGTTTCACTGCATAACCCAGTACATTAGTGTTCATTCATCTCACGTGGTACATTATTGCTCATCTACGTTAATCTGCGTCTATTATCGTCAATACCCGGTTGACCGGTCGGTCGGTCGGGAGTATACTGAACGGTAGAGAGGACTGTATTTCGGACAGGGGAGGATACATACAATGAAGCGTTGGTCAAAGTTGTTGAGGAAGGTACGGGTGGGCAAGGGGATCCTGAGCCTGGGGCTGGCTTTTGCCCTGCTGGTCGTGCAAGGAGGCTGGCAGGTGGCGCAGGCCAAGGAGCCGGCAACTCCCGAGCTCAGCCTGAACCGGGCCATCGAGCTCGCTCTGACGCAGTCGGAGAGCGTGAAGAAGGCGGAGAAAGAGGTAGACCGCACGGAGGAGTGGAGGAACTACCGCTCAGACCAGCTCGACTACACTCCGACCGAGCCCCCGGGGAACGCCTTGGTGGAGGTGGCTTGGGCTCAGCTACTCAGCGCTGATCTTTCCTGGCGCATGAGCAAGAAATCGCTGACGGCAGAACAGGATAAGGTGGCTCTAGATACCTGCAAAAAATACTTCGACGTTCTGGCTACCCAGGACAAGGTGCAGTCGGCAGAAGCTGCGCTGGACAGCGCGCGCAAGCAGCTTCAGGTGGCCCGAGCCCTGTACAACGTGGGGATGGGCACCCAGGCGGCCCTGACGGCGGCGGAGGCGCAGTACCAGGCGGCCCAGGCGACCCTGAACGCAGCACAAAATGACCTAGATAAGGGGTATGTCCTTTTGAACCAGCTGGTTGGCCTATGGCCGGAAGACCGCCCCGTTCTCACCGATAAGGTGGACTTCAAGGCCCTGGAGATCACAAACCTGGACTACGAGGTGGAGAAGGTCCTGGAATCCTGCCCGACCGTGTGGCTGGCCCAGGAGACCGTGACCATGAAGAAATACCTGGAAGACATGACCCTGTACACCGGTGAGTACCGGCCTTACCAGGCCCGCAAGATCGAAGTGGAACAAGCGGAGCTGGATGCCCTGACGACCAAGGAGATGTTCGAGCGGATTACCAGGTCGCTGTATTACGGGGTGAAGAACCTGGAGGAATCATACTCCGGGGCGCAGGAAGCGGTGCGGGCGGCCCAGGAGAACCTGAAGGTGGTGAAGGCCAAGTACGAGGTGGGCCTTGCTACTTCGGCCGAGGTGGCGGCCGCCGAGAAGTCGCTGGCCGAGGCTCAGTACACCGCTTACAACCTGGCTTGCCAGCACGCTTACATGAAGCTGGCCTTCGAGAAACCATGGGCGTATCTGTCGAGCCTGAGCAGTAACTAGAGCCACAAGCCACAGATGCACACAGATTAACACAGATGTTCACTGATGACATTTGGTGAAATTATTAGAACCTCTGATTTCTCTGGAAATCGCCTGTTAGTGCTCCACCAGACATTCGAAACATCCCTACGGGTTTTATATTAGTTTCCCACTCGTTATCTGTGTTAATCAGTGCCCATCAGTGTCCATCTGTGGTTCCAAATATGTGATCGTCTGTGGCTAATTAGGGTTTATTCTAGAAAGGAGTGGAGAAGGGGTTGTGGGAGAGGGTTAGGAAGGTCTTGGCCGGGCTGGTAGTGCTGGTTCTTTTAGGCACAGGAGCAGCCGGCTGCGGCAATAAAAAAGAAGAGGCGGTCGAGCCGGCCCAGATTCCGGTTCAGGTAGAAAAAGCCAGGCTGGCCGATGTGGAGAAGATAGCGGTATACAGCGGAACCTTGAGGGGAGTAGAGGAAGCTGTCGCCTACCCCAAGCTCTCGGCGGCAGCCGGGGCAGTGAAGGTAGTCGAAGTCATGGTCAAGCCGGGGGACCGGGTGTCGCAGGGCCAGACCCTGATCCGGCTTGATTCCGGTGACTTGGAGTACCAGATCCGGGCCTACGAGGCGCAGCTGGCAGGGCTCGTGGCTCAGAGGGAAGGGGCCCAGGTTCGGCTGTCGAATCTGAAGCAGACCCTGGATCGAACCAGGTTTTTGTATGATCAGGGGGCTGTGTCCAAGTCTGACCTGGAAAGGGCTGAGACCGAGTACGAAGCGGCGGTGGCGGGTTTGAAACAGATCGACGCCGGCATCGCTGGGGCCCAGGCTAACCTGGACAACGCCCGCCGCAACCTGGCCAACTGCAACGTGCCGTCTCCCGTAGGCGGTACCGTGGGAACGGTCAATGTAAGCGCTGGAGACAGCGTGACAGCCCAGACCCCGGTGACGGTCGTCTCGAACACGTCCCGGCTCGAGGTCCAGGTGAACGTGGCCGAAGCCGAGATAAGCTATGTCAAGCCCGGAGCCCAGGTTAAGGTTTACGTGCAGGCGGCATCGCCGGAGCCGTTCACGGGAACGGTTGACACGGTGGCTACGACGGCGGACAGCCGCATGAAGACATACCCGGTCAAGATCCTGCTCGACAACCCGAAAGGAATGCTAAAGTCAGGGATGTTTGCCGAGGTGCACCTGCCGACCATGGTCAGGCACCAGGTAGTGGCGGTTCCCCAGGAGGCAGTCGTGGCCAAGGGAGCCCGCCGGGTGGTGTACGTGGTGGACTCGAAGAGCGTGGCCCATGAGAGACCCGTAACCGTAGGGGTGGAGAACGAGAACCTGGCCGAGATTACGGAAGGGCTCAAAGCTGGCGAGCCGGTTGTGGTAAAGGGATCGACCCTCATCCGTGACGGGGATAAGGTAAAGGTTGTGGCAGGAGGCGTTGACAAGTGAGGCTTTCGCGGTTTGCAGTTCACCGCCCGGTCACGGTGGCCATTTTGGTGGGCGTCCTGATAGTCCTCGGCATCGTGGCTTTTTCCCGGCTGGCGGTGGATCTCTACCCTGACATAAAACTGCCGGTGGCGGCAGTCATAACCACCTACTCCGGGGCCGGCCCGGAAGAGGTGGAGTCCCAGGTGTCGCGGCCTATCGAAAGCATCATGGGTACCCTGGGCAACGTGAAGGAGATACAATCCTGGTCGGCCCCGGGCTCGTCCATCGTCATTGTACGCTTCAACTGGGGCACCGATATGGATTTTGCGACCCTGAACATGAGGGAAAAGCTGGCCTTGATCGAGACCTACCTGCCGGACGGGGTAGATAAACCGACGGTGGTGAAAATGGACCCCACCATGATGCCAGTCCTCCAGATAGGGGTTACCGGCGGTACAGATCTTGCCCAATTGCAAGACCTGGTGGAAGACAAGATTAAGCCGGAGCTGGAGCGGATCGACGGGGTAGCTTCGGTGGTCCTAACCGGTGGAGTGACCCGTGAGGTCAGAGTGGACGTTGACCCGGTGAAGATCGCCAATTACGGCTTGACCATGAGCCAGATTACCCAGGTTCTGCGGGCTGACAATTTCAACCTGGCGGGAGGGACTGTAAACCACGGCGACCGGCAGCTTTTCATCCGCAGCCTGCAGCAGTTTGAAAACATCGATGACATCAAGAACGTGACGGTTACTACCCCTGCAGGAGCCAATGTGCTGCTTTCCCAGGTAGCCCAGATAACCGACGGTTATAAAGACGCCCAGCAGTACACGCGGGTAAACGGAAAGCCCAGCATCGGCATCCACATCCTGAAGCAGACCGATGCTAACTCGGTCAAGGTGTCGGAGAAGGTTCGAGCGACCTTGCAGGAGCTGAGCAAGACCATTCCCGGCGGCATTGAGGTCGGGGTGGTCTTCGACCAGGCCGATTTCATAAACCAATCGATGGGTACCATCAAGCGGTCCATGCTGGAAGGTGCGCTCCTGGCCATGCTAGTCATTTACGTGTTCCTGCGCAGCGTGCCCAGCACCCTGGTCATCGCAACTTCTATACCGCTGTCGGTGGTTGCCACTTTCCTTTTGATGTATTTTTCTAAAATGACCATGAACATGGTGACTATGGGCGGGGTGGCTCTGGCCATCGGGCGCATCGTGGACGACTCTATCGTGGTCCTGGAAAGCATATTCCGCCACCGCCAGGCCGGCAAACCTGCAGTTCAGGCCGCCGTGGAGGGGGCGTCCGAAGTCGGCAACGCCGTTATGGCCGCGACTTTCACTACGGTGGCCGTGTTTTTCCCGGTGGTGTTCGTGGAAGGCATCTCCGCCATTTTGTTTAAACCGCTGGCGATGACTGTATCTTTCGGGATACTGAGTTCCTTAGTGGTGGCCCTCACTATCATTCCCCTCCTTTCCAGCCGGATGATGACCGGGGACATCGTGCATGAGGTGAAAACGGAAGAAGGTTTATCCGGCCCCCGTCGTGTTCTGGCACGGCTCTATCTTTTCCTCGACAGCCTGGGCGAGCGCTACCGTCGGGTCATCCGCTGGGCCTTAGGGCACAGGCGGCTGATAGTGGTTACCGTAACAGTGCTGATGGTAGCAAGCGTAGCCCTGGTGCCTCTCATCGGAGCCGAGTTTTTGCCCAAGTCTGATGCCGGGCAGATAGGGATCACCATAGAAATGGATAAAGGAACAGTGCTGCAAGAGACTGACCGAGTAGCATCCAAGGTCGAGGCACTGGTCAAAGCAATACCCGAGGTTACCACGGTGTTTACCAGTGTCGGCTCAGAAGGCAGCATGATGTACATGACCGGGGCCTCAAGCACGGACACCTCTACCTTGAAGGTCATGCTCTGCAAGAAAAGCCAGCGCAGCCGTTCTACGGCCGAGATTGCAGAAGAAATCCGGAAGAAGACAGGGGATATTGCCGGGGCCAAGATCACGGTTACCGAGGTTGACCCCATGATGACCGGCATGACTTCTTCTACGCCGGTGAATATTGAGATCTCGGGTGACGACCTGGAGGTGCTCAAGGGGCTGTCTGACCAAGCGGTTGACATCGTGCGCGCGGTGGCAGGTACACGGGAGGTCCAATCGAATCTGACGGAAGGCAAACCCGAAGTCAGGATCAAGGTGGATCGTCGCAAGGCTGCTTATTACGGCATCACGCCAGGCCAGGTGGCGCAGACGGTGCAGGCGGCCTTCGAAGGCACGGTCGCCACCCGCTACCGGGTAGAGGGGGACGAAGTCGACGTGCGCGTCCGCTACCAGCCCTCGGATCGGGATGACTTGTCGGAACTGGGTTCACTTATGATAACCACAACCAGTGGTGCCCAGGTGCCTTTGAGCCAGGTAGCCGAATTCGAACTGGCGCGGGGGCCGATGACCATTACCAGGATCCACCAGGTACGAACTGCCCAGATAACGGCCAACATTTCCGGACGCGACCTCAACAGCGTGATACGGGACATCCAAAAACGTATGGATAAAGAACTGGTGCTGCCTACGGGTTACACCGTCAAGTACACGGGGGAAAACAAGGAGATGGTGGAGTCCTTCCAGAGCCTTTTGTACGCCCTGCTTTTGGCGGTGGTCCTGGTGTACGCGGTCATGGCCATCCAGTACGAATCTTTCTTCGACCCGTTCGTTATCATGTTCTCGGTGCCGACCTGTTTCATCGGCGGGGCTTTCGGGCTGGCGGTTACGGGCAGAACCTTCAACGTGGTCGCCTTCATCGGGGTCATCATGCTGGTGGGTATCGCGGTCTCGAATGCCATCGTTTTAGTCGACTATATCAAGACCCTGCGGGAACGGGGAATGGAGCGGAACCAGGCCATAGAGGAAGCCGGGGCCGTAAGACTGCGCCCGGTATTGATGACGGCCCTCTGTACCATCATCGCCCTTTTCCCGCTGGCCTTGGGCTTGGGTGAAGGGGGAGAACTAGAGGCACCCCTGGCGACTGTGGTCATCGGGGGATTGACGGCATCGACGGTGATTACCCTGGTCTTGGTGCCGGTAGTATATACGATATTCGACGACTACGGGCGCAAGATCGGCGGCTGGATTAAGAGCCACAGATAAACACAAGCCACAGATGAACACAGATTTTCACGGATTTACACAGATAATTTTTATTAGTTTGACGCTGATTAACGCAGACAGCAGATGTAGAATGAGGCGCAATCCATCGTATTCGCGAATTGGGCGCGATTTACTCGCTGAAATATCACGTTATTTATAAATGATTATCATTATGTTAATTATTGATTACATCTGTGTTAATCTGTGCCCCATCTGTGTCAATCAGTGGCTTATAGGAAGGTGGGGCGGAGTGAGCGAAGGGACCAAACGGGAAAGGATACTGGAGGCGGCGGTGACCGTGTTTGCCGAAAAGGGCTACCATCAGGCTCGCATCGAGGAGATAGCGGCCCGAGCGGGAGTCGGCAAGGGCACGGTCTACGAGTATTTTGCCAGCAAGCTCGAGCTGTTCCAGGAGATGTTCCGGGCGGTTTTGGGGAGGTATTACGAGCGTCTCCAGTCAGTCAGGGAAGAGGGGCAGACGGTAGTCGAGCGGTTGCGGCTCCTCTTAGAACTTCACCTGGACTTCATTTCCCAAAACGCGAGATTCGCCCGGGTGGCTTTCGCGGACGGGGTGGGCTATGACCAGGAATTGGCCTTCTGGATATACGAACAGCGAAAAGCCAAGCTGGAACGAATGCGGGCGCTTTTCGAGGAGGGTATCGAACGGGGCGAGTTCCGCCCGGTGGATGCCGCGATTGCCGCCTCCATTTTTATCGGGGCCATGACCTCACTCATCGTGCCCATCGTTATGGAGGGCCAGGAAGCTGATCCCTCGCTCCTCGCCCGCCAGGCTATGGATATATTACTAAATGGAATGGTGAATTAGCCGGTTTGCTCCAGGAACGGGTTGCGATATACTGGGGGAGAGAAAGAAGAACGGTGGGTGATTAACATGGATGCCGCGCCGCTTACGGACGAGATTTTGAGGGAGCTGGCTCGCCTGTCACCCGAAATGCAGCGATTGGTTCTTGATTTTGCTCGCAGGTTGGCTTCGTTTCCTCAAGAAGGGGTCTCCGGGAATGACCTTATACGGTTTGCGGGAATTTTGAGCCCAGACGAGGCTGGTGAGATAGAACGAGCAATTGAAGAAGGATGCGAGCAGGTGGATCCCAGTGAGTCGATAGAAGGCTTGAAGTTGGAAAAGTGGTAAAAGCTGTGAAAGCGAGGGCGGGTATGCGGGCGATGATTATGGCAGCCGGGGTTGGGTCCCGGCTGATGCCGCTTACGGCCGAGCTACCGAAGCCGATGGTGCCGGTCGCCAACCGGCCGGTGATGGAAAACATCATAGGGCTGTTGGCCCAGCACGGGATAACGGAGATAATTGCCAACCTGCACTGCCACGGGCCGGTTATTAAGGAGCATTTCGGTGACGGGACGAGGTTCGGGGTGAGCCTTCTCTACTCGGAGGAGAAGGAACTCCTGGGGACCGCCGGAGGAGTGCGCCGGTGCGAGTGGTTTTTGGGCGACACTTTCGTGGTCATGAGCGGTGATGCCCTGACGGATGTGAATCTGACAGACCTGGTGGAAGCCCACAAAAGGAACGGCGCGCTTGCTACCATTGCCCTGCGGGAGATGGACGAGGTGGAACACTACGGGGTCGTCATCGTGGGCGAGGACGGCCTCATTCAGAGTTTTCAGGAGAAGCCGCGCCGGGAAGAGGCCTTAAGCCGGTTGGTCAACACGGGGATCTACGTGTTTGAACGGGAAATTTTCGATTACATACCCGAGGGCGAGTTTTACGATTTCGGGCGCCAGGTATTTCCCCACCTGGTGCGCATTAAGGCGCCTTTTTACGGCCACGCTATCGACCGGTACTGGTGCGACGTAGGTGACATCGAGGCCTACCGCCAGGCCCACAGGGATGTGCTCGAAGGCAGGGTGGATTGCCCCATAGAAGGGCAGCTTTTGCAAGGTACCCTGGGGGTCACGAATATTCTGGTGGGCGAAAGGGTGGAGCTCGGGCGCGGGGTAACGCTGAAAGGGTGCGTCGTTATTGGGCCCGGCTGCCGCATTGGGGACGGAGCGGTGCTTGAGGACGCTGTGATTTGGGAGGATACGGTGGTAGAAGCGAAAGCAGTTATCAGAGGCTCGGTCATCGGCAGCCGCTGCCGCATCGGCCGCGGAGCCGCGGTCAGTCCAGGTGCGGTTATTGGGAGCCGTTACGTAGTGCACGAGGGGACAATTGTTCCTGAGAACGCCCGCCTCATGCCTCCAAGGTGAATCCAGGCAGCGGAATGACGAGCGCGCAGCGGAGGCGGTTCTGGTTTTGCATGGCACGATGTGCAAAACCAGAACCGCCCTTGTTTTATGTTTCTTGCACGTTCTTCTCTGTACATTAAGCGCAGCTTGTTTGGTGATCTTATGGTAGGACGCCTGTTTTGATTCTATCCGTGCACGAGGTTGACAACAGGGTGCTGGACGGGTCGGCGGGCAGGGAATCGCCTAGCAAGTGGCGAATATGCAACCACGGGGCCATAGGAGCCACAGATGGACACTGATAGGCACAGATGAGCACAGATTATCATTATAAAGGTATCTACGCTATTGTGCATCTCAATTACTTTCATCAATCAGTGTAAATCAGTGACAATCTAATGTGTATCTGTGGATTCAAGATCGGGAGGTGGATGGCATGGAGAGGAGTTTGTTGGAGAAGGCGAGGGAACTCTTAAACCGGAACCTGTTGACCACGACTCTGAGCACGGTCGATAAGGAGTATAATGTCAATGTGGCGGTCATTACGGTGGTGGAGATGGTCGACGACGAGACGATACTGTGTGCCCGGTTCGGGGCAGAGCAGACATACGCGAACCTGAAGGAGACGGGCAAAGGGGTCTTCATGGTCCTGGTTGCCGACGAGCAGGGGAAAAAAGACGGCATCCGGGTCTACGTGCGTCTCGCCGAGGACCTGACGGAGGGCCCTTATTACGAACGTATCAAAGCCAGGCTGGAAGCTACCCCGTATGGGAATTTCCCGCTCAAAAACTGCTTGGTATTCAAGATCACCGGCATCGCCCCGATTTCAACATTGAAGAGATGATAAGACGCGGAACAACGGGCCACAGATTTGCACAGATTTCTTTATAATTGACGCTGATTAACGCAGACAACAGACGGTTATAGAATAAAATGCAAAACATAGCATTCACCCACAGGGTACGATTACATTATTGCGTACAATTAAATCTGCGTCATTCTGCGTCTAATCGTAAGCAGTGTCAATCTGTGATAATCTGTGTTTATCTGTGGCTAACACTAACAGGAGGGTTTGTATTGCGGAACAAAGTCATGGTAGTATTTGGAACCAGGCCGGAGGCCATTAAGATGGCCCCGGTGATCAAGGCTTTGCAGGAGATGGAGCAACTGGAGGTAAGAGTAGCGGTGACGGCCCAGCACCGGGAGATGCTGGACCAGGTCCTAGACCTGTTCGGCATCGTTCCCGATTACGACCTGAACCTGATGCGGGAGAACCAGGACCTGTTCGGTATCACCTCACGGGTATTGGAAGGGATGCGGGACGTATACGAACGGGAACGGCCTCGCTTGGTGTTGGTACACGGGGATACCACAACTACCTTTGCCGCTGCTCTGGCGGCTTTTTATCTTCGCATCGCGGTAGGGCATGTGGAGGCTGGCTTGAGGACCCGGCGCAAGTACTCGCCCTTCCCGGAGGAAATGAACCGGACCTTGACCGGGCGCTTAGCCGACCTGCACTTTGCCCCGACCGAAACTGCCCGGGCCAACCTGCTGGCGGAAGGGGTAGCGCCGTTTCGGATCTGGGTTACAGGTAATACCGTTATCGACGCTCTCTACCAGACGGTAAAGCCTGATTACCGCTTTACGGGGGAATTGGCGGAATTGGATTTCACCCGGCGGATTATTCTGGTCACCACCCACAGGCGGGAGAACTGGGGGACGAAAATGCGCCAGATTTACGAAGCTCTGTGCGACATCCTGGAGGAGTTCGACGACGTGGACGTGGTTTTTCCCGTGCACAAGAACCCGGTGGTGCGGGACGTGGTAGAAGAAGTTCTTGAAGGGCGGGAGCGGGTTTACCTCATCGAGCCCTTGGACTACGAGCCCTTCGCCCACCTGATGGCCGCATCCCACCTGGTCATGACCGATTCCGGGGGACTGCAGGAAGAAGCGCCGTCCCTGGGCAAGCCGGTCCTGGTGCTGAGGGATACAACTGAGCGGCCGGAGGCGGTCGAAGCCGGCACGGTAAAACTGGTAGGAACCGACCGCCGCCGCATTTACGAAGAGGCCAAGAGGTTACTCACCGACGAGGAGGCGTACCAGAAGATGGCCCGGGCCGTAAACCCTTACGGGGACGGCCAGGCTGCTCCCCGCATCGCCAAGGTAGTGCGGGATTTTCTGCACAATTATTAGCCACAGATGGACACAGATGGGGCACAGATTTACACAGATTTTTGTTTTTGACGCAGATTAACGCAGATTAAAATTATGAATAGTTGAAATCATAGCAAATTATGATTAGTGTAATTAAGATATGGCAACAGCAGCAGTAGATATACAGTACCATCTTTAAGCACAGATTCTTAATCACAAGCTTTAATTCTCAACTCTCAAATCTCAATTCTAAATTTTAAATCCTCTTAAATCTGCGTCAATTCAATATCAGTGTTCATCTGTGAACATCTGTGTAAATCTGTGGCTGGGGAGGGGGACTTCGAGAGAAGGAGTGAATCGGAGTTGGCCCAGTTGTTTGAGAGCTTCCTAAAAACGGCGGTGGCGTTTTTCGGGATACTGGTGTACACGCGGATTTTAGGGAAACAGCAGATCAGCCAAATGACCTTCTACGAGTACGTGACCGGCATTACCTTCGGTTCCATTGCCGCTGCTATCGCGCTAGACCGGGGGACTAACACCGGCATCTTCTTGTGGGTACTGACGGTATTCGTTGCTCTAAACTATTTCACAGGGGTGCTTACGGTTAAGAGCCGTCCCATGCGCAAGCTCATCGAAGGGGAACCGACCATCCTCATCCACAACGGCAAGATTCTCGAGCACAACATGGCCAAACTCAGGTATGACATGGAGAACCTCATGATGCAGCTTCGTGAGAAAAACGTTTTCAACATCGCCGACGTCGAGTTCGCAGTTGCCGAAAACGACGGCAACCTTTCGGTTTTGGTCAAGTCTCAGAAACGCCCCGTTACTCCCGGCGACTTGAACATGCCGACCAGGTATGAGGGGATTCCTTCCGAGATCATCGTCGATGGCGAGGTCGTGTACCAGAACCTGAAGCAGAACAACCTGGACGAGCAGTGGCTTATCCAGGAATTGAAAAAGCGGGGGTACAACAGCCCTAAGGACATCTTGTACGCCAGCCTCGATACAGACGGAAACCTCTATATCGACGAAACGAACTAATGTTGATATTCCCGACTGGTACCAGCCCTCTTACCTCAACTCGGTCGTGGTAAACGTGGACGGTAATATGGAGCCGGTCAAATAGCTGTCTCAGCATAACTTTTCCGCTACCGTGCATTGCCAGGTTAAATAGTTCGTCCCTCGCGTCACCTCCTTCAACGGCTTGGCTGAAGTCAACCTGGATTTTCTTTTCCTGCCGAGGTTTAGTATTTACCAGTTGGCCTGTGGCAGCGTCTATCGTTGCGGCAGCGTCCCAAGTCATCTGTACCTCTTGCTGTATAGCTTGGTACCCTACCTGCCAGTAGCCTTTCTCCAGTGCCCGCCTGATGAAGTCCAGGTCCTGCTCCAGTTTTTGCAAGCGCCGGAGTTCTTCCGATTGGTGCTTGTGCTGCTCCCGCAGGTCAGCTATCTGCTTTTCTAAAGCGGAGGCTTCCTTTTCGTACTCGCCTACTGGAATTCTGCCCTTGCGGAAAAGGTAATTCAAATTCCCCAACTCGTCCTGCAGTTGTTTAACCTGCCGGGTAGAAGGCCCTACCAGCAGTTCAAGTTCCCGCTTCCTTCTCTCCCAGCTCTCTAAGTGAGCTTCGATAGCCTCTTTCATTTTCGCAGGTTCCCGCAAGGCTTCCAGTACCTTTTGAGTAACCTGCTCATCTAGCAAATTAGCTGGCAACCTTGGAGAACCGCACATGGGACTTCCATCTCTGTGGTAGCGTTTAAGTCTGCCGTAACAGGAGTAGACCGGTTTAGTACCGTGGTCATAGGCTCCCCTAAACTGTAATCCGCATATCCCGCAGTGAATAATGCCAACCAGCAGCGGCATCTCGTGAGTGCGTTGCCAGAACTTAGCACGCTTCCTGCGCTCTTGCGCTAACTGGTATAAATGGTCATCAATAAGCTGGGGGAAAGGAATGGGAATCCAGTCATCTTTAGTATATTCAGGTTCTGCATTTTTCCCGTCGCGACCGAAGAAATTTTTTCCGATGTAGGCTTGGTGGGTGAGTATCTGCCTTACTGTGGCGTTAGACCAGTGCTTGATAACCTCTCCTTTTTGACCTCTTTTGCCTCTGACCCCTACCCGAACCCCACGGACAGCAGAGGGCGGGAGGATACCCATTTGCGTTAATTTATCCGCTATAGTTTCCATCCCCAGCGGTTGGCCGCTTTCATCACCATACACGTACCAGTGGTAAATAAGCTTAACAATCCTTGCTTCTTCCTCGTTAACCTCGAACTCACCGGTAACAGGATTCTTGCTATAACCGTATAGTACATGACCGCCAGGGAACTGCCCCATCCTTGCTTTTTGGTATTTTCCCATTCTCATCCTCTCGGTAATCATTTCTCTTTCGTGTTGAGCAAAAGCAGATATAATAGTCGTAAACATCTTTGCTGTTGGGTCTTTAGTATTGACGAATGGTTCCTGTATACTGACATAGGTTATGTTGTTTTTCTCAAAAACGTCTTCAAGCAAATATATGGTATCTTTCGCGCTTCGAGTTAACCTGTCAAGCTTCCAGAATACGACAGTATCGAATGAATGCAAAGGAATATCTTGGATTAATTGCTGAAGGTCGGGTCTATCCAATGAGCTTGCGCTGTAGCCTTCATCACGATAAATCCTGACAAGCTCCCATCCTAATGCTTTGCAATAGTTTCTGATAGCTTCTGCTTGAGCTTCAAGAGAGTAGCCGTGTTGCGCCTGTTCTTCTGTGCTTACCCTTACATATCCAACGGCTCTACTCACAGTGGGACACCTTCCTCTACAGCTTGCCCTCTAATTCTGGCTTTGTGCTGGAGCATATTGAAAATAGCCAATCCGGCGCAGTAGAGGGCAACGTCTTCCCGCCTGATGAACCAGCGGTCAATCCCGTCATCACCTCGTTTTTTGATGCCTGGCAGTTTCTTGTCTCGGAGGAGATTAGCTACCGCAACGGGCGATATTCCGAGAATTTCAGCCGTTTCATTGGTAGTAAATAGCTCGTTCACCAGATTTCACCTCCTATGTTATTATTATAGGATGTATGCTAGGAACTTAAAAGAGGGCTTCCAAAATTTTCTACAAGATTCGAAACGGCCAATTTTGGCAAAGAAGTACCATATTTATTACCATCATATTCACGGCATGGACAAGTTATACCACTTGAACGTGAGTGAAATACCTAAAATAAAAAACAGGGTGCGAAGATTAGTACCCTGCAATCATTTTTATTCTAACGGTGCTAATGCCGCATCAGGAGGAGGAATTTCAAAAGGTCTCTCTCTAGAATAATATTTACAATAAGGAGCAATGCAGCACGTGTCACAATGAGGGTGGTAGTGCGTGCATACTAACGCGCCAAAATCAACTAATGCCAGATTAAACCTCTTAACACAGTTACTTTCTGGCAGTAACACCTCTACAAAACGCCAGATTTGTTGGTCCCTCTCTTTGTTATTATTCTTTGTTGAGCAAACTCCAAAGTAACGCTCGAGAATTCTTATCACATTTGTATCAACGATGGGAGTTCTCTTTTCATAAGCAAAAGACAATACTGCGGAAGCGATATAACTGCCTACGCCCGGCAGACTAATCAAGTTATCAAAGGAATCTGGAACAAGACCGTTAAAATTTTCTACGATTGACTTAGCTAAGCTTCTCAGGATTTTGCTTTTTGCTGCCCACAACCCAAGGGGTTTCAGTAGTTCCTGTAGCTCGGGACCAGCGTTTAATAACTTGGCCGGAGTAGGGTAGAGATTAATAAACTCAGCGTATATGTTCTCGACCTTTCTGGCGTTAGTTTTCTGCAGAAGTACTTCGGCCAACAAGATATACCAAGGATTATGAGTTTCCCGCCACAAAAAAGAACGCCTGTTCTTTTCAAACCACTTCAGTAGCCCCTCTTGAAAGAACAGTATTTTGGACGAGCTAGCGCCTTCATTCGCCAGCTCAAGAGGGTTTTTACTGTCAATTGTCGAATTACTCATACTAAGCACCTGCCAAAAGCTGGAGGGAAAATTATGTCTCTACCCTTACAACCGGTAATGACTAAGTTCTTCGCAAATAAAATTGAGAGTTCAAGTCCGGACTGGCCTGATTACCTGCTCGAGATAGCTAATATCTTTGCCGAGTTTGATGGAGAAGAACTTGACCGTGACCGCCTCTTGGACCGATTTCGAACTTTAAGCGACCGGTCACCCTACGCGCTTCGTGACCCGTCGAACTTCAGGGACGAGTTTGGTGCTTACGGAACCTATCTGGGTATCTACCACATAGAGCGTTGCGACGGCCAATGGGTAATTGCCCTCTCCGGTGCCGCAAGGCAATATCTCTGCACTTCTGAGCCGGATGTAGAAGCCTTTTGTCGCGCACAACTGTCGCTTTTCCAGTATCCCAATGGGGCAGGGGCGGTTTATACAAAAACACCAACAGGCAGACTTAATGTTCGTGTTCAAGCTAATATACTTACCGACACGCTACGAGAGGTCAGCCACGGGATAAGATTAGTCCCGTTTCGCATGATTTGCAAAGCTTTGTTGGCAAAGTCAGCGGCTATGAATATTGAACCGCAAGACGCCACCTTAGAGTACCCGGAAATACTTGCTCTTGCAAATGATTCCCGCACAAATACAGACCCCTCTCCATCGGATGAGCAAATCATCGAGGTTCTTAATGATGTACAAACCAAAAACTGCCCCCCATGGCTTTTTGAAAACCGCCTGCTTACAAAGTTTAAGAGAAACTTTCATATATTTACCCACACCGGGCTTATATCTAGAACCGAAAGGGGGCTCAACCTAAATATTGACACCGCCGATAAATTGCAAGCAGTAAAAGAAATTGCAAATATGAATACCTTCTTCTCAGCGCTTAATGCGTGTAACGTGGCACCCGAAACGAGAGAGTGTGTTGAAACAATCATAAAGAGCCCCGAATGGGGCCGTTACTATGACGCATCTAATCTTCCTGCCAGGTCACTCACTCTAGTAACTGGCAGCTTTGAGAGCGATTTTGCAAGCCCTGTTATGCTTCTTCTGAGGGAAGAAGCACTTCCTGCGGCTGCCTTCCCTCCTCTAAGCCGTTATGAAAGTTCCAGGCCTTCCCACAAGCAGGTAAGTGCTCGCGAAGCAAGCAATCCGGAAATAGCCCGTTTGAGAAGAGAAAAAGCAAATCGGGATCACGCTAGATTGGTTGAAAGATTCGCCGCGATGTCCCGGCTAGCTGGGGGAGACCCTCATGAAAACTTATTCATTGACCTGTTTGTAGAGATTAACAACAGAAAGTATATCTTTGAAATGAAAAGCTGCAACTCTAACAATCAACTCGCGCAGGTTAGAAAGGGTATATCTCAACTCTACGAATATAGGTACCGCTCGGGTCACAGCGACGCTCTCCTGTGTCTAGTGTTGCAATGCCCACCGAGCGAGCCGTGGCTAGTAGACTATCTCGTTAAAGATAGAGGGATTTTTGTTTGCTGGTTAACCGACGATGTAAATATCCAGTGCCCGAGTGAATGCCGGGAAGCTTTTCAACCATTTTTACCGGGCTAGTGCTATTTTTCCCTCAGAGAAATCTTTTTCCGCGTCACTTAATAGGTAATCAAGTTGGAGGCGCTCCAAAATCTCTCTGTAGTCGGGAGCTTCGTAATTGAAGGCTTCCCGCAAAACTTGCGCACCAAGAACAGCCCCAAAAACTGGAGGTACGGAGTTGCCGATTTGCCTTATGGGGTGACGGCTGGTTCCTGAAAAAGCCCAAAAGTCCGGGAATGTTTGAATACGAGCAGATTCTCTTGGCGTGACCTCTCTAGGCTGAAAAGGGTGTACGTGCCCCTTGCCACCGCCTTTATCGGAACCAACCACAATTGTATAACTCGGCCTATAGGGGTGCAATTTATTGATTCTAGTTTTTGAGTCTCTCTCTCCAAAGGCTAATCTAGAGTAACGGTCAATAATCCTCTGGCTGTGAACTCTACCAACGTGATTTGGTATGTGAGGACAGGGCGGTTCTGGAAGCCCTCTTAATACTTGAGCAACTACGGGTGTAGGCAGTAGTTCTGGATATAAAGAAATTGACTTGCCATTCGCCTCAGGAGAGTGAGTGGGCTGAGGCTTGCTAATTTTTATCCCGCTTCTTGACCCGAATACGATTAAACGGCTGCGGAACTGAGGCACACCATAATTGGCAGTATCTAGCAAGTAATGCGTTAGGGTATAATCTTGGGTGCCAAATTCGTTTTTGCCAACCTCCTCCATGAATCGCTCAAAAACCTTACCGTCATCTATTGTTAGCAAGCCGGCCACATTTTCAAAAATAAAGACTTCGGGCTGGACCTCCCTGATAACCCTTATGAAATCCCATAAAAGGGTACCGCGAGGGTCGTCCATTCCTTTACGCCGCCCGAAAACAGAGAAGGACTGGCACGGAGGCCCACCAATTACTAGAGATACCTTGCCACGGTCTAACCTCGCAGCTCTCAAAATATCTTTGGTATTCAGTTTTCTAATATCTCGCTGAAGAACAACCGCATTTTGCAAAAAGGAGTGCTTGCCGGTTTCTTTTCCTAAACGCCTGTTGGAGCGGAGCGTCCTGCAACTATGGTAATCAATATCCGTGCAGAGTCGGGTCTCGAAGCCTGCTGCCTCGATTCCCAAATCAAATCCACCCGCGCCAGAGAATATCGAGATAGCGTAAAGTTTTTTAGACATCCTCTCGACTACCTCCTTTGGTGGCAACTCGCTCATTCCGGTTATGAATAAAATCTTCCGACCCCATTTTCCCTTTAAACCTGTTTAGCTGGTCTAAGGAGTAGCGCCGGTGTCCACCTGCAGTTCGCAGAGGTACAAGCAGATTCTGTTTTTCATAACGATATAATGTTGCTGTCGAAATACCAAGTATTTTACTAGCCTCGCCAATAGTAACCAGTGTATTTGGAGAAGAGGCCTCAGTAGGTAACATTTTCCTCACCACCTACATAATAAACTACGACAAAACTGCGCAAACTCCTTCAAACTCACTCAAACTTATTCAAATATTTTTTGGTAAGGATTCCGTCCTGGCCTTCCAGAGTGACTGTAGCTCCCCAGTAATCCCGAGACTCAAATGTCTCGTTATTGAACACCCAATAATCAAGGTCATGGATTATGCGGTGAGCTAGAATCAGTAGTTGAACGTCCTTCTTCTCATAGGCAAACTCCAACATTCGGGCAAACGCTTCGAGGTCAGCCTTTAAGTCCTCTGACCCAACTTTTTCTGCTACCTCCCGAGGACGAGTGACTAGGTTTAGCTCACCTTCGCCACTGACGTACTCTTTTACTCTGGTCTCCCACAGGTACTCTTTCGAGTTTGAAGCCCAGGTTGAATTATCCGTAAACCGTTTATAATGACCGGAAGCAACCAAGTCGTTTAGCTGGAAATGAGCCTGCCGGACGAAACTGTTTACGCTCTGGAAGTCTTCGGGCTTGATGCTGGAGATTGCCTTCTCTACTGCTTCAGTGTGCCTATCCGTGACAAGCCTGCCTGTGGCGTCTACCCGAACCTTGCTCCCATCGGGTAACGTTCCTTCTCGGGTTTGACTACTCGCAAACCCATAACCGGTAATAGAAACAAGGGCGATTGTCAGAGCAGTAAACAAAACAATGCGTTTCATTGCCATTACCTCCGTGGTATTACGGTAGCCCTCAACGCATCCCACATCTCACCGGTCACTAGACCTAACCGCCAAATGGCGATACCGTCAAGCCCGTACCGCTTGGCAATGCCTACCTTCGTTAGAATGCTTTCCGCTGTTTCCGTGGGGGCAGAAATTCCGAGTACCAGCTTTTCCGATGGAACATTAGCCCTAGCTATCTCCACTGCTTGAGTGACAAGGCTTACCGGCTCCGGCGTGGAGCCGTAGTCGTAGGCCATGATGATAATCCGGTCAGCCAATTCTCCCAGCGCCTTGTAATCGTAACCGTGATAGGCGCTGTTCGGGGCGTGGAGGGTGAGGGTTAGTGTGAGGTTAGCAGCCTTAACCTGTTCCGCTAAGAGCAGGACGAACCTGGTAAAAGAGCCCTGCACCACCTTTAACTGCTCACCGTCATCTCGGTAGCCCAAACCCTCAAAGTCCAGGTTTACTCCTTGGTATAGTACCGCTTCTCTCATTATACCATTAACCGCCCTGGTCATGGCAGCATCATCCGTTAACAGGGACGAAATCGTGCCGTCACCGTCAGTCACGTGGACCACCATTTCGGTTTTCAGGTTGTACTCCCTAGCTGCTTCCAGCACCTTCTCCCAACTATCCGGCCTTTGCCAGCCTGTTCGGCTTTTGGTCAGGAGGTTGCCACCTTTGTCCAGACTGTACCAGCCCAGCGCCAGTTCAGCTACTACATCGGTGTTTCCGCTGGCAGTTTCCGGGTACGGCATCCTAAAGAGGTTAGTCCAACTGCTGGTCTTGCTGTCGCCCAGGGCGTAGAACCCGATTACCGCCATCTCTTTGGGCGGGGAGGTAATCCTGACCCCGTTAATCGAGTTATCCCAATCCACCTTACAATTAAGGGCTTCGCTGAAGAACCGCAACGGTATCATCGTCCTGCCGTTAAGAATTTGCGGAGGAACGTCTAGGAGGATAGGGGAGTTATTGCGGTAGGCGGTCTTATTCCCAATCTGGAGCCGGATAGAGGTTTTCCCGTCCGTAGCACTTATCGTTTGAGTAGTGCCGTCCCAGGTAACCTTTACGTTCAACGCTTCCGCTATCGCTCGGAAGGGAACCAGGGTGCGCCCGTTCTGGATGACCGGCTGCACGTCAAAGGTAACCGGCAGCCCGTCAATCAGGACGGGAATTTTCTGCTGTTCCTGAGCGAAGGCCGGCAGTGCAAAACCACCGGCCACGGTAATCATCACAGTTAAAGCAAGGAAAAGCAAGCGCCTCATTTTTAACCTCCTATTGCAATAGAAGTCGAATATCATCGCATCAACAGGAAACATGTAACAATTTCGCCCTTGACAAAGGTAATTCCTCCCTCTCACAGAATTTCATCGTCCAGGTCTTGCACTTCATCAGGTTCAAAGCCGAGGGCATCCAGGAGAGCGTGAAATTCTTCACTATCAGGGTCAACGTCACGCCCGAGGAAGTCTTCAAATTCCTCCAGCAGTTCCCAGCCGGTCATTGTAAGTTCACCTCCTTAGAACGGCCTGATGTAGAGGGTAACCCCTCTGGCTTTGAAAATCTGGCGCAGGAGAAGCAACCGCTCCTCCGCTTCTTCTTTGGTCTTGTAAGTCTGGCAGCCTGCCAGAAAGGAAGTGCCGTCGGATCTGGTACCGAATATCGCCCACCGGTTGGTCACTGGCTCATCACTCCCGCAGGTAGGTAAAGGGAGGAGTTCCCGTTTTTCCACCGGTTGTAATGGCAGACGTAGTCGCTGCC
Source organism: Syntrophothermus lipocalidus DSM 12680 (assembly GCF_000092405.1). NCBI lineage: Bacteria > Bacillati > Bacillota > Clostridia > Eubacteriales > Syntrophomonadaceae > Syntrophothermus > Syntrophothermus lipocalidus. Next base: position 1,986,866 of record NC_014220.1, on the reverse strand, counting down.
GAAGGCAGCCACCGTTTCCGCGGTAGCCCTTTTGGTGGGAGGGTTAACGAATCCCATCCGGCAGCGGGAAAGCTCTCTACTGTAGAGAGGGCAGGTCTTGCAGGTACGCACTTTCAGCATGGTATCACCTCCCAAGAAAATTGGTAATTGGTACCGGAGTATATAAAAGTATTGAAGAGAAAAGTTCCATAAGGCATAGAGCCGTATAATTGGTTTGCAGGAGAGAAAAACCAGAAGGCGCCACGTTTTCTTTACGCAGCGCCTTCCTTCTTGGCTTTTTCCTGTTCAGGTTCCGTTTCTTTCTTCTCCGCTTTGCGTTTTAGGTAGTACCGCTGGATTTCCTGCTCTACTTCGGCAATCTTTTTCGAGTACCAGTCAACTCTCAGCCTTTGCTCCAGCATCTTCAGTTCCGCCAGCTCGTCGCCGTCATCAAACTTCTCGCGATAGGCTTCCTCCTGCTTGATGGCGTACTGGAGGTTGGCGCGGAAGGCATCTCTTTTCGACCGCAACGCCTGCAACTCCGGTGGAGTGTTGCCAGGCGGGATTATTAGAGACTGCTTAGGTTCAACCGGCTCGCTCTTGGCTCTCGCTGCCATAGTAAATCACCTCCTTATCGCGACCTGACAATGGTAATCTGGAACTCGCTACCGTCTGGCAGCCTTACTACCAAACCAGCGCGTCACGCGTCAATACTCCAGCTTCCTCAAAACTCCTGACCCGGGTACCTTCGGACAGCTCTTCTTCCAGCAGCATTTGCAGCAAGCTCTCCATTTCTTTGTCCGTCAAGGTAATCACCTCCCTTCGCTATAGAGCAGTCTCTTAAGTCGGTTCAGGACAGTGCCTACGTCGTCTCCGGAGTTCAGAAGCTGGCTGTGAATGCAGGAAAGGTCGTAAACGAGAGAAGCTGGAGCCTCTTTCACGAGCATCTCCAGCTTCTTCGCAGCTACCACAGAACAAGTGTCTGTAGGTAGCGTTTGTTGGTGTTCCAGACATCGGATGATGTCTCGCACTCTTTTGAGTGTTTCTCGTTTGGTCAAGGTAGTACCTCCTTCCTGTGTTGGAATATTCTGTCTAATTATGTTAAAATTATAATGTACTTCCCAAGGACTTAAAAGATGGCCACTAAAATTTTTGTCGGAAATTGTCGGCACAAAAATAAGAGGCCCCGGTGAGCCTCTCTTAACTGACAGGACTTCTTCGCATGAAAAGGTTTGCCGGCCTAATCAGCGATAACCGTACTTACTCGTTCCAATGCAGCGTTGACGATGGTTCTCCATAAACGAAGCCTGCTAGCTACATCATTATAAAGCTCCAAGTTTGGGGGTTCTCCCAGTATCCCCAATCCAACGTCTATGAGTTTCAACTGAGCCTTCAGGTAATGAAGATAACGGTAAGTGTCTCCCAAGCGTTCTCCGCCGTCATTGCCCTTTTGGGCGGCAAACGCCATCGTTATGGCTTCCTCATCCAATTGAAACTCGAACTCATCAATCTCATTAAGGAGGACGGAAAACATCATGGCTTCCTCTATTGGCCGTTCCGCCTCCCATGCTTTTTCGGTGGCCATAATCTCACCTCCATTTAAGCTGCTAAATGTCGTCAGTTGCCACTCCCGTCAAACCAGCTACCCTGCAACTCTCCTGTAAAGCGCAGCGTGCACAGGCGCTGAATTTGCTGCTGTAGTTCAAATTCGGTTGCAGCCGGTATTTTTTCTGGACCGGCCTCAACAATTTTCCTTTGAACCCTTTCCAATAATAGTGTAACGAGCCGGTTCCAAAAGTTAATCTCTTCAGCAGCAGCACCCCGGGTAGCTTCATCGTCTACGAGAGGTAGCGCGGCGTTCAAGATTTCTAATCGGGCCTTTAAATGACAGAGCGTGAAGTAAGCGGTAACCAGTTCCTCCTCGTCGCCCATACCGAAATTCAAGTTCTTCGGGTCGGTAAGGACGATGCGGAAAACACCCTCATTATGAAAGGATACAACTGAATCAATCGTGTCGATTTCGTGCTGGAAGATTGCCGCTACGCTGTCCTTGAAAGTCCAATCTTCTGGATGGATAGGGTTTTCCTGCGCCCTGTTCACTATGCTGCGCCTCCTTTCAACAGGACTGAAGGTACCTACAATCTCAGCGGCCATCCAGTATCACCTCCTTTCCAATTCCAATGGTACCAGGTGAGCGAGGAAAAGTAAGATAACAAGTAGGCCCAACGGTTTGGGCAGGTGCGGATCTGAGTTGGGGGTATTCTCATCAGTAGCGTGATGAAACGAAATGTAAAGTAGACCCAAAGGTAGCGCCAAGGTTTGGGCCAACGTTGGGCCAAATTTGGACCTTCGGGAAACAGAAAAGTAGGCCCAAAGGCCCAAAGGTATATATATACCTTGGGCCTATGGACCTACTTTGTGCCTACTCAACTTGGGTTTGGACTTACGCAGTTTCGGTTGCCGCGGTATCTTTCTCCTGCTTTCCGACCCAGCGGTAGATTTTGGGTTTCTGCCCCTTACCGCCTTCCTCCGTTACGGGCATGTTCCTGTCCTGAAGCTCGCGAATGTAGCGCCGGACGGTTTCGTCGCTCACCCCCAGTTCCTGGACTATGTCTTTGAAGGCTATGCCGCCCTCGCCGCTTTGCTTAATGAGTTCCAGCACTTTGCCGCGAGTAGAGGTATCCTCGACCCTCACCACAAAGCCGGTGGTCGTCATCTTGAAGGTTTCCTGGTTGACGTAAACCTCGATGGCCCTGTCCGTGACTCTCCCGCGTGAGTCGGTCAGCGGCGGGATGTCTCTACCGTCCAGTCTCAAGAGAAGGATGCGGTCGCCGGTGGCTTCGTTGGTTTTGTCCGTTTTTTCCAGGAAAATGCCCACGTCAGCTTCCCCGCTGCTCCGGCTGGAACCACGGAAAGCGTCCCAACCGGTGTCTACACCCTGGCGCTTGCCGAAGTGATGGACAACCAATACCGCCGCGTCAGGGAACCGCAGGACAAGCTCGTGCAGGCGGTCCCACACTTCACCCATTTCCCAGGCCCGGTCCTCAACCTTGCTGTGAATCCTCTGGAGCGGGTCGAAAATAATCAGGTCGGGCTGGTAATCCTCGCAGGCCTCAATCAATTTGTCCACCCAGTAGGGGTTATCAAGCTTTACGCCCTGGCGGTGCACCCAGCGGACGCTAGCTGGAGGAATGTCGCTCAGCAGGCGCTTTATTCTTCTCGCGAAGGCGACGGGAGAGCCCTCCTCTTCGACGCAGAGAACCTTGCACGGCCTGTGGACGCTCCAGCCAGGGTATTCCAGGAAATCCTCCCCGCTGGCCGCCGCCCGAATCAGGTTGAGGATGAAGAAGGTTTTCATGGCCTTTTGCGGCCCGCCGACCAAAACCTTATCGCCCCTGGCAATCAACCCGTTGATGAGCCACGGTATCTCCTGCTCTGCCAGTTCCAGCATTTCTTCGTGGGTGGTAAAAAAGCTCCTGGTTTTCCGCCAGGGAATTAGCTCGGCCAGTTCCGCGTCGCTGTGAAGGCGGAGCCAGTCGCACACGTCTTTTCCGGCCTCGCCCCGCTTCCAGGGGAGCTTCACCACAACGCAGCGGTAGTCTCCCAGGACTTTAACGGCGTTAGCGACAAAGTTGTTCCACGATGGGTCGTCAGCTTGAGGGATGAGGTAGACCGTGTGGATGCCTTGAAATTCCCGCTCCCACTCCCGACGGAAGGTAGCTCCGGGAACGCTCAAGACCGGCACGTCAATCCCGCAGCTTTCCAGCGCCTGGATAGTCCGCAAGGCGTCGCTCTCGCCCTCCACAATCACCGCCTGGTCGTGACCTTCCAAGGCGCCGAGATTCCAAAGAACGAATCGGGAGCCCTTCGCCCCGCCCTTGCGGCCGTCTCTAGCCCGGCCGCGAATACCGACAACCTGCCCGTTGACGATGAAGGGAACAACGATGCACTCCTCCTGCCCGGGGACAAAACCTTCTGGAACGTAGCCCCAGCGGTAGCGGGTCAAAAGTTCGTAGTTGATACCTCGCGCGGCCAGGTATTCCTGCACGATTTCTAAATCCGGGGAGAGCATTTTAGCGGCTTCGCTTGCGTACTCGTTGAAACCCTTCGGCGGGATGACAAAGGCGCTGCTGTAGTTGTCCACCTTTTCGAAAGCTGGCTTGTCTTCAAACCGCAGTTCAAAACGGTATTGGTCAAGGGTAAAGCTTGCCTCGTCTTTCGGCAGCCCGAGGATTTCCGTGAGGAATCGAAAAGGGGAGAAGCTGCCGCAAACCGAGCAGTGGTAGACGCCGCTTTTAACGTTGACCGCAGCGGATGGCTTCTTGTCCCCGTGCTGGTGGTTTAGAGAGTTCAGGCAGCGGGCGGAGATGAACCCGTTGCTGTCAGGCTGCCTACCGACTATTTCCGGAAAATGCGGCTCGTAAAACTCCCGGTAGGGTTCAGGGTGGGCCACCTTTGCGAAATGGATTGCCCAACCGTGGCTAGATGGTAGGTTGCTGTCCAGTAGCCTCGTTACGGTCATTTTGACCAGCCTCCTTCTTCAATGTCTCTCGTTTGATGTAGTTAATGCGGTCGCCAAGCTCTCGCATCGCTCTAACGTAATCGAACAGGTTCACGGTCAGGTTCTTGTCACCCTCGAACCTTGTCCGCAAGTCCCGCAGGGTAGAGAAGTCCGCTTCCGGGTAAAGGAACATTACTTTTTTCGCTCCCTGGAAGGGTACCTTAATTTCTGGCTGGTACCCTTCCAGCAAGAGGTAAGCGGCGAAATGCAGGTCCTTCGTGTAGAAAGGCTCTCGTTTCATAGCTGTCAAACCCCCTTGATTTAAGTTGGTTTTTCTTTCCACGTATAAAATATATTGACGAAATAAGATCCGAGGTGCATAGAGGCTTATAAACGTTAATGCAGCGATATTTTAACGCGCTAACTCGCGATTTTACTTTCTTTCAAGTAAAGATAGCCGTTTGCTACTACTGACAAAGTTACCAGCGACCAGATAACCCAGAACATTCCTGGCACCTCCTTATCCGGCATTCTCCAACTGCTTCTTGATACGGCGCGGTACTAGCTCGTAGTGGTAGGTTGCTTCACTGCACTGCATTCCCAACGGGCAGTGGCAGAGAGCTTCCCACTCGTTGTCACCAAAGGCGCAGGTAAAGTCGTACCCGAAATTTCCAAAACAGGTGCGAGATAGCCTTTCAGCCAGCTCGTCTTTCATTAGTTCGTCCCACTTATTCCAGTAAGCAATCGGTAGCATGACGTTCATCCTCCTTCGTGGTTACTCGTTAAAGATTTTCTGGTTAATCAGCCTGCTGAGTTCGTGAGAGGGCGGTAGCGTCCTGAACAGGCTGCTCCAGAAACCGCTGTCGTCACGCTTCTCAACGTCCGGTTGAATGTTGTCTGGATACTGCCAGCGTGCGACGTTGGACAAAGTTTTCAGGTCACCGGAGAGGTAGCTTCTCTCAGCCTTTTCCTTTTCCACGGTAGCCTGAACTCTCTTCACAAAGGTGTACCAATTGCTGGCAAGTTCATGCCCTCGTTTGAAGAATTCTTCCATCTCTAATTGCGTGTACGTGGTGCCCTCACATTTGCGGGTGGGCGTGGAAATCTTATCAACGGTGGCATCGTCTAAAGTGCCCGCGGTCATCAGCATGGAGAAAATATCGGTCAACTGTTTGGTAACCTTTTCCTTAGCTGTATCCGTGAGCCTGTCCCGGTAGTTGAGGGTATTCGGCAATTCCTTTAGCCACTGGCTTAACCGTCCCTGCAAATCTTTGGCCTGCAACGTTACCGCACGGTACATGCTCGGCGAGTAGGGTTCGTAACGTTCTTTATTGTCCTTGGAGAACCGTGTGAAGTCACTAGGAGCAAACGGCGGGCGTTTCAGCCCGTAGGTATCTTCGAGGAAGCGACCAATGCGCTCCAAGTCGTAGCTTCCTTCCTTAACCTCTCTCTGCAAAGCGGTAGCTCGCCGGAAGTTCTTTCGGACGACCTCCTCCTTAACGGAATCTAATAGCCCCTGGAGTATTTCATCATCGGAACGAGCAAAAGATGTCCCGTTGGTAATAGATTTCGATACCTCGTAGTTACGGAGCACTACTTCCACGTAGTTTTCAAGGGAACTTCGGTTGCCCCTCAATACTTGCCATTGTTTAGCAACCCTATCAACCTTCTTGCGGAATATCTCATCCTTTTCGTAGCGCTTCCTTACCTCATCCCACATACCTGCCCCCTCCTTTTGGGATTTGGAAGTAGTAGCGGTATTAGCAGCTTTAGTGGTAAAATGTTGGAAGAGCAAGCGCATCAGGTTGTCAATGCGCTCTATCGTCTGTGCTTCTTCCAAGTTGCTCTTGACGTACTTAACGAAGGCATCTTCCTGCGGATATTGGTTCAGCTGTTCCCGAGCTATTCTACGGGTGGTTTCTACGTCGCTGGTACTGGTCTCATTTTTCTTGATTGAGCGTTTTGCAAGCGGGTCAATAAACGATTTGCCAATCTGCTCTCCGTGAGGAGCGAAAAAAGCAGTCTCGCCCGTTGATGGGTTAAATCGCTTAATTGCGGGTCCAAATTCGGTATTGACTTTTTCCTCGACCCAACCATCGAACGGCATCTGACAACACCTCCTTTGCAATGAATGATTAGGCTGCTTTAATGGTAATCAGGAAACCGATACTTGAGGGAAATTCAAGATTAGTTCGTTGAGCGAAGAGATAAAATGCCGCATATGACTGACGTTTCGGACTAAGAGGAGATCCGGCTTTTCCGTTGAATATACTAGTAGAAGTGAGTTATCACTGGCGAAATTGCTATTGACTGTTTTCGCATCTTTGCCGGTGTGTTAAGTTAATAGGGACAATGGCGTTATTTGAGCTGACGGCTTGATATGGAGGTAAAAATGTCTCGCATACGGTTCGGCCCTGAAGGATGGAAGGCGGTTCTGGCGGAGGAATTCACCTTCGCCAACGTGAAGGCCCTGACCCAGGGGATTGCCGCTTACCTTAACAGCAACAACCTGGGCAAAAAGGGAGTGGTGGTAGGGTACGACAGCCGTTTCTTGGGAGATAAGATTGCTCGGGCGGTAGCCAGGGTTCTGGTGGCCAATGGCATTAAAGTTTTTCTCTTGCGCCGACCGGTTCCGACTCCGGTAGTCGCCTTCGCGGTACGTGAACGCGCGACAGGCGGGGCTCTGGTGGTTGCCGGCGGATCATGTCCGTATGAGTACCAGGGCTTGAAGTTTATACCCGAGTACGCCGGGGCGGCAATGCCAGCAGTGGCTGAAGAGATTCAGGCGGAGACCGACCGCGTGCTCGAGTGCCGCAAGGTGTACGAGCTATCCCTGGAAGAGGGGGGAAAGCTGGGATTGGTCGAAGAGATCGAGGTAGAGAATGATTACCTGCGGCACCTGAGCAGGATGGTAAACCCCGAGATATTTAAAGAGGGGCAGTTAAAGGTCGTGGTGGACCCTATGTTCGGGGCCGCGGTCGGCTGCCTGGATCGGTGCCTGGAGGCCTTCGGTTGCGAGGTGAGGGTCGTGCATGGGTACCGGGACGTTCTATTTGGGGGGCTCAGGCCGGAACCAGTCGATACCTCCCTGGATGATTTAAAACGGGCGGTGAGGGCGTACGAGGCGGACCTAGGGCTGGCCTTGGACGGTGAGGGCGGCCGTCTGGGGGTAGTAGATGAAACGGGGGAGTTTCTCACCCCGAACCGGGTGCTCTGCCTGGTTCTTGATCATTTGTTAAAGACCCGTAGCTTCCGTGGCCCGGTAGCCAGGACCGCAGCTACCACCCGGGTGCTGGACAGGATAGCGAAAAAAAACGGCCTGGGGGTAAACGAAACCCCACTCGGCTTCCACTACATTGGCGAGTGCCTGCGGGAACGGGGGTGCATGCTGGGGGGCGACGAAGAGGGGGGCCTAAGCGTCCTAGGGCATGTTCCGTGTAAGGACGGCATACTAGCCGGGTTACTGGTGGCGGAAATGGTGGCTTTTGCGCAGAAAAGCCTGAGCGAGATTTACGGGCAGTTCACAGAGGAATACGGGCGAACCGAGAACCAGCGGTTAGATTTCTGTTACAGAGAACAGGATAGGGAACGCGTCACCGCCCGCTTGCAGGAATTCAGCCCTAAAGCCATCGCCGGGGTCAAGGTGGAAAAGACGCTCAGCGTGGAAGGGAAAAAGTTCGTCATGGAGGACGGGAGCTGGGTTCTGGTCAGGAATCCGGAAACCCGGCCTGTTGTAAGCGTTTATATCGAGGCTCAAGACCGGGTGCGGTTGGCCGATATCCAACGGGAGATTCAAAACGCGCTAGGACTATCATCCCAATAAATTCGGTCGCTTGGCCGAATTCTTTTTTTGCGGGTTTTGGGACTATCATAAAGTTGGTGAGGTAGACTGAAAGCAATAGATGTCAGGCAACTGGAAAAGATAGTTAACGATATAATGACGACAATCGAGAGCGGGCGGGAGGAGATTTACGGCATTGCCGACACCGCCCGGAATGAGCTGGCCTGATTGCAGGGGGAACTGGAACAGCTCAAGTCAGAGATATTGTCTACCATCGCCGAGGTGGAATCGTGCGAGCGGGAAGAGAGGATGGCTCGCGTCAGGTTGATGGAGGTCAGCCGGGACTTTCAGGCATACAGCGAGGAAGATATTAAACAGGCGTACGAGGAGGCTCACAGGCTGCAGGTGCAGCTTTCGGCCCTGCGTGAAAAAGAAAAGCAGCTGCGCCATCGCCGGGACGAGCTGGAGAGGCACCTGAAGCAGGTGGAAAGCATAGCCCGGAAGGCGGAAGGTCTGGTAGACCGCATCAACATGGTGCTGAAGATGCTGAAGGGCAATGTAGGCGTCATTACAGGCCACTTGGAAGAAGCCAACAAGAAACAACAGCTGGGGCTGTGGGTTATCCAGGCCCAGGAGGAGGAACGACGACGCATCTCGCGCGAGCTACACGACGGCCCGGCCCAGAACTTGGCCAACATCGTGATGCGGCTGGAGCTGATGGAACGGCTGTGGGACAAGGATCGGGAGCGGGTCAGAAGGGAACTAGCCGAGCTTAAAGAAGTGGTAAGGCAGAACCTGAGCGACATCAGACGGGTCATCTTCGATCTCAGACCCATGGCTTTGGATGACCTGGGTTTGGTCCCTGCGATAAAACGATACCTGGCCGACTATGCCCAAAAATATGACATGGAAATCGATTTCCTATTTTTTGGCGAAGAGCGGCGGCTGGATCTAGCCCGGGAAGTAGCCGTGTTCCGGCTGATCCAGGAGGCAATAACCAACGTCCGCAAGCATGCCGGGACCGACCGGGCTCAGGTGAAACTTGGTATTGCTCCGGAGAAGGTTACGGTGGTGATCAAGGACGAGGGGTGCGGATTTGACGTGGAGGCTGTAAGGGAAGGCAAAAAGGAAAGCTTCGGTCTTTTGGGGATGCAGGAGAGGGTAGGATTATTCGGGGGCAAGTTCCGGGTGAAGTCGGCACCAGGGCAGGGTACTCAGGTAATAATCGAGGTGCCTTTGGAACGGGAGGGAGAAGGGAATGGACAAGGTAAGAGTGCTTATCGCGGATGACCACGCCCTGGTTCGGGAAGGTTTAAGGAGGCTTCTGGAACTGGATGAACGCATTGAAGTGGTGGGAGAGGCCGGAGACGGGCAAGGAGCCATCAACCTGGCGCGGAAGTACCGGCCGGACGTAATTCTGATGGACGTGAACATGCCCGGCACCGACGGCGTCGCCGCCACCCAAGTCATAAAAAAGGAGATGCCCGAGACCGATATCATCGCTTTGACCGTTTACGAGGACGAACAGGTAGTGGAAATGGTCAAAGCCGGGGTTTCCGCCTACGTTTTGAAAGACGTGGGTCCGGACGAGCTTACCAGCACGATATTCAAGGTGAGGGAAGGAAACGTCATCATCCACCCGCGGGTGGCAGGCCAAGTGGCAAAAGAACTGGTACGTCAAAACCGTAGGAGAGATGAGATGAAGCTGACCAAACGCGAGCGGGACGTGCTGGAGTTGCTGGTTAAAGGTTACTCGAACAAGGAGGTAGCGGCCGCGCTCTTCATCAGTGAGAAAACGGTGAAGAATCACCTTACCAGCATCTTCCGGAAACTGGAGGTGAAGGACCGGACCCAGGCCGTTATTTACGCTCTCAAGAACAAGGTGGTAAAGACGGAGTAGCGATTTTTTGCCAGAACAAGAACCCTTTTTCCCCGGCATATCTATATTACAAAGGGCCGAGGGAGGGGTTCTTTTTGGTTTTGATACTCAAGTGGGTGAGCCTGGTCATATGGGTGGTCATGGTGGCCTGCCTGGTATTTCGTCCGGGTGCTGAGAAGCACGGAAAGAAATGGAGGCTCGGCCGTCGCTGGCTTTTCAGCATTACCGGCCTGCTTAAGCGATCCTACCACCGTGCCCGTTACCTAAAGTTTGCCACCGGTTATCCTAGAGCATGACCATGTACCGTTCGCGCCTTGAGTTTTCCGCGGCCAAAATAGCCGCCATCCTCTGTTAGTGGGACTAAAGTCCTACATTAACTTCCTGCCTTTTTCGCCTCCGAATTGAGAACCTCGACCGATTTCCCCAGGTTTAACCTCCACGTAGAATGAAAGCAGGATAAGACGTTTTGGGCATTTATTCTGAAAAATCTTAGGTAAAGGGGGAAAACGGTATGTTGAGCTTAGTCAAGCGTCTGCTGGTGGAAGAAGAAGGCCAAGGTATGGCCGAGTATGGGCTGATTTTGGCGTTGGTGGCAATCGCGGTTATAACGGTACTCGGTTTGATGGGTGGCTCCATAAAGGACAAATTCCAGGAAGTGATAGACGCATTGTGATATCGGGTCAGCGTCTGTCGGGGGGCGGGAGCTGATGCCGCTCCCCTCCTCCATTAACCTTAGAATTAAGAATGCAGAATGAAGAATTAAGAATTGAGAATTGTTCCTCGTTGCAGGTCTTTACTCTCAGCCCTTAATTCTCAATTCTTCATTCTTAATTCTGAATTCTAAATTGAGGTTTTGGGGGCGAGGCCATGACTTGGATTATGGTAGGGTTGCTGGCCTTGGCAGTGTATTTCGATGTTAGAGAACGTCGTATACCTAACTGGCTCGTACTGACAGGAGTATTAACAGCCCTGGGCTGGCATCTTTACCAGGGCGGGTTTTCGGGATTGGTCTTCAGCTTGAAAGGCCTGGGGCTTGGCCTCTTGTTGTTGATGCTGCCCTTTGCCATGGGAGGCATGGGAGCCGGTGATGTGAAGCTCTTGGGAATGGTCGGGGCTTTTAAGGGCGTTGTATTCGTATTCAACGCATTTCTGTGGATGGCTCTCATCGGAGGACTAATCGCATTGGCGGTCTTGATCCGGGAACAACGCCTGGGCGAATTCCTGGTGCGTATCGGGCGGGGGATGATCCTGGCCCTGACTGGGGGAAGGGCCAAGTTATTACTGACAAGCGCCAGCATCGAACCGTTTTCCGTGTCGTTCCCGTATGCCGCCGCTATCGCCATGGGAGCGGTAGCTGCGTTGTTCAGGGGTTGGTGCTAGTGTCGGTGAACCGATTGCGACGGGCAGTAGAGAGAAATGAAGGCCAGGCTCTGGTGGAATTTGCTCTGATTCTGCCGATCCTCCTGGTTTTGATTATGGGCATCATCGAGTTCGGCCGCATTTTCTTTTCCTATCTGGTAATCACTGAGCTGGCGCGGGAGGGAGCCCGGTACGGAGTGGTAGGACATACGGAGCAACAGATAGTGGAGCACCTTGAAGGTATGGCGAGTGTTCTTGACCCCGAGAAACTGGTGATAGACGTTACCCCCAACGACGGAGAGCGAGTCCGGGGACAGGGGCTCACGGTTGAGATCGACTACACGGTGGATTTGATAGGTCCGTTTATCGGGGCGTTGCTGCCTGACCCTTTCCCTGTTGTGGCTTCGTGTACCATGCGGCTGGAATGAAGGGGTGAACGGACAGTGCAGCTATGGCGGAAACTAATCGGCGGTGAGGGAGGTACAGCTGCGGTCCTGTTCGCTCTGAGCTTGACGGCTTTGCTGGGTTTTACCGCCCTGGTCACGGACAGCGGCCTTTTGTTTCTCAACCAGAGTAGAGTGGCCAATGCGGTAGACAGCGCCGTGCTGGCCGGAGCGCAGGAGTTGCCAGGTAATCCCGACGCTGCCTTAGCGGTGGCCCGAACATATGCTGAGGCCAACGGGGTGACCGATGCTGAGGCGGTTTTCAGCGTGTCGGAGGACGGACGTCAGATCGTGGGTGAAGCCACCCGTCGGGTCGGGCTGTACTTCGCCCGGGTGCTGGGGTTCACCCAAGGCGAGGTAAAAGCCAGGGCCGCGGCCCGGGTGGGAGCTTTGACGGCGGCAACCGGCTGTGCCCCGCTCGGGGTTTTGGAAGACGAATTTGAGATCGGGGCCGAGTACACGCTGAAAGAAGGGGCCGGGGACGGGCAGCACAAGGGGTGGTTCGGCTGCCTGCGGTTAGGCGGGTCCGGGGCTTCGGTTTACCGGGACAACCTGAAATACGGTTACCAGGGTGAAATAAAGGTCGGGGACGTGATACCTGTAGAACCGGGCAACATGTCGGGCCCCACCTCGGAAGGCATAGACTACCGGTTGAACCAGTGCCCACATTATCCGAAATGTTCAGGCGAACATTATGAAAGAACCTGCCCGCGGGTTTTGCTGGTTCCAATTGTTAGGATAGAAGAAACGAATCCCGGCGGTTCGGTCAAAAGCGTAAAGGTAGTGGCCTTTGGAGCCTTCTTGGTGGATGAAGCTCCGGGCTGCGGGCACGAGAACCAGGTTACGGGTCACTTCGTGGAAACCGTGTTTCCGGGAGCGGGTGGCGACGGTACCGCGGAGTACGGGGCGTATGGAGTGCAGCTGGTGGAGTAGAGGGGGGAAGAGCATGAAGGGTAGCAAAAAGTACTGGATACTGGCCATATTGTTTGGTCTAGCAGCGACAGTACTGGCCTACCGTTACATAGCAGGGGTAAAGGCCCGTTACGAGCCGAAAAACCTGGTACAAGTGGTGGTTGCGGCTACTGACATCCCTAAGAACTCCGTCATTACCCGCGAGAAGGTCAAGCTGGAACTTGTTCCGGCCCAGTTTGCCCATCCCGCCGCCGTTCGGGACCTAGACGAGGTGGTGGGTCGGGTGGCCGCGAGCTACATCGTGGCTGGGGAAGAGATCCTGTCCGCGAAGATCATCTCCGATGCTGAAAAGACCAACAAACTGGCTTACGCTGTTCCCATGGGTAAGCGGGCGGTCTCAGTTCCGGTTAATGCAGTGAGTGGGGTTTCTGGTTTAGTCAGGCCCGGCGACCGGGTCGACGTTATAGCTACCGTCGAGCTTGCATCAGGGCAGGAGAATGTCGCGGTGACCAGCTTCATCCTTCAGGATGTGGAGGTGCTGGCGGTGGATCAGAACCTGGACGAGACCAAACCGGTCCCGGCGGCGAAGGAAGAGGCCGCACCGGCCACGACTGTTACCCTGGCAGTAACCCCAGAAGAGGCGCGGCCTTTGGTGTTAGCCTCAGAACAGGGGAGTATACGGTTGGCCTTGCGCGCTCCCGCCGATCACGACCGGGTTATGCTTCCACCCGTACGGCTTGTCGATATTGTCGGGGGGCAGTGACTTTCGCAGCCACAGATAAACACTGATTAGCACAGATGACCACAGATTTCATTCAGTGGCTATTTTTGGGGCAGACCCTCATGACACCTTTCGGTGTCACCACTAGAGAATGAAAATGACCAGCAGCAGAGTTATTTCGAGGAGTGTTAGCCAGCTCGCTCCAAGACTCCTCGCCTGCAACACATCGGCTTACTTCGGTGCGAAGTGGACCACTCGGGATTCGTCCGGCACTCAGGGAATGGCATGCTCCGGGAAATCGCTGCTTACGGAAAGGGCTTCCAAGCTACACTCATCCTGAGTGCCGGAACTCAGTCCCTCGTTGCGCGAAACCTCCTGTTTCGCGCTCCACTTCGCAGCCCTCAGTTTCGCCGTGTGTTGTCCGGCACTCAACGGTAGTAGCGAGCGTCGTTCTATCATTGAGCCGTCGGGTTGAGTGCCGGAGCTCGTCATACGTCGCTCGCCTGGCTAACACTCCTGGGGACCGCATTTTTGGGGCAGAGGTGATGGTACGTGAACAGGATCAGGGTGGCTATTGCCGATGACGTGAAAGAAACTCGCCAGAACATCCGCATGTTGCTGGAACTTGACCCGGGTTTACAGGTAGTGGGCGAGGCAGCCAATGGGCAAGAGGCGGTCGAACTGGCACGGGCGATGGCCCCGGATGTTATCCTTATGGATATCAACATGCCGGAAATGGACGGGATACGGGCCACCGAACTGATTTCCATGGAATTCCCCGAAATCTCGGTCATCATCATCTCGGTGCAGGGGGAGCAGGAATACCTCAAGCGGGCCATGCTGGCAGGGGCACAGGAGTATTTAATCAAGCCTTTTACTGCAGATGAGCTCGCCTCCACGGTAAAACGGGTAGTAGAGTTGAACCGCAAGCGGCGAGAAAGGCAGAAGGCCCAGGCCGAGGCCAAGAACCACCAACCCAAAATAGTCACGGTCTTCAGCACCAAAGGCGGGGTGGGTAAAACCTTGATCTGCACGAACTTGGCGGTGGCCTTGGCCCGGCAGACCGGGGAGAAGGTAGGGCTTGTGGACCTGGACCTGCAGTTCGGAGACGTGGCGGTGATGATGAACGTCTATCCGAAACGCACCATAGCCGAACTCATGCAGGAACAGTACGAAATCGATGCCGAGCTTTTGGAGAACTACCTGTACGAACGCCACGGTGTCAAGGTCCTAGCCGCTCCGAACAAACCGGAACTGGCGGAACTGGTGACTCCCGACGGCGTCGCCCGGGTATTGAAGGCGTTTGTGAAGAACCACGACTACGTTCTCGTGGATACGCCCCCGGTCTTTAACGACACCACCCTGGTGGCCCTGGATGCATCGGACCGGATTCTTCTGGTAGCTACCCTGGATCTGCCTACTGTCAAGAACATCAAGCGCAGTGTCGATATTCTAAAGACCCTGGGGCTGCTGCCGAAGGTGAAGCTGGTGTTAAACCGCGCTTCCGGGGCGCAGAGCATCGAACCTGAAGACGTGGAAAGGGTCTTGGAGATAAAGATTGAGGCTTACCTGCCCAGTGAGGGGAAGCTGGCCCTGCAATCAGTGAACCGGGGACAACCGTTGGTACTGATGGATGCTGCTGCCCCTCTCAGCCGGGGAGTTTATTCCATGTTGGGGTTGGTAACCGGGTCTTCTGCAGGGCAAGATGGACACACAAGAACGAGGCCAAGCAAAGGCCGCGGTTTCTGGAGCCGGCAAGCGGTAGAGGTCTAGGAAGGGACAAGGTAAGGCTTTTTGTATCAGCAAGGGCTGGGAAGACGGCAAGCGTTAGAAATTGGAGGTCAAGTAGGGGGAAGAGACTATGTCCCTGTTGAAGAGGCTGGAAGCTGAGAAATCGGAGACCCGCAAGTTGGACAACCGGCAAGAAAAAACCAGGGACCCGCACCAGGACCTGGTTCAGCTTATCCACCGGGAAGTGATAAAAGAAATCGACAGCGAATTCTTGAAGTCCCGGAGCAATGGCGGCGAAACCGACGACGAGCAGATCCGACAGGAAGTGAAAAGGATAGCCGAGGCGGTCCTTGACCGCGAAGGCGGGGTACTTTTGAGGGTGGAACGGGAGAGGATAATGGCCCAGGTTCTGGATGAAATACTAGGCTTTGGGCCGATAACCCCGTTGCTCGAAGACGAAGATGTGTCTGAAATCATGGTCAACGGGCCCCACCAGGTCTACGTGGAACGAAAAGGCAAGCTGGAGCCGGTGAACATCGGTTTTCGCGACGACGAGCACGTGCTTCACGTCATCGAGAAGATAATTTCTCCTTTAGGCCGGAGAATAGACGAGAGCATGCCTATGGTGGATGCCCGCCTGCCGGATGGGTCGCGGGTAAATGCCATCATCCCGCCGTTGGCTTTAAACGGCCCGGTGCTTACCATCCGCAAGTTCGGGTCAGATCCCTTGACGATTGAAGACTTGATTCGCTTCGGGACTCTGACCCCGGCTATGGCTAAGCTTCTGGAGGCCTGTGTCAAAGGCAGGCTGAACATCGTGGTATCTGGTGGAACCGGAGCCGGTAAGACCAGTACCTTAAACGTTCTCTCTTCTTTTATTCCTGGGGACGAGAGGATTATCACCATCGAGGACGCGGCGGAGCTGCAGCTTTCCCAAGAACACGTGGTTTCGCTGGAGACCCGGCCGCCCAACATTGAGGGCAAGGGTGCCATTGCCATCCGCGACCTGGTCCGAAATGCTCTCAGGATGCGGCCGGACCGGATAGTTGTGGGCGAGGTGAGGGGGGGAGAAGCCTTGGACATGCTTCAGGCTATGAACACCGGTCATGACGGTTCTCTGACGACCGGGCACTCCAATTCGCCTCGGGATATGATTTCCCGCTTGGAAACCATGGTCTTGATGGCGGGAATGGAGCTTCCGGTGAAAGCGATTCGCGAACAGATAGCATCTGCCCTCGACCTCATCGTGCACCAGGCCCGGATGAAGGACGGAACCCGCAAGATAACCCATATTACCGAAGTAACCGGAATGGAAGGGGACGTAGTGGTATTGCAGGACATCTTTGTCTTCGAGCAGACCGGGGTGGATGCCAAGGGCCGGGTTTTGGGACGGCACCGGGCCACTGGTATACGTCCCAGGTTCCTGGACAAACTCGCCGCTGCCGGAATCAACCTTTCAGCGGAGATTTTTTTGGGAGAATGATATTGGAAATGGATTGTGCGCGTGTTGGGGGTGGGAAGATGGGGTTTGTACTGGTCATGGTTTTCTTTACGGCGATGTTCTTTACTCTGGCCCTGGTCCGATTGCTCGACCGCAAATCAGAAGTTAAGGACCGGCTAGAGCGGTACATCGCGGGAAATGCCGAGAATGAGAAAAAAGAAAAGTCAACCCCCGCTCTTAAGGCCGGGTTCGAGAGAATGGCCTCGGTTTTTGCTTCGAGGTCCTACACCGAGAAAATCCAGGTCGAACTGCTGCAAGCCGGACTACCCTTGAAAGGAGAAGAATTCATTACCCTCTGGGTGCTCTTGGCGACCGCGATTCCGGCGATGACCTGGCTTGTTACCCGGAACTGGCCTTTGGCCATCCTGGTGCTACTGCTGGCAGTCTTTGGGCCCCGTTTCTATCTCCAGCACAAGAAGGGCGAGCGGCTGAAGACTTTTAACCAACAGCTCGGAGATGCCTTGGTTATTATGGCTAACGCGCTCAGGGCGGGGTTTGGTTTTCAACAGGCCATGGAAACGGTGAGACGCGAACTACCCCCGCCGATTTCCACCGAGTTTGAATGGACACTGCGCGAGATTCAGCTGGGCTCGACTACCGAGGAAAGCCTCCTTAACCTCTGCGAACGCGTGAAAAGCGATGATCTCGACATGGTGGTGACCGCGGTACTCATCCAGCGGCAGGTAGGAGGCAACCTGGCCCAGATACTGGACAACATTTCCCGAACTATCCGGGATCGAACCCGCATCAAGGGAGAGATACGGACCTTGACCGCCCAGGGGCGACTGTCCGGAATCATTATCGGCCTTCTCCCGATTGCCCTTCTGTTCATACTCCTCATCCTGAACCCGGGTTACATGACCCCGTTCCTGCAGAATCCTTTAGGCCTATACCTGTTAAGCGGGGCTGCGGTGTCGGAACTAGCCGGCCTCTATGTTATCAAGAAAATCGTCGACATCGACGTGTAGGAGGGATATGGGGTGGAGCTGGCTGTCTACGGTGCCGTGTTCCTTGCCGGGTTTTGCCTGACCTTGGGAGTGGGGTACACGTTGTTCTGGGAACGGATGGCCGTCTTGGAAAGACTTGAGCACTACACCGAGGAGCGCAAGAAGACCATTTACCAGGAGCTGAACCAACCGCTATCGCAGCGGGTTTTCAAGCCCCTGATAGGAGCCGCATTGCGAGGCATGAAGCGGTTCGTTCCTAAGGAAAAGGCCCGGGCTTACGAGCACAGGCTGACTCTGGCTGGCAACCCGCACGGGCTTGAAGCCGAGACCTTCGTGGCTGCCAAGTACGGGGTGTTTGCAGCTGCGGTGCTGCTGGGGCTTTTGACCCGCTCGCCTTGGCTGCTTGTGTTACTGGGCATGGCCGGGCTTTTGCTGCCCGATATGTATCTGAACCTGTGCCGGCGGCAGCGCTCGGAGGGCATACTCAAAAGCCTCCCCGACGTGTTGGACCTTCTGAGTGTCAGCGTGGAGGCCGGCCTGGGATTCGACGCGGCCTTGCAGAAGGTGGTAGAAAAAAGCCAGGGCCCCCTGGCGGACGAGTTCGACACCGCCCTAAACGAAATCAGGATGGGCAAGCCCAGGCGCGAGGCGCTTCGGGACATGGCGCGGCGCGTGGAAGTGGATGACGTCTCGACCTTCGTGGGAGCGGTAGTTCAGGCGGATACCCTGGGGGTCAGCATCAGCAACGTGTTGACGGTGCAGGCTGAACAGGTTCGCCAGAAGAGGAGACAGCGGGCGGAAGAAAAGGCGCAAAAAGCTCCGGTAAAGATACTCATACCCATGCTCTTTTTTATATTTCCCACTATTTTTATAGTGCTTTTAGGCCCGGCTTTGCTTCAAATCGGCAAGGTTTTCAAGTAGGAGGACGTTTGCTTGCTGGTTATAAACCTTACACGAAACCAGGTGCTGGCGGAGCGGGCGGTTTACGCTGGTACCTTTTGGTCCCGTTTCCGCGGGTGGATGGGCAAGAAAACAGCGGAGTTCGGGGAAGCGCTTTTACTCGATCCCTGTCGAAGCGTGCACACTTTCTGGATGAGGTTCCCCATCGACGTCGTTTTTGTAAGCGCAGACGGGTTAGTCGTGCACGTCATTGAGAAAATGGAACCGTTTCGCTTTAGTCCTGTAGTTAGACGTGCCAAGCTGGTAATTGAGCTTCCGCCTGGTGTCGTGAGCCGTACCGGAACCCGGGCAGGCGACAGGCTGATGCTGCAGAATAGTGGTGGTATTTTTTTATAAAATAGGGACTTCTTTCGTGTTGCAAACAGAGAGACTATAGTCATGTTTTCGCGTTGCGCGTCGCGGAAACCCACCCCTGTCGATGGTTCTGATAAACAAGGTAAAAACGTTGACAGTTCGGGCATTTGGTGCAAGAATAAAGATAGGAAAAAGGGGGGAGGGGTTAGTATGCCATGCCGCAGGTATGTTATTTACGTGGCGTGGAACGACAAGAAATACAAGCTGGGAATGTCTGCCAATCCCCAGATCGACCTTTCCTTCTTGAACCGTAATGAGGGATACGACCATATAGCCTACATCTCGTCTCCCCTACCCCTGGCTGTAAGTGACTATGTGCTGTCGACCATTTCGAAACCCCAGGAACGGATAGGTAAAGACTATTCTTCCGGGCTCAAGCTGCCCCTTGTTAGTTCTCCGGCGAGAAGTGTGAAGCGCATTATAGACGCCAAATTCAAGCAGGTGAAGAAGGAGCTGGAACAGCTTAAAGAAGAATGCTTTTTGGAAAAACCTTTACATTTTTCCAGTAAGTCCATCAGTATAGACTATTTTTCCCTGCACAGGTACGAGGATGCTCTCGAAGACATTCTGGCGGGCCGTATTTATTACCGTCGCGAGATAGAGCGACGTTTGAAGGAGCGGGGAATTGAACTAGATAACTTGGATGTTTTGCTTCATCTTTCGACCCTGAGGGGGCAAGTCCAGCAGGTACCATCGATCAAGATAGCGGAACCTGACAGGATGGTGTGCAACCGGTGTGGTCACCACGAACGTATCAAGAAAGCGTACTGCAACGTAGGCAAGAGAGAGTGCTATTTCTGTGAAGGCTGCCTTATGCTAGGTGAGTCTAAACCCTGTGAGGCACTGTACGCCGCTCCGGCCCGTCCCCGGATGCAGGAGAATTATGTGAAGAGCGTAAGGCTGAACCTGGACATCGCTTTCAGCTTGCCACAGTATGAGGCGTTTGAAGCACTGGCACGCTTTGTACGCAAGGATAGCTTGTCGGAGGCCATGGTCTGGGCGGCCAGCGGTGCGGCCCGTCCTGAAGTTGCCTACGGGGCTATCAGGGAGATTTTGAAGCGGGGAGGCAGGGTGCTTTTTGGTATACCGCGTAAAGAGATCATGGAGGAGATGAACTATCGCCTTACCCAGGCTTTCCCCGGGGTTACAGTGGCCGGGGTACGGGGTAAGGTGACCAAGGCGGTGAAGGACCCGGACATCGTTCTGGCTTCTGCCTATCATGCTCTCAAGTACTACCGCAATTTCGACCTGGTCATCCTGGACGAAGCAGAGGCTTTCCCGTTTCGGGCTTGTGATATGCTGGTGAATGCCCTGAGGCGGGCTAGGAAGACAGACGGCAAGTACGTCTATATAACCTCTACGCCTGACTCGGCTATGTATGCCCGGGCCCAGCGCGGCGAGGTCAAGGTTATCATGATACCTCTGCGGGTGCACGGGATTCCGCTGCCGGTGCCAAAAATGATAGTCGAGAAAGATATCCAGGGGGAACGCAAGATTCCCGACAGCCTGTTTGGGTTGGTCCGGGAAACTATCGAAGAGGACCTGGCCCAGCTCCTAGTGGTGGTGCCGGACCAGGGTACTTCGGCGAGGATAGGCGCATTTTTGCGGGAGAAGTTCATGGAAATGGCGTATGGCGATGCTGACCGGCTTTTGATGTCGACCGGGTGCCAGGACGAGGAGCAGCAACGCAAGGTCAACAGCTGGGTGCGGGGAGAATTCCCAATCCTGGTTACGACCAACCTGACCCGGCGAGGGGACGTGGCCCCTAACACCAACGTTATCGTAGTTTACGCCGATAACCCGACTTTTGATGAGGGTGCCCTGCTCCAGCTTGCCGGAAGAGTGGGGTGGTCTGATAGTTACCCGACCGGGAAGGTATGGTTCATAGCCTCGCGGATGACGCGCCCCATAGAGGGGGCTATAAGAAAGATTAACCTGTTGAACGAGGAGGCGGAAAAGAAGGGGCTGCTCGAAACCGGCGCCGTGAAGCGCAGTGATCTGAAGTCATGAGGTGGGGCCTATGTTTGAGTTCCTATTCGATCTGGTTTTTCCTCACAACACCTGTGCCCTCTGCCGCAAACCGGGCCTTTACTGGACTGGGAGGCCGTGGTGTGAGGAGTGTGACCGAAAACTAGAGGCGACGAGAGAGAACCGGCCTGTTTGCGATAGATGCGGAAAGTACCTGTGTGGCGGGGATAATCAGTGCCAGGATTGTAGCGAACAAGCTCCGCCATTTTTTATTGCCCGGGCCGTGGGACCTTATGAGAAGTGTTATAAGGTGGCAGTGAAGCTTTTAAAGTTCATGTGCCGGGGTTATATTGCCGTCCGCATGGGGCGGATGATGGCGGAAGTGGTGAAGAACGAGCCGCGCTATTGGCCTCTGGACCTGGTTATCCCGGTCCCCATTTCGCAGCCGAACCTGATGAAACGCGGGTTCAATCAGTCCGAGGTACTGGCGCGGAACGTGGCCAAAGCCCTGGGGCTTAAGATGCTGCCGGACGTATTGGTGCGGGTCAGGGAGACCCCTTCCCAGCGGGAATTGACCAAGGAAGAGCGGCAGCAGAACTTGAAAGGAGCTTTTGATGTTCGGGATTGCGAAAAGATCAGGGGAAAGAATATACTTTTAGTAGACGACGTGTACACTACCGGTTCTACGGCTAAGGAGTGCGCGACGGTTCTCTTGGACGCCGGGGCCAATCGGGTTTCGGTTATAACTTGGGCCTCAGGCAAGGGATTCTGAGCGAACCGCAGCCACAGACCCGGCACTCAGCCTAGGTCTAAGTTAGTGACTGGCGGATTGCAGTTCGCTAGGAGCTATGTATTACGATTTAGCTGAGTGCCGGGAGATGTACACAGACCTGGCACTCAACCTAAATCCCGGCTAGCGACCAAGGCCTTCGAACCCATGGTCGTATTACAACTTCATTCAGTTGAGTGCCGGGCTGATTGACACAGATATTTTAATTTAATTAGACGCTGATTAACGCAGAATAGAAATAAATAACAATAATAACAAATAATACACAAAGAATAATATGCTGGTGTGCTAATATATTATCATGGTAATGTACAACAGCCAGAGTGTATTTAATAGTGATAACTTAATGATAACTTATTAATGTCCAAAACCTGCATAATTCTGGGTCTAATGAATATCTGTGTCCATCAGTGAAAAATCTGTGTTAATCTGTGGCTTGTAAGCAGAGGTGAGAGAATGCAGGACCTGAGGAACTGCCCGGAATGTGACCGCCTATTCGTATACATGGGGCGGAACCTCTGCCCGCGGTGCGCGGAAAAGGCCGAAGAGGAGTTCAGGGTGGTGAAGGAGTACATTAGGAAGTATCCCGGAGCCACCGTCATCGAAGTGGCCGAAGCTACCGGGGTTGATGAGCTCAAGATTCTGGATTGGCTGAAAGAAGGCCGCCTCATATCCAAGGGCCTGGCCAAGGCTGCGGTGTTTTATTGCGAGAGTTGCGGGACCCGCATATCGGAAGGGCGGTTCTGCAGGCGGTGTCTGGATGAACTGAATAAGGCCGTTACCCAGACCGTAAAGGCTTTAAAAGGCGAGCCTGAGAAGCGCAGCGAACCTGGAGAGAGTCGGGGTAGGGACCGCATGTTCATAAAAGAAAAAGACGCGCGTCTGGGTTCGGATGATGACGACTGAAGGCTAAAGCCGGAGCAGGAAGAAGATAGGCGGAGGAAAACGGCAGAGAAGGCTTCTGAGAAGGTTCAAGTTTGGCTGGCGCATGACGAAACTCATAATAGCTATTACAAAGATCAATATCCGTAGACTATGTGTGAGAGCTGTTGGTGAACGCTTATTCGAGTCAACGAAAGGTTATTCACTCAACAAAACCGCAAAAGACGACGGGGTATCCAGGTACAGGAGAACCCGCGCCGCAGTGATAATCATGCTTTGACCAGGCTGAGTGCCAGGTCTGTGCCAATCTGTGTTAGTCTGTGGCCGGAAAGAGGGTGTTAAGTATGAACATAAGTACGAGTCAAGTGCAAAACGTCTTAAAAATATACGGTCGCCAGTTCAAAGCCAACCGGGTCCAGCCCAAGAACGAGGCAAACGCTCCGGTGCAGGCGGATCAGGTGACCATATCCAGTGACAGCCGGGTGAAACAGAAGGCGGTGGCGGCGGCGAAGGCTGCTCCCGAGGTCAGGGAGGAGAAGGTCAACGAGCTGCGCCAGGCCATAGCTACCGGCACCTACACGGTGTCTAATGAAGAGGTCGCGGAAAAGATAATCTACCGGTCGCTGGTGGATAAGCTGGTCTAGGTGCAACCGACAACTGAGAGATGGTGTTAACAGGGGACTGCGCATGGTCCCTTTTTGTTTGGGGGAGTTAAGAATTGAGAATTAAGAATTAAGAATGAAGAATGAAGAGAGGGAGGGATTGGGGTGGAAATATTGGATGCTTTTCTCAGGGTGTTGGAAGAAGAGACCGAGGTGTTGGAAGACCTGATCGCGATTGCGCGGGAGAAAAAGCAACTGGTAGTGCTGGGGAAGGTAAAGGAGCTACAGGAACTGTTGAACCGGGAGGCGCGGGCAGTGACTGCTCTGGAAAAGGCAGAGGCTGAGCGCCACCAAAGGCACGAAGCTTTAGCCCAGGAGTGGGGCAGCACCGCTCTTGACTTGCGTGGGGGCCAGCTTATAGAGAAAGCGCGAGAGCTCGGCCTGGAGCAGGCCCGGGAACTGGAAGAGCGTATTGAGTCCCTTAACCAGGCTGTGACTACGCTAAAGTTTTTGAACCGGGAAAACGAAGATCTCATTAAGCAGTCTATCGCTTTTATCCAGGCGGTGGAGCGAGAACTGACTGGAGGCGGCGCTACCACTTACACGCGTAGCGGAGGCCTCGTGTCCGACCAGCCACCGACCAGCCTGGTGGACAGAAAGATCTAGCCGCAGAGCCATAGGGCCACAGATAAACACTGATTGGCGCGGATGCACACAGATTATAACAGTATAAAATGGTGTTGGGCAGTTTACAAGAGGGTTCATGATTCCGAGCTGTACTTCAGCAACGCCGAGAGAATTTATTCGAGAGACTGGCTGACTTTTATTAGGGGGTTGTCCTTTTCAAATAGAGTTATGTTTTAAACCAGTATTTTATCAGTGTTAATCTGTGCCAATCAGTGTTCATCTGTGGCTGAAAAAGGAGCGTCCTTCATGCGTTCGATGTTTCTCGGACTAGAAATAGGAAGAAGAGCCATCATGACCCAGCAGACGGCACTGGACGTGACCGGGCATAACGTGGCCAACGCCAACACCGAGGGGTATTCCCGTCAGGTAGCGGTAATGGTTACCACTCCCGCTTACCACAGCCCAGCCCTGACCCAAAATCTGAGCGTGGGGCAGATAGGTACAGGGGTCAAAGTCTCGGAGATCCGGCGCCTGCGCGACGGGTTCGTGGACATGCAGGTCCGGGACGAGACGAATACCACCGGTTACTGGCAGGCTCTGCAAACTGCCCTGGACAAGATTGAAGCGGTGATAAACGAACCCAGCGACGAGGGACTTCGTGGGGTGCTCGACAACTTCTGGCAGGCTTGGCAGGATCTTAGCGAGTCTCCTGAAAACGAATCAGTCAGGCAGGTCGTGGCCCAGCGGGGGATGGCGGTAGCCGACACCTTCCACCACATTTACAACCAGCTTCAGGAACTGAGAGAAGACTTGAATTCCCAGGTTAAGGCCAAGGTGGACGAGCTGAACTCCTACGCGACCCAGATAGCTGACTTGAATCTGCAGATACAGGCCATAACCATCGCCGGCAAGGAGCCTAACGACCTGAAAGACCGGCGGGACCTCCTTTTGGACCAGCTGGCCAAGATAGTGGACGCCAAGATTGTATATGAACTGGACGGGATGGTTACGGTGATGGTGGGCGGCACTCCGCTGGTCCAGGGGATAACCACCATGAAAGTCGGGCTTAACGCCGACACCAACGGAATTTACAAAGTTGTGTGGGACCCGGACCCGTCCGGACACCCGGGAACTTCGATTACCGGGGACCCGGCTGACGACCCGGGATACACCGAGCTGCATCTCAAATCGGGCGAGCTTCTGGGCCTGCTTGAAGCCCGGGGCCCGGCGGATCACTCAACTCTGGGCAGCGAGCGTAACCTGGTGCCAGACCTCATGAACCGGCTTAACCTCATGGCGAAAACCGTGGTCATGACCACCAACGCCCTGCACCGGGCCGGCTACAGCCTGAATAACACCACCCCCTACCCCGACGGGCTTGATTTCTTCAAACAGGCGAACGAGGACAGCATCACCGAATGGGCAAAATACATCCAGGTGGCCGATGAGATAGTATCAGACCCCAAAAACATCGCAGCTGCTCTGAACCGTACCAGCGACGACACCGGCAACCCGGTTAATTTCGGAGACGGCGCCAATGCCTTAAAGATTGCCCAGCTCAAGCACACCCTGAACCGGAATGAATACTGGACTGCCTCGGACGAGATAGATGTTACTTTCCCCGACAGTACTCAGTTTCAGGGGAATTTCACGGTGAGGTATGGCGGGGTCGATTACGAAATTACGATGAGTGCTCCGGCCGAGCCCTACCAGGACTTCCAGGAGGTAGTGAATGCTATCTCTGGCCAACTGGAAGCGATGGGACTGAACGTCGGGGTGAGGGCCGAGGGCAAGAGGCTGGTTTTCTACTCGTCAAGCGACCAGTTCCAGGGGGTTACAGGCGGGACGTTCCCGGCTTCCGGGTTCAGTAATGTGGCTGCACGAACGATGATCCAGCAGGTGACGGTAGACGACTACTGGCGCTCCCAGGTCTCTTCCGTCGGGGTCATCTCGCAGGAGGCGACCCGGATGGTGGAGAACCAGGAGGTGCTTCTGGACCAGCTCGAGGCCAAGCGCCAGGCCACCAGCGGGGTTTCGCTCGACGAAGAGATGGTGAACATGATAAAGTTCCAGCACGCCTACAACGCCGCGGCCCGCTACATCACCGTCATCGACGAAGCCGTCGACGTCATCGTCAACCGCATGGGCGTGGTGGGAAGATGAATTAAGAATTGAGAATTAAGAATTAAGAATGAGGGGGTTGTCGATCGGGAAGACGGTCTGATGGGATGATCAGAGTAATGCGTGATGGTTCAATTCTTCATTCTGCATTCTTAATTCTACATTCTTCATTAAATGGGGTGTTACTGTGAGAGTCACGAATTCGATGATGATAACCAACCTGAAAAGGGACCTATCCACCAACATGAGAACCCTGGAGAAATACCAGAATATGCTGGCTAGCGTCCAGAAGATAAGGAAGCCCTCCGACGATCCGGTGGCGGTCATCAACACCCTGCGCTACTCGAGTACCATAATGGAAGCCGAGGAATACCTGGGGAAGATAGACGAAGCCAAGAACTTCCTGAACACCACCGACAGCGCCCTGGGCAACATCACCGATATCCTGCAGCGGGCCAATGAACTCACCATCCAGGGACTGAACGGGACGAACTCCGAAGCTTCGCGCGAAGCGATAGCCAAAGAGGTGCGCCAGTTGGCCGACCAAATAGGGGTCATCGCCAACACCACATACGGTTCGAAACATGTATTCGCGGGAACTAACGTCACCGAAGCCCCGTTTACCGGAAGCTCGTGGATAGGAAACGACAGGGTGATGGAGCTTGAGATCGGGGCCGGGGTTAAGATACCGGTTAACTCCGTAATGGGCAAGTTTTTCTACAACGAGGATGCGGACGAACCCGGGCTTTTCCAGCTTTTGAACGGGATAGCCGACCACCTTGAAACCGGGGATACTACCGCGCTGCAGAAGGACCTGGGGCTGGTGCAGGAGCGGCTCGACCAGTGCAACTCCGAACGGGCCATCGTCGGGGCTAAGGTGAACCGCCTGGAGCTCCAGCAGAACCGGCTCGAAACCACCCGGACCAACTACACCGAGCTTTTGAGCAAGAATCAAGACGCGGACATGGCCGAGGTGATAATGGACCTGAAGATGCAGGAAAATGTCTACCGGGCATCGCTCGCTGCCGGCGCCCGCATCATTCTCCCTAGCCTGGCCGACTTTTTAAGGTAGAATTGAGAATTAAGAATGAAGAATGAATGAGTGAAGGATTAGATGAACAGGGATAATCTCATCCAGGACAAGAGCTATCGTTTCGCCCTGCGGGTTGCCCGCGTGTACCAGTATTTGGTGAGAGAAAGAAGGGACTATGCGATAGCGAAACAGGTGCTGCGTTCGGGAACCAGTATAGGCGCTAACGTAGAGGAAGCCGTAGCGGCTCACTCGAAAAAGGATTTCATAGCTAAGATGACGATAGCTCTGAAAGAAACACGGGAGACGATATACTGGTTGAGGCTTCTGCGTGACAGCAGCTGGCTCGAGCAGAAGTATGCCAATGACATACTGAGGGATGCGATAGAGCTTCGCAAGATCCTAACCGCCATCGTCAAAACATCCAAGAAAAACGACTCCTAATTCCAAATTCTGCATCCTTAATTCTAAATTCTTAATTCTGAATTCTGAATTCTTAATTCCATGGGGTGTCACCATGCAACTTAGGATCGACCAAGTATTCGCCCGCATAGGGCTGAGCATCAAAGATCCAATGTTTCGTCTAGACGTGACTTCGCCCAGGCTGAACGTGAAGTCGAATCCGCCGCGGCTGGAGATAACGAGCCGCCTGCCGGACATCAGCATCGACCAGACCCAGTGCTTTGCCGACATGGGAAAAAGGACCCCGGTAGAGTTTATGAGCTACATGGCGAACCTGGCCTGGGCTTCGGGACAGCAGGGAACCGAACGTACAGCAGCAGAAGGCGAAATGCTGGCATCCATCGAAGATGGGGTGACCGTTTCCGACATCGCCTTCGAAAACTCGTTCGACATAAAGGAGTACGACGTGGCTGCGGTGCCGTCACACCCGCCCGAAATCGGCTTCGCCGTATACCCGGTCAATATCAAGGTAGAGCCGGGAACAGTCGAGGCCGACCTGGAACCGGGAGCGGTGCGCGGGAATCTCGACTGGGGGCAGGTGAGAGCCTACCTCCTACAGCCACCGCAGCTCGATATTCAGTACGTCGGCAGAAACTACGATAACATAATTTAGAATTGAGAATTCAGAATTTAGAATTAAGAATTGGCGACGGGTGCGACCAAACGGTAATTCTTAATTCTGCATTCTTAATTCTTAATTCGTTCAGTCGATTTGGGGGTGTTGGTTTTGTTGCTAAAAAGCAGCCGCCTGGGCGAGATCGAAATAGATGATAAGCAGGTCATCGACTTCCCGGACGGCATTCCCGGCTTCGAATCGGAAAAGAAATTCGCCATTTTTTCTCTGGCACCGGACGCCCCGTTCTACTACATGCACTCGGTCCAGAGCCCTGACCTCTGCCTCGTCCTGGCGGTGCCTTTCATGTTCTTCCCCGACTATGCGGTTGACCTACCCCAGGAGGAACTGGGGAAGCTAG
The DNA here is from genome assembly GCF_000092405.1 of Syntrophothermus lipocalidus DSM 12680. Taxonomy (NCBI): domain Bacteria; kingdom Bacillati; phylum Bacillota; class Clostridia; order Eubacteriales; family Syntrophomonadaceae; genus Syntrophothermus; species Syntrophothermus lipocalidus. The sequence goes on along the minus strand of NC_014220.1, from coordinate 1,958,342 downwards.
CCGCAGAGGAAGACGCAAAAGGACTGGCGGTTTTTGTGGTGTTGACTATACCCGACGACTTCAGAGATACGACTGCCAATCTCCTCGCCCCGGTAGTCGTTAACCTGGATAAGCAAAAGGGAGTGCAGTATGTGCCGGTGCAGTCCCCCTACAGCACCCGTCACCGCCTGTTCAACCCGCAAGAACCAAAAAAAGCGGCTTCCGCCGGGCAGGGGTTGTAGAGTATGCTTGTATTGAGCAGAAAAAAAGACGAGGCCATAGTCATCGGAGATAGCATCCGCATTACGGTAATCGAGATTCAGGGGGACAAGGTGAGGCTGGGCATCGAAGCGCCGCGCGAGCTCGCGGTGTACCGCCAGGAGATCTACGACGCCATCCGCGAGGAGAACCGCCTGGCAGCCCAGACCGCCACAGGCATAGAAGGACTGATAAAGGAATTAAGAGTTAAGAATTAAGAATGAAGAATGAAGAATGAAGAATTAGGAAATTAATTCTTAATTCTGCATTCTGAATTCTTAATTTACAGATGGGGGTGGAATGATGGTCACGAGGATAACCGGATTAGCGAGCGGCATCGACATCGACCAGTGGGTCAGCGACCTCATGAAGGCCGAGCGCACCCGGGTCGACACCTGGTACCAGAAGAGGCAGGTACTGGAATGGCAGCGAGAAGACTACCGCAATATAAACACCAAGCTCCTGGCTCTCAGGAACGCTACCTTCGACCTCAAGCTCCAGGGAAGTTTCCAGTCGAAAACGGCGACATCTTCCGACACCAGCGTGCTCACCGCGTCGGCAGGTACGTCTGCGGTTGCCGGCACCTACACCGTGAAGGTGAACAGCCTGGCGAGCGGGGTGTACAAGTCTAGCACCGAATCCCTTGCCGACGAGCAGGGGACCAGCGGGACCAAGACCCTGGCCGAACAGTTCGGGTTGAGCGGCACTGTTACATTTACCCTGGAAGGAACCGTAAACGGCGAGGCCGTTTCTAAATATTTTTCGTTCGACACCTCCACCGCCAACATATACACGGTGGTGAGCGAGATAAATAAGGCGAATATCGGCATCAAGGCTTCGTACGACAGCACCTTGAACCGGTTCTTTCTCGTGACCGGCTCCACCGGCAGCCAGGCTAAAATCACGGTCAAGGCGGACGACCAGGGTTTCCTCAGGGACAAGCTGAAGCTCGGTGTCGAACTAAACACTACTTATCAAGGGACTAACGCCAGCATCGACTTTAACGACCTGACAGGTCTGGAGTTTTCTACCAACCAGTTCACGGTCGCCGGCATCACCTTCAACCTGAAGAGCACGTCCGCCAGCACGGTCACGGTCAGTGTCGGAAACGACACCGAGGCGGTCGTCGAGAAGATAAAGGCCTGGGTCAACGCTTACAACGACGCGGTGGGACTCATGTTTACCGAGCTGAACGAGGAGCGCTACCGCGACTACCAGCCCCTGACCGACGACCAGAAAAAAGAGATGAAGGAGTCTGACATAGAGAAGTGGGAGGCGAAGGCGAGGAGCGGGCTTTTGAGAGGAGATTCTCTCCTCTACGGTGTATACAGCCGCGTGCGTTCTGCCGCCATGGCCCGAGTCGAGGGCCTGTCCGGGAGCTACACCTCTTTGAGCGCCGTCGGCATCACCACCGGTTCCTACCGGGAAGGCGGCAAGCTCTACCTCGACGAGTCCAAGCTCCGCCAGGCCCTAGCCCAGGATACGGAGGGAGTCATGAACCTCTTTACGAAGACCAGCGAGACCTCATCCGGTCAGGGGCTCGCCGTGCGGCTCTACGACGAGCTGACCAAGAGCATGAAGCTCATCACTGACAAAGCCGGCTCCGGTACCGGCTACTACGACTCGAGCACCATCGGCCGGGAAATCTCGCGCATCAACACCACCATCGACAAGCTGGAAGACCGCTTGAAAGACATGGAGGACCGGTACTACCGCCAGTTCGAGGCCATGGAGCAGGCCATCCAGCGCATGAACCAGCAGAGCATGTGGCTGGCCATGCAGTTCGGCGGCTCTAGCCAGCAGCAGTAGAAATTGTTTAGACGCAGAACGACGCAGGAATAAATTAAAATAAAAGAATTAATAATAACGTCTGCGTCAATCTGCCCTAAAAATGCACCGGCATTTTCATTCTCTAGTGGTGACGCCATCAGGTGTCGTGAGGGTCTGCGTCTTTCAAAAATCTGTGGCTCAAAAGAAGGAAATCGCGAGAAACGGAATGCAATCGCGCGAAAAATGCCATAGAAAGTTCGAAATCCACCCTGAAAAGATTAAACCTCTGGGGTGGATTTTTCGATATTTTACGTAACAGCACCGGAGCCGGGCCCGTGCCCGGGACTCCGGGAAAACAGGAAAGGAGGGGTAGAGAGGAATTAAGAATGAAGAATTGAGAATTAAGAATTAACAATCAGTGCCAGAACGCAAACCAATTCTTAATTCTCCACCTTCAATAACTTAGTTCCACGTTCCTGATATAATTCTTCATTCTAAACTCTTAATTCTTAATTGATCCGGCGGCATGGACGCCGCCCGAGAACGTTACAAGGAGGTAGATTTTTTATGCGTATCAACCACAACATCGCGTCTCTCAACACCTATCGCATGCTTACCCTGAACAACACCTTAACCGCCAAGTCCCTGGAGAAGCTCTCTTCCGGCCTTCGCATCAACCGCGCCGGCGACGACGCCGCAGGTTTGGCCATAAGCGAGAAGATGCGGGCCCAGATCCGGGGTCTCGACATGGCCGTGCGCAATTCCCAAGACGGCATCTCCATGATCCAGACGGCTGAGGGTGCCTTGAACGAGGCCCACTCCATCCTGCAGCGCATGCGCGAGCTGGCGGTGCAGGCGGCCAACGACACCAACACCGACGTTGACCGCGCCGAGATCCAGAAGGAAATGAACCAGCTCACCTCGGAGCTGAACCGCATCGGCAACACCACCGAGTTCAACACCAAGAAGCTGCTGGACGGCGGCGGTTCGAAGGCCACCGAAGGCACGGTGCTCACCACCACTGAAGGCGGCAAGGCAGGCAATATCTCGCCTGTCGAGACGCTGGCTGCCAGCAACACCGCCAAGGCGGAGACCAGCTTTTATTTCACCAATGACGGCGGCGACGACCTGCGCTTTATAATCCGGGCCAAGGACACCGGCGAGGAACTGAACGGCTGGATGTTCAAGCTGGTTCACGATGCTGACGCGGGGGATGAAAATGTCGAGAGATCCGGTTACCTGGTCACGGTGACCACTGACCTCTCAACTAAAACCGCGCAAAATATCGAAGACCTCATCAACAACTCCGGGTTGGTGACCAAAGAAGTGGACGTCCAGGTGGTGTATGCCAGCGGAACAAACGCCGGCCAGGCCTTCACCGGGGGACTCAACTCAGCGACGGCCTTAAACAACCGCACCACGGCGGCCATGACCGGCGGGGCCAGCTCGCCTACCCGCGGTGTGTACGCCTTCGACATTACCCAGGCGTTTGTCAAGAATACCGACACCTTTGATCTGCGCATTGCCCGCGACGGCGTCATCGGCGGGTACCAGACCATTAAGCTTCAGGCTAGGCTAATAGGAGATGGGTCATCGGGCAACATCGACTTCACCATCGGCACCGCTGCCGACAAGTACAATGCCGAACAGCAGGCGCAGAGCATCGCCACCGCCCTGGCAAATAATACTACAGTCAATACCCTTTACGACGTCTCTTACAGCGGCACCAAGGTCATCCTGACGGAAAAGGCGAACAAGATAAGCGAGATTGCCGTGGAAAAAGTGAGCGTATCCAGTACCGCCGTACAGGGAGTCATGACTTACACTCACACTTCGCAAAACATGCTCACCGCCGGGGGGAAGTTCACCATTGACGGCGTGGACATCCTGGTGGTGGACGACGCCGTTAAGTATGCTGCCGAGATTACGGCCGGGCAGGCCATACTTTACGAGACTACGGACACCGCGACAACCCAAATGTCAAAGCTGAAAGATGCCATAACCAACAACACCCGGCTCAACGGCAAGTATTCGGTATCGCACAGTTCGGGTACCTTGACCTTCACCCAGGTCTCCGGTTTTGAATCCGATACCCCTGTAAGCATGATCCTCTGGGACCGGGCGGGCAACGGCTTTGAGGCCACCTTCCAGGTGGGAGCCAACAGCGCCCAGAGCATGACGGTTCAGATTAACGACATGCGCTCTCTGGCCCTGCACGTGTCCGGTCGCACCGCGGGCGGTGACGTGGTGGCCGGCAACGGGCAGATCGCCAAGCTGACCACCACCAAGGTGGTCACCAACGGCACCACCAATGAAGCGGTGGAGTACGCCCTGGACGTGTCCAGTTACGACACGGCTACGGCGGCCATCAGCGTAATTAACGACGCCATAGAAACTGTTTCCGCCGAGCGCTCCAAGCTGGGTGCTTATCAGAACCGCCTCGAGCACACCATCAACAACCTGGGAACCTCGGCCGAGAACCTGACCGCTGCCGAGTCCCGCATCAGAGACGTGGACATGGCGAAGGAGATGATGGAGTTCACCAAGATGAACATCCTGACCCAGGCCGCGACCGCCATGCTGGCCCAGGCCAACCAGCAGCCGCAGTCGGTCCTGCAGCTCCTCGGAAGATAGCAAGTTGTCAATTATCTGGGGGCTGGGAGTTTCTTCTCAGTCCCCTATTTTGTCCAGGCATAACGAGTGTGATTTAAGGGTGGGACGGCAATGACACGTCAGACAACCGAATGCGTGTGCGATTTCTGTTTTTGCGGAGTTATTCGATGAGGGTATTCTGAGAATGAGTGGACACTTCAGGGCTGACGCTGACGCAATCTGTCGTCCCCTTGTATTTGCAGGTGGCGTCATATTGTGCAGACATTAACCCAGGGAATATTGACCTGGGTCATAGGATGCTAACAGGGATTACTCCGGCGACCAGTTTGAAGTGAGCGTTCAGTGCTGGAAGCTTCTGCCCCAAGCCGATTGTCAGGTAAAAAGGGGTATCATACTGGTAACGGCCCAAGGCGTTTGTTCTTATTACATTTTCCCAGGCGATGTCTGTAACCACCAGGTTGTATTCGTTACCCTGGTAGGTAAAATGGGCTCTTACCTGCAGGGAATGACGAACACTCAAAGTAACTTCAAAGGTAGCTGTGGCTACTTTGATTAGCATTATGGACGACTTCAGATTGCGGCATTCCTCTGGTGTCAGCCTATCACTAGCATTCCCCAGTACGTATTCTTGATCGCTAAGAAGCCCATCGAGAACTTTTCTCCTATCGGTGCGTTGTCCTTCCAGAAGGTTATAAGTTTTTCTCCACGGGAAAGTTCTGTCAATTACCCAATTCTCCGGTTGGTAATACAGGGGCTCAGGCTGAGTAACCGCGATTTCGATGACGTCCAGAAGCTTCGGTAAGTCGCCCCTCCTTTGGTATCTTATGTCATTCTCATAAAGTTCTGCTCCGCCCGCGTTTACCGGTCGCAGCCAGGTGCGAGTTTCAGCGTCTATACCTGCAATGCACGTTCCTCTCATCTTGCGTGAGACGGCAAGACACAAGAGCTTTTTCCTCGGCATTCAACCCCTCCCCATGGACTTTACAGATGTTCTATTCTCGTTCCCGGGATTAGACTGGCGAAGTACTCTGCGACCAAGCGTCGGTGACAAAAGTTTGGTTTATCTTCCGCGCAGAGGAAACACACAGCATCGGATTCAGCAATTCGGTCTGTGTAAGTGCTTGCTTCTCGCTCTTGCAAGAGGTTTAGGAATCGCTTTTCGTACTCTGGCCAGGAGATCGCTTTCTTTTTATAGCTGCCCAACAAATCCTGGGTAGGAGCCAAGTTGGTCAGGTGTTCATATTCGATACCTACCAACCCTAGCACGTATGCCAAGTCATCTTTCTTAGCGAAGCCCGCCAACTGCGAAGTGTTGTTTAATCTTATGTCTATGACTTTCTTAACTCCGGCGCTCTTCAAGCGAGCTACGAATTCCCGCAGGTTTTTCTTACTAAAACCAATGGTATAAATTACCACAATATCACCTCAAAATAGGGTTGTAACGTAGGGGCTATCTACCTCCTCGCGCTGACTAGGGGGCTCGTACTCAAAGGCTTCGATGCCATACTGCCTCATGAACTCTGCTACCAATGAACGATGACAAATGCTGGCGTCGGGACAAAAGCAGACCAACGCTATAGACTTACCGGCCTTTAGCTTTTTCCATAGCCGCCGAAGGGCTGACTTCTTTTCTTCTTGTTCTAATTCCCCAACGAACTGTTCTTTGTAAATGGGCCACCACATTTGCGGATCTTGGTCTTTCCAACGGCTTATGAACTGATTAAAAAGCCCGGGACTCGGAGCAAGTTCTGGTACCCAGAGCAGGCTGCTGGAAGGCGTATACGACCTAGTTATCTGCCAGCGTTCGTCACATGAGACTTGCCTGCATCGAGTTAGAGACACCGTAATCAGCTGGCCAGCCATAATCATCACATCCGTCAGCGTGTTGCTTCTGTTGACATTATACCACTTGCGCAAGCTTTGCGAACCAAACAGTTCAAGGGGACGGCAAACTGTGTGAAAACGAAATTGTGATGCGTAATCATACCTCTAGTTGTATAATATCCACTCGCTTGCGAAACCAGCAGTGCCTAGAGTGTATATTTATGCTGTAGCCAGCCAGTTCTCACACAGTCTGACGGTTCTTCTGTGTAAACACTTGGACCATTTGTCCAAGTTATTTCGTTCTAACCGGGAGCGTGCACGAGAACCTTCCCCGTGTGACTGTTTATGAGAATATATTTTGGGCAGAAAATAAAAGAAAGCAGGAGATAGCAGGACGTAATTCGCTTCAATGTCTCAAAAAGCCTGTTAACGATTTTTCAGGGATGACGATAATATACATCGGGTACGCGCGCGAGGCGGTGTTGGGAGCGCGGTGATTATGGTATAGACCAAAATCAACGTGCAAGGAGGTCGTTTGTCCATGAGGATCAACCACAACATCGCGTCGCTTAATACCTACCACCAGCTTTCCCTTAGTAACATTCTAATCTCCAAATCCCTCGAGAAGCTCTCTTCCGGCCTTCGTATCAACCGTTGCAACTAAGCGCTGCCATAACTGTGATCAGTCGAGCTATAGGTTTGGTTTCAGCCGAGCGGGCCAGGCTGGGAGCTATCCAGAACCGCCTGGAGCACACCATCAATAACTTGGGTACTGCTCTGGAAAGCCTGACGGCAGCGGAGTCGCGCATAAGGGACGTGGACATGGCGAGAGAGATGATGGAGTTCACAAAGAACAATATCCTGCAGCAGGCAGGCACGGCGATGCTTGCCCAAGCCAACCAGCAGCCGCAGTCGGTTTTGCAGCTCTTAGGAAGGTAGGCTGCAACAACGCCAGTGGTGGAGGTGGTCGGGCAATGAGCATGACCCATGAGGTGGCGAACCGGGCGTTAGGCCTTGTGGAAACCATGGGAGAAGCGCTGGTTTTTGCCTCGGAACGGGCCCAGGATGAGGACACGTTCTGGACGGTGAACACCATATGCGATGTAGGCGAGGCGCTGGTAGCGATAGAACGGGCGTTTCAGGCAGTAGGAATCGAATGCAAGACTACCCTCTGGCAGGAATGGTCTGACTGGCTGTGGGAGGTCCTGGACCGGGCAGCCCGGGCCTGCGTGGAAGAAGAGTGGGAAAGGGCCCGGGAGATACTGGAGGGGCAGCTCATACCTGCTTTTGAGGGATGGAAAGAGGAGACGGGCAAGATTCTTGCGCCTTGTGTTCTTTGTTAAGGCGGGCGGCTGAGGGTTTTCTTCCCGCGCTTCCCGGGTTAGACAACAGCTCTGGAGTGCTTGTTTTGCTCCAGAGCTTTTGTTATACCTTAACCAGGGGGAGGCGCAGGTGAAAAAGGAGAATGGGGGATTGGAAGTTGGGGGAGAAGAAGCGGAGATTACTGATGCCTCAGTATATGGCGAAGTTCAGGTGTATAGGTAATGAGTGCGAAGACAGCTGCTGCGTGGGCTGGAGGGTGACGATTGACGAAGAGACCTACAAAAAGTACCGGCGGGTGAAAGAGCCCGAACTGGCCGGTATGTTTGCGAAGCACGTGGGGCGCAACCGCTCCCAGCCGTCGCCTGCTGAGCACGCGCGGGTGAGGATGAAAAAAGACGGTCGCTGCCCCTTTTTGACCGGTGAGTCGCTCTGCCTCATCCAGCTTAGGCTCGGGGAGGAGTATCTTTCGAACACCTGCTACACGTACCCTCGTACTGTCAACGAAGTGAACGGGGTGTTGGAGAGGTCGGCGACCATGTCCTGTCCGGAAGCGGCGCGGCTCGCGCTTTTGAACCCGGAACCGATGGAGTTTGATCTTGTCGAAGAAATGGTACCGGAGCGGACGCAGATCAAGACCAAGGTGGACAGCAGGGCTCTTGCGGCTGCCAACCGACCGGTGCGGTATTTCTGGGAGATACGGGAGCTGGCTGTCGATATCCTGCAGAACAGGGCTTTGCCTTTGGACGACCGGATGGTGCTTTTAGGCATGTTTTGCCGCAGGCTGGGCGAGGCGGTTGAGGGGGGGCAGGTACAGGAGATCCCCGGCATTGTGGACGAGTACCGCCGCGTGCAGAACGATAAGGCAACGGCGGAGATGCTGGCTGGTGTGCCGACCCAGGTGGAGCTGCAGGTTAAGCTGGCTAAGGAACTTGCTGACGAGCGATTTGCCGAGGGCATAAGCAGTGCCAGGTATCTGGAGAACTTCGCCTGGTTCCTGGCAGGGGTGGGATGCGTGAAGGGGGCTTCGTTTGAGGACGTGGCGGTCCGCTACCGGTCGGCTTACGAGGACTACTTCGTGCCGTTTGTCAGGGAACACGGCTACATCCTAGAAAATTACCTGGTTAACTACGTATTCCGCAGCCTGTTTCCCTTCGACCAGAAGGATATCTTTGACGCCTTCGTGATGCTGGCTGTGCATTACGCAATGATAAAGCTGCAGCTGGTCGGCGTAGGGGCTTTTCATAAAGGGCTGACTCAAAAACTGGCGCTTCGCGTCATCCAGGCCTTTGCCAAGACGGTGGAGCACAACACGGCCTACCTCACCCGCATAATCGAGCTTCTGACTGCCGGCGGCTACAACACCTTGCCCTGGATGGCCATACTGATGAAGAACTGAGCCTGTGGCACAACTGACACAAGGGGACGGTTCCGCTGTGCTAAATGTTAGCGAGCACACCGGAACCGTCCCCTTGTGTCTCCAGGGTTGTCCCTCATCTCTAACTGGGAGGCTATCTTTGCCAGTAGAAAAGGGGCGATATCCCCGCTGTAGGTTCGTTTAAGGAGTTCTGCTCGCAGTTTGCCCGGTGTGATATCGGGATGACGAGCCAGAATTGAGTTCATCGCCATCATTCTCGAGGCGTCGAACATGGAAGCCGCCATCAGCAGTTTCTGTTCGCCGGACTTTGCTTTCATAAAGGTATCTATGAGATTTTCGATCTCAGGGTGAGTATCGTTCACGGAGTATCTCCTCCAAGAATGCGTCAACCGCCAGTTCCTTGGCCCAGTATCTTAGGTAGTCCATGTCTATCTGCCCGTGGAGCGAGTCCAACAAATCCTTTATATCTCGTATCTGAATTTCTGAACGAGAAGCTCTAGCCCATTCGAGTTTCGATAATACCAAGTCTTCGGGTGTAACTATCCATACGTCGAAAGTGCCAATTTTGACACGTTTTCTCCTTGCGAATTCGGTTGCCCGGTACGGGGTATCTTTCCGCACGATAAAGTCAACCTTTACGACGGCATCGTAATGTATTGTGTTGAACAAACCTCGGCAGGCGATAGCTTCTCGCACCATATCCGCATCTATGTAAAAGTCTTTCTCGAATAGGCCAACGAGAAGATCAACATCATCACTGCGTAGTTCCACTACTATGTCTATGTCTCTTGTCATCCGGGGACGACCGTAGAAGCTTAAGGCCATAGAGCCCGAGAGCATATACGGTATTTCGCCTTGTTCCAATCGCTCCGTCACCGTTCTAAGAACTTCAATCTCGGTAGGATAGGTCAAACCAAACTCCTCTCTTTCCCAAGCTCGCAGCTCGAGCCTGAGTTAATTGTAGCCCAGCCTGCCAGACAGGTGCAATATACACAGGCTCAACGTCCGGAAGTTCGCAGGACAGGGGGACGGTTCCTGTGTGCTAAATGTTAGCGAGCACACAGGAACCGTCCCCTTGTGCCTAGACGGGGATGGCTTCCTCGAGGACGGTTTTAACGAACTCGGGAGCGGCATCGTTTAAGATGACCAGGTCGACGCGGCAGGGGATGCGCGAGTCTTCCAGGGCCTCCTTGAACAGGGAGAGCTCGCGAGGGGTTGGGGGTGCATAGAACCAAACGCCCAGATCCAGGTCCGAACCTACCGTTTCAGTTCCGGACGCGCGCGACCCGAAGATAACCAGCCGGCAGTTTTTTAGACCGGTCTTCTTAGCAGCTTCCTGGATTTCTTGTCTTATGAATTCAATGCTTATGCTCACGCCCGCTCCTCCATCCGCGCGAGTATCGTTCTCATAAGTGGAGCATAAAGTCGGATGCGCTGGAACACCTCGTTAGCTGTCGACTCGTCGTAAGTGTGTACGGTTAGGTTCCGATCGTCAACCATGTCCATGGCTTGAATGGTTTCCGTATCATCTGCGATGCCGGATTGGTTGAGTCCTCGCATTACTTGTTTGGGTGATCCGGCTTCTAGCCCCTCGATTTCCAAGAGATACCGTCGAGCGGCCTTCCAAAACGTCTCAAATGTGTATTCAAAGCGCTGGATAGCTGCGTCCCTTTCGACGGCCGACGGGGCAGGCAGCTCGAGGAGTTCTTCCAGGGTGGCCAGTGCCTTTTGCGCCCGTTCCAGTCTTGTCCTAAGTTGATGCAGCCGCTTCATGGTAGCTAACCCCCTTGAGAATAATGTTGGATCTGCATTACAGAACATGCAATGCAAAGCATCTGTGGAACGCCTGGACGTGTTTTAGCGGCGAGAAAGAGCCATCGAAAGAGGCGAAGATATGATTGGCGTTCGCGATAACGATACAATCAGTATACATACAAATTCTAGCAATGGCAATACCACCGGCAAGCACCGCGTTATCGTTAGGCAATGATTGTTTTGGGGCAGGATGAATGGATATAATTAACATACGGGACATACGGGGAGAAGGTTTCGCGGGTGAAAGAGGTTGTTACTACGTACAGAACCGGGGATTTTAATTTGTGGATCGGGCTAATGTCTTCAGAAGAGAGGCCGGTTGAGAGGTGATGATACGATGGCTGAAATTTTTTTTGAGGATCTCGAGCGCACGATTGCTTTGGGCAGACGTGAAGTTGATAGAGAGATATTAAGAAGGCGCGAGTGTCGGGAGAAACCCTACCGCCGCAAGCCGCGTGACGAAGAAGAAAGGAGGATACTGACCATAATTGCTAAGAAGAAGTGGGAACGGGCTGAGAAAGAGGGGAAAATAGCCTACTTATCACCCACGGAGTGGTATTATGAATTGGATGAATAAGCTGAAAAAGCTTCGAAATAAGTCCAAGTTTGAGCGCATGCTGGGAGTGGCCGAAGTGTTTACCGGCATATCCCAAGAGCGGTTCGGGGTGACTCCTGTCATAGTAGGCGGCATGGCCGTGGAGGTATACACCAGGGGCGAGTACGTTACCGCGTGCAAAGCGGGGGATTTTACTTGGCGGTGACTTAACACCGGATGTAAGGTGCAGGCGGATATGCGTATTAAAAAGGCGGAATCAGGAATGGCTGAAGGAAAAGGGAGAGCTGATATCAGCGACTACAGGGTCTTGCGGCGGCGCTTGCTGGGACTGGAGGAACGAAAGAAAGAGCGCTTGTACCGGCTCGCTTGGCAGAGGGCTGTGGATGTAGCAACTATGCTGAAGGAGCGATACGGGGCAGGAGAGGTATACCTTTACGGTTCTTTAGCCTGGGGCGGGTTCGACGAGCATTCCGACATCGATCTCTTCGTGGTAGGGCTTGCGGGAGAATATTGGCAGGCTTACATTGATGCCGAAGCCGCAGCCAGTCCCTTTCTGGTTAGCGTGGCCTGTGCAGAAGACTGTACGGAGAGTCTGAAGGCAAAGGTTAAAGAAAAGGGGGTGCGGCTGTGATCACGCCGGTCGAATACTTGGCTTTGAAGGCCAGAGTGGAAGAAGAGTTAGAGAACATCCGGCGTCTGGAGACATCGCTTAAGAAGTTGCGGGTGTTTCCGAGGATAGCTACCGATAACATCAGTGGACTGCTGCTGGATGACGAGATTTCATGTCGGGTGTTAGGTTCGTATCTCCACGATTATTATTGCTACCTGGAGCGGGTTTTTGTGCATGTTGCCCGCAGCTTCGGCGAGCGTGTACCTGACGGGTCACAGTGGCACAAGGAATTGTTGGACGAGATGGCTTTGGCCATCCCGGGGGTTCGAGTAGCGGTGATAAGCAAGCAGACAAAGGGTAAACTTGACGAGCTTCGAGGATTCAGGCATGTTTTCCGCAACATGTACGGTTTTAACCTAGACCCGGAAAAGTTAAGGGCACTGCTCACCAAGTTGCCTGCAATATCGTCCGCGGCCAAGAAAGACTTGGCGAAGTTTTTTCAGCAGATGGACCGTTTGCTGCTGGAAGAAGCGTAGACCGCAGGCGATTCCTCTTTTCCCCCGCAATTTACAACGTAGCCTCAAATCTGTTATCATGTAGCTACCAGGAGGTGGTCGAATGAAGGCGGGCGTTCGCGAGGTGAAAAATCGTTTGAGTGAATACCTTCGGCGGGTAAAGCAGGGGGAAATCATCTACATCACCGAAAGGAACGTTCCGGTAGCCAAGATTGTCCCCGTTGAAGAGAGTGTGAAGGAAGAAGTGCTGGATATGGTTGAACGGGGATTGGCTTCTTGGGACGGAGGGAAACCGGCGGGGATTCCCAACGGGCCAGAGATAAGCGGACCTGCTTCCATCGAAGCACTGGTGTCGGAGGACCGGCGGTGATTCTGTACCTGGACACGAGCGCGCTGGTAAAGCTTTATGTTCGAGAAGCAGGGTCCGAAACGGTGCGGACATTTGTAGACAGTGCGTCTTTAGTTGCTACCAGCAAAGTAGCTTATGCCGAGGCGCGGGCAGCTTTTGCCAGGGCTTTCCGCGAGGGGGTTCTGGGAGAGGAAGGCTACCTTCAGGTGGTTGCGTCCCTGCAGTCCGATTGGCCGCGGTACCTGACCCTGGCGGTTTCTGATTCTCTGGTGTGGCTAGCAGGAGAGTTGGCAGAGCGTTACCGGCTGCGGGGGTTTGATTCGATTCACCTGGCTTCCGCGATGACTTTAAAGGGAATGGCCAAAAGCCCGGTCCGAGCAGTGTGCTTCGATGCCAGGCTTTGGGACGCTTTTCTCAGTTCGGGGTTTGAGGTAGTCCCGGAAGTGAGACCGGGATGAACTACAGATGGCATTCTGTCAACATGTTCAGCGAAAAAGCCGCTTCCTGCTTGGCTAAAGACGGGTAGGGGTTTTGACGATAACCTTAATGAGGCCAAACGGATTTGGGGAAGGGGGCGCAAGGATGCGCGTGGAAGGTTATCAGGTAAGCCTTACGAGTTCCTGGCAGGAAAAGAAGACGCAGGTGATAGAGGAACGGTTGGAAGTCTGGGATGGTGGCGCGGGCAGGGGCGGCGGGCCTGCGGGTGAGTGGCTCCAGGCTGACAGGGTGGAGCTTTCGACAACAGCCCTGCAAAAGGCCAAAGCCGCGAACGATACCGAGAGTGCGGACGATGTGGAGTTACCATCTGAGCTAGAAGAAAAAGTTAGAGTAGTGGCTCTGCTGGTGGAGATGTTTACCGGACGCAAGGTGGAGGTTAACAAACTGAAGCTGCGGAAGTTGAACGGTGAAACCGAGGCAGGAGAACCGGCGGTGACCGTTCCTGCCGGCAGCGGGCAGGTCAGGCGGGGGTGGGGTCTCGCCTACGAATACCGCTTTTCTTACAGTGAAGAGGAGAGGCTGTCCTTCTCCGGGCAGGGCGTGGTCAAGACCGCGGACGGGCGGGTGCTTAACTTCGATTTCCAACTGGACATGAGCCGTTCGTTCGCGGCTGAGGAGAGGCTGAGCCTGCGTTTGGGGGACGCGGCGGTAGATCCTTTGGTGATAAGCTTCGGCGATAACGGCATCTCGTTTACCACCGAGCCCTGGGAGTTTGACCTGAACGGTGACGGGGTGAAAGAAAAACTGGCAACTCTTGCTCCGGGGGCTGGATTTTTGGTGTTGGACCGAAACGGCGATGGGGTTATAAACGATGGGCGGGAGATGTTCGGTCCCTCTATCGGCGACGGCTGGGCCGAACTAGCGGCGTATGACAGCGACGGAAACGGATGGATCGACGAAGGTGACTCCGTCTACTCCCAACTGCGGGTCCTGGTACCGGCCGGAGGCAGCGAGGTAATGTTCAGCTTGTCGGAGCTTTCCGTAGGCGCCGTTTTCTTGGGCCGGGTTTCGACTCCCTTCTCCTTCCGCTCGCCAGCGAATTCCGACCTGGCTTTCTTGAGAAGCGGGGGGATTTACTTCAAAGAAAACGGCCAGGCCGGGTTTGTGGGAAAGGTAGACATGGTTGATTTGAAAGCGTGAAAAAATCTGAAAAAATCAGGGGGACGGTTCCTGCGGTTTATTTTTTGAAATAAACCGCAGGAACCGTCCCCCTGATCGACCTAGGACTGGGTGCTGTTTTCGGTACTAGACTGGCCGTTTTGATTACCGGTGTCTTGACCGAAACCATGCCTGAGTCCCTTGCCTTTGCCGTGCCAGTTCTTCATGAGTTGCTTTTGTTCATCGGTTAAGATCTGGTTCATTTGGTCGCGTTGTTTCTGCATCAGCTCTTGAAGCTGGGCACGGAGTTCGTTGATTTCTTTCATCTTGGCTTCAACTGCCGATTTGTCCGGGTTGGTGTCGAGCTCCATCTGCTTCAGCTCGAACATGGCGTCTGCCAGTTTTTGGCGCAGCTCCTTGGTGGCTTCATAGGTGCTCTGGTTGAGCTCTTTTAGTTTTTGGCTCTGATCCTCGGTCAGATTGAGCTTCTGCGACAGAGGGGTCCAGTTGTCGATACTGAGCTGACCGCGAAGCCCGCCGAATCCCAGGCCCAAGCCGGCAGCAGACGCCACCGAGGTTACGCCGAATACCAGTACCAAACTCAAGACTAGAAACAGGACTTTTTTCTTCAAATCTTCACCTCCTTTATCGGCAGTCTGGGAAGCCGGCTCAAACCGAGAGCCGCTTCCTAACTAGAGTCTATCCCGAAAGTTTTACGATTCTGTGAACAGAAATCGAAAGAATTAGGAAAATTACTGTCAATACTGCCACGCATACACGGTAAGCCGGCACTCGGCACGTCCCCATCATCAGCGCCGTCTGGAAAACCGGCTAGTGGATCGGTTAGTTTCTGGCCAGATTTTGCTTGCTGCTGGATGCTTGCATAAAGAAGAATACAATGGGAGTTGTGTCGTTTGCTGCTTTCGATGGAATTGGTTAAAGTGAGCATTGGTTGTTTCCGATATGTTTAATATGAGACTAAGCAGGAAGACAGCAGGGAGGCGAAACGGATGCGGATCGAGGGGCCAGGGACGGCGAGCGATGTGAGCACCGCAAAGATCGAACCGGTCCGTCCGGTATCGGTCGATATGATCAGGGAAAAGCGGGTTTTGGAGAAGACCGAGGATGAAAACAGATTGAAAATTTCGAAAGAAGCGGACGGAGAAAAGGCAACGAGGGAACCTGAGAGCCTGGACCGGGCGGTAGACATTGCCAATAAGGCCATGGAAATTTCCGGTTATAACCTGCAGTTTCGTATACACAAAGAGAGCGGAAGGGTTCAGGTGAAAGTGGTGGATGCCGAAACCCAGGAGGTCATCAGGGAGATTCCCCCGGAACAGATGTTGAGGCTCTCTGCCAGTATAATGGAAATGCTCGAGAACTTCCATAAGATGGTAGGACTAATGGTAGACGAATTGGTGTGAGGCAGGGAGGGGTAACATGAGTGTGAACATTAACGCTTATCAACAATACAGGAACTCGACGGTCGAAACGGCGAGCCCAGGAGCGCTTCTTCTCATGCTGTACGACGCCGCGATTCAGAATCTGGAAGGAGCCAAGCGGGCCATAGAGGGTAACGATATGGCCGGGGCTCACAATTACCTGACCCGGGCCCAGGACATCGTTTTGGAACTGATGAGCACCTTGAACATGGAGTATCAGATATCGAAGAGCCTGTGGAGCCTATACGACTACCTGTACCGGCAGCTGGTTCAGGCCAACGTGAAAAAGAGCGTGGAGCTGGTCGAAGAAGTATACGGTTTTATGACCGAACTCAGGGACACCTGGCGGGAGGCAGTTAGAAAAGCGGGACGAACAGCGGCAGTGAGTGGCGGCAAGTCCCAAGGCATTTGCATGGAAGGGTAGAAGTGATGAGTGTTTTGGAAGAAGTGGTGGAAAAGCTCAGGCGGGAAAAAGATATTTTCAGCGAGATGTTACAAATAGCTGACCGGCAATTGCAGCTCGCCCGAGGGGCGGAGGATGAAAGCTGGTTGGACGAGTTTCTGAGGCTTTTGGAGCTGCGCCAGGGCTTGATGCAGGAAGTAGACCAGTTGACCAAAGAGGTCGAAGCCGTAAGGGCGAGACCGGGGTCTTATGAGGAGACTGGAGAGGTAAGAGAAAAGTACCGGACGTTGGTAGACGAGATTAAGGGTCTGATAGCCCAGATACAGGCCAAGGACACGACCTGTCAGGAAATAATGCAGGCCAGGCTTAAAGGGCTGGAAGAGAAGCTGGGAGAGGTGCGGACCAGCCGCAAGGCCAACCAGGCTTACCGCTTGCCGCCGGGCACCAATCCGGCATGGTTCATCGACAAAAAAAGGTAACCCCTTAACCGGGGACGATAACGGCGGGATATACCGCCTTTTTTTGTTTTATCGGGGCGAGTTTAGAGCAGACCGGTTATTTTGCTTGCTATTATGATTTGCGGGGAGTATAATGACATTAACTGCTCGGGGAATTCACTCAGGCAAGGCGGTCTTACCAACTTTGCCGGTTCGGGAGGAGCCGGAGCAGAATATCCAAAAAGTGAGGGGTTTTTTTAACATGTTCCAAGACAAGGTTTTAGTGTGTAGGGACTGCGGTGAGGAGTTCGTTTTCACTGCCGGAGAACAGGAGTTCTACGCAGAAAAAGGATTTGAAAACGAACCGAAGCGGTGCAGGGTATGTCGGCAGAACCGGCAGGGTAGAAACACGGGCGCCAGGGCACCGCGGGAAATGTACACAACGGTGTGTGCCGGGTGCGGCGGAGAAGCCAAGGTTCCGTTCAAACCGGTAGCAAACCGTCCGGTGTACTGTCAAGACTGCTTTGCCAAACAAAGAGCTATCTAGGTTTCCGAGCAACACAAGTGACAGCGAGGCCCGGGGAATTCCCCGGGTTTTTCGTTTCTGTACGAGATTCTATTTTTCGATGATTTCCGCTAACAACCGATGGGCAAAAGGATCGACAGGAAGTTTTATCCACAGGAGTTTTTTGCCAGAGGTGGGTTATTAACACTGTTATCCACAGAAAGGGCGGGCCTTAGGCTACATTTTTCGCGTGTTCATTTCATAGCCACAGACCCGGCACTCAGCCTGAATCTGTGCCGAGAATAAGCCACAGATATGCACAGATGGTCACCGATGAACACAGACTTTATATTAAGAGATTTTTAGATTCTCCCCTTGGAAAACCAAGTTTTTGTACTCTAGTGGTGACACTTGCCAGTGTCGTGAGGGTCCGCCCCGAAAATCGCTTAGTGGGAGGAGTGCACAGTCACATTTTCATTCTCTAGTGGTGACCCGGATGAGAGTCTTAAAGGTCTGCGTTTATCTGTGGTTCTTAGTTGGGGTCTGGAGGATTTAACCGGTAATTGTAGAATATAATATCTAGTAACGCAAGGAAGGGAGTGGTCGTATGAGGATCGAGGTCAGGGGCAAGAACATCGAACTAACTGATGCCTTACGAGAGTACGTCGAGAAAAGGTTGTCCAAGCTGGAACGCTTCATCGACGACCTCAAAGAGGCCCAGGTGACCTTGTCGGTCGAAGGAGATACCCACCGGGTTGAAGTGACCATTCCGCTAAACGGGGTTATCCTCAGAGGGGAGGAGAAGACAGACGACATGTACAGCTCGGTCGACCTGGTGGTTGACAAGCTGGAAAAGCAGATTGACAAGTACAAGACCCGCATCTACCGGCGCTACCGGGAGGTAGGACTGAAGAAGGGGGCCACGGGGGAGGCTCCACCGGTAAAAGAGGAGGAAAAAGGAGAAGCCGCTAAGGTGGTCAGGACCAAGCGGTTTGCGCTGAAGCCGATGGATGTGGAAGAGGCGATTATGCAGATGAATCTGCTGGGGCACAGCTTTTTCGTGTTTTTCAACGTGGAGTCTGCGGAAGTGAATGTCTTGTACCGTAGGCGAGACGGGAATTACGGGCTGATCGAGCCCGAGTTTGAGTAGTTGCCGGGCCCGAATTGTGATAGTATATAATTGTATAGCTACTAGCGGGGAACCTGATCAGGTTCCTCATTTATTTCAAGTGAGGTAGAGGATTATGGTCTTGGGCTTTTTGAAGAAGGTATTAGATGCGAATGAACGGGAGGTCAAACGGCTGTGGCATATTGTTGAGGAGGTTAACAGCCTGGAGCCTCAGGTGCAGGCCTTAAGCGATGAGGGGCTGGCGGCTAAAACCTTGGATTTTAAGAGGAGACTGGAGAATGGAGATACTCTTGACGATATATTACCTGAAGCCTTTGCGGTAGTGAGGGAGGCGTCCAGGCGCACCCTGGGGATGAGGCACTTTGATGTTCAGATTTTGGGCGGGATAGTCCTGCACCAGGGGCGTATCGCGGAGATGAAAACCGGTGAAGGTAAGACCCTGGTAGCTACTTTGCCCGCATATCTCAATGCCCTCACCGGGCGGGGAGTCCACATAGTGACCGTGAACGATTACTTGGCTTCTCGCGACGCGGAGTGGATGGGGCCAATTTACCGCAGCCTCGGGCTTTCCGTAGGATTAGTGGTCCACGGACTGAACCATGAAGAAAAGCAGCGGGCATACCAGGCCGATGTTACTTATGGTACCAACAACGAATTCGGTTTCGATTACCTGCGGGACAACATGGTTACCACTCCCGAACACAAGGTGCAGAGGGAACGCTATTACGCCATCGTGGACGAAGTAGACTCGATTCTCATCGACGAGGCGCGAACTCCGCTCATAATTTCGGGGGAAGCGGATAAGCCGACTGATCTGTATTACAAAATCGCCAAATTTGTGCCCAGGCTGAAGCCAGAGGTAGATTACAAGGTGGATGAAAAGGCTCACCTGGTAACCTTGACCGACGAAGGGGTGGCCAAGGTCGAAAAATACTTCGGCATCGAAAACCTGGGTGATGATAGGTACATGGAACTGGCTCATCATGTGAACCAGGGACTGAAGGCGCACGCCTTGATGAAGCGGGACCGGGACTACGTCGTGAAGGATGGCAAGGTCATCATCGTGGACGAGTTTACAGGGAGGTTGATGTTCGGGCGCCGGTACAGCGACGGCCTGCACCAGGCCATCGAAGCCAAGGAAGGCGTCAAGATTGAAAGGGAAAGCCAGACTTTGGCTACCATTACATTCCAAAATTATTTTCGCCTGTACGAAAAACTGGCAGGGATGACTGGAACGGCGGCTACGGAAGAGGAAGAGTTTCGCAAGATCTACGGGATGGACGTGGTGGTGATTCCCACCCACAAGCCGATGATTCGCGTCGATCTTCCTGACTTTATTTACCGTACTGAAGAAGGTAAATTCCAGGCAGTCGTAGAAGATATTGTCGAGCGGTACCGAAAAGGGCAGCCGGTGCTGGTAGGGACCATTTCAATTGAAAAATCGGAAAGGCTCAGCAGTATGCTATCCCGGCGCGGGGTCCCCCACCAGGTTTTAAACGCCAAACACCACGAAAAAGAGGCCCAGATCATCGCCCGGGCCGGGCAGAAAGGGACCGTAACCATTGCAACCAATATGGCTGGTCGAGGGACGGACATCGTGCTGGGAGAAGGCGTGGCCGAGCTGGGAGGGCTCTACGTTTTGGGGACCGAGAGGCATGAAGCCCGCCGCATAGACAACCAGCTGCGGGGTCGTTCCGGGCGCCAAGGAGACCCGGGGGAATCGCGGTTCTACGTCTCCCTGGAGGACGACCTGATGCGTCTTTTCGGTTCGGAGAGCATCGAGGGCTTAATGGACCGGCTGGGGATGGATGATTCCGTACCTATTGAAAACAAACTGGTTTCCAGGGCTATTGAGAACGCTCAGAAGAAAGTGGAGAGCCGGAATTTCGAGATCCGTAAGCATGTTCTGGAGTACGATGATGTCATCAACCAGCAGCGTGAAGTTATATACGCGGAACGCGACAAGGTGCTCTATGGAGAAGACCTGACCGAAACCGTGATATCTATGATGGAAGACGTGGCTGAGCTGATTGTGGACCGATTCGCGGGTGAGGAGAAATACGCGGACGGGTGGGATTTAGCGGGGCTCTTTAATTACGTGGAGCGCAACTACATCCCGGAACCGGATTTTGGACCCGAGGAATTTAAGGGCATGACCCGGGATGACGTGGTTTCGTTCTTAAAGGAAAAGGGACGCCTGTTTTACGAAAAGCGCCGGTCCGAGATGGGCGACGAGACCATGCAGGCTCTGCAAAAGGTTTTGTTGCTCCGCATAATCGACGACAAGTGGATGGACCACATCGATGCCATGGACCAGCTACGGCACGGTATAGGTCTCAGGGCTTACGGGCAGCGGGATCCGCTGGTTGAGTATAAATTCGAAGCTTATAACGCGTTTCAGGATATGGTTGCCAGTATTAAAGAAGATGTTGTCAGGTATGTGTTCCGGGTCAAGGTGGTCAGCCAGCCCCGGGAAAGGGTGACGGTTGAAAGCCGGGAGCAGGAGGGCGGCCGTAAGCCGGTGCGGTCTTCGAAGATCGGGCGCAACGACCCGTGCCCTTGCGGCAGCGGTAAAAAGTATAAGAAGTGTTGCGGGAGAGGAGTTGGCTGATGGATCTCACTTCGCTGATCGGACTTATTATAGGCCTTGCCGGTCTTATCCTAGGGTTCGTTTTAGAAGAGGGAAAAGTGGGGATGTTGCTGAAGGAGACCGCTGCTCTCATCGTCTTTGGCGGTACCATAGGCGCAGTCACCGTCAGCTTCAGCTCCGAGGAGTTAAAGACCATTCCGTATTTTTTGAAGGTTGTGTTTACCAATAAAAAAATAGAATTTGGAGAAACCATCGACCAGTTGGTACAGGTAGCGGATAAAGCGCGGCGAGAAGGACTTTTGAGCCTCGAAACCCAGCTCGAGGAATTGGAAAACGAGTTTATGCGCCGCGCGCTGCAGCTGGTCATCGATGGCACTGATCCAGAGCTTACCCGCAACATGTTGGAGATGGAAATCGAGGCCTTCGAGAAGCGGCAAAAACTCGGGGTCGATATTTTCAACGCCGCCGGAGGTTTTGCTCCGACTATGGGAATAATAGGAACGGTCATGGGACTGGTGCAGGTCTTGAGTAATGTCAGCGAGCCAGACAAACTAGGAGGAGCCATTGCGGTGGCTTTCATCGCCACCCTGTACGGTATTTTTTCCGCCAACATTTTATGGATTCCGTTTGCCGGCAAGATAAAGGTCAAGACGGAAAAAGAAGTCAAGCTCATGGAGTTGGTTCTTGAGGGCGTGCTTTCGGTGCAGGCGGGGGAGAATCCCCGGGTTATCAGGGAGAAACTCATGACTTTCCTGGCGCCTGCGGAAAAACAAGCTATGTTTGAAGCCCAAAAGGCAGGGGTGGAAATGTAACATGGCCCGAAATTCTAAGAAAGAACAAGAAGGTGGTGAGGGTGGCCCCAGCATGGAGCGGTGGCTACTCACTTATTCTGACCTCATAACTTTGTTGATGATATTTTTCGTTGTAATGTACACCATGAGCCAGGTAGATGCCCAAAAGTTTCAGGCTTTAGCCAATTCTCTGAGCATGGTCCTATCCGGAAAGTCGATTTCTATTATGGAAACGCCTGGCCCTTCTGTGGTAGAAGGGAGAAGCGGGCAGATCATACGCGAGGGGCAGGGCGATACCCCTACCCTGCAGGGGAACCTCGAGGCCATTGAAAAGCAGCTTGCCGAATACATCAAAAGCGAAGAAGGCCTGGCGGGAAACATCGTTCTGATGGAGCAGGAGCGGGGCCTGGTCATAAGCTTGAAGGATACTCTGCTTTTTCCTAAAGGATCAGATGTTTTGACTCCCCGGGCACATGAAATAATACGTAAAGTGGGCGAGAGCCTGAAAACCATACCTAACTACGTAAGGGTAGAAGGACACACCGATGATCTGCCTATCAATACGCCAAAGTTTCCTTCTAACTGGGAACTCTCGGTCTTACGGGCCACCAATGTGGTGCATGTGCTGGCCGGGGAGGTGGGTATTCCTCCCGATCGTCTTTCTGCTACGGGATACGGAGAGTATCGGCCTTTGATGCCCAACGACAGCGAGCCCAACCGGGCCATGAACCGTCGAGTGGATATAGTAATACTGAAACAGAAATACGATTACTTTGAACCGCCTCAGAGCGGAGAGTAGGGAAGGAGGGGCCTATAAATGCTTTCAGAAAACGCCTTAAACCTGGCTTGCGAAATTAAAAAGAGACTTGAAGAAATCGGAGGTTCTCTTTGACGTAGAGGGACTGAAGCACAGGATAAAAAAACTGGAGGACAAAACCTGCCAACCCGGTTTTTGGGACGACAATCAGGAGGCCCAGAAGGTCGTTAAGGAGATGAGCGGGCTCAAGGAACGGGTAGACAGTTATGAATCACTTGTCCGCGAGATAGAGGACATCTCAGCACTTTTGGAATTGGCGGAGGCCGAGGAAGACGAGGAGCTTTACCGCGAAGCAGCGGCTGAGTTGGCCCGGCTTAACCGCCGGTTTCGCGAATACGAACTCTCTATCATGTTCAAGGGAGAACACGACGACAGCAATGCTATCGTTTCTCTGCACGCCGGGGCAGGAGGTACCGATGCCCAGGACTGGGTGGAGATGCTTTTGCGCATGTATACCCGCTGGGCTGAGGATAACGGGTATGAGGTTGACATAATGGATTACCTGCCGGGGGAAGAAGCAGGGATTAAGAGCGTGACCTTGCTGATAAAAGGGAAATACGCCTATGGCAAGATGAGAGCCGAGGCTGGGGTGCATAGACTTATCAGGGTATCTCCCTTCGACGCCTCGGGAAGAAGGCATACTTCTTTTGCCTTGGTTTCAGTTCTGCCGGAAATTCAGGATGATGTGGAGGTTACCATTTCTTCCGATGACCTGCGTATAGATACTTTCCGCGCCGGGGGTGCCGGGGGCCAGCACGTGAACAAGACGGACTCTGCCGTACGTATCACGCACCTGCCTTCAGGCATCGTGGTGCAGTGCCAGAACGAGAGGTCCCAGTACGCCAACAAACTAGCGGCCATGAAGATATTGCGGGCTAAATTGTACGAACTGAAACAGCGAGAGCAGGAAGAGAGCCTGCAGAAGCTGAAAGGGGAGTACAAGGAGATAGCTTGGGGCAACCAGATAAGGACTTACGTATTGAACCCGTTTTCCCTGGTGAAGGACCACCGTACAGGGCTCGAGGTAGGCAACGTTAATGCTGTCCTGGACGGAGACATTAACGATTTTATTACCGCGTATCTGGGGCAGAAGTACGGAGCGGGAATTGAGAATTAAGAATGAAGAATGAAGAATGAAGAATGAAGAATGAAGAATGAAGAGTGAATTCGGGGTTAATCGGCGTCGAAGAATTTATAGAGAGGGAGTTAACTGAGGATGCGGGAAATTAGCCAACAAGCCGTGACAGAACTGAAAGAGCGGGCCAGGAGCCTGAGGTGCGAGGTGATTAAAATGCTGGGAAAAGCCGGCTCCGGGCACACGGGGGGCTCGCTTTCTGCAGCCGATGTCGTGGCTTGCCTCTATTTCTGGGAGATGAGGCTCGATAATGCCAACCCGGGTTGGCCAGAGCGGGACCGTTTTGTACTCAGTAAAGGACATGCCGCTCCTTTGCTGTATGCGGCTCTGGCGGAAAAAGGTTTTATCCCCAAGGAAGAATTGCAAAGTCTTCGCCGCTTGGGCAGCCGGCTGCAGGGTCATCCTGACATGCGAAAAGTTCCTGGGGTGGAAGCTTCGACCGGTTCCCTGGGCCAGGGAATAGCCTGGGCAGTGGGTATGGCCCTAGCAGGGCGTTTGGATGCCAAGGATTATCGAGTTTACACCCTGTTGGGAGACGGGGAGATACAAGAGGGAGAGGTGTGGGAAGCCGTGATGGCTGCCGCCCACTACCGGCTGGACAACCTAGTGGCTATTGTCGACTACAACGGGTTGCAGATTGACGGGGCTGTAGATAAGGTAATGTCTCCCCTGCCTATTGCTGCCAAATTCGAAGCCTTCGGGTGGAACACGCAGGAGATTGACGGTCACGATTTTCAGCAGATCATGCAGTCTTTGGAGGCAGCGCGGGGCCACAAGGGAAGACCTTCGGCTATCGTGGCCCGTACCGTTAAGGGCAAGGGAGTCTCATTTATGGAGAACGGGGTCGACTGGCACGGCAAGGCTCCCAATACGGAGCAGGTGGAAAGAGCCTTGGCCGAACTGGCAGTCAATTGAGTATATACTGAGGGACAGGAATGCAAATCCAGAACCGTCCCCGGTTTGCATGAAGGGAGAAGTGGCGAGTGGAGAAGATAGCGACTAGAGATGCATACGGGCAGGCTTTGGTTAAGCTGGGGCATTTACACGAAAATGTAGTAGTTTTGGATGCCGACTTATCCAAATCCACCAAAACCTCGGAGTTCGGCACAACGTTTCCACACAGGTTTTTCAATATGGGCATCGCCGAGCAGAATATGATGGGTACAGCAGCCGGCCTGGCAGCTATGGGCAAGGTGGTTTTTGCCAGCTCTTTTGCGGTGTTTGCTACGGGGAGGGCCTGGGAGCAGGTGCGCAATTCCATCGCTTACGCGGGTCTTAATGTCAAGATCGCCGCTTCCCACGCCGGCATTACCGTGGGGGAAGACGGGGGCTCGCACCAGTCGGTAGAAGATATAGCTTTGATGAGGGCGATACCCGGTATGAAAGTTTTGGTGCCGGCAGACGCGGTCGCTACCGAAAAACTGGTCATGGCCGCCTATCGGGAGCCGGGACCGGTTTACCTGCGATTGGGACGCCCGGCTGTTCCAGTCATTTACGGTCCGGGCTGGGACATGAGTATTGGTCAGGGCATCGAAATACGACAGGGTAAAGACGCGACTATCATCGCCTGTGGAATAATGGTTTACCATGCCTTAGAGGCGGCCAAAATACTGGCGGGCGCTGGCTTGGAGGTTTCTGTCGTCGACATGTTTACTGTAAAACCTTTGGACGAGGATATGATTTGCCGCAAGGCGCGTGAGACCGGAGCCCTGGTAACGGCCGAGGAACACAGCATAATCGGGGGATTAGGGGGAGCAGTTTGCGAAGTCGTTTCCGGGTGCTGCCCGGTTCCAGTGGTTAGGGTCGGGATACAGGATCTGTTCGGTCAGTCTGGTACCCCGGACGAGCTTATGGAATATTACGGGTTAACCGCTAAACATTTGGTGGAGGCGGTGGAAAAGGCAGTCCGTTTAAAGAAAAAAACATGAGCCACAGACCCGGCACTCAGGCTAGGTGTAGGCTAGTGACTGGTGGATTGCAGTTCGCGAGGAGCTGTGTATCGCGATTTAGCTGAGTGCCGGGAGATGGACACAGATTTGACACAGATTGACACAGATGGGTTTATTTGACGCAGATTAACGGAGATAATTTTCGCCGAGCATAAACCTGAGGGGATTGTTAGCCGGGCGAAGCGACGTATGACGAACTCCGGGCACTCAACCAAGGGCCGTCAATATGAGTAAAATTTGAATATTCTCGTTGAGTGCCGGACAACACATGGCGAAACTGATTCATTCTCTAGTGGTGAGACACTCTTAGTGTATTGGGAGTCTGCGTCATTCTGCGTCTAATAATAAAAAACACATCTGTGTTCATCAGTGCTCATCTGTGTATATCTGTGGCCATTTTTCCCGGCAAATACTAGGAGGATTTTGAGGAGCGGTGTAGAACCACCTATAATTAGGTGGTTTTTTGTTGGTAAATGCGAGGTTCAAAGTCGGGGAGGGAATAAGTCTTGCTAGTGCAGTTGTATAACGTTTCCAAGACCTACCCCAACGGGGTTAAGGCGTTGAATGACGTTTCTCTTAAGATAGATCGAGGAGAGTTTGTGTTTTTGATGGGGCAAAGCGGGGCCGGAAAATCCACGCTTTTGAAGCTTTTGTACCGTGAGGAATTACCTACCCGCGGGCAGATATTCATCGCGTCGCGGAGCGTGGTCAGGATGAAGGCCGGAGAAATCCCTATGCTGCGAAGAAACATTGGGGTGGTTTTTCAAGATTATAAGCTGCTGGAGAACAAGACGGTTTTTGAAAACGTCGCTTTCGCTATGCAGGTAGTTGGGGGCAACCGGCACGACATCAGCCGCAGGGTTGAGGAGACCTTGAGGTTGGTGGGGTTGAGGGACAAGGCCGGCTGTTATCCTTCACAGCTTTCAGGTGGCGAGCAGCAGAGGGCCGGGATAGCCCGGGCTATCGTGAACCGGCCTTTAATCGTGATTGCGGATGAACCCACCGGTAACCTCGATGCCGACACTTCATGGGAGATCATGGACCTTTTGCAGGAAGTTAATAAAAACGGGACAACGGTGATCATGGCTACCCACGCCCAGGAGATTGTGAGAAGGATGCAAAAACGGGTGGTGTTCTTAAAAGAGGGTAGCGTGGTTCACGATTCCTTACCGGAGGAGTTTATTGCATGAGCCTGCGTAATGTAGGCTATTACTTCGGTGAGGCAGCGAGATCCCTGTACCGGAACCGGCTCTTGAGCTTGGCCACCGCTTCGACGGTGGCGGCTTGTGTATTGATCCTGGGGGTGGCGGTTTTGATGATAGTGAACGCCGAACAGGTTATGTCGAACCTGGAGTCGGACGTAGAGATAGTAGCTTTTTTGGAGAAAGACTTGAGCCACCAGCAAGAAACAGAGATCGGCAAAGAATTGAGTTACATCCCCGAGGTTAAGGAAGTCAGGTACGTTTCCCGCGACGAGGCCATGAAACAACTGGCCAAGAAATTTGGCAAGAAAGAAAGCGAGCTGATCCAAACCCTGGGCGGCGAGAACCCGTTACGCAACAGTTACCGCATTAAAGCCAACGATCCCCATCAGGTCCCGTCTTTGGCCCGCAAGATTCAGGGCATCCCTGGTATTTACCGGGTGCGTTACGGGCAGGGAGTAGTAGAAAAGCTCTTCGCTGCCACCCGGTGGGTCAGGAACCTGAGCCTTGTGGTGACTGTACTCCTAGCCGGGGCAGGCGTTTTCCTTATTGCCACCACCATCCGTCTCAGTGTTTATTCCCGGCGCAAGGAGATCTACCTGATGCAGTTGGTGGGAGCGACTAGGTGGTTTATCCGGTGGCCGTTTTTCATCGAGGGGATAATTTTGGGGATCGCGGGATCGGCGGTCGCGGCTTTAGTATTGTCGGTAGGCTATTATTATCTGGTGAATAGCCTGGGCCTGGCGGTTTCGTTTATTCCTCTGGTGCGGGACACGTCTTTGCTTTGGAAACTGGGCGGGGGGCTCCTGGCAACGGGGGCAGCGTTAGGGATTATTGGAACCTACATCTCGGTGAACCGGTATATGAATATCTAGAGTTCAGTCATATTGAAACCACACAAGAGCCGGGATGCAGGTTAGGCTGTTTTGAAGGGCGCTTCGGGGAATTGTGTTAAGGCGAAAGAGTCCAAGATGCCCGGACAAGGGTAGAAAATGGTGAGGTTGGAGGGCAGGAGATGAAGGAGCATGCCAAGGGGCTTATCGCGTGTCTCACTTTGGTGTTTTTCTTGGCAGCGCTTTTTCCGGCTTACGCTGGCCAACTCGAGGAGAAACAGAAAGAACTGCGTTCGATTCAGCAAGAGATAGCCAAACGCAGGGATCAGATTAAGAAGGCTAAACAGCAGGAAAAGGACATAATGAAACAGATCGAGGTTATTGAGAACGGGATGGAAGAAACCAGGAAAGAGATTCAGAGCCTCGATAAGCAGGTATCGGTAGTGGAAGGAGACATAGATTCTATTCAGCGGGACATCCAGAAGGCTGAGGCTCATTTGAATGAGCAAACGGACTACCTAGCTCAGAGGCTGGTTACGGTGTACGAGACCGGGGACGTGTCTTACCTGGAGGTGCTTCTCGATTCTACCGATATCGTGGATTTTCTGACCCGTTATGACCTGCTGAAAGAGATAGTGAGCCAAGACATGCAGCTCATAGAGGAGATACAGGCTGAACGCGCGGACCTGGAGCAGAAAAAGAAATTACTCGAGGCCAAGAAAAGCGACCTCTTGTACACCAAGCAGAAACGCGAAGCCCAGGCCGAGTTTTTGGAAGAGCAGGCCGGCATGAAGCAGGAGGTCTTAAACCAGGTCCAGAACCAGAGGGAACAATACGAAAAGGCACTGGAAGAATTAGAAGAAACCTCCCGCGAGCTGGAACGCTTGATCCGCTCGCTGCAGAAACCGGAAAGTGCTTATCAGGGAACCGGAATCTTCTGTTGGCCGGCACCTGGCTACACCAGGGTAACTTCAGAGTACGGAATGCGTTACCATCCCATCCTGGGGATCCGCAAACTTCACACCGGGATTGACATCGGGGCTCCCTACGGGGCTCGGGTGGTGGCCGCGGATGGAGGGACGGTTATCTATACCGGTAGGATGGGGGGATATGGCAACACGATAGTTGTCGACCACGGGGGAGGCGTGTCTACCCTGTATGCTCACTTGTCTGCTTACAGGACTTCGACCGGAGCGAGGGTCGATAAAGGGGATACGATAGGACTGGTCGGTTCTACGGGTTGGAGCACCGGAGCGCATCTACATTTTGAGGTGCGGAAGAACGGTACCCCGGTCGATCCGAGGGGATGGATATGAGAATGGAAGTTGGAAGTTGGAAGTAGGAAGTTGGAAGTTGGAGGCCAGAATGGAAGTTAGAGGCCGGAAGTAGGAAGTAGGAAGCCAGAATAGAAGTTGGAGGCCGGAAGTAGGAAGTTGGAAATGTGGAAGTTAGAGGCTGAAGAGATCGCCTGGGAGGGGCGATTTTTTGTTTTGTTAAATGGCAACACTTGGGTTAACATATTAGTTGTTGACCGGTAATAAACTTAAGGGGAAATGGAAGGGGTAGTGGTATTGAAGAATAACAGGTTTATCAAGGGATGTGTGATATTTTTTGCCATCATAGGTTTTCTTGTTACTTTGACTACATCTTACCTATTCATCACGTATCGAGGTAGCTTAACCAGTCTAGCGACCGAAACCTTGTTATTGAAGACAAAGGCATTAAAGCCAGCCGATACTCCGGGGCTCATCAGAGGCGCGATGAGGGGTATGGTGGATTCCCTGAATGATCCTTACTCTGCTTACTTGGATCCTAACCAGTATCGCGACTTGACTATAAAGATACAAGCGACGTTCGGGGGCATCGGTATCGTTGTGGGAGCCGATGAGGAGAACCGGTTGAAGGTGGTATCAGCTCTTAAAAATACGCCTGCCGAGCGAGCTGGGATAAAATCGGGCGATGTAATTACCCGCATAAACGAGGACTCTACTCAGGGCATGAGTTTGGACGATGCGGTGCGGCTGATGCGAGGAGAACCAGGGACGCAGGTTACAGTCGGTATCTACAGAGAAAGCGAACGGAGGGAGTATGAGTTCACGATAACCCGAGAAATAATCAATGTTCCCTCGGTGGAGTCAAGGTTGCTGCAAGGAGACGTGCCTGTAGGATACGTACACCTGCTTCAGTTTACCGCCACTTCTGCTAGCGAGATGGAAAAAGCTATACACGCCTTGGTAGAGCAAAAAGCCAGGGGACTCATACTCGATCTAAGGGATAACCCTGGGGGTGATTTCCAAGCGGCCCTTGATATTGCTGATCTGTTCCTAAATGATGGGGTTATCGTTAAGGTCCGTAACCGTTATGGACGGGAGGTGGTACACGAAGCTCATGCTGGAGCTTTTGACATGCCGTTTGTTGTGCTCGTAAACGGGGGGAGTGCTAGCTCTTCCGAGATTTTAGCAGGGGCCCTGAAGGATCACGGGGTAGCACCCCTGGTGGGAGAGAAAACCTTTGGTAAAGGGCTAGTACAGACGGTATATCCTCTGGCCGCGGGCGATGCTTTGAAGCTGACAACGGATAAGTATTTTACCCCTAAGGGGACTGATATAGACCATGTTGGGATTGCACCGGATTACACGGTACCGGCCGGCAAAAACGGCGAGGACCAACAGTTGGCAAGAGCCAAATCTATCCTGCTAGAGGAGATTTCATCCCGCAACCCCTAAACCGAAGCCACAGACCCGGCACTCAGCGCATCGAGGACCGTGGACACTACGCCCGAAATGGCCATCCTGCTCTATTTGGACACGTTTTCTGCTCATCCGGCTGAGTGCCGGGCAGATGAACACTGATATTTAATTAGACGCTGATTTACGCAGAAATAGAAAAGATAAGATAAAAACAAATATTATACAGTAAACAATAAAATTACCAGACTCCGGCACTGCCAGCATACAACATAATATCCTTTATTTGCTATGTCGCTTAGAAAACCCAGACCCGCTAATAGTGAAAACCAGCATATGGTAAACAGCCGGGAATGTCTCCGCTACATACAAGCGAATTATGCAACCAAAGTTCTGTTTTTTGTACCAAGCAGCAAATTCATCTAGTAGAATAATCTGAAATAATCTGCGTAATTCTGCGTTTCAAATAACATCTGTGTTAATCAGTGCAAATCTGTGTTAATCTGTGGTTCCGTTTGAGGAGTGATCCGGTTGAGCGAAGTGGGATCATTTGTCGTCGTAGTCCTAAAGCTGTGGCTGCAGATTATTCTCAGCCCACTCTTTCTGGTTTTGATCATCGTCGTGGGCTGGCAGTATCGGCGGATGCAACGGATGTCGCAGGGACTGTTCCCGACGAACAGGAATATGTATATCCGTTCGACTTTGCTATCAACTCTGGTTGGAATCGCAGGCGGTGTTGCGGGCAGTGCAGGCCTGTTGGGATTAGGCGTGGACCTGGCCAGAATGGGGATAGCCTATCTGTTCATTACCGCAATTCTTCTGATGCTGATTCACCCCCGGTTCCTTTGTTTTGCCTATGCCGGGGGTATAATTTCAGTTTCCCATCTAGTGTTCGGATGGCCGGATGTTAGTGTTGGCCAGCTTATGGGCCTAGTAGCCGTCTTACACATGGTAGAGAGCATGCTCATCTATTTTTCGGGGCACATAGACCCCATGCCGGTCTACGTTCAGACTGAGAGACACGGTGTTGTGGGAGGCTTCAACCTGCAGAAGTTTTGGCCAATACCTTTGGTTGCCGTGATGAGCGTGGTTGACCCGAGAACCGCCAGCACTGGGATAACACTGCCTGACTGGTGGCGGGCCGGATGGTGGGCACTTTTTCACGACAGTTCAGGCGTTCCCTCCTCTGTCAGCTACGTATTGCTGCCGATAATAGCTATTTTGGGATACGGGGAAGTTACAACTACGGCTTCGCCCCGACAAAAAAGCAAGGTGTCGGCGCGTAACTTGTTCTGCTTCAGCCTTGTGCTGTTAATCCTGTCGGTCATGGCTTCACGTAACCCGCATCTCTGCATCCTACCGGCCCTTTTCGGTCCTCTAGGGCATGAACTCGTTATATGGTTGGGAATCAAGGCGGAATCGGAGGCTACTCCTTCGTACGTCATGCCCGAGCGAGGGGTAATGATTCTGGAAGTGTTGCCTGGATCCACGGCGGCGCAGGCCGGGCTAAAAAGAGGGGACGTGGTGGTGGGAGTCAACGGTTTGACGGTTAACAGCCGGGAAGAGATGGAGGCTTTGCTGCGGTATTACGGAGGCGAACTGCAGCTAGAGATCTGTCGCGAGGGGCAGGCTTTTTCTTCCTCCTTTGCGAGAAAGCCAGGGCAAAGTCTTGGCATTGTGCTAGTACCGGATCCTGGGGAAGAAGGCGTGCGCAGACGGCATGCTGCATTTCGTTCTCAGCGCTTCTTGAACTGGCTGAAAAGATTCTTGCGCTAAAAGGGGTTGGTCGAAGAGCTGAGTTGGCTCAGTTTTCCGTAGATTCCGATATGGCCGGTTGGCTGATAGGATTCGGTAGTGGTTACATTTTGCTTACCCTCCGAATAGCATAATAGTAGCCTGGGCCCGATGCGAGGGGCGAGGCTGCTTGTAGGGGAAAAGGTTTTAGGGGGGAGGCAGATCGTGAATAAGCGGGGACGAATAAGGTACTTGTTGGCCAGCAGTAACACAGGGCAGGGCTACAGCTCGTTTCTGCCGGCTTTGATAAATGAGCTGAACAAGGTTTACATCCTTAAGGGAGCACCAGGCTCAGGCAGATCCACTTTTATCAGGCAGGTGGGTTTGGCCCTGGCGACTAAGGGATACGAAACGGACTTTTTCGTTTCTCCTTTCAACGCTTCATCGCTAGAGGGCGTTATTTTTCCGCAGTTAGGGCTAGGGGTTGTAAATGGGGATCTCGAATGCAAAATTGAGGCCAGATACCCGGGAATTGCAGGGGAGGTCATAAATCTGGGCGAGCATTGGGACCGTGAACAGTTGGTAGAACACCAGCAGGAGATAAGAGACTTGGTAAATGAGATACAGAAACATGTTGAACTCAGCCGGGGCCTACTTAAAGAGGCGAGCCGGGTAAAGGAAGGGCTGAAAAGTTTCTGGGTAACTGGGCTCAATCTGGAACGAGTGGAGGCCCTGGTTACGCGGCTGGTGACGGAAATACTCGACCGGATTCCTACCGAAAGGCATTACTTTGGGTCTACACTTAGCCCCCAGGGGTTTGTCAGTTATATCGACCAGCTTAGCGGGTCTTGTGCCTGCAGGTATGTCTTACAGGGACCACCTGGCAGCGGCAAGTCAACGGTTCTGTTGGCTTTAGGTGAACGAGCTTTGGCTAGGGGGTGTCAGGTGGAGTTTTACCACGACGGGTTAAACCCCGACAGTCTGAACATGATCATAATGACCAGTCTCGGCGTGGCCGTGGTCGATGCCAGCGGGCTTACTCTAACCGCCAGGCCTGGTGATATAATTATAGATACCCGGGAGTGTATTGAGTCAGAGCCAGAAGATTTTTTCGAACACGAAATCAACGAAGCCCAGCGCCGGCTGGACGCGCTGGTAGAGGAAGCGAGTGCTGTTCTCTCTAAGGCCGAGTTTTGCCGGAAGCGTTTGCAGAAGATCTACAGCCGGGCCATGGATTTCAGCGAGATCGAACGCATCCAGGCCCAGATAATCGAGGAGATTCAATAAATTTGAGCCACAGATTTACACAGATTAGCACAGATTTACACTGATTTATAAAATAAAAAAACATACTATATGAAGATTAGCCTGCTCCGAAAATAGGATCTTAGAGAAGTCTTGGAGCGAGCCGGCTAACACTCCTCAGGAAAAGCTTCTGTGTGGGCATTTTCATTTTCTACTGATGATACGCCTGCACGTGTTATGGGAATCTGTGTTCATCGGTGCTTATCTGTGTTTATCAGTGGCTATAATTACTCACTTGGGAGGTTGCGCGGTGCAGTTCAAGCTTCGTTCGGAGTACAAGCCGACTGGCGACCAGCCGCAAGCTATAAAAGCCATCGTAGAAGGCGTGAGGCGGGGGTACAGGCACCAGACCTTGATGGGGGTTACCGGGTCCGGGAAGACCTTTACCATGGCCCACATAATAAACGAGCTGCAGCGGCCGGCTCTGGTTATTGCTCCCAACAAGACCTTGGCCGGGCAGCTTTACGCCGAATTCCGGGAGTTTTTCCCGGAGAACGCCGTGGAGTACTTTATCAGTTACTACGACTACTACCAGCCAGAGGCGTACGTTCCCCAGACTGATACTTATATTGAAAAGGACTCTTCCATAAATGACGAAATAGACAAGCTGCGCCACTCCGCTACCGCAGCTTTGCTGGAAAGGCGAGACGTGATCATCGTGGCCAGCGTTTCTTGTATCTACGGGTTAGGGTCCCCCGAAGATTACGGGGAAATGGTGATTTCCCTGCGTCCAGGCATGGAAACAGGGCGCGACGAGCTCTTGAAGAGACTGGTGGAGAACCTGTACGAGCGAAATGAAATCGATTTCAGCCGGGGCAAATTCCGGGTGCGCGGGGACGTGGTAGAGCTGATGCCGGTATCTGCCGGGGAAAATGCCATCCGTATAGAGTTTTTCGGGGATGAGATCGAAAGGATACTGGAGTTCAATCCCCTGACGGGGGAGATATTAGGCAGGAGGACTCACGTTTCGATTTTCCCGGCTTCCCATTACATCACTACCCGGGAAAAGATGCTGAGGGCGGCGGCAGAGATTGAAAAAGAATTGGAGGAACGGGTGGAGCTCCTCAAAAAGGAAGGTAAGCTCTTGGAGGCTCAGCGCCTGGCCCACCGCACCCGGTATGACCTGGAGATGATAAGGGAAATCGGTTATTGCAAGGGGATAGAAAACTATTCCCGTTATATTACAGGAAGACAGCCGGGGGAACCGCCCTATACCTTGATCGACTTTTTCCCCCGGGATTTCATTGTCTTTATCGATGAGTCTCACATAGGAATACCTCAGTTGCGCGGGATGTACGAAGGGGACCGCTCGCGCAAGCAGACCCTGGTGGACTATGGTTTTCGCTTGCCTTCGGCTATGGACAACCGCCCGCTTACGTTTGAGGAGTTCGAGGCCAAGGTTAAGCAGTGTATTTACGTCAGCGCTACCCCCGGGCCTTATGAGCTGGAAAACAGCAGCCAGGTAGTGGAGCAGATTATCAGGCCTACCGGCCTAGTCGACCCGGAGGTGGAGGTAAGACCCACCCAAAACCAGATAGACGACCTGATGAAGGAGATACGGCTGAAGGTGGACAAAGGCTACCGGGTGCTGGTGACGACCTTGACTAAACGGATGGCCGAGGAGCTTACGGATTACCTGAGCGATGCCGGATTCCGGGTTAGGTACATGCACTCCGAGATCGACGCCCTTGAAAGAATGGATATACTGCGGGGCCTGAGACTGGGAGAATTCGACGTACTCGTTGGAATTAACCTTCTCCGGGAGGGGCTGGACCTGCCCGAGGTGGCTTTGGTAGCTATACTTGATGCCGATAAAGAGGGGTTCTTGCGTTCGGAGCGGTCGCTGGTTCAGACCATCGGGAGAGCTGCCCGTAACGTGGAAGGTAAGGTTATAATGTACGCTGACCACGTCACCTCCGCTATGAAGGCGGCAATCGACGAAACCAACCGGCGCCGGGCCATCCAGCTGGAGTACAACCACCAGCACGGGATCACACCCCGAACAGTTACTAAAAGCATACGGCCCCCCATAGAGGCTACGATTGCCGAAGAGCCTGAGGAATACAGGAGCTCGACATTTGAGGGATTGAACGCCAGAGAACGAAAACGGTTGCTGACCGAGCTGGAACTGGAAATGAGGAGAGCAGCAGAGATGCTGGAATTCGAACGGGCAGCCTACTTGCGCGATCTCATAAGACAAGCCGAGGGAACCCGTGGGAAGAAGCGGGGAAAAACGAAAACTAGAATTCATTAGACGCTGATTTACGCTGATTTATAATTAAGCCACAGACCCGGCACTCAGCCTAAATCTGGGTTAGTGACGGGCGGATTGCAATTCGCTAGGAGCTATGTGTTACGGTTTAGCTGAGTGCCGGGAGATGAACACTGATTATCACAGATTTACACAGATATTTTTGGTAATAATAGCCATATCTTTTTGCACGGGTATGCTATATTTTACAAGTATTACCTCAACCCAAACAATACTAGACATAATAAACAAAATTAGGAAAGATTTTTGATAGCACTAGGTAATATGCCATAGAAGGACTTTTCTGAATAGGCCTTGTTAAACACCCAATTGCAAAATCATCTGTGTTTATCAGCCCGGCACTCAGCTGACTGAAATTGTAACATGCCGGTAGGACCCTAAAACGCTAGCCGCTAACCAAAGACTTGAGCTGAGTGCCAGGTCTGTGTTCATCTGTGGCTACTAGACAAGGTGGGAATGGTGAAGAACTGTATAGTCGTTAAAGGAGCACGGGAACACAACTTAAAAAACATAGACGTTACTATTCCCCGGGACAAGCTGGTGGTGTTTACCGGGGTATCGGGGTCAGGCAAGTCATCGCTGGCTTTCGACACCATCTACGCCGAAGGACAAAGGCGGTACGTGGAATCCCTTTCAACCTACGCCAGGCAGTTTTTGGGACAGATGGAGAAACCGGATGTGGATTACATCGAAGGGCTTTCTCCTTCTATTTCTATTGATCAAAAGGCAGCCTCCAATAACCCCCGGTCCACGGTCGGAACCGTGACCGAGATCTACGACTACCTGAGGCTTTTGTTTGCCAGGGTAGGGAAACCCCATTGCCCTCATTGTCACCGTCCTATCCAGCGCCAGACGGTAGACCAGATAGTGGATGCGGTCTTGGCATTGCCAGAAAGAACCAGGATAAAGGTTTTGGCTCCCGTAGTTAAAGGCAAAAAGGGGGAGCACCAGAAGCTCTTGTCAGACCTTTTTCGAAACGGCTTTGTGCGGGTAATAGTAGACGGCATCGAATATACTTCGGATGAAGAGATAAAACCGGATAAGAACCGGAAGCACGATATCCAGGCAGTGATCGACAGGCTGGTGGTAAAGGAAGGGGTCAGGAGCAGGCTGGCGGAAGCCATCGAACTGGCTTTCGAATTAGCCAACGGGACGGCAGTGGTTCAGGTCCTGGGAGATGAGGGCGAAGAGGAGCTGTGGTTCAGCCGTGAATTCGCCTGCCCGGACTGCGGGTTCAGCCTGCCCGAGATAAGCCCCCGCTTCTTTTCGTTCAACAGCCCATACGGAGCCTGCCTGGAGTGTGACGGGCTTGGGTTCAAGCAGGAGATCGACCCGGCGCTGGTTCTGGATGGGGAGAAAAGGCTTCTGGAGGGCGCGGTTAAACCGTGGGGCAACAACCTGTGGACCTACTATAACGTAGTGCTCCGGGCGGTAGCGGATAAATACCGTATACCCCTAGACCGCCCGGTCAAGGAACTGTCTCCAGAGCAAGTAAACTTGATACTGTACGGCAACGGGCCGGAGAGGATTCCCGTCAGGTACACCAACAGCTATGGAGAAACCGAGGTATTCAGGGCTAGTTTTGAAGGGGTTATCAACAACCTCTATCGCCGCTACCAGGAGACTGCCTCTGATGCGACGAGAGAGGAGATCGCCCGCTACATGACTTCCAGCCCGTGTCCCCGGTGCGGGGGAACCAGGCTCAAGGAAGAGGTTAGGTGGGTGCTTCTGGGGGACAAATCTATCGCCGATGTTTCCAGCCTGTCGGTGGCTCAGGCTCAGGAGTTCTTTGATGGCTTGAGACTTTCGCCGCGTGAAGAGCATATTGCCCGCCAGGTAATAAAAGAGATAAAGGGGCGCCTATCCTTTTTAGTCAACGTGGGGCTCGAATACCTGACACTGGACCGGGCGGCAGGTAGCCTTTCCGGAGGGGAAGCCCAACGTATCCGCTTGGCCACGCAGGTCGGATCGGGACTGGTGGGGGTTCTTTATGTTTTGGACGAGCCGAGCGTGGGCTTACACCCCCGGGACAACGCCCGATTGCTGGCGACCCTGGAAAACCTGCGGGATTTGGGCAACACCGTTATCGTGGTGGAGCATGATGAAGACACCATAAGGGCGGCGGACTGGGTAGTGGACATAGGGCCTGGGGCTGGCATCCACGGCGGGAGGGTTGTGGCTGAGGGCGCCGTGGCTGAGATCATGGAAAATTCCGACTCTGTGACCGGGCAGTACTTAGCGGGGGTGCGCCGAATCGAGGTTCCGACCCGGCGAAGACCCGGCTGCGGCAAGTTCTTGACCGTGAAAGGAGCCCGCCAGCACAACCTTAAAAACCTGGACGTGAGTATACCTTTGGGGACATTTACCTGTGTGACCGGGGTTTCCGGCTCGGGTAAGAGTACCTTGATCGAAGAAATCCTGTACCGGCGCCTGATGCAGGTGCTTTACCGGAGCAGGGAAAAACCGGGAGAACACGATGAGATCCTGGGCACCGAGCATATCGATAAAGTGGTGAATATCGACCAGT
This sequence comes from Syntrophothermus lipocalidus DSM 12680, assembly GCF_000092405.1. Taxonomy (NCBI): domain Bacteria; kingdom Bacillati; phylum Bacillota; class Clostridia; order Eubacteriales; family Syntrophomonadaceae; genus Syntrophothermus; species Syntrophothermus lipocalidus. Next base: position 1,920,001 of record NC_014220.1, on the reverse strand, counting down.
CGCCGATCGGCCGAACGCCCCGGTCGAACCCGGCTACTTACACCGGGGCTTTTGACGGCATTAGAGAGCTTTTTGCCAATACTCCAGAGGCACGTATGCGCGGGTACAAGCCGGGACGCTTCAGTTTTAACGTGAGAGGAGGCAGGTGCGAGGCTTGTTCCGGTGATGGTATTATAAAAATCGAGATGCACTTCTTGCCGGATGTGTACGTGCCTTGCGAGGTTTGCAAAGGTAAACGGTACAACCGGGAGACCCTGGAAGTAAAGTACAGGGGCAAAAGTATCGCAGATGTGTTGAACATGACTGTCGATGAGGCGGTAGAGTTTTTTGCCCATGTGCCCAAAGTCTACCGCAAGCTCAGGGTATTGTCTGATGTAGGGTTGGGGTATATCACCCTGGGACAGCCGGCCCCTACCCTTTCGGGAGGGGAGGCACAGCGGGTGAAGCTGGCTACCGAACTGTCCCGTCGCTCGACCGGAAAGACCGTATACATCCTGGACGAGCCAACTACAGGCCTCCACAAAGAGGATGTCAAGCATCTCTTGCAAGTCCTGAACCAGTTGGTGGACGCCGGGAATACGGTTATAGTCATCGAGCACAACCTAGATGTTATAAAGTCAGCCGACTACATAATAGACCTGGGGCCAGAAGGCGGGGAACGCGGTGGAGAGATTGTGGCTTTGGGCACGCCTGAGGAAGTTGCCCGCAACCCCCGCTCCTATACGGGACAGTTCTTGAGAAGGGAACTAAGAATTGAGAATTAAGAATTGAGAATTAAGAATTGAGAATTAAGAATTAAGAATTAAGAATTAAGAATTAAACCATCATTCTTCATTCTCAATTCTTAATTCTGCATTCAGTTCATGGTGGTGTTGAAGTGAAGGAAAGGCTGGGTAAAGTGCCGCAAAAACCCGGGGTGTACCTCTTTAAAGATGAGCGGGGGCAGGTCATTTACGTGGGCAAGGCCAAGGCCTTGAGAAACCGGCTGCGCTCGTATTTCCAGTCGCCTTCGCAGCTTCTGCCCAAGGTGAGGGCGATGATGGCCAAGGTTAGGGATTTCGATTACGTCGTGACTGCCAACGAAGTAGAGGCCTTGATTCTCGAGAGCAACCTCATCAAATCTTACCAACCCCGGTATAACATAATGCTCCGCGATGACAAGAGCTACCCTTACCTGAAGGTGACCATGGCTGAAGAGTACCCGCGCCTGGTTATCGCCCGGGAAAAAAAGGACGGGGTATCCCGGTATTTCGGACCGTACAGCGATGTAGGGGCCCTGCGACAAACCATCCGCCTTCTGACCGGCATTTTCCCGGTACGCACCTGCCGCACGCTGAGGCTGGGAAGACGCCCCTGCCTGAAACGAGACATAGGTCGTTGTCTGGCTCCCTGCACCGGGGAAATAAGCCGGGAGGAGTATATGCGGGTAGTGGCCGACGTGTGCCGTTTCTTGGAAGGGGACCACGCCGGTCTTTTAGCGGGGCTGGAGGAAGAGATGAGGGAAGCTGCCGACAAGCTAGAGTTTGAAAAAGCGGCCCGCTTGCGGGATACCATAAGAGCCGTGGAAAAAGTCTCGGAAAAACAGAAGGTTGTTTTGGAAAACCCCTGGGAACTCGATGTAATGGCTTTTGCCCCGGTAAACCGAGAGATGCTGGGCTTGGTATTCAAAGTGAGGGCTGGACGGGTGGTGGGCAAAGAGACTTTCGAGTTAAGGACGGTCATGGGGGAAGGACTAAAAGAAATAGTAGCTTATTTTATTCAAAGGTATTACAGCGAGAGCCCGGACCTGCCCCGCGAGATACTGATCCCAGTTGAACCCGAAGGCCGGGAAGTATTGGAGACCTGGCTTTCCGAAATGAAAAAAGCAAGGGTGACTATCAAAGTGCCGCACCGGGGAACCAAGCGACAGTTGATGGTGATGGCCGAAGAGAACGCCCGGCTGCTGGCCGAAGAAAAAGCAAGGGCTGGTGAGGGGCACGGCGTTTTGACGGCTTTGGCCCAGGTGCTTTCACTGGAGACAGTACCCTTCCGCATAGAATGTTATGATGTTTCTCACTTGTCCGGAGAGGGCACGGTAGGTTCTATGGCGGTTTTAACTGCAGGAAAGAAGGATAAATCTGCCTATCGCAGGTTTAATCTAGGGAAGAATATCAATGACGACTACCAGGCTCTGAGCGATATATTGCGCAGGCGGCTAACCCGGGGGCAAGAAGGGGACCCGGCGTTTTTGCCGATGCCTGACCTGGTAGTCATAGACGGGGGACTGGGCCAGGTTAACGTGGCCCAGCGGGTGATGCAGGAGATGGGGATAACGGTTCCGGTGGTCGGCCTGGCCAAGAAGAACGAAGAAATATACTTTCCCGGGCAGCGGGAGCCGTTGAGGCTTCCGAGGAGACATCAGGCTCTACACCTGTTACAGAGCCTGCGCGACGAAGCCCACCGGTTTGCGGTCACGTACCAGCGAAAGCGGCGCAGCCGTAACATCACACAGTCAGAACTCGATAGGATCGCAGGCATAGGGGAAAAACGAAAACTGGCGCTCCTCCAGGCTTTCGGTTCGGTTGACGCCATCAAGAACGCTACTCCGGAGGAACTGAGCCGGGTGAAAGGGATGAACCGAACTGTAGCCGAAAAGGTTTTCGCGTTCTTCAATCCAAAGGGTGACGGGGATTAGTTGCCTAGATGGGGTAACGCAAGATTGGCCTGAGTATACTGGTTAGTTGTTCCAGTCTTTATGGTACAATGTAATTGAAGTAATCATACCTATGTTGACAGCAGTTGATCCGTGACTACGTGTAGGCAAAGCTTAAACTGGAACGGAGGTGATAGCATGCGGGGCTGGGTAGTTAGGTGGTTGGCTAACATCATCGCCATCATCATTACGGCAGCGATCGTGCCTGGTTTCGAAGTGACGGTTACAGGCGCTATTATTGGTTCGGTTTTTTTAGGTATCGTCAACGCGATTATTCGCCCGGTTATCATAGTATTGACCCTACCGATCAACATCCTTACTCTCGGTTTGTTTACCCTGGTTATCAACGGGCTCATGCTCTGGTTGACTGCCAGTGTAATCAAAGGATTTGATGTTTCTGGTTTTTGGGCTGCAGTTCTCAGTGCCCTTATCATCTCGGTAGTCAGCGCTGTGCTCAGCTGGGTGGTAAAAGACCAGCATGAACAATAAGATCCGAGCGCGGGAGTGAAGGAGCTAATGACCATCAGATTGGTAGCTTTGGACCTGGATGATACCCTTCTCGATTCACATCTGGCGATATCCCGCGAGTGCCAGCAAGCCATCGAAGAGGTTAACCAAAAAGGAGTAAAGGTGACACTAGCTACGGGCCGGATGTTTAAGTCGGCCCTGCCTTATGCTCAGCAGCTTAACATGAACGTGCCCTTAATAACTTACCAGGGAGCTTGGGTGAAAAACTCTTTTTCCGGAGAAACTATCTACTACAAACCGGTTCCCTCTGAGTATGGTTTACTCTTTCTAGAGCGAGTTCGTTCCCTGCCCTGTCATTACCAGACTTATCTAGGAGATGAACTTTACTTCGATAGACTTACTCCACAGGGATTAGCGTATGCGGAGATGGCAGGGGTAGAGCCGGTTATCGTAGACCGGTTGGAGACCGTTGTCGAACAAGGACCGCTGAAGATACTGGTAATCGAAGAAGACACGGATCGTCTTGACTGCTGGGAACGTGAACTTAGGGCAGAATTTGGTCACTGCCTTTACATTACCAGGTCAAAACCGCACTATTTAGAAGCCATGCACCCGGAAGCGACCAAAGCTCATGCCCTAGCGGCTTTGGCAGCCTACTGCGGGATAAGCAGGGAGGAGGTCATGGCGGTCGGCGACAGCTATAACGACTTGGACATGATCCGCTGGGCAGGACTGGGGGTAGCGGTAGCCAATGCACGCGAGCCTGTTCGGAAAGCCGCGGATTACGTGACTTGTTCCAACGACGAACACGGAGTGGCGGAAGCCCTCAGAAAATTTGTCTTGGAGAGGGAGGAGAGAGAAGGTGGTATCTAAAGTCTACTTCACCGATTTGCGGGCGACTGGCAACAAAGGCCTGCTGGACAAGCTAGAAAAACTGATGGAGAGAGCTGGTTTTGACACTCTCATAAGCCCGGGGGACCTGGTAGCCATAAAGATCCATTTCGGGGAAAAGGGTAACCTGGCTTACATACGGCCGCCCTACGTGAGACGGGTAGTAGATAGAGTAAAGGAACTGGGAGGCAAGCCTTTCATAACTGATGCCAACACGCTTTACCGGGGCAGCCGCAGTAACGCGGTCGACCACTTGGAAACGGCGATAATGAACGGGTTCGACTATGCGGTAGTTGGGGCTCCGCTCCTTATAGCTGACGGTCTTACTGGGCGCGATTACATAAAGGTTAAGGTGGAAGGGCGCCATTTTAAAGAAGTCAATATCGGGGCTGCGGCCTACCATGCCGATGCCATGATCGTGATGACCCACTTCAAGTGTCACGAACTGACCGGGATCGGAGGAGCGATAAAAAACGTGGGCATGGGGCTAGGGGCAAGAAGCGGCAAGCAGCAGATGCATTCCGATTTTCAACCCAGGCTAAAAGAAGACAAGTGCACCGGTTGCGGCCGCTGTGCTGAATGGTGCCCGACCGGGGCCATCAGCATGGTGGAGAGAGGAGAAGGGGAAAAGCCCAGGGCAGTCATCGACTACGAGAAGTGCTATGGCTGTGGGGAATGCGTGATATCGTGCCTTTTTGGGTCAATCAACATAAGTTGGAAGACCACACCGCAGGTCATTCAAGAGAAGATGGCGGAATATGCGCTGGGGGCGGTCAAAAACAAACAGGGCAAGACAGGTTACCTATCGTTTGTGGTGAACGTCAGCCCCGAATGCGATTGTTACGGTTTTAATGATGCGCCGATTACCCGGGACGTTGGCATTTTTGCTTCGTTTGACCCGGTCGCTCTCGACTTAGCCTGTGCCGAAGCGGTAAACCGGTTACCGGGCGCAGCCGGATCCGTGCTCGAGGGGGTGGCCGAGGGAGTGGACAAGTTTCAAGCCGTGCATCCCGGAATCGACTGGAGGTACCAGTTGACTCACGGCCAGGAGATAGGGTTGGGGTCCATGGAATACCAGCTGGTAAAGGTGTGAGGTTGATGAAGGTCGCACCGAGGGAAAACGGCTCACCACTGAAGGCACGTTCCTGGATTGTGGGGGTGGATTTGGGCGGGACCAAGATCCTGGCGGGATTAGGCGATACCGAAGGCAATATCAGGGCGGAGCTTAAGGTCGCTACCAGAGCAGAAGAAGGCCCGGAAAGGGTAGTAGGACGAATAGCACAAACGGTGTGCGAACTGCTTCAACATACCGGGGTGAAGGAAAAAGAGATCGGAGCTATGGTAGTAGGGGCACCGGGGCCTCTCGATCCTTCGTCTGGTATCGTCTACCAGCCACCTAACCTTCCGGGGTGGGACAGTTTTCCCCTAAAAGAGAGGTTGTCCGGTTATTTTCCGGACTTCCCGGTGATGATAGACAATGACGCTAACCTGGCAGCTTTGGGCGAGTATCGTTTCGGTTACCAGCAGGTTTTTGACAACCTGCTCTTTATGACTGTGGGGACCGGGATCGGCGGGGGAATCATCCTGGACGGGCGAATTCATCATGGAGCCTGCGGGGCGGCGGGGGAATTCGGCCATATGGTGATACTGCCGGAAGACGGTCCCCTTTGCGGATGTGGAAACCACGGCTGTCTGGAAACGCTGGCTTCGGGAACGGCCATAGCGCGGGAAGCCCGGGACATGGTAAGAGCCGGCAAAGGGGCTTTGCTGTGGGAACTGGCAGGCCGCGATATGGAGCGCTTGACTGCAGAGGTGGTCGGGGAAGCGGCAAGAAAAGGAGACGAAGCGGCTAGCGAGATCATCGCCCGGGCTGGATACTATCTGGGAATCGGGTTGGCCAATCTGGTTAATATTTTCAACCCGGCAGCCATAGTCATAGGAGGAGGGGTTGTCTCTGGTTTGGGAGAATTACTGCTGGTACCCGCCCGGGAGGAAATGAAGCGACGGGCCATGAAGCTTCAAGGCGAGAAAGTGCAGGTATTGCGAGGTAAACTGGGTACTCGCGCCGGGCTGTTAGGATGTTTCGCGCTGGCCGCCCAAAAATATCCAACCACGCCCAATCTGTGTCAATCTGTGGCTGAAATCAAGGAGGGATTTTGATGGCGGTAGAAATGGGACCGGAGATGATGTTCGAATTCCTGTACAACCTACCCGCACAGTTTGAGGGATGCCTCAAAATGGACTTTTCCAAGGCATCCGGACTCAAGAAGGAGTACGCCAACATTGTGGTGACTGGGCTGGGGGGCTCAGCCATCGGAGGCGATATTCTAAGGTGCTATTGCCAGAGCCGTTTGCCGATACCGGTGGTGGTCAACCGCGACTACATGTTGCCGCGGTTTGTGGGGCCGGATTCTTTAGTCCTGGCGGTCAGTTATTCAGGGAACACGGAAGAGACTCTGAGTGCTTACGAAGACGCCCGGGAAAAAGGTGCGAGTATAATCGCTTTCACGACTGGGGGTAAGCTGGCTGAGATGGCGGCTCTAGATGGTAACCCAGTGATCACGATAACCGGCGGCCTGGTGCCGAGGGCTGCAACCGGGTACCTTTTTGCTCCCCTGGTCCTGGTCTTAGAACGACTTGGTCTCGTGTCCGGGGCCTCCGAAGATGTGAAGGAGACGGTAACCGTTTTGACCCAACTGCGGGAAGAAATTGAGCCCGGACGTGAAGAAGATTCCAACCGAGCCAGATTCATTGCCGGCCAGCTTTATCAGAGAATACCGGTTATCTGGGGGTGTTCGTCTACTTCGGAAGTGGCGGCCATGCGCTGGAAAGGCCAAATCAATGAGAATGCCAAGGCCCCAGCTTACTTCAACGTGTTTCCAGAGCTGAATCACAACGAGATAGTAGGTTTCGAGGTGCCCGAGGATCTGGTAAAAAAACTGGCGGTGATAATCCTGCGGGACCCAGATGACCACGGGCGGATAACGAAGCGGATTGAAATAACCAAAGATATTCTTCAGGGCAAGGTGAGCAGCGTAGCAGAGGTGGAGGCGCGGGGAAACAGTTTCCTAGCCAAGACCTACTCGCTTATCTATGTGGGAGATTACGCCAGTGTTTACCTGGCAGAGCTGTACGGAATTAATCCCACTCCAGTCCAGGTCATAGACTACCTGAAAGCAAGAATGGCAGAATAGGCAGAAAGTGAGAACAAGAATTTAAGAGAAAGAGCTAAGATTTAGGAATGTATAGACGGTACATCTGCTATAATGATTTATGAAGTAGGAGTTGGACGAGGGTAACTTTTGGAAAAGCTTGCGGGCTTCACAGCAAGGGACTATAGCCTGCAAAGAAAGGGAGAACAAGCTTGTTACTGGGCAGTAAGGACCTGGAAGTACTGATTATCACCGGTTTATCAGGCGCGGGCAAAACTCAGGCCGTAAACTGCCTGGAAGATCTGGGTTATTTTTGTGTTGACAACCTGCCGCCCGCATTGGTCTCCAAGTTTACGGAGTTATCCGCTCAGCTGGAAGGCAATAAGATGAAAGTAGCTTTTGTGATAGATGTCCGCGGGGGGCAGTTTTTTAATGACTTGTTTGCTGTCCTTGACGATCTGGAAAGACAAGGGATAAAGCACCAGATACTTTTTTTAGAAGCCTCAGATGAGGTTTTGCTACGCCGGTTCAAGGAATCGCGTAGGAAGCACCCTTTAGCTCCTTCCGGACGGTTGGTTGAAGCCATACGTTTAGAAAGGAAAATGCTGCAAGAACTCCGGGGCAGGGCCAATGTTATTATCGACACCTCAGCCATGTCGGTTTCAAAGCTAAAAGAGGAACTGACCCGGCTATTCGGTAGCGATGATGATAAGGATGTGATGACTATTACGGTCGTGTCCTTCGGTTACAAACTCGGACTTCCGATGGATGCCGACTTGGTGATGGACGTTCGTTTTTTACCGAACCCCAATTATGAACCCGATCTGCACTATCTTACAGGGGAAGACGATGAGGTTAAGAAATACGTTCTGGGATCAGATACAACCAGGTCTTTCTTGCGCCGGTTCTTGAACTTACTGAAATTCCTCTTACCTTTCTACGTCAGGGAAGGTAAGACTCACCTGGTACTGGCGGTAGGGTGTACGGGTGGGCAGCACCGCTCGGTGGTTTTGGCGGATTATATCGGCAAACAATTACGCAAGCTCGGTTACCGGGTGATTCTGAAACACCGGGATGTGGAAAGGTACAAGGTGGAGAACTTTTAATCCATGAAAGAGAACTGCTTGTTAAGTGACCAGGTTCGGGAAGAAGGGCCCCACATCGTTACGGTAGGAGGAGGAACCGGGCTTTCCGTTTTATTGAGGGGATTAAAGCGCTACACCAATAACCTCACCGCTGTGGTGACTGTGACCGATGATGGGGGCAGCTCTGGTAGGCTTCGCGGGGAGCTGGGTGTAGTACCACCTGGCGATATCCGCAACTGTTTGGTGGCCTTAGCGGAAACTGAAACTTTGATGGACCGTGTGTTTGACCACAGGTTTCGGGGCGGTAAGGGTTTAGAAGGACATAACCTAGGGAACCTGCTTTTGGTGGCTATGGCCGAGATTACAGGTGATGTGATTTCTGCCATCAAGGAAGTGGGTAAGGTACTGGCTGTCAGGGGCCGGGTTTTACCGGCAACCCTCGAACAAGTACTGCTGGCAGCCGAGCTTAGCGATGGGTCATTTATCATTGGGGAGACCTCGATTCGCGAAGTTACAAAGGGAGTAAGGAGGGTATACCTTGTCCCTGAGAACTGCAAGCCATTGGAGGAAACCATGGAGGCCTTGGCCCGGGCTGATGCTGTGGTGCTGGGCCCGGGGAGCCTCTATACCAGCATAATACCAAACATAATGGTCAAGGGGGTGGTAGAGGCCTTACTTCGTACGAATGCGGTAAGGATATACGTGGCCAATATCATGACCGAGAAAGGTGAGACTGACGGCTATTCGGTAGCTGACCATATACAGGCAGTCTACGACCACGCAGGGAAAGCCTTCCTCGATTATGCGGTAGTTAACGTGGGACCGATTGCGGACAGCCTGTTAGAGCGGTATTACTCCGAAGGAGCGATGCCGGTAGTGTTTGACCCGTCGAGGGTGGCCCGGATGGGGATCAAGATTATTAAAGAAGACTTGGTGTCTCGCGGGGAGGTGGCATGGCACGACAGCGACAAACTGGCCAGGGTAGTTTTGGGCATCATAAAGGACCGGAAAGGTTGATGCCCGCTGGGACGGGGACTAAGTTATGAGCTTTTCTAACGAAACAAAAAACGAATTAGCGCGGATAATTCCTGAGAAGGAGTGCTGCCAAAGGGCAGAACTTTCGGGTTTGTTGAACATCGGCGGTACATTTACATGGGACGATAGTCAAAATGAAATGGTTTGGGAATTAAGCACCGAAAACGCGGCTACTGCTCGTAAAGTGTTCAAATTGGCAAAAGCTTTGTTGGCGGTGCCGGTAGAAGTTACGATTTTAAATAAGAGACAATTGAAGAAAAATAAGGTTTTCATTGTTAGAGCCAGGCAAGAACGCGACGAAATGTTTTTAATGCAGGAATTAGGCCTTTTTAATGGACAAGGCCGGCGAGTGGAGAGAGTTCCAGAGAGTCTGGTTCACCGGCGCTGCTGCAAGAGGTGTTATCTCAGAGGAGCCTTCCTGGCCCGGGGATCGGTAAACAAACCAGAAGGAGAGTACCACTTAGAAATAACATGCCCTTCGCTGGTAACGGCACAGGATGTGGCAAAGCTTTTAGAAAAACTGGGCATAGCTGCCCGCGTAAGCGAGCGCAAGAGCGGAATTGTTTTATACATCAAGGAGAGCGAAAGTATTGTCGATTTTCTCAGGGTAGCGGGAGCCAGTACAGCTTTGCTCGATTTTGAAAACGTTAGAATTGTCAAGTCCGTACGTAACCAGGTGAACCGGTTGGTTAATTGCGAAACTGCGAACCTGGAAAAAACTGTAGCTGCTTCCTGGCGACAGACCGAAACCATAACCAGACTTATAGAAAAAGTGGGACTGGAAGGCATCCCAGAATCCATAAGAGACGTGGCGATCCTACGTCTCAAGAATCCTGACCTGAGCCTTAAGGAACTTGGAGGCATGATGGAGCCTCCGTTGAGCAAATCCGGGATTGCCTACCGGATGAGACGGCTGGAGGCCATGGCCAGGAGAATACTGGGTGACACGATTTAGAAGGAGATTTTGCTGTACTTGTAGAAGTATGTAGGTGCTATGGCACTTGATTCGGGGGGGGAAGTTCGTTGAGACTTATCCATGACTTGTCCCTGGAACAACGCCAAAAGCTGATCATAACGCCGGAGTTGCGACAAGCCATCGCTATTCTGCAGATGTCGGCACTGGAGTTGGACGAGTATCTTCAGCAGGAGCTGGCCGAAAACCCTTTTCTAGAATTAAAGGATGATCCTGAGCCGGTGGAGGTCGAGTTAAAATCAGAGGATGAGGGTTTTGAAACCGAGTGGTGGGAGTATTTTTTGGATAGAAGTGATTTAGGCTATCTGGGACCCAAGGAAAAGAGCGAAGAAAGTAAGGGATACGAAAACCTGTTGACAAAGGCGCCTACCCTTCACGAACATTTACTTTTCCAGGCGGACATCACTTTAAGCGACGAAGATATGGTAATAGGAGAGTTTTTGATCGGATGTATTGACGACAACGGGTATCTGAGGGTGGGTATAGCCGAGGCCGCGCAGCACCTCGGGGTTGCGAATGAACAGGTGGAAAAGGTATTGAAAGTAATTCAAACGTTTGAGCCTTACGGGGTGGGAGCCAGAAGCCTGTCGGAGTGCCTTTGTATTCAGCTTGTGCAGACAGGCAAGATTAATCCTGTTGCCGAAAAGATAGTTAGAGAGCATCTGGATGACCTGGGCAAGGGGAGGGTAGCCAAGATCGCTGCTCGAATGGGGATCTCGGTCAAAGATGTACAGGAAACGGCGGATCTTATACGCACACTTGACCCCAAACCCGGGCGACAGTACGGTAATAGCTACGATATAAGATATTTGGTGCCGGATGTTATAGTAGAGAGGATTAACGGGGAATATGTTATTCAAGTATGTGAGGGAAATCTTCCCCGGCTAGTTATCAACCAATTTTACCAGAACATGCTCAAACAACCTGGACTATTCGGGCACGAGGCCAAGAAGTTCATGGAAGACAGGTTTGCTTCTGCATTGTGGATTATACGCAGCATCGAACACCGGAGGCTAACCCTTTATAAAGTAGCCAGTTGCATAGTTGAGGTGCAGAGGGAGTTCTTGGACAAAGGGGTGAAATACCTTAAGCCCCTGAACCTTAAGCAGGTAGCAGATATGATCGGAGTACACGAATCGACCATAAGCCGGGCTACTGCTGGCAAATATATTCAAACACCTCAAGGGGTATTCGAATTGAAGTATTTCTTTGGCAGTGCTGTTAGTGCAGCGGAGGGCATTGAGAAGTATGCTTCCCGCAGCGTAAAGAAACTTATCAAGGAGATGATTGACGCGGAAGACGCCAGAAACCCGCTAAGCGACCAAAAAATAGCGGAGGTATTGGAACAGTCAGGGATCAAAATATCTAGGCGTACAGTTGCCAAGTACCGAACTGAACTGGGAATAATGTCAACGTCAGCGCGTAAGAGGTATTAGTAGCCCCAAAGAATCGGCAAGCCGGTCTCGAAAAGGGACCGGTTTTGTATTTTGTATTTCGATTAGGGTGTAAAAAAGACTAACATCCGGCTGAATGTGTTATAATATATTTGGTTTGTGATAGCATTTTGTGTTAGCGCGGGTGCGATGGGACGGGATTGACCCTCTGGGGCAGTTCCGGACGGGAGATGAACGGATGGAAAAGATGGTTTTGGTTTTGGAGCGTATTGCTCCCGAACTCCTGTATATAGTGAAGCTGCGTTACAGCATACTAAGAGAGATCCTACACCACCAGCCGGTCGGTCGCAGACAAATAGCCAAAAGAATTGGCTGTTCAGAGCGGTCAGTTCGGGGTGAGGTAGAAAACCTAAGGGAAAAGGGAGCACTGGTTATATCGCCTTCGGGGATAAGTTTGACCGAATACGGTAGAGAACTTATAGAAGAGGCAGACGAGATTATATGCTATCTGGAAAAATTGAACACCCTAGCAGCGCAGCTGCAGGAAGAATTCTCGCTAGAACAGGTCATCATTGTTCCCGGGGATTCGTCGCGCGACATTTACGCCAAGAAGGACATAGGGAGGGCAGCAGCTAGGTGCCTGAAGGAGTCCCTGTATGACGGGTGCCGGGTGGCAGTTACCGGGGGAACGACTTTGGCGGAAGTTGCTCATTCAATGTCAGGGGTAGTGACTGCCCGCGACGTGCTGGTGGTTCCAGCTCGAGGCGGGTTGGGAGGCGAGGTTGAGGAACAGGCCAATGTGGTGGCAGCCAGAATAGCCAAGGCTATCGGCGCCGAGTATCGGTTACTGCATTTACCTGACAACCTGGAGGAGTCCCTTTTAGAGAGCTTGAAGAAAGACGCCCGCATTAAAGAAGTGGTAGAATTGGTCAAATCTTGCAATATTCTGGTGCATGGGATAGGAGTAGCCTTGGAAATGGCAGCTCGCAGGGGCCTTTCTCCCGAAGGGTTGCAGGTACTGGAAGAGAGAGGGGCGGTGGGAGAAGTTCTCCGTTATTATTTCAACAGAGAAGGGCAGATAGTGTACTCACAACCGGGGATAGGTATAGAGTTTGAGGATATGGGAGGGTTGAAAAAGGTAATCGCGGTGGCGGGAGGAAGCAACAAGGCAGAAGCTATAGCTGCTGTTTTGCGGAATCACAGGCGGGGTGTTCTCGTTACCGATGAGGGCGCCGCGCGGAAGATATTACAGAAAGGGTGATGAGAGTGGCCGTAAAAGTTGGTGTTAATGGTTTTGGCAGGATAGGGCGTCTTTTTACCCGAGTAGCCTTAACGCGTCAAGACATCGAGGTTGTGGCAGTAAATGATCTGGGTGATGCTAAGAGTTCGGCCCATCTTTTCAAGTACGATTCGGTTCACGGTATTTACCCGGAAAAGGTTGGGGTAGAGGGCAGTGATCTGGTGATCGGGGACATACGTATAAAGTACTTGCAGGAGTCAGATCCAGGTAAGATCCCGTGGGCCGATTTAGGGGTAGAAGTGGTGGTGGAAGGGACCGGGCGTTTCACGGATAAGGCCAAGGCGAGTGCGCATTTCAAGGGCGGGGCTAAGAAAGTGGTAATTACTGCGCCTGCCGATAACGCTGATATCACTCTAGTGATAGGAGTCAACGATTCGGCATATGACCCGCAGGCTCACCATGTGATATCCAACGCTTCTTGTACCACGAACTGTCTTGCTCCTTTGACCAAGGTCGTACATGAACGGTTTGGAATCGTAAAAGGGCTGATGACGACCGTGCATTCATATACGAACGACCAGCGGATACTGGATCTTGCCCACAAGGATCTACGCCGGGCTCGAGCCGCAGCCCTTTCTATAGTTCCCACTACAACCGGAGCGGCTAGAGCCATCGGACTGGTCATACCTGAGCTTAAGGGTAAACTGAACGGGATGGCCATAAGGGTACCAACCCCCAATGTTTCACTGGTGGACTTGGTAGCTGAGGTGAAGCAGCCGGCAACAGTAGAGGAAATAAATCTTGCGGTCAAGGTAGCTAGTGAGGGGCCTATGAAGGGCATAATTGAATACTGCGATGAACCGTTGGTGTCAAAAGACTTCAACGGTAATCCCAGTTCTTGCATCTTCGATGCGCTTTCTACCATGGTGGTGGAAAGAAACATGGTAAAAGTCGTAGGATGGTATGACAATGAATGGGGTTATTCGAGCCGAGTGGTTGATGTCGTTGCTTTACTAGGACAAAAAGGCTTATAGCAGGAGGTGTTCGGCTTTGCGGGGTCTTAAGGACATAGATGTCAAAGGGAAAAGGGTACTGGTCAGGGTGGACTTCAATGTTCCGACTGATAAACAGGGAAACATCCTCGACGATGCTCGCATAAAGGCTTCTCTCCCAACTATCCGTTACCTGATTGACCAAGGGGCCAAAGTGATTTTGATGAGCCACTTAGGACGTCCTGACGGGAAAGTGGTGGAAGCTTACCGTTTGGACAAGGTTGCCCAGCACCTTAGTACTTTGTTGGGGCAGGAGGTTAAGAAACTTCCGGACTGTGTCGGGAAAGAGGTAGAAGATGCAGTGGCGCAGATGCAGCCAGGACAAGTGGTGCTGCTGGAAAATGTACGGTTCCATGCGGGCGAAGAAAAGAATGATCCGGAGTTTGCCGCTCAATTAGCGGCTTTGGGCGACGTGTTCGTTAACGACGCGTTTGGCACGGCTCACCGGGCACATGCTTCTACGGCCGGGGTTACCCGGTATCTGCCCAGCGCTGCCGGGTTTCTGATGGAAAAAGAGGTAAAGATGTTGCGCAGCGTGATGGAAAGCTCTGAGAGTCCACGGGTGGCCATCATTGGCGGGGCCAAGGTTTCGGATAAAATGGGTTTATTACAGAATATGCTCGACAAGGTGGACGCTATTATAATCGGGGGAGGAATGGCAAATACTTTTCTCAAGGCTGAAGGATACTATATAGGAAATTCTTTGTGTGAAGACAAACTTTTGGATTTTGCCCGTTCGCTTCTGAAACAAGCTGAAGAAAAAAGGATAAGAGTGTTGCTGCCAGTCGATGTGGTAGTGGCGGACCGCTTGGCAGCTGATGCCCAGAGCCGGGAAGTAAAAGTAGACCAGGTCCCGGAGGGATGGATCATCGTGGATATCGGCAGCGAGACCGCCCGGTTATTCGGCGAGACTATCAAGTCGGCCCACAATATAATCTGGAACGGGCCTATGGGTGTTTACGAATACGAAAGGTTTGCCCGGGGCACAGAGGAGGTGGCAAGGGCGGTAGCGGCATCAGGTGCTGTAAGCGTAGTCGGTGGAGGAGACTCTTTGGCCATCATAGCTCGTCTAGGGCTAGAGGACAAGATGACTCATATCTCGACCGGAGGAGGTGCTACTCTAGAGTTTTTAGAGGGCAAGGTTTTGCCTGGGGTAGCCAGCTGTGAAGGTTACCAGTTCGTGGGGTGAGGCAACGAGTGAGACTACCTATTATCGCTGCTAATTGGAAAATGCATAAAACGGTAAAAGACAGTCTGCAGTTCGCCGAAGAGTTCATAGAGATGCTGGGTGAAGACCACAAGGGGATAGAGATAGTGATATGTCCGCCGTTTACCGCCCTCTATTTGTTAGGAAAGAGGCTCAGAGGTACTGGTATCGAAGCGGGGGCCCAGGACGTGTTTTGGGAGGAATGGGGTGCTTACACCGGAGAGGTATCGCCAGGGATGATCCTGGAGACCGGGGCCAAGTATGTGATAATCGGTCACTCGGAGCGGCGTCATATTTTGGGTGAGGGTGACACGGCCGTCAACCGCAAGGTCAAAAGGGCTTTGGCCAGCGGGCTTGTCCCCATTATGTGTGTCGGCGAGACCCTGGCCGAGCGGGAAGAGGGGAGGGCGGTTTCAGTAGTCCGGCGGCAGTTGGAGGAAGGATTAAAAGGGGTCGAACTGTTGCGGCCCCACCTGGTTATAGCCTACGAGCCGGTCTGGGCCATCGGAACGGGGGTGAACGCTTCGCCTCAGGATGCCCAGGAAATGAGCCGCTTAATCCGGGATGAACTAGGCGGTCTTTTTGGGGTGGAAGTCGCGCAAGAGATGAGGATATTATATGGGGGCAGTGTGAACCCTGGCAATATAGGAGGTTTTGTCGCCCAACCCGATATTGACGGGGCTCTGGTAGGGGGAGCAAGCCTTGAAGCTCGTTCTCTTGCAGACATCGTGAAGCAGACGGAGGAATCAGTCTATGGTAGCTAGACTATTGGTGTTGATGATTCTCGACGGGTGGGGAATGGCTGAGGCTTGCCCATCTAACGCCATTACAATGGCCAACCCGGAGAACTTCTACCGTTTAAAACGGGAATACCCCTTTACCTGTTTACAAGCTTCTGGCCGGTCGGTGGGATTGCCGGAAGGGCAGATGGGGAACTCGGAAGTCGGGCATCTGAACATAGGAGCGGGAAGGATAGTATACCAAGAGATAACCCGCATCACCGAGGCCATCGAAGACGGTTCATTTTTTGAAAACCCTGAATTAGGGGAGGCGCTGGAGCAGGCGCGGAAAAAGGGTGGGGCCGTTCACCTTATGGGGTTGGTATCGGACGGAGGGGTTCATAGCCACCTGGAGCATATCTTTGCTCTTCTCGAGCTGTGCCGCAAAAAAGGAATTGATCAGGTATTTGTCCACTGTTTCTTAGACGGTAGGGATGTACCACCATCCAGTGCTTTAAGTTACATAAGAGCATTGGAAGAGAAGATGGAAACGCTGGGCGTGGGCCGCATCGCTACGGTTATGGGGCGATACTGGGCCATGGACCGCGATAAGAATTGGGAACGGGTGGAAAAAGCTTACCTGGCTATGGTAAAGGGAGAGGGAGTCAAAGCCGCCAATGCGCGGGCCGCGGTACAGCAGTCGTACGAACTTCGGGTTACCGACGAATTCGTGGAGCCTACGGTAATCGTAGACGCTGATGGGAAACCGGTAGCATTGGTGAGAGACGGCGATTCCATTATATTCTTCAACTTTAGAGCAGATCGGGCTCGTCAGATAACCCGGGCTTTTGTTGACCACGATTTTAGTGGTTTCACGCGCCCGGTGTTTCCCCGGACCTACTTTGTCTGCATGACCCAGTACGATGTAACCATAGAGGCACCTGTTGCCTTTGGCCCACAAAACCTGTCGAACACCTTAGGAGAAGTCTTGTCGGAGGCTGGTCTTGTCCAATTGCGCATCGCCGAGACCGAAAAATATGCGCACGTTACCTTCTTTTTCAATGGAGGGGTAGAAGAGCCTAACCCCGGCGAGGACCGAATTCTTATCCCGTCTCCGCGAGTGCCTACCTATAATCTCAAGCCGGAGATGAGCGCCTACGAGGTCACGGACAGGGTAATCGAAGAAATAAGAAAGGGCAGGTACGACGTCATTATCATGAATTACGCCAACCCTGACATGGTTGGCCATACCGGGGTACTGGAAGCAGCGGTTCAGGCCATCAAAGCGGTAGATGAATGCCTGGGCCGGGTGGTGGAGGCGGTACAGGCGGCTGGAGGGATAACGCTGGTAACCGCAGACCATGGCAACGCGGAAACCATGTGTGAACCGGGGACCGAAGAACCTCACACGGCCCATACCTGTTCCCAAGTGCCCTTTATTTTGGTCAGCGAAGAGCACCGTAAGTGCCGCTTGCGTTCAGGGGGTTCCCTACGGGACATCGCTCCCACCATACTTGCCTTGCTGGATCTGCCGGTTCCTGCGGAAATGACGGGAAAGAACTTGATTCAGTGTTGAGGTTTATTAGACGCAGACGGACGCAGATTTTTGGCCACAGATGGACACTGATTAGCACAGATTTACACAGATGTCTCATGGTGAACAATTCAGTGGTAGGAGAGGCCAAGGCAACAGAAAACATGGACCAAGTTTTCGAGGCTCGTTTGCTGGAGTATTTCAAGGCCACCGGAATAAGACTGGAGTTACTTGTCAACCTTGGCCCCAAGGTCACTGTCGAACCTCGGGCTTTGTAATTAGGCTCAACTAGTTTTAGTTACGACAAATCATCTGTGTTAATCCGTTGGTATCTGTGCAAATCTGTGGCTCTTATACCATTTCGGAAAGGAGAGAGTGAAAGTGAGTATTATCACCGAGGTTTACGCCAGAGAAATACTGGATTCGCGGGGAAACCCGACGGTGGAGGTCGAGGTCCTTTTAGAAGATGGGACCATGGGACGGGCTGCGGTTCCTTCCGGCGCGTCCACTGGTGCTTTTGAGGCGGTGGAACTGCGGGATGGGGACGCAGAGCGTTTCGGCGGCAAAGGCGTGCTGAATGCGGTGGATAACGTCAACACGGTCATCGCCCCGGAGGTTGTGGGGATGGATGCGCTCGACCAGGTGGGGATTGACCGGTTGATGATTGACCTCGATGGGACTGACAACAAGGGCAAGCTGGGAGCTAACGCTATCTTAGGCGTGTCGATGGCTGTGGCGCGGGCTGCTGCTTCCTACCTATCCATGCCGCTTTACCAGTACCTGGGCGGCGTAAACGCCAAAGAACTGCCGATCCCGCAAATGAACATCTTGAACGGCGGCAAGCACGCGGATAATAATGTGGACATTCAAGAATTCTTGATCCTACCGGTAGGAGCTACTTCTTTTGCCGAGGCCCTGCGCATGGGGGTGGAGGTCTACCATACCCTGAAGAAGGTATTGAGTAAAAAAGGGTTTTCTACTTCCATCGGGGATGAAGGAGGATTTGCTCCCAACTTGCCTTCGAATGAAGCCGCGATTGAAGTAATTTTGGAGGCTATTAAAACGGCGGGGTACAAGCCGGGGAAGGATATTTACCTGGGACTGGATGTTGCTGCCAATGAGATTTTCAAGGACGGGAAATACGTTTTTGCCAGCACCGGCCAAGAGCTGACCGCCGATGAGGTGGTCGAGTTTTACGATGGCCTTGTGCGTAAGTATCCTATCATATCCCTGGAAGACGGGCTGCAGGAAGAAGACTGGGAAGGGTGGAAAAAGCTCACCCGTAAGCTGGGCAAGAAGATTCAGATCGTCGGAGATGATATTTTCGTAACCAATCCCCAGCGTTTTACCACAGGAATAAAAAAGGGTGTGGCCAACAGCATACTTATCAAACTGAATCAGATAGGCACGGTCACTGAGACCTTGGATACGATTGAAATGGCTAAAAGAGCCGGTTACACCTGTGTAGTATCCCACCGTTCCGGGGAGACGGAGGACACCTTCATCGCTGACCTGGTAGTAGCGACCAACGTAGGGCAGATAAAGACCGGGGCTCCGGCCAGGACTGACCGGGTAGCGAAATACAACCAGCTGTTGCGGATAGAAGAAGAATTAAGCGATATCGGGCTGTATCGTGGGTTGGGGGTTTTCTATAATTTACAAAAATGAATACATTTTTGCACCCGCGTGTGCTACAATGTGTTTAGTTTGGACTAGTCTTGGCACAGGAGGTGAAGTTATTGCTCAAAATCATAGTTACAGCTTTGCAGGTGCTGGTGGGGCTCGGGTTGATCTCCACGGTTATCCTGCAATCAGGTCGCAGCGCGGGTATTTCTGGGGCTATTGCCGGCGGGGCCGAAGCCATATTCGGGCGTAAGAAGAGCAAGGGGCTGGACGAATTACTCAACCGGCTCACAACCGTTCTGGCCGTACTTTTTATGATCCTTACGCTAACTCTGGCGCTGATGGGATAACGGATATCACAACTTAAGAAAGGGTGAAACCAGTAGCAATGGATGTAACTGCAATCATTCCGGTATCAGGCATATTCGCCTTGTTGTTCGTCGCTTATTTGACATGGAGCATATTCAAGATGGACCGGGGCACGGCAGATATGCAGAATGTTGCCGATGCCATTCGGGAAGGCGCTTATGCCTTTCTTAGAAGACAGTACGGGACGATTATGACCCTGGCCGTGGTGGTGGCCGTTCTGCTGTACTTTGTTACATCGAAGCAGACGGTAGGGCCCGCAGGCAAACAGGTGGTCATAGGATACCGTACAGCACTGGCCTTTTTCCTGGGAGCTACTTGCTCGGCTATCGCAGGGTTTATTGGCATGTACGTGGCTGTTAACTCAAACATAAGGGCTGCAGCAGGAGCCTTGCGTAGCTTCCCAGACTCTCTTAAGGCTTCGTTCCGGGGCGGAGCTGTAACAGGCTTAGCGGTTACCGCTCTGAGCCTCCTGGGTGTATGGGGCCTGTTCACGGCTTACGGGGGCAGAACCAATCCGGAAATTGCCCCTCTACTCATAGTTGGGTACGGATTCGGCGCCAGTTTTGTGGCCTTGTTTGCCCAGCTGGGCGGCGGGATCTATACGAAGGCAGCTGACGTGGGGGCGGACATCGTAGGGAAGGTAGAGGCCGGGATTCCCGAAGACGACCCCCGCAACCCGGCAGTGGTGGCTGACCTGGTTGGGGATAACGTTGGGGACTGTGCCGGTCGTGGAGCCGACCTGTTTGAATCCACGGCAGCCGAAAACATAGGGGCAATGGTGTTAGGAATCGCTTTGTACCCTGTATTCGGGGTTAATGGTTTATTGTTCCCGCTGGTGGCCCGTGCTTTTGGGATTATCGCCTCCATAATCGGCATCATGTGCGTGCGCGGGAAAGAAAACGAAGACCCGATGTGGGCCCTAAACCGCGGGTACTTCGTGACAACCCTGTTCTGTGTAATCTTCCTCTACTACGTGGTCAACAACATGCTGACCGGCGTCAATCCCGAGACCGGTCAAGCCATAAAATCCATGAACTTCTTCTGGTGCGCCATCATCGGGGTTGCCTTGAGCTATATTTTTGTTCTCTTGACCCAGTACTATACAGACATTCATTTCCGACCAGTAAAAGAGATCGCCAAGGCTTGTACCACTGGACCTGCAACTACTATTATCCAGGGAACTGCGGTAGGAATGGAGAGCGTTGCCCTGCCCGTAATATTCATCTCGGCAGCGATTTACGGCGCATATACCTTAGGGGCAACTAGCGGGCTTGGAGCCGAAGGCGGTCTTTACGGGACTGCCGTAGCCACTATGGGCATGCTATCGACCTGTGCATTCATACTGGCTATGGACACCTTCGGACCGATTACCGACAATGCCGGGGGGATCGCCGAGATGTCTGGGGCACCCGAGACGGTTCGCTTAAGAACAGACCGGTTGGATGCCTGCGGCAACACCTGTAAGGCTCTGACCAAGGGGTACGCCATCGGCAGTGCGGCTCTGGCCACGTTCTTGCTGTTCCGGGCTTACCTGGACGAAGTGGTCATCAAAGTGCAAGCGCTTCCTGCGGAAAAAATAGCTGCCAACCCTGAACTGCAGATGATCGGGAAGCACCTGCCCGTTGACATAGGGAACGTGAAGGTGTTCATCGGTGCTTTTGTAGCCCTGATGCTGGTATTTCTCTTCAGCTCGACTGCCATCCGAGCTGTGGGCAACGCCGCTCAATCGGTTATTATCGAGGTAAGAAGGCAGTTCCGGGAGATCCCGGGGTTGATGGAAGGGAAGGCTAAGCCGGAATATGGACGTTGCGTAGACATAGTAACTGCCCGGGCTTTGAAGGAAATGGTTCTGCCAGGTATGCTGGTGGTAGTTACTCCTATCCTGGTCGGAATCCTGCTAGGACCGGCGGCAGCAGCTGCTTTCCTGATGGTGGGTACCATCGGCGGGGTCGTGGTTGCGCTGTACCTCAACAACGGCGGCGGTGCTTGGGACAATGCCAAGAAACTTATCGAGCTCGGACACTACGGCGGTAAAGGTTCGGAAGCGCATGCGGCCGGGGTGGTAGGCGATACAGTGGGTGACCCGTTCAAAGATACAGCCGGGCCATCCTTGCACGTTCTGGTCAAGCTGATAAGCACCATTACTCTGGTCTTAGTAGGAAGTTTCTTCATGTTCATATAAGTTAGGCGTTTGGGCGCGGGGTGGGAATACCACCCCCTTTTTGGTTTTGGGGAGGAGAGGATCGTGGACAACGTCCATCCCAAGGCAGAACCGTTTCTCCTAACCGGGAACTCGGGAACATGCATTCTGTTAATTCATGGTTTTACTTCTTCTCCATCTGAGCTGAGGGAATTGGGAGAAAGACTGAACCAACAGGGCTTCACCGTGAGGGCACCCTTATTGCCTGGGCACGGGTCGAGCCCGGTTGACCTCAATGAGACTACCTGGCGCGATTGGTACGGTAAGGTGAAAGGGGAGGTAGAAGGTCTGCAATCTCTTTGCAGTTCGCTGTTTCTGGTGGGGCTGTCCATGGGTGGACTGTTAGCCCTGAAGGCTGCGGCCGAGTTAGAAGGGATAAGGGGAGTAGTTACGATTAACGCTCCTATTTTTTTCAAAGGTTCCCTGGTGCCGTTTGCTCGCATCCTGAGGTTCATCAGACCGTATATGCCCAAGAAACTGGATGACAACTACCGCATTATGAGGGAACAGGACCGGTTTGCTTATGACGAGATACCGGTAAAGGCGTTTTTGAGTGTTAGGGAGTTGTCAAGACAGGTGGTCAGGGACTTGAAAAACGTCAAGGTGCCGGTTCTGATTTTTCAATCCAAGAACGACGAGTCTATCGAGGAGAGAAGTGCTCTGGTTATCAGGGGCCAAGTGGGGAGCCAAGAAGAAAACCTTATATGGCTTGAAAAATCGAGTCATGTGGCTACAATGGGGCCTGAGTTATCGTTCATAACTAGAGAGATATGTCGGTTTATTCATAAACATACCAATTAGAGGACATTACAACCATATGTAACAGGGAGGTTTCGCACGGCATGACTAGGGATGAAGCGCTTAAACTTTTGAAAAGATACCTTAAAAACAAGAACCTGTTCAACCACTGCCTGGCGGTGGAGGCCATAATGCGCGGTGTGGCCCGGCATTTCGATGAAGATGAGGAAGAGTTCGGATTGGCTGGGCTTTTGCACGACATAGACTACGATTCCACCGCTAACGATCTGTCGCGCCATTCTCTGGTAGGTAGTGAGATGCTGGCTCAAGAGGGGCTTCCCCCAGAAATCGTTTACGCGGTGAAGGTCCACAACGACGCCCACGGTCTGGAGCGTAAGTCACTGCTTGACAAGGCCTTGTACGCCGCGGACCCCGTAAGCGGGTTCATCGTGGCCGCAGCTCTTATCCGGCCGGAGAAAAAGCTGGAGGTCGTAGATGTGGATTTTTTGCTGAACCGCTTCAAAGAGAAGTCGTTTGCCCGGGGAGCCCGGCGGGAACAGATGGCTGCCTGCGAGGAGTTTGGCATGAGCTTGCCCGAGTTTTTGGAATTATCTCTGAGGAGCATGCAGGCAATAGCGCCTGCCTTGGGACTATAAATTCAGGAAAAGTTGAGAGTGAGGCAGATTTTATTTGATAACCCGCGATGAGATAATCGCCTATATGGAACAGAAGAGCTACCGGCCCCTCGGGTACCTGGAGCTTAAGGAAGCCCTGAACGTCTCCGAGGAAGATGAGACGGCTTTTGCCCGGTTGTTGGGCCGGATGGAAAAGGAAGGCGATATCGTCCAGACCCGGAAGGGAAAGTATGGATTGCCCCGGATGATGAACCTCGTTCGAGGCGTCATTTCCATTAGTCCCAGGGGATTCGGAATCCTGAGGCCTGACGAACACACCGAAGGAGAGATATTCGTTTATGGAAGGGATCTCAACGGGGCCATGCATCACGACCGGGTGATGGTGCGGATTAACCGCACAGGAGCGGGAGGTCAGCGCCCGGAAGGCGAAGTAATTCGGGCGCTAGAGAGGGCTCACCGGCAGGTGGTGGGGACGTTCCGAAAACTCAGGCCGCTGCCCCAGGTCATCCCCGATGATCCGCGTTTGCTCTATCCGGTTTACGTCAAACCCAAGACTAAGATGAGGGTGAACGATGGCGATAAGGTCCTGGTAGAAATCACGGTTTGGCCCGACAAGGACCGGTATCCGGAAGGCAGAATAATCGAGGTACTGGGCGGTAAAGGGGAACCAGGACTGGATGTGCTGTGCATAATAAGAAAATTTCAGCTTCGAGACGAATTCCCAAGCCAGGTCGTGAAAGAAGCTCGACGGGTAGCGGTTTTACCGGGCGAAGACGAATTAGCTCAGAGGCGGGATCTTCGCGAGTGGAAGATGGTGACCATTGACGGCGAAGATGCAAAGGACCTCGATGATGCGGTTTCGATTGAAAGAACACAAGGGGGTTATCGCCTCGGGGTTCATATTGCCGATGTTTCTCATTACGTGAGCGAAGGCGGTGTTTTGGATAAGGAAGCTTTCAGAAGAGGAACCAGCGTGTACCTTACAGACAGGGTCCTGCCCATGCTTCCCCCAGAGCTATCAAACGGAATATGCAGCCTCAACGCGGGGGAGGACCGCCTGGCAGTCAGTGTAGTTATGGACATAGACGAAAAAGGAGAGGTAAGGAATTACGAGATTTTCAAATCTGTCATCCGGGTCAAAGAGAGGATGACCTACACTGACGTGAACAAGATACTTCTGGAAAACGACCCGGATCTTCGGACGCGTTACTCGGAACTAGTGCCTGATTTTGAAGTCATGGGGGAACTCTGCCGGATATTGCGAAAACGACGCATGGACAAAGGTGCTTTGGACTTCGATTTTCCCGAGACTAAGATAATTGTGGACGAAAAAGGGTGGCCAGTCGCCGTGGCCAGGATGGAGCGGCAGTTGGCCGAGATGATAATCGAGGAATTCATGATCAAGGCCAATGAAGTCGTGGCTGAGCACCTGTACAGTCTGAAAGTTCCAACTCTTTACCGGGTTCACGAAAGACCGGACGAGGACAGCATTAGGGAACTGAACCGCGTACTCGGGGTGTTTGGACACCGCGTAGCAGAGCGAGAGGTTCAGCCGAAGCATTTCCAGGAGATACTTGAAAAGATAAAGGACAGGCCGGAGGAGAGAACGGTCAGCACTATAATCTTGCGTTCGATGCGGCATGCCCGGTATGCTCCGCAACCCTTAGGCCATTTCGGCCTGGCGTCTGCATATTATACCCACTTCACTTCCCCCATCCGGCGTTATCCGGACTTAGTTGTGCACCGGGTTCTCACTTACTTGCTGGAAAAGGGAGCGATACCAGCCAAGAAACGAACGGCCTGGGAGATGAAGATGCCGCTTTGCGGCGAACACTCGACACTGAGAGAGATAACAGCCGAAGAGGCGGAACGGGAATCGGCGGACCTGAAGAAAGCCCAGTACATGAAGCAGTTCGTAGGCGAATTCTTCGACGCTGTTGTTTCTTCGGTAACCTCTTTCGGCCTTTTCGTGGAACTGGAGAACACTGTTGAGGGACTTGTCCACGTGTCGTCTATGGCCGATGATTATTACGAGTTCGATGACCGCAGCTTCAGTTTGACAGGCAGGCACACGGGTAAACGGTTCCGCATCGGTGACCGGGTGAGGGTACAACTGGTCAACGTGAACATCGACGAAGCTAAGATAGACTTTGAACTTGCAGGCTAGCGACGCCAGACGCGAGCCGCTCGAAGGCTTTGGCTTTGGTTGACGAGTGCTCGCGACGTGTTATATAATGGGAATGCGAAGCAAAGGAAATCATGCAAGTAACCCTGGCTGGAGAAAGAGAAGCTTCAAGCTCGAGTCGGGGTTTATTTTATCTGCCGAAGGTGGGTTTCAGAATGAGCAAGGAAGGTTATAAAGTAGTGATTGAGAACCGCAAAGCCCGCCATAATTATCATATTGAAGAAACGTATGAAGCCGGCCTTTGCTTGGTAGGGACCGAAGTAAAGTCCTTGCGAGAAGGAAAAGGGAATATACAGGACGCTTATGCAGAGGTCAAGGACGGGGAAGTATGGGTGAACAACTTCCATATAAGCCCCTATGAGAAGGGCAACAGGTTCAACCACGAACCTAAACGGCCCAAGAAACTGCTTTTACACCGCCGGGAGATAAACCGTCTCTACGGTTTGGTTCAGAAAAAAGGTTATACGCTCGTCCCTTTGCGAATATATTTCAAAGACGGAAAAGCTAAGATGGCCCTGGCGGTGGCCCGCGGCAAGAAGATGCACGACAAACGTGAGGACATGGTAGCGCGGGATGTGAAGCGGGAGATTGAACGGGCCATGAAGGCCAAATAAACTATGAGGGGGCGTAATGGTTTCGACGGGGGAATAGATGGGTTGAGTAGCGAGCCGAGTTGCCGCCAGCTCGTTAAAACGGCGGGAAAACAATAACTGCCAACAACGAATTAGCTCTGGCAGCTTAGTGCTGCCACGTCCGGCTGGCCAGCCCTACGGGTCAGTGCAGGGCGTCACCTAGTAGGGATACTCTGGAAGCCTTTCTCCCTGGGGGCCTTCAAGGGAAACACACAGGGATAGCCTGAGGGTAGCCTGTCTGTGGGCGGCCTGAGGGCGAAAAGCAAAACACAGACTGCGCTCGGAGAGACTCGGCTGGTCTTTCTTCCGGACGGGGGTTCGACTCCCCCCGCCTCCACCATGCGTATCCACAGTCACCTTAAAGGTGATCTCGATAGATTCGGGATTTACGACGACTTTCTCGATGAACCTTTCGAGAACCTGTTTGATCTGAACAGGGTCCTTGGAGCGAAGCAATTCCCGTTGTGCCTTAAGATAGGCAGCTATATTTTCAAGGGAAAACGTGCTCTGTTCATGCCTGTGGCGCCATTCGAGAAGCCTTGCTTCGAGGATGGCCTTTCGCATTTCTAGGGATTTGAGCTGTTCTACTAGCGTCTTTATTTGTCCGCCAATGGTTATGGCTTCGACTACGTTCGTGATTTGCTGTTCCACCGTTCGTATTTCTTGCGCAAGGTACTTATTCTCGCCTTCAGTGTCCTTTAGCTCCCGTATATATTGCTTATACAGCCGAGATGCCAGCTTGCGGATCGCACGAGTGCTGAACACTTCCTCTTCCAGCCTCTCAATTACATATGCTTCGATCTCTTCTTTATTGACTTTGCGTGCGCTGCACTGTTTTGTACGCCAGGCATTGTTGCAGTGATAGTAACATCTGCGGCGGTATTCCCGACTGACGCGGGTATGATAGCTGCCCGAAGTGCCGACCATCCGCGAGTCACATTTCCCGCAATAAATAAGGCCTGAGAGCAGGTACGCTTCTCTGGCTCTGTAGGAGCCGCTGGCGGCCTGGGCCAGTCTCCTGTTTCTCTCCAACCTGGCCTGTGCCTTTCGGAATAATTCTTCTGTGACGATCGCCGGTATCCCTCCCGGGATTTCAATTATTTCTTCCGGCGGCTTCGATGCGTGGTTGTTCCGCTTCCCATCCGGGGACTTCCGGGCTGAGCGGTTAAACGTAAAGTATCCCGCATACTTCTTGTTGCGGAGTATATCATGGATACTGTTTTTCCCGAAGGGACGGCCCGTTTTCGTTTTGAGCCCGCGCTTATTAAGTTCGTCTATTATCCGGTTATAACTGTACCCGTCCGCATACATGCTGAAAATCAGCCGCACAGCTTCCGCTTCTGCTTCATTGACTATGTAGTTTCGTTCTTTGTCCACATCGTAGCCCAGGGGTGGGGTCCCACCGGTATGCTTACACTGGAAGGCCGTTTCTTTCATACCTTTCATGACTTCGCGCGCCAAATTCTTGCTGTAATATTCGGACATGCCTTCGATGAGGGATTCAAGAAGGACAGACTCCGGACTGTCGTCCAAGCGTTCTAGAACGGATTCTACCCGTACACCAGCCCGGCGCAGCTCGCGCTTGTAAAATGCGCTGTCATAGCGGTTCCGGGCGAAGCGGTCCAGTTTATGGACCAGGACAACATCTACTACCAGCCGCTTGGCCTTTATGTCCGCTATCATCTGGAGAAACCCGGGCCTATCGTCCGTCTGCGCACTCCTGGCCTCATCGGTATATACCTTTACGACGGTATAGCCCTGCCGTTCCGCGTACTCCGTGCAGGCCCGGACTTGGGCAGTTATAGATTCTTCCCGTTGGTTATCGCTTGAGTAACGGGCATAGATCACTGCTTTCATTGTGTTCCCCTGTCCTTACTATTTATCTTCTAAACTAAACATGAGGCCACAAGGATGGTGATCAGAGAGTCGAACAACCTAAACATAACAAAACCTTCTACTCGTGGCTTTGGCAGTAGGTCTGTTATAAGACGTCTCGCCTTAGTGTTTCGTATTCTTCGGGCGATATATCTATATCCCGTAGAATCTTCCTGATTAGACCTCTGGCTAAGTCTTCGCCTTTGTGGAACGGGACAACTGTACACCGTCCATCGGGATGGGCAAACATCACATGGCTTCCTGCCTGTCTTTTACGCTGGAATCCCAAATGAATCAATATGCGCTCCATGTCTTCAGCAGAGATGACGGCAAGCCTCGTCATGGCAGTACCTCGATCTGGTAAACACCTATTAGTTTCTCAGTTGTAGGAACTATATCCCCGGCCTCGTCAAGGTAAAGGCTGATGGCTTCTTGAATCCGTTTCTCCAAGTCGGCCAGGTTATCTGCCTGGGTATGGCAGCCAGGCAGAGATGGTACTGATGCGATATACTTTCCATCCTCGTCCTGTTCGATAATGACCAAAAAGCGACGGGACATTCTGTTTCCCCCCTTTTGCCTTCCCTACCAGAGCACCAATAACTTGGTTTATTTTATGCTCTTGTTTATCCTGCCGTCCATGGTCTGAGTCACCGCAGCGGTTTTTGTTTGGTTAAGTTTCTCAATCTCCCGTATCAACCGCGGGCGGTCCCACAGTTGCACATCAGTATAACCGCTTGCTTCCTCTATCATTTCGCGCGTGAAGTACTGGTTCGTGACCACTATGCCCCGTGGAGCCTTGTAATACTTCATGGCTCTCAAGACTTCACCAAGTACCTTCACCCCAACTTTCCTTCCCGGAGCAAGTTTTTTGGCCTGCACTGCTATTGTGAGTGGTCCTTTCTGCAAAATTAAATCTGCTCCCTTGTCTTTGAAGCCTCGCTGTAGTTGTACTTTATACCCCATCTGCTTGAATTTAACACTCAGCCATTGTTCAAATTCTCTGCCGGACATTCTATCCGTTTTGTCAACGCCAGTTCTACGTGCCCGTGCGTTAAAGTGAACCCTAACCAACCATCTAATGAAAGAGGGCATGATAGCAAGTGCATAGAGCATCAGGAAGAACTTGTGTGTTAGTACTTGCCATAAAGGACGAAAAAAATACATGAATTGCTCAAATGGGTCAGTACCAAACTCCATGTCATCCGGTCTCCCACAGTTAGTTAAACCGCTAAACTCGTTATTCCCCTTCCGCTTTGCGCTTATCTTTGTCTAGGTCCTCTAATCCAGCGGACGTTTCGTCGTGCTTGGGATTAAGCTTCTGCTTTGTTCGCAACCATTCTATATATTGTAGTGCGTCCTGCTTCATCTCTTCGTCTAAGTCGCTTATGTCTATAATGTCTTTTGTTAAGGCACTATCCATCGCCTCTCTCAGTGTTGTTTCGAGATCGCTTACTAATCGTCCCTTTTCTTCGTCTGCGACATTAGCGAGTTTTTCGAGCAGTGCCAAAATAACAGCCGGTATCACGATGAGAAGACCAAGTAAAGTCTCCGACGGCATCATGCCGCGGTTATCTTTGAGCATGTCTATAAATGACCTCTTAACGTTGTTTGTAATTCCTCTGGAGGATTTTTCAGCGCTTTCATATGAGACATTTGCCGTGACTTTTGTGTCAAAAGGTTCGCGCGTATCAGTCAAACAGAGAAGATAATCCACCGATACGTTAAAAAACTTCGCGAGCTTTTTCAGCGCCTCACTGTCGGGTAGAGTGTGACCTTTTTCATATTTGGAGATGGCAGCCTTTTGTACGTTAAGAATTTTTCCTAATTGTTCTTGAGTGAGTCCGCGCTCTTCTCTGAGTTGTTTAATGCGGCTTCCCACTGAAGTCAAGGAACAGCACCTCACTTACTCCTTTATTATACAGTTCCGTCGCGGATACTGCTTATAATGTTTCCATCTTTTCAACTTTTTTAATCTCAGGCATTGACAGTTTCTTGCGGAGACACCTATAATGATAATGACAGTATCCCAGCCTGATACAACGGA
The DNA here is from genome assembly GCF_000092405.1 of Syntrophothermus lipocalidus DSM 12680. Classification (NCBI taxonomy): domain Bacteria; kingdom Bacillati; phylum Bacillota; class Clostridia; order Eubacteriales; family Syntrophomonadaceae; genus Syntrophothermus; species Syntrophothermus lipocalidus. The sequence goes on along the minus strand of NC_014220.1, from coordinate 1,890,258 downwards.
GGTGACTACAGTGGCGTATCAACGATTACGAGATTTAAGGAAAAGCAAAGGCATATCAGCAAAGCACATGGCCGATTTACTTGGGCTTGTAACCAAAGCTGCATACTACAAAAAAGAATCCGGGATGACGCGGTTCACCTTGCACGAGGCGCGCATTATCGCTCAGAGACTTGGTACAAGCATCGATGAACTTTTTTTTGCCGACGAGGTCTCTTGTAGAGATACAAAAGCGGATACCGAGACTGTATCACAGTACTTCGCTTCTGATTGTCTAATTCCATTCGACAAGGGGGTAGCGCAAAGCAATGTTAACGAGAGACGAATACATCCACCTGCGAAACATCCTTGAAGATCGCATCAACGAGCAGTACGACCTGTTCCTGGAACTTACCGACGGGCCCAATACCGGCTGCGTTGAATCGGCAGTCGAAACCCTTCTTGCCTCGATATCCAAGAATGTGAACATTCTAATGAAACTGGCTGACGTGATCGAAAGCGACTCCATGTATGACAATCGCTGGCTGGAGCACCTCTACAATCGCAAGCACGAATGGCTCAATACGAAAACCGTGCGAGACCGGGCAAGCGCGGTCTGAAGACCCTTTGTGCCCGGTTTTTTGCTCGCGTTTCTTGATGTCATTTTAGCACTACTGGTTTTATTTCCCAAGTGAGAGGGGGGGTGCACAAATGGCGTCAAGAAGGACCACGAATACCGAACCGGCGGCTGAGATAAAGAAACCCGTCGGAAAGGAGAGGAGATGTTAGAGATGCCCGTACACTATCTGACCATCATTGCTGCCCGCCAGAAGGGAAAACGCGGCAGGGAAACGTACCGTGAGGTGGCGCGCGTTCTCGGACCAGAAGTACCGGACATGACGGAGGACGAGTACTACGACGAGCTCGCAAGGCTGATGTGGCCAATGATAAAGGCTGGGCTGTTCGCAAGCACCCCACAGGATGCGCCAATACAAAGGAGCGAAAATAAGGAGGTGCAAGACAGATGAAAACCTGTCTGAATTGTTTACACCGACACGGTCTCAACATGTCTAAATGCATACCATGCTGGACCAGGCAAGACTTTTCGAACTGGCAGTTTGGTGGCCGGACCGACCAAGAGCGTACTAGCAACGATAACGAGTGAGGAAGGTGAATCAAGAATGCGGTTAATAGCAAGAGCGGCTTTATATGAATTGCAGCCGGAAATCGTACAAAGAAAAAGAAACGACCGCATGAAAAGCGGCCACGCAATACTACCGGCTAGATTATACCATAAGCAAAACCAATACGGCAAAAACTCTTGCAAATTGCCTAAGACTATGCCTCCGGGTTTGTTTCTAAGAGGAGGTGCTCACAAATAGTGTTTCGGTTTCGGATCGGTTCGTGCAAATTCAAACGTACAGGGAACGACAAATGGGAATACGGTATTGCTATAAATGACGGTGAGTACATCATAGGCGCGGATGGGTACAAGGTACAGGCAGACGATGTGTTAGGATGGCGCCCAACTTCCGGATTGGCGATAGATTTCGACGCATTAGAAACGTACCTGCCCATTCTCACTGCGTTACTTGCCCGACTGACTGAAAAGGAGGCGAAAGAATGTACTGCCCGATAAAGTCTCTTCTGTTTGACACGGTTTGCGGCTTTGACGAAGCTGAGTTGGAATGTAACCGGCACATCGCGGGGAAGGGGTCCACCTGGTACATCGAAGATCATGGTTGCTGTGCACTGGTCCAGCTTGGCTCTTCGCTGACCAGACTTTCAACCATGCAGAGACTCAGGTTGACGGAAAGGAGGCATAAACAGTGAACAAGGAACGCCTGTACGCGCTTGAAACCTGTCTCTTCCGACGCAATGGAGACGGTGAATGGGAGCCCGGAATAATGCTCAACGATGGTCATGTTGGCATTCTGGACCAGTACGGTTCGTTCGTCGACGAATGCTGGGAAGTTAAAAGGGTGCCCGGGATTAACCTGGTCCTGGATGTGTTTCTCTCCGAGGAATACTGCAACCGTTTTGTTACCTCGAGGACAAAATAGCGGGAGGAGATCACTTTGCAGAAACCCAAACCCGATGATGACATAATCCAGTGGGTACATGACAAGCTGGGCGTCACTAATAAGCACTTTATGCCGAAACTTGCTCCCGAGCTTCGCTCAAAGTTCGTCGTAGCACCGCAAACACCGCCAGAATATGTGCCAAAGGCTGCACACAGGTGGTGTCCCTATTGTGGAAAAGGGACTCGGTTTCCATACGACGCATATCTTGGCATTCATCGGTGCGAGCTATGCGGGATAACCGAAAACGATTATTACGTTCGAAGTGCCAATCGATCGTGGCCGTCTAAGCGATGATGGCCACGCACATTCGTCCCCGTCGCCACTGACACTGGTGTTGGGCGACGACCGGGATATTCACAAAGGAGGGTGACCATGCGCAGGGCGGTGGGAATAACCTCATATTACAACGGACAAGTAAGGCGCTTCACAGCAACACCCTTCGACGAAAGCACCATCCAATATACCAAAACTCAAAGCGACGACCACCTCCAGTTAGAACGGCTAGAACATTCAATGGAGCTCATAGGGCGAATAATAGCACTTGCGGCGCTCGCGTTGGGTGCTGCCGTACTCATTGTTCAAATAGGAATTTGGCGGAGCTGGTGGTGACCATGATATTTATTACCGGCGATACAAGGAACACCAAACTCATAACAATTTTGCGGCATTATGGGTGGGGGAGGATGGTAATAAATAAGAAAATCCATCCCTACCCGGGGGAACCATGGGGTTTTGACAACGGTGCCTTTCGCGATTGGCGAAGTGGCAAACCCTTTGATGAGGTCGCATTTATGCACCGGTTGGACATGGCGTATTCCATTGGGACACCTTATATGGCAGTGGTTCCAGACATAGTTGCCGGCGGCAAACGAAGTCTCGAGTTTTCCCTTCGTTGGTTAGAACGATTGCCGCGACAGTGGCCGTGGTATCTGGCCGTGCAGGACGGGATCCAACTTCAGGACGTGGAAGAGGTCCTACCTCTTTTTTCCGGCATTCTGCTTGGGGGAACCGATCGGTTCAAAACTACTGCCTGGTATTGGAAACAGCTTGCTCACAAACACAGGAAGAAGTTTCACTATGCCAGGGCTGGAACGCCTAGGAAGATTGAGTTGGCCAGGCAAATCAGTGCGGACTCGGTAGATAGTGCTTTTCCACTTTGGTCTTTTCACCGTTTTGACAGTTTTATCGTTGCCTTCCATGGATCACTGGAACTTACTCTCTTCGGACCGGAAACATGGGCTTTGCACGCGAGCGCGTTTAACAGAGCTCATGCCGTTTAGAAGGAGGGTGAATAGATGGCACAACCCAGGCTTACTATAGTCCCATGCACATTGGCCCAGGCCAACGAGTACATAAGAAGATACCACCGCCACCACGGGCCGGTTCGGGGACATAAATTCAGTCTCGCAGTTGCGGACGAATCGGGTCAAATACGCGGTGTCGCCACTATAGGCAGGCCGGTGGCGCGTGGGCTTGATGACGGCTGGACTTTGGAAGTAACGCGGGTGGCAACTGACGGCTGTCCAAATGCCTGTTCCGCATTATATGCCGCTGCATGGAGGGCAGCACGAGCTCTGGGGTATCGCCGGCTGGTCACATACACTTTGACCACCGAAAGCGGATCGTCTCTATTAGGGGCAGGCTACAAATGCATCGGACTGGCTGGGGGCGGGACCTGGAACAGGCCCAACTGCGGTAGATCCCGCCTGGATAAACACCCTTTGGAGAAAAAGCTGCGATGGGAAGTTTCTGACCGCAGGCCTTATCTTCAGAATGAAGACGTGGGAGGTATCATACCCAATGAAGCCTGAACTTAAACCTCCGCTGAAGTGGTACGGGGGCAAACAGTACCTTGCGTCTAAGTTGGTGCACTTAATCCCGCCACATCACACGTATGTAGAAGTTTTCGGGGGAGCTGCTGCTCTCTTATTCGCCAAACCCCCGGAGCTCTCCCAAATAGAAGTTCTAAACGATATAGACTCCGGCTTGATCAACTTCTACCGGGTTCTCCGGGATCCAGCGAAGTTTTTTGAATTCCAGCGAAAGGTGAACCTTACTCCATTCAGCCGGGAAGAATTCTACTCTTTCCGTGAGAACTGGCACGAGGCTCAGGACGACGTAGAACGTGCCTACCAGTGGTATATTGTCGCTCGAATGTCTTTCTCGGGACACTTCGGCCACTCATGGAGTTTCTGCGTGACGGAATCACGGTGGGGAATTTCGCAAGCGGTGGCAGGTTATCTTTCGGCTATCGACAGGTTACCCGACATCCACGAGCGCATTAGAACAGTTCAGATCGAACACAGGGACTTTCGCGACTTAATCAGGGTGTACGATACTCCCGACACCTTTTTCTACTTGGATCCACCCTATGTGCACTCTGCACGGCGATGGGGGAAGTACGAGCATGAGTTGACCGACGAGGATCACCGCGAGTTGGTCTCTCTAGTCCTTTCTGTCAAAGGAAAGGTGTTATTGAGCGGCTATGACAACGAACTCTACCGTCCCCTGGAAGAGAACGGATGGGTACGGATTGACTGGCTGAGTGTATGTTACGCTATAGGCCGGACTAGAACCGTGACGGCCAAGACAAACTGGAAAGAGTCACAAAAGAGAACCGAAACCGTCTGGATGAATTACAGACCGCCTTCAGTGGCAGGGTCCTTATTTTCGGAGTAGGTGGGGGATACCAACACTATGACACAGGAGTTCACAGTTTTGCAGGTCTTAAGCGGCATGGGCGGCGCGGCACCGGGTTGTCAACAGTCCATAACTAACAAAGGGACATTAGGTTTGACATAATGCACGTAATCAATTTGCTTATTCAATTACGTCCAGAATTTCCAGAACGTATTAAGACAAAAGGAGGACTCGCTTGTGATAGAGCTCAACTGTGATGTATGTCGCAACAGAAACACCTATAAGTGCGATGCATGTATCCATAACGAGGATGTCCTTTTGGAAGATCACTTTGAGGCTTGCCCCGAAACGCTGGCCAAGCTCGAACAGGAGAGGATAGAACAGGTCCAGAAGGCGGCGATAAAAGAATGGATAGCGGTTCCCACTCTATCCGATGCGTTCAGGAGTATCTTCGCTACTGCCAAAAAGTGTACGGCCAAGGAGCATTTCAAGACTTGCTTTATGGGAGTCTTTGTGGCAGATGGGGAACTCGTGGCTTCAGACACACATGAGATACTGGTAATGCTTTTTGCCGATATTCCTTCAGAGCTGCGTAACAGAGTGGTTATCAAACTGGAAGGGGATAAAGCCGGTATTACCACTGAAAAATACCCGGAATACGAACATCTGTTTAATCTTTCTGGCTACGTTTCCGTCCCCATTCATCAGGTTGAAATACGGCCACCTCTGGGGACGGACTTCCCATATAGAAGGTGGCAGGTTCTCTCTCACGGCAGTTTCACTGCCCACGTATCGAAACATTACCTGGATTTGATGAAGGATGTCCTAACTGGTAACGTAATTGTTTCGCATTCGATCGACGATGAATCATTACCTATTCTTTTTACCGGAGAAAACGGGCGGATGCTGGTCATGCCGCTCATCATAGAGTAAGGGCATTGAATCAAAGCGTAAGAGTGAGCAGGCGTGGGTACATAAGCACAGAAACATCAACAGACCCAGAAGTAAACCAGCTCATTGAGCAATATGGTCCACTTGCTGGTCTCCTCTGAGGGCTCTTCGGCGATTATGGATTGTGTGAATTGTCAATATTACGAACCCCATCGCCTATTCCGTAATCCGGGCGGGTTTTTGAGGGTTTGTATCAGCGACAGAGAGCTCATTCAAATGTGCCGATTATATAAGTCGGTATCGCACTGTCCTGTAGAAAGGAGTGTATAAAATCAGAGAGATGATGAGTCACTGGAAGCACGACAAACTTTGTGAAGACCTTGCAATATCATTGGGTGGAACTCCATACCTGAATGTCCCGCTTGGAAGTCGGTTTATGAGGGCCTACGAAAACCAAATAAAATTGTATCGCGCCATAGCGCAGGCTGAAGATTACCAGACAGCGCGCAAAAACCTGCACCAGGTACAAATGGCCGATGTTATGAGAGTATTACCTTCGTATACCCGTTTCTGCGTGTTTATCTACGAGGTGAAGGTGAGCCGCAACGATTTTTTATCTGATATTCGAAGCGGAAAGTGGCGAGGCTATCTCGACCATTGTCACCGCTTCATGTTTGCCATGCCGACCGAGATCGCCACAAAAGACGACATTCCGACAGAAGCGGGACTGATTGTCCGGGGCCCGAAAGGATGGAAGATAGAGAAGTCAGCCCCTTTTCGGGAGATCGATATACCTAAACAAACACTGATGTCCATGTTGTTTATGAAACAGCGAAATTCCCTTCGACAGCGCAATTTATCAAGGGCGTTATACGAAGGCAAGCACTCTCGTTGGAGCGATGAGGCCAAGCACCTGGGTAAGAAGATAGCTAAAGCTCTTGCAAGGTTTGACGAATACGAATTTCTAATTTCCGAAACCAAACAGGCAATAGCTGAGGGTTTAGGTATTGCGCCAGATGGCTGGGAGATATACGAGCTTAGGGAGTTGGTTCGGCAGATCAAGGTAAGGGCTGAGTTATTGCAAATTACTTCAGAGTGGGGGATTAGACCATGAGACTAACCGCCTATTTCACCGACAGAAAGGAGGCCGAGAGCTATGCTCGGTTCATAGCGGGGCGGGCATGGCGCTATGTAAGTAAACTAGAACGCGATTCAAACACGGGGCAATGGATTCTTCATATGTACGACGGCAACTTATACGGGATCAAGGAAGGCAGAATTAAAGGGAGGCCAGAAGGTGAGTAGAAGACGATATATAAGTACAGAAATTTCGTTGGATCCTGAGGTGAACCAGTTAATCGAAGAGTATGGTTTGTTTGCCGGCTTACTTTACACATGGATGATTCCGCACGCCGAAGACAACGCCACCCTGACAGGTGACCCGCGCAAAATATTGCTTCAGGTTGTCCCTGGCATACGATCCGTCACAGTTCAAGATGTCGAAACCGCGCTTGAGGGTATGGTGAAATACGGTCTGATTATGTGGGACAAAGAAGCCTCCTTAATAACTTTTCCAAACTCCTTCTACAAGTACCAATCATATATCAAGGAAGATAAGCGCTTACCACATCGCGCCAATCAGCGCACTTCAGCGCAAATCAGCGAAGAACAGCGCCCAACACCGCAAAACACCGCTTCACCTTCTCCTTCACCTTTACTTACACCTTCTCTTAAAAATAATAATAATTGTGCTTCTGACGAAGCACGCTTGTGTGACCAGTTGCCAGCGAATGAGTTGCCACGCGAGTACGAAAGCACCCCGGCTGAGGTCTCTTCGAAAGCAAACGAAGACGGAGCGTGGCCCGTAGAGGCCGGCAAGGGTGCTGACGACTCGTTAATCATGAGCACCCTGAGTGAGATCTCTTCCAAATCAATCGGAGAGAGGGAGCGGTTTTGCGAAACTGGAAACGGTGCTGCTTCTTTGCGTGCGGGTCCTAAAAACAAACGCGCTGGCATAGGACACTCGACCGTGATATACACCAGAGATTTTGAGGAATTCTGGTCTGTCTATCCGCGGCCAAAAGAAAAGTTGGCGGCGTTCAAGGTGTGGTGCGCGCGGATGAAGGAAGGCCACCTGCCTAGGGACATGATCGAGGCAGCGCAACGATACAGGGAAGAATGCCGGCGAAAAGGGACAGAGGAGCAGTTCATCAAGCTGCCCAAGACGTTCCTGGGCCCCTCCAAACCGTTTCAAGAATATCTAAATGCAGATTACAGAGATCCCGCGGAGGTAGATGAACATGCAAGATATGAACGAGAGCGGTATACCGGGTAAAGCACCGTTAAGCTACCAACTTCTTGCCCAGCAGGAAAGACGCTGTGACACATGCGGCCAGACGTTTGTTAGCACTATTCTCATCAGTCCAACAAACCTGGTGGTGAACGTTCGTGGTCGGTGTCGATGTTCGCCAACTCCGGACGAGGAGCGAGCGTATAGGCTACAACACATGTGCGAGCGCATCGAGATCAGCTTCGGAAAGGACAATTTGCTTAAACGTGATGGACCAAAACTGTCCGAGGTAAAACCCAAGCCGGGGCAGGAACCGGCTCTCCAAAGTCTCAGAGAGTATCTCATCAGGGAACCCCGGAATACGTTGTTGCTTTACGGTCCCCAGGGCAGGGGAAAGACCTATCTGGCGCTTGCTCTCGCCCGAGAACTGGCGGAGAGGCAATATTCGGTGCTGGCTCTCAAGTCCATAGACATGCTCTCGTACGTGCGCCGGAGCACATGGCATCCTGAGAACGGTACCGAAGTTTTGGGTCTTCTAAAGCAGGTGGACCTGCTAGTAATAGACGACATAGGCACCGAGAAAATCACCGACTGGAAGCTGGAGACGCTGTACGCCATCATAGACTACCGTTACGAGCGAAAGCGAAAGGCTACGGTGTTTACCTCAAACCTTACGGGGAAGGAAATGACGGCAAGATTGGGAGGACCTATTACGTCGCGCATATGCGGAGGACTTCAGGTGGCCGTGTCGGGGAAGGACTGGAGGATAGCTTAAGAGAGGTGGTCAGATGGCGAGACGCTGCACATCGCGGGTAAGATTTAGCGAACATGCTTGCCGGAGGATGAAAGAACGCGGGAAAACCAGAAAGAAAGTCACACCCGAGGTGGTTAGACGTAAACTCCTGGCAATGTTACCTGCTGGTCTGCAGGTATATGGACTTGCAGTTGAAATCCCGATTACCGAACGCCTCTATGCCGTCTGCGTCCCCGAAACGTGGGGCGGGTGGACTGTGGTCACATTCAAAAAAACTGCCGGTGCTAAAAGGCACTGACGAGGGAAGATAAAACTTTTTTCTATCGGGAGATGGTAACGTGGGCTGGCCGACGCGTAGTCAGGGTAGTCAGGTGGGATTGGAACAGGCGGACGAAACGTTGAAAAATTACCGTTTCGCGCGCGGGTCCGTCCGCCGTGAAATCGAGGAGTTTTTTTCGCGGTTACCGGAACCATACCGTTCTTTCGCAAAATACCGTTACGAAGAAAACCAGCCTATGACCATGGAGGTAATAGCTGAAAAACTAGGGTATTCGACAAGAACCATGTACGTTTTCAGAAAAAAGGTTTTGCACTGGTGGATTCTCTATTCCACGGGTGATGTAGAATCTTTGCACAAAGGTTTCATTGTACAAGAGGAATCGGGTTGATTATTGTGTAGATAAGGGGTAAAGGAAATGTCTTACAGGGTTTTTACTCCAGAAGGCTTTTTTGAAGTCCTGCAGCAACTGACTTACGGGGACATGCTTATAGCCGGAATACTGGTAATCATCCTCGCAGTAATCGTATTCAAGGTACTGTACGACATAGCGGACCGGGAGGGCTTCATCTGATGTGGGAAATGCTTGATACGCATGGCCTTGTAGGAATATACGCCGCAAGTTTGCTGATACCGTTTTCCTTGGTTTACTTCATTGAGCGCATTTCAGACTGGTGGCAGGGATAAGCTGATGGACAACTTTGCTTATTGCGTCATTTGGTTTCTTAGCTACCCGGTTCTAATCAAAGCAGTTGCCCTTGCCTGTCTTTCACTCGGCATTTTTGGTTCTGTGGTAGCCCTCGTAAGGTAATGAAGGGGATGGGATTATGTCCTTCAACGTAGACATGAATGCTGTTTACCAACAGTTTGCAAATGTATTTGGCTCGCTCAGCCCTTTACTGTGGCCCTTTATAGGGGTGTTGCTGGCGTTATTTGTCTTTGGAGGTTTGATAACGATATTTAAGCACTACGCTCAGAGGTAAGCACCATGCCTCACATGAGTTTGAATTACGATATCAATTACATGTACCAGGTCATAGTGGATTTAATGCATTCACTGTGGCCCATAATAGCCGCAGGACTAGGCATAGCGATGGCCGGCCTGCTACTGGCGGTTATTGCGAAGGTATTCAGACGATGGGTGGATGATGAAGGTTAAGGAAGCTTAAGCTTACCTTACACATAACTAAAATCAAAAAGGAGGTATTGTGGTGAGTCTCAACGTTATTCCTGCCGACGTAATTGGGTATATTGGCGATGTTTTTAGTGCTCTGTGGCCGATACTGGCAATAGGGCTGGGAATCGCTGCCGTCCCGAAACTTATCGGTGCCGCTAAGACTGTTTTCGCACGCGGAAGATAGTTGGGTTGTCCAAGCTGAAACGGGCAAGGGAGTCGACCAAACACATAACTCTTTCGATACCAGTAAGCGCCCTTTGTCTGGGAAAGACAGGGCGCTTATTGGTAAGAAAGACTTGAGAACCTAGCGAAAAAAGTTAGGGCAGGGTGCCGATCTCGTGAAGATTATAGGTATTTATTACTTTTACCATTTCATAATTTTCCTAATAGGTCTCGGAATAGTCAGGACCTGGAGACGGTTTTTCGTTACGTGTACGCACCGGCTCGCAGTAATAATACCTGCACACAACGAAGAATCCGTAATAGGTGGCTCACTGGCTTCCATCATGGCGAGTGACTATCCTAGGTCTCTGTATGACGTGTTCGTGATTGCCGATAACTGCACCGATAGGACCGGCGTTATCAGCCGGGAAATGGGAGCGAAGGTCTTGGAACGGTTTGATGAAAAGTTAAGGGGAAAACAACACGCTCTCAAATGGGCGTTTGAGCATATAAACCTGGATGAATACGATGCGGTGGTGGTTTTGGACGCCGACAACCACATTCACCCCAAATACTTAAGGGCTATAGATGCTGAATTACAAAGAGGCAACAGGGTTGTACAGGGATATGTGGAGACCCAAAATCCCTGTGACTCCTGGATAACGGCCAATTATGCCTATATGTTCTGGTACGTCTGCAGGCTGCAGATGGCCCGGACATTCTTGGGACTCTCGGCCTGGCTGGCCGGGACGGGGCTGTGCATCAGTACCGATGTCCTGCGCCGGGTGGGTTGGAACGTTTGTACCATGACGGATGACGTGGAGTATACCTGTCAGTTGATCCTTGCCGGGGAAAAGGTAACGTTTGCCCCAGATGCTGTTGTTTATGACCAGAAACCGGTCAGACTGGCGGACTCGATGAAGCAGCGTCTCCGCTGGATACGGGGACAAACTCAGGTTACCTTAAGGTACATTCCCCGGCTGCTGGCGGCTGTAACTCGCTTCTGGTGGCAGGGGAACTTCAGCCAGGCGGCCCGGGAGCTTGACGCAGTAATGTGGGTCCCGATGCACCTGGTCATCTGTGCCTCGGTAATACTTTCGCTGTATCAGGGCTGGTGGCAGTACCTGCTTTCGGTGTTTCTAACGGTTCCTGTATTCAATATGCTGCCCATGCTGGCGGAGCAGGTCAAAAAGTGTAAGGCATGGGCGTACCTGGTGACTGCCGGCGCGTTTTTCTTAACCTGGTTGCCGATTACTGCTTACGGGGTGATCTCTTGTGGAAACAAGGTGTGGTGGAGAACGCCGCACTAAAGAAAAAAGCGGGAAAAACATAAAGAAAAGAATTGTGCAGCATTCACTATTAGTTCTACTGGTGGTAGCTCTTGTTTTGGGTTCTCTGGCTCTGGCAAAGGCGGAAACCTCCTTGCATAACGAGCCTCCGGGGACTATCATCACCTTTTCGGGCATGCAATGGGTCATTCTGGAACAAATGCCAAATGGAGAAACTTATATTCTCCTTAAGGACAAGATTGGTGCGATGGCTTTTGACCCCAATAATACAATTCTCTTTGATCCTAATGACACAAACAACATTGCCTATTACTTGAACAACACGTTCTACAATAGCCTCAGCCAAAAGGATTTAATAGCGGAACATTCATGGGATAGATTATCTGTTAAAGCAAGTGACAAACCGGATGGTACCGACTTTGGTAATATCACTTGTAAAGTAGGACTCATTAGTTTCAGAGAATACCAAAGATATCTGAACATAATTCCCTCAATGTCTAATGTAATTTGGTGGTGGACGCGCACTCCAGTTTCTTATGATTATGATAATAATCATGTTTGGGTTGTAATAAATGCCGATAAAACTCTTAGTATCGCTTATGCAAATTATTACGACAATTTAGGACGTGGTATTATACGCCCTGCTTTGTATCTGAAATCTGGAACCGTGATCGACCGGAATAAGGTTGTGATAGGTGTAGCAGGTACACCACCGGTTCCTCCTGTAGGAATTTCCGCAAGCGTGGAATCTTCAACCTCAGTAAATATAAGCTGGCAGGCAAACACTGAAGCGGACCTGGCAGGGTATAAGATCTATCGGAATAACACTGAAATAGCCAATGTCGATAAAACCGTGACGAGGTATAACGATATAACAGTTGCTCCGGGTATAACTTACACATACGAGATAACAGCGTACAACACATCCAACCTGGAAAGCGCAAGAAGCTCTCCCATTACTGTAACGACGCCACCGGCTACGCCTACAGGGGTAACGGGGCAGGCAACAGGAAGGAATATAACCCTTACCTGGCAGGGTCCCGGGAACCCGCAGTATATCATCGAGCGCAGCAACGACGGGATCAGTTTCACTCAGGTTGCCGAAGTGACTCAAGCATCCTTTACGGAAACAGCTCCTTTATGGGGAACGACCTATTATTACCGGGTGGCTCAAAAAGGGCAGGACGGCACGATATCAGCATTCTCAGATCCCGTTCAGGTGATGACGGATCCGGTTCCCGTTCCTAGCAATCTGACTGCAGTTCTTGACGGCAAAAATGTTAAACTCTCATGGCAGTCGGCGAACGGCATAAATGATTACATAGTGGAAAGAAGTACTGACAATATCACCTGGAGTTCTCTTGCGAACGTCAGCAACGCAACTTCATACACGGATGAGGTGACAGACCCCAATACTACCTACTATTACCGTGTGCGCTCGGACGGCGGGAACGGCCAACTTTCTGAACCCTCGAATACAGCAGTAATAACAACGCCCCCGGCTGCCCCCACAGGCCTGACGGCAACGGCAGCGGGCAGAAATATATCTCTAACCTGGTCTGGCAGCGCAGGAGCTGCATCTTACGTCATCCAGCGCAGCACCGACGGGGCCAGCTTCTCTCAGATAGCCGAAGTGACGGTAACATCTTATTTGGACTCCGCGCTGGACTGGAATACAACTTATTATTACAGAGTGTTCGCAAAGAGTGAGAGCGGGCTTCTGTCTAGCCCCTCGAACACTGCTCAGGTAAAGACTGCCCCGGCTCCACCGGCCAACCTGCGGGCTTCGGTTTACTACAATAACGTCACCCTGACCTGGGACAGCAGCGCGGGGGCAGAGTCATATACCATACAGCGTAGCCTGGACGGAGACGAGTGGGCTGAAGTATGCACAACGTCAGAAACATCATATACTGATGAGAGTTTGGGGTGGGGCATAACATTTAGGTACCGCGTGACCGCCAAGAGCGCAGATGGTCTTGTTTCTGAACCGTCGGCGGTCATGGCCACAACGGAAAACGTCCCAGCACCCTCAAATCTGACGGCAAGGCTGGAGGGTACGGACGTTACCCTATCATGGCAGGCTGCACCTCACGTTAACATGTACTTGATCGAGCGAAGCATGGACGGTCAAACTTGGGAGTTTCTTGTTGAAATTAGCCATATTACAACCTATACAGATACCGGACTGAATCTGAGCAACGACTACTACTACCGTGTGCGTTCGGACGGCGGGAACCAGATTTCGGGTCCATCCAATGTCGTTAAAGTGACCATGCCGCCGGCGGCACCCACGGACCTGCAGGCCAGCGTAAACGGGAAAAGCGTAACGTTAAGCTGGACAGGTTCAGCTAATGCATCCTATATCGTAGAGCGCAGTACGGACGGCAGCGTGTGGGAACAAGTTGCGGAAGTACCTGAGACTGAGACAACCTACCAGGACACCGCTCCGCGTTGGGAGACAACCTACAATTACCGGGTGCTGGCGAAAAATTCAGGTGGGATGATATCGGAGCCATCGGAGTCGGTTCAGGCAACCACCTCTGCGATTCCAGTACCGCAGAACTTAAAAGCAAGTGTTTCTGGGAACGCTATTACGGTAAAATGGGATGCCGTTGCCGGGATCGGTCAGTACAAGGTTGAACGCAGTGTAGACGGGGCGTCGTGGAGAGAGGTGACCCTCACAGATGAGAACTATTTCACGGACAACGACCTGGAGTGGGAGACTACATACTACTATCGAGTGAGGTCCATGGACAGTGATCAGGAGTCTGATCCTTCCCAGCCGGTATCAGTCAAAACAGCCCAAAAACCAATACCGGCTGCGCCACGGTTAGCGTTTTCTGTGGACAATACCAGAATAGGAGTGTCATGGAATTATCAAAACGTCACTGGTTACCGCATATATGTTGACGGCAAGCTAGTCGAAGAGTTGCCTGGAAGTTCTGTAAACTACGCCTTCGAAGGTGAACCTGGGGAAACCTACGAAATTAGTGTGGAAGCCTACAACGCATACGGCGAAGCCAGTTCGACCATCACCGTCACTGTAGGACGACTGAGAGGCCCTGGAGCTGCAACTATGGCGCGTGATCTCGCAGAAACGACAACAGTTGTCATTGGGTCTATGGGCGGACTGTTGGCGCTGGCCCTGGGCATCAAGGGCTCAGGGATGCTAATGGGAATACTTCGGCTGATCATCGGCAGGTAAATAGGAGTAGCCGTGGTCGGAGGAGGAACGCTGAGGAGTGAAGATAAATTATATCGCTGCAATAACGCTAATACTATGGATTGGCCTGTTAGGTGGTCCCGTTACTGCCCAAGAAAGCTGCCAGATTGATTGCCGGCTGGGACAGAGCACCGTTAAGGGACATAACGTGAATTGTAGCAATGTCAGGGTAGCGGCGGAGACACGGGTTGACGTAAGCGAAAGAAGCGTGAAGCCTGCACCAGTCCTGGCGAGGTCTGTTACGAGCGTTCAGATGTTGTTCTATCGGGTGCCGGAGCACCTGCCGGATATAGTGCGTAAGTTGATAGATCGCATTGCCGGGGAACTCGGAATGAACCCGCGACTGGTTAGAGCCGTAGCGGCGGCTGAGTCAGGGGGCGACCACAGGGCCGTATCGCGTGCGGGTGCGATAGGCGTTATGCAGCTCATGCCGGACACGGCGCGTGCTATCGGGGTAAACCCCTGGGTGTTGGAGGAGAACATTCGCGGCGGGTGCTTGTATCTCAAACAGCTTTTGGAGCGATACCAAGGCAACATACCCCTGGCTTTGGCCGCTTACAACGCGGGACCAGGCACCGTAGACAGATACAATGGTATTCCACCGTACAGAGAAACCAAACAGTACGTGGCCCGGGTGTTGGGGGCAATCGGGAGGAATTGAAATGGCGCGGGTGTCAGGTTGTCTAAGATGGGTATTCGGGTTGCTCTTCACTATAACAATCTTAATTGTTTGCACGGCCGGCGTTTTTGCTGAAGACTTGCCACCGGAACAACCGCTGCCGCCGTCAGCGCCTTCAGAGATAACGGCCGCAGGGATAGAAGAAACCCGGGCCAGCGTTGCCTGGTCGCCGGTTCCCGGCGCGACACATTATACCGTATGGGTCGACGGGCAGCGGTGGACAGGGAGCTCATGCACCGGAGCAGAGATAAAGGGACTGCAGCCGTACACGGAATACACCGTTTATGTTACCGCCTCAAACGACAGTGGAGAAAGCGGTCCGTCGCCTTCGGTAACGTTTAAAACACTGCCGCCGGTGCCCGGAACTCCCATACCGTCAATAAAGGCGGTAGATTCGGCGGGAGCCACAATAGAGTGGCCGGCGCTCCCGCCTTCTCAATATGTAAAGCAGTATCGAATATACGTTGACGGGCAGTTTGTCGCAGACATAGATGCAAAAGAGGGCATCCAGGTGGCGCAACTCACAAACTTGGAAACAGGAGATCATTACGTTACGGTAGCCGGCGTAAACGAAAACCGGGAGGGTCCCATGTCACAGCCCTTGCATTTTGTTGTCCGGGCAGTTCCGGAACCTACCGGGGTCACGGTCGCTAATCGTGGTAACGACTGGGTGATTGTATCTTGGGACAAACAAGTTGACATATTCAAGTATCGGGTATTTCTCGACGGGGAGTTAGTTGGAGAGACCCGAGAACAATCTTACCTTATCAAAGGGCTGGAACCCGATACTGAGTACCAAATAGGAGTCGTTGCGGTATCGGAAGATGGGAATGAATCCTTGAGTGCCGAATTGACGGTCAAAACGTCAAGTACCCCACCGGATGTTAGTTTGAGTGGCATAATTGACCCCGTGTACGGATATGTTCCCGACGTTCTGCCCGGAATGCTGGTTGTCTTTGCGATCGGTGGCGCGATCAAAATAGCAAGAACAGGTAAGTATGCACTGGGCGGAAGGCAGTTGTTGAGGTGGTTATAAGGTGAAGCGAAGCTGGCATGCTTGGCTTGCGGTGATATTATCATTTCTAACTGTACTGGCTAACACACCCCTGGTATGGGCCGAAGTGACCTATTCCAGCGAATGCATCGTGGCGTCGACGTCAGAAACGAATACGACAGTAGGTTCACTGTACGTCACTGCGGACCCAGAACACAGGCTTGGGTACTATATTACGCAATTGAAAGTGTCCTGGGAAATTCAGCCGGGAGACAGTGTCAGGGTTAGGTGGTGGGACGGACAGGCGACCGAACTCCAGGCGACTGTTTTGGACACCGGACAGGTCAGCGTGAGAGAGCAGACGGTAACGGTCCCATCGTCTGCGTGTACTGCGCAAATAGAACTTACAAGCGGCACTGCCACGGGGAATAGGTACGCATGGATGAAAGAATGTACAAACAACTACGGGAACACTACAGTTTTCGTGGATCCTGACATTCCAACGGAACCTCCACCCGAAGAGCCTCCACCTGAAGAGCCGCCGCCAAGTGGAGGGGGAACAGACCTAAGCGGGGTAATAACCGAACTGCAGAACATAGGCGGTCAGTTAAGAGACATCGGCGGGGACGTGGCGACAATCAAGAGCCGCATGAGCGATGTGATTTCTGGAATAAGCGAGGTTACCGACACACTGGACACCATTAGTAGCCAACTCGATAGCATTTCATCGGACATGAACAGCCAGTTCAATGCGGTCAAGAGCCGCCTTGATACTATATCATCCGATTTAGCTGTGGTTAAGAACGATCTGCAAACCGTAAAGAACTACCTGACTACACCGAGGACGGCGCAGGGTTTGCAGGTTAACCCGCTTCCTACTGTCACCTTCGACAGCACTGTGCCGGACATGTCCGAGCCGTATCAGGAGCCTTACGAATACGACAGGCCAGATCCCGAGCTGCCACCGGCTGTCTTCAGCCCCGAACCGCTTCCACTCGCGCCGGATCCCGAAGTTATGCCGCACGACGAGCCAGTACAGATGGAACAGGCGGTTGTGCCGAACGAGCCCTTGACGCGCGATCAACCATTGACGCGTGAGAGCTCAGTGATGGATCAGCCCCTAAGCCGCGAAGCACCCCGGCAACAGGACCCGGTTATAATGCAGGATCCGCTTACAAGAGAGCAACCGATAACGAGAAATACGCCATACGGCCGCGAAAATCCCTTGACGCCAGCACAGCCTCTAACACGCCAGACACCACTGACGCCTGATCCGCCGCTAACGCCAGGAGGGTAGCAGGAGGGTAGTAATATGTACGAGTTTTTGCACAGTTTGCTTGAACACGTTGTTAATGTCCTGGGGACGTTTTTCGCGTGGCTCGGAAACCTCTTGCAGGCATTGTTTAATGCGTTGAAAAGCGTACTTATAGCCATCATGCAGCCGCTGGTGGCTTTTTTTACAGGCATTGCCTACCTTCTGAGCAAGTGCTTTTATATCGTTGTGCTTGTGGTGCAGGTGATATTCGGCCTGTTCAAATTGATAGGCGCGGTAATCCTCGGGGTATTCAACACATTTGCGCAATTGCTCAGTTTCGGGGGCAGTACCGACTATTATTACCTGCCGGACGCATACCGCACGGGCTGGGACGGCGTGACAGGATTTCTGGCGAGTACAGGGGTACATACGATAGCCGTTATCATGACCGTGTTCGTGTGGTTGATGACGGCTTACGCTTTGATCCGGATCGCGGGAGGGGACCGTTAGGTGTTTCAGAGGATCATCGACACTATATTTGACCCTGTAATACAGATACTGGCGACAGCACGCGACTATCTTGACCAGGCGGCCACCGTTGCCGCACGGGGCCTTAATCTGGATTACTTCCTAGGGCCCGTCGCGATGCTTGGATGGGAGTGGAAGGTATTAATTAGCAGTGTAATAGCAAGTGCCTTTTTGCTGCTGATTGTGGTCGTAGCGCGTAAAGCCTACGGTATGTATCTAGCGATGAAAGAGGGCGTTAAGTGGTGGTAAGAAGCTGCAAGAGAAGTATAAGTAACAAAAAACACACGTTGATAGCTCTATGCGCGGTCTTGGTAACGGTGATAGTTGGAGCAGGAATAGCGCGCGCAGACACGACGCCTTTAGCCAACGTTGAGCCCGGCGGCACAATACACTTTTCGGGTCTGGAGTGGATAGTCCTGGAACATAAGAGCGACGGCAAGACATATATCATCCTCAAAACTCCGACCGTGCAACGGGCATTTGACCCGGATCGAACAAACCGATTTGACCCGACGGACAGCAATAACATTGGATATTACCTAAACACGACATTTTACAACAGTCTCTCTCAAAAAGAACTGATAGAGACTGTGACGTGGCAGCAGGAAGATTATCCGGGTGTAAGTGCTAAGATAGGTTTGCTGACTCTTTCGGAATATACACAATACAGTACCGTGTACCAAGGCAGCGTGCTTCCTAACATCCCTTATAGGTGGTGGTTGCTATCGACACCGACGAGCACATCAGAGTTTGTGTGCACAGTGGACGGGACCTTAAATGGATACTGGTCGAATGCCAATGCTGATGCTACCGACATTTATTGCCGTCCGGCACTGTATCTTCAGGCCGGGCTGATGGTGGACAGTAGCGGGACTGTCCAAGAAGGACCAGTGCAACCGCCTGCCGGACTGACAGCGAACCCGACGGCAACATCTGTTACCTTGAATTGGAACCCAAGCTCCGGCGTCGACGGGTACAAGATATACCGCGACGGCACACTGGTCGGAACGGTGTCGGGAAGTCAAACATCATACACCGACAACGGCCTGACACCTAATAACACATATACTTACGCGGTGTCAGCGTACAAAGGGACACAGGAGAGTTCGGTGACGAGTATAACTGTCACAACGCTGATGCGCTACGCCAGGGATCAGGAAGTAGGGACGATTATCAGGTTTTCGGGTACTGACTGGGTTGTGGTCGGACACGATGAATCAGGCAATACGATGATAATACAGACGGAACCGGAAACAAGAATGGTGTTTGATTATGATCGACTGGCAGACAATCGGTTCAATCCGTCAGACACGAACAACGTGGCATACTGGCTGAACACCACGTTTTACAATGCAATCGAAGGCAAGGAACTTGTACAAGACCGACAGTGGAGTAGAGTGCAAATGATGGTTGACGGCAGTGACGGCACGGATTACGGCGCGGTCACTGGAAAAGTGGGGTTACTGGACGCGAGAGAATATTTAACTATAAAGGACCTACTCCCGGCAAGCATGATGCCGAGTGGGTACACAGCACACTGGTGGCTGCGCACGCCGGGGCCTGATAATCTGACGACCATCACGGTAGGTGACAACGGAAACCTAACATATGATTATGTCGATGCGCTGCATTACGTGTATCCTGTAATAGTGCTTAAAAAAGATGTTGTGCTGGACGACTCAGGTAACGTGGTAGGCATAGGAATCGCGGCGCCGACAAACATAACCCATAGTCAACCCTCGGATACCAGCGTCCGTTTGTCGTGGGACCCGAGCCAAAGCGAGGACGTTGAGGGGTATATAGTCTACAGAGACAACCAGTACCTGGCCGACGTGGGTAACGCAACCGAATATACAGATACCGGACTCGCACCCGGACAGACGTACACATATCAGATCGCTCCATACAATTCGAATGGCGAAGGAATACGCAGTAGTCCGTACAGCGTCACGGTGAGACGGAAGCCGACGAACCTCACGTACACCAGGGATCGATACCAACGCTATACACTGAGTTGGCAGCCGAGCGCTGATGAAAACGTAGCAGGCTACAAGGTGTACCGCAACGGGGAAGTAATAGCAGACGTTGGAAACGCGACAGAGTACACCGATTGCACCTTGTCGCCGGGGTCTACATATACGTATCAGGTTGCAAGTTACTACACCACGGGCGAGCAGGGACCCCTAAGTGATCCTGTGACTGTGGAGGTGCCGATACCTGTTACGGCACCGTCCGGCTTAACGAACACTAACTCAGCACCGGGCAACGTCACGCTGAGCTGGAACGCCAGCACGGACCCGAACGTAGCAGGCTATCACGTGTACCGCGACAACGAATTGCTGGCCGATGTCGGAAATGCGACGCAGTACACCGACACCACAGCCGAACCGGGCAAAACGTATACCTATGAGGTAGTACCCTATGACAGGAGCGGGATAGAGGGCCAGTGCAGCGACCCGATTACCGTACAGGTACCGGACGTCGCAGACACGCTAACTGCGTGGTGGAAAGGCAACTATATCGAAGTCAAATGGCGAGCCGAAAACGTTACCCTGGGATCCCGCGCTGTCCTTTGGCGGCAGATGGAAAACGGGCCGTGGCAGGCGATAAAGGTACTGAAGCCGGAGGAACTGAACGGCTTTACCTACAAGGATTACAATGTCGCGATAGGACTAAACTGCCGGTATCAGATACGACAGCAGGGAACTATATCGAACTGGTTTGCGTGGAGTACGGCGGCGGAGTCGGGCTGGGCCACGGGCGACAGACCGTTTGCCGCGCCGAAGAATGTGAGGATTGCCTACGGTGAGGACACCGCCGTTGTGAGCTGGGACACAGAGGACGGACAGGCACCCTATGCAGTGAAATACAGCACCGACGGAGGAGAGACGTGGCGAACGACTTACACCAGTTCGGGCACAATTACGGTCCCGCGACGGTCCAAAGTGCGCATCAAAGCTCAGGGGTCTTACAGCCACTGGACCGGGCTTGTCACAGTGCGGTAACCTCCAAGAGTCTCCTAAGACAGGAGGCTCTTTATTATTTTGCGTGCAGAAAGACTGCACATAACGTGCATTGTACGAAGCATCACGCCCCAAGATAATTATGGTGGAGGTGAATGGTGTGGCGGAATGTGAGTATGGGCTAACACCTTGTTGGGGGCCGTTGATAGATGTTTTGATGGAGCGATTCATGTATATGGGGACTACAACCTGCCCTGCAGTGATGGGCAAGCGTAGAATACACATGTATAAACACGTATGGACACGGCGGTATCTCAACATTGATGACCGTGGATTTACGTATCAGTGGAAAAACGGGAAGTATTGCCCCGTTAATGTTGATGAGGCCATTGCCCACGTATTTTCATAGGAGGGGTGGATATGGTATTTGAATTCTTTTTTGGGGCAGCAGCAGGCATTACTCTGGGGATCGCCATTGTAGTATTACCCTGCATTCTCATGTACAACCGACTGGCATCGGGTCGAAGGGGGAGGCAATAACTGTGCTGTTCAAAAAGCGTACAACGATGGACGTAGCCATCCTTGTCAACGATAGAGAGATTCGCGAGGTACCTGTGGAGGATGAAACCGGAGAAGCTATTTTTGCCGGCGGACTATCTCTTCCAAAAGCGGATGCGCAAGTCAGGTATTTCCCGAGCGGAGGCCGAGCATACATATACGGGTATACGCCAGAATACCTGGTTGAGTGCGAAAATGTTGCCAGATTGGAACGGTCGACTGTTTTGCGGAATCTTTTCGACTATGGCGCAGCGGCCCGAACGGCAAATATCCAGTTCTATGTAATGATGGGTGCTCTGATAATTACAATTTTCTTGCTTAGGGGGTAAGGCAAATGGACGAACAACAGAAAACGAAGACCCTGCAAGATATCATGGCCGGGGAGCTTTTCGCCAGCTCCCGTAGCGATTTAGTGGAAACGCTGAAGTTCATGGAAAAACACGGTACCCCATTGTCTGAGCGTCAGGTAGCCGCAGTTGCGTTGCTGAGGAGTTTGCAGACCAAACGGGGAGACAAGACGTACGAGCCCATTATCAAAGTCATGACCGACATGGCTAAAGAAGTCACTCCGCCGGGATTGTTTGTAGATGTGATAGAAAAGATGACGCTGGGAGGCTTTGTGACCGGTAAGGTCCGGCTGTCAAAGGTGTTTGGCAGTGGAGGCGACAGGTAGTGTACGTCTGGGTATTTCAGGGCAACCTGGGTGAAGGCAAAACATTCGGGATGTGCGTCCTGGCATGGCACTTCGTGGCCTGGGCTCGTCGTGCCGGCATCAAAGCTGATCTTTACGCCAACTTCGACTTGGTAGGAGCAAAACCCCTGACAAGCTATCGGGATTTCTATAACGTGGCTCGGTCGGAGGCATCGATATGTCTCATGGACGAAGCTCACGTAAACCTGGACAGCCGTCTTTTTGCCCGGGGAGCAAATATCTATATGACGCAGTTTATGTTCTATCTGAGAAAGCTAAACGCGAGTCTCTTTATGACCACCCCGCACATCAGGAACCTGGACTCTCGGATGAGACAACTGACCAACATCTTAGTGGACTGTCACAAACTGTACGGCGGTTTCCTATATGACATATACGACTTTCAATCAGAACGCCTTCTGAGACGAAAGTTTCTTCCCAAATACGTTGCCGAACGCATATTTGAGACGGGCATGTATGATTCGCACGCTATTATCCGCGCGGTGGATTTTCCATCGAACGAACGGGCCTTCGAGAGATTCTTGGATACGATAGTCGAAGTGAAGGAAAAAGGAAGGGCACCTTTAGAGGATCACGAAGCCGACGCTATGCGGTAGTTTAAGATTGAACGGAGAAGCAGTTAGATTATGGACTACAAAGTAGTTGAAGTTAAAGATAGACCTTACGTTGATACCAGACTTGGCCGAGGACGATTATTTCGGATTCTCGGCGACAGGGTGCATGTCGAATTTGACTATATGTACTTGGTGGAATTGCGTGTCTCTGACGTGGACCTATCAGGAATTGAGACGGAGGTTAGTAATGAGAGACATTTGGAAGGAACAACGAGTGATAGAAAAAGCTGTTGACATGGTCTTCGAATATGCGAAAAAGCCGGCCAATCCTTATAATTATCTATATCACAATCCGCGCGCAATCCACACGCCCCAGTACTTGGCTCACTGGACCCAAAAGTGGCAGAACCATCACGTGTACATGACGCTTGTACGCGCTGCTACCGTTACGGGATATGAGCCCGTGCCTTCGGTACTGTTACTCCGGAACGCCAAACGTGATGGCTATGGAGGACGGGCTGTGCGGGTGGGCCACCTGGTGTTTTATCTCATCAGACCGGAGGAAATGACTCCGGGGTTGCAAAGGCGATATTATAAGTTCAAGAACATGTTGATGACTGACATAAGCAGGGATATGGACAAGTATTATGAAAACAAGAAAAAGAAAACCATGGCGGATAATGTTGTCGTCGAATAGGCATTAGGCGTAATCCTGGAACGTTGCCGCCTGTGTTTTGGGCGTGGTCGTCCTACGTTATCTCAGGTTTTTGACTTCGTATAATGTGGGAGAGTGCAGAGTAGTGTCCTTCAGTACCTTCCTGAATGAACTCAATAGAGGGACAGCCCGAGCTTATCGAGAGGACTTACTGGATTTTTCCCGTTGGTTCGCCGAGACGAACGGTGAATCGCTTGAACCTCACCTGGTCACATCTATTGATCTCAAGGAGTATCAGTCACATATGATATTAAACCGCGGTCTTAAGCCGGCCACGGTCAACCGCCGTATGGCCGCGATCCGAGCCTGGATGCGGTGGTGTCAGGAGCAGGGTTTGATAGAGAACTTGCCCCGGTGGCCGAAGCGAGCTGCCCAAGTACAGCACGCCCCAAAAGCACTGTCTAAACGGGAACAGGAAAGATTCCTCCGGGCCGTTGAAAAAGAAGGCAATCGCAGAGATGTGGCCCTGATAGGGCTAATGCTTTTCGCCGGACTGCGGGTCGGCGAAGCGGCCCGGGTGCGGGTTAGTGATGTTTCTATATCGGACCGCAAAGGGAAAGTGAGCATAACCGGAAAGGGCATGAAACACAGAGAAGTGCCTTTGGGTTTCGATGCCAGAAACATGGTCCGCGATTGGCTCAATCACCAGGCTCAGCATGCTCAACAGGAATGGTTATTCCCAGGGCAAAATGGAGGGCATATTTCGGCCAGGGCAGTCCAGCACATGATCAAGAAGTACGCGTGGCAGGCCCGTATTGAACCCCAGAAGATAACTCCTCATGTCTTGCGTCATACGTTCGCAACCAATCTTCTTAGAGATGGAGTAGACCTTGTTACTGTGGCCGCACTTTTGGGCCATTCCCGGCTGGATACCACTGCTAGGTATACCCTGCCCAGCTATTCCCACATGGAAAATGTGGTCGAGTAAGTCCGAAGCCATCATAACGGTCAAGCAGGAAATCGAGGAGTTTAGTAGCCTCTTCCTACTCGATTGAAGGGACGCAAATCTGAGCCTTCCTGTCTGCTTCAGCTTGACTAGAGGATGCAGGAATTGTTTGACAAGTTGGCCTTTACTACTTATAATATTAGCAAGCAAGGGACAGCTTTAAGGGGGGTATCGATTGGTAGACAAGGACAAAACCATTGATGAACTGAAGGAATTATTTCCAGTTTTGTGGGATGCATTTGAAGCCGGATGTGATGATGTTCGACAGTTCTTTTATGAAAGAAGAGAAATCAACCGTTCGCTGGCCCATCACATATTACGTTATTCTGCCAAAGAATTCATACTAGATCACATTTGGATGATACGAGGTCTTATTGTTGACAATATACCAAGCAATGGACTGTCCCTGCGTTATGGAAAGTACCATATCAGGGCTTGGATGGATACGGGTGTCGATTTGCCAAACCCAGGTGATTCAATGGTGAAGAATGCCTTCCTTCGTCAACAATCGTACTATCAAGGTTCATTGTGGCCAGTTCTTGAAGACGATGGCCAAGATGGTGAGTTTACTAACTTGGTTCTGTTATGGGGTGTGGACTACTCTTATAACCTTATTGGGCTAAGGTTATCCCATCCTCAAAAACAGTGGGACCCTCAGTCGAATATTGTTGCTGATTGGAGCATAATACTCGAACGTCCACAATCGGGAACAAATGGATTTCCTAGCGTTTCTATTCAAGACGAATTGTATGATTTGCCAATTGGGAACATGAGAACTGAAGAGGAAATGTTGGGAGATGATGTAAATCTAGGTGGATCAATAGTCGATGAGGAGGATACTTACGGTGAACCCTTGGGTCAACGGAGAAAGAGTGAAACAAGCTAGAGAATTAATTGGACTTAGTCAAACAGAATTTGCCAGGAGATTGAATATAACTCAACCAGCCGTTGCCTTAATAGAAGCCGGAAGGTTTACGCCGTCGGAAGAACTATTGAATCAAATAGCTTTCCAGACGGGATTCCCGGTATCCTTTTTCTTTAAAGAAATCAGGATAGATTTCCCTATGGGCTCCTTGCTTTTTCGGAGCAAAATGCAAGCGAGTGTTAAAGAAAAAACTAAAGTTTACCGTTCTGCACAATTAATTTATGAGTTGACTGATACATTCCTTGCTCGAGTGAGGGGACTGCCGGTAAGAATCTCAAAATTAGATGTAGATCCAGCGGAAGCTGCTCGACTAACTAGATCGGCATTGGGGTTATCTCCTGATAGACCGATTCCGAGACTTATTTATACTCTCGAAAACGCTGGTGTTGTGATTATCTCTTTACCTGTGTACTCTAACAGTATAGATGCGTTTTCCTGTTGGGTTGGGACTGGAACGGTCAGGCCCGTAATTGCTCTAACGGAAGGCTGGCCAGGGGATCGCCAGCGGTTTAGCTTAGCCCATGAACTCGGGCACCTAGTATTGCATGGATCATATCATGGCACTGGGATAGATGTTGAACAGGAAGCCAACGATTTTGCTGCAGAGTTTCTGGTACCGGAACAGGCAATCCGTGAGGAGTTAACAACCCCAGTAAGGCTGAAGGATTTACTTGAAGTCAAGAAGCGTTGGGGGGTATCTGTCCAATTTTTGGTTCTTCGGGCTTATCGCTTGGGTTTAATCACTCAGCGGCAATACAAGTATCTTTATCAGCAAATCGGAGCTAAGGGCTGGAGGCAGAAAGAACCTATTGATATACCCGTGGAAAAACCTCGGTTGTTGCGCCAACTCGTCGAAACTACATATGGAGTACCGATGAATTTCAAACAGGTGGCATCGGATACTCAGTTGCCTAGCCGGTTTGTGGAGAATACACTACTTGGATATCTCGGTAAAGATCCTGCGCATCCTATAACGAGTGAATCAGGGAAAATAGTTGCATTTCCTGGAAGAGATAAGTCTACAGGGGCTAACTGATCCCGTTTTCCACGTATGTGAACCCGGAATGGAAGGCCCATGCGTTTGCAGCCGATCTTCTTATTCCTAATAAAGGGCATCAGTATTAATGAGCGTTGATGAAGTTGCGGGAGTGTATCAAGTACCTCGTTAGGCTGCGCTAATACAACTATCTCGGTCACATAGGGAAGGAAGGTGAAGGTATACTTGAATCAGTTATAAAAGCCACTAGCTAGTTAGACTTGACGCCGTTGCCCACGAACGTCTTACAACGACTTCAAGACAAATTGCTTTTGTGGGCCGGTGTTATGTTGTGACTCAAATACATACATACCACATGTATGATTTGTCTGGCAACGGTGTATCTCCTCCAGGAGAAAGGAGGAGCCGTGCGTCGCTATAGGCTTATATTTCGTGCATGGAGACGTCATCCTCAAACCGGGGAAAAGCTTTGGGCGCGGGATTATGGCTATCGCGCTTGGCCTTTATGGGTCGAAGTGAAGTAGCAAGTATCTCTCACTTTGAGGCCTAATTAATTATCTGTGAACCAGGTCGGCGACCGGCAGCCACTTGGTTCCATTATTCTCAGGGAGGAGTGGGCGAAGGCGGCGCAGTACAGCCCCGGTCAAGAGATTGAGACTTATAGCCCTCTCCGACCACAGTTATGACTGTGGATACGGTATGTGACAGTCCGCCTCCACCAGAATAACAGGCGAGAAGCCTTGATAATAGAGAGTTTGGGTGATTTGTAAAATTATAGAGCGCTAAACCGGTTACTTTTAAGGTTCCCATTTTCTCGGCATTTCTCCCACGGTTGGGTAACAAGTCGGTAACAAAACCGGTAACAGGTCCGGGCCCAAGAAAACCCGTTTGCGAGCTTTTCGGAGACGGGTTTTTTGCTTTTTTTGAGCACAGAAACATGTTTCTCTTGACAGATGTTGTCGACATGTGACAATAATCTAGATTGAGAAGGAAAAAAGTCCTGGTTATTCTTAGCATTATTGCCAAACAAACTTTGAGACAGAGTAACGCAAACCTGGCAGGGCATAAAACCCGATAAATGTTTAGAACGAAACGGTTTAGACGGTATGGACCGAAAAATGAGATGTGATGTTGAGACAAAAAATCAATTGACAGAGTGGATGATTGGCATGATTCCTGCAATCAATCAATCAATCAATCAATCAATCAATCAATCAATCAATCAATCAATCAATCAATCAATCAATCAATCAATGAGCTCGTATGTGGGTTTGGAATGAAGCGCAGCGGAGGAGCGAACGTTGCCCTGCTGCTCAGCGGCTTTCTTAAGCACTGCCAATATCAAGACCTGGTGAGACGCATCGGAGACCCGGTTAAAGACAAAGTTTGTTTTGGCCCGGGTCTTATTTTATGTAAACTTCCGGTTTTAGGGCTGGGGAGGTACGTAGTATGGGCAGAGGAAAACTGCGCTGGATACAGCATGCTTTTGCCGCGGAATTCTGTTTGGAAACGGGGGCTTCATGTTGAATAACAGAGTTTTCGACGGGGTGTCGGCTAGGATTTTGGTAAAAACTCGCAGGTGCCAGAAAAAACTCTGGCAGTATGACCCCGATACTTACCTGCATTGCCAGAAGGTTGCTCAGGTTTCTTATTTTCTGAGCCATCTGTTGCGTCTCCCTTCTGACGCAGCTCAATATGTCTATTTAGGAGCCTTGATCCATGACCTGGGCAAGACGGCAATACCGAAAATCGTGTTGCATAAGACCGGTGCGCTGACACCCGAAGAACGGGCGATGATGCAACGACATCCTTCCCTCGGTAGGGAAATCGCGCTTTCCATCATGAAGAACGTGCCTGAAACAGAAAAACAGGTAGTTCTGGATGTCGTCGAATTCCACCACGAACGTGTTGATGGGAAAGGATATCCTTACGGCATGTCCGGTACTGAGATTCCCTTGGCTGCAAGAATTGTCGCCGTGGCCGACGCGCTCGATGCCATGGTCAGCTATCGTTCTTATCGTTCCAAACCTAAAAATGTCAAACAAGCGCTGGAGGAGTTGAAGCACAACTCCGGTTACCAGTTTGACCGGAAGGTGGTGGGTAAGCTCGTAGAGTTCTTTACCACCTATTAACGAGTCTTCGAGTAAAGGCCAACCTCTTGGCAAGGAATATGGGTGATGCCCGTGACCAAAGACGCGATTCGAGAATCTCAAATCCTCACCTGTTCCTAAAGCCGGAAGCGAGACACCGATTGATTTAAGGTTTGGGCGGTCTCGGCTAAGCGGGCGGCCGCTTCTGCTACCTGCACCACCGATGCCGTAGTGGTTTCCGTCGCTTTAGCGATTTCGGATGCCGATTTGGTGCTCTCATCCATGGTCTGGGCTACCGACTCTATAGCTTTGGCTACTTCGGTGACGGTGGCCAGGACCTGCCCGCTCATGTTCGCGGTTTGGACCGAAAGGCTGTTAAACGTACACGCATCCTGGGCATACTGCTCGCCAACAGTTGCCAGCTGGTCGTAGTCCTTGATGACTTTTTCCGTGACGAAGGATAACAGCTCGCTGACGTGCGACACCAGGCTTTCGATGGAATGGGTCACGTTGTCGGTCAGGCTCTTGATGCCGGCGACGGAGGTAGAGGTTTCTTCCGCCAGTTTCCTCACTTCCTCAGCTACTACCGCAAAGCCGCGGCCCTGCTCCCCGGCCCGGGCGGCTTCGATAGCAGCATTTAGGGCCAGGAGGTTGGTCTGGGCAGCAATCCCGGCGATGGAGTCGGCCAAAGAGGTTATCTCGGTCACGATTTCCGCTTCTTTGACCGCCAACGCCACCTTCTCTTCTATGTCTCGATAAATGGAATGAGCTTCACTACGTGATGCTTGGGCTTGCTGCTGGACGGACCTGGCTCTCTCTTCAACAACGGTTGAAGTTTCCGCTCCCTTCTTAGCTTCCGCTGCCAACTGGTTCAACGAAGCGGTCATCTCTTCGCTGGAGGCAGTGATCTCTTCTACCGAGGCAGAAACCGTCTGGAGCCCCGCGGTTATTTCTTCAACCGAAGCCGATACCTCCTCCATGTTGGCGGAGACGTTCTCAGAGGTGGCGGACAGCTGCTGGCTCGAAGCTGCCACTTCCTGAGCACTACTTACTACCTCCCGCATAAGCTTTCGCAGTTCTGCAGTCATGACCTGCAAGGCCCGGCCCACATCGCCGATCTCGTCTTTGCGTTCAACCAGGGACGGAGGAACTTCCTGGCTTAGGTCCCCTTGGGCCACCGTTTGAAGCTGCCCGACTGCGGTTTTCAAAGGCACGGCTATCACTCTTCCGATACCGATACCGCTCCCGAAGGCCGCTACGAGAACTACCAGGGTAAAAACTATTATGAACTTTGTCGAATTAGCATAGTTCTCTTCTGCCTGTTGCCGCAACTGGCTAGCCATTTCCCGGCTGAGTTGGTAGAGGTCAGCCATGCTCTGTTCAGCAGCTTCGCGGTAGGGGCGGACCACCTCGGTAAGGTATTTGTCCCTCTGCTCCGCGGTATAACCGGGCCCGAACATCCCGGCGAAAGGCTCGGCCACCTTGCGGTACTGGGCCATGTTAGCCCTTACCTGGTTAAAAAGCTCCTTTTCGCGCTCGGTCATACGGCTTTGCCCGTAAGCGCCTAAAGCTCGGTCTAGGGTTTCGAAATCGGATTTCAGCTGGTCGAAGGCTTCATTCCTCATGGTCTCGCTGGTCGATCCTTGGGCTTTCCATAAATCGCCTCTCAGGGCTTTGACCGCCTCGCTGGCTGTGGCAAGATCCAGAGTGGGGACGAACCGATCTTCGTATAAGGTCTGCAGGTGCTTTTGGATGTTCGACATCCCGTTCCACCCCACGCCTCCTACCACACCGATGAGCACCACCATAAGGGTGCTGGCCAGCATCATTTTGGTCATGGTAGGTAGGTTACGCAGCCAATTCATCAAAATACCTCCTTCAAGGCCCAGGTCATGGGACAAAGGTACTGTTTTCCAGTTAATTCGACAACATTTTGGTAAATCCTTCACAAAGAAATTCTTTTTTCAATTATGTTGTCAGAGCCTCATATGGCTCGGTAATACCAGGGGATGCATAATATAGAGACCGTGTTACCTGGACCCACAGCCTTCTTGCCCACAAGGGGCAACCAGGGGGACGGTTCCTGCGGTTTATTTTCTGACAATAAACCGCAGGAACCGTCCGCTTCTATGTAAAAAAGGGGCCGCGCCAGACGTGCGGCCCCAAATCCAGATAACCGGCTTGCCATTCCACCTTGTCCGTGAGGCTTAGACATTGACACGGAAGAACCGTCCCCTTGTGTCAATATGTCAATAACAAGGGCCGCAAGCAGACATACTGTGCTGACGGCCCCAAAATCCTATCTCAGTTTGCGTTTTCTGCCTCTGTCTTTTATGTGGCAGTTCCTGATTGGCGGTTGCTCTCTAAAACCCTAGGCCTTTTTCTTGACCAACATGCTGCTGGTATACTCGATTACCTGCTCGTTGCGCTGGTTATAAGTTTTGTTGTGGTAAATGAAGAGGAACATGTCGGGGTTCTTGGTCGAGCGGAAATCGACTACTTCGGCCTGGGCCGTTAGTGTGTCGCCGAAAAGGACTGGCTTGGTGACCTTGACGTTGTCGATCCCTACGTAGGCGTAAATCTCGTAGCCGTAGTTGCCCAAGAGCTCGGCCACCGTATCGGCATTGTGGACTAGTCCGTCGGCCACGACAAATATGACCGGGGCGGCCAAGGAACGCTCCTTGAACCATGTTCCTTTGGCGTACTCGGAGTTGCTGTGGACGGCCATGTTAAACCAGGTGAGCTGGTGCAGGATGGAAAAATCGCCGACATCGAGGGTGCGGCTGACCCGGCAAGGGATCTTGGTCCCGGCAGGAATCACGTTACTCATCTTATTCAACTCCCTCCCATTTGATTAAAAAATAAACAACATACGGCATGCTTGTACCGGATGTTTCCGGACGTCTCTCGATGAGCGCTCTAGGTACTACTTTCTTACTCCTGTCACTTGTTCACGTCGACGACCAGGTGCCCGTACACTCTTCCTTCTAGGATCTCCTTCACGTAATGCAGGACTTCTTCCAGCGAAATGAGCTTGTTTATCCTCTCCAGCGAAGAATCAGGCATGTCGGTTACCAGGCGATCCCAGGCGGCTATCCTCCTGGGGTTTGGGCACCAGACCGAGTCCACGCCTCTGAGGCTAACCCCGCGCAGAATGAAGGGCATAACAGTGGTCTTGAAGTTGTGTCCCCCGGCCAGTCCGCAGGCAGCAACGCAACCTCCGTAATTCATCTCTGACAAGAGTCGGGACAGAACTACACTTCCCACGGTGTCCACCGCTCCGGCCCACCGTTGGTGCTCCAGGGGACTCGGTTCCTCAGACCACTCGGGACCTGATATGCACTCTTTGGCTCCGATCTCCTTTAAGAAACCGTGAGTGTGCTCTTGGTCCGGCTTGGTGAGGGCTACTACGTGATATCCCAGGTTGGCCAGGATGGCGACCGCGTTGCTTCCTACTCCTCCTGCTGCCCCGGTTACGATGACCGGACCCTTGTCCGGGGTAACTCCGGCTTCCTCCAGGGTCATGACGCAGAGCATCGCGGTATACCCGGCGGTTCCTATTTGCATGGCCTTCTTGGTGTCCATACCTTTCGGAAGCGGGATGAGGAAGTTGGACTTGATCCGGGCCATCTGGGAGTAACCTCCCCAATATCTTTCGCCGACACTCCAACCGTTCAGTATAACCTGGTCCCCGGGTTTGAAGTCAGGAGAAGCTGATTCCACGACGGTTCCAGCGAGATCTAGCCCTGGCACCATAGGGAACTTGCGAAAAATCTTGTTTCGTCCCGCGAAACCCAGGCCTTCTTTGAAATTGACTGTTGAGTAGTCCACTTTAATGAGCACGTCTTCCGGTGGAAGATCATCGACGGTCAACTGCTTGATCTCGGCGACTATCTTCCCGTCGACTTGATCCACAACTATAGCCCTAAAAGTGTTTTCCCCCGCCATACACATACCACTCCCCAAAGCTCTACATCTTTTTCTTGCATACTCTTATCCCAACTTGTTGCGGTTCCCCAAGCCACCTCCTCTCATTATCGACGTGCTGCAAACCGAGCTGCGAATGCATTCTTCTTCCAAGGGCAGAAATCGGACAACTGGAATCAGTAATCAATTATGATTATTCGGCAATCATTCTATTTTTCCTTCGAGGGAAAATAAAAAGCATAACCCAGATGGGAACTCCGAGAAAAGAGACTGCTGAAGCGGTCCTACGCGGGAGATCGACGACAAAGGTCAGCGGGAAATGGATACGGGCCTGACTTAGAAAATCTGATTGAGAACAGGAAGATTAACGGATAGTATCGAATAAATAGTAAAATAGCATAAAGGATGTAGGTGCAATTTGAGGCTTTAAACCGGCGGGCTCAAACAGAAAACAGGAGGGAGATACGATGGCAGAAGAGATTCAACTGGTGGTATTCACTTTACGGGCTGGGGACAACGTGTGTGAATACGGGGTGCCGATTACCCAGGTCCAGGAGATCAACCGTCTCACGAAACCTACCAAACTACCTCAAGTCCCTGATTTTGTCGAAGGCATCATTAACCTGAGAGGGAATATAATACCGGTCATAGATCTCAAGAAGCGCTTCGCTATGACTACGGCCGAACAGACGGACGACAGCCGTATCATAGTAGTGGAAGTAGGGGGGCAGACGGTTGGCATAGTGGTGGACGAGGTGACTGAGGTTTTACGGTTACCACTTTCCAACATTGAGCCGCCGCCTGCCATTATAGGAGGAATAACGGCAGAATATCTTACGGGTGTTGGCAAACTTGACAACCGGTTGCTGATAATGCTGGACATGACTAAGATCCTTACCGAAACAGAAAAGCGGGAGCTGGAGGCTCTTGATGCAGCTAAAGCTTAAAAGAAATCTACATGGCATTACAGTAATTGTTAGAGAAACCTATGAAAGACAGGTTTTCTGCCCTGAAAATGGTATTCGGGGCTTTTATTTTGGAGATGATTGATAAATAATTTTAGAAAAAGAGGGACGTGGTTTTTTGCTTTTGGTGGGAGTAGATATTACCGAAATTAGCCGCATCGAGCGGGCTGCAACGCGAACACCGCGTTTCCTAAAAAGGGTTTATACCGAATCGGAATTATCCTACTGTTATTCGAAAAAAAATCCTTATCCTTCTTTGGCGGCGCGGTGGGCGGCCAAGGAGGCTTTCCATAAGCTTCATCCCCGGCTGTCAAGTCAGGTCAGGTTTACTGAGGTCGAAGTTGGAGTGGGCCCAGGCGGTAAGCCTGAGTTAAATTTGTATGGCGGGGCTCGGGAGAAGGCTTGGGAGGTCGAGCTAAGGGAGATAGATGTCAGTCTTTCTCATACTCGGGAAAATGCGATTGCTGTAGTTGTAGCCCGTATAGGGTAGGAGGGGACAGCGTTGAAAATAGTATCAGCACAAGAGATGAGGGATTTAGACCGGCGCGCTTCAACCGAATTTCACATTCCCAGTATAGTTTTGATGGAAAACGCCGGGTTAAGGGTGGTTGAGGCAGTACAGACTGCTTTAGCGGGCATCAAGCTGCCCCAGGTGGTGGTAATAGCCGGTAAAGGCAATAACGGGGGTGATGGCTTTGTTGTTTCCCGGCACCTTATCAACAGCGGTTTTCACGTGGATACTTTCCTGCTTGGAGATCCATCGAAATTGACTCCTGACGCGGCCTTGAATTTCCGCATACTTCAAAGCATCAGTGACCGGGTTTTCGTGGTATCAGACACGGGTGAATTGCAGGGGTTGCTCGCGCCGCTGTCTGGATGCGACCTGGTGGTAGATGCCATCTATGGTATCGGGTTTCACGGGGAGATGCCTTCCCTGGAGTCCGAGGTAGTGAAAATGGTCAACCAGTCAGGGAAGCCGGTGGTGGCGGTCGATATTCCTTCGGGAGTAGAAGCTGATACAGGTAAGGTTCGGGGAGAGGCAATCCGGGCGACCTGGACGGTTACCATGGCTTTGCCCAAGAAGGCTTTTTTCTTGGAGCCCGGGCGGAGCTATACCGGTATGTTGACCGTAGGCGATATATCCATCCCCCGCTGTTTGCTGGAGGCCCCGAATATCAAGACTAACCTGGTAACTGAGGATTGGGTGGCTCCTTGGTTTCTACCGCGACCAGCAGAGACTCACAAGGGAAGTTTTGGACATGTTTTGGTAGTTGGGGGTTCGGTAGGACTTACTGGGGCTGTAGTTATGGCAGCCGAGGCCGCACTGCGCAGCGGGGCCGGATTGGTGACAGCCGCGGTACCCCAATCTTTGCAGCCAGCGATAGAGAGCAGGTTGATAGAGGTGATGACTACTCCTTTGCCCGAGACTTCGCTCAAGACCATCTCACTGGAGGCCCTTCCGGCTCTGCAGAGTTTGTTGGAGAGGACATCGGTTTGCGTGGCGGGACCGGGAATGGGGAGGTACCCTGAAGCCAGAGCCGTGATCAGGTTTGTACTTGAGACAGCGGGGGTACCGGTAATCATAGATGCTGACGGGTTGAATGCTTTAGCAGAAGACCTGGGCGTTCTTAAGGACCGTCAAATCCCGGTAATCCTTACACCTCATCCAGGAGAAATGTCCGGTCTCTCAGGACTCAGTGTAGCCGAGATCCAGGCGGATCGTTTGGAAGTAGCCCGTGGGTTTGCTTCCGAATGGGGAGTAACCCTGGTACTTAAAGGGCACAACACGGTCATAGCCACTCCCGGCGGGGATGTATATGTAAATGTTACGGGAAATCCCGGTATGGCTACGGCTGGGAGCGGTGACGTATTAAGCGGGATAATTGCCGGTTTTATGGCCCAGGGCCTGCTACCTGACCAGGCAGCGATTTCAGGTGTTTACGTTCACGGGAAAGCCGGAGACGAAGCCAAGAAAGAAAAAGGGGAACGGGGGTTGAATGCTATGGATATCGTGCATTATATCCCAGCGGTTTTGAAGGCTTTCGAGTCAAGATGAAGGTGCCTAAGTAATATTCTTTAGAAAAGGGGTCTTAAATTGAAAGCGAAAGACATAATGACCAAAGAGGTTATAACTGTCCGGCCGGAACAAAGTGTAGAAGAAGTGGCTAAGATTTTGGCCGACAACCGGATCAGCGGGGTCCCAGTTGTGGATGACGCCGGAAAGCTGGTTGGGGTGGTCACGGAAAGTGACCTCATGATCAAAGCCCGTGATCTCGAATTGCCCTTTTACATCACGTTGTTCGACAGCATCATCTTTCTGCAGAGCCCGCGCCGGTTTAATGAGGAGCTAAAGAGGTTCACGGCTTCCAAGGTCAAAGATATCATGACCACACAGGTTGCAGCAGTAGATGAGGATACTCCACTGTTCGATATTGCTCGGCTGATGACGGCAAAATCTATCAACAGGGTTCCGGTGGTGCGCGACGGCAAGGTGGTAGGGATAGTGACCAGAAATGACGTGGTGAGGGCATTGGCAAGATCATGATGCATCTGGCAAGACCAACCTGGGCAGAGGTAGACTTGGGGGCTGTAGCCCACAACCTAAAAGAATTGAGAAACCTGCTTGTAGGGACAGCTCGCTTGATGCCGGTTGTGAAGGCTAACGCGTACGGGCACGGGATTCTGGAGGTTGCCAGGACATGTGTAGAGGAAGGGGCCGAGTTCTTAGCTGTGGCTCTTTTGGACGAAGCGCTCCTGCTCAAAGAAGCCGGGATTAATAGACCTAGAATTCTGGTGCTGGGCGCTACCTCCGAGGAAGGGGCCCAAGAGGCGGTTAAACAGGGGGTGCGGCTTACCTGTTTTGACCGGCGTCTGGCCGAAGCCGTTTCCCGAGTTGCCTGCAAGCTGCAGAAGCCCGGGTACATTCACATCAAGATCGACACCGGCATGGGACGGCTGGGATTTTATCCAGATGAAAGAGCATTGGCGGACATCGAGGAATTTCTTCGCCTGCCGGGACTAGAGGTAGAAGGGATTTTTACCCATTTTGCCGCAGCCGACGCCGCTGACAAGAGCTATACCGAATGGCAGCTCCGGCGTTTTCTGGACTTTGTGGGTGAACTCGAACAAAAAGGGGTTAAAATTCCTTTAAAACACGCGGCCAACAGCGCGGCTTTAATCGATTTACCATCAGCGCATCTCGACTTAGTGAGACCGGGCATAAGCGTTTACGGGCTGTGGCCTTCGGATGAAGTGGCGAACCGATGCTTAAACCTCATCCCGGCTATGCGGCTTCTCAGCCGGATTGTGATGCTGAAAGACCTGCCTCCAGGCCATGCCGTTAGCTACGGGTGTACTTACATTACAACCCGTACCACGAAGGTGGCTACGGTTCCTATCGGTTATGCTGATGGGTATAGTCGGTTACTTTCCGGCAAGGTACACGCGGTGGTAAGGGGAAAGCGGGTTTGCGGCATAGGGAGAATATGCATGGACCAGTGCATGTTTGACGTTTCGGAGGTCGAGGGGGTCAGAGAAGGGGATGAAGTTATCTTATTTGGACGGCCGGAGGACGGTGTTACTGCCGATGAGCTGGCCTCCCTCATCGGAACTATCAACTACGAAATCGTGTGTATGTTAGGGCCGCGCATACCCCGCATTTACAAGCGGAGTAAGTTGTAATTATTGGATTTGCGACCTTAACTGGCGACCGGTATAATAATTAATATCACTCATAGTGCGCGTATCAGCCTTAGGGGGTGCTCGGTTTGTCGGCCTCGAGAAGGATAATGATCACCGTACCGGAAAACCTATTACTGGAGCTGGAGGACATCTACGTTGCCGAGAGCAAAAACCGAAGCGAGATTATCCGCGAAGCCCTCAGGATGTACCTGGGGGAGCGCAGGAAAAGACTTATTAACGAGCAGATGAAAAAAGGATACATGGAGATGGCCGATATAAACCTGACCCTCGCTTGTGAGTGTTCCTCGGCTGATTACGAGGCCCTGATACAATGTTTAGAAAGGTTAATAACGGAGTGATGGGTTTGACAATAAAGCGTGGTGAAGTCTATTTTGCCCAACTCAACCCGGTCGTCGGCTCAGAGCAAGGAGGGATCAGACCGGTTCTCGTAGTTCAGAACGATATAGGTAATCAGTATAGTCCTACCACCATCGTGTTAGCTATTACATCGCAGATAAACAAGGCCAAGCTGCCTACGCATGTGGAACTTCGGGCCGCAAAATACGGTCTGGACAAAGATTCGGTCATACTGGGAGAACAGATACGCACTATCGACAAGACCAGGCTCAAACAACGGATTGCCTTTTTGGATGAAGAGACCATGGCCAAAGTGAATCACGCCTTGGAAATAAGCTTGGGATTGGTCGATGCCTAATTTATCTACATAAGAATGAAATGAGAGGAAACAGGCAGTAACGCCTGTTTCGCTGTTTATTCAGAACGGTTGTAAGCTAGTTTCGGGGAGGAATACCGATTGGGGGTAAGAATAGGGATCACTTGCTCTTTTGAGCCGGACGAAAACCGTCATTACCTGAGAAGGGACTACATAGACAAGATACTGAACGCCGGGGGTGTGCCTGTAATCCTGCCGCCGACGAATGACAGAGATGTTATAACGGAATACAAGGAAACTTGTCATGGCTTGCTCCTAGCCGGGGGTGGGGATGTTGATCCAGTTAACTGGGGCGAAGAGCCGCATCCTGATTTAGGAACAGTGGATCCAACAAGAGATGAGTTTGAACTGGCCTTGATGAAGTGCGCTATGGAAGAGGATTTGCCTGTTTTGGGAATATGCCGCGGGGCTCAGGTCATAAACGTCGCTTTTGGAGGGAGTCTGTACCAACATTTGGCGGGAGGAATTTCCCACCAGCAGAAAGCGCCCCCAAGTCACGCTTTTCATGGTATATTGGTAGTAAGGGACACCCGCTTGTATCGCATTTCTGGTAGTGATACTTTAAGGGTGAATAGTTTTCATCACCAAGCAGTGCGAGAAATCGGAGAAAATCTCATCATATCTGCGACTGCTTGTGACGGAGTGATAGAAGCGGTAGAGTCGGTATGCCACCGTTTTATTCTTGGGGTGCAGTGGCATCCGGAGTTGATGACGGATAAAGTCTCGGAAAATCTGTTCAAGGCGTTGGTCGATGCTGGCCGAGAAAGGATTAAGAATTAAGAATTAAGAATTAAGAATTAAGAATTATAAGGCCGGTTTTTGGGAGCGGGTTTTGGGGCGAACCGGGGAAAGACAGTTTTCAAGTTTTCATAGGATAAAGTATGCGGGAGGTTTGGGATGCTAGCGATACGTGGGGGTAGGGTTTATACGATGTCAGCTGCCGGGGTCCTGAACAATGCGACTGTTTTGATTGACGGAGACCGGATAAAGGCAGTTGGCTTCGACGTGGAGATTCCCGCGGGATGCGAGGTCATAGAGGCGGCTGATAAGCACGTGTGCCCAGGGCTGATCGACGCCCACTGCCACCTGGGATTGGAGGAAGAAGTCTACCGGGTGGAAGGGGATGACCTGAACGAAACCACAGACCCTCTGACTCCGTACCTTATGGCCTTGGACGGCATCAATTTTTGGGATATCGGGTTTACCGATGCGGTTCGTGCCGGAGTGACAACGGTCTTGGTATTGCCGGGAAGTGCCAACGTTATCGGGGGGCAGGCGGCTTTGCTCAAGACTTGGGGCCCCAGACCTTTGGATATGGTTTACCGCAGTTCTTGGGGCTTAAAGGCGGCGCTGGGAGAAAACCCCAAAAGAGTCTACGGATCCCAGAACAAGGCCCCGCGTACCCGCATGGCCAGCGCTGCCATGTTAAGGGAAGCGTTCTATGTTGCGGCCAAGTCATTAGATCAGCCTAAGGACTTGAAAGCCAAAGACGAATTCGAGCAAATGCCTTTGGGTAAAGTGTTACAGGGGAAAATGCCTCTTTATATACATGTTCACCGAGCGGATGATATTTTGACTGCTTTGCGTTTGAAGGACGAGTTCGGGATTGATATGGTCATACAGCACGGAACCGAGGCTTTCATGGTAGCTGACGAGCTGGCGGCAAGAGGAGTAAAGGTGGCATTGGGCCCGCTTTTGGTCAATCGGGCGAAAGTGGAGCTGAAGGAGGTTTCGTTCAGAAACGCGCGGCGCCTTCACGAGGCCGGGGTCGAGTTTTGCTTTATTACGGACCACCCGGTAATTCCCATTCAGTATTTGAGCGTTTGCGCGGGACTGGCGGTAAGGGAAGGACTGGATGAAGAGGTTGCGATGGCGGCGATTACTTCTCGGGCAGCTGTCATATTGGGGATGCAAGACGAAATAGGCACGATTGAGGAAGGGAAAAAGGCGGATATTGTGATTTTTTCCCACCATCCACTGGAAATCAAAGCCAGAGCTGAAGCCGTACTGGTGGGTGGGCGGCTGTGGAGGGATACTTGTCATGGATAAAGGGGATCTGTTTACCGTTTACTTAGATGGGGTTCAGATGACCGTGTGTATAGTGAATATTTATAAAGAAGAGCCGTCGGGGCGTGATGTGGCGGTATTGGCGGTTATTGACCAGGATAACCTTATTCACATTCCGGTGTCTGATCTAAAAGCGTTTTTTGCATCTAAACAATGGGCTAACTAGTGCGGATAAGGGGTGAACGGGACCGGTTGCGTTTAGCTAGGTACTTGGCGGCTGCAGGTATAACCTCGCGTCGCAAGGCTGAAACCTTGATTCAAGCGGGAAGGGTTAAGGTCAACGGCCGGGTGGTCAGGGAGTTAGGATTTGTAATAAACGAAGAGAAAGACCAAGTGGAACTGGATGGGTGGCTTTTGCACAGGGAGGAGCCTGTCTACATTTTACTGAACAAGCCTTCAGGTTATCTATGTACTTTGGCCGATACCCACGGGCGACCCACGGTAGTAGACTTATTAAGGGGCGTGACCCAACGGGTGTACCCGGTCGGGAGGTTGGATTATGATACCGAGGGCCTGCTTTTGCTTTCAAATGACGGTGATTTTACCCATCTGATGACGCACCCCCGCTTTGAGATAGAAAAAGTGTACGAAGCTTGGGTTCAGGGGATGGTCAGCCGCAAGGCGATAGAACGGCTTAGAGCAGGGGTAATAATTGACGCGGTTAAGACAGCCCCGGCTAAGGTTAGAGTACTAGCAAAGCGAAAGGATCGGACGTTAATGGAAATAAGGATTCATGAGGGGCGAAAGCGCCAGGTGAAGAAGATGTGCGCTTCCGTAGGACATCCTGTCGTTGCCTTGAAACGGACCAGGTTTGGCGACCTAACCCTAGATGGGTTACGGCCCGGGGAATTTCGCTATTTGACCAAGGATGAGGTGGAATATTTACAGAACCTAGCAAAAGGACAAATTAGATAGAACGCTTCGAAAACGGAAGGACAAATGGATTTTTTTCTCGAAGTACACTAATTGGACACATATCGGTCAAGCACTTTGTTTTGGAGAAAAACATCAAGGCAGGTGACGAGGGACAGGTGGAGGGTCTGAGAATTAGAGTTCGTTTCGATTACAAGGGGGTACGGGCCGGAAAGCTTTTCGGCGGCAAGAGCGCGGAACAGGTCGCGGAAGAGGTGCGAGAACAGAAGGTAGCTTTTCTGCGTAATGTTCCGTTCCAGGGCATTCATATTGAAGATATTGATTTAAGCCCGGACGTGTATACGGTGATGGATGAGTTTTCTGGGCAAACGGTGGGGTTTGCTCCGGCTAATATAACCTTCTGGGCTGACAGTTTAGACGATGCCCTTCGTTTTATAGTGAAAGAAGAGTTTCGTAAAGTGGAGGTGCTGGAACCGGATCAGGCAGTTTTGACCAGGTATGATATGGAAAGGTTGCTTTTCAAGGCTAATGAGGCACTTAGAGAGTTTAAGGTGTATATGAGGAGAAAGTTAGAGAGAAGCTAGGGGAATGGCGATGACGAACATCACACTGGAACAACTGGTGGCCTCGGTAGATGACATACCGGCCTTGCCCAGCGTGACTATCCAGGTTATTAAGCTTACCGAAGATCCCGATTCGACTGCTGAAGACGTCAACCGGGTGATAACCCAGGATCAGGGACTCACCGCCAAGGTTTTGAGGTTGGCCAACTCGGCGTATTACGGGTTTCCACGGAGGATAAGGACTGTAACGGAAGCTACGGTACTCCTCGGTTTCCAAACTATCAAGAGTCTTGCTCTTGCTGCTTCTGTTAGTGAGGTCTTGAATCGGGAAGTGCAAGGCTACGCGCTGCCGGCGGGAGAGCTTTGGCGTCATTCCCAGGCGGTAGCCATTTCTTGCCGGATGATAGCGAGAACCGTAAAGTTCAGGAACCAGGAAGAGGCATATACGGCCGGCTTGCTCCACGATATAGGCAAGGTTATACTTAACCGCCACCTACAGGAGGCATATCAGGAGGTCATCGACAGTGTTCAAAAGAATGGAACCTCGTTTATAGAAGCGGAGGAGAAGATCCTGGGGTTTAACCACGCCCAGGTCGGCTCTCGGATTGCAGAAAAGTGGAACCTCCCTGACGGATTGGTGGAAGCCATAGCTTGTCATCACTCGCCGGGTGCCGCCCGTATTAATTCTACTTTAACCTCGATTGTTCATTTAGCTGATGCTATGGTCATGATGATGGGGATAGGTTTAGGGGTGGACGGACTCGATTATTCATTTGAGTTCAGTACATTACACGCGCTGGGGCTCTCAGACAAGAGTGTCGAAGAGATGATGGCTAGGCTGAGCGAAATTCTGGCTGACGAAAGCTGCTTTCTTTTGTAAACGAATCCGAATGCAAAACGGGAAGACACAGCCAGGAGATACTCGGATCGAGTATCTCCTGGTATGTCATTTTTATTTATTAGTTAGACTACCGAACAGGTAATGGATTTTCTCACCGGCTCCGGAATAAGATCTCCGACCTTACCGGAAGCTACACAGACGTGCGTATCGGCAGCGCCGTAGTATACGAGGATTTCGTCTTCGGCACCGAGAACAGGTTTATCCTCTACCGGAACAGCTCCGCAGGTGAAAACGACATTCGGGACCCACGATTCTCCCGGTTTGCCTATTTCATATTCGGTTTCGGGGGAAAGTATGGGGTTGGGTGAACGGTACAGAACCCGCGCGGGGTTGTTGTGATCCACCAGTATTACTCCCAGACGATAAACCCGATTACGATCTACCCCGTGGTAGATCATCAACCATCCGTATCTGGTCTTAATGGGCTGAGTCCCCGCTCCGATCTTCAGAGAGTCCCACATCCGCCCGGAGCGCGGACCGAATATGATGGCATGTTTCTCTTTCGGAACTGGGAAGGCCAGTTCATCCATGTAAGAGACCCATACGCTGGGCTCGATTCGGTGATAAATAACGTACTTGTTATTTATCTTTTCCGGGAATATAATGGCGTCTTTATTCCATATATCTTCGAAAGCCAGGCCAATTCGTTTCCAACGGTCAAAACGGCGGTTCAGAAAGTCGTCCAGGCTGATGGAGGCCGCGGCGATCTGGGCAATCTGGCCGTCATAAGCGGTGTATACCATGTACAGCTCGTTATCGATGACTACTACCCTCGGGTCTTCACATCCCTTTTTCTCTTTGGCATCAGCCGGGAAGTATACCGGTTCGGGCAGCCTTTCCAGGATGTTATAACCTTCAGATATTGCCAGCCCGATACGCGATACCTCATCATCTCCGTAAGCCCGGTAGAGGATATAGACTTTATCTTTGAGACGGAAGGTACCGGCATTGAGGACGTATTTGCTTTCCCAAGGATGGTCTTTTATGGGAGAAAGGATGGGGTTGCCTTCGTATCTCACCAGGGGCTTGGCTGGAGGATAATCTGCCATTTCCTGTGGTACCACTATTACGTCTTTGGGTATGCCGCCAACCAGTGCTTGTAACAAGTTTTCGCTGGCTTTACCTTCACCGATGAGTTGGACCGTCAGTTGCATGATGTCCTGCACGTCATAGCCGAGTTCACTATAAATATCTTCGAGCAGGTCATGGTTGAACCATTTTTCCTCTACGTGGCTGGAAAGAGGAGTTGGTATCCCTTTGCCTCCTTTA
This sequence comes from Syntrophothermus lipocalidus DSM 12680, assembly GCF_000092405.1. Classification (NCBI taxonomy): domain Bacteria; kingdom Bacillati; phylum Bacillota; class Clostridia; order Eubacteriales; family Syntrophomonadaceae; genus Syntrophothermus; species Syntrophothermus lipocalidus. The sequence goes on along the minus strand of NC_014220.1, from coordinate 1,846,597 downwards.
TAACTGTAACTGGCCCAGGTCCAGGCAGAACAGGGAAGGAAAGTACCATCATCAAGAATCTGGCTGAGTCCATAGCTTTCAGCCATCAACTCGAGGGCACGCGCGTTGTCGAGTTGATCTTGGGTACACAGCTTTTGCGCCAGTTCTCTTAGCATGTTCACCAAAGCCCGGTGATGGGAATTCTCGAAAATATTGTGAGCAGAAAAGGCGTCGGTCTGATAGCGACCGATCAAGGAGTTCCGGATTTTCTCACCGAGGTTTTTCTTTTCACGTGCATACGTTTTCCAGAGCAGAGAATAGTTTTGGGCTATCATTATGTGTCGCAATATATGCAGGCAGTATCGCAGCCGCGGAAATTCGCCACCTAGTCCTTTGCTCAAGGGGTTAACAGTTATGCGGGTTGTAATCTTGTTGATATCAGAAATGCTGCCCTGACGAACTGTTCCTCCCAGAACCTTGCTCCCCAGGACAATCGGCTTGATGTCAACCTCAGCCATGTCCTCAGGCGTAATGTTGTCCAGAATCCACAACAAGGCCCGGTCCACGTATTTCCTGTTTTCCATAAGATTGGCCAGGCTGGTAGCATCACGGGCATCCATGTTATCTATGAGCTCGCGGGCTGTCTTGAAGCCGGCAGGAATGATGACGTTGAGCGGCGGAAAACGGAGCAGCATTTCTTTGAAGACATCGGTCTTGATGCTGAACATCTTAGGTATGGGCATCAACCCGAAGATGCCTTGTACCACTGCTTCTGCTCCTTCCTCGGCGTAGAGATCTCCCGGAATCATGCGCTCTAAGACTATTTCTAATTCGTACATAAAATCCCGTAGAGCCCGGACGATGGTACCGGGATCCGCATCTTGTGCTAGCCCTAGGCCGGAAGTGATAAACCGGTTAAAAGCATCCTGGTACTTGTTTTGCAGTCTATTGAACACACCTTCCGTCCAGACGACCCGGCCGCCCCTGCCTTCGATTCGTTTAGGCAAGATGACCGGCATGCCGGGGATAAACTCTAAGTAATAAGTTGGGGTCAGTGGAGGTTTTATCTCTTGGGCTTTTTCCAACCAAGTTTTCGTAAAGTCTTCTTTCAGTTCGCGAAATTCATCGCTTTGCTGGGTTTTCAAGGCGTTAGCTGCCGCTTTCATGAAGGTCGGTAAGCTAACCGGGACCGCGGTCTTACCAAAGGATTCTTCTATTTCTGTTAACTCTGAGACAAAGCAGGCCAGCCTGCCGTCAAAGGCGAAGGTGAGGGCGTTCAAAATGTCATCCCGCTGTATGCCGTTGTCAAACCAGTAATGGATAAGGAAACGGTTGACCAGCTGAGCCCAGATGTTGGCGTTGAAACTGCACACCGGGTCAGTGTGGTTAAAGTCTCTGGTAGGCGTATAAACTATTTTTTCTAAAACGTTGTACACTTCTTGAGGCAGAGTTTTTCGGTAAAGAACATTGTAGTGATTGAAACTGCGCTTGAAAGTCAAAACGAGGTCTCGCAGAGAAAAAGACGCTGCATAAGGAGTGTCGCGATATTCGCACCCGGATATGTCGGGAGTTCGAGCTATGGAACTCGGGCGAGCGGTCCAGTAGTCTTCATCTTTCTTTAAGCAAGTAAAGAGCGAAGCCGCGGTTTCTTTGAAGACGTAGTTAACTTTTTCCAGGGAAGCAGCGGCCAGTTTGGCTCCGAGCTTGACTTCGCAAATTTTCTTATTCCAAATAATAGCTCGGGTGACTAGCCAGGGGTCGATGCCGTAACCCTGGGTGATGTCAGTCCAAAACTTGATTTCTATAGCATAGTTTTCTACTAGATCGTGGGACATGGCGTAGACACCGCTCAAGGGATCTTGAAACCGGTAGCCGTAATAGGTTTCAAGCAAAGGAGCCGCGAAGAGCCCTCCGATGACATCTTCGAAGTGATGCCGTTCGAAATTACCTACGGCCAGATCGTGTTCTTCTCTTATAGGTGTCAGCAAACGGCGAATCCAGTCGGGTTGAAAACCCCGCAATCCTTCTTGCTTAAGGTCGGCAGCTAGTATGACCAAGTCGGCTGTAAGCAGGTTCGCTATCTCAATTATGGCCCTGATACTTGATCCCCGTCCGTTGATACCGGGTTTCATCAGGAACCCGCAAAAAGGAACGTTCAAGCCTGCCTGGTTGATTACTTCCAGCACTTCAGCTCCAGCCGGATCCCCTACACAGAGGAGAAGGGCAGCCCTAAGAGGCTCGATATCTTGAAGGCCTTTTTGTACCAGGGCCAAGACCTCAGGCAGGACTTCTTTTTCGTTGTAAAAGGGTATACCGATGATGAGGTCGACGTCCTGCATCGTCTGCACTTGTTTTGCTGCTTCTTCTATGCTTTGATCAAATAAGGCTTCCAGAATTGCGCTTTGTTCTGAAGACATTACGATCCTCCCCAAGACGTTTATCTACTTATACTTCATTGTAATGCACTTGTCCTGCCGGGTCACCAGTCTTGGCGCCGATTTTTTTGGCTCGACGGGTAAAGTCGAACCCGGCAATTTCATGTTGCTTTTGCGGGTAATGTATTCTATATTATCGATTAGTATTAGGGATTCGGGAAGGTAGAGGTGTTGGGCAATATCACTATATTTGCCGGCGGGTTTGGGAGCGGTAAGAGCGAGACCGCTCTGAATTATGCTCTGAAGTTGGTTCGTAGCTGCGAGCAGGTGGTTTTGGCTGACCTGGACATGGTAAACCCCTACTTCTGCTCGCGGGAATTGGAAAAGGTATTAAGCGTAAACCGGGTGAAACTGCTGGCTCCTGTGGAGCGGCTTCGTTTCGGGGACGTGCCTCAGGTGCCGCCCGAAATAGTGGGTTACCTCGGAATGGAAAACGAGATGGTGCTGGATGTGGGAGGCGATGAGGTAGGAGCACAGGTCTTGGGATATCTTCGTCCCTATATGCGTGACCGTCCTTACAAGATGTTTTTGGTTGTTAATCCATACCGTTCTTTTGCGAGGGAACTGGGTGCGGTTGCGGAGCTGAAAGATGCTTTGGAGAGGGCTTCGCGGCTGCGGTTTACCGGAATAGTGAGCAACCCTAACCTGGCTGGCGATACCGACGTGGAGATTATTATTTCCGGGCATGAACGGGTACGGGAATATGCCCAGGGGATGAATTTACCAGTAGTTTTCTTGGTAGTAGAGAACTGCTTTTACGAAGCGGTTCGAGTTCGGTTACCGGACACGGAGGTCAAACCCTTAACGCTTTATTTGCGGCCGGAATGGTTATAGCATGAGGAGGAGACAAGTTATGGCCCAGGGGAGAGTTTTGTTTGATGAAGGACGGTGCAAAGCGTGCGAGCTTTGCGTGCACTTTTGTCCTAAAGGTGTCATAGGCATCGACAAGATCAGGATAAACAGTCTGGGGTATCACCCGGCCAGCGCGGTTAACCCGGAAAACTGCAACGGCTGTGCGATCTGCGCCCGCATGTGCCCAGATCTGGTTATCGAAGTGGAAAGGGAGTGATGACATGGCCAAGGTTTTGATGAAAGGCAACGAGGCTTTGGGAGAAGGAGCAGTCATAGCCGGATGCAGGTATTTTTTTGGCTATCCCATCACTCCCCAGAGTGAGGTAGCGGAATACCTGGCTCGTCGGTTGCCCCAAGTGGGCGGGGTTTTCCTGCAGGCTGAAAGCGAGCTGGCAGCTATAAACATGGTCTACGGGGGAGCGGCTGCGGGAGCCCGGGTGATGACAGGATCGTCAGGCCCCGGTATCAGTCTAAAACAAGAGGGCATCTCTTTTATCGCGGAGGCGGAACTGCCTTGCGTGATTGCTAACATATCCCGAGGCGGGCCGGGACTCGGGGGAATCCAACCTGCTCAATCCGACTATTTCCAAGCCTGCAAAGGAGGAGGGCACGGGGATTACCATTTAATAGTATTGGCCCCTTCCAGCGTGCAGGACATGATGGATTTCGCTCTTTTGGCTTTTGACTTGGCAGACCGGCACCGGTCACCGGTCATGATCATGAGCGAAGGCATGTTGGGGCAGATGATGGAACCAGTTGAGGTACGTGAACCGATAGTCGAGCAGTACGCGAAGCCCTGGGCTACTACCGGTTGCGCCGGCCGGAGTCCCAACATAGTGAACACCCTGCACCTGCCACCCGATGAGCTGGAAATGCGGAATCTTCACCTGCAGCAAAAATACGCGCGAATACGCGCTGAAGAAAAGAGAGCCGAATCCTTTATGACCGAAGACGCGGAGCTGGTGGTGGTTGCCTTCGGGTTGTTATCGCGGGTGGTCAAGAAGGCGGTCACCGAACTGAGAAGTAAAGGGTTAAAGGTGGGGTTGGTTCGTCCTATTACCCTGTGGCCTTTCCCCGACGATACGATAAAGCAGTGCTTGGATACGGCTAAGATGTTTATGACGGTGGAAATCAACATGGGGCAGATGATCGAAGACGTGCGACTGGCGGTAAACGGTCGAGCCCCCGTGGACTTCTACGGGCGAGTAGGGGTTATTCCTAGTCCTCGGGAAGTAGAGGCAGCGATTATGAACGTGGCAGCAAAGGGGGGGCTTGTATGAAAAAGGTGTTCCAGAAGCCGGAGAGTTTGACCGGCAAGCTCTGGCATTATTGTCCGGGATGTGGTCACGGCATTATCCACAGGCTTATAGCCGAGTCGATGGACGAACTAGGCATTCGAGAAAAGACAGTGGGGGTGTGTCCGGTAGGCTGCGCGGTTTTGGCTTACGATTATTTCAACTGCGACATGTTAGAAGCTGCTCATGGACGAGCCCCGGCGGTAGCCACAGGTCTGAAAAGGGTGCTGAAAGATAGGGTGGTTTTTACGTATCAAGGAGACGGGGATCTGGCTTCTATTGGTATGGCAGAGATAGTGCACGCCGCGTCAAGAGGGGAGCGGATCAGCGTCTTTTTCGTAAACAACACTGTATACGGGATGACCGGGGGGCAGATGGCACCGACTACTCTGTTAGGACAGGTCACCACCACTTCGCCTTACGGGCGTGACAAGGATCGGGAAGGGTATCCGATTAGAATAGCAGAAATACTGGCTCCATTTGAGGGAGCGGCCTACGTCAGCCGTGTGGCCATCAACAATCCCGCCAACGTAGTTCGGGCCAAGCGGGCCATCAAGAAGGCTTTTGAGGTCCAATTGCAAGGAACAGGGTTTTCTCTGGTCGAAATTCTTTCAACCTGTCCCACCAACTGGGGATTGGGAGCGGTTGAGGCTATGAAGTGGCTGGAGGATAACATGATTCCGTACTACCCTTTGGGCGACCTTAAAGTTAAGGAGGGTTAGACGTGGAGAAGCAGGTCTTAGTAGCAGGTTTTGGCGGGCAGGGGGTTCTATTCATAGGCCTATTTCTTACTCACGCGGCGATGCTAGAAGGGATGAACGTGTCCTACGTTCCCTCCTACGGCGCAGAAATGAGGGGTGGTACTGCCAACTGCATAGTGACCATTTCCGACAGCTATATAAGCTCACCGTTAACCGACAGCCCTTTGCATTCGATCATACTGAATCGTCCTTCGCTAGACCGGTTTGAGAACAGTGTGCAACCAGGTGGGGTTTTAGTGGTTAACACTTCGCTGGTGGACCGAATGCCGGTAAGGCAGGATATTGAAGTGTATTCGCTGCCGCTCAACCAATTGGCAGAGGAACACGGTTTTGCTCGGGGGGCTAACATGATAATCCTGGGGGCTTACATTGCCAGAACCGGAATCGTTAACCTGGATTCAGTCGCCAATAGTTTTGACGCTATTTTCAAGGGCAAACGCAAGCAGATGATTGAGGAAAACAGGCAGGCCTTTTTGGTAGGAGTAGAGTATGCTCGTAATAACTGGTAACAACCGGCGCCGGCAGGTAACTGAAAATTGTGTGTTTAGGCTTAGCCTCATCGGGGATCGATAACCGGCTTGCTTCGGCAATTTCTTCTTTACCAAAGCTTTTTCGAAAATGGCTTCACAATTATCATCGGAACTGCTTGTGAAGAATACAAGTCAAGAAATTGGTGGGGTTAGGCCGGTCAACCTTTTGTGCTGAATCGTAGCGTAGGCGCAAAAGGTTGATTGTTTATGTGATTGATTTAATTATGTGACTGGAAGGTGAGTGGGACGGTATTATTTTGGGGAGGGGGTACGGCGGGTGGACAAAGAGCGCTTGAGGGTATTGTTGGAGGAGGTAGCCACGGGTCGGGTCACAGTGGAAGAGGCGTTGTCGCAGTTGAAGCTGCTTCCTTATGAAGACCTAGGGTTTGCCAAGATCGATTATCACCGGGGAGTAAGAGATGTTTTCCCCGAGGTTATATTTTGCCCGGGCAAGACTCCGGAACAGATAGCGGTAATCTTTAACAAACTGGCAGCGCAAGGTACCAACGTACTGGCAACTCGCGCCACGGAAGAGGTTTTTGACGTGGTGAAGAATGAGGTAAGAGATGCGGTCTTCCACCCTGTAGCCCGCCTGATAACAGTCAAAAAAAAGGACTTTCCTAGGGCAGGAAAAGTGGCGGTGGTAACTGCGGGAACTTCTGACCTGCCGGTGGCGGAGGAAGCGGCTATTAGTCTCGAGTTGATGGGAGCGGAGGTAGTTCGCATCTACGATGTGGGAGTGGCCGGGATTCACCGGCTGTTTGACCGCTTGGAGGACATCAACGAAGCCCGGGTTCTTATCGTCGTGGCTGGGATGGAAGGAGCTTTGGCCAGTGTGGTCGGGGGTTTGACCCGGCGGCCGGTGGTGGCAGTTCCTACCAGCGTCGGATACGGTGCCAATTTTGGTGGACTGTCTGCACTTTTATCCATGCTGAACACTTGTGCTACGGGTGTGGGCGTGGTCAATATTGATAACGGCTTCGGAGCTGCAGCTTTAGCTTTCTCCATATTGAAGTCAGCCGAGGACTAGCCAGGGATAATCTTTTGCTTGCAGGCATAACATAAAGCAAAAAGCTGCAAGCGGGAGATGATAGCTTGAAGCAACTCCTGGACAAAGTGGAGAAGTACCTGATCCGGGGGGTTGTCTTAGGGGTAGTAGCCTTGGTGGTGGTCCAGGCCATGATGACCAAGGAGCCCTTGCGTTTTTACCTGAGTCTGGGTGAACGCTTGGAAGGACAAAGCATCGAATACCCTGCGGGTAATGTGAATTCGGAGAAGACCGCAGTGAATAAGAAAAGGGAGGGAGCAGAGGGTTACTCCCCATGGGGTAAACTGACCATTTCGTTAAAAGACTATTCTGCTCTAGCGAAGGCCAAGGTGTTGGTGAATAACGAAGAGGTGGCCAGTTTTTCTTCAAAAACCGTAGAAGTGAGGGTGATGGGCGGGGATGTGGTGGAGATAGATTCGACCTACTATAACTTCCCGGTCACGTTTGAAATCACCGGGGTATCTAGGAATTTGGCTACTCCTTCGCTGCATCAGGTTTTTACTTCTAACCAAGGGATGGTTATGGTCGGCAAAGTGATAGTAAAATAAGGTCATGTGAATATCTTCCCTACGCGTGAAGCAGGATAACAACCATCACAGCAAGAATATGTTGATTTAAACCGAAAGGGGGCCCTGCAACTCGAGGAATTTGTTGCAAAGGGGGAAGAGGATGGTCGAGACTGGTAGTAAGGCAGTGGCAGCCGCAGCGATAAAGATGGCTCTGACTGCGACCCGGAGTGAAGAGATGGAACTCAAAAAGCGACTGTGGGAGGAGAAAAGCATCAGGGCTGTGGCGGTGGACTATGGAGGAGAATTCATATACTCGGTGAGCAAGATAGTAGAAAGGGCAGTGGTAGCGGCTAAAAGAGAAGGAGTAATCAAAGACACTCATCCTGACGAAGGCGCGGTAGCAGGGGCTACGAGAGAAGCTATAAGCCAGATAATTCCCAAGGCCTTGGGCCTGAACGTAGGAGGGAAGATAGGTATTGCCAGGTACCAAGACCATATCAGCGTGGCCATATTCTTGGGTATTGGATTGTTGCATCTGGATGAGGTGGCGATCGGACTGGGCCACCGGGCTGTACCGTGATGGCTTTGCAAAGCAAACCAGGTGGGAAGGGTAGGATGGTGGAATGTTGGTGGTGAGGGGTATAAGAGGAGCTACTACGGTCGAGCGTGACTGTCCCGAGGACATCACGGAAGCCGCTACAGAGCTCTTGCATGAAATTGTCAAACGGAATGAGATTGAGTTAGACGATGTGGTTGCCGTGATTTTTACTGCCACGAAGGATTTGTCCTCAGCTTACCCAGCGGTAGCCGCACGCAAGATGGGTTGGAACCACATCCCTTTGCTGTGTTGTCAGGAAATGGCAGTTGCGGAGGCTTTGCCTCGGTGCATCCGGGTGCTGATGCTGGCGAATACGAGACTTGCGATACAGGATGTGAGACACGTGTATCTGCGCGGGGCCAAGTGCCTGCGCACAGACATCAGCGGGTAAAGCCTCAGCCACAGATGAACACTGATGGGCGCAGATTAGCACAGATTTTTGTTTGCTGAACGCAGATTGACGCAGATTTTTAATCGCAGAAGAATATAACTCTGAATTTCTTTATTGAAACAGTCAATAACAGAATCCATGTCCTGCGTGTGGTTTTTTGTAATGAGTACTTGGCCCATGCACTGCATGTGAAAAAGGGGTACTGCACTATTTTTTAGGGCCATTAGGGTCAGGGCAAAGCCCTAAAAAGTCATAAATATATTTGTTTTTTATATACGTCTGCGTAAGTCAGCGTCTTTTCAATGTGTACAAATCGGTGCGGCGATGACGAAGCAGGGGAAGGGCTTTGCGCACCTGTTCGATGCGGCTGAGATCTAGGTCTGCCCACAGGACGGTTTCTGTGCTACCAGTCGAGGCGAGCACGGATCCCCACGGGTCTACTACCATGGAATGGCCCCAGGCATGGTAGCTAGCGACGGGATTAGTGGCTGGGGCGGCTCCTACCACGAATACCTGGTTGTCGATGGCTCGGGTTCGGAGCAGGATCTCCCAGTGAGCAGGCCCGGTAGTCGTGTTGAAGGCGGCAGGTACCACGAGCACCTGAACACCGGACAGCGATAGCAGGCGGCTCAGTTCGGGGAAACGGATATCATAGCAGATGAGTATCCCCAGGGTAGCCGCTGGTGTGGGTATAATGGTCAGATTGTTCCCCGCTTTCAGAGTGTCGGATTCTCGAAAGGAAAGCCCGCTCTCCAGGTCTACATCGAACAAATGGACTTTGCGGTGACAGCCGAGAAACTGCCCATCGGGACCAAAGACCGGACACGAGTTGAAGATGCGACCGCCGGAGTCGATTTCTGGTATAGATCCTCCCACCAGATAGATGTGTTCATCACGTGCAGTTCTAGACAGCAGTAACGAGGTCTCACCGTTAGGGATTGGCTCGGCATAAGATGGGAAAGCCATGCTTTCGTAAGGGCAGTTAAACATCTCCGGTAGTACAACCAGGTTACATCCTTGACGTGATGCTTTGCGGATCATTTCCCGCGCCTTTCTCAGATTGCTCTCCTTGTCGTCAACGACCATCATCTGGCAGATCCCGATTCTTAAGTTAGCCTTCACTTGCATACCCCCGCATTTTCAACTGTTTACCCGTTTTGTCTCCTTGCTATCGGTTCCAAATCATTGCCCATCATGTTGCCGTCCCATACCACAAGTATGGCAATTTGTGACGGTGGTGGTCAACTCCAGGCTGTGTTCGGAATAGTTGCCGGCCCTCGGGCCCAAAGAATCAGGTGGTTGGCCGAGATCACTGGTTGTAAATTGAACCGCTTTCGGCTATAAGTATGGCAGGGAGGTTTTAAATGATGAAGTATGTGAGCACAAGAGGCCAAGCGCAACCCGTAAGTTCAGCTGAGGCTATAAAGTTGGGTATAGCTCCTGACGGCGGATTGTTCGTTCCCGAAGAAGAAGTTCGCCTGAAATGCGACGAACTAGCAGCGATGCGTGGAATGAATTACCAGGAAAGGGCTGTAATGGTTTTAACCAAGTTTTTGACCGATTTCTTGGAGAAAGAGATCAAGGAATACGTCGACGCTGCTTACAGCCCCGAAAGATTCGACCATCCTCATGTCGCTCCAGTGGCCAGGCTCGACAACAGTACCTACATCTTAGAGCTCTGGCATGGCCCGACCTGCGCTTTTAAAGACATGGCCTTGCAGCTTTTGCCGCACCTGCTCACTGCCAGTACCCGTAAAACGGGAGAAAAGGCCCACATCGCTGTGTTGGTAGCAACTTCTGGCGATACAGGCAAAGCGGCCTTGGAAGGATTCAAAGACGTGCCAGGGACCAGTATCATCGTTTTTTATCCGGCTCAAGGGGTGAGCCAGGTCCAGGAGCGGCAGATGGTAACCCAGGAAGGGTCCAACGTGCATGTGGTTGCTGTGGAGGGCAACTTCGATGACGCCCAGAACGGGGTCAAAGCCATGTTCCAGAACCAGGGTCTGGAGACGGCAATGGCGGTGCGAGGGATAAAATTTTCTTCGGCCAACTCTATTAACTGGGGGCGCCTGGTTCCACAGGTAGTATATTATATTTCTGCTTACCTTGATCTCGTAAGCGCGGACGTCATAGAAGAAGGAATGCCAGTCAACTTCGTGGTTCCCACCGGCAACTTCGGCAACATTTTGGCAGCGTTCTATTCGAAACAGATGGGTTTGCCCATAAACAAGCTGATATGCGCGGCTAATGCCAACAATGTTTTGACCGATTTCATAAATAGCGGAGTTTATGACCGTAACCGGTCTTTCAAAAAGACCATCTCGCCTTCAATGGATATTCTGATATCGAGCAACCTGGAAAGGCTCCTATACGAGATTACAGAACACAATGATCAAAAGGTGCGGGACTGGATGGACAGCCTGCGGGAGCGGGGGAGATATGAAGTGGACTCCTGGGTTCTGGAGAGGATTCAGAATTCTTTCTGGAGCGATTTTGCAACCGATGAAGAAACGAAGGCAACTATCCGCGATACTTACAACACATATGGTTATCTCTTAGACACCCATACGGCGGTAGGCAAGAAGGTCTACGACCGGTATGTAAGGGTTACTGGGGACACTACTCCCACCGTTATAGCTTCTACGGCCAGTCCATTCAAGTTTGCCGGAAGCGTAGCTGAAGCTGTCTTCGGCATGGAGATAGCCGCAGAGCATGACGAATTTGGTCTATCACGACTGCTGTCAGAAAAATGTAACCTGTCCATCCCGAAGGGCTTGCAGGGGCTTGAAACCAGACCTATCAGACACTACCGTAAGGTATTGCCCGAAGAGATGGCGAACGTAGTGCTAGATATACTTAGTGGTTAGCGTGCTAACAGGGGACGATTAATCAAAGACCGTCTCCTCTTTGCGTTTTTGGTTTGTTACTAAAAGTTACGAATGAATTGGGCTCCGGCTTCCATTGCTGCGAGGTTGAGGGGCATCATGTTAAGATACTTACCACGAAAGGTTTTAACCAGGTAGTCTTCGCTGGCGGCAAAATCGAGCACTTTACTGATTTCTAGCAAGGCTCCCAGCATGACCATGTTGGCTCCTCGCGGCAGTCCAACCTGGTTGGCGATTTCCTGGGCCGGAATCGAATAAGAGGTTATGTCCTGCCGCTCGGCCGGGCGGTGGGCTAGGGAGGAGTTGATGAGTAGGACTCCCCCGGGCCGTACAACCGGCTCAAACTTGGCGAGAGAAGGCTGATTCATGGCGACTACGATACCAGGATCGGAGATCAGGGGGGAACTGATGTCCCTATCCGAGAGGATGACCAGGCAGTTGGCGGTGCCTCCCCTCATTTCAGCTCCGTAAGACGGGACATAGGTGACTTTCTTCCCTTCCGCGATCCCTCCGTATGCGAGAAAAAGGCCCATCGACAAAACGCCCTGGCCACCGAAGCCGGCAATCAAGAATTCTTTTTTCATCATGATTTCACCTCTTCAGGCACTTTGAACTCTCCCAAGGGGTATACGGGAACCATTTTTTCCTCAACGAACTTTAGGGCCTCCAATGGAGTTAAGCCCCAGTTGGTGGGACAGGCTGAAAGAACTTCAACTAGGCTGAAGCCGAGTCCTGCCATCTGAGTTTCGAAGGCTCGGCGAATAGCCTTTTTAGCCCGGTTAACCTGGACAGGATTATATAAGGCCACCCTTGCAATATATGCTGCTCCTTCGGCTGTTGCTAGCATCTCACAAACCCGGAAAGGAAAGCCTTGCTGTCTGCCTCGCCCTGTGGGTGTGGTCGTGGTTACCTGCCCCATCAACGTGGTGGGGGCCATTTGTCCGCCAGTCATACCATAGAGGGTGTTGTTGATGAAGATAATGGTTATGTTCTCACCGCGTACCGCAGAATGCACCATTTCTGTGGTCCCAATAGCTGCTAGGTCGCCGTCGCCTTGGTAAGTGAACACCAGGCGGTCAGGCAGAACTCGCTTGACCCCGGTAGCTACCGCCGGGGCCCGCCCGTGGGAAGGACCTACGCCGTCGAAGTTGAAGTATTCATAGGAAAAGACGCCGCAACCAACTGACCCTACGCCGACCGTTTTATTCTGCAGTCCCATTTCTTCTTAATGCTGCGTTTTTCTTTTTGCTCGATTTCCCTGTATTTGGCAAACAACCGGTTGCAGTGAGCTTCCAGTTTATCTGCCGGAAGATACAGGGTGTGGACTATGTTGGGTTCACGTCCTTCCATACCAGTGGTGGCCCAGGGCCGGTTAGGAGGCGGGAGTTCGGCTTCGGGCATGAGCACGGGTTCCATCATCTGGCCCATCATGGCGTCGCCGAAAACGACCACTGGAGTACGGTAGGTTTCGGCCAATTCGAAAGCCAGGATGGTATGGTCAATGAGTTCTTGAACCGATGAGGGGGCGAGAACGATCAGCCGGTAATCTCCGTGGCCTCCGCCTTTAACCGATTGGAAATAATCGGCTTGCGAGGGATGGATGCCGCCCAGGCCGGGGGCCCCCCGCATGATGTTGACAATAACGACTGAAAAAATTGCCTTGAAAAGAAATGTTCCTAAAAGCACATGCAAACTTGACGGAAGATAACAAATGAGGTTGAATAAGTGAAGAAAGCCGGCTGAAGTCGCGGCTCGTGACCAGGCTTGGGGCGAGCATCCTATCTGGCCTGGTTTTTTTGCGCGGAAGCGGTCAATCTCAGCGGAGGAATCAAGATGGACACCGTAATCCCTTTTTTGGCTACAGAAAAGAATGAAATCTTAGAAATAGTCCGGTTGTCCCTCGTGGTATCAGGTTCCGCTACCATTCTTGGGTCATTAGCAGGGATACCCCTGGGAACTTGGCTGGGAATGAGAAATTTTAAAGGAAAACAGGTCTTCTTACGTGTTATTTATACCCTGATGGCGTTGCCTCCAGTGCTGGCAGGGCTGCTGATATATATCTTGCTGTCTCGAAGCGGTCCTTTGGGGAGTTTGGGGCTTCTCTTTACACCCTGGGCTATGATCAGCGCCCAGTTTGTGCTCGTACTTCCTATAGTTACAGGGCTTACTGCAGCAGCGATAGCTGGTCGAGAGCGGCTCATATTTGAAACTGCACTCAGTTTGGGGGCCAGCCGGTGGCAAGGTAATTGGGCGGTAGTGCAGGAGGCCCGAACCGGCATAATAGCGGCGGTGATGACCGGATTCGGAAGGGCCTTGGCCGAGGTGGGTGCGGTTATGCTGGTGGGGGGGAACATAAGGCACCAGACAAGGGTATTGACAACCGCCATAATGTTAGAAACGCGCCAGGGTAACTTTGACCTGGCAGTGGCCCTGGGCTTGATATTATTGATTGTTTCTTTTTTGGTAAGTTCGGTGGCTTTGCTCAAAACCGACGAATTCAGCTCCGGTTGAATCGGGTTGTTGCTGGTAGGAAGATGTATGGGCGGTTTTAAACCGACATGGTCGGTTTTAGGCGGAATTCAGGGGTGAAAAGATGAAACTGTTCGAGCTGGCGGGGATTACCAAGCGATTCGGAAGCCGCACCGTTCTCGACATTTCCGAGCTCACACTGTACCCGGACAGGATTTACGCGATTTTGGGACCTAACGGTGCCGGCAAGACCACGCTTTTGCGCGTTCTCAACCTCCTGTTGCCTCCTGATTCGGGTAAGATAAGATTTATGGAAGTAGATGTCGACCACTCGGAGAGGACCAGACTGGCGTTATCTCGGGAAATGTGTATGGTTTTCCAAAGGCCTTACATGTTCCGTACCAACGTGTTTGAGAATGTTGCTTACGGGTTAAGGTTGAGAAATATCGCGGGCAGGGAATTGAGGGATAAAGTCACCGAAGCTTTACGCTTTGTAGGTATGCTCGATTTCGCCCGCCGCCCGGCTCACAAACTATCGAGCGGCGAAGCGCAACGGGTTGCCCTGGCCAGAGCCTTGGCCTTACGCCCCCGCGTGCTGCTCTTGGACGAGCCTACGGCCAACCTCGATCCGGCGAGTGTCCAGGCTTTGGAGAACATAATAAAGGGCTGTCGCGAGGAATACAGAGCTACAGTGATAATGGTTACGCACAACCTGTTTCAGGCCAAGAGACTTGCCCACGAGGTAGTGCTTCTGCACGAAGGCAGGATAATAGAGCACCAAGACACGGTAGGATTTTTTAATAGTCCCAAAGATATTAAAACAGTTCAATTTTTGAACGGTACCATGGTTTATTAAGGATGATCAAGCGAGGAAGGATTTTGTCAAGTTATAGAGAAACATATGTACAGGGACGAACAAAATAAATTAACAACTGTTCTCCGAGCTCTCGCGACCTAAGGCGGAAGCTATGGTCCCTGAGCCGATAGGGTATGAGGGGAAACGCTCATGCCTCCCGTTTGGAAAGGAGGGCTGCTTATGCGGGTGCGATCGCGACCAGGCTAGGCTTTCCTTGGGCCTGGCTTTTTTTGTCGCTGGATTTGGGATTGGACCAGCGACAGGACAAGCCTTTTAATGGCAAAACAGGGGTTAAGAAAGAAAGAGAAGGAGTGAGAAAATGGTGGTTGAAGTAAGACGAGCCCGAAATTTGACTTTGATAGCTTTGGTTATTATTGTATTAGGGACAATATGGTTTCTGGTTAGCGGTTCGCCCGAAGAAAAGAGTCTGACATTGGCCACTACTACCAGTACTCAAGATTCAGGGTTGCTCGACGTGTTGGTTCCCGCTTTTGAAAAAGAAACTGGCATAAAGGTAAAAGTAATAGCAGTAGGAAGCGGTCAGGCAATGGAGTTAGGGAAACGAGGTGACGCCGACGTGCTACTGGTGCACTCGCCTCAAGCTGAGCAGGAGTTTGTTGATGGAGGGTACGGCGTGGACCGGAAGCCGGTCATGCACAACGTATTTTTGATCGTGGGGCCGAAGAGCGACCCGGCTGGGGTAAAAGGGAGTAAAGACGCTTCAAAGGCTTTCCGAACCATAGCAGAGAGGAAGGCCAAGTTCATTTCGCGCGGTGATGATTCCGGAACCCACAAAAAAGAGCTGGGATTGTGGGAAAAGGCGGGAGTGAAACCCCAAGGGGACTGGTACGTGGAGTCAGGACAGGGTATGGGCGATACCCTATTGATGGCTAGTGAGCTGGGAGCTTACACCCTGACAGACGAAGCCACATACCTCAGTATGGCTCCAAAACTGCAGCTGGAAGTAATGGTGCAAGGGGATAAGGCCTTGTCTAATCCTTATTCCGTGATAGCCGTGAATCCAGAGAAGCACAAGAATGTTCACTACAAAGCTGCCACGCAATTCATAAAATTTATTACTGGAGAAAAAGGACAATCTGTGATAGCTTCCTTTGGCCGCGATAAGTTCGGTAAATCGCTCTTTATCCCCGATGCCAAATAGTTACAGGGGATGGTTCTTGATTTGCATTAAAATATTGAGCAAGGCCGGAAGCAGCAACCTCCCGGCCTTGCCGGCTGTTTGTCAGGTGCGCTTTCAGTGTTAGTCAAGTTGTTTCAGACATTCGCCCAGTGACTTCGAAACCGGCCAGTCTCGGTATATAACCCGCTCAAACTGAAAAGCACGTCCGTTTGTTCTACCATAAAACGTTGCTCTGATCATTCTCTCCGGACTGGCAAAAGTTTGTGGCCCGTTAATGGTGAGCAATTCTTGTATGAGTTTGCTGTCTGTCACTTCAACCCGCTTTGCTCCTCGGTTCGGTTCGTTGCTTTTACTTTCTTCAGGAAACACGGTCCGCTCAAGGATGACACGGTCTACTTCTTGTGGAAACAGTACTATATCCTCATAATACCCCTTATCTTTGAGCCACGCAGTAACCGAGCGGTACCCTTCGCGCAAAGCGTACTCCACCGAGTTCCCCTTGATATCTACGATGTTAATGTACACGTTGTCTTCCCTATCGGAGACCAAATCTTCGAAGGTCGTATTGAGTATGTCTTGCTTCAAACGAGCAACAAATTCTTTGATTTCGGGTTTCTGAGTCAAAATGACCGGGCCTTTGGAGGTTCGAACATCCTTAATTTCAACCAGCTTAATGTTGTCGGGATTCTGAGTCACCACGGGGAACCGCGCCTTCTTGTATTCTAGTGACTCGTATATCGGTTTGAGGATGGAAGCATGACGTTTTTCATCAACGTAGTACTGGCGTATTAAGTAGTCACCGTTATCCAAAGTATAGGCGATGTAGCGGATCGTCCCTTCTTTACTGTGGGGTGTCTTTAACAATTGGTGATGTAACAATACTATGTTTCTTATATTAGCGTCGTCCTGGAAGAAGTAAGTTTTTTCGTATTTGACGCCTAATCCTTGCAAATTCTTACGTTTCTCCAGCTGTATCCATTCATTTATGTTGGTTCCAAAGTAGACCTTTTTCACCTTCTCGGGGTCAGGAACCCGGTGAACATAGCCGGTAACGTCGGTGGCGATTCCGACCAGCAGGACCGTTATGACCACGGCATAGGCCACATACCCTTTGTAACCGGACCAAACCTGCCAAGACTTCCGCAACAGGACCTCAGCCGTTAGATACCCTAACAGAGAACCGAGCACATACCCGAAAACAATAAGGGCATAGTTATCACCGTACACGCTGGCAAAGTACAGGCCCGCCAGCAGCATGGTGCAGAAGGTTACGCCGTACTTGAAAACGGGTCGGATTACGGAAAAGGCCACGACTTCACCGGCTGCTTCCGAAGGCCTTAGCCGGTAGACGTACCCGGCTACTGCCAGAAAAAGAACGGCAGCCGTGAGGTATGCTATTACGGTACCGGCGGTGAAAAAATCGTTGCCGTGATATCCGGCAAGCATAACCAAAGGGAAATTGTACCGGAATTCACCGGGGAGTCCGGTGCTCGCGTACCCGTAGACTAACTTACGGAGGTTTTCGTCCAGCAGTATCACCAAACCGGTAGGCAAAAGCTGGAGTATATAAGTAAAGGCCACATGGGCAAAGGTGTTACCGGTAAACATCCCCACAAAGACTGTAATCGAAAACATTAGAGCAGCGAGCAACGCCGTCAAACCAGCCCATCGCAGGATGTCCAAGAGGGAATAGAGCTCCTTTAGTTCAGTAGTGGCATTAAGAATCATCAATACAAATCCAGTAATGAGGACGGGCAAAAGAATAAGAAACAGTCCGGCGGCTGCGTGGCTGCAAAAAAGTGTACGGCGGTTCAAAGGTAAGCTGTGCATTACAGCTACCGCCCGGCTGTCGTGGAGGTAACGGAACAGCAGCACAGCCAGAACGACGGGAACGGTACAGATCAGGATGATCTGCATCCCGCTCTGACCAGAAAAAATGTCCAGCGACCTCTGTAAAGCCTGTTTGACCCACAAGTCATCGGCCTGAACACCTTGTATCACATGGTGAAAAGGCAGGATCAACAACAGACACAGGCCGTAGGCGGCGCTGACCCACCAGAACCTCTTGAGATCACTGGCAACCAGACCCCTGTTAAATAAGAACGCTCTTAATGTCATATCCGATCCCTCCCAGTTCATAAATGAATATTTCCTCGAGTGTAAGGGGCAGGACATCCAGGATAACAGGGCTGGCTCGTCGAACCTCGGACAGGATATTCTCTTTGTCGCCTTTCACAACCATAAGGACGATGCTCCCGTTTTGTTCACGGTGCAAAATCGTTCCGGTCGAAGGCAGCTCACGAGGTGCCTCCCCCGCAAAAGCCACCTGAAGTTTGTGGATGTCGGTTTTCAGATCATCGAGGTCTTTTTCCACAAGGATTTTCCCGTTATGCAGTATACCTATGTAATCGCACACATCTTCTAATTCCCGCAGGTTATGGGAGGAAACCAGCACCGTGGTTTCGCGTTCGGCCACGTCTTGCAGCACCAAGCTCCACACCTTCTTGCGCATTACCGGGTCAAGGCCGTCTACCGGTTCATCCAGAATCATGACCCGGGGCGAAGCACAAATGCCTAGCCAGAAGGCAACCTGCTTTTGCATACCCCGTGACAAGCGCGAGATTCTCCTGTCGATATCGATGGCGAATACTTGCTTCAGCCGATGGAATCTTTCCCAATCCCAGCCGGGATATAGGCTGGCGTAAAACCTCGCCGTCTCCGCTATGCTGTACTCCGAAAAGAAAAAGAGTTCATCGGGGATGTAAACCAAGAAAGACTTAACTGCCATATTCTCGTAAACCGGTTGACCGTCGATGGTAACTGATCCCGCATCCTGGCGATAGACTCCAACCAGGTGTTTGATGAGTGTAGTTTTTCCGGCGCCGTTCGGGCCTAATAAGCCATAAACCGACCCTTTGTTAACAGTGATGTCGACGTTATCCAGGGCTTTAAGTTGTCCGAAGCTCTTACTGAGCCCTCTAACTTCGATCACGCGGTCATACCTCCCTCTTTTCGTAGATGGCCTGAATGATACTCAAAAGCTGTTCGATCGGTACGTTTAGATACATCAATTCGCCTGCGATTTTTTTAAGTTCCTGCAACAGCTCTTCCCGGCGCGGATGATGGACTGACACGTCGAGCGGGCTGACAAAGCTGCCTTTGGCCCTGATGGAGTAGATGAAACCCTCAGCTTCCAGGTCTTTGTATGCTTTTTGAATGGTGTTGGGGTTTACGGTGAGCGACTGGGCCAGTTCGCGCACCGAGGGTATCCGTTCATCAGGTTTCAAGACTCCGCTGATGATGAGTGTCTTAATTCTTTCTTTGATCTGTTCATACAAAGGTCGACGATCCCGAAAGTCCAGCTGAAACATAGGCACCTCCTTCTGTATTATATAAACTAATACAGTTGATACAGTTTTATTGTATGTCTGCCAGCCGTGCTAGTCAAGAAGAAAAAACGTACCAGGCGACGGTTGTCTGTCACGCTTGGTGGTCAGCAAAAACCCGTTTACCGCAAGGCCGTTACAGGCTGGAAGCTTGAGAATTGACAAACTGGACGAGGAATAGCTATTGAAAATGTCTTAAAAGAGATTCTTATTGACCTGACACGGCTGAGACTATATTGTGTATATCGTATAGCTCGTTAGGTGCAGATGAGCCTTATCGCTACCAAACAAGCGTATGGAGAAAAGGTAAGGATCATTAGACATAAGGTCATAGCCATGGGTGAAAAGTGACGAGCACAAACGGAAACGTCCGGCTGCAGCAAGACATAGCTCCAAATTCTAACACAGGGGACGGAAAAGCTGCGTGTGATTCGATTTTTGTACTTTTACACTTAGGACTTGACAAGAGAGGTGTGGGGGAAATAGACTAAAATGCAGATGAGATCAGCTTTGACATGCTGGTGAGCAGAGAATAGCCTGTAAGACAATTGAAGATCAGACGAGGGCGAAGAGACGAGGAGAGGAGAGACCGAGATGAGAGGAGACCGGAACATTTGTGCCGGCACTCACCTGGGTGCCGGTTTTGATTTTTCTGCCTTTCACTATACTGAAAAAGAGTTGTTCTTACCTGGTTTTGACCTCTACCGCTATTTTTCGGCGATGGCCGGGAAGAGTCGGAGTCAACCCCTGTTTTTCCTGGAAAGTTTGACTGAGGGTGAAAATGCGAGGTATTCCATCCTGGGGCTTGACCCTTTGCTGGTCGTGGAGTACAGCCAAGGGAAACTCAGTGTTACAACTGACAACCGGTGCTACGAGGAACAAGGTGAGCTATTTACTTACCTTAGGGCTTTTTTAGCTGCTCAGAGTGTGGTGCACCTGACAGCACCTGCAAGCGGATTTACAGGCGGCCTCGTAGGCTTCTGGGGTTATGACATCGGCTTAGAACAGGAAAAAATACCTCGAAGGAGTGTCTCCTTGTCTTCAGGGCCAGACGCCGCATTTTTCTTCCCCGGAGTTACGGTGGTTCATGACCGTTATACTGACCAGGTGCGGGTTCGTAGCTTTTACCCGAACAGCATCCAGGAAAGGGAGGGGGCGGTGGCCAAGTTGGAACAGGTCGTTGCGGGGTTGTCTTTGAGCCAAGACACGGTGCCGGTAACACATTGCAGAAGGAAAGTTACGGGTAATCCTGACGCGGGATTCATCAGCAACACCAGTTACGACCAGTTCATCGATATGGTACGACAGGCCAAGGAATACATCCGGATTGGAGATGCCTTTCAGATTGTTCTTTCTCAGTGTTGGAAAAAGCGGACCCGGGCTAGTCCCTTAGGGGTGTATGCTGAGTTGCGGCACGTGAATCCTTCTCCCTACATGTTTTACTTGGGATTTCCTTCGATGACCTTGGTAGGGTCATCTCCAGAAATGCTGGTTAAAGTTGAGGGTGATGTAGTGCAAACTAGGCCGATCGCGGGGACCAGGCCCGTTACTGGAGATGAAAAGCTAGATGATGCTTTGCGCCGAGAGCTGGTTAGGGACGAGAAGGAGAGAGCAGAGCACCTGATGCTGGTTGACCTGGGCCGCAACGATATCGGGAAGGTGAGCCGGCCGGGAACGGTTGAGGTGGTTGAGTTTATGAAGCTCGAAGCTTATTCTCACGTGGTGCATCTGGTTTCAAAGGTCCAGGGCCGTTTGCGAGAAGGTCTTGACAGCCTGGCCGCTTTGCAGGCCTGCTTCCCAGCCGGTACCCTGACCGGGGCCCCGAAGCGCAGGGCGATGGAGATAATTAATAACCTGGAAAAAGGTCCTCGAGGCCCGTATGGAGGAGCGGTCGGCTACGTCGGATTAGATGGTAACCTGGACTCCTGTATTACGATAAGATCGGTGCTATTTCGGGGAGAACACTGTTACCTTCAAGCCGGGGCCGGGATAGTAGCGGACTCAGTTCCGGAGAACGAATACCAGGAAACCGTTAACAAGGCAAGAGCTTTGATGCAAGCTGTGGTGAGGGCGGAGGGGGAGCAATGATACTCGTAATCGATAATTATGACTCTTTTACTTACAACTTGGTACAGTACCTGGAAGAACAGGGAGCAGAAGTGCGAGTGGCCAAGAACGATGAGTTGGAATTGAGCGACATCGAAAAAATGCAGCCTCAGGGAGTGGTTATATCTCCAGGCCCCGGAAATCCGGACCAAGCAGGGATAACCCTGAGTCTGATAAGGGCCTTCAGTGGGGTATTCCCGATTTTGGGAGTATGTCTGGGGCATCAGGCCATTGCGCGAGCTTTTGGGGGGGATGTACGGATAAACTGGAGGACGATGCACGGCAAGGTCTCGACAATATACCATGACGGGCGGGGGATGCTGGCCGGGATGAAGAGTCCTTTCATAGCCGCCCGGTACCATTCATTGGTGGTTGACGCGACTACTCTGCCTGTATGTCTCGAAGTTTCGGCCTACTCCGAACAAGGGGAAGTTATGGGAATCAGGCACCGTCATTTTCCGGTAGAGGGCGTGCAGTTTCACCCCGAGTCTATAGCTACTGAATGCGGTAAAACGATTATCGCGAATTTCCTCAAGTGCGTGGGGCAGTTGAGAATGAAGGATTAAGAATGAAGGATTAAGAATGGTATTTGAGTGCGAGTCAGCGTAAATGATACATCTGTGTTTATCTGTGGCCTATTAAACAAAGACGAGACGAGTTGAGAGGAGGAGAGACAATGTTTATCAAGTATCTGAAAAAGGTAGTTGACGGCGATTATTTGACCAGCAGCGAGGCCTATGAGGTCATCAACTTGATGTTAGATACGGAAGTAGCAGAGAGTCAAGTAGCGGCCTTGTTTGCAGCCCTGCGCTTGCGGAAAGAAAGCGGGGAGGAGTTGTTTGGGTTTGCCCGGGCCTTGCTGGACCGAGCTATAAAACACGAGGGTATGGAGGGATTGCTCGATACCTGTGGCACTGGGGGCGACGGTTGCGGGACATTTAATGTTTCAACAGCGGCAGCCATTGTCTGCGCCGCCTGCGGGGTACCGGTGGCAAAGCACGGAAACCGAGCTGTCACCAGTCAGGCAGGAAGCGCTGATGTTCTGGAGGCTTTGGGAGTTCGGGTTGACCTAAGCCTGGACGAAGCCAGGATGCTATTAGAAGAAATAGGATTAGCTTTCTTGTTCGCTCCTGGTTTTCACCCGGTAATGAAGCACTTTGGCCCTATGCGCCGCAGTTTAGGGATAGCTACGGCCTTCAATTTCCTTGGGCCTTTGATAAACCCGTTTTGCCCGACGTACCAGTTAATGGGTGTGGCCGACGAGGACATGATCCAACCTGTGGCCGAAGCCCTGGCCAGGTTAGGACGCAAGCAGGCCCTGGTTGTCCATGCGGAGAACGGCATGGATGAGATAGCGCATGTGGGCGTTACCCAAATGGCGAAGGTTGAAGGTGAATCCATTGTTCCGGGCCGTATCATCAGGGGCGGAGCCGTCAACGAGTACCAGGACCAGGGAGTACGGGGAGGGGATGCAGTTCACAACGCGCGCATAGTGAGGGAAGTATTGGCTGGAAAACCGGGCCCGGCTCGGGAGATGGTTCTGGTTAACGCGGGAGCGGCTTTGATGGTGGCAGAAAAAGTTAGGGATTTAGATTCAGGTATAAGGATGGCGGCAGAAGCTATCGACTCTGGCCGGGCTCAAGAAAAGCTTAGACAACTGGTGCGGTACAGTCAGGAAAGCCGGGTGGGCCGATGTTAGACGAGATCGTCAGGCATAAGCAGGAACAGATTCGTTCTCATGGAAAAGATATAATGGAGACGTTTCAAGCAGCAGAGGTGTTACCGCCGTTGAGGGAATTTGCCGAGGCCTTAAATGTTAACGGAAGGGTTTCTTTGATTGCCGAGGCAAAGAAGGCTTCTCCGGTCAAAGGCAGGTTAATATCTGAGACTAGGTTCGATCAACTTCCGGTATTATACGAGCAAAATGGGGCTAAAGCCATTTCAGTAATAACCGAAGAGAGGTACTTTGAAGGGAGCCCATTCCTAATTCAGAAGGTTAAGTCTCGCGTGAGCTTGCCGGTCTTGCGCAAAGACTTCATAATAGACCTCAGGCAACTGTATGAGACCAGGCTTTTGGGAGCGGACGCGGTGCTCCTTATCGCTCACCTCTTGCCGAAGGATCTCCCGCTGTTTGTGGAAACGGCGCAACAACTGGGGATTGAACCGGTGGTCGAGGTTCATGACCGGTACGAATTAGAGATGGCCTTGGATACGCCAACCCGGATTATCGGTATAAACAACCGTAACCTGAAAGATTTTACGGTGGATACCCGGGTTTGCCTTGAGCTGGTGGGGTTGGTTGCAAACAAGGTGCAGTGTATTGCCGAAAGCGGTATCCGGACAGTGGAGGACATGCTGATGTTGGAACAATACGGGTTCTCCGCTGCTCTGGTGGGTGAGGCTTTAGTGACGGCTACTGATGTTGCTGCTAAAACCGGAGAACTAGCCTGGTATTGGAAGAATGAAGAATGAAGAATGAAGAATGAAGAATGAAGAATGATATTGCGGGTTCTGAACAGTAGGAGAGGAGGTACATGGAAGGTGTACCCTGACGAAAAAGGCTACTACGGAGAATACGGGGGACGGTACGTGCCGGAGACCCTGATGCCGGTACTAGAGGAACTGGCTCGCGAATACGAAAAGCTGAAAGATGACCTGGATTTTAAGAGAGAACTCTCTTACTATCTACACCAGTACGTGGGACGGCCTTCGGGACTGCATTTTGCCAAAAGGCTGAGCCGGGAGCTGGGGGGAGCCAGGATCTACCTCAAGCGGGAGGACCTCAACCACACCGGCTCCCATAAAATAAATAACACCATGGGCCAAGCTCTGTTGGCAAAAAAGATGGGGAAGACCAGAGTCATAGCGGAAACCGGGGCTGGCCAGCACGGAGTGGCCACGGCTACAGCGGCGGCCGTACTGGGCCTATCCTGCACCGTTTACATGGGAGCCAGGGATATGGAACGGCAGAGGCTCAACGTTTTCCGGATGAAGGCTTTGAACGCTGAAGTCAAGGCGGTGGCGAAAGGATCCCAGACCTTGAAAGAAGCCACGGACGAGGCCTTCCGCGACTACATCGCGAGCAGCGACTATACCCATTACCTCATCGGATCCGTGGTGGGACCACACCCTTACCCCATGATTGTACGGGATTTCCAGTCTATCATCGGCAGGGAACTGCGCCGGCAGATACTTGAAGAAGAGGGCAAGCTGCCTCAGTACATCATCGCTTGTGTAGGGGGTGGGAGCAATGCCATGGGCATATTCTACGAATTCTTACAAGACGACGTGCGGCTAGTCGGTGTGGAGGCGGGCGGCCTGGGTTTGGACACCGGGCAGCACGCCGCTACCTTGAACCGCGGGTCCCGAGGGGTGCTCCACGGTGCTCTAAGCACTGTACTGCAGGACGAAGAAGGGCAGGTGCTGCCTACGCATTCTGTTTCTGCTGGGTTGGATTACCCCGGGGTAGGGCCAGAACACTCGTATCTAAAAGACTCGGGACGGGTAGAGTACACCAGCGTGACCGATGAAGAAGCCCTGTCGGCTTTCCTGACTTTGAGCCGGATGGAGGGGATTATTCCTGCCCTTGAAAGCGCTCATGCCGTGGCCTATGCGACAAAAATAGCCCCGACTCTTTCCCGGGACGACTGCATTGTAGTGAACCTGTCGGGGCGGGGCGACAAGGACGTGGAGACGGTGGCTGCCATACTCGAGGGGGTGAGGCCGTGAACCGTTTAGAGCTGAGGTTAAGGCAATTGAAAGAACGGGAAGAAAAAGGCCTCATAGGCTTCATGATGGCGTGTGAACCTGATTTCGCTACAGCGGTCGAGTGTGCGAAAGCCCTGGAGGAAGCCGGTTGTGACATCCTCGAAATCGGCGTTCCATACGCTGACCCGATTGCCGATGGTGAGGTTATTGAAAGGGCTCACTTTCGCGGGGTGGAACGAGGGATGAACATGACGAAGGCGTTAGAGTTTGTGCGAGCGGTTCACGACAATTGCTCGCTACCGTTGGTGATGTTTTCATATTTCAACCCTATTCTGCGAAGGGGAGTTGAAGTGTTTGCCCGGGAGCTTGAGACAGCCGGAGCTTCGGCAGTTATTATACCGGATCTCCCGTTGGAGGAGCGGGAAAAATACGACCAAATTGATGTAGACATCATCCCGATGCTGGCCCCGACAGCTGACGAACAGCGTATGGCCAGAGCCGACCACTACGCGCGGAGTTTCATATACTGCGTATCGGTGGCAGGAGTTACCGGCGAGCGCGACCGGTTGCCCGACCTCACAGATTATCTGAGCCGGGTCAGGGCTCGCACATCTCATCCATTGGCGGTCGGGTTTGGAATCTCGTCTGGAGCTCAGGTGGCTAGAATAAAAGACTACGCAGACCTAGTAGTGGTGGGGAGTGCGTTGGTACGCATCATAGAGGAAAACTCAGATGACAAGACACGGCTTCTTTCGGAACTGAGCGCTTTGGCTAGAAACCTTAAGCAGGCCTTAAGATAGTTCTCACCGGTTTTGCGGTGGGGTAGAATATAAACTGGGGGAATGGGATATGAAACCTTTTAAGCTAGCGGCCAGAGAAAGTCATGAGGGGGACACCCTGATTGAAATAAACAGTTCGCGAGGTACGGTTAAGATAGGGGAGGGTTACTGTACCGTCATAGCCGGGCCCTGTGCGGTAGAAGGACGAGAGGAGTATCTCGATATCGCTCGGATTTTGGCGGACATGGGGGTGCATCTCCTGCGAGGGGGGGCTTTCAAACCGAGGACTTCCCCGTATTCGTTTGCCGGCTTAGGAGAAGAGGGCCTCAAGATCCTAGCAGAGGCCAAAAAAATTACGGGAGTACCGGTGGTCACCGAGGTACTCGATACCCGGGATGTCGAGCTTGTACAGGGCTATGTGGACGTTCTTCAGGTAGGAAGCCGTAACATGCAGAACTTCTCTTTGCTGCAGGAGGTAGGCAGGACCGACAAGCCGGTGATACTTAAACGTGGATTTGCCGCCACCATGGAAGAGTGGTTGTTGGCGGCGGAGTACATCATGGCTGCCGGTAACCCGCGGGTTATCTTGTGCGAGCGCGGCATCCGCACCTTTGAAAACTATACCCGCAACACCGTAGACATCGGAGCAGTGTCCATGATTAAGGAATTGTCTCATCTCCCGATTATCGTAGATCCCAGCCACGCTACCGGTAGGTGGAAGATGGTGCGCCCGGTGGCCAAGGCCGCTATAGCCGCCGGGGCCGACGGTGTGATGATTGAAGTCCACCAGTGTCCAGAATGCGCTCTTTCCGACGGCAAACAGTCACTAACTCTAGAAAACTTTGCGGTTCTCTTGGAGGACATAAAGAAGCTGGCCGAGGTAGAAGGGAAAAAGATATGACAGCGGGCTAACTAAAAAAACGTTTAATGAAAATGGCGAGAGCGAGGAGAAAGAGAGAGGTCAGGATTACTGCTGCCCCGGGCGGCAGGTCCAGATAAAAGGCCAAGGTTATCCCTATCATCACGCTGATTAATGCCACTGTCACGGAGATCGCCACAGCTGACCGGAAACTGCGGGCCAGCTGAATGCTGGCGGCGACCGGAACGATCATAAGCGATGAAACCAAGAGGGCTCCCACAATTCTCATGGAAACGGCTACCGTCATTGCCACCATGAAAGTAAAGAAGAGATTGATTTTGGTTACCGGGATGCCGGCCACGGTAGCCGCCTCTTCATCAAAGCAGATGTAAAACAGCTGGCGGTAAAGCAGTGAAACCAGTATAGCTACCGTTAAGCCAACCGCGGTTATTATGTAGATGTCAAAACCGCTGAGAGCGACTATGCTGCCAAAAAGGAAGCTCAAAACCGTGGCTGTTGTTCCCCGACCTAGGCTGATGAGGACGACGGCTAGGCTCATTCCGGCGGCGATGATGATGGCCAGGGACAGTTCGGCATACCTGCGGTAGAACCGGTGTAGGTATTCGATACCGAATGCTCCGATCCCTGAAAAAACCAGGCCAGCGGCGGTCGGGTTAATGCCGGCTACGAGACCGAAGGCAACCCCGGCTAAGGATACGTGGGCCAGAGCATCGCCGATGAGCGACAGGCGGCGCAGGACCAAAACTATCCCGATTAACGGGCATATTATTCCTACCACGATTCCGGCCCATACTGCCCGCTGCATAAAAGTATAATGTAGCATTTCCAACGCGATCTTCTCCCTCACGAAAAGTTCAGGCTATTGGTTATTCCGCTCGAGGACGATTCTTTGAAGGAAGACCCGGTTTAGGCTAAGGTTGTAAAAACATTGTTTGTTTGACATGCCGGTGCGGCTGCAGTTCGTGCTTGATCTCTTCCGGGCTGTCATGCACGAAAAGATGCCCTTCTTCCAGGCAGGCCAGCCGATTTATCAAGTCGGCCACCGGCTCCGGGTTATGGGTTACCATGAGTACGGTAATTCCGAGTTCCCGGTTAAAGTATTCTAGAGAAGAACAGAAAAGCTCTTGCGAACCGGCATCGATACCGACCAAGGGCTCGTCCAAAAGCAAGATTTCCGGTTCGCTGACCAAGACCCGGGCCAGGAATACCCGCTGTTGCTGGCCGCCTGACAGCTCGCCGACCATTTGATGGCGGAGACCAGAAAGACCAGTTAAGGCTAAAGCCCGTTCAACTTTGGTCTTTGCCCCGCTTTGGTCCAGTTTCCTGCTCAGGCTGGCCTGAACCAGGAAGTGATTGCGCACGATCTCCTGAACT
The DNA here is from genome assembly GCF_000092405.1 of Syntrophothermus lipocalidus DSM 12680. Classification (NCBI taxonomy): domain Bacteria; kingdom Bacillati; phylum Bacillota; class Clostridia; order Eubacteriales; family Syntrophomonadaceae; genus Syntrophothermus; species Syntrophothermus lipocalidus. Next base: position 1,818,615 of record NC_014220.1, on the reverse strand, counting down.
GTGGCAGGGAAACTCGGATTGAAAAAAGAAGCTTTTTGTGATAGATAGCCGATACGGTGCCATTCATTGAAGTGGGCTAAATCCTTACCCAGCAGTTTTACCAGCCCTGACTGCGGTTTGAGCAGCCCCACGATGATTTTGATCAAAGTGCTCTTGCCCGACCCGTTAGCACCGATTACGCCGACGAAGTCTCCGGAGTAGACTTTGAGGTCCACGCCTTTCAATATCTGGTGATGACCGTAACTGAAATGTACATCGTGAAGTTCTATTGCCACGTTGTTCATGGCTCATACCCCAGTGCCATTCTCAAATTCTCCAGATTCGAGTACATGATGGAAAAATAGTCTTCGCCAGCCTTCAGCTGTTCCTCGGTCAGAGTGCCTAGCGGATCCAGAACCAGAACCTTGGCACCAGTTTCCTCAGCTATCACCTGGGCTAAGCGGGGAGTAGTCGTCTTTTCAAAAAATATGTAATGCACGTCGTTTCTACGACAGAACTCGGTTATTCGTGCCATGGCAGAAGGGGTCGGCTCAGCTTCGGCAGAAACCCCCATCAGAGCCTGCTGATTCAACCCGTAACGGCGGGCCATATACCCGAAGGCCTGGTGGGTTACGACTATGTCGTGTTTTTGACACTTTTCGATAACAGCACGATAGGCCCTGTCCAGGTTCTCTAGTTTCTGAACCAGCTGGGCGCAGTTCTTCTCGTAAAACCCGCGGTTCTTCGGGTCGGCGGTCGATAAGCCGCTGGCGATATTCTTTGCCATGTCCTGGGCCAAAACCGGGTCCAGCCACACGTGAGGGTCCCAATCCTGGTCGTGAGGGTGGGTATCACTATGGGTGGTATCAGCGGGCAGCAAGGGCAAACCACGGGTAGCTTCGACAACCACCATCGACTTTGTGTCCAAGGCCCCCAAAACCTTGTCGATCCAAGGCTCCATGCCGGCGCCGTTATATACCAAGACCTGCGCCCTTTGCAGTTCAGCCAAGTCCTGGGGTGACGGCTCCCAGGAGTGAGGATCCGCTCCCGGCGGGACCATGCATCTTACACTTACCCGATCACCGCCGATTTTTTTGGTAAAATCGTAGACCGGATATAGAGTAGCATATACGGTGATCTTTGAAGAAAGCGGGTATTGATTTGAGGTTTGGGAAGAGTCTTTACAACCGGTCAGCGAGCATGCCAAAACGGCAATCAGGACCAAAGAAACGACAGAGTAAAGTTTTCTCAACTTCATCAGGCCTTCCTTTTCCACAACTACATAGTCTCAGCGGTGCTAGAGAAAAAGCACTACGGCGAACACCCACAACATTTTCCACAATAACCGAAGACTTCGAGGCTGTGGTCAATTACCCGGAAATTAACTTTTTCCGCGGCATCCCCGAGGACATTCTTAAGGTCACAACCGGGAAACTCCACGAGTTTGCCGCACCTCATACAAACCAAATGATGGTGATGGGAGTCGTTGAGCTCATACCGCGCGCGCCCGTCGCGAAAATCAACGGCAGTAACAATGCGTAGCCGCATCAAGAGGGCAAGGTTGCGGTAGACGGTTCCCAGCGAGATGTTAGGTTCTTTTTGCTTTAACATGGCACAGATATCTTCGGCGCTGGCATGCCGGTTTTCGCGCAGCATTTCGAGTATCAGGCGCCGTTGGGGAGTAATCTTGTAGCCGTTCGCACTTAATTGCTGAAGCAGGGCATCCAATGATAGAGCCTCCTAAATAAGAATCATTCTTAATTTTAAGAACATTATAATCTTATCGGGATAAGTGATGCAAGCCAAGATCGGATTTCTTTTCAATTCTTCAAATAATCTTTGAGAAAGAGAACCGTCAATGGGCCCACTTTTCCGGGTAACTTTAAGTCGTTCGTAACGAACAAGGTTGCCTGGCTTTCGACGGCTGTAGCCAACTGTATGGCATCGGGCGTGCGCAGCCTGTATTCAGCCCGGATCTGGGCGGACCGGACAGCTATGGGCGACCAGATTCAAGCTTTTGCTTCCGGAAGCTGGAAGGGATCGGACCATTGATTTTGACGCTGCTCTGTGCTAAGTTATAAACGTAGGATGGCTAGTTAGGTTACTGAGCAGGTAGGTAGGACGGTAGGGAATCAGATGGTGGCAAAGGGTACCATTTGGCGGATTCCTGCCGGGTGGTATTTTTTTATTTTAGGCTAGAGGAGGTAGGTAGGATGGGGCTATATCAATTGAGAATTAAGAATTAAGAATTAAGAATTAGGAATTGAGAATGGGAGGATGGTTTGTTAATCAGCATCTGTCTTAGTTTGCGACAAGCACGTATGTATGTAACTCATTTTCTAAACAGTCAACGGAGGAGGAAGGCAGGATGGTTATTGTAATGGAAAAGAGTGCCACCCCGGAGCAGGTCAGGAGGGTGGAGGAAAAACTAAAAGACAGGGGGTTTTCTACTCACTTGTCGCAGGGCGTAGAAAGGACCATAATTGGGGCTATCGGTGACCGCGATGCGGCTTTGATGGAATCTTTGGCGACTTTGTCCGGAGTGGAGAGGGTAGTCCCAATATTGAAGCCTTTCAAGCTGTGTTCGCGGGAGTTCAAGGGAGAAGACACCGTAGTGAGAGTAGGTGACGTAGAAATAGGTGGAGGAGAGCTTCAGGTTATAGCCGGGCCCTGTGCGGTGGAATCCAGGGAAGGGTTCTTGGAGGTTGCGGAAATGGTCAAGGCAGCAGGGGCCACTGTGCTGCGGGGAGGGGCTTTTAAACCCCGTACTTCGCCCTACTCTTTCCAGGGGCTGGAAGAAGAGGGGCTGAAGATACTGCGGGAGGCCAGGCAGTTAACAGGGCTGCCCGTGATTACGGAAGTTATGGATCCGCGGCTGGTTTCCACTGTCTGCGAATACGTCGACGTGCTGCAAATCGGCGCCAGGAACATGCAGAATTTCTTTTTGTTGAGGGAAGTAGGTAAAATCAAGAGCCCAGTAGTTTTAAAACGGGGGCCCTCCGCTACCATCGAGGAATGGCTCATGGCAGCAGAATACATTATTTCTAGCGGCAACACCAACGTCATTTTGTGTGAGCGGGGAATCAGGACTTTTGAGACCTACACCCGCAATACCCTGGACCTGGCAGCGGTGCCTCTGGTAAAACAGCTGACCCACCTTCCGGTTCTGGTCGACCCCAGTCACGGGACCGGCAAGTGGAAGCTGGTAGGACCTATGGCCTGCGCGGCTGTAGCGGCGGGATGTGATGGGCTGATGGTCGAAGTCCATCAGAACCCGTCTGAAGCCCTCTCGGATGGGCCCCAGTCGCTGACTCCCTCCAACTTCGAGCGCATGATGGAGAATGTGAGGCGTGTCTTTGAGGCGGTTTCCTGCGCTTCTTGAGCAAGGCCGGGTATAAGTTAGGCCGAGGGGGAAGGCAGAATGGGTTTTGTGGTTACCATTGTTGGGCTGGGGGTCATAGGAGCATCGCTGGGGCTGGCTTTAAAGGACTCACCTTTGGTTGAAGAGCTGATCGGGGTTGACCCCCAGGACCATGTTGGGAAAGAGGCAGTTGCTCTGGGGGCGGTGCGCCGCACGGAGAAGCTTGAGGCAGGAATCGAAAACGCAGATGTGGTGTTCCTGTGCTGTCCTCTAGAACGGCTGGAGGAGGTCATCAAACAAGCTGCCCCGGTCCTGAAGCCGGGGGCTGTTGTAACCGATGTGGGCAGTGTTAAACAGGTGGTCATGGAATGGTTTCGCCGGTGGCTGCCCGGCGGGGTTTACGGCATCGGCGGCCACCCTATGGCTGGCTCTGAGAGAACAGGTTTGGCAGGGGCAGACAGGTACCTGTTTGAGAATGCGGTGTATGTTCTGGTGCTTCCACCGGGCACTCCATCCGGACCGTTCGAAACCTTAAGTCAGCTTATCAGTTGTACCGGAGCGAAAATAATAACAATGGATGCGGCTCAACACGACCGCCTGGTAGCCACGGCCAGCCATCTTCCGCACCTGGCAGCGGTGGCCTTGGTAAACCAGGCCGGGAAAGCGCCTGAGGCCCTCGGGCTAGCAGGAGGAGGTTTTAGGGATACAACCCGTGTAGCATCGTCTAACCCGGCTATGTGGGAGGAAATCTTCATGTTTAACCGGGAGGCGGTACTGGACCAACTGGACGGTTTTATCGGGGAATTGAACCGCTTGCGTGGGTATATAGCTGCCGCTGACCGCCAGCGACTCAGGCAAGAACTGCAAGCTGCTCAGGCTTTACGGGAGTCTGTACCAAGGGGGGCAAGAGGAGCTTTGCCCAGTGCTTGCGAAATCATTACTGTGGTGCTCGACCGTCCCGGGGTGATAGGTTACCTGGGTACGGTTCTAGGTGAAGGTGGGATAAACATAGTTGACATCGAGATCTTACGGGTGCGCGAGGGTGACGGGGGTACCATACGCTTAGGGGTGCCTTCAGTGGAAGATGGGGAGAAGGCAGTGAAACTCTTGCGGGACCAGGGAATTAAAGCATGGATGAGGTGAGCAGATGGATGTAACTGTACGTCGCGCCCCAAAGGGGTTGAGGGGGACTATTACGCTGCCGGCAGACAAATCGATATCGCACCGCAGCGTCATGCTGGCGGCCCTGGCTCAGGGAAAGAGCCGGGTAAAGAATTTCTTGCGGGCGCGAGACACACTAGCCACGGTTCGGTGCGTGCGAGCACTCGGGGTTAACATTATGGACAACGGCGAGGACCTCATAATCGAAGGGCGCGGGCTAGGCGGATTTCTACAGCCAGAAGACATTCTGGACTGTGAGAACTCCGGAACAACTATGCGCTTGATGTCAGGAACTCTATCGGCCTGCTCGTTTTTTTCGGTATTAACCGGGGATTCATCCTTGCGCTCCCGCCCTATGGCTCGGGTAGTGGAACCTCTGCGTTTAATGGGAGCACGCATCGACGGACGAGACGGGGGCCGGCTTGCACCGCTGGCTATTCGAGGGGGCAACTTAAAAGGGATCGACTACACCCTGCCGGTGCCGAGCGCTCAGGTCAAATCTGCTGTTCTTTTAGCTGGTTTGGGAGTTGAAGGGGAGACGGTGGTAAGGGAAAAGGTGCCTTCAAGGGACCACACGGAACGGATGCTGGCAGGGATGGGGGCAGAGATTTTTGCCGAAAACGGGGTGATTCGGCTGCAACCGGGAAGAGAGCTCGAACCTTTTGATATGTCCGTTCCAGCCGACATTTCATCCGCGGCTTTCTGGATAGTGGCAGCGACGCTGGTTCCGGAGTCAGAGGTCCTAATCCCTGGGGTAGGAGTTAACCCTACGCGAAGCGGGGTACTAAGAGTGCTTGCTTCTATGGGTGCTAGAATCGAACTTCAGAACCAGAGGGTTGTCGGTGGCGAACCGGTAGCCGATATACGGGTGGTCTCGGCTGGGAACCTAATCGGCACAACCGTGGCAGGGGAGATTGTACCGTCTCTAATTGACGAAATTCCGGTGCTGGCAGTTGCTATGGCCATGGCTCGGGGTGAATCGGTTGTACGGGATGCGTCGGAATTGAGGGTTAAAGAAACTGACCGGATACTGGCTGTCTGCACCTGCCTGCGCCGGCTCGGAGTAGAGGTAGAGGAGACCGAGGACGGGTTTTATGTTCGGGGGCAGGGCAGGCTTACCGGGGCGAAGGTGGACAGCTACGGGGATCACCGCATTGCCATGGCCATGGGTATCGCCGGGCTGGTAGCCGAGGGGGAAACCATAGTCAAAGGGGCAGAAGCCGTTAACATATCCTATCCCGGTTTCTGGGCGGAGCTCGCCCGTTTTGCCGGCCGGTAAATGTGCAGTGGATCAGGGGGACGGTTCTTGTGGTTTATTTTGAAAAATAAACCACAAGAACCGTCCCCCTGATCCAAGCTTAATTCATCTGCATCTCATCGGCGATGGAAGCGATATCTTCGATGGAGTTGGCAAGTTCTTGAACAGCTTTGGCCTGTTCCTGGGCGATGACTGATGCTTCTTCTACCTTACTGAAAGCGGCAGCCAGAATGTCGGCGGCGGCTGTCGCAATTTCAGTTCCTTGCGCCACGACTGTTCCGAGTTCCGATATGCTCTTGCCCACGAGAACTCGAAGTTGACCGATCTGGTTTACCTGATCGGTGGCCTGCTGGTTGGACTTGGCCGCCATGCCGGCGGTTTCATCGGCCTTGCGGCAAGCTGCTTCAGACTGGCTGATGTCGCCGACAACTTTGCCGATCTGAATCTGGATGTCCCGCACCAGGTCCTTTATTTTATCCGCATTTTCGGCAGACTCTGTAGCCAGGTTGCGGATGTCGTTCGCGACCACGGAAAAGCCCCGACCGTGCTCGCCGGCCGTAGCGGCTTCTACGAACCCGTTTACGGCCAGCATGTTGGTCTGAATGGAAACGTTTTCGATGGTATCGACGATTTTCTCGATGCGGCGGATCTTGTCTTGCAGAGAGGCTACGGCGGAGTTAGTGGCGCTGTAAGAGGCGATACCTTCTCTGATCCCGGCCCATACCTTCCGGGCACTGGCCCGGCTGGCTTCTAGAGTCTCTGCTATCTCGGCGTGGATGTTCCCGGCAGCAGAACTTATTTCGGCAATGGTTTCTACCAGTTGCTGGCTGTCTTGCCCGATATCCTGCGCCTTGCGGGCTTCTGCTACCGCGATACGAGCACTTTGGGTCAGCTCGTTCAAGCCTGATGCTATTTGGGTAGCCGAGGAACTGATTTCCTCTATGTTGGCAGAAAGCTGCTCGGCCGTAGCCGCTATCTCTTCGGCCGATTTGTTGATGTTGGTGGAGGTCCTTAGTTCCTCGGCCATGTCGGTCAGATCATGGGTCGCGGCGGTTACTTCGGACAAGGCTTTGGTCTGTTCGGCTACAGCTTTAGCCGCCTCCTGCGTCGCCCCGGCTATCTGAAGGGCGGCGCTGGCTATACCCTCACCCGAGGTCAGTAGCTCGCCTGCTTTGCCGGTCATCGTTACCCCTCCGGCAACCGCTTCGTCAATCTTGCTTGCATACTGGGCGAAAAGCTGACCTACCTGGGCAAAGCCCTGGTTGGTGTTGGCAAGTTCGTCCTGGAGACGTTCAAAGTTGTTTACAACCTCGCCTATGTCCTTAACTATTTCTTCAACCACTGACCGTATTTCTTCAACTACTCCCCGGATATCCCGGGCCGATCTTTCTGATATCTCAGCCAGGTTTCTCACTTCATCGGCTACCACCGCAAACCCTCGCCCGTGCTCACCGGCCCGGGCAGCCTCAATAGCGGCGTTCAGAGCCAACAGGTTAGTCTGATCCGCAATCATCACTACCGCCTGCACGATGTCGCCGATTTTTTCAGACTGAATTTCCAGTTCTTTTATGCGCTGGCCCGACTGCTGGTTTTTGGCAACGGCTTCCTTCATCTGGTCCATCATGGTCTCCATGCCTCTACGCGACCGCTCGGCTGCTTCCACTCCGCTCAAAGCGTACTGGTGGAGGACCTGTAAGTTCTTGTGGAACTCTTCTACAACCTGATTGACTCTGGTAGCCCCGGTTCGCATCTGCTCGGCGTTTTGGCCGACATCGTTTCCCATAGAGGCCACTTCGGTCATAAGGCGCGCGAACTCTTGGACCGATGCGTTGGTTTCCTCAACTGCGGCCAGAAGCTGCTGTGATGATGCGGCAATGCGTTCGGCCATGGCCTGCTGCTTGGCCAGGGTACGGGCCTTGGCCTTTTCCTGAGCCATTTTGCGAGCCTGCTCTCGCTTGCGGGCTAATTCCGCTGTCTCATCTTGTTTAAGAGCTATTCCGGTTTTGCTAGAGGTTGGCTCGGGGTCCAAACCCGGTGGCTTTTCCAACTGTTTCCGCATTATTTCTTCCCCTCCTCGGCATGGTCTGTTACCTCCCTCGCCACCGAATTGACCGCAAAGAAAACAAGTATATGTCTTGAAATAACGTAGCATTTTTGCTACATTTATACTTTTGACGCTGTGACGAATTATCCTGCCAAAACTAAAAAAATAATCAAAAAATTTGTGGTTTTATGCCTATAAGGAGAATCATGGAAGTTTTAGATAACAAATTTTTTAAAGTCGGGAATGTTATGCTGAGAATCCGAGCAGACTAAGCACAGTCAGGTCGTTAGGAGGTGGAGCTATGGCCAAAAATGAACGACCGGTGTCTTGGCTGTGGAAAGTGATGCTGGTAGCTGGGCTCGGAACGGTGGCGGTTTGGGCCGTTAAGAGGCATCGCGTGTCCCTCAGGGAGGGAGGGAGAAACGTGGCTGCCTGGGCTTCGAACAAGACTGAAAAGGCTACCGGGATGCTCCGAGAAAAATGGCAGGCGGTCAAGAGCACTGCTCAAAAAGAGTTTGCTGCTCATCCTACAGTCCAATCAGCATCTGACCTTATAAACAAGGCGGGTCAGGCCATCACTAGAAGCGACGAAATGGTAACGGAGTATGCCCGGGAACTGAAACCGGGGTTGCGCATCACTCCCATGACCTACCGGCGCATCAAGCGGAAGCCCCTGCAGAGAAAGGATTGAGATGGTTAGACGCAGACTTAGACAGAAAAAAAGCGTTAACCGGTCACGGCGATAGGCGAAACAACGCACGAGCGCCGGACGGTTAACATTTTTTTGGGCAGACAAGGCTTGAAGGCAACTCACATTTCTAAGGCCACGTTCATCTCTAAGGGCCCTTCGTTGCCCGCAAAATTGATGACCAGGGTTTCTACCTGGCTGATAAGGGCGAGCAGGTTCTTGCCGGTAATCAAGGTGGGGGGCGTGACATTGAATTTTACGCCCAGCCCTTCCAGCTTGGCCGCGGAGTTACCTGCTATCATATTGGCCAGTTCGCACAGGGCGCTTTTTGATATGAGATCGAGCTTTTCCACCGGGACTCCCGCCATCATGGCTGAGGCAATGTTCTTGGCGGTGGCTTCCGGCATAGAGAACACGATATTTCCCTTAACCTCTCCTGTGAGCCCGATGATGATGTTGACCTCATTTTCAGTTTGAAGGTATGTCTTCTTGCCTAATCCAGTACGGACAATGCTCGTCATTCCCAGCATGGCTACGACATCGAGGAGTCCCTGAATGAAGGGGTTGATATACCTCACATCCATCCTACCTTTTCCCCTCCTCTACCGCTACGTTTATCTTGATGGGCCCTGCTTCGGTTTGCATCAAAACGGAGTAGGAGCTGAGTCTGACGTTGAACATGCTAAAGCCGTCTCCCACGAAGACGCTGGGAGGGGTCAACCGGATGTTCAGGCCTGGGTAAGCGTCGTTAACGGCGGTGACGGCGTTGCCGCACACCACGTTGCCTATCTCTGCAGCGGACAGGAGGACTTCTTCTTCGGTTGGAGAGGCGTATTCCTCGCCCGTCAGGATACTGGCCAATCTCAACGCTGCTGTGGGCGGCATGTCCAGGAAAAAGCGGCCGCGCCAGCCGCCAGTAAAGCCGACGATCACCGCAAACCCTTGTGACCCAAACTCTTCTCCTTCGTCAACTGGTTCTCCTTTTGTTACGACAATTCCCAACATATCCTTGAAAACACTGGCCACGGCTTTGATAAAGGGCACGATGTAGGTTGTGGAGCTCACCTCATCACCTCAACCTTCCGCTAAAACTTTCAGAATCTTGCCGATAATTTCGTCGGGTTTAAAAGGCTTGGTACAGAAATCAGTAATACCCAGGCTCTGGGCTTCAGCCACGATATCTTTATCGCCCATGGCGCTCAGCATTATTATTTTTTGGGAAGGGTTGAGTTTCTTGATGGCGGCTGCGGCTTCTAGCCCGTCCATTATGGGCATGGTAACGTCCATGGTGATGACATCCGGGTTGGCCTGGGCGTAGGCGGCCACGGCATCGCGCCCGTTACCAGCCTCGGCAACAATAATGAACCCTTCGGGCTCGAGCGCTTTTTTGAGCATCTTCCTGGTTACCGGCGAATCGTCCACTGCCATTACCTTAATCGGACTCCCGTCCGGTTTTATCCCTCTCGTAAGAACCACCTTCCTTCCTACCTTCGAGCCAGCCACAGATGGACACAGACCCGGCACTCAGCTCAAGCCCTGACTAGTGTATAGCGTTGTTGTGACGGGATGTCATGTTGAAAGCTAGGTTGGCTGAGTGCCGGGTCTGTGTGCATCTGTGGCTTGTTAAACTACTCCTACCGCTTTCACGATTTCAGCCGCTATGTCCCATATGGGGACCACGATTTCGGCTCCGCCGCGCTTGATGGCCTCTCCAGGCATTCCGAACACGATGGCACTCTCTTCCGATTCGGCGATAGTCAGGCCTCCGCCCTGCCTGATTTTGACCATAGCGTCAGCCCCGTCGTCACCCATACCGGTCATGAGCACTCCTATGGTCCTCGGCCCGAAAACCTTCAACACTGCCTCCATCATGACTCCCACTGAAGGCATAAAATGGTGAGGTGGCTGGGATGGCAGCCGGATGACCGCTTCTCCCAGCGAATTTTTCACCAGGCTGAGATGCCGTCCTCCTCGTCCCACATAAACCACACCTGGCCGTACCTTCATGCCAGCCTCGGCTTCCACCACCTCCAACTGGCAGTGTTCGTTCAGCCTTTTGACGTAAGCCGAAGTGAAGTTAGGCGGCATGTGCTGGACCAGGAACACAGCCGCGTTGAGGTTGGCCGGTAATGAGGGCAAGACCTCATAAATCATCTTGGGGCCCCCGGTCGATATACCCATGGCCACTGCCTTCATGTCCCCGCTTGCAGTATCTCCCGTTTTCTTCACAACCTGCCTGCCACGGGAGCGACGGGCCCTTGACAGGCGGGCGGTGATCTTTCTCTTTTTCAACCCGGCGGCTGCTTTAATCTTGGTAACTAGCTCATCGGCCACTGTTTCGAGGTTGGATGACACAGTACCGCCCGGCTTAGCCACGAAATCAAACGCACCCAGTTCCAAGGCTTCAAACGTGGTCACTGCTCCTTCTTGGGTGAGGGAAGAAACCATTATGACAGGGCAGATGTCTTCATTGACTATATACTGAAGGGCAGTGATGCCGTCCTGTTTGGGCATGTTTACGTCCATAGTGACAACATCCGGGCGGTACTCCCGGGCTTTGGCTACGGCATCCTCTCCGTCCCGGGCTGCAGCCACGACTTCAACCTCCGGATCCCGTTCCAGGATTTGCCGGAGAGTTTTGCGCATAAGGGCCGAATCGTCGACAATCAGTACACGTACCACGTTACTCGTTTCCACCCTGCTTCTTGAGTTTCACTGGGGTCGTCTTTTTCGCCGCCTGGGACTGGCTGAGGTCGGCCAGCTTCTGCCACTCTTTCTCTACCAGGATGTTTTCCAGGTTCAAAAGCATAATCATCCTGTTCTCCAGGTTGGCCAAGCCTTCCATAAAGCGGGCTGCCTGGTTCCCTTGAATGATGTCGGGAGCCTCTTCCAGGTTCTTTTTGGGTACCCGCAAAACCTCAAGGACCTCGTCCACGATGATTCCTATCTTTTTGTTGTTTATATCGCTGACTATGATGCGGGTGAACTCGTTGTACTCTTTTTCCTCCATCTCAAACCGCTTGCGCAGGTCGATGAGCGGGATGACATCTCCTCTCAGGTTTACGACCCCTTCGACGAATTTGGGTGCCCGCGGCACTTTAGTGATCTTAGACAGACGGTTGATCTCCTGTACCTGGGTGATGCGTACCCCGTACTGCTCGCCTGCCAGCTTGAACACTACCATCTGTTCTTCGTCCATCCCGTCTAGAAAAGCCGGGGCTTCTTCGATGGATTCTGCATCGGCCGTTTCTACGGTGGATATCCCGCGGATTTCCTCCCTGGTCAGGATGTCGAAAGGATCAATGAGCATGATGATGCGCTTCCCGTCATCTAGCCTGACTATGCCCTTCAACTGCTCCCGCCCCTCGGTGGTCAAGGCTTGAGGCGGCGGGTAGATAGTGTCTTTGGGGACGCGGGTAACTTCGTAGACCTTGTCCACGACTAATCCGACCTGCATGTTGTCCACATCGACGACTACCACCCTGGTAGTGTCGCTAACTTCATCACTGCTGGTTTCGAGCTTAACCCGCATGTCGACGATAGGCAACAGGCGGTCGCGCAAGGAGATCACTCCTTTGATGTAGGCCGGAACGTTAGGGACCTTCACGATCTCCGGGTAGCGGATGATCTCCCGAACCTGTTCTATTTCAAGGGCAAACTCTTCTTTTCCTAGCCCAAAAGTAACTAACTGGACTTCTTCCAGCTTCTTGTCCTGCTCCTGCTTGAAACCGGCTTCGCTCCTGGTTAACCGGGCGGCAGCGGTATCCTGTCCCTCGCCGCTTTCCAGTTGACAGAAGCGCACGGCATCCAGGATCATGACCAGTTTTTTTCCATCGTTAATCTTGACCATTCCAGAGATAGCACTGGTCTCGATACCCGATACCATGGCGGGGGCCGGCTCTATTTGGTTACTCTCAACCCGGAGGACCTCGGATACTCCGTCAACGCTCAACCCGATTTTCCTGCCTTTCACATCTACTACTATTACCCGGCTGGCGGCGTCGCGTTCGCGAGGAGGCAGGTTGAACTTAACCCGGGTGTCGATAACCGGAAGGATATTGCCCCGCAGGTTAGTTACCCCTTCTACATAGGGCGGGGCCTGCGGAATAACCGTTATGTTGGGCGTGCGGATGATCTCCTGCACGTTCATAATATTGATTCCGAAGCTTTCCCGCTCGAGATCGAAGGTGACCAACTGCATCTCATCCTGAACTAAGGCGTTTGCCTGTTGGTCGGTCACTTATTATCCCCCCTTTGGCTTTAATGTTTTCGTAATAAACGTTTATTGACCTGCCTGTAGCTCATCAGCGATAGACGCTATTTCTTCAATGGAGTTGGCAAGCTCTGCCACCCCTCGGGCCTGCTCGTCAGCCGTGCGAGAAGCGGCTTGTATTTCAGCAAACCCTGCGGTTATCATCTCGGTCAAAGCCTCAACCAGTTTTTCGGCTTTCTCAACCGCGTTGCGGATATCAGTTACGGCTTTACCTACCTGGGCGCGCTGGTGCGTAATCTGGGCCAGTGATTCTTCGACTTCGTCATTTTTCTTGGCAGCTACCCCTATAGCTTCGTCTGCTTGCCGGGATACGCTTTCGGACTGACCCAGGTCAGCGATAACTTTGCTCATCTGCTTCTGCAGGTCCCTTACCAGGTCCTTGATCTTATCGGCATTTTCTGCCGACTCGGTGGCGAGGTTACGGATATCACCGGCAACTACGGAGAATCCACGACCGTGCTCGCCTGCAGTTGCGGCCTCTACGAACCCGTTGACAGCCAGCATGTTGGTCTGGATAGAAACGTTTTCGATGGTATCCACAATCTTTTCAATACGCCGGATTTTTTCTTCGAGGGTCTCAATGGAGCTGTTGGTTCCCTGATACGAGTCAATACATTCGCGCAGGTCCCTCCACACAGCACGAGCTGCCTGACGGCTGTCGGTTAATATCTGCTGCAATTCCCCTAAGGTTTGACTGGCCTGGGTTATGCACTCGTTCATTTTGGCTAGGAGTTCCTGGCTGGTGTGTACCAAGGTTACAACCTTCTGGACATCCTTTTCGGATAGGCTGGCGGCGTTTGTCATCTGGCTAAGAGAGCTCACGATCTCACTGGCGGAGCTGCTTATTTCTTCTATATTAGCGGAGAGCTGTTCCGAAGTGGCAGCCACTTCCTCGGCTGATTTGTTTACGTTCGTAGATGTCTTAAGTTCATCCGCCATCTCCGCCAGTTCGTGGGTAGCCTGGTTGACCTCGGCCAGTGCCTTGCTCTGTTCGGTCACCGCTTTCGTGGACTCTTCACACCCTACCCTGATCTGGTCTGTATTGGCGGCGATGGATTCGCAGACAGAACGGACTTCCTGGGCCGTGCGGTCCATCTGGCCTGAAAAATCCAAAAACCTTGCCAGTATTTCCCCGTAGAGCTGAAACCGCTGTGCTACCCCCTGGAACCCCTGGTTATTATGCTCGGTGCGCTGTTGCATATCCTGGAAGCTTTCTACTACCTGGTTTATATCTTTAACTACCTGATCCACGCCACTACGAATTTCCTCCACTACTCCGCGGATATCCCGGGCTGCGCTTTCAGAAATCTCGGCCAGGTTGCGTACTTCATCTGCTACTACCGCAAATCCACGCCCGTGTTCTCCAGCGCGGGCTGCTTCAATAGCGGCGTTCAAGGCCAGGAGGTTGGTCTGGTCTGCGATCATGACCACAGTCTGCACGATGTCTCCGATCTGCCGGGACTGTTCTTCCAGCTCGGCAATGCGCTTGCCGGACTGGGCGTTTTTCTCTGCTGCTTCTACCAGGTGAGCGCGCATGTTTTCCATGGCGGCCACCGACTCACGCATGGTGCCGAGACCTTCCTGGGTTATCTTATAGAGAATATCGAAAGTCTCTACGACCTGCTGCGCCGCATTACTTTCGTCCTGAGCAGTCTGTTTTACGGACTCAGACATCTCCGCTACTTGCTGCATGCGTACCGCTAAGTCAGTCATCATCCGGGCGAATTCCTGGGCTGATGCGGTTGCCTCCTCTACTCCTGCCAGGAGTTGTTCGGAAGCGGTGGCGATTCTCTCGGCCATAGCCTGCTGCTTGGCCAGGGTGCGGGCCCGGGCCTTTTCTTGAGCCATCCTGCGGGCCTGTTCCCGCTTCTTGGATATATCTTCTTCGTCGGTCTTCAGGGTCAATCCGGTTTTGGCACCGGGCGGTGTTTCCAATCTTCTAGCCATTCGACTCCCTCCTCAATTCTAAAAAATAACCACGCCTACCGAGAGCTTTTCTTTCTACTGGAATACCAGCGGCATACGAACAGGTCTCATATAACCGTTAGCGAAGTCCCGCGGCGGTTTTCACCCGGGTGTCCGCCGGAAAACGCCACGTCAGTGATCTGTACTTGGTTTTCCGTACCTGTTTCCGTGTCCCGAGCGGCAACCTCGAGAACTCCGTTGCGGTCAATGGTGAAAGTTACCTCGATGCACGGCACCCCGGCTGGAGCCTGCTGGATGCCAGCCAGGTGAAACTTGCCCAGGGATACGGCTGCTGAAGCCTCGGACTGGAGTTCGTCCCGCTGCAGGATGTGAATTATCACCTCCTCCTGATCGTCTTCGACTGTGGTAAACAGGCGCGACCTGGTTACCGGATAGAGGGTATTAGCTGGAATAATGGGGACAAATTCCCCCATATCATCTTCAATGCCCAAGGTGTGGGAAGTTACATCGTAGAGTTCGATATGTTCGACCTGGCCAGCCAGGATTCCAGCTTCTATGGCGGCTCCGAGTGCTACTACTTCGTCGGGATTGATATCGCTTTTTATTTCTACCTGCCCGAACAATTCCCGTACCACCCGCTCGAATCCGGGCATCCGCGAGGCCCCGCCAGCCATAACTATTACATCCACCCAGTCGGGACCAACCTCCGCTTTCTGCAGGGTTTGCAGGATAAGAGAACTGATCTCGTTCCAGAGGTCATCTGCCAGGTGCTCAAATTCTTCCCTACGGATGGTCTGGTTGAGATGAACCGGGCCTTCAGTTCCCATGGTGATGTAAGGTATCAGAACCGAGCACTCGTTTACGGTTGACAGGTCAACCTTAGCCCGTTCCGCGTGTATTTGAACCTGTTGGCAGGCTACTTTGTCGGCAGCGAGATCTATCCCATGAGTTTGCTTAAAAGTTTCGAGAATGTGCCTTATCAGCCGGTTGTCGAAATCGATCCCCCCCAGGGTAGTGCATCCCCCGACCGCCACCACCCGGCAGGTGCCACCGTCGTTTTCCATAAGGGTGATATCGAAGGTACCACCTCCTATATCGAGCACCAGGACGTGTTCCTTTTCCCCCGACTGCAGGCCGTAGGCCAAGGCCGCGGCCGTGGGCTCGTTCAACAGCTTCAATATCTTTAATCCCGCCAGCCTTCCCGCCTGCAGGGTGGCCTGGCGCTGGTTGTCGTTGAAATAGGCGGGTACGGTGACTACCGCTGCCTCAACGGGCTGGCCCAGGTATTTTTCGGCGTACTGCCGAAGTTTTCGTAACACCAGGGCTGAGATCTCGATAGGAGTGTACTCCCGCCCGGATATGTTTACCCGGTAGTCGGAACCCATGTGACGCTTGATGTAGCATACCGTCCGGTCGGCTTTCAAGACCATCTGGGAACGAGCCAGCTCCCCTACTAGGACCTCCTGGTCTGTTTTGAAGTACACGGCCGAAGGTGTCAATCGGCTCCCACGCTCATTGACGATGATTTCCGGCTTGCCTTCCCGGTTGATATAGGCTACCAGAGAGTTGGTGGTGCCTAGATCTATGCCCACAATCACTGTTCTAGCCTCCTTGCAAGAGCGAGTTAAGGTTATCACGCGCAGTAAGGTTGTCAGGGCAGACCTGAACTGCTTTTTCCAGCAAGCGGCGGGCCTGGGCTGTGTAACCGTGTTCATACAGGATGACGGCAGCGTTATTCAGGGACTGAGAGGCCAGGCTTTTGGCCTCCGGGGTTATCGCGGGGCCTTTTTCGCGAACCAGGTCGCTGGCCAGACGGTAAAGATAGTACGCTTCAAACACGTTTCCAGCTTCATCTTCGCGCCGGGCCTGGTCGAAAACACTTTGGATGCGGTTCCAATCAACAATCCCCCCGGGTTGATTAACTGAGGATTGGACCGAGGACAGCAGCAGGTCCAGCCCCATTCCCAGTTTCTTTTTCCCTGCCATCTATTGTTCACCACTTCTAGAAAGGATGGTTTCCACCAGGTTTTCGTAATCCTGAGCTCCCCGCGATGCTGGGGAGTATTCGAATATGGTCTTGCCAAAACTCGGGGCTTCAGCTAACCGGATATCATTTCGTATGGGGGGGAGCAGCATTTCTTCCCCAAAATTGTTTTTTATTTCCGCCAGTACGCTCCGAGCCAGGTTGGTTCGAAGGTCGCACTTGACGGGGAGAACTCCCATCAGGCGTAACCCCGGGTTGAGCTCGGCATTGACCCGGTACAGGATACCCATCATCTGAGCCAGACCGTCCATCGAGAGAAATGAAGGTTCCGTAGGTATTACCAGCCAATCCGCAGCGACGAGGCCGTTTACTGCCACAAATCCCAGCGATGGGGGGAGGTCGATGAGTATGAACTGGTAGTCTTCCATGACATCCAAAAGCAGATCCTTTAAAAGGGACTCGCGTCCGGTCTGATTTGCCAGTTCCACTTCAACTGCCGAGAGATCCGGCTTAGAAGGGATGAGGTCGAAGAGTTTCTGGTTTCTGATAACTGTTTCGTTTATTTGCTCCTTGCCCAACCCCCGGGGACTGGCCGCAAGGTGCAGTAGTTCGTACAGGGTCATGGTCAACCGGTGGGGCAGTATCCCAATGCTTACCGTAGCCTGGGCCTGAGAATCGGCATCCACCACCAGTACCTTTTTCCCTCTGCGGGCAAGGCCGTCGGCCAGGTTGACAGTGGTCGTGGTTTTTCCGCTGCCTCCTTTGCGGTTGGCAACAACGATAGTTACCGCCATGGTTTTCCTCCCTAGCTGCCGGTCAGGTGAAGTTGCAGGAGTTGAACAGGGTTCAGGATTAGAACCACGCTACCGTCTCCCAGAATAGTAGCTCCGCTGTAAACCTTGAGACCGGCTAGTTCTTCGCTCAGAGATTTGATGACGAATTCTTGCTGGTTTTGAAAACGGTCGACGATCAATCCTACCCGAACCCGGTCTATGTCCAGAACTACAATCGGTACCCTTCCGTCTTCTGACTGGTCTACGCCGTTTCTATCGGAAGGTGATTCTATTCCCAGCACTTGGCCTAATCTGATTAGGGGGATGATCTGACCGCGAATATCCGCTACCAGCTTTTGTTTGTAACTCCTGATGAACGCTAATGGCAGTTTCACCGTCTCCACTATAGCGTCCAAGGCTATGATGAACCGTTGGCCTAATGCTTCGACCATCAACCCCTGGATTATCGACATGGAAAGCGGTATCTTCAGGGTAAAAGTAGTACCAGCGCTTGGCTGGCTGTCCACATATATAAACCCGCCCAGCCGCTCTATGTTGTTTTTTACCACGTCCATCCCCACGCCCCGTCCGGACAGTTCGGTAACCTCTTGAGCGGTGCTAAACCCCGGGGCAAAGATGAACTGGTAAAGGTCCTCAGGGCTCATGGTCTGCGCATGGACAGGGTGAACCAGTCCTTTTTCAACGGCTTTCTGCTTGATGCGTTCAGGGTCGAGGCCTCTACCGTCATCGGATATTTCGATAACGACATACCCTCCTTGATAGTAAGCACGAATCGAAATAGTACCCTGGGGATGCTTGCCCAGAGCTTTTCGCTCTTCCGGAGGCTCTATCCCGTGGTCTACCGCGTTGCGCAGCATGTGGACCAGCGGGTCGTTGATAGCTTCGATTACGGTTTTGTCGAGTTCAGTGTCTTCTCCCGTGATCACCAGGTCCACCTGCTTTCCCGATTTACGAGAAATGTCGCGGATAGTACGGGGGTACCTTTGAAAAAGCACGCGCAGCGGAATCATCCGGGCCGACATGATGGCGTCCTGCAGTTCGTCGGAGATCCTGGCTACTTCCATGGCTGCCGCTTTGACCTCTCGGGACAAGGCTGGCAGATTGTACTCCATGCTTACCTTCCGGGCTAGGTGCAGGATGTTGTTCTTGGAGATCAGGAGTTCGCCTATCATGTTCATGAGCCGGTCCAGCTTTTCCTGGCTGACCCTAACCGACTGCCCGGCAATTTCCCCAACTGGTCTGGTTTCTTCTGCTGTTTCCCGCTGTTTTTCCCGGGCTACTGCTTGCTTAGAGAGGGCCATAGCCACTTCTGAGGGGGAGGCTAGACCCGATTCGACCAGGATCTCGCCCAGTCGTTTGTCGGCGTACTCCAGCGGCACGTCCTCTATGATACGCTCGACCTCAGCCACCTTGGTCTCTAGCAGGTAGAGCAAGCGTTCAAATCCTGCCCGAAGCCTTTCCAGCATCGAACCTGTAAGCACGTCTCGTTCCGGTGTAACTGTCCGGACAAACTGAGCCTGGGTCGCCGCTTCTTCAGCCAGCTCATTAAATCCGAGGTAGCGAGCGCTCGAATGGAGGTTTTTTAGGGCCCGCGAGTACTGCCTGAAACGGTTAGTTCTTACAGGGTATCCTTCGCGGGCGGTATCCAGCAGGCCTTTTATGGATTCCAGGGCTTGGTTGGCTATGTTGATAAACGCGGCCAGTTGGTTAGAGGCCAGGAAGGGCCTAGTAGACATGCTTTCTTCAGTCTCGTTCCGTCTGCTCGAGACGCACCTGGCTGCCATTTCCATCCGCTGGATGATATCTCGTGTCGAAGGATCCGGCTCCCCGCCCTCGCCCAGCGTTTTAACCAAGGCAGATACCTTGTCGACTGCCTGTAGGACCAGATCAACTATAGATTCCGAGAGAGGTTGGTTTTGGCCAAGATAAGATTGAAGTACGGTTTCGGCCGCATGGGTTAGGGCTCGGATAAGTTTGACCGGGTCATTCTCTCCTTGGTCAGGACGCATGCTGGCTATGACCCCGGCTCCTCCTTTGATGCTGTGGAAGCTGCGCATGATAGAGTTGAGTATTTGCGGATCCTGTGGGTGTTTTTCCAGTTCCACGCAGTAATGTTCTACAGAGCTGAGGTGTTCTACCGTTTCATCAATAAAGTCGGGGAGCATTTGATCGAGTAGATACGAAAAATCGGGGCTTTGCTCCGGCCTCGCCTCCTCATCAGGCTCAGGCTGAGACTGTCCGGTGAGCCGGAGACGGATCTCTTCAACTGTTGCTGCCAACTCCTTACCCCCGGCGTCGGGAATATTAAGGGCGAAGGGCTCCTGAGGTGGATCCGCCTGTAACTCCTGCAACTGGGCCACAACCTCTGCCAGCTGCAGGTGCAGAACATCGACTCCCCGTAAGAGCAGGTCGGTTATTTCTGAGTCCGGAATGTAGAGGCCTTTGCGGATATCCGTCAGCATCGATTCTAGACAGTGGGCGCAATCTTTAATTGGCGTGAGATCGAGTAGCCCGGCTACTCCTTTAACCGAATGCAGGGCCCGAAAGACAGAGTCTACGGTTTCAGGATCAAAGTCTGCCTCTAGCCTCAGAATACCTTCTTCAATGCCTCTAAGATGCTCGCTCGATTCCTCCACTATGCCTTGGAGTATGTCTATATCGTCAGGCTCAAAGGTCAGCCTCACTCTCTTTTCGCCTCGCTTTTCCTTCAAGCTCCAATCAGCATTTTGATCATTTCGATCAAGGTTGCCGGGTCGGTCGGTTTTACCAGATAGGCGTTGGCACCGGCCTCGAACCCTCTTTGCTTATCTTTTAACTCGTCTTCAGTAGAAACGATGATGATGGGGATGTCTTCGAATTCCGGTTCCCCGCGCAAATGCTCGATGAGGGCATAGCCATCCAGGTTGGGCATGTTGATGTCGGTAATTACCACGGCCCAGGGGGCGGATGAGCCGTATGCCTTTTCCAAGGCATCAGCTCCATCTACCGCGGTTACCACATCAAAGCCGGCGCTTTTCAATATATAAGAGTGAAAGTTGCGAATCATTTCCGAATCATCAGCCACCAGAATCTTGCCGCCCATTACGAACCTCCTCAGGCCTGGTAAACGATATGGCCGTCCATTTTCCTAATCTTGAAAGCCGTGCTGATACGGCTCAGAGACTCGGCATGACCCAGGAATATAAACCCGCCTTTGTTCAGCATGGTATAAAACCGTTCCACCAACTGTTTACGTGCAGCATCGTCAAAGTAGATCAAGACATTGCGGCAGAATATAAAATCGTAATTGTTCTCGTACCTGAGAGCCCGCCTGTCCATAAGGTTAAGGTGCTCGAATACCACTATTTCTTGGAGCTCAGGCTTGACCGCGAAGACCCCGGGGGACGGAGTGGTGAAATACTTCTGCAAGTAAGCAGGGGGAACGTCCTTGACCGAACGGGGATCATAAACGCCGCGCCGGGCTGTTTTCAGGACGTTCTCATCGATGTCGACCGCTTTGATCATCACTTCCCACTGGGTTGGATCATCGAGCATCTCCGAAAGGATGATAGCCAAAGTGTAAGGCTCTTCACCGGTTGAACACCCGGCGGAGAACAATTTCAGGGTCGTGTCTCCGGTCCTCTGCTTTTGTTCTACTATCTCTGGCAGGCAGTGTTCGGCAAAAACCTTCAGCTGCGAAAACTCCCGGAAAAAGTAAGTTTCGTTGACGGTGAGGAGGTTAACCAGCTCTTGAAACTCGCGCTGCTTAGGGTCGAAGAACTTCAGAAAACGTATATATTCATGTACCGTGTCCGCACAACAAGCCTGCATCCGCTTGTGCAGGCGCTTCTTTATGTAGTAGATTTTGTTTTCCCCGAAAAACATCCCGGTCCGCTCGTAGATCAGGTTTCTCAAAGCAATGAAGTCCTCAATCGGTAGATCCACTCTGTTGTCACCGTTCCTCCGTTTCAGGTTAATCAGCCCAGCAGTCGCCGCCTCGCCCCCGTAAGAGTTCGAGCGATCTTTCGATTGCTTCTAAGAGCTCGTCATCGTGAGTGTGCTGTCTAAGGTTATTCAAATACGTCACCGCATCACGGTTGCCGTATAGCCCTAAACCTTCGACTGCTCCCAGGCAGGCGAGCTTGTTTTCTGGTTGGAGATACCGGAGAAAAAGCGAGTATATCTCGGGATTTTTATACTCTCCCAGAAGCACCAGAAGCTCGTAGCGGTTGATGTCATTGATCGGGCTCCCGATAAAATGTACGATCTCCGACAACAACTCCGATGGTAATAGGTCATAACCGTTGCGTTGCAGGATGCCCTCCAGGGCGTTGATAATCTCTTTGACCATCAACGGGCCTTTTTCGCGCATGAAAGACAACAGCAACGGGAGATGGTCCCGAGTTCCTTTACCGGCTATGAACTTGAGGTACGAGTATTTTTCGAGCTCGCCGATTGATTCGTAGTCTGGATAAAGCCGGGTGACTATTTCCTGGCTGGTTTCATCACCGATACGAGCCAAAGCCTCCAGACAGGTACAGCGCAAAAGCAGGTTCCCGGTAGACCGGAGAAGCTCGTTGATACGGTCTGTATATTCAGTCGATTCTAGCCGTCCCAGGTACTCAACGGCGGTGATCACGTTGTTCACCTCAGGGTCACTTAAAGCCTCGGCTAAGACCGCCTTCGCCTCTGCGCCCCCTATATGGAAAGCTATGTCGAGCACGAACTTCCTCACATCTTTGCTGGGATCAGCGAGCAGGGGCCGGATACCGTCAACGGCCTTGTCTCCCAGCCTGGCCAGAATGTCGATGGCGGAGTTGCGGGTAAAGGCGTCATCGCTATAAAGAAGCGATACCACGGTGTTGATCAGCAGCGGGGTGTCCATCGATTTGAGGGCGTTGACGATAACCTCGCGGACAAACCGGGAATCTTCGACCTGCAACCTCTCGACCAAGGCTGAAACGCTCTCGTCGGAGTTCTCGTAGCCAAGATCTTCAGCGGCAAAAGCCCGCTCCTTTTCGCTGGCTGAGTTGAGTGATTTTATGAGTTCATCGATACCCGGCACGAGCTGCACGCTCCTCGTTTCATATTGGCGGCGAACATCTTTACGGATTCTTTCGCTATTTTCCGCAATCATTGACCAGGGATTAATTGCCAACAAACCAGCTATTCGACATTATATGACAGTACTCCTGCTTCTAAAGGAGGAAAATTTTTTGACACTATTCGACATCTGTCCTAGACTTTTCTTGCAATAGAGTAGCCAAGGTGTCCTGGATCGAGAGAGAAGGGAAACAAGGCCCGGGTGTCGAATGAAGGAAAAAACCCGTGGTAGGGAGGGGTGGCAATGAAAGAAAGGAAGAGCGAGTTTACCAGGGTTAATGTCAAGATCTTCGGCGAAGACTATGTGGTAAAAGGGACGGAGGATCCCGAGTACATACAGATGCTGGCGGCATACGTGGACCGCAAGATGCAGGGTATAAGCCAAAAGATGCCTAGCTTGCCGGCAACGAAGGTGGCAGTTCTAGCAGCTCTCAATTTGGCAGACGAGCTGAGCAAGCTTCAAGAGGACTATGATGAGTTGGTAAAGAAGCTGGAAGAAGGCAAGACCAGCAGGATGGGTTGATGATGGATAATCAGGAAATTGCCCGGATTCTGGATGAGATCGCCGATATACTCGATATACTGGGCGAGAACCCGTTCAAAGCCAGGGCCTACCGTCAGGTAGCCAACCATATCTACCGGATGGAGACCGATCTGCACGAGGTTTCAAAGCATCATGGCCTGGAGGGTATTCCGGGGGCCGGTAAGGCGATTCGGGCCAAGTTACAAGAACTTTTGGAGACCGGGGACCTCAAGTACTACCGGGAACTTCAGGAAAAAGTGCCGCCCGGGGTTCTAGAGATGCTGGCTATACCTGGCCTGGGGCCGAAAACAGTCGGGGCCATCTACGCTCAGACCGGAATCGATACTCTGGAAAAGCTATACCGGGCCGCCCAGGAGAAGAGGATTCGAGAACTCCCAGGGATGGGTGCCAAGACCGAATACAATATCAAAAAGGGCATTGAAATGCTCCGGTCAACACGAGATAGTTTCAACTTGGGAACAGTCCTACCTCTTGCTCTCGAATTCAAGAACTTTCTTTCGGGGTTCGATTGTGTCCAGATAGTCGAGATTACAGGAAGCGTGAGAAGGGGAAAACCCGTAGTAGGAGACATAGATATCCTGGTCGGGTCCGCCGAGGAAGAAGCCGTGAGAGAAAAGGTGCGGCGTTTCCGGCGGGTTCAGGAAATTACCGAAGAGAAACCAGGACACGTTAAGGGTAGATTAAGGCCAGGCATTGTGTTTGAGGTGTTGATAGTACCGTTTGGGGAGTTCTGGCGAGCACTGGTCATCAGTACGGGGTCTAAAACCCATCGCGAACAGATACAACCTGCCTTAGATACCTTCGACTGTAGTTCGGCTCATTCGGAAGAAGACGTTTACAGGCTGCTTTCTATGCAGTATATTCCTCCGGAGTTGCGCGAAGGCCGGGGCGAGATCGAATTGGCGCGGAACTTTGCTTTACCCCATCTGGTAACTCTGGAAGATATTAAAGGCGACCTGCATATTCACACCGATTGGAGTGATGGGGCCCACAGTTTGCGTGAAATGGTAGCCGCTGCCGCAAAACTCGGTTACTCCTACATGGCTGTAACCGAACATTCGCGTTCTCTGGCCGTTTCCCGCGGGCTCGATGTGGAAAGGCTTTTAGCCCAGGGGAAGTTGGTAGAAGAACTTAACCGGGAAAACGACGGGTTCAAGATCCTGACCGGTATCGAGGTCGATATACTCAAGGACGGCAGCTTAGACCTGCCGGATGAGGTTTTGGCAAACCTGGATGTGGTTATAGCATCCATTCACAGCCATTTTCGTTTGTCTCGTGCTGAGCAGACCGAGCGCGTGCTCAAGGCGGTTGAAAACCCGCACGTCGACATCATTGGGCACCTCACGGGAAGGCTTCTGGGGCGGCGCCCAGGATATGAGATCGACATCGAAGCGGTTTTAAAAGCAGCGGCCCAAACCCGCACGGCTCTGGAAATCAATTCTTACCCGGACCGGCTGGACATCGACGAGGAAACCGCTTTTAAGGCCAAGGCAAAGGGGATAAAAATTGCGATTTCGAGTGACGCCCACCACCGGGCTGATCTGGGATTGATAAAATACGGGGTGATAAACGCCAGGAGAGGGTGGCTGAGCAAGGAGGATGTGTTGAACACTTTGGAAACAGAAGAGCTCATGGCTTACCTCAGGAATAAATAAAGGATTGGAAGCAGCATACTAAGTCAGGGTCCCGACCTGGATTAGCCTGGCGGAGGATGGATGAGATGCTGGAATTCGTCCTGAGGGCTGTAGGTATGTATTTTCTGGCCATGGTGGTAATAAGGTTTATGGGAAAGAGAGCCCTGGGAGAACTGGGGCTCTTTGATTTTGTGATAATGACCGGGGTAGGCCATACCCTGACCTCGATCGCTTTGGACCGCAGCCTTCCTTTCTACGAAGGCATCGTGGTGCTTTTGACCCTGGCTGGGCTCGAGTATATCATGGGCTTTGCCTCGCTCAAAAGCCAGCGCTTAGCCCGCCTCATTTCGGGGGTGCCGGTAGTTGTCATTGATAACGGCCGGGTTATAAGGGAGAACCTGGCCCGGGAAAAGTTTAATGTCGATGACCTGATGCAAGAACTGCGGAAACAGGGAATAAGGGATGTGAGCGAAGTAGACAAAGGCATACTGGAGCCCTGCGGAGGCTTCAGCGTTGTCCTCAAGCCTGATTTTGAACCCGTAACCCGTGGTGAGTTAGGGCTTAACTGGGAACCGGGCCCTGACAGCATTTTAACCCTAGAGCCGGTTTCAAGAAAGCACGTACTAAACAAACCGGCCATGACGGACGACGGGGAAAAAGAGCCGCCGGTTTCCCTTGCTCAACTGGAAGGAATGGTGAAAGAGATACGGATGGTCCTAGACGATGTTCTGAGAAGGCTGGAGAAGTTCCAAGCACAAGATGGAACTGGCGAGCCAGAACCCGCCGGCAGCAAAGCCAGCCAGCACATCGCTAGGGTAGTGGACTCCTAGATAAACCCGGCTGAAACCGATAGCCAGCACTAAAAGCGGAGCAAGACACGAAAAAGCCCATCTGGTCACGGGCGAAGACGAGTGGCGAAAGACCAGGTAAGCCAGAAACCCGTAAAAGGCGGTCGACATCATGGCATGACCGCTGGGGAAACTGTATCCGGGAGCCGAGACCAGGGGCGCGAGCTCCGGCCGGATTCGGTGGAAGACGTTTTTCAACACCTCGTTTGTCATGCCTGCTCCTGCCAGAACCAGTACCACTGTAAGGGCTTCAAAAGACCGTTTCCTGGTCAGCGTCAGGTATAGCCATAGAATAACTGCTATGCCTGTCATGACCGCAGGCGAACCGATGACGGTGACCGATTTCATTACGGCGGTGAGGGCAGGGTGGTGAAAGGCGGCCACCGCCTGGGATACCGCGAGGTCGAATGGCTCGAGCTCGTTCTCCAAGAGTTCCTCGGCTAGCGAGGCAAAAACTAACAAGCACACCGAAGCTACAAGTGTAGCCGCCGGGAGGAGAGGGGTATTCTGGTGCAGCCAAGCCAAACGGCGGGAATAGAAGTTTTCGAGTTTTGTTTTGCCCGTAGTCCAAAGGTTTCGCCCTAAAGAGACTGCAGGGGTGTGGCGCAGAACCACGTAGATAAGAGTGAAAGCTAAGACCAATCCTATAGTTATGAGCTCGAAGTACTTGGTTATGAACTCCTGAGCTCGGGCGCCTGCGGCGAAAAGGAGAAATCCCTCAAAGAAAAACCTTGCCCCCCGGCTGACCAGTGAGGCGAGAACAAAAACCCGCTTTCTTATTCGGAAAATGCCGGAGGCAATAGTGAATATCTTATAAGGGATTGGGGTAAAACCGGCCACAGCTACAGCCCAACCACCGTAGCTCGCGAAAAGTTCTTCTACCTTTTGCAGGCGCTTTGCGGAGACCAGCTTGGAGAGAAGAGGGCGACCAGCCTTGACTCCCAAAAAATAACCGAACAGGCCTCCTATGACCGAACCACCGGTAGTAATCGCTGCATACCACAGAGCCAACCCCGGTCGATTGACGGAAAGGCCGATTAGAAGGATATCCGGGGGGATAGGGAAAAACGATGATTCGGCAAAAGCGACTATAAGGAGCCCAATCGATCCGTAAGCTACCAACGCTTCAGAGAGGCTGTGCCAATCCAGTCCGAACACGGGGTATCATTCCTCCTACATACACTTGGTGGCTTCAAAAACTCCCATACAGTATAACCCATAACGCTGAGATGCAGCAATGAGAGACCAATCCACCGTGTGAAATGCGGCCCCGAAGAGCCTATTGAGTGAAACCGTGTGCCGGGTTATAGTTAAGCGTAGGGAGGAGGGGTCGCGGTTGACCGAATCTGATGAAAGGGGTTTGGAGGTATGAGAATAACCTATGATGCTGAAGTTGATGCTCTCTACATCAGGTTTATCGAAACTACGGTTACGACGGAACATGTCGCAGAGGGAATTGCCCTGGATTACGCAGAAGACGGCCGCCTGGCTGGTATAGAGGTTCTAGACGCTCGCAGAAGGTTCGGCAGTTTAGATGTTTTTCGAAAAGTTATATTAGAGGATATAGCTGTTTCTTTGCCTGGGAATACGCTGTTCCCTGCTGAGTAGTTGTCTGCCCAACGTGATTATGAAATTGCCGATAAACGGCTGTGCCTGGTTTGACAGAAGATAACCATTCTATTCGTACATTGTTTTTCCAGTAACTTCAGGGAGAGGGGACTTGGCTTATGAAACTTGCAGACATATATCGATTGGCGGTAGAGAAGGGGATTGAGAGCGACGTGCGGGGCCGGGAGGAAATCGAGAGGCTGCTGGCCCAGGCCCGCAAAGATTACGAGAAGCTGGAGGAAAAGGACCGGGAGTTTTTTGACCAGGATTCGCTATGGAACCCGTTTGCCGACACCCGAATACTTAACGGAAACGGTGAAGAAGAAGTAAACACAGTTATGTGCGGGGTCGATATCGAGACCCCGGAGATGCTGCTGGCAGACCGCCTGCGGGAACGGGGCGAGAAGATAGACCTGGTCATTGCCCATCATCCCGAAGGGAAAGCCCAGGCAGCTTTGCACCAGGTGATGGAGTTGCAGGCGGATCTTCTTTACCGGGCCGGGATACCTATTAACGTGGCCGAAGGCATACTCGGGCCCCGCATAGCCGAGGTAGAGAGGCTCATAGCCCCGGTCAACCACCAGCGGGCGGTGGATGCGGCGAGGCTCTTGGGGATACCCTTCATGTGCGTGCACACTGCCGCCGATAACCTGGTCAACCGTTTTCTGCAGGATTACCTCGATAATGCGGGTTTGCGGACGGTGGGCGACGTGGTAGAAGCGTTGGAGAATATCCCTGAGTACCGGGAGGCTCGAAAACTCAAGGCCGGACCGCGCATATTCTCCGGTGACAAGAAGAAGCGGGCAGGCCGTATCTTGGTGGATATGACCGGGGGAACCTCCGGTTCCGAGCAGGCTTACGAGAAGATGGCAGCGGCCGGCATCGGCACGGTTGTCTGTATGCATATGCAGGAGAAGCATCGCAAGAACGCCAAAGACCACCATATAAACGTGATTGTGGCCGGACACATGGCCAGCGATTCGCTCGGGCTCAACTTGTTCCTGGACGAAATCGAGAAGGCAGGGGTAAAGATCATCCCGGCATCGGGGTTGATAAGGGTGAGGAGAATTGAGAATTGAGAATTAAGAATTAAGAATTAAGAATTGAGAATTGAGAATTAACGGGTTTGGGCAGTAAAAGGGGGTGATGGGGGTGGAACTGCTGGCACCGGCCGGAAACTGGGAATCGTTTATAGCGGCAATCGAAAACGGGGCCGATGCCGTGTATCTGGGAGGCAGGGAATTCAGCGCCCGGCAATACGCGGCGAATTTTGAGATTGAAGACATTAGAAAAGCGGTGGAATACGCCCACGTGCGTGGCAAGAAGGTTTACATTACCGTCAACACCCTCATCGACCAAACCGAATTTGATGCGGTCCTTGATTTTGTCTTTCAACTCCAGGAATCGGGTGTCGATGCCCTTATTATTCAAGACATCGGTCTTATGTCGGTTCTGCGCAGGGTGTTTCCCGACCTGCGCCTGCACGCCAGTACCCAGATGACCATTCACAACGTCTTAGGGGTCCGTTTCTTGAAAGAAAACGGATTCAGCCGGGTGGTGCTTGCCCGCGAACTGACACGGCAGGAAATCGAAGCTATACGCGAGGCGGTACCGGACATCGAGATCGAGATATTCGTTCACGGGGCGCTCTGCTACAGTTACTCCGGGCAGTGCCTGTTCAGCAGCGTGGTCGGGGGACGGAGCGGCAACCGCGGCCGCTGTGCCCAGCCCTGCCGTCTGCCCTACCGGCTGCGGTCGAAAGAAAAAGGGGACTACGCTCAGGCCGGGGAATACCCTCTGAGCCCGGCCGACCTTTGCCTTATTCAATGTTTGCCAGATATCAAGGCAGCAGGGGTCGATTCTTTAAAGATAGAGGGCAGGATGAAGCGGGCCGAATACGTGGCAACAGTCACCCGGGTTTACCGGCAGGCTCTCGATCGTTTAGAGGCCGGGGAAGATACCGTGCCTCAGGAAATGTTGGAGGAGTTGGCCGGGATATTTAACCGCACCTTTACGCCCGGGTTGTGGGCAGGAAGAGGGACAGGGGTACTGAGCCCGAGCCGTCCTAACAACCGGGGGATTTATATAGGGCGGGTCTTGAGTCAAAAGGCAGACGGTTTTACTAGTATCCGCCTTACGCGGTCCTTGCGGGTTGGAGATGGCATCGAGGTGTGGGTGAGATCGGGCAAGAATCCGGCTACCGTGGTAACGCATCTTGAGGTTCAGGGACAGGCCGTACAGGAGGCAGGGCCGGGTTCGGTGCCAGTAATACCTCTCAGCTGTAGAGTTGCTCCGGGTGACAGGGTGTTTCGGACTCACGATACTGTTTTAGTAGGGCGGGCAGCCGCGACCATGGTGGAGAACCGCCCTGAGGGCAAGGTAAAGATTGGGGCGGTTGTGGAGGTGTCGCGGGGAGAGCCGCTAAAAATAACTTTCAGGGACAAACGAGGGATCAAGGCCCAAGCCTGTACCCGTTCGACCGCGGTTCCGGCAGAAACCAGGCCTTTGAGCGAGCAAGATATCTACGAAAAGGTCAGTCGGTTAGGCAACACTCCCTTCGAGATTGAAGACTTCAAATTGTTTGTGGAAGAGCCGCTGATAGTGCCTTTCAGCGAGATTAATCAGGCGCGGCGCGAGGCAGCCGACCAGCTGCGGGAAAATATTCTAAAACTGGCCAAACCACCGGCTATTGACCGGAAGGAGTTCACACGTAGGCTCAATGAGCGTGCGGCAAAAAGTAGCGAATGGCGCTTCGAGAAACCTGCCCGAAGAACGATGCTTTCGGTGTTCGCCGGCCGAGTCGATGTGGCTAGAGCTGCTCTGGAGTCCGGAGCCGATCGCGTATATCTGGATCTAGAAGGATTAAAAGGGCTAAAGACATCGGAGCGGGTCAAGGTATTAGAACTCAAACAATTGGCCATCAACAAGGGACACGAACTTGTCTTGGCTTTGCCCCGAATAACGGGGCCATTGCAGGAGATACCTTGGGATGAGATAGAAGAAGTTGGCTTCGAAGGAGTGCTTGCAGCCAACCCTGGTTTGTTGCTGGAGGCCCGCGAGAGAGGGTTGACTGTTTTTGCCGACTATCCGCTCAACACGTTTAATCCTGAGGCAGCTCGATTTTGGTTAGAGCATGGGGCCGAGAACTTTTGCCTTTCGCCGGAGTTGAGCTCGAGCCAGCTCAAGAACTGGCCGCAGCCGGAATTGAGCTGGGCCGAAGTTTTGACACACGGGGATTTAATTTTGATGATTTCGGCCTACTGCCCCTGGAAAGCTTTAGGACAAGGAAAAGAGGGAAAGTGCGAGCGGCCGTGCCGGGAGGATGAGTTTTTCCTTGTGGACCGCAAAGGCTACGAGTTCCCGGTCAGGGCTGATAACCATTGCCGGGTGTACCTCTTTAATTCTCGTACCCTTTGTTTGATAGAAGAATTGCCAGAGCTCCTAGAACTGGGAATAGGGACGTTGCGTATTGAAGCCCGGCTCAGTCCAGCCCAGGCAGTTGCAGAAACGGTGCTGGTTTACCGTCAGGCTATTGATGGTTTAATACAGGGCAAACCGGTCAGGCTGGCATCGCTGAAAGAAAGGCTGAAGAAAGTGGCCCTGTCTGACTTCAGTAAGATTCACTACTACCGAGGAGTTGTCTAGATATGGAAGAAAAAGCGCTGCACCGCCTGGAGTTTGACAAAATTCTCGAAATGTTGAGTCAAAAGGCTTGTTCGCCGATGGGGGCTGAAAAGGCGTTGGAACTGCAGCCCGTCTACGATTTGGAGACCGCCAGCATGCGCCAACAAGAGACCGGAGAAGCCTTGAAGGTGTTGCGGTTAAGGGATACCGGTTTTTTGACCGGGGTCAAGGATATCCGCCAGCACATGCGGCGGGTAAGAAGTGGGGTTCCTCTCAGCACAGGAGAGTTGTTAGACGTGGGGGCACTAGTGCGGGCATCACGCCTAGCTCGAGACATGGTAGAGGGGAGAGAATGCCCCGGTCTATGCGGTTTGACCGGGGACCTATTCGTAGATGAGGGTATAGAGAGGGCGATACGAGAATCCATAGATGAAGGAGGAGAAGTGCGCGACACTGCTTCGCCCGAACTAAAGGCCATACGAAACCGGATAGCAACGGCCAAAAACAGGGTACGGGAGTACTTGCAAGAGTTTGTGCGGTCTTCTCATTACCAGAAGTTTCTGCAGGACGCTATTATAACCGAACGCCAGGGGCGTTACGTGGTTCCGGTTAAAGCAGAGTACCGCTCAGAAGTTAAGGGCATCATCCACGATGAATCTGCCAGCGGGGCTACGGTGTTTGTGGAACCGGAAGCCGTGGTACACGTTAACAACGATATCCGCAGGCTGGAAATGGCTGAGAACCGGGAGATAGAAAAGATCCTGCGCCGCTTGACTTCTCTCTTAGAGCCTGTCGTATCAGAACTGGAGCGCGATCTGGAGATACTTACCGACCTTGATCTTGTTCTGGCTAAGGGAAGATTAGCTTTGGAAATGAATGCGGTTGCTCCCCGGTTGAACGGACAGGGTGTTTTTGTTCTGAGACGGGCACGACACCCGCTCTTGGGCAAAGGAGCGGTGCCTGTAGATCTGGAGTTGGGGAAAGGTTTTGATATCTTGGTTATTACCGGGCCTAACACCGGGGGCAAGACCGTGACTTTAAAAACCGTGGGGCTGCTTACCCTCATGGCTATGTCAGGCCTGTTCGTGCCTGCAGCTGAAGGTACTGAGATCGCGCTGGTAGACGCGGTTTATGCGGATATCGGGGACGAACAGAGCATCGAACAGTCACTCAGCACCTTTTCCTCTCATATGACCAACATCATCGACATCCTCAAGAGAGCTACTTCGCAGTCCCTCGTGTTGCTGGATGAACTGGGGGCGGGTACCGACCCGGTGGAAGGAGCGGCTTTAGGCAGAGCCATACTGGGTGAATTGCTCGCCAAAGGGGTGAAGGCCGTGGTAACCACTCACCAGAGCGAGCTCAAAGTCTTTGCCTTTCAAGAAGCAAAGGTTGAAAACGCTTGTGTCGAATTCGACCCGATTACGCTGCAACCGACATACCGTTTGTCTATCGGTATACCCGGGCACAGCAACGCTTTGGAAATTGCAGAAAGACTGGGACTCGATCATCGCATAGTCGAAAAAGCCCGCCAGTTTGTTCCTCAGAGCGAGCAGGACCTGGGGCGTATCATAAACAAGGTGCAGGAACACCGCCGGAGACTAGAAAGCGATATCTACGAGGTCGAAGAGTTACGGCGCCGAATGGAGGAGGAACGCCGAGCGCTCCAGGAGGAGAAGGAGAAACTGAGGCGGGAACGGGAGGAGATTATACGAAAAACGCGGGAAGAGGCCGAGAGCTATTTAAGAAAGGTTAAGGGGGAGGCGGACACCGTCCTGGATGAGGTAAAACGCAGCCTCAAAGAGAGGGAAACACCTCCTAAGTGGCACGAACTGGAGAAAGCGCGGCACCGGGTACGCGGACTCAGAACAGAAAGGCAGGTGGGAAGCCTGCAAGCCCCGGAAGGAGCGGAACTGAACCCCGGCGCTTACGTAGAGATCCGTTCCATCGGCCGCAGGGGTTATATTCTAGAGGGGCCTAACGATAAAGACGAGGTACTGGTGCAGGTCGGTATTCTCAAGTTAACCGTTCCCAGGGATGACGTCGTTCTGACTACTCCGCCGGAAGAAGAAATGGCGAGAAGAAAGAGCCATGCATTTCTGGAAAAGGCCAAGAGGATTTCTCCCGAACTTGATCTGCGAGGGCTTACTGCGGATGATGCCGTCTTCGAGGTCGAACGCTACATCGAGGATGCTTACCTGGCGGGGTTGGAGAAGGTCCGCATCATTCACGGGAAAGGAACGGGTGCCCTGCGACAGGCAGTGCGCGAGTGGCTGGCCCAGTGTCCTCGGGTGACGAGTTTCCGCGATGGGGAACGCGAGGAAGGGGGTCACGGGGTAACGGTGGCTTTTTTCCGCAAGTAATAGCGCGTGTAAAAAAGTGGAAGAACAGAGATTTGGATGTTGAAGACCCCGTAACCGCAGTATATACTATGTATATCTGGATTGGGGCCACGGGGCGCGTCTTGCCTGTGAAGCCCAGCCTGAAATCCTCTGGGAGGGTTTGGCCAAGTTCGAGTGTTTCTGTAGTGGGTCGATGGCACTCGACGGCAAGAAGTCTATGAGGAGAAGGAGAAATGGGCAGTGGAAGATGCATATTTTCGGTTAAGAGGAAGGCAAGCCGGTATCCTAGGTGAATTTGAGTTGAACCGGATGGCGGTGATGGTACCTCTGGTAAAGCTCGAAGGGCAGGTAAATATCCTGTTCGAAGAGAGGGCATTGACCTTAAACCGGCAGCCGGGAGAAGTGTGTTTCCCAGGGGGAGCGGTAGAAGAAAGCGATCGCAACCCGGTTCGAGCAGCCTTGCGGGAGACCTGTGAAGAACTGGGCATAACCAGAAACGATATGGAATTCATCGCCCCGCTCGACGTGTTGATTACCCCCTATAATTCCATCGTTTATCCCTACTTGTGTGAAATAGACAACCCGAAGGCCATTCATCCCAATCACAGTGAAGTCAAATCGGTATTCTTTGTCCCGTTAAATTATTTGAAGTCGACCACTCCCCGGGTGTATGATGTCAGGGTTTTTCTGGATCCGGGGGATGATTTTCCCTTCGACCTCATTCCTGGCGGCAAGAGCTATAAATGGAGTACCGGAACTTACCGAACGTATTTCTACAGCTACGAAGGCAAGGTTATCTGGGGAATGACAGCCAGGATACTGGTGAGTTTTTTGGAACTTCTCAAGAAGTCTGAGACGGAAGGTTTGAAATAGGGTTGGGCGGCGTGTTTCCCAAGGGGATCCGCACATTTTCGATGGTGTGTAATAAGGGAAGGATGAACGGGAATCATCGGGGGGAGGTAAATGCTGGTTTGCCGTGTCGAGGCGCGAGGAGAGTCAAGGGAAAGACCCGTTCTTGATTCCGAGCTCAAGGATCTGATAGCTTTCTGCTGTAGCGGCTTGGAAACGAAGCTGGAGCTTCTTAAGAATGAGGACAGTACGGTAGTGATCAAAAGTATTGATCACAACAGATCATCTGAAGAGGAATTTTACTTTCGTTTTAAACTGGAGGAGGATTCGATTTTTCTCGCCAATCTGAAGGTACCGGCTAGCCGACGGAGAGAGGGAATAGGGACTTTCTGTGTCGAGTGGCTTAAGGGCTTGGCCCGGGCCCTCGGATTCAAACGCGTTGTTCTCGAGTCCTATCCATCTGCTGTAGGTTTTTGGGCAAAAATGGGCTTTGTACGTCAACAAGAGGAAGAAGATTTTTGATGAATAGGGCTAGTCACGGAAACAAATACAGACAAGAAAGGGAAGAAGGCTATTGCTAAGATGGGGCAGGTCAGTTCTGATTTCCGTTCAGTTTCTTACGAGACTCCCTGTGAAGATTAAAGACGAGGTGAAAGCGGGGGAGTTAGCCGGGGCGGCGGCTGTTTTTCCCTTAACCGGCTTGCTGATAGGAGCGGCCTTGCTCCTCATTTACTACTTGAGCCGGGTAATTTGGTCTCATGAAGTGGCGGTACTGTTGGCGTTGGCCGGATTGATAGGGTTAACCGGAGGGTTGCACCTGGACGGGTTGATGGATACTGCCGACGGTATCATGAGCGGCAAGAGCCGGGATAAGATGTTAGAGATAATGAAGGACAGCCGGGTAGGAGCGATGGGGGTTATTGCCTGTTTTGTGGTTCTGGCCTTCAAACTGGTTGCCTTAATTTTGCTTGAACCTGCTCATGTTTGCCGCGTCCTCATAGTCTTCACAGTGATTGGCCGGTGCTCGATGGTTTGGGCTCTGGCCTGTTTCCCTTACGCGCGGTCAGGACCGGGAACAGGACGTCCTTTTGCCGAAAACGTGACGGCAAAACACGCGATACTGGCGACGGTGATAGCATTGACTGTGGTGTGCGGAATCGCGGGTGTAACGGGATTAGCTCTGATCGGGGCCGGGGTTTTTTGTGGACTAGCCGTTGCCTGGTATCTGAACCGGCGGTTGAACGGTCTGACGGGGGATACTTACGGGGCAATAAATGAAGTGGCCGAGACGGCAGTGGTTCTTGCGGCCTTGGCTCTAGCAGAACACGGGTGGTTATCCTGGTTGTTATAAAAAGTGGCGGTTTTTGCAGGAAAAGTGTAAGGGTTTCTCTAATATATTAGTCATAGGGTGTACGATTCCGAGGGACGGTTTTGGACATGTTTGGGAAAGGGGTGGAGATTAGTTATGAAAAGTCTGAACATTTTCACCGTATCCGATTCCCTGGGGGAAACAGCAGAACGCATCGCTGTAGCATCGGCTTTGCAGTTTGACATCGAGCGAAAATTGACCCGTTTTGCCAGGATAGTCAAAAAGGAACAGGTAGACAACCTCATAAGGAGGGCGAGGGAGGCAGATGCGATCATCGTCTATACCATCGTCATTCCCGAGATTTCCCAGTATATGAAACAGCAGAGTCGTGAAATGGGGGTAGTCGCAATAGACGTGTTGCAGCCGTTGCTCCAGGCTATAAGCGACAAAACAGGTCTTCAACCAGCCTGCATCACCGGGTTAACGCACCAGATGGACGATGCTTACTTCCACCGCATGACGGCTATCCAGTACACATTAGAGCATGATGATGGGCAGAACCTCGATACCATTGGCGAGGCTGATCTTATTATTTTAGGGCTACCCCGGACTTCCAAAACTCCCTTGTCTATGTTCCTGGCTAACCTCGGTCTGAAGGTCGCCAACTATACTATAACCCGTGATTTTCACATTCCGAAAGAAATATTGGACCTACGCGGGGTTAAGCCGATGGTAGGCTTAGACCTGGACATCGACGCGCTTATCGAGATGAAGCGGGATCTGGTTCACCGCTTTGACCCGCCTCTGAACCTGGAAAGCGTCGATGAGGAACTGGAGCAGATTTTAGAAAACGCCTACCTTATCTTCTCCAAGTTAAAGTGTGAGGTCATAAACGTCACTTCGCGCAACATAGAGGAAACCGCGCACATTATAATGCAGAAGTTTAATTTCCGCATCAAGTGGTCTCACGCCAAGTTCGAAGATTAGACGCGGAGAATGTGAATTGTAAGCGAATAGCCCACCTTTGCGAAGGTGGGCTGTCTTATTAGTGCGCTATTTATTAAGTCAAGCTAACCGGTATCTATTTAACCCAGGGGCCGAAGGGCTTGCCGACCGGTAATACCACCTGGTTGTAGTGAGTGTTCAGTACAGAGGCTGCTGAACCGTAGAATGAGAAGATGGAGATCAAGAGTTCGGACCATGCTGCTAGCTTGTGCCAAGTTTCTCCTCCCCAACCCAGCGTGCTCATAAAGAGACCCAGGAACAACAGGTCGATAAGGAAGAAGATGATGAAGAGCACCTTGTTGGTCCCCATGGAGCCAATGGTCATATACACGGTGAAAATGAAGTAGCCGAGGAAAGCAAACCCCAGTTGCCTGATGTCACCGGTGGCAGCTACAGCTTGCCCGAACATGCCCATCTTTATCATCCAGGTCATGGCTACTCCGAACCAGAAGAAACCGTAACCGCAGAACGCGGTGGCTCCGAACGTGTTGTTGTGTTTGAAGTCGTATAAGCCGGCTACAAATTGGGCCAGTGCTCCTAGAAATATGGCCCAGGGCAGAACATAAGCAACGCTTCCAGTAGGCCCGCCGGTAAGGCCTAGCTTTTGGCTAGAGGCAACCAGAGTAACCATGGCAAGCCCTAGGAGTCCCAGGGCAGAGGGGTTACCGACTAATTCTTGGACATGACCTACTACTTTTACTTCTTTAACATCGTTGTTTTTCATTCGTGCTAGCGAACCTCCTTGCAAAGTTTAGGCTGAAATGGGCTTCCGTGGCTAATCGATATCACCACCTCCTAGTTAAACGCCCCCATAAAACCAATGGCCAAAGAGGCCTGGAAAATTAAGGGCATGAGAATCATTTCACAGCGGGATAATTTCGCCATAAGCGGAGAAAATCCTGCTCGATATTTTCCAATCTTTTGGGTATGGTTAACGGTAGGTGGTGGAAATGCGGGTAAACTCGTCCAAAATGTGTTTGATGGTAGCCAATTCTTCACTGATAAAGCTGACAAACTGAAGGGACTTGTCACCGGTTTCGGTGATAAACTGACAAAAGCCTAAAGCTGCGGTAAGAGGGTTTCTGATCTCGGTGAGGGCGTTTATAGCCAGCTGTCCGACCACCGTCAGGGTTTCGGCTTTGAGGAGAGTACGTTCTAAACGATGAGCCGGGGTTTCATCGGCGACGGTTACGATTATTTCCTTATATCCTTCATCAAGGCTCTGGGCTGTTACCGCATATGTGAGGTATTGGTTGTGGGTTTCGAAAAACAGAAACCTGGTCTTAGGAGCAGACTGAATACGGCTTTGCCGGGCTAGCTCTTTGATTTCATCGTAAAGCAGGCCCGGTGTTTCTAACTTCGATGCTAAGACGCTGCTGGTCCGGTTGCTGTACCTTATTTCCAAGTTGTCACCGTAGACTAGGACCCCAATGCATATGTTGTCGAGGACTCTAAACAGGTCCAACATCAGTGTTCCCCCGCCAAACCGCAGTCTTGTTCTTCAGAAGTGGAATAAGATACTCTCAGGCGGTAAACGGATTGTTGCCCATGGCCAGACTTGGTAATGATACCCAAACTGACCAGGTCTTCCAGGACCGATCTTACAGGTTCCGCATCGAGCCAAAGCCGACGAGTGAGCCCTTCCAAGGTGTCTCTCGTATGTGGATATTGCCTGAAAAGCGACAAAATTTCGATCTTAGCTATAGCTCTAGATAAAGAGTCGTTTTTTCCGACCTGCATGTCCAAACATCCTGCCTTTACTCTAGATATTTACTGCAAGAGACAGCAGACGCACACACCGAAAATTATTATACACCATCTGTCCAGTTCCTGCTAGGTTCTCCTAAAATTTATATAATTACTACAAAAAGTACTTCTAGTAGCAAAGTAATAACTCCAGCCTTAAGAAAGGAAACTCAAACAGATCCGGTTTAATGGATGGCGATGACCCTCCTAAGGACCCTTTAGTATACACTGCCTTGTATTCGGGAAAGACTACCTCATGAATATAAACCGAAGGAGGAAGGAAAATGGCCAGAAAAGGTCAGGTAGTAAGCAAGAGAGAGTTCTTAGGGGGAAAGGAGTTTGCCAAAGAACAGTACGAAGGATTGTTGGTAACCGCTGATCCTCGAAGTGGTAACCTGCAAATTGGGGTCGAGTTAGATGAAGACAGAGTTGTGGTAATAGACGAGGCCACAGAGCGGAATATCCGCGAACGTATTCAGAGCTTGGTTCCGCAGGTCCAGGATATCCAAAACAAATACCGGGCGGGTGCGGCAAGCAACAACTACCAGGAGTTATGGCTCGGTGAAGAGTAACGCCTCTGCCAGGCAGCGGTGCTACACGGTCCTCAAACCTGATTCGGCAGGAGCAAGAGTATTATACTCAAGATTAGATTTTACGGTAAACGAATTCTGGACTTAACCCCAGCTGAGACCCCGGAAGCAGTGTTGGCATTTGTTTCGCAAGTACGGACAGGCGGGGTAGATCGTGTGCTGGTGTGTACCAGAGGCGCAATTGAGACGGAAAAAATAAAGGACTTCTATGATTGAAGTCCTTTGTTTCCATGGTCGGGATGACTGGATTTGAACCAGCGACCTCCTGGTCCCGAACCAGGCGCTCTACCAAGCTGAGCCACATCCCGGTGACCATATATACGTTGTGAAACTGACACCTAAAATCTTATCACCGGGATTGAAGAAAATCAAGGGTGTTCACAAGGGTGGCAACCTGAGCACCCGATACCTTAGGGAAGCAATGAGGTTCTTAGGGGGATGGCTTATACGGTTAACGCCGAATTCTGGGACTGAAGGCGGAGCCTTCCCACGCGACCTGATGATTAATTTTGCAAGAATGGGGCTATCGTTATTGCCCTGTTTTGGTGCTACAGAAGCATCTTCGATACAGGCCACTTGCGCCGTTGCCCGGGTAAGGTCATTTTGGATGAAGTGAATGGTGGCGGTTAACTGGTTTTCCATCCTCTCTTGGCTCCCCCGGAGTTGCTGCCAGGTTATTTCAGTTTCGTACAGGTTTATGCATTCCTGCACGGTTGAAGCCCGTCCGGTTTCTAAGTAGGACTTGAACTTCTCGAGGGTTTCGGGTTGCCTGTATGCGGGGTGTATTTGGGAATTTTCAATGACTTCCAGGTACATTTTCAGCAGTCTGCTCGCTTTTTTGAG
The DNA here is from genome assembly GCF_000092405.1 of Syntrophothermus lipocalidus DSM 12680. Lineage (NCBI taxonomy): Bacteria > Bacillati > Bacillota > Clostridia > Eubacteriales > Syntrophomonadaceae > Syntrophothermus > Syntrophothermus lipocalidus. The sequence goes on along the minus strand of NC_014220.1, from coordinate 1,779,123 downwards.
GTTTTTCCTGGCCAGCTTAATGTCTTCCTGGCTCTGGGTGAGCAGGGCCTCTCTATCAGTCTCCCACCTTTGCAAAGCTTCTTTATAACGGTCACACGCCTTTTCGTATTCCTTGTAGGCAATGTAGTATTCTTTGAGCCTGTGGTTATACTCTTCGCAGGCCTTTTCGTACTCCAGCTTTTTACGCCTGGTTACCAGTGGAATGTAATTTAGGATACGTCGTTCAGGCGGAGAAGGCTTGTCCGGTTTTTCTCCCGGTGGCTCCGGCTCTTTAGGGGTTATGTCCGGGTGACGAATAAATTTCATTCTTTCCCGTATGAGAGCTTTGTAATAACTCACCTTGTCTGACAATATTTTGAATTCATGGTGAGCGAGCAGGCACATTTCAATGTTCACCAAAGGTTCAGGCTTAGGCTTCATTATTGACTCCTCCCGCTAATCACGTTAATTTCTTGATGGATTGGTAGTGTTTGACCACTTTATCGTTGGGCAAGGGGGGCTCGGCTAGTGAACACAGGTACTGAAGGTCTGTCGCGTTCACACATTCGGTTGCAGGCGTGTAGGAGGTAAAGAAAACGGTGGTATTAGTCCTGGGGTAATAGTATGGACCAAGAACGGGTAGGAAACTGTTGTCCAAATTCATTTCAAGGTCTTCTTTTGCTTTCAGAACCTCGTCGAAAAACGAGACCCACGATGCGACAACCGGGTTTTCTGATTCCTGACAAGAAGCTTTTTCTTTGAGCAGGCGGTAGGTTTGAAATTCGATTTCTAGATCCCGATGATGGTGGTACTCTAGGATGGCCTCAGGAGGGTAGTTTTCAAAAACCGAAATATCATAACGTTTGAGCGGCTTGCCAATCAGGTGGCTGAACAAAGGTAATACCTCCTTTCTCCAGGTTAGGCATGTAAAGTATTTCTACAGATAACAAAAAATACCTGCAAGCAATGAAAAAATTTTTCGGCACAGGGGGACGGTTCTGTTGTGATCACTAAAAGTGATCACAACAGAACCGTCCCCCTGATCGCAGGTTTATAGAGGGAGAAACTTCCTTTATAATGGTTTCAGGATAACGATTTTGCAGTTGTGAGTTGAGGCCGATAGTTTCGAAAGGCAACATTTTTGTGACAAGGGGAGGCGAGCTTTTGCCATGGAGGTAAGGATACCCTGGTTTGTAGAGAAAATGAGAGATATCGATCCTGTGTTTTATCAACAGTTAAAAGCGGTTGTAGAACTGGCCATGACTCCCGGTGCCCTTGATGCTAAGACGAAATACCTGATTACCTTGGCCCTGGATGCGTACAAGGGGGCTCAGGAAGGGGTAAAAGTACTGGCGGCTCAGGCACGGGGAGCCGGTGCCACGGACATGGAGATCTGCGAGGCCCTGCGGTTAGCTTATTACGTTGCGGGGATGGATGCGGTCAAGACTTCGTTAGCTGCATTTCAAGATTAAGGTTGCTGGTTCCTGGGCAAAGCTATTACCGGAGGAGATAGGGATGAACAAAAACAGGAACACGGGTAAGGGCCCAGGTGCTAAGGCAAAACTGACTCCGGTAGAGAAGCTTAAACTCGAGATACTCGCGGAACTCGGTCTCCTGGAGAAAGTGGAACGTGAAGGCTGGAAGGCTTTGACTTTGGCTGAGTGCGGCCGGGTAGGAGGAATTCTGAACAGCCGTTTGAGAAGGATTTGACTAAAAAAAGCGAAACACAAAAATAACGAAACACAGGTGGTTCCATGCAAGGATTTGTGCATCTTCACACCCATTCCGAATACAGTCTCTTGGACGGGGCGGTACGTGTATCGTCACTGGTTAAAAGGGCCAAAGAGTTGGGTATGCCTGCATTGGCCATAACGGATCACGGTGTTCTCTACGGGGTAATCGATTTCTACAAACAAGCTAGAAAAGCCGGAATTAAACCTATTATTGGTTGCGAGGTATACGTTGCTCCGCGGCACAGATTCGACCGGACACCCAAGGTGGATGATGCTCTGTACCATTTGACTCTTCTCTGCGAGAACCAGGACGGATACCGTAACCTGGTGCAGATGGTAAGCAAGGCTTTTCTGGAGGGGTTCTATTACAAACCGCGGGTGGACAAGGAATTGTTAGAGCAGCACGGCCGAGGGCTCATAGCGCTCTCTGGGTGCATCGCCGGCGAGGTACCTGAACTGCTTCTGGCTGGCAATTATGAGGAGGCCAGGGCGGTTGCCGGCTATTTTCGAGAGGTTTTTGGTGAGAACAACTTTTTCCTAGAGGTCCAAGATCACGGTTTGAGCGAACAGCGGGTGGTTAATGAGGCTATGTGTCATTTGAGCCGGGAACTGGATGTGCCCCTAGTGGCGACCAATGACGTTCACTACCTCAACCGGGACGACGCTTTTATCCACGATGTCCTGCTCTGCATCCAGACCGGAAAGGTTCTTACGGACGAATCGCGGATGAGGTTCCCTTGTCCGGAGTTTTATTTTAAGTCAGGGGAAGAAATGAGCAGCTTGTTCGCTCATATACCCGAAGCGGTTACCAACACTGTGACCATTGCAGAAAGGTGTTCAGTTGATTTCGGATTTGATAGTTTTTGTCTGCCGGAATTCCCTTTACCGGAAGGAGCTACCGCCGAATCGTACCTCGAAGACCTTGCCTGGAAGAAATTGCGGGAAAGGTTTGCTCATCCCGGTACGAAAGTTATAGACCGTCTGAGGCTTGAGCTGGATGTCATCAACCGAATGGGGTTTGCAGGTTATTTCCTCATCGTACAAGACCTGGTGCACTGGGCTAAGAACAGGGGAATAAGGGTGGGGCCCGGAAGGGGATCGGCTGCAGGCAGCCTGGTATCGTATGTGCTGGGCATCACCGACATCAATCCCCTGGAGTATGGACTGCTGTTTGAACGTTTCTTAAACCCGGAGAGAATAACCATGCCGGATATCGACATCGATTTTTGTTTCGAGAAACGGGACCAGGTCATAAACTACGTTATCGAAAAGTACGGCAGCGATCGGGTGGCTCAGATCATTACATTCGGTACTATGGCAGCCCGAGCGGCCATACGTGATGTAGGGAGGGTTTTGGAGTACCCGTACAGCGAGGTTGACCGCATTGCCAAAATGGTACCGGCAGAACTGGGTATAAGTTTGGACCGGGCTCTTGAGGTCTCGGGCGACCTGGCAGAAGCCTACAAGAACGATTTTCGGGTGCGAAGGCTAGTGGATACTGCCCGGGCTCTCGAAGGTTTCCCACGGCACGCTTCGGTTCACGCCGCTGGTGTGGTTATCGGGCGAGAAAGCCTGAGCCGTGTGCTACCCCTGCAGAGGACCGCAGACGGGCATGTAGTAACCCAGTTTACCAAGGAGACGGTGGAAGAGATAGGACTTCTCAAGATGGACATCCTGGGATTGAGAACCCTGACCGTGATCGACCGCTGCCTCGATATCATCAGAAAGACCCGTGGCTACGAAATCGACATCGATCATATTTCTCTAGATGATCCTGATACCTACAGACTCCTATCGGAAGGCGATACCGTGGGGGTCTTCCAACTGGAAAGCGAGGGTTTGAGGCGGCTTTTGCAGGAGGTTCGGCCCTCCAGTTTTGAGGATCTCATCGCCATTATAGCTCTCTACCGCCCTGGACCCTTGGGAAGCGGTATGGTAGAGGACTTTGTTAACCGTAAACACGGGCGGCAACCGATAGAATACCTACACCCTAAACTGGAGCCGATTCTTCGCGAAACCTACGGGGTAATTCTTTACCAGGAACAGGTCATGAGGATTGCCAGCGAACTCGCCGACTTTAGCATGGGGGAAGCCGATGTGCTCCGCAGGGCTATGGGGAAAAAGAAACCGGACGAACTGGCAGCCCAGAGGAATAAGTTCGTGGAAGGAGCTTACCGCAACGGGATTGACAGAGAAACGGCATCATCCCTGTTTGAATTGATGGAGCATTTTGCCGGCTACGGGTTCAACAAATCCCACTCGGCGGCGTACGCGCTTGTCTCTTATCAGACCGCTTATCTCAAGGCGCACTACCCGGTTGAATACATGTGCGCCTTTCTCACCAGCGTCATCGATAACCAGGACCGGGTGGTCTACTATTTGAAGGAATGCAGGCGCATGGGGATGGATATCTTACCTCCGGACATCAACGAGAGTTTTGAGAATTTTACCGTAGCCGGAGGTAGGATCAGGTTTGGGTTGGGTGCGATAAAAAACGTAGGTATTAACGCGGTCAGATCCATAATCGAAGCCCGTAAAGAAGGAAGATTCTCTTCTCTCCTCGAGTTCTGCCTGCGGGTGGACCTGCGGCAGTTGAATAAGCGGGTCATGGAAAACTTGATTCTGGCGGGTGCTTTTGACTCGTTAGGACTCAAACGAAAGGAGGCCTTATCTCTACTGGACGAGTGTTTGGCCTTGGCTGTTGAGGTGAGGGCTGCTATGGACAGTGCACAGCCTTCTCTGTTTGTTGACGATGCCGCGGCCACGGTGGTTCAGGATCCTGTTCCCCGTTCGAAAGGGGAATTCAGTGTACAGGAGAAACTGAAGAAAGAAAAAGAAGTATTAGGCTTCTATGTTTCTCAGAACCCGTTGGAGGAATACCGCGAGGTGATTCCATATCTGATGTCACATGAGATCAGTGAACTTTCCAAACTCGATGAAGGCCAAGTGGTCCGGATCGTGGCTACGGTAACTGCTATGAAGAGGAGCCGAAGCAAAAAGGGGGAGCCTTGGGCTCGTCTGGTACTCGAGGATTTCACGGGGAAAGTCGAAGCAGTTGTTTTTCCTGCGGTTTACCGGCAGCATTACAGGCAGATAAAACTGGATACGGCTTTGGTCATTGAAGGGAAGGTTATCCACCGGGATGATTCGGTTGAGGTTGCCGTCAACCAGGTGTATCCCGTTTCTCACGAACTGAAGGAGCTGCACATCCAGGTATCGAACGCGGCTGGCACCGGGAACTCGAAGTCAGAATTGGTCAGGATTCTGGGAGGTTACTCGGGAGAAATACCAGTATACCTTCGGCTTTCAGCCAATAAAGTTATTCGTTTAGACAAGAACTTATGGGTACAGCCCAGTTTGGCTTTGAAACAGCAGCTATCTTCACTCTACGGCAGAGGAAACGTGTGGTTCAGATGAGAGGAGGCGAACGTATGGAGAGGGATTACGTTGGGGAAGATTATGTGATAATCAAGGCTTTGGAAAACGGCGTCACTATAATCGGTCTGACTCGGGGAAAGGAAACCAAGTTTCACCATACTGAAAAGCTTGACAAGGGTGAGGTAATGATCGCCCAGTTTACCGAGCATACTTCAGCCATCAAAGTCAGAGGGAAGGCAGAAATACTGACTCGTTTCGGTTTGGTTACCACAGAACTGTAGTTTGGGAAAAGAAATCAATCCAACCTCGGAAAGGGCCCCAAAGAAAGGCCAAGGAGGTGATGGGATGAAGAAGATCGCGATATTGACGAGCGGCGGCGATGCCCCGGGGATGAACGCAGCGGTGAGGGCTGTGGTTAGGGCGGGCATATACGCGGGATACCAGGTTTTCGGTGTTACCCGCGGTTTTCAGGGTCTGATAAACGGGGACTTCGTTGAGATGACCCTGGGGTCGGTAGCGGATATAATTCACCGGGGCGGGACTATCTTGAGAACCTCGCGTTGTGAAGAGTTTATGGAAGAAAAAGGGAGACTCCGGGGTTTAGAGGCTTTAAGGGATGCAGGCATTCAGGATGTCATCGGTATCGGCGGCAATGGCACGATAAGAGGACTTTATGAGTTCTCGAAACTGGGAGTAAATACCGTTGCCATTCCCGGAAGCATTGACAACGATATCCCCTACTGCGACATGTCCATCGGGTTTGACACCGCGGTAAACACGGTGGTGAGTGCCATCAATCGAATCCGGGACACGGCAACAGCCCACGAGCGCATTTTCATCGTCGAGGTGATGGGACGGGAATCCGGACACATAGCATTGACCGCCGGGCTGGCCGGCGGGGCCGAAAGCATACTTATCCCGGAGGTTCCATTTGACTTGGACCAGGTCGTGGAGAGGCTTAAGCAGGGGATGAAAAGAGGCAAGCTGCACAGCATAATCGTAGTAGCCGAAGGCTGTTGCGGCGCTTACCCGTTGGCTAGAGAAATCCAGGCCAAAACCGGCATGGATACAAAGGTTACAGTTCTCGGGCATACCCAACGGGGGGGTATGCCGAGTGCCATGGACAGGAACCTGGCGTCACGCATGGGTAAACGAGCAGTTGACCTTATCGTAGAAGGCAAAGGAAATATGATGACCGGCTACCAAGGGATGAAGATTGTTGATGTGCCTTTGGCTCAGGTCATCGAGGGCAAGAAGGATATTGACCTCGACATCTGCGAGATCGCTCGGATATTGTCTATCTAGTTTTGGAGCTTGAGAGAAACAGGTCTGGACAGGACCTTACGAAGTAAAAGGGGGGGACCCGCCTTGCGGAAGACCAAAATCATCTGTACCCTGGGACCTTCCACCGATGATTATGAGCGGCTAAGAGCTTTGATCACCAACGGCATGAACGTGGCCCGTTTGAATTTTTCACACGGCACTTATGATGAGCATGAGCGCCGCATCCGCATGGTGCGTGAGGTGGCGCGGGAACTGAATGCGGAAGTAGGGTTGATGCTTGATACCAAAGGGCCGGAGATCAGGACCGGGCCCTTGAAAGAAGGTAAGATAGAGCTGCGTCCTGGTCAAAAGTTCGTTCTCACCAACCGTCCGGTTGAAGGTAACGAAGACGAGGTCCAGATAAGTTACCATGAGTTACCTTCGCAGGTAAAAGCGGGTGACTGCATATTGATCGCTGACGGCGTCATCCAGCTGTCTGTTTTAGAGGCGAACGACACCGACATCGTCTGCCAGGTGGTTGCGGGAGGAGTACTCGGTGAAAGGAAAGGCATAAACCTGCCGGGTGTGAGAACCAACCTGCCTTTTTTGAGCCAGAAAGACATCGAAGACATTAACTTCGGCATCCAGCAGAATATGGATTTCATTGCTGCCTCGTTCGTAAGGACGGCCGATGATGTTTTGGATATCAGACGCATATTAGAGGAAAAGGGAGCCGACATCGATATAATCGCTAAGATTGAGAGCCAGGAGGGGCTGGACAACCTGGATGACATAATAAAGGTTGCTGATGGCGTCATGGTCGCCCGGGGAGACCTGGGGGTTGAAATACCTACCGAAGAAGTACCTCTGGTGCAAAAGGTTATAATCGAGAAATGCCGGGCTCAGGGTAAGCCGGTGATAATTGCCACCCAGATGCTCGAATCGATGGTAAACGTGCCGCGCCCCACCCGGGCCGAAGCGTCAGACGTGGCTAATGCCATATTTGAGGGGGCAGACGCCATTATGCTGTCGGCAGAGACCGCAGCCGGTAAATATCCGGTAGTTGCGGTGGAAACCATGGCGCGAATAGCCCGGCGGACGGAGATGGCTTTGCCCTATGAGAACATGCTGGCGGCAAGACGATTCGAAGGCAGGCGTACCGTGACCGATGCCATCAGTTATGCCACCTGTGCTACCGCTACCGACCTGGGGGCCTCGGCCATTGTTACTGCTACAAAATCGGGCCATACGGCGAGAATGGTGGCCAAGTACCGTCCCCGGGCTCCGATCGTGGCTACTACGCCTTCACCCGAAGTGGTACGCAAGCTAACTTTGGTATGGGGGGTATACGCGCTCACGGTCCCGGAAACCCACGGAACTGACCAGATGATAGAAACAGCCCTGGATGCCGCAGTCAGGCGAGGGCTAATCTCCCCCGGTGACCTGGTAGTCATAACCGCAGGTACTCCTGGAATCCCTGGGACTACCAATCTACTGAGAGTTCAAGTAGTAGGCAAGGTGCTGGTTAAGGGAACGGGTATAGGTAGCCGGGCCGTTACCAGTAAGGCGCGGGTGATACTGGATCCGGGCAAACCGGGCTCGTTTGCTCCGGGAGATATAGTGGTGGCAGTCGGAACAGACAAGGACTATATGCCGTTGTTGGAAAAGGCCGGGGGGATTATCACGGAACAGGGAGGCCTGACTTCTCATGCAGCCATAGTAGGTATTAACTTGGATATTCCTGTCATCGTTGGAGCCGCCGAGGCAACCCGTGTCATCCAAGACGGAGAAACCATAACCATGGATACGGCTAGGGGACAAATCTACCGCGGCCAAGCCCAAGTGCGGTAAACGGCGTTATTATTTAGACGCTGATTAACGCAGACTTTGATGAGTTTAACAAAAAGCTTAGCTTAAGGCCTTAGTTTGGTCACCTTTTGTCTCAGCACCTGGGTGATAATGGACGTTAAAGTCTCGGTGTCGAGATAACCAGTAGCCGCTAAGTGGTTTTTTTCTTGGAACTGCTTCACTGCCTCGGGTAAACTAGATGCATCGTAACCGAGATTTTGCAACATAGCCTTGACCTCTTTGACTTCATTTTCAGTCAGGACCAAAAGCTTAGTCGAGGCAAAGGCGTCGCTGGAACGCAGTGAATTCACGGTTTGTGGTTGGCCGTACCGGGATAGAGCAGAATACGAGGCCTTTTCTGCTATCGAGGAGGCGTTCGGGTCAGGCACCGAAGGTGCTTGATTTTCATCGGAATCTGCCGAATTGGTTTTAGCCGTGCCGGTGTCCGTGTAAGTCTTGCTTAGGTGAGGGACCAGGTACTCGCGAGTACTTATGAACCCCAGGGTTGTCCCTATGATCAGAGCAGAACAAATCATCAAGACCAAAAAAACGACTGTTCCCTTTTGCACCTCTCATCCCCTCCCGGTTTGACATCATTTTACTTGATTGGTTGAAAGCTTGGCAAACCTTTTCCTCATTCAACCTCTACCGCGAAGGCTAGGTGGTTGACTATTGCTTGCAGGTCAAACCGGTGGGGAGGAGTGGTGTGAAGAATGATTTTTCCTTCTTTTGGGTTGACTTGGGCGGGAAAAGCCAAGTGAGAGTATCCTTCCATGATCGCCATGAGAAAGTGAACGTTATCGGGGCTCACCCTCAGTTTAAGGGTATGCCCTGGCGAAGGATTAGGCTCGACCCTTGCTAGCCTGCTGTCTCCGCGATAACGCTTAGCCATTGCCAACCTCCCCGTGGTTTTGTCCCTATTCTATATTTAGCACCGGTACGATTTCAAGTATCTGGATTTCATTCAACCTTGGCTCACACACCGTAGCCCCGTTCTCACTTGGTGTCTTTTATCAACATCACCGAAGTGGCGTTGAACATGGCAAAAACTTCATCACCGGGACGCAGGCTCAGAGCATCGGCCGCGCCCGCCGTGATTACGGCTGTTACCGGTTGGTCGCCTATATCTATTACAACTTCTGTCATGCCTGAGCTTTCCTTTATGCTGGCCACTTTCCCGACTAGCTTGTTCGGGGCGCTGATTCTCACCAATATCTCCTCCTTCGTGAGTTTTCCCAGCATCATATCCGCCGGCAGCATGTCTTCGCCTATTATTTTTTGCAAATGCTCCAGTATATATTTCTTCTTTAACCGGGGAACGCCCGGCACAATTTGTCACGTGAAACCAGAGCGGGAGGGAAAGTAGGCCGTTATTGTGACCTGTAGGTACTAAGTATGGCATAATAATGCTGTGAAGTTTACGAAAAAGGTTACTTTGACGGAGGAGAACATTTCATAATATGAACCACAGAAAAAGAGTACTGGCTTCCATAAGACATCAGGCACTGGACCGGATTCCATTAGGGGAACTGGTTATTCCGGACGGGTTAGTGGAGAGGGCCTTTGGGGTAAAGCCTCGGGGCGATAGGGCCAGGCTTTGTTTGAGAAAAGAGTTTTTGGAAGAGTTGGGAATGGATCTGGTGGTGGTGGATGCTTCAAGGCAGATGACAGGAGATAGCATAGGTAGCAAGTCTTGCGCAGTCAGTGAGGTTGAGTTCTGGGCCCGTGAAAGCGACTTTTTTGTTTTCGTGCTTTTTGAGGGTGGTTTTACTAGGGCTTTGAATCTGTTCGGGTGGCAAGACTTTTTCCGGGTTCTGGCCAAATCGCCCGGGGACGTTGTGTCGGTCATCGGGGAAACCTGCCAGAGCTTGGAGGGCACGGCATTGGAGATGCTGCAGGCTGGGGCCGACGGTATTATCATCGGTGATGACATCGCTTATGGAAAGGGGCTTTTCGTAAGTCCCGAGCTTTTACGGGAGGTGTTGTGGGGACCTTTGGCCAGGATGATGGAGAGGATTAAGGTGAGGGTGGGGGCCCCGGTGTTCTTCCATTCGGAAGGCAACATTTGGCAGGCCTTGCCCGATATCGTTGGTGCAGGCTTTGACGGGGTACATTCTCTGGAGCCGAGTTCGGGCATGGACTTGGGGGAGGTACGAAGGGTTTTTGGGGAGACTTTGTGCCTGATGGGTAATTTAGAAGTTCAATACCTGTTGTGCCAGGAGGAATCCGATTTGGTTCGAGAGGTGACCGGCATATTGGAAGTGGTGGGTAACGGAGCCGGGTTCATCTTTAGTACAACCGGGGGGCTTATCGATGAGGTGGATCTGGTAAAGCTCAAGAGAATGTGCGAATTGGTTACGAGCTGGCGACCGAGCTGGTGAGGGCAGAATGGCAAAATACTACATAACCGAAGCTATAGTTTTAAAAAATCAGGATTTCATAGAAACCGACAAAATAGTAACGTTCTTTGCCCGTCGGGAAGGAAAATTGAGGGCGGTAGCCAAAGGCATTAAGAAACCGAACAGTTCTCTGCGAGGAGCGGTACAGCCTTTTTGTTTTTCATGCCTGCACCTTAGCCGCGGGCGCGAGTTGGATCTGATTACTCAAGGAAGGATCATCGAGTTTTTTGGGTATGTACGGGATGACATGGTTAAAACGTTACACAGCCTGTATTTGATGGAGCTGCTGGATAAAAGCCTGGCCGAGGCCGACCCGCACCCGGAGGTTTTCGATGCCACATTGACTGTTCTCCGTTGTCTGGAGGATGGACCGTTTTCTCCTCTGGCTGTTCGCTGGTTTGAACTGAAGCTAGCCCGAGAATTAGGATATGCGCTCGGTTTGCAGAAGTGTATACTTTGCGGTCGCGGAAAGGCGGTTGTTCTCAGCATCAAAGACGGGGGTGTTCTCTGCGACCGGTGTAATCGGGCGAGCACGGATAACCTTATTTTCGCATTGGATGGTGAGCTTTGGGCTTTGTTACGCGACCTGGAGCAGAAGGATGTTTCTTTCTTGCAAAGGGTGAAGCCGTCTGCTCGAGCTTTGCGGGTGGCTGAACAGATACTGGAAAGGCACCTCGAATACCACCTCGGGCACAGGTTTAACACCAAAAGCGTTATAAGAAACCTACTGGAGGATAAATAAAAAAGGGGTGCATACAACCCCTCAAGTTTGGCTATGGTGGCCGAGGTGGGATTCGAACCCACACGAGGGTTGACCTCACTTGATTTTGAGTCAAGCACGTCTGCCAGTTCCATCACTCGGCCGTCTGTCGATGATATAATTTGCGGCTTTTGCAACGACTATTATACCACAGCACCGCGTTTTTGCAAGGGCAAAGAAGGGAGATGCCAGAATGAAGGAAATGCGGAGGCTGAAGTAGAAAGCTTTGTTCGGCCCCGTAAATGAGCAGGCGTCGTGAGCGTCTGTGTGATTCAAATCTCAACAAAAGGTGGTTTAAGAACATTGGGTCAAGAACGTGTGATGATTATAGACGGGAACAGTTTGCTTTATCGAGCTTTTTATGCTTTGCCGCTGTTGCGTAATCGGCGCGGTACTTTTACCAATGCGGTCTACGGTTTTCTCAACATGCTGTCTAAAGTGCTATCGGAATACCAGCCTTCACATATCATAGTAGCTTTTGACAAGGACCGGAAGACGTTGCGCTCAGAAGAATATGGCGAGTACAAAATTCACCGACCGCCGGCTCCGCCTGAACTTAGAGAACAGTTCGGGATTTTGAGAGAGGTGTTAGAAGCTCTGAACGTTTCCTACATCGAAATGAGCGGTTATGAGGCAGATGACATCATTGGGACCTTGAGCGTCAGGGCTGGGGAGCAGGGTTTACCCTGTATTATCGTGACCGGGGACCAGGATGAACTGCAGCTGGTTTCACCGGGAATCGAAGTTTTGGTAACGAAAAAGGGAATAAGCGAAATGGAAAGGTACGATTTACAGGCTGTACACGGGAAATGGGAGGTCTCTCCTTACCAGTTGCCGGACGTAAAAGGTTTAATGGGAGACGCTTCCGACAACATTCCGGGTGTGCCTGGCATTGGCCGAAAGACCGCAATCAAACTGGTAAAGCAGTACGGCTCGCTGGAAGGAATCTACGCCAACCTGAATGAGATTACGCCCGTTAGGTTGCGGGAACTACTCACGGCCCACAAAGACCAGGCTTTTCTCAGCCGCAAGCTGGCAACTATTGTTAAGGATGTGCCTTTAGAAGTTGAATTCGAAAAACTGAGACGGCGACCTCCGCAGCGGGAACGGTTGGTGAGGGTTTACCAGGAGCTCGAGTTCAATTCTTTACTGAAAGATTTGGACAAGGATAAGCCGCCCGCCGAATCGCCTACAGGACCAGTAATCGTGGGGGATGCTGGCCAGGTACTCGACATAACCCGGGATCTAAGACCGGATGAAGAAGTTAGCCTGTATTTATTAGCCGACTATCACCACCCGATGTGGGCTAAGCCCAAGAGCCTTTTTGTCGCCAATGGCGAAGATGTTTATGTGTTCGAAATGGAGCAGGACCCGCGGGCTGCCTTGGAAAAACTGCGGGCGTTTTTGGAAAACGAAGAGATTGGGAAACTGGTGCACAACGGTAAGTTCATAGAAGTTGTACTCAAGAGGTACGGGTTGAAATTCGATGGCGTGCGTGGCGATACCTTGTTGTTGTCGTACGTGCTGGATCCGGGTTTTTCTGGGGAGACGCTCAGCGAACATCTTTTTCATTATCTGGGTGAAGTGGTCGATGAAAAGATGGATCCGGGCCTCGCCGTTCGTGGGCTGAAAAAACTACACCAAGTTCTGGAGGAAAAACTGGGGAGCCAGGATCTTGTAAACCTTTACAAGGTCGTTGAATTGCCGCTGTCTCCAGTTTTAGCCGATATGGAGTTTACCGGGATTAAGGTGGATCCGAGAATTCTAGCGGAGATTTCCCAGGAGTTAGCTCTCCGCATAGCCGAAGACCAGGCCCGCATTTACCAGGTGGCCGGGCAGGAATTCAACATCAACTCTACTCGCCAGCTGGGCAAGGTATTGTTTGAAGATCTGGGCCTGCCTCCGGTGAAGAAGACCAAGACCGGGTACTCGACCAGTGCCGAGGTGCTGGAAGAACTGTATGGATCCCACGAGATAATCGAACACATCGTCGAATACCGGACTTTGGCCAAACTCAAATCCACCTACGTCGATACGTTCCCCGGGTACATTCATCCCGAAACAGGAAGGGTCCATACGGTTTTCAAACAAGCGGTTACTGCTACAGGGCGTTTATCCAGTGTTGAGCCTAATTTACAGAACATCCCGATTCGCATGGAAGAAGGCAGACGTATCAGGAAGGCGTTCGTGCCGGGTGACGAAAACCATATCCTGCTCTCGTGCGATTACTCCCAGATCGACCTGCGTTCACTGGCTCATATGAGCGGCGACGAGAATTTAATCGAAACTTTTCGCCAGGGGATTGACATTCACCACCGAACTGCTTCCGAAATATTCAAGGTCCCCCTGGATCAGGTGACTCCGGATCTGCGGCGGAAGGCCAAGGCGGTGAACTTCGGCATAGTTTACGGGATAAGTGATTTCGGGTTAGCCAGGGGGACAGGGGTTACCAGGGAAGAGGCCAAGGCTTACATCGAGAGATATCTGGACAGCTACCCCGGGGTTCGCAGGTACATGCAGGAAGTAGTGGCCATGGGGCGAGAAAAGGGTTATGTTTCGACCGTACTGGGACGGCGGCGGTATCTTCCTGACCTTTTAAGCAGTAACCGAACGGTGAGGAGTATGGCGGAAAGAATGGCATTAAACGCTCCGATTCAAGGAACATCGGCTGATATAATCAAGCTGGCTATGCTGTCAGTATACAGGGAATTGAAGCGGCGTAACCTGCGTTCGAGGATGTTGCTGCAGGTTCACGATGACCTGGTTTTCGAAGTGCCGTTGGAGGAGCTTGAGGAAGTGGCCTTGCTGGTGCGAGACTGCATGGAAAACGCCTTTGAACTGAAGGTGCCACTGGAGGTAGAGGTCAAGGTGGGAGCCAACTGGTATGACATGAAACGGTGGGAAATCAGCAATGCCTGAATTGCCTGAGGTCGAAACCATCAAAAGATCGCTTGCGCCCATAGTTGGCAAGACGGTCACCGGTTTGATGGTGTTGAGATCGGACATAGTGAAACGATGCGATTTCGGGGTCAAAAATGCTGTCGGTTCCGAGATCATCGATGTTACCCGCCGGGGCAAGTACCTGGTAATAAAGTTAAGCTGTGCCCGCCACTTGGTGGTGCACCTGGGAATGACCGGGCGCTTATTGATGGTGGCGAGCAGCGAGCCAATAGCAGCTCACACCCACATGGTCATAAATCTAGAAGGGGAAAAAGACGTGCGTTACCAAGACCCTAGGCGCTTTGGCAACATTAGTTTTGTAAAGGATACAGGAGGTTTTTTTTCTTCCTTGGGACCTGAACCTCTAGACCCGTCATTTGGACCAGAAGAACTGGCTCGCCGGCTAAAGCGGCGGTCCGCTTCCATCAAGCCGGTTCTGCTGGACCAAGGGGTAGTAGCTGGCATCGGCAATATCTACGCCGACGAAATCCTTTTTGCCGCCGGCCTTCATCCAGCTCGGGGGGCTTCCGAGTTAAACGAGTATGAGATCAGCCGTCTTCATGCCGCGATAAAGGAGGTAATAACCCGGGCTATCGAATGCCGGGGGACGACTTTCCGCGATTACCGCGATGGGTTCAATCAGCCCGGGCAGTTTCAGACTCATTTGGCGGTGTATGGCCGATACGGTCAACCCTGTCCCAAATGCGGCCAGCCTGTGCAAAAGACCGTGATCGGAGGCCGTACCACCCATTACTGTGCGATATGCCAAGAGTAGCCTTCGCCCAACTACGTGCTGAAGGACACGCACCTGTTCATACTCCGGCCCATATAGTAACTGTAGCTGTTAACGGTTTACGGAACACGGGAGAGGGGTATGAGCGGGAATGGAATGGATGGCCATGACAATGTTCGCCTTAGCTTTGAGTTTAGATGGATTTGGGGCGGGAGTGGCTTACGGGCTAAGAAACATAGCTATACCCTGGCTTTCTTTAACAGTAATATGCTTGGCCTCGATGACGCTTGTCGCTTCTTCTATGGTACTGGGGCGTGGTATTGCTGTTTATTTGAGCCCCCATGTTGCAGGAGCCGTCGGAGCTGCTATTCTTGTCATAATAGGTGTGGGAATTATTATAGGAGCACTGAAACCGGTCAGGGACGAACGTAAGCAGAAAGATTATACTCTTCTTTGTTTGAACATCCGGCCTCTCGGTATCATTATACAGATAATGAAAGAACCTGGCTGCGCTGACTTCGATGCTTCAGGGGAAATAAGTGCGCGGGAGGCCTTTTTTCTGGGTTTAGCCTTGGCTATGGATGCGATGGCTGCGGGACTAGGGGTAGCGATGACCGGCTATAACATCGTCATCACAGCTCTTATGGTTGGTATCGCTGAGTTCTTGATGGTAAAGACAGGGCTTGTAGTAGGCAAAACCGTCACCAACGGGTTCTTGAAAAAAACGTCCACGGTGGTCGCCGGCTTGATACTTGTGTCTTTAGGTCTGTTGAAAATAGTCTAGGAAAGAGTGGTAGACATGAGGGTCATTGGGCTTACCGGGGGGATAGCTTCCGGTAAGAGTACCGTTTCCTACATACTCAAGAGTTTGGGCGCCGTGATCATCGATGCGGATAAAGTGGCCCGCAAAGTGGTGGAGCCGGGGCAACCGGCATGGCAAGACATAGTGAAAGAGTTCGGGCAACAGGTTCTTAACGAAGATATGACTATCAATCGCGAGGTCTTGGGAAAACTGGTTTTCAGCGACCAGAGTTTGCTGGCGAAGCTCAACCGTATAACTCATCCCAGGGTCATCGAGTATTTTAGAGAAGAACTGGCACGTATGGCGCGAGAAAACCCCGAGGCGGTGGTGGTATTGGACGTGCCGCTCCTTTTTGAATCAGGTATGTACCGGTTGGCGGACGAGATTTGGGTGGTTTGGGCGGATGAAAAGGTTCAACTGGAACGACTGATGGAAAGAGAGGGTTTTACCCCGGAAGAAGCCTGGCAACGAATAAGAGCCCAAATGCCTCTCGAAGAGAAAGCGAGAAGGGCTGATAGGGTCATAAATAATTCAGGAACATTGGATGAAACGGTTGAGCAGACCACCAGATTTTTCTACGAAACAATCTCTGCCCATGACGATAAGATTAAAGAAAAGAAAAGGTAGTGGTCGCGTGCCGAGGTTGCGTGCTATCCCCGGCCACAGGGTTGTCTTGCTATTGTGGCTGGTATTGTTTTTGTTTCTGATAATGGTCCTGTCTTTCCCTC
Organism: Syntrophothermus lipocalidus DSM 12680; assembly: GCF_000092405.1. Lineage (NCBI taxonomy): Bacteria > Bacillati > Bacillota > Clostridia > Eubacteriales > Syntrophomonadaceae > Syntrophothermus > Syntrophothermus lipocalidus. The sequence continues at coordinate 1,762,560 of NC_014220.1, read as the reverse complement.
AATGGGTTACTTTCTTTTATCCCTTACCTCACCGGGAATACGTGTTCAATTATGCCAACCAGTTCGGGGTTGACCCGTATTTGGTTTTTGCCATCATACGGGCAGAAAGCGAATTCAAAACCCAAGCCCAGTCGGCAAGGGGAGCCCGGGGCCTGATGCAAATAATGCCCGAAACCGCGAGATGGATCTCGGAACAGATGAACCGGACCGATTTTGAGGAAGAGGAGCTCGACAACCCCCAGGTTAACATCGAAATGGGGTGTTGGTACATCGCGGATTTGATACAGGAATTCGGGGGGCGTTTGCCACTGGCGGTTGCTGCATACAACGCTGGCCGTGGTAACGTGAGGAAATGGCTGGTAGAGGGTATCTGGGACGGGCGTAAAGAAACGGTAGACGACATTCCGTTTGCCGAGACGAAAAGGTACGTCAAAGTAGTGCTGACCGATTACGAAATATACCGCACGATATATTCAAGTCAGGGTTACAGATAAAGCGGAGACAGGGCAGGGCTTTTGGCGGCTTTATGTCACTAGGAATATATGGTAACCTCCTTTAATATAAATGGGTTAGGATTACGAGGGGGGTTATCCAGTTGTACGTTTCAAGCCGCCGGCTGTCAGTTGTTGGGGCGTTGTTAGGGCTTTTTCTCCTCTTGAGTTGGACATACTGGTCACGCAGCACTTACACGGTCAGTCTTCAGTCTAGACCTTTCATGGTGGGGATTGTTGGATATATCAAGACGTTAGACCCCGCTTTGGTAACTACTCACCAAGAAAAACTGGCGGCATCCACGATTTACGAAGGTTTGGTCAGGTACGATGAAAGCACGGGGACCATAAGGCCAAATTTAGCCCAAGACTGGAAGATATCTAGTGACGGGAAGGAAATCAGTATTACTCTTAAGAGAAATGTACGGTTTCATAACGGTAAAAGGCTCAAAGCCAGCGATGTTAAGGACTCCTGGGAACTGTCTTTTGACAAAACCAAGTGGGACAGGAAGTGGCTCTTCTTCCCTATAGCGGGGGCGAAAGAGAGACTTAACGGGAAAGCTAAGGAACTTGCAGGGGTCAGGGTAGTCGATGAAGATACCTTAAAAATCACCCTTGACCGTCCGGATGCTGCTTTTGTTTCTTCTCTGACAAATACGGTTTTTTGGATAAGGGATACCAAGGATCGAGGGCAAGTTCTGGCCGGAACCGGGCCTTTTAAATTCCAAGAATTAGCCAACGGTAAGGTGACGGTGACCAGGTACGACCGCTATCATCGGGGAAGGGCTAAACTGGGCGAAATCCAATTCATCAGTTATTCCGACGTAGAAAAGGCTTGGGCGGATTACACGGCGAAGAAGCTGGACTACCTGGATGAGGTGCCGCTAGCTAAAGTCAAAGAGATACGGACCAGTACCTATTACCACGGTCTGTTTACAGTGAAGCCCGTGCAAGCCATTTATGCTCTAGGGTTTAACGTTAATCGCGAACCGTTTGCCGATAACCACTATCTGCGGAGAGCGTTGAATTACGCTGTGGACCGCCAAACGATTATCGATAACATTAATGGTGGCCTGGGGGTACCGATGAAAGGAGCATACCCTATGGGGCTTGCGGGGTATGACCGGGGAATGTCTGGGTACGACTACGATCCGGAACGAGCCAGGGAGCTCTTGGAGGAGGCGGGATATCCAGACGGGCAGGGGTTACCTACTTTAACTTTGGTTTTCAATGAAAGCCCAGGCCACCGGAGGGTAGCAGAAGCGGTGGCGGCCCAGCTTGCTAACGTTGGCATCAGTGTGAAGTTGCAGGGCGTTACCTGGGAACAGTACCTGAAGGGCTTGACCAACTGTTCCTACCCGTTTTTCCGGTTGGGATGGGAGGCAGATTATCCGGATATCGACGGTTTTCTATATCCTTTGTACTACAGTCAAAACGTGGGAATCGGCAATTTTACTGGCTATTCTAACCCCCAAGTAGATAAGATAATCGACACCGCTCGGTCGGAAACGGTTAGCAGTCGGGAACGCCTGAACCTTATGAGGAGAGCAGAAGCCGTCATCGTGGACGATGCACCGATGTTGTGGCTTTACCAGCGGGAGGCTTTTAAGATGATAGGGAAGGAAGTGCGAGGCTTTAAACTGAATACCATGGAGATGGTAGATTGGCTGACTTTGGAACTCGAAACGGCTGGGAGCTAAACCGTCGTGCCAGCTCGAAAATACGGCCAGGCGCAAAGCCTGGCCGCTGTAACATTTGGGCGATCTAATCAAGTTCGAATCGGGGACACGTTAAGCTGGCTGGCCGTACTCGTATACAGGCACTTGAATAACTCTTTGAGCCTTTAGAGGTTTCTTTTTCATTTCGTCCAGTTCTTTAATAACTTCTGCGTCAAAGTATTGTTCTCCGCAGTTCTCGCAAACCCATGCCGGAACGTTTTCTACCAGGGTAAACGTATCACCCCACCAGTTCTCGACGGTAACAAGTTTTTTAACAGTTGGACTTCCGCATTGGAAGCACGTTGTCACCATTCTAATCCCCCTTTCTACGGGTACGCTCATCAATCCACTTTGAAGGTTCAGGGAAATATACCGTAATAATTATTAGTGTGCCCGATGGATCAAGCCCGCAAATGGCGTGCACCGGCTTACCCGGATCAATATACCCTAAGACTAGGCAGCTGTGTCCCCTGGCGTCCTGAGGGTAATCTTCAATAATGTCACCATGCGCGATGGCCATCACTACCTCGAGGTCCTTAACTTTTCTTTGGCCCGCCCGCACACGCGCATGTTTGGACATGGCCCAGTTTCCGCTTAATATTTTCTCCCTGATAAGGTTGCTGTCCATGAGCCTACCTTCGGTCTCTGCTAGCAAGGAGCAGAAATTATTTGCCCTACTTTTTTGCTCGATCATATCACGTCCGAGTGGCTAAAGTAAACAACACCACAAAAAGCGCCAGACGATGGCAGATGGTGGGGGCCAGGGAAACTTTGGAATGCCGAAAGTAGTGTTGAGCGACACAATCAGGTTAGATAACGGACCCATATATAAACAGTCGATATTATGATAGAAACCAGCATTAAGGGAAATCCGTACTTAAAGTATTCCTTAAAAGTGATTGTCAGCCCTTGCCTGGCCGCGATGCCCGCTACCACCAGGTTGGCGGAGGCCCCAATCAGGGTTCCGTTACCACCCAGGCAGGCTCCCAACGACAAGGCCCACCAGAGAGGGCCGAGGTCGGCACCGGAGAGTGTTCCCACGGATTTTAGCAGGGGAATCATGGTCGCCGTAAATGGGATGTTGTCCACAAATGAGGAAAACAGGGCCGATGTCCAGAGGACGGTCATGGCCATCACGTGGGGTTTGCCCCCAGTGAGCGCTATAGCTTGGTGAGCCAGAAACCGTATCACCCCTACTTTTTCCAATGCTCCTACGACGATGAACAACCCGATGAAAAAGAAGATGGTAGGCCATTCTACCGTAAGCAGGGCTTCTTCTGGTTCAAAGTCGGGCATGATCAACATCAGAAGAGCCGCTCCACCCAAAGCGATTGTAGCGGATTCTAAACCTAGCCATTGATGCAGAACAAAGGCGACTATAACCAGGCCCAACACCGTAAGGCTTCTTTTGAGCAATAAATAGTCTTTTATGTAATCGTGAGCGTCGCGCGAACCGAACTCCAAAACGGTCTGTTTCTTTTCCTCTGCCAGTTGGAGGTCTTTGCGAAAGATTACAGCACAGAGACCTAGGGTACACAGGAACACCACAACTATGACGGGGGTTAGGTTAAAAAGGAAATCCAGGAACCCCAGCCCCGCCCCGCTGCCTATCATTATATTCGGTGGATCTCCAATTAGGGTGGCGGTTCCGCCTATGTTGGAGGCCAAGACTTCACTGAATAGAAAAGGAAAAGGGTTCAGCCCCAGTTCATCGGTTATGGCGAAAGTAACAGGCACTATCAGCAATACCGTGGTTACATTGTCGAGAAAAGCAGAGGCGATGGCGGTGAGTGATGACAATGCAATCAATATTCGTACGGGATTACCTTTCGTTTTCTGAGCAGACCAGATAGCGAGGAACTCGAACAAACCGCTACGTTTGGTGATGCCGACGATAATCATCATCCCGACTAAGAGGCCAATAGTATTGAAGTCTATACTTCTCACTGCTTCGGCTTGGGTGACAATACCTAACCAGATAACTGCGCCTGCTCCGAGTAGAGCGGCGACGGCACGGTGGATCTTTTCAGAAACAATCAAGAAGTATACAGTGAAGAATATAACAACAGCTGCTCCTGTTTCCCAGTTCACGATGTTCGTCACCTTCAAGGTCATGATGCCATACCATGATGTCTATAGTATGTGAAAAATACGAAAAAGAAAAAGTGGCCATACCCTACACGGATAGCCACCGTCCTTGGCTGGTTATCGCAAAGCTCCTCTCATGGAGCTGGTATGTTCATGGTGTCGGAGGCGGGACTTGAACCCGCACGGTTGCCCATACGCCCCTCAAACGTACGTGTCTGCCAGTTCCACCACTCCGACACGATTTACTCAAGACTGGTTTCTGTACAAGTGTAATTTTAGACATCAAGCACTGCATTGTCAAGCGTAACCCGAGGCAGAAAAGATAAATCTCAATTCGATTAAATCTCAAATACCTCTGGTCACTCATGTTTTTAGTGTGTATAATTATAGCAAATGTAGGTTTCGCTGATGGACTGTAGCGAGTGAATATTCGACGATGTGACTTGGGTTTTGACCGAAAGGAGACAATCGCAGGATGGAGAGGGTGGTAGGCGATACCTGAAGTAGAGAATTCAACTTTTCTGCTGGAAGGTTGAATTTTTTCTTTTTTTACAGGATTTTTGAACTTCGGTAGGGAGGTTGTGAGACTGTGCCTATAACGGAGATGTTGTCCCGGAATGCCCGGATGTACCCGAATGATATAAGTTTAATCGAGCGGGATCCCGGTGTAGGGCTTCGACGCGAGATAACCTGGCTGCAGTTCGAACATATGGCCAACAAGCTGGCTCATGTTCTGCTGGCCGAAGGCGTCCGTAAGGGAGATAGGGTAGCTATTTTGATGATGAACTGTCTTGAATGGCTGCCCATTTACTTCGGGGTGCTAAAAACGGGGGCTTTGGCCGTACCTTTAAATTTTCGTTATACGGCGGCGGAGATCAAAAGAAGCATTGAGGCTGTAGAGGCGAGAGTCCTGATTTTTGGCCCTGAGTTTATAGAAAGAGTGGAGGCTATCCGGAATGAAGTTGGCTGGGTGGAGAAAATGATTTTTGTGGGAGAAGACTGCCCGGCTTACGCCTCGGATTACCGGGAGTTGTTGGAGAAGGCACCGGAAACCGATCCCGGAGTGATTATCGAGGACAGTGATGAGGCGGCCTTGTATTTCTCATCAGGGACGACTGGGATACCCAAGGCTATTATTCATCCCCATTCCAATCTGGTTTCAGCCTGTATAACCGAAAACAGACATCATCTGCAGACAAAGGAAGACACCTTTCTTTGCATACCTCCCCTTTATCATACGGGTGCTAAGATGCATTGGTTTGGTAGTCTGATCGTAGGGGGTAAAGCGGTTATCCTGCGCGGGGTGGAGCCTCGCTGGATATTGGAGGCTGTCTCAGAAGAAGAGGCAACAATCGTATGGCTTTTGGTTCCATGGGCACAGGATATTCTGGACGCCATTGAGAGCCACGAGGTTAACCTTCGCGATTACAGGCTTGACCAGTGGCGGTTGATGCATATCGGGGCTCAGCCAGTACCTCCCAGCCTTATCTATCGGTGGAAAAAGTATTTCCCCAACCAACAGTATGACACCAACTACGGTTTGAGCGAATCGACCGGACCCGGCTGCGTTCATCTCGGTATCGAAAACATCCATAAGGTTGGGGCCATCGGTATTCCTGGATTTAACTGGGAAGCCAGGATTGTGGATGAAAACGGGCGCCTTGTACCTCGTGGTAAAGTCGGCGAGTTGATAGTGAGGGGGCCCGGAGTGATGAAAGGGTATTATAAGGATCCGGAAGCCACGAAGAGTACCCTCAAAGATGGTTGGCTTTACACGGGTGACATGGCACGCCAGGACAAGGACGGTTTTATCTACCTGGTTGACCGCAAGAAAGATGTGGTTATCTCAGGGGGAGAGAATATCTACCCGGTCGAAATCGAAGATTTTCTGCGCACCCATGACGACATAAAAGACGCAGCGGTGATAGGAATGCCTGACCGCAGGCTAGGCGAGATCCCGGTGGCTGTCATCGAAGTGAAGCCGGGACGAGATTTGACAGAAGACTCTATACTTGCCTTTTGCGAAGCATTGCCTAGATACAAACGGCCACGACAGGTATTTTTCGATAAGATCCCGCGTAACCCGACGGGCAAGATTGAAAAGCCCAAACTACGGGAGAAATACTCCCAGGATGGCATCGCCCAGGTTATATGAAAGCTGGTACCACCGTTGATCTGAAGGAAAGAGCTGCCACAGGATCGGTTCCGTGGCAGCTCTTTCGTGTCTTGCGGTTTTTGAAGAGGAGTGTTAAGTGTTAAAATAAAGCAACGACCTTCGAAGGTTAAGGACCGGCAGAAGTCTTGGAAAGGGGTGTTCGTATTTTCATGAAAATGCAATTGTACGAAATGGGGAGAAAAGCGAGGGAAGCGGCCCGCATCTTGGCCACAGCTTCGACTTCTCAGAAGAACAAGGCCTTGATGGCCATGGCCCGGGCCCTCAGAGAGGAAAAAAGCGAGATCCTGGCTGCTAACGCCGTCGATATGGAAAACGGTCGCAAACAAGGATTAACTGCCGCGCTGCTGGATCGCTTGTTGTTGACCGAGGCCAGGATCGAGGATATGGCTGCGGGAGTGGAAGATGTAGCTTCGCTGCCTGACCCGATCGGCGAGGTTATAAAGATGTGGAGGCGGCCAAATGGGCTGGAGATCGGGCGGATGAGGGTACCTTTAGGGGTCATCGGAATAATCTACGAGTCACGTCCCAATGTGACCGCGGATGCAGCCAGCCTGTGTCTGAAAACGGGGAATGCGATTCTGCTTAGGGGTGGAGAAGAGGCTATCAATTCCAACCGGGCTATAGCTCGCATCATCGCCGGGGCAGCCCAGAATTGCGGAATTCCGGAAGGAGCTATTCAGTTCGTGGATAGTGCGAGCCGCGAAGATGCCATCGAGCTGATGCGCATGAATGAGTTTCTCGATGTTTTGATTCCGCGGGGCGGCAAAGGACTTAAAGAGGCGGTGCAGGCCAACGCGACGGTACCGGTCATTATGACGGGAATGGGCAACTGCCATACATATGTGGACGAGTTTGCCGATGTAGAAATGGCGACCCGAATAATCATAAACGCCAAGACCCAGCGCCCTTCAGTCTGCAATGCTACCGAAACCCTACTTGTACATGAGAAAATTGCGGAAAAGTTTCTGCCGGGGGCGTGCGCGGAATTGCTCCAGCGAGGGGTAGAGTTGCGGGGTTGTGAACGGACCCGGGCTATCGTACCGGGGGTAAAGCCGGCTACCGAACAAGACTGGGAGACCGAGTATTTGGACCTGATACTGGCCATTCGCGTGGTTAACAGCCTGGAAGAGGCGATAAGTCATATTAACCGCTACGGCACCATGCATACAGAAGCCATCGTTACCAAGGATTATGACAACGCTAGGCGGTTCTTGGCTGCAGTGGATGCCGCCTGCGTTTTCGTGAACGCCTCCACCCGATTCACCGACGGTTTCCAATTCGGCTTTGGGGCTGAGATGGGGATAAGCACCCAGAAGCTGCACGCGCGGGGGCCGATGGGGCTGGAAGAGCTGACAAGCACGAAATTCATAGTCTTTGGCAGCGGGCAGATAAGGGAATGAGCACGCGGATTTAAGGTGCTCTGCTGGCGTATGAAGAATATAGGAGGTGGATGTCGTGTTTCTTAATTCTGTGGCCCAGTACATCGCCGAGCACCAGGCGGTTCTTTGGGCTGTCATCGTTTGGAGTGTTGTCTGGAAGGGTATTGCCCTGTGGCACGCCGCCAGGGGACGGCAACTCGCCTGGTACATCGCGCTGCTGGTTCTCAATACCGTCGGTGTCTTGGAAATAATTTACTTGCTGTTCTTCCGCAGGAAAGAGAGCGAGTTTTTAAGGTAGAGCCCAGGCGTATGTTTGAACCAGACGCTGATTAACGCAGATAAAACGTTATTATGTTAAAACGGTCTGCGTAAATCAGCGTCTTTTTTTCGAGTTCTCAGTTCTCACCTTATTATGGTCAAGTTGCGGCTTTTAATCCGAATCCAATCTTCGTCCGATACCTTATATTCCCTGTCCAGGGGTGGCTGGGTGCGGGGAACCCCGCATAGCTCGGTAGAGAAGTAACGCAAGCCGTTGTCGTTTATCACCGTAACAATACACCGGGCGTCAGGGAATACCTTGGCGGCCTTCAGCGCAGCAGCCACGTTACATCCTGAGGAGATGCCGCAGAACATGCCTTCCTTGCTCGCAAGATCGCGGGCAACGGCTATGGCCTCGTCTGATGGGACCTGGATGATGCCGTCGATGTATTCGAAATCCAGGATCGGTGGTATCAGACCGTCGGCTATGCCCTGGATCTTGTGCTGGCCAATCCTGCCCTCGGCCAGAATAGGGGATTCTATAGGCTCGGAGATAAACACCTTTACGTTTGGATTTTTCTCTTTTAGGAACTTGGCAGTACCGGTAACCGTGCCTCCGGTGCCTTGGCACATTATGAAGACATCGACCGTTCCCCCTGTTTGTTCCCAGATCTCAGGCCCAGTAGTCTCGTAGTGGCTTTCTACGTTTTGACTTCTCACGAACTGACCGACCTCAAACACCCGCCCGGGATACTTCTGTTTCTGCCGTTCTACTTCTTCCAAAACCAGATCCACATCGGTTTCGGCTCCTGGAGTCAAGACAAGTTCAGCCCCGTAGGCTAGGATTGTTTTCTTCCTCTCTTCACTCATACCCTCCGGCATGACGATGATGACCTTGTAGCCTTTGGCAGCCCCGACCATGCAGGTGGCGATGCCGGTATTGCCGGTCGTCCCTTCCAGAAGGATCATACCCGGTTTCAGCTCGCCTCTTTTTTCCGCATCTTCGACGATTTGATATACTACCCGGTCTTTGAGGCTACCGCTGGGGTTAGTGTATTCCAGCTTGACGGCTATGACCGGCTTTAAGCCTTCGGCCAAACGATTCAGCCTGACGAGCGGCGTCAAACCTATGCATTGAAGGACGTTATCTAACATTTTTTGATTGCGGTTCCAGTTCACGAAAACGACACCTCCATATTAATCGAAAGCTACAGACACCAATCCTTACCAAACGATAACCGACGCCGGAGAACCACCTTTTCCCGGTCTGGGCACAGGGAGAAAAAACCGGGTTTTGCTTCGGTTTCTTTCTTAAATAGAGGCATTAGCTCCCGATAAAAGGTAGGGCGGAGTTCGGGCACCCGTAAGGTCAACCCCCGCCGTTTCAATTCGCCGGATATACGGTTGTTGACTGCTATTTCATATTCTGCGAGCTGGTCAAAGAAGAGTTTCCAATGGGATAGGGACTCTTCTTCCCACCAGCCTATCCCGGGACAAACGAAATGGCGGCAAACCGATTCGCGCAGCATCATCGGGAGAAGACACCCGGTTTGACGGGAATGAAATTGGCAGCGGTAACCGTCATCGTCAACCAGGCTGTTAACCGTTACCGAAGCGTCCAAGATTGTCAGGTGTGGTAGGCTGAAGATATGATCTACCAGCCCGGGCCGATTAAGAATAATATAGGCCAGGTCTGTAGGATAAAATACGGGCGAGTAATAACCGCAACACCCTTTATCGTTAAGCCGGGGGCACTGCGGGCATAGGTCAACTTCGATGTAGCTGCGAAGTCCCTGGTTATGAAATACTAATACGATGTCCCGTTCCATGGTGAATTTCCTTCCGGAGCGTTATCCTTTACATTATAATTAATTTCAGTATTCGGGGGAAGAAAGATATAGCGCTTTTTGATTTCTCTATCACTGGTGCAGACTCTTTACCAATAATTAGAGGATAGTCCTAATGTGACAAATCCGAGGTTAGGATGAGGAGACTTGAGCCAGCAGCAAGCAAGCATTTTCAAGCGAATAGGGCTATTCGGGGGCACCTTTGATCCTGTGCATTACGGGCACCTGGTTCTGGCTGAATGCGCCCGGTATGAGTGCGAATTGGACCGGGTCATTTTTATTCCTTCAGCCCGGCCCCCCCACAAGCACAGGGAAACGGTTTTGGGTGAGAACTACCGCTACGAGATGGTGCGACTGGCAATCAAGGACAATCCTTTTTTTGAGGTTTCGAAGGCAGAAATAGACCGGCCAGGTTATTCATATGCCATTGATACGGTGCGCTACTTTCGTTTCGAATACCCGGAGGCAGAGATCTACTTTATCACCGGTCTCGATGCCCTGTTAGATCTAAAATCTTGGAAAGATGTCGGTGAACTAATTAAACTCTGCCGGTTTATAACCGCGGTTCGTCCGGGGTTTGAGCTCAAGGAAGACGACGAAAGGCTCAAAGGTTTGCCTGCAGAGTTCTGGAGGAACCTTCGAGTCATTGAAGTGCCTGGACTGCATATTTCTTCCACCGATCTTCGATATCGCATTGCTACCGGCAAGCCGGTGAGGTATCTCTTGCCGAGGCCGGTGGAGGATTATATTCGGGAACATGGGTTCTACCGGGAGTGATATGAATCATGATAGGACTTACCCCTGAACAAGCCGAAAAAGAGATAAAGAACAAGCTTTCACCCCGACGCTACGAACACTCTTTGGGTGTGGCCCGGGTAGCGCGAGAAATGGCTGAGAGGTTTGGAACCGATCCATTTCAGGCTTACATGGCAGGCATCTTACACGATTACGCTAAAGGCATATCGGGGGCAGAATTGCTGGCGATTGCTGTTCGAAATGGCCTGCTTACCGACGAGGTTGAGAAGCTGGTTCCGGATCTTCTGCACGCGCCGGTCGGAGCGTTTCTTTTGAGAGAACGATTGGGGATCGAAGACGAGGAGTTACTTTCAGCTGTTGCCAAGCACACTCTCGGGGATTTAGAAATGACCGTTTTAGACAAGATAATCTTCTTGGCCGATATGCTTGAGCCCGGGAGGGACTACCCGGGACTGGAGCGTCTCAAGTGCTTGGCGGAGCGGAATTTGGATAGGGCGATGGTATACGGGCTTGACCTCACCTTGCGTTACTGTTTGGAACAGGGCAGGCTTATTCACCCCCGAACGGTGAAGGTTCGGAACCGTTTTCTGCGAGCTTTGCGCGAGTTAGACAGTATGGTAGAATAACCATTAGGTATAGAGGTTTTTCGAGATCTTGCACCCCGTTGGGGGAGGCGTGAGGGGGCTAGGTTTTTGACAGACTGGGAGTTGGCGAAGAGGATTGCCGACGTTGCTTCGGAGGAAAAGGCCGTTGACGTGGTGGTGTTAGATGTTAGAGAGATGACGGTGCTGGCAGATTACTTTGTAATAGCGAGCGGTCGGAGTACCATCCAGGTCAAGATGATTGCCGAAAATATAGAGGACATGCTCTTGGAAGAGGGATACCGTGCGTTGAGGCGGGAGGGTTTCAATGAGGGGCGATGGATTGTGCTGGACTACGGCTCGGTAATTGTACACGTTTTTCGCCAGCAAGAGAGGGAATACTACCAGTTGGAAAAACTCTGGGCGAGTTGATGCTATCAGGCAGGTAGCAGGCACCAAAACCGGCGGGGTGGTATAAACTGTAGTGAAATAGGCCTCGGCCGGTTTCCAAGTTTTTTAACGTCTAATCATGAGCGGGAAGAGAAGGTGCGGAAAGAGGGGTGCCTGTTGTGAGGATCGAGAAACTGTGGTTGACTGTGGGTAAGGGCGGTCGCCCCGGCCGCAATATAACCCCCAAGGGGCTGGTCATTCACTGGACCGCTAACCGTTCGTATGGAGCTAATGCTAGGCGTAACCGGGATTACTTTGAGAATCATCCGGAAAAGAAGGTGGCGGCTCATTACACAGTTGATGATTCAGAAGTAGTGCAGTGTGTGCCGGAGAACGAGATGGCCTATCACGTAGGAGGCCAGAAGTACACCGAAAAGGCCCTGCGGATACTCGGTTCGTACCCGAATTCCACTACCATCGGGATCGAGATGTGCGTGAACCGAGATGGGGATTTTGCCAAAACATATAAACAAACGGTTCAACTGGCGGCAGAGGTGTTGAAACGGCACAACCTGGGGACCGGTGACCTATGGAGACACTATGACGTTACCGGGAAGGACTGTCCTCGTTATTTTGTCGACGATAATACGGCTCGGGAATTCGGGTTCACCGACGCTGCTTCTGGTTGGCGGGGATTCATCGCGGATGTGAAAGCCGAGCTCGCGCGTCTGACTGATTCCGGTTCGTTGACTGCCAAGGATATAAAAGGACACTGGGCGGAGCAGGACATCAAACAGGCTCTTGAGGAAGGCATAGTCTCTGTGGATGAGTCGGGCTTGTTCTACCCCGACCGACCAGCGACCCGGGCCGAGGTAGTGGCTATGTTGATGAGGCTTGACGATCGAATTCTCGGCAAAATTAAGCAGTGACAATATCACATATTCTCATCTCCTTGATAGCTGTTGCGGACCACTGTTCAAAACCAATTCATTCAGGCAATCCATATCTGCACCGCCGACTTTAGAGCATAACTGTGTAACCCCGGCAGTAAATAGTTTACTCCAAAGAACGTGAACAGTATTAGGACGAATCCGACTACTACTAATATATTTGCATTTTTACCTTTCCACCCCCTTCGCCAGCGCAGGTGGAGATATAGTGCATAAACAATCCAGGTTGCAAGAGACCAGGTTTCCTTAGGGTCCCAAGACCAATAGTTGCCCCAGACCTGCTCTGCCCAGACGGCACCCGACACTATTGACAAGGATAGCAAAGCGAAAGCGGTAGCTACGACTTTGTATACGTTGTCTTCTTCCCCAAATGAATTTGTTCTTGTTAGTTGAAATAAGGCTAGCCCGGCCGCCAACGTGAAACCGCTGTATGCAGTGACTGCGCTTAATACATGTATTGCTAACCAAGGACTTTTCAAAGCGGGAAGAAGGGGGCTTACGTATTCAAGTTGGTCGGGAGTCAAAATTGCTACTGACAGGAGCAATAGCGAGGCCATGAGCGTGACCATTCCTCCTACGTTTCCCGTCTTAGTTTTCATCTGATATATTAAGTACATCAATACCGTAGTACAGACAAAACCTAGTAAAAACTCGCTTCCGTTAGCCAGCGGCAGTCTGCCAGCTTCAATGGCGCGAATTACTAACACCGACAGGTTGAAAACGAAAGCGATGACAGAAAGAGCAAAAGCCGTCTGAACTATCCGTTTATTCCTAGAACCCTTAAAGTAACAAATCGAAGCAGATAGATACAGTATTGGCGTGACGTATAAAAGTAGCCGACTCAATGCATTCATCTAAAAGCACCTCGCGTTTTTTATTGTAGACCCAAGCGACTGGGTTTACTGCGGGTTATCTACGATGCTATCGACTGATTCTGAGTCTGCTTTCAAAGATGCTGACAGTTCTTTTCTCCTGTCGGCCTTCCTCGGATATCCTGACAGGCATACCCCTACTATCAACATTACTCCACCTATAGCGGCTAGGGGTAGCCCCGGGTCCGACTTGACTTTGAGTATCGTAAACGGTTGCACCCCTCGAAATCTTACATGCGCTGGGCTATCGTCAACACTTATCTTTTCATCCTGTGACGCTACTCCCACTCCTACAAGCGTCCCACCTTCATATACGGAGAACAACATCCTTGGGTTGTCGGGTCTGAGCGTTTTTGAGATCATGCCATAGGCAGGGTCGAAATTGGGAATATATTTGTACATTTTTACTGTTCTTCCTGTACCAGGTACCTGTAAAGATTGCCCTTCATACAACAACTTCTCCACTTTTTCTCCTGTACAAGATTCAGCTTCAACTTTAACCAGGTACCCAAAACTCTGCTGATAGATTTTAATTTTCCCATAATTAAGGGGATGGTTGACGCTCAGACAATAATGCCCTTGTACGCTGTTTTTGTCCAATACAGTCACATATGAATAATACTGAGAAGGCGAGCCATCGATATTAAACTCAATTTTGAAGGTATCCAGCATAAGAAATAACTGTTTTTCGGTTGGTATTACTTTAGCAATGTTTTCCTTACTTCCTTGAACAATTCGCAGCTCCCCACTGTATCCGAAATAGGAGTTAACGACCATACTAACTAAAACTAACGCCACTCCGCCGTGCAGTAACAGCAATGCCAATTGTCTGGAGAGATTTGCCGTTCGGCCCTTTACACCGGCTTTTAGGCATCTAGCAAGCTGATTAAGACTGCATAAGCCTATGTTGAAAGACAAGAACAACAGTAACATCTTAAAAAAAAAGGTGCGAGAAAAACCATCAGGTGCGTACAAGGTGCCTATAATGGAGGTTAGCCCAATCAGTGCCAGCAGTCCTAACCCTATTTTCATTGACGAGAGCAAACGATGCATTTTTTTTGTTCTTAACATTTTATTCATCCTAGCTAAGTACTCCAACGTTTGTTCGCAAGACGGTCAAAAGTCCACGTTTCATGTTTCAACAGTTGGATTAGCCAGTTTGGAACGTTACTGCACCCAACTCGCGTCTAGTTTGTTTTCCCATTGGAATACGTGACACTGGGCACACATCAGCTTTGATTGCTGGTGCACACTATGGCAGACATTGCAGTCTTGTTCGCCATTATGAGAATCATGGGGGTTGGATTCGGCAAAGGCTGTCTTGGCTTTGATGCTGTTGAAATCATCATGACATTTCAGGCAAAAATCTCGGGGGAATTGCCGCTTTTCCAGCGGAGTCTTATAATTCCCAGTGACGTATCTAACACCATCATTGAACAGCGTCGAAAAGGACGCTTCATGGCAATCGTGGCACTTTACATTGTGATCGGCATGTTTCTTGGCCAGTAAGCTGCTGTTCTTCCATGAATCGTAATAGGGTTTCATAACATGACAGCTAGCGCAAAAGGCCGGATTATCGCTACCTTTCATTAAACCAACGCCAATTCCGAGGCCAAGCACTATTACGAGGAAGGTAACAATGAGAAATATTCTTTTTCTAGATAGTCCTTTGAGAATACCCCTTTGAGACCCGCTGTCTTGTTCCATTAAAAACAGACCTCCAATACTCGCAATAAGAAATTTGTTTACGGTAATTCTTTCAGGTTACACCTGCATCCGCTTACCAAACTAATTCAAGTCTGTCAATTTCATTTTTAATTGTATGGATCGCTGAGTGGTCTTAGCATCGGACAAACATACAGTATTAGACGTCGAAAATTGTGTGAACTGTTCAATTAACCTTTGGACAGGCAATGATACAGTTCGTCCTTTACTGGGTGGTTGTAAGCGGTTAAGTACTTTCCACAAAATTTGGCCAACAATTTTGCGCACATTTTGGAAGAAAAGTTCCAATAAAGAGGTGCGGTTTACCAGCCACAGCTACTTTAGTATCGTATCCCTGTGCTTTAGTGTTATTTTTCACACTCCGTAGGCCTTAATCCGGGGGACTGTTTGCAGATTAGTTGACCGGAGAAGTAAGTACTTATCCTTTTCAATCTGCTAAAATGTTGGCAGTTTATTTGGGGAGATTAGAGGTCCTTTGCAGATTATTTGGAGCTTTCCGGGCAAAATATCAAAGTATGCCAAAGAACGAAACTCGGTCATGTTTCCCGTCATCGAAAAATGCCCCATATGCGGGGCTGGTGCAAAACTGGTGCGCCGTCGACCGGCTGATAATTACCATAACCAGCCCAAGCAGGCACTCCAACCGGATTCTGACCAACTTTATGGCAAATTCATTTTACCACTGAAGTAACCCCCAAAGGGCAAGTTTTATTTACCCACAAACCTTTTGCGTAGCGGTTTTAAAGCTTTTGAGGTCACAATCTTTCCATCGAGGTTAACCGGTTATCCTCCAATGGCCAGCACCGAGTTCTTAAGCGATCTGCATCTGCTCTTTAATTTCTCGATGGATTCGGTTAACCCGTTTGTGCTGGTCCTGTGCGGGCTCCCTTACCTGGCTACCAAGCTGTCAATCAGTCACCAGCAGCCCTTGAACCAGAGACTAATCATGCGTTACAAGATGCAGCCGCTGACGAGGGATGAGGTTAAGAGTTACCTCGAACACCAGATGGACCTTGCCGGAGCCAATCGCCCGATCTTCAGTGAGGGAGCTAGGGAAGCCATCTCCGCTGTTAGCAGAGGCTGGCCCCGGTTGATCAATAACCTGGCCGTTACCAGCCTCATCTACGGCTGTCAGTTGGAGTTGAAGTACATAGATGAAGAGGCGGTTCGCCAGGCTGCGGCCGAGTTAGGAATGTAGCCCGTTTTGACTTATTCCTGTAAGGGCTCAGGGTTTTTAATCCTGAGTCCTTTTTTTGACCCGCCCAATTTGCAAGCCATGGAATATGGTAATGTGCAAATACCCCGGACGAATAGCCTGCAATATTTGCACTTCCACTGGAATTTTAGGCTAATTTACCTTGCAAATGCTGCGGACTAATATTGTGCAAGTCTACATGCAGACATGTCTGGATATTCCATCAACCACCCCACAATTCTTCGTTCGTACCTATCGAGTCCTTTCTCCCTCCGTTTTGCCTTTTGTCTCAGTTGGGCGAATTCGTCTGGCGTCACCTCCCAGTACTTGCTTACCGTCCGCCGGTCAATTCCGAGCTTACGAACTGCTTGCGATTTGTTCAACCCGAGCTCTCTTAGCTGCTGTATCTCCTGGTACATCGCCCACCCCTTCACAATTCCCACTCCCTGGCACTGATCTCTTACGGACCATTCTACCAGGTTTTTCTTATGGAAATTGTCTGGTGTTTTCTGTGCATTTTTGTTGGCCATTTCTTGTGTATTTTATTTTACCGGTTACAGTGGTCAATCTTTGGGGCACGAATACAATAGGGAGCGCCGGAAATTGTACTTACGCACCAATGAAAACCCTAATACTCTATGATAAATTCCTCTTAGGCTCTTTGGGTTCTTGTCCCCGTACATAAGCGTAGATACTATTTGAGAGATATGTCTTGAATTCTAGCCGCTCTTGGCATAAGGAATGACGTCGGATAACAATGCGCCGCAGACTGTGCGGCAGTGACTGAGAGCACAGTCGGAAGTCATTCCGTAGCCTTGGAAAACGTTTTGTAACTGAATGGTATCTATGACGCGTGATCGCTGAATAGCAGGTTGAAATGTCTTCTCGCCTTCCAGAATTACAGAAGTGGTTCTTTACAATTAGAACGGCACAATGAAGCTCTAATCGAAGGCGGAGACACATGGATACCACTTATCTCTGTGCAACCAATAACCAATAAGCTGAAAGGGGAGAGGATCGTGAGTGCTGAAAACGAAAAGCCGACGGGAATAACACGAAGGAGATTCCTAAAAGGGGCGGCGATTGGAGCGGCTGGAATTGCGTCTGCGGGGCTTTTGGCGGGTTGTGGGCAAGAAGAGCCTAAAACGCAGACGCCGGAAGCCGGGAAAGAGGGTGAGGCAAGTTTTGAGGTGCCGCCTGAGCCTATTCCAGACAGCGAGATAAAGAAGACTGTGACTGCGGACGTAATTGTAATTGGCGCGGGAACCGGTGGAATGATCGCAGCCATATCTGCTGCGGAGGCAGGGGCTAGGACCATCTTGCTGGAGAAGGGGACACAATTTACCAAGGGTGCCATGTGGATGGCTGCCATTGATAGCAGTTTACAAAAGAAGTTGGGAATTAAAATCGACAAGGACGAGGCCGTAGAGGAAATATGCAGGTATGGAGGACATTTAGTTGATGAGCGGTTAGTAAGGCTGTGGGCTGATAAGAGCGGTGAATTCATGGACTGGTTTATGCCGATCGTGGAAGCTGCTGGCTATGAAACTATGCTGGAAACGGACCTTAAAGTAGGGTTCTACAAATCCTATCCGGTTGGTCACGTGGTAATTAAACCACCGAAGCAAGCTATTGGGCACTTGGGCGAATACGGGAGCCCACTCTACATGCCTGTACTGGAAAACAAGGCGAAAGGAATGGGAGTAGATATTCGTTACAACAGCCCAGCAGTTCAGTTGGAGCGTAACAATAAGGGAAGAGTTACCGGCGTCATAACAGGAAGCCCGTCTAACTATACTAAGTTTGTTGCCAAAAAGGGGATCATATTATGCACCGGAGGTTATGCTAGAAACGAGGAAATGATTAATAAGTGGTGCCCCACAGCCCGGTATGCCGGTAGTTCGATAGCTCCGGCAGGTAACACGGGGGACGGAATCAAGATGGCTTTGTGGGTTGGTGCAGACGTGGATCCGATTCAAGCAATGATGGTGTTTAATCGCGGACTAATTGGTAAAGATGGGAAGCTTGGAGCCCCGTGGAACGGAGCATACTTACGAACTGGCAGTCAACCATTTCTATGCGTGAACGTTCGAGGAGAACGATTTGTAAATGAAGATCTCCCCTATGATTACGCTTGTAATGCCGCTGTTATGCAGCCAGAACATGTGTGGTGGCAGGTGTGGGATGAAAACTGGAGGGATGACATAACCAGATTCCACACTACTATTTGTTCGCGCATAGTACCTCACCCTCAAGCTCCTCCAAGGGATGGACTGGATTACGTGGCACAGGAATTTGATAAGTTCATCAAACAAGGGCTGATAATTACTGCAAACACCATTGATGAACTGGCACGCAAGATGGGGGTGCCAGCAGAAACCTTTAAGGCTACAGTGGCAAGGTATAATGAACTGGCGAAAAAGGGTAAGGACGAGGACTTCGGTAAGATAGCTTTTCGGCTCTCAACCTTGGAGAAGCCTCCGTTCTACGCCGCTAAACTCTCAGCTGCCCTCCTCTGTAATATTACAGGGTTAAGAATAAACACGAAAATGCAAGTACTTGACAAGGAGACGAATCCAATTCCAGGCCTTTACGCAGCTGGAAACGACAGCGGATCCTTTTTCGCGTACAGCTATCCCCAAATGTTCGGTGGCCTTGCCCTTGGACGAACTGCCACTTTTGCTCGTCTTGCCGGACAGTATGCTGCCGCGGAAAAGGCTTAAAGTCAAGCCTCTCAAGCGTAACCTTATTATCCACAACGTTAGATTCTTACCGTTCAAGAGAACCCGACGATTCGGGTTCTCTTTGTAGGTATCCCTAGGGCGTAGGCGCTGGCTATAGGAACGAAGTGACGGGGGCAGCGTAGGTAGCAGTAGCCGTTAGCTTAAGGTACGGGTGCCCGCGAAGACGCGGGATCCAAAGGAAGCCAGCAGCGAACCTTCCGGCCCGACGAACAGGAACCGCACCAGGCTGGGGATAGTTGCATGAGCTTACTAAGCAAAGCGAAATCCGTTCTGCCGCAGGCTATAAGCACGTCGGGTAGATGGAGTGAGAGCCAGCGTTCTCGCCCGAGGGGGCCCGTCGGGAGCCGAGTCACTTGGCACCTGCATCGAGAGGCGGGCTGAGCGGGCAGGAGTCAGCAGAGGTCATAGTATCTTATGAACCGTCGTATCTCCAACGGTACGTACGGTGATGTCAAAGCAAGGTGGTTAATCGGTCGATGCCCGTTGATTGACACTGTTCTCGTGTGAAGGACATACACTTGTTAGCCGTTACTATGACTATATCTTAGTCTTTATTTCATCAAGAAGTGCATACTCCTTTATTTTTCTGTACAGCGTGGATCTACTCATTCCCAACATGTTTGCAGCTTCGGATATGTTGTTTCCCGTTTGCAGCAGAGCTTGGACAATCATTATAATTTCCATCTCTTTAATAGTAAGATTGTTTTGAACACTCTTTGTTGGTTTGAATCTCAACATCGTGTCGACTTCATCATCACTTACAGGCATTCCACTAATTTCCTGTGGGAGATCTTCTGGTTTGATAATCCCTTCACGCGACATATTAACCGCATAAAGCATCGCATTTTCCAACTGTCTTACATTTCCAGGCCAGCTATACCTCAGTAAATAGAAAATTGCAGCGTTGCTCAGAGCAGGAGCAGCTATGCGTTGTCTTTTGGAAATGGTCGCAATGAAGGTTTTGGCCAGTTTTATAATGTCCGAACCTCTCTCCCGTAAGGGAGGTATGTTTATCTGTAAAGTTGCCAAACGATAGTATAGGTCTCGGCGGAATAGGTTTTTGTCTATCAATTCTAGCAAGTTTTTGTTTGTAGCTGCAATTAACCTGAAATTGACCGGAATGTACCGACGGCCCCCAATGCGCATGACCTTTTTTTCTTCAAGCACTCGGAGAAATACCGGCTGTAGCTCTAAGGGTAGGTCTCCAATCTCATCCAAAAAAAGGGTTCCTTCGTTAGCCAATTCAATTTTCCCCGGTCGACCTCGACGATCAGCACCTGTAAATGTTCCGCCTTCGTACCCAAACAGCTCACTTTCAATCAGAGCTTTAGGAATAGCTGAGCAGTTTATGGCAACAAAAGGACCGTCAGGTCTGCTTTCGTTATGAATCGCTTGGGCGAACATTTCTTTGCCTGTGCCACTTTCTCCGTGGATAAGTATATTGGCGTCCAAGCGAGCGAACTTCCTAGCCATATCTACAGACTTAACCAGTTTAGCAGAGGTGCCTATAATATTATCAAAGGTACAATTGGCTTCCAGGCCGTTAACCTGTTTGACAATTTTTCGGCTCTGTTCGACTTTGTCCAGTGTTACCACGCAAGCTAGAGTCTTTCGGCAGTGGTCTTTTATAGGCTGGACCGAACGGAGTTGTAACCTTTGATCTGATTTCAGAATTTCTATATCGGCATCGAACACTGGTTCGCCCGTTTCCAAAACAGAGGTAATCATATTTTGACGCCCAAGAACAGCTTCAATGTTCATGCCGACGATTTCTTTGTCCGAGCAATCGAGTGTTTCCCTAGCCTTCATATTCGCTCTAGCTATAACACCATTCTTATTCACAATAAGAATGGCTTGATCGATTGCTTCAAAAGTAACGTTTATCAACTGTCTATGAAGTGCTATTTGCATTTCATTTTGGATATTCAAAACAGAGGAAACTGCCAAAGCCAGTGAGTGTGGATTATGGTGGCATGAGAATGGACTAACTATGGTGAGACTTCCTGCCAGGTTACCGTATACATCTAAAATCGGAGCTGATGAGCAGGCGGCGTCGTAAAAGACTTCGGAATAAAATTCCGGGCCGCATAATTGAATGGGACTCCGCAACAAACGACACATAACATGTGAACAGGTGCCTACCGTCTGTTCCGCCCAGACGACCCCCGGAGCAAGATAAAACTTCTTGTTTACATGCGCTAATACTTTAGGATTTCCTACGATTACGCGAAGGGAAACTCCGTGTTCATCGGTTAGCAGGATCAGATAGTCTGTGTCCGAAAGCGCTGTTCTAAGTTTATTAATATACGGATCCGCCGCCTTAACGAGAGAGCCTTCTTTACTAACAACTTCCTCAAACTCAGGTTTATCCAAGACCGGTCCATCTCTAAACTTGAAAGGATCAAGGCCATAATAATGTGATCTGATCCATGACTCCACTATTTCTGGACGAAGCGATTCAAATAGCGACTTGTCAATTCGCCCGCTTAAGATTTGTTGTTTTTGTCTTTTTATTCTTTCAGTTAATAAGCTCTCCTTATTGCCAAGTATTTCTTCAAGTATCTCTTCTCGTTTTTTTACGATGGAGCTTAGCATTTTTTCCATAGGCTTCATCACCACTGTACTAATCAGATCTGTATGATGGCGTAAAAACGGTAAGCTTGGACCAAGACATCGAGCAAAACGGTACTAAGGTATAACCCTAGAGGTTGTCGCGCAACGGTTTAATACTATATTACAACTGATACCAAATTATCCGGGTGTTATATCGGACGCCTAGACAGTAAGCAGAAACAAATTGTTCCATTCAGTGCGTGGTTCCGGAGATTGATAACACATACACGACTATTGCCGCTTAAACGTGAATGACTCACATTTTCATAATAGCACACAACTTGTTAATTTTCATATTGATTCGCGTTGAAATGATTCATTTTGGGAATCAACGTTTGCCGGCAATCGCTGAAAAATGCAATGTGCAGCCTGATGCGCACCTTGGCATGGGTTTTGCTAACAACAATGGTATGATAGTAAATCTACGAGAGGTGATGTGACATGTCGCAAGTGCTGAAAGACGCATATCAGCTGGTGGACGGCGTACTTGAGCAAGGATTACCTTTTGTAGGTTCATACTTGGAGAAAAGGATTAGGCGTCCTATTCTTATTACAGACGATAAGGGACAGATACACTATCCGGACGCAGCCGACGACCTCTATGAGCTCGACGATATGTTTATTCAATTGCCAACAAACATACCGAATAATAAGTACTTTTACCAGGAGGCAGATAAGTCCCTTTACTATCGCGTTGGGCTTGGAGGTTCAAGCGCATACGTAGTAGCAAGAAGTCTTCCTGCAGAAATGATTGGACAGGCTGTTTGTGTTCTTATGGAGTCGAAACTAGCTATAAAATGTTATTTTGCCAAGATTAATAAGCGTAAGAACGAGTTTGAGGCGCAAATAGCGGAATACTTGTCCTTCAAAAGTAATGTCAGTATGACAGACATAATTCAGTTAAGTGAGAAACCCCTAGACATTAACAGGCCTTATGTCGTCTTATTGCTCCAACTAGAAGAAGCAAGCCAGGTAGTCGACCGGCGAATAATTCGTTCATATCTACACGAGTACCTGAAAAGGCAAAAAGGAATAGAGGTTATTTCTATTCTCTTACCAGAATATCTGACGTTTATTATGCCGGCCCATCTCAAAAACAATTCTTTGGAGGTTGATCTTCTGTGGCCCATTGCAGATGACCTTTTGAAATATAAGGAAATCATTGAAACTAGGTTTAACACAAGAATAGCACTAGGTATAGGATCGCCATATCCTTTGTCAGAGTTGTGCAGGAGCTACAATGAAGCTCGCATTGCGCTAACTTTGCCCAGGCTTATGGGGAAGGATAATTTTATTCAGAAATTCACTGATCTTGGAGTGTTTGCTTTTATTTTTTCGAAAGACACAGAGGTTTTGAAAGAATACTGTCTCAAGACTTTCGGCAAATTGCTGGAAGAGGACAAGAAGAAGAATTCTGAATTAATGCCAACTCTTAGATCACTAATTGAGAACAACTTTAATCGGAAAACCACCGCTGATAGGCTTTTTATTCATATTAATACACTACATTATCGGCTAGCCAAGATAGAACAAATCCTTGATATTGACTTATCAAGGATCGACATAAGGCTCGGTCTCTTTACTGCTATTAAGGTATACGATACTCTCCAGTTCAATGGATTATGGACTTAAACAGTTAAGGGTGTTTTTGAGGGTATCTAGAACGGTGGGAAACCTCGAAGAATTGGAAGAGCGGGTACAGCACCCAGTGCAGCAGGCTACGGCAGTGTTGCTGAAGACCAGGGTTAGAAGAAATAGACAATCTGAACTTTGACCCAGAACCCAACTATTACAAGGTGACAATATCACAGAACGATAACATAGGGCGAATTCGAGTTGACTAACTCTTACAAGTATCATATAATTGCTCTTGCAAGTCGAAAAAAGGACAGGCTGTGAACCGGAGTAGTAGGCCTTGGTACCTGTTACAGAGAGCTGGCGGAAGGTGCAAGGCAGCACAGACC
Source organism: Syntrophothermus lipocalidus DSM 12680 (assembly GCF_000092405.1). Lineage (NCBI taxonomy): Bacteria > Bacillati > Bacillota > Clostridia > Eubacteriales > Syntrophomonadaceae > Syntrophothermus > Syntrophothermus lipocalidus. Next base: position 1,738,813 of record NC_014220.1, on the reverse strand, counting down.
AGAGCCGAACTCGCCGGGGAGCTGTGCGGGTGAGCTGAGGGTAGCCTGCACCGGAGGGATTCCGTTATCAGCTGTAAGCGGGCAAAAGATGGGGCTGTGGCGCAGAGGGAGCGCGCCTCCTTGGCATGGAGGAGGTCGCGGGTTCGATTCCCGCCAGCTCCACCATTTATTTTGTCAATGAGGGTGGTACCGCGGGAGCAAACCTCTCGTCCCTTTCACCGGGGCGGGGGGTTTTGTAGTTATTACAACCTCAAGCTTTAAGGAGGTTTTTATGGAGAGCAAGTACAACTTCAAAACCGTTGAGGCCAAGTGGCAGAACTTCTGGGAAGAAAACGGGTTTTACATTGTTACCGAAGACAAGACCAAGCCCAAGTATTACGACCTCGAGATGTTTCCTTACCCTTCTGGAAACCTACATATGGGGCATGTGCGTAATTACGCCATAGGCGATGTTGTGGCCCGCTTCAAGACCATGAACGGCTACAACGTACTGCACCCTATGGGTTGGGATGCTTTTGGGCTGCCTGCCGAAAATGCAGCCATCAAACACGGAATACACCCTTCCATCTGGACCGATTCCAACATAGAAAACATGAAGCGGCAGTTGAAGTCGCTGGGCATCAGCTACGATTGGACCCGAGAGTTTGCTACCTGCAAGCCCGAGTACTACAGGTTTACCCAGTGGCTGTTTTTGAAGTTGTACGAAAACGGGCTGGCTTACAAAAAGAAAGCCGCTGTAAACTGGTGCCCGTCCTGTGCCACCGTGCTGGCCAACGAGCAGGTAGTGGACGGGGATTGCGAGCGGTGTGGCACCAGGGTAGAGAAGAAATCGTTAGAACAGTGGTTTTTTAAGATTACCGATTATGCAGAGCGCCTTCTTAACGACCTTGACAAGTTGCCGGGCTGGCCGGAAAAAGTCAAGATAATGCAGAAGAACTGGATCGGACGCAGCGAAGGCTGCGAGTTTTCTTTGGCTATCGACGGCTCGGCTGAAACCGTCTCGGTCTTTACTACCAGGCCCGACACCGTTTTCGGGATAACTTATATGGTGCTTGCTCCTGAGCATCCCTTGGTGGAAAAGCTTACTCGCGACACCCCTTACCAGCAAGCGGTCGATGAGTTTATACATCGGATGAAATTTTTGAACGAGATCGACCGCACTTCCACGGAAACTGAAAAAGAAGGGGTTTTTGCTGGGGCCTACGCAGTAAACCCGGTCAACGGGGAAAAGGTGCCGATCTGGATAGCCAACTACGTCCTGATGGAATACGGGACCGGGGCTATAATGGCAGTTCCCGCCCATGATCAAAGGGACTTTGAATTTGCACGCAAGTATGGTCTTCCGGTTCGGGTGGTAATCGAGCCCGAGGGGATGTCACTGGATCCCGATGTCATGACCGCCGCCTATGAGGGAGGTGGGGTCATGGTTAACTCGGGCCAGTTTGACGGGCTGGGCAATGAGGACGGCAAGCAGAAAGTCATCGAATGGATGGAGGATCGGGGTATTGGGAGACGAGCTGTGAACTACCGGTTGCGGGACTGGCTCATTTCCCGCCAGCGGTACTGGGGAGCACCTATCCCCATCGTTTACTGTGATAACTGCGGTCCCCAGTCGGTGCCGTACGAGCAGCTGCCGGTAATGCTTCCTCTCAACGTCGAGTTTCGGCCGACGGGAGAGTCCCCTTTGACCTACGTAGATGAATTTGTGAACACCGAGTGTCCTAGCTGTGGGGGCCCGGCCAAAAGGGAGACCGACACCATGGATACCTTTGTATGCTCCTCATGGTACTATTTCCGGTACTGTAGTCCTCACGTTCAAGACAGACCTTGGGACAAGGAGGCTGTGGATTACTGGATGCCGGTCGACCAGTACATCGGGGGGGTTGAGCACGCTATCTTGCACCTGATGTACTCGCGGTTTTTTACCAAGGTACTTTATGACCTGGGGCTGGTCTCTTGTGAGGAGCCGTTTACTAACCTTCTCACTCAAGGAATGGTATTGAAGGACGGGGCCAAGATGTCGAAATCTAAGGGAAATACAGTGAGCCCAGAAGATATTATCAACACCTACGGTGCAGATACCGCCCGGCTATTCATTCTCTTCGCTTCACCTCCGGAAAAAGACCTGGAGTGGAGCGACCAGGGGGTGGAAGGTTGCTACCGGTTTTTGAACCGGGTATGGCGCTTGGTAGCCGAGTATTCGAACCAGGTACGGGGGGTCGAAGCTTATGGTGGCGGTTCGAATCTGAGTGCAGCCGACCGCGAGCTGCGGTATCGAACCCATTTCACCATCAAGAAAGTGACCGAGGACATCGAAAAAAGGTTTAATTTTAACACTGCCATCAGCGCCATTATGGAACTGGTCAATGCCCTTTACCAGTATAAAGATAACGAGCATCAGAACCTGGCGGTGGTCAAGGAGGCCTTGAAGGCGCTGGTTTTGGTTTTGTCTCCGTTTTCTCCTCATATAGCGGAAGAACTGTGGGAGGCGATAGGCGGCGAGGGAAGCGTCCATCAACAGCAGTGGCCGAAGTACGATGAAGAAGCTTTGGTTAAAGACGAGATTGAGATAGTAGTCCAGATTAACGGCAAGGTGAGAGAAAGGGCGATGGTTCCTTCGGGTGCGGGTCCGGACGAAATGAAAACCGTTGCCATGTCTTTGGACCGTATCCAAGAAATGTTAGCAGGGAAAACCGTGCGTAAAGTCATCGCGGTGCCTGGTAAACTGGTCAACATAGTGGTGAACTGAAACAAGAAGGGGTAGTAGTTGGATTAAGAAGAGGACAGAGGTTCTGTAAACGGTGTTCGTGAGGGAAGGGCGGGGGCAAGATGCGGTACAGCGTTTTCGAAACCGCGTGGGGTTGGGTTGGTTTAGCAGGGCATAGTGCGCGCATCAGTTTCTTAGTGCTTCCTTTACCTTCGCCGGAGGCGGTGGTCACCCAGATTATCGAGAAAACAGGCCCTGATCTGGTTCGGGATCAGGGCTTGTTTGTTTCGGTGACGGAAAAAGTAGAGGGATACTTTGCAGGGACAGTTGTCGAAGATTGGGGTATCCAGGTCGATTTTTCCTTGTACCCGGAGTTTACCCGCAGGGTGCTCCAGCAGGTTAGCTGTATACCTTACGGACAAACCAGAACCTACTCGGATATAGCTCGGGCTGTGGGACAGCCGGGTGCAGCAAGGGCCGTAGGGCAGGCGTTGAAGCGTAATCTTTGTCCCCTGATAATACCGTGTCACCGGGTAGTGGCGCGGCACGGGTTCGGCGGTTTCACAGCTCCGGGAGGAGTGGAATTAAAGAAAAGGCTATTGGAAATGGAACGGGCAACCGCTAGATGAAAAATTTCTTATCAGCAAAATGAAATATCAGGGATAAGGGGAGGATTTTGTCAACGTATGGAGAATTAAAGTTGACAGTATTGGGGACTAGACCTGGGAAATTGGCGAGGTCAAGTGCTTCGATATCTAAGTATTGCCGGTGAATCTTTTTTCGTGACTGTCATCGGGGGTTATAATCGTGTTGGGAGAAGATGCTCGGGTTAAGAAAGCACTGGCGGTAGTTGCGGCTGTTGTTATTTTCTTTATCGGTTTCAAGTATGCCGATTACAGGCATAACCGGGCCGGCGGCGAAGAATTGCAGACGGAAGAAGTGGTGGTAGAGGAAACCGCGCAAAAGACGGTCGAAGAAAAAGAGGAGCCGGTTCCCATATTTGTGCACGTAACCGGGGCGGTCGAGAACCCCGGGGTGTTTCAAATGAATTCAGGCGACAGGGTGTTTCAGGTGCTGGAGAAGGCACATCCTACAGCCCAAGCAGATATCAACCAGCTCAATCTCGCACAAACCCTGGTTGATGGGGGCAAGGTAGTGGTTCCTAAGCTGGGGGAACAACTACCTGAAACCGCAACCGCTGCGAACAGTTTGGGTTTTGATACAGGTGGTAAGGTCAATATAAATACTGCTTCTGTGAACGAATTAGATCAGCGGTTACCGGGGATAGGCCCGTCTTTGGCCCAGCGGATTGTAGATTACCGGCAAAGAAACGGAGGGTTTAAGGCACCCGAGGAAATAATGGAAGTGTCGGGCATTGGCGATAAGCGGTACGAGCAGATCAAAGACCTGATAACCGTGCGCTAAAAGCCGGTCTAGCTATTAACGTTGTTTTCTGGGGAGAAGCATCGTGAACCAGCCTAACGTTCTGCTCTTCATCGGATTTGCCCTGGGACTGTTTGTAGCCGGCACCGATGACAGCTCCTGGTTTTGGGCAGGGGCCGGCATGATTTTAGTTGTCCTTGTTTACACCGGTAAGTGGCGGGAAGGTTTGCTCCTTGCGGGAGCAGTCGCTTTCGGCCTTTTTTATTGGAGTGTCAGGGTGCCGGAGGTCCCTCCCTTAATGGCTACGCCTAAAAGGGTCGAAGTTACGGGAACAGTATCGGATTTTCCGGCGGTTAAGCCGGATAGAACCAGCTTTTACTTGCACGTCAATTCCGGGCAACCTGGGATGAATCGGCTACGTGTTGTAGTGCGTTCTGCGGTGCCGGTGCAGAAAGGGGATTATCTATCTTTAAAAGGCCAGCTTGAAACGGTTAGGGAGCCAGGCAATCCTGGAGAGTTCAACTACAAAAAGTACCTGGAGCGTCGCCAAGTTTACTACATTCTGACGGTGAAGAAGCCGGACGACCTGCGGGTAATCGGTCGTAGTTCTAGTTTTATTCAGTACTTAATGTTGTCAGCCCGCGCTAAAGGGGAAGCGGCAATCGAACGTTATTTGCCCAAGACCACAGCAGCCATTGCCAAGGGGATCGTTTTGGGTACCAGCGACGAGATTGATCCCCAGGACTATGGCGATTTTCAGAAGACGGGACTGGCCCACATCCTGGCAGCGTCCGGGATGAACGTGGGGTTTGTAATGCTTATGGGGGTATGGACCGGTGAAGTGCTGAAGCTCAGAAGGAGAACCAAAGGGGTATTGGCAGCCGTGTTGGTTCTAGGATACGGGTGTTTAACTGGGTGGCCGGTTTCGTTGTTACGGGCAGCCCTGATGGCATGGCTGGGATTACTCGCTTATTATGGAGGGCGAGAGCCCAACTTGCCCAATGCCCTCGCGGTATCAGGTTTAATCATGCTTGTCTTAAATCCGGTATGGCTTTTCGAGCTTTCTTTTCAGTTATCGTTTCTTGCGACCTGGGGCTTGATCTGGCTCTACCCGGCCTGGCGTCAGATGATACCTTACCAGGGTAAGGTGGTAGACGCGATTCTCATCCCGCTGGCGGCACAAGCGGCGACGCTTCCGATAATCGTCCACAGTTTTTCTTTGTTTTCGTTTTCGTCCCTTTTTGCCAATATTTTCGGGGCTTACCTTTCGGGAGCGGCTTTGATTTTGGGCCTAATCGGATTTTTGGTGAGTACGGTGTTTGCTCCGCTGGCAGCGGTTTTTCTTCTCCCGGCTGGACTCGCAGTCGATGTTATCACGGAAATGTCGAGATGGCTGTCGTATTTGCCTGGCAGTTACTTATGGGTGGCTGCTCCGCCTTTTTGGTCGGTGATAGGCTTTTACGCGGGGTTAGTTTGTTTGAGTTCGACCCGGGTCAAGACCGACAAAAGACTGTTAGCGTTAAGTTGCTTCCTCCTTGTGGTTTATCTGGGGCTACTATTGGTGACACCGGGGTTCAGAGACAAGGGATGGCTGGAGGTAACTTTTCTGGACGTAGGGCAGGGGGATTCGATTCTGGTGAAGACCCCTCAGGGCCGTTTCATGTTGGTCGACTGCGGCGGTAACCAGCTGTACGACGTAGGGGAAAAGGTTGTTGTTCCGGCTCTGGCCAGAAAAGGCTTGAGGAGCCTCGATATGTTAGTGATAACGCACCCTGATATTGACCATATCGGTGGGGCATCGACCGTGATAAGGGAAATGCGACCACGGGTTTTAGGAGTAAGCGATACAACCTGGCCTGGATACAACTACCAGGAACTGCAAACAGGTACACAGGTGAAGACGCTGAAGGTGGTTGAACTTTCACAGGGGCAGGCGGTTAGGCTGGACCCCGACCTGGCGATCGACGTTCTCTACCCTGAACCGAGCGACGAGGGCCGGATCTCCAACCAAGGTGGCACATACAACAGCGATTCGGTCGTGATGCGGTTGCGGTACGGACGCATCAGTTTCCTTTTGACCGGGGACATTGATGGGAAAGTTATGGACCGGTTGGTTGCCAAGAAGCTGATCGAACCGACGACAGTGGTCAAAGCGCCTCATCACGGCAGCCGCGGGTCCTTAAGCGAGGCTTTTTATAAGGCCGCATCCCCAAAGGTGGCGGTCATATCTGTGGGTGAAGGCAACCCATTTGGACACCCGTCTCTGCAGACTCTGGAATTGTTGAATGATTCAGGAGTAAAAATCTACCGGACGGACTTAGATGGAGCCCTCACGTTTAAAACTGACGGGGGCAGGCTCTTTGTGCAGACTACCAAGAAACACAAAACATTTTCTTCTTCAACCGGTGTTTTTAGAAAACTTGGCACTGTCGCCTGTAGGATATCTGGGGGTAGCGCCTCGCCCGGCTAACACTCCTCCACAGTCGCATTTTCATTCTCTAGTGGTGACCCGGAGGAGAGCCATAGATGTCTGCCTCAATCAGCCTCAAATCTCTTAAAGCAGCCTTGCTAGTATATCCCGGGCCGCTACCACTCCGGAAACGCTGGCTTGAACCAGCCCGCGGGTGACGCCTGCCCCGTCGCCTACGGCGTACAGCCCTTCTATTTTGGTTCGGAGCCCTGAATCTAACTCTGGACGGGCGGAATAAAACTTTACCTCGATCCCATACAACAGCGTGTGGTCAGAAGCGATCCCGGGAATAAACCGGTCGAGGGCTTCCAGGGTTTCCTGTATGCCTACCATGTAGCGGTGAGGCAGAACTAAAGACAGGTCGCCGGGAACTGCGGCTCGCAAGGTTGGGCAAACTACCCCACGTTCTAGTCGGCTGTAGGTCGAACGGCGTCCTTTTTTCAGGTCTCCGTATCTTTGGACCATTACTCCTCCTGACAACATGTTGGCCAAACAAGCGATGTAGCGGCCGTAGACAATAGGTTTGTCAAAGGGTTCAGTAAAATGCTGACTGACAAGCAGGGCGAAATTGGTGTTATCCGTCCGGCGATCCGCCCAGGAGTGACCGTTTACGGTTACCAGCCCATTGGTGTTTTCCAGAACTACTTCGCCATGGGGGTTAACACAAAAGGTGCGGATCTGGTCATCGAAACTCTTGGAATAGTAGATGATCTTCGGTTCCCATATGTGATCGGTAATTTCCTGCATCGTGCTGGCCGGTATCTCTACCCGCACACCGATGTCGACCTGGTTGTTCCTGAAAACTAAACCTAGTTTCCGAGCTTCATTGACGAACCATTGAGCCCCTTCCCTTCCCGGAGCGCACACCACTACTGGGGCGCGGTAATCTCTTTGTGCAGTGTGGACACCGGCAACCTTTTCTCCGTTCATCAGTATCGTTTCTACCGGTTCGTTGAGATGGATTTCACAGCTTTTTTCTAGGCCTTGTCTAAAATTGACCAGGACACGGTGAGTGTTTTCGGTTCCCATGTGGCGGATGCGAGCTGGAACCAGACGCAGGTCGGCACGCGCAGCCCGGTGTTTGAGGTCTTCAAAGTAATCATCGTCGCAGCCGAAAACCCGGTCAGGGGCGCCATTCTCCACATAAACTCCGTCTACGTACTCGATTAACTCGGCCAGCTTGTCTTTCCCGATATAGTTATCCAACCAGCCGCCAAACTCGGTAGTCAAAGTCAGTTTGCCGTCAGAAAAGGCTCCGGCCCCGCCCCAACCGCTCATGATGGAACAAGGCTGGCAGTGACGGCAGCTTTCAGCTATATCCATGAGGCATTTTCGTTGTTCGACATCTCTTCCCTTTTCTAACATAAGGACCTTTAAGCCGGAGTTCCTGGTTAATTCCCTCGCACAGAAGATACCGGCGGGGCCGGAGCCAATTATAATGACATCGAAGTCTCTATTCAAAAATCTTTCCTCCTTCAAATGGCACCTTTATATAAAATTATACCATCGGCAAGAACTTCGGGAATTTACACTAATAGATATATGACATTATTGCAGGGCTTTTGCCGAGCGGGAATATGTGCGTTTTTTGACACCTCTTGCCCACAAGAATATCATTGTTGTTAGAAACCGGTATTGACCATCGGTGATTGAAATTTACTGGATAGGGGAGCACCTGTATGCAAGGGGGAGAAATTCGGGTTCTCTGCGGGGATGAGCCGTATCTGATAGAAAACCGGTTAAAGCAAATAATCGAAGAAATTCGGAACCAAATAGGAGAGGAACCTGAGTGTGTTTTTAAAGACGGGGACGAGTTGGGAGAGGACGAGCTCTTCGACTTGCTGCATTTTGCTCCGCTATTCGGCTATGTTCGCGTGTTGGTACTGCACTGGCTGCCGTGCCTCGTTTCAGGAGGTCCTAAGAGGTCACGAAAGCCGAGCAATGTTGAACAGATACTGCTCCAATACGTCGGAGCCCCTAACCCTCTTCAGGTTTTGATTTTGATTACACCGTCATTACCCACCGAAAGCGAGTTTGCAAAGCTTTTGAAAAAGCAGAAAATGGTAGAAGAGATTAAGAGGCTGAACAAGCGGGAGCTACAGTCGTGGGTAAAATCCGAGTTCGCCCAAAGGGGTGTCGAACCGGAGGACAAGCTAGTGGAAGAGATTGCCGGCAGCGGCTGGGACATGTCGGCTTTAGAAAACCAGGTAGAAAAACTGTGTCTGGCCAGTGAGAAGAGGAGACTGAGTTCGGCCGAGGCCCAAGAGCTATTGGACCTGCGAGAGGATGTAAAAATATTTGCTTTGAGCGATGCTCTCCTCAACCGTGATCTAGCCGCTGCATACGGAACGGTTTCACGGCTGTTTGCTCAGGGAGAGCCTCCCGGATTGATTCTTTATACCCTGACCAAGCAATTCCTGCTTATGGCTGAGGCCAAGGCTCTCAAACAGCAGGGAACGACCGCGTCGGAAATAACCGATGTGTTAAACCTTAAACACGGTTTTGTTGCCAAAAAGCTGCTTCAGGCCGCGGAGAAATTCGGGTGGAGGGAGATAGAGGCTGTTTTTAACTATCTCTTGGAGACGGATAAGGCCTTGAAGGGGTCCGGGGCCTCGAACGAGAAAATGCTGTTCGAGGTTCTGGCGGCTGAGATATGCAGGGTGTAGCGGTGGCCAGTAAATTCTTAAACGGTAGGTGATATGATGGACCAGGGGATGCGAGAGTTCAAGATTTACCGGTGCGACGAAGGTACCAGGGAGGTTGTTATTGACCAGTTGGTAGAAGAGGTGCCGCTCGGCATTTACCTCAACGACGAAGAAATCGTGACTCTTATGTGTACCCCGGAACATGTGGAGGAACTGGCGGTAGGTTTTTTGGTTTCAGAAGGTTTTCTTCGGGAAAGAGACCACCTCATCGGGGTTAAGGTTGACGATTCCCGTAACAGCGCCTATGTTACGGTGAAAAGCAACGGCGTTCAAGCATCGACATTTCTGAAACGGTTCGTTACTACCGGTTGTGGGAAAGGGTCTTCGTTTCACAATCCTGAGGCCGTATGGGGGTTGAAGGTCAAAGACGACGGGTTTAGAGTAACGGGTTCGGTTATTCTAGACTTAATGAGGCAGGCGGAGAGGGAATCAGAACTGTTCGTTAAGACCGGGGCTGTTCACGGGGTGGCTCTGTGTACCCCCTCAGACATCCTGTTATTCAGGGAGGATATCGGTAGGCACAACGCCACCGACAAGATAGTTGGCAGGTGCTTTATAGATGGCATACCTTTGGCAGATAAGATGCTCGTTACTACAGGCCGGGTATCTTCCGAGATAATTATCAAGGCCGCCAAGCTGGGGATAGGGATATTGGTTTCACGTTCGGCTCCTACGGCCTTAGCGGTGGACATCGCACATAAAACAGGGGTAACGGTGATCGGGTTTGCTCGAGGCAGCCGATTCAATATTTACAGCTTCCCAGAGCGCGTTCTGGAAGGCTGAAACAGGCTGGAAGGGCAGTTCGGAAAAGTGGAGGTGAGGGGATGGACCGGGTTACCTTCAAAGTCAAGGGAATGAGCTGTGCGGCTTGTGCCGCCCGCATAGAAAAGGGATTGGCCCGCCTTCCCGGGGTAAGTGAGGCCCGAGTCAACCTGGCGACAGAAGAAGCCTGGGTGGAATTCGAGCCGAGTCAAGTGGACTTTGAAGATATAGTTAAGAGGGTCGAAAAGCTGGGTTACTCGGTTAGTGCCAGCAACAAAGGGGCTACTTATCTCGCTGCAGACGATGAATCGGAATTGGAAGAATACAAGAGGCGACTTGTTTTCGCGGCTGTTCTATCACTGCCCTTTCTGGTGATAATGGCCGGCCACCTGCTAGGGTTAAGGTTGCCAGGGCTGTTGACTTCGTGGTTGACCCAAGCGGTGCTGGCGACTCCCATCCAGTTCGGGGCCGGTTTTCCTTTTTATCGAGGCGCATATCTGGCCTTGAGGGGACGGGCGGCCAACATGGATGTGCTGGTGGCATTGGGGACCAGCACAGCGTATCTGTACAGCTTGGTTTCGTCGTGGCTTATTCCCGGTTCCCATGTTTATTTCGAGGTCAGTGCACTGCTCATCACCTTGGTCCTGTTAGGGAAATACCTGGAGAGAAGAGCCAAAGGGCGTACTTCAGAAGCCATCAGCAAGTTGGCCAGCCTGCAGCCGAACATGGCCAGGGTTATAAGGGACGGCAGGGAAATCGAGGTTCCTGTAGCCGGACTGAAAGCAGGTGATGTGGCTGTCGTGCGCCCGGGTGAGCGTATTCCCGCTGACGGGGTTGTGATCGAGGGTTATTCGACCGTTAACGAGTCCATGCTCACAGGTGAAAGCGTTCCCGTGGACAAACAGGTAGGGGATACGGTAGTAGGCGGAACGGTGAACGAATTTGGACACCTGCGGGTGCAGGTAGTTCATGCTGGTGAAGATACGGTTCTGGCCCGGATTATACGGGCGGTAAAGGAAGCCCAGGCTTCGAAGGCTCCTATCCAGCGTTTGGCCGACGTGGTGGCCGGGTACTTTGTTCCGGTGGTTATAACCATTGCGGTTGTGACTTTTGCAGGCTGGTTTTGGTGGGGAGATCCAGGTAACCTGGAACACGCTCTTGTGAACGCAACGGCAGTGCTGGTTATTGCCTGTCCTTGCGCCATGGGATTGGCAACCCCCACTTCGATCATGGTAGGAACGGGGAAAGCCGCGGAGATGGGTATACTGATTCGAGGAGGGGAGCCCCTGGAAAGAGCGAGCAAGGTTGACACCATCGTACTCGACAAAACCGGAACTGTTACCAAGGGTGTTCTTCAGGTTACCGATATCGAGATGGTGCCCGAGGTAGGGATAGAAGAAAAAACCCTTCTGGGAATGGCAGCGGCCTTGGAGGTGATGTCGGAGCACCCGGTGGCCCAAGCCATCGCCAGCGCTGTCATCGAGCGAACAAAACAGACGCTGGCGAGTGATATACGCGATTTCGTGGCGGTTCCCGGAAAGGGGGTTGTGGCCAAGGTAGACGGGAAAACGGTGATGATAGGAACCAGTCGTTTCTTGGCAGAAGCGGAAGTGGACATTCTGCAACTCGGGGAAACCCTTGAGCGGCTGCAGGCTGAGGGTAAGACGACGGCGGTGGTGGCGATAGAAGGCATTGCCTCCGCGGTTTTTGGTATTGCGGACACCATCAAAGAGCATTCGAGCGAAGCGGTGCAGAGGCTGAAAGACATGGGAATCGAGGTGTGGATGATTACCGGAGACAGCCGCCGCACAGCCGAATCAGTGGCTGAGCAGGTCGGGATAGAACGAGAAAAGGTTTTGCCCGAAGTTTTGCCGGAAGAAAAGGCCAGGGAAGTAAGGCGGCTACAAGCCCAAGGCCGAAGAGTGGCCTTTGTTGGCGACGGCATCAATGATGCTCCGGCCCTGGCCAGTGCCGACGTGGGAATAGCCATGGGTACGGGAACCGACATTGCTATGGAAGCGGCGGACATCACCCTGGTCAAAGGAGACCTGTGCGGGTGTCCACGGGCTCTGGTGTTGAGTCGAGCTACCATGCGTAACATCAAGCAGAACCTTTTTTGGGCTTTTATCTACAACCTAATAGGGATTCCGGTAGCAGCTTTTGGATTCTTAAACCCGGTATTTGCGGGAGGGGCTATGGCTCTGAGCTCCGTGTCAGTGGTAACCAACGCTTTGAGGCTGAAAAGGGTGAAGGTTTACTAGTGACAGCCGTTTCAGGATTACTCGTTTGGTTCAAGCAATTCATTCAGGCTTCCGGTGCGATAGCCTTCGAGATCTACCGCTACGTAGCGAAAGCCGGTCGCTTTGATGGCCCGCACGATGTCATCAATTCCGGGTTGCTGGAACAAGCGCACAAGGTCCTGGCGCGGAACCTCGATCCGAGCTACTTCACCGTGATGTCTCACGCGACATGGGGAAAAACCGGCATCCGACAATACCTTTTCGGCTTTTGCTACTTGCTGCAGGGCAAGGGCTGTGATCCTCTGTCCGTAAGGAATGCGCGAGGCGAGACAGGCTTGAGCCGGGCGGTTCCAAGTGGGCAGATCCAGTTTGAAGGAAAGGGCTCGTACATCGTCCTTGGTCAATTGAGCTTCCTGCAATGGGGATTTAATTCCGAGTTCCAGAAGAGCTTTAATTCCGGGGCGGTAGTCAGCAAGGTCGGAGTAATTAGAACCATCGATAACGTTACGAAACTGCCGCTCGGCTGCCAGGCTCAAGAGCTGACGATAGCGCCGCAGCTTGCAGTAGTAACAGCGGTCGGGGGGATTAGTGACAAAAAGGTCGTTTTGGAGCTCGTTGCCTTCGATCACCAAGTGTTGAGCGTCCATTGATTGAGCAAGCTGCAGGGCGTGGGTCAGCTCGTTTTCCGACTGGATTTCCGAATGGAAAGTGACTGCCAATACCTTAGTTCTCCCCAAAACGTCTAAAGAGACCTTTAAGAGTAAAGTGCTATCTGCTCCCCCCGAAAACCCGAGGACAACGCTTTCCAATGATCCAACGATCTCCTGTAATCTTGCTAACTTGGTTTCAAGGATGTGCATACTGCAACAGCTCCTCACATGTACGCAGCAGGATCAGAGTAGCTCGATGGCAAACTTCGAGACTCTTCGTATTTGTGCTTAATTTCAATATCAAGGTATCATGGACAACATCATTTAGACAAGGTGAACACCAAAAACTCAAGGCTCCTTAAAAGGCAGGGTAGAAAGGCAATCCTGGGCTTTCGGGTGACTTAAAACTACTTGTTCTTATTCTTACAGCAATACTTGTTGAACTTTTCGGTAAGGAGCCGTATGTGTTCTTTTTCATCTTTTATGATTCTGGCGAGGATTGCCCGAACGTATTTATCATCTATAGCGTCCAGGTGGCGATGGTACTGAGAGATAGCGTCCTTTTCTCCTTGTATGTCGGCTGCCAACATGTCGCAGATGCCGCATCCATAGTAAATGCGGTCTCCTTTCCACCAACTGATAGTCTGGTTACAGGGTGCTCCGAACTTAGGCTTGCCTCCCAACCTGATAATAGCCTCTGCCAGCATTTCCATGTGGGTCATTTCGACCAAGGCGATACATTCCAAGAGGCTTGCCAGGTCTGGGTAATGTTCATTCAACAGGTGATGGTGATATAGATACTGAGTTATGGCCGACATCTCGCTTATGCGGCCGGCGTGGTCTTCCATTAAGAGTGTGGCATAAAAAGGATTGGGATTTTCGACCATGACCGGCGGATAAGGCAAATGCTCGGCGCACCACCTAGGCTTGTGTTTTTGGGTTTCAACATTCTCATGATCCTGCCTGCTACCGAATCCTTCTGTAGCGGTTGCATATTCTATGCGTATCACCACGACCTTTCCTCCTCTCAACAGTTCTCCTGCAGTAATCTATGTTAAGAGGAAAGAAGAGGTGACAATACCAAAGATTATCAGGAGGTGCTGGTTCTTAAAAAACTAAAAAACCTGTCTTGGTGACAGGTTTTCTCATAAAAATGATTCTGAGCTGAGATTAAATGACTATCCTTTGCCCGCTTCTTAATCGGTTCCCGCTGCGGACTTAAAACGCTTGGCTAACCTAGACTTCTTTCGAGCCGCCGTGTTCCGGTGGATAATTCCTTTAACTGCGTTCTTATCAATAACGGAAATAGCCTTCTTCAGCTTTTCCTGGGCCAGCTCCAGGTCCTTGCTAGCTAGAGCCGCTTCGAATCTTTTGATGGCGGTTTTCATGGCCGATTTGTTGGCAGCATTGCGAAGGCGGTTTTCTTCAGCTTTGCGGGCCCTCTTAGCCGGAGTCTTGCTTTTGGCCAATTTTCCACCTCCTTTTTATCCAAAAGTCAACAAGTTCACTATAGCATTCCTTCACCCAAAATGCAACTGAGGTTGCATAGTTTTTTGACGGTTAAGGAAATCTATGAGTGTAAGAAGGCGAGCAAGTAGTTGACCAATGCCATAATGATGAGTCTGCGAGGACTGTCAGGGTGAAAGGAGGTGAGTTTAGTGAATTGGCTCGGTGCTGTCGTCCGTTTCGTGGTATCAGCCTTGGTTTTGATGGCAGTCGGTTGGTTGCTTCCAGGAATAAAGGTTAACGGGTTTATAGGAGCCTTGATCGCCGCGGCTGTAATCGCTATTCTCGGGTACATCGTGGAGTTGATACTGGGAGAACGGATTTCCCCGCGCAGTCGAGGTATAGTAGGGTTTATTACTGCGGCCGTGGTAATCTATGTGGCCCAGTTTATCGTTCCGGCCTATCTTTCTGTCTCTCTGGTAGGAAGTTTGCTGGCCGCGTTTGTCATAGGTTTAATCGATGCATTCGTGCCTACCGAACTAAGGTAGCACATATATAAGTTCCAACTCGGGTTGGAACTTATACATAACTTGTCCTTCGAAAGCCGGACCTGTATCCGGCTTTTATTCTGGCATGGAGCTGTCCAACTTTTCGTAATATTGATGATGTTCCTACAATAAGATTTATTGAATGCGGGCATAAGGGGGAGGGGAAGATGAACAGAACCCATTTTTGGCATCTGGTTAAGGGACTAGTTTACGTGCAAGTGTTGGCAGCGGTCATAATCGCCGGGATAACTTTTAACCCTAATCGAGGGTTGACCCAGCTGTTCGACTGTGCGCTCGCTCTTATGAAAACCCTGCACACTGCTTACGGACTCAACCTGACAACAGAAACGGCTGAAACCGTGTTTTCCCAGTCCAGCATCGTGTTAGCGTCTCCTTCACCTTTAGTACCACCTGGGGTTTATGGATGGTTACGCGTATTCTTTGCAGGTCCAGAAGACATGCTCTTTTCCCATATTCAGGCTATGGCCAACGTTCAAGGGTCTAAGCTCGATTCAATATCTAAAAGTGAGAACAATGTTGATTCTCCACCTCAAGCTGTTTCCAATGACGAGAGTGTCAATAAGGAAGAGGCGGCTGACTTGAAGGGAACAAAATTGGCTTTTTACTGTACTCATAACGGGGAATCGTATCGCCCCGACTGCGGTGAATCGCGGCTCGAGGGGGAAAAAGGCCATGTCAATCTGGTAGCAGCCGCCCTTCAAGCCGAGACAGCGAAGCGGGGTTTTACCTCATTTCACGTGAAAACTGTGCACGATTACCCGGATTTTGCAGCTTCCTATGCCGAGTCCCGACAGACCGTCCGGAGTCTATTAGAGAAACACCCAGATCTTGCTGCGATCTTCGATGTGCACAGGGACGCTTATCCCCAGGCCCGCCCCGACTCTATAGAGATCAACGGGAAGAGCGCGGCTCGAATACTTATAGTGGTAGGCACTGACGAGAGGAAACCTCACCCTAACTGGAGGAAGAACGCAGAGTTTGCGCAGGTAATCTATGAAAAAGGGGAAACTATGTATCCGGGCTTAATTAAACAAGTGCGATTCAAAGCCGGAACCTATAACCAGGAGTTCCATCCCCACGCGCTTCTCATAGAGTTCGGAAATGACCAGAACTCATTGAGCGAGGCTCTTTATTCGGCTCAATTGTTTGCAGACATACTATACGAGGTGTTCAAGGAGGGTGAACGGTAACGTGCAACTCGTCATCCGGTTTTGTTTGGTACTGGTTATTGTGTTTCTGTGTATTGAAGGGCTCAACGTGGCGGCACAGGGGATATCCGCGATGACTTTAGAGAAAGAGGGCCCGATACTGGCGTGGTCGATAGGGCAAAAGGGGGAGGTGGTATTCACTTGTCTTGGCGAGAACCGGAGCTTAGAAACCGGCGAGATAAGAGGAGTATACAGGAGGCTGGAAAGGGTATTATCTCATTGACCGTGGCTGGGACGAATCTCGGTCACGGTTTTTGCTGATCAAAAGGTTGAGGGAGGATTGTTAACGGTCATGGAAGGATGATAGATTGAAGACAGTAGCCGAAATTAGGTATAATTGACAGCGTAACCTGAAGTCAGCGGCTGATACCGAATGTTTTGGGGGTCTAAGCTTGCGAGAGAGGATAAGGAATTTCTGTATTATTGCCCATATCGACCACGGAAAGTCCACTCTGGCTGACCGCTTGTTGGAGTTTACCGGAGCTTTGTCGGGAAGGGAAATGCGAGACCAGTTTCTCGACCAGATGGACTTGGAACGGGAGCGTGGTATAACTATCAAGTTACAGCCGGTTAGGTTGCGCTATGTAGCGGACGATGGGCAGGAGTATATTCTAAATCTTATTGACACTCCCGGTCACGTGGATTTCACCTACGAGGTGTCGAGAAGCCTGGCTGCCTGCGAAGGCGCTTTGCTGGTAGTGGATGCTTCGCAGGGTATCGAGGCGCAAACCCTGGCCAACGTGTACCTGGCCATGGACCAGAACCTGGAGATAATCGGAGTTATAAACAAAATAGACCTGCCAAGTGCCGACCCGTCCCGTGTTGCCCAGGAAATGGAGGACGTATTGGGGCTTGATAAAGAGGAGGTTATACTGATTTCGGCCAAGATGGGAATCGGCATCAAGGAAGTGTTGGAAGCAGTGGTGAATAAGATCCCGGTTCCCAGCGGAGAGCCTGAACAGCCATTGCGAGCGCTTATCTTTGACTCTTATTTCGATCCTTACCGCGGAGCTATTTCGTATCTGCGGGTTTTTGAGGGTACGGTGAAGCGAGGAGACCGTATCCGCATGATGTCTACCGGCAAGGAGTTTGAGGTCACCGAGGTCGGTGTATTTTCACCCTTTATGAGGCCGGTGGAAGGGCTAGGACCCGGTGAGGTGGGCTACCTGGCAGCCGGTATCAAGAATGTTCGAGATACGCGGGTCGGTGATACCATAACCTTGGCCGAAAACCCAGCGTCAGAAGCTTTGCCGGGGTACCGCCAAGTGAAGCCGGTGGTGTTTTGCGGTCTGTATCCCGTAGAAAACAGCCAATTCGAGCATTTGAGAGATGCCCTGGAAAAGCTGCGGCTCAACGATGCTTCTCTCCATTTTGAACCGGAAACATCAGAGGCGCTGGGCTTTGGCTTCCGTTGTGGGTTTTTGGGTCTGTTGCATATGGACATTGTAAGAGAGCGTTTGGAAAGAGAATATGACCTGGAGCTGATTGCCACGGCTCCCAGTGTTGTATACCAGGTTCACCTGACCAGCGGTGAGGTGGTAGGTGTCGAGAACCCGGCCAAATGGCCAAATCCTCAGTTTATTGTCAAAGTGCAGGAGCCGGTAGTCAGGGCGGTTATTATGATGCCTGATGACTATATTGGCGGGGTTATGGAGCTTTGTCAGGAGAGGCGCGGGCTGTTTAAAAACATGGAATACTTGTCCCCACACCGGGTTATGCTTACCTACGAGTTACCTCTGGCTGAGATCATCTACGATTTCTTCGATGTGTTGAAGTCACGAACCAGGGGATACGCATCGCTTGACTATGAAGTAATAGGCTACCAAGACTCTGACCTGGTGAAACTAGAAATACTGCTGAACGGGGAACCGGTTGATGCTCTTTCGGTTATCGTTCACCGGGAAAAGGCGTATATGCGGGCAAGAGGGTTGGTAGAGCGGTTACGGACTATCATACCGAGACAGTTGTATGAAGTTGTTATTCAGGCGGCCATCGGCAGCCGGGTAATCGCCCGCGAATCCATCAAGCCCAAGCGCAAAGATGTTTTGGCCAAGTGCTATGGTGGTGACGTCACCCGCAAGAAAAAGCTATTAGAGAAACAGAAAGAAGGAAAGAAGAAGATGAAGCAGATTGGCCGGGTGGAAGTTCCGAAAGACGCTTTTATGTCTGTTTTAAGCGTTGAATCTGAGAAGAAATAAACGGGCTTCGATGCTGGCAAGAGACCTAAGCCGGGCAGTTGTTTCGTCGGGTGTAGATGTTATGGAGGAAGGTATCGGATTTGCCTGCAAGCATCTATGTGCATATTCCGTTTTGCGTGAGAAAGTGTCGCTATTGCGATTTCTATTCCGTGTCTTACCACGAAGAATTGGTTGCTCGATACGTTAAGTGCTTGTGTGCGGAGATAGAAGAAAGAGCCCGGGATCTGCAACAGGCTGAGGCCGTCAGAACATTGTATCTAGGGGGAGGAACTCCTAGCCTGTTGGATCCGGCTTGCGTGGCCACGATTATCGACAAGATAGGGTCGGTTTTCGGGATACTGCCGGAGGCAGAAATAACCCTGGAGGTTAATCCTGGTACCGTCAACTTGAAGAAGATGGCCTCGTACCGGCACGCTGGTATCAACCGGGTGTCCTTGGGTGTGCAAAGTTTCTTCGACGACATCCTTCAGTGGCTAGGGCGTTTGCACAGCCGACAGGATGTAAAAACGGCTTTTGATGTATGCTTGAAAGCCGGTTTTGACAACATCAGCATCGACTTGATGTATGGGGTGCCTGGGCAAGACTTAAGCCGATGGAGGGAGGGCTTGGACAATGCTCTAGCTCTGAATCCTCAGCATGTGTCGGCCTATCTTCTCCAGCCGGAGGCAGACACCCCGTTGGGCCGTTCAGTAGCGGCAGGGGAAGTGGAGCTGCTTTCCGAGGAAGAGGAGCTGGCCCAGTACGAGTTGGCGGTCGATGTTCTCACCGGGGCGGGATATCGACATTACGAATTATCGAACTTCGCCCGGCCTGGATACGAATGTTGCCACAACTTGAATTATTGGCAAGGGGGACAGTACCTCGGAATAGGCGCAGGAGCGGTTTCTTTCTTGAAGTTAAATAGATACCAAAACGACCCAAACGTAGACGCTTACATCCAGAGCTTGAGCGCAGCTACTCAGCCCCCGAGGTCAGTGCTGGAATGTTTGAACGAAGAAGGTATTGTGCGCGACCGGATTGTGCTCGGTTTGAGGTTAATGGACGGAATTGATGTTGAAGGATTGAAGCGTTCATACGAAGTTGACTTTTCTTTGCTGTTCGGATCTTCAGTCGACAGGCTTATAGAACTGGGATTAATAAAAAGGAAAGGCAGCAAATTGTGCCTTTCAAGAAAAGGTTATTTCCTTTCGAACGAGGTTTTTCGCGAGTTTCTCTAAAAAGGAGCTGCCTTGACAAATAAAGGCTTGGGTGTTATTTTGAGAATAGCAGTGTTTAGCACTCAACTAACGAGAGTGCTAACAGAGGTGAACTGGTATGGTGTTAGATGAGCGAAAAAAGCTTATTTTAGAGGCGATTATCAAAGATTACGTGGAAACCGCAGAACCGGTAGGTTCCCGGTCCATCGTTCGCAAGCACCAGCTAGGGGTTAGCCCTGCTACCGTAAGGAATGAGATGGCGGATCTGGAAGAGATGGGTTTTCTCGAGCAGCCTCACACTTCAGCGGGCAGGATACCTTCTCAGTTGGGGTTCCGGTATTACGTGGACTGCATGATGGAAAAGGAAGAATTGGCGGAAAACGAAAAGGAACTGCTGCATAGGGTTTTATCCGATAGAATAAACGATATCTTTGAGGTAATAAGGCGTACCGGGGTTACTCTTTCTCAATTCACTCGTTATGCATCGTTTGTCATCAGTGGTCCTATCAAGGTGGCTGAGATAAAGTCGGTGCAGTTGGTGCGGATGCAAAAAGGCACTGCTCTGGTGGTACTGGTAACGTCTAGCGGGGTTATTCTTCATAAGTTAATTGACACGCCGGAATCGATTCAGGCCCATGATTTGGAAAAGATATCAGCCTTTTTCACCCGAGGCCTAGCCGGGGTCAAACTGGGTGAATTGAGTCGAACCAGTTTAAAATCACTGCGTGATGAACTGTTGAGCCAGAGGAGGGCCATTGATCGGGTTCTGGAGGCAATAGATGAGCTGCTGCAAGCTTCGGATGAAGAAAAGGTGCTCATCAGCGGTGCCATTAACATGTTGAACGAACCCGAGTTCAGAAACCCGGATAAGTTAAAGACGGTGCTGGGCATTTTGGAGGAAAACAGCCTGTTTAAGAAGGTTCTGAATGATCCCGGGCCCCAAGAGGTCAGGATCAAGATCGGGCGCGAAAACGAAGTGGAGGAGATTCAAGAGCTGAGCCTGGTGTTTACCAGCTATGAGATAAACGGCCAGGAAATGGGCAAGATAGGCTTGATCGGGCCGGTAAGGATGCAATACTGGAGGGCAGCAGGGCTGGTGGAGTCTTTTCGAGATGTCGTGGAGGACGTAATTCGCAAGCTGATGATGTAGTCGAGAGCGTGCAAAGTGAGCTTCTTAATATCAGGGCCCTGCTTTGTGCTGGCCCTGATTATGGTTTTGAACAATAATGTTGTATCGGTGCTTTGATTCAGGCAGGAATCAGCCCGTTTAAATTCGGGTTTCCATATCAATTAAAGGGTATCACTACTGTTGGAGTGAGGTGAAACTGGGTGAATTGGTTGGAGAAAGAGCCGGGGCACGAACTAGAAAAGAAAGATGAGTTCGGTAACGAGGATACGGAAAAACTTATTAATGATAATGAAGCCGGGGGAGGGCCGCCGGATCCGGGACACGCTGACCAGGCGACGGAAACCGAAACCGTTTATGAGATCGACAAACTGGGGCAATTGGAAAAAGAGCTAGAAGAAAAAACCCGTGAAAGCAGCGAAAACTACGAGAGGTTTTTGAGGGCTTTGGCAGACATGGAGAACATGAAGAAGCGGTTTCAGAGAGAAAAGGAAGAGTTGCTTCGTTTTGCCGCCAGGCCTTTAATCGAAAAGCTGTTGCCCGTAATAGACGACTTTGCGAGGGCTGTTAACGCGTCAAAAACAACCCAGGATTTCGACGGGTTGTGCCAGGGAGTGGAAATGGTTCAAAAGAAACTGCTGGAAGTTCTGAGGAGCGAGGGAGTAACTCCGATTGAAGCGCTGAACCAGCAGTTTGATCCTCAATATCATGAATCGCTGGTTGTGGAAGATAATCCCAACCTTCCGGATAATGTGGTGATAGAAGAATTTCAGAAAGGCTATATGATGAGGGGGCGCCTGCTCAGGCCTAGTCTGGTGAAGGTGGCGCGCAACCGGGACAACACTGAAGAGCCAGCAAACAACGAATAGGCTATAGTGTCATCTAATCTTCATCAAATGGAGGTGCAATCTATGGGTAAAGTTGTCGGAATCGACTTAGGTACTACAAATTCAGTTATAGCGGTTATGGAGGGAAATGATGTAACCGTAATTCCCAACGCTGAAGGAGAGAGGATCACGCCTTCAGTCGTGGGATTTGCAAAGAACGGAGAAAGATTGGTTGGAAGGGTAGCGAAGCGCCAGGCGGTAACTAACCCCGACCGAACAGTCCTTTCAATCAAAAGACATATGGGTACGGATCACAGGGTAAAGATTGATGACAAGAATTACACTCCGCAAGAGATTTCAGCTATGATATTGCAGAAACTCAAGACCGATGCGGAAAGCTATCTGGGTGAACCCATCACTAAGGCGGTCATAACCGTACCTGCTTATTTTACCGATTCCCAGCGGCAGGCTACCAAAGATGCCGGTACCATCGCTGGTTTGGAGGTGCTGCGGATTATAAACGAGCCTACCGCGGCAGCCCTGGCCTACGGCCTGGATAAAGAAGGAACCCAAACCATCCTGGTCTTTGATTTGGGCGGTGGGACTTTTGACGTTTCCATTCTAGAGATAGGAGACGGCGTTTTCGAAGTTAAAGCGACCAGCGGCAATAACCGCTTGGGCGGTGACGATTTCGACGAGCGCATCATTCAGTACCTGGTAGAAAACTTCAAGAAAGAATACGGAGTCGATCTGCGCAACGATAAAATGGCGATGCAGCGGTTGAAAGAGGCAGCCGAAAAAGCCAAACACGAACTATCGACCTTGATGACCACTAACATCAATATTCCGTTTATCACCGCTACCTCTGAGGGGCCTCTACACCTGGATACCAACTTGACCCGGGCCAAGTTTGAAGAGCTGACAGCCGACTTAGTCGAGAAGACCATGGGACCCACTCGTCAGGCTCTCCAAGACGCTGGCTTGACACCTGATAAAATTGACAAGGTCATCCTGGTAGGCGGTTCAACCCGCATTCCGGCGGTACAGAAAGCCATCCGGGATTTTATAGGCAAGGAACCGTACAAAGGGATTAATCCCGATGAGGTTGTGGCAGTCGGGGCTGCAATCCAGGCTGCGGTGCTGGCAGGAGAGGTTAGGGACGTGGTTCTTTTGGATGTGACGCCGCTTTCTCTCGGTATTGAAACCCTGGGAGGGGTGTTCACCAAGATCATAGATCGAAATACCACGATACCTACCTCTAAGAGCCAGGTATTCACGACTGCGGCCGATAACCAGACTTCGGTAGACATACACGTTTTGCAGGGCGAGCGGGCGATGGCCAAAGATAACGTAACCCTAGGCAGGTTCCAGCTAGTTGGTATCCCACCCGCACCGCGAGGGGTCCCGCAGATCGAGGTTAAGTTCGATATAGACGTGAACGGTATCGTGCACGTATCGGCTAAAGACCTGGCGACAGGCAAAGAGCAGAAGATTACGATTACGTCTTCCAGCGGACTGAGTAAGGAAGATATTGAGAAAATGGTTAAGGATGCGGAAAAATACGCAGAAGAGGACAAAAAGAAACGGGAAGAAGCCGAGATTAAGAACCAGGCTGACAGCATGATATACCAAGCCGAGAAGACCGTTAAGGACTTTGGGGATAAGGCAGACCGGGCGGACGTGGACCGGGTCAAAGCTGCCAAGGAGGAACTGCAAAAGGCTCTTGAGGGGGGAGACCTCGAAGAGATTCGAAAGAAGACTGAGAACCTGACGACAGCAGTCTACGAGCTGAGCTCGAAGATGTACCAGCAAGCTGGTCCCAATCAGCCGGGCAAAGACGATGTAGTCGACGCGGATTACAATGTAGGAGAAGAGGCAAAATGACTTGGGTTTGTTGCCAAGGGTATCTAAGATGATGCAAGGCGGACAGCTATCTGTCCGCCGCTTGTTCTAGATGGTATAATAACTTGATGAATCTTGTGTGAATTCCCACGCGCGGAAAGGTGTGGTCACATGACCAGTAAGCGTGACTATTACGAAGTGTTAGGGGTTTCTCGAGACGCGTCGCAGGAAGATATCAAAAAAGCCTACCGCAAGTTAGCTTTAAAATATCACCCGGACGTTAATCCGGATAAAAAAGAGGCCGAGGAGAAGTTCAAGGAAATCAATGAAGCTTATGAGGTCTTGAGTGATCCTGAAAAAAGAGCCACTTATGACCGGTACGGGCATGCCGCTTTTGATCCCACCCAAGGCCCAGGCGGCTTCGGAGCAGGGGGATTCGATTTTGGTGGGATGGGCGGTTTTGAAGATTTGTTCGATATGTTCTTCGGCACCGGAACCAGGGGTTCCCGCCGGCGGGGGCCGACTCGGGGACTGGACCGGGAGATGGAGTTAGAAATCGATCTAGAAGACGCGGTTTTCGGTGCGGAGAAAGAGATACAGGTATCGAGGTTAGAAACATGCGATACCTGTAACGGTTCGGGGGCACAGCCCGGCACAGAGATAAAGTCGTGCCCCAACTGTGGCGGAACAGGCCAGGTTAGGAACGTTCAGAGCACGCCTTTTGGACGTTTTGAGACTGTGAGAACCTGTCCTCGTTGCGGAGGACAGGGCAAGGTTATTGAAAAGCCTTGTATGAAGTGCGGGGGTTCAGGGAGAGTCAGGAAAACGCGCAAGGTGACTCTGAGGATTCCAGCGGGAGTGGACGCCGGCTCCAGGTTACGAATGGCGGGAGAGGGTGAACCGGGCCAGTACGGAGGCCCCCCGGGGGATCTTTACGTATACATCACCGTAAGACCTCATAAGGTTTTCGAACGGCAAGGAAACGACTTGGTATGTGAAGTGCCGATTTCCATGGTTGAAGCCGCTTTGGGAGCAGAAATCACAGTACCAACTATCGAGGGAGAACATAAATTGACTGTTCCTGAAGGAACCCAAACGGGTACGGTCTTTAGAATAAAAGGGAAAGGGGTTCCCAATCTCCGTACACACCGCCGCGGCGATGAATTAGTAAAGATAAAGGTCAAGACTCCTACTGGTTTGTCAGAAAGACAAAGGGAGCTTCTACAGGAGTTTGCCCGGGAAGAGCACCGGGAAAAAGAGCTGCCCAAAAAGGAAAAAGGTTTTTTCGATAAATTTAAGGATGCTTTCGGCGGTTAGCCGCTTGCAACGCCAGGGAGTATTAATCGAATACGCGGGGTGGTATTTTGAACTGGAAAGAAATCCGGGTAATGACTGATGAGGCTTGTGGCGAAGCGATAGCTGGACTTTTTCACGAGCTCGGTTGCGGAGGGGTCGTGATCGAGGATCCTTATCTGGCCCGGAGAAAAATCGAAAGCGGAGACTGGGATGCCTATGAACTGCCTCTTGAATTTATTAACCGCGATTTTATCGTGATAAAGGCTTATTTTCCTGAGGATCGGCATATCACGTCGCGGCTCATAGAAGGACTGGAACGGATAGAGAAATGCTTTGGACTTGAATGCCGTTTTTTAGTCGAAGATGTTAACGAAGAGGACTGGGCTAACTGTTGGAAAAGCTATTATCATTCTTTAAAGATTGGGAAACGTTTGGTGATAAAACCGAGTTGGGAAGATTACCGAGCAGAACCTGGAGAGGTGGTTATCGAAATAGATCCTGGGATGGCATTCGGAACCGGCACCCATGCAACTACCAGGTTTTGCCTGGAACTAATCGAGAAATACGTTAGCAAAGACATGACGTTGATAGATATAGGGACCGGTTCGGGGATACTTGCCATCGCGGCTGCAAAGCTTGGAGCAAGAAGGATCATAGCCTTAGACCTCGACCCCGTGGCGGTTCAAGTAGCAAAAGAGAATGTTGCGCGTAACGGGGTCGAGGAGCAGGTCGAGGTATGGAACCTCGATTTTAGAGAGATGCCTGAAACGAGGGCGGACCTAATCGTCGGCAATTTGACGGCTGAACTGGTGAAGGAGTTAGCGCCTAAGATAAGGACCATGTTGGTTAGGGGTGGACACTTCATAGCTTCAGGAATAACCGCAATACAATGGCCACTTGTGGAGGCGGCGATGGAAAGTGCAGGGTTCACGGTGCAGGAACTGACCGAGAACGAAGAAGAGTGGGTAGCGGTGGTGGTTCAGAAGGGATGGTAAGCTTGCACCGCTTTTTTGTTGCTCATGAAAGGATCAAAGATGGGTATGTAATAATCGAGGGGGATGAAGCGAAGCATCTCAGCAAAGTATTACGATTAGGACCAGGTGACGAAGTTCTGGTTTGTGATGGTTCGGGCAAAGAATTGCTGGTGAGGCTGGAGACAGCAGAAAAAGGCCTGATTAAGGGCCGAGTAGTAAACCAAAACCATCCAGAACGCGAGCCAGGCCTGACAGTCGGTTTGGTGCAGGGTGTCGGAAAAGGCGAGAAGATGGATTTCATCGTGCAGAAAGCAGTGGAACTGGGAATAAGTCGAATTTATCCGGTAATGACCGACCGCGGTACCGTAAGGTTGGACGGTGAACGTGCGTTTCACCGGGTCCAAAGGTGGGAGAAGATTGCCAAGGAAGCTTGCAAACAGTGTGGCCGAACAGTTGTGCCTGAAATTAAGGGCATTACGGATTTGACCGTTGTCATGGATGAATGCAGGGATATCCCGGGTCTTTTCTTTTACGAAGGGGAATGGAAGCGGCCGTTGAAGACGATTCTGAGAGAAAATGCCCGGATTTTGCGTGACAGGGGGGTTATCTTGTACATAGGAGCTGAAGGAGGGTTCAGCCTTCGGGAAGCAGAGACAGCTCGCAAAAGGGGAATACTGATGGCGGGGCTAGGACCGCGCATCCTTCGGACTGAGACTGCTGCTTTGGCTGCTATCACCGCGGTTATGTATGAACTGGGGGACTTAGGAGGGAATTGACATCAAGGCTAGGGTCACAGTTTACACTTTGGGTTGCAAGGTGAACCAGGTAGAAAGCGAAAACATAAAACAACAATTCTCAGATTACGGTTACCAGATACTCAGTGGAGACGAAGTGGCAGATGTTTACGTGGTGAACACCTGCGCGGTTACCCACGTTAGTGAGCGCAAGTCCCGGGCAATGCTTCGGAGGGCTAAGCGTAAGAACCCCAAGGCGGTAGTGGTAGCCACCGGTTGCTTAGCCCAGGTGGCGCCAAACTTGCTGGCTGCTATGCCTGAAGTAGATCTGGTTATCGGCAATAGCTCTAAGGATAGGATAGCCGAACTGGTACAAAACCACAGGGGTCAATCTTCAAAGGCGGTAGTTGTGGGTGAACTGTCCAAAGAACCGCTGCGTCGGGGAGCCTGGTGCCTACCTGCCTACGAGAGGACGCGTGCCTTCGTAAAGATTCAGGACGGTTGTGAAAGCTACTGTTCGTATTGTCTGGTTCCTTATGCTCGCGGGCCGGTCAGGAGCAAGCTCCCAGAAGACGTTGTGCGAGAGATAGACTGGTTAGTAAGCGCTGGATTCAAGGAAATAGTCATAACTGGAATTCATACTGGGATGTATGGAAAAGACTTGGCCGATTGGGATCTTGTCAGGTTGTTAGAAACGGTTCTGGTCAAGGTGCAGGGAGATTACCGTTTGCGACTGAGTTCAATCGAACCGACAGAAATCACGAAAAAGCTGATTGAGTTAATGGCTAGTGAAAAGAAGCTATGCCGGCACCTACACATTCCTCTGCAAAGTGGAAGCGACCGGGTGCTGAAACTGATGAACCGGCGCTACACTCGCGGTTTCTATCGGGATCTAGTTATGATGGTAACCGGCCGAGTCCCTGGCACGGCCGTGACTTCGGATGTTATGGTGGGGTTTCCAACTGAGTCAGAGGAGGATTTTCTTGATACTCTGAAGCTGATAGATGAACTGCCATTTGCAGGACTGCATGTTTTTCCCTATTCTCCACGGCCAAACACTGCGGCTACCGACCTTTACCCTCGGGTCGAGAATCAGGTAAAAGAACAAAGGAGCAAAGCCTTACTAAAACTGGCCCGGCACAAACAGCAACGGTTTATTGAAAGTTGTTCAGGCCAGACCTTAACCGTGTTGGTGGAAGAGGTTAAGGAGAACAGCAGGTGCGAGGGGCTAACCGACAATTACCTCAGGGCCGAGTTTTACGGCGGTCAGTTGGACCCAGGCCAGTTCGTATCCGTCAGGCTGGTGACATCATCAGGAATCCCTTCATGGGAGGTTGTGTCCGACAGGGTATCTTCCCATTTTGGGGACTAGTAGGTTTGCCGTGTTTGGCGGTACTGCTACTCTGGATTGTTGGTTTTGCTGCGTTCGGTGGAGAAGTTGAACAGGGTGTAGAGGGGACAGTAGGAGACGGCAGCAGTTATTAGGACAAACGCAGCCAGCAGCAGCATTATTGTGCTCCATGCAGGGCTAAGACTTGGTGAAAGGCCGATAAAGAGAAATACAACTCCTACGACAGCGCGAACAACGCGCTCAGCTTGACTTAGGTTTTTCGCCAATCTGTTCATAGGTTAATAACCTCCTTTGTGTCGTTGGTGTCCGTTCAATTCGCTGTTCCTCGAGATGGCAGAAATTGCCTGTCTTTAAAATAATTGCTTGATAAGTTTCTTTTGTAATTATTATTTGTTAGAATAGAAGAAAATATTTATCGCTAGTTCCGGCGGTTCTCTACATCATCCCTAAGTGTAGAAAATATTGAGGTTCTAACCTTTCATATTCGAAAAGCAGCTTCTGCCCGCATAAATCCTTCGGTAAATCTTTGTTTCAAGGAGGTGAAAGCTTGGAAAACTGTCTGTTTTGCCGAATTGCCGCTGGCGAGATCGAATCTAACAAGGTTTATGAAGATGAGCGAGTTTTAGCCATTCACGACATCAATCCTGTGGCCCCGGTCCACATACTTCTCATACCAAAAGAACACATAAGTTCTTTGCACGAGGTTGATGAGAGCCATACCGAGTTGATGGGGTACGTCCAGGTTATTGCGGCTCGACTGGCGAGGGAACTGGGGCTTGAAGGTTTCAGGGTGGTTAACAATTCCGGCGCTACTGCCGGTCAGAGCGTGTTTCATATTCACTACCATCTATTAGGTGGAAGGGATTTCAGGTGGCCTCCGGGCTAAACTTGACGCTGTTCACCTGAGTAAAGTAAAATAAGAAGGTGTGCTGTATGGTGATGGCTGACGGAGGGGAGGGAAAACGTGAGCGAAGTTAGAGTGGGGAAAAACGAATCTCTGGATTCGGCTTTAAAAAGATTTAAACGCTCTTGCCAGCGGGCTGGAGTTATGCAAGAGATTAGAAAACATGAGCACTATGTCAAACCCAGCGTGAAGAGAAAAAAGAAATCGGAAGCGGCTCGTAAGAAACGTAAATGGAGTTAGGCTTTTGAGGCAGGAATTGGATAACGAAGATTAAAGTCTGGTAGTTGAGTTACCAGGCTTTAGTTTTTTAGCGCCAACCTGTTCGAGGTTTGTTTTGCCGTATTTCGGTGACACTGTTGTTCAGGAGGAGCCTGAACAGTTTGAACTCTTTTCCGGTCAGTATCTTGACTATCTGTATATGCCGTTCTTGGGACAAATCGATTTTGAGCGCCGGGCACAACAGGCTTCCATCGGCATCCACAACTATGGCTATTTGTGGCCGGTAAGGATTGGCTTTGTTTGTAGACAAGACGACAGCAACCTGCCCGTTATTGAGCTTGACCATGCCTCCTACAGGGTAGGGGGCAATGTTGGACATGAATATGTCCAGGATATAAGGATCAAAGTAAACATCGGACAACTTGCGCAAGATAGTAAAGACGTCATCGATTGCGTAACCCTCGCGGTAAGGTCGGTCAGACACCAACGCTTCAAAAACGTCGGCTACGGCTACAATCCGTGCGTACTCCAGGATGTCATTCCCCCTCATTCCCCTAGGATAACCGGATCCATTCCATCTTTCGTGATGTTGGAAGGCCACGTGCGAGGATCGGAGGGGGATCTCTCCCTGGGCTCGCAGCACATTGAACCCGTTTTCCGGGTGCTTCTTCACCAATTCCGAATCGGCTGGAGTTAACGGTCCGGGTTTGTTAAAGACGTCAGGTTTCAGGAATGCCATTCCGATGTCATGAAGTAAGGCACCTACTCCCAATTCCATCAAGCTGAGTTCGTTGTATCCGAGAGAAATGCCGGTCATAATGGCCAGAATGCACACGTTGACTGAGTGAAAAAACAGGATATCGCTGTGGGTAGAAACATCATACATACCGAAAAGGACATCCCGGTTGCTCATGATATCATCAGCCAGTAGACTAACGCTCTTCTTGAGAGCCCGGGTATCTAACTGACCTTTACTGGGTAAGTTTTGGAAGGTATTCTTAAGAGTTTTGGTAACCGAAATGCGAACCGTGGATGAAACAACTTCGGGGATTTCTACGTCGCTCAGGTCATTCTTAACGTAAATCGATGTTAACCCCAAGGTTTTCAGTCGACTTATATAATGTTCGGTAAGGGCAGTGTTCTTAACAAGAAGCGGTTTGCCTTCGCTGTTTACAATGGTGCGCCCCACCAACATTCCCGGTTCCAATTCCTCTATACTGAGCCTCTGCATGAACGATTCTCCCCAGTGCTACTTTTTTTGTGTCACTAAGCCTACAAAAAAATAATATCGTTTTGTGAACCGAGAATAAAGTCCTAAATTTACTGTAAACAACATCTTAGTATAAACTGGTCGGTTGTGGAAGGTCGATGAATTCCGGTTCGTGCCTTGGCATACATTTGTATATGAACAACGTGGTTTCATTTTGGGAGCTGGGCGGGAGGGTACTATGGATAACCGGAGAGAAAAGCTGAACCAGGCTGTTACCGAATTACTCGAGATGCCTCGAGACCTGGTGATGGACCTGCCTAAACTTACGGTCATTGGCCAGGAGGAGCTTTATCTTGATAACCACAAGGGGATAATGAGCTTTGATGGGAACCTAGTTAGGATAAATTTGCCAAGAGGTTTTATCGAAATAGAGGGATCTAACCTTGAGATTAAGACGATTCTTCCCGATGAATTGAGCATTTGTGGGCTTATCCGGGCTATCAAGTATTTCCAGTGAAGGGGGAGCTGGAATGCTTAATGCCAGGTGGGGCAACTTCCTGGGGGGCTTTCTTACCGTAGCGGTCAAAGGTAAGTACCCCGAAAAACTCATGAATCTAGCTTTAGCCCGCGGGATATTTTTGTGGGACGTAAAACGGACTCCAGAAGGAATATGCTTTAGAATCAGAAACAGTGCTTACCAGGCTCTCCAAAACTTGACCGAGGAACATGGATTCGAGTTAGAAGTCATCAACACAGAAGGGTTTCCCTTTTACCGGCAGGTATTGCAGCGCAGAAGAATGTTAATGTGGGGCGCAGGGCTGTTCGTGTTGGCCCTATATCTGTTATCATCTTTCATTTGGGTAATCGAAGTCAACGGGAACGTCAACCTCTCTACTGAGACAATTCTCAAGGCCGCGGCCAGGCACGGGTTGTACGAAGGTGCGATGAAGTGGAACTTGGCTAAGACTGACGTCGAAGACGGTATATTGAAGGATTTACTTCAGCTTTCGTACGTCGAGGTTAACATCAAGGGGGTGAAAGCCCAGATCAAAGTAGTGGAAAAGGTTTTGCCTAACCAACCAGAGGGGCCCTGCCATATAGTTGCCCGGAAAGACGGAATTATTGAGAGTGTATTGGTGCTGAAAGGGCAGGCCCTGGTCAAGGAAGGAGAGACCGTAGCCAAAGGAGATGTCCTCATTTCGGGCATTGTATTTCCGGAAACGAGGTTAGATGGAGAGGATGGACAGGGCGTTATGCACCCGCAAATAGTCACCGCCCAGGGGCAGGTCAAGGCCAGGGTGTGGTATGAGGGTTACGGAGAATGCGGGTTGACCACCCAAAAATCAGTTTTCACAGGAAGATCAGCGGAGAGAATAGTCTTGGTGACTCCATGGGCTCGTTATACTTTGCGTGAATGCGGGGAGAAGTTTAATCAATCCGTGCGTAATCAAAAATCGTATACATTGCAATCTCCTTGGGGAAAGTGGGGGTGGGTGACTACCGTCAGCCGGGAAAAAGAGACCATTACTTTGTCTCATTCTCCTGACGAGGCTTTAGACAAGGCTCGAGGCCAGGCCTTAGAACGGCTAAAGCGAAAACTCGGTTCTGGCGGCAAAGTTGTTGATACTGGTATGAAGACTCTGTCATGTCCTGCCGACTCGGTAGTCAGGGTCAAAGCCTACGCCGAAGTAGTAGAAGAAATTGGGGTGCCGCAGCCCATCAACCTGGAGGCAAATGCACGTTAATGCAGGATTTTAAATATGATATAATGTTTTACGTCGATAAACAAAGTGCCCGGATCGGGCCGGCGGGAGGTCGAGTTTTTGTCCGAAAAAGAAGCCCGGATTAGTATTGTGGATAACCAGGATGCTGCCATATTCTTTGGAGCAAAAGATGCCAATTTTAAGTACCTAGCCAGTATATGTGGTGCTGGAGTCAGTGCCAGGGGTGCTGACATTATTATCAAAGGCCAAGAAGAAGAGGTGGATGATACCTTTGCCCTTATTCACAGCCTTTTGGATATTGTTAAGAACGAGAAACAGCTGACGATTACGGATATAAACTATATGCGTGAGCTCTTAAAGAGGGGTGAACAGCCCAGACATTTGGACATTGTTTCCGGGACTATATTGACAACCGCTCGGGGCAAGGCAGTGAAAGCTAAAACAGTAGGGCAGAAAAAGTATCTTCAGGCTATTATGGACAACGATATCGTTTTTGCTATAGGGCCGGCTGGTACGGGTAAGACGTATCTTGCCGTAGTCATGGCAGTTCGCGCACTACGCAACAAAGAGGTAAGCCGGATTATTTTGGTGAGACCAGCAGTAGAGGCGGGGGAAAAGTTGGGGTTTCTTCCCGGGGATCTGATCGATAAAGTAAATCCTTATCTGAGGCCTCTGTACGATGGTCTTTTTGATATTTTGGGGGTGGATGTGGCCCAGCGTTATATGGACAAGAACATCATCGAAATCGTTCCTTTGGCTTATATGCGGGGAAGGACGTTAAACGACGCCTTTATTATTCTGGATGAAGCCCAAAACACCACGCCCCAGCAAATGAAGATGTTCCTGACCCGGCTTGGGTTTGGTTCTAAAGCTGTA
Source organism: Syntrophothermus lipocalidus DSM 12680 (assembly GCF_000092405.1). Lineage (NCBI taxonomy): Bacteria > Bacillati > Bacillota > Clostridia > Eubacteriales > Syntrophomonadaceae > Syntrophothermus > Syntrophothermus lipocalidus. The sequence goes on along the minus strand of NC_014220.1, from coordinate 1,706,196 downwards.
ATTACCGGGGATGTCACTCAGGTTGACCTTCCTCGGGACAACTTCTCCGGGTTGATTGAGGTACAGAAGATACTCAAAGGGATTGAGGGTATTGCGTTTCAATACCTGACTAAAGAGGACGTGGTGAGGCATCCGTTGGTACAGCATATTATAGATGCTTACGAGCAGTACGAAGCTTCGATCGACGGGGCGGCTTCTCCGCGGGAGGAAGGCTGACGATGAGTTTATTTTCACGGGGCAGGGACTGGGCGTGGGGAAAACTGATAGGGGTTCTTCGCAGTACTACCACCCGCCGTGCCGTCGGGTACCTGTTTTTTTTCGTCTTATTGACCTTTATCTTATTTACTAATTTTCGTACTTATGGAGTACAGCTGCGACCGGGGCAGATCAGCCCTCGTGACATCAGGTCTCCCGTAACCAGAGTCATTGTAGACGAAAACCGGACCCAGGAACTCAAGCGACAAGCAGCACAGCGGGTCAAGAATGTTTACCAGGAAGATACAGAGGCATTGACCCGGGCTTCAGGGGATATAGATACTTTTTTCGGACAGGTAACTGATTTGAGAAACCCGGTAGAAGTTACTCAGACTCGGAAAGTGGAGGAGCTAACAAGTTTACTTCAGGGGGTTGTTGCGGAAAGAAACCTCAAGCAAGTTAACCCGAAGCAATTGGCTACCTATATTTTAAACGCAGGAGACGATGACCTGGAAAGGATACGGCAACAGTCTCACAAGATACTGGCTGATGTTATGGATAAACCCATAACGGAGGATGCTCTACCGTCGGTTTACCAACAGGCGTTTGAGCAGGCTCGTTCTCTTCAGTTTGCTTCTGAGGCTGAACAAATAATAGCGATAGCTGTGTGTCAAGCCGTAAGACCCAACATGATATTCGATGCCGAAGCCACTCAAAAAGCGGTAGATGAAGCGGTAAAAAAGGTTCTGCCGGTACAGAGAACCATCAAACAAAACCAGATTATTGTTAGAGCCGGGGATCCGGTGACCGAAGAGCACATCGAGATCCTGGAACAACTGGGGTTGCAGCGGAGCGGAAACTTAGGAATGGTTCTAGGGGGAACCGGTTTATTTGTGCTGCTAACCTTTTGGCTCGGAATCGAGTACCTGCGGCGCTATCACCGGGACATTTTGAAGGAAGACCGCTTAATGCTGCTCCTGGGCTTGGTTATACTGATCGTAGTTTTGTTGGCTAAGGTTGTGAGCATCCTGAACATTGGTGGTAGAACCGACGTAAATGCTCTCAATGGCTACCTGATTCCGGCTTCAGTCGGGCCGATGCTAGTAGCAGTCCTGCTTGATAGCCGTCTCGCTTATATGGTGGCGATGATCCTGGCCTTCTACGTGGGGATGATGACCACGGGAAACCAGTTAGGTTTTGCTCTGACCGCTTTTGCCGGGGGTAGCGTAGGCGTTTTCGGCATATCACAATTGAGCCATACCTCCGACCTGGCGAAGTCAGGGGTCTACGTGGCACTTGCCAATGTGGCTAGTTTGTTGACTGTGGGAGTGAGTTCTGGTAATCCGGAAATCAGCACTCTTTTAATCGGGAGCATCATGGGGGTTTTGAACGGTTTTCTTTCGGCTGTGCTGCTAATAGGTTTCTTACCTTATTTGGAGTCCGTGTTTTCCATAACCAGTATGATAAAGCTCTTAGAGTTGTCAAATCCGAACCAACCCTTGTTGAGAAAGCTGCTGGTTGAAGCTCCCGGGACCTATCATCACAGCTTGATCGTAGGTAACTTGGCTGAAGCGGCGGCCGAGGCGGTCGGAGCCCAATCTCTCTTAGTACGAGTGGGGTCGTATTACCATGACATAGGCAAATTGAAACGCCCGTACTTCTTCATTGAGAACCAGATCGGCTTTGAGAACCCTCACGAAAAGATAGCTCCTAGCCTCAGCGCTTTGATCATAACCTCCCACATTAAAGACGGTGTAGAAATGGCCAGAGAGGCTCGCTTGCCCAAGGTTATCGTGGATTTTATTGAGCAACATCACGGAACGAGTCTGGTAAAATACTTTTACAGCCGCGCCTTGGAAGAAGACGGGATTCAAAGAGTCAACGAAGAAGCTTTTCGTTATGAAGGACCTAAGCCCCAGAGTAAAGAGGCTGCTCTTATTATGCTGGCCGATGCCGTGGAGGCCGGGGTTCGCTCACTGACTGACGCCACTCCAGGCAAAATTGAGGGAATGGTCAGAAGAATCATCAAGGACAAGTTAAACGACGGCCAGCTGGAGGAGTGCAACCTGACCTTCCGGGACCTTGCCGTTATAGCCGAGTCGTTTGGTAAGATACTGAACGGGATCTACCATGCCCGCATCGAATACCCGGACAACCTGGCTGAGCAGATTGCAGCGAAGGAGGCTCGACGTGGAAATAACGGTAATAAACCGTCAGACGAAGGTTGATTGGGATCCTGGCCTCGAGATCAAGGTGATTCAGGCCTTGCAAAGAACGGGCCAGATACACGGTTTGCCTCCGGAGACGGAAGTGAGCCTGGTGCTGGTTGACGAAGAGGAAATACGTTCATTTAATCGAGAATACAGAGGGGTAGACAGACCTACCGATGTGTTGTCCTTTGCCTTAAACGAGGGTACCTCGGACGAACCGGGTTATGAGGCTCCTGAAGAGATGGAGCCTGTGCTCGGAGACATAATCATTTCCTTGGAAACGGCTGAAGACCAAGGAAGAGATTACGGGCACGGCCTGGCTCGGGAAGTGGCGTATTTGGCGGTTCACGGGATGTTGCACCTGTTGGGGTACGATCACCAGGATGAGGAAGCGAGGACCGAGATGAGGTTGATGGAGGAGAGAGTTCTCAAAGATGTAGGGCTGGACAGGTTATGAAAAACCGGAATCTGAAGGAAAGCTTTAACTGTGCTTGGGCCGGCATTATCAGTGCATTTCTCACCCAGCGTAACATGAGGTGGCATGGTTTGGCTGCAGTAGCGGCGGTAACATTGGGTTGGGCCCTGCATATCGAGCGTTGGGAATGGGGGTTGCTCTCATTTACTATTTTTCTCGTGTTGATCGCAGAAGTGATGAACACGGCAGTAGAGAAAACGGTTGACCTATATACTGATGCCTACCATCCGGTGGCTCGAGAGGCCAAGAACATCGCAGCCGGGGCCGTACTGCTGGCTGCAGTTGCGGCAGTGGTAACAGGTATCATTATTTTTGGCCCAAGGTTCATAGATTACCTGTCTTAAGGGGGCACTACGGTTGCAGGGAGAAGCCGGCACTGAACAGCTTTGGTTAATTAATATGGCGAGGAAGGCACAAGAGCGGGCATACGCGCCATACTCCGGTTTCAGGGTGGGTGCGGCATTACAGGGCATTTCGGGTAAGGTGTACACTGGGTGTAATGTGGAAAACGCATCATACGGGTTGACTATATGCGCGGAAAGAACAGCAGTGGCCAAGGCCGTTTCCGAAGGCGAACAGCAGTTTAAAGCCCTGGCTTTGGTTGGGGACGGGCAAGGGTTTGTCTTTCCTTGCGGAGCTTGTTTGCAGGTCATGGCAGAATTTGCACCTGATCTGGTAATACTTCTGAGCGATAGAAAAGGTCACGTTGCTACGTTTTCTCTGAAGGAACTGCTCCCGCACACTTTTGCTTTAGACAACAGGGAGGAAAGTAATGGAGACTAAGTCTGGATTTGCAAGCATAGTCGGCAGGCCCAATGTGGGTAAGTCAACCTTCTTAAACACTGTCATCGGGCAAAAGGTGGCGATCGTGTCGGAAAAACCCCAAACCACCAGGAACCGGATACAGGGGATATATACCTGTGAACAGGGTCAGATAATCTTTATCGATACCCCAGGGATTCACAGGCCGCGCCACAAACTAGGCGAATACATGGTTCGCACTGCCCACGCGACGGCGAGAGAAGCAGACGTGGTGCTGTATATGGTGAGCGCCAAAGACGGCATGGAAAAGGGAGACGAGGAAATCATCGAGTTTCTGACCAAGACGAGTGCCCCCGTGTTTCTAGTGGTCAACAAGATAGACCTGGTCGACCAAGATGAGGTATCGAGGTGTATAGGGTCTTTTCATTCAAGATTCCGCTTTGCGGAGACATGGCCTATTTCAGCTATCATGGGGACCAATGTGCATGCCCTTATCAGAAAAATACTCGATTATCTTCCGGTTGGACCCTACTACTACCCTCCGGACCAAGTTACTGACCAGCCGGAGCGGTTCATAGTAGCTGAGCTTATCCGGGAAAAGGCTTTGTATTTCACCCGGGAAGAAGTGCCGCACTCGCTGGCAGTCGAAGTGGAGGAGATGAAGGAACGCAAGGGTAACACCGTTTACGTAAGAGCGGTCGTGTTTACCGAAAGGGATTCGCAAAAGGCCATCGTGATAGGGAAATCCGGGTCTATGCTGAAGAAGATTGGGGAAGCTGCCCGCCTGGATATCGAAAGTTTACTGGGGGTCAATGTATATCTTGACCTCTGGGTTAAGGTTAGAAAAGGCTGGAGAAACGCAGACGCCTACCTGCGGGGTTTTGGGTATAAGTGAGGGGAGATAAAGTGCTGACCCGTAGTGAGATGAGCCGTTATATCGATTCGACGCTGCTCAGGCCGGACGCTACGGCCGAAGAGATAAGGAGGTTGTGCGAAGAAGCTGCGCGCTACCGGTTTTTTGCGGTTTGTGTCAATCCCGGACGGCTAGAGCTGGCAGCTCGCTGTTTGGAAGCTGAAGAGGTAAAACTGTGCACGGTCGTGGGATTCCCTTTAGGGGCGAATGCGACGGTGATTAAGGTAAAAGAAGCTGAAACGGCAATGGAAGCAGGAGCTACTGAGCTCGATGCGGTAATGAATATAGGTTTATTTAAAGATGGCAATTACCGGGCGGTTGAAGAAGAAGTGCAGGGCTTGGCCCGGTTGGTACACGATAGGGGTGGCATACTCAAGATAATAATCGAAACCGGGTACCTTAATCCTGAGGAGATACGACTTGCTACTAGATTGGTGGCCGCTGGCGGGGCTGATTTCGTCAAAACCTGTACGGGATTCGGGCCCAGAGGAGTTGCAGGCGATGATATTATCTATATCCGCAGTTCTGCACCGCCTTCTTTAAAAATAAAGGCCTCGGGGGGGATAGAGAGTTACCAACAGGCTCTGGGACTGATTGAACTGGGGGCAGATCGTATCGGAACTAGTCATGCCCGTTCCATAATATCGGAATTGATGGAGATATAACTTCAGATCACGAATATCTGGAACTGAATTTTGGGAGCATAACTTGGGGAATAATACAGCCATCTTAGCGGGAAAGGGGTTGGCGATGTGGCCATGCGAAGGGCAGTGGCCTTGACTTTCTTGGCTATGATGGTTGTTTTGTTGATCGGTTTGGGGTGGGAGCTTCATGCTAGAGCCGAGGTAAGGAAAGCTAGGGGCGACTATATTGCGGCCCTTCAAAGGTTTGAACAGAAAGCAAAGACCCCCGCAGAAATGGAACGCCTGCCGTGGGCGGCGCAGTACCTGTACCTGAAGTCGAAGGTCTATCCCCAACGGCAGGAAGACCTGGATGCTGCTGACCAGGCCTTGAAGCGGGTAAAGCAATACAAGGGGAAGATACTAGAGCCAGGATTGCGTTCAAGGTTGGGGGATTACATCGGGGTTGCAAACCGGTTGCTTACCTGGACCGAGGAAATGTGGGCCAACGAGAAGGAGATTGACGCGGCCTATTTTGCGAGGGATTGGGGGAGAAGACAGGAGCTGGCGTTGGACCGATCCGCTCTAGGAGAAAAAGGGCAGGAGCTGGTGGAGGCGGAGAGGCGGAAGTGGGAGAAGACGGGGCTGTAGGAAATCAGTTGGCCCAATCCTGCGCGGGACAGGTGTGTTATAGAAGGGCTGTAAGAGGAGGCGAAGCTGTGGGAAAAAGGTTCTTTTGTGGATGATACTGGTCGCGGGGTACGCGTACTTAGCCATAAACACCGACTGGTCGTGGGTGAAGAACAAGGCGTATTATAACATACTGGGGTGCTATGGGCGGGTAGTAGCCAGTCATGCACGGCTACAAATCGTATTCAATCCGGGCTTGAGAGAAGAGGTCGTGCCGGCTCAGGTGACCGGGCTGTTAAAAAACGGTCAGCTTAGCATCCTAGGCTGGGAAGACGTGTCCAAGCCCGGCATACCACGGCCTGGCCTGACAGTCGCGGCCATAACGCCGGAAGCCAGGGCCGATAGCCTGACTTTGGTCAACGGGGTGGTACAACGCCGGGTTCAAGTGCTAGTCGAGTGTTCTAAAATGGACAAATGGCACACGACATCGGAAGGATGGGAAAGCTTAAAACAGCTAAGACGTACCTGCTTGCGGGTGGTGGTATTCGACGGGGGGCACCATCTTTCTACGATCGGTACTTGTCCCGATATTATCCTGGTCCCGGTAGTCAACGGTTATGCTGCTCATTCATACATGAAGGATGGAATAAGGGTTGAGAAGCTTAAACGGTTACTGGTTCAAACAAGGGCTCCCAGCGCCATAATAGCGGTGCCCCGCTGGGCAGTAGTAAAATCGCCTTCGTGCTTAGGAGTGCTCGCGGCAAGGGCCTACCTGCAGCTTGTCAGGGAAGGGAAACGATGCGGAGTAGAATTCTCTCGGCCTGTAACGTCGCCGGGAATGAGCAAACTAAACGGGACGGTATTTTGTTACGTGAACGGGGAATCCGCCGAAGAGTTCTCGGGCAAACTTAGGTCGCTCGGTTTGAGAGATGTAAGAAGGGTTTATATTGCTCTTAATTACAGCCGCCTTGACCCGACAAACGCCTTGTCCTATGCCGAAAGATTACAGCAGCACACGGGTAAACCAGTAATGGTGGTGAACGAGCCGGTAAACGTCGTTGACGCTGTTGTGGATGGTTTTTGGCAACCTGGACTCAGACGGTTTGGCGAAGGTTGATAGGTGACCAAGTTATTTGAGCCACTCCTACTGTACAAGCGGGAGGGGTATAGTTGATTGACAAGAGGTCTGGCGGTTGTTAAACTTAAAAGCGACAAATCGATATATGGCGATGATAAAGAGGAGTAAGGAAGATGCCCTCTGGACAGAGAACCGGTGGTGGTGGGAATCCGGTCAGGGGACTTCCTGAAGGGCGCTTTGGAGCCGCAGGAGGAAAGCCGTTGGCGAGTAAAGCCTGCATTATCACGAGAGGGCCTGTTGAGGCCAATCAGGGTGGAACCGCGGGAAAAGCCCGTCCCTGTGTAGGGGACGGGCTTTAGTTTTAGGTCTAGTCGCATCAAATCGCATATAGATAGGAGGATTGAAGGTGACTTTTCAGGAGATAATCTTAGCTCTGGAAACATTTTGGGGTAGCCAAGGCTGCATCATTCAGCAACCATATGACGTGGAAAAGGGGGCGGGGACGATGAACCCGGCTACCTTTTTGCGCGCTCTTGGGCCTGAACCTTGGAATGTGGCTTACGTAGAGCCTTCGCGCAGGCCGACTGACGGTCGGTACGGCGAGAACCCCAACCGGCTTCAACACTATTACCAGTATCAGGTGATATTGAAGCCGTCTCCCGACAATGTTATTGACCTGTATTTGGACAGTCTTCGTACTCTTGGGATTGATCCGCGCAAACATGACATCAGGCTGGTGGAAGATAACTGGGAATCCCCTACCCTTGGAGCCTGGGGCTTAGGGTGGGAGATATGGCTCGATGGGATGGAAATCACCCAGTTTACGTACTTCCAGCAGTGCGGGGGCATTGACTGCTACCCGGTTTGCGCTGAAATTACCTACGGCATAGAAAGGATTGCTATGTACATCCAGAACAAGGAGAGCGTGTTTGACATCGAGTGGGTAGACGGCATTACCTACGGGGATGTTCACCACCAGAGTGAGGTCGACTATTCTTATTACAACTTCCAGGTAGCGGACATCGAAACCTTGGTGACAATGTTCGATCTCTGCGAGAAAGAGGCTAAACGGGTACTGGAGAAGGAATTGGTACAGCCCGCCTATGACTACGTTTTGAAGTGTTCGCACCTCTTTAACCTGTTAGATGCGAGAGGAGCCATAAGCGTAACTGAACGCACCAGCTACATTGCTCGGGTCAGAAATATGGCCCGCAGCGTGGCTCTGGCTTATTTACGGCAGCGGGAAAAATTAGGGTATCCTTTACTGAAAGATCTTGAACTCAGGAAGAAGACGTTAAAGGAGGGCTAGGTATGACCAGAGATCTGGTTTTTGAAATAGGCACTGAGGAAATACCGGCAGCCTATATGCCAAATGCTATCCGGGACATGGAAGCCCTGGCCAGAGAAAAACTGTCAGGAGCCAATCTCAGTTTCGGTAGCCTGAGAACTATGGGAACACCACGGCGACTGGTACTTTACGTTTATGACCTGGCTGAGAACCAGGCAGGCTGGCTGAAGGAGGTCAGAGGCCCAAAACGAGAGCAGGCTTTCGATGCAGAGGGGCGGCCTACCTCGGCGGCTCTGGGTTTTGCCCGAGCTCAGGGAGTGACGGTCGAATCTCTCGAGGTGCGGGAAATGTCCGGAGTAGATTACGTCTTCGCGGTAAAAAAGGAGTCCGGGAAGAAAACCGTAGAAGTCTTGCCAGGGGTTTTGCGGGAAATCGTGGTTGATCTCGGCTTCCCTAAGGCAATGCGCTGGGCCTACTCCGAGTTCAGGTTCGCCCGTCCCATCCGATGGATGTTGGCTTTGTTGGGTAACGAGGTCATACCGGTTCAGATAGAAAACGTGGAAGCCAGCAATGTTACCTTTGGACACAGGTTTTTGTCTGAGCGGCCAATTACGGTCAACGAAGCAGCCAATTACTTCGAATTAATGGAGAAAGCGTTTGTCGTCGTCGATCACGAACGCAGGCGGCAAATGATATGGGAACAGATATTGAACACGGCCGAGCAGGCGGGAGGTTATCCTTATAACGACGAGGAACTACTGGAAGAGGTTAATTTTCTTCTGGAGTACCCGACCGCGTTCTACGGGAAGTTTTCGCCGGAATACCTGGTGTTGCCGACAGAGGTTTTGACCACCACGATGATCGAACACCAGCGCTACTTCCCGGTGTTTTCCGATGACGGCAAGCTCCTCCCCGGGTTTATCGGAGTTAGAAACGGCGACGAGTACAACCTGGAGGAGGTTAAAGCAGGTAATGAAAGGGTTTTGAGGGCCCGTCTGGAAGATGCTCTCTTCTTTTACAGGGAAGACACTAAACAGCCACTGGCGAGTAAAGTAGAGCTTCTTAAGAACGTGGTGTACCAAGCCAGGCTGGGTACGGTTTGGTCGAAGGTAGAGAGGCTGCAGGATATCGCGGTATTCATCGGGAAGGAAACCGGCTTAGGGCGGGAAACCACAATTCGCAGGGCGGCTTACCTGTGTAAGGCTGACCTCGAAACCAACATGGTGTACGAGTTTCCGGAACTACAAGGGATTATGGGACGGTACTATGCCCTTGCCAGCGGGGAAGACCCGGAGGTGGCAGAGGCCATTTTAGAACACTACCTTCCACGTTTTGCCGGCGATAGGTTGCCCGAGACCCCGGCCGGGATTGCGGTTAGCCTGGCAGAAAAACTGGACAACCTAGTCGGGTGTTTCTGCATAAACATCAAGCCCAGCGGTTCTCAGGACCCTTATGCTTTACGGAGACAAGCCTTGGGGTTGGTTAACATAATCCTCAAGAGGGGATTAAGGTTGGACCTTGAAAAGGCCATAAGATTCGTATATCAGGGATTTGCGCCTATAAAACCTGACCTTAGCTGTGAAGAAACTGTTGGAGAGGTTCTAGACTTTGTTCTGCAGAGACTAAGGGGAATATTGTCAGACAGCGGCATCTCGTATGATGTACTGGATGCAGTCCTGGCAGTACCTCAAGGCGACGTGCTGGAGGTCAGAAAAAGGGCTGAGGCCTTGCAGGAGTTCAAGCAGAGCGAGTACTTTGAGGACGGGATGGTGGTTTTCAATCGCTGTTACAATTTAGCCAAAAAATGGGATAACCGAGACGTAGATGAAGTATTGCTGGAAACCGAGGCGGAAAGACGGGTTTATCAGTGGCTGGCGCAGACAGAACCGCTGCTGAACGAATTAAAGGAAAGAGGGGAGTATGGCGAGTACCTCATAACACTGTCGAAAGGGAGGGCGGGGGTTGACGAGTTGTTCGATGCGGTAATGATCATGGCCGAGGACCCGAACCTGAGAAGGAACCGGTTGAGCCTTTTGCGTCGTATCAGCGATTTGTTCTTGAATTTAGGAGATTTCAGCCGGTTGGTATAAGACTTTTTTCCTTTGACGAAGGGAAAAGCGATTCTTTATAATCAATAGTGTATATGATTTGATGTTTTGCTTCAAAAAAGTATAGCATAATTGGTGGGTGGGGTATGATCGAGCTCACTGAAAGGCAAGGTAAAATACTGGACATCGTGCGTAAGCACCAGCCTATCACAGGCGAGAGAATCGCCGAAATACTGGATGTTACCCGAGCCGCTCTCCGACCAGACTTGGCTGTTCTTACCATGTCTGGATATCTGGAGGCCAAACCACGGGTTGGGTACACCATCAAGTCCGAGGGAGCCCAGGGAGCTATCAGAAAAATCCTTTGCCAATATCGGGTTAAAGACGTGAAATCGATGCCGGTAGTGGTTAAGGATACTTCCAGCATATACGATGCTATTGTAACGCTTTTCACCGAGGATGCAGGTACTATTTACGTTACCGACCGCGACGGTTATCTGGCGGGGGTAGTTTCGAGGAAAGATTTCTTGAAAACGACTCTTGGCCATATCGATATATACAAGGTGCCGGTCAGTGTAATAATGACCAGGATGCCGAATATAATCGTAACGACTCCTGACGAGACGGTTATCGAAGCGGTGAAGAAGATTGTAGAACATGAAATCGATAGCCTGCCGGTAGTTAAGAAATACATTGACGAAAACGGAGACGAAAAGCTCGAGGTGGTAGGAAGGATAACCAAGACCAACATAGCCCGCTTGTTACTCGACTTGGCCAACCAGAAAAAGGAGGGGTAGATTTGAGTCATCGCATGCCCGGGGTGTACATAGTATCGGACTCCATCGGGGAAACAGCAGAGATGGTGGTTAGGGCAGCTGCCAGCCAGTTTAACTCCGGCAAGATAGAAATAAAGAGGATACCTTATGTTACCGACGAAGAAAGCATTGTCGAAATAATTAACCAAGCAGCCGAGGAGCGAGCGATTATAGCTTACACCCTGGTGATTGAAGAGTTAGCGCGTTTTTTGAAGACTAAGGCCCAAGAAGCCTCTGTTCTGACCGTAGACCTGCTTGGTCCGATGGTGGAGACCTTGCAGCTAGCCAGTAACGTGGAACCAAAACGGGAACCCGGACTCTTACGCAAGGTAGACGAGATATACTTTCGTAGGGTTGAAGCCATCGAATTTGCGGTCAGGTATGATGATGGCAAGGATGCACGGGGAATACCTTTAGCGGACATCGTACTTATTGGGGTTTCGCGGACTTCCAAGACCCCTCTTTCTATGTATCTAGCCCATAAGCGGATAAAGGTAGCGAACGTGCCGCTTGTACCGGAAGTGCCTCCTCCAGAAGAGCTCTACAGCGTCGAAAAAGGACGGCTCATAGGTCTTACCATACAACCGGACTTGCTTTGCGCCATTCGTAGAGAAAGGCTGAAGGCTCTGGGTTTAATGTCAGATGCGAATTATGCTAGCCCGGAGAGGATTGCCCACGAACTCGAGTTTGCTCACCAGATAATGCGTAAGCTGGGTTGTCCGATAATAGATGTCAGCAACAAGGCCGTGGAAGAAACGGCGAGTAAGATACTAGAAATATATTACAGGAGGTTGAGTCATGTCTAGAACCAAGTACGTGTATCTTTTCGAAGAAGGCCAGGCAGATATGAAATCATTGCTAGGTGGTAAGGGGGCGAACCTGGCAGAAATGACGCGGATCGGCCTGCCCGTTCCTCCGGGGTTTACTATAACCACAGAGGCATGCAAAGAGTATTATCGACTGGGTAAAGAATTTCCCCCCAACATGATGGAGGATGCATTGCAGGCTTTGCAGGCACTCGAAGAAAAGACCGGTAAAAGGTTTGGGGACAGGGATAACCCGCTCTTGGTGTCGGTCCGATCGGGTGCTCCTGTGTCCATGCCGGGGATGATGGATACTATTCTTAACCTGGGCCTAAACGACGTTACTGTGGAGGGTTTGGCTTCTCTTACTGGAGATGAACGGTTTGCTTTGGACTGCTATCGGCGTTTCATTCAGATGTTTTCTAACGTGGTCTTGAATATTGATCACGCGGTCTTCGATGCGGTAATGGAAAAGTATAAGAAAAGACACGGCTTGATATTTGATTACGAAATACCTGCTGATGGATTAAGATCTATTATCACCGAGTACAAGGGCTTGGTTCTGAAAGAAGCCGGCCGTGAGTTTCCCCAAGACGTATACGAGCAGTTGCAAATGGCAATTAAGGCTGTTTTTGAGTCTTGGAATAACCAAAGGGCCATAGTGTATAGGAAACTGAACAAGATACCGGATGATTTAGGGACGGCGGTCAATGTTCAGGCCATGGCTTTCGGGAACATGGGAAGCGATTCCGGTACGGGGGTAGCTTTTACCCGCAATCCGTCTACCGGCGAGCGTGAACTGTACGGCGAGTTTCTTGTAAATGCCCAAGGGGAGGATGTTGTTGCCGGAATCAGAACTCCTACTCCCATATCCAAGCTCAAAGACGAACTGCCCCAGGTTTACGAACAGTTCACCCAGGTGTGTCAGACCCTGGAATCCCATTATCGGGACATGCAGGATATCGAGTTTACAGTGGAAAAAGGTAAACTATACATGCTGCAGACCCGGAGCGGTAAGCGTACGGCCGCAGCTGCTATCAAGATTGCTGTAGACATGGTGAAAGAAGGACTCATTACTCGCGAAGAAGCGATCTTGCGGGTGGATCCCAATCAGATTAACCAATTGTTACATAGACAGATCGACTCCAAAGCCCAGTTGAACGTCATAGCTAGAGGATTGCCGGCTTCACCTGGAGCGGCTTCAGGGAAGGTCGTTTTTGATGCGGACGAGGCTGAAAGACTGGGCAACGAAGGGGAAAAGGTTATACTGGTGCGCAGCGAGACTACTCCGGATGATATTCACGGGATCGTCAAAGCCCAGGGGGTACTCACTTCGAGAGGCGGTATGACCAGTCATGCGGCGGTCGTCGCTCGTGGAATGGGCAAGCCATGTGTCTGCGGGTGCGAGGCCATTAAAATAGACCCGGCCGGGCAAGAGTTCTCGGTCGGAGACATTGTTGTCAAGAAAGGCGAAACCATATCCATAGATGGGGCTACCGGTAACGTGATGCTGGGAGAGGTACCGATGATAGAGCCCACACTGTCAGAGGAGTTTGAAACCCTCCTCAAGTGGGCTGACGACATCAGGAAGCTGGGGGTACGCGCCAATGCCGACACACCCGAGGACGCTGCCAAAGCCCGCGAGTTTGGAGCTGAGGGAATCGGCCTTTGCCGGACGGAACACATGTTCATGGCTCAGGATCGTTTACCTATAGTTCAGGAAATGATTCTGGCTGACACCGAGGAGGCTCGAAGGAAGGCCCTGGCTAAGCTTCTTCCCATGCAGCGCGAAGACTTTTACGGTATTCTAAAGGCTATGGCCGGTTTTCCGGTGACCATTAGGCTATTGGACCCGCCGTTGCACGAGTTCTTGCCCGGAGCTGAAGAACTCCTGACGGAAATAGCGGAAATGAATGCGAGAGGACAGAATAACGCTGTGCTGGCGGAAAAGAGATCGCTACTGAAAAAGGTTTATGCTCTGAGGGAATTCAATCCTATGCTCGGGCACAGAGGATGCCGTTTGGGTATAACTTATCCGGAGATCTATCGGATGCAGGCCCGTGCTATATTCGAAGCGGTTGTTAAACTGAAAAAAGAGGGAATCGAGGTTTTGCCCGAAGTGGAAATTCCTCTGGTAATGGATAGCAGCGAGCTGGCCATGTTAAAGCGCGAGGTACTGGAGGTTTATGAAGAAGTAAAAGCGGAAACAGGGGTTGAGTTCGAGTTTGCAGTGGGCACGATGATCGAATTGCCCCGGGCTTGTGTAGTAGCCGATGAGATCGCGGCTGAGGCTGATTTCTTCTCTTTCGGTACCAATGACCTTACCCAAACCACGCTGGGATTCAGCCGCGACGACGCCGAGGGCAAGTTTATACCGATTTATTTGGAGAAAAAGCTCTTGAAAGACAACCCGTTTGCGGTACTGGATCGCAAAGGTGTAGGAAGCTTGATGATAATGGCGATCGAGAAAGGACGCTCGGTAAACTCAGGACTTCTCATCGGAATTTGTGGCGAGCATGGCGGGGAACCGTCCTCAGTGGAGTTTTGTCATCAAATCGGCCTTCACTACGTGAGTTGCTCGCCCTACCGAGTACCGGTCGCCCGCCTAGCTGCAGCCCAGGCGGCGGTGCTGTACCCCAGGGAGTAATGGGTTTTCCTTAATGTCAAAGGCACCTAGGGAACAAAGCCCCTGCTTCTCAGCGGGGGCTTCCTAAGTTTTTACATCTCTAGGTTTTCCAGGCTCAGTTTGATCATGATGCTCTCTCCCGGTTCAGTTCTTGTCTCACGAATGGTCTCGCACGGTCAGACTCTCTTAGGCAGTTTGTCCAAATTGTTTGAAAAAGGATACCCTGTAGGTAAGGACAGGAGTGAAGGGAGAGGATATCATGTCGAACCGAAGCGTGATGCTCGCAGTTGTGTTCCTAGCCGGATTACTTTTAGCGGGAAGCCTTTTTATAACAGCAGGTAGTGCGTATGCCCAGGGTGCATACAGTGACAAAGATCTGGCTTTGGGTACATACGGAGAGGATGTTAGACAAGTTCAGCAGTGTCTGAGTCATTTGAATTACAACACCGGTGGTATTGACGGTATTTACGGGCCACAAACCGTCAGTGCTGTTTCAGCTTTTCAGAAGGATCAGCAACTTGTCGTAGACGGTATTGCTGGGCCTGAAACCCAGTGGGCCTTGTTTAAGATAGTCAGTCAGCTTCAAAAAGACTTGACCTTTGTTGGTTTTGATACCAAGGGTGTAGACGGTTGTTTCGGTCCAGCTACGGTGAGTGCCGTCTTATCCTTTCAAACTGCTAACAAACTCAAGGCTGACGGGATAGTGGGGCCTGAAACGAAAAAAGCTCTGGAGCAAGCAGTTGCGGCGAAAAAAGCCAACACCAGTGCTACTGTCGTTTATATAGTGCAAAAAGGTGATACCTTGTCGGAAATCGCTGTCCGGTACAAAACAACAGTCAAGGCCATCAAGGATGCTAACAAGTTGAGTTCGGACCTTATCAAAGTAGGGCAAAAACTGGTTATTCCTTCCGGTGGCAGTACTCCCACGGTGCCGTCAACTAGCACTACCCCTTCCCGGCAAGGAAGATTTGGCGAACTCGTTCCCTGGAGCGAGGCTCAAAAAATATTTAAGGTTGGGATGATCGCCACTATTACCGATTTTGACACCGGTTTGACCTATCAGGTGAAACGTCTAGGTGGCAGTAATCACGCCGATGTCGAACCTTTAACGGCTGCAGATACGGCTAAGATGAAGCAGGCCTATCACGGGGAGTGGAGCTGGGAGCGACACGCCATCCTGGTTACGGTCGCCGGCAGAACTATCGCTGCCTCTCAAAACGGGATGCCTCACGGGACTTCAACCATAGATAACAACTTCCCCGGCCATTTCTGCATACATTTCTTGGGCAGTATGACCCACGGCAATAATCAATGGGCTCCAAGCCCCGCGCATGTCGATGCAGCTCACCAGGCTATGGTTCGGAAAGCGGCGGGACTTTCGAGCTAAGACTAGGGTTCAGCAACATCAAGGATCACAAAGAAATATTATAATATTATAAATATTATAATATTATATAGAGACAAGCAGAGCCTTTGATCGGCGCTCTGCTTTTTCTGTCTTGTGCGCCAGCATACGCACATCGAAGCAGACACGTATCGCCCCTGGAATGCTTCCTCTATATTGTTGGTAAAAGCCTTGCCCGTGGTTTTATATGTGTACAAGTCCTTATTTGTGACCATTTATGTCTCATTTCATGAGTACAAATCAGGTTGAAGGAACATAAATAAAAGAGTCGTATATACATTAGGTGAGGAGGTGTAGCTGGTGTCAGATGTTTTCATAATTGCTTTGAATGGAAGTCCCAACAAAAACGGTAATACGGCCTTTATGCTTAACACTGCCCTTGCCACTTGTCGAGAAATGGGGGCGCGAACCGAGATGATTCACTGCCAAGAGGCTCTGAAAGGAATAAGAAACAAGTTTTGCGTTAACTGCGAGGTTCCTTGCTCAGGCAAATGTGGGAGGGGAAAACCGCTAGAGACAGCTTTCGAGCTTTTGCGCCAGGCTGACGGGTTGTTGATAGGGAGCCCGGTTTACTTCGGTACAGTTTCCGCCCAGCTGAAGGCTTTTTGGGACAAGAGTCGGTTTTTGCGCAATGAAAAAGCACTGCTTAATGTTCCGGGTGGGGCTGTGGCGGTTGGAGCTTCTCGGTTTGGGGGACAGGAGACGACCATCAGGGCTATCCATGACCTAATGTTGGTTCAGGGGATGTTGGTTCTGGGAGATGGTTACTGGGAGTATGACTGCGGGCATCAAGGGGCTGCGGCCCAGCGCCCGGCACAGACGGACGACAACGGGTTGCAAAGGACAGTCATACTGGCCAAAAGGCTGGTCGAAGTAGCGCGGGCAACTCGAAGCATTCGTACAAAAACCGCACGTTAAGAAAAACAATTTTAGGTGCGGAGATGATGAAGTGTCATTATAATATATACCAATATCGTTGGTATTGGAGGATGTATCTTCCGTGTCAGAACAAGGAAGGGGACAAACGAATCACGGCCTGGACAACCTCTGCATACGCGAAGAAATAGAAGCCAAGGAAGAATTGGTGTTGAGCCCTTATGCCTGTTTTTCTAGTCAAAGTCAGGGGAGAGAAAAACCTGAGCCTCCGGATCCGGTGCGGACCTGCTTCATGGTGGACAGAGACAGGATTGTTCATTCCAAGTCATTTCGTCGCCTCAAACACAAGACTCAGGTGTATATTTCGCCTGTCGGCGATCACTATCGAACCAGGTTAACCCATACCCTAGAAGTGAGCCAGATAGCCAGAACGATTGGACGGGGGTTAGGTTTAAACGAGGATCTGATAGAAGCTATCGCTTTAGCCCATGACATCGGTCATACCCCTTTTTCTCATGCTGGAGAAAGAGTATTGGATCAGCTGGTGCCTGGCGGGTTCCGTCACAACGAAAACAGCGTCCGGGTACTGACCAGGATTGAAAGAGGAAAGTTCGGGCGAGGACTGAACCTGACTAAGGAAGTATTGGACGGGGTGCTATACCATAGCGGTTACGGCGAAGGGGGTGCCCGAGCTCAAACTTTGGAGGGCCAGACCATCTTTTACAGCGACAAGATTGCTTACGTGCAGCATGACATTGATGACGCCATTCGCGCCGGATTGCTGAGGATAGAGGATATTCCCCGGGACTACCTTGATGTTTTGGGATATACCCACAGCCAGCGGATAGCAACGTTAGTCACCGACATCATAGTTCATACCCGTCAACAAGCAGCACGAAAAGGGGACAGGCTTGTGAGGGTTACGATGAGTCCAGAAGTTGAGAAGGCCCTGACTGGGTTGCGCGAGTTCATGTTTAAAAACATCTACAACGGTCCTTTTTGCATGGCTGAGAAGGACAAGGCGGCTGTGATAGTAGAGTACCTGTACAAATATTACTACTCTCACCCCAATAAACTGCCCGAATTTTATCAAGAGATAGCTAAAGAAGAAGGACTGGCAGTGGGGGTTGCCGATTATATTTCGGGTATGAGCGATACCTTTTGCCTGGCTATCTTCAACGAGGTTTATGTGCCCCAGTTTACTCCTGGTTTCAACTTTTACAGGGGGTTTACAGAGGAGTAGAAAGCCCTTGCCGTCAAAGGTCGGCAGTGTTGCATTGATATATACGATGCGTCGTGAATGGAAGTGACGACAAAATGAATGAACAGTTATTGAGGACTATTGAAGATAGGATCGACATTGTTGAACTCGTGTCAGAGAGCACGGATTTAGTGCGGAAAGGAAGCCGTTACTGGGGTCTGTGCCCGTTTCATTCCGAAAAAACCCCGTCTTTTTCGGTTTCGGCCGAAAAACGACTTTTTTATTGTTTTGGCTGTCATGTTGGTGGCAACATCTTTACTTTCGTTATGAAACGCGACAACCTGAGTTTTAAGGAAGCTGTCGAAGTTTTGGCTGCCAAAGCCGGTATCGAGTATGTACCGAAATCAGATGGGGCGAAGAAGCGAAAACGGGATGAAGAGAGAATCATAGAAATGAATGAACTGGCGGCTGCTTATTATCACCAATTGTTGAAATCGGACAAGGGTGCGAGGGCTAGAAGATACCTGGAGGAAAGAGGAGTTGACTGGGAAACGGCGGTTGCCTTTCAGCTGGGTTATGCTCCGGACGAGTGGCGGGGTCTCTTGGAATACCTGATTTCGAGGGGTTATTCGGGGCCTCAGTTAGTGGCGTCTGGCCTGATAAAGAGGAGTCCGGTCAAAGATTCGTATTATGATGTTTTTCGGGACCGGGTGATATTTCCAATAAGGAACAAGTCCGGGACGGTAGTGGGAATGGGAGGGCGCAGCTTGAACCCGGCCGACATTCCCAAGTATCTTAATACGCCGGAAACCGCGGTATTTTCCAAACGCGATAACCTGTACGGATTGTTTCAAGCCCGTGATCACGTTCGCCGGCTGAACGAAGCGATCTTGGTAGAAGGATATATGGACTGCATAATGTTGCATCAATACGGGATACGACAGGCAGTAGCTTCGTTAGGCACCGCATTTACGATTGAACAGGCCAGGTTGTTACGAGGGTACACGGAAAGAGTTGTTTTGATTTATGATGGCGACCAAGCCGGGCAAAGGGAGGCCTTGAGGGCTGCTGAATTGATGAGCAAGGAGGGCCTAAAAGTTGAAGTCGTAGTGTTGCCGGAGGATCAGGATCCAGACGAATATATTATGGTGAAAGGAAAAGAGGAATTTCTACAATATATCAAGAATAATAAGAAAAATCCGATGGAATTCAAGCTGGATTTTAAACTACGCGATGTTGAAGGTCAGAGTCTCGTGGAAAAACTGGCGGTGTTGCACGAAACTTTTTGCGACCTGCAACAGGTAGAGAGTCTGTTGGAACTGGAGAATCATCTTGCTTTTGTTGCTAGAAAACTAGAGCTGCCCGAGAATGCGGTTAGACGCGAATTCAGGGTTTGGCAGCGAAAAACCAGGTCAATTGGCATTATCAGGAATAGAAATTCTATAAATAGATATAATAAAGGAGACAAAGAGAAGTTTGCGTCACCGGAGTTTCAGGTCAGACTGTTGGCAAAGATGGTGAATGACGAAAATACTTTCAAGCGTGTATTCGAAACCTGTGGTACTAAGTTTTTTACCGACCCCGGTCTAAGGAAGGCAGCTGCGTTATTTCAAGAAAAAGGAAGTTTTCATCATGGTCAACTTATAGCCGAAGCGGTTCATAACTTGCCGGAATTGGCGGCAACTTTGGCCAGGGTTGAAATGGTTGAGGAAGAGAATTGGCCCTCAGATCATGAGGTAGAGAAATTTATCCGAGAAGTGAAAAGACGCAAGATGGAAAGGAAATGGCAAAGGTTGTTGACGGAAATCGAAGCTCAAAAGAATAAAGGGGACTTTTACGATATTCTCCGTTTGATATTGGAGACGGATCATCATCTCAGAATTCAGGAAGGGGGGGAACTATGAAAGACAAGAAGCTCGCCGAAGCTATCAGCGCACTGACCGAAAAAGGAAAGAAAAAGAAAAACCTGACTTATGATGAGATATCCGATGATCTTCAGGGTATCAAACTGGAAGCTGATCAAATCGAGGATATTTACGAGCATCTCCAGGCGATGGGTATTCGCGTAGGAGACAGCACGGATGAGTTTGAGGTGGAAGAGACTCCCGTAGAAGGCGAGGCTGCCGAAACCGAAGATGTTTTGGTCCCCGAAGGCGTGGAAATAGATGATCCGGTCAGGATGTATTTGAAAGAGATTGGCAGGGTTCCCCTCTTAAGCGCGGAGGAAGAAATCGAGCTAGCAAAGAGAATCGAAAATGGTGACGAAGACGCAAAACGCAAACTGGTAGAGGCAAACCTGCGTTTGGTTGTCAGTATCGCCAAGCGTTACGTAGGGAGGGGCATGCTTTTTTTGGATCTGATACAGGAAGGTAACCTGGGGCTGATGAAAGCCGTTGAGAAATTCGATTACCGTAAAGGGTATAAGTTCAGCACCTACGCTACTTGGTGGATAAGGCAGGCTATTACCAGGGCTATTGCGGATCAGGCCCGGACTATTCGAATACCAGTGCATATGGTAGAAACCATTAACAAATTGTCAAGGATACAGAGGGCCCTTCTGCAGAAGCTGGGCAGAGAACCCACACCCGCCGAGGTGGCCGAAGAGATGGACATTCCGGTGGAGCGGGTGATGGAGATAATGAAGGTGGCTCAGGAACCCGTGTCTCTAGAGACTCCTATTGGGGAAGAAGATGACAGCCATCTTGGAGATTTCATCACTGACGAAGATGCCGAATCGCCGGAAGAGTCTGCTTCCTTCGTGTTGCTGCGAGAACACCTGGATGGAATTTTGTCCACCTTGACCGATAGGGAAGAGAAGGTGTTGCGGCTCAGGTTTGGTCTAGATGACGGCAGGCCCCGCACTCTCGAAGAAGTGGGACAGGAGTTTGGGGTTACCCGGGAACGAATCAGGCAGATAGAGGCCAAAGCCCTGCGTAAGCTTCGACATCCGTCACGAAGCAAGAAGCTGAAAGACTATATAGAATAGAGTAATGATAGTGAAACCAATACCATCTGTGTTCATCAGCCCGGCACTCAGCGGGACGACATTGCAACATGCCGGTTGGTCGCGAAAACGCTAGTCGCCGGTCAAGACTTGAGCTGAGCGCCGGGTCTGCGCGCATCCGCCCCGAAAGTAGAATCTATTTTCCAGATTCTAGTGGTGACACCGTTAGGTGTCGTGAGGGTCTGTGGCTATTTTTTCGGGGCAGACACTGTTGACTTTTAAGCGGATTACCCCTTATAATAAGACTTGCCGATGGCGCTCCTCGATAGCTCAACGGTAGAGCATCCGGCTGTTAACCGGAGGGTTGCAGGTTCGAATCCTGCTCGGGGAGCCAAAGTTTTGGGCCTATAGCTCAGCTGGTAGAGCTACCGGCTCATAACCGGTTGGTCCCAGGTTCGAATCCTGGTAGGCCCACCATCCCAGAAACTTGGCGGTATGTTGATGCTCGAAGTTAGGACAGACTCGGGTACATGACATACGTATTTGAATGAGATTGTGGCCCCATGGTCAAGTGGTTAAGACACCGCCCTTTCAAGGCGGTAACAGGGGTTCGAATCCCCTTGGGGTCACCAACGGGCGATTAGCTCAGTGGGAGAGCACCTGCCTTACAAGCAGGGGGCCAGTGGTTCAAGTCCACTATCGCCCACCAAACCTAAACACAAAAAATCCCGATACGTCGGGATTTTTTTTAGTTTGCAGAAAAAAACACGGCAGAAGATCCGTCTTTCTACGAATCCCTCAATCTCGGCATTTCCTTCTACGCGGAGTAACAAGGGAGTAACAAATAGATTCACAAACTTGTGTTCGGCAAGAGTCTAAAAGAAGCGAAACAGCGGGCTTGGTTTAAGCGATTAAAAAAATCAGGGAAAACGGGGCAAAAAGCGGTTCCGGTTGGGCGTCAGAAAACTCGGCCGGAAAGGAGAGATGAAATCGTGGAGCACTCCTTTCTCTTTCTTAAAGGGATAAAGCTTTCCTTTGGAAAGCTGTTATTCTGTTTTCAGCAGCTCCGACAGCCGCTCCAGGAAATCGCCCGGCGTGCCGACTCTAAAACCAAACTCTTCTCCCTTAAGCCTTAAGAAATGCTTATCAAGGCTTACTAGCCAGTCCACTCTGCCGGAGATTGCCGCTGCCAGGACGGGGGCATCATGGGTGTTTATATGCTTGCAGGCGCTGGTTATTTCTTTCTGAGTAACCTGGACCAACTGAAAAGGCAATGTCTCAAACAGCTTTTCAAACAAAGGCAGAGCGTCAGGGAGTTTCCTTTGGATATTGCGAAGCACTTCGTTTATTACGTGATCGGAGATTACGGCCGTGACCACTTCTGCTTCGGCCATAGCAAGAAGTTTGTGAGAGCCGCCTTTCTTTGAGGCAAGAGCGGAGATGATCACGCTGCTGTCGAGAAATACCTTAATCTGCTTCGTACTCATGGTGGCCCTCTCGCAGTTCCTTCAGCAGATCCTCCAACTGGATGTTGTTCCGCTTCATTTCCTTGAGCACTGAGGATGCAAGCTTCCCAACAGTGAGGGGCTCCGGCATTGCGATTATCGCCCTGCCGGCTCTGAAAACTTCCAGAACTGTGTCCTCATCTATGTTGAGGTCCTTTCTGAATTCGGCGGGGATTGTGAATTGGCCTTTGCCCCAAACGCGAACTTTTTTTGTTTCTTGACCCGCAGGATTCATGGCGGACATCCTCCTTTCAGAATTCTGACTTCATTATAACGCTGGAACGTATTTTAATGAAGCACGATTAAAAGTAAACTGTTGCTACCGATCGAGACTTCCGCATAATTCGAAAAAACCGGACTCAAAAAGACCAAGAACAATCGTTACCGGGCCGAATATACGTAGGTGACTTCACCCTTTCTGGTTTTGTTGGTTTTGGGTTTTTGTCACCTTAAAAATTCGGCAAAACGGGGGGTAAAGTCCTTTTTTATCTACGATAAATCCCCGATTTTTAGGGGTTGGTTGGTGTGCAAAAGTCTCAGGTAATAGGTTATAGATCCCAAAATGCGCGTTTCTTGGCTTATCTGGTTCCGATAAGGGAGCTTATGAGAAGGAATATCCGTTCGGTGTGTCGAAACAATTTTCCGAAATTAACGTAACCAAATAGGAAAGGGTTGATGGTTATTGAGCAGCAGCGTGAGCAGTGCTGTGGCAGGAAGCTTTCTTAAAGGTCTGCTGATGGGCTTGAAAGCAGCGTGGCCGCTGTGGGTGTTGATTGCGTTGATCGTGTTAGGCAAACTGGCATGGAGAGCCTACGAAATGCAGCGTCTGGCCCGGTCGGGACTGGACGATATAGACAGAATGGACGGGAAGGTCTTCGAAAAGTATCTCGAAGCCGTGTTTCGAAAGCGGGGTTACAAAGTTCTGCGCACCAGATACGTCGGGGACTACGGGGCGGATCTCGTCATCGAAAAAGATGGCCTCAAAACCGTGGTGCAGGCAAAACGCCATAAAGGAAAGGTTGGCGTCAAAGCCGTACAGGAAGTAGTAGCTTCAAAGGGTTACTACGACTGTGACAGGGCGATGGTTGTGACCAACAGCATTTACACGGACCAGGCCCGGGAACTAGCGAAGGCCAACGGCGTCGAGCTGTGGGACAGAGATGATCTGATACGGGAACTGCTGGCCGCTGATGCCAAGCACGCACTTCAAGCTGAAGTACAGATACCTGCTGTCAACACAGCAGGTCAACCCAATCACGAAGATAAAGCCGTCTGCGCAGTGTGCGGGAAAGCAGTTTCAGAGAAGGTTAAAGCCTACTGCTTAACTCACACTGAACGATTCAAAGGTCAAATATATTGTTATGAACATCAAAAAACGATTACCTAAAGGAGTGAAACATGAACAAATCAATTTTCTTCCTTGCTCGATTTTGCTCGACAATAAATCGAGTCTAAACAGGAAGTGTCGAACTTGAGATTGACGGAAAGCAGTCCCTTTAGCGAAGTTACGAGACAACGCTGACAGGCTGCAAAACTTATAAGGAGTGTTCTTCGATGTCGGACAAAATTGTATGTCCGGAGTGTGGTTCAAACAACGTAGTTCCGATTGTTTATGGTCTGCCGACTTGGGAACTCCGACAAAAAGCAGAAGAAGGCAAAATCAGGCTCGGAGGATGCTGCATTTACGAAAACAGTCCCAGGTTTGCCTGCAACGACTGTAATTGCGCATGGGGAGGAGAAAAATCGTCGGGCAAAAAATACGAGGAAATAAGACGTATCAAGGCAAGCATTGGACATCATTGCGATTCAAGCCTCAATGTTTGTGTTGAAATCGACCTCATAGCCTGCAGAGTCAGTTGGAACCAGGGGCTTTACAAGCAGGTTAGCTTTGAGAAGCCGATAGACGCTGCATCCGCAAAGAAGTTTATCGAAAGACTCCGACAGTTAAGGGTGTTGAATTGGGGACAGAGGTACGATAATCCAGGTGTGCTTGACGGGACCCAGTGGAGCATAGAGGTGGGATTCGGCGAGGTTTGTACTGTCAAAGGCGGAAGTAATGCCTATCCGAAAGAATGGGATGGGTTCTGCCGGTTGATTCAAGATGTAGCGGGTAGGCCCTTTAAATGAGGATATTGATTCCCTGTTGCCAGTAGTCATCGTGGACGAAGCCCACCTTGTGGACAAGGAGATGTTAGAAGAAGTCCGGTTTCTTTTGAACTTCAAGATGGATTCCGAAAGTCCTATGGCCCTCATCCTGGTAGGTTAAAGCCAGTTGTGCTAGAGGTTTAGGTTCCAGGCTTATTCTGCCATCCGTCAGCGCATAGACCTTATGTGCATGATGACCCATCTGGACCGTGCGCAAACGCAAGAGTACGTGAATCAGCACCTGACTTATGCGGGGGTAGAACGCGAGATCTTCTCGGATGGTGCGCTTAATGAGATATTCCAGTTTTCTTCGGGTGTTGCCCGGCTTATCAACAAAGTCTGCACCCACTGCCTGATGTATGGGGCTCAGAACGGCCATCGCATTATTGACGACCACATGGTGAAACGGGTAATTCAGGGAGAACTGAGTTAGTTCTCCCTCTTCCCTTACCCGTGCTCTCCGGTCAGTTACTCCGTCATATTCCGGACAATTAACACCGTCTATCTCCGGACTTTTTAAGGGAGCAGTAACACCACCCTTTTCAAATACCACTACGATCCGAAGCAACTGGCACTGGAAAAACTTCAAAATTGGATTCACGTGGTGGAAGAGATGCTCGCCGACCCGGACAAAACTGGAAACATATTCTCCAAACTGGTGGAGGCCTTGAAATACTCGTACCGGGTTAAGCTCCAGTACTTCACAGCCTACAGCCAGGAGCTCACAGAAAGGCTGGTCAAACCCTACGGGCTCATCTGCAAGCGGCAGAACTGGTACCTGGTCGCCCATTGCCTGAAAAGAAACGACATCCAGGTATTCAGCTACCCGGCAACGACGGAAGCCGTGCTCCTGCACCTTGCAGACATGATATCTTCCAAAGTAAATGGAATCGACGGGGCGATAAAGTCTGCCAGGGATAACGGAGCGGTCGGGAGTTTCAGGCTGTACGACAGGAACATATATCCCTGGGTGAGTAAAGAAGAAGAAGACTGGTCGTCCGACACCGCGTCCGCGGAAATACCGGAACAGATAGATTGGTGAAGCGTGCCAGTTTAACGCAAAACCCAATGACGATGAGAAAACTGTCGATATTTGTCGATAAATTAGCTTATTCCTTTAAGAGGATAATAATTTCTTTCAGCGAAATTCTACGTAACAGTACACAATAAACCAGCGATCAGGCAGAAACCTCTGTTTCGAGCGGCTGGTTCAGTTGCTAGAAAAACGAACTATGGGGTAAGGATTCCTGAACGATGAACGATTTGGTGAGGATTTGCGTATGACAAAAACCAGCATAAAGTTTTAGCCGTCGAATGATAGGGCTCGGCAGCATTTGGTCGCCAGTCGATGATGTTTTAGGGAGCTAAAAGATAAGGCTTGCAGATGACCAATTTTACACCAAATCAGAGTGGTGGGTAAAGAAGGTCGGAAAAATGTCTGATAACACGTCAATAAAGGTGCTTTGGGCGTCAGTAATCATATTATTCATAGTTCTTGTATTTTGTATCTCTGCGATATTAGACCTTAAGAAACAAAACATGGAACTGAAGGCCTATGTGGCTAACTACTCTCGCACTGTTGATTATTTGGATTCAGATGTAGACGAGTTGGAGTTTAGAATAGACGACATGGATAGCCGCATAGAGGCTTTGGAGTATTAGTTGGAGGAAAAAAGAAAATGCCGCGGTGGGTTTTACCTGCAACAATTCTGTTCTTGATAGGAGTGGCATTCGTCTTTAGATGGGAATACGGACCGGTTCAGTATTACGGACTTAAAACAGCGGTGTACAAACATGATCGCTGGACGGGGCAAGACTGGGTGAAGATATACGAATCTTCTTATGAAGGAACCAAAATTAGAGAAAACCCCGTGCCTTATGATAGGGACGCTCGGAAAAACAGAGAAACGGCTACCAAGATTGGTGCGCTGGCGGCTTTCATAACATTTATTTGGCTGGTTCTTGCGGTACAGGCCAGCGTATATTCAACGAGGTCAGAAAAGAGAAATGCGATATAGAACGACGGCCGTTAGAAGGTGCAGTAAGTTCTTTGCTCATAAAAATGTCTAACAAAGAGCAACACAGGCTGATCGAAGTGATAATCGCGTTAGTCAAATAGATTTACATGCTTTTACATACTTTTGACTCAGTTGCTGTTGGGAGCCTACAGTACAAGGTTTACAGCCCCGCAAACCCTAAAGTATACCGGATTGATGATAGGATATCCTTATTTTCCGCTGTGGAGGTAGTTTATCTATGTTCAGACTGTTTAAGAAGAGAGAAACATTAGCAAAATTTAACTTTACCTACGGACCTATATTTTGTCACATAGAAGGTCTTTGCAAAGAACCCTCAGACGACTTACTCATCTTGTCCTACCTTATGTTTGTCAGCCGTTATTTCTTCATATGCGATGAACGTCAGATTGCTCCGATGCAAGCTTTTTTGAATGACTTTTCGTCCGGTGAACTGTGGTTTGAAGAGTATTCATACTTTCACGAAGCGGTTCAAGTTACCGTTTTTAAAACGTTCACCGAGGAAGAAAAAAGCGCCGTAATTAAACTTTTTTCGGGGATGTCGCCTCTTTTGTTAACTCAAGATATTAACAAAATAAAGAAACCAAGTTTCAAGTATTCTCTAGAAGTGTTTCGCACAGATAATGACGTTATTTCTGGTTTTCGATTGTCTGTTGGGCCTGACAAGATACTTTTGCCATTGACTGTTTCTCTTTTCTTTGAGTACGTTGTAAAACACTTCCGAGATGAAAGGAGTGTGGAAAGAATCATGAATGCGCTGAAAGAATTAATGGATTACTACGAACACCATGACTGCAGGAGTAAAGGAAGCTTATTTATCGCTCCTTCAATCTTAGACTCTGAATTAGGACGGTAGACTGAAACTGAACGAAGAAATTAGATTTCAACATTTGCAGGATATGTGAGCCCAAGAGACTGGGGCTGTAAGCAAAAACCGCGGCCTAGGTGTCTGGATAATTTATACATTGACGTATTTCATGCCCGATACATTAGGTAGAACGAGAATTGGGAGTGGTTTTTAGTGTGGTATGGCCTGGGTGAATTTTGTTGTTTCTGAGCAAGGCCTTGAGTTTGAGGCCGCCGAATCATGTGCAGGTAGTAACATGAGAAAACGACGTACCCCTACCAGATGTGTAGTGATACGTCTATATTCTGTTTTCGAAAACCGTTGGCATTGCGGGGTTTATGTTAAGGGTGTCCGCAAACTTGAGATTGACCAAAGTCCGAGATGTTCTCTGACTCGATGCGGTGGCCACCCTGGTGGACCGGATGCCCCACAGTGTTCATTTTCTAAACATCAACGGGCAATCGTACCGGCTGAAACAGCGGCGAAGAAAATCTGGGTTGGGAGCTAATTCCGATGTGGAAGGTGGGAATGACAGGTAGACAATGATAAAGGCTTTCTAATGAGTAGGGATCTGTTATAAACAAGGCGGATTCAGTGTCAAATGAGTGAAAGTGGATAAGTTTTTGATGAGTGGATTGGTTTACCTTTAAGTTGACAATTGCAATTAACGAAAAATAGTATTTAATGGTTACGCTTTTGGGGGGATAGAAGGTGGCGAGAAGGGTTTTTTACAGTTTTCATTATGAGCAGGATAACTGGAGAGCAGCACAAGTCAGAAATATGGGTATCGTTGAAGGAAATGTTCCTTTGTCTGATAACGATTGGGAACAGATTAAAAAGAAAGGTGACAAAGCGATTAAGCAATGGATTGATGATCAATTGGCTGGACGGTCTTGTACTATAGTTCTTATTGGAGAAAAAACAGCAGGGCGTAAATGGATAAACTATGAGATCGAGAAATCATGGAACTCTGGCAAAGGGCTTGTTGGCATTTACATACATAATCTAAAAGATAAAGACGGAAACCAGTCAACAAAAGGCAGAAACCCATTTGATAATT
This sequence comes from Syntrophothermus lipocalidus DSM 12680, assembly GCF_000092405.1. Lineage (NCBI taxonomy): Bacteria > Bacillati > Bacillota > Clostridia > Eubacteriales > Syntrophomonadaceae > Syntrophothermus > Syntrophothermus lipocalidus. Next base: position 1,677,714 of record NC_014220.1, on the reverse strand, counting down.
TCGTAGTTGGTAATGATGGGAAGAAATTATCAAGTGTTGTAAGGGCATATGATCCACCATGTACTACAAGCAAAGACGTGTATACTCATATTAAACAACATATTGAACAATGGGTCGAGGAAGCAATAAAAATAAGAAGCAGCTAGTCAATTGGAGGACCTATGAAAAAAAACACAGAAATAAGTTTAGACATAAACCAATCTGTCCAATTTCACATAAATATTCTCCAAGGTATTATACAAAGAATGTCTACCAATTGCGTTTCGTGCAAAGCATGGTGTTTGACTTTGGTTTCGGTGCAACTTACTTTGATTTTAAACAACAATAATCCGAATTATACTTTTATTACTATACTTCCAACCTTTTTATTTTTCGTATTGGATGCTTATTACCTTTCATTGGAAAAGAATTTTAGAAAATCTTATGATGTTTTCGTTCGAAAGTTTCACAACGGTTTGCTGAATACTTCAGATCTGTACGTGATTGATGTAGTTACTCCAAGGAAACATCGAATGAAAACATTTTTACAATCATTAAGATCAATCTCTGTTTGGCCTTTTTACTTAACTTTGTTAGTTCTGATTTTATCGGTAAGACTGCTTATACTTCATTGAAAGGTTAAGTGTCACTTCTCCCTTAAAAAGTCCGGAGATAGACGGTGTTAATTGTCCGGGATATGACGGAATAGTTGACCGGAGAGCACGGGTAAGGGAAGAGGGAGAACTAACTCAGTTCTCCCTGAATTACCCGTTTCACCATGTGGTCGTCAATAATGCGATGGCCGTTCTGAGCCCCATACATCAGGCAGTGGGTGCAGACTTTGTTGATAAGCCGGGCAACACCCGAAGAAAACTGGAATATCTCATTAAGCGCACCATCCGAGAAGATCTCGCGTTCTACCCCCGCATAAGTCAGGTGCTGATTCACGTACTCTTGCGTTTGCGCACGGTCCAGATGGGTCATCATGCACATAAGGTCTATGCGCTGACGGATGGCAGAATAAGCCTGGAGCTTAAGCCTTTCCCGAAGCTCGCTTTGACCAACCAGTATGAGAGCCATGGGGCTTTCGGAATCCATCTTGAAATTCAAAAGAAACCGGACTTCCTCCAACATCTCCTTGTCCAGAAGGTGGGCTTCGTTCACGATGACTACTGGCAACAGAGAATGAATACCCTTCATTAACTCGATTTCCCGGTGCAGCTGGCGCTTGGCATCACCCCGGTAGAACTTGGACTCACAGCCCAGTTGTTCCAAAAGCCCCTTGTAGAAATGCCGGGGAGTGAGCTTGGAATCAACCAGGTACATGACCATGAATCGATTCGGATTAAGGATGTCTTTGAACTTCCGGATGACCGTGGTCTTGCCCGTGCCGCTGTCACCAGTCAGCACCGCAAACAACTGCCGGCAAACGGCATATTCCAAGCGGCCAACAGCTTCTTGCAGGATTACGGACTGGTACAGATTTTCTGTGGAGATGTTCCGGCTAAACGGTGTTCGGGTAAAGCCATAGAAGGATTCAAACATCGGTCTTGTCTCCCTTTAAGAAAGGAAATCGCCGCTTTGTGAAGAAGATCTTGCGATTGTCAACATAAAAGTGAACCACTCCGCTCGTCAAAACTGATCCACTTTTGCTCATTTAAAACTGATCCGCCTTGCTCATACTGGATCACTAATCATCAGTAAGCCTTTATCGTTGTCTACCTGTCATTCCCTCCTCCTGCGTTTGAATTACTTTCCAACCCAGATTTTCTTAACCGCTGTCTCAGCCTATACGACTGCCCATTCATATTAAGAATGTGAGCACTGTGGGTCAGCCTGTCCACCAGGGCCGCCGTCAGCATCGAGTCGGGAAACATCTCGGACCACCGGGAAAACTCCAGATTGGTGGTAATAATGATGCTGCCCCTCTCATTTCGTTCCGAAACCACCTGAAACATCAACTCCGCCTGGTGACGGGTAAAACTCAAATAAGACAGCTCATCCAGAATGAGAAGATCAAGCTTTTGTAAAGACTTTACCAGGCGGGTAAGGTTGCGCTCCTGTTCAGCTTCTACCAGTTCCGAGGCCAGCCTGGCAGCGGTGTAGTATCTGACGTTAAAACCCTGGCTGACGAGCCTCCTCCCCAGGCCTATGGCGAGATGGGTCTTTCCTGTGCCGGGGTTGCCGATCATTATCACGTTTTCCCTCCGCTTCACAAATTCCCCGGCGGCAAGCTGCCATATATGGGCCTCCTCTACATGCTCTAGGTGCTTGAATTCAAAAGTGTCCAGGCTCTTTTCCAGAGGAAACCGCGCCTTCTTAAGCTTCCGCTTTTTTTGGTTTTCTTCTCTTTGGCTTAACTCCCTACGCAACACCTCGCACAAGAATTCTTCATAGCTTAAGCCCTGTTCTTCCGCCTGTCTGATCACGTCCTGGCACGAGGTCAGGGTGGGTAGTTTTAACTGACGGGCATAGACCTTAATCAGCTCCTGGCGGGCGGTCAATTGAAACCACCTCCCGCCCAGAGCGAATCGTAAGCCTTGAGGTCTACCGGTTCTACCTCAGGCCCCAGGGGCTTTAACTTTACCGGAACCTCTTCCCGGTTCAGGTAGTACTGGACTACATCTACCGAGTATTGGCCATTACTTGCAGCCGTCCTTACCGCATCTAGGACTTTTTCCAAATCGCTATCAAAGACCATCCTCAACAGCCTTACCATTCCCCGGTGAGGGTCAGGAAGCTTTTGCGCATACTGTTCAAGCTCTGCCGGTAGGCCCGCTTCTCTTACCGGCCTAGCGTTAAACACCGACCGGGGCCGCGCTTTGAGCAGGGGAAGATAGTGTTCTAACTGGTAGATGGTCCGGTGGTGGCCGTAGCTCCTCGGGTGAGCGGCTACCTCTTCGCCCCGGTAGTAGACCTTAATCGTAAGTGCACTGCCTTTGACGGTCACTGTCTTTCCCGCCAGCCGTACGGGTACTGAGTAGCGGTTGGTCTCAAAGGTTACGGTGGAGAAGTAGTCTACCTTCGCATCCAACGTCCTGGCCGTTTCGTAAGGTTTGACCGGAAGGGGCATAAGAGCCTGTTTTTCCATTTCATACGCTTCTTTTACGGAGAGGTCCCTGCCTTTTATCCGGTGGTGTTCTACGTATTCCAGGCAGCGCTTTTTAAGTAGCTGGTTTAGCTCTTCGAAGTTTTGTACCCGGGGAACCGGTACCAGGAAGTTGCGCCTTATGTAGCCTATCAGGTTTTCAATCAGGCCTTTTTCGTGACCTGCCCGGGGATTGCAGAACCGGGACTGGTAGGCATAGTGGGAGCGGAAGTTAAGGAATTTTTCCTGCTCCTTCGCGGTTTTGTCCCAGCCCTCCTTTACCGCTGTCTTAAGGTTGTCGTATATGATGTCCCGGCTTGTCCCACCGAAAAATTCGAATCCGGTTTTGTGCCCTTCCAGAAATGCTTCTTCCCTCTGGGAAGGATAGGCTACCACAAACGGAGCACAGCTGAAACAAAGCCGCATGCAGAACAGGTTGACTTCAGTCTTTTGTCCGGCCATAATCACGGTGGCGGTACCCCAGTCTACCTGGATGGCCTCCCCTGGAGAAAAGCTTAAAGGAACATACACTTTGGACGGTTTGGCTTTAAGTTCTCGTACCACCCGGCGGATGGTTGATTCTCCGCCCCGGAATCCTTTCTCCTGACGGAGCCGATCGTATATTCTCTTGGCTGTATGCTTCTGCCTTCGGTCAAGGGCATTCTCATCCTCCTTTAAGCATTGCTCGATGAATTCTATCACCTCAGCAGTTACCACCTGGGCTTTTCTGGGAGATGTTTTCCTCTCCCACGGAACGTGGGCACCGTTACAGTAACGCCTGACCGTGTTCCTGGATATTTTGAGCTGCCGTGCTATCGCTCTCTGTGAAAGCCCTTCCACGAGATAAAGATGTCTGATATGCTGATATTGGTCCACTCCTATCACTCCTTGAACCCCCATCCATTGCTTTGTTTTCCACTTACAATGGTAGGGGATCTGGTTGATGGAGTGGTCCACTTTTTTGTGAGCGTTTCCCCGCTTACTGGCTCAAGTTTAGTTTAGTGATCACATTACGAGCTATCCAAATCCGTCGATAGCTTTAAATCGTGGCAGGAGCGGCAGAGCAGGAAAAATTTCCAAAGAGACTTCATTCTTGCTTTAATATTCTACAACCGTGGGGAATGGATTTTCGGCGGGATTTATCAACAGAAAGATGTGAAGAGAAAAGAAGATCATTTTGAATACGTTACGGAACTCCTCGACATCCGGAAGGAATTGATCGGGCGGCTGATATTTCATTTTGTTAGACCAAGTAGGCAATCATACCTCGATTTAGAGAAATGGGCGGACAACCTGGAGGTTGTAGAGATATTAAGAGCGCCTTATGCGGTTGAACCGTTTCCAGGATACGAAAATGTACTTATAGATTTCAATCCCTTGAAAACCATCATAGAGAAGGAAGACCCTTCGTGGAAAACTGCTCTCTCTTCTGTAAAAGGGGTTTACATTATTACTGACAAAAGCAACGGTAAGATCTACGTGGGTTCCGCTTATGGGCAAGACTCATTCTGGACAAGATGGTCTTCTTACGTTCAGAATGGGCATGGAGGGAATAAAGAGCTGGCAGAGATTATCGGCAATGAAGGGATGGAATATGCCTCGAACTTTCAATTTTCTATCCTAGAGATTAGAACAAATACCACAAGTGAGGACGAAATAATAAGGCGGGAAGCCTATTGGAAAAATGTGCTCAAATCAAGAGAGTACGGGTACAACAAAAACTAATTGTCAGTCACATGATCAAGTCTAATCCCAAAGAAGCAAAGCTGATGCAGTAGAGCCGTTTCCCCCGTACCTACAGGGGAAGAAAGAAACCAGGCAGCACGACACTCGTCGAACCCGTCACTATTTCCCCGCACCTAAAGATAACTAAAACCGGTGCAGTAAAAAAATGAGGGCCTTTAAATGCTAAAAGGCCAGCAGTACAAGGTAGCCGGGCTGATCCTCAGTGGGTCTAAAGATAAAGACAGCGGCGAGGACCGTATTGATGGCGTTGTGGATAGCGGCTAGCAGAGAAACATAAGGCTTGTCGGGTCCGAGCCAGGGGAAAGGGCTGGCATCGATCTGGACGAGTTCGCCCATCCTAGCCCGGCGAGGTCTTGTTGAGCGATGAGTTTAGGTCTTCTCTTCTTTTTAGGGCTTTGGAAACCGAAGGTGACGATATCAAAGATCGACAACAGGAGAGGCCGAGTTGGGAGTGACCTCCTGATCAAGTTGTGATAAAATAGAAACACAGAAAAGACACAATCGAGAAAGGACAGTGGTTTTCATGCGTTTCGTAACGGTGCGCGACTTGAGGCAGAAAGGTAAGGAGATATGGAGTAAACTACAGTCAGGGGAAGAAGCCGTTCTCACCCACAACGGCAGCCCTGTTGCTCTTTTAATAGGTGTGCGGGAAGAAGAACTGGAGGAAACAATGCGGATGGTGAAACGCGCCCGAGCTGAAGCCGCGGTTCGACGCATGAGAGAGAGGGCACGCCGGGCCGGACTGGAAAATATGAGCGTAGATGAGATCGAAGCAGAAATACTTGCGGTAAGACAGGAGCGCAGGCCGTGAAGGTAGTGCTGGATACGAACGTGCTGGTTTCGGCTCTGCTCACTCCCTACGGCCCTTCAGCGCGGGTTTTGGATGCGGTTCTTGCAGGACTGTTGATTCCAGTGTTCGACGACCGCATCCTGCGCGAATACGAGGAAGTCCTTGGAAGAAGCCGATTTGGATTTGAGCCGCAGGACGTGAAGGCGCTCCTGGACTTCTTTCGTTTAGAAGGCGTGGCGGTTGCGGCTCCGCCTTTGAACGCTGAGCTTCCGGACCCGGATGATGTGATGTTTGTGGAAGTAGCCGCAGCGGGCACAGCCGATGCTATCGTCACGGGGAATCAGAAGCATTTTCCTGCCGAAGGTTGCGGCGGCATCGCCGTAGTGTCGCCAGGGGAACTGCTGTCGCTGCTTAGAGCAACTGGTGATGGTTCTTAATCCTTGACGAGGAAGTGATGCGCTGCCTCCGGACGAACCCAAGCGGATGGACCGCCTGGTTATGCGCGCGCTGGCCGAAGATTTGATTTCCGAATCCCGCGCCGCCGAACTGCCTAGAAAGCCACTGGAGAAGTTTCTAAAATTTCTAGATGAGATAGGCAGAAGGTAAGGCGTTATTCGCGTGCTAAAAAAGGAGCAGCTTGACAAGGGCGGCTGTTGAAGTCATTTTTCATTTTGCCTGATATACGGGGCTCAGAACGGCTATCGCATTATTGACGACCACATGGTGAATCGGGTAATTCAGGGAGAACTGAGTTAGTTCTCCCTCTTCCCTTACCCGTGCTCTCCGGTCAGTTACTCCGTCATATTCCGGACAATTAACACCGTCTATCTCCGAACTTTTTAAGGGAGCAGCAACACCGTATTTAGGAAAATTAGTTTTGCTGGACGTTGCACTTGCGGAATGTGCAGGCCATGAAAGACGGCCGACAGTACATTTGCGGGTTTTGGTCAAAAGAAAAACCCCGGAGTATCGGACCTGTCAAAAAGGTCGTACTGCGGGAACAAGCTAATATTCCTTCAAAATGTCATGATGTCCTATAGCGTGCAGGGTGAGGACATCTTTTTCGGCCTGGTAGACGGTGCGGACGTCCTTGTTAACGTAGGCTTCCCAGAACGGCGTCCCTCTTATCTTGTGAACCCGCAGTGATGGGTGTTTCGGGTTCTCGGCCAGGAAGCGGAGCGCCTTTCGGGCCTGTTTCTGTTCTTTGACCAACAACTTGAAAAAGTCTTCCTTGAACGGGTCAGTTAGAATTATCGTCGGCATTTTCTGCTTCCTCGCCCAGGCTTCTCAAAAGGTCTTCTGGACTGTGAAACACTTGATACCTACCCTCCTGCAGAGCCGTCAGGCTGCGGTCCATTTTGTCTTGCCATTCCTTTGTCCAGAAGTATTCCTGGCTCTTGTCGTGCCACCCTACCGGCCTGATGAATATGCCGCCGTCTCTTTCTTCGATCAGAACGTGGTCTCCTTCGCGGAGCCCCACTTTTTTAGCTACCTGTGCCAGGCTGACCAGCATCCGCTTTTGGATTTGCTGGATTATCTCAGCCATTGCAATAATTCCTCCTTTTCAGTTTATCTGTAATTACAGTATAGCGGATAGTAGAATGCTGTGCAATCTTTTGGCTCCTGATAGGTTTTGGACTTCCCTTTCGGGGGACCATTTCGGTCATGAACGAGGCGCGCAGGAAGTCGCTAGCGGTCGATGATGAGATTAAAAAGTGATTTCGCTGCATAAACCCCGTAATTAACATAGAGACCTTTGCATAATTCGGAAAAAACCGGGCTCAAAAAAACCAAGAACAATCATTACCGGCAAAATCATTACCAGTTATTGTCACAACGGTGCGGGGAAATTGTCAGAAGCCGTCCGCAAGGTCGCTGGTTCAGGTGCCCTCGGTGCAAAATGGTCAAGCACATTATCCAACGATAAATGACCAACTCCCGGTGTTCTTTGGCGGTTCTGACCAGTGAAAAGAGACAATCATGACAGGGCAAGAGATGAAGATTGTCTTGTTTTTAAGAGAACTTCCTGGGAAACTCGCAGCTGGTGCGCCTGTTGGAAGAGCGGTTTTTTGTCTTTTGCATCTTAAGGTCTTTGCACCGTTTAGATAATTGCGAGATAAATAGGGCTGTCAAGACGCGGTCAGGACTGCGACTGGGAAAATGTCAATGACAGATCTGGTGGAACCGTTGCTTTATATAGGCAGTAATGGTACTATCTGAACAAATGTAAATAATAAGGGGGGCTTCGTTTGAAAAGACTGGTTTGGTTGGGAGTTATGGTATTTGTTTTATCGGTTCTGGCAGGATGCCAGGCCAAAACCGAAACCGAGGGGTCCAAGGTAAAAGTTTCTGAATCGAAGGTCGAAGTGCAGAATGAACAGGGTAAGACCGAAATCTCGATAGGCAACGAGGGAGAGGTTTCCCTGCCGGAGGGATATCCTTCCGATATCGTACCGGTGATGGAGGGGGCAAAGATCACTTCGGCAACCAAGGGTGGCGATGGTTCGTACAATATATTGCTAGCGTCGGAAAAATCAGTAGCCGATATAAAGGCGTATTATGAGGGAGTTTTGGCCGGGGTCAGCGATCTGCAAAAGCAGGAAGCCGCGGGCGTAATCAATATGATGGGTACTAAGGGCGACAAGACTTTTGTCTTGAACATTGCTGAAGACATGGCCTCGGGCATCAACCAGCGGATAATAAGCATTTCCATAATTCCCGCGGAGTGAAGATTCGAAGGGGGCTTGTGTTTAGGTTGAGGCAGGACACAAGCCCTTCTTTTTTGTCTTTGTAGCGCGTATAGTTTATGGTTCGGGGAAAGGAGGCATTGCCATCGTGAATAGACATGCGGCATTCAGGCGGCTGTTTAACAGACTGGCCGCAGCCCTGCTCGTTCTCTTTTTCGCCGTTGGGATTGCAGGTTGCGGACAAAAGGAGCCCTCAAAGTCCTCGGGCAAAGAACAGGCTGTTCAGAAAACCGTTTCCCAAAAGGTCGATAGGCCCGATCTACCCGAGACCCCCCAGAGCAGAATCCAAGAGGATCTTCTGGCAGGCAAGATAACGGAAGAACAGGCGGTTGTCCTCGGCCTGAAGGCGGTATTTGCTCCTGAAGACCTGCCCGCCGAGTACAAGGTGAAGGGGTCGGTTGAAGTAAAGCCCAGCATAAACGCTGAACTGCAGTGGATATCTGACAATCTCGATAACATGGCCCCGGCAACTCGAGATAAACTAGAACCGTTCATTTTGCCACCCACCGACCCCAGGAGTTTCTTCTATCCCGGCAACAATGCCGAAGATTACGTTTCCAAGTTGTCTTTCCTCACGGCGGGAGCAGCTTATGCGGCACAGGAAGACACACGGGTTTGGGATAAGGTAGTTTATGAAGTGCCGGACAGTTCGGGAAAATCTGTTACGATACACTATTACACGTTGCCTGCGGCTTCAGATGCCGAGAAAGCCGCAATGAAACAGAGGGCCTTGCAGGTGAGAGAGGCTATTGCGACTGCGTGGCCTAAATTCAAAGAACTACTGAGGGTGGAACCAGACCAATCCTTCGATGCCTATATAACTGATCTGCGCGAAGATGCCTCTTGGGGCTTGGCCTGGTGGAACAGTCAAACCAGGCGCTGCGAGATGTCGGTCCACTACGAACTCGACGGAGATAAACTGAAAAGCACGACCGCACATGAACTCTTCCACTGTTTTCAGCTGTATATTCCTCACCGCTTTTCTCTCAAAGCCCCAGAAAAAAGCTGGCTATTTGAGGCTACAGCTACGTGGGCGGAACACTTCGTTTATCCCCGGCCCAATGTTGAGCACCGCTGGCTGAACTACTTTTTCCAGTCGCTTTACTGGAAGCGCGTAGCCTTTAACGGATGCCACGAATACAGCAACTACCCCCTGTTCTTTTTTGCCAGCGACTTTTTGAACGACAAAGATTACGTGCGCCGTACTTTAGCAGCAGCCAAAACCAAAGACGTAGCCACTTCTGTTATGGAAAGCATGCCGGATTTCGCGGACAAATACGCCAAATTTGCGGTATATAACTGGAATAAAGACCCGTTTCTCCTCTACAGGGATCCCCCGAAGTTTCCTTCTACTGGAGCATACGGGGCATCAGTCGGATCCTGGGAATTCAAGGGGCCTGACCTGCAGTACTACGACGAGTTGCTGAGGCCGGGAGCCATGAGCTACTGGCATTTTACATTCGACCAGGATACAAAAAAGATTAACAAAGTGGTTTTCAACCTCATGGTCAATATCTCTAACCCTTACTTCACCTGCCAAGCTTTATTGAAGGTCGGAAACGAGTGGGTAGTGGAAGACTGGACGGGGATTAAAGAAAGGAGCTTTTGCCGGGAAAGACCGGGGGAGAATCTCCAAGAAGCGGTGGTTATTTTCGCCAATGGCGATTTCCGGGCGACCCTTACCTTTCCTTTTCAGGTAGATACTACTCAAAAATGTCCTCATGTGCTCGGCGGCTACACCCGGATTACGGAAAAACACCAAGGAGAAGGCATGCAGTCGGAAATAGTTTACCAGACTCAAGAGGAAATAGAGTATGACCCGGTGCAAAAAGCTTATGTCGTTAAATCGATGACGGCGAGCTATTCGAAAAACGAGTCCATGGAAGGGCAGATGGTCCTCGGCATGGCTACCAGAACTAGCGGCAGCGGCAGCTTGCGCGAGACTTACAGCGAAGGGGAGCAGCCTATCAAGATATTAGAAAAGCCGAGCGAAACTATACTGATGCTGCAAACCGACACCAAAGAAAAGAAGTGGGTGACTTACACCCAGACCGCCACCGTGGAGTACGCGGGAACGGAGAGCGAAAGCTGGCAGGACGGACCAACTGGGTTTTGGCCTAAAAACATAGCCCTCACCAAGGAAGAGATCAAGTCTGACCGGATAAAAGGCAGGCGGGTGATGCAGACCACTTCTGAGTTCGGCACCAAAGGAGAGCTGGTTATTGAGTTTGAATATGAGTTGAAATGATGCCGCTGCTGGTTGTCAAGAGGTGTACTAACGCCTGCGTGAGGAACGCGGTTTTACCGAAGTTGATGCTACTATCAGGCGCTGTGCTGTGCTAAAGAATAACGAGAGTAGAGTGAAGTGAAATAGATTCAGACGAAGCCGACGATATTACTCACGAAGCTTTTTTGAAGGACTTTGAGAATTTGGAGAGGCTCAGGCGGGAAGCTAGCTTGCGTACATGGCTCTGCCGTATCGCAACTAACGTCTACCTCGGCAAGAAGAGGAACCAGCGCAAGCACGAGTCAATATCCTTGGGGGAAATGAAAGTCCCGGATCGTTCCTGTGACCCGGAAAAAACGGTGATAAGGAGGGATTTCAATGCACCATTATCACAGACTGCAGGAGTTGCTCAATACTCATCCGGTCGGGGCACCCAAGAGCGAAGAATTTATAGAAATCCTGAAGATTCTTTTTAGACCAGATGAGATTGAACTGGCTTTACTGCTAGACTTTAAGTTAAAGAAAGCTAACGAAATAGCCAAGCAAGCCGGCATTTCCCAATACGAGGTTATGCAAAGATTTGAAGCCATGGCTGATAGAGGAGTGATTTTAGCTAAGAGAGTTGAGGGCGAACCAGCCTATGCCCTTCTCCCTAATTACCCCGGTCTGTTTGAATACCCGATCATGAGAGGCGGGGATAGCGATACCCAGGCTAGACTTGCCGAGCTCTGGCAAGCTTACTATATGAAACATATGGCTGCCGAACTTTCCTTGGCTAACCCGCCCTGGTTAAGGGTATTACCCGCCGAGGAGGCTTTGACAGAAGATTTCGAGATTCTGCCTTTTGAGATTGCTTCGCAGATGATGGCTAAAACCAAGAAAATTGCTCTTGCCAATTGTCCCTGCCGGCTAACTGAGAAAAAGTGCTCAAAGCCCATCGATGTGTGTTTGTCTTTTGACGGGGCAGCTGATTTTCTAGCTGAAAGAGGAATAGCTAGGGAAATATCACTTGATGAAGCAAGAGAAGTATTAAAAAGAGCTGAAGAAGCGGGCCTGGTGCACACCGGTAGTAATAACCGTAATAATCTCCTCTTTATATGCAACTGCTGCCCTTGCTGCTGTCATATGCTGAGGCTTGTAACGGAACATAATTACCCTAATGGGTTAGCTAAATCCAGCTATTTGGCGAGAATAGATGCCCCTGAATGTATCGGGTGCGGGATATGCGCAGAAGAACGTTGTCCGGTCAAGGCAATAGAGATGATAGAAGACATAGCGGTGCTCAACAACGATAGGTGCATAGGCTGTGGTCTGTGCGTCTCAAAATGCCCCACTAACGCTATCTCACTTGTAAAGCGCGATGACTATGAGTTTCCACCAGAAACTGTGAGGGAATTGTCTGATAGGGTGGCAAGAAATAAAGAAACAAAAAGGGGAAAATAGTATGACATCTCGATACTAGTCTGTGTACGTCTGTGGCTCGGTTTTAAGGCAGACTTTTGTGTACGGGATATACATGCGATGCAGCACAAGCCTACCCGCATCCGGTTTGTCTGGTTCTGGGTAGTACCGGTGAAAAGGCGCCGGTGAGAGAAGGGAAAACCGGGCTCAGGGCCGAAACATTAAACATAGTATCATATCATTGCTAAAAACACAGTTCAGTAATCGAGGGGAGAATGCCGGTGCTGTCAGGATATTTGGATAAGGTCTTTTTAATGGACACCATGGATCTCTTAAGAGAACTACCTGATAGTTCTGTAGATATGGTCTTTGGAGACCCTGATTATAATGTCGGTGTTAAGTACCGCGGCAAGAGCTACAAGAGGTCTTTTGATGAATACATCGAGTGGTATGTGGAGCTTGCCAGAGAATCGCTGAGGGTCTTGAAGGAAACGGGAAATCTCTTTTTCATAAACTACCCGAAACAAAACGCGTACCTGAGGGTGAAGTACCTGGATGAGGCCTGCTATGAGGTGCACGATTACGCGTGGGTGTACAACAGCAACGTGGGACATTCTCCTAAGCGATTTACCACTGCTCACCGTAGTATTCTCCACGCCCGCAAGACCAAGAACAACGACTTTTACAAGGAAAACGTGGCCCAACCTTATAAGAACCCAACCGACCGTCGTATAAGAAGCAATCTGGCTAACGGATCCAGGGGTCGTATGCCGTATGATTGGTTCTACTTTGATTTGGTCAAGAATGTGAGCAGGGAGAAAACTTATCATGCTTGTCAGATACCGCAGAAGCTGTCCGAGCTCCTGATCAAATCTTGTACCCGGCCGGGAGATGTGGTACTGATCCTGTTCGGAGGGAGCGGCTCCGAGCTCGAGGTCTGCAAAAGGCTTGACCGACGATATATTTCAGCAGAAGTGGACCCTGACTACCACAGGATGATACTGCACCGGCTAGAGAATGGTGTTACTGAAGAGTACAGACTTATAAACCGGGGGAAAAAGTCAAACTGAATCCGGTGTGGGTGTAATTATTTGCCTTGGTTGACGGATTACTTATATAATTAAGTAATAAAAACTAATAATGATGGCGGGGGTGGGGGAGAATCATGAGAGATAGAGAGAGAATCTATCACAAATTCGAATTGGCCGAGAGTTTGGCCAAGGCTTTGATCAACGACATGAAGGAGTACCGCAAAGCAGTCCAAGACGAGAAAGCGCTTCAGGCAAGTGAGGGTGCTAATCCCGACGCGTTTGAAAGTTACCTAAGACGCATGGCTAGCAGGTTTGAGGGAATCGAAGTGACTTTAACCCGTCGGGAGTATTGGGGTTTTATTATCAAGAGCAAGATTGAAGCTGCCGGCTCTATTGGTAACCTTGATCTTTTACAAGCTGTATACGAGGTTTTGGGGGCCTTGCCTGACAATTCAGAGATTGGGTATACCAGCATGTTTGATGAGCTGGCTGACGGTATTTACGGCTGGTACCAAGTGGTGTAACACATAGGGATGATTGGGGAGCCTTCGGGCTCTCTTTTTTTGGTACGTAGTCGACGTGCCACCGTAGACCCTTATGACACTTTAAAGTGTAGCCGTCAGAAATTAAAAAATGCGTAGCGTTTTCGAGACAGTTGATTGATAACGCAATGGACTTGGGGTAGGTTATTGTGATGAACGTATCGAGAAGACTGACGCGGATAGCGGCTCACGTCGTTTCCGGGCAAATAGCCGCCGATATTGGAGCTGATCACGCGCTATTATCGGTGTTTCTCGTCCGCAACGGCATATGCCCGAAGGTGATAATCGGGGAATTGAACGAGGGGCCTTGGCGCCGGGCTCAAGCCTACGTAAAGAAAGAAGGCTTACACAATGTTATCGACGTCCGACGGGGTGACGGTCTACAGGTACTGGCTCCGGGTGAGGTTACTACGGTAGTAATAGCCGGCCTTGGGGGGAAGGTTATCGCCGACATCATAATGGGGTCTTTGACCAAAGCGTACAGTTACGCGCGTTACGTTTTGCAACCCCAGCCTCCGTTGTATCCATTACGTAAGGTGTTGACTGATCTAGGGTGGGAGATAGTAGAGGAGGAAATTGTCGAAGAAAAAGAGAATTTCTATACCATTGTAGTAACAGAACCGAGGCAAAAACCGGCTTATCGGTTGTCGGAACTAGAACTCGAGTTTGGTCCGGTTGTTTTGCGCAAAGCAGAACGGCCTGAAAATCAGGAGTTTCTGCGACGGGAACTGCGCAGATGGGAAAGGATGGTCGAGAGCCTGAGGGCTTCACAATCGTCCGAGGCCCGGGCCAGATTATCGCATTACCTGTTACTGAAGCGGGAATTGGAGGAGATATTAGATGCCGGTTACCGCTAGTCAAATATTTGCCTGCCTCGAGGAGTTTTTTTCAGGCAAAATAGCCGAGGATTGGGACAATGTCGGTTTACAGGTTGGTGACCCGACAAAAGAGGTCGGTAGAGTTCTGGTAGCACTGGATCCGGATCCGGAAACAGTCAAGATCGGAATCGAAAAAGAAGTAGACCTCATAGTTACTCATCATCCTCTTATTTTTAGGCCAGTGAAACGCCTGGATTTTAGCCAGCCGGCGGCATTGCTATTACGGAAGCTGATAAAAAACGAAATAACCGTCTACTCCCTTCATACTAATTTAGACGCTGCTCCCTACGGGTTAAACCAGTACTTAGCCGAAAAACTCGGTTTGAATAGAATCAAGCCTTGGGGTACGAACCGTTTTGAGATTCTGTACAAGCTGGTTGTTTATGTACCACGTGACCATGTGGAAAATGTAAGAAAAGCAATTTGTACCTCCGGAGCAGGACATACCGGCAATTATTCGGACTGCAGTTTTCGTGTAGCCGGGACCGGTACCTTCAAACCCTTGCCTGGTGCTAAACCTTATCTGGGTGAAGTGGGGAAGGTGTCGGAAGTGGACGAGTATCGTCTGGAAACGGTGGTTCCCGAGAATCGAATCTATAGGGTGCTTGACGCTTTGCACCGGGCCCATCCGTACGAGGAAATAGCGTATGATCTGATCAGACTTTCCAATCGCGGAACAAAGTTAAGCCCAGGCCGGCAAGGTGAACTTGCCCGTCCCGTTAGCTTGGGCCAGTTTGCGGTCGAAGTCAAAAACCGGCTGCGCCTCCCGCAGGTGGCAGTTGTGGGCCGGATAGATTCCCAGGTAAAGAAGGTAGCGCTGGTTAGCGGCAGCGGGGCTTCATTTTTAGGACAAGCGGCTTCGCAAGGCTTCGATGTTTTGTTAACAGGCGATATCAAATATCACGATGCGCGAGAAGCGCAGCTATTGGGGATAAACTTGGTAGATGCCGGCCATTACGGAACCGAGTGCCTAGCGGTGGAGCTTCTTGCTCGATTCCTGACGGAGAAAAGTGAAGAGCGAGGGTGGGACATCGAAGTTATTCCTTTTGAAGGAAGTTCGCCTTTCATTTTCGTTTAACCGACCAAGCGTGTGCAGGCGGTTCGGAGTAACTGGAACGAATGAGAGGTTCTTAAGATTATAGGGGGATTGGCAGGGAATGAAGAGGGTTAGCATAGACAAGCTGGAGCCTGGAATTGAGCTTGGCAAAGATTTGTATACCTTCGATGGTCAACTGCTTCTGGCCAAAGGAACAGTAGTTACCGAAAGACACTTAGAACGCGCAATCAATCTGGGAATACAGTATCTTTACATATTAGAGCCTAGTGGCGAAGTAGTTAGAAGAGAAGATTTTGAGACCATGTATCGAAGAGGATTGGATGCCATCAAGTCTTGTTTTCTTGAGGTTAAACTCGGAAAGCCTCTGCAAGAGGAAGAGATAGTGGGGTTGGTTGAGACATTGGTGGAACAAGTCTTAGACGAGGCCAACATCTTCAGACAGCTTCGCTTGATGAGGGACAAAGATGAGTATCTTTTTACCCACTCCCTGAACGTGGCAGCCCTATCTATTTTGACTGCCAAATGGCTTAAGTGTGATGCTGAAACCATAAGAGAAGCAGGAATAGCCGGGATACTCCACGACATGGGCAAGGTGTTTATTCCCCAAGAAATCTTGAACAAGCCGGGGCCGCTGACCCCAGATGAATTTGAAGAGGTGAAGAAACACCCGCTTTCGGGGTACAATCTGGTTTTGGAATATGACTGGGTGGCGCCAGCGGTGGCAGAGGCGGTTCTGAAACATCACGAAAGACTAGACGGAAGCGGATATCCAGCGGGTTTGACCGGTGATAGAATTGGGTTCATAGCTAGACTCGTCATGGTGGTTGACATTTATGATGCTATGACTTCTGACCGGGTGTATGCTTCAAAGCAGACGCCATACAAGGCCGCCGATGAGCTGTGGGATGAATCTTTTGGCAAGGTGGATCCTAAGGTCTCTAAGGTCTTTTATGATAGGGTCGCTGATTCTTTCGTAGGACAGCGGGTGCTTTTGTCCAATGGCGAGATTGGAGAGGTCGTGTTGGTAAACCGTAGTTGCCCTACACGTCCCTTGGTGCTGGCTGGAGACAAGTTCTACGATCTATCGATGGAGAGTGATATCAGAGTGGAAAGAATTCTCGATTAGAGGTGGGTTAAAGATGAACATTACTATCAAAGAAGTCTTACTAACTTTACTGGCTGCCTTCTTGCTGTATCTGACAGCAGTGGGGTTGGGTATGAAGGGCACTAAGAAGAAGCCGGGAGACGGGGAGTGAGAAAGGTGGAGCTTTATGAAGGCAAAAATAATTATGATAACTTTGGGAGCAACCAGGTTAACGGAGCGGTGCTAAGATTTGACGGTGAGCGGGAATTATCCATAACTTTTTACAGCAGTAAGAACCACGATCGATGCCAGGTCGTGCTGGACTGGGAAGAAGAGATCAGGTCCTTCCGGCAACTATTCGAGGAACTTTATCACCGAAAGGGAAAACAGTGTAAGTTATATCCTGACGACTTCCGGGGCTTGATGATGAGAGGAGCATATTCAACCCAAGGTTTTGAGCTGACCTTTCTCAAGAATTACCAGTGCGTGCAAGTAGTAATGGGCTTAGAAAAGGCGGACGCTTTTTTGGCCGGTGTGGAGAAGCTTTTTGCTCATCCGGGTGAATACCGGTTGGAGTGGTGACCGGGACCAAACAGGAGGGGTGATAGATGGAAGGTTTATGGGGCTATGCAGGAAAAATGTTGGAGGTGGATCTTTCTGCCAATAAGATTAAACAGAGACAACTGAGCCCGCGGTTTTGCCAAGAATGTTTGGGAGGAACAGGTTTTAACGCTCGCATCGTGTACGATGAGGTCCCTCCCGGAGCTGACGCTCTGGGACCTGATAATGTCTTGGTTTTCAGCGTGGGTACTTTGGTAGGTTCACCCTTTCCTACGGCTTCCCGGACCGAAGTATCGGCTAAGTCTCCGATTACAGGCTTATTTGGGACTTCCAACTCTGGTATGTTTTTCGGACTGGGACTAAGAAAATGTGGATATGATGGGGTTATAGTAAAAGGGCAGGCACCGAGCGGGGTGTATCTCTTGATAGAGGATGAGCGAGCAGAGATTCGAGATGCATCTGACCTGTGGGGCAAGGACGCGTGGGAGTCCTTGGACATTCTGAAGGCCCGTCACGGAGAATGCCAAGTGGCTCTGATCGGTCCTGCCGGAGAAAACCTGGTAAAATTCGCATCTATTGAAAACGGATATTACGACGCTTGGGCCCGT
Organism: Syntrophothermus lipocalidus DSM 12680; assembly: GCF_000092405.1. Lineage (NCBI taxonomy): Bacteria > Bacillati > Bacillota > Clostridia > Eubacteriales > Syntrophomonadaceae > Syntrophothermus > Syntrophothermus lipocalidus. Next base: position 1,659,975 of record NC_014220.1, on the reverse strand, counting down.
ACAGGGCTCGGTGCGGTGATGGGTTCTAAGAGGCTTAAAGCGGTGGTAATCAAAGGAAACCAACGGGTGAAGATTTGCCAGCCGGATAAGATGTTCGAGGTTGCCAACAAAGCCCGGGAACTAATACAGTCGTCGCCGTTTTTCGTTCCGTTCAAGAGTTATGGTTCGATGAATGCCGCTATTCCTTATGGTAATTTCAACGCGCTAGCAGCCCACAACTTCACCCAGGGTTGTCTGCCTGACTGGCATCAGGAATTTGCCCGATCCAGGGTCGAAGGCTTTATAAAGAGGAACGTGGCTTGCCACGCGTGCATCATAGCGTGTGCTCATTGGGTAGAGATAAAGGATGGTAAGTACCGGGGACTGCGGATGAAGGACATGGAAGTGACACCGGTCGTATCTTTTGGCTCCCAGGTAGGGCTGAAGCTCGAGGCTGTAGTCAAGGCTTGTGAAATGGGGCAGAGGCTGGGGATGGATATGGTTAGCGCAGCCGGGGTGATTGCCATGGCCATTGAACTATTCGAGCAAGGGTTTCTATCCAGGGAGGAAGTTGGGTACGATCTGGCTTTTGGTGATGATGAAGCTGTGCTAAAGCTCATGCACGACATTGCTTACCGTCAAGGGATAGGCGACGTTTTAGCAGAGGGAACTAAACGTGCAGGTCACCGTTTGAGAGGCGGCGAAGAAAGAGCCATGCATGTAAAGGGCCTGGAGCTGCCAATGATTGACCCTCGGGGCAGGTGGTCAACCTGGACCTTGGGGATGCTGACCAACGTAAGGGGTGGGGACCATCTTCGGTGTCGAAACCCGGTAGAAAACTTGCGTTACAACGAGAACAGGTTTGAATATCAAAAAGAGCGGTTTGGGCTGGGGCGCAAGGTGTACCAAGAACTAGATATGCCACGTGGATTGAAGGAACAGACGATAGATATCGGAGATGATACCGTGGATGTCGCCCTTATGTCGAAGTGGGCCGAAGACCTGATTAACCTTTTTAATTCGGTTGGGGTTTGTATCCGACCGCCGGTATTACATGGGGTTGGGCCAACGGTGCTAGCTGAAGCATATACCGCGTTTACCGGACTCGAGATGACTCCGGACGCGTTGATGCTGGCGGCGGAAAGGGCATGGAACCTGATGAAGCTTTTCAACCTCCGGGAAGGCGAAAAGCCCGAAGACTCGGCATTTCCGCGCCGCTTCTACGAACAGAGAGTTAAGGGCAATGCATTAGATGAAGAAAAGACCCGAGAAGTTTTGAAAAAGTATTACCACGCTCGGGGCTGGGACCCCGAAACAGGAAAGCCAACCGAAGAGAAACTCCGCCAATTAGGGATAATTTTTTGACAGGGAAGGATGGAATCCCGAGGAATTGGTGATACTCTAAAAAAAAGTAGAAAAATATCGCTTTTAAAGAAGGAATTACGGACTTTGTGATGAATGGTTAAGATCAGGCCGAAAAATCTTACCAAGGGAGGATTATGCTGTGAACAAAGCGGAACTTGTCAAGTCATTGGCGGAGAAGGCTGGGGTAACTCAAAAGGAAGCCGGAAAGGTACTCGATGCTGCTGTCGCTTCGATTCAGGAAGCTTTGGCCGGCGGCGACAAGGTCCAGATTATCGGCTTTGGGACTTTCGAGGTGAGGAATCGTAGGGCAAGGAAAGTCATCAGCCCGGCTACAGGAGAGGAAATCGAAGTTCCAGCTACTCGTGTCCCCGCTTTTAAACCCGGAAAATCCCTTAAAGAAGCAGTGGTTATCAAGGAGGAACCCAAGAAAACGGGCAAAGGCCCTAACAAATCTAGGACGTCCAAGAAGAAGAAATAGGAAAACCGCGTAGACAAATAAACCGGGCTTTGACAGCCCGGTTTTTGCTGCTAAGGTAATAGGGATGCTACAGTGGGGCTTCCAAGAACTCATTGTAGTATCCCTAAAAAACCGGTGCGAGCAAATCTATAAGCGGGGTTCTGTATTAGATAGCCATCTATCTAGGATGCCAGTTGCCTGACACCTCCAGCGACCTAACCCGGAAGCGGAGCGGGCCACTCCATAGCTTCCCTATTTGGTCTTGCTCCAGGTGGGGTTTACCGAGCCAGTTAGTCGCCTAACTGCTGGTGAGCTCTTACCTCACCTTTCCACCCTTACCCGGCACTCAATGCACAGTTCAATCCTGTTAAGATGCGCATCGTAACGCAACACGGGAGGAGGTCCTTGAATTCGTTTGAACCGTACATTGAGTGCCGGGCGGTTTGTTTCTGTGGCACTATCCTTGGGGTCGCCCCCACTGGGTGTTACCCAGCACCTTGCCCTGCGGAGCCCCGACTTTCCTCGAGGTGTAACCTCGCGGCTATCTGATTTACTCGCACATAATATATTAACACCCTGGAGCACATACAATCAACGAAACTTCAAAAAAATATCTCAAAACAAGAAGGAAATCGGGTCTTCGTGGAGAAATGACTATTGGATAGTAAAGGAACGGTCCTAAGCTTGTGCTGAGCAGATTGAGTGGCTATTATATGGGGGTTTGATCAGCAATCAGTATTTAGAACAAAGGAGGTGACAAGATGGAGAACTGGTTTGTAACGGCTGCCATGGAATTCGGTATCGTAGTAATCGGGCTTATACTCTTCGGAAAGTTCTGTAGTTGGTCGAAGAAATTCTCCCTGCCTGGCAAGCTCAAGCTTTGGACTTATATTTTGTTGGGTTTGGGTGTGATCGGTTTTAATGTGTGGTACAAAATAGCAGAGAAGGATGTCACACAGATGCCAACGGTACTCGTGGTGTCTCTGGTGTTCGTTATATTCTTCTCGTTCGTTCTCATGGCTGAGACTAAACAGGAGTAACAAGAAAAAGCGGCTTATTCAGGCCGCTTTTTTATTTGAGTGTGCCTTTTGTTTTCTTGAAGCTTTGTCGACGTTTTCTTTACCGAAAGAGCAGCACTTGCTGCAGATCCGCAATAGGTTGGACGATCCACTCTTATCACTCTTATTCTCCTTGGAATTTTACAATTATCCGGGGCGAGAAGGCGGGGTGAGGGGGTGGTTTTGTTTTTGCTGATTTGACGTAGCAGCTGGGGATGGAATAAGATGTTGCTTGTAAAGGAGAGAAAAGAGGCTTAATATCATCCGGTATTTCGAACACGGGAGGATTACAAGTGGTTCCAGTAATCGCATTCGTGGGTTCACATAATGCAGGGAAGACGACCTTGTTGGAGAAGGTCATTTCCAGTTTACAGGATCGCGGCTTCAAAGTGGGCGTTATCAAACATGCTTTTCATCCCATCGTTTTCGAAGAAGGAAGTAAGGACAGTATGCGCCTTTTTAAGGCCGGCGCATCTTTGATGGCTGTTGTGTCGAACGAAATCGCGGTTGAGTACCGGCAGCAAGAGGGCAAGATGAGCCTTGATGAAATATTGAAGAAAGTGACGCCTGGACTCGATATCGTCCTGGTTGAGGGTTTCAAAAACGAAGACCTGCCCAAGATCCAAGTCATACGCCGCGAGGTAAGCAGCGAGCTTATGGAGCTAAACCAGACGATCGCGGTAGTGTCTGATTTTGACATCGGAGAATTACCGGTGCCCGTTTTTCAACCGAACGACAGCGACAAACTCGTCGATTTCATTATTAATTATTGTCTAAAGGGCAACCGAATTAGGAGAGCGAAGCCCGGAAATGGTTAGAGGAACTAAGTTAGAGGTTTACGTGGGTTCTCATCAGGCCGAAGAAATATGGACGTTACCGGGGCAGCTGCTCTGGGATATACTCGAGAGCCGCGGGCATCACGTAAAAGGAGAATGCGGTGGTAGAGGGACATGCGGGCACTGCTGGGTGCGGGTAGAAGGTGAAGTATCGCCTCCCGGGCCGGAAGAAAGCCGCTTCATGCTGGAGCAAGGCGTGTCGCCTGGTTTTCGGCTGGCTTGTCACTGCCGGGTGTTAGGGCCGGCGCAGGTATACTTATCTTCAATGGAACTGTCCCCATTTCTGAAAGCCGAAGGGCGTGCGCTCGGATTTGAAATCGCACCCGAGGTGAAGAGGATCAGCGGGGCTGTCCCTCCACGGACAGAAGAGGGCACTGAGACTCTTTGGGAACGCCTTGCCCAAGCCTTTCCCGAGTCTCATTTGTGCCTGACTTTCGATAATTGGAACCGGCTCAGCACTGAAGTTAGCAGGGGCGAGGTTTCGTTAAACGGCGTTGCGATCGGACCCTGTTTGGTCGAGGTGACCGCAAGCAGCACGCCCCGCGTGTTGGGAGTAGCGGTTGACATAGGAACTACCAGCCTGTATGCTGCTTTGGTTGACCTGGAAGATGGGCGACGGCTGTCGGTAGTGACTCGTGGCAATCCTCAGAAAACGTACGGGGCAGACGTGATTTCGCGCGTTAGCCGGGCCACAGAGAACAGGGGAGGGTTAACCCGCCTCAACGAGGTCTTAGTTGCGGCCGTTAATTCGATGATCGACGAACTGACCAGTTTTCACGGGGTAAGCCCTGCCGACGTGTATCAGGTGGTGGCGGTGGGCAATCCGGTAATGCTGCACCTGTTTGCAGGCCTTGATGTTCGTGGTTTTGGAGGGGCACCTTTCGTTGGGGTATTTAGGCACAGTTGGTCTGAAACAGCATCAACATTTGGGATCAGGATTCATCCCCGGGGACAAGTTAGAATCCTCCCCCAGGTCGGGGGTTTCGTGGGAGCAGACGTGGTGGCAGGTCTTTTAACCCTGGATCTGCACGGCCGAGAAACGTTTCTTTATCTCGACATAGGGACCAACGGAGAGATGGTTCTTTACCATAAAGGAGAGTGGTGGGCGTGTTCTGCAGCCGCTGGCCCTGCGTTCGAAGGCGGCAACATATCGTCAGGAATGCGCGCTGAGCCGGGGGCTGTTGACAGGGTATGGGTACAAGAAGATAAGATCCAGTTCAATGTTCTAGGAGAAGGCCCGCCGCTTGGCTTTTGTGGTTCCGGGTTGATTGACCTTGTGGCCGCTATGTTGGAATTAGGTTGGCTTAACCAGAACGGAACTCTGAGCCCAATCCAGGGCGGACCTCAGGGATCATTTGTTTTGAATGAGTCCGCTGCCCCTGAATTGAGGAGAGTAGGGATCAACCAAAATGACATCCGGCAACTGCAATTAGCCAAGGCGGCGATCAGGACAGGAGTTGACATAATGTTGGAGAGGGCGGGGCTCTCCGTATCAGACTTAGACCGGGTATACCTGGCGGGTACATTCGGCCAATACCTTCGCCCGGCCAGTATCCTTCGCTTAGGTCTCTTGCCGCCTGTCAGACCGGAAAGCATTATAGGAATCGGCAATGCAGCGGCTGAAGGTGCCATAATGGCCCTCTTATCTCGAGAAAAACAAAAAGAGGCTGACCGCCTTGCGCGTTCCATCCGCTACCTTGAGCTGGCTAGTCAGCCGGATTTTCAAGAGGTCTTTCTCAGAAGTCTGGATTTTCCAAGTTAAGCTTTAACCGCTGATGTTCTTGGCCAGGTGGTTTATGACCAGACCGGTTAACAGCTTGGGATAAAAGTAGGTTGCTTTTTGGGGCATCTTGTCACGGGCTTGGGCAACGTCTACCACTTCCTTGACCCGGGTGGGGTTGAGGAAGAAGGCGACTTGATAAAGGCCCTTGTCGACCTGTTGCACTGCCCACTGTGCGTCCTTGGTGTAAGCCAGGTATTCTTGGTTTTTGCGCTGCGAAGCCCCGATGCCCAGCATGTGGTCGAGTACGAGGTTATCGAGAACCGCAACGTCGAGCCGTTTCCAAGCCTCTGATTTATCATTCGGCAAGGCTTGTGTTATCTCGACGTTGGGCCTAAGGCTCAAGATGTACAGAACTCCGTTTTGACCATACATACCGAAAACCTGTTGATCTTCACCTTGTTCTTCCATGGCTTTAAGAAACGCTGACAGTTGGTCAGCCGAACCAAAGGGCCGAACGTTGAAATAGGAGCCGAGTTTTACCCGAAAAGCTTCCAGGTCGAAACCTTCCAGATTCTTTACCACGCGGTGAGTGGGAAGGATAATTAAACCCTGATCATACAAGTTTACCAAAGTTATCATTACGTAATCGTATCCAGGTAAGCCTTTAGCCTCCATTTCCTGGGCATATTCGAGGGCGGTCTCATACCGGTGATGGCCGTCAGCGATGAAGATCTTCTTGTCTTTTATGGCCTCGACCACAGTGCGGATGGTTTCATTATCGGTAATCACCCACAGACGGTGAGTTTCCCCGACTTCGTCGACTAGTTCAGAGGTGGGAGAAGTATCGCTTATGGCTGCTTGCAACGCGCTATCGATAGTCTTTTCTGGATCCGAATACAGCCCGAAGATCGAACTGAAATTGGCTTGGGTAGCCCGGAGCAAACGCAGCCTGTCTTCTTTGGGCTTGGACAGGGTCTCTTCGTGGGGTAGGATATTGCCTTTATCGTATGCTTCTACTTTAAGACCGCAGATAAAGCCGTTCCGGACGACGGTATTCCCCTGGATATTGAACTCCTGCTGGTAGAAGTAGAGGGCAGGTTTACTTTCATAAACCAGGATATCCTCTTCAATCCACCGTTGCATGTACTCGGCGGCCCGGGTGTAGCGGTTGTTGTTCTCATCGTCGTTGGGGAATTCGAGACCAAGTTCAAGACGGATCACGTTGGCAGGGTGCTCGGCATAGTACCGGACCTGGGCGGCTTCGTCGATTATGTCATAAGGCGGGGTGACTACAGAAGCCAGATTTGGTATCTTATTAGTGTTGTACCTTAAACCAATAAAGGGGATTATATTAGCCATGTTAACCTCCTTCGCGCGAAACCTGAACTTCGTTCCAATTGTATTACAATGGCCTTGGCGATGCAATAAATTATATTCGGTCACCGGTCAGGTTTTGATGATCAGACAATTTTGAGGCAGGGGGCTTGACGGATGCTGGTTGATTACCACGTGCACGTTCTCGCTCACGGAGAGTACGAGTACACAGAGGAGCGGATAAGACAATTCCTCGATCAGGCGCGAAGGCAAGGGATAACCGAAATCGGCCTGGCTGAACACGAAGAGTGGGGACGAAGGATAAGGCCGGAAGTCTTGGAAGTAGTGCGGATGAACGCCTCCGGTATATGCGTCCGGCAGGGGATGGAAATAGACTATAATTTTGAGCGGGAGGGGGAGATAAGGGGTATAATAAAAAAATGGGATCTCGATTTCGTCATAGGTTCGGTTCACTTTATTGACGGTTGGGGGTTTGATCGCCCCGACTCAAGATCCGGGTTTGATGGGGCTGACATCGATGAGCTGTACGAGCGGTATTTCCGTTTAGTAGCGCAAGCTGTAAGGTCGGGCTTGTTCGATGTCATCGGACACCTGGATCTCATCAAGATATGGGGCCACCGCCCGGCACGCAAGCGGGACCTCGAGTACGTGGAGCCTTTCCTGCTGCAGATGAAACGCTCGGGAGTGGTGGTAGAAATCAATACCGCTGGATTGCGCAAGCCAGTAAACGAGATGTATCCGAGCCCGAGCTTGCTTAAGGCTTTGTTCGAGGCCGACATTCCGATAACCTTTGGCTCGGATGCCCACGAACCCGGAGATGTGGGCCGGGATTTGGCGAAAGCTCGGGAACTGGCTAGACAAGCCGGTTATCGCTGGTGTGTAGGCTTTGACCGGAGACAGCGATATGAGGTCACTATAACCGATTGAGCAAGGGTTGGACAAGCAGAACCACTAGGGGGTTAGATAGGTGAACAGTGGAGTGTTGTTGGTTGTGAGCCTGGTTATTATACTTATCGGAGCCGAGATTTTCACTAATGGCATTGAGTGGTTAGGGGAAAGGCTTAATTTGTCGGAGGGAGCGGTCGGGAGCATCTTGGCTGCTGTCGGTACGGCTTTGCCTGAAACTCTAATCCCGATTATCGCGATCCTGCTGGGAGGCGAAGCTGAAGGGAAGGAAATCGGGATCGGGGCGATTCTCGGGGCTCCGTTGATGCTTTCGACTTTGGCCATGTTCGTTACCGGGGTAGGCGTAATTATCTTCAGGTGGCGGCGCGTGCACGGCCTGAAACTTCAAGTTAACAAGGATGTTATTCGGCGTGACCTCGGCTTTTTCTTAATAGTGTTCACGGCAGCAGTTTTGGTAGGCGCTCTTCCTTTGCGTCGCTGGCAGCTTATTATTGGAGTCTTCATGGTATTTTCCTATTTATGGTACGTTTACGTGACCATAACCGAAAGCAAAGGAGGAAGGGATGACGGGGAAGAACTGCGGCGCTGCTATTTTTGTTTCGGCTCCGAGTACCCCTTGTTAAGGACCATTTTGTTTCAGGTGGCGGTATCGCTCTGTTTAATAATACTGGGGGCAGACGGTTTTGTAACCGCTGTTAGAGATATCGCTCACGCGTATGGGGTACCCGCCTTCGTGCTGTCTCTGATAATTGCTCCGGTTGCCACCGAATTGCCAGAAAAGTTTAACAGCATCATTTGGGTGTCCAGGGGTAAAGACACGTTGGCTTTAGGCAACATTACGGGGGCTATGGTTTTCCAGAGTTCGTTGATACCGGCTTTGGGCATTTTTTTGACTGATTGGAGGCTCAGCGTCGGGGCTATGGTCAGCGCTCTCTGTGCTCTTTTGGCCGCAGCCGTGATGTACGTCGAGGTCACCCGAAAGGGTTACCTTAGTACTGGGACCTTGCTTTTCTGCGGAGTGTTTTATCTTGTCTTCTTGATGGGCGTTATTCAGGGTATCATACGATAGTGAGGGGGAATATGAGCATGGGAGTCGAGGAACGCTTAAAAGAATTAGGATTGGAGATACCATCGCCTCCCCGGCCTATAGCGGCTTACGTTCCTGGCGTCGTTGTGGGGGATCTGGTTTTCACCTCCGGTCAGCTTCCAACTTGTCGCGGAGAGCTGATATATAAAGGAAAGTTGGGAGTGGACTTAGATCTGGAAAAAGGGGTGGCCTGCGCCCGCCAGTCGGTTTTGAATTGTCTCGGAGTGGTTAAGTTTTTGGTAGGCAGCTTGGACCGTGTGGAAAGGGTAGTGAAAATGACCGGGTACATACAAAGCGCAGAAGGGTTCCACGAACAGCCGCGAGTATTAAACGGTGCTTCCGAACTGCTGGAAGAGGTTTTCGGCGAAGCCGGACAACATGCCCGAGCGGCGATAGGGGTTAGCAGTTTACCTCTCAATGCTCCCTGCGAGATTGAACTAATAGTGCAAATCAAATCATGAGAACCAGAGCTTTTCTTTTATTGGCAGGGGGTCACGCTTTGACCGACATGTATATCAATTTCCTGCCAGCCTTGCTTCCGGTTATGGCCCCCAGGCTCGACCTTAACCTCACCTTGGCCGGAATAGTCATCAGCGGGAGCCTGATTGCCGCAAATTTGGCCCAGCCGGTGTTCGGGTGGCTTTTTGATATTCACCCTTCATCGAGGTGGCTGGTTTGGCCTGTGGTGTTAAGTGGCTTGCTCATGTGCGCAAGCGTGCTTTCAACCGGCTACTATGTGTTTCTTGCACTGACTTTGGTAGCTGGGGTCGCGAACGGGGTATACCACCCGGCAGGCTCAACCTACACTTACCAATTGGATCCTTATAACCGGGGGGTTTTAATGTCCTTGTTTTCTTCGGCAGGAGCCTTGGGTTACGCCGTGGGGCCCGTGGTCGTCGCTTTATTGGTTGATCGCTGGTCATTAAATGCTCTCTTTTGGGCACTGGTACCAGCAGCGGTGTTTGTAATCGGGGCTTTTACAACAAGACTATCAGGTCTAAAACCGAACCCTAAGAGATGGAATATCAGGCAGGCGAGAACGGTTTTCAGAGGGGCAATATTGATCCTTACGTGGACTATGATACTAAGGGCTTGGGGGCACCTCGTTTTGAGCAATTACCTTGTTTTTTACCTGGAGAAGGCCGGGTATTCGTATCAAGCGGCAGCGAACCTTCTTACCTGGTTCCTGGCGGTAGGTGCCGTTGGGGGCATTATAGCCGGAAAACTATCGGATAGTTTGGGGAGAACCAGGATAATAGTCGTCAGCATGTTGTTGAGTGCGGTGTTCGCGGGACTTTTCTTGTATACTAACGGCCTTTGGTCGGTGCTGTTTTTGATGGCCTGTGGGCTAACCGTACATGCTCCCCTGCCTGTTATGGTTGTACTTTGTCAGGAGTATCTTCCGGAAAGTGTGGGTATAGCTGCCGGTCTGTCTATGGGTTTCGCGTGGGGCGTGGGTTCACTGGGGGCCCTGGTCAACGGTATTGTGGCTGACCACTGGGGGTTATCGGCAAGCTTTTGGGTTGCGGCTTTGATCCTGCTGGCAGGAGCTGTTTTGGCAACCGGACTTAAAAAGGTCAGAGTGATGGAAAGGGTTTAAAGTGAACGACCGGTGTTCAACCAATCCAATCTGTGATCGAGAATTTTACATAATTTCCAAAAATAGAACTAAACCAGAGCGATAACCAACATTACCAACAGAAACGTCTCCATTCATTGTTGAGCGCGTGTTAAACGGGATTATAAATTCAGGACAAATATTCCTCCAGGCAGACCGCGCTAAATTCCCGCCCTTTTTTCAAGTTGCGGATAACATCCAGCACCACCCTGGTAGTATCAAGAGAAGTCAAGCACGGAATACCGAGCTCCACTGCAGCCCGGCGGATTTGGAATCCATCGCTGTATGGTTTTCTACCCTTGCTGAGGGTATTAACGACGAAATCAACCTGATCTTGCCTAATTAGATCCACGATCGTCGGGTGCCCCTCGCTCAGCTTGTTCACCCTGTGCACCTCTATACCTGTTTTCTGCAAAGCCTCAGCCGTACCTGCCGTAGCCATTATGGTAAATCCCAGATCATAGAATCCTCTGATAATGGGCAAGGCTTCCTTCTTATCTTTGTCAGCTACCGTGACTAAGATAGTGCCGGATTCGGGTATGCTGATGCCGGCTCCTATCAGAGCTTTATATAAGGCTTTTTCTAAACAGACATCAATTCCCAATACTTCACCCGTAGACTTCATCTCCGGTCCCAAAGAAATATCGACTTCCAGCAGCTTACCAAAAGAGAACACTGGAGCTTTAACGGCATAGTACGGCGGAACGGGGTACAGTCCGCTCTCATAACCTAATTCGCTCAGTGTTTTACCCAAGATTATATCGGTAGCCAGTTTGACCATAGGTATGCCGGTTACCTTACTGATATAGGGAACCGTACGACTAGAGCGGGGATTTACCTCAAGGACGTAGAGTTCTCCCTCGAATTCCACGAACTGGATGTTGATAAGGCCCTTCACCGCGAGAGCCCTCGCCAGTTTGGTAGTGTAATCCACAATTTTTTCCTTTGTGTCTTGGGATATTTGGTGGGCAGGATAAACGGCGATGCTATCGCCCGAGTGAACTCCGGCTCTTTCTATATGTTGCATTATACCAGGAATCAGCACATCCTGCCCGTCGGATATAGCGTCAACTTCCAATTCCTTTCCTCCGAGGTACTTATCTACCAGAATCGGAAATTCCCTCGATACCTTGACTGCTCCGCGCATGTATTCGACCATTTCCGTTTCGTTATACACGATTTCCATCGCCCTGCCACCTAAAACGTACGATGGCCGAACCAGCACCGGGTAGCCGATGCGTTCCGCTACCTCCAAGCCCCCCTCTATCGAAGTTACGGATCCTCCAGGCGGTCGTGGAATACCTAACGATTCGACCAGTTCGTCAAAGCGATCCCGGTTTTCGGCCCGGTCTATGCTCTCGAAGCTTGTGCCGAGAATCTTCACTCCGGCTTGCTGCAGCTGTTGGGCGAGGTTGATGGCTGTCTGTCCTCCAAATTGTACAATAACTCCTTCTGGATTTTCCTCTTCGATGATGTTCATGACATCTTCCCATACAAGAGGTTCGAAGTAAAGCCGGTCCGAGGTGTCAAAGTCAGTGCTTACTGTTTCCGGGTTGTTGTTAACGATGATGGCTTTTATTCCGGCTTGGCGCAAAGCCCAAACGCAATGAACCGAGCAGTAGTCGAATTCGATGCCCTGCCCGATCCTGATAGGACCTGCTCCTATAACCAGTACCTTGCGCTCGTCCGTCTCTTGCCGGGCTTCATCTTCGTTTTCGTAGCAAGAATAATAATAAGGAGTTTCAGCCTGAAACTCAGCCGCACAAGTATCTACCAACTTGTAAGTCGGTACTATTCCCAACTCTTTTCTCAGGTTTCTGATGTCCGCCTCGGAACCGTTCTTTAAGGCCGCGATCTCTTGGTCAGCAAAACCCATCCGCTTGGCCTGACACAGAAGATCCTTTGTAAGTTTTTCCTCTTCTATCCTTTTCCTCATGTCGACTATGTTCCTCACCTTACGGAGGAAGAACTTATCGATGCGGGATAAGTCCCAAATCTCATCCACCGTCATGCCACGCCGGATAGCTTCAGCGATAACGAAAATCCTCTCATCATCGGCATGCTTCAGCCTGAATCTTATCTCGTCATCGTTCAAAGCCGTAAGTTCGGGTAGAACCAGTCCGCATACCCCTTGCTCCAAAGAACGGACACCTTTAAGCAGTGCCGCTTCCAGAGTACGATCGATGGCCATGACCTCCCCTGTAGCTTTCATCTGAGTACCGAGGGTGCGATCGCCGCCCCCAAACTTGTCGAACGGCCAACGAGGAATCTTCACTACTACATAGTCTATAGCCGGTTCAAAGCAGGCGCTGGTCTTACCGGTTATACGGTTTGGAATCTCATCCAGGTGATATCCTATGGCTATCTTGGTGGTAACTCTAGCGATGGGATAACCTGTAGCTTTTGAAGCCAGAGCGCTGGAACGACTAACTCTGGGATTGACCTCGATAACATAATACTCTGAACTGAAGGGATTAAGAGCAAACTGGATGTTACACCCACCAGCAATACCCAAAGCCCTTATTATCTTTAGAGAAGCGTTGCGCAACATCTGGTATTCTTCGTCGTTCAGGGTGAGTGCCGGCGCTACGACAATACTATCTCCAGTGTGAATCCCCATGGGGTCGATGTTCTCCATGCTACAGATGGTTATACAGTTGTCATTAGCATCCCTCATAACCTCGAACTCTATCTCTTTGAAGCCGGCAACACTCCTTTCAATGAGCACCTGGTGGATTACACTCATCTTCAGTCCCTTGGTGGCAATAACCCTTAGTTCTCCTTCGCTGTAAGCGGTTCCGCCCCCGGTTCCTCCGAGGGTATAAGCAGGTCTAACAATAACAGGGTACCCGATACGTTGGGCAAACTCGACGGCTGCTTCTACGTCTTCCACGATAGTGCTTTCCGGCACCGGCTCACCGATTTCTTGCATGGTCTTCTTGAACAATTCGCGGTCTTCCGCTTTCTGAATAGCCTCAAGAGGCGTTCCTAAAAGCGGTATCCCCGTCTCCTCGAGAATACCCATCTTGTGCAGAGCCAGGGCCATGTTCAATCCAACCTGACCGCCCAGGTTGGCAATGATGCCATCAGGCTGCTCTTTACGTAGAATCCGCGCTACTACTTCCGGGACAAGGGGCTCAAGGTAGACCCTATCTGCTATATTACTGTCGGTCATAATAGTAGCGGGATTGCTGTTGACTAAAACAACTTGTACTCCTTCTTCTTTCAAAGCTCGACATGCTTGAGTACCTGCGTAGTCGAACTCCGCCGCCTGGCCAATTATAATCGGGCCAGATCCAATGACCATAACTTTCTTGAGTTCACTCTTTAACGGCATACGAATGATTCCTCCCTACGCGTTTACTGTTGTTGCTTCCAAAGAGTTCGTATTAGGCATGCAGCTTACAGTGGTGAACCCTCCTGCCGCTGCTGCTCTGGTACCCGAGGCAATATCCTCCTCCCGTCATCAGATACAATAAAGCCATTCTGACCGCGACCTCGTTTGTGACCTGTTTTTTACCGGTTCTTGCGCCGCTTAAACACGATTTTCCCCTACTTCCTCATGCGGTGTATCAAATAAAAATGCCTTCCCCGCTAGCAGGGAAGGCTTGAAATCCACCTCCATCAACCTGGTACTAACCGGCCTCCCTTGCTAGCCTCTCAGGACTACTTTAAAGGGATGCTTCACGTCTCAACGATTTTTTCAATTACCACCTCGTCTCTGCCGTCAGTCTCTTTCATCCTTACCCTTTCGGTCTCTTTGATCTTCTGAGCAATCCTTTTCGCCAAGGACCCTCCTCGTCTTCGTATCCCAACCAGGGCCATATCAGCTACCCCAAGGCATAAATAAAGCCTACCTCCCGTAAAGAAGGAAGGTAGGCTCCAATCTCTCAGCGTTTCCCTTGCCAGCCTCACGGGGCTAACTTAAAGGTTTCTGTCGTCATTCTAAGACAAGGCCCACTTCGTGTCAAGCACCCGTTTTCTTTTACTGTTATCGTTCTATGATATTGGCAGCATTTACAGCGGACGAGGGAACGTTTCGTTCTTTCTTTTTGGAAGTTCCGCTAGGTGTCCAAAAAGAAGTAAAATGGAACTGAAAGGCGGCGGCTAATACTGGTACATTGGCGATGCGAGACATGGCCATACATGGAGGCGATAAGATGAGGAAGGAAAGCGACGTTCTGGGGGAGTTGTTTATCGAAGACGATGTGTACTACGGGCTCCAGACCGCGCGAGCAGCACTCTATTTTGCGGTCAGTGATGCCAGAGTACATCCGGAACTTATCCGGGCTATCGCTTTGATAAAAAAGGTGGCGGCCCAGACCAATACGGAGATAGGGGATCTTGACCCGGTGATCGGCCACGCTATCGTCCAGGCAGCGGAAGAAGTTATGTCGGGGAGGTGGGATGACCAGTTTCCAATCAGTGCCATTCAGGGTGGGGCCGGGACGTCAACCAACGCCAACGTTAACGAAGTCATCGCCAACCGGGCCTTGGAAATACTGGGACTGCCGAAAGGAAGCTATGACCGGATTCATCCCAACGACCACGTAAACCTTCATCAATCTACCAACGACGTTTACTCGACTGCTATGCGCCTAGCTGCTCTCCAATTGTTAGAGGAACTGTCTTGGCGTTTCGCTGAGCTTCAAGAAGCATTACAAGAAAAAGAAAGAGAATTCGCCCATATCATCAAACTCGGGCGTACCCAGCTGCAGGATGCGGTGCCCATAACCTTGGGGCAGGAGTTCGGGGCATATGCCCAAGCTATCGCTAGAGACCGCTGGCGCCTTTACAAGGTAGGGGAGCGACTGCGACAGGTCAGCTTGGGGGGGACTGCGGTCGGCACCGGCATTAACGCTCCTTTAAAGTACATTTACCTGGTGAATGAAAAACTGCGGATGGAGTTTCCTTTCGGCTTGGCCAGGAACGAAAACCTGGTTGACGGCATTCAGAACATGGATGTTTTTGTAGAGGTTTCGGGACTCTTGAAGGCGGCAGCGGTTAACCTGGCCAAGATCAGCAACGATCTACGCTTGTTGGCTTCCGGACCACGAGGGGGAATAGGAGAGATCAGGCTACCTGAGCTACAGGCCGGATCCACCATCATGCCAGGGAAGGTAAACCCGGTTATACCGGAGTTGATAAATCAGGTCAGCATAAAGGTAATAGCAAACGATCTGGCCATTACTTTGGCCGCAGAAGGTGGGCAGCTTGAGTTAAACGCTTTTTCTCCGACTATCGCCCACTGCTTGCTGGAATCGATGAAGTTGTTAAGAAAAGCAGTCGACATATTCATTAATTACTGCATAAAAGGAGTAGAGGCCAATGAAGAACGGTGCCGGGAACTCGTCGAAAAAAGCACCGTTTATGCCACGGTGCTTACACCTTATCTCGGGTACGATACCTGCAGCGAGCTAGCCTTGGAGTCTATAAGGCGCGGTATCAGTTTTCGCCATCTGGTTTTGGAAAAAGGTCTTATGACCGAAGAAACGCTCGACAAACTACTTGAAGTCGAACGTTTGACCAGGCCAGGCTGACTCACGAGTTCTAAAACCAGCCTTAAACCTTTTATATCGGCTGTCAGGCGGTTTGAGGTTTCTGTTTAGTTTCTTCCCAAGCCATCAAGGCCAGAGGAAACGGCTTCAGGGCTCTTTCCAGTATGCCGTGAACAAAAGCCAGAAGAACCCCGTAGTTAACTATCGGAACCCCGGCTTTTTTTGCCTGCTCGATACGGTGTAGCATCTCGCGGCGATTGATCATGCAGGCGCCGCAGTGCACTATCAGGTCGAATTCGGCCAGGTTTTCCGGGTAGCCGGTACCCGAAGACCACTCGAAGTAAAGTTCGCCCCCGACGTACTGGCGGAGCCACCTGGGAATCTGGGTCTTGCCGATATCGTCGGGCTGGCGGTGATGGGTGCAGGCTTCGGCGATCAGAACCCGATCCCCCGGTTTCAGTTCCTTGATTTTGGCTGCACCTTTGACAAGTTCCACCAGGTCTCCTTTATACCTAGCCATTAAGATCGAAAAGGAGGTCATGAGTACGTCTTCGGGAGTGTCACCTGCTACCTTCAGGAACGCTTGGGAGTCCGTAACCACGATCTTGGGCTTAATCGCCAGATATTTAAAAGCTAACCGGAGTTCGCGTTCCTTCACCACCAGTCCCATCATGTCATGGTCCAGAAGATCCCTTAAAGTCTGCACTTGAGGAAGGATAAGCCTACCCTTGGGTGCGGCCGTGTCGATGGGCACAACTAATATCGCCAGCTCTCCAGGCTGCAAGAGGTCACTGATTATGTTAGGCTCCTCGAACTGACGGGGGGCTGCTTTGATCATCTGCTGCTTTAGCTCTTCCAACCCGGATCTAGTTAGAGAACTCACGGGGATGATGGGTTTCCCCAGCACTTCTTCCCAGGTTTTGACGGTTTCGAGAGAAAACTCTGGAGTGTCGGCTTTGGACGCTGCGAATACTATGGGAATGTTTTTCTTTTCAATGGTCTCTTTTAAGCGGGTTTCGAATTCTCCTACTCCTAGGACCGGGTCGATGACCAGTACAGCCAGGTCAGTCTTGTTCAGGACCTCCATGGTTTTCTTTATACGTAACTGGCCTAAGAATCCCTCGTCGTCGATTCCAGCGGTGTCGATTATCTCTACCGGGCCTATGGGTAGTATCTCCATGGCCTTGTATACCGGGTCTGTGGTGGTGCCGGCCATAGGAGAGACCAGGGCAATATCCTGATTCGTTAGTGCATTGATAAGGCTGGACTTACCGACATTGCGACGGCCAAATATAGCTATGTGCAATCTCATTCCCCTGGGAGTAGTTTCCATCATTATCACCTCCTGGATAAAAGGGTTCGGGGTCGAGCTCCACAACTTCCCATCCGATAATAGCACAAAGTCAGGCTGATGGCCATATCATCCGCGAGGAGTGCAGTGTTGAGGTTGCAATTGTGGTAGGGCGAAAACATTTTCGAACGTTTAAGGTGGGCTAATACTTCCCATAGAGTTCCAGCAACATTCTTCATACGTTTTCATAAACATATGACAGGCAAAGGTGCCGCAGGAGAGTTGTCTCTTGCGTGCGCCTTTTTTTTGCACAAGACGACCTCAGACAGGAGTGATGAATATGTGCGGAATCGCTGGCTGGATTGATTGGAAGCGAGATGTATCACAGTACCGCAAGGTAATCGAGGTCATGACAGATACCCTTTCTCATCGGGGACCAGACGCACGAGGTTTTTGGTTGTTACCTAATGTTGCTCTGGGGCACCGCCGCCTCGTGGTGGTTGATCCCGAAGGGGGGTCTCAGCCCATGACTCGAAAAAAAGGTAAGAGGGAGTGTACCATAGTCTATAACGGCGAGCTCTACAACGGAGAGGAGTTGCGATCGGATTTAGAAGCTCGCGGGTATATCTTTCAGACTAGAAACTCCGACACGGAAGTTTTGCTTATGGCCTATATCGAATGGGGACCGTTGTCGGTCGAACGGCTCAACGGTATTTTCGCTTTCGCTGTATGGGATGAAACTGAACAGAGTTTGTTTTTAGCCCGGGACCGACTGGGCGTAAAACCATTGTTTTATTATGAGTACACGGACGGGCTGATTTTCGGCTCGGAGCTCAAGGCCCTGCTTGCTCACCCTGAAATTGAACCCCGCCTAGATGCAGAGGGACTGGCTGAGGTTTTGGTAATGGGACCAGCCAGAACCCCAGGGCACGGAGTTTATCAAGGGGTAAAGGAGTTGAAGCCCGGTCACTACATGGTGTTTAACCGAAAAGGCGTACACATTCACAGGTACTGGAGGCTGGAAAACCGCCCGCACGAAGACGATGCCGAAATTACGGCAGCACGCATTTTGGACTTACTGCAGGACACTGTATCAAGACAACTAGTGGCCGATGTCCCTGTATGCACTCTGCTGTCAGGAGGGTTGGATTCAAGTGCTCTGACTGCTTTCGCGGTTCGTGTCTTCGAACGAGAAGGTCGGGGAAGACTCCACACGTTTTCGGTTGCTTATGAGGGCAGCGAACAATACTTTACACCGGACCTGTTTCAACCAGACACTGACAATCATTGGGTGCAAAAAGTATCGGAGAGTCTAGGAACAGTTCACCACTCGGTTACCATTGATGTGAATGAGCTGCATGAAACCTTGGATTCCGCGCAATGGGCTAATGACCTTCCAGGCATGGCTGATATTGACTCGTCCCTGTACCTCTTTTGCAGGGAAGTGAGGAAAGAGGCTACGGTGGCGTTATCGGGAGAATGCGCCGATGAGGTGTTTGGCGGTTATCCCTGGTTTTATGGCAAGGGGATTCAGAATACCTCGGTATTTCCCTGGATGAGAATGTTGGACGAAAGGATGGATATGTTGTCCCCTGAGGTGGTAAACCATATTCGACCCAGAGAATATGTAGCCGATCGTTTACACGACGCTCTTGCCGAAGTACCCAGGCTTCGACAAGAATCGACTTGGGAAGCCAAGATGCGGGAAATGACCTATCTAAGTATAACTCGGTTCATGCCCACTCTGTTAGACCGGAAAGACCGGATGAGCATGGCATGGGGGCTCGAGATCCGGGTTCCTTTTAGTGATCACAGGCTGGTCGAGTACGTCTGGAATATACCTTGGGGCACTAAGACTTATGGGGGGATGCCCAAAGGTATTTTACGGAAGGCCCTGGAAGGAGTCCTGCCGGATGAGGTTTTAGCTCGACCAAAAAACCCGTATCCCAAGACCCATCACCCCAAATATGCGGCCCTTGTTCGCAAAAATCTACTTCGAGTACTGGATTCAACGGACTCACCACTCTTGCCCTTGCTCAACGTTGGTAAAGTTAGAGAAGCTGCACTCCGCGGAGACGAGGTCTTTAAGCTGCCCTGGTTTGGTCAATTGATGGGTGATACCCAGTATTTTGCCTTTTTACTTCAAGTACACTGGTGGTTGAAGAGAGCTCGAGTTCGAATAATTTAAAAACGGAGTTTAGCAGTATACAGTATAACCGAGTCGACCCCCTTGCCTACTTTCGACTCAACAGCTATACTAAACGTGGTAATTGCATAAGCGAGACAGGCAAAGGCGCTTGGGTGATCGTTGAGTATCACAAACAAGCGCCTTTTTCTGCTTCCGCTTTGAATACGAGGCACCATCAGGGTTTGAGGTGCTGGAAATTAAGGAGGAGGGCAGGGATGAAGAAAATTGAAGCTATCATCAGGCCGAGTAAGTTGGAGGAGCTCAAGGAAGCGCTGGCAAAACTAGAAGTCAGAGGTATGACTATCTACGAGGTTTCCGGCCGCGGGCTGCAGCGAGGAGAAAAGCAGTATTACCGTGGACGAGAGCTGTCAGTGGATCTCTTCCCCAAGGTTAAGGTTGAACTGGTGTGTCGGGATCACTGGGTGGAAAGAATCATAGAAACCATAGTGAACGTTTGTGCCACCGGCAATATAGGTGACGGGAAGATATTCGTATACCCTGTGGAAGAGATCGTCCGCATACGAACAGGAGAGCGAGGAGAGTCGGCCTTATAGGCTGAGGGTTGCCGGTAGTAAAAGAACGAAAATAGAGCGAGCGAAGGCGCTGGTGAGACCGGGGACCTCAACCGGTCGAAGATAACTAGCGCTTTTTTTACTCTAAACGAGGAGGGATTGATATGACGGGCATAAGGCGAGGTTTGTCGATGGCGTTGGTAAACATGGGACTCCTGATAGCAGCAGTATCACCGCCGGCTTGGGCTGCAGGGCCTTCATCTCTTGATTCTGGCGATACGTCGTTCATTTTGATTTGCGCTTCTCTGGTCTTCTTGATGACCCCTGGATTGGCCCTCTTTTATGGGGGCATGGTCCGGCGCAAAAACGTCCTGAGTATCTTAATGCAGTGTTTTGTCATCATGGGTCTGGTATCCGTACAGTGGGTGTTGGTTGGGTATTCCCTGTGTTTCGGTCCTGATATCGGGCACGTCGTTGGCGGGTTGGATTGGGTTGGCTTAAGAGGGGTCGGCACCGGACCTAATGCCGATTATGCCGCTAGCATACCACATTACGCGTTTTCCGCCTTCCAGATGATGTTCGCTATCATCACTGCAGCTTTGATTACCGGGGCAATTGCCGAGCGCATGAGGTTTTCGGCTTTCGTGTTGTTTGTCTTGCTCTGGACTACCTTAGTTTACGATCCCCTTGCCCACTGGGTCTGGGGTGTTGGCGGGTGGTTGAGGAACCTTGGAGCCCTCGATTTTGCTGGAGGAACAGTTGTACACATAAGCTCCGGATTGGCCGGATTAGCTGGTGCTCTGGTGCTGGGTAAGAGAGCGAATTTAGGAAAGGAGACTATGATCCCGCACAATTTGCCTTTTACGGTTATAGGGGCCGGCCTTCTATGGTTTGGATGGTTCGGATTTAACGCCGGCAGTGCCCTTGCGGCTAACGGCCTAGCTGCGAGCGCGTTCGTGGTGACGAATACCTGCGCGGCTACAGCAGCTCTTTCCTGGGCTGCAGCCGAATGGGTCCACCACGGAAAGCCTACGGTCCTGGGGGTGGCTTCTGGGATAGTGGCCGGTTTGGTAGCGATTACGCCCGCCGCAGGGTTTGTGGGGCCTGCTGCTGCGGTATTAATTGGTCTGGTGGCTGGACCTGCCTGCTATTTTGCTGTTAGCAAGGCCAAAGCCGCTTTGGGATACGATGATGCCCTCGACGCGTTCGGTGTTCACGGGGTTGGCGGCACGTTGGGTGCTATTCTTACAGGGGTTTTCGCTAGTACAACCGTGAACCCTGCTGGTGCGAACGGCCTTTTGTACGGTAATCCGCGTTTGGTGCTGATTCAAATCGCAGCGGTTCTTGCAAGTATAGTTTATGCTTTTGTAGTAACAGCTATCATATTGAAGGCAGTGAACCTGGTAACGCCTTTACGGGTGCCGAAGGAAGAAGAGGAGGTCGGCCTAGACGTAACCCAACACGGTGAAGAAGCGTATGGCTACGACGTGGCCTGACCGACGCTGTTAGCTTCG
Source organism: Syntrophothermus lipocalidus DSM 12680 (assembly GCF_000092405.1). Taxonomy (NCBI): domain Bacteria; kingdom Bacillati; phylum Bacillota; class Clostridia; order Eubacteriales; family Syntrophomonadaceae; genus Syntrophothermus; species Syntrophothermus lipocalidus. The sequence goes on along the minus strand of NC_014220.1, from coordinate 1,638,608 downwards.
AGGGAGAGTGTTAACTGACCGGTTAACCCTCTGTAAAAGCGCGTGTGAGTGTACATGAATTAGGCGTCTTAGTTGCAGAGGTATAACCATGAAGTGTAATATATGCCTGTAGGATAAGCGGGGCGATGGGTTTGGACCGCCCCATAGTGCTTTCACCGCAAAAAATGCAAGAAACAAGCCGGACCTCGGGTGCCGACACCAAGCCAATTGGTGTACTCTGCTGGTTGGCCGTAAGATACGAGAGGAGGAGGTAATGAGCATGATAGTAGGCTTGGCCCAACTCAATCCTGTGGTAGGAGACATAGAGGGCAATTTAAAGAAAATCGAAGACACACTTGCCCAGTACAGTCCGTGTGGTGTTGACCTTTTGATTTTTCCGGAACTGTTTATAACCGGATATCCTCCACGGGATCTCTTGGAAAAGCCTTGGTTTTTGAAAAAGGTAGAAAAGTCTGTGACCAGGCTCAGGCAGTTATCTCTTAGGTATCCGGGCACAGGTATACTTATAGGACTACCGGTGCCCACGGATGGAACAGTTGGCAGGGGGCTTTACAACGGTGCGATTCTCATATACCAGGGAAGAGAGATCGGCAGGACTGCGAAGACGCTCCTTCCCATATACGACGTGTTCGACGAAGAGCGGTATTTTGATCCGGCTCCTAGGGTGGAAACTGTTCCTTTTAAAGGGGAAGTCCTGGGCGTATCCATATGCGAGGACGCCTGGAACGACCCTGAACTATGGCCCAGTCGAAGAATGTACTCTTTTGACCCCATTGAAGCCCTGGCAAAACAAGGAGCAACACTGTTGGTTAACATCTCGGCTTCGCCTTTTACGGTGGGCAAGGAAGAAATCCGATACCGCCTTATCCGTAACCATGCCCGTAGGCACAATATCCCTTTTATATACGTCAACCAGGTTGGCGGGAACGACGAACTGGTATTCGACGGTAGGAGCATGGCATTTAACCGGCGCGGCGAACTCCTGTATTTAGGGGCTCCGTTCAAAGAGGAGATCGGGATAATCGACACGGAAAAAGAAACAGACACATTCTTATACTCTTCTCAAGACCGGATCCAGTCGGTTTTCGAAGCATTGGTTTTGGGCACGAGGGACTATTTAAAAAAATGCGGGTTTAAAAAAGCGGTGATCGGACTTTCCGGGGGCATTGACTCCGCTGTTACTTGTTGCATAGCGGTGGAAGCACTGGGAAGAGAAAACGTGCTCGGCATCTCCATGCCGTCGCCTTATTCATCTGCTGGTAGCGTTACCGATTCTCAGAAACTGGCGTCGAATTTGGGTATCCAGTTTCTGGTCATTCCTATCACCCAGGTTTTCGAATCATACCTGACCATATTTGACGGTTTTTTGGAAGGACGAAGGCTGGACATCGCGGAGGAAAACCTGCAGGCGCGTATCAGGGGTAATATTCTCATGGCCTTTGCTAACAGGTTCGGTTACTTGGTGCTGTCTACTGGCAACAAGAGCGAACTGGCGGTTGGTTACTGTACTTTGTACGGCGATATGAGCGGGGGTCTGAGCGTACTGGCTGATGTGCCCAAAACCATGGTATATGACTTAGCCGGCTACATCAACCGCTCGAAAGAAATCATCCCTCTCGAAATCATCCACAAAGCCCCGTCGGCCGAACTCAGGCCAGGACAAACCGACCAGGATACTTTACCACCGTATCCTTTGTTAGACCAAATACTTTATCTATATGTCGAAGAGAATCTGGGGGTTGAGGAGATTGTCCAGCTAGGGCTGGACGAGGACACCGTCAAAAAAGTGGTAAGATCTGTCAATGCGAGCGAGTACAAACGGCGACAAGCTGCCCCGGGCCTAAAAGTGACCAGCAAGGCGTTCGGGATGGGGCGCAGGATGCCCATCGCTGCCCGAATTGAGGTGTAGAAAGTCTTAAAACTGCGGCGCCGTAAGGCAGTTTTCTTTTTTAGCGACAAAGGGATTCAGCATGGGACCCGGTTATGTTTTTTGCCTCAAGAAGAGTTAGAGAGACCGAGATGTACCAGGCGATTGTCAAACCCGAGTAGAACAACTTGGGTTATGAGTTTATACTGAGCTACAGTGGGCATAAAAAAGCAGGGATGTTTCCCTGCTCAAAAACAGATATTTGTTGTCGGACAAAGGGTTGCTGCAGTACCTGTTTACAGGTCGAAATACAGCTGAAACTCGTACGGATGTGGCCTGAGTTTAATGGGTTCGACCTCTTTTTCCCGCTTGTACTTGATCCAGACCTCGAGCAGGTCGGTGGTGAAAACGTTGCCTTTGAGCAGAAAGTCGTGGTCTTCTTCCAGGGCGTTCAAGGCTTCTTCAAGAGACCCGGGGACAGTTCTGATCTTGGCAGCTTCTTGTTCGTCGAGCTCATAGATGTTCTTGTCGACGGGATCTCCCGGATCGATTTCATTTTCGATTCCGTCCAAGCCGGCCATGAGCATGGCGGCGAAAGCCAGATACGGGTTGCAGGACGGGTCAGGCGGTCTAAACTCGATGCGCTTGGACTTTGGATTGTCAGTATATACCGGAATACGAATCGCCGCGCTCCGGTTCCGCATGGAGTAAACCAAGTTCACGGGAGCTTCAAAACCGGGGACCAGCCGCTTGTACGAGTTGGTGGTTGGGGCACAGAATGCCATCAGAGCCGGGGCGTGTTTTAACAGTCCCCCGATGTAGTACTTGGCCAGCTGGCTTAAAAGCCCATACCCTTTGGGGTCGTAGAAAAGGTTAACCCCATCCTTCCACAAGGACTGGTGGGTATGCATTCCGGAGCCGTTGTCCTGAAATAGCGGTTTGGGCATGAAGGTGACCACCTTGTTGTGGCGCCGGGCCACGTTTTTGACCACGTACTTGTACATCATGCACTTGTCGGCCATGCGTACGAGCGAGTCAAACCTCATGTCAATCTCGGCCTGGCCGCCACTAGCGACTTCGTGGTGGTGAACCTCTACTCCAATCCCAACTCCCATAAGCACTTTAACCATTTCGCTCCGCAGGTCCTGGTGTGAGTCGTGGGGCGGTACCGGGAAATACCCCTCCTTGTAACGGGCCTTATAACCTAGATTCGGGTTTTCCTGGCGCCCGGTGTTCCATTCTCCTTCAATCGAATCCAAATAGTAGTACCCAAAGTTGACGCTTTGATCGAAACGGACGTCGTCAAAGATGAAGAACTCCATTTCCGGGCCCCAATAGCTGGTGTCGGCGATCCCGGTCGATTTCAGGTAGGCTTCGGCCTTCTTGGCTACGTACCGCGGGTCGCGGCTGTACGGCTGGCGGGTAATCGGATCGTAGATGTCGCATATCATGGAAAGGGTGAATGCTTTACAGACCGGATCAATAACCGCGGTGTCGGGATCCGGGATGAGTATCATGTCGCTTTCTTGAATCTGCTGAAACCCACGAATACTGGAACCGTCAAATCCTACGCCTTCTCGAAATAGACCGCCTTCAGCGACGTTATCAACTCCTGTCAGTTCACTCGATGGCATGGAAAAGTGCTGCCACAGTCCCGGTAAGTCGTTGAACTTCAGGTCGATGAAGGTGATTCCTTTGTCCTTTATCAGTGCTGAAATTTCTTCTGGAGTCATCATGTTTGCCTCCTTTCAACTTGAATTCGGCGAAGCTCTCCCGTCTGCGACTGTTCTTGCCGTTGAAACGCCTTTTCACCTCCTTGCATCGTTCAGGAAACAGTCGCCCTGGTTTTGTACAGGGGTCCGCATCGCCAAAAAAAGAAAGCCCTCCCTTCGTTTGAAGGAAGGACTTCATCGTCCCTGGTTGGCGGCAAGCATATGCCGCTACAAACATATCTATATCCTTTTTAGCTTGATTATACCTAAGGGCCAACTAATGTCAATGCATCAAGAGCCAAAATCGTCAAGTATACATTATCCCCACATTTTGCTCGGCCGCGACTCATATTATATCCCGTTGACGGCGGCTCCGATGCTTAACTCCGTTAAGGGGCCAGGCATATTGAACCGGGTACGACCCTATGCAGGTATACTTTGCAAGTATACAGTATATGATAGATGCGGTTATTGATATTTGGACCAGAATTGATAGAATTGAGGTTGGTAACATGAAGGATAAGGATTTTTGGTGATTTTTGCGGACAATGGCGTCCCGACGGAGATCATACGGATTGATCACGGTCGAGACGGCTTTTTTTTTGAGAGGCGGTGATACGATTGTGCCCAGGATAAAGGTTCTCGTAGCAGACGCTTCAGAAACAAGACGCTCAGCTTTGAGGGACGGGTTGGTTCGGTTAGGATGCCAAGTACTGGCCGAAGCTAACAGTGTGCCGGACATGCTGCGCAAGGTGAGGACTGTATTGCCGGATCTTGTCATCATTGACGAAGGGCTGGAAGGTGGTAATGCCTTGGAGGCAGCCCGTATCATCGAGTCAGATGACTTGGCTGCAATCCTGATTATGGTCAGGCGAAGGGATAACCCCGACCTTAAAGAGTTCCATTACTGTTTTTACCCAGTAACCGAAACGAGTTTGGTGGCTGCTGTTGACGCCGCTCTTCTGTATCGTGAACGAATTCGGGGACTACGCAAGGAGGTTCAGAAACTGAAAGAGACCCTGAATACTCGCAAGGTTGTGGAGAAAGCCAAAGGTATACTTATGAAAACGATGAACCTAGATGAAGAACAAGCCCACCGGCTGATACAAAAGCAGAGCATGAACAAAGGGATTCCCGTCCGTGAGGTTGCAAGGGCGATTATTTTGACTTATGAAATCGGAAAAGAAACCAAAGATTAGGAAAGGGGAGTATAACTCAATGGAAGAGCATCGCAAGGCAGAAATAATGGAGAGGGTTAAGGAAAAGGGGGTTAGGTTCATACGGCTGCAGTTTACAGACGTTCTTGGAATCTTGAAAAACGTGGCTATACCTGTGAGCCAACTGGAGAAAGCCCTTGACGGAGAACTAATGTTTGACGGTTCGTCAATTGCCGGCTTCGTAGGGATAGAGGAGTCAGACATGTATTTGGTACCGGACCCGGATACCTTTGTGGTTTTTCCCTGGCGGCCTGCCGTAGGAGCTGTGGCCAGGCTAATATGCGATGTCTACACTAAAGACAGGAAGCCCTTCGTCGGATGTCCCCGTTACAACTTGAAACGGGTTTTGAAGGAAGCGGAAATGATGGGTTACACGATGTACGTGGGACCGGAGGTGGAGTTCTTCTTGTTCTTACTAGATGACCAGGGCAGGCCCACAGTGAGGACCCATGACGAAGCTACCTATTTCGATCTAGCTCCTACCGACCGCGGCGAAGACGCCCGCCGGGACATGGTTATGACTCTGGAAGATATGGGATTTGAAGTCGAGGCTTCACATCACGAGGTGGCACCAGGACAGCACGAGATTGACTTCAAATACGACGATGCTTTGAAAATAGCGGACGCAATAATGACCTTCAAACTGGTAGTGCATTCGATAGCTCAAAGGCACGGGTTGCACGCATCGTTTATGCCCAAACCGATTTACGGCCGCAACGGGTCAGGTATGCACACACACCAATCACTGGCTCGAAACGGGCAAAACGTATTCTTTGACCCCGCCCGGCCTGATGGACTGAGCGATACTGCTCGCTATTACATCGGCGGGATTCTCAAACATGCCCGGGCGTTTTCAGCTGTCACTAACCCGACAGTGAATTCATACAAGAGACTGGTTCCCGGATTTGAGGCTCCGGTGTACATGGCCTGGTCCGAAACCAACAGGAGCTGTCTTATCAGAGTTCCGGCCAAACGCGGCTCCAGTACCCGCATAGAGGTCCGTAATCCGGATCCGGCTTGCAACCCTTACCTGGCTCTTGCGGTCATGCTGAAAGCAGGTTTGGATGGGGTGATGAACCGTATCTCGCCACCAGAGCCTGTGAACCAGAACATCTACCACATGAGCGAAGAGGAAAGAGCCAGCTTGGGAGTTGAAAGCCTTCCTGCGAATCTGGCTGAGGCATTAGAGGAGTTGAAGATGAACCAGGTCATAAGAGACGCGATGGGTGAACACATTTACGAGCAGTTTATGAGGGTTAAATTAGACGAGTGGAACCGTTACCAGAGATTTGTACATCCCTGGGAATTGGATGAATATTTAGCACTTTTCTAGATACCTCATATCTGGCATCGAGTGGTTCTGGAAGAGGTGAGATGCAAAGGAGCGTTGTCACCGAACAGGATGGGGACAAAGGGGTCCTCCGGGGCTGGTGGGGCTAGATGCCGGCCTTAGAGTTTGAGGAGAGAAAGGAGGATACCTGGTGGTGAGGGAAGGATTGGCAAGAATACCGGCCGGGTGCGCGGTAGCTGGAATAGTCGACAGAAGAAGACAAGCCATGAAAGCGGACGGTATTGTGACCATGATAAGCTTGATGCATGACCGTTCCAACGGTTTAGGCGGGGGTTTTGCCGTCTACGGGTGTTATTCCGATATGAGCGATTACTACGCGTTTCATCTCTTCTATGAATCAAGCTCAGCTCAAACCGAGACGGAGCAGTTTATGTCAATCTACTTTAAAGTAGAGCAAAAGGAGCCGATTCCTGTTCGAAAAAACGGGCTGCAAAAACACGCCCCCCGAATATGGCGCTATTTTGTGAAGCCCAAAGTCAGCGAAATTAACGAGCAGGATCTCTCTGAAGAAGAATACATCATCAAAACAGTAATGAGCATCAACCGCGATATACCGGGAGCTTTCGTCGCTTCCAGTGGTAAGAATATGGGAGCGTTTAAAGCGGTAGGTTACCCGGAAGACGTAGCTGACTTTTACCGGCTTGAGGAGTACCAAGGTTACTTGTGGCTGGCTCACGGCCGCTTTCCTACCAACACTCCGGGTTGGTGGGGAGGAGCCCACCCGTTCACGTTACTTGATTGGTCCGTAGTGCACAATGGAGAGATATCTTCTTACGGTGCCAATCGGAGGTATTTGGAGATGTTCGGATACCACTGTGGTTTACAGACTGATACCGAGGCGATAACTTATTTGTTGGATCTTCTGGTACGTAAACACAGGCTGCCACTACTGACTGCATTAAATATATTTGCAGCTCCTTTCTGGGAAGAGATCGGCAGAATGGATCCGGAGAGACAACGACTGTGGAAGGTGTTGCGTTCTGTTTACGGAAGCGCTCTTCTAAACGGACCTTTTTCAATTATTGTCGGTTGTAGCCACGGCTTAATCGCAATGAACGACCGCATTAAACTGCGCCCCCTGGTGGCGGCGGTAAATACTGAAAAGGTATATGTAGCCAGCGAAGAAGCGGCGATCCGGGCTGTGTGTCGCCAGCCGGACAGGCTATGGACACCGGCCGGGGGCGAACCGGTCTTGGCATGGGTGGAACACCAGACTTCGAAGCACGGGTCGAGCAGCCTTTGCGATGGACTGGTGAGGGAGGTGTCTTAATGGCAATCACCATGAAAACAGCCTCTTATAAAATCATAAGGGATCATGACCGTTGCATTGAATGCCTGGTCTGTGTCAGACAGTGTAGTAACGGAGTGCACCGGTGGGATGAAGATTACATGTGCCTGGTGTCCGACGAGGCAGAATGTGTTAATTGCCACCGCTGTGTGGTTTTCTGTCCGACCCAAGCCCTGAATGTGGTGGCTAGTCCGTTGGATTTCAAAACCAACGCTAATTGGAGAAAACCGGACATCGAGCAAATATACCTGCAAGCGGAAACCGGGGGGACGCTTCTTGTAGGTATGGGAAACGACCGGCCTTACCCGGTGTACTGGGACCACTTGCTGCTAAACGCCAGCCAGGTGACTAACCCGTCGATTGATCCGCTGAGGGAACCAGTGGAGTTAAAAACGTTTATCGGAAGAAAGCCGGATACGGTCCACTTCGGATCCGAAGGGGTAGAGGGAGAGTTTCCTCCACAACTGGAGCTAGATGTCCCCGTTATGTTCAGTGCGATGTCTTTCGGATCCATCAGCTTGAACGCACAGAAGTCACTGGCCCGGGCTGCAGTCGAAACCGGTATTTACTGGAACTGCGGAGAAGGTGGTCTTCATCCGGAGGTGAGGCCTTACGCCGACCGAGCTGTAGTGCAGGTAGCTTCGGGAAGATTTGGGGTAAGTGTGGATTATCTAAAGAGCGGAGCGGCGATAGAGATAAAGATAGGGCAGGGAGCTAAGCCGGGCATAGGGGGACACCTGCCGGGCGAAAAGGTAGGACCAGAAGTCAGCCGGACTCGCATGATTCCTTTAGGTACTGACGCGATTTCGCCGGCGCCCCACCACGATATATACTCGATCGAGGATTTGCGCCAGTTGATTTTCTCACTTAAGGAAGCTACTGAGTACGCGAAACCGGTAGGGGTTAAGATCGCTGCGGTTCATAACGTGGCGGCCATAGCCTCGGGGTCGGTAAGGGCAGGGGCTGATTTTCTGGTTATAGATGGGTTTCGCGGCGGTACGGGGGCAGCACCCCTGCGCATACGAGACAACATTGGAATTCCGATAGAACTTGCTTTGGCCGCTGTTGATTCACGATTGCGGGAAGAAGGCATCAGGAATACGGTTTCTCTCGTAGTGGCTGGTGGTATCCGCAATAGCGCGGACGTGGTTAAGGCTATAGCCTTGGGGGCTGATGCTGTGTATATCGGCACCGCCGCTCTAATCGCGTTGGGCTGTCACATGTGCCAGAAGTGTTATCAGGGCAAGTGTAATTGGGGAATAGCTACTACCAATCCTTATCTTACAAAGCGGGTCAACCCCGAGGTCGGAGCCAGGAGGGCTGCTAATCTGATCCGGGCCTGGGCTCATGAGATAAAGGAAATGCTCGGAGGTATGGGTATCAACGCCATCGAGAGCTTGCGGGGGAACCGGCTGCATCTACGGGGCATAGGGCTTGGGCCCAAAGAGCTGGAGATACTACAGGTTAAGGCGGCAGGGGAATAGGGGGTAAGAGGATGCGCAGGCGAATTGTATGTAATTTCGATGTTTGCATAGGCTGCCGGCTGTGCGAGGTTTACTGTATTACTTCTCACTCCCGCTTCCCCCACGATGTTTTGAAAGCCTTCAAACTCGACGGGCAAAGGCCGGTACCACGCGTCACGGTAGAGGAAGAGGGGGTCTTATCTTTTTCTGTATCCTGTCGCCATTGCCAGGAACCGGAATGTACTAAGTCCTGTCTTACTGGTGCCCTCCAGCTCGACGCAGAACTTGGCATAATAAAGGTGGAAGAAGAAAGATGCATCGGCTGCTGGACTTGCGTAGTCGCGTGTCCCTACGGAGCTATAAGGCCGTCACCGGGGGAACGTAAAGTGGCGGTCAAGTGTGACCTTTGCGGAGGAACGGGTGAGGTTCCAGCCTGTGTGGCCAATTGTCCCAACGAGGCACTCCGGATGGAAGTATGGGTAGAGGAGGGGTAGGGATGCGTTACGTTTTGGTAGGTAATTCGGCGGCAGCTGTGGGCGCCATCGAAGGGATACGCAGCCTAGACAAAGAAGGGCAAATGACGGTCATTTCAGAAGAGCCGTACCCTGCTTATTCGCGGCCCCTGATCTCTTATTACTTAGAAGGCCGGGTTGACGAATCAAGGATGGGCTACAGGGACCCAGGGTTTTATGACCGGCACCAAGTTGAGTTAAAGCTGGGAGTCAGAGCGGTACGGTTGTCGTGTTCTTCACAGCGGGTACTTCTCGACAACGGGGAAGAACTAGAATACGAGCGGCTGCTGTTGGCTACAGGTTCAAGGCCAGTACTGCCGCCGGTAAAGGGATTAGACAAACAGGGGGTCTTTTTTTTCAACCGTTGGGAAGACGTGAAAGCCATCCGAACCGTAGCCGGTCCGGGGTTGAGAGCTGTGGTGCTGGGCGCTGGTCTGACTGGATTGAAGGCGGCCGAGGCTTTGACCAAGCTTGGCTTGAGGGTCACCGTAGTAGAGGTGGCGGACACAATTCTCGGGTCCATCCTGGATGAAGAGGGAGCCTGTATAGTCCGGAAACATCTGGAGGAAGCGGGAGTACACTTGCTCACTGGGATAAAGGTTACCGAGGTTTACGGGGGAAGGAGTACGGTTCCAGCGGACGTCTATGCTCTAAAGGATAAGTATCGCAAGTATTTGAACAGAGAACAGCAGGTAGAAAGTGTCGGGCTGTCAAACGGGTTTTCGCTTCCGGCAGACATGGTGGTGGTGGCGGCGGGGGTTGTCCCTAATCTTGATCTGGTCGCCGGTACCGATGTCAGGTGGAATCACGGGATACTGGTAAACGAGTACTTAGAGACTACTGTTTCTGACGTTTATGCAGCCGGAGATGTTGCCGAAGGACTTGATTTGCTATCAGGGGAATCCCGGGTGATAGCTACTCTACCCAACGCTTACAAACAAGGAGAAACGGCTGGGAAAAACATGGCCGGAGCCAGGGTACCCTACCCAGGGGGTCTGGCTATGAACTCGGTGAGCTTCTTCGGGCTGCCTATAGCCACCGCGGGCTGGAGCAACGTTCAGAAAGAGGGGATAAGGATAGTAAACCGAGCCGATGTATCCCGCAGGAGCTATCGCCGTTTGAGTATATTGGGGGATAGGCTGGTCGGCTTCATCGCCATAGGAGATGTTAACCGAGTAGGGATACTCACCGCTCTGGTGAGAAGCCGAGCATCAATCGATGGGTACGAAGACCGGTTGTTAAAACCGGATCTGGGACTTATCGACCTGCCGGAACAACTACGCCAGCGGTGGAACTTGTGGGGAGGGGGTGATTCTGAATGGAGGTCAGGCTATCAGCTAAGGATTTGAAATACCGCGAGTTGAACCGGGCTATTCGCCTAGCAGCCGCCGAGGGGGCCGATGCGATTCTCGTCGACGAAGTGAACGGTCAGTACTACTTAGGGGCGGGGATGAAGGGCAAGTTGAGATTGGTGGTGAACGGGATTCCGGGCAACGATCTGGCTTGTTATTTGGACGGCTCGGAGATACGAGTTAAAGGCAACGCTCAGGACGGAGTGGGTAATACCATGAACAGCGGAAGGGTGATTGTCGAGGGCAGTGTGGGTGACGTTCTGGGCTACGGGATGAGAGGCGGGGAGATCTTCGTCCGTGACGATGTCGGTTACAGGGCTGGAATTCACATGAAAGAGTTTGAAAACAGCTGTCCGGTACTGGTCATAGGAGGCTCTTCCGGCGCCTTTCTGGGTGAATACATGGCCGGGGGCCGCATCATTTTGCTGGGGTTAAAGACAGGGGGCAGGCCTTCGGTTGGGCCTTACTGCGGTTCGGGGATGCACGGAGGATGTATATTCATTCGCGAGCCGGTTGACCAAACGCGTATCAGTCCTCATGTGCAAGTATCTGCTCCGACGGAAAACGACCGGGCTTTTCTGTGGGAGTATTTTCTTCGCTACTGCACTTACTTCGGTTTCAAACCCGATATGTGGGACGACTTGTCTTTTGTCAAACTCATACCTCGGGGAACCCGTCCTTACGGCAGTATGTACGTTGGGGTATAAGGTCGGGTATAAGAAAATCATCGGGATCGAACAGAATCAAGAAGAAAGCGGTTATAACTGAGTATGCACAGTGTTATGTATTATTTTTGCTCAGGTATTGCTATTAAGGCTTGTGTGAGGTACAAATAATAGCGGGCTGATGACTGGGGAATAAAAGCTATAAGACCAAAGAAACCGTGAGGAGGCAAAGTGGTGAGGCAAAAAGGGTATCTCGTACTTGAAAATGGTGCGCTATTTGAGGGACTAATGTTAGGGTCGTCAAACGGAGCTGGAGGGGAAGTAGTTTTTAACACGGCAGTGGTTGGATACGAACAGGTTATGAGCGATCCGTCTTATGCAGGGCAGATCGTGGTAATGACTTATCCCCTTATAGGCAACTACGGAATAAACCCAGCCCATATGGAATCCGAGGTTATGTGGTTGCGAGGTTTGGTGGTCCGGGAATTATGTCTTGAGCCGGAGCATTACCAGTCACAAATGAGTTTAGACCAGTTCCTGGCCGACAAGGGTTTGGTATGTTTGACGGAGGTCGACACCCGGGCCCTTACCCGAGTATTACGAACCCGCGGCACCATGGGTGGGGTTATTGTCCCGTCGCTGGATGATATGGACGCTCTAAAGGAGAAAGCCCGAAGGGCAGCCGAACCTCCTCCCGGAGGTCACGTATTGAAGGTCACTTCTCGTCAGGTCAGGCGTGAAGGGAACGGCCCCAAGCGGGTAGTTTTGATGGATTTTGGGGTCAAGAAAAGCATAACCTCTGCTCTGGTGAAAAGGGGCTGTGAAGTCATTACCGTCCCTGCTGACACCGATGGCGATAAGATCATGGAATTCGCACCTCACGGGCTGGTCTTGTCAAACGGTCCGGGAGATCCTCGCGATTGCATGTACGCGGTAGAAACGGTAAAGAACCTGCTGGAAAAGGTTCCGATTTTAGGAATATGTCTTGGGCACCAGCTTTTGGCACTGGCTTTGGGGGCCGAAACTTACAAGATGCGGTTTGGACACCGAGGAGGAAACCACCCGGTAAAGGATCTCCATACCGGTAAGGTGCACATCACTTCTCAAAATCACGGGTATGCGGTAGATGAGACCTCCCTTTCCAGGGTCGGAGCATATGTATCCTTTCGCAATTTGAATGACGGTACGGTGGAAGGACTAAGACATGACGAATTGCCAGTTTTATCAGTTCAGTTTCATCCCGAAGCGGCTCCTGGCCCCCAAGATACAGAGTATTTGTTTGACAGTTTCTTGAATTTGATGTAAAAGTTATCTTCACAACGGAGGCAGTTTGAGCAAGCTGTAGAAATGTCATTATGGTGCACCTCGTAAACTAATGAACCATCTCCCTGTTCCTTCGCCAGCAAACCTTTTTCCTGCCGGATTAACGTACACATTGTGTTCTTCATCGTAGTTGATGATAAATACTGGAAACTAATTTTACCTCTTTTTCCGTAGGTTTCCTGCGTGCGGTACCTTGCTAACGTGGCCGGGATGCGCGCGGTCAAACTCGAGTTTGACAGTTCCGGGTCAAAAGTAGTGGTTCGAGGGGCCGGGAATCAAGGAGATACGGGGACAAGGGTCGGGGAAATTGAAAAATGTAGTGCCACACTACATGTTATCTTGTTGCTTATCTAGAAGTATAATGTCACAATGATAGTGCTATGTTTGTTAGAACCAAGACGCGCATCAACAAGGACGGCTCCAAAGTCGAATACCTCCAGATAGTAGAGAATACCAGGGTGAACGGTAAAGTCCGCCAGAGGGTCATCTGCACCCTGGGAAGGCTCGACCAGCTTCAGGAGGAAGGGCAACTCGAACGTCTGGTCGAAGGAATAGTCAGGTTCAAAAAGGAGCAGGCATTGATGCTCCAGGCTGAAGATACTCTTTGTGTTGAGTGGAGCAAGGAACTTGGGTTGGATCTCGTTTTCCGCCGCATCTGGGAACAGTGCGGGCTCAAAGAGATCATAGAAGCAAAAGTATCCAAAACGAAGGTAGAGTTTAACGTAGCAGAAGCGGTCTTTGGCATGGTATTAAACCGGCTGTCAGATCCCATGAGCAAGCTAGGGGTCGCAGGGTGGGCAGCTAACGATGTTTATGACCCACGATTTGAGGAGCTTAAGCTCTGGCATTACTACCGGGCGTTGGACTTTCTCTCTGAGCACAAGGATGAGATGGAACAGGAACTTTTCTTTAGGGGAAGGAACCTGTTCAACCAGAGCGTAGATTTGGTGTTTTTCGACACCACTTCCGTTTACTTTGAAGGACCGACTGCTGCCGGTGAGTTGTGCTGTTATGGGTATTCCAAGGACAAGAGGCCGGACAGGCTACAGGTCATAATAGGGCTTTTGATAGATCAGGACGGGATACCTATCGGCCATGAGGTATTGCCCGGGAACAGCGAAGCAGCATTGGCCTACAAGCAGTTGTGGATGGTAGAGAGGGCCTTCAGGGAGTTGAAGAGCAACCTGGAGTAAAACCCATGTACCACTGGACGGAATCGAGGATAAGAGGACATATCATGGTTTGTTTCCTTACGTTCTACCTGGAGATGGTGTTGCGGAAAAGGTTGAAAGAGGTAGCGCCGGATGCGAGCTACACCCAGGTGATAAAAGACCTGTCCAGGTTGAGGGCCACGAAGATAGTGAATGGGAAGAGGGTGGCGATAGTGAGGAGCGAACTTACCGGGGATGCTCACCTGGCGTTCAAGGCAGTCGGGATGCAGGTACCGAGTAGAGTGCTATACGAAAATACGGGGCACCACAAGTAGCGTAGTGGCACAAGCTCTTTTATGTTATGTCAAGAAACCGCCGGATTTGCAGGCGGTTTGAAAAATTAGCTGTCAAACTCGAGTCTTACACTACTGAAAGGGCTTAAGTTTGCCCGCCTTTGTTTTTGCCAACCGTCACAGGGATTTATCTGCAACACGCGCTAGGAATACAATACTAGGAATACAATATATTTGAGCTGCAAGTATTTACAATTGTTGGCCCAAACATTAATTTAATTATTGGGCATTAAGAGGAGTTACCCGAGTGGGCCTCATGAGGGGTAAGTATCACATCAAAATATCCTAATGAAAGGACGGGAGTACAGTGTCGTACGTAGAACAGGTTTATCAAAAGGTTGTGGAGAGGAATCCACACGAGCCTGAGTTCCTGCAGGCCGTTAAAGAAGTCTTGGATTCTTTGGAGCCGGTGCTGGACAGGCATCCGGAATATCAAAAAGCCGGCCTGCTGGAGAGAATAGTGGAGCCGGAAAGACAGATAATTTTCCGGGTGCCTTGGGTTGACGACCAGGGACGGGTGCAAGTGAACCGGGGTATGCGTATTCAATTCAACAGTGCTATCGGTCCCTACAAAGGGGGGATAAGGTTCCACCCCACCGTATATACGGGGATTATAAAGTTCTTGGGATTCGAGCAGATATTCAAGAACTCTCTTACCGGATTGCCGATTGGGGGAGCCAAGGGCGGAAGCGACTTCGACCCCAAAGGCAAGTCGGATGCCGAAGTTATGAGGTTCTGCCAGAGTTTTATGAACGAATTATATCGTCATATAGGTGCGGACGTAGACGTGCCTGCGGGAGATATCGGGGTTGGAGCTCGGGAGATTGGATACATGTATGGGCAGTACAAGAAACTTACCCGCCTTTATGAGGGGGTTCTTACCGGCAAGGGGCTGTCATATGGTGGCAGTCTAGTCAGGACTGAGGCTACCGGCTACGGGCTGGTGTACTTCGTGGACGAAATGATTAAGGCCAAGGGCAAGAGTTTTGAAGGTGCTACTGTGGTTATATCAGGGTCAGGCAATGTCGCTATCTATGCTGCCGAGAAAGTCTATCAGCTTGGTGGGAAGGTAGTGGCTATGTGCGACTCCAATGGATACATTTATGACAAAGATGGGGTTAACCTCGATACCGTAAAGCGTATCAAAGAAGTAGAGAGAGGACGGATCAGGGATTACGTGAAATCACATCCGAGTGCTGAGTACGTCGACGGCACTGGGATCTGGAACATCAAGTGTGACGTAGCGCTTCCATGTGCCACTCAAAACGAGTTGGATGAAAATGATGCTAAGAAGCTGGTAGCTAACGGTTGTTTTGCCGTGGGTGAAGGAGCAAACATGCCATGCACTCCCGAGGCTGTTCGGGTGTTCCTTGAGAATAAAGTCTTGTTTGCCCCGGGCAAAGCCGCGAACGCGGGTGGCGTAGCCACATCAGCTTTGGAAATGAGCCAGAACAGCATGAGGATGTCCTGGACCTTCGAAGAGGTAGATGCCAAGCTTAAGAACATTATGGTGAACATCTACAAGAACGTAAGCCAGACAGCCAAAGAATACGGGCATGAAGACAACTTCGTCGTCGGTGCTAATATCGCGGGTTTCCTGAAAGTGGCGGATGCAATGATGGCCCAGGGTATCGTTTAAACAAATCAAAAGTCTTGCTATTGCAGACCGAATCTGAAAATCTCGAGGGGAGGCTGAGGCCTCCTCGTTTGTTTTTAATACGTTCAGCAAAACGAACGACCTTGCAAGGGATTGAATTTGTGACTTCTCCTGCGTTATACTGACAACAGAGACTGATAATTATTCTCAAGATTGAGCGACAACCTTTTGGAAGGTGTAGAAATTATGGGCTTGCAATCCTTATACGACAAGTTGGCTGAGTCCAATTACAAGCTCACACCTCAACGCCGGGCTATCCTTCAAGTCCTGGAGGATAACCAGGGCGAACACTTATCGGCGGAGCAGATTTTTTTCATGGTGAGATCCAGGTTACCGAACATCGGAATCGCGACGGTTTACCGGACCCTAGAACTTTTTGCAGGGTTGGGACTACTGCGTAAGACCAGTTTTGATGAGGGTAAGTTTCGCTATGAATTCGATGATGTTGACCGTCACCGCCACCATCACCTGGTGTGTTTACAATGCGGCAAGATAGTGGAGATCGAAGAAGATCTCTTGCAACAGTTGGAGCGTGAAGTGGAAAAAAAGGGATTTCAGGTGATAGATCACTCGCTGGTGATATACGGCAGATGTCCTTCGTGTAAGTAGGTCCATTCCCGCGAATCGGAAAAACGTCGTCCGGTCGTGTCGTGAGAATGAAAATGATTATCGTTATTGGGAGAGGGGGGGGTGAAATGAAAGTCGTACTTGTCGGACAGCCCAACGTTGGCAAGAGTGCGATATTGCACCGCTTAACCGGGGCGGAAGTCATTGTTTCAAACTACGCGGGTACTTCAGTGGAGTTGACCCGGGGCAACGTACGGTTGGGGAAGAAAAACATTGAAATCATCGACACCCCTGGTATTTATAGCAGCCTTGCGGCTGTTTCCGCCGAGGAAACTATAACCAAGGAACTGCTATCTAAGGAGTCGGTGAATCTGGTGATCAACGTGGTGGATGCAACCAGTTTGGCGCGAAACCTGGCTCTAACCCTGGAATTGCTGGGAACGGCAAAACCTTTGCTGGTTTTATTAAACCAAATGGACCGCGTCAGAAGCAAAGGCATGGTGATAAGACACGCGGAACTTGCCCGCTGGCTGGGGGTGACGGTAATACCTTTCTCGGCCGTGACCGGAGAAGGAGTAGCTGAGGTTTTCGACTATTTGGACAGGGGTTTAAGCGAAGGATTTGCGCTTCCTAATCCTGAAGTCCATAAAGGTAATCTACAGGTGCTAGCTGAAGAGGGCGGCTTTAGTTGTGACGGTCTGTGCTGGGCGTGTTCGCACGAAAAGGCGAAAGTGTCCTGCCACGAGGAACAGATTTGGGGTTTGCAACTCCAGGCTCGAGCCCTGGCCAACAAGGTTTTGGACTATGAATCCCGGCGTCGGGTTCAGTGGTTGTCACGCCTCGAACAGTTAGTCGACCGTCCGGTACTGGGTGCGCTTGTGCTGATGCTCGTTTTATGGGTAGGCTTTAAACTGCTTCTGGCTTTTACTGGCTGGACCGAAGGCATCATAGAAGGGTTGTTTCAACCCGTGCAGCAGTTTCTTGCTTTCTGTATCACCAAGGTACTGCCTGACGGGTTCGTCAGCCAGGTCTTGAGCAAAGGTATTGCCGAAGGCTTGTTGATACCTTTTGCCCTGGTATTGCCGGCGATATTTATGGTTTCCATTTTTATGGCGGTTTTAGAGGATACAGGGCTTTTGGCCCGTTATGCAGTGGTGCTGGATCGGTTAGGAAGGATACTCGGGATATCGGGACAAGCCGTAATTCCACTGGCCCTCGGGTTCGGATGCCGAACCCCAGCGGTTGTGGCAACCAGGATACTTTCGAATCCCAGGGAAAGGTTGGTAGTAATCACCCTTTTGTCTATCGTCATTCCTTGCGCAGCTACCTTGGGCATGATTGTGGCGGTGATAAACGCGTTCAACGCCTACCCAGAAGCGATTGCCGGATCCATGTTGATGGCCTTCATAGGCTTGGGGTTGGGGTTGAAAAAGAGGTTCGGTGTCAAACAGGAGGAAATGGTTTACGAGCTTCCGCCCCTGAGAGTGCCTTTTGTAAAAACGTTAGTGGCAAAGGTCAGGATACGGTTCCGCGGGTTTTTCACTGAGGTTTTGCCCTTGCTGGTGATTATGAGCATAGGGGTTCGCGTACTGATAGATTCAGGGGTATTGAGGTTCGTGGTTGGGATAGAACGGGTGACCGAGTTCCTGTTTGGGGTACCAGCCGAGGCCTTTGTCGCCGTTTTGATAACCGTTATCCAGCGTTATCTGGCGCCTTTGGTGCTCCTCAATCTTGACCTCGACCCAAGGCAAGCAACCATCGCTATCTCCATGATAGCTCTTTCTTTACCCTGTCTGCCGGTAATGGTCACAAGCTGGAGGGAGGTAGGGGCCTGGAATCTGGGGAAAATCATCGCAACCGGCTTGGCCATTTCATTTACGACAGGTACAGTGTTGAACCTGGTGCTGCCGAAGTAGGAAAGGAGGACGACTTATGTCCCGTTGGAAACCGGTTGTCAGAAGGGGTGAACAAACGACGTTGGATAGAGTAAGACCGGGAACACGGGTCCGGGTTTCCGGCTTTCTGGGCGGGTGGAGAGGTTCCGAACGGTTGCTGAAGATGGGGATAGGCCCGGGGGTGGAGGTGTTAACCGTCTCGCAGTACCCGCTTAAGGGACCAGTAGTGGTAAGGGTAGATGAATCTCAAATCGCTTTGGGACGCGGATTAGCTCGAAAGATACTGGTAGAACGATTGCCATAAACGATAGTTATGTTATTATTAGGGTAAATCTTAATACTACCCGGAGGGATACGGAGTGCTTGAATTGAGAAACATAAATGTGGCCTTTGATGGGGACAACGGTTCCAGCAAAGAGATACTGAAAGATGTCAGTCTGAGCTTGGAACCAGGGAAGCTTTATGGGATTACCGGTCCCAACGGAGGCGGTAAGACCTCATTAGCCAAGGTAATAATGGGTATTTACACTCCCAACTCGGGACAAGTTATCCTAGACGGGGAAGACATAACCGGGCTAAGTGTTACAGAAAGAGCGCACCGGGGCATTGCCTATGCTTTTCAAAACCCGCCTCGATTCAAAGGGTTGTCGGTATCAGATATAATGAAGATCGCCGGTCCTCAGCTTGAGACTACTGAAGTCCGCGGGTATCTTCGGGACGTGGGACTGTGTCCGGAAGATTATCTTGATAGAGATGTAGGGCCCGGTTTAAGTGGGGGCGAAGCCAAAAGGATAGAAGTTGCACAGTTGCTGGCTCGGAACGCCCGGATCAGCATTTTTGATGAGCCGGAATCCGGAGTGGATCTGTGGACCATCCAGAAGTTGATTGACATAATACTAAAAAGGTACAAGCGGAACCCGGAAAAGATGGCAATAGTTATAAGTCACAACGAACAGTTCCTGCCTGTTTGCGACGAGATCATTCTCATCTCAGAGGGGAAAGTTCAACAGCGAGGAACCGCAGCCGAGATATGGCCTTTGATAAAAGATGAGATTTGCTGCAAGATGAGGGACCAGTGCGGAGGTATCGCTCATGGAGTTCAATAAGGTAGAAAGGGATCTCTTGCAAGCAGTAGCCGATTTGCATTCGATTCCACAAGGTGCCGTGAACATCAGGAGAGACGGGGAAGCGGTGCTCAGGCGTTCTTCTCCCAATATCGAGATTGTGGGTAAGACGGACAGGCCAGGCATAGACATCATCGTGAAGCCGGGCACGGTCAACGAGTCGGTGCATATTCCGGTTATTTTAACTCGAAGCGGGTTCAAAGACGTGGTATACAATACTTTCATTATTGGAGAAGGCTCTGACGTACTGGTGGTCGCGGGTTGCGGCATTCACAATGCTGGCCAGGATGTGTCGAGGCACGATGGGATTCACGAGGTCATCGTGAAAAAGGGTGCCCGTATGCGCTATGTGGAAAAGCACTACGGTGAGGGGAGACCCGAAGCGCAAAGGATACTCAATCCCAATACGGTGATAACCGTGGAAGAAGGGGCTCAGGCGGAAATGGAACTGGTTCAGATAAGGGGAGTCGACCACACGCGGCGGGTGACGACTGCCTATATTTACGATCGGGGGAGCCTGAAAATAGTCGAGAAGCTTTTGACCCACAGAGATCAAGAGGCAGAATCGACGATTGAGATTCACTTGGTGGGCACGGGGGGCGTAGCCCAGGTGATATCGCGTTCGGTTGCCCAGGAAAGTTCCCGCCAGGAATTTCGAGCGGCTCTGATCGGTAAAGCGAGGAGCAACGGGCATGTTGAATGTGATGCCATAATAATGGATCGAGCCCAGATCAGGTCAGTTCCCGAGTTGGTAGCCGAAAATGCGGAAGCAGTATTGACTCATGAGGCGGCCATAGGCAGGATAGCGGGGGAACAACTGATTAAGCTGATGTCTCTCGGGCTCACTGAGCAGGAAGCAGTAGACGCTATCTTGAGCGGTTTTTTGAGATGAGGGTTAGGGCGGTGAGGAACACTGGCTGGTGATGTAAAGAATATGAGAATCGACCTGTTTAAGACTTTCGTTAGAGTGATAGAAACCCAAAACTTTACGAAAGTCGCTCGCGAACTCGATATTTCTCAACCTGCTGTCAGCAAGCAGATTCAGGCGTTGGAAGAGATGTATGGGGTTCTCTTGCTGGAAAGGACAGGGAAGAAATTGAAACCGACCCAGGCAGGAGAGGCATTATACGGGTGTGCCAAAGATATACTGAGGGCAGTTGAAAAGACCGAGCGGGTGATGGGAGATCTGTTGGAGACTCGCAAGGGCAGGCTTCTCCTAGGTGCCAGCACCATTCCGGGACAGTACATCATGCCATCATTGATGACCGAGTTTAAGGCCAGGTTTCCCCACGTTGCTATTTACATGGAAGTCGGGGACAGCGAGGTTATTATGGGTAAAGTTGTTGACAAGCAATTGGATGTAGGTGTTGTGGGGGCTTGGGCTGGGGACAGGCGGGTCGATTTTTTTAAATGGATATCGGATGAACTTGTCCTCGTGGTTCCTGAAGGCCATCGTTTCTTGGAAATGGACGGTGTGACGGTGACCGATGCCCTGCAGGAACCGTGGGTTTTCAGGGAAAAGGGATCAGGGACCAGGATGACGTTGGAGGATGCTTTACAAGGACGGGGTATCAAAAGAGAAGACCTTAACGTGGTAGCGGAATTAGGTAGCACCGAAGCGGTTCTAGCTTCGGTAGAAGCAGGGATGGGTATATCGCTGGTATCTGAATGGGCTGCTAAAAAGGCTGAGAATTCGAGAAAGATTAGGGCTCTGAAGGTTAAAGACATTGATTTCAAGCGTAATTTCTATGTGGTTTTCCCTAAACAAAAGCAGCGGCGAAAAAGCGTGGATCTCTTCTTGGATTTTTTGAGGAAAGCAGAAATAAGGCCGGCTATGTGATGTAGCATGCTTGATTGGGGAAAAGCTGCTCTAGCTATCTTGAGAATGTGAGAGTATATGATAAAATAGATACCGTGCGCTCGGTCAAGCTGGGCTGGCTGCTGGTTGCAGCCGGTTATCCAGCTATATTTTATGTATGCGAACTGGGAAAGAAGGGAGGGCTTAGATCGATGTTGCGTTTGAGCTTCGATGAAGCTAAAAAACTTAAAGAGAAATGGGGAACCCCGCTCATGGTCGTTTCGCGGCGAGAGATAGGTGAAAAGTTTGCTATCCTCAACGACTACTTGCCGGGGGTCAAGATGTACTACGCGGTAAAGGCTAATGCCCACCCGGATGTTTTGAAAACCGTGAAGGAGTTCACCGACCGGTTCGATATTTGTTCGCCTCAAGAAATACTTGCGGCCAAGAGTATCGGAGTGCAAAGCGAGAACATGATCCACACTAACCCTGTAAAAAAGCCGGAGGATATCCGCTTTGCCGTAGAGCAGGGAGTAAGATGGTTCGTATTCGATAATGAGTACGAGTTGGAGAAGTTCAAACCTTACGGGTCAGATGTCAACCTGTTGCTAAGGCTGAGTTTTCCCAACCCAGACTGCGTGGTCAACTTGTCTTACAAGTACGGGGTTCCACCGGATGAGGCGACTGGACTGGTTATCAAGGCGGCCGAGATGGGCTTGGCTGTGCGGGGCTTGTGTTTCCACGTAGGATCCCAGAACTTGAATCCTTACAAATACACGGACGCCATTGCCGAATGTAAAAGAGTCTTTAACTCCCTGGCGTTGCACGGTATATATCTCGATTTTCTCGATATCGGGGGAGGCTTCCCGGTCGAGTACATCGAACCGATAATGCCCCTTCGCAGGTTTTTTTCGCCGATTCAGGAAGCGCTTGACAGCTATTTCCCTAACATCACGGTGATCGCCGAACCAGGCAGGTTCATAATTGGCGATGCTGTCAACTTAGTCATGACTGTTGTAGGCAAGTCGAAGCGAAACAACGTCTGGTGGTACTATGTGGACGACGGGCTGTACGGTTCGTTTTCAGGTCGTTTGTATGATCACTGCGATTATCTGATTCTGAGCGAAAGGGAAGGGCCGCGGGAACAGTGTATAATCGCGGGGCCGACCTGTGACTCTTTCGATGTTATCTACCACAACACCGTAATGCCACAACTGGAAATTGGCGATACCCTAATCGCTCTCTCCATGGGGGCTTATACGGCAGCCAGTGCCAGCAATTTCAACGGTTACCCACCCGCTCGTACGGTTGTGGTCGACTAGCTGCGGCGAATTCGGTCCGCGCACGATGACAGGCCCATGCGGGAAAAGCCGTACCGAGCCTGTTAAGCTGTTTTAACCGGGTGAATTGCTTGGCGGAAAGAGGTTGTGATATAGTTTTAAAACAAGTGGTAGTTTTTACGTAATGTCGGGAGGAGGAATAAAGTGTCGGAAGACATCATAAGAGAAGAGTCAATGGTGGATCTGTGGAACGTGTGGTACTCGGAACTGCATCAAGGAAGAGCGGGGCTGACTCTAAAAGTAAAACAGGTAATTTACAGCGGGCAAAGTCCCTTCCAGAGGATAGACATTCTCGAAACATACGAATTCGGGCGGATGCTGGTCCTGTACGGCTCGATTATGATAACTGAGAAGGATGAGTTTGTCTACCACGAAATGATTAGCCACGTGCCTCTTTTTACCCATCCTAACCCGCGCCGGGTTTTAGTGATTGGAGGCGGTGACGGCGGTACCGTGCGTGAAGTATTAAAACACCCAGAAGTCGAGCAGGTTACCCTGGTGGAAATAGATCAGATGGTGGTAGAGAAGTGCAAAGAATACTTCCCGCAGGTAGCGTGCGAGCTCGATAACCCTAAGACCAGGATACTGTTTCAGGACGGAGCGCAATTCATGGCGGAAACCGATGAGAAGTTCGACGTGATACTGGTCGATGCCTCGGACCCCATCGGTCCGGCAGAGGTTCTGTTCCAAAAGAACTTTCATCAAAACATTTACAACCGCTTGAACGAGGACGGGATCATGGTGACCCAGTCTGAGTCCCCCTGGTATCACCAGCGGACCTTGAGAAGGATGTACGAAAACCTGAGGAGCATTTTCCCGCTGGTCCGGATCTACTGGGCATATGTACCCACGTACCCCTCGAGCATTTGGAGCTTTACTTTGTGTTCGAAGAAGTACCATCCTATTAAAGACTTTAAAGCTGACCAGTACCGGGAACTGGGCATCAGTACCAACTACTACAATGCCGGGATTCACCAAGCCTGTTTCGTACTGCCTAACTTCATCAAGAAGGCGATATTGAACAGGGTATAAACTCAAAATATAGGGCAACGTCGTTGACGGGGCTGGTACCCCGTGCTATAATTAGTATTGCTTTGAGGTTCTGTACCTAACCGATTAGGAGCCGTGGTGGAGGGGTTACCATGCCGGCCTGTCAAGCCGGAGGTCGCGGGTTCAATTCCCGTCGGCTCCGCCATGCGTGCCTCGGTAGCTCAGATGGTAGAGCAGCGGACTGAAAATCCGCGTGTCGGCGGTTCGATTCCGCCCTGAGGCACCATTGTTGAGCGGAAGTGGCTCAGTGGTAGAGCATCGCCTTGCCAAGGCGAGGGTCGCGAGTTCGAATCTCGTCTTCCGCTCCATTTACTTTATTAGGACAACTGCATCAATGATGAGGGCGAGTGGCGAAGAGGCAACGCTGCGGTCTGCAAAACCGCCATTCACCGGTTCGAATCCGGTCTCGCCCTCCATTTCCGTTTTAACCTTTGTTACCGTTCACGACCCGAAAATCGATGCCGGGGTGGCGGAATCGGCAGACGCAACGGACTTAAAATCCGTCGGAGGGTGACCTCCGTGCCCGTTCGACTCGGGTCCCCGGCACCAGTGAATTTTGCCCCCTTCAGAATCCGTAACGACTGAAGGGGGTTTTGTTATGCCCAAAATGGGAAAAATTGCACGCTTCTTTCACCTCAGTAGCGTAATGAACTCCTCCACAGTGAGGCCCGCTTGCTTGACAACTGAGCGCAACGTACTGGGGGCGAGCTCATCATGCAAAGGCACTATGGCTGTTTTGCCGCTAGGGTGACGCATTTTCACATGGCTACCTCGCTGAGTGGTCGGGCAGAACCCCGCTTTTGCAAGGATTTTGATAACCTCCGGCCCGGATACTACAGGCAGTTTAGGGCTCATATTGCTACCTCAACCGTTGCGATTACGTGCTCGGGTAGGGCTTCCGGCAAGGGCTCACCCTCGAAATAGAGTTCCAGAGCCTCCTTCAAATTTGCGAGGGCTTCTTCGATAGTCTTACCTTGGCTTGCTATTTCTACCTCGACGGTCTTAGCAACATACCATTGCCCTTCTTTCGTGACCACAGCCGTAAAGCGCATAACCTGTAACCTCCTATTTCCCTCTTTCAACTATAAGTCTATTGTGCTTTTCCTCAAAGCACAACTCACTAGGCAAAATGCGCATGAACGTTTTCTGATCAGCTATTGAAAATGTCGAAATTTGACGACAAATTCTGGAAGGAATCGAAGAACCGGATGCATAATTAGTTTAAGTAAGCAAAGGGGAGGATCAGGTATGTGCGTTTACTATGCACACACCCGCAATTCTGAAGGTGCAATGCACCGGCTTGATGAGCACCTGCTTGCAGTGGCTGAGCTGGCTGGGAAATACTCAGAGAGGTTTTATGGAGGGATATTGGAGCCCTTGGCCTGGTTGGCAGGCGCCTTTCACGATATCGGCAAAGTATCTCCAGGTTTCCAAAGCTACCTGGAAGCTATAGAAGCTGGCCAGCCAAAGCGAAAAGTACCTCATTCGCCGCTGGGTGCGGTATTTATTCGCAGTGTTCTGTCCAGGTTTGAAGTCAAGGATGACCTGGCCCTTATAGTGGCCGGTCACCACTCGGGCCTCGAGGAAATCGGGACACTGACAAGCAAACTCGTAGGCTATAGTACTGACCAAGACCTAGTCCAAGAGATGACCGACATGTTGCAGAAATTGCTGAAAAGGACGGCGAGTGGAGGAATAAAGATTCCGTCTCTGAACGAATTGCAACGCGAACTCCTCATCCGAATGCTGTTCTCAGTATTGATTGACGCTGACAGACTGGACACCGAGCTGCACTTTTTCCCGGAACGCGCGAGACTCCGTGATCAGGGGCCGACTCTGGCTGAGCTGGCGATACGGTTTCGCAAAGATCAGGAGGAACTGCTGCGGCAGAGCGAAGATAGGCTGTCCGTTGTAAATGAAGTTCGAAGAGACGTTTACAGAGCATGCGTTGATGCGGCAAAGAGCCCTCAGGGATGGTACAGCCTGACTGCTCCTACCGGAGCAGGCAAAACCCGCAGCGCACTGGCCTTTGCCTTGGAACACGCCTTGGCTAACGGACACGAACGGATTATCTTCGCTCTACCGTACACAAGTATCATCGATCAAAACGCCGAAGTCTACAGGAGTATATTAGGACCGGATTCTGTTCTGGAACACCACAGTCAGGTAAAGACGAGCGATGAAGAGGACGAAGAGCAGCGAGTGCTGCGGATGCGCTTGGCAGAGGAGAACTGGGACGTACCGCTAGTCGTCACGACTACCGTTCAATTGTTGGAGAGTCTTTTCTCTAATAGACCTTCGTCATGCCGCAAGATACACCGCATCGCCAAAAGTGTGTTGATATTCGATGAAGCGCAGACTCTTCCACCAGAGCTTTTGAGACCTACTATGCAGGTATTGAAAGACCTGGCCGAAAACTACGGCACCACAGTGGTTTTGTCAACCGCAACTCAGCCGGCGCTAAAAGACGAGTTCTTGCCGGAATTGGAAGGAATCGAAATCCGAGAAATAATACCCGATTATCCGCGGCACTTCAAAATGTTGAAGCGAGTCGAGTACACGAGGTTAGAAGAGCCGGTTTCAATAGCAGAACTGGCCGGCGAAGTATCCAGATACCGGCAGGTCATGGTTGTAATGAATACGAGAAGAAACGCCCTGCTGTTGGTGGATGAGCTGGGAGAAAAAGATTGTCTGCACCTGTCGACGCTGCTCTGCAGTGCTCATCGCCGAAAAGTACTGGAAGAGGTGCGGAGACGTTTGCGCGAAGGAAAACCCGTGAATCTGGTTGCCACACAGGTGGTAGAGGCAGGCGTGGACCTAGATTTTCCAGTCGTCTATAGGGCAGTCGGACCGTTGGACAGGATAGTACAGGCAGCGGGCCGTTGCAACCGGGAAGGGAGACTACCGGGATTCGGCGAGGTCGTTATCTTCGAACTGGAAGACGAGAAGGTGCCCAGAGGGCCTTACAAGGCAGGTTTAGAGCAGGCAAAGCTGATACTGGCGGAGTGTGGTTCGCCTGATGTTCTGAACGAGCCGAATATATTCGAAGATTATTTTTCCCGGTTGTTCAGCGTCCTGGGGAAAAACCTCGACCAATACGGTATCCAGAAAAGCCGCTCTAGGCTGAACTTCCCCAAGGTGGCGGAGGACTACCGCATCATCGGAGAAGACACGGTGCCGGTCGTTGTCAAGTATGGGCAAAGCGAGGAGGCGCTGCAGCGCTGGCAGGCAGACCCTAGCCGGGATTCCTGGCGGGACCTTCAGGCTTACATGGTCAATATCTACGAAAGGGAGGCGAGAGAATATTTCAGGGACGGTTTGCTTTCTAAAATAACCGACGGTTTGTATCTGTGGGAAGGTGCTTATGACGATGTGAGAGGCCTCAGTGGAGTATGGAGAGACCCTGCAGACCTCATCGTTTAAAAGGTTTGAAAGGAGGTGACCTCTTGCTGGGTAACTACGATGTTGCAGTTAAAGTGTGGGGAGACCTGGCTTGTTTTACTAGGCCGGAGTTCAAGGTAGAAAGGGTTACTTATCGCGTAATGACACCATCAGCAGCTCGGGGAGTTCTTGAAGCTATTTTTTGGAAGCCCGAGTTTCGCTGGGAGATCAGGGAGATATGGATACTGAATCCTATAGAAGAACTGGTGGTAATGCGCAATGAGATTGACAGCCGGCAGAGCGCAGACACGGCCAGTTTCGTCGTTGAAGAGAGAAGGCAGCAAAGGACCGGTCTTTTCCTCAAGAATCCGTCATACCTGATTTTCGCGGACATCAGGCTGAAGAAAGAGACAGAACACCCTAAGAGAAAGTATACGGAACAGTTCCTTCGCCGTGCCGAACGCGGCCGGTGTCACCACCAGCCCTACCTGGGGACGAGGGAGTGTTCGGCGTACTTCAGCTTGCCCCAGGGGGACGAAAAACCTGTTTCTACCAGCATCACCATAGGCAACATGTTATTTGACATTGCCTACTGCCAGAGTTCTGAACGGACCGACATGAGCTTCTTCAGGCATGAAGACAATACGGCCAGCGTGGTTTACGGTTTTGCCCAGCCTCTGTTTTTCTACGCTAAGGTAGAGAAAGGGGTCATGCGGGTTCCGTGGGACAAGTATGAGGAGCTTTACAGATTGGAGGGGGTCCATGTTAAAGGAATTAGTTGACAAAGCGGAAAAGCTGGAAAAAGAGGGCAACAAGAATCCCATCGGGTACGACAGGTATTCACAACCCATAAAATGGGTGGTTCACATTTACCCTGATGAGGATAGGGTGGAGGTTGAAGAATACGCGGGGGAAAACCGCCCCCGGCCCAAGCCTGCAAACCGGACCAGCAACGTGTATCCGTGCCCGCTAGCGGATGAGGCTACATACGTGCTCGGTATTAATAGAATAAGTCAAGACAAGGTTGATAGGAAGGCGGCTGCAAAGCACCAGGCCTACAAGGCCATGTTGGAGCAGATAGCGTTGTCCCCGTGTATCGAGGACGATTTGTTGCGGGAAGCTGTAACCCGCGTTAGCGAACGGGTGGAAGACGGATCAGTAGCCAAGGCGTTCGGAAAACGCGACATTCTGGGAAAGCAGTGGATCACCTTTGTTTACGAAAAGGGACCTCTGCGGGGCAAACACCTACACGAGATGCCGCAGATCAAAGAATTCTGGGCGCGAAAAGTATCAGGCGACGTTGCCAGTAGTGCGGAACAACCCTGCTGCATCTGCGGTCGACGGGAGAGAATTGTCAGGAATATCCCTACTAAGATCGTTCTCAAGAGCGGAAACCGGCAGATCGCTAGTTTCAACAAAAGCGCATTCGTCTCGTTTTCTTTTTCGGAAGAGGGTGCCCCGGTGGGAATGTGTGTACCCTGCGCGGAAAATGCTTCCCAGGCTTTGAACTACCTGGTACAGCAGAACTCTCAGGTCATCTACGAAGACAGGACAGCTAAAGGCAAGGTCAACAACGATAGTCCGCGAAACCAGGTGGCAGTATACTGGCTTAAGGAAGACGCGAAATTCTCCCTGGAGGGGCAAGAAATCAGCTTTGAAAAACTGTTTGCGACGCCGATGGTTGTGCCCGAGTCGATGGAAGTCAAGACCACGGAGGAATTGATAGACCGGTTTCTTAGGGCCCCATTGGGAACTGGGGCAAATGCTCTCAATCTGGATGAAAACACTTTTTACCTGGCTGTGCTGTCGCCGAATACCGGCCGGATTGCGGTGAGGGACTGGATTGAGGTGGGGGCGGGGCAGGTTAAAGCCAACTTGGCGAGGTACTTTGAGGCCTTGCGATTAGTAGACGCGGCGGGCAACAAACGGGCTCCTTACAATATTTCACAGTTGCTGGCCCCGCTTCCGGATGCGGATCCGGGCATGGCTAAATCGCTTATACGTTCTGCCTATCGCGGGGAAAAGCCGCCGTCGTCTCTTCTGCTGTCGGCGGTGAGACGTGTCCGGGTTTCTGGCGCTCGGGATGGTGGTTTGGAAGCAAAAAAACGCGACAAAAGGAGGCTCGATCCGGTTGAGGTCTGGCAAAGGTTGTGCACCTTGATCAAGTTCTGCTTGACGTTTGGAAAGGAGGATGCCCAAGAGATGGAGACCTTACAACGGAGCCGCCGGGATTCGGCATACCAGGCAGGACGGTTGCTTGCCGTGCTGGAAGAGATACAGAAGCGGGCGGCGGGTAGCACGCTCTCATCTACCCTTATTGACCGTTACTACGGTTCTGCCTCTACGTCACCTGCAACCGTTTTCCCATTGCTCATCAGCATGGCTACAAAGGCCCATATGCCGAAAATCAGGAAGAAGTATTTCAATCTCTGCCGCGAGCTCGAAGCGTTACTGGAAGAGATCATGTTAGCCATAGACGAGCTGGGCGGATTTCCGCAGACCCTTCCTGTATCACAGCAAGGAGAGTTTGCTCTCGGTTTTTATCACCAGCGGGCAGATTTCGCCGCCACAAGGGCTAACAGATAGGAGGAGGTAGGTTTTATGGCTCAGGAGCTTTGTTTCAATCCAGACAGAAAGCACGATTTTGTTTTTCTCTTTGACGTGGTAAACGGGAACCCCAACGGTGACCCGGACGCGGGCAACATGCCTCGCATAGACCCCGAAACCAACCACGGTTTTGTCACCGATGTTGCCCTGAAAAGAAAGATAAGGGATTACGCGGCCTTGGTTCACGGTAAAGCAATATTTGTTCAGAGCAAGGTAGCTCTTAACACCTTATATTACAACTCAATGGCCGAGCACGGGTACGCCTTTCCGGAGGTAGAGGTTAACGACGAGGGACTATTGGAGTGGCTGGTAAACGAAGCGGCCGATGTTTTCGACGTGAATGAAGATCTCAAAAAGGTCAGGTATATCCGGGAAATGAAAAACCAGAAAGATATCCTGGACACCGTAAAGGAAGAAGTAGGAGAAGTCCCGCCTGAGATTAGGCCGAAGCTTGAGCAGCTGGTCAAAGACCTGGTTGCAGCCGGCAGGAACCTGAAGAAACTGAGTGCCTCGGACAGGGATGCAATCAAAGAAGTTATGACAAAGAGATATTACGATATGCGCATGTTCGGGGCTGTGTTGACAGCCGGGACTAACGCCGGTCAGGTGCGCGGACCTGTGCAACTGACATTTGCCCGGTCGATATCGCCTATACTGCCGATGGACGTGAGTATTACAAGGGTAGCTATTACAAGGGAAGCTGACAAGAGATCAAAGCAGACAGAGATGGGAAGAAAGCCTATAGTTCCCTATGGTCTTTATCGGTGTCACGGGTTCTACAACCCCAAACTGGCCGAGCGCTTGACCTCAAAGGGCAATCCCGTAACCAGTGAGGATCTTGCTGTCTTGTGGGAGGCGCTGGGGAACATGTTCGAATACGACCGGTCGGCCGCCCGCGGGGAAATGACCTGTAGGGGACTATACATCTTTTCCCACGACGATGAGAAAGGCTTGGGTAAAGCCCCTGCTCACAAGTTATTCGACTTAATTCGCATCGAACAGAAAGAGCCTTCGAAGCCCCCGCGTTCATTCGACGACTACGAAATCGTGGTGAACCAAAAGGAGTTGCCGCCGGGAATTGAACTGAAGGCGTATGTCTAGCCATGTACCAGGAACAGGAATTATTACCCGTCTCTGCTCTGCAACACCTAGTTTTTTGCGAGCGCCAGTGGGCTCTGATTCACCTGGAACAGTTGTGGGTTGAAAATATCCTAACGGCTCAAGGTAGAGTAATGCACGAGCGGGTTCATGAGCACGACCGTGAGGTTCGGGACGGTATTATCATCACCAGGGGTCTGCCATTGAAGTCCTTAAGATTAGGACTTACTGGGAAGGCCGATGTGGTAGAGTTCGTTGCCGTGTGCGTGAAAGATGGCCGTGAGGGCATTCCCATAGAGGGACAGCCGGGGTTGTGGAAGCCCGTGCCCGTCGAGTACAAACATGGGAAGCCGAAGGTTGATAGAAGCGATGAGGTTCAATTGTGCGCTCAGGCTTTATGTATTGAGGAAATGCTAGGCGTCAGTGTAACAGAGGGAGCTATATATTACGGGCGGCCCCGTCGCAGGCACTCGGTGTCGTTTGACGAGCCTCTGCGCGCCGCTACCGAAGAGGCTGTTTTGCGCCTGCATTACCTGACTCGCGAGGGCCGCACGCCGGCGGCGGTGTATAGACGGGAATGTAATAGCTGCTCGTTATATGAATATTGTTTACCCAGGGCCACAGGTGGCGGCAAGAATGTTTCCAAATACCTCCAACAAGTGTTGGACGAGCTTGACATAGAATAGGGGAGGGACCCGTGAAGAGGCTTCTCAACACTTTGTACGTTACTACACAAGGGGCGTATTTGTCCAAAGAAGGCGAGACAGTTTGCGTGAGGGTTGATAAGGAAATAAGGCTTAGGGTTCCAATACACACGCTGGCCAGCATCATCTGTTTTGGGCAGGTTTCCTGCAGTCCACAGCTTATGGGCTTGTGCGGTGAACGCAACGTTTCCCTCGCATTTTTTACTGAGAACGGACGTTTCCTGGCTCGAATAGAGGGGCCTGTACGGGGAAATGTTCTTTTGCGTCGTGCTCAGTACCGGAGGGCCGATGAGGAAGAGAGGGCGTCTGGACTGGCGCGGGCCATGGTACTGGGCAAAGTACTTAATTCTAGGACGGTATTGATGAGGGCCTTGAGAGATTACCCTGGTTGTTCAGGGGCTGCTGAGATTCAATCTGCCGTAGACAGGCTAGCCCAGATAGCCCGAACCTTAAAGCATCCACAGACCTTAGAATGGCTGAGGGGTGCCGAAGGAGAAGCGGCGAGGCTGTACTTTGGTGTATTGGGACATTTGATCACGGTTCAGACGAGCGAGTTTGCGTTTACAGGACGGTCGAGACGTCCTCCGACGGACAACGTGAATGCTTTACTGTCGTTTCTTTACACTCTTCTGGCACATGACGTAGCATCTGCCCTGGAAGGAGTTGGTCTAGATCCGGCAGTTGGGTTCTTGCACAGAGATAGACCGGGCAGGCCGAGTTTGGCTCTCGACCTCATGGAGGAACTGAGGCCGATACTCGCCGACAGGCTGGCTCTAACTTTGATCAATAGGCGGCAGGTGACAGCTAGAGGCTTTCAAAAGAAGGAATCAGGGGCTGTTGTTATGAGCGATGACACGAGAAGGGAGGTTCTCCAGGCCTACCAGGCTAGAAAAAGGGACCAGATTACGCACCCGTTTATTAATGAAAAGGTATCACTGGGGTTATTGCCTCATATTCAGGCGTTGCTCCTCGCTAGGCACCTGCGGGGGGACATCGACGGTTACCCGCCGTTTATATGGAAATGAGGTGATGCTGTGTGATGGTCCTTATCACTTATGACGTTAATACTGAAACGCCAGAAGGCAAGAAGAGGTTGCGGTTAGTTGCAAAAGAATGCGAAAATGTCGGACAGCGGGTTCAAAAATCGGTTTTTGAATGCCTAGTGGATCCGGCACAATTTGTAGCATTAAAACACCGTCTGGAAAAGATCATTGACAAAGAGCACGATAGTTTAAGGTACTACCGGCTGGGCGCTAACTGGCAACGACGGGTGGAGCACGTAGGAGCGAATCCGGGCTACGATCCAGAAGGGTTTTTGCACATCTAAAACGCTTCTAACTGGTTGCACTTCGGTTAGCATCAATTGGTCAGGCAAGAATGGCTTTGCACACTCCAAGAGCGCGAACCTATAGTGGTGGCTGTTTGCCTGGGAGGTTCGCGATGCGGAAGGTTGCGGTATTCTTAGCGTGGGACTGCTGTAATAAACGGATAAGCCGTACCTGAGCGCGGCTGGGGCGCGGAACCGCAGCCAGAAAGAGCCGAACGAATGGCAGCAATGGGCAATACAGTCGCTCCCCGCGCGGGAGCGTGGATTGAAACTTGCGAAATTTTGCCTCGACAACCTGTCTATCGCGGTCGCTCCCCGCGCGGGAGCGTGGATTGAAACAGACGCTCATTGTTGTATGTGATGATGTAATCAAGTCGCTCCCCGCGCGGGAGCGTGGATTGAAACAAGAAGCAACTACTGACACCGAATTTGATAAATAGTCGCTCCCCGCGCGGGAGCGTGGATTGAAACACTGGACAGCTAACACAGGGAGGGGCGCAAATGCCGTGTCGCTCCCCGCGCGGGAGCGTGGATTGAAACCCTTGACTGGGGTGGTTATAGCGAAGCGATGATGTCGCTCCCCGCGCGGGAGCGTGGATTGAAACACGAAGAAATTAAGAAACAGGTACAAGATCACGAGGTCGCTCCCCGCGCGGGAGCGTGGATTGAAACTTTGAATTACGGCGCAAAGAAGGCTACTAGAAGTGGGTCGCTCCCCGCGCGGGAGCGTGGATTGAAACAACTTGTGTTTTGGACTCCTATTGGTTAACCAACGTCGCTCCCCGCGCGGGAGCGTGGATTGAAACGCACAACGGATAATCGTCTCTACTATCATCGTAAGGTCGCTCCCCGCGCGGGAGCGTGGATTGAAACACTCTCAAAAGGTGGTACCCTCATTGGGAATGGTGTCGCTCCCCGCGCGGGAGCGTGGATTGAAACTTTTTATCAAACCATATCATCCGGCTTCCACAGGGTCGCTCCCCGCGCGGGAGCGTGGATTGAAACTCGGGCTTGACCCGTATAAATCGCCCTTTGACGTGTCGCTCCCCGCGCGGGAGCGTGGATTGAAACGCCCCCGGTTTTTTGTTGCGATTTACGGGAGGTGGGTCGCTCCCCGCGCGGGAGCGTGGATTGAAACTTTTGTAGGACTTCTCTCACCTTCTTTTCTATCCGTCGCTCCCCGCGCGGGAGCGTGGATTGAAACATTACATCACAGGAAGGAGGTGACGGAAATGTGGGTCGCTCCCCGCGCGGGAGCGTGGATTGAAACATTAGGAAATGCCTACAATGTAGAAGTACCAAAGGTCGCTCCCCGCGCGGGAGCGTGGATTGAAACATGCCTGCGGTTACAACTTGCGTATGACAAGGTGTCGCTCCCCGCGCGGGAGCGTGGATTGAAACCTGAGAACGTCGAATGTGGGCTACAAGCTGAAATGTCGCTCCCCGCGCGGGAGCGTGGATTGAAACAGTGGGCCTATGCGTTACGTGTATCTGCCCATTGATGTCGCTCCCCGCGCGGGAGCGTGGATTGAAACACGAGGAACTACAACCTTGAGAGTGACCTTCGGAGTCGCTCCCCGCGCGGGAGCGTGGATTGAAACAGCGTACCAAGCCTGAAGAATTTAACTTGCCCAAGTCGCTCCCCGCGCGGGAGCGTGGATTGAAACTTCATGGTTCATTCCTCCTTTTTATTTAAACGCCGTCGCTCCCCGCGCGGGAGCGTGGATTGAAACACGCATACGAACCGCACTTGACTCCTTCAAGGTGCGTCGCTCCCCGCGCGGGAGCGTGGATTGAAACATCCACTTACCGCGCTGGGTCATTCTCGCGGCCGGTCGCTCCCCGCGCGGGAGCGTGGATTGAAACAGCGCGAGGTAGCCAAAGCCGAGCAGGAATTGGGTCGCTCCCCGCGCGGGAGCGTGGATTGAAACGTCTCTTAGTGTCGCTATGGTGTCTAGCTAGTGCAGTCGCTCCCCGCGCGGGAGCGTGGATTGAAACTCACCCCTCCCGCTTTTGTCTTAATCTCCAATCCCGTCGCTCCCCGCGCGGGAGCGTGGATTGAAACTACTGGCAACTTTTTTATGTGAGTGCCCGACTATGTCGCTCCCCGCGCGGGAGCGTGGATTGAAACATCGTTTTTCCAGCGCAAATCTGCTTCAAGTTTCGTCGCTCCCCGCGCGGGAGCGTGGATTGAAACAGTTATGCGAATGGAACGCTTACTTTTGCGTCTGCGTCGCTCCCCGCGCGGGAGCGTGGATTGAAACTGGGGAGGACGAGAGTAGTGGCGCAATATAAACTCGAAGTCGCTCCCCGCGCGGGAGCGTGGATTGAAACTGCAATTACTCTTACAGGAACCATTAACCTACCGTGTCGCTCCCCGCGCGGGAGCGTGGATTGAAACTTTAACCCAAGCCCGAAGACTATTATGGTTAATGTCGCTCCCCGCGCGGGAGCGTGGATTGAAACACGAGATAATGCGACCTACCACAAATTAGTGAGGTCGCTCCCCGCGCGGGAGCGTGGATTGAAACAAGAATGTCCTGACCTTGTTCGTATGAACGAGGGGTCGCTCCCCGCGCGGGAGCGTGGATTGAAACTTTATTGACAGCAAAATCATCATAGCCGCCGTAAGTCGCTCCCCGCGCGGGAGCGTGGATTGAAACTCTGGCTTGCATCCCCAATCTAACATTTTGAAAGTCGCTCCCCGCGCGGGAGCGTGGATTGAAACCAATAGTCAAATACGTCTCCCGCGCATAGGATTGGTCGCTCCCCGCGCGGGAGCGTGGATTGAAACTTCTGCTTCTTCAACCCGCTCTAACTTTTCCTCCAGTCGCTCCCCGCGCGGGAGCGTGGATTGAAACTTCCCAATCATGGGAAAAAACTTTCCAAAAATGGGTCGCTCCCCGCGCGGGAGCGTGGATTGAAACCACGACCCGGAAGCCCGCTTAAATAAACAGTTTGCCGTCGCTCCCCGCGCGGGAGCGTGGATTGAAACAGTGCCTTTAAGCATCTGTTCTCTTTCGCCAACGTCGCTCCCCGCGCGGGAGCGTGGATTGAAACTTGTCAAAACAATAACCCCGAATCCCCAACAAATGTCGCTCCCCGCGCGGGAGCGTGGATTGAAACGAAACTAACCTGCCTTGCCTGCCCAATCCGATTAAGTCGCTCCCCGCGCGGGAGCGTGGATTGAAACACTGCCGAGAATGGACTGGACAGGGATAAAAAACGTCGCTCCCCGCGCGGGAGCGTGGATTGAAACGAATCAAGTAATGTCGCAGATACTACAACAGGGCGGTCGCTCCCCGCGCGGGAGCGTGGATTGAAACCGGCATCCTACTACAAACGGGGATTGACTTGGTCGCTCCCCGCGCGGGAGCGTGGATTGAAACCTGTTTACGATTCACAAGGAAATCTGCTTGGAACGTCGCTCCCCGCGCGGGAGCGTGGATTGAAACTCATTCCAGACCTCTCCTTTCCCTGTTTTGGAGGTCGCTCCCCGCGCGGGAGCGTGGATTGAAACATCAACATCAACTCCTAGATATGCCTCTCCTATGTCGCTCCCCGCGCGGGAGCGTGGATTGAAACTTTTTGTTACCTAATGGAATTGCGAGAGGAAACTGGTCGCTCCCCGCGCGGGAGCGTGGATTGAAACCACTGTAAAAGGAATTGGCGGACGTTTAATGGGGTCGCTCCCCGCGCGGGAGCGTGGATTGAAACAGGTTAATGGACAGAGATTCTCAAATTGCAGTAGGTCGCTCCCCGCGCGGGAGCGTGGATTGAAACAGAAGTAAAATTGCTTCTGAACAACATCTAGGACGTCGCTCCCCGCGCGGGAGCGTGGATTGAAACCTGTTTCTCATTAACGACGCCGAGGACGACATAAGTCGCTCCCCGCGCGGGAGCGTGGATTGAAACCCGTTTGAATAAACTCCACCAATAACTATTTCATGTCGCTCCCCGCGCGGGAGCGTGGATTGAAACTGCAATTACTCTTACAGGAACCATTAACCTACCGTGTCGCTCCCCGCGCGGGAGCGTGGATTGAAACGGCAGTATGCAATTGAGCGTTACAATGAGTCCAAGTCGCTCCCCGCGCGGGAGCGTGGATTGAAACTTTGGCGTAGCACCTCAACTCCTCTGCTGACAAGGTCGCTCCCCGCGCGGGAGCGTGGATTGAAACGGGGGACATTATCAATCGTTCATGGTCCTTCCGGGTCGCTCCCCGCGCGGGAGCGTGGATTGAAACTATTGGCTTCCTAAGCCAATCAATATATTGTTTAGTCGCTCCCCGCGCGGGAGCGTGGATTGAAACATTCTCATTAAAGCTCCAATACAAAGTTGTTTTGGTCGCTCCCCGCGCGGGAGCGTGGATTGAAACGATATGGCTGTATCTGTAGCTACAGGTACGTCGTGTCGCTCCCCGCGCGGGAGCGTGGATTGAAACTTGCTTCAGTAGCGGTAACACCGACTTTAGCCAAGTCGCTCCCCGCGCGGGAGCGTGGATTGAAACTTTATTCCCCTGTGCGGTTCTATCGTGGTAGTTTGTCGCTCCCCGCGCGGGAGCGTGGATTGAAACAAATTGTATAATAATATCAGAGAGGAAAGTTAATAGTCGCTCCCCGCGCGGGAGCGTGGATTGAAACGGGAACTTGGTCAACGAAGAAAGAAAGAAGAACGTCGCTCCCCGCGCGGGAGCGTGGATTGAAACATTGAGGGGATACACGGACCCCCTCGTGGTATAAGTCGCTCCCCGCGCGGGAGCGTGGATTGAAACTTGCGTTTCTTGCGGTTTGTATAAATATGTAGAAGTCGCTCCCCGCGCGGGAGCGTGGATTGAAACGGGTCTAGTGGGGCGTACGCAGTAGCCTCGTATACGTCGCTCCCCGCGCGGGAGCGTGGATTGAAACCTGGCCTTCTTCGTCCTTACAACGGAACCTTGGAGTCGCTCCCCGCGCGGGAGCGTGGATTGAAACCTGAAGCAGAAGTTGAAAAAGGAACTATCTATGGGTCGCTCCCCGCGCGGGAGCGTGGATTGAAACCACCTGGGGATAAACCTATATCAACCAACGGCATCGTCGCTCCCCGCGCGGGAGCGTGGATTGAAACTGTATTAGCTCAGCTTCTGCTCGCAAAGATTTCTGTCGCTCCCCGCGCGGGAGCGTGGATTGAAACTCTTTTCTTGGAATTCTTCCTCAATCTCGTTCCAAGTCGCTCCCCGCGCGGGAGCGTGGATTGAAACGCTTTCACCGCACCTTTCATATTCTCCAAACCAGGTCGCTCCCCGCGCGGGAGCGTGGATTGAAACACCTTTCCCATGGTGTAGAATATGGAATCTGGTTGTCGCTCCCCGCGCGGGAGCGTGGATTGAAACTAGAATCCCCTGAATTGAAAATCGTTGCGGGCTGGGTCGCTCCCCGCGCGGGAGCGTGGATTGAAACGGGCTTCCAGCTAATTATGTTGAGGTGGAGGCGTGGTCGCTCCCCGCGCGGGAGCGTGGATTGAAACTTCGAGGCGGGCGATATGACCGAGGAACAGGTATGTCGCTCCCCGCGCGGGAGCGTGGATTGAAACGTTCCATAATCTTTATATTGCTTCAATTTAATTGTCGCTCCCCGCGCGGGAGCGTGGATTGAAACAATTGTTCCTGAAGGGTTATATCAAATTGCAGTTGGTCGCTCCCCGCGCGGGAGCGTGGATTGAAACTTGTGGTGTGCATCCCCAATCTAACATTTTGAAGTCGCTCCCCGCGCGGGAGCGTGGATTGAAACTGAAAGTTTAACCCCATAGCCCCAGCTTGATATTGTCGCTCCCCGCGCGGGAGCGTGGATTGAAACAAACTTGAAAAACCTGTCATAACGGTATCACCTGAGTCGCTCCCCGCGCGGGAGCGTGGATTGAAACGTCCTAAAACTTTCCTTGCCCAGGTCGTCCCAGGTCGCTCCCCGCGCGGGAGCGTGGATTGAAACATAATTTTTTTAACCCTAAAAGTTCAAGAAATTGAAAGTCGCTCCCCGCGCGGGAGCGTGGATTGAAACCGTGTTGCCTTTATGCTCATGTACTGGCTTGGCCTGGTCGCTCCCCGCGCGGGAGCGTGGATTGAAACTTGTAGTAGTCTATCTTTGTGTGTAACAGGGCCGTGTCGCTCCCCGCGCGGGAGCGTGGATTGAAACCAGAGTGTCAGCAAGAATAAAGCCGGCCGCGTCGGGTCGCTCCCCGCGCGGGAGCGTGGATTGAAACGCGAAGGTTATAGTCATCAGCCACGTCGAGGAGGTCGCTCCCCGCGCGGGAGCGTGGATTGAAACGATTGAGGGCGGTTATTAAGCGGGCTAAGTCAAGGTCGCTCCCCGCGCGGGAGCGTGGATTGAAACACTTGAGGGCGGATTGGACAATTTGCAATGCAAGTCGCTCCCCGCGCGGGAGCGTGGATTGAAACTGGCGGTTTATCAGGAACATCGCCGGAAATTAGAGTCGCTCCCCGCGCGGGAGCGTGGATTGAAACCTGGGGCCATAGGATTTATGAGTGGGAGCTGCTGGAGTCGCTCCCCGCGCGGGAGCGTGGATTGAAACAGCTAATACAAACGCCCAGGCAGGAAGACAAACGGCGTCGCTCCCCGCGCGGGAGCGTGGATTGAAACGCGGTTGACCCTAAAAACCCACGCGTTGAAGTGGGTCGCTCCCCGCGCGGGAGCGTGGATTGAAACTCTTTCCTCCCGGACATGGAGCATGACAATCCGGTCGCTCCCCGCGCGGGAGCGTGGATTGAAACGGGACCCTTGTGGTGCACTAAGGAGGTGGCATAGATGTCGCTCCCCGCGCGGGAGCGTGGATTGAAACATGATGCTCTGCTATAAAGTCCGGTGGAGGCGGTAGTCGCTCCCCGCGCGGGAGCGTGGATTGAAACATCATCCCATCGTCCCTGGTTGAGCCAGGTTGTGTCGCTCCCCGCGCGGGAGCGTGGATTGAAACAAGCTGCAGGATGGCCGGGTAATAACCCTCCGCAGTCGCTCCCCGCGCGGGAGCGTGGATTGAAACGACATTGACCTGTGCACTCTCGTGCTCTGGGAAAGTCGCTCCCCGCGCGGGAGCGTGGATTGAAACAGTTGGTTTATTATTGGAAGCCTTTAATTCAACTGTCGCTCCCCGCGCGGGAGCGTGGATTGAAACTGTGTGCCCAGCATGATAAAGTCGGCCAGCACCGTGTCGCTCCCCGCGCGGGAGCGTGGATTGAAACCTTTTCCTCCCTTTTTATTATAGTCCACAATCCGTCGCTCCCCGCGCGGGAGCGTGGATTGAAACTTTTCGCAAGGTAGCCCATAAAGCCTTATACGGGTCGCTCCCCGCGCGGGAGCGTGGATTGAAACATCACAGCCAAAGCGCCTTCTCCCTGGCAGGAGGGTCGCTCCCCGCGCGGGAGCGTGGATTGAAACAGGTAAAATATCAATCCAGTTACATTCCCACGTTGTTTGTCGCTCCCCGCGCGGGAGCGTGGATTGAAACTTTTGAGGGGTTCTTCCCCGGGGAAGCAAGGAAGGGTCGCTCCCCGCGCGGGAGCGTGGATTGAAACATCACCGCTATGTCGAACGCCACGCCCCAGCAGTGTCGCTCCCCGCGCGGGAGCGTGGATTGAAACGTCTTGGTCGAGGGCCTCGACTTGGGGCTTAGCAGTCGCTCCCCGCGCGGGAGCGTGGATTGAAACCCGAGCCAACCCGTAATCGACCCCGACTCCGCCTCGTCGCTCCCCGCGCGGGAGCGTGGATTGAAACACGTGAAACATTTTGCGCTCCAGCCGCGGAGCTCCGTCGCTCCCCGCGCGGGAGCGTGGATTGAAACGTGTTTTTGACGGTTCTTAAATTATATCTCGCTAGGTCGCTCCCCGCGCGGGAGCGTGGATTGAAACACGTCTTTCAGCTTTATATGCCCTATCGCTGGCGTCGCTCCCCGCGCGGGAGCGTGGATTGAAACATCCATCTCGCCTATAGCAACAATTGATGTCGGCGTCGCTCCCCGCGCGGGAGCGTGGATTGAAACAACAGCTTGGTAATCTACACAGCTACCCATCCTGAGTCGCTCCCCGCGCGGGAGCGTGGATTGAAACAGCCTTGTAATCTGTTGCATTACCGCTTGCAGTGCGTCGCTCCCCGCGCGGGAGCGTGGATTGAAACGACTCGGGTCCCCGGCACCAGAAAATAAAGGCCCCGCCCAGGTTGGCGGGTTTTTTACTTTGGTGCACTAGTTTTTCACCAAATCTGCACGCATATCTTCGCGACACACAGCGGTGTCGCCACTAGAGAACGATAACCTCATTACTAACGAAGACCGAGAAGTTTTTGAGTAAGACATCATCTGTGTTTATCAGTGTTAATCTGTGTTAATCTGTGGCTATTTTTCGGGGCAGAGGAAATTGAAAAAGTCGGGCTAGGCATTAAGCTCTTTGTACGACGTTCTTGCGTTGTTTTCCCATTTATAGGTATCGCTTATAGCAGCTTCTCAAGTTCTTCTGGTGATAAACGGGCACTCTTCAAAATAGACTTAATAACTTTAGGCGATAGCGTCTCTTTGCCATGTACAGGCACTGTGGCCCAGCGGGTTCGGTCCTTTGGGTGGCTAAGAAAATGATGACTGCCTTGAACGCGTGTAATTACGAACCCGCTCCGCTGTAACGCCTGTAACATCTCTTTTCCAGTTACCCGGGGGAGCTTGCTCAAGCAGGTATCACCACTTCTGCTACTGAAATATCGACATCGGTCGTGGGAACAGGCTGGCCCGCAGCCTTGAGTCCTGCCACAGTCACGGCTATAGCCTCTTTAGCCCGTTCCAATGCTTGTTCTTTAGTTTTCCCCTGGGTAGCGCAACCGGGTAAGGCCGGAACAGTAGCCACATAAACGCCGGTTTCATTATCCCACTCAAGCAATACCTTGAAGCGCATTATCCGGTCCTCCTCTACTAACCAAAACAAATGCCGACCCTGCTTCCTACATTCTAATTCTTTTCAAGGGTGCAATCAAACCTAATCAAACTCCACCAGAAGCATCGTGTAAGGCCAATAGGCATTCCTTCTGGAGGTAGTCCGGCTGCCTTTTGGACAAAGACTTTCGGAGCACTTCTTTGGCCCATTCTTCGGAGATGGAACCCAGGGTTCTTATGGCCAAGACCCTGGGAAAGAGCGAGGGCGCATATACCCTGTGTATCCGCTTGTTGTGCAGGTTGAAGAGCTGGATGTAGCCTCTGCGCATAGGTTTGCCGTATACGTGAATGGTGACTGTTACTTTGTCATCGGCAGTCTCCATCTGGTGCAGGCCCAGAAACTCTACATAAGTAGTCTGTCCCGGATCCAGGACCGCATCTGCTGTCATCTCGATCTCTGCATAATCTTCATTACTCCCGTCATCGGTTCTTACGTATTTGCGCTCGCGGATGCGGTTGATATGGGCTCCTACCAAGCCCCAGGAACCGTGATCGTGCACCGGGTAAAACACACCGGGCTCCCAAATGAAAGCCCTTACAGTGAAGAGCTTCTCGGGATGGCGGTACAGGACAATGTCGTTAGGGTCGATGGCGTGCCACTGCGAGTTGAGGAAATCGTCGTCCAAAACCAGGCGGGTAAGGGTGTCGTTCAGCCACCCTGGGCTGGAAACAAGCTCGCCTACCATGCTGCGCCCGGCGGAGAATATCTCCTCCAGCGGCGGATCACCTTTTAAGAAAATTTCGAACTTCTCAACAAACTGGTTCAGGTTCATTAAATATTCATCCTCCCTCCGGTTTCAGGTCAATCGCGGGTTCCGAACCTGCGTACAACGGTCCACGACTTGTAGTCAGGGTGGTCCGGGTTATCTTTAAGTAACTCTTCTTCTTTTTCGTATTTTTTGACTATGCCTTTTTGACGGTAAAGCAGCCGGTCTTTTCCGACCGGGCACACTTTGGTACAGATGCCGCACGGGTAACGTTTCTTTCTGGTAAGCTCTATGTGCCGTTCCAGGCACGCTTCGCGGTCGAAATTGCCCGCCACGCTTCCTTCTACCGGAATAATGGCGTTAACCGGGCACAAGCGCGCACACGCCCCGCACTGGATGCACAGGTCTTTTTCTATCATAGGGTCGCCGGGGATAGACGCCACTGTGAACACCGATACGAAGCGGACTCTGGAACCGAATTCCGGGGTCAAAATGAGATTGCTCAAGCCGACTGTTCCCAGTCCAGCATACCTGGCAGCGGGGATGTGGTTGAAGGCTATACCCGGCTTCTCCTTTATGGCCCCCAGGCTGCCGAAGCCGTCGCGGCTGAAAAAATGGGAAGCGTGACCCCGGGCGTTCAGGTGGCGCACCAGGGCCAGGGCCAGGCTGTCTAACTGCCGGTTGGTCGTGTCGTAAGCCTCTTTATGAAGTATCGAAGGTGTGGTCTCAACCACCGGCAAGGGCATGGACAAACCGATGACTATAACCGTTCTCGCTGGGGGAAACAGGGTCTGAGGCCGGTGATCCGGCGGCACTTCGTTATGTTCGTTCCAGCGTTCCACAGGGGCAAACCCTACTAGGTCGGCTCCTTGCTGGCGACAAAAGGACACCACGGCCGATTTTAGCTCAGTAGTTTCAGGGTTGGTTTTGTACATTTTGGGTATGCACCGCTTTCCGGGTTTTTGTTGGTTGCTGGGCTAGGATCCGATTTTAGCTTCCCATAATCCGTGCAGATTGCAGAACTCCCTCAGTCGGAAGGTATCCCCTTCAAATAAGAACTCGGCCACGGGTTCTTCCCCCGGCTTCAGGTGTTGGCGAAGCACCCGGTCTTCGGTTATCAGTTCTATCCACTCGATGAAATGTTCGGGCATCATGGGATGGGGAGTTGCTCCCACCCGGACTGTAATCTTTGCGCCGTTTCTTTGCACTATTACCGGGACGTGCTTTTCATAAGCCGTCTCAGTCGTCTGCGGGACCATGAGCTGCATAGGTTGTCCGCAGCAGACCAGTTCGCCTTTGCCGGATCTAACCATTTCCACCATGTTTCCACAGACATTGCACCTGTATACCTGCTTGAGTTCCGTCATTACGAACCCCTCCTCAGATTAAATTCACGATACAGACCGCAGCTAGGTCATTCTATCGGTACAAACATATTCTTGGGAGCGCCGCAGACCGGGCAGATGTCGGGGGGCTCCGGTCCTTCGTGGATGTAACCGCAGCGCAGGCACTGCCAGCGCTGGCCCCGCCGCTTCCTGCCACGGCTGCGGCTCCGCTTCCGACAATAATTATCGAAAGCGCAGCATCGGAGGTAAATTCTATCTCTTCGTCTTTCACCCGGACGAAGTTTTCTTGAGAAGCCCCGCAGGCGGGGCAGACGGC
Source organism: Syntrophothermus lipocalidus DSM 12680 (assembly GCF_000092405.1). Taxonomy (NCBI): domain Bacteria; kingdom Bacillati; phylum Bacillota; class Clostridia; order Eubacteriales; family Syntrophomonadaceae; genus Syntrophothermus; species Syntrophothermus lipocalidus. Next base: position 1,594,473 of record NC_014220.1, on the reverse strand, counting down.
AGGCGGTTCCGCCCCGGTGAAAACCTGTCCGCACACGGTGCAGCGCCACTTGCGCTCCTCCTCCGATTTTGCCGCTTCCAAGAGCTGCTGGCCGAACTGGTAACCGAACATGAAAGCCTTATCCAAGTCCGGAGGCGAAGGCTTGAAATTGATTTTCAGTCCGGGCAGGACCTTCATACGCAAAGAGCGCAGGCGGTTTTCGATGTTGGGAACAGCTTCTCCGCTCCAGCCGTACGAGCCAAAAGCAGCGGCTATCTTCCCTGCGTCTATGATGGGGCTAAGCCGTGTTAGCAGTTTCCACACCGGTGGGAGAGCATCGCCCATAATGGTGGGAGAACCGAGTAAAAGCGCGCCGGAGCTTCTAACTGCTTTTACCGCGGTGTCGATATCTGTCTTTTCGAGGTCGAGGGTTTGCACTTCAAATTCCCCGGCCGTTTGCAGCCCTTCGACGATATAAGAAGCCATCTCCCGGGTGTAACCGTAGGCGGAAACGTAGAGCACGGTGACCCTGCGCTGCCTGTCACCTAATGGTTCTTCGCTAGCCCACTCCCGGTACAAGTTTACATAATGCCGCCAGTCTTGTCTCAGTATCATACCGTGCCCCGGGCATATGCAGGATATGGGCAGAGACTCGATTTTAGCCAAAGCCTCGAGCACGTAAGACTTGAAGGGTTTCATAAGAACGTCGAAGTAATACTTGTAGTCCGGCAGGTAATCTTCTTCTATTTGGTCAACAAACAACCGCTCGTCGGAATAATGGGCACCGAAAGCATCACAGGTGAACAGGACCTGCTTTTCGGGGAGATAGGTGAACATGGAGTCGGGCCAGTGCAAAAACGGGGCTGAAATGAATTTGAGGCTAACACCTCCGATGTCGAGAAGGTCGCCGTCGCCGACCTCGCGGGCGTTGAGTGGTTGGTTCGCTATACCCTGCAAGAATTTTAAGGCGGTAGCCGAACCTACGATCTCTAGTCCGGGGATTAGTTCGACCAGTTTGGCTACACTTCCGGAATGATCGGGTTCGGTGTGGTTCAATACGAGGTACGCAATCTTCGACAGGTCGGTCAATTCTCGAAGTTTTTCTAGGTATTCGTCAAAGAACTTCTCTTTTACCGTTTCAATCAGAGCGACCTTGTCCTTACCTTGGATCAGGTAAGCGTTGTAGGTAGTGCCGTGAGGGGCTTCCATTACTACGTCGAATACCCGAAGAGATGGGTCAAGAACCCCTACCCAGTGAACCCCAGAAGCGATTTCGACACTTTTCAAGTCTTCCACCTCCTTCTCGATTGATTCAAGCATTATTAGCTTGCTTTTTAATTATACCCTAGTTGGCAAGTCTTGGCATTCATAATCGCTCAGGAAGAGGAGTAACAGCCAAGTACCTGCAACAGAAACCGTAGCCTTAGATCAGGCAATACGTAATCGCTGTTCTTGTTTCGTCTAGCCGGATTGACTCCAGGCAAGCGCAGGTATAAAATCGGGGTCAGGTGCGAATGGACCCGGATGGAAAACCGGCCTTTTCAAGACCCGGAGAGGGCTAGGTTCTTTCTTCCAGGTAGGTAATGCCGAGCGACGTGTAACAGGCGTTGCGAGGACGTGTAAGGTTGTGACATTCTGAAATTATAAAATTGTGAACGCGGGGGTGTCCAGGTGAACGCTCAGGGAAGACGAGTGGCAAAAGCGGCAGGACTCATGATGGTTACTGCTTTTTTATCACGGCTGCTCGGGTATGTTCGGGACTGGTTCATATACACTCATTTTGGTGAAACCTATGCTACTGACGCCTTCAATGCCGCTTTTTCCATCCCTGATTTCATATACATGCTTCTGGTTGGCGGGGCCTTGAGCTCGGCTTTCATTCCCGTCTTTTCATCGATGATCGCTACCGAGAGGCGGGAAGAAGCCTACCGGACGGCCGGGGTAGTAGTGTCGTACATGCTTGTAGCTATGGCGGTTCTCATCAGTATAGCTTTCATATTTACCGAGCCTTTGGTCCACCTTTTGGCCCCCAAACTACCGGCGCCTTTTCTGAAACTGGCTGCTCATCTTACCCGGATCATGTTCATCCAGATGTTTTTTATGGCCTTAAACGGTATTGCCATGGGGATACTCAATTCGCACCACCATTTTACAACTCCAGCTTGGGGCGGCATTCTCTACAACCTGGGGATAATTACGGTTGGCGCGGCCTTGGTAAGTAAATTAGGCATAGCCGCGTTTTCCTGGGGGGTGGTAGTAGGTGCCTTCTGCAATTTCGTTATACAAATACCGGCTCTAAGAAGCACGGGGTTGAAACTGTACCCTTCGCTTGACTGGAGAAACGAGGGGTTTCGACAGATTCTGGTATTGATGCTCCCGGTGGCAATGGGGCTTGCGGTTACCCAATTCAACCTCTTCGTTAGTCAAAACTTGGCTTCTGGGTTGGCCGAAGGCACGATTACCGCTCTGAGAATCGCCCAACGCATAATGCAGCTTCCGATAGGTATATTTGCCATCTCCATCGCCATTGCGGTTTTCCCTACCTTGACCTCACAGGCAGCTCGCGGTGAGACTGATGACTTCAAACGCACGCTCAACCTGGGCTTGCGTCAAGTGTTTTTCATAACTATACCTTCGGCCTTGGGGTTGATGGCGATAGGGGAGCCGGCCATCAAACTCATGTTCGAATGGAGGAGGTTTACGGCTGAACACACCATAGCCACTGCTCAAGCACTTTTCTTTTACTCTCTAGGACTGATCCCTTATTCAGCTCTTCAAGTCTTGAACCGCGCTTTTTACGCCATCAAGGACACGGTTACGCCGGTGAGCGCGGCAGTGGTAACTATTTTTGCGAACATAGTTCTATCGATATGGCTGGTCAAACCTTTGGCCCATGTGGGGCTGGCCCTTGCTTACTCCATGGCCGGGTATATTAATATGATTATTCTTATGTTCATGTTGAGAAAAAGGCTTGGTTCTCTGGGCGGACGCCAGGTCGTGACCAGTTCAGCTCTGGCATCAGCGGCAGCCGTGCTCATGTACCTGGCCGTGCGCGGCGCCATACTTGTGACTGTTGGTACTACCTGGGCTACAAAGACTGTTCAACTGGAGGCAGTGGGTGTGGGCCTCGTCGTAGGCACGTTGGTCTATGGCGGGCTTGCCTTAGTTCTGAGAATGGAAGAAGCCCGGGTGGTGAGCAATTTGGTCTTAAAGAGGTTTGCCTGGAAGCAGTTGGGCAAATGACCATCTCCCTCGCGGCAAGGGATACGCTTTCTTGTATTGTCGAGGTTAAGTTGGGAGAAAAGTTTTGTCTTCGAAAGAAGGAGATTCGTTTTCTTTGTCGTATATATAAACTTTGGACATTGGGCGCAAAGCGCTAGTACTGGGAGTGGCGGCGTTCCTAGGGTGGGAACCTTTGGAGAGATTTAGAACAATTAGTGTTAAGAATGCACCGCAGCACTAGAAAGTGCTCCTGGTTATTACTATTTATTACATTTATTACCTCCGGTAACAAAGGGGAAGTCATCTAATAAAGCTGGATTAAAGGGCCATGAAGGACCCGACTGGCATGAGGCCAGGGCTGTCTTTCATGGTTTTTTATTTTGTTGCCTGTTGATTGTGTGTCAGGGAGGTGATAATGGCAGAAATAAACATCAGGATTGGCAGGAACCAGTCGAATGGCCAAAAACGGTGAGCATCGAGAGGAGGTAAAGACATTGAGCTTAACCGCAGCGGATACCGGTATCATAAAAGTCACGTCTGATTGCCACGGCTGCGATCACTGTACGTCAGTCTGTCCTTCCCATGCCATCAAAGGGAGGATCGGGGAACAGCACCACATCGATACCAGGAAATGTTTGAACTGCGGCCAGTGCTTGATCAGCTGTCCCTTTGGGGCTATTGAAGACGCGAGCATGGTGAGTCAAGTCAAGAAAGCTCTGACTGATCCTGATATCTTTGTGGTAGTCCAAGAAGCGCCTTCGGTAAGGGTTGCGTTGGGTGAAGAGTTCGGGATGGCTCCGGGGACGAATGTCAAGGGGAAGATGTACGCGGCTTTGCGCAAGCTCGGGTTTGATCGTGTATACGACACGGAATTTGCGGCAGACCTCACCATTATGGAAGAAGGGACAGAGCTTATTCACCGCATATTCAAACATCTAGGAATACCTGGATACGAGCATGTGGGGCCGCTGCCCCAGTTTACGTCCTGTTGCCCGGCCTGGGTCAAGTACGCCGAGGACAACTACCCTGAGGTACTGCCGCACATATCTTCGGCCAAGTCGCCGCAGCAGATGTTCGGAGCGGTAGCCAAGACCTACGCCGCCCAGAAACTGAACGTTGACCCAGCCAATATGTTTGTGGTTTCGGTCATGCCTTGTACTGCCAAGAAATACGAGTGCAACCGTCCGGAGATGATAGCGAGCGGATACAAGGACGTCGATGCTGTTATTACTACCAGGGAGCTGGCACAGATGATAAAGGAGGCAGGCATTGATTTTGCCAGCTTGCCGGACGAAAAGGCGGACAAGTTTGTAGGGCTTTCCACCGGAGCAGCGACCATATTCGGGGCTACCGGGGGAGTTATGGAAGCCGCGTTGAGAACCGCTTATGAAGTGTTGAGCGGGCAGTCTCTTGAGCAAATCGACTTCAAGAATGTCAGAGGGCTCAGACCGATAAGGGAAGCCAGCGTGGAGATCCCGATTAAGGACCTAGGGAAAACGCTGCCGGTCAAAGTATGTGTTGTATCGGGCACCAAACATGTAGACGGGGTCATAAAAGATGTCCTTAAGGGGCGCAGCCCTTATCACTTCATCGAGGTCATGAACTGCCCGGGCGGTTGTGTCAACGGTGGCGGCCAGCCCATCCGCAGAGACACTTATTAGGGGGTGACGAGAGGTGACTGTGTTTTCGGAAAAGGGTGGAATAACCCGACGTCAATTCTTTAAGGGAGCCGGGATATTGGCGATCACCGCAGTATTGACCGGGGTATTTTCTAAAATCGGGATCGATATGACTAAGGCGGGCGACGATTACATCGCCAAAAGGGCGCAAGGGCTGTACACCTTGGACGAGAAGATGACCATAAGGAAGTCGCACGAAAATCCGGAAATAATACAGCTGTACAAGGATTTTTTGTCTCCGGGAGAAGTGAAGCCTATGAGCGAAAAAGCCCATCACCTGCTGCATACCAGATACGGGCAGGATATTCCTGCTTTCATCGAAGAGTTAAAAGGGCAGCATGAAGAAGCTGCGTAGTTTACGGAAGGAGGGCCGTAGATGAGTACAGTAAAAGGGAAAGTTCTGAAACATGCAGAGCAAACCAGAACCATGCACTGGGTACACCTGATATGCTTTATTATCCTCGGATTAACCGGTATAGGGTTTCACTGGCACGTAAGCTGGATTAACAACCTGTTCGGCGGGCCAGCCAACGCCTCACTCGTGCACAGGTGGACGGCGGTTGTATTCACGGCCGGACCCGCCGTGTATATTCTATTAAATTTTGAACGTTTTTCCAAGTTCATCGACACCATTTCGAGCTTTTCGGCGGACGATTTCAAGTGGCTGAAGACCATGGGCGGCTACCTGCCGTTCCTTAAAGGGGAAGTTCCTCCTCAAGACAAGTACAACGCCGGGCAGAAGCTGTTGGGATGGGTGGTAATCTTCGGGTGCCTGGTGTTCATCCTAACTGGGTATCCCATGTGGTTTTGGCGCCACGACGTATCCCCTGCTTTTCTCAACTTTTGTTATAATGTTCATTTTTGGGACGCGATTATCATGATATTGGCGGTAGCAGGACACTTCTTCCTGGCCGCGATTCATCCGAAGTCGAGGGTTGAATTCAGTTCCATGATGCTGGACGGATACGTTGATGCCGAGTTCACCGCACACCACAACGGCAGGTGGTTTGCCCAACTATCAAAAACGGAATAGGTCTATGCACTCCATCTAAAACCCTATAAAGAGCCGATGCGATGAGGGACGGGCTGGTCTTACAGGGGCGGCCTGCCCCTGCGCTTTTTAGCAGACCCGGCATACTCAAGTCAACTGCTCTTTCCCGCAACCATCTTCTCACGCCAGGATCTGGCGGAGGGCGGAGGCCACGTCGCGTATGGTTTCGGTATAAAACATGCGGTCGACTACAGTTTTAAAGTTTTTAATAGTCTCCTGGTAGTGAGTATCGGTCAAGTCTTTAACTCTGGGATCCGGGTTAAACAGGTAGAGATTCTTAACCCGGCGTCTCAGGTTGTTCAGCGGGGCTAAGGCGAAGAACCTTTCGTAAAACTGGCAATCGGTCAATAGGATGACCGTGGTTTTCGATCTCAGTAAGTGAGAAAAGTTATTTTTGAGCTGGGCTAGAGGGCGCCAGAGCTCGGTGCCGCCGAAATCCCACTGCGGCAACTGGCTCATTCTAAGCATAAGGTCTTCGAAAGTGAGATGCAGGTAAGGGGTCACATAATTGAGTTCGTTGCCGAAAATGAAAACCTCTAGCTGCCGGAACTCTTTTTTGAGCGCATAGAGGAACTGGAGCATGATGGTAGCGCTTTTCATCATGGACGACGAGGTATCCAGTATGAGGACTACCCTTGGTTTAGCCGGCTTTTTCATCTTCCAGCGCAGCTTGAGCAGGGTGCCGCCTTGCAGGGTGCTACGGTGTATAGTGGTTTTTAAGTCCAGGTGCTTGCGCTTGTGACCGCGTTTTCGACGCCGCGATATAGGGGTGGCCAGCTTCTTCACCAGTTTCCCCGTTTCCCTAGTCTGTTCAAAATCGATGGACGAAGGCAGGTAATCACTTTTCTTGCCCCCGCTCAGCCCCGGCTGCATCGCTCCGTCCCTGGAAGGGTCCCTGTAGGTTACAGGTGACCCGGTAAGGCCCTTGCTGCTGCTCGGTTTTTGTTGGCTGCCCTGGTCTAATCGTTCTGGAGAACTTCGAGGGGGTGGAGGCTGGGGACGGAAACGGCCACCTTGTAAGCCTTTGCGCCCGAGTCTCAACCACGCTTTTTTTAGCCGGTAAAGAAAAAACAATCCTAGAACCCGCCAATCCATTTCCCTTCTCCTCGCTTGCGGAAGGCGGTTATGTCTTCCTTGGTTTTCAAAAGAGCGGGCAACAACCTGTCCACTACCTTGTCGTCAACAGTTGTAATACCTTCCATAGTCAGGGCCTGGGCAAAATCGATGCCTTCGGCTATGCTCGGCTTTTTGACCAAGTCTGTTCTTTTTCGTAGGGCGTTCATCAATTCAGCTACCTGGTGAGCCAGTTCTTTGTCGATGCCCGGTACCCGGTGAAGGAGGATTTTTTCCTCTTTTTCTACGGTCGGGTAATCGATGTAAAGAAAAATGCACCGTCTTTTCAAGGCGTTGGTCAGTTCCCGGGCATCGTTGTTGGTGATAACGATGTACGGAATTGTCTTAGCCTTAACCGTGCCGAACTCGGGGATTGAAACCTGAAAATCAGACAAGACCTCCAAGAGAAAAGCTTCGAATTCTTCATCAGCTTTGTCAATCTCATCGATTAGGAGTACCGGGGCCGGGTCTTCAGCCAGTATGGCCTTTAAGAGCGGCCGAACCATCAAAAACTCCTCGGCAAAAACGTCCTCCGCCGCCTTGTCTTTTCCTTGAATGTACAGAAGCTGTTTTTGATAGTTCCACTCGTATAACGCCTTACTTTCATCAAGTCCTTCGTAGCACTGGAGGCGAATCAATTGGGTGTTGAGCATCTTGGCCAAAACCTTGGCGATCTCGGTTTTGCCCACTCCGGGCTCTCCTTCTACCAGGAGCGGCTTCTTAAGCAGCAGGGCCAGGTAGACGGCTTCGGCAATAGTCTCATCGCAGACGTAATCGAGAGAAGTGAATTCGTTCATTATTTTTTCTGGGCTAAAATGGTTCTTTACTCTCATAGATACCCTCCACTTATACAAGTAATAACGGAAACGGCGGGCCGGCCGAGAAGCAGTTTGCAGCCATTCTCGACCATGGGCTAGAGCTTCTATAACACGCCTGCGCAATTGCAGGTACTCTTGGCCGCCCGCCAGAATGGGATAAACGTCTAAAGGTTTGAGCAGGCCGCTGGCTACGTCGTAGTGAAGCTCACGTTTGAGATTCTCCATATAAAGCTCGTCGTCCTTCGACATTGGTCTATTCACCGTTTGTATGATTCCTCCAAAAACAAGTTTGCGATACGTGTAGACCGTGTACATTCACCCTAAATAGATTATAGCCAAAAAGGACCACAAAAGGAACCAAAGTTTTGAAAACAAAAGTTGAGAAAATTTCCCGATGCAAATGGGGGTCCTTTTCGAGCCAAAATCTTAAATACAAGACAAGCTTCACGATTCGCATTTTAGTTGGTATAATCTGTGTTCATCCATCCACATCTGTGCAAATCTGTGGCCTATTTTAAGAATGAAACCGGTTTCACCCGCTGGCCTGATTTGATCTTATCCGGCTCCAGTATCACCTTATCAGCAGGGGAGAGTCCCTTTACGATTTCTACGTACTCGCCGTCCGTTATTCCGGTTTCCACTGTCTTAAGCGCGACCTTTCCTTTATCGACTACCAGTGCCTGGTGCTTGGTTCCATCTTCTAACACGGCCGACACCGGGATAGCAGAGACATTTTCCTTTTTGGCGGTGATTATGGCGAGGTCCAGTTTAAACCCGGGTTTCAGCCGTGAACTGTCATTAGGCAGAATCTTGACCATTACTTTGGTTTGCTCGACCCCCAGACTGGAAACAACTTTTTCGGCGGCCGGTGCTACGTAAACCACATGCCCGTAGAGAACGGAATCACCGAGGACAGGACCGGACATTCTGGCTTCCTGTCCTTGTTTTACCCCGGGAGCCTCTTCCTCCAGTATGTATGATTTGACCACCATTTCTTGTTCCCGCCCTAACATGAAAAGAGCTGTACCCGGATTTACGTATGAACCCGGATCAACGTAGCGGTAATAAACGCGGCTGTCGAACGGAGCGGTAATCACCGCCTGCTGTAACCTGGACCTGGCCAGATCGAGGTTGGCCAACGCTTCTTTTACTTGAAATGACAGGGTTTTGATTTCATAGCCGCCAGGGGATTGGACTTTTTTGGCTTCCTGTTCAGCTATGGTGACGGCAGTTCTGGCTTCTTCCAGAGACAATTCATATGTTTCCAGGTCCGACTTAGAGATGGCACCTGCTTCGAACAACAACTGAGCCCGTTCGTACTGCCGCTCGGCGGATTGAAGGGCTGCCTTGGCCTTGGTAAGGGCTGCCTCGGCTTTAGCCGGTTCTACCGCTTGGATACCGGCTAACTGAGCAACTAGAGCCTGGTAGCGGGCTTCGGCTATTGCCGTTTCAAGTTTCAGCTCTGTCGTGTCCAAACTAGCCAAGACCTGGCCTTTTTTGACCATACTCCCGGCTTCTACCGCTACCGTTTCTACTTTACCTGAAGTTTTACTGGTCAATATCAGCTTTTCCACAGGTTCGATTTCACCCGAGGCTTTGACTTCACTGGTGATCGTCCTTTTTTCAAGTTGTGCAACTGTTACCGGGATGGCTCTCAGATTATACCATGATACCAGTCCAATGAATCCTGCCATCGCCACCAGCAACCACTTGGGTATTTTGGACAATTTGTGTCGGGGTCGCATCAAAAATCACTCTCTTTCTTTTATCAGTTCTACTAGGTCCCAGTGCCTTAGGTTGCGCAAGGCTATGGCTTGGGATATCCACAGCAACAAGAGCAATATGAACAATGTCAGAACATAGGTGCGGGGATAAATCACAAAAGGCAGCTGCATCAATTCGGTCGAATAGCTGTTAGCAAAAAGCCAGGATACCCAGAAACCCAGCGGGAACCCGATGGCCGTGCCTGCTACTCCTATGAACGTGTTTTCCAACAGGACCAACCGCTTTATCGCCGCGCCTGAGAGCCCCAGGACCATCAATATTGATATTTCCTTTTTTCGTTCCCAGAGATTAATCGTAGTTGTGTTGAAAACGATTGCAGCACCCATGACCAGCGCAAAAGTCAGCATAAAAGCCAAGAAAGTATAAAAAAACTTCAAATAGGTTTTGAAGTCGCTCTTAGCGAATACCTGATCTTGAATATACAGTACCCGCGGTGAATCGGCTAGATAGTTTTTTACCGCCAGCCGCTTGTCGGGTTTGACCGCCACCATGCAAGAGGTGTAACCTTCGCCTTGGCCCAGGACAGACCAAGCCTGGCGAAAGGTGAGGTAACCTGCGTGCCCGACCATTTCATCGGTAAACCCGATGACTTTGAGAAGGCTGGCTTCGGCATTGGCAGTCAAGGGCTTAGCTGTTATGTAGTCTCCGGCTTCGACCCTAAGAGCGTTGCGCAAGGTCTCGGTCAGGACAATCCCGTTTTCTTTCACCGATATAGGGCGGTCCTCTTTATCATGTAGCCGGTGGAGGCGGCTGTGCGGCACTAAGGCGACAGCCAGCGAATCGACCGACTTGTTTTCGTGGGAGTACCTACACGGAAATTCCAAGACCGGTTCTGCCTGTTCTACCCCGTCAAGCCTTGCGATTTCGTCTACCGCATCCAGTCCTAATGGCCGGTCGAAATAAACCTGGAGGTCGAAGGTCTGTATCTGGTCAAAATACCGTATCATCAGGAAGTCGACTTCGTCCCAAAAAGACAGTGAGACAACCAGCAGGAGCACAGCAAAAGAAACCCCCAGAGCGGTTAGAAGAAAACGCCTTTTGGTTCGGGCTAGGTTGCGCAGGGCCATCCGGCTAATTAGGCTTGCGCCCGAAGTCAGACGGGTGAAGAGAGAAGAAAACATGACTCTAGCCGATTCCGGTGCCTCCTTTCGCATGGCCTGGGCGGGCGGTAGCTTGCTCGCCATTCGCGCCGCACTGTAGGTGGCCGCAATAAGGGCAAACCAGGTTAGAAGTATGGCGATGGCAAATACGGAGGCGTGATGGACGTGCTCAACGTAAGGCAGGTTATAAATATCGGCATAAAGGCCGGTCAGACCGCCAGAAAAAACTTCCCCTACCAAGACCCCGACCACAGCTCCGGCCAAGCCCACGACCAGGGCAAATGAGAGGTAATAGAGGAAGATGCCTCGCGCCGGTATCCCCAGAGCCATGAACAACCCTATCTGCTGCTTTTGCTGGTTGACCAGGCGGAAGAGCAGGATATAGATGGTGAAGCCGGCAACGGAAAGGAAGAGAAAAGGGAACATGACAGCCATCTGTTCCAAGCCCATTAACTCCATTTCGATCGTCATGGCTGATGGCTGGTAGCGACGCGGGATGGTTCGTAACAATCCGTACGGCTCCAGGATTGTTTCTATGTTTTTGGTAACTCTTTCCGAATCAGCTCCTGGGAGAAAACGCACGCTTATGTCGTTGAAAGAGTGGGTAAGTCCCAGTATCTGCTGGGCCTGATCTTCTGGCATGAAAAGAATGGCAAAATTACGGGTGCTGGGGGTTATGTCCAGCTGGCCCTTCATGGGATAAAGGTACTCGGGAGTGCGGATGACCCCGGCTATAGATATATCGTACTCTTGACCGTTTACTTCTACCCTCAGTTTGTCTCCTATTTTCAAACCATAATAAAAAAAGAAGTCTTCGTGGATGAGCCCGCCGTACCGGGTACGGGGATAGGAACCTTGCTCGATAACGATCCGGTTCACCTGGGGGAGGGGAGAGGGCATGGAGATGATGCGGCAGGTAACCTTGTCCTTCACTTTAAAAGGGAGTTTGAGAGAGACATCTTGAACAACTCTGCCTTCAACCGCGGCCACACCTTCCAGACCTTTTATGAACGGGACTATGGTGTCCGGGGCTTGATACACGGAGAACCAGGCATCGCCGAACAACAAACGGTCGTATGAATAATCTGCCGAGGACTTTAGATTCTGAAACGAGGTGTAGACTGCGGCGAAGAGGGATATACCCAAGACAACCAGCAGGGTTACAGCAGCAAACTGCGCGCGGTAGGCTACCAGATCGCGCATAAAAACCCGGGCCAAGGCCCGCATTACCATTTCACCTCTTCCGGCTCGACTGGGGAAGAGTTGACCTCAACCCGGTCGATTCTTCCGCTGCGGAGGAAAACAACCCTGTCGGCCATGGCTGCTATGGCCGCGTTATGGGTTATGACCATGACGTTATGCCCAACTTGGCGGTTGATATCAGCCAGCACTCTTAGCACCACGATCCCGGTTTCGTAATCCAGGGCTCCAGTCGGTTCATCACAGAGAATTATCTCCGGCTCCTTAACTAAAGCCCGGGCTATGGCTACCCTTTGCTGTTCACCTCCCGACAGTCTAGAAGGAAAGCTATCGGCCCGGGGTCCCAACCCGACCAGGTCCAGGTATTTTTTGGCGTCTCCTTTTAGTCCCGCAATGGCTGCTGCCAATTCTACGTTTTCAAGCGCGGTCAGAGTAGGAACCAGGTTAAAAAACTGGAACACGAAACCGACTTTATCACGCCGAAACTTAGCCAGTTCGTTGTCTGATAGCTCGTTTAAGTCTTGGTCGTAGAAAAGGACACGGCCATGGGTAGGGCGGTCGAGCCCGCCCAGCAGATTTAGCAACGTGCTTTTACCTGAGCCGCTAGGGCCAAGGACAACTGTGAACTCCCCTTTAAAAACGTCTAGATCTACTCGATCGAGGGCCCGGACTTCAACCTCGCCCATCTCGTAAAGCCGGGAGACATTTTCCAGGTGATAGACCCTGGTATTGGTGTCGATCAACTTCTACCACCTTCGTTTTTATGGATTTTCTCAAGACGCTGTTACAAATCGCTTTTAAGCTTTAGTTGTTAGTTGGCTTCTATGAGGTCTGCCGGGGAAGCAGAGAAACAGTACCGGCATTCCGATTTATGGACAAAGTGTAAGCTAATACAATGCGAACCAACCGAAAGCAGGAAGAATAGTATGTAAAAGGATATAACCCCATTCCATACCAAACGAAAGGAGGCATACCGGTGGGCATAAACAGCCGTCTCAGGATGTTCAACGGTTACGGTGGATACGGGTTTCCCGGCTTGATGGGGCCAGGAGCAGGGACCTCGTTCTTGTCCTTGTTACACAGCTTGCTCAATTTTAACGTTTCCATACTAACCGAAGGCGATGTGGCCCCCACAGTCGGTCTCTTGGTCGGCATTACCCCGCATTACGTCACTGTTGCCGGCGGAAATGCCCCTGTTACCTACATCCCTATCAACAAGATTACCTTAGTGACCAGAGTAATCTAATTCTTTTTGCACGTTGACGGCATCGCGTGTAATTCCCTAAACCGTGCTGAGGCACGGTTTTCCTTGTGTTATCGTGCTTTTCGGATTTGGCTTTTTATTTCTTTCTGTCTGCGTCTTCCCTCTCCAGGATTTCCAAGAAACGCTTACACAATTCAATATCACGCTGGCGACCTTTAAGCCTCTCTAACTCCACGATCCTCTTTTTGCACACGTATCTTATTGCAGAGGTATCCAAAAGATCAGTAACCCGAAAACCCTTCATGTACCCGTCGATCAATTCTTGGAGTGTGTCGTAAAAAGCCCTATCATTGACATCATTAATGTCGATATCCGGCACTCCGCTCCCTCCTTCCGGGTCTTAGACAGCCTGTAATTCGGCCCTTTGCGTTAATTATACTCCAGTTCTCGAGAGGGAGCCACAGATAAATAGATAATCACCGACCTATACAGGTGTCGTGAAAACCGGCTTTAATGAAGAGGAGTTTTGGCTTGTTTATGGAAATCTATAAAAATAACGCGAACGTATGCTCGCAGGTGTGGTGAACCAAAAGAACAGGAGGCGTCTCAGTTGACGATAAGAGAAGCAGTAGATTTCTTGTGCCGAGACAGGTACTTTGCTTCCGGGATAGTTTTCAGGCACTACTTATCTCCCTCTGAGGGCAAATACCAAGAATTCCCTGAAGCTTGTTCCAAGCAACTGGTCACCGTATATAAGAAACGAGGTATCGACAAGCTTTACTCGCATCAGAGCGAGGCTTACACGGCGGTAGTTGAGGGAAACCATGTGGTAATCGTAACCCCTACTGCTTCGGGGAAGACCATGTGCTACAACCTGCCAGTGATTGATACTATCATAAAAGAACCGGAAACCCGGGCTCTGTATATCTTTCCTACCAAGGCTTTGGCCCAGGATCAGCTAAACGAACTCGAAGAGCTGTGTTCGCTTGTGGGATCCGGCATCAAGGTTTTTACTTATGATGGAGATACACCAGTAGATGCGAGGCGGTCGGTCCGACGGATGGCCAACCTGGTGATAACCAACCCCGACATGCTGCACACGGGCATACTGCCTCATCACCCTCGATGGATTACTTTGTTTGAGAACCTGAAGTTCGTTGTTATCGACGAGATGCACAGCTACCGGGGAGTATTCGGTTCCCATATGGCACACGTTATACGTCGCCTTAAGCGGATAGCCAGGTATTACGGGAGTCAACCCGTTTTCATAATGTGCTCTGCTACCATCGCCAACCCGGAGGAGTTAGCGAGCCGGCTGACGGGGGAAAGGTTTCACCTGATATCCGAATGCGGGGCACCGAGAGGTGGGCGTTATTTTATATTCTATAACCCACCAGTTGTCAACGAGGAACTGGGAATCCGGCGGAGTTCTCTCAATGAAGCCCAAAGACTGGCGGGACATTTTTTGGACCGGGGTTTCAAGACTATTGTTTTTGCCAAAAGCAGGCTGATGGTTGAACTATTGGGTAGGTACCTGCGGGAAAGGGAAAAGAAAAAGGCCAGGGGCAAAAACGTCAAGACTTACCGGGGAGGTTATCTCCCCAAAGAACGACGGGAGATAGAGAAGGGACTGCGTTCAGGGGATATTGACGGTGTTGTATGTACTAACGCGATGGAGCTGGGGGTTGATATCGGCGAGCTAGATGTCAGTATTATGGCAGGGTATCCTGGTAGCATTGCCAGCACATGGCAGCAGGCCGGACGGGCTGGGCGGCGCAACAAGGAATCGGTAACGGTTTTGGTTGCGTCCAGTGCACCGCTTGATCAGTACCTGGTTCGCCATCCCCGTTATTTCCTCGAACAATCTCCGGAGATGGGCCTGATAAATCCCGAAAATTTCATTATAAAGGCTGAGCATCTGAAGTGCGCTAG
Organism: Syntrophothermus lipocalidus DSM 12680; assembly: GCF_000092405.1. Lineage (NCBI taxonomy): Bacteria > Bacillati > Bacillota > Clostridia > Eubacteriales > Syntrophomonadaceae > Syntrophothermus > Syntrophothermus lipocalidus. Next base: position 1,579,390 of record NC_014220.1, on the reverse strand, counting down.
TTTTGAATTACCGGTGGCTGTTGAGGAAGTCGAAGATGATCCTGAGGCCTTAGAGATACTCGAATACCTGGTAGACAACCGGTTTCTTCACTCTGTTGATGACCGCTATTACTGGATAGCAGATGCATATCCGGCCCATGAGGTGAGCCTGCGTAGCGTTGGTGCTGCCAACGTAGTGATTATGGATGTTACAGACCCGAACCCTGTGGTTATCGGAGAAATGGATCGCAGCAGTGCCATGACGATGTTGTATGAAGGGGCTATATACCTGCATCAAGAAGGACAGTACCAGGTTATCAGGTTCGATTTTGATAATGGCAGGGCTTATGTTAAGAAAGTCAGGGCGGACTATTATACGGATGCCGATCTTGCGGTCGACATAAAGGTGCTGAACGTTTTTTCTCAGCAGGAAACGGGAGCAGCCGTGAAAAAGTGGGGAGAGGTTATGGTCACTCAGATGCCTATGGTTTACAAAAAGATAAAATACCGTACTCACGAAAACGTGGGCTACGGACCGATCAACCTTCCGCAAGAAGACATGCATACCTCAGGTTTTTGGTTGAGTATAGGTTCTGAGGTAACACAGAACATGTCTAACGAAGAAAAAGAACTGGCCCTGCTAGGTCTAGCCAACCTCTACAAGAACTTGACCCCCATTTTCCTTATGTGCGATAGTCAAGACATAGGCGTTGCTCCCCAGGTCAAAGCCGTCGAATCAGGGTTGCCTACAGTATACGTTTATGACCGGTATCCGGGCGGTATCGGCTTAGCAGAGGGATTGTTCAAGACAAATGAAGAGGTTATGGAGGCGGCTTTGGATATGGTCAAAAATTGCGGGTGCCAAGGGGGTTGTCCATCTTGTATTGGACCGCCTGTTTCAACCACCAGAAGTATTAAAGAAGTGGTGGTGAGTATTCTGACAAGATGTCTGGAATGAGTATTTACGAGCGGCTGAACGCTATTTGGAAACCTAAGAAACAGGATAGAGCGCCTCTACAAACCGGCCTCTGGGAAGAGTTAGGCTTCGCGTTTTCGAACAACCGGGCAGGAACTTTCCTGGTCCGAGAGGTTCCGGCTTTAGGGATACGCATCGAGGATGGCGCGACAGCGTACATTTGGGGCGTAATTGGGAAGAACCATGCGCCTAGAGAACCCGAGTTGGGGAAGATGTGCTTCATTGACTTGGAGACGACAGGTTTGAACCTGGGAGCCGGAGCTTTTGCTTTTACTATAGGTATAGGTTATCTAGATTCCGGGAAAGCCAAGGTGAGGCAGTATTTCTTGCGTGATCACCGGGATGAGCCTGCTGCTCTCCATGACTTGAGGGAGTTTATGGAGCAATTCGAAGGTATAGTCAGCTACAATGGCAAGTGTTTCGACTGGCCTCTGTTATCGGATCGGTTTCTTTTTCACCGTATGAGTGTCCCAGAGCTGGAAGGGCTACACCTGGACCTTTTGCACGCAGCCAGGAGGGTATGGAAGGGCGTCCTGAACAGTTTCAGCCTCAGAGAAGTGGAACGCTGTATCCTGGGGCTGGAGAGGATAGATGATTTACCCGGATACCTGGTTCCGGCTGCTTATGCTAATTTTCTCCGTACCGGTTCCACCCGGGAAATCCCTCCGATTCTAGAACACAACTACCGGGATATTGCCAGCTTGATAGAATTGTTGCAACGGCTAGGCCGTGTCTTTTTGGGAGCGGATCAATGTTGTTACCGGCAAGAAGTAGTGAATGCTGCCAGGATATGGGCGGATAAGGGGGACTATGTTCGGGCTACGGACTACCTGGAGAATTACCTGGCCCAAGGAGGAGATCTTACAGCATCTGAACTTTGTTTTTTAGCCCGGTTACACAAGCGTCAAGGGGACTATGAGCGAGCAGTTGAGCTCTGGGAAAAAACAGCGGCGACTGCCGGTCTCAATTCCGAACCCTGGATCGAACTGGCAAAGTACTATGAGCACCGGCGAAGAGATTATCCGTCTGCCCGCCAGTGTGCCCTGAGGGCTATGGAGATAGAGAGACAGTTGGCCCGGTTGACCGGGAGAGATACCGAACATTCGGACCTGGCAAAACGTTTGGCGCGGTTGGAGACGAAGCTGGGGAAAAAGGGAAGTGAGAATTAAGAATTAAGAATTAAGAATGAAGAATGGAGAATGAAGAATTGGGGAGTTTGGATGCTAAGGAGGTGAAACTGATGTTTACTGTGAGTGTTAAAACGAGACAGAGAACGGAGATCATAGATATTACCGGGAATATTGAGCAATTAGTTGCATCATCAGGGGTTACCAGCGGAGTCGTAACAGTGTTTGTGCCTCATACCACCGCGGGCATCACCATTAACGAGAACGCGGATCCCACAGTAAAACAGGACATACTGGCGACTTTGGCCCAGATAATTCCGGCCAAAACCGGCTATTACCAGCACCTGGAAGGAAATTCGGATGCTCATATCAAGGCCAGTTTAGTTGGGTCCTCGGTAAACGTATTGATACATAACGGTCATTTAGTGTTGGGTACGTGGCAAGGCGTAATGTTTTGTGAGTTCGACGGACCTCGCCAGCGCCAGGTGTGGGTAAAAATATTGCCCTCGTCCGGCACTCAATAAGGCTGACATGAGTGAGAATGTTAGCCAGGGCATGGATAATGGGTTACAATCGCAAGCAAATCAGAACAATCTTTGAGTGCCGTACGAGGACTCTCAAGACCAAAAATCTTTCATCACTGTTAAATCGACCAGGTTTTCATTCTCCGTTGGTAGCACCGCGGGGTGTCATGAGGATCTGCATCTGTATCAAGTCCCGGATTAGGTTCCCTTTATGCCCAGGCTGTAATAAGTCTGGGGACCTGCGATTCCATCTGCGGCTATGCCGGCATCTTTTTGAAATTTTATGACTGCCGCTTCGGTTTTGGGTCCAAACTTACCGTCACAAGGTCCTGGATTATACGACAAAGCTACCAGCTTTTTCTGCAAGGCGAAAACATCGATGCCGTTCCTGCCTTTTTGCAAATTCCTGCCTCCCATAAAGGTACGGGTGAAAAGCTGATCGAACGTTACCGGACCCACTACTCCATCAACAGAGATTCCAGAATCTCCCTGGAAAAGCTTAACCGCGGTTTCGGTCTTAGGACCGAAGTTGCCGTCAGCCGGGCCTCCCAGAGCAACGGCGTATTTCTTGGCCTTGGCGTTAAGCCGGTTTTGGAGAATCCATACATCTGTGTGCCTGCTGCCTCGCCTCAGAGTGCGAGACCCGAACACCCTGCCCTGTGCGTACTTGCCCGTCGGTTGTCCCAAACACCAATAGGTCTGAGGGCCGACAATTCCGTCCACGCTTATTTGGACATATTGCTGAAACTTGATTACTGCTGACTCGGTTTTCGGCCCGAAGATACCGTCTTCGGTCAAAAGCTGTATACCCAGAGGATCTTTGAAGTAGTTGAGCAGCGATTGCAGGACTTTCACATCGGTGCCGCGGGTATAAGGGCTGGTCAAGCGGAGAAGTCTGCTCCCGAAGTAATAGTAAGTTAATCCGTCGCTGTAGGGCATAATTAACCTCCTCTCGTGTCGGTTGCTATATAATATGTGGATTAGGGCAGAACGGTTCGTGTTATGGTAACACTCTGGGTACAGACCACATATAGTACTGTGTAATGGTACTGTGTAGACCCGAAGACCCTGCTCAGTCTTATTCTCTTTTGTGACAACGTTGAAGTTTTCGTGGACACTTGATTTGCCTGCCCGTCAGATTGTGCCAGGTCTTCACAGTTGAGTACGGGTGGGGGGGCGCTAGGGCTAACTGAAAAACAAGCGAATCATCAAGGGGGCGAAGTTTTTGGCGGTAAGCGATGGTTTGCGTCTTTTCTTGCTGGCTTTCGGGGTCGTGTTTTTGTCCGAAATGGGTGATAAGACTCAAATCACCACCATGCTGTTGGCCGGGGCTAAACCAGCACACCTGTGGTGGGTTGGCTTGGGATCAGCCCTGGCTCTGGGCTGCGCCTCTTTTATAGAGGTGATAGTTGGTACCAAGATAATCGCTAGGTTTATCAAGCCGGACACTATTAGGATACTTACAGGTATCGTATTTGTGGCTTTGGGCTTGATGTTGGTTGGCGGAATGGTGGGACAAATCCAAGCGATGAAGCTCGGCTAAAAAGTGAGGGGACGCGCGGTGCATGACCAGATCATCACGTTGGTAACAACCTGTATTCTGATTGCCATGTGTGAATTAGGGGACAAAACTCAGGTGGCAGTTCTCCTTATGAGCAGCAACAGCCCCGGTAAACGCTGGCTCATCTTGGCCGCAAGTCTTTTGGCTTTAACCTCATGCGTGATCATCGAGGTTACCGTAGGAGCACATTTAGCCCGACGCATAGGCCCGGGTACTTTTAACCGGATTACCGGCTTCATTTTTTTGGTTTTGGGTGGACTAAACCTCATCAATCATTTCCGCGTACGGGCCAGAACTAACAGCCGGCAGCCAGTTCAACAGGGCGGTATGCTACACGGTTAAACAGGAGCCGGGAACATCGATGGGCTCCCGGCTTCACCTCGCAAGCACTACCAAAAAACCTATCATCCCCGCTACGAGCACGATTGTGGTGAGCACGAAAAAGAACAACTCTTTTCTAGATTTCATAGTTGGCCTCCATTCTCGTCTGCGTTCTAATTCAGCCAACCGGGGTTTCGGAACCTGATCCCAAATCAGGAGGCGATATTTCGTATACCCGTACCTTGAGAATTCTCATACCATCCACTTCAGAAATTTCAAAACGGTATTTACCTATGTCAACGTAATCGCCCGCTTGCGGTTTTCTACCCAGGAGGGAGAATATCAAACCGCCGATGGTATCGACTTCATCGTCCTCATCGAAATCGATGTCCAGGAAATCTTCCAGTTCCTCTAAAAGGACGCGCCCACTGATGACGTACTCTCCTTCCTCATTCTTGACAATTTCCGGAGGCGTCAGATCAAATTCATCATAAATCTCGCCCACGAGTTCTTCCAAAATATCTTCCATGGTGATCAGACCCGCAGTTCCGCCGAATTCGTCGGCTACGATGGCCATATGGGTTCGAGATTGGCGCATTTTCTGCATTAGTTCAGCGATAAGCATCCCTTCAGGGACGATGAGTATGTCACGCTTAAGGTCAGCGATGTTTAGGGGAAGGGGAGATCCCGCGAGCTCGAGGATGTCGCGGATATGAATGAGTCCGATTACGTGGTCCTTGTCGCCTTCGCAGAGGGGATAGCGGGTATGGCCATGCTGCCGGATGAGTTCCAGCACCTCTTCATAAGTGTCATCTGTATACAAGCAGATTATGTCCTGGCGTGGTACCATAACTTCTCTAGCCACGCGATCCGAAAAAGTGAATACCTTACTTAGAAGATTGCCTTCAACGATGTCGAGGTAGCCTTGTTCCTGACTTGCCGAAACCAGCATGCGCAATTCTTCCTCGGTGTGGGCGAGGTCAGCTTCGTTTGCCAGCTTAATGTTCATGGTTCCCAGTATAAGACGAGCAACTTCATTAAAGGCCCATACAATTGGGTAGAACAAGCGATAGAAGAACCGCAAAGGGCTGATGACGAAGAGGGCAATCCCCTCTGCTTTTTCTATGGCAACGGACTTGGGCACTTGTTCTCCCAGAACGATGTGAAACAGAGTTATCAGAATAAAGGCTATTATCCCGGCGACCGTGTGTGTGTAAACTGGCGACCATTCTGTCAAGTCGACAAACAACGGGCTAATCAAGCGGGCAATAGCAGGTTCCCCTATCCAACCCAATCCAAGCGAGGCCATGGTGATTCCCAACTGGGCTGCCGACAAATAAGGGTATATCTTTTCAACCGCTTCCAGAGCCAGTCGCGCTTTACGGCTCCCTTTGTCGGCGAGTTCCTGCAAGCGGGTTCTTCGAACCTTTACTAGCGCGAATTCACTCATTACAAAAAACGCGTTCAAGGCTACTAACCCCACGGCCAAAAGCAACATGGATATACTCCAGATGTCTATCGTTGATTCCTCCTTCTCGTAATCCCGTCGCTCCTGCATCTAATATATTCAGTTATCAATATCCAGATCTGGACAAACCGCACTGTTGTTATTGACTATGATTTTATCATTCTTACTGACGAATATAAAGTACTGCATTAGCAAAACGATTCCAATATTATACAATCAGCACTTTGCCTCAGGCAAACCACTATGCAGCTTTTCGCCGGCCGGGTAAGGGCCCAGTCAATCAGCTTGCCCCGAATGACTAACTAGGTGAAACCAGTAAAAGTCTACACGGGTTACTCCGTGTTGAGAAGCTTGCTGAAAGGTCCAGCTGCTGGTAGGGCCGTAATAAACGTCGATCCAAAAAGGCGATTCCCCGCGTAGGGACCAGTTCACATCGCCAGTATCTGTGACTTCAAAGTCGGTGAATTTCTGCCCCCCAATAGTCATGTATCCCGGGTTGAGAAGGTGAATGGTAGTGCCGAAAGGGATGATCGGGTCCAAGGGGTTACCTCCAGGTGTTTTTGGGTGTACGGCTACTGAACCAAGACGATAAGGCTGGCCGCTGGCTGTGGGCCGGGAACCGGGTGACTCTGTATACGCGGTAGCCAATTGTTGCTTGGCCAGGTTAATGACCATTACCCATGTGGGTGAGGGCTGGGAGGGAGCGGGGGGCACAGGTTTCTTTGCCGGTGGGGGGAAGGGTACCAGCCAGCGAGAGACGATCAGGGAGATGATAAAGCACGAAAGGAAAAGAGCAAAAACAGTAGACCAGTTCTTTTGCACGCCGTGACCTCCTAACGACCGCGGGTTTCGGTATGATTTATCTTTACCCATTTTTGTTGTATTCTATATAAAACGCGTGAAAAGCCAGGGGGTTTATTTGATCTAAACGGTGACCTGGGGGGAGCGTGCGTGTTGAAAACCAGTGAGGTAGCTAAGAAACTGAGAATTACTAACAGTCAGGTCCAAGATATGGTGGACTACGGTTATCTACCGGTGGCCGATACTTATCGCTGCAGGAGCGGAGGAATCGGGTATTTGTTTGCCGAAAACCAGCTGGAATCGATAGATGTGGCTGAAGTACTGGCTGAGATAAGGGAAATAAAGACCAGGGACAAGGCGAGGACTAAGGTCTCCGCCTGGGAATGGAAAAAGCGGCAGGTTGTTGCCCGGCGCCACGATAGATTTATAGGAATGATAGCTGATCTCCCGGATTTCCACCTGTTAAAAGCCTGCTACTACCTTTTTCACTTGAATCATTATGCCAAGGCTTATCCAGAAAAACGCGATGAACTATATCCTTTGAAAAGCCAGGTTTTGGAGCGTATAGTTAACCGGTACCCGGATCAGGTCCGGTGCGTGTATTTGATTGGTGAAGACAAGGTTCACGTATGGTTGTGCGAGGACTGTTGTAGTACAGCCCGGTCGAACGGGTACTCGTATAGGGAATACGTTGAACACCACGGCTATTGTTCGAAGTGCGAGGTGCAAGTTCTGGAACGGGAGTATTATTCATTGGTAGAATTCATCATCGAAAGCGATAATTATCGGTTCTGCTTCCACCTGCCTTTGTCGATTGCCAGAAAATGGCTGTCCGGGATAGAGGGTTTTGCCCGCGCTGACCGAGGTTTGGGTGAGCGGAGAGACGAGATGTACTTCTACGGCCGCAAGGTTACCCGGGTGGAGGAAAGAATAGTTCCACTGCCCGTGGTGGTGAGAGAGCTGCGAGATTTCCTTCAGTCTGCCGATGGGCTGAAATGAATAGCGCAAACTGTTGGTTGGACGGATGGTGGACCGGTTAAGATTTAACAGCCGGGAAAAACTCCCGGTTTTTCTGATCCGGGCCTTACATATATTAGTAACAAAAAGATGAAATTGATTATGGACAAAGGGGAGGAATTAGAGTATGGTATAATCTGAATGGGGTCGGTTGTAGTGTTAGCTTTGGAGGTGAGGCTGGTGAAAGACAGATGGAAAAAGGGTGAACCAGTGAACTTGTCGGATCTGTTGAAGATAACCCCAGTGGCAAACGAGATTCTTCGTCTGCGGGACGAGATGAACTTGAGTTGCTCGGACATACTGTGGATAGTATCAGAGATATTGGATGAAAATGAAAACATGCAGTTAGGAGAGGCCGAAGAATTCTACGACTCCATCGATGAAGACGAGGAACTTGATGACGAAGACTGGGATGAAAACGATGATGAGGGTTTAGAAGCCGACGAAGGTATAGATAATGCTTATTGCACTATAGAAGTGAAAATCAGGAGCCGCGGGAAGTTCCCAGAAATGGGCTTCAAGGCAGGAATCCGGGCTCGGGAGGACTTGAAGCCGTTCTTACGAATGGTGTTAGAAATGATAAATAGGTTTGGTGAATAGAACTAAAGCTGGGCAATGAAGCCCAGCTTTAGTTCTGTATGTGTATTGCAAGGATATTTCCCGGAACATCAATGTTTCTCTGCTTCCCTAAGTAATTCAGAAACCGTTACCAGTTCGTAACCTTCTCTTTTCAGTCCTTGGATTATTCTAGGCAGGGCCTCGGTAGTCTGCTTACAGGTATCACTGGCGTGCATTAGAATAATAGCCCCAGGGTGGACCTTCTTGGTAACTCTTTCCACTATGATGTCGACGCCGGGATTCATCCAGTCTAACGAATCAACACTCCACTGGATAACTCGGTAGTTGCACTCTTCTGCGGTCTGTATGACTGTGTCGTTGTAATCGCCGTTAGGGGTGCGGATTAGATTCGGTTCTATCCCGGTTACCTCTTGAATAGCTTTGTGAGCTTCTTCAATTTCTTTCTTGATCTCCGCTTTGGAGAGGGTAGAAAGGTTTACATGACGATTGCCGTGACTTCCGATTTCGTGCCCGTCAGCTTTTATCCTCTGCGGTATATCCGGATACTGTCGTACCCAAGGACCTGACAAGAAAAACGTGCACCTAACTGCCTCTTTTTTAAGGATTTCGATTACAGGCATAGGTGTTGTATTACCCCAGCTGATATCAAAAGTTAGTGCAACGATTTTTTTATTGGTAGGGACTTCGAATATTGGCTTCAACTTGTGATAGGCCTGTACATACACCACGCCGGTGGTGAAGAAGACTGTCACGGCAAGGGTGAGAATTGTAAGTTTGGCCTTTCGAGTCATATGATAGAAACCGAAGACTGCCGGTCTCATCGTCATCCCCCTTTTTTAATGGCTAGACGTGAAAAACGGGCGTGTGCTTCGCCTCACGCTGAGGGCCTTATGAGGATAAGGTGGCCGAAAAATGAACTCTCTTGTTACGCTATAGGCCATTCTTACTCTAATGGGTATTTACTATCGTGTGTATTTATTCCTAGTTTCCCTTCATCTGAATGAGCTCGCTGACGGTTACAAACCGATAGCCTTGGGAGGCTAATTTAGCGAGGCACATGTCCACGGTCTTGATAGTCTCCCCGCGGTTGGGCCCGCCGTCGTGAAAAATCAGTATTTGACCAGGTTTGGCGTAGTGTAGGATGTGTCCGGCTTGAATATCGGCTGGTGGCGAACGCCAGTCTTTGGTATCTTGTATCCAAGACCACGTGATGACTGTGATGCTTTTTTTAGCTAGGGCCAGGGCTAGTTCCTCGGAAATATACCCTCCAGGAGGACGGTAAAGAGCAGGCCGACGACCGGTCAAACGATAAATGAGGTTTTGGGTTTCTTCAATGTCTTTCATAGCTTTCGAGACATTCCGGTAAAGCGAGTAACTGTGAAGATATCCGTGATTACCAATCTCATGCCCCTCAAGGTGAACCCGTCGAACTAGGTCCGGATATTTTTCGGCTTGTTTGCCTATCATAAAAAAAGTAGCTTTAGCCTGGTGTTTGCTCAGAACTTGTAAGACGGCAGGTGTCCCTTCAGGATCAGGACCGTCGTCAAAGGTCATGGCAATGACCAAGGTGGATGTTTTCACTTCTGGCACCACGTTCGGAATCGCAGTACTGGGCACAGTCTTACAAGGCAAGACAAATCTCACCAACAATGAAAGCGTCAGAAGAAATAAAAGCCCCAGAATAACGATACATGTTCTTTTGCGGAGCAAGAGAATCAAGGTTCAACACCCCTATCGATAGACCGAATTTGCCGATGAAGGTGTTTCAGGGCGAACCCTTCTTATCAAAATTCTATTTTGTGTACTACTAGTCAATGCCGTGAATAATTTCCAGTTTCATATGGTCGACTTCTCACCAAACTATGATAAGGAAAGGAGGTGAAGGCTGAAATGAAAAAAAGCTGGCTTCGCGTGTTAACTTTGATTACAACGTTGTTGTTCATTCTTACCGGGGCAATTGGGTGTGAGAAGTCGCAAAAGACGACTCCAGCCAAGAAACCCGCCACCGTTCGAAAAACGGTAACGCAACCCCAGAAGAAGCCCGTAACATCAACCATTACCGCAACCGAAGCCGACCGAATAGCCAAATGCTTGGCTCAGGAAGCGGTGAAAGTGAAAGGCGTCAACAAAGCTTACGTAGTTATCGATACCACTGGAGCCAAACCGAACGCCTATGTAGGTGTGAATCTGACCCCGGACGTTAAAGGAGCCCAAACCGATAAGGTTAAAAAGGAAGTGGAGAAAAAGCTCAAGTCAGCTGAGCCCCGGCTATCGACCGTTAACGTGACCAGTGATCCGGATTTGGTCAAGCGCATCCGCGACCTGGCTAGTGCGATCGCTAAAGGGCGGCCTATATCCGGGTTTGCCGACGAGATAAAGGAACTGGCGAGGAGGATTAAACCTACATCCAGGTAATGAAGACCGGGTGGAACCTCGGTTAACAGGAGAGAATGAGCAATTCGTATTGAAACAAGCACCGGGAATGGTGCTTGATTTTTAGAAAATACGTGGTAATATTATAAACGTGGAACAAGTGGGCGCTTAGCTCAGAGGGAGAGCACTTCCTTGACGCGGAAGGGGTCACAAGTTCGAGTCTTGTAGCGCCCACCATATTGAACACGAGAAAATCCCGATATGTCGGGATTTTTTTTAGTTTGTAGAAAAAATACGGCAGAAGATTTGCCCTTCGACAAATTCCTAGATATCGGACTTTCCTTCTATGCGGAGTAACAAGGGAGTAACAAATGGAGTCACAAACTCGAGTTCGAAGAATAGCCGCAAACGGCCAAGCCCCACGAAATTGTTAAAATAATCCTGAAGCTGTTACTGCAGCCGCCGGTCTATGCGCTGCTTTTCTTCCAGGACACCCCTGAACAGATCCCCCATCTTTTCCAGCCTTTCAGCCATGTTCCGGATTTTGAACATGGAGGGCACCGCGCCGCTTTCCAGTTCATCCCATGTGACCGGTGCGGAAACCGTTGCTTCTGCCAGAGGCCTTGGGCTGTACGGTGCTATCAGGGTTTTGCCCTTCACGTTTTGCAGATAATCCAGGTACACTTTACCCCTGCGGTCTTTTATACTCCTTTCCGTCGTGGCTTTTTCCGGAAAAGTCTTTTCCAGCACCCTACAGAAGAATTCGGCAAAGGTCCTGACCTGACGGTAGGTGTACCTGGCCTCCACCGGCACGTAGACCTGCAGGCCGGTAGCGCCGGAAGTCTTGGGGAAGCCCTTCAGCCCTTCCATTTCGAGCAATCTTTTCAAGGCTAGCGCCAGCTGCCGGGCATCTTCGAAACCTGTATTTTCCATGGGGTCAAGATCGAAGACCACGAAGTCCGGGTGGTCGATGGTCCCCGCCCGGGAAAGCCAGGGATGCATCTCCAGGCTGGCCTGGTTGGCGGCCCAGACAAGGCTTTTCAGATCCTTTATGAGTACATACCTGACCAGCTTCCTCCGGTTGCCGTCATTAATTTCTTCATCGTAAGTCATGAGCCAGTCCGGAGCGTAATCGGGTACGTTCTTCTGGTAAAAAGCCTTTCCGTATATTCCATCGGGGTAGCGCGTGAAAACCAGGGGGCGATCCTTGAGGTGGGGTAGAATGTAGGGAGCTATCCGCACGCAGTAATCGATAAAATCAGCTTTTGTTATATTTTCCTCAGGCCACATCACCTTTGAGAGGTTTGTCAGTTCCAGCTTTTCGCCTTCAACGACTACCACCGGCAAACACAACACCTTCCCAATACTACTATAGTATTTACCTTGTTTCTTTATTCTTTATGAAAGGGGCAGAATATGTATGGTGATGCCTGTGATAAAGCCGGGAACCCCCTTCATTCCCATGGAACCGGTCTTCCACCCGGAGGCCTTTGACGATGAAAACTACGGTTTTCAGATAAAGTGGGACGGAACAAGGATAATAGCCCACCTGGACGGGCCGGTGGAACTTTTCAACCGGAAGATGAAAAAGCGCACCGCCCAGTATCCCGAAGTGGCCGATGCGTTGAAGGAGGCCCTTAGGGGCACAAGCGCCGTGCTGGACGGGGAAATCGTAACCCTTTCCGGCGATAAGCCCAATTTCCACCAGCTGATGAGGCGTGACCGGGCCACCGACGCGCGCACCATAAACCACCTGGCCACCAGAATACCGGTGACCTATGTGGTCTTTGACATCCTGTACCTAAAAGATAAGTGCCTGGCGGACCTTCCCTTTTGGCAGCGGGACGGGATATTGAGATCCACCTTAAAATCTTCGGACCCGGTGGTGGTAACCGATACCTTCAAGGGACGTGGGAAGGCCCTTTTTGCAATCGTCAGGGAAAAGGGTCTGGAGGGCATAGTGGCCAAAAGACTGGAAAGTACCTACCAGATCGGAAAGAAAAGTGCAAAATGGCTTAAAATTAAAAACCGCCAGCGGACCACCGCCCTGGTGGGGGGGTTTGTAGCAGAAGGGAAGCAGGTGCGGTCCCTCTTTCTCGGCCAGCTTGTGGAAGGGGACTTAATCTATATAGGCCGGGCTTCCAGCGGCCTCGATGAGGAAACGGGCAGGGCTCTTTACGACTTTCTATCCCGGAGGGCCGAAAATACCTGTCCCTTCGTCAATCCGCCCGCCGTGGAAAGAAGGGAAAATCTCGTATGGGTACTACCGTCAGCTTCCGTTGAAGTGGAATTTTACGACTACACGGAGAAAGGTTATCTCAGACACCCGGTCATCAAGCGGGTGGAACTGGGGTTATGAAGTGGCCCTCTTTTTCCTGCCCCGGCCGGCAGTCTGTTTTTTCCTTTTTCCTCTTCCACCATGGCCAGGCTCGCCTTCAGGGCTTCCATGAGGTCCACAACCTTCTCCTCCCGGGGAGCGGGTATTTTTATCTCCTGGCCCTCCACTTTGGCCCTTATTATATCGAGCAGGGCCTTCCTGTACTCGTCGGTGTATTTTTCGGGCCTGAATTCGGCAGCTAGGGAATCGATAAGCTGCACCGCCATTTTGATTTCGTTTTCATGCAGCTTTATTCCCGGCGAGACGGTTATTTCCCCCGCATCCCGGACCTCGTCGGGATAAAACATGGTCTCTATCACCAGCTGGTTTTCACCGTAAGGCCTCAGGCACGCCAGGCTCTGTTTGGCTCGGATCGTGACTTTTGCTATGGCGATTTTTCCAGTTTTTCTCAGGGCTTCAAAGAGCAGGAGGTAAGCCTTTTGCCCGGTTTCCTCGGGCCCGAGAAAATAGGAGTGATCAAAATATACCGGGTCTATTTCTTTAAGGTCCACAAAATCTATAATATCGATGGTGCGGGTGGTTTCGTCGGGTATGGCTTCCAGGTCCTTGTCCTCGATTATTACAAACCTTCCCTTTTCGTATTCGTAACCCCGAGCTATCTCATCTTCCTCGACCTTCCGGTTGCACGCCGGGCATACCTTCTCGTAGCGTATGGGAGTGCCGCATTCCCTATGGATCTGTCGGAAGCTTACGCTTTTCCGCTCGGTGGCCGCATACATTCTTACCGGCACGTTTACCAGGCCGAAACTGATGGAACCTCTCCAGAGAGCCCGCACCGTTATCACCTCCTGTTTTAAGATATCTCATTTTGAAACTGATTATCCCTGGAAATCCTTCCAGTAACATGGGTTTATTTTTGAAGGTGACCCGAACGTTCGCCTGTGCGCTCGTAGCGTTTTGCTTGCAGCTGTTCGGTAGCTTGGGCATCCAATACTTCCATATTAAGACTGATCGAAGCAGTTGTGGTAGTCCTTACCTCCCCAGCACCCGATAAGAAATTATTGAGGCATTACAATCAATACCATTTAACGGGAGCCTTGCTCTGGCTCAATGGTTCTACACAATTAGTCAGTTTTTGACTTTACGAATGGCAACATGGCAGGGAAACATCGAAACGCGTCGAGCAGGATAGGGAAAGCACTGGTTCCTGTTATACGGTGATTGTTCTAAGTTCCTTAGCCCGCCGATCGCCTCTTCGTTATTCACTTTGTGTCTGTTCATAGCCGTCTTTGTCTTTCGGAACCCCTTTTTGCTTCGCGTATTCCCTTTACTTGAAAAGTCAATGCGTCCTAAAAAAGGCAGTCGAAGACCGGCACAAAATCGTCAAAGTGAAAGCGAAGAAAGCAGTAAAGCCTGTCAAGAAGTAGTGTGAAGAGGGATAATGCGGAAAACTAAAGTACAGCCGGAGCAAGTATCCTGCTCCGGCTGTATTAGTGAGTAAAAAGGAGGATACCCTATGTTTGGGAACGTTGGTCCGTGGGAGTTGATATTGATCCTCGTCAAACAGACCCTGAGGAAAAGCAACCGGTCGATACACGAGACTAGCTTCAAAGGACATTTGAGGAGGTAGTAAAGCCGCTTTTTCTATCGTCTCCTACGAAGACACGGTTCAGGCGGAAATCCTTATGAGAGATTTGTGCAGACAACTGGTTCGCTTCAGCATTACCGGGGTAGTCAACACCTTCATCGATTTCGGGCTGTTCAATATTTTGGTTTTTTTCACCGGCGCACGCAGTGGTTGGCAGGTCGGTCTGATAAACATCGTGGCTGTTGGTGCTGCGGCCGCCAACAGCTATTTCATGAACCGACGCTGGACCTTTCAAACCAGGGGGAAGCATGCGCCTAAAGAGATAGTTCGGTTTATACCGGCCACTATTGTCGGTATGCTCATCAATAGTGCGGTGGTCAGCGGTATTTCCGCGCTGGTATATTGGATACCTCTTCCTGTGTACATCGTGCTCAACGCCGGCAAGTTGCTGGGAACCGTGTTCTCCGCGACATGGAACTTCGCGGCCTATCGGCTGTGGGTTTTTGTTTCTACTGAGACTGATGAAGCAGACGGTACAGTGCGACTGGCTCCAGAAGTAATGCCTGGCCTGGTCAGCATTGTGATCCCCGCTTATAATGAGAAATCACGCTTGCCAGGACGCTTGAAGCGCTTGGCTGAATTAGCACCGCGGCGTTTTCCGGTGGAGATTATTGTTGTAAACGACGGCAGCACAGATAATACCAGGGATTTGGCCGAGATGTTGGCCCTGGAGTACCCGATAATCAGGTGCATCAGCCACCCGCGTAATCTGGGCAAGGGAGCGGCAGTAAGGACCGGAGTTTTGGCTTCTCGAGGAGAGTATGTGGTTTATACTGACGCGGACGAGACGTTCTCCGTCGAACACATTGAACAGATAGTGACGGCCTTACGAGAAGGGCACCAAGTAGCTGCAGGCTGTCGTAATGCCGGACGTGGCAAGCGGTTAAGAAATGAAAAAGCTCTGCGCCACCTAATGGGACGCGCTTTCAATCTGCTGGTTCAGGCTTTGGTTCTGCCGGGAATAAGGGATTCGCAGTGCGGTTTGAAAGGCTTTACTCAGGCAACAGCCCGCGAGGTGTTTGGGCGTCAACGAGTGAACAGGTTTGCCTTTGATGTGGAGGTTTTGGCGCTGGTGCGGGCACTGAATTTCGACCTGGTGTTAGTTCCGGTTACAGCAGTGGACTGTGAGGGATCAAGCGTAAACCGTCTGCTGGCACCACTGCAAATGACCTGGGATGTCTTTAGGGTCCGGCTAGCTCTAGAGATGAACGTGTACGGGTTACCCGACAGAGGCAACTGCCTTACGGAGCTGTTGATTGCGGTGATGTTGTTCGCAACCGCCCTGGCGGTGCGCTTGCCTTGGTTGTGGCAGGTTCCGCGGTATATAGATGAACTGAAAGAGGTAAATTTGGCATACGCTATATACCGGGGCCAGATTCTGCCGTTGCACAATGTGGCTCACGATATTGGAGCCATGCATAACTACGTCCTGGCAGGACTTTTTAAGCTGTTTGGCCCTAACATATACCTTCCCCGTTTATACGTCGCAGTAACTGGGGCTTTAACTGTGGTCGTTGTTTACTTTCTAGGGAAAAGAATGTTTGACCGGTATACAGGCATTTTAGCAGCTGCACTTTTACTGACCAACGGAATGCACATGCTGGTTACGCATATGGCTTGGGCCAACAGCACCACTCCATTTTTCTTTTCCCTGGCTCTGCTGGCAACGCTGAAGGCTAAAGACGAAAAGAACGGTAAGTGGTTGCTGGCAGCCGCGCTTTTGTGGGCCGCCACTCTGCAAACCCATTCCTCGGCGATTATTTATGTTTTAGCAGCAGCTGTCTATGTATTTTCCCCTGCCTTTCGCCGCAAAACCCAACTAACCGCGCGATGGTACGCGGCTGCAGTGGTGGTTTTTATAGCTGGCTATGCCAACATGATTTATTACAACATTATTTCGCGTGGCGGCAGCATTACTTGGCTTTCCCACAAAGGTTATGCCTTGGAACATCATCCGGGACTGCATTCATTCCTGGTTAACCTTACCCAGCTCTTGGTCGAATTGATGCGAGCCGTAAGTTCGACGTATGCTAGTCACAACCATCTGTGGGAATATCTACAAAACCCCTTACTGGTGTTGGCATCTGTGTTGCTTCTGGCCGGATGCTGTTTTGCTTACCGCCAAGGAGAGCGATTGCTGCTGAGTATGCTGCTTTCAGGGATACTCGTCATTCCTTGGATAAATCATCGCTACACCTTCTATCTGGCTACGCGCTATATTATGCCGGAAGTTATCTGCGCTGTGGTGCTAATATCGCTGGGCTTGGTAACCGGTGCCTTTTTCGTAAGGCAGAAACTGAAGGATGTAGTTGTTAACACGAAAACAATCGCGGCACCGGTAACAGCCGTTTTGTTATTGGTGATAGGCTGTCAGGTCATACCATTTTATACTTACTGCCGGCGTTTGGATTCCACTAACCTGTCAAATCGCGCGGCCTTGAAGGTGATGTCCATCGTGGACGAGGAAGCTGGGAGCAACAGCGTGGTATTGCTTGACCAGCGGTTGCCTTTAGAAAATCAGCCATTACCGTACCTGCTTACTTTGAGCCATCAAAGTTATGTGTTGGTTTCGGACAAGAGCGGGAGAGAAGCAGCTCAGGTAAGGGTGACTTGGGTGAAAACGGTAGGCCGTTATTCCCGCAGAAAGCTGATTGCGGTCCTAAGCCAGCAAACATACAGTGAGATTAAGAACTACATACCGGAGGGAAGAACATATTCTGTCAAGTCTCGAATGATATTTCCTCGGGTTGTGGCTGCGCCCCGGGTTATCTACGTGGTAGAAATACGCAATGCAGATGCGCCAAAAGGGGGCAACGAATCTTCTTCTCCTAAATTGACGGAGGCGAAACCGCCACCTGCTGCTCGGCTTCAACCCGACAGTTAAGCGGTTTTCTCCAGTTCCGGTTTGCTAGTTCAAAGAAACCCCCTGTACCGGGTTCGGCGCATTTTTCTGTAACCTACCAGCTTGACAGCGGACTAATAATTTGGTTTCCTAAATATACGGGAGGCTAAATAATGAGCGAATCATTTGACAAGGTTCAGGAACTACAGCAGATACTGTGGCGGGTATTTCAGAGGATCAACCTGTACACCAGGAAGTTTCTTTCCGAGCAGGGGCTTACTATGGCCCGGTTTATTGTTCTTCAAGACGTAAACGAAAATCACCCTACAACCATGGGGGACATCCAAAAGCGATTAGGAATGGCTCCGGCCACGCTGACCGGTTTGGTGGATGGCCTCGTGGAAGCTGGGCTGATAAACCGCTGGCGGAAAGAATCGGACCGGCGCTCGGTGTACCTTGCTCCCAACCCAAAAGGGCAAGAACTGTGCAGGCAGGTTTTCGAGTACCGAGCCTTCATCTTAAGAGAAGCAGTTGCTCAAGGCGACAGCCTAAACCTGGATGCCTTGAATGAGAATCTTATGGCTCTGTTGAATGGGCTGAATGTTATTATAAGGACCAAAGGAAAATGCCGAGACGGGGCAGACCTGGAAGGGCCTTGCTGCGGGAGGGATAGGCTTGGTAAAAAACGGCGAGGATAGCGGCGCATACACTCTGCGGGTAGAAGGCTTGAGCAGGGTGTTTGGAACCAAGGTGGCGGTCGATGGGGTTTCTTTTTCGGCGAAGGAAGGGGAGATTTTCGGGGTAGTAGGACCTAACGGTGCGGGCAAGACTACTACTGTCCGGATGCTCACGACCCTTTTGCCTCCTACTTCTGGTGTTGCCTGGATTATGGGCTTTAACATTGTTACCGAACCTAGCCTAGCCCGTAGATACATCGGTTACGTGCCCCAGGCTGTCTCGGTCGACGGGTATCTTACCGGCTACGAAAATCTGATGATCTTCGCCAAGCTTTCTGGGGTCCCCAGAAAGTGCCGCAAAGAGAGAATAGACGAGATTTTGCAGTTCCTCGGTCTTCAGGACGCGGCCCACCAGCTGGTTCGCTACTATTCAGGCGGTATGGTGCGTCGGCTTGAAATCGGGCAAGCCCTGCTTACGCGGCCGAACCTGTTGTTTCTCGATGAACCTACCGTAGGGCTGGATCCCGTTGCCCGGCGCTCAGTCTGGGATATGCTTAAAGGCATCCGTACCGGCCAGTCGCTCAGTATACTGATAACTACCCACTATATGGAGGAAGCCGAATCACTATGCGACCGGGTTGGGATAATGAACCAGGGCAAACTGGTGACGGTGGGGAGTCCCGAGGAGCTGAAACGCGCTACCGGCAGGACAGATGCAACTCTAGAGGACGCATTTCGCTTTTTCACTCAAGAGAGTTATGACGAAGGAGGAAGTTTTCGTGAACTGCGGCGAACCCGACGCTTTGCCCGGCGTCTCGGCTGAATACCGACCCGATTTACCATCCCCCATGACCCTGGTGCTGGACTGGTTGCGTGGGGTAACCACGGTAGCAGAGATGGAGCTCTTAAAGATCAGGCATGATCCGACTGAACTATTGGTGCGATCCGTGCAGCCCTTGTTGTGGCTTTTGATTTTCGGGCAAGCCTTTGGGAAGTTCGGTGTTCTTTCTAATCGATACGTTTCCTACCAGGTCTTCATAACTCCTGGGATTTTGGCCCAATCCATGATGTTCACGTCCATTTTCTTCGGTATCTCTATTATCTGGGAGCGTGACTTGGGACTGATGCAGAAGTTTCTCGTGCTGCCGCTTCCCAGGAGCTGCTTTGTGGTAGGAAAGGCGTTGGGCGCAGGCATAAGATCCTTGGTTCAGGCGTTCTTGATAGCCTTATTGACATTACTGGCCGGTATTCACTTGAACTGGGGCTTGCTCCAGGTTGTGGGGGTATTAATAACCATTGTAATGGGGGCCATGTTTTTCTCCTGTTTTTCCATGAGCATGGCTGCTTTGCTGAAAACAAGAGAACGATTCATGGGAGTGGGGCAGCTATTTACCATGCCGTTTTTCTTTACATCAAATGCCCTTTATCCACTGGACATTATGCCGCACTGGCTTCAATTGATTGCCAGAGTAAATCCTTTGACGTACGTGGTGGAACTGCTACGCTCGTTTCTGGTCACGGGTAATCCGGTAGTATTGAGGTGCTTCGGTATACTGGTTCTAGATGTGCTGGTTATTGCCACCATTAGCGCCTGGCTTTATCCCAAGGCCGTTTATTAAACGCGTCTACTGTTTGGTGTTTCCAGATAGGGAGTACGGTTACGCCCGGTTTGGTGGGGATAGGAATAGGGCAAAGAAAGTCACAAGCATGAAACACGAGTCAAAATAGGAGTGTTTTTTGTGAGCAAGACGAGCCAGGTCATATTACAGGTGATTGTTACCTTGGCTGCGATGATCACAACCGGGGTCTGGCTGAAGGAGAACATATGGGCCTATCCCGCCGACAACATCTATTCCGGGCAAAACCTGTTCGTTCTCAGGTACTGGTTCGACTCTCGGGTGATACATCACGTTCACACCAAGGAAAAGTTGGTAGCTTTAACCTTCGATGACGGGCCGGATCCTCGCTATACTCCTCAAGTGTTAGACATATTAAAACAACACCGCGTACACGCTACTTTTTTTGTGGTAGGCGAGTCGGTCCAAAGGCATCCTGATATAGTAAAGAGGGAGTTACAAGAGGGACATGAGATAGAGAATCACAGCTATACTCACCCGGATTTGGGTAAAAAGAACGGGGCGGAGATATTGAAGGAGCTGGAGACTACCCAGAAAGTCATCGAAATTACGGCTGGAAGCGCTCCCCGATACTTCCGGCCACCCCGAGGCTTATTCAATACCCAGGTTGTGGAAATTGCGCAGAGGCTGGGGATGAAAACCGTTCTATGGGACATAGGAGTGGAACACCGCGCTTTTAGGGATCCCAGGGACATGGCCTATAGGGTAGTAGGGAAGGCTCATCCTGGAATAATCATTCTTGCCCACGATGGCCGGCTTGACCGGAGTTTGACAGTAAAGGCTTTGCCTATACTGATAAATGAATACCAAAAAATGGGTTACAGGTTTGTAACTTTAACCGAGCTTTTAGCTTCTGCCGAGACATCACCGTGATAGACAATACAACTATAAAGACCCCTCAAAGGCACACCTTTCATGCAGTCTGGAGACAGAGACCTGTTGTGTTCAGTCGTACCTTCTCAGGTAGTTTTTTCTGGGGTTGGCGTGTTCGTATAGGAGGATTGGCCCTCACATATAATTAGAGTATCAACTGCAGGGAGGGCTAGCGATGACTTACAGGATGCGAATAGCCAGTAGTATAGCAATTAATAGTCTTGAACGAGAATTGCACCATAATTTCAACTGGCTTAAAGAAAGGGGTTGTTCGATAGAGACCAGGTACGAGCAGCAGGACAGGTATCACTGTTTGCTGGTGACCCTGCATTATCCACGGAAAGGGGTTTTATTTCGAGAAGAGGACTTCGTGTACATTTTTAAGTACCAGTTGGCTGAGATTGTGGCGGAACATATCATCAGTTTGTGGGAAGAAGAGTTGGTTAAACGCAGGCTGGACAAAACGTACCGAGGCCTTTTGCCGGAAGAAAGGTCGTTGATTCTGGAAAAGGCCCTTAGTTTCATGAGATGTTGCGATGACAGCGAGAGCCTGAGTCTTTTGATGCGGTTTGGCCGTAAGAGCAGGATAGCTCACCGGGTCCTTGATCACCTCTTAGAGCATGACATGCTCATTTTGGACGGTTTTGTAAGCTTTTACTTAAGGGATTACTTGAAGGAAATACAGTTTGCAGTTGACTTGGCATGGGAGGAAGTGAACAACGAGAAGAAATATAACGAATTTGTCAAGTTACTGCGCTATTTTGTCGACTCGCAGCCATCCCGCGTGCTGGAAGTAAATTTAATGATGACAGGTGCGGGGGGGTTCTCGATGTGGGATGAAAGTGGAAATTCCTTAGACGAAACCTATGTGCGGGGATGTCTGGAGGAAATATTCACTGACGATATAAGCACTGACGACGTGTTGGTGAGCGTGTTGATAACGTTAGCACCCCGCCGGGTTGTCTTGCATGGAAGCAGTGGAAAGCTGCCTTGCAATGAGTCGATAAAGATCATAAAGAAGGTCTTCAAGGAGAAAATCGTTACCTGTACCGGATGCGATCGTTGCCGCGAAAGCTTGATCAAGAAAGGCGACGTTTAAGTTTTTGTTCCGAAAATGTAACCACAGATGCACACTGATGTTCGCGGATGAACACTAACATACCATGTAGCCATAATGGACCTTAGCATTACTGCTATATCTGGTCGTGACATCAGTAGTGTCGTGGCAATTTGGCTGTCTTTTCCTGCCGTTCAAACATCTTCTTTTGTCGCTTTCCTATGTCACTTTCCTAGGTTTTGGTTACGGATGTTGTCTGTAATTCCGACATTTTCCCAACGTTTATAAAGGATTTGTACGACCTAAAGGCGAATATCCTGTTAGATGTTGTGCGAAGGTAGGTCTACGAGAAGGGTCGGGAACAACTGCTTGCACTGAAATCAGCGATGTCACTTCAACTTCACGGGAGAGGAGGAATAGGCGTGAGCCATGTGGTCTGGATGGTCATAGCTTTGGCGTGTGGAATCGTCGAAATACTAACAGTCGGGTTTTGGTTCTTGTGGCTGGCTTTGGCTGCGCTTTTGGTGGCTTTGTTCACCTGGGTTGGCCTGACTAAATCGCTGGCGGCACAGCTGGCCGTTTTCGCAGGATTTACCGTCTTTTTTACGGTTTTCACCAGGCCTTTGGCGATGAAGTTTTTTGAAACCAGGGACGTGAGGAGTAACGTGGATTCGCTTATCGGCAAACGAGCGGTTGTCATCAAAGCTATCTCTCCGCGAGAAACGGGTCAGGTCAAGGTCTACGGCGACGTGTGGACGGCTGTAGCCGACCAGGACATTCCTGAAGGTGTGCCTGTAATTATTCGTTCGGTGGAAGGAGTCAAGGTAAGGGTCCAACCCGCAGACCAGTAAGCTCCTTTGAGGAAGGTTTGTTAGGCAAAAAACCGGAGGTGAAAGGAATGGAAGTTATTTCCTGGATTCTACTAATATTTGTTCTGGTCATCCTGTTCAGGTCGATCAAGATCATCAGACAGTCGACGGTAGGGATCATCGAAAGACTGGGGAAGTTTCATGGTAAGGCCGAACAAGGCATAAATATCGTGATACCCTTTATTGACCGGTTCCGGGCCATCGTAGACCTGCGCGAACAGGTCGTGGATTTTCCTCCCCAACCGGTGATAACCCGAGACAATGTGACTATGCAGATTGACACGGTGGTGTACTATCAAGTTACCGACCCATTTCGCTATGTGTATGAGATTGCAAACCCGATAGCGGCTATCGAGAATTTGACGGCTACTACCCTCCGCAACATCGTGGGCGAGTTGGAATTAGACCATACCCTCACTTCACGGGACATCGTGAATACGAAGTTGCGTCAGGTATTGGACGAAGCAACCGACAAATGGGGGATTAAGGTCAACCGGGTTGAGCTGAAAAACATTCTGCCTCCGGCCGACATACAGCAGGCGATGGAGAAACAGATGCGGGCGGAGCGCGAAAAAAGGGAAGCTATCTTAAGGGCTGAAGGGCAAAAGACTGCGGCTATCCTTACCGCGGAAGGGGAAAAACAGGCAACCATCCTCCAGGCTGAAGCCAAGAGAGAAGCTGCTATTCGGGAAGCGGAGGGAATCAAGGAATCTACGATTCTAAAGGCTGAAGGGGAAGCCCAGGCTATTCTGAAGGTTCAGCAGGCCTTCGCTGACAGCTTGAAAATGATTAAAGAAGCGGGGGCGGACGAGAAGGTTCTCGCTTTGAAATCTCTGGAGACCTTGAAAGAACTCGGTTACGGTAATGCTACCAAGATCATCATTCCTAGCGAGCTTTCAGGGCTGGGTGGGGTTTTTGCGGCTTTAAAGGAAACCGTGAGCAAAGATTGCGGTCCTTCCTCAGCCTAAACTACTCGTGAACCACTCGCGGTCGGTTGCGGCACCAGCCAAAGTCTGCTATATTCATTAACAACGTTCAGGACATCCATGTCCTACGCGGACTAGCAGCGGTTCACGTTGTCGAGGTTATTGTTATGGGAGGCGACCAGTCGATGTTGAGGATCACGCTCGGGGATGGAAAGGTTAGAGATTACCCGGAAGGAACGACTTTTGCTCAAGTGGTTCAGGACCTAGGTGGAAGGTTGATGAGTGAGGCTCTGGCCGTTCGGTTTAACGGGAAACTGATGGACCTCGCTGCCCCTATACCTGCGGACGGGAGGCTGGAGATACTGACTTTTGAGGATGAGGACGGGCGGGAAGTATACCGCCACTCGAGTGCTCACGTTATGGCCCAGGCGGTGAAGCGGTTGTTTCCCGGCACGCGACTGGCGATAGGCCCGGCTATAGACAAGGGTTTTTATTACGATTTTGATCCGGAACAGCCGTTTACTCCTGAGGATTTTGATCGTATTGAGCAAGAGATGCAGAGTATTATCTCCGCCGATTACCCGATCGTGAGAAAGGAAATTTCCCGTGAAGAAGCGCTCGAGCTTTTCTCTGGTTTGGGTGAAACGTATAAGGTGGAACTGATCGAGGGACTGGCAGAAGGGGAGACCATCAGCGTTTACCAGCAGGGAGAGTTTATCGACCTCTGCGCCGGCCCTCACCTGATGTCCACCGGCAAGATCAAAGCCTTCAAGCTGATGAGTTTGGCTGGGGCTTACTGGCGCGGGGATGAACGGAACAAGATGCTGCAGAGGATCTACGCCACCTCTTTTCCTAAGAAATCTATGCTCGATGATTACCTGTATAAATTAGAAGAAGCCAAGAAGCGGGACCATCGCCGTTTAGGGCGAGAGCTAGGTCTATTCGTGGTTCTGGATGAAGGGCCGGGGTTCCCTTTCTTCTTACCCAAGGGAATGATAATCAGGAATGAACTGGAGAATTTCTGGAGACAGGAACATGTTAAGGCCGGCTACCAGGAGATCAAAACCCCGATAATCCTCAACCGTTCTTTGTGGGAGAAATCCGGACACTGGGAGCACTACCGCGAAAACATGTACTTTACCACCATCGACGAAGAAGATTACGCGGTAAAGCCCATGAACTGTCCGGGGGGGATACTGGTTTACAAACAGAACCTACACAGTTACCGGGAGTTGCCTATACGTCTGGGCGAATTAGGCTTGGTACACCGTCACGAGAAATCAGGGGTACTGCACGGGTTGATGAGGGTCAGGGCTTTTACCCAAGACGACGCCCATATTTTCATGCTACCTTCGCAGATAACCCAAGAAATCAAAGGCGTCATCGACATGGTTGATCATTTTTACCGTCTGTTTGGCTTCAGCTACCATGTTGAGCTGTCGACCAAACCGGAGAAGGCGATGGGATCCGACGAAATCTGGGAAAAGGCGACCGGCGCGTTGCGGCAGGCATTGGAAGAGAAGGGGATGGAGTACAAGATCAATGAGGGCGACGGCGCTTTCTACGGCCCCAAGATCGATTTTCACCTGCGGGACTCGTTAGACCGGACCTGGCAGTGTGGGACCATCCAGCTTGATTTTCTTATGCCGGAGAAATTCGACCTAACCTATGTCGGTGAAGACGGTGAAAAACACCGCCCGGTTATGATACACCGGGTTATTTACGGCAGCTTGGAAAGGTTCATCGGAATACTTACCGAGCACTTCGGTGGCGCCTTTCCTACTTGGCTGGCTCCGGTGCAGGTACGCATAATTCCGATAACCGAGCGGCATCACGGGTACGCTGTGGAACTGGAAGCCGGTTTCCGGGAAGCTGGGCTCAGGGTAGAGAGCGATCTCAGGAGCGAGAAGGTGGGTTACAAGATTCGGGAAGGGCAATTGCAGCGTATACCGTACCTCTTGGTAGTGGGAGACAAGGAGACGGAAAACAAGACGGTCTCGGTTCGCAAGCGCAAGGAGGGTGACCTCGGGGCGCAACCGGTTGCCGAGTTCTTGAATCGGATAAAGAAAGAGATCGCAGGAAAAGTAGTAGGGTAGAAAAGAGGCAAGGGAGCTATTGACAAGGCGGTTGCAAGAAGGTAGACTAGTATCTGGCAATGAGCATAGTTGTTTCTAAGTAGAAGCTCCGCTTCTCACCTTATGGCGATCAGGGTGCTTATAAGGTACTGGGTTAGTAGATGCTAGGTGCTGGGCAAAACTGTTTTGCGCCACGGGGAGACATGATTGAGCGGGCTAAGCGGGCCCGCTTGTAGTTTTCAGGAGGTGAATTTCTTATTAGCAAGGACTGGCGAATCAATGAGGAAATCCGGGCTCGAGAGGTTAGGTTGATCGATGAAAACGGGGAACAGATCGGTATAGTACCGGTGAAAGAAGCATTACAGAGAGCAATTGAGAAAAACCTTGATCTAGTAGAAGTCGCACCTGGGGCCAAGCCGCCGGTTTGTCGTTTGATGGACTTTGGAAAGTTCAGGTATGAGCAGAGTAAACGGGATAAGGAAGCGCGTAAAAAGCAAAAAGTAATAACGGTCAAGGAAGTTAAGATGCGTCCGAAAATCGATCATCACGATTTCCTCGTCAAAGCTAAAAATGCCAGGCGGTTTTTGCAGAATGGAGATAAAGTTAAAGTAACGATAATGTTCCGGGGTCGGGAAATCTCGCATGCCCAGCTAGGACAAGAATTATGTATGAGGTTTGCGGAAGAACTGTCTTCTTTGGCCTCGATTGAACGCGAGCCCAGGGTTGAAGGCAAGAACATGATAATGATACTTACTCCCCGTAATGACACGGTTAATGCTTGATTACGCAAAGGAGGATACTGGACGATGCCCAAAATGAAAACACACCGGGGTGCAGCCAAGCGTTTCAGAAAGACTGGATCAGGTAGGATTAAGAGAGCCAAGGCTTTTCATAGCCATTTGCTGGGAGGGAAAACTTCCAAGAGGAAGAGGAATCTGCGCAAGTCAACTCTGGTCAGCAAAAGTGATACCAAAAGGATTGCCAACCTGATTCCTTATAAATAGAGGAGGTACGGATTATGCCAAGGGTAAAAGGTGGAGTCACTACCCACAGAAGACATAAGAAGATTCTCAAGCTAGCCAAAGGGTACCGCGGTGCCAAGTCCAAGCTGTTCAGGGTAGCGAAGCAACAGGTGATGAAGTCGGGCAATTACGCATACATTCACCGCCGGCTGAAGAAGAGGGATTTTCGCAAGCTCTGGATAGCACGCATCAACGCAGCTGCCCGGAATAACGGTATATCCTATAGCAGGATGATGTTTGGCTTGAAAGTGGCAGGAGTTGGAATTAACCGGAAGGTACTGGCCGACCTGGCTGTAAACGATCCGGACGCGTTTTCGGAACTGGCAGCTTTGGCCAAGAAGAACCTTTAGTACAGGGTAGGCTAGGAACATACAACGGCGATTTCATAGAAAAGCGTGGTATATAGATACCATGCTTTTTTTAAGCAAGGTGAGAGTTGAGTGTTGGTTAAGAACAATGGCGTTTGGAAGTTATCTCCGGCCAAGCTTGTGGTTCTCGGATTTGCGGCCGTGATCTTCGTAGGCTCTGTTCTCTTAACCTTACCGGCGGCCGTGGCGGGGGCACGGGACAACTCTTATGTCGATGCTCTGTTCACAGCGACTTCGGCCGTGTGTGTTACCGGGCTGGTCGTCGTAGATACAGGGACTTTTTACTCCCGTTTTGGACAAGTAATTATACTCTTGCTGATTCAAGTGGGCGGTTTGGGTATAGTAACGGTTGCCAGCATATACGCCTTTCTTC
This sequence comes from Syntrophothermus lipocalidus DSM 12680, assembly GCF_000092405.1. Lineage (NCBI taxonomy): Bacteria > Bacillati > Bacillota > Clostridia > Eubacteriales > Syntrophomonadaceae > Syntrophothermus > Syntrophothermus lipocalidus. Next base: position 1,551,959 of record NC_014220.1, on the reverse strand, counting down.
TGCGCAAACGTATAGGCCTTAGGGAACGCCTGGTTATGAAGGAAGCGCTTAATGTGGAGAGCCTAGGGGGTATAGTCCGTTTAGTCAGGGCCATTTTGTTAATGACTTTTCTTATCGAGGGCGTCGGCGCTTTGTTACTTACTCTTACTCTGTGGAACTATTTTGGTTTTGGCAAGGCCTTATATTACGGGGTGTTCCACGCTGTTTCCGCTTTCTGTAACGCGGGGTTCGATTTGTTCGGGCGGGAGTTTTATCAGTACTGTAGCTTGATTCCGTTTCGTCATGACTGGCGGGTGTTAGGCATAATAGGCAGCATGATTCTTCTGGGAGGATTAGGATTTCCAGTCCTGGTTGATCTGCGGAGGCAGAGACGTTTTAAGACTTTGAGCCTGCACAGCAAGGTTGTGCTCATAACTACCGGCTTGCTAATAATACTAGGTTGTTTCTTGTTTTGGGGAATTGAACGTGACGGCGTCTTGCAGGGAACAGGGGTATTCAAATCAATGGTAAACTCGTTGTTCATGAGTATTACCCCTAGGACCGCTGGCTATACCAGTGTTGATGTTGCCAAACTGGAACCGTCTACTCTTTTGGTATTGACAGTCTTAATGTTTATCGGGGCTTCGCCCGTCAGTACCGGCGGTGGTATAAAGACCGCGACCATGGCGGTGCTGGTTATGGCGGTGTATTCCCGGTTACGGGGGAGGTTTGATACAGAAGCTTTCGGGCGCCGTATCGACAGCGAGATAGTCTACCGGGCTTTAACCGTAGCTGTACTTTCAGCATTGTTGGTTGGAATTGGGATTATTGTTCTAAGCCTGGTTTGTCAGGTAGACATTATGAAACTTATATTTGAAGCGGTTTCTGCTTTCGGTACAGTAGGGCTTTCTACCGGTATAACCCCTCAGCTGAACACCGGATCCAAGGTAATACTAATTGTTCTGATGTTTGCCGGCAGGCTGGGGCCCTTGACCTTGGCATTTAGCCTACTGCAGCAAGAAAGGAAAGAAACCGCGAGATACCCGCGCGGCAACGTGATTATAGGTTAGGGGGTAAGGTTTTGGGTAAGAGACAATTTGCCGTTATCGGTCTCGGTAGGTTCGGTACGAGCGTGGCCCTCACGCTTGCGGAAATGGGCTTCGAAGTTATGGGAATAGACAGAAACGAAGAACTGGTAGAAAACGTTAAAGACTATATCACCTATGCAGTGTGTGCTGACGTTCATGAGGAAAAAGTGCTGGAGTCCTTAGGAATTAGGAATTTTGACGTGGTTATAGTAGCCATAGGCGATGACCTTCAGGCTAGCATTCTTATTACCCTGATTTTGAAAGAGATGGGGATCGAGCACGTTGTCGTAAAGGCTGTCAATGACATTCACGGCAAAGTTTTAGAGAAGGTGGGGGCGGACAAGGTGGTATTTCCAGAAAGAGACATGGGGATGCGTCTTGCTCACTACCTGGCTCGGGCTAATATCTTAGACTTTATTGAGATCTCTGAGGAATACAGCCTCATCGAAGCCAAGGTTCCGGCCAAAATGGTGGATAAGACCCTGCGGGAAATCGACCTGCGGTCGAAATACGGAGTCAGCGTTTTAGCTATCAAGAGGGGACATCAAGTAATAGTTTCTCCTCCCGCCGACCAGCGATTGAGTGCCAGCGACGTTCTTATTTTGGTGGGCGGGAACCGCGAGTTGGACCGGTTTTCCAGGATGTGAATAGGCAGTGGACATGATAACTTCGCGGCGTAACGCGCTCATCAAGTACGCGTCTCGATTATTAGAACGCAAAGCTAGGGACAGAGAGGGAAAGTTCCTGGTTGAAGGGGTACGCATGGTAAGAGAGGCCATGAAAAGGCCGGAACTGGTTGAGTATGTACTGGTTGCTTGTGATGTAACTGGTGAAATGGAGGAAGAGTTCTGGCGAGATGCCGCCTCGGTTTATAGAATTAGACCGGAATTGGTAAAGGAAATAACCGACACTGAAAACCCGTCCGGAATCGTGGCTGTTTGTCGCAAGCCAGTTTGGGACTGGGAAAGCATTCCCGAGTCGGACGGATTAATCTTGATTGTCGATAACCTTAGGGATCCCGGCAACTTGGGTACTATCCTGCGTACAGCCTGGGCAGCCGGGGTGGATGCGGTTTTTCTTTTAAAGGGCACGGTTGATATGTATAATCCTAAAGTAATACGGTCCAGCATGGGAGCGGTGTTTCATTTCCCCGTTTTTGAAAGGGTTGGGAACGATGAAGTTAGAGAGCTTTGCCACCGGGGGTATCGCCTAGTAGTAGCCGACCCGAAGGCATCGTTGGTATTCACCGACGCCGATTATTATGGGAATGTGGCGGTAGTTATAGGTGGCGAAACAGCCGGGATCAGCGCGGTTTTTGAAGAGTTGCCGGCATCGAGGGTAAGGATTCCTCTCCGTGAGGGCGTGGACTCGCTCAACGCGGCCGTTGCCTGCGGCATAATTCTTTATGAAGCCTGGAGCCAGCGCCACCTTGTACGCGAAAATACCAGTATGATATAATTAGACTCAAATCTACCGTCAGGTGTAAGAAAGGTTGGGCTGATATGCTCAAACCCGCTGATTTATTTTGGAAACTTTTTGAGAACTCGGGGCTTGTCATTTACTACCTGTGGTATAAAATGTATTCTTACCAATAAAGTTCAACCGATTGTAACAGTTTAATGGCTATGAACAGGAGTAGTAACCGGCCAGGAACCTTACAGGGAGGCTGCACCGGCGACTGGAAGTGCGGCCAGGGAAAGGCCGGCGAATTCGCCTGGGAGCCGGGGGCTGAACTGGCAGTAGGCCAACCTCGGGGGCCCACCGTTATCGGGCTAGAGAGAGCAGCGGCACGAGCTGCTAAGTAGGGTGGTACCGCGGAAATACATCCGTCCCTTAGGGACGGATTTTTCGTTTTAGAAGCTATTGACAAGGGAGGTAGCGGTTTTGAGAGAAAGGCTGGAAGATCTAAGACGAGAAGCAGAGGAGGCTATTGCCGGCGCTTCGAGTCTAAACGAAGTAAAGGAGGTCAGGGTGAGGTTTCTCGGGCGCAAAGGGGAAATAACCCAGGTTTTGCGGGGGATCAAGGACTTACCGGAGGCCGAGCGGGTGACGGTGGGAAAGATTGCTAATGAGCTGAAACTTCGCTTGGAAACTTTGTTAGAAGACAAGCTGGAACAATTGAAACAGGCGGAAGAAAAGCTTCGGTTATACAGGGAATGCATTGATGTGACGTTACCTGGAATCCCGGTAAACGCCGGGAGCAAACACCCTCTTACCCAAATTCTGGAAGATATTGAGGAAGTATTCACTACCATGGGATTTGAGATAGCGGAAGGGCCGGAAATAGAGCTAGACTACTATAATTTTGAGGCTTTGAACATTCCTCCCGACCATCCGGCTCGTGACATGCAGGATTCTTTCTATGTCACGGATCAAGTGCTCCTCAGAACTCACACCTCGCCGGTGCAGGTGCGCACGATGGAGCGGAAGAGACCGGCGCTTCCGGTGCGTATTATCGCTCCGGGGACGGTTTACCGTCGTGACGACGATGCTACCCATTCCCCGATGTTTCACCAGGTCGAAGGACTAGTCATAGACCGAGGGATAACGTTTGCGGATCTTAAAGGCACCTTGATGTTGTTTGCCCGTCAGTTATTTGGTGAGGACCGCAAGGTAAGATTCCGTCCCAGCTTTTTTCCTTTTACCGAGCCGAGTGCGGAAATGGACATTTCCTGTGGAAGCTGTGGGGGCGAGGGGTGCCGTGTTTGTTCGGGAACCGGCTGGTTAGAAATACTGGGCGCGGGGATGGTACATCCGAAGGTGTTATCCATGTCCGGATATGACCCGGAAGAAGCGACCGGCTTTGCGTTTGGGTTGGGCATCGAGAGGATTGCCATGCTAAAGTTTGGGATCAGAGACTTGCGATTGTTTTTTGACAATGACGTGCGTTTTCTCAAACAGTTTTAGGTAGTACAGGGATAAGGGGGACATTTGACTGTGAAAGTACCATTGGAGTGGTTAAGGGAATATGTGAATATCCAGGCTGGGGTGGAAGAACTGGCGGAATGCCTTACTATGAGCGGCATAGCCGTGGAAGGTTGGGAAGAGGTCGAAGGGGACGCAGTGCTGACCTTGGAATTAACTCCCAACAGAGGAGACTGTTACGGTATGATCAACGTAGCCCGGGAGGTGGCTGCGGTTTTCGGGTGCCAGATCCGGTTGCCGCAGGTTAGTTTGAAAGAAAGCCCGGCAAAGGTTGAGGAACATGCGAGAGTCGATATCCAGGATGAAGACCTGTGCCCCAGGTACGCAGCGCGGGTAGTGAGCAACGTAGATATCAAGCCCTCACCGTCCTGGATGCAGAGGAGATTGATACAAGCAGGCATCAGGCCCATAAACAACATCGTGGATATTACTAATTATGTGATGCTGGAGACCAACCAGCCGTTACACGCTTTCGATTATGACCTCCTGGCGGGGGGGCGCATTATCGTCAGGAGGGCTTGCCCCGGCGAACAGCTGGTAACCCTGGATGGGGTTCTGCGAACGTTGGACCGGGACATGCTGGTTATCGCCGATGCTGATAAAGCGGTGGCTCTGGCAGGCATCATGGGGGGACAGGAGACTGAAGTCACTGAGAAAACCACCACGATTCTGTTGGAGTCCGCTAATTTTTCGGCCCCCAGTATTAGAAAGACTTCGCGCCGGCTAGGGCTGCGGACCGAGGCCTCTATTCGCTTTGAGAAAGGAGCGGATGCAGAAGGGGTAGTCTGGGCAGTTGACAGGGCGGCACAGTTGATAGAGGTGTTGGGAGCAGGAGAGGTTTTGCGTGGAGTATGCGATGTGTATCCAGGTAAGACTGAACAGCGAGCCATCAGGCTGAGGCCAGCAAGAGTCAACCACCTGCTCGGAACGGAGCTTAGCCGAGATCAGATTAAGGGTTATTTGGCCAGGTTAGGTTTTTCTATCACGGCGGAGAATGGTGTTTTGGTGGTAGAAGTGCCTTCTTATCGTCCCGATCTTCAGGTCGAAGCTGACCTAATCGAAGAGATTGCGCGGTTACATGGGTACAACAACATTCCTTCAACTCTTCCCCAGGGCGCGATTACCCAGGGTATTCGGACTCCTTTTCAGCGATTCAAGGACGCGACGATCGAGGTTTTATCGCGCTACCTCTGCCAGGTAATGAACTACAGCTTTATAAATCCGGGTTGGTTTGACCTCATGAGATTGGACGAGCGGCATTACTGGCGGAATACGGTAAAGCTTGCCAACCCGTTGTCAGAGGAGCAGTCGGTTATGAGGACGACTTTGATCCCTGGTATGCTGGATACCGTCCGGCGTAATCTGTTCCGCCAAAACGAAGACCTGGCCCTGTTCGAGGTGGGAACGGTATTTATTCCCCGGCCAGGGAGCCTTCCTATCGAAGAATTGAAGGTTTGCGCGGCAACAACCGGCAAGACGGAAATGCACTGGTCAGGGATGCGCCTAGATATGGATTATTTCTTCCTGAAGGGCATTGCCGACAGGTTCCTGTTTCTTATGGGTGTCAATGGTTGTAGTTATGAAGGCGTGTCCGACCATCCCAGCTTTCATCCTGGTCGCACGGCGAAGGTCGTAAAAGGCCAAGCCGAATTAGGGATTATAGGAGAAATTCACCCCGAGGTGTTGTCAAACTACGATATAAAACGGCGGGTCTGCGTTTTCGAATTCGACCTGAAGGCTATTTTCGAGTTAGCTGAAAGCCGAAAGATGACTGACGACATTACCCGGTTCCCGGCGGTACAACGGGACCTGGCTTTGTTGATACCGGAACAGACGCCTGCAGCAACCGTTACCTCCATGATAAAATCAGCGGGCGGCGAGCTTTTGCGGCAGGCTGTTTTGTTCGATGTGTATCAGGGGCCACAGGTACCGGAGGGGTATAAAAGTCTGGGGTACAGCCTTGTTTTTCAGTCGTATGAAAGGACCCTGCAGGAGGAAGAAATAAACCTTCTCATTGACGGTATCTTAAGAAAAGTAGAGCACCGCGCGGGAGGTAAACTCCGGTAAAGCGTTACCAAAAGTGCCAGGGGGCGCAGGAGGACTTCGGGCGGGCTCGCCGAATTAGTGAGTCTACGCCGGTTAAAGGCCATACCGAGTCCGGGCTGTTCGAGTCTTAAAAGGGGCGAGAAGCCCTATTTTTTCGGCTTATTTTTGCCAAGGGTTTTGATATTTTTAGGCCAGACACGAAGGAATCGGCACAGCCCCGTAGTAATACTACTAGTATAAAAAAGGTGAAAAAGTTCCGGAGGATGTTTGAGATGGACCAGCTTCCGCTCTGTGTAACGGTTCTTTATTCCATTCCCGAAAGCTTCTTAGTCTGCTGGTTAGGGTTAAGCCTGGTGAATGAACGCCGTTGCTTATGGAGGCTAGGCTTGGTAGCCGTGTTAGCAGCTTTTTTTTCGTTCATAGCGCGAGGATTGTCACTACCCTATGGATTTCACAGTCTCTTTCACCTAGCGTTTTTAGTATTAGCAGTTACTTTATTGTTACAGACATCCTTTTGGAACAGCCTGCTGGCAGTCCTTTTTGGTTTTATGTTTCTGGCGTTGGTAGAAACGATCAATGTTCCGCTTTTTTGTTGGGTTGTCGGCCTTGACCTCGAGAATATTCTCCGGCATCCGTGGCTGAGAGTAGGCATGGGTTTCCCGCAGCTCCTGATCTTAGGCCTAATGGTTTGGGCTGTGAACCGTTTTGACCTCAGGTTAATTAACCGTAAGCCTGTTGGGAAGGATATGGTTCAAGCTACTGAATGGGAGCACCGGAGGACGTTTCTCTTCTATTCGTTGGTAGCTATTCTGGCTCTCCAGGTGATACTTGTCACTTTTATCAGGTGCCGGGAATACCTGATACGGGTATTTCCGCTCCTACCCGCCTGCGTATTTGAAGACGCCATAATACTGCTGCTGGTACTGGTTGTATTCATTTCATTAAAGATTGTTCTGAGGCTTCTTCGCCTCACCGAAGAACTCGCTCAGTATCAATGTGAAGTTGAGAGCCTGAGAAATGTGGGAGAGTTGTTTGCCAGTATGCGGGCTCAGAGGCATGACTTTTTAAACCATGTTCAGACTCTATACGGGATGCTGCAGTTGAGATGTTTTCAGGATGCTCAAGACTACATTCGAGAAGTATTCCAGGAAACGGTGGCATTGAACAATGTGGTAGTGACTGGTAACCCAAGTTTGGCAGCTCTTCTCCATGTCAAGGCGGGTGCGGCAGCTGCCCGGGGAATCGAGTTTCAGGTATCAGTAGAGTGCGAAGTGGGCGGTTTGCAGATCCCCTCACACGAATTGAGCCGCATACTGGGCAACCTAATCGATAACGCTTTCGATGCTGCGGAAATGGAAGAACCGTCGCGGAGGAAAGTTTCCATGTCTGTACGGAAGGAGCAAGAAAGCCTTGTATTCGACATCGAGAATTGCGGGTTCCTGGATCCGAAGGTCAAGGAACTCATTTTTTACCGGGGGTTCAGTACGAAAAAGGGGGAACACATGGGTATGGGTCTGAGCATCGTTCAAGAGCTACTCCAGAAGTACGGGGGAACTGTAACCATCGACGATACGGGACACGGGTCAGTATTAAGCCAGGTTTCTATTCCCTACTCGAGATGACACGTTTTCCACCTGTCTCTTGCTCGGGAAATACGGCGACTACTGATATATTAGGAATCTTCACAGATAAACAACGACCATCCTAGTGTCGATATATGTCTAGAAAATAGGACAAATGTTCTAAATATTTTCGACCCAAGGCGACAAAGAAGCCGGCTTTTGCATGTTACCATAAATACGAGTTGTGTAAGGCACACACTTGATAAGAAGAATTACAGGAGGCAAAGAATGCGCCCGTTGATGGTTAGACTGGCAGCCCGGCTTGCGCAGCAAACCGGTACCCCGTGTGATATTCAGTTGGTGGCTTACGGGCTAGAAATACTGGTTGACGGAATAATTCAAGTACTGGCTATTCTTATTCTTGCACTGATTCTAGGAGTGCTAAAACCCGTAGCGTTGGTTATGACGGTAGCCATGGTATACCGGCGGTTTTCAGGAGGAGTTCACTGTACTGGTTTTTATCGGTGTATGACTACCAGCGCAGTAGTTTTCCTGGGATTAGGGTACTTGGCTATCCAGCTGGCGGCAACGAATTACGCTTATGTTTTTCAAGGATTCGCCGTAATAGCATCTTCGTTCGCTGCTGTCAAGTGGGCGCCTGGGGATAATCCGGTCAAGCCCATTACGACTGAAGCCAAGAAGTCGGAGCTGAAACAAAAGAGCCTGTTGACAGTTGTAGGCGTTGCGCTGATTGCCCTTGCTAACTGGTATTGGTCGTTGTTTTCACCTTTAACCCTAACAGCGATAACCTTGGGTTTGCTTTGGCAGAGCTTTACCATCACGCCGTGGGGGTACCGTTTGATCGGTTGGGGGGACCGAATTCTAACCGGAGTGCGGGTACCAGAAAGGGGGGGAGAGTAATGTTTAACCGGATTAAGTCTGTGATAGTGAAGTTTGCCGTTTTGGTCGCAGTGGTGGTAGCGAATGCCAACTTAGATGCCGCCTCAATTTTTATAATCTATGAGCCAGAGTTGCCTCGATAAGAGAAAGATCAGAGAAGACGAAAATAAGGAAACATGGATAACACCGAAGGGGACGAGTCCCCTTCTTTTTTGTGTCATCGAGTACGGCATGGTCCTCCGGAGGTTATCGGTTTATCGCCTCTGAATCGCGAGCTTACGGGAAAAGTGTTTATGTGTTCGGGTTTGTGTGCTAAAATTAATAAGAATTCATTAGAGGCGGGAAATTGCAATTATGAAGATTGCTATCGATGGTCCGGCTGGGGCAGGGAAAAGTACCCTGGCCCGGAGAATAGCTGAGCGACTCGGAATTCTGTATGTTGACACGGGGGCGATGTATCGGGCTCTGACATGGAAGGCCCTTGCTAATAAGGTGAACTTGAAAGACAAGGCCGAGCTACGGAATCTGGCTGTTCGTACTGACATAACCCTTGCCTATAACATGGGGCAAGTGAGAGTGTTTTGCGACGGAACGGAAGTAACCGATGAAATCAGGTCACCGGAGGTATCGAGGTGGGTACCCGTGGTGGCAGCGGATGAAGAGATACGCGCGATAATGGTGGAAAAGCAGCAGGCTATTGCGCGAGAACAGAGTGTAGTGATGGACGGGCGAGACATCGGGCTCTGTGTATTGCCTGATGCTGATTACAAGTTTTACCTGACAGCCAGCTTGGAAGAGCGGGCTCGCAGGCGTGCCAAGGAGTTAGTAAAGAAGGGCTACAAGGTCAATTTCCAGGAGGTAAAGGAAGAGATTCGCGAGCGGGACAAACTAGACACGGAACGATTAGTTGGGCCCCTCACGGTTCTTCCGGATTCTATCGTTATCGATACCAGCGACATGAGCCCCGACGAGGTGGTATCCCGTGTCCTCTCGTTGATCGGGGAGGATGGCAATGTTATACAGGTTTCTTAGGTGGTTAAGCAGGTGCCTTTTTTTTCTGTGCCGATGGAGGGTAGAGGGAATAGAAAACGTTCCCGCCAGTGGTCCCGTGATTATAGCGGCTAATCACGTCAGCAACTGGGACCCGGTTGCTGTCGGAGCGGCGTTAACGCGAACCGTGCACTTCATGGCCAAGGAAGAAATGTTTGAAAATCAGGTGCTGGCCAAGTTTTTCACTGCTATTCATGCTTTCCCGGTTAAGCGAGGAGCGCCGGATCGCAAAGCCATCAGGAGGGCATTGGAGTTGCTGGGCGAAGGGCAGGTTGTGGGCATGTTTCCGGAGGGGACCCGCAGTAAAACGGGTGAACTTCGAAAGCCGCAGCCCGGGGTTGCAATGATCGCACTAAAGGCTCGGGCACAGATTGTGCCCGTTGCTTGCATTGGAACGCGAGGCCTGGTGCCATGCGGATGGCGTCGGCCTTTTATCATTCGGATTGGGAAACCGGTCGAGTACGGCGAATACTATGGATCGAGACTGAGTACCCAGGTTATCGAGGATGTCAGCCAGGACATCATGAAAAGGATTCAAGAGCTTTTAAATTAAAATAAGAGAGCAGGATTTTTTGATTTTTTGTTCGAATACTAAATAATGCTTGTGGGGTGACCATGCTTGCCGATTTTGGCTCCCTATGCTGGTTTTTGCCAGGGGGTTCAAAGAGCCTTGGATGTAGCTCTTGAGGCCAGTAGACAGGGTGGTAAATGCTACAGCCTTGGCCCACTCGTTCACAATGATGCAGTTGTGGCTTACTTATGTGAGAAGGGGATAGCGGTTGCCGAAACATTGGATGAAGTCGAGACGGGTTCGGTTATTGTCATCCGCTCTCATGGTGTAAGTCCGCGGGTTTTGGAAGAAGCCCGTTTGCGTGGACTAAGAGTCTTCGATGCTACCTGCCCTTTGGTAGGTAGAGTACAGTCCTTGGCGAGGCAGCTCCGCGAAGAAGGGTACGAGTTGGTCGTTTTTGGCGATAGGACTCACCCTGAGGTGTTAGGTATACTGGGGTGGGTAGGAGAAAAGGCGACGGTGATCGGGTCCCCTGAAGAAGCTCGGTCTTTTGCCGCGGTCAAGAAATTGGGAGTAGTTGCCCAGACTACCAAGAGCGAAGAGGATTTTTATTCTGTGGCAGCAGAGTTGCTACCTAAAGGACGTGAGATAAGGGTTTTTAACACTGTCTGTGAGGCTACTAAGAAGAGGCAACAAGCGGCACTCGAGCTTTGCGGCAAAGTAGATATAATGATAGTAGTTGGGGACAAAAAGAGTTCGAATACCAGGACATTAGCTACGATGTGCCAGCGGACCGGAGTGAAGACTATTCAGGTCGAAAGTGCCCGAGATCTTAGCCCGGACTGGTTCCCGGCTGGATGCCGGGTTGGCGTGACGGCAGGAGCCTCCACTCCGGATTGGATAATTAAGGAGGTTTTGGACAAGATGGTTGAGTTTGAGGGAAACGTAGCTACCGACGAAATAAGGGAAGACGCCCCCACTCGTGAGCAGTCCTTTGTGGAGATGGAGGCTGAGATGGCTGAGTCTCTAGGGAAGGGAATGGACCGGGGTAGTGTGGTCACCGGGGTCGTTATTCAGGTAACTGACGATGAGGTCATGGTGGACGTGGGCGGTAAGTCAGAAGGAGTAATCCCCTTGCGCGAGCTTTCGGTAAGAGATGTCAGTTCGGCGAAAGAAGTGGTGAAAGAAGGGGATACGATAGAAGTATATGTCTTGCGATGGGACGATGACGGAACCATCCTTCTTTCTAAGAAAAGGGTCGATATGAAGAAGGCTATGGACCGTCTAGAAGAAGCATTCCGAAACGGAGAAGTTATAGAAGGAACGGTACTCAAAAGTGTAAAAGGCGGTTTATTGGTTGACGTTGGAGTGGTGGCTTTTTTGCCCGCTTCCCATGTGGACCAAGGTTTTGCACGGAACCTGGAAGAATATGTAGGGCAGACCCTACCGGTAAAGGTCATTGAGTTTAACCGAAACAAAAGAAGAGGTTCCCAGGTTGTCGTTTCTCGTAAGGAAGTACTTATCGAAGAAAAGGAACGAAAGCGCAAGGAGTTTTGGGATAACATCGAAGAAGGGCAGATCCGACAGGGCGTAGTGAAAAGGCTTACCGATTACGGGGCTTTTATTGACTTGGATGGATACGAAGGGTTACTTCATATTTCGGAGATGGCGCACTCTCGGGTAGAGCATCCTTCTCAGGTGTTGACAGAGGGAAGCGTTATCGAGGTTTACGTTTTGGGAGTAGACAGGGAAAAAGAGCGGGTTTCACTGAGCCGCAAGAAAATACTAAAAAGTCCCTGGGAAACTGTAGCCGAAAGGTACCATGAAGGAGACGTCGTTGCTGGAAAGGTAGTACGGACTGCGCCGTTTGGAGTTTTTGTTGAGCTTGAACCCGGTGTAGATGGGTTGGTTCATATATCCCAGTTGTCTCGGAAGCGCGTAGATAAACCCGAAGACGTGGTTGAGGTCGGAGAGGAAGTCAAGGTAAAAGTCTTGAGCGTAGATCCGGCTGAGAAGCGGATAGGGCTTTCTATAAAGGAGCTCCAGGAAGGAGCTGATCCTGCTTTTACCCAGGAGTATTTGGAAAACCAGAATACCTGATCTTCTATGGAGGGGTGTAGGCCGTGCCGTTCTTTGATTTCAAATGCGAGGAATGCGGGCATGAATTCGTCAAGAGAGTCTCGAATGAAGAGAAGAGCAGCGTAAAGTGCCCGCAGTGTGGTAATACTAAGGTGAAGCAGTTATTATCTCCGTTTTTTGCGCCTGGATCCCGTTCTGGCGGAAACAATTTTACTCCGTCGGATGCTTGTGGCGGTTGTGGTGTAGCAGGAACTGGGTGAGCTATAAGGTGAAAAGCTGCCAGGAGGCAGCTTTTTTTGTAACTTCAACAGGAGAGGAGCATCTATGTTAAACGCTAGTGGTGTGATATTATCCGGGGGTATGAGCTCTCGGATGGCGGAGAACAAAGCGTTTTCTAGGGTTGGCGGAAAGAGGATCATAGACATCATCGTTGCCAAATTCAAAGACCGTTTTGAGGAGATTTTCATCGTGAGCAATCAGCCGGAGCTGTATGATGACCTGGGAGTCAAGGTGGTTTCCGACATCATACCGGGCAAAGGTCCTTTAAGCGGGTTACATTCTGGATTATCACACTCTAGGGCCCCCGCAATCCTGGCAGTTGCCTGTGATATGCCGTTTATAAACCTGGCGCTAGGGGAGTGGATGATAAAACTTCTACCAGGGTACGATGTGGTCGCGCCTCTTATTGGCGGCCGGTTTCAGCCACTGTTTGCTGTTTATGCAAAGTCCTGTTTGCCGGTTTTTGAGCGGTGTTTAAGCGAAAACAAGCTAAAGATTAGCCGGATATATAAGGAAGAGCTGGAAGTGAGGTATATCACAGAAGAAGAAGTGGCTCTGTTCGGGCAGGCAGAGATAATGTTTTACAATGTCAACAGTCGGGATAACTTGCTCAAGGCTCAGGAAATAGCAAAGGAAGTGATAACATAAGAACTCGTCGTAAGCTGGAACACCTCCGGTTAGCTTTGGAGCTTCCACTAGGTCCCGGGGCCACCGGTTTCGAAGATGTATTTCTGGTTCACAATGCGGTCCCCGAGCTAGAATTGAACCAGATTGAGCTTGGTACCGAATTTCTAGGTCGCCGCTTGCAAGCTCCCTTACTCATCAACGCCATGAGTGGAGGTATAAATGAGGCTCGCGATATAAACGAGAGCCTGGCCATGCTGGCTGCGGAGTATGGGCTGGGTATGGCGGTGGGGTCACAGATCATAGGCGTGGAAGAAGATGCCTGCCTAGAGAGTTTTCAAGTTGTGCGGCAGGTTAATCCCGGGGGTCTGGTGCTGGCCAACGTCAGTGCCCTTGCCAAGGTTTCGGTGGCTATGCGGGCGGTGGAGATGGTCGAAGCAGACGGGTTGCAGGTTCACCTCAACGTTCCGCAGGAATTGGCTATGGCGGAGGGCGACCGGAAATTTGAGGGGGTTCTAGACAACATTCATGAACTGGTTGAGCGTTTGCCGGTACCTGTGATTGTAAAAGAGGTTGGCTTCGGGATGTCACGTGAGGTAGCGGACAAGCTTATTTCCGTTGGGGTAAAATACCTCGATATAGGAGGACATGGAGGTACAAATTTTATTGCCATAGAAAACGAGCGCGGTGGGCTTTTCGACGAAGAGATGGCGCTTTGGGGCATTCCGACTGCTGTCAGTTTAATAGAAGTGCTTTCACTGAACCGTGAAGTCAAGGTTATCGCTACTGGAGGGATCTCGTCTCCCCTCCGGGCAGCCAAAGCCCTGGGCTTGGGAGCAGACTTAGTGGGGGTGGCTGGTATTCTGCTCAAGGTTTTGCAAGGAGGAGGTAGAGAGAAGCTGAGTAGATGGATGGATACTTACCTATACCGGCTGAAGGCTATTTGTCTGATGACAGGAGCCCGAACCCCGTTCGAATTGAGAAGACAACCAATTGTAATAGTAGGGAAAACAGCGGAATGGTTAAGGGTCAGAGGGATAGATGTGAGTTCTTGGGGTAGGAGACAATAGTTCGGGGAGCCGTTTGGGCGAAAGAAAAAAGTGGTGATTACGAATGCTGATCGTCGATAGAATTGAAGACGATTGGGCGGTACTGGAATTGGACGGTACGGTCTTCAACGTGCCACGTCGCTTGCTCCCGGCAGGGGCCAAGGAAGGGCAGGTTCTATTATTGAGTGTAACCATTGACCACGAAGCCAGTGCTCGCCGCTTAACCGAAATGCAAAAAATGGCCGATTCTTTGTTCGAAAAAGGGGGAGAGCGCTCATAGGTATAGTGAAGTGGCTTTGCAAGCTTCTGGTGGTGTTGGTTCTAGCCATCGCTCTTGTTTCAGGATGTGAGTTCGAAAAAACCACGAGCGACGACAGTAGCCAGCATCTTTCTACTAGCAGCGTGTGGGGACCAACGGCGGATGAGAAAAGGCCTGCCTCCCGGCAGTTAATAGTGCATTTCATCGATGTCGGTCAGGGGGATTGCATCTTGGTTCAGTTTCCAAATGGCAAGGTGATGTTGATAGACGCAGGCGACGACCAGAATGCTCCCTTTATAGTCGATTACTTGCGGGAACACAGGGTTAGAGTTATTGACTACCTAGTAGCTACGCACCCTCATGCTGATCATATCGGGGGACTGGACGAGGTGATAGAAGCGTTTGACATCGGCAAAGTGTATATGCCTAGGGTTACCCACACTACCAGGAGTTTCCAAGAAGTGTTACTAAGCCTGCAGAGGAAGGAGCTGGCAGTAACTGCTGCGGAAAAGGGGGTTCTGATCGTAAAGGATAGAGGAGTGGAGGCCCGAGTGCTAGCCCCGGGCGCGAGCAGTTATGAGGACCTCAACGACTATTCGGCTGTCATAAGAGTAGTTTACGGTAGCACGGCCTTCCTATTTACAGGTGATGCTGGCAAGACATCTGAACAGCAAATGATTGAATCGGGAAGCGACCTCCGAGCCGATGTATTGAAAGTTGCTCACCATGGAAGTTCAGATGCCACCACGGAGGCTTTTCTTCAAAGGGTTTCGCCGAAATATGCGGTCATTTCCGTGGGGCGAAACAATGACTACGGGCACCCTCACCGTGAAACCCTGGATGCCTTGAGCCGAAACGGTATCCAGGTTTACCGTACCGACATTGACGGAACCATCGTGTTTTCGTCCGATGGCGAGCAGCTTGCGGTAAATAACTGAAGCAACCACAACCAGGGGGACGGTTCCTGCGGTTTATTTGAAAAATAAACCGCAGGAACCGTCCCCCTGGTTTACCCTATCTTCTAACCACGGCTAGACCGTGGCTATCGGAAACCTTCTTTGCGATTTCGGCCAAAGCATCCTCATCGAAGGAAAGGATACCAAGTTCCTGCAAACACAACTGAAGAAAACGTAGTTCCCAATTTTCCAATCCCTCCAGGGCTTCTACGGTTTCTATATTGGCTGCAGGCGGGCAACCTTTCAAATCGTAATGTGCTAAGATATTGACGCTTAGATTGTACCCCGCTTCCTCGGGTAAGAAAATGAAGTCGTCTTGCCCGCTCATCATAACTAGAGAATAAGACAGGCCTCCTCTCCTGACAGGCAGTTCTACTTTTTCGGCAAATATTTCGGTGTTATGTGTATTTGTGATGTACTGGCGCAGTTCTTCTAATTCTTGGAGAGTGAGAAGCTCTTTAACAACCAAGTGATCGTAAACGATTTCGGCATCATCGGAGTCATAGTCCTTAATAAGTTCTTCATAGGGTGCGACTGGTTTTTCCCTCCCTATTACAAACCAGTTAAGTCTAACTCGATCGTGCCCCCGAAAACCGTCTACCACCGACCACGCTCTGTAAAGATCCACCAGATATCAACCTCCCCCGAAAACAATCTCATATTGAACAGTAAAGAGTCGGCTCAAGGTCGACGCTTATTAACGCGACCGTTCTCTCTTCTAGCCTTAATTTTATTATGTTTTTCTGGGTTTTCATAGTCCAAGGAATTTTCTAGCCTTGCGAGCGAGAGGGGAAAATAGCCGCGTTATTTCGCAAGGAACATCGACTTTCAAGTTAACAGGTAATCGCGATGAAACACAAGCCAGTCATTGCATAATCCTGTACGGTGGGGGAAACCTATCTTTGGGAACAAGGCGGGAAAGGAAGGGATAGAGTGACGAATTTTCCTGTAGGCATGATTACTTTGTTAATTGTCTCGATTCTAATATACTTCGGAGTAGCGCACCGGGTTTTGGACCGGATGAGACTGACCGACCGGGGGGCACTCGCGGTTGTAGCTCTTATTATTGTTGGCAGCTTCATAGATTTACCGGTTACCGGAAGAATCACCGTCAATTTAGGCGGCATAATACCGGTAATCCTCGCTTTTTATGTATTGGCCCGGGCTGGAACCAGTAAGGAGTGGGTTAGAGGTATTGCTGCCGCCGTAGTAACTGCCTTGGTGTTGTTTCTCACCTCCAAGATCATGGGAGCAGAACCTGAGAGCATGTTCGTGGATCCGTTGTACGTATACCCGTTAGTGGCTGGCGTGGTTGGCTACCTGGCTGGAAGATCGCGGCGGGGAGCCTTTTTTGCCGCGGTGGTTGGGGTAATGGCCCTTGACATAGGCCAGTATTTTTGGCTGGTACGGGTTGGGGGGCCGGGGATAGTTCACATCGGCGGAGCAGGAGCCTTTGATGCTTTGGTACTGTCAGGGATTCTCGCAGTGTTGTTGGCTGAAGTCATAGGAGAGATCCGTGAAAGGCTGCAAGGGGGACCTCGAAGCCGAGGGCGTTCCGAAGCCTTGGTGGAGAACCTAAAAGAGCCTCACCCTGATCCCGCACGCAAACCGCTCTTAGGAGAACAGGGGGATGAGCAGAGGCATGAGTAAAAAGTGGTTAGTCAAGCTGCTGGTGATAACAATCTTGACAACGGTTCTCAGTGCCGGGCCGAACGTAAAGACTGTCCTGGCCGAAACAGAGAGAACCGATGGCAGTTATTTTACCCTTATAGGTGAAAAAGGGCAGGTACTGGACTGCACCGCTCTGACCGTAAGTGTAGGAGACGAATATATTACCCCATCGAACGACCGGTATAAGGTCACGCGAATAGTCGGCAACAAAGCCTACTGTGAGTATGTCGGCAAGGAAAAGATGCCGGAATTCAACAACAATACAGTGAAAAGTTCGGTTTTATCCGTGTTGACGGCTTTTAACAAGAAGCGACCGCTGGTAGCGATTTACCACACTCATAACGACGAGGCTTTTGTTCCCAGCGATGGAACCGAAAGCCGCCGGGGAGGCGGTGGCATTATCGACGTAGGAGAGACCCTGCGAAAGAAACTGGAAGCGATGGGAGTCCGGGTGATCCATGACACGACAAGCCACGAACCGCACGATGCCAACGCTTACTACCGTTCCCGGCGAACCGCGGTCAAGTTGCTGAAGAAAGGTGCAAGCCTGCTGGTGGACGTCCATCGTGATTCCGTACCTCCAGACGTTTACAGGACCACGGTGAAGGGAAACGACGTGACCAAGGTCAAGCTGGTTATAGGACGGCA
Source organism: Syntrophothermus lipocalidus DSM 12680 (assembly GCF_000092405.1). Taxonomy (NCBI): domain Bacteria; kingdom Bacillati; phylum Bacillota; class Clostridia; order Eubacteriales; family Syntrophomonadaceae; genus Syntrophothermus; species Syntrophothermus lipocalidus. The sequence continues at coordinate 1,534,333 of NC_014220.1, read as the reverse complement.
AAACGCTAACATCAATTCAAACCTGGAGTTCGCCAAGAGACTGAAGGCTCAGATGGACCAGGCAGCCCCTGGCCTCTCAGGCGGGATTTTCTTGGGGAAGGGCAACTACAACCAGGACTTGACTCCGCGGGCTGTTTTGGTCGAAGTGGGAGCGGACTCCAATAGGAAGACAGAAGCCGAGAAAGGGGTAGCACTTTTTGCCCAGTCGCTGGCTCCTGTGCTGGGCATTGACGCCAAGGCCGCCGAGAAGCCGTTGCTTAACCAGGAAAAAGGACAAAGGAAATCAGATTGGACTACGGTGCTTTGGGTTGTCGTGGCAGCCGGAATTATCTACGCCGGGTACGTATACTTGAACCGTAACCGGGCATGATGGACGACGGGTGATAAATGGAGGCAAATACTGGCCCGCGGTAGAGGTTTGGTTCTATGAAGATCATATATCACTGTTATGGAGGAGCTCACTCGTCGGTAACTGCCGCCGGCATCCATCTAGGTTTATTGCCAACCCACCGTTTGCCCACTGGGGACGAGTTGATGAGACTCCCATATTTTGATAAGACTGATGGGAACGATTTCGGTCTCATCCGCATGATGGGGGTAGACGAGTACGGTAATGAAGTCTATGTGTTGGGAAAAAAAGGGATGGGAGAACGGTTCAGCCGGACACTGGAGGGGATGGCCAAAATAATCGGGGCCGAACAGGAACTGAGAGTAGTAAACACGATGGCCTGCGTGAACTGGATTATGATGATAGGCGGGTATCTTTCGCGCCGGATGGGACTGTTATCTATCGGCCGACCGCTGGTAATATACGGTACCAGAAAAGCGTTTTTTCACCTAGTCAAGATGGTAAAGGACTGCCAGCTGAAGGCTAGAGACAAGCATTTTCACGTCTCGTTGCCGAGAAACAAAAAATCTACGGATGTTGTGATTTTGGGTACTACAACCGCGCATCACTCCATACTAGCCGCACGCATGCTTCTGAATGGGATCAGGAATAGTGATCTCGTGGTCGACACTTGCTGGGATGCCTGGCTCGAGAGTGACGGGTCCCCCGTTTTTGTGGGGACCGATAAAGACGGCAACCGGGTTTACACCATCGGGGTAGGGCGAGAAATGGAGACAGGGGCTAGGGCTTTGGCCTGCCTGGTTCAAATGTTTGAATCGGATTGCCGTCCGATATTGATTACAGCGGTGAGGATAAAGAACGAAACCTGGGTCAGAACGGCGGCTGCACTCAGCCGGTGGCCCGGAGGACAGTGGCTGAACCGGGTTGTATCGAAGCGTATTGTTAGCCCCCAGTTGGACACCATCAGAGAGCAGGTGGAAAGCATTGAAAAAGCCTTGCATACCGCCAAAGCCTGGGACCCGAAGTCTGAGTTTGTACTTTTCGATGAGGGAACTTAGAACTTCGATAGCTTGCTTGGCTACCATCTTTATTAGATAATTAGGTGGAAAAAGTATGAGGTGAGTTGCGCCTTGGGGAGAAGAGGAATCAGGATCGAGAAAGTTGTTCCCGCAAGCATAGCCTCCGAGCTAGGCATAGAAGCAGGGGACAAGTTGCTGGCCGTGAACAGAAGGCCGGTCAAGGACATCTTGGAATACCAGTATTACACCAGCGAGGAAGTCGTGGTCCTCGATATTGAAAAAGCCGATGGAGAGGTCTGGAGTATTGAAATAGAAAAGGAATATGATGAAGACCTGGGGCTTGTGTTTTCTGGAGCTGTGTTTGACAGGCTCCGGACTTGCCGCAACCGGTGTCTTTTTTGTTTTATGGATCAATTGCCCTCTGGGGTTAGAAAATCCCTGCGGACCAAGGATGATGACTATCGCCTTTCTTTTTTGTACGGGAATTTTATAACTCTTACTAATCTGGATCGGGAGGACTGGGAGGCGATAGCGGCTCTGCGCCTCAGCCCCTTATATGTCTCGGTTCACGCGACGGACTCCCGGGTCAGGGCTTGTATGCTGGGCAACGAAAAAGGCGGCCAAATCATTTCTGATTTAAACAGGCTTCGCGACTTGGGTTTGCAAGTTCACACACAAGTGGTTCTTTGCCCAGGGATTAACGACGGCGAAGTGCTGGCCGAAACGGTTTCTACCTTAGCCAGCTTTTGGCCCACGGTCTTATCGATAGGAATTGTGCCCGTAGGACTAACCAGGTACAGACAAGGTTTATACCCGTTGCAGGCGGTAGATAAGGTTAAGGCTCAAGACGTGATAACCCGGGGACAGGCTTGGCAGCGCCAGTTTAGAGCTGAGCTTGGGTTAGGGTTAGTGTACCTGGCGGATGAGTTCTTTATCAAGGCTGAGCAAGACTTTCCACCAAACGAGTATTATGACGGGTATCCGCAGATTGAGAACGGTATAGGTATGGCCCGCGAGTTTTTGGACCGGCTAACCGAATTAGATAACGACTTACCGCGCGAATTGCCGGAAAGAACTAGGCTTACTCTGGTGTGTGGCCATGGTGCCCGTCTGGTATTGGAGAGAGCTGCGCGAAGGTTGAACCGGATCAAAGGGCTAGAGGTTGCCGTGATGCCTGTTAGTAACCGTTTCTTCGGGGAAGAAGTGACGGTCACGGGTTTGTTGACCGGCCAGGATATTGAAAGGGCGCTGGCTGATTCTTCGGACGAAAAAGGCATAATCCTTATTCCAGATGTAGTCCTAAGAGAAGACCACGATTACTTTCTGGATGATATGACAGTAGGGGAACTGATGGAACGGAGCGGTAAGGCTATCGACGTGGTCGAGGCTACTGCTGATGGGCTGGTGAATTATGTGCGGAGAATGGCACGCGAAGGGGGTGGGGTTCAATGGCCAGGGCGATAGTGGCGTTGGTAGGGAGGCCGAATGTAGGTAAATCTACGCTGTTTAACCGTATGGCTGGTTTGAGAAAAGCGATAGTGGAAGATACTCCTGGTGTAACCCGAGACCGCATTTACGAACAAGCCGAGTGGGCGGGGAGAGAGTTTATCGTGGTTGATACAGGAGGGATCCGGTTTGAAGAAGGGGACATTCTCGCACCCGAAGTCAAGAAACAATCCGAACTGGCCATAGAAGAAGCGGACGTAATAGTGATGGTGGTAGACGCTCGGGAAGGGGTAACGCCGGAGGATGAGATGGTAGCCGGGATTCTGCGGCGAGCCAACAAGCCGGTAGTACTGGCGGCCAACAAAGTGGAAGATTTCAAGAAGCACCTGGGGTACCTGGATTTTTATCGTTTGGGTTTGGGCGAGCCGATCCCGGTTTCTGCTATTCACGGCATGAACACGGATGAGCTGTTGGACGCCGTCATTGCCCTGTTACCGCCGGCCGAGGAAGAGGAAAAGGATGAACTGGCAGTCCGTATTGCGCTCGTGGGTCGTCCTAATGTGGGAAAATCATCTCTATTGAACCGGCTCATCGGTGAGGAAAGGGTGATAGTCAGCGAGATTCCCGGAACTACAAGGGACGCGATCGATACTCCTTTTCGGTATGGGGGCAACCGCTACGTTTTGATCGATACCGCCGGTATCAGGCGCAAGTCGCGAATCAAAGAACCAACAGAGCGGTATAGTGTTCTAAGGGCCTTGCGGGCGGTGGAGAGATCGGATGTGGTTTTAATAATTCTCGATGCCACCGAAAGAGTAACCGAACAGGACAAAAAGATTGCAGGATTTGTACACGAAGCGGGCAAATCTAATATAATTATAGTCAACAAATGGGACCTGGTTAAAAAAACCGAAAGGACCATGAAGGAATTTGACGACCTCATTCGCGAAGAACTCAAGTTCCTGGCCTACTCACCCATTCTATACATATCCGCGTTGACCGGTCAAAGGGTGAAACAGGTTATAGAAGTTGTCGATTTCGTCGCAGAACAGTACTGGCGGAAGGTGCCCACCGCCGAGCTAAACAAGGTGTTGCGCGAGGCGGTGGCGGTAAACCCCCCTCCGGGTGGAGGGAAGAAGAGAGTTAACATCTTCTACATCACCCAGATAAAGACAGGACCACCTTCGTTTGCTTTGTTTGTTAATCATCCAGAGGAATTGCACTTTTCTTACTTGCGGTATTTAGAAAATACATTGCGGGAAAATTTTGGGTTTGAAGGGACGCCAATTCGTTTAGTGCTCCGGCAGCGAGAGAGCCGGTATCAGAAGTGAATTGAATTTGGATGTGGGGATGGGTTAGGATGAATGTTTTGGTGGTGCTGGCAGCCTATCTTATCGGGGCAATACCTTTTTCTTATTTGGTCGGGAAGTGCTTTGCAGAGGTTGATGTCAGGGCTCGGGGCAGCGGCAATGTTGGTGCTACCAATGTTCTTCGTACCGCTGGGGTCAAATGCGGTTTATTGGCCGCGGCTCTGGATATAGCGAAAGGGATTTTCCCGGCTTGGCTGGGTATGGTTCAGGGGGGCGTGCCCCTAGCTTGCGTTTGCGGGGTAGTAGCGGTGATCGGGCACTGCTGGCCGGTGTTCTTGAAATTCAAAGGAGGAAAAGGGGTAGCTACTTCCGGCGGGGTGCTCATATACCTGGTTCCGAAGGCAGCAGTGTTTCTGATAATTCTCTTTTTGGTCACCGTTGCCGTGTCTAGGATAGTATCGTTGGGGTCTCTTGCCGCGGCTGTGATTAACCCCATAATGGTGGCAGTCATTTACCAATCGTGGGTGTTGGTGCTGGCAGGCTTCGTATTGACGTTGATTGTCGTATACAAGCACCGTGAAAATATCGAACGCCTGCGCAGAGGGCAGGAACCGCGCTTGGGTCGGGGCAGTTTGGGAGGGTAACGGGTAGTAATGAAGAAAATTGCGGTACTGGGAGCAGGAAGCTGGGGGACAGCTTTGGCCGGGTTGTTGGGTAATAAAGGGTATTCGGTTTGCTTGTGGGGTCGCCCTGAAGACGGCGTTTTGGATATAGAAAAGACGAGAGAGAATCGCCGGTTTTTACCAGGAGTGTTTCTTCCGGAAACGGTTTCGATGACCACTGATATGAAAGAAGCGATAAGCGGGGCCTGGCTGGTTGTCATTTCGGTGCCCTCACAGGCTGTGAGGGAAGTGACCCTAAAATTAAAACCTTGGCTAGGGCCTCGAACTGTAATCGTGAATACCGCTAAAGGATTGGAACTCAAAACCTACTTGCGTATGAGCCAGGTAGTGGCCCAGGTCTTAGGCGAGGAAATCATCAACAGATACGCGGTGTTATCAGGCCCCAGCCACGCTGAAGAAGTCGGGCAGGGTATGCCGACCGCGGTGGTTTCCGCTTCTTATTACAAGCGGACAGCTTTCTTGGTTCAAGAGGTTTTTATGACTTCGAATTTCCGGGTGTATACAAACCCAGATGTAGCTGGAGTTGAATTGGGCGGTGCGTTAAAAAACATCATAGCTCTCGGTTCGGGTATCACCGAGGGGCTAGGTTTTGGCGATAACCCGAAGGCAGCGCTTCTAACGCGAGGCCTATCAGAAATGGCACGCATGGGAGTAGCCATGGGAGCGCGTAGCCAAACTTTTGCTGGTTTGAGTGGAATAGGAGACTTGGTCGTTACCTGTAACAGCTTGCATTCACGCAACCGCAGGGCTGGAATGCTTATTGGGCAGGGTAAGACTCTCAAGGAGGCATTAGATGAAGTAGGGATGGTGGTGGAAGGGGTGACCACGGCGCGAGCTGCTTACGAACTAGCCCGCCGAATCAAAGTGACAATGCCCATAACCCGGGCCACTTATCAGGTTCTATTCCGCAATAAAGACCCATTAGAGGCGGTATCGGACCTGATGCGCAGAAAGAAGAAACACGAGATTGAAGAAATCGTGAAAATGACAGAGGGATGGTAAGCAAGTGTGGCAAGATGCCGCACTTTTTTTATGGCAATAGGTTATATATACCGGACGTCATCCATATATTTGTACTGTTAAACAGTACCAGGCATCGGCTGGGGGTTGGGTATACGGTGGAGGTCATCTTGATTTAAGTCTATTCCGAGGAGGGAAGGTCAGTGGAAGGAAACAATATATTGAAAGATATTGCCGAAAGAACGGGGGGTGATATTTACCTGGGAGTAGTAGGCCCCGTTAGAACCGGAAAATCCACCTTCATCAAGCGTTTCATGGATCTCTTAGTTTTGCCCAATATCAAAGATATCTATGATCGAGAAAGGGCCAGGGACGAGCTGCCTCAGAGCGGAGCCGGTAAAACGATAACCACCACCGAACCCAAGTTTGTACCCAATGAAGCGATAGAAATAAATATGAGGAACGGCATAAACCTCAAAGTCAGACTGATCGACTGCGTCGGTTACGCTGTAGAAGGGGCTCTCGGCTATATCGAGGAAGACCAGCCGCGCATGGTTAGGACTCCTTGGTATGACTACGAGATTCCGTTCGAAGAGGCGGCCGAGATAGGTACCCGTAAGGTAATCACCGATCACTCTACTATAGGGATAGTTGTCTTCACTGACGGTTCTATAACGGATATACCCAGGGAAAACTATGAAGCGGCCGAAGATCGGGTTGTCAGCGAACTAAAAGAATTGGGGAAACCTTTCGTAATTCTTCTCAACTCTACTCAGCCCTATTCCAGGGAAGCCATGGAGCTAGCCGATATCCTGGCAGATAAACACCAGGTGGCGGTCATACCCATTGACTGTGCTCAGGCTTCGGTAGAGGATCTTTACGGGGTGCTGGAGGAAGTACTGTACGAATTCCCGGTGCAAGAGGTTCGCGTGCGGTTACCGCGCTGGATAGATGAACTGGATGAGGACTTTTGGCTCAGGATTAAACTCGACACCTCGATCAGAAACATTTTGAACGATGTGAAGAAAGTCAGGGACGTTGAACGAGCGGTTGAACGGTTGGGTGATATCGATGTCGTCGGTTACGTAGAAGTGGAAGAGATGAACTTGGGAACGGGTGCTGCTTCCCTGGAGATTGTGGTACCAGAAGAGCTGTTCTATAAGGTTATCAGCGAGATCAGCGGGTTTGCAGTCGAAGGAACTCACGACATTTTGAGGCTTATGAAAGACTTGAGTGTGGCCAAACGCGAATTTGATAAGGTTTCGTCTGCCTTAGACGAAGTAAAACAAACCGGGTACGGCGTGGTAACCCCTAGCCTGGACGAGATGCTTTTGGAGGAACCTGAGCTCATCCGGCAGGGCAGTAGGTTTGGAGTAAGACTAAAAGCCAGGGCTCCGTCTTTGCATGTCATCAGAGCGGACATTACAACCGAAATTACCCCCATCATCGGTACAGAGAAACAGTGTGAAGAACTGGTAAAGTACATGTTGGAGGAGTTTGAGGAGGATCCCAAGAAGATATGGGACTCCAATATTTTCGGAAAATCACTTCATGACCTGGTGAGAGAGGGAATACAGAACAAGCTTCACCGGATGCCAGAAAACGCCCAGGTCAAACTCCAAGATACCCTTCAGCGGATAGTAAATGAGGGTAGCGGTGGGTTAATCTGTATCATCATATGATATCAGTTTAAAGAACGAGGCCAAGGCAACTGCGAGAGCTCTGTGTGAGGCTGGTCGATACCAGCCTTTTTTGCTGTACTTGAAGCTTCCCGAACAGATTCAGTGGTCCGAGTTTGAGCTGCCCCCGTTGGGGCAATAGATGGAACAATATCTTATGAAGATTGCCCAAGCAGGAATGAGAAGCCAGCTTGGCGAAATAATAAAAACGTAGTGAGAGGGGGGCTTGTCAGGGTGAAGCGGTTGATAACCTTGAAGAGCAAAGTTCCTAATTTTGAGTCGGAGATCAACCAGTTGATTAAAGAAGAGATATACAGGGTGCTGGATATTTTATACCTGGACTGGGACAAGATGGATAGGTCGTTTACTCTGGCCTTGTTCATTCAGGAAGAAGAGAAGTTTCTGCGCCAGAATTGTGTAGTTTTTGAAACCAAAAAACTGATAGACCTTGGAAAAGATCTGGATGATTTTTCTGAAGTGATGAGCAATGCCAAGAATGTCCCCTATGAGGTTCAGTTGGTGAGGGTATTCAAGGTATCGCTGCCGCGAGGAGATAAGTTCCTGGCCTATGTCATATTTGAGGATTAGGGCTGTTGCTGGCTGTCTCTTCGAGCAAGCGAGAGGCGAAGGGGGGCATGGTGGTGAACCGGGTAAGTTACCCGGTTTTTTGCGTGGCAAGTGTCAAATCCAGGGGCCGGTATGCTATAATGTCACCGTCGGGCGGATGAAAGTTCGACCGTTTTCCCTGCATTTAGAGTGATCAAGGATAGGGTTATCAGTCACAGAGGAGGTAGTATCGTGGTTAATATTGGCCTCTTGGGTTGTGGAACGGTTGGATCCGGTGTGGTCAAGCTTTTAGCCTCAAACCGGGATGTTATTTCGCTCCGTACCGGACAAGGAGTCGCGATCAAGCGAATCCTCGAAAAAGACCCGGAGAAGGTTTTGAGTCTAGGTTTAAGCGAAGACGTCCTTTGCGCCGATATCAAAGACATACTGGATGATGACCATATAAGTGTTGTTGTAGAACTCATAGGAGGCATCGAACCGGCTCGAACCTTTATTTTGCAGGCGTTACGCAAAGGCAAGAACGTGGTGACTGCCAATAAAGATTTAATAGCGGTCCACGGGCAGGAACTGCTGGCCGCAGCTGAAGAGAACAAGGTGGACTTCTTTTTTGAAGCCAGTGTTGGTGGGGGCATCCCCTTAATTTATCCTTTGAAGCATTCGCTAGGTGCCAATCGAATCAAAGAAGTAATGGGGATTGTTAACGGGACAACCAACTACATCCTTACTAAGATGAGCGAGGAAGGCCTAGAGTTTTCGAGGGCTTTGAAAGAGGCGCAGGAACTGGGGTATGCTGAAGCTGATCCTACTTCAGACGTAGAAGGCTATGATGCTGCTCGTAAAATTGCCATCCTGGCTTCGATCGCCTTCAACAGCCGGGTTACGTTCGAAAACGTTTACGTTGAAGGAATTACCCGTTTAAGCCCTTTAGATATCAAGTACGGTTATGAATTGGGCTATGTGGTGAAGCTCCTGGCTATCGCGCAGGAAATCGACGGCCGGGTGCAAGCCCGGGTCCACCCGGCTTTCATACCTATGCACCACCCTCTGGCCGCGGTAAAGGGGGTTTACAACGCCGTATTCGTGAACGGGGACGCGGTGGGAGAAGTCATGTTCTTTGGAAGAGGGGCAGGGCAGATGCCCACTGCTAGCGCGGTGGTGGGAGACATAATGGAGATATGCCATAACCTCAGTCATGGTACCACCGGCATGCTGGGCTGTACTTGTTTTGAAGCCAAGGAGATTATTCCTATCGACAAAGTGGAGAGCAAGTTCTATATTCGGATGCTGGTTAAGGACCGCCCTGGGGTATTGGCGGCCATCGCCGGGGTTTTTGGCAGCCATCAGCTGAGCATAGCTACCGTGCTGCAGAAGACAAGCGGCGAGGAGTTCGCCCAGCTGGTCTTAGTGACCCATAGAGTTCCTGAATCTGACCTGCGAGATGCCCTGATGGTGTTGGGAGAAATGAGTATAGTGGCAGAGATTTGCAACGTCATCCGGGTGGAAGGCGAAGATAGTAAAGTTTGAAAGGGGCAAGTGATTAGATACATCAATACAATGATAGTGACCATCATATTGCAAGAACGAGCCGCAAGGGAAAAGGAGTGACCATGAATTGTCTTTAGTTGTGCAGAAATTCGGCGGTAGTTCCGTAGCTTCGGTGGAGAGGATCAAGAACGTAGCCAGGAGGGTTAAGGCAGAGAAGGACAACGGCAACCGAGTGGTAGTCGTGGTTTCGGCTATGGGGGATACGACTGACGAGATATTAAATCTCGCGAAGCAGATAGGACCGTTACTCAGCGAGCGCGAAATAGATATGCTTTTGGCTACAGGCGAGCAGCAATCGGCGGCTTTGTTGGCCCTGACGCTCAATAACATGGGCTGTAAAGCTGTTTCCTTGACCGGTTGGCAGGCAGGTATCTATACTGACACCCTTCACACCAAAGCTCGGATTAGTAAGATCCACCCCGACCGCATATGGAAGGAATTACGAGAGGGCAATGTGGTTGTGGTCGCAGGGTTTCAAGGCATGACTGGCGATGGCGATATTACCACTCTCGGACGCGGTGGCTCGGATACCACGGCGGTGGCTTTGGCAGCGGTGCTGAAAGCGGATATCTGCGATATATACACGGACGTGGACGGGGTTTACACGGCGGATCCGAGGGTTGTGCCTAACGCGAAAAAGTTGTCCTGGATATCTTATGACGAAATGTTGGAGTTGGCCAGCCTGGGGGCGGTAGTAATGCAGCCGCGGGCGGTTGAGTTTGCCAAACTGCACGGGGTAAGAGTCCAGGTTCGCTCTAGCTTCAACGGGGGAAATGGTACTACGATTATGGAGGGTAGGGAGATGGAGAACGGGAGAATAGTAACCGGTGTCGCTCACGATTTGAACGTAGCTAAACTCGCTTTATTCGATGTGCCTGATGTTCCAGGGATGGCAAAGACTATTTTTAAAGCTCTGGCCCAGCAGGGGATAAACGTGGACATGATAATTCAGAGCGCGACTCGCGACGAGCGCAATGACATATCATTTACTATTACCCGGGATGACCTGGCCCGGGCTTTGCCGGTGGTAGAAAAGGTAGCCGGCGAGATCGGGGCTAACGGGTTTACGTACGGTGAAGACGTAGCCAAAGTGTCGATAGTAGGAGCAGGGATGCAGAGCAATCCGGGAGTAGCTGCCAGCATGTTCGAGGCCCTAGCCGATGAGGGGATTAATATTCAGATGATCAGCACCTCAGAGATCAAGGTTTCCTGCATAATCGACGCCGATTCGGTGGAAAAGGCGGTAAATGCTTTACATGCCAAGTTCAGGCTGCACGAAATAGAGGAATAACGGTGTGGATAAGAGGGCTAGGAGAGACGGGCAAACACTACGGGGCTCGGGCTTATCCGTACCCGAACAAGCAGGCAGTTAACGTTGTTTCGGCTTTGTATGGCAGCCAGGAAATCGCCCCGATTTCTTGGGCTTTACTAAAATCGGAGCACAGGTTAGCCGGTTCCCCCGTTGTGGGCTTGGTTGCACTCTCCGTCGGGTTTAGTAGACTCGCTGATTGTTCTGAGGGGACGGCTACTCTTCAAAAATGGGAGTACCCGCCAGGAGTCAGCCGAGCTCTGACTCCCGATTTCTCGAGGAAAACCCCTTCCCCAGTCATCACCTCGCCGATCACATGGACGGGCACATCCAGTTTCTGACAAATCGTGCGTATGAGTTCCCATTCTCCTCGGCTGAACGTTAATACCAGTTCGTAGTCCTCGCCGCCGGTAAGGGCCATAGGCAAAGGGTCCTGACCGAGTTCGATTGCTACAGCTGCGGCGGCAGGAGATACAGGAATAGTCTCTGCCTTGATCAGTATCATCTTTTTGCTGGCGGTAGCGATAGTATTCAGCTCCTTCGCTAAGCCGTCACTTATGTCTTTCATGGCGTGGACTCTGCCGGTTGCGGCGAGTTCCTGGCCTGCCTCTACGCGGGGCTGAGGGCGGAGATGTCTGGTCAAAGCAAGTTCACGAGCAGGTGAACTGACTCTCGGCAACTCGTTTAGTAAAATAGCCAGCCCGGCAGCAGAACTGCCCAGCTCGCCGGTCACAGCTACCAGATCACCTTCAGCCGCTCCGGCCTGGGTTACCAAGTGCGCCGGATCTACCTCGCCCACCACCGTAAGGCTGACTACCAAACTCGAGGGGGAAGCCGTGATGTCCCCCCCGATAATGTCTACTCCATACCGTGAAGCGAGTTCCTCCATCCCGTCATAAAAAGCGTCGATATCTTCTACCTGCAAAGAGCTGGGTAGGCCCAGCGCAACCACAGCGTGTAAAGGTTTTCCTCCCATGGCGGCCACGTCACTAAGATTCACGGCCAGGGATTTGTAACCCAGATCACGGGCCGATATCTTTTCCCAGATGAAATGGGAACCTTCTACCAGCATATCGGTGGTTATCACCAACAGCTTATTGCCGCTAACCTCAACGACAGCGGCATCATCCCCTATGCCGAGCACTGTACGCTGGTTAACCGAGTTCAAGCGGTTCGTAATTCGTTGGATCAACCCGATTTCACCAATCTCATTGAGCTTCATCTCAAAATCTCCAAACCCGAGTACTTTGATCTATAAATTCTATCAGATGTACGCTATTTTGGCCAAATTGGTGACCTGATCCGGTTGGAGAGCAGCTATGGCATCGAGAAAGGCGGTTTTAAAACTTAACGGGCCCGAAGGGTTACTGTAGGCCGCCAGTTCAGCTGCTACGCCAAAACAGGCTAGAGCGGAGACTGACGCGGCAAAGGCATCTTCCGCTACTGCGGAGAAAGCAGCGACGGCGGTTGCGGCCATACAGCCCGTCCCGGTTATGCGGCCTAGGAACGGGTGACCGTTACTAACAGTCGCGGCACCCGAAGGAGAAAGGATTAAGTCGGTAGCTCCTGTCACCACCACTACTGCACCCAGACGTGCAGCAAGTTTCTGGCCGGCTTGAACCAGGTCACCGGTTACGTTCCCGGATTCCACACCACGAACCTCAGCTTCAAGACCGGCTATGGTACCTATTTCCCCCGCGTTGCCTTTGAGCACGGTTACACGTACTTCCTCGAGCAGCCGAAGGGTAGTTTGGGTTCGATAAGACGTAGCTCCGCACCCCACAGGGTCAAGTATAACCGGTATGCTTAGCTCGTTAGCTTTCTTTGCGGCTTTGAGCATAGAGTCGACGATCCTTTTGTTTAGAGTGCCGATGTTCAGGACCAAGGCCCCGGCTAGGGAAACCATTTCTTCAACTTCTTCCACCGCATCTGCCATTACCGGAAGCGCCCCTAACTGCAAGGCGATGTTGGCACAGTCATTAACCGAAACGTAGTTCGTGATGTGGTGAATCAAGGGGTTGATTTGGCGAACTTTTTCTAAGTGTTGACCGATACTGTTTGACACCACTACCTACCTCCTAAACAAAAATAAAAGCGGACCACGTAGGTCCACCTTAAAAACCAAAACCTGCACGCTTCCCTACGCTGGTATTATCCAGATCAGGTGCAAAGGGTCGCGGGCTTGCCGCCCGTATCTCAGCCCCGCTACCAGGAGCTCCCCTAGCGTCTGTTCTGCAGACGTGTATAGAGTTTATGTTTAAGCGCAACCGTCTTTTTTAAATTTATCGTGGGAAGGACGGGGAGTCAAGAGGGATTCGAGGGTAACTATAGTTTCCATCCCGTTACGGCATACTAAAATTGTGGACTCCGTGGTCAGTCGCTACATAGGAAGCGGCGTTTTCAGTGTTTAGCCGTGATACCGGTTGCGGCGTAAGGTCCCGCTCGTCATGAATACAACTTAGGTCCGGGTGTGGAACCATTGCAAGGCAATACAAACTAATCTATAATTTGATTATAAAAAATTAAAGAACAGAAATAGAATTCTCTTAGAGAAAGACATGTTATGTTTATGCGCTTTTTGTTGGCTGAGGGGGTGAGGCCACATCTCGCGATCCGCATCGTTTTGCATTCCCACTGTGCTGGTTTGTGCTGGCTATTGTAACTAACATTAGCTGCCCCGAACTTTTCAGTTCCGGTAGTCTTTCCAGTTTGATTCTTGATTAACGACCGATACCTGCTATTGATATATAAGTGCCGACGAAACACCGTTATGTACAGAGATGGAAACTGCTCGGGTTAACTCATAGTTTGGACCGGCACGGTGAGCGAATGTTATGGTCGTGGCGGTAGTGCATTCATAGGAGGGGACGCAGGTGACTGAAGGCAAGGAGGAAAAAAAGGGTTTAGTACTGGTCATAACCGGGGACGGGAAAGGTAAGACCACTTCGGCTCTTGGGCAAGCTGTGAGGGCTATGGGTCACGGGTTTAAGGTATTCTTCCTTCAGTTTATGAAGGGGAGGACCTACGGCGAACATATATGTGCGGAAAAATACCTGCCTAACCTGACGGTTCGCCAGTGTGGCTTGGAGAAGTTCGTTATCAAAGGTAAGGCAACTCCGGCCGACATCGAAGAGGCCCGGGAAGGGTTAGAAATGGCCCGGCAGGCTATGTTTTCTGGGGAGTACGACATGGTGATACTGGATGAGATCAACATCTGCATGGATTTTGGACTGATTCCGGTGGAAGAGGTAGTAGAACTGGTGAAGAATAAACCGCCTCAGTTAGACTTGGTTTTAACTGGAAGAAGAGCTCCAGCTGAGATCATCGAGCTGGCCGATACTGTAAGCGAAGTAAAAGAGATTAAACATGCTTATGCTAAAGGGATCAAAGCCAGGGCCGGGATTGAGTTCTGATTTTATGTATCCGGTTATTTTTTGGGGAGGCGAATATAATGAGCGAGGATCTGGTTCAAAAGGCTAAGGACAACGCGCGGCAGAATTTCCGCGAGGGTCTGAACTGCGCCGAATCAGTACTGAAGGCTATTCTGGACACAGGAGTTACCGATTTTCCACCTGAGGTAGTGGCTATGGCTACCGGTTTCGGAGGCGGAATGGGGCTTTCAGGCAACAACTGCGGGGCTCTTATCGGTGCAGTCATGGCAGTTGGAGCTGTCCACGGCCGCAAGAACCCGTTGGAAGGCGAGTTCCAGGAGAGGGTGGACCGGCTCTACGGAAACCCGGGACTATACCGTTTCTTCAACGGTCTTCCCCACGAGTTTAAAGCCAAGTTTCAATACCTCGATTGTGCTAAGCTGAATGAAAATTACCCAGAGTGGCAGGACAAGGAACGTTTCCGCCAGTGCATGAAGATGGTCATCGAAGCAGCAGGGATGGCTATGGAATACATCATCAAGGGTAAGGAGGAAGGGTATATTCAGCCCTTCGGGCCAAACGTAGCCGGTAAGGAGTAGAAATGTTGGGTATCCAAAAATAGAATACTATCGGACAGGTGCCCGTATGGGGATAATAGGGAAGCCGGTGAACCAGCCGCATAGGTTCGTAAGCCGGCGCGGTCGCGCCACTGTAGCCGGGGAGCAACGCCTGCAACCTCGCAGGAGCCACTTTCCGGCACTCAGGTCGTATCGGAACTCGTTCCAAGTGGTAGGTATATGTAGAAACCGCAGTTACCACCCGGTTCCTGAATCGACTTGAGTGCCGGATGGGAAGGCGCAGGCAAAGCGAGGATCCGGGAGCCAGGAGACCTGCCTGTTCTAATTCTTTACCACCTTCGCGGAAAAGGGGTAGGAACCGAGATGATGGTAAAGTTCTCAGTCGATGGCTAATCGACTGGGAACTTTGCTTTTGCCCTGTGAGATCACCAACCACTTCAAGCCAATACCAAAATACTGAGGGAGATGGTGACCTTCAGGGAAGGAGAAATATCTGGAATTTCATAAAGGGCAAGATGTCGTGCAGAGAAGGAGAATTGTCAATATGTATGACGAAAAGGAGACAAAACTTTCTTCGATTGAACGGGTTCTACAGGACCATGGGGGCCACGTAGCGCGCATTCCAGCCCGCGAAATAGTTGTTGATCCCCGAGTACGGCTTAAATGCCTGGTCCCTGTGTGTGACAGCTATAACCGAGGACTGATGTGTCCTCCTAACCTGCCCATGGTTAACGAGTTCCAAGAGGCTCTCAGGTTATATAACATTGCTTTGCTGGTACAGTATCGCCAGTTTTTTGTTCCCGAGAGGGAAAGACATTACGCCGACGTGTTCGGAGGAGCCCGAAAACTGCATTTTATGATTAACCTGGGAGAAAAAGAAGCGTTTAGGTTAGGGTTCCGTTTTGCTGCGGGACTTATCGGTGGCGCGTGCCATCTGTGCGACGAGTGTGTTGGTATTGCTTCCGGCAAGCCTTGCAGGCATCCTTTCGAAGCCCGGCCGTCAATGGAGGCTATGGGTATAGATGTCGTGGCAACAGCAGAAAAAGCCGGGTTGTCTTTACGATTTCCGGTCTCAGATGAAGTTGTTTGGAATGGGCTTCTTCTTATCGATTAAAACAGACGTTAGCATAAACAACATGTTCAGAGTCTAGTATACTCATACAGCTACTGGAGGGAAGAGGATGAGAAAAACGGAGCTTTTCACTAAGCTAGTAGTTGTGCTCATATGGCTGGCTTTTTCGGCATTTTTATCCGGCTGTTCGGGACAAGGGGGTTCGCAGACGAAACAGCCAACGCCGGATAAGGGGTTTCCGGTAACAGTTACCGACGACCTGGGTCGCCAAGTTAAGATCGAAGCGGAACCACAGAGAATAATCTCTTTATCACCGAGCAACACCGAGATATTGTTTGCCTTGGGATTAGACAAACGCATTGTTGGGGTTACGACATTTTGTAATTACCCCCCGGAGGCGCAAGACAAAGAGAAAGTAGGAGGGTTTTCGGATCCCAGTATCGAAAAGATAGTTAGCCTCAAACCGGACTTAGTAGTAGCGGGGGACCTGCACGCTAAGATCGCAGACGAGCTTCAAAAGCTTTCTATCCCGGTTATTGTTGTCAGCCCTAAGAGCATCGAGGGAACCCTGGAATCAATAGAAATGGTGGGAAAGGCTACGGGATGTGCGACCGAAGCTCGCCAGGTAGCGCAGTCTATACGCAGCAAGATGGACGAGGTGAAGGCAAAGGTGCAGCAAACAAAAGACCGCCCCCGTGTCTACTATGAAGTGTGGTACAATCCGCTAGTTACTGCTGGACCCAAGACGGTCATTAACGATTTAATCAGCTTGTGTGGAGGCCTCAATATAGCAGATGACGCGGCTACGGCATGGCCCCAATACAGTGAGGAGATGGTCATAGCGAAAAACCCGGATGTAATCATCCATTCATACGGACATGGAGATCTTCAGGCTGCTAACCTTTACGACAGACCCGGCGGATGGCGGCAGATAAACGCAGTTCGCCAGGGGCATATCTACACGGTGAATGCGGACATCGTGAACCGTCCTGGGCCCCGGTTGGTCCAAGCAATTGACGAGTTTGCCCGGTGTATTCATCCAGAGCTATTCAAATAACAGGAGGCAGTGAATTGCCTGACTTCGGAAAAAGATTCGCGATACCGATATTGATTCTGGCTTTGTTTTTAGTTTCCTTGGTTTTTCTTGGAACCGGAGCGGTACAAATTCCTCTTAAAACAACTATCAAGATATTGTTTTCTCAGCTTCCCGGAACGCAAGAGGGATTCTCAGACGTGCCTCCTACTTTTCGGGAGATCATTTGGTTTATTCGTCTTCCTCGGCTGGTGCTGGCTATGGTAGTGGGGGTTTGCCTCGCAGTAGCGGGAACCATTTTTCAGGGGTTGTTTCGAAATCCCATGGCCGATCCTTATGTCATAGGGGCTTCTTCTGGAGCTGCTTTAGGAGCTACGGCGTCTATGGTTTTGGCTGTCAGTTGGACCTGGATGGGGCTAGGTTCTGTACCGTTAGCCGCGTTTTTGGGAGCCCTGGTGACTGTAATCGTGGTTTACAACCTGGCGCGGGTGGGTAATGTTATTCCGGTGCAGAACCTGCTACTGGCGGGGATAGCGGTCAGCGCGTTTCTCTCTTCGCTAGTCTCGCTACTGATGTACTTCAGTGATGACCGCCTGCATGCTGTGGTCTACTGGCTTATGGGAGGGCTTTCGGGGAGGTCGTGGGATTACGTAATGTGGTCGCTGCCGTACCTCGTGGTTGGTGTGGGCTTGGCCATATACTGTGCTCGTGATCTCAATGTTATGCTCCTTGGAGAAGAAGCAGCCGAACACCTGGGGGTTGAAGTTGAGACTTCGAAGAGAATACTTCTGGTCGCCGCTTCTGTTCTTACGGCAATTGCAGTTGCTGCGAGCGGGATTATAGGTTTTGTCGGATTAATCGTTCCCCACGTGGTGAGAATATTGATTGGACCCGATCACTGGAAACTTATCCCTGCAGCAGGCGTGGCGGGAGCGATACTGGTGGTCTTGGCGGACTTAGCAGCAAGAACCTTATTGGCCCCGGTGGAGATCCCCCTGGGGGTAGTGACTTCTTTATTCGGGGCCCCGTTTTTCATCTATCTTCTTCGCCGGCATCGCAGAACTTATTTTTCTTAACCGTATGATAATTGACTTAGACATGGCAATATCTGTTAAGCATTAACGGTGGTACAACATGTGAGAATGAGTTTGGAGAAACCGCCTTTGTCATGTCCCTCGGGAATTACAGGGGTGGCGATGGCATTTAGGACGAGACCGTCTGCTAGTTTGGAGGATAGGTCGGTTATGACGGATTTAATAAAGATTGAAGACCTTGTTTGCGGGTTCAATGACTGTAAAGTGTTGAAAGAAATCACTGTTGCAGTAGACCGAGGGGCATTTATCGGGATAATCGGGCCTAATGCTTCGGGCAAGACAACCCTGCTCAGGACCGTTAGCGGAGTACTGAAACCCATCAGCGGAGAAGTCGTACTGGAAGGGCAAAATGTCCACCGAATGAAGCGGTCTCAGCTGGCAAAAAAACTGGCTTTTGTGACTCAGGTAGCGGAGATCGATTTTGACTTCACGGTGGAAGACATCGTGACCATGGGTAGAACACCCCACTGTAACCGGTTCCAGCGCTTGACCCCAGCGGACAAGGCGGTAGTAAAGTGGGCCCTGGAGATAACAAGAACCGGCCATCTAAGCCAAAGAAGTGTAACCGAACTCAGTGGTGGGGAGAAGCAAAGGGTACTCATTGCCCAGGCCTTAGCTCAGGATCCTGATGTTTTGTTACTGGATGAACCTACGTCCTACTTGGACATTAATCACCAGATCGAGATTATGGATGTACTTAAACGGTTGAACCGGAAAGGTCTGACCGTGATCATGACCCTTCACGATCTCAATTTGGCTGCCCAGTATTGCAACTACTTGTTGCTTTTATCGGATCACCGTATCTATGCATCCGGCAAGCCGAAGGATGTGATCACAGCCGAGAACATCAGAAGGGTTTATGGGAACGACGTGTTAATTACGGTTCATCCGACTCTTGGTTGCCCCCAAGTAACTTTGTCACCCAAGCTTAACCCCACCGAATCCAAAGGATTCAAGGTTCATTTGGTCGCGGGGGGAGGAATGGCATCTCAGTTGATGGGGCGGTTAGTGATGGAGGGATATGAGGTTACGGTGGGTGTGCTCAATCACGGCGATGGTGACTGGATGTTGGCCAAAGAACTAGGCTTGTTCATTCTCGATATACCCGCTTTTGTTGACGTGGACGACGAGGCGAGTCAACGTAATCTAGAGATGATGACCAGCGCGGATGTAGTATTAGTTGGAGATGTTCCTTTTGGGCATGGGAACCTTGGCAATTTAAGAACAGTATGCGAATCGGCACGGGCTGGTGTACCGATTGTGCTACTGGAGAAAAGGAGCATGGAGGAACGCGATTACACTGGTGGTGTAGCTTTGAACCTTTACTCAGAACTGCTGAACACAGGATGTATTAGGGTTGACAATGAGGATAAGGTGATAGAGGTATTGCATACTTTGGCTGGCAGAAAAAGTACTTTGCAGAAACCCTGTGAGTTAGAGGTAGCAAGTGCCTAGTTTTCGTATAACAGCTAATGGGAGATGGTAAGCGCAATGCAAGAGCCCCTATTGATGGATTTGCGCAACAACGTTTATCTAGAAGATGACAGCCTGGTTATTATTGACCGGCGGAAATTACCGACAGAACAGGTGCCGGTGGTGTGCCGCAATTACGAAGAGGTGGCTCGGGCAATAGAAGATATGGTTGTGCAGGGAGCAGGAGATATTGCCATCACCGCCGGTTATGGCTTGTACCTTGCGACCAAGGCCTTAGAAAGACAGGGTAAAACCGTTAAATGGGAGGAATTGGAACCGGTGATAAACCGGTTGAAATCAACGCGTCCTACTGGCTTTCATCTGGCGGCTTTACTGGACAGGTTGAAGAGGGACTTGGCAGAAACAAATGAAGAGAAAGAAATACCTTTATCAAACCGCATTCAGCAGTACCTAGAAACGATTCTTGACAAACAAAAGGTGCGCTCAGAAAAAACGGGCAGAGAGGCCGAGTCTTTGGTGAAAACCGGGGAAACGGTTCTAACCCACTGCTTTGCCGGGCCAGCCCTGTTTTATATGCTCAGATATGCTCGGGGGAACGGCAAAGACGTCAAGGTGATGTGTACGGAAACCAGGCCTTACCTGCAAGGAGCAAGGCTGACCGCGTGGTCGGTAAGCCAGTTGGGGGTTGATACTACTCTGATAACCGATAATATGGCGGCCCACTTTATGTCGCAAGGCCTTATAAATCGCGTTTTTGTTGCGGCTGACCGCGTGGCCATAGATGGGGTGGTTGCCAACAAAGTTGGTACTTTGCAGCTGGCTATTGTTGCTAATTACTACGGCATTCCTTTTCATGTTCTAGGATATGGAGGGCCTGACCGACGTACCCGTTCCGGGAAAGAGATTCCGATCGAGTACCGGGACCCCTCAGAAGTATTGGAATTTCGTGGGATCCGCATAACTGGGCCGGAAGTCAAGGCGGTTTATCCCGCATTTGACTTGACTCCGCCTCAGCTGGTCACCTCCATAATTACTGATAAAGGGATTTTTAGACCGGAAAACATAAACGACTATTGGACGGCTTAGATAGGGTCCTTGTTGGGCTGGGTTGATCTAAGCAAAACCTCCCGCATCGCTTGACACCGCGGTATCAGGATCGTACAATATAATTGCTTCGGAAGCATATGGTTAGACAAACATGAATTACGAAGCAGATCGGGGCGTAGCTCAGCTTGGGAGAGCGCTTGCTTGGGGTGCAAGAGGCCGCTGGTTCAAATCCAGTCGCTCCGACCATGGGGAAGCGAGCCTTCTGGAGTATTTTCCGGAAGGCTTCATGTTTTTTGTAGGTTTTTTTCGGCGAGGGGGAATTGAACATGAGTGCTGCGGTGAGAAAGGCCAGCGAATCCGAGGTCATCGAGTGGGCAACTAGCCAAATTAGTAACGGGCCGGTTGCCGACTATCCGTGCCGCATGGCAGAAAGGCACGGTGCACCGGCGGAGACCGGTGTAGCGTTGGTTGAGGCCTTGATCGACCGTTCTGTTGCTTTAGCTCGTGCGGGTATCCTGTGGGAACTGTACCGGCTATCTAAATGGGACAACGATGAAAGGCTTCCGTACGTCTACCTTATTCTGTGGCGAGAGGGAGAAAACAAGCCTGAAGTTTGCGGTTATTGGGTTTCGGCTGCAACGTGGGTTGAGGAATACCACCAGTGGCAAACCCGAACCAGGAAGGCGAAAGAATAATAACCATTAACCTGTTAAATTGCCTTTTATAATTAAAACCCTCGCGGTTGAGGATGGCTGTCGACGCTTGTTCTTCAGATGGGTGATACGCGAGGGAAATATGTAATTGGGACATATAATTAGGTTGCAATTGCCACTGCAATCTTTTAATTTTTTTCTTGGGAGTGATGTGCTACTTGTTGTTTCAGAAGTAAAACAAACCCGGAGAACGGCGGAGCCTTTACGGCAAGAGCGTGAATAGTTGTCTTGGTGACAGGGAGGGGTGACAGGGCTGGATTGGAAGACTTGGACGGTCATCGGGTTACTGCTCGCGGCGGCGGCAGGTCAGGCTTTTGTGTATCTTAAGAGGCAGCAGGCAGGACGCAGGGCTGCGGATGCCGGGAATATCTTCTCGTTGCGTCAGGAACGTGGGTACATTTTTTTCCCGGCTGGTGTGTCTTACTATCGAAGCCTTTACATAGACGACGAGGGCATGAAGGTGGAAACCGAAGGGCAAAGCCAGGAGTTAGTATGGTCGCAAGTGGGGTACGTGGTTAAGGCCTTGAACCCTGGCGAAAAAACTTTGAGAAATACTTACAGACTTATCTTTTATGTTGAGGGGCAAGATAAACCTTTGATTCTCCATTTAGGGAGTTTTCGGGAGGAAGAAATCAGGTCAATCGTGAAGCTGATAAAAAAGCGAGTACGGCTGGTGGAACAATGAAACGAGTTTGCGCTTGGAGCAGGTCGGTTGTGGTTGGCTTTTTTGTCGTGAGTTTGTGTTTGTGGATGGGTACTGGTCAGAGTTGGGCCTTTCAGACCAGGATCAGTGACACCGTTTATGTCGGTAGTGGCAAGGTCCTGCATGGTCCCTACTTGTTTTGCGGCGATTCAGTACGCCTGGATGGAGAAGTAGACGGGGACGTGTTCGTGATAGCCCAAAAAGTGGTGGTTAACGGAGCGGTTAGGGGTGACTTCATCGGTGTGGCCAACTCAGTTGACATAAACGCTCCCGTGGCGGGAGACGCGAGAGTTGGGGCAGGCGAAGTTACTTTAAGATCGGCGGTTGGAGGATCGTTTACTGCCGCAGCCAGCAGTTTATACATTGAGAAGAATGGTAGGGTTGGCAGGGATTTGGTCTTTGCGGTGAACAGGTTCGGTCTGGACGGAGAGGTAGGAAGACATGTGAGCGCTACCGGGGAAACCGTTTACTTGGACGGGAAAATAGGAGGGAACGTTCGCCTTTCTGAGACCTCAAGTTTGAGGCTGGGGAAAAAAGCCGTAATTGAAGGGGATTTGGTATATTCTGGGCCGAGCAAGGCAGTCTTGCAGCAAGGGGCTCAGGTCAAAGGAAAACAACACTGGACCAGGACGGAGGGCAAACAGCGGTACCGATACGAGAAATACCTAGACGTGATATCAGGGTTTCTTAGCTTGATACTGACATGGATTGTCCTTCGCTGGTTGTTGCCCGGGGTATGGGAAGGCCTTGGAAGTGAAATAGCCGACAAACCCGGCAAAAGCCTGTTGATGGGAGGACTCGCTTTTTTTACTATACCGCTTCTGGCCATTACACTGATGTTTTCGGTAATTGGTGTTCCTTTGGCTCTGATCCTGGTTTTTTTCTACCTGCTCTTGATTTATTTGAGCAAGATTATTGTGGCAACGGCCTCAGGAATGGCCATAGGCCGTTATACGGGCTGGCAGGAGAACATCCACCCGTTTTGGCTGTTCTTGCTGGGACTTTCACTTGTGCAGCTCCTGACTATGATTCCCCAAATTGGGTGGGCTTTTGCCGTGACCGTGGTTTGGCTGGGCACTGGGGCTGCTATTTCCAAGCTGTTCAAGCCTAAGCAGGTCTGACTCTTTTTTGGGGTGTAAGACTAAGGAGAACTGAGAATATGTTGGTGTATTTGGTCCGTCACGGAGAAACCATATGGAACGAGAAGGGGAGGTATCAAGGAGCGACCGATGTTCCGTTAAGCGAACGGGGTATATGGCAGGCGACGAGACTTGCCAGCAGGTTTAGGCAAGCTCCCTTATCGGCGGTGTATTCGAGTGACTTGTCACGAGCCTACCAGACGGCATGCATCATAGCCCAGCCTCACGGACTAGAGGTTGGCGTCATGCCGGAGTTCAGAGAAATGAACTTTGGGGAGTGGGAGGGATTAAGTGCGACCGAGATAGAAGAAGGATACGGGTCCTTATACCGTCACTGGCTTAAGGATCCGGGAACTGTCACTGTCCCTGGGGGTGAATCCCTCGAGTCAGTATTAACCCGGACTTTGGCGGGCCTGGGGCGGTTAACCGCCCTCCATCAGAACGACACCGTACTGGTTGTGACGCACGGCGGCGTTCTTATGGCCTTAGGGTGTTATCTTAATGGGGAGTCTTTTTCATCGTTCTGGCGCTACTACCAGGGAAACGCTGCCGTGTGTTCGCTGGAATTCAAAGGCGGGCTCCCGGTTTTATTGAGCGTGAACGATTTAAGCCACCTGCATGAAGAGCATGGCGGTTAGAGCACATTCAGTTCAAGGAGCGATGTTTTTTGAAGAGAATAATAGCTGTAGCGGCTCTGGTATGTCTACTGGTTTTGTCTTTATGTTTAACGAACCCGGCCTGGGGCAAACAAGAGGAGCCAAAGGTGGTCCTTATCCTTATTGATCGGCTGTCGTTTCAAGATATCGAGAGGACGTCTTGCCCGAACATCACGGGTTTATGGAACCGGGGCTCGGCCGGCTTAATGAATACCCGCACTTTAGGGGCTAAAGACACAGACGATGCTTGTGTTACTATAGGGGCTGGCAGGATGGCCCGTTCGGGCCCGAATGAGCTCTTGGGATTTGATGCGGATGAAGGATACCGTTTTCACCAGCGAAGAGCGGGGGATTTATACCAGGGGCTGACCGGGTACAATCCAGGGAAGCACGAGGTGCTGCTGTTGAATTTACCTGAGATAATAGCGGTTAACCAAGAAGATTCGGCCAAGACCGTTCCCGGGGCTCTGGGGGAGTCACTAAAGCAAGCCGGATTGAAGACCTGTGTTCTGGGGAACGGCGATTTACCCGGGGTTTACCGTAGGAACGGGGTAGCAGTGGCTATGGACGCTTTGGGGTTGGTTGACTTCGGGGAGGTCGGGGAAAAATGCCACGTCTTATCTGGACGCGCTCCCGGAACCTGGGAAACGGACTACACTTTTCTTTGGGACCGGTTTCGCTATTATTGGGATAAATCAGACTTTATTGTAGTCGAGTTGTCTGACCTAACCAGGCTGGAGGCAGGAGAGGCGGCCTTGCCCGATGCTTTCCTCCGCGAACGCCAGCGGCTTCTTCACGAGATCGATTCCTTTGTAGGAGAGGTTTCGCGACAGGTCAACCCGCTGCGCGACCTCTTGATACTGGTCAGTCCCAGCCCTTCTCAGCTTGACAAGGATAGCAAAGTAACTCTGACCCCTTTAATTGTTTACGGGCCTGGGTTTGAAAAAGGGATTATCTACTCCGCAACGACGCGGAGAGATTACCTGGCCGCAAACTTAGATATAGCTCCGACCATTTTAAAGTTTTTGGGAGTAAAGAGTTCGTATCTCATGGAAGGACGAGAAATAGAGACACATGCGTTCATCGGTGAGAACAAGCTAGGGGAGGTAGCCGCTTTATTCAAAGAAACGGCATTTGTCAATCAGTTGAGGGCACCCTTAGTCAAGGGTTACGTAGGGGCCGAAATCGTAGTTTTGCTGTTAATGTTGTTTGTCTTGTTTTTTACTAAGCAGGATAAATACGCACGATGGGTGGAATTCTTGGTATTTGCTTTAGCCTGTGTACCGTTGGTTTTGCTTGTTGCTCCGTTCATACCCGTACGAAATCCCGTAGGTTTTGTAGGATTAACTGTCGTACTGTTGTTAGCGGCAGTTGGAACCATCTTTCGCGCTGCCGGATCCTCAGTATTGAACCGGTTTCTTACCATAGCTCTGTTGACTGTTTTGCTATTGGATATCGATGTTATTACCGGGTGTCAGCTTATCAAAAGCTCAGTTTTGGGATACGATCCTTCGTCTGGAGCTAGGTATTACGGGATTGGCAATGAATACATGGGGGTTCTGATCGGGACTACCATCATCGCCGCCACCATAGCATATCAAAAATGGCGCAACCGGTTTTGGTTGGTCGGGACCGGGGCTTTCTTTGCCTTGCAGGTCTTTATTCTGGCAGCTCCCAACTTGGGAGCAAACGCGGGAGGCACGATTGCTGCGCTTGCGGCTTTTGCCCTTACGGTGATTCTAATGAGCGGATTGCGGCTGCGGGCGAGAACTGTGTTGGGAATTGGGCTACTAGTTGTGTCTCTGGTGGTGTTGATGGCAGCTTTGGATATGCAGCGACCTCCTGAGCTCCAGTCACATATTGGGCGTGCCGCTAATATGATTATTTCCGGAGGGTGGACAGAGGCTTACGGGATAATAACGCGGAAGCTGGCAATGAATATCAAGCTGATTCGCTATACTATATGGAGTCGTGTTTTCTTGGTTTCTCTGGCGACTTTGGCAGTATTGCTTTATAGACCTCATGGTGTGATCAAAAGCATAGGTGAAGAATATCCCTACGTTTTGCGGGGGCTGGTAGGAGTAGTAACCGGGGCTTTTGTAGCTCTGGTATTCAACGATTCTGGGATTGTGGCAGCGGCAACCACCACAATTTTTGCCGCTTCCCCGCTTTCTTGTTTAACTTTAACTTACATGAAAGGGGGCGCAAGAAAGTGAAATTAAGAGATTGCAAGACATAAAGTCGACTAAAGGGATATTATTGCAGAAAGTTGACATGTTCTGCCTATATGATAAAATTACTCTTGTTGAAAATACCTTAAGGAGGTAGATAACGGGTCAAGCTCCAGCTTGATCTCAGTAAAACTTGAGAGGAGGCGGGATAGGTGCAGTCTTTAGGGCGTCACATTTTAGCCGAAATATCTGGATGCAGCTTTGATATTCTCAACGACATGGCATTGGTTCAAGAAATAATGATAAACGCGGCTTTAGAGGCTGGTGCCGAAATTCGGGAGTATGTCTTTCACAAATTTAGCCCTCAGGGGGTGAGTGGGGTAGTAGTCATCTCGGAGTCTCACTTGGCTATTCACACCTGGCCGGAGTTAGGCTATGCAGCAGTCGATATTTTTACGTGTGGACAGAGGGTGAATCCGTGGGATGCCTGTGACTACTTGGCCGAAAGGTTCCAAGCCACTACCGTTAATGCCAGAGAAATCCAGAGGGGTATCCTGGGGGAAGTCCCAAAGCAGGTTATAAATCTTTAGGAGGGATACTATTTTAGTAGACCGAAGAAGCTTAACAGTTGACAGTTTTGCAAGCTAGCGGCCTTGCTTTACTCGATGAGAGGGAGCAAGGCCAAAAGTTTTTTATGAGCACAAAACTGTTGACAAACGATTTTCCGATGTAGGAAGATATTAATAAGTTTCTACTCATCCTTAAATTACCAATTTTTGATGTTTTTTTGTATAATCGGGAACGGGATGAGGAAGTTATAAGGAATGAAACCTGGCGTTGTTTAGGAGGAAAGTTTGATGAGAGCGCAGATCCTTGGCACGGGTTACGCGTTACCAAGCCGAATTTTATCTAATGACGAGCTGGAGCAAATGGTAGACACCAGCGATGAATGGATTGTGACCAGGACCGGGATCAAGGAGAGGCGTATATGCGATAGCAACAAAGCTGCATCAGACCTGGGCTACGAAGCAGCCCGAATGGCAATTGCCCGTGCAGGAATTTCTCCCTTAGAGCTTGACCTAATCGTTGTAGCTACCGTAACGCCGGACATGCTGTTCCCTTCGACAGCGTGCTTGATTCAGGATATGCTAGGGGCTGCTAATGCGGCCGCTTTTGACCTATCAGCTGGTTGCACTGGATTTATTTACGCATTGGCGGTGGCGGAACGCTATTTAGTGTCCCCCAATTGCCGGCACGTTTTGGTGGTGGGGGTTGAGATACTGTCCCGAATCACCGACTACACCGACCGCAATACTTGCGTGTTGTTTGGAGATGGTGCGGGGGCAATGGTGTTGGGAAAAGGGGAAGGTCCCTACGGCATACTCTCTACTCGCCTGGGAGCAGATGGCAAGGGCCGGGATCTTCTCTATATGCCTGCCGGGGGCTCGCGCCTGCCATCCAGCGTAGAGACTGTTGCCAACCGACAGCATTTCATCAAGATGGCCGGCAACGAGGTTTTTAAGTTTGCTACAAGGGTTGTGCCCGATTATGCTTTAAGAGTGCTGAAGGACGTGGGACTGGACACAGGCGACGTTGATCACGTGGTTCTGCACCAGGCCAATATCCGTATTCTTCAGGCAGCAGCCAAAAGATTGAGGGTGCCGTGGGAGAAGATGGTAGTTAACATTGACAGGTATGGCAACATGTCTTCCGCTACGGTTCCGGTGGCGGTGGCGGAAGCGGTTGAAGACAACAGGATAAAGACTGGGGACTTGGTGCTAATGGTGGCTTTCGGTGCCGGCCTGACCATGGGCTCGGTATTAGTGCGATGGGGGAGGGATTGACGTGCTGAGAACTAGGGTGACTGAGCTTCTAGGAATCAAGTACCCCTTATTCCAAGGAGGAATGGCCTGGATAGCAACGGGGCAGCTGGCAGGAGCAGTATCAAAGGCGGGCGGTTTAGGCATCATAGGCGTGGGAGGTGCTGATTCCCGCTGGCTTAAGAAAGAGATTGAAACGGTACGTGGCATAACCGATAAGCCTTTCGGCGTGAATTTGATACTGACGTCTCCTTACATAGAAGAGAACGTTAAGACTGTAATACAAGAGAAGGTGCCGGTAGTTACTACCGGTGCGGGCAACCCCGGCAAATACATTTCTAGCCTGAAAGACCAGGGCATAAAGGTGATTCCAGTAGTGGCCTCAGTAGCTCTAGCCAAGCGTTTGGTCCGACTGGGAGCAGACGCGGTGATTGCGGAGGGGATGGAGTCAGGCGGGCACATCGGGGAGATGACTACTATGTGTCTCGTACCGATGGTAGTAGATGCAGTGGATGTTCCGGTGATTGCCGCAGGGGGGATAGCCGATGGACGAGGGTTTGCGGCGGCCTTGGCCTTAGGCGCTGAGGGAGTGCAGATGGGTACCAGGTTCGTTTGCGCTGAAGAGTGCCCGGCTCACCCGCGTTATAAGGAAAAGGTTTTAAAAGCCAAGGATAGAGATACGGTCGCATGTGGACTTTCTACCGGTCACCCGGTTAGAGCTATATATAACCAGTTTATCCGTTACTACCTGGCCCGTGAAAAAGAAGGGTTGAGTCCTCAAGAACTGGATGAACTTGCCTCCGGCAAGTACCCGGCGGCCGCCCTTGAGGGGGACACTGATAACGGCACAGTCCTGGCAGGACAGATAGCCGGTTTGGTGCACAAAATTCAGCCGGCTGAAGAGATCGTGCTGGAGGTTATGGAACAAGCGGAGAGTGTTTTGAGAAAAATGGGGGGGTACTTGTGCTCCGATTAGCCTTTGTTTTCCCGGGACAGGGTGCTCAGTATGTGGGGATGGGCAGAGATCTGGCCGAAAATTTTAAGGAAGCACGCGAAGTATTCGAACAGGCCGACGACGTGTTGGGCTATAGCCTGAGCAGGGTTTGTTTTGAGGGACCAGTCGAGGAGCTGGACCGCACAGAGGTAACTCAACCAGCCATACTCGCTACTAGCATCGCCGCTTTTGAAGTACTGAAGTCTCGAGGAATACTGCCTTGTGTAGCGGCTGGTTTGAGTTTGGGCGAATACAGTGCTTTGGTTGCGGCCGGTGCCCTGGATCTTGAGTCAGCTCTGAAACTGGTGGCAAAGCGGGGACGGATCATGCAGGAAGCGGTTGCTGAAGGGCGGGGAATGATGGCGGCGGTCGTGGGCATGGATTCCGGGGTAGTTGTAGAGGCCTGTCAAGCCAGTTCTTCATATGGAGTGGTGAGTGTCGCTAATTATAATTGTCCCGGGCAAATTGTGATATCAGGCGAAAGAATAGCTGTGGAAAAAGCGATGGAGCGCTTACGGCAAGCTGGCGGGAAAGTGGTGCCCCTGGCAGTCAGTGTACCTTCTCACTGTTTGCTGATGAAGGACGCGGCTGCCTTGTTGCTACAGGAGTTAAGCCTTGTGGACTGGAAGGAGCCTAGTTTTCCTGTTATAAGCAACGTAACCGCCCGCGAGATCCGTTGGGAAGAGATCAGAGAATCATTGACACAACAGTTGTTTCACCCGGTTCTATGGGAGCAATCGGTCGCATATATGTCAGGGCGAGTAGACTATTTTGTAGAAGTGGGACCCGGGAAAGTTCTCTCCGCTCTCATTAGAAAACAAGCCAAGAAACAGATGCTAGGGAATGTCGAGGACGCGTCTTCTCTGAGTAGACTCCTGGCAAAATGGGAGGAGGTTGACCATGGTCAGCGAAAATAAGGTGGCTGTAGTTACGGGAAGTGCCCGCGGAATAGGCAAAGCCATAGCTATGCGTCTGGCCCGCGAAGGGTTCAGGGTAGTGCTCAATGATGTGGGGGCCCAACAAGAATTGGATGAAGTCGTGGAAGAAATCAAGAGTTTAGGTACGGAGGCCATAGGAGTCCTGGCGGACATATCCGATCCCAAACAGGTAAAAGGACTTTTCCAGCAAGCCGTTGCAGCCTTTGGAACAGTAAACGTTTTGGTTAATAACGCTGGCATAGCCCGGGATAACCTGTTGGTTCGAATTTCCGATGAGGAGTGGGAGCAGACCCTGAGGATAAACCTTACCGGAACTTTTCTCTGTACCAGAGAGGCAATCCGTATTATGATGAAAAATAAGCAAGGCAGGATAATTAACCTTGCTTCGGTAGTGGGCTTGTCGGGTAACGTAGGTCAAGCTCATTACGCGGCTTCAAAAGCGGGAGTTATAGGCTTCACGCGTTCGGTTGCCAAAGAATACGGAAGCCGGGGTATCACGGTAAACGCGGTTGCACCGGGATACATAGAGACAGCTATGACGGCTAGTTTTTCTCCTGAGGCTCGGCAGTCCTTGGTATCCCGTATACCGTTAGGAAGGCCAGGCACTCCGGAAGAAGTGGCCGCGGTTGTGGCTTTTTTGGCCTCTGACGATGCTTCCTATGTCAATGGGCAAGTCATCCCCGTAGACGGGGGCATGACATAAAAACAACTTTCAAGGAGGAGATACTGTGTCGGTTTTTGAAACCATCAAAAACGTAATTGTAGAGGTATTGGACATCGCTCCGGAGGAAATTACCCTTGAATCCAGTTTCACCGATGATTTGGGGGCGGATTCGCTTGACGTGGTGGAAATGTTGATGCTATTGGAGGAAAAGTACGAACTCGAGATACCGGAAGAGGTTGCTGAAAATATGAAGACGGTTAAGGACGTAGTCGAGTACCTGGAAGCAAGACTGCAGGGAAAATAAGGGTGAGCTAGAATGAAGCGAAAACGGGTAGTGGTCACTGGGTTGGGGGTTATCAGCCCGGTAGGTAACGATATTCCCTCGTTTTGGGATAGCCTGCTCCGAGGCCAAAGCGGGGTGAGCGTTATCGAACGATTCGATGTCTCGGCTTACCCTACCAGAATTGCGGCTCAAGTAAAGCATTTCAACCCGGGGGATTTCTTTAGCCGCAAGGAAGCACGGCGGATGGACAGATTTGTCCAATTTGCCTGTGCGGCGACCAAGATGGCCTTGGAGGACTCGGGCATAGTGGTCGATGCGACTCTGGCGGATCGAACAGGCGTATGGATTGGGTCGGGTATAGGAGGACTGGAGACTTACGAAACCCAACACAATAATCTGATCAACAAAGGGGCGGGTGGTGTCAGCCCGTTTTTCATACCGATGCTTATCCCTAACATGGCTTCAGGTCAGGTGTCGATAATGTTTGGTGCCAAAGGACCCAACGGCTGCACGGTAACTGCCTGTGCCACCGGCACTAACTGTATTGGCGACGCGTTCCGTATCATCCAACGCGGCGATGCAGACATTATGATAGCAGGAGGTGCAGAAGCAGCCATAACTCCTCTGGGCATAGCCGGTTTTTGTGCTATGAAGGCCCTGTCGACGAGAAATGATGAACCTGAGAAAGCCAGCAGGCCTTTCGATGCCGAGCGAGACGGTTTCGTTATGGGAGAAGGCGCCGGCATCGTGATACTGGAGGAAATGGAGCGAGCCCTGGCACGGGGGGCCAGGATTTACGCAGAAGTTATCGGGTATGGGAGCACCGCGGACGCTTATCATATCGTTCAACCCGCGCCGGACGGTGAAGGGGCGGCAAGGGCCTTTGCCCTGGCTCTCAGAGATGCGGGAATTGAGGCCAAAGACGTGGACTACATTAATGCCCACGGTACGAGCACTGATATGAATGACCCCATGGAAACTAAGGCTATTAAGAGGACTTTTGGAGAACATGCTTATAACGTGGCTATCAGTTCTACCAAAAGCATGACCGGGCATATGCTGGGCGCTGCAGGGGCGGTAGAGTTGATGGTTGCCGTTTTAGCTTGCAAAAACGACATTATTCCCCCGACCATTAATTACACGACTCCGGATCCCGAGTGCGACTTAGATTACGTGCCCAATACTTGTCGGAGTCGAACTGTACGAGTGGCGGTTTCCGATTCCCTGGGGTTCGGCGGGCATAACGCTGTGCTGGTCGTTCGTAAGTTTGAACAATAAGGTGGTTTTATGCTGAGTGCTGGTGATATTCAAACCATACTTCCCCACCGCTATCCGTTTTTATTGGTTGACCGCATTATCGAGTTAGAGCCGGGAAAAAGGGCGGTTGGGATCAAGAACGTAACGGTCAACGAGCCCTTTTTCCAGGGGCATTTTCCCGGTGTGCCGGTAATGCCGGGGGTGTTGGTGCTGGAGGCTCTTGCCCAGGTAGGGGGTTGCGCTCTTTTGTGCCAGGAACAATACCGGGGACGGCTGGCTTATTTTGCCGGGATCGACAAAGTAAGGTTTAAGCGCATGGTGGTTCCGGGGGATCAGTTATTACTAGAAGTGGAGTTGACAAAGATGAAGAGCCTCATCGGCAAAGCCCAGGGTCGGGCTACGGTCGGGGGCGAACTCGTGGTGAGCGGAGAGTTCATGTTTGCGTTGGAAGACGGGAGGGCATAACTGATAGATGTTGAAGGATGTATTTGACCGTAAGTCTAACAAAAAAAAATACGTTACCCTTCCGGTTCATACTCCTGACCTCCCGCCCATAGAAATACCTGCGGTCAAGCGGTGTCCCAGATGTGGAAACCGAACCAGGCAGGAGGAATTGGATACCAACCTCAAGGTGTGTCCGCAATGCGATTATCACCATCCTTTGTCAGCCGGAGAACGGATATGGATGATTACGGACGAAGGCAGTTTTACCGAGATGGACCGCGGATTAACTTCGGTTGATCCGATAGCTTTCCCTGGTTACCGGGAAAAACTGGATGCGGCACGGGAGCTTTCCGGTTTGCCAGAAGCGGTAGTTACCGGCAAAGCCACCATTGACGGTATTCCGGTTTTCTTAGGGGTTATGGACGGCCGCTTCATGATGGGAAGTATGGGGTCGGCGGTTGGGGAAAAGATAGCAAGGCTTTTTGAAAAGGCCCTTGACGAAGAATTGCCGTTGATCATGTTCACCACTTCGGGTGGGGCTAGGATGCAAGAAGGGATGCTTTCTTTGATGCAGATGGCCAAAACCGCGGCGGCGGTTGGGCGATTTGCCGGAAGAGGACTTCTCTACATAGCGGTGCTGACGCATCCCACCACTGGGGGAGTGACCGCAAGTTTTGCCACTTTAGCGGATATCATTCTTACCGAGCCGGGAACGATGATAGGTTTTGCCGGGCCCAGAGTCATAGAGCAGACCATAAGGCAGAAACTGCCACCCGACTTTCAAAAGGCCGAGTCTATGCTCAAACACGGGTTTATCGACAAGATAGTGCATCGTAAAGAAATGAAACAGGTGCTGGCGCTGCTCTTGTCATTGCATGCAAAGGGGGCGGTATAGTGCCAGATATTCGCCCTTTGGATTTTGAGAGGGATTATCTAGAACTGAAGGCCAAGCTGGAAGAGCTGAAAGACATAGCCGAACAGAAGAACATCGACCTGGCCGAGGAAATATCCAGTCTGGAAAGTAAGGTAGCTCGTCTCAAGGAAGAACGCTACCAAAATCTTACTCCTTGGCAGAAGTACCAGATAGCAAGACACCCTAACCGGCCGACGACTTTGGACTATATCGGAGCCATATTTACGGATTTCATTGAACTCCATGGTGACCGCTGTTTTGGAGAAGACCCGGCGATTGTCGGTGGATTGGCCAGGTTCGAAGGCTTGCCGGTAACGGTGGTTGGTCACCAGAGAGGCAAAGACACGAACGAGAACCTGATGCGCAATTTTGGGTGCCCGCACCCGGAAGGGTATCGTAAGGCTCAACGGCTGATGAGGCAGGCTGAGAAATTCGGACGTCCGGTTATATGCTTTATCGATACCCAAGGGGCTTTTCCCGGGATCGAAGCGGAGCAGCGAGGACAGGGATGGGCTATTTCTCAGACGATAATGCAGATGGCTAGCTTGAAGGTCCCCTGTATCAGCGTTGTTATTGGTGAGGGAGGAAGTGGCGGGGCTTTAGCCTTGGGAGTCGCGGATCGGGTGTTGATGCTTTCTTATAGCGTTTACTCGGTGATTTCTCCTGAAGGTTGTGCATCTATCTTGTGGAATGATGCTTCCCGGGCAGAAGAGATGGCGCGGTATCTGAAGATGACCGCACCGGATCTCGCGGCTATGGGTGTGATCGATGAGATTGTCCCGGAACCCTTAGAAGGTGCCCACCGGGACAATGAAAGCACGTTCGAGGTAGTAAAATCTAGGTTAAGATTGCATTTGCGTGAACTGATGGAGAAAAACCCTCAAGAACTAGTCCATATGCGGTACCGGCGCTTGCGGAAAATCGGAGTTTTTTCAGAAGACGAGATGTGATTATTTGACACAGAATGACGCTGATCATTAAGTAAATTGTGATTTAGACGCTGATTAATTCGTTAATCAGCGTCGAAATTATATAATACCCGTGTTAATCAGTGCCCATCAGTGCCCATCTGTGGCTCCACCTTCATAGCAACCCCTTCCGCCCCTTTTTCACTTCCAAGCCATGTACCTTCTTTTCATACAATCCCTGATGGTTTAAAATCTAATAGGTACCTCAAGCTGTAAGTTAGCGGGTTTCAGTAAGAGACGGATCCGGCTACAGAGGTCATTTGGGGGAAGAAGGGGGATCAATACATTCAATGAACCTGCCGGTCGTTGCCGAGGTCAGGGATGAATTAGCAGCGAGTAATGTGCTGATGGACAAGAACTTAGGTCCGTGGCCTCTGGAAGTGGTTTGTTTTTTTCGAGACATGGAAAACGATTTACACTGGCGCATGCTACCGCAAGTGACAGCTTTGGTTTATCGAGGACTAAAGGTAGGATTTCGGTGCACGGTATACATGGTCACTATATTTCGCCTTGCTTATCTCGCTAACCATATTCATGATATGGTGGGCGACGATGAAGAGGGGCAAGGATATGACGGACGTCTCCAGTTCAACATCCTGATCGGGGACTACCTTTTCGGGAGGGTGTTGAAACTCTTAAGTGAGAATGATTCGCAGTATCTGGCTCATACTTTTGCGGAAATGATAATGGAGATTAACGAAGGTAGGGTCATCCGAAAAATGAAGGGCGGAAATAAAAAGGATCTGGAAGTAATAGCGAAAGAAAAAGCAACGCTATACAAAAACGCTTTCCTGACGGCTTCTATGGTGGCTAACTTGCCAGCTGCGGAACAACTAATCTATCGAGAGGTCGGAAATAAACTGGGACTTGCACTGGGCGTAGAGTACGAAAAATTGCGTCACGTTTCATCCCTTTCTTATTTGGAAGAAGCCCGAGATTTGTTATTGCTTACCAGTGACGATTTCAAGGATGAGCTTCGCTTAATCGATAGGCTTGTCAATGAGGTCTGGAACTACACGTGGCAACTGAGGGCTATTTCGAAGTCGGACTCCGGCGGCGGTGTACCCGCCCAGGTGTTTTAGGACGGCTAGGTATTTCACGATGTCTGTGGCCGTTGAGGAGGAATGATAGGTGTCTTACAGAAACTTACGCGATTTTGTAAGTGCTCTCGAATATCGTGGATGGCTTAAGCGGATAGAGGCAGAAGTTGACCCTGAGTTGGAAATAACGGAAGTTACTGACCGTGTTAGTAAGGCCTGCGGGCCTGCTTTGCTTTTCGAAAAGGTGAAGGGGTCGGACATGCCGGTATTGATAAACTCGGTTGGCAGTTACGAGAGAATGGCCATGGCCCTGGGAGTGGAGCGCTTCTCCGATATCTCCGGAAGAATTGAGGAACTGCTTGGTATGATTGAAAACGTTCCCGACTCCATGCTAGGGAAGCTGAAGATGTTGCCGAAGCTGGCCGAACTGTCTACCTATATGCCCAAGAAGGTAAAATCCGGTCCTTGCCAAGAGGTGGTCGTTTCAGATCCGTCTTTGGATATTCTTCCTGTATTAAAGTGTTGGCCGGGCGATGCGGGCAAGTACATTACTCTGCCTTTAGTCTTTACTAAAGACCCTGAAACCGGAAAACCCAACATGGGTATGTACCGAATGCAGGTTTATGACAGCAAAACTACTGGTATGCACTGGCACGCTCATCATGATGGAGCTCAAAATTATCGCAAGTACTGCGCTTTGGGCAAAAGAATGGAGGTGGCGGTCGCAATCGGAGCCGATCCAGCTACCGTCTATTCGGCTACCGCTCCGCTACCGAAAGACGTTTACGAGCTGGTTTTTGCCGGTTTTTTGCGCAGACGGCCAGTAGAAGTGGTAAGATGTCGGACAGTAGATTTGGAGGTGCCTGCAGAAGCGGAAATAGTCTTGGAGGGGTATGTAGAGCCAGGCGAAACCAGGGTGGAGGGGCCATTCGGGGATCATACCGGGTATTACTCGCTGCCCGAAGAATTTCCTGTTTTTCATATCACTTGTATAACCCATCGAAGAAATCCCATTTATATGACTACGGTTGTAGGGAAGCCTCCCATGGAGGATTGCTACATGGGAAAGGCGACGGAGCGGATATTTCTGCCTCTGTTACGGCTTCAGCTACCTGAGATCGTGGACATCAATATGCCGTTAGAAGGGGTTTTCCATAACTGTGTCTTGGTTTCGATAAAGAAGAGCTATCCCCGGCATGCTAAGAAGGTGATGCATGCCCTGTGGGGTATGGGACAGATGATGTTCGCAAAGTTCATCGTGGTGGTGGATGAAGACGTGAATGTTCAGAATACGTCCGAAGTAGCTTGGAAGGTTTTCAACAACACCGACCCGCGGCGCGATATAGAGATAGTGGAAGGCCCCCTAGACGTTTTGGACCACTCGTCTCCCACTCCTCTATACGGAACTAAGGTAGGCATAG
Organism: Syntrophothermus lipocalidus DSM 12680; assembly: GCF_000092405.1. Taxonomy (NCBI): domain Bacteria; kingdom Bacillati; phylum Bacillota; class Clostridia; order Eubacteriales; family Syntrophomonadaceae; genus Syntrophothermus; species Syntrophothermus lipocalidus. Next base: position 1,497,713 of record NC_014220.1, on the reverse strand, counting down.
ATGCTACTAAAAAGTGGGTAACTGAGGGACATCCCCGGGAATGGCCGGACGACATTCGAATGTCACCAGAAGTCAAGAATCTAGTCGACCGCAGGTGGAAGGATTATGGTTTTGAGTAAAACACGGCTGTTCTTGCGTATGATCGATTTCGAACATACGCTTTTCGGGCTGCCTTTTGCTTATCTGGGGGCTTTTCTGGCGGTCCGGGGCATACCTGCGGCTTACCATTTGATCTGGATCACGGTGGCCATGTTCGGTGCGAGAACCGCTGCTTTGTGTTTAAACCGCCTCATCGATCGTGAGATCGACCGGCGGAATCCTCGAACCGCAAACTGGACTATGGCCAAAGGCGAGTTACCGGTGCCATTAGTGTGGGCTGCGGTGTTTGCATGCCTGGGGTTGCTGTTCTTTGCCGCCTATCAGCTAAATCCTCTTTGCGTTAAGCTAGCTCCCCTGGCGGTTGCCGTGCTTTGGGTTTATTCTTATACCAAGCGTTTCACGTGGTGGTGCCATCTGATCCTCGGATTGTCAGTAGGAATGGGGCCAGTCGGGGGATGGATTGCGGTTACAGGTAGTCTAGACTGGCAGCCCTTTTTATTGTGGCTAGGGGTAGGATGCTGGATTGCCGGCTTTGACACCATGTATGCTTGTCAGGATATTGAGTTTGACCGTAAGGAAGGGCTTTACTCAATACCAGCTCGTTTCGGGGTAGAAGGGGCCTTGAGGTTTGCTAAAGCGTTTCACGCTTTGACGGTTGTATTTTTTGTCTTGACCGGGTTAGTTTTGCGCTTGGGGACCTGGTATTATGCCGGGATCCTTTTTGCCATCGGGATACTGCTGTACGAACATAGTCTGGTACGCCCCCAGGACCTTTCTTTAGTGACCTTGGCTTCATTCAAGATTAACCACTATGTTGGCCTGGTGGTCTTTCTCATGACCACCATTGATCTACTGAAATAAGCAAGATATAGAGGTGAAATGTGGATAACAGGTTCATTCTCGGGATAACTGGGGCTAGCGGAGTGATATATGGGGTACGTCTAGCCGAAGAACTCCTGGCACGGGAGTTCGAGGTCCACCTTATCGTGAGTAACCCAGCAAGGGTGGTTCTGGCCGAGGAACTCGGCTGGGATATTGAACAAGAAGTGGTGGCTGCTTGCCGGCAGGGAATTCGGGGATGTTTTGAGAATGGACTTTTTGTCTACGAGAACCATGAAATATGGGCTCCCCCGGCCAGTGGTTCTTTCCGGGTGCGAGGCATGATAATCGCCCCGTGTTCTATGTCTACTCTGGCGGGGATAGCTAACGGTCTTTCTGCGAACCTGGTCCAAAGAGCAGCAGATGTGGTGCTTAAAGAGCGACGCCCGTTGATTATGGTTCCTCGCGAGACTCCTCTCAGTGCTATACACCTGAAAAACATGCTGGAATTGGCCCGGCTAGGCGCATCAATAGTTCCGGCTATGCCGGGTTTCTACCACAAGCCGCAGAGTATCCAGGACCTAGTAGATTTCGTGGTCGGGAAAGTACTTGACCTTTTGGAAATAGATCACGATTTGTTTCGGAGGTATGAAGGTGGCAGTTCTTCGGGAATTAAGAATTAAGAATTGAGAATGAAGAATGAAGAATGAAGAATGAAGAATGAAGGACTAGTGCTCTGGGGCGAATGCGAAAACGTTTTTTGCCTGGGGTTTTGTCGGCCTCGCCTAGCGTTGAGGACCGGAACCAAGAATTTGTTGGTTTTGACACGTGAGGCGGGCTTATGGTAGATTAAAACTAGCGTGGATGTTTGTCTGGAGTGTAAGCCATTGTTTCTATGTCGATGCCAAATCGACATTAAAGACCTTGGGAGGCAGCAGGAGGTAGGTAAGGCTTAATCGCATCGGTTCTTTGCTGATAACGTTCAATCGGATATAACTACAAAGCTTGTCTGATCGCTGAGTCTTCTTCGTTAGAAGAAGAGCGGGGGAACCATTTCATGTTTGGGGTGAATCCTTGCGGGCACCGGCTCGAACGGCAGGAATTCTTTGAAACGGCTAAGCGTTCGGCCAAAGCAGGGTAGGGCTATCCCTGAGCCCGAATCCGTCAGCTAACCTCGTAAGCGTCATTTGGGGGAGACAAGGTCGTTTATCCCATGAAGACCAAAGGTTTCCTTTGGCCTTTTTGCTCTTAAAGAGGGAGGAGCGTTGCTTGCTGAATTATATTTAATAAGCAGTTTACGCGCTCCTTTTGCCGAGGTACTTTAATCCCTGTATTCTGGCCTCTGTCTTTCACATCCGGTTTTCCTCGAGCGATCATTCGATGATTTACATAACATAACGTCTAAGTAGATTTCCCCCAATATTCTCGCTTACATGAAACGGTGTTTTATCGACACCGGAATATAAAAATAGTGAAGTACTTTTGTAACAGGAACTCGTACGATCCTGAGTGGTAATAGATTACATAAATGGAAAGACATCGGAGTTGAGATGACCTTGGTAGGGAGGGATGAATGATGCCGAAAAAAACGGTTATGGAAGCGGAAATGTCACGGGCCATGGCTCGTGCAGCGGAGTTAAAACAGGATGCCCTGGAGTATTTGAAGGTACGCGACCAGATTCCTTGCGGGATGTCGCCTGAGGTTCAAGCTTGGGTCCAAGTGCGGAAACGAAGAATACTCCAGGTTTTGGGTGGAACCGAGAAGGATTGGAATAACTGGAAGTGGCACATGCGTAACCGCATCAATGACGTAAGTGTTTTGACGAAGATACTGGATATCTCAACTTTTGAAAGCAGGGGTATTACCAAGGTTGGGAGAACGTACCGGTGGGCAGTATCTCCTTATTACCTTAGCTTGGTCGGAGATGACTACCTAAACAACCCTGTTTACCTGCAGGCGGTACCTGACCCCAGGGAGTTGTTGCCAAAGGGCGAATTGGATCCAATGGACGAAGCGGGAACTTCGCCTGCCCCGCGTATTACCCGGCGTTACCCGGACCGGCTAATAATCAACGTAACTAACCAGTGTGCCATGTTCTGCCGTCACTGCCAGAGAAGGAGGAATATAGGTGAAATCGATCAGCATGCTAGCAGGGAGGATGTTCGAGCTGCTCTACACTATATCTCGGGCAACCCCGAGATCCGAGACGTGTTGATCACGGGGGGTGATGCACTGCTGTTGAGCGACAGGACATTGGACTGGATCCTTACGGAGTTGGACAGGATTCCCCACGTGGAGATTAAACGCATCGGAACCAGGATTCCGGTCACCTTACCGCAGAGGGTTACTCCTGAGCTCTGCGAAGTGATCAGCAAGCATCCTCCCATATATGTCAACACTCAGTTTAATCACCCGCTGGAAGTTACTCCTGAGGCTAAACAGGCTTGTGACATGCTCGTTCAAGCCGGGGCTGTTTTGGGCAACCAGGCAGTTCTACTGCGTGGAATCAACGATTGTCCTGTTGTCATGAAGAAGTTGAACCATGAGCTTTTGCGTATACGGGTACGTCCTTACTATATATTCCATCCTAAAGCGGTGCGCGGCACCAGTCACCGCTGGGTAAGCATCGAGAAAGGGCTGGAAATAATGGAAGCATTAAGGGGACATACTTCGGGATTGGCGGTGCCAACCTATATAATCAATGCTCCGGGCGGATTTGGCAAAATACCGCTTATGCCCCAGTATCTTTTGAAGTTGGAACCGGATAAAGCCGTAGTCCGGACCTGGGAGGGCAGGATAGTTGAAGTACAAAACTGCTGCTTCTAAGTAGGCTAATCAGAACAGGTTTTGGTTGAGGGACTTGTCTCAAAACTATATAATTAGACTGGCTATCTCATATTAAGTCAGTCTAAGGAGCAAACGCATGAATTCCCTGGATTTATTTCGGGACATAGAGCCACAATTAGAAAAGGTCGAACAGGAGCTGGTAAGGGCCATTACTACCGAAATATCCCTTCTTAAAGAGGCTTCCGTGCATTTGGTGAAGGCCGGTGGGAAACGTCTCCGACCGGCATTCGTGCTTCTTTCTGGAAGTTTTTACTCTTCCTCACTTGATGGATTGATTCCCTTAGCTGTTGCCCTCGAACTCGTGCATATGGCTACCTTGGTTCATGATGATGTGATCGATAATTCCTTCACGCGTCGCGGTCAGAAAACGGTAAAGGCGTGTTGGGGTAACCGCGTATCCCTGTATTCCGGCAACTACATCTTGGCAAAGTCGTTGAGCCTCATCGCGGCCTATGAAAGGCCGGATATAATAGATATCCTGGCGACGGTCAGCATGAAGGTCTGTGAAGGAGAAATCATCCAGATGCTCAGCTGTTTTGACGTGGGACAGGGCTACAAGGACTACCTGCGCAGGATCGAGCGCAAGACAGCGTTGTTGATGTCGTTGAGTTGCCAGACAGGCGCGCTGGTCGGTGGGGCTCCGGCGGACAAGGTTACCGTTTTGAGGAGGTTCGGTTACTACCTGGGAATGGCTTTTCAAATCACGGACGATGTCCTCGATTTTGTAGCCAGCGAAGAGGTACTGGGAAAGCCAGTGGGAAGCGATATCAGGCAAGGGATAATCACTCTTCCGGCTTTGTACGCCTTGCGCGAAGGGAAAGATAGTCAGCTCTTGGCCTCGATTTTGTGTTCACCGGAAAGGTGTAAGAATGAGGCCGAGGATGCCATCGATATGGTATTGTCAAGCGGCGGAATTGATTACGCTTTAAAGGTAGCCTGTTCATACGCGGAGAAAGCCCGTTCTCTTTTGAAATCTCTTCCCGATGTACCGGCGAGAAATGTCTTAGACCGGATAGCGGAATTCGTTGTTACTCGTGATTTTTAGAAGGAGGCTTACTGGTGTTCAAGAAGCTTACTCCAGATGAAAAGGTAACATTAATGCGCCACTTGGAAGACCTGCGCAGGGCCCTGCTGGTATCGATCATAGCCATAGTTATCGCCGCGTTTGCGTCCTTTTACTACAGCGATCAAATACTGGCCATAATCCAGAAACCTTTGAAAGATGTGGGCATGGGGCTGAGTTTGGTGTACATCGGCGTAACAGAAGGATTTTTTGTCAAGATGAAATTATCGCTTCTTGCCGGGCTGGTCATCGCATTCCCGGTTGTGGCGTGGGAGCTCTGGAGCTTCATTGCTCCTGCCCTTTACCCCCAAGAGAAACGATACGTCTATACCCTGTTTCCGATTATTCTGGTGTTGTTTGTAGCCGGTGTTTTATTTGCTTATTTTACCCTACTAAAGATGGTTTTGGCTTTTATGGTCTATATCTCCGGTGATCTCAAGCCGATGATTACAGTGGACAAGTATCTTTCTTTTGTTCTTACGCTTACTATTCCGTTTGGACTGGTCTTTGAACTGCCGGTTATCGTGTTCTTCTTGACCAGAATAGGGATCCTCCAAGCCAGTACGTTAGCACGTAATCGGAAATATGCCCTTCTCGCTATTTTCATCGTCGCCGCTGTTTTGACTCCGGGTCCTGACCCGGTTTCTCAGACCATGATGGCAGTGCCTGTCTATCTGTTGTACGAGATAAGCATATGGGTTGCTAAACTGGCGCGGCCCAAAAACAAAGGAGCAGTTGTCGAAACTAGTTGAGATCAGCGTTTAGATTTGGGGAACCAGCTGTTACGTTGAGACAAAAAATCTAATTAATTCTTGTCTCCGAAAGAAGGAATTATTGTCGTAACGTAGAATAAGTGAGAAGATGTGCGTTCCCTTGAATCCCTAAGGTCGGTGTGTGGTGTATAACGAGTTCTCAGGTAAAAAGCCTCTTGTCAGGGGGGGTGAGGAAAGGACGGGAGGGGCTTTACCATATAGTGCCGCAGTGATCAAAGCTTATAAAACACCGTAAACACCGAGGTAACGGCCCCAACAGGCATCAAGCTACTGACAGTTGGGGGCTACTCACAACTGAAGAAAGGAGAGACTAAGGCGTGAAGGTTACGCGGAGACAGTTCCTGAAGATAACCGGAGCAACTGCAGCGACCTTCGCCGTTGTAGACCTGGGGTTTAACCTGAAGGTAGTGGCAGCCGAAGTCAAGGAGTTCCGCATCAAGGATGTGACTCCCATGCCGACGATCTGCCCGTACTGCGCTTCTGGTTGCGGACTTCTGGTCTACTCGGAAAGGGATGCTTCAGGTAATTACGTCAAACTCCTAAGCGTTGAAGGAGACCCAGATAACCCCATTAACCGGGGAGGGGCCTGCGCCAAGGGAGCTGCTCTTTTCAACCTGCGGGAGATCTATGATGAAGCTACGGGGAAACAGGTGCCTAATCCCAAGAGGGCAACTAAACCTTTGTACAGGGCTTCCAAGAGCGACAAGTGGGAAGAAAAGGATTGGGATTGGATACTAGACGAGATAGCTAAGAGGGTTAAAAAGACCCGGGACGAGAGCTTTATTTATAAGGAAAAACTGGAAGACGGTACCGAGATAATCGTTAGCCGCACGGAAAAAATCGGGTCGATGGGAGGTTCAGGCCTGGACAACGAAGAGTGCTACCTGTTGAGCAAGCTGATGCGGGCACTCGGAGTCGTTTATCTTGAAACCCAGGCCCGTATCTGACACTCGTCCACGGTGGCAGGTTTGTCACCATCATTCGGACGTGGTGTTATGACCAATCATGTAGTAGATATTAAGAACTCCGACTGTGTGCTTATCATCGGTGGTAACACGGCGGAAAACCACCCGATAGCCATGAAATGGGCTTTGAAGGCTCGTGAGGAAAGAGGGGCCAAGATCATCCATGTCGACCCGAGGTTTACCCGCACTTCGGCTGTAGCCGACATCTATGCACCTCTGCGTTCGGGAACAGATATAGCTTTTATCGGTGGGATGATCAAGTACGCGCTGGACAACGAGCTGTATAGCAAAGAGTACGTGTTAAACTACACCAATGCGTCTTTTATAGTAGCTGACACTTACAACTTTGATCCGGAGACAGGATTGTTTTCCGGCTACACGTTCGACGAGCAAAAGAAGATCGGGCAGTACGACCAGAAAATGTGGGATTACAAGCGAGACGAAAAAGGTATGCCCCTGAAGGATCCCACTCTGACCGATCCGCGCTGTGTATTCCAGCTTTTGAAACAGCACTACAGCCGGTATGATATCGACACCGTGTGCAGGATCACCGGTACTCCCAAGGACAAGTATCTAGAGGTTCTCAAGACGTACTGCGCCACTGGTGCTGTCGACAAAGTAGGCACCATCCTGTATGCGATGGGAACCACCCAGCATTCGGTGGGCAGCCAGAACTGTCGTATTTATGCTATCCTGCAGTTACTCCTGGGCAACGTAGGCCGGCCGGGCGGCGGGGTCAACGCGATGCGCGGGGAAAACAACGTGCAGGGTGCTACCGATATGGCCTTGTTGAACCACTACATCCCTGGATATGTAACCTGTCCGACCAACACCGCCGATCACAAAGATCTTCTGGCCTTCTTGAAGAAAGAAACCCCGGGGGCGGCCAAAGTCGCGGCTACTAACCTGGACGAGTTCAGGGCTGCAGTAGCGGCAGGGATACCGAACTCCGGTTTCCGCATCAACACCTCCAAGTGGGTAGTGAGTATGCTGAAAGCCTGGTGGGGCGATGCTGCTACTCCAGATAACGACTTCGCTTATCATTATCTGCCCAAGCGCGATGCCAAGAAGAACTACTCCCATATGGGGATGTTCGAGGCCATGTACAACGGCGAACTGGATGGACTGTTCATCAACGGTGGTAACCCGATCGTAGGCGGGCCTAATGCCAACAAAGAACAGATTGCACTTACCAAACTGAAGTGGCTGGTTGTACTGGATCTTTGGTTGCATGAAACGGCAGAGTTTTGGTCCTACACGGCATGGGAGAGGCCGGTAGAAAACGATAAGGTTCCTAAGCTGAAGCCTTCTGATATTGAGACCGAGGTCTTCTTCTTACCTGCAGCCGGTGTTTACGAGAAGGAAGGAACTGCTTCCAATACTGGACGGTGGATGCAGTACCGCTGGAAGGCAGCTGACCCGCTGGGCGAGTCTAAGCCTGACCTGTGGATAATCAACGAGCTGGCCAAGAGAATTAAGAAACTTTACGAAGGCAGTACCAAGCCTCAGGACGAGCCTATCACCAAGCTCGTATGGGGTCCGTACGGTGAAGGCGAAGAGCCCGAGCCCATCAAGGTTGGTTTGGAGCTAAACGGCTATACTGTGGCCGATGGTAAACCGGTAGAGAACTTCACCAAGCTGGCTGATGATGGCAGCACGGCTTGCGGATGTTGGGTCTATTCTGGCTGCATGACAACTAAAGAAGACGGTTCCTTGGATTACAAGCCGATGTGGAGGAACAACACCGACAACTCCAAGACCGGTCTAGGTCTGTTCTCCAAATGGTCTTGGTCTTGGCCGCTGAACCGGCGCATAGTTTACAACCGTTGTTCAATTCGGCCTGATGGAACTCCATGGCCGGGCGATGAGGCAAGAGCGTTGTTCAAGTGGGATCCGAACGCGCCTGGCGATCCCAAGAAGCCTGGCACCATGGGAATGTGGGTAGGAGATGACGTGCCCGACTTCAACAAGTATCTTGCTCCTACAACCGAGCCGTGTGCTGCTATTCCGTACCTGATGCGGCCAGAAGGGGTTGCATGCCTGTATTCAACAAATGGCATGAAGGATGGCCCGTTCCCCGAGCACTACGAGCCATGGGAAAGCCCGGTAACGAAGAACCTTTTGAACGGCAGCCAGTTCAACCCCGTGGCCAAGGCCTGGGATCCCGACAAACGAGGTGTAGCGGACAAGTTCCCGATCATAGGTACAACTTATCGCGTCACCGAGCACTGGCAGACCGGAGCCCTTACCCGTAACCTGCCGTGGCTGGCAGAACTTATGCCCAATATGTTCGTAGAGATCAGCGAAGAACTGGCAAGGCTGAAGGGAATCAAGAACGGGGATAAGGTCATCGTCTCTACTACCAGAGGCGACATCAAGGCCGTGGCATTCGTCACCAAACGGTTAAAACCGTTTATTATCGACGGCAAAGAAGTTCACCAGATCGGTATGACCTGGCACTACGGCTTCAAGGGTTATGCCAAAGGGGACCCGGCCAACCGTCTCACGCCGCATGTGGGCGACCCGAACTCGATGATTCCCGAGTATAAAGCCTGGCTGTGCGATGTAAGGAGGGCGTAAGGATGGCGAAGCTGATAAAAGTCATAGACGTTACCAAATGTACCGCCTGCCGGGGCTGCCAGGTTGCATGCAAGAACTGGAACCAGAATCCAGCAGTCATCGAACCCACGAACAGTTACCAGAGCCACAAGGACACCAACGCCGAAACCTACACTCTGGTAAAGTTCACCGAATACGTGGATCCGGCGAAAGGTATCCAGTGGCTGTTCAGGAAACACCAGTGCATGCACTGCGACGAGCCGGCGTGTATGGAAGTTTGCCCGCGGCAAGCTTATTCCAAGAACGAATGGGGAGCCACGGTTCACGATCCCAGCCGCTGTATCGGTTGCCAGTACTGCCACTACGCGTGCCCGTGGAACGTTCCCAAATACCTGAAGCGGGAGGACATCGTTACCAAGTGTACCCTGTGCGCCAACCGGGTTCAGGCCGGGTTGGAATCAGGGAAGTTCAAGGCATATCCATTGAGCGACTGGCCCGAGCAGGGACAGGCAGCCGAACTGGGGACTTACGTACCGGCATGTGTCAAGACCTGCCCTTCGGGAGCCCTGCGGTTTGGGGAAGAGTCCGAGCTGTTAAGCTACGCTCACGAGAGGGTAAAGTACCTGCGGGAGAACGGGTATCCTGAGGCTACCCTTTACGGAGCCGGGTACGCTAACGTGGTGTACGTTCTAGGTTACAAGCCGGAGGTTTATGGATTACCGGCAGAACCGAAGACACCTGGTCAGATTGGTTTCTGGCAGAAGATAGTACAGCCTTATATAGGCTGGTTGATACCGCTGGCCTTAGGGGCCTCGGTGGTCAGCTTCTTCACCACCCGGTTCATAGCGGCCAATGAGGGCAAAGCCGAAGAAGGGGGGCATGAGTGATGCAGTGGTTGGTACCGTACAAAGAAGACGTACCTCGGGTAGAACGTTTTAACCTGACTGCCCGTATAACCCACTGGGGCCATACGGTAACCTACCTTCTGTGCCTGTTTACCGGTCTCATCCTCTTCGTGGATGGGGCGGACTGGCTGGCTGCTATATTTGGCGGTTACCGGGGAGCTGGGTTGGTGCACCGTATCGCGGCTGTGGGTATGACCATATTCGTGATTTACGGTGCGGTGTTCGGCATCAGGGGCTTAGGGAAATGGATTATGGACCTGTTCCGGTTCGGGGTAAATGATATAATCTTCTTGGTCCTCTTCCCGTTAGAGTTCTTCGGGTTCAAGGTGAAGATGCCGCCCCAGACCAGGTTCAACGGTGGTGAGAAGGGTAACTCGATAATCACCCCTACGTGTGTTCTACTCTTAATGCTGAGCGGGTATATCATGTGGTTCCCGCAGATATTCCCGGCCTGGCTGGTGAGCATATGCTACCCGGTTCACGACCTGGCCATGATATTCTCGGCCTTCATGGTGTGCATGCACGCTTACCTCGGTTCCTTCCACCCGGGTTCGGGCGAGTCTTTCTGGGGAATGTGGAAAGGAACGGTCAGAGCCGACTGGGCGGAACATCATCATAAGATCTGGTATGACGAAACCTACGGGGAAAAAGCTAAAGCTAATTAAATTATCACTACCAGCCTTGATAAAGAAGAATGGGGGGGGAAGCCCCCCTTCTTCCTTTACAAAGCGGGGCCTTTCTGGGATAATATCATCAAGTTCAGTACCGCTAGGGGAGTGTGAGTATGGATAAGTCGGTTCCGGTAACCTTACCGGAAGGGTTCGTAGAGTTTTACGAGGATGTGGAAAGCTGGCAGAACGAGTTATTTTTTCGTCTTAAGAAAAAGACAGACTCGAAAAAAGTCGATGCAATACCTTTACTGAAACGTGAGGACCGCCCACTTTTAGAATTTCTGGATTTTGAAGTCGATCTTACAGAATACCGCGAGGCATTTCTAAGTTTTGCTCAGTTGCTTAAGGATAAAAGAGAAAAGGCATCACTTTTTGTGGACCGAATTATGGATATCAAAGATGAACTAGATTATGGCGAACTGTTGACGCGGGCATTAGAAAATGATAAGAAGTACTTTTCCGGGCTGGAGAACGAAACAGGGGTTCCAGCAAGTATCATGACCATGATTAGCCAGCATGCAGTACGCCCATTCTTGCGGGTATTTGCTCTTCCCTACGAGCAATCGATACGCGAAGACGAATCGCTGGGGTGGGGCAAAGGGGTGTGCCCTGTGTGCGGAGCTATGCCGAGCATATCGCGGGTTCGGGCTACTGATGGCAGGCGTTTCCTCTTCTGTGAAGAATGTTTTACGGAGTGGGAACACCGCTACCTGGCTTGCGTCTACTGTGGAAACTCGGAGCCTTCTACCATCAAGTATTTTGTGGTAGATGGTGACGACGCCAATCAGGTCTTTGTTTGCGAGAAGTGTAAAGGCTATCTGAAGAATTATGATGAACGGAGGGGCAAAGCCCGCACCGATTTGTTTATTACCAACATTAAGACCATTTATTTGGACTTGCTGGCAGAGCAGAGAGGGTATGGACGCCGGGAAACCGACTTCAATTAAAATTAGCTGAAGCGGGGATATCGGCAAGTGATTTGGAGGAGGTCATTTGATGTTTGGGCTTATCGGCAACATTGGTCCATGGGAATTGCTACTAGTTCTGGTCATAGTCCTAATAATTGTCGGACCAGGGAAACTCCCACAGGTCGGACAAGCAGTGGGCAAGGCCCTTGGAAATTTCCGGAAGGCAAAAGATCAAGAGTTTGAAGAGCAACTTCAAGATAAAAGCGAGAAATAGGATTCGGGGTCTTGAGGAAGACCCTTTTCCGTGGTGAGGACGTGTACGGCACGAAACATTTGTTCCCAATCTTTCTAGATATTCAAGGTCGCGAGTGTTTGGTCGTAGGCGGCGGGGACGTGGCTCTGCGTAAGGTTAAGAGCCTTCTGCAATGTGGAGCGAGGGTCAAGGTTGTAGCCCCGGAAATGGCATCGGGGGTTCAGACGCTGGCTGGTGAGCCCGGATTGACCATGATCCGGAAGGGGTTCGAGGAGACAGACCTCGACGGGGTTTTTATGGTGTTTTGTGCCACGGACCAAGACGAGGTAAACGCGTCCATTGCCCGCCTTTGCGAAAGGCGGGGGATACTCGTAAACGTTGTAGACAAACCAGAGGAATGTACCTTCATAGTGCCATCAGTGCTCAGGAGGGGACCCTTATCCATAGCCGTATCAACTGGGGGTAATAGCCCCTTGTGGGCAAGAAGGGTGCGGGAGCTACTGGAGTCGGTTATTACCGATGAATACGGTGAGTTTACGGAAATGTTAGGGGCTGCTCGTGACCTCGTTAAAAAAACGTATCCCGATGATATTGCCCGGCGCCAGCAGGTTTTTCAGAGTCTTGTTGATTCGGATATATTTCAATTACTCCGGTCCGGTCAGAAAGAGAAAGCAAAGGAGCGGATGGAACAGTGTATATTCTCCTTACCGGGCTAAACCACCGGACTGCTCCGGTCGAGGTCAGGGAAAGGTTGGCATTTGCCCAACCGGTTCCGAGGGAAGTTTACGAAAGCCTTGCAAGGAACGAAGAACTGCACGGGATGGTGGTCCTTTCCACCTGCAACCGTACCGAGGTTTATGCGACGGTCAAAGACATAGGCGAAGGAGCTCAAGTACTGGAGAGGTTTTTGGCCGAGAGGGCGAAAATGACGGTTGAAGAACTTCGGCCCTATCTTTATCAACCCAACTGTTATGATGCAATCGGGCACTTGTTTCGGGTAGCTGCTGGGCTTGACTCCATGGTGATCGGAGAGACTCAAATACTGGGCCAGGTGAAAGATGCTTATGTGCGAGCCGTGGAAGTCGGGGCCTCAGATGGGATTTTGAACACGCTTTTCCAAAAAGCGCTGCACGCGGGTAAGAAGGTGCGGACGGTTACGGGGCTTGATCGACATGCGGTTTCAGTCAGCTATGCTGCGGTTGAACTTGCCAAGAACATCTTCGGCACACTGGCGGGCAAGACTGTTCTCGTGATCGGGGCCGGGGAGATGAGCGAATTGACGGCAAGGTATCTGGTAGATAACGGTGTGTCTACGGTAATTGTTTCCAATCGGTCTTACGATCGGGCTGTTTGCTTGGCCGAGAAGATGCAAGGCAAAGCAGTGCATTTCGATGAGTTGCCCCAGTGGTTGGCACTGGCTGATATAGTTATAAGCTGCACTGCTGCCAACCACTATGTCATAAAGTACGAAGCTGTTGCCCCGGTTTTGCAGGAGAAGGTCGGGAAAAAGACGTTCATGATCGACATCGCGGTTCCGCGCGACATAGACCCGCGAGTTGGCACCATCGAGGGGGTGCACCTGTATGACATAGACGACCTGGAGAAAGTAGTCGACGCTAATCTTTTACAGCGTAAGAAAGCAGCCCGTGAGGCTGAACGGGTGCTGGAGCAAGAACTGAAAGAGTTCAACGACTGGCTTGACACGCTGTATGTGATTCCAGTGATCAAGGCTTTAAAGGAAAGAGGGGAAGCTATCAAAAGGGCTGAAGTGGCCAGGGCTTTGAACCGCTTGGGTAAGGTTAGCCCGCGCCAGGAGAAGGTTATAAACGCTTTGGCGAGTTCCATAGTTAATCAATTGCTGCATTTTCCCATAATCAACTTAAAGGAGGCCAGTCTTACCAATCAGGGGCATTTATATGCGGAGATAACTAAGAAACTATTCGAGCTTGAGCTTGAGGATGAAGGGAACAACGCTCATGGCAGTGAAGGTAAGAATAGGGACTAGAGGAAGCCGCCTGGCTTTGTGGCAGGCCAACTACGTGGTAAAGAGGCTTCGTGATTGTTTTCCAGGGCATGAGTTCGAGATTACTGTTATCAAGACCAAAGGAGACAAGATAACCGACGTGGCTCTGTCCAAGATCGGGGACAAGGGCCTTTTTACTAAAGAAATAGAAATGGCTTTATTGAGAGAGGAAATAGACATTGCTGTGCACAGTCTGAAAGACCTCCCAACCACATTGCCGGAAGGAATCAGGTTAGCGGCGGTTTTAGAAAGGGAAAACCCTCTGGATGTCTTGCTTTCCTTCAAGGGGTACAGCTTGTCTGGGTTGCCGCGGGGGGCTCGCATCGGCACTTCCAGTTTAAGGAGAACAGCTCAGCTGAAACGGCTGCGGCCGGACATCGAAACGGTTAACCTGCGGGGTAACGTGGAGACCAGAATCAGAAAAATGGAAGACGAGGGGTTAGACGGGATTGTCTTGGCTTATGCTGGGGTTAAACGAATGGGTTTCTTACACCTGGTAACGGAGATCTTGCATCCGGACCAAGTGATTCCAGCGGTTGGACAGGGAGTCATCGCCCTTGAGATAAAGGAGGATGGAAAGGTAGCGGAAGAACTGGTTAAGCCCTTAAATCATCAACCCACCTGGGCAGAAATAACAGCTGAAAGGGCATTCTTGAAAGCTATAGAAGGTGGTTGTCAGGTTCCTTGCGGTTGTCACGCGTCTTATCAAGAAGGATATTTGACGGTAGACGGCCTGGTAGCATCGCTGGATGGTCAGGTCGTGTATCGTGACCGCGTAAGCGGCTCGGAGGCTTTCGCCCAGCAACTGGGAGAGGAATTGGCGAGGCGGATTCTAGCTATGGGCGGAGGTTCTTTACTGGAAACAGTGAGGTGTATGGGGGATTAGAGATTATGTCAACTGAAGGAATGGTATACTTAGTAGGCGCAGGGCCGGGTGACCCTGGGCTTTTTACTATAAGAGGAAAGCAGTGCCTGGAGCGAGCGGATGTCGTAATCTACGACCGACTGGTAAGCATGAGGATACTCGGGTATGCGCCTGCAAAGGCCGAGATGATATACGTGGGCAAGGCTTCCAGTGAGCACACGCTGACCCAGGACGAGATCAACCGTTTGCTGGTTGAAAAAGCTCAGCAGGGAAAGACGGTAGTCAGGTTGAAGGGGGGAGACCCGTTCGTTTTTGGACGCGGTGGTGAAGAAGCTTTATACTTGAGAAAGCACGGGGTTCCCTTCGAGATTGTGCCTGGGGTTACTTCAGCAGTGGCGGTTCCGGCTTATGCGGGTATCCCGGTTACTCACCGCGAGATGACATCGACCTTAGCCATCGTAACCGGGCACGAACGGCCGGACAAAGATGCTACTTCTGTACAGTGGGACCGGATCGCGACCGGGATAGGTACCTTGGTCTTCCTTATGGGAGTAGAGAATCTGGCTCACATTGTCCGAAATTTGCTGGCATATGGTAGAGATAGTGGTACGCCTTGTGCCGTCATCCGGTGGGGGACGCTGCCGGAGCAGGAGGTCGTAACCGGAACATTGGCTGACATCGAAAAGAAGGTGCAAGAGGCGAACCTTCTACCCCCTGCTATCTTAGTGGTGGGGGAGGTGGTGCAGCTGAGACAGGAGCTTATGTGGTTTGAGAACAGGCCTCTCTTCGGGAAGCGCATTGTGGTTACCAGATCAAGGGAACAAGCCAGCCGGTTGTCGTCTATGATTGAAGCTTTAGGCGGGCATGTCGTTGAGATTCCGACCATCAAGATAACTCCCAGTGCAGACATGTCGCCTCTTTACCGCTGCTTCGATGTGATCAATACCTATCACTGGCTCATATTTACCAGTGTAAACGGCGTGCAGATATTCTTTGATGAGATGCTGAAGTGCGGGAAAGATATTCGGGACTTAAAAGGCTTGCACATCGCGGCCATTGGTCCGGCTACAGCCCAAGCCCTGAAAGAAAAGGGTTTGGTAGTTGATGTTGTTCCAGAAGAGTTTCGAGCCGAAGGCATCGTCAGGGATATGAAGGGCCGGATCAGACCTGGTTCAAAAGTGTTGTTACCTCGTGCGCGCGGGGCCAGAGATGTGCTTCCCGAGGTTCTGAGGGATTGGGGAGCAGAAGTTACGGAGGTGCATCTCTATCAAGCGCTTACGGAAAAAGTCGCACCCGAGCACCTGGAAGCCTTACTTACGGGACACGTCGATGCGATAACTTTTACCAGTTCGTCTACGGTCAAGAATTTTGTTAAGATATTGGGCGACAAAAACATAGAAGAGGTAACCCAGACTGCCAGGGTCGTTTGTATCGGACCAGTAACCGCAGCTACCGCCCAGGAGATGGGGATGAGGGTAGATAAAGTAGCATCAGAATACACTGTTCCAGGTCTGGTGCAGGCCTTGGTAGAGATGTTTCAAGAAAGTTAGGGAGGTTTCAAGATTCGATGATAGGGTTTACTAAGCTCCTATGCGGCACGGCGACAGTATCCGAAGTGATTAAGTGCCGGGCCGAGGGTACAGCTCCTCCCCAGTTGCTTCAGTTTTCGGACAGCTCGCGCCCGTTGGTGGTCTGGAATACGACTAATCGTTGTAACCTTCGCTGTCGTCACTGCTACATCAGTGCCGAAGATCGCAGGTTCGACGACGAGCTGACTAGTGGGGAAGCCCGGGAGTTCATTCGGGATTTGGCACAGATGAAGGTGCCGGTGCTCTTGTTTTCGGGGGGAGAACCTTTGCTACGTCATGACATCTTTGAGTTAGGGCACCTGGCAGCTGAGTTGGGACTGAGGCCAGTTTTGTCGTCTAACGGCACCCTGATCACCGGCAAAGTGGCGAAACGGATCAAAGACGCCGGGTTTCAATACGTGGGTATTAGCATCGACGGTGCTCCTGGCACGCACGACTACTTTCGGGCCAGAGAAGGAGCTTTTGCTGAGGCTCTGGCGGGGATTCACGCTTGCCTTGCCGAAGGGGTTAAAACCGGTATTCGTTTTACGGTAAACAAGTGGAACCAGAAAGACCTGCCGGAGATTCTTGACATAGTGGCACGGGAAGGCATCCCCCGTTTCTGCATGTACCACCTGGTTTATGCGGGGCGAGGGGCCGAGATTATGGCAACAGACACCTCAGCTGATGAAAAAAGAAGGATACTAGACCTGCTGGTCGAAAAGACCCTTGAGTTACACGCCATGGGGGCGGAGGTGGAGATACTCACGACCGACAACCATGCTGACGGTGTGTATCTCAAGAACTATATAGAGAAACATTATCCACAACGTGCCCCAGAGGTATTGACCTTGCTCGATATGCACGGAGGCTGTTCGGCGGGGACCAAGTTTGCCAATGTCGACCCTCGGGGCAATGTACATCCGTGCCAGTTCTGGCAAGATTATAATCTGGGTAATGTCCGTGAGACGCCTTTCAGCCAGTTATGGACTGGAGATGACCAGCTTCTCGTACAACTGCGAAACAAAAGGGTTCACCTGAAAGGCAAGTGCGGACGCTGTCAGCATAATTCTGTCTGCGGGGGGTGCAGGATTAGAGCAAGGGCTGCCCACGGTGACGTGTGGGCTGAAGATCCGGCTTGTTACCTCGAAGAAGACGAGATAAATGGCTAGGGGGGATGAGGGTTGGCTTTTCCAATCACACGGATGAGAAGACTGCGCAAGAACGAAGCTTTGAGACGTATGGTACGTGAAACCAGTCTATCGGTGGATGATTTTATCTACCCGTTGTTCGTGGTTTACGGGGAGAACAAAAAAATTCCCGTCACATCCATGCCCGGGGTTTACCAGCTTTCATGCGACATGCTCGAGAGCGAGATTCAGGAGACGGTGGACCTTGGCATCCCTGCTGTCCTGCTCTTCGGGATACCTGAAAACAAGGACGCGGCAGCGAGTTCGGCTTACGATGACAACGGTGTGGTACAGCAGGCGGTGCGGCTCATCAAAGACCGCTGGCCAGAACTCCTGGTTATTACCGACGTTTGCTTGTGTGAATACACGGATCACGGGCATTGCGGGGTAGTCACAGGCACAGGAACGATCGACAATGATGCCACCCTTGAGCTACTAGCCCAGGAAGCCCTGTCTCATGCCAAGGCTGGAGCTGATATAGTGGCGCCTTCGGACATGATGGACGGACGCATAGGATATATTCGGGAAGCTTTGGATGCGAGCGGTTTTGCCGACACCGCGGTGATGGCATACGCAGCTAAGTATGCTTCGGGCTTTTACGGGCCTTTTAGGGAAGCGGCAGAGTCGGCCCCCCAATTCGGCGACCGCAAGACCTATCAAATGGATCCGGCTAACAGCCGGGAGGCTTTGCGCGAAATCGAGCTAGACCTAGCTGAAGGGGCGGACATCATCATGGTTAAGCCGGCCCTGGCATACCTGGATGTTATCGCTCGGGTTAGAGAGCGGTTCAATCATCCCCTGGCTGCCTATAACGTCAGCGGAGAGTATGCTATGGTGAAGGCGGCTGCGGCCAACGGATGGTTAGACGAGGAAAGGATAATGATGGAGGTGTTGACCGCGATCAAGCGGGCTGGGGCTGATATCATCATTACCTACTTTGCCAAAGAAGCGGCGCGCTTGCTAGGGTGAACAGCGTTTTTAATAGACGCAGAGTAACGCAGATGTTCGCTGAAAATGTTTGTTGACTTCGATAAATCACTGTATTGGGTGAATCAAGGGTTTCCTCAGGTTTTCGACTGCAAATGGAGATGCCGGGATAACCCGAACAACGTTGAAAGGTAACTGATTCATCTTCAGATTTTATGCGGATCAGCGCTTGTTAGTGGTCTTAGAGTCCGACTTGGGAGGAACAGTTGATGTTAGTTTCCTGGAACACTACCAATCAATGTAACATGTTTTGCGACCACTGTTACCGGGATGCCGGTCTCAAGTTGAGTGAAGAGCTAAATACTGAGGAAGGCAAAGAGCTTATCCGTGAGATAAAAAAAGCCGGTTTCAAAATCATGATCTTTAGCGGTGGTGAACCGTTGATGAGGCATGATATTTTCGAATTAGGGGATTATGCACGCCAGCAGGGGCTGAGGCCGGTCTTGGGGACGAACGGTACACTTATCACCAGCGAGGTGGCGACGAAGCTGAAAGAAGCTGGATTTGCCGCCTGCGGAGTGAGCCTTGATAGTTTGGATGCGGCGAAGAACGATTCTTTCAGGAAACTGGAAAATGCTTTTAACCTTACATTGGAAGGTATCGATAATCTGAGAGAAGCCGGGGTTCCGTTTCAGATACACACCACGGTTATGGACTGGAACGTGGGCGAGCTCGAAGCTCTGACCGATATGGCGGTCAAGCTGGGAGCGGTTGCACATCACATTTTTTTCTTGGTACCTACGGGGCGTGGGTTGAACATCGAAGAGGAGGCTCTAAGGGTCAGGGAATACGAGCAAACCTTGGCTCGAATAATGGAGAAACAGAAATCGGTTGATATTGAACTGAAACCGACCTGTGCGCCCCAGTTTATCAGGGTTGCGGACAAGAAAGGCATCCCCGTGAGGTTCAGCAAGGGATGTTTGGCGGGTATTTCCTATTGCATAATAAGCCCTCGTGGAGATGTGCAGCCATGTGCTTATCTGGATCTTCGACTGGGCAATGTGCGGGAAACACCGTTCAGCCATATCTGGAACGAAAACCCGGTATTGCAGGAACTCCGAACCATGGATTACAAGGGCAAGTGCGGTATCTGCGATTACAAGGCTCGGTGCGGCGGTTGCCGGGCTCGGGCATATTACTACAGCGGTGGAGATTATATGGCTGAGGATT
Source organism: Syntrophothermus lipocalidus DSM 12680 (assembly GCF_000092405.1). Classification (NCBI taxonomy): domain Bacteria; kingdom Bacillati; phylum Bacillota; class Clostridia; order Eubacteriales; family Syntrophomonadaceae; genus Syntrophothermus; species Syntrophothermus lipocalidus. Next base: position 1,478,047 of record NC_014220.1, on the reverse strand, counting down.
CGTGGTGTCTGTACCGCCCGCGCGAGACGAAGGAGCAAGAAGCGTATGGACAAGGTTGACAGGAAGATATTAGAGGTTGCTCAGCAAGAGTTTCCTTTACAGGTCAGGCCTTGGGCAGAAATAGCCGCTGAGATAGGAATCAGCGAAACCGAGCTGTTAGACAGGATACGTAAGTTGAAGGAACTCGGGGTGATAAGGAGGATCGGAGCGGTTTTTGATTCGCGTAAGCTCGGGTTTTACTCCACGCTCTGTGCAGCCAAAGTAGATCCTAAAAAATTAGAGGAAGTTGCAGCCTATATAAATACGTTTCCAGGGGTTACCCACAACTATGAGCGGGACGACGAGTACAACTTGTGGTTTACTCTGACTGCCAGTTCTTCAGCCGAAGCTGAGCGACAATTACGGGATATCGAAGAGAATTGCGGGATTAAGATCATGCGTCTGCCCGCCCGCAAGGTATACAAGATTGAAGTGGTGTTTAACATGGATGGGGCGGAGGATAATGGATAGCTGGGTAGAGACCTTGATAAAGCGGCTTCAGGGAGATATTCCTCTGGTTACGGAACCGTTTGCCGAAATCGCGCAAGAAACAGGACGGTCTCAACAAGAATTAATAGGAATCATAACCAGACTCAAACAGGATGGGGTTATCAGGCGTTTTGGCGCTATTTTGGGCCATCGGCAAGCCGGGTTTGCTCACAACGTTTTGGTTATGTGGGAAATACCGGAGAATATGGTAGATGAAGCAGGGAAATACATGGCTTCTTTTCGCGAGATCAGTCATTGTTATCTCCGGGAGACTCCAGACCACTGGCCATATAACATGTATACGATGATTCATGGCCGGAGTGAAGAGGATGTGAACAAGGTAGTAGCGGACATAGCTGCCAGGTTTGAACCTTCTCGTTATCGTCTGGTCAGGAGTGTAAGAGAATTCAAGAAGACAAGTATGACCTACTATTAACAATTGAGAAAGAGGGGTGCAGGGGATGGCGGCTGGACCGAATTCCCTTTTGCTTTGGGAGGAAGCCAAGAAGTATATCCCGGGAGGGGTGAACAGTCCTGTTCGCGCTTTCCGGGCAGTGGGGCAGGATCCCTTGTTTATTGCCAGGGCCAATGGGGCCAGGGTCTACGACGTGGATGGGCGAGAGTACCTGGACTATGTTTGTTCCTGGGGGCCCCTAATCCTCGGGCATGCCAATCCGGAGGTGGTGAAGGCAATTGCGGCAGCAGCTGCCGACGGCACCAGTTATGGAGCCCCTTGTGAGAAGGAAGTGAAGCTGGCTGGTATGATATGCCAGGCTTTTCCCTCTATCGACAAGGTAAGGATGGTGAATTCGGGGACGGAGGCAACCATGAGCGCCATAAGGCTGGCAAGGGCGTACACCGGTCGCAGCAAAATAGTAAAGTTCGAAGGCTGCTATCACGGGCATGCTGATAGTTTCTTGATCAAGGCCGGCTCCGGGCTACTGACTGCTGGCATTCCTATAAGTCCGGGGGTACCGGAGGACTTTGCCCAGAATACTCTGGTAGCCGAATACAACCATCTCGATTCAGTAGAAGAGTTGTTTGATCAGAACCCGTTCGAGATTGCGGCTGTCATAGTAGAACCGGTGGCAGGCAACATGGGCCTGGTTTTGCCCCAGCCCCAGTTTCTGTCTGGTTTGCGGGAGATTACTCAAAGGTTTGGGGCTTTGCTTATATTCGATGAAGTCATAACCGGCTTCAGGGTTGCTTATGGCGGGTTTCAAGATGTAATCGGAGTTAGGCCAGATTTGACGTGTTTGGGTAAGATAATCGGCGGCGGGTTGCCGGTAGGAGCCTATGGGGGTAGGGAAGACATAATGAATTTGGTGGCCCCAGAGGGACCGGTGTACCAAGCAGGAACGTTGTCAGGAAACCCCTTGGCCATGGCAGCGGGTATCGCAACCCTTGAACGACTTCAGGACGGGAGTATTTACAAGAAACTGGATGAGTTAGGCCGGGTTCTGGAAGAAGGAGTACGCTCAATTCTAGCCGATAAAGGAGCAAAAGTTGGTCTGAACCGACTCGGTTCGATGTTTTCGTGGTTCTTTACCGAAGAGGAAGTTCGTGACTACCCGAGCGCACTGACCTCTGATACAGCTCTTTATGCCAGGTTTTTCGCGAGCATGCTTTCACAGGGCATAACTTTGCCGCCTTCGCAGTTCGAAGTCTGCTTTATTTCAGCCGCTCACACCAGACAGGACATCGCATTTACCTTGGACGCTTTTGTTAGGGCTATCGATGAAGCGGGTGTTTAGGAAGGGGAAGGTCTAGTTTGAGCTTAATGGAGGAGAACCTGGGATGGGACTGGTTTATTAAGAAGTTCCATGAAAAAAGCGGGATCGATCTCGCCGCATATAAAAGACCGCAGATGGAGCGGCGGATAGGAAGCTTCATGCGGTCGGTGGATGCCCGCAATTACGCTTCTTTTATAAAGGTATTAGAAAACGATCCTGTTGTTTACCGAAAATTCTTGGATCACCTTACCATCAACGTGTCGGAATTTTTCCGGAACAGCAACCACTGGGATATTTTGCGGAAAGACATCATGCCCGCACTTATCCGGCAGCGTGCTCAGGTGCGCGCTTGGAGCGCCGGTTGTTCAACTGGTGAAGAACCTTATTCCTTGGCGTTACTTTTTCAAGAACACTTTCCGCAGAGATTCGAGAAGATATTGGCCACGGATATAGATCAGGATGCTTTGGAAAAAGCTAAAACCGGGTTGTACTTGCCGAAGTCACTGCAGGCGGTTCCGCAGGCTTGGGTTAAGAAGTATTTTGAAGAGGTTAATGGATACTTTCGCATCAAAGACGAATTAAAAAACTGCGTTCGCTTTGAAAGACATGATTTATTGAAAGACAGGTATCCCTCTAACATGGATCTTATTCTATGCCGCAATGTAGTTATCTATTTCACAGAAGAGGCTAAAGAGAAATTATACCGCCGCTTCGTAGATGCACTGCGCCCAGGAGGGGTACTGTTTATAGGGAGTACTGAACAGATATTCAAGGCTAGGGAGATAGGTTTGAAAAGCGTGGCGACTTTTTTCTACGAAAAGGCAGCGGATTGACTCCTGGACCTATGGGCATTCAGTTAGATTGAGGTTTGGGGCATACCTAGAAAAAAATTTCACTTTCCGGCTGAGAACAAAGAGGAAATATGAAAAATCTATAGAAGTATTTGTGATGGGTGATTTCTGCTTCGGGCTTCGTGCCGGTGGCAATGCTGAGGCAAGAATATATAAACTCTTGTGGGGGTGATGCCTTTACACATTGGCTTAGGGATTCTGGGGGCACAAAGGGAACGCGAGTAGAGTACATCTCACAAAGAAAGAAGGAGGAATGACCTTGAAAGTTCTGGTATGTGTAAAGCAGACATTTGACACCGAAGCCAAGATCGAATTAAAGGATGGCAAGATTTCTGATGCTGGTATTAACATGATAATCAATCCCTATGACGAGGTAGCTGTTGAAGAGGGCATCAGGCTGAAAGAAAAAGGCATAGCTAAAGAGGTAGTAGTAGTCTCGGCTGGTGCAGACAAGGCTATCGAGGCTATCCGTACTGCACTTGCCATGGGAGCCGACAGGGGAATTCTTATTCAGCAGGATCTGGCTGCTGACGAATTTGCACGGGCCAAGGCTCTGGCGAAAGCCATTGCTGACGAGGGTGCAAACCTGGTTTTGGCCGGACACGTGGCCGCAGACGATGGGTCTTCTCAGGTACCGACCAGAATCGCTGAGATTCTTGGCTGGCCGCACATCAATGTCGCGACTACTCTGGACATAGCTGACGGAAAAGCTACGTGTAAGTGTGAAGCAGATGGCGGAACTACCGTGATCGAGGTAGCCCTCCCTGCTGTCATCAGCACCCAGGTGAGTTTGAACGAGCCTCGTTATCCTTCCATGAAAGGAATAATGCAAGCTAAGAAGAAACCGGTCAGCACCGTGGCTGCCGAAGCCGTCGAATCCAAGACCAAGGTAGTCGAGTACTCGTTGCCTCCTGCTAAGGCAGCTGGCAAAAAGGTTACCGGCGAGCCGGCTGACCTGGCCAAAGAAATCGCTAACTTCATCAAGAACGATGTTAAAGTCGAAATCAAGAAGTAGGTAAAAGGAGGGTAACTGAATGGCTGGAACATGGGTATTTGTCGAACAAAGGGATGGGAACGTTCGTAAAGTCACGTATGAAATGCTCAGCGAAGCCCAGAAGTGGGGCGATGAGGTTTCAGCAGTAGTTTTTGGCAAAAACGTGGCCGGGCTGGCTCCTGAGTTTGCCAAGTACGGTGCGGCCAAGGTTTATGTTGCTGATGCGGATGTTTTTGCTCAGTACAATACCGGAGCTTTCGTAGCACAGATGGCAGCGATGATTGCTGAGTACAAACCCAACGCGGTTCTGTTTGCCCACAGCTTCAATGGCAGAGACATGGCTTCAAGGCTGGCCCAGAAGCTGGAATTAGGTCTGGCTACTGACTGTATAGCGGCTGACATCAGCGCGGGCAAGGGTGTTTTCACAAGAGCTATCTATGCCGGTAAGGCTTTGGCCAAGGTCGAAGTGGCCGGGTCTCCAGTATTGGCGACGATTCGTCCTGGCGTTTGGTCACCGGCTGAGAAGGCTGCTGCAGGAGAAGTCGTCAATGTAGCAGTGGCTGCGGGTGCTGGGGACGTATACCAGAACGTGAAAGAGTTCATCCCCAGCGTGTCGGCTAGACCGGAGCTCACCGAAGCTGATGTCGTGGTATCGGGCGGCCGCGGCTGTAAAGGACCGGAAGGTATCGCCCTGGTCGAACAACTGGCTGACCTCATGGGAGCGGCGGTCGGCGGGTCTCGTGCTGCCATCGACTCCGGATGGTTGCCCCATGAACTGCAAGTCGGGCAAACCGGTAAGGTAGTCAACCCCACACTGTACGTGGCAGCGGGTATTTCTGGTGCCATTCAGCACTTGGCCGGAATGTCGTCTTCCAAGTACGTGGTTTGCATCAATACCGACGAGGAAGCTCCTATCTTCGGTATTTCCGATCTGGGAGCAGTCGGCGACCTGTTCAAGGTTATCCCCGCTTTGATCGATGAGCTCAAGAAGTAGTCGTCTATCATCTTGAGCGGCGAGGAAATGAATGGCTGGATATGCGTGGCTTAAGTCCCCATATCCAGCATTCATATTGATAAAACTGGGGAGGGAATATTTGCATGATTTTCGGTTACGAACCATTAGAGGTCTACGAAGTACCTATGCGGGTAGTCGGGGCCAATGTTCCCTACGAATGGTTGATTTATATCTTCATGTTTATCCCCTTAGCAGTGTTTTGTTATGGACTCTACAAGAGGATCAGGGTTTGGCTGCTGGCTAACGGCAGGATCAACCGGGCCGACAACTTCTGGAGCAGGTTATGGTCGTTGATCAAGTACAGCTTTGGCCAGGCTAAGGTAGTCAAGAAACCGTTGGCCGGTTGGATGCACTTCTTCCTGTTCTGGGGGTTCCTTGTACTGTTCCTGGCAGCAGGAGTCGACGCTATGCACTTCTGGCTGCATTGGCCTAAAGTTGAAGGTGGCGCCTATATCGGTTTTTCATGGATAGTTGACGTTCTAGGTTTTCTGGCGATGATAGGTATTATTGTTCTGGCCTTTATCCGCTATGTTCAGAAGCCTGACCGTTTGAACGATACTAAATCGTCAGATGGGTGGGTCATTTTCCTCATTTTCGCTATCCTGTTTACCGGGTTTCTGATTGAAGGATTGCGCATCGCGGCTCAGATTAAGCTGGCTACCAGGATCGACGAGATCCTTTACGAGGCCAAAGCCTCACCGTTCGGCTGGATGTTCGCTCACCTGTTCTCCGGTATGTCACTGGACGGAGCACTGGTATGGCACCGCTTGCTGTGGTGGTTCCACATGACCTTGGCCTTCCTATTCATAGCTCTGGTTCCGTTCACCAAGCTGTGGCACATCTTTGTTAGCATGGTAAATTACTTTACCAGGGATATGGGGCCAAGTGCCTGCCGTATGGTTTACAACATTGAAGAAGCTGAGAGCTTCGGCGTAGAAAAGATCGAAGACTTCACTTGGAAAGACATCATAGACCTTGATGCCTGTATCCGCTGCGGGCGTTGTCAAGAGAACTGTCCTGCTTATCTAACCGGCAAGCACCTCAATCCTAAACTGACCTTGATTCAAGCTATGAAGCAGCACTGGGATGCCAAGGCTCCTTACCTCATAGCCGCTAAAGATGCCGGGCATCATGCTGATGAGGCAGCGGAAATGGCCATGACGGCAGAGGCGGATGAGGTAAAACCGGTCATGGAGCAGAACCTTATCTATGATGTCGTCACCACAGATGTTATTTGGGACTGCACCAACTGCCGTGCTTGTATGGAACACTGCCCGATGTTCATCGAGCATATTCCTAAAATAATCGAGATGCGGCGTAACCTGGTAATGTGGCAGGGTGACATGCCGGGTGAAGCCCAGATGGCGTTCACTAACATGGAGCGTAACTACAACCCGTGGGGCGTAGGCTTTGCCAACCGGGCCAACTGGTTGAACGAGCGCAACGTCAGAGAACTGGTCAACCTGGTGCCTGAGGACGGAGAGGAATTCGAATATCTTCTCTTCGGCGGCTGCGCGGTTGCATTTGACGACCGTTACAAGAGGGTCGGGGAAGCTCTAGTTCGAGTAGCGGCTCAAGCCGGGATCAAGCTTGGTTACCTGGGTACTGAAGAATACTGCTGCGGCGATTCGGCGCGCCGTTTGGGCAATGAGTATCTGTATCAGACCTTGGTCAATTCTAATATCGAGTCATTCAATAATTACGGGGTCAAAAAGATTATTACTCCGTGTCCTCACTGCTACAATGCGCTGAAGAACGAGTACCCGCAGCTTAACGGCAACTATGAAGTGTATCATTCTTCCGAGTTCCTTGCCAAGCTTATAGCTGAAGGGAAGATCAAGCTGAATAAGTCCATCGGGGCTAAGTTGACTTACCATGATTCTTGCTTCTTAGGCCGTCACAACAAGGTTTACGATGAGCCCAGGGCCGTTATTAAAGCAACCGGGTGCAACCTGGTCGAAATTGAAAGGTCCCGGGAATACGGTTTCTGCTGTGGCGCCGGTGGAGGCCGGATGTGGCTTGAAGAGCATGCAGTTGAAGGGTACAAACGTATCAACGATACCAGGACTGATCAACTGCTTGAACCGAATCCGGAGATGGTCATCACTAACTGTCCTTTCTGCCTGACGATGATTAACGACGGGGTAAAAGGAGTAGAATCCGAAGCCAAGGTACTGGATCTTCCTGAATTAGTCTGGCAGGCAATGCAATAGAAGGTAAGGTGGAAAGGTAAAAAGAGGGATCCGCTTTCGGGTGGATCCCTCTGCCGTTTTTTGGGGCTTTGGGAGAACCGGCGGGAAAAAATTGTGGAGTCTAAAGAAGGAATTCACAAAGCAGCGTAGAATTTGAGTTATTGTGACTGCAGAAATGCGGAGCAGGTACGGTTCCGGATTTCGGGGAACTTAAGGCAGAGGCTGCCATCGAGATGATAGATAACAGCGGCCAGCAAGGTCGGGCCAACTGCTCTGCACATACACCGACGGTTGTCGGACTGTGGCGATATTCTGCAGGAAAGGAGGGGAGTGAGGAAAGCAGACACTAAGGTAGAACCGGGGCTAGGTAGAGATATCATAGTTAATTTGGGGTAGGGAGGTAACGAGAAATGAAAATAATGGTTTTAGGCGCAGGTACTATGGGAGCTGGGATTGTTCAAGTCGCTGCTCAAGCTGGGTTCGAAGTAATCGTACGTGATATTAAACAAGAGTTTGTTGACAATGGTATAAAAGGCATCGACAAGGGTCTCAGCAAAATGGTCGAAAAGGGCAAGATGAGCGCAGATGACAAGAACGCGGTGATGGCCAGGATTAGCGGTACGGTCGACATGGCTGCGGCCAAAGATGTGGATGTGGTAATTGAAGCTGCTATCGAGAATATGGACATCAAAAAAGCGATTTTCAAGGAACTGGACGAGATCTGCAAGCCTGAATGTATCCTGGCTTCTAACACATCAGCTCTGAGCATAACCGAGATAGGAGCAGCAACCAAGCGGGCAGACAGGGTAATAGGCATGCATTTCTTCAACCCGGTACCGGCAATGAAGCTTATCGAGATTATCAAAGGGGCTTCTACTAGCCAGGAAACTTTTAATACCATCAAGGATCTTTCAATTAAGCTGGGCAAGACCCCGGTTGAGATCAACGAAGCTCCTGGCTTTGTTGTCAACCGCCTGCTTATTCCAATGCTGAACGAAGGTATGTATGCCGTCATGGAGGGGGTTGCAAGCCCCGAGGACGTGGATACCTCCATGAAGCTCGGAGCAGGGCATCCTATGGGTCCCCTCGCTTTAGCAGACATGATTGGGCTAGATATATGTTTGGCTATCATGCAGACTTTGCATCGCGAGTTTGGCGATGACAAGTATCGTCCTTGCCCGCTCTTGGTTAAGATGGTCCGTGCAGGGAAGCTGGGGCGTAAGACCGGAGAAGGTTTCTTTAAGTATTAGGAACGAAACTAAAAGGGCCTGCGTGTGTCACCAGGCCCTTTTTTTATCGTTATCAGCACGTGCTCAGTGGATAGACTATTTGTAGGGAACAGATTTGGGGGAGGATCGCGGTGAGGATTGCAGTATATCCAGGCAGTTTTGATCCCTTTACTAAAGGCCATGTAGATATCCTTGAACGAAGCAGTAAGCTGTTCGACCGCATAATAGTTGCTGTTGTTTCTAACGTCCACAAGAAGAGCCTGTTTACCCTGGAAGAGAGGGTGGACATGATCCAGGAAGCGACCAGACACGTCCCCAACGTTGAGGTTGACTGGTTCAGCGGACTGGTTGTCAACTATGTGAAGGAAAAAGGAGCCTGTGCGATTATCAGGGGACTACGTACTGTAGCCGATTTCGAGTATGAAATGCAGATGGCCATGATGAATCGATATCTTTTGCCGGAGGTCGATACCGTTTTTATTATGTCAAGCAGCGATTATTACTACATAAGCTCATCGGGAGTGAAAGAAGCCGCGCTTTTAGGTGGCCCAGTCAGCGGCTTGGTCCCTCCCAACGTAGAACAAAGATTGAAAGAAAAATTAACCGAACTGCGAAAAGAAGCAAGATGACTGGCTTCGGTTGACTTTCTTAATCAGGCAATACGTAGACTTTGACGTTCTGTATTCCCCAATCGAGTGCTTCGCTATGAGTGTCGAAACACAGATCGATTCTATTTCCCTTGATTGCGCCACCCGTGTCCGCGGCAATAGCCTCGCCGTATCCTTCAACGTACAATCTCGTTCCTAACTTGATTACGGTAGGATCAACGGCTGCTATACCGCGCCCGAGAGGCAAGCCTAAAGCCGAGGGGCGCCCGCCCCAAGGGTAGTTACACTGGTTACAGGGGCAGTAACCGGTAGCCTTCATGTCAAGTACTTGGATATACCTCATAGGCTCACTTCCTCCACGACTGGATACAACCGAAGAATGGGTTTCTTTATATTGCGCTAAGGCCTGCCTGGTCAGAGGCCCGACAATGGCGTCTGCTTCAAGGCTATTTGCTTTTTGAAAGGCCAGAACTGCCTTGCGAGTTTCGGGACCGAATTTGCCGTCAGCGTCGCCAGTCAAGTATCCTCGCTCTTTCAGGGTCTCCTGAAGTCGAGTAACATCGGCACCGGTGCACCCTTCGAATAACAAACGAGGCTGATAAGCGTCTAAGGCCCTGCGAGTCTCGGGTCCGACAATGCCGTCCACCCTGCACGCGTTTTCCTGTTGTAAGGCGAGCACGGCTTTCTGGGTTTTCACACCAAATTTTTGGTCGGCAGGACCGCAGTAATATCCTTTCAGATTAAGGGTGTTCTGCAGACGAGCGACATCCTCTCCCTCGCAACCTACGTATAAATTACGTTGCTGAGTCTGAGCCAGTGCTTGTCCCGTCAAAAAAAACCCCACAAACAAAAACGATGCCAAACATAAGCCTAAAAGCCAACCTATGTAACGGTCAACCTGTCTTGTCTTCATCAGGGTTCCTCCTCTCACCCGCATGTTTTCCTATGTGTAAAACCACAATCGGTATTGTAAGTCTACCTTAAGTCGATTAGAGCGGACAACCTTGGTATCATAGCCTGTGAGCTACAATACAAAGCAGGCGGGTAATGGTGAGCTCTCTTGGACCAGATTTGGCGTGAGATGTTCACTGAGACGTATTCATCAAAGGGTGGAATTATTATGAAGCGTGATGAAAACACAAAACGTTAAAAGGCTATGGATTGCAGCATGAATTACAATAAATAGAATTTGTGAGCGAAATACAATAAAAAGACTTCCGGAATAATTGTCCGGAAGTCCCGATTTTCTTGGTGCGGCAGAAGGGACTTGAACCCCCACGGCCTTGCAACCACTAGATCCTGAATCTAGCGCGTCTGCCAATTCCGCCACTGCCGCCTGTCGTCGGTTTTTAGGCAAGGCTGAGCTCTGCCTGCAAACATAATTCTAGTATACACCCAAAACCTTTGTCAAGCTGTTGTAGTTGGCCCTGTAGTAGCGGCACAACAAGGCTACTTGAGTTCGAAGGTTATGTTTACAGTTGCGGTAACTTGCAGCTTGCCAGGCTGGATAGGAACATCACCGGCGCCGTAACCGCTCGTCGCTTTCAATGCCTGGAATGGCGGCGAGGGGTTATAACTGCTGGTGCTTTCAGTCACAGAAACAACGCGTCCCAACTGCACTCCCAAAGCCGCAGCTATGGCCTGGGCTTTAGCGTTTGCCTGCTGGCACGCCTTCTTAAGTGCCAGGTTGACTGCTTGTGACGAGTCTTGCTTCTCGTATGAGATGCTAACTACTTCGTTGGCTCCCGTCTTTAACGCGCTGTCTACAATTTTTCCCAAACGGGCGAGATCCTGCACGGTCACGGTGATTTCATTACGTACCTGATATCCGACGATGACCGGGGGTCTGTCTTTGTCATTTTCCCCGGGATAGGAATATTGCGGCCAGACCGAGAAATTGCTGGTTTCGATCTGGTCGGATTTGATGCCGTCATCGGTCAGGGCGGCGACGACTTTATTGGTAGCAGCTGTGTTCCGATCTAGAGCTTCAGCCAGCAGTTTATCCGTAGTGACAACTGCCAAAACTACTTTGCCTTCATCGGGGGCTACAGAAACAGTTCCAAGACCCGAAACGACCAAGGTCGGAGTGGGCGGGGTGGTCTCGGCGGTGGCTGGTGCAAGCTGGGGTTGACATAAACCGATGAACACTAACAACGCAGTCAACAATAGCGTAGTGACCGTCAGCCTATGAAACTTTCTCATCGATACCCGACCTCCTTTTCTCATTTGCAGCTACCGGCGATGTGGGCCAGCTCTTCTACAGGCAACGTGCCGCTTACTTCTACCCGATAGCACTGGTCATCGACACACACGGTACAGCTTACCACAGACTCATTGTTTTGCACTCCAGCTGCTTCAGACCTGTTTTGTTGCTTGGTCTCGGCAATGCTGCTCTTCGTTGTCGTTTCCGGCACCGGTTCTGAACCGCTGTCGGACAAAGTATTTATTTCGCTCGGAACGAGGGGGGGTGTTTCCTTATCACCTCCTGTTGGACGGACCAGCACGTGGATTTGGGATCCGTCCTCAGTTGCGTAAGTAAGGCTGAGGGTACCGGTGGTGTCACTTTCTGCCTTGGCCAAAGAGTACCCCGCGGGAATGTAATAGGGATGCACGACGGTAAAGCGACTCGCCATATTTGTCGGTAACGCCTGAGAGGCGAACGAAGGTGCGCTCCGACCATTGGTGCGCAGATCGGTTGGTGTCCGGCCGTAGTCCGGGGTATTGAGCTGGGGCTCTGGATTCGCAGTTGTTTCGGCTTCGCCAGGCACGGCCTTTCGTTCTCGAACACCAGCGGTTAGTTGTTGAGCCTCTGGAGACTGTCCGGATCCTACCGAGATTGACTGAGTTGCCGACTGCTTGAGATGGGAGGGACTTTGTCTGGATTTGAATACTGACGGAACCGGCGATTTAACTATCAACGCCAACAACATAAGGACAGCCACTATTCCACCCACCATCCGCGGATTGAAAAGGCCTAACAGTTTTGAAAATCTGTCCCTTACCGTGCGCGAGCCGTACGCCGCTTTGCCGCAATGCTCGGTGACACGGAGCATGACTTTTTGGTAAAAGTCGCTGCCAACAGGCGGGATATCGTCGCTGAGGCGAAGAACCTCGGTTTCCATGCTAGTTATAGCGAAGTTATTGCGGCAGCTCGGACAGTTCTCTAGGTGTTTTTCAATCTGTGAACGTAGGTAAGGGTGAAGCCGCCCATCGCAGAATAGGTACAGCATTTTATCTACTTGCTGACAATTCATCGCGCTGTCTCCTTTCATCCCGACGTTCCAGCAGCACCTTGCGAAGGGATTTGCGAGCCCGATGCATTTTAACCTCTACGTTTTCCCGCGTGATACCTAAGGCGTCAGCTATCTCCTGGTTAGACATATCCAGTTGATAGCGAAGAATCAGCATTGCTCTGTAACTTTCCGGCAACTGAAGCAGTGCTTCTTTGAGGTCTAGTTTCAGTTCCTCGCGGTCGTAAACCACAGCCGGGTCGTTATAATCGATGTTGAGGAACGGGTCTGCCCGATTGCTAATATTATCCTCGAAATTTACCAAAACCACCTTCTTCTTTTTGCGCAAACGGGTAATACAGGTATTGACAGTGATCCGCTGAATCCAAGGAGCAAAGCGCCGGGAAGTATCGAACTGGTAAAGCTTTTGGTAAACGGTAATGAAAACTTCCTGAGCAATGTCTTCGGCTTCTTCCCGCTGGTTGGTCATGCGGTAGGCGATGGTGAACACCTGCCGCTGATATCTATGTACTAACTCTTCGAAAGCCTGTAGGTTTCCTTGCACAGTTTCGTGGACCAGCCTTTCATCGCTAGGAGCCACTCTTCTTGCCTCCTCACAACCCGTTCATTAATGATTACGGGAACGAACAGTCAAAGCTTACACCGGAATAAAAATACTGCCTGTACAGGCAGTTTACCATATAACGTCAATTGTTTGGTGGCTGAATTCCAATGGAGTCCTTATAATCGAAACCGGGTTTCCAGTGTTCGGAAACATCCTAACAGATAGTGGGCGGCAAAGAAACTATAGGCCAGGCATCCGACCTGAATAGCAAACGGCTTGCCGAAGCACAGGAATCCGAGTACGGTAAGGGTGCAGGCGGCGCAGGCACCAAACCCGAATTGGAACGCGGCTCCTCTCCACCGAGGACAGTCTCCACCAACATGGCAGTATAGAATAAACAGCCAGGTCATTCCTAATAGGTTCATGGTCATGAAAATAAAGCTGAAGTCTAGTTGAAACCACATGAAAACAACAAACACCAAGCCCGTTAAACCCAGCTTTAAATGTATATCTTGGGCCACCAGGTTCCAAAGGTATGCATGAGGCAAAATGTTGTCGTGGCTATAAGGGGAATCCCAGCGTCTATTCACGATTCGAGTTCTCCTTGAGCTTAATCGGTATCCTTGTATCTAGGTTGGTCCTTTTTCTGTTCTCCTATTCCGCCATCTCTTACCATCAAAAAGAAGCGCACTCACTTCTTTCGCGAAACCGACGATACAGAGACAGATGGGGGCCTTACCTGCCCAAACGTGCCACCGCAAAGTCGCAAGAGCAAAAAGGAAAGAGCTGGTCTTTCTCGAATAATTTTGGCAAAAGGAATTCCAGATAGATTCTGAGAGGTGGCGGGATGATCCGGGTAGAAATGCTGGGCCGTTTTAGTATTCTTGCTCCGGATGGAGAGGTTTCCCTTCCCACTATCAAGGTACGCATGCTAGCGGCGTACCTTTTCTGGCAACAGGGTTCATGGGCCAGACGGGAACTCTTACGCGGCATGCTTTGGGGTGACGTTGACGAGGATCGGGCAGCGAGGAACCTCCGCACGGCCTTGTATCTGATGCGACGAGCCTTGGCCACAACGGGTACCCCGGATAACCTCTTGGAAGTTAGGCGAGACGCGGTGCGTGTGGTGGCCCGGCCGGACTGCATGGTGGACGCACGGCTTTTCGAGCACAAGGCCTTAGCGGGATTGCGGGAAAATGACTGGGAAGTAGAACTGTTGATGGAAGCCGCTTCCCTTTACCGGGGACCGTTTCTCGAGGATCTGGATGCGGAATGGAGCCTTCCTGAGCGCCGACGTTTGGCCGACCTGTACTTAGCCGTCCTCCGGGCTCTGGTGCATCGCCTATCTGCTTTGAGTTTCCACGAAGCAGCCGTTTCTTATGCTACCCAGTGGTTGACTGCGGATCCCCTTGACGAAGCTGCTCACCAGACCCTGATGCGCCTCTACGCGACCTTAGGTCAACCCAGACGAGTATTAGAACAGTTCGAGCAATGTCGAGAGGTGCTCAAAAAGGAACTGGGCGTCTCGCCCAGTGACGTTACTGTGGATCTCGTACACAAGCTGGTACCAAACGGCGAAGAGAGTTCCACTACGCGCTCGCAGAAAAGCGCTTCCAGCCGAAGGCCAACAAATTCCGGCATCGGTAGCCGAGAGTTGGAAGAGTTACCCATCGGGGAAAGGCTTTCTACCGATCCTTTACGGAATGCCCGGTTGCTTCTAGTTTCCGGCGAGGCAATGGCCCTGATGGGAGAAACGAAAGAAGGCATCAAATCGCTGGAAAAAGCTTTGACCTTTTTCGACCGTTTTAGTATCCTGGCGGCCAGGGCTCGCCTGATGCTGGGAGAAGCTCTGATATGGCTTTCAATCCCCCTGACCCCTAAATTGGACAATTCGTTGCGTGATAAAGGATTACGTTACATAGAAGAGGCCCTGCAGTATTACAGGGCTAACGGACCGCCTGCGGACCTGGAGCGGGCCTTGCAGCTAGGGGCGCAGGCCTGCTGGCTAGCAGGCCTGAACAGCCGGGCGGTGGAACTGGCCCAGGAGGGGTTAAGTCTGGCCGTAAAACTAGGAGATCGGGAAGCCGAAGGCCGCTTGGCAGCTGTGCTGGCCATATGTCTTCGGGAGAAACATCGCTTGGCCGAAGCGGTAGCGGTTTTCGATCGGGCGCTTCAAAGCATACCTTATATGGGCACCCCTTGGGAGATACTTTGGATGATTTTCCAACGAGGGATACTTTCATACATCATCGGCGATTTAGCTGAAGCAGAACGCTTTCTGCAGGAAGCGCTGACTATAATCCGAGCCACTACCTTCCCGTCCTTAATGGTGAAGGTGGGGGAATGCATGACCAGGTCGATGATGATTGTGGTCTTACATTACCAGGACAAACCCTCGGAGATGGACGGGTTTCTAAAACCGGAAATGGACAAATACAACCCGGAGCCTTTCGTATATCTGAACACGCTGTTTGCAGCGAGCGAGGCACGCCGTTCTCTCTTGCCAGGTGTAGAGGGATGGCTGCGGGCGCGGCTACTTAACCTTCCTAGCCCAATGATCGCTTGTACCATCCGTTCGGTTGTGGAAGAAATGCTCGCTGCGGGGCTATTCAGGGAAGCAGCTCGCTGGGCCGGGGTGGGAATAAGATTGGCTCGCATTCGAGAATGGGGGGCTTTTGAGGCATTGTTTTACTGCCACAGATCGGTAGCTTTGCTCAAGCAGGGGCAGCACGCAGCAGCGGCGGTTTGCCGGAAGCGGGTCGAACAATTGGCCGATCCGTTTGACCGCTGGACTCGAGCCTGGCTCGCCCGGGTTGATGGCTTGCTCTCCTGGGCGCAGGGCCAACCCGCAGGGGCCAGACTGTACTTAGGAGAAGCCAAACGTCTTTTCCTGAGAATCGGTAGTCGATACGATGCGCGCCAGGTCCAAAACGACCTGAGGAACATATCAAAAAGTGTCGATGTCACCTCTACTTTTTCAGACGAGTTCTAGTACGGTATTGTGGCCAAACAATTAACGGTGAAAACGGCAGGTTTCGTTGCGGTAGAGTCAGGAAACCTGCTTTCTTGTTTTTGTAAGCCAATCAGGTGGATGGATAATCCTCGTTTTTGACGTTTTTTTGACGATCATTCATTTATTCTGAAAATGTATGGGTTTATATGTGCTCCCTAAGGCTCGGGGTTCATTGCTGTATGGTTGTTACCGTTTCCCGAAGACTAAAAAAACCGTTAGTTGGATAGCGGGTTTTTAAGAGGAGGGGGAAGATGTTCTGCGGTCAATGCGGTAAAGAAGTGACGCCAGGTGCACGGTTCTGCGCCGAGTGCGGAGCGCCATTGGATCAGCCCTCAACGACTTCGTATTCGTCGGTTTTGGGGGAAAACACTTCTCAAAGGGAAGGACCGCGGCACCCGGTTTCGGCAGCGCCGGAACCAAGTAACGCCGGATTATCTGATGAGGAGGCACCGACCGGTCCTCTCGGGTCCGAACAGGAAACGGGGACTCAACCGCCGGTAGGGGGAGCCGGAACCGATACCGGCCTTCCGAGAAACCTGGCGGCACTCTTATCTTACGTTCTGGGCTGGCTCACCGGACTAGTGTTCTACTTTATCGAAAAAGATTCCTTTGTTAGATTTCACGCCATGCAGTCCATTCTCGTTTTCGGAGGCATTACAGGGATATACGTCATTGTTTCCATCTTGTTTCCATTAGGGTTGTGGAGGATATGGGGCATCGTTCACGTCTTTACAAGCTTGCTCTCGCTATTGTCCGTTATCCTGTGGGTGCTTCTTATGGTGAAGGCTTACCAGGGAGAACGGTATAAGCTACCGTATATCGGTGATTTGGCAGAGCAGTATGCAGAAAAACGGTGAACAGGGAAGCAAGTTGGTACAACTGCACTGCGTTAGGAGGGATCCAAAGTTGGTTTCTTTCCCACATCACGGGCGAGGTTTTGTTGGATAGTTATTTTAACAGTGCTTGCCATTACTATCTTTCCAATCGGGTATTCACCCATGGCTATCGCCCAGTCTCCGGTTAAACGGCAGGTACTGATTAACGATCCGTCATTTGTAATGCTCACCGCCATATCGAATCCATCAGGGCAGCCAGACATCACCTATAACCTCCAGGTGAAGGCCAACGACCGGGCCTGGCCGGTAGAGGTTTCGCATTTCTCGTTCGATAACAGCCAGCCGTTGTGCTTAATGGCCGCACTCTGGTCCCCCTGCGCTTTGTCAGCGAAGCTCTGGGGGCCGAGGTCAACTGGAATGCTGCTACGCGGACTATTTCTATCATGCCTTAGTTGGAGAGGACCTAAGAGCCCATTGAAACATATAAATAGAGCGAGAGTAAGAACAATCGTGAGTGATTTTGGATAGGGGGTATTTTCATATGTTCTGCCCACAATGCGGTGCCAAGGCTGACACAAGGGCGCGCTACTGTGTGAACTGCGGATCGCCTTTACCGGCCGGGGAAGCGCAAACCTTGGCTGACGAGGCTACTTCCCTCGGGTCTGAGATTGTTACTTCCAACGGCTCTATCAATTCTGGCACACTTGATAGTTCTGGTTCTCCTGAAGTTACAACTTCAGGCCATGACGGCGGGGGCACGACACCTCCTAGGGCTAATGTTTCAGCTGTAGGCTTATTCTTTCAGACATTGCCGTATGTTTTTCTACGCATCATAGCGTACCTGGCATTTGCCCTGGTTTTACTGGTCTTTTTGGGCTTGATGGGTGCCGTAGGGTTACTAACAGCTCGTTTCTTTCAGAGCGCAGGGCTACCGCTCGCGGTAGTTGGGTTGATTGCCTTCATGGGCGCATGGGCACTAGCTGTTTTGGCCCAGAGGTATGTCTTGTATTTAGTAAGAATCGCTCACGTTGCCGTCATCACCGAAGTTGTTACCAAAGGTCGTTTGCCAGAGGGCACTAATCAAGTCGCTTACGGAAAAGAGAAGGTGCTTAAGCATTTCGGTAGTGCGAGCGCCCTGTTTGTGGTTGATCAACTGGTTGCAGGAACGGTGCGGCAGGTTCTCAACTGGCTGACTCAGGCAGCCGGGTGTCTAGCGAACATTCCGGGTTTGGGCCTGATCATTGGGATCCTGCGCCGAATTCTGAACCTGGCGGCTACCTATATCGACGAGGCCGTGATGAGCTATATCCTACGCCGCGAAGACGAAAACGTATACCAGGCGGCCTGCGACGGGGTCGTGCTGTATGCCCAGAGCTGGCGGCAGCTTCTGGGCACAGCCACCTGGTGCGTGCTGATTGTGACCTGTATTTGGGTGGTGAGCTTCCTGTTGATACTTTTCCCCCTCCTGGGAGTGGCTAAGGGCCTAACTCCGGAACCCGGGTTGCAAGCTCTTTATGGTTTTGTTGGACTATTGGCCGCGTTCGTTCTGGCAAACGTAATAAAATGGGCCTTGATTGACCCTATAGCTACTGTTGGAATGGTACTTACCTACAATCGGGCTATTCAAGGGCAAGTGCCATCTCATGATCTGCGGGCTACTATCAACAGCGTATCCGGTCGATTCAGGGAACTCGTGCACAAGGCCACCTCCACTCCTCCAGGGGATTCCGGACCTCCGGTAAGTGGGTAACGGGAGAATTTACTTCCCAGATGCTCAACGTCTTGTGTATTGCTTACGGTCGTGGTAGTATGGAACCGCGAAGGAGGGATAGGAAGCAATGGACAAGTACCACGGTTTGGTCGTCTCGGACCCAAGAGTGATGATGGGCAAACCGGTGATTGCCGGGACACGCATTACCGTGGAGCTTATACTAGAAAAGCTGGCCGCAGGCGAAACGGTGGAACAAATCTTAGATGCCCACCCTCGGCTTACCAGGGAAGCGATCCGAGCCGCTCTGGCCTTTGCAGCTGAGGCCTTACGGGCGGACGTTGTTTACCCCATAGGTGAGACGTCCAAATGAAATTCTTTTTTCGGGCTTCAGGGCACTTGCTGCCAAATGTACTCTGGGTAATTTCTCTAAATCCTGTCTCCCGAGGCCTTACCAGAGCGAAAACATCGCCCGATCCATTCGGAGGGCACGGGCGAACTCGACTACGTGGGCGTATTCTTCACGGCGGATCCTGCGGGCGAGCTCCGGATAGTGCGAGGTCCTATACGCTGGGTGGTACTGAGCCATGATATTGACGACGGTGTTAGGAGATATATCTTCAGCCAAGAACTTAAGGACAGCTTCCGAATCGGCCAGGTTGTTTGGAAGGACCAGGTGCCGTACCAAGAGTCCTTTTACCGCCAATCCTTGGGAATCGAATCTAAGATCTCCAACTTGGCGGTGCATTTCCCTGATCGCGGCCTTAGCGACATCGAAGTACGAGCGGCACCCTGTGTATTTTCGAGCTTTTTGATTGTCGGCGAATTTGACGTCTGGCATGTAGATGTCGATGATGCCGTCCAATAGTTTCAAGGTGGCTACATCTTCATACCCACCTGTGTTGTAAACCAGAGGAACCGCCAATCCTTTGGGCACTGCCAGACAAACTGCCTCCACGATCATGGGAATAACGTGGGTGGGTGACACTAAATTGATATTATGGCATCCCCGACGCTGCAGGGAAATCATTATGTCTGCCAGGGCTTCGGTTGTTATTTCTTCTCCTTCTCCCAACTGGCTTATTTCAAAGTTTTGACAAAAGACGCACCTCATTACGCAGTAAGTGAAGAATATGGTTCCAGAACCTTTAGATCCTACGAGAACGCTCTCTTCGCCGAAATGGGGACCGTAGCTGGCCACAACGGGGTTAGAGCCTGTACGGCAAAAGCCCCGTTCTCCCGCCACGCGGTCCACTTCGCAATGGTGGGGGCAGGTATTGCAGCAGCGAAGGCGGCTTTTAAGCTCCTCAACCCTGGCCCGCAACTCGCCGGTACGGTATAGGTTTAGGTATCCGGCAGTAAACAGCTCTTTCTTGCTAATTTCAATCAGCCCCTTTAGAAGTAAGTACTATAACTATTATTTTTTACCCTGTGAGTCCAGCAGATCCGAGGTTATTTTTAAATCGGCTTTTCGAGAAAGTAGCTGTTATTCCCAGTCAATCTGCCGGCAACTTGTTTTGGGGAAGTTGAAAGCATCGCGTGAAAAGGTGTCAATAGAGGAATTCTTCGACTATTTCCTTGAAGGGAGGTGTTGCCGGTGACGAGGCTTAATTGTCCTCATAAAAAATCGCCTCCATTTTCCCATGAAGGCGACTTTTTTGATAACAGGTTACTATACATATCTTAACTCCGTGTTAAACACACAAAGCCTATTGTTGGAATTGGTGGGCCATGAGGGAGTCGAACCCCCAACCTTGTGATTAAGAGTCACCTGCTCTGCCAATTGAGCTAATGGCCCACACCACTAAGCTGCAGAGACAGTATATCATAAAGGGATAATTCTGCGCAAGACCGTGTACCTAACTTTGTGTTTTACTAATATGTGTTGCCGGCACCTTGCTACAGTTCAATCAAAGCGTTTTTCGGAACGTGGACTGCCTCGGTGTTGCGCCAAATCACTACGGGTTAGTAGCGGTTTAGTGTCCTGGATCCCGGCTAACCACTATTCTGGTCACCACGCCGTCCTGGCAATGAAAGGTTATGGTTCCTTGGCCATATGACCCGTAAACCAAGTCGTAGTCGACATCGTTTCCTTCCAGCATAACCTTTGAATAGTGCTCCCCATAGGCCTGAATAACTTTATCAATTCCATCACCTATTTGGATTCCCCGGGCAGTATAAAAACCGGGACGGGTAGTATCGAAAATCCACACCGTATCCTGCTTTTTAGGGAATCTGAGGCGGAAATCTCTGCTTGGCGGCTCATACACGGTGCTCATTCCCAAGAACCGACCTTTTCCAAAGTCCCTTTCTACCCTGGTCAGGGTATCGGTTCCGACTCGAATAACCGCTGTCCCGTTTCTGATCGAAAAATCGTTTTCGTGTAGCTGTAGAGCTTCTTGGGCGTATTCTACGTGGGCTGTCGGGCTGGACAAAGTGATGCATAGCCCCGCTATCACTGCTATGAGCAGCAAACCGACAACCAACCAGCCTTCTCGTTTCCGGGTGTTCATTGCTTGCCTCCTATCGTGAGTTTATATAGTGCTTCGCCGCGGCAAAGGGCGATTCCTTCACTACCAGAACAGAACTTGCTGGAAAATCGGAGAAGGCACCGGAGAAGAAGGTATTTATACCCCGGGGGTCTAATGTCTAATATACAAACCGTATACTGAGAAGCTGATCCCAGGTTATCATGGGAGGGGTTGCTTGTTCTTTGGTGGGAATTATAACGATCTACCGATTACACATTGTAATTGACAGACTATGGGTATTGGCGAATAATTTTTAGTAGTGTCAGTGACTCCCGGTTCTGCCGTGGTTACGGGAGAGGAGAGGGGTAGAGATGTGGCTATTGTCGTGGTTACCGATAGCACCGCTTATCTTCCTCAGGCAGTAATAGATAGTTACCGAATTAAAGTGGTTCCGCTGAACGTTACGCTGGGGATGGAGGTTTTTAAGGAGGGAACAGTTTACTCCAACCGCGAGTATTACCGGCGTCTCCGATCGGAAAAAATCTTTCCTACAACGTCTCAGCCTTCTACCGGTGATTTTTACGAGGCGTTTTCCCAGACTGATCCAGGGGATACTATACTGGGTATTTTTATTACGAGTAAGCTTTCGGGCACTGCTCACACGGCGGAAATGGTCAAGGGGATATTTCCTGACCGTAGGATTTTTGTGGTGGACTCACGATGCACTGTCCTGGCCATGGCGTTTCAGGTATTGAGGGCATGCGAGATGGTGAAGACAGGCTTTGCGATAGAGGACATCCTGGATGAATTGAAGAGGATACAGAGCCGTTTCGGCATATACTTTATAGTCGATGATTTGGAATATCTTTTTCGAGGCGGTAGACTGAGCAGGGTTGGGAAGCTGGTCGGCAATATACTGCAGATAAAGCCAATACTGTTCATTTCTCTTGCTACTCAAGGGGCCATTCAAGTTTACGACAAGGTTAGGACCAAGATCCGGGCTTTGGAAAGGATAGTAGAGGATTTCCGGCGGAGACTCGAAAAAGGGTTGATTGAAAAAGTGGGTGTTTGCCATGTCGACTGTCCAGAGGACGCGGCCCACCTGCAAGCGCGAATAGAGGCTTTGTGGGGGGCACCCGTACCGGTATACGAAGTAGGGCCGGTTATAGGGTCACACGTAGGGCCGGGTGCGATGGGAATATGTTATTACTAGTATTTTAGAGAGGGGTGGCACTGTGAATTGGTTGCGTAAGGCTATGTTTTTAGGGCTGGGAATGCTGTGCGTTGCTAAGGAGACAAGTGAAAGGATTATCAACGAACTGGTAGCCAAGGGCGAGGTCAGTGAAGAGGAAGCTAAGAAGTTTGTGGACGAGCTTTTGCAGAAAGGAGAAGAATACCGCCAGGAGGTCAAGGGGTTCATTCGCCAGGAGGTTGAGAAGCTCAGGGGTGAGCTGGGATTGGTGACCAAGTCTGAGATCGACGAGATTAGGGAGCGATTAGATACTCTCGAGAGAAAAGTTGAGAGCCAGTGAGGACGGACAGCTATCTGTCCGTCTCTTTTCTATTCTTTTATCGGTCGATGCGGTAGGGAGGTAAGTAGTTGAGAATCAAGCATTTGAATCACATGCAGCGTTACCGACAAGTGTTGAACATACTGGGTCGCCACGGTTTCGGGTTTGTGTTTGACCGCCTGCCTGTCAGGAATAGAAAGTCTAAAGAAACGCGGAAAGACACGTACCTCACAGGCCCAGAAAGATTACGTTCGGTTCTAGAACAACTAGGTCCTACTTATGTGAAGCTTGGGCAACTCCTCAGTACCAGGCCTGATCTGATACCGGCAGAATACATAAGGGAGCTGGAAAAACTGCAGGACAGCGTGCCTCCTTTTCCGTTTAAGCAGGTGCAACAGGTCTTGGACGAAGAGGGGTTGAGGACGGAGGATGTTTTTGCCTCTTTTTCCGAGGAGCCACTGGCTTCTGCCTCGATAGGACAAGTCCACGAAGCGATTCTAAAAACCGGAGAAAAAGTGGTGGTCAAAGTACAACGCCCGGGGATCGGCAAAATCATTGAGAACGACCTGGAAATCCTCTATGAACTGGTCGGGATGTTGGAGAAGCACACCAAGTGGGGGCGACTGTATCAGCTTACCGACATACTGGACGAGTTTGCCAATGCCCTGCGCAAGGAAATAGACTTTGCCCAGGAAGGTCGCAACGCTGATAAGTTCAGGGAGAACTTCCGTCAGAATGCAAACGTGCTTATTCCCAAGGTGTATTGGGAGTACACTAGCCGCCGGGTGTTGGTATTGGAGTACATCGGCGGGGTTAAAGTATCGGAGTTTGAGCAGCTGATACGGGCTGGTTTTGATCTGAAGCGAGTTGCAAACCACATTGTGGAGGCTCTTTTCCAGCAGATATACGAGCACGGGTTCTTTCACGCTGACCCGCATCCTGGAAACATTGCCATTGCTCCAGGAGAGAAGGTCATATTCTATGACTTCGGTCAGGTAGGGACTGTGGACGAGGTGTTGATCGAAAGGTGCATGGACCTGGTCATGGCCATGGTCCGTTACGATGTAAACGGGGTTACACGGGCTTTGCTTCAGGTAGGTATTGCTACCCGTCACGTTAACCGGGAGGAATTACGACGGGACGTGTCTCGCCTGCAACAGAAGTATTACGGAATGCCCTTTTCCCAGATTCACGTGGGAGAAGCCCTGGGGGAGTTGGTGCAACTGTCTTTCAAATACCAGGTAAGGGTTCCGCCCGAGCTTTCTTTGATGGTTAAGATGATGATGACCATCGAAGGGTTGTTGAGCCGCCTGGATCCCGGTCTCAGCGTTGTTGAAATCGCTGAGCCTTACGGGAAGGCTATTCTTAAAAAAAGGTTTTCTTTGGACCGTATCAGGCAAGAGGCTTCAGAAGTCTTACTGGATCATTATATGGCTGCCCGCAACTTGCCCCGAGAAATAGAGTCGATTATGAACATGTTGGAAGAAGGGGAACTGAAGCTGAAGTTGGAACACACTAATCTGAACAGGGTACAGACGGTGCTCGATATCATATCGAACCGTATTTCCCTTTCAATTATTATCGCCTCGATCATAGTCGGGAGCTCGCTGATAGTTGCGGGCAACCGAGAAGGCTTTATCCCCGGAGTGCCATTGGTGGAGATCGGTTTTGCGACTGCTGTTGTGTTAGGTTTGTTTTTGGCGTACTCGATATTGAAAAGTGGCAGGTACTGAGTCAGGGCTTGTTGTTAAGCATTACATTTTCCCTCGGAAAGGGCCTTAATCAGTAACAGGCGGGACAGGGGAGAGCGTTATCGAACCTGGTGCTTTTGTTGTGGGCAAGCTTAATGCGAGCCCTTTTTTATGGAGACACGTGTGGATTTTCGACGGTAGCTCCGGGATAGTTTGAGGGTGTATCATAAAAATTGAGGGACTTTACGAGGGGGATGCGGTTGCTTTGATTAAGATAGGGGTAGGAGCCTTGGTGTTAGATGAAAACAGGCGAGTGGTTCTGGTTAAGCACGGCTACAGGAGTTACTGGTACGGGAGGTGGATTCTTCCGGGAGGGATGCTTGAGCCGGGCGAAACCTTGGTCGAGTGTGCCCGGAGGGAGGTGAGAGAAGAGACTGGACTGGAGGCTGAAATAGGGGACCACCTCATAACCTTCGAGCGCGTGGTTAAGGATAAAGACGGCGTCCGTCTACATGTCGTTTACATCGATTTTTGGGCTTATACTTCTTCCCGTGACTTGGTTCCTGGGGATGATGTCAAGGAAGCGATATGGGTTCCGGTTCAAGAGCTGAGTTACTACTATCAGGAGTTGCATCCCGACACCCGCGTCATACTTGAAAAAGCGGGGTTTATAGACAGGGGTGGGATACCAGGCCGTATGCTGAAGTGACGTAAATTCTACTGAGGGAAGGGTGGTAAAGGGTGGTTTCTTGGCAGATTGGAAATAACGTGCTGGAAATCGTACAAGGGGATATCACCGAACAAGATACGGATGCGATTGTAAATGCTGCTAATTCCCGGCTCGCACCGGGGGGAGGAGTCTGCGGTGCGATTCACCGGGCCGCAGGTCCAAAGCTGGCCATGGCTTGTGCTCAGATCGGCGGCTGTCCCACCGGGGAAGTGAGGGTGACTGAGGGCTTCAATCTGAAAGCCAAGTATGTTTTTCATGCCGTAGGTCCGGTTTACCGGGGAGCACCTGAAGATGCCGAGCTCTTGGCTTCCTGCTACCGGGAGAGTTTGAAAAAAGCCGTGGAAATGGGTCTTGCCAGCATATCCTTTCCTGCCATCAGTACCGGAATTTTCGGGTACCCGATACGGGAAGCTGCAGAGGTAGCCTTGAACTGCATTGCCGAGTTTCTTCGGACCTGTTCCGCCGGGCTTAAGGTTCGCATGGTCCTTTTCAGCAAACCGGATTTCGAGGTTCACCGCGAGGTGCTACATCATTTAATGTCAGGCCGAGAAGGATAAGGAGAGAAGCAGCACTTATACAGGAGAGTGGAAGTAAAACTAGCGTATTTGATAACGTGAACTGTTTCAACCGTGGCAGAGGGCAGTCGATAACGGGCGTCATCTGATACGCGCGGTCCTTGACCTGCTACTGACAGATCTACCTCTTGCCCTTTGACGGTTTTTAGCCACGGTTACAAGAACCCACAGGACGGCAAAGGCCAGGCTCAGGCGCAACCACCAGCCGGCCAGCCCCGGGGGAGGAGCGGGCCAGGCCTGACGGTTGACTACCGGCACCTTGCCAACCACCTTGCCCTTTTCTTTGAATATCATTTCTCCAACCTGAGTTCCTGAGGGGAAAGGACCGTGAACTGAATTCAGGTGCAGCTCTCCCACCGGGTTCGACTTGGTTCCTGTACTCACGACTATGGTCAAGTCTCTGGCAGCCACGAGGTCAATCTTCTTATTTTTCTCGACTTGTAGCACCGAAACCAACTGGTTCTTTTTGGCGAGTCGGAGGCATTGAAAATGGCTGAACCCGTAATCCAGCAGAGCTATGGCATCTTGTTCGGCTACGGATCCGCGCGGTTCGTCTAGGACAACCGCTATAAAAGACTGGCCATTGCGGGTAGCTGAAGCGATGAGAGTGTTGCGGGCTTCAGTCGTGTACCCGGTTTTCACCCCGTCTGCTCCCGGGTATTTCCACAACAACTTGTTTTGATTAATCAAGGTAGTTTGCCAGTCTTGACCGTTCCAGGGACGGGTCTTGGTGGCCACTATTTTTCGGAAGTCCGGGTTTTGCAATGCAGCGCGGGCAATCACGGCCAAGTCCCGACTGGTAGTGTAGTGATTGGGGTCAGACAACCCGTTAGGGCTTACAAAATGAGAATTTCTGGCCCCGAGAGCAGCCGCTTTCTCGTTCATGAGGCGGGCAAAGCCTTGCTGTGAACCGCCAAAGTGTTCTGCTATAGCCAATGCAGCATCGTTGCCGGAATTCAAAAGCATTGCATATAGGAGGTTCTCGAGGGTTGCCTCTTCACCTTCTACCAGGTATACCCTGGTGCCTTCTACCCGGGGCGGGTTAGGGCCCACCTTTATCTTATCGTTCAAGTCCCCTCTTTCGAGAGCGATTAAAGCAGTCAATACCTTGGTCAGACTTGCTGGAGCCATGCGCTGATCAGGATTCTTGGCCCATACGATCTTACCGGTAGTAGCTTCCATCAGCACGCAAGAAGGAGCCTGAACCTGAGGATTCTCGCTGGCCAACGCGAGTTTGGGATCGAAGCCCAAACTCAGAACCAAGCAAATCAATAAAACGCCAAAAGGGATGGTTCTCACTTTGCATGGTTGTTCGACCCTGAAAACAGTTTCATACTTGAAGAGAAATCGAATCCGGCCCAACATTTCCCGTTACGGACTCCTTTCTGATAACTGGTGTCATGCCGGTGCGCGGCTCGTTTAATTATAAAGGTTGATGACAAGGGTTGAAAAGCCAGTTTGTGAATATTCTCATATTGCTTGCC
Source organism: Syntrophothermus lipocalidus DSM 12680 (assembly GCF_000092405.1). Taxonomy (NCBI): domain Bacteria; kingdom Bacillati; phylum Bacillota; class Clostridia; order Eubacteriales; family Syntrophomonadaceae; genus Syntrophothermus; species Syntrophothermus lipocalidus. Next base: position 1,451,083 of record NC_014220.1, on the reverse strand, counting down.
CGCTAGGAACGCTTGTTTTATGATTATATAAGCTAACATCCAGGTGAGGCGATACCATTGGGTTACTATGAAGAACACAAAGTGAACCCAAGAGTGTTGGTTTGGGGTGGCAGCCAGCGGGCGGAAAAGCTCGCCCGGGCCATAGCCAATCAGCAGCCCGTGGTTTGGGCTTATCGAAAGCCTGTGCCCTTTTCAGGGAGAACTGTCGGGATTCAGACAATATGGGACAAGGATTTGGCCTATCTCAAGGGGAAAATAGGCCGCTTTACTGTGGGCTTGAAAGGGACGGAGGTTGAAGGGGTAGAGGTAGGAGCGGTGATATTAGTTCCGGATCCATCCCGACCGGTGTTGAATTTTCCAAGCTGTCATGAAGCAGCGGGCTACTCGGTCTTGGTTGCCCTTATGGGGGTATCCAGGAGAACATATTCGGAAGCGTTGCCTGAAGTGCTGAAACTGGCCGAGAGAAGCCGGGTATGGGTGGTAACCGATGATATTCAGACAAGTTTCGACGGAGGAGAAGACCTGTATACGGAAGCTCGTCGCAGGGGAGTCGTTTTCGTACGCACAGATCGGGTTCCGTCAACAATTCCGATACCAGGGCTGGGGAGAAGGATTGAAGCTACGGTTTTTGACCGGGATTTAGGGCGTGAAGTGTGTCTGGAGGCCGACTTTTTGGTAGCTCCGGTTTGGGTACTGGGCGATGACATGTCGGTATACTTCAGTCGGTTGGGTTTGATGGATTTTGACTGGGGCGATTACCCAGGAGGAACCAACCGGGAAGGAATATATATCTTTCCAGACCCGGAGGGGTTCATGACTGAGGCGGAGGAAGAGACCGTTATCCAAGCCCTGGCTGCGAAAGTAGCAGTACTGGCCCGGGGGCGTATGCGGGGGGAGAAACGGTTCGAGATAAATGCAGAGCGGTGTGCATATTGCCTCACCTGCTACCGGAACTGCCCGCATATGGCCATAGAGTTTCGGCGGGATGACCGGTACGCAAATCTTTATGGAGAAGCTTGTTTCATAGATGATTTGTCTTGTCGGGGTTGCGGGCTCTGTTACGCCTTATGCCCGGCCCAGGCGATAACTGAGATTGGTACGGAATCCCTGCCAAAAGCGAAGCCGGCGATACTGGCTTGTGAAAACGCGGCGGGGCTAGTTTTGAAACAAGCGGGGACAAAGTACGAATACCAGCTGTTCCCTTGTGCCGGCGCTATCGGCGAGAACGAGATGCTGCGAGTTCTGGCGGCCAACGGCGGGAAAAGGGACCTTTGGATAGTGACTTGCATTAAGGACAAGTGTGAGCACGGGCATCAAGACATGAAACTCCGAGGCAGAGTAGAAAGGCTGAATAAACTGCTGGCGAGACTGGGGATTGAGGCCCGGGTAAACCTGATGCGAATGTCGGCCGCGAACAGCCTGTCTAGGTTTGGGGTAACGGGGGAGAGAACATGATTGTCGGGCAACAAAAACCGGTGGAGGATTTAATCGCAAAACTGCAAGGCTATCACAGGATACTGGTCTTGGGATGTGGCGGGTGCGTAACTGTTTGTCAAACCGGAGGGGCCAGGGAAGCGGAAAAAATGGCCCACCTTTTGCGGATGGCATTGGGCCCAGACATCGAGATAGAGTGGGACAGTGTCGCTCGCCAGTGCGAGTATGAATTTTTGGATCCGGTGCGAGAAAGGCAGGAATCGTTTGATGCCGTTTTGTCTCTCGCCTGTGGGGTTGGGGTGCAGGCATTGGCAGAAGTCCTACCTGTGGTACCGGTCATACCTGGGTTAAACACGGTTTTTGCCGGGATGCCGGTGGCCGACGGGGTGTGGGAGGAGCGATGCCAGGCTTGCGGTGACTGTATCCTCGACCTAACCGGAGGCATCTGTCCGGTAGCTCGGTGCTCCAAGAGTCTGCTCAATGGTCCCTGTGGTGGTTCCCAAAACGGGAAATGCGAAATATCGGATACGGTAGATTGCGCCTGGCAATTGATATACGATCGGTTAGAGCGGCAGGGACGACTGGAGGTCTTGGAAAAACTGGTATTGCCTAAAAACTGGTCTAGGAGTCGGGATGGAGGCCCGCGCCGGATGATGAGGGAGGGGGTGGAGCCGCATGGCGAGGAGTAACTTGGAAAGAGTCATAATTGGCGGCCATTTCGCAGTAACAGCCGAGATCGGCCCTCCCAAAAGCTGTAACGCGGATTTCGTTCGCAAAAAGGCCAGGGCTCTGAAAGGGTATGCGGATGCTTTTAACGTTACCGACAACCAGACTGCCATCGTGAGGATGTCGAGCATCGCTGCCGGAGTAATAATCCAGAGCGAGGGGCTGGAAGCCGTTATCCAGATGACCTGTCGCGACCGTAACCGTATTGCCCTTCAGTCAGACGTGTTGGGAGCCGCTGCCTTGGGGATAAAGAATATCCTTTGCTTAACCGGGGATCACCAGAGTTTTGGCAACCACCCGGAAGCCAAGAACGTTTTTGACCTCGATTCCATCCAGTTGTTGTATGCGGTAAGGAACATGCGAGATCACGGACGGTTCATTTGCGGGGAAGAAATGAAGGTGCGCCCGGATATGTTCATAGGATGCGTAGAGAACCCTTTTGCCGACCCTTTCAAGTTCCGGGTCATCCGGCTAAAGAAGAAGGTGGAGGCAGGGGCCGAGTTTGTGCAGACCCAGTGCGTTTTAGAGATGGGGCGGTTTCGCGAGTTCATGAAGATGGTGGTTGAACAGGGGCTTCATGAACGGGTCGCGATACTGGCCGGGATCATGCCGATAAAATCCGCGAAAATGGCCAGATACATGCAAAAGAACGTGGCCGGCATGATGGTTTCGGAAGAGATCTGCCGGCGATTGGAAGAGGCGAAAGATGTGGAAGAAGAGGCTATAAGAATTGCGGTGGAGCAGGTCCAAGAGGTCCGTGAGATTCCCGGGGTCAGGGGTGTACACCTCATGGCTGTGGCGTGGGAAGAGGTTATACCGGAAATAGTCAGCAGAGCGGGGCTCTACCCGCGTCCGTAAGTAGAACCACAGATGGACACAGACCCGGCACTCAGCTCAAGCTTTGATAGATGAATATCGTTATCGAGAGAAGCTGGCACGTTGCACAATTTCGGCCAGCTGAGTGCCGGGCTGATATGCACAGATGGGCTTACGCTCACAAAAACATTTCTGGTTGTTTATTCTTGTAGTGTGACACAGCGAAGGGCGTCCTGAGAGTTTTCTGTTTGAAGCAGGCTACCCGTACAGATCGGTCAAAGGAATAGCGAAAAATAATAATAAATCAGTGTTAATCTGTGGCTATCTGTGTTTATCTGTGGCTAGAAAAAGGTTTTAGGTGATTGCGTATGCCGGAAGTGCTCATCATAGGAGGGGGAGTGGCCGGGTTGGAGGCTGCTCTTACCCTGGCCGAGCATGAAATCGAATCGGTTATAATTGAGAAAGAACTCCGCTTGGGGGGCAAGGCTTCTTTATACAACTGCAAGGCGGTTGATGGTGTGTGTCAGGCCTGTGGGGCCTGTCTTGCCGGGCAGAGGGTTCGGGCAGTGGAGGAACAAGAACTGGTCAAGGCTCTAGTCGCTGCAAGAGTGGCCGGGATGAGAAATTTACAGGACGGCCTTGAAGTAGACGTGGAGACTCCAAACGGACGTTTGACCTTTCAGGTACGAGGCATCATCGTTGCGGCAGGAATTGACACTTTTTCCCCAGCACTGCGGGCCGAGTTCGGTTATTCCCACCTGCCAGGGGTGGTTACCGCTCTGGAAATAGAGGGCATTATCCGCGAATCCCCGGAAATTCTGGGGGAAAGCCCTCGCTTGGCCTTTATTCAGTGCTTTGGGTCGAGAGAAGTAGGAGCCGGTGTTCCGTACTGTTCGCGAGTATGTTGTTTATATGTACCCAAGCTGGCGGGGCTCGTGAAGGGGGAGCTACCTGGGAGCCGCGTCGATATATATTTCATGGACCGGCAAAGGTATGAGGCTTTGTATCGGCCGAAGACCTCATTTTGCACCCATATTCGGGCTATGCCGTCTAAGGTTCACCTCATGGGTAGTAAGGAATTGGAGGTTATCTATGATGACCCCGAGACCAGAAAACCGACAGCAAGAAGGTATGATTGGGTAGTATTGTGTCCGGCCCTGGTTCCTGGGAAAGACCTCCCAAGCTTAGCGTCGTTGTTAGAACTTGGAACCGGCCGGGGCGGGTTTTTGCAGGTTGGAGCGGGAGGTACTACTAACCGAGACCGGGTCTTGGCTGCCGGTGCGTGCACGGGTCCCATGTCCATAATAGAAAGCATTGCTAGCGGTCGCGCTGCTGCCGGAAAGATGGCTTCCGAGCTGAGGCGACAGAGATGACTGAGAAAATTTAGGCCCGGGGAAAAAGTTTTTTTACCTGTTGACGGTACAAGCGGCCAAGTGTTAGTATTAATTTTAACATTAGAGCAGAATACAGCTATCACGATGAATGGGAGAGTAGTCGGCAAACCTTCATCCCAGAGAGCCGGGCCAGGTGAGAGCCGGTATGAGGTTGCAGATGAAAGCCCCCCAGGAGTGCCGGTGAAACCGGGGTCAAGGTCAAGCCGGACGGCAGCCCACCGTTAAAGGGTAAGAGCGGGCTTGTATGCCAATCAGGGTGGTACCGCGGGAACAACTCTCGTCCCTTGTCCGGATGAGAGTTTTATTTTTTATAGAGGGGTCGAGACGCATCGATCAAGGAGGTAACAAGTAAGATGAGCGTTGAGCGCGACAGGGAGATCGAACGTAAGATACTGAAACTGTACGAGAAGGACGCAACTGCCAGCCATCAGCGGATCGCGACCATGTTAGGTGTGTCCGAGGAAGAGGTAAGCGAGACTGTTGCACGGTTGAAGAAGGAAAAAATCATTCTCGGGTACAACGCAGTCATAAATTGGGACAAATGGGGAGACAACGGGGTAACAGCCATGATCGATGTTAAAGTCACCCCGGAACGGGGGGTTGGTTTTGACAGCATCGCGGAGAGGATTTCTCGATTTCCGGAAGTGAGATGCGTGTATTTGATGAGTGGGACTTATGACCTTTCGGTGGTAGTGCACGGCGAAAACTTAAAAGACATCGCTATGTTTATTTCCGATAAGCTGGCTCCTTTAGACGGAGTCCAGAGTACCGTAACTCACTTTGTTCTCAAACGCTATAAACAGGACGATTTCTTGCTGAGTGATGAAGAAGAAGACCGGAGATTGGTGGTGAGCCCATGAAGAGCATGAAAAAGTATGTTGCCGACACTGTAAGTTCGATTCCGCCTTCAGGTATCAGGCGGTTCTTCGACCTGGTTTCGCAGTCACAGGGGGTTATTTCATTAGGGGTAGGAGAGCCCGATTTCGTCACCCCTTGGCATATCAGAGAAGCTTGCTGTTACTCTTTAGAAAAAGGTTATACCATGTACACATCTAACCAGGGACTGTTGGAGTTGCGGGAAGAGATTGCAGCCTATATGTATCGGACCATAGGTGTCAGGTACGATCCTGAAGAAGAAATACTGGTGACCGTCGGGGTTAGCGAAGCGGTGGACCTGGCGTTAAGAGCCTTGATTAACCCGGGGGACGAGGTCTTGATACCGGAGCCTTCTTACGTGTGTTATGGTCCGATTACCTCTCTGGTTCACGGCAAGCCAGTAATGCTAAAGACTACGGCCGAAAACGAATTCAGGCTTACGCGCGAACAGTTGGTGGCTGGCCTGAGCCCGCGGAGCAAGGTTTTGGTACTCCCGTATCCCAACAACCCCACCGGGGGCATCATGGGATGGCAAGACCTGGCTGATCTGGTAGACGTGATCGTAGACAATGATCTCATAGTGGTGTCGGACGAGATTTACGGCGAACTGACGTACAACGGCAGGCATGTATCCATAGCCTCGTTACCCGGTATGAGAGAAAGGACCATCGTGTTGAATGGTTTTTCCAAGGCTTTTGCCATGACCGGGTGGAGAATAGGTTACGCTTGCGGAGACGGTGACCTGATAGCGGCCATGAACAGGATTCACCAGTACAGCATGCTGTGTGCTCCTATCATGTCGCAGATGGCAGCTATCGAAGCTCTGCGTCACGGTGAACATCAAATGAGGGAAATGATTCAAGAGTATGACTACCGGCGCAGAGTGATAGTGAAAGGTATGCGCGACATCGGCCTGGACTGTTTTGAGCCGCGGGGCGCCTTTTATATTTTCCCCTCGATTCGGGGAACCGGCATGAAAAGCGAAGAATTTGCCGAGAGGCTGCTGATGGAAGAAAAGGTAGCGGTAGTTCCGGGAAACGCTTTTGGCGAGTCGGGAGAGGGCTTTGTCCGTTGTTGTTATGCTGCGAGCTTGAATAACATCGAGGAGGCCATTGAACGGATGGGCAGGTTCGTGGAAAGGAACAGGATAAGGGCAGCCGAATCGGGGCGGAGATAAGTCGAATGACCTTGAATAGTGCGAGATAAATGTGATATTAGACAGGAGGATTACCGGCTAAACAGATAGAACCCCTCTTAGTGTAAAAAGCAAAGGGGGTTCTATTTATGTTCTTAGAAATGAGTGCCCAAGAAATAGCTCTTCTTTCGAAGTTCAATCTCCTTCACCCTCAGACCAAGCAGGAGATTCAGGAGTACATGAATTACACCCTTTTCAGACAGTACCAGCGTGAGCTTTACAATGCGTTGCTTGCCAGCGCTGCTATCAGCAACGGGCTGAATCAGATCGTGCGCATGTGTGAGCGCGAAGAAACCGATGCCGAAGAGATTTTAACCAAGCTAAAACAGGTGAAGTTCTATTTTTATCAAACATACGAAAGAGTAAAGACTAAATATGAAGGAGTACTCGTGGCCATACATGCTGAAGACAGCCTGCTTGATTTGGGGAGGATTGGATTTGAAAATATTTTGGAAGCCATATACTCTAACGACAAGCAACAGGTGAGAAGAGAGACCGAAGAGTTTATAGGAATGTTGAGAAAACTGGCCAACCGCGGTGACAAAAGAAGGATAGTAGCCGTTTGACGTTGAAAACACTATAAGAAAACCAAACAGGCAGGTTGAATGCTTAGCAGATGAGAATACTGCCTACCTAGCAGAAGGAGAGAAGCGGATGAAGCTGAGGTTTTTGGGAGCGGCGCGAACTGTAACCGGTTCTTTTTTCTTTATGGAAGTGAACGGCATAAGATTTGCCATAGATTGCGGCATGTTTCAGGGAGGCAAAGAGGTAAGAGAAAGGAATTATCAGAACTTCGTAATAAATCCCAGAGATCTAGAATTTTTGATCCTTACTCACGCTCACATCGATCATTCCGGTCTTATTCCCAAATTGTGCAACTTAGGGTTCAAGGGTCCCATTTATTGCACGTACGCGACTGCAGAACTGGCAAGTATCATGCTGCCCGACTCGGGGCATATTCAAGAGATGGAAGTCGAGCGAAAGAATCGTGGTTTGACAAGGGCAGGGAAACCGGTTCTGCGTCCTATATATACCGTGGAGGAAGCTGAGAAGTGCTTATCCCAGTTTAGACCTGTCAACTACGACGAAATGATTTCTCCGGTCAAAGACATTCAATTCCGGCTGCGGGATGCCGGACATATTCTGGGGTCGGCATTGGTTGAGTTGTGGGTAACAGAACCACAAGGGACTATTAAGGTGGTCTTTACCGGGGATATAGGCAGGGTAAATCAGCCTTTCGTAAAGGATCCAACTCCCATCGAAAACGCGGACTACCTGGTTATGGAGTCTACTTACGGGAACCGTTTGCACCAGCAAAACTTTGACCGGCAGGATATGCTGAGAGAGGTCATACAGTACACGATGGCTAAAGGAGGAAATCTCATAATCCCGTCTTTTGCCGTCGAGCGGACTCAGGACCTCCTTTTCGATTTAAGCGTTCTCTACCAGAAAGGGGAACTCTCACCTGATATCCCGATCTACATAGACAGTCCTTTAGCCATTGCTGCTACGGAAATATTTAGAAAAATGGTGGCAAGTTGGGACGATGAAACCAGGCTTATGCTTTACCAGGGTAAGGACCCCCTGGATCTGCCGAATCTCAAGTTTTCCCGTACCGCCCAGGAGTCAGCCAGGTTAAACGAGACGTCGGGGGGGACAGTCATTATTTCCGCTAGCGGGATGTGCGATGCCGGACGAATAAAGCATCACCTCAAGCACAACCTATGGCGGCCGGAGGCCACTGTACTGTTCGTGGGGTACCAGGCTGAGGGCACTCTGGGTCGCCGGATTCTTGATGGCGAAAAGCTGGTTCGCATTCATGGAGAAGAAATAGTGGTGAAAGCCGACATCAGGGTGATAGAGGGTTATTCTGCGCATGCTGACCGCATAGGCCTCCTTTCGTGGCTCAAGCATTTCAAGAACATGCCAAGCGGTGTTTTCCTGGTACATGGCGAGGAGGATGCACTGCTATCTCTAGCTGAAGCGGTTCGGAAAGAATTAGGTCTTCGGGCTGCAATACCCAACTGGCTTGACGAAGTGGAACTTGTTCCTCGGGTGGAAAGCAAGGCAATGGGGGTTGAGGCAGGACTGGCGGACCAGAAAGAGCATCTAAGCGAGGCTCTACAGGCAGAGGAAATGTACCTCAAGGTCAGGTTAAAACTAAACGAAATGTTCCAGCAACACTGGCAAAGAGGAGATTACCAGAGCATAATCGAGTATCTCAGCAAGATAGATAACACCTTTTCCACCTGAGTCCTCCGGGTACGGGCATGTTTTCTCGGTGTCTTCGATGTTGCCGGTGATTATTGGCTCGGGCGAAGGGGGACTGGTCATTAGGCGAATAAATTTAACGAAAGTCATGGCAGACAATGGGCGATTAGGAACCAATCACACAGCTGAATTTTGTCTTTTTTTGTAGCTATTCTGCGGTTGTTGGTACATGTCTGCTGTGCTATAATGCACCTACCCAGACATAAAACGAGGAACTGTAACGTGTGAGTTGTGCCTTCAGGAGGATGGATTATGGGCGCTACGGACGCCACAATGGAGTTGCTGCGGTGGGGGTTTGTACAGATACCTGCCGCGCTTTATTATTATGCAGGAGAATTGGACTTGGACGCCGAAGACATCGGCATTTTAGGAGCATTCTTGTACACGTATTGTTGCCGTTCGAAGCCGCTGTGGCAGAGAGGACTTGAAATCGGGCAGGTTATGCAGTGTTATCCTTCACTGAGCAAGAGCAAACTTGCTTGGAGGCTGTCAAAATGGGTTAGGTTGGGATTGGTCGAAGTCGAAGAATCGACATTAGGTGGCGAGTTTAGAACGAGACGGGTTTTTCTTGAGCCTCTTTGGAGCAAGCTCGAGGAAATGGTCATAAGGGATCATCCTGAACTTGATAGCCTTGGATGGCGAGAAAAAGAGTTGTTGCGGCAGGAACTGCAAGCCAAGAACCAGCGGGTTCATGAATTGGAAAGGTTGCTGGAAAGAGGAAGGGCTGGGCTGGACCAGATTTCAAGCACGGCGAACAAAGAACTTAGAGTGGTTATCGATTTCATCGAACAGAAAACCGGGAATCTGGTTAGTCCGGAGATGTATAAAGAAGCAAACCGATGGCTGGATGAGCTAAAGTGTCGTCCAGAATACGTTATCATGATGCTGGAACTGTGCTTTGAGAGAAAGATATACAATCCACGCGAAATCACGGCCATTGCTAGGGGGCTAAGGGAGGCTTCTATCTCTAACTTGGGCGGGATGGAGGACTATTTCCGGCGGATAGTAGACAAGCCTGGTTATTCGCGGTCGCGCTGGCAAGACTTTGCGGTCGAGATGGCCGAGCTCGGCAGCTTTACCGGAATTGATATGCAGGCCGAGGCCAGGAGAAACATGTACGAAAAATGGAGAGTGCAGTGGGGCTTTTCCCACGAGGTGATCATGAAGGCCGGAGAGATCATGTGCCAGCGAACCAGAAGCGGTGGTCTCGAATACATGGACCGGGTACTGGCCAACTGGAGGGAGAAGGGCATTACCACGCCGGAAGAGGCAGAAAGAGAAACCAGTGAGTTTAAAAACCGCAAGCAGAAACGGGATTCTCATGCCAGTGCACCCAAGACGATGAGGACTGCTAAAGACAAGGATGAGGTCGAGATATTCGTAGTTCCGCAGGTGCTGGAGGAATTGAAGAGCAAAGTTCCAGGATAGCCTGCATCTATCGGGGATGAAAAGCAAGGACGATATGGATAGAAAGAGAGTCCCGCCCAGCGGGACGTTTTTATCATTGTTGCTCTACTTCTACGTCTTGAAATCAGTGACCATCAGCGAAAATCTGTGTTCGTCTGTGGCTATTCAAAGTTGCCGTTTTTAGAAGGGGATACGGGAGATGGCGGTAAGACGATTTGTGCCGGAAGAAAGGCTCTCCGACCTGGAGAGCGAACGCCGGGTTATATCTGCCATGTTGCACTCCGAGGAAGCGTGTATTGAGGCTTATGACTCGCTGAAGATGCAAGACTTTTACCACCCTAAACACCAGGTGGTATTTGAGCTGGTATGTAGCCTGTATGAACAGGAAATACGGCCGACCTATGTCGAGCTGCTTAAAGAAGCCCATAAACTGAACCTTTTTCGTGATCCCCGTGATATTGAAGAGCTGAAATACATAGTCGAACACTTTATCGATGATGAAAACGTCCGCTACTGGATTAAACGGGTAAGGGATAAGTCACGGCTCCGTAAATTTGAAGCTTTTCTGCGCCATTACTACCAGGTACTGATAGAGCGGGAAGTCGACGATGTCGAGCAATTGCTCATGGAAGCCGAAGGAGATCTGACTAATATTACGGCACTTGAAGTCGACGACAAGGTGGATACGCCTTACGACCTGGCTAGCCTCAGTTACCAAGAGGTAGAAAGGCGGTTTCTGAGGTATAAGGAAATTCAGGAAAAACACCGCGGGGTCATACCGTTGGACGGGCTCACTACCGGGTTTGACACGCTGAATCACATTACTTTAGGATACAAGCCCGGAGATTTGATCATAGTAGGAGCCCAAACCGGTCACGGGAAAACGGCTTTTGCTCTCCACACTGCCCTGGCAGTGGCGGTAAGGCAGCACCACAACATTTTGTACCTGAATACCGAAATGAGCCGGGTACAGATAGCCTTGCGTTGGGGTTCTATCCTTTCTAACATCGAGCAAGACCTTATCCGTCGCGGCGACCTGACGGAGAGCCAGCTGTCGAGGGTTCTGCAGGGATATTCCCTTTTACGGGAAAGTGGGTTCTACTCGTATCCATGCCCCAATTTGACCCCCGAAAAAACCATATCTATAGCCCGTAAATTCAAGGTGCAACACGACATAAAGCTGATGATCCTTGACTATGTGGGCAGGATGGACAAGATAACCAACAACTTAGCAGAATGGCAGGTTTTGGAACAAATTGTCAAAGCCCAGAAGATGTTAGCCCAGAACCTCAATATTGCCGTAATGTGTCTGGTTCAGTTAAATGAGGATGGTACACTTCAGGGGGCTAGACGGATGAAGAACGAATGTGACCTCATGCTGAAGCTCCTTCCCATTTCCAGGGAGGAGATGGAGGAAAACGAAGAGCTCAAAAAATATAAACGGGCTAACTATTACCTCTACATCGACAAGAATAGGGACGGCATCGGCGGGGTGTATATTCCGATCTACTTTGATAAGGCCAGGCAGACCATGCACGATGCGGAGAGGGTTTCCCTGTGACCTGGGGATTAACGAACCGGAGGAAACAGATTCAGGCCGAATTGGCAACTCTTATATACGAGTGTCACACCCAGGGGCGATTGTCGCCCGAAGAGATGATGTGTCTCTTGGATATCTTGGCGGCGCTTTTGGATCAGGGTGACACGGAACTGGCTAACCTTTTACGGAGGTGGGCAAGCAGCGGAATGGGGGAGAAGGACGCGCTCGACATAAACGAGATCATCAGAGTGACTTTGGTCAATACCGACTGGAAGGACGCGTTTGCACGTGCTAAAGGATTGGAATTGATTCGAGATTTGGTGTCAGAGCTGGAAAAGGAAAAGGAAAAGGGGTAGGGTAAGCAAGCCCTATCCCTTTTTTGTTCACAAGAGCCTGGTGACCGAAGACTCTCTTGACGACTTTCGTATAAAACGTCCGCGTGTTGTCGCCAAGACCCCGAAAAGGCGTGTTTGTTTATCGGCTAACTTTGGCTACGGTTACTGGATTTGCAGTTTCTTAGCCCGGCTGCGGTACTCTTTAGTTTTCGGGATCCTCACCTCCAGGATACCGTTGCGATAGGAGGCAGTGCTGCCTTCGGTGCTGATATAATGGGGCAAAGGCACGGTTCGGTAGAACCTGCCAAAATAGCGTTCCGACCTGTGGATGCCGTGATCCGATATGTCTCTTGTTCGTTTTATTTCCCCTGAAAGGCTCAGCTGGTTGTCGGTTATGGAGACGTCGATATCGTCTTTGGATTCAACGCCTGGTATCTCGGCGGAGACAACGATCTCGTTGTCGGTCTCGTACATATCAATTCGGGGAAGCTGGGTCGTTCGCGGGAAATCGAACATGTTTTCCAGTTCCATAGCCAAGTTGCGCCAGGGTAGGTTTTCCCTGAAGGGACTCCAGCGCATTAACGACACGTTATCACCTCCTTTGAGTCTTGAGCTTGTGATTAGTTTTGCTGGCGAAAGACTAAAATATTCGCTAAAATCGGAGGTAAGTTGCAGGATTAACACCGGTGAATGTCTAAGAAATTCTACCAACAATTACTGTAAAAAGAGCGGGCTGCGTCGCGCTCTTGCGTGGGCAGGGGCAACAGGCGGGATAGTCTTTTGATATCGACAAACGGTGGATCGAATTCACCAGCGACAGAGTAATTGCAAGAGAAACCGTCGCGGGCTTGTATTCATAGGGAAAGGGGTGATGGCATGGACGCTTGGTTGCACGAGGGGCATACTAAAGGGTACACGGTGAGCTGGCGCCTGCGCGACGTGATTCATGTAGAGAAAACGCCTTACCAGGAGCTAGCCATTGTGGACACCTATGAATGGGGCAAGGCTTTGGTGCTAGACGGGTGTATTCAAACCACCGAGGTAGACGAGTTCATATACCACGAGATGATCACTCACGTGGCAATGATGGCCCATCCCGAACCCAAGAGAGTGTTGATAATAGGTGGTGGAGACGGAGGGGTATTGAGAGAGGTTCTCAGGTATGATTCGGTTGTAGCGGCGGACTTGGTGGAAATAGACGCACGGGTTGTCGAGAATTGCCAAATTTATTTGCCTGAAATTGCCTGTGGCTTTTCGGATCCCCGGGCTAACATCATCATAGAAGATGGTTTACAATACGTTAAGAAACCAGAAAGGAAGTACGATGTAGTCATCGTGGATTCGTCAGACCCCGTAGGTCCAGCGGTAGAGTTATTTGGGGCTGCCTTTTATCAGGATGTATGCGCCATCATGGAAGAAGACGGGATCATGGTGGCCCAAGCAGAATCTCCGCTTTTTTTTAGAGACACGTTCGTACAGGTATTTTTGAATATGCGCCAGGTATTTCCCATCGCGCGTGTTTATCTGACCTCTGTACCCACGTACGTTAGCGGTTACTGGGCGTTCGGCGTGGGCTCCAAGAAGTACCGGCCAGAGGAAGTTGCAGAAGGGCGCCGTACGGTGGGCGGATTAAAGTGGTACACACCCGATCTTCACCGTGCAGCCTTTGTTCTGCCCCGCTCTGTCAAGGAAAGCCTTGAAACCGCGGCTGAGGCTAGATGAGGACAGATTATCGAATTGGTTGGAGAAGGTCGGCGAAGAAGTATAAGATGAGGATTAGGGGGAGCACGATGAGAAGATTGATGATCGGCAACGAAGCTATTGCTAGAGGAGCATATGAGGCCGGGGCCACAGTGGCTACCGCTTATCCGGGTACGCCCAGCACCGAGATACTGGAGTTTTTCAGCAGGTACGATGGGGTGTACGCGGAATGGGCTCCCAACGAGAAAGTGGCTTTCGAGGTAGGTTGTGGAGCCTCCATTGCCGGGGCCCGTACCTTGGTGGCTATGAAACACGTCGGAGTAAACGTCGCGGCTGACCCGCTTTTCACTTTTGCTTATACAGGGGTAAACGGCGGTTTGGTCTTGGTGTCTGCGGACGATCCGGGGATGCATTCCTCGCAGAACGAGCAAGACAACCGGGGATACGGTAAGTTTGCCAAGCTGTTGGTTGTTGAACCTTCAGACAGCCAAGAAGCTAAAGACTTTGTTTTTTCGGCTTTTGAGCTGAGCGAGCGGTTTGACACCCCGGTTATGTTGAGGATTACTACACGCCTGGCCCATTCTCAAAGCATGGTGGAGGAGGGCGAGCGGCAACAGGTTGATCTGAAACCTTATACCAAAGACGCTGCCAAATACGTCATGTTGCCGGGGCACGCCCGGTTGCGCCACCTCGAGGTTGAAAAGCGGATGGCTGCCTTGCGTGAATACGTGGAGGAGAGCCCTCTAAACCGGATAGAGTGGGGAGATCGAGCCCTCGGTATCGTTACCAGCGGGGTGGCTTACCAGTACGTGAAAGAGGTTATGCCCGAGGTATCGGTTCTTAAACTGGGTACGGTCAACCCTTTGCCCGAGCAACTGGTACGTCGGTTTGCAGCCGAGGTTGACCGTTTAATCGTGGTGGAAGAATTGGAGCCTGTGATGGAGGAGCAATTGAAAGCATGGGGGATCAAGGCAGAAGGCAAGAATTTCCTCCCGCGTACCGGTGAGTACAGCCCAGAACTCTTGGAAGAGAGATTACTGGGGAGAACTACGAACACTGCTTACACGCTGGATACGACGGTGCCCGCCAGGCCACCCCTGTTTTGTCCGGGATGCCCGCATCGGGGAGTCTTTTATACCCTGGGCCGGATGAGATTGACTGTTTGCGGGGATATCGGTTGTTATACTTTGGGGGCACTCAAACCCTTGGCTGCCATGGATACCACCATCTGTATGGGAGCGAGCATAGGCGCAGCCCTGGGTATGGAAAAGGCCCGGGGACCCGAGTATGCCCAGAAAACAGTGGCGGTGATCGGCGATTCTACATTCGTGCATTCAGGTATCACCGGGCTCATCGATGTCGTGTACAATCGGGGAATTTCTACTGTGTTGATTCTAGACAACGGGACCACGGCCATGACCGGTCACCAGCATCACCCGGCGACTGGCCGCACCATCGACGGGGTAGAGACGGCAAGGTTGGACCTGGAGGCGGTTTGCCGGGCAGTCGGGGTACAGAGGGTAAGGACCGTGGACCCACTGGACTTGAACCAACTGGAAGCAGCCTTGAAAGAAGAGCTCATTTCTGGACAGCCTTCGGTTATCATCGCCAGGCGACCTTGTGCCCTTCTCCCTGATGCCGGTCTGGGAAAAAAGATGTACTACGTGGACGAGGAGGCTTGCAAAGGATGCCGGCTGTGCATCAAGATAGGGTGCACTGGTATTTATTGGATAGAAGAAGAAAGAATAGCCAGGATTAATCCCAACCTCTGCGTTGGGTGTGGCCTTTGCGCTCAGATATGTAAGCTGGATGCCATCCTGGAAGGGGGTGGGCGGTAATGGCAGGGCAAGCGGTTACCAGTGTCATGATAGTTGGGGTCGGTGGGCAGGGCACCTTGCTGACCAGTCGGGTTTTGGCCCGGGTGGCCGTAAAATTGGGACATGACGTCAAAGTGTCGGAGGTTCACGGAATGGCCCAGCGAGGAGGGAGTGTGGTCAGCCAGGTCCGGTTCGGGCCTAAGGTTTATTCCCCGATCATAAAACGGGGAGATGCCGACATCGTTTTAGCGTTTGAGAAGCTGGAGGCGGCCCGCTGGTTGGGATACCTCAAACAGGGCGGGTTGCTGATAATAAACGATGAGAGGGTGGATCCTCTCCCGGTCATGAGTGGAGAGGCTAAGTACCCCGAGGACATTGCTCAAAAGTTGTGTCAGGTTGTTCCCAACAGCGTGCTGGTCGATGCTACTGGGATTGCCGTGGATTGCGGTAGTGCCAAAGCGGCCAACATGGTCTTAGTGGGCCTGTTGAGCTCGGTTATGGATATAGACCCCGAATTGGTAGAAGAGGCTATTCGCGAGTTGGTTTCGCCAGCTGTTTTGGACCTGAACCTGCGCGCTTTCCATGAGGGCAGGGCTTTTTGGGGTAACAGGGCTTCGACGGCCTATATCGGTTGATTAGGGGGAAGGCTAGATGGCAGGATTTGTCGAGAGAAACGCACGCAAGGAAGTATTTTCATTAAAACCTTATGTTCCGGGAAAGCCCATCGAAGAAGTGGAGAGGGAACTAGGCCTCAAAGACATCGTAAAAATGGCTTCCAACGAAAACCCGCTCGGACCGTCTCCCCGGGCTAAGGAGGCGGTTATCAATGTGGTCGAGGACCTGAATATTTATCCCGACAGTAATTGTTTTTACCTGAAAAAGAAACTAGCGGAAAAATTCGGCTGCTCGCAGGATTGCTTTATGATAGGCAATGGATCGGATGAACTTTTGCGATTGATAACGGAAACTTTTGTGCAGCCGTCAGATGAAGTGATTTACGGGGATCCTTCCTTTTCGGAGTACGAATTCATGACCCGCATCATGGGAGGCATGGTGAAGCCGGTTCCTCTGCAGGATTTCACCTACGACTTGCAGGCCATGAAGGCGGCTGTGACCGAAAATACTAAGATAATCTACGTGTGTAACCCTAACAACCCTACGGGTACCGTGGTTACCCGTCAGCAACTGGAGAGGTTCATGGATGGTCTGGATGAGGATATCCTGGTGATTTTCGATGAGGCTTACTACGAGTATGTGGATGACCCCGGGTTTCAGAGTGGGCTCGAATACCTCGACCGCGGCTACAACGTCATCGTTTTGCGGACGTTTTCAAAAATATACGGGTTGGCTGGCTTGAGGATCGGATACGGGATTTCTACGCCGGAGATTGTCGCTGCCGTGAATAGGGTCCGGGAGCCCTTCAACGTGAATCTGGTGGCCCAGAAGGCAGCTGTGGCGGCCTTGGAGGACGAGGAGCACCTGACAAGAAGCCGGGAGATAAACCGGCAAGGCAAGGAATACTTGTACCGAGAGTTGCAGGCAATAGGCTTACGTTATGTCCCAACGCAGGCCAATTTCATTTTTTTAGATACGGGGCTGGACTGCCGGCGGGTTTTCCAAGGGCTGTTGATGCAAGGGGTAATAACCCGGACCGGGGATATTTTCGGCTATCCTACTTACATTAGGGTAACTATAGGTACCGATGAACAAAATCTCCGGTTCATCTCCAGTTTGAAGCGGGTTCTGGAGGGTTAGGCTTGCATGACGGTCGTCTTCAAGAAGAAGTACTTCGAACCCGAGGCGGTTTCGGAGTTGGCGAAGGCTCTAGATACCTGTCTTCCGAAAGAAGGCGAAGTCGTGTTCATATGTATAGGTACCAATAGGAACATCCTCGATTGTTTGGGACCTATGGCAGGGACCATGATTAAGGATAAAGTACCCGAACTCGCGGTTTACGGCACTTTGGACGAGCCGATACACGCTCTGAACATGATAACAGCTTTGCGAAGTATCCGCAATCGTCACCGGGGAGCGGTTGAGGTGGCCATCGATGCTTCTTTGGGAAAGCCGGAGGAAGTCGGGGTGATTCAAGTTAGGTTGGGTAGCTTGACCCCGGGCAAGGCGGTAAACAAACGCTTGCCAGCTGTAGGTAGCGTAGCTGTAACCGGCGTAGTGGCCGCAGCCAACGACGAAGAAATAGGCTACGTAAAGACGGTGTCAGGGAGCATTGCCCCCGTGTATTACATAGCACGTACCATAAGCAGGTCTGTATTTGCCGTGAAAGAAGTGTTGCTGGCGCGGGCCGCACCCGAAGAAGGATGTGAAGAAGGCTGACGGTGATCGTCAGCCTTTATCCTCACGGATGTATTTGTTTGCGGTTGGCTAGACCATGATTTGAGAGCGTATCTGCTGGATATCCTGCATGCTGGCGGGTTGGGCGGGGGTGTAGAACCCTTTTTGGGCAGCTGCTTGGTACAGCCGGTATTGAAAGTCTTCGTCAGAGTTGCGTATCTGCTGGATAGTCTGCCTCAGTTGGGGGTTGGAGGTTTCTGAGATGACACGTTCATAGTTTAACAGGCTGCTCTTAACCATAGAAAGAACGTCATTCACCATGTCTTTGTCTTTCATCGTTTCATCTCCTTTATTGCAAGAATGAAGCTAGTTTTTGCTTGGTATTGCGGGCCGACTGGGACGATTGTTGGAACATCTGCTTGAACTCGGGATCAGTGCATTGCTGGGCATAGGTTTCTAGTTTCTTACATGCGGTATCGTGGGCACTGATGAGCTCTCGCAGGTTTTGTAGTTCCATCTGATTAAGGTGGTGAGTCATCGACTTTTATTCCTCCTTTCGTTTTTTGACCATCAGTAGTTTTTCCATTGAGATAGAAAATATTCGTCTGCTTTAAGCTTGGTAATGTATCGGCAACGGTGAGGGAGAGAGGGGAACTGCTGTGAATAGAAACTACGAGGAAAAGCTTTTGTGCAGCCTCAGATACCCGCTGCATTCATTATGTATTAGTCCAGATCGGAGAAGTGTAGCTTTTGTTGCAGGAGGAAGCGGGCGGGAAACGGTTATGCTTAATCAAAGGGAGCTCAAGACTACCGAAAAAGTGATTTCGGGTAGCCTTGTTTTCAGCCCTGATAGCCAGAGAACTGCCTTTGTTGTCAGAAGGGGAGATGGCCAGGCGGTAGTTGTGGACGGCAAGGAGAAAAAGGTTTACCAGGGTATTCTGGAAAACAGCCTGGTTTTCAGCCCTGACAGCCGCAGGCTTGCTTTTGCGGCTCAGGCAGATGAAGGACAGTTTATAGTAGTGGATGGTAAAGCGAGAAAGTATTATGAGGGGATTCTCCAGGGGAGCCTGGTGTTTAGTCCCGACAGTAAAAAGATAGCGTATGCCGCTGCCGTTGATGAAGAATGGCGGTTGGTAGTCGATGGCCGAGAAAAACTGGTCTGTGACGGGGTCGCGATGGGCACGGTCCTTTTTAGTCCCAACAGCGCTCGGATTGCTTGCGCTGCCCAGTTTGACAACAAGTGGTCAGTGTGGGTAGATGGGAGGTCGCAGTCTCTATACAACGCCATCGGCGGGAGTTCGCTCGTTTTCAGCCCCGACAGCCAGCACCTGGCCTACGCGGCTCTGATCGGCAGTAAACGGGTCATGTTGGATGGCAGGTATGCTCCCTGGCCCGGCAACAAACAGCTGGTTGTCCTGGACGGGGTGGAACAAAAGTATTATGACGCGGTAGCAGGTGACAGCTTGACTTTTAGTCCCGATAGCCAACATCTCGCTTATGCAGCCCAGGAAGGATTCGAAATAGTAACGGTCGTCGATGGTGCGGAGATAGGAAGGTATCAGGGCATAGGCGGAGAGACCATGGTCTTCAGTGCCGACAGCCGACACCTCGCTTTTGCGGTCAAAAAACAAGATAAATGGCTGGTAATCCTCGATGGTAAGGAAGGACCTGCTTATGACGGTATACTGAGGGGAAGCTTGATCTTTAGCCCTGACAGTAAACATTTAGCCTACGCCGCGCAAAAGGGAGAGAAAATCGTGATAGTAGTGGATCACGACGAAATAGCCGGGTATGATGCGGTTACTGGAGAGAGCCTGGTTTTCAGCCCTGACAGCAGCCACCTGGTATGGGCAGCCCAAGACGGGCACAGGCAGTATGTTGCGGTTGACGGGGCACCTGGTCCAGAGTATGCAGTGGGGTTTACCACAAAGGGACGTGGTATCGTGTTCGATTCCCCCACGCGGTTTCGCTACCTGGCGATCAAGGATAAAACCCACGTGTGCTTGATTGAGGAATCATTGCCATAGACGTCGATATACTGTAACCGGTTGAAAAACACAGAGACATTGATCAAAGCATAAACCTGCGTTAATCGGCGGCTGATTTCTAGAATGGCCAGTCGGCGATGTTTTTGGTAACCTCGATTTCTGATGGCTCCATCAAGCGCAGCATGGATTGGGGTATGAGGAAGCTGCGGGCCCGGTTCTTGATGAATACTAAAAATATAGGGTCGTCAGGGGTGTAATTGCCCCTTCTGCCAACGATCTTTCCGCTCAGGCCGTTGAAAGGGTGTCCGGATTTGCTGACCACCACCAGGTCACCTAGATCCATGGTTAATTCTCCCTTCTTTCATGAAAGCCCGCTCGCTGGCATTTCCGGCCAGAAACGGGCTGCTTGCAATACCCGCCGTTTTTAAACTACAGGCCGGTGCAAGCTGCTTAGGACAGGCTCCGGAAGACGACCGAGAGCCGATGTCATGGTTTGATTATACCACATTAATGCCAACTGTTTCGAAGGTATTGAGGGGGGTAGGGTAAAGTCTAGGGCAGGTGAGGATATGACGGGGTTAAAGTATTTGTTCCGGTCCGGGTTAATCGGTAGCCTGGCCGTCAGCAACCGGGTATTTCTGCCGGCGATGATCAGCGGTTTGGCTGGTGTAACAGGGGAGGTTAGCCCCGAGATGCTCGCTTATTACAATGCTCGGGCCCGCAGCCAGCCTGGAGTAGTGGTGGTAGAGATTGCGTGCGTTGATGCTCCTACTGGGAAAGCGGCCTTAAACCAGCTTCGTATCGATCATCCGCGATTTCTGCCGGGTTTGAGGCGGCTGGCCGAAAGGATAAAGAGCTGGGGGCCTTGCGCTTTCATTCAATTGCACCATGCCGGGCGGCAGACCACTCTGCTGGCGACGGAAGGGCAGACTCCCTTATCACCGTCCGCGGTTCCTGACCGGTCATCAAGGTACATCTGTAGGGAGATGAGCCTGGAAGATATTGAACTCATAAAGGACAAGTTTATAAAAGCGGCCGGGTTAGCGGTACAAGCGGGGTTTGACGGGGTCGAGATCCATGCAGGGCACGGGTATCTTCTGGGACAGTTTCTTTCACCGCACACTAACCGTCGCCAGGACCGGTACGGAAGGGATGCCACCGGCAGGGCGCGTTTGATTATGGAAATAGTGGATGGGATAAAGGCCGCATGCCCCGGACTGGTAGTTGGGGTTCGCTTTAACGTCGCGGATTTCGTTCCCGGGGGCATCGAGCCGGACGAAGGGGTTTATTTGGCGCAACTCTTGGAATCGGCGGGGTCCGATTACCTTTCCGTCACCGGGGGTACCCACGAATCGGGGCTCACCACGGTTGAACCGGCCTCCTTTCCGGAAGGCTGGAGGATGCGCTTGGCGGCCAAGGTAAAGAAGGCGGTATCGGTTCCGGTGGTGGGAGGGGGTGTGATACGTCACCCTGAATACGCCGAGCAGGTCCTGCGAGAAGGCTGGGTTGACTACGTGTTCATCGGGCGAGGCCAGCTGGCTGACGGAGAGTGGTTGACTAAGGCTAGGTTACAACAAAGCGACCGGATAAGGCCGTGCCTGTCCTGCAACACCTGTATTGCCCAGTCTTTCTATCACCTTGCCGTCACCTGTACAGTCAACCCCTACATAGGGCGAGAAACATGGCTGAACCGCCCAACACAAACCTCATGCCCGAGAAGGGTGGTAGTGGCCGGCGGCGGACCCGCAGGCATGGCGGCTGCCGCCTTATTGGCGGCCAAGGGGCATCGGGTCACTTTGATAGAAGCCAAGCAAGAATTGGGAGGGATGTTGACTCCGGCTTCGCGGGTTCCTCACAAAAGGCGATTGGCCGAGTTTAGGGACTACTTGGTGGGCGAGTTAAAGAGACGCGGGATAGACATCAGGTTAGGGCAGAGGGTTACTCCCAAACTGCTCAACCAGCTTCAGCCCGAAATAGCGGTGGTAGCCACGGGGTCAGTTCCAAGGCCGTGCCCCGGGTTGGCCCCAGGGGAGAATGTGGTCCAGGCTGTGGAGGTTTTGGCCAGTGGTGAACTGGTCAGAAACAGGCGAGTGGCTGTTGTTGGCGGCGGGGCTATAGGGTGCGAAACCGCTTTGTACCTCGCCAGGCACAAGAACCGGGTAATAGTATTAGAAGCTGGTGAAAAGCTGGCTCAAGGCCTTAATCCCATGAGCCGGCGGGATTTACTGGACGGTCTGGATGCAGCGGGCGTAGAGAAGGTTACCGGGTGCGTTGTGGTTGAAGTGAAAGGAGACATCGTAAGAGCCCGGGATTCTTGCGGCAGGATCTTTGATATTGAGGCTGAACTGGTGGTACTAGCCGTGGGGCTCGAACCATACAACCCGTTAAGTAGCATGCTCCGTACTTCGGTGCCCGAAGTTTATGTTATCGGGGATGCGGTTAAGCCGCGAAACATAGCTGCTGCCATCTTTGAAGCCGAGACCCTGGCTAGAAGGTTATAGCGGACTGAGCCGGGTTTGGCAGATAGTGCCCAGGAATAAAGCGCAAGAAAAAGGGTTCTGGACATCTCGCGTTCCGGAACCCTTTTTCGTTTATATCCAACGATTCCGCCGGAAAATAAACAACATAAACCCGGCCAGCAACCCCATGCCTCCGAGGATGTGCCAGAAATACATGGGATTGTCTTGAAGAGGTATGTGGACGTTCATCCCGTACAAGCCGGTGATGAAAGTCAAGGGGATCATGATTGTAGATACGATAGTCAAGACCCTCATGACCTCGTTGGTACGCGTGTTGACGATAGAGTAATAAATTTCCATCGAGCTCGTGACCAGGTCGCGGAAAGTGTCAACCGAGTCCAAAATACGGTCTAGGTGGTCTATTACGTCCAGATAATAAGGTTTGTTCTCTTCGCGGATAATAAATGGGTAACGTCCATGCATATTGGCGAACAGTCTTCTCTGTGGCAGAAGAACCTTGCGCATAAGGAGTATGGTACGGCGCAATGCTAGCATTTCTTCGTTTATTTCGTGATGAGCACTGGTGAATATATCGTCTTCCAATTCATCGATACGGTCGGCCAGTCGTTCGATGATAGGAAAATAATCGTCTACGATGTTGTCAATTATGCTGTACAAAAGGTAATCAGGACCTCGATTCATGAACTCAGCGCTGTACCGGGAAACGCGCGCTACCTTACCAACTGCCCATAGAGCTACCGGATGTATGGTTACTATATAGTTCGGGCCTAAAAAGACGTCGAGTTCGATGCTGGCTATTTCTTCTTCGTCGTCACTCGCTTCTTCATAGTAGCGGAGGGCATGAAAAACAAAAAAGCTGTAATCGTCGTAGCGGTCGATTTTGGCCCGAGGGTTTTCCTGCAAGCAGTCTTCAATGGCCAGGGGGTGAAAGTTAAAAACCTGGCCCACATACTTAAGCTCTTCTTCGGTGCAGTCATAGATATCTATCCATAACAGGTTACATGGGGAACTGAGCAGGGCATCTTTATCTGCCAAGTCGACGTCATGGTACATAGCATTCTCGGCGTGGTTATAAAAGTAGGTCTTGATCAAAGGGGTACCCCTCCTTTCTATCGGAGGGTCCGGCTCACGAGGTGGTAAAACGCGACCCTCCTGGTTTGTAGATTGAGGATGGTATAAAGCTGTGCACATTTTCGCCAGGGTATGGGATCCATCTTACCACCGCCCTTTGCTGTCGAGAATAGTCTTAGCCCATAACCAATATACGGCGGGCATGTAGCCTTGTCAATACGGCCCATCTGCTAATTCAGTAGGGATAGAGTTTTTTCTTCCTGGGAAAATTAGGCATGAGGTGGATTGACGGTGCGGAAGATTACGCTATGGCTCGTGATGGTTCTGAGTGTGGTGCTGAGTGCCGGTTTTACATGGAAACTGCCTGAGCTTAACGTTCCTCAGATGTCTATAATCTATGACATTAATGGGAGAGAAGTAAAAGGGATATACCAACAAAACCGCATCAGCGTGGGGTTGAATCAGGTGTCCCCCTACCTGATTGACGCGTTTATCGCGGTCGAGGACAAGAACTTTTACCGGCACCACGGTATTGATCTAGGGGGGGTCCTGCGTGCTTTGCTCGTTGATTTGCGTGAATTGCGGGTGGTAGAAGGAGGTAGCACCATAACCCAGCAGACCGCGAAGAACCTCTTCTTGACCCAGGAGAGGACCTTAACCCGGAAGATAAAGGAGCTCTATTACACTTTTTTACTGGAGAAGCAGTACACGAAGGATGAGATACTGGAAATGTACCTCAACACCATTTATTTCGGCAACGGGGCGTACGGGGTGGAGGCCGCCGCCCGTACCTATTTTGCGAAATCGGCGTCGGACCTGACCCTGGCTGAAAGCGCACTTTTAGCAGGGATACCTGCTCGTCCCAGCCGTTTCAACCCGTTTGTAAACCCTGAAGCCGCTAAATCCAGGCAATCGGTCGTTCTCGAGCGCATGGTTGAAGAAGGAAAGATAAGCGAGGAGGAGGCGAAACGAGCTCTACGCCAACCACTTCAGTACCGCAGGGCCAGGTTCATCAAAGGGGATGCCCCTTATTTTGCCGACATGGTTATAGATTACCTGGTCAAGAAGTACGGGGCCCGCATGGTTTACCAGGGCGGGCTGAAGATATACACTGGTTTAGACCTGGATATGCAGGAAGCGGCGCAAGAAGCCTATGACGACACCATGAAAGATAAAGACAAGGACCTACAGGCGGCTTTGGTGGCGGTTGACGCCAGGTCAGGGTATATAAAGGCCATGATAGGGGGGAGGGATTTTGCTCAGAGCCAGTTTAACCGGGCCATCAACGCTTACCGACAGCCCGGTTCCGCTTTCAAGCCATTTTTGTATTCGCTGGCCATAGAAGAGGGGTACACTGCGGCCTCTACCTTTACCTGCGATTGGGTCGAATTTCCACAGCCTGACGGTACGGTATACCGGCCAACTGACTATGGCGACCAGCCCTACCACTACCGGGACTTCACTCTAAAAGAAGCCATAATGGTGTCGGATAACGTGGTATCGGTCAAACTGAACAACAGCGTTGGCCCGAAACGATTTGCAGAATGGGCGAAGAAATTCGGTTTCAGCGGTAAGATCAGACCCGTGCTTTCGCTGGCTCTCGGCACATCTGAAGTAACCCCTTTGGAGATGGCGTCGGCTCTCACCGCTTTTGCCAACGGCGGCGTTAGGGCTGAACCGGTAGCCATCATCAAGGTGTTGGACCGAAACGGACAAGTGCTTGAAGAGCACCACCCGCGACAGTCCAGGTTGGTCTCGCCCGAAAACGCATACATAATAACAGATATGCTGGAAGGGGTATTAGAACCGGGAGGCACCGCTTCTCACCTGAAAAGCTTGGTGGGGAGACCGGCGGCGGGGAAAACCGGGACCACTCAAGAATACCGGGACGCCTGGTTTGTAGGTTATACCCCACAGCTGTCGTGTGCGGTATGGGTCGGTTACGACACCCAGACCAGAACCGTAGACCTGCCTGGAGGGCGCATTGCGGGTCCTATCTGGGCAAACTTTATGCGAAAGGCCTCCGAGAAGCTTCCGGTCGAATACTTCCCCGTTCCGGACGACATCATTAACATTAATATCTGCATGGATACTGGATTGGTGGCGACGGAATCCTGTCCTAGGGTAATGAAAGCGGCCTTCGTCAAGGGGACAGAACCGAACGAAATGTGTTACGTTCACCAGTCTTGGTGGGATCTGATTCCAAACACGGCTATTGATTTTGAGCCATAAAAAGGGGAAAATAGTTACAGTTTTGACGCTAGGAAAAGATAAGATGCTCGACCTAAGCCTTGATCCGTCAGTTCATCGTTTAGCAGGAAATGTTCGGGCAACTGGATAATTAATCACCTATTCACGGAAAAAGCGGGCGAATTAGGGGCAAGAAGGGGGGAACGGGATGCGGGTCACGGTTACAATTTTGGTGGAAAACACCACCCCAGATTCACGACTGGTAGGGGAATATGGATTTGCAGCTATGGTGCAGGTGGAGGACTATCGTTTCCTATTCGATACCGGTTCTAAAGATGCCTTATTTGTCAATGCCAAAAGGATGGGTGTGGACCTGGACTTCTTAGACGACATCGTGATCAGCCACGGGCATTTCGATCATACCGGGGGCTTGGAGGCCTTGCTCAAGATGCGGGGCGGGCGGCGGGTTATTATTCATCCCGACGCGTGGTTACCCAAGTTCGTGGCAGGCCTGCCCGGTTTCGACGAGCCCCGTTTTATAGGGATGAGGGTTACCAGAGAAGAGGTGGCGAGGCTCGGCAGCACTATTGTCGAAAATTCTTCGGCGTACGAGCTGAGGCCAGGGGTACTGGTATCGGGAGCAATTCCCCGTACCAATTCTTATGAAGACACAGGCGGGCAGTTCCTGCGTCGCAGGAATGAAGCCGATGACTACGAGACCGACCTATTGGTCGATGACCAGGCTGTAATAATAGACCACCCCGAAGGGCTGGTAGTAGTTAGCGGGTGCGCTCATTCGGGGCTAATCAACACCTTGGAGTATGCCCAAAAGCTGACAGGGTGTAGCAGGATCCAGGCATTCATAGGAGGAACTCACCTTATGTCTGCTGGCGAGGAGAGGCTAGAGAAGACTTTTCGGGCTTTAGAGTCATACGATATACAAAGACTGGTCGTTGCCCATTGTACCGGCTTCTACGCGGCAGCTCGGCTGTACGGGCATTTCGGGAACAAGGTGAAAAAAGGGGAGACGGGATTCCATTTTAAGATATAGGGTTGGTAAATGAAGGCGTTTTGAGGAGGGGTGACTACACTGAGTAAGCTGAAACCTAAGGATTTGAGGAAACTGTGCGATCCTAAGGACTTCCCATTCGCATCGACAGCAGAGCTTGAGCCTCTTGAAGGAATTATTGGGCAGGAGAGGGCAGTCAAATCGGTTGAGTTTGGTTTGGACATAAAGAGCGAAGGCTACAACATCTTTCTTGCCGGCATCAGCGGCACCGGGAAGGTTACCCTGGCGAGGAACCTGGTTGAAAAGAGAGCACAACAGGACCCTGCTCCCTTCGATTGGTGCTACGTTTTTAATTTCCGCAATCCCGATCGCCCGCGGCTTCTGCAGTTACCGGCAGGGAAGGGCAGGCGACTCGCTCGTGATATGGACCGGTTGGTTAACAACCTGCGCAAAATGATTTCTAAAGCCTTCGAAAGCCAGCATTTTGAGATGCACAGAAACAGAATTCTAGGAAGTTTCCTCGATAGCACCAACCTTATGTATCAGAAACTGGAGAAAATGGCCCAAGCTGAGGGGTTTACTATTTCCCGCAGCCAGCACGGGATAAGCACTATTCCGCTGCGAGACGGGAAACCGCTGGACCAGGAGGAGTTTGCCACCCTCGATGACGAGACCAAACAAGAACTGCTGGAGCGGAGCAAGGCCTTGCAGGAAAAGATAAACGAGGCTATGCGCGAATACAAGGAACTCGAGCGGACCGTGAGGGAGAAAATGCGGGTGCTGGAGGTAGAAACCGCGCGTAGTGTGATGGTTCCATACTTCGCGGCGTTATACGAGACTTACCGGGAGCATGCTAAGGTTATTTCTTACCTAGAGGAGGTTCACCAGGACGTGCTGGAGAACCTGGAGTTGTTTGCAGGACAACAGGAAGAGATGCAGTTTCCGGCCGCACTTTTTCGCCGTATAGACAAAAAGGCCGCATTTAAAAGGTACAAGGTCAATGTGCTTGTAGATAACGAGGGACGGGACCACGCGCCTGTCGTTTACGAGACAAACCCTACTTACGCCAACCTCTTTGGCACCATCGAGTACGAGAGCGAATTCGGCATACTGTCCACTGATTTCACACGGGTTCGGGCAGGAGCAGTTCACCGCGCCAACGGAGGGTACCTTATCCTGCACGTGACCGATCTTTTTAAGAACTTTTTTGTTTGGGATACCCTGAAAAGGGTTCTCAAGAACCGGGAGATAACCATAGAGAGCGTTTTGAAGACTTTTAGCGTAACCAGCTCGGAAGTACTGGAACCGGAACCCATGCCGGTCGAAGTCAAGGTGATTCTCATCGGAGAACCGTTAATGTATTATCTCCTGTACACCTATGACGAGGAGTTCCGCCAGCTTTTCAAGATCAGGGCAGACTTTGAAGTGGAGATGCCCCGGACCGGCGAGCACGTTTCCAAATACGCCCAGTTTGTGAGTTGCGTGGTTAGGCGGCACGGGTTGCGCCATTTTACTAGAGAAGCGGTAGCCAGGCTGGTCGATTACGGCACCTGGCTGGCTGAAGATCAAAAGAAACTAACCACGTTGTTCGACCGCATAAACGACATCATTTTTGAGGCCAACGTATGGGCTTCCCGAGAAAAATGCGAGCGCGTAGAAAAGCGGCATGTTCAAAAAGCGATAGACGAAAAGCGTTCCCGCTCTGACCTTTTAGAGGCCAAAGTCCTGGAACTCATAAGTGAGGGAACGATCATAATAGACGTTCACGGGGAGGCAGTCGGGCAGATCAACGGTCTGGCTGTGTATTCGTTGGGCGATTACTGGTTTGGCAAACCATGCCGCATAACCGCCCGCACCTTCATGGGTGAGAAAGGTGTAATCAACATCGAGCGGGAAGTGCGGATGAGCGGGAGCATACACACCAAAGGGGTCTTAACCTTGGCAGGATACCTGGGGGCCCAATACGCCCAGGACAAACCGCTTTCCCTATCCGCCAGCTTGACTTTTGAGCAGACGTACGAGGGGATCGAAGGTGACAGCGCTTCGGCCGCGGAGCTGTTTGCCATACTTTCCAGCCTTTCGGGAGTTCCTATCCGGCAGGGGATAGCGGTGACCGGCTCTATTAACCAGAACGGAGAGATCCAGCCCATAGGAGGCGTAAACCAGAAAATCGAGGGATTTTTCAAGGTATGTAAGCTAAAAGGACTGGATGGGCGTCAAGGAGTTATCATTCCCAAGCAAAACATAGCTAACTTGATGCTGCCGGATGAGATAGTAGACGCAGTTAGGAAAGGAAAATTCTCGATCTGGGCCATTGGCCATGTTAACGAGGGCATCGAGATACTGATGGGAAAACCTGCCGGTAAGAGGGAGGCAAATGGAGATTTCACTAAGGACAGTGTCCATTACCTGGTTGACCGGCAGTTAGCTAAGTGGGCTGAGCGCAGGACCAGGGGCATTGGCCGCCAGGGACAGGCAGAAGTTTTGCCCCGAGGAAGACGGATCCGGCCAAGGAGGGAAGGGAAATGAGCAGGCGATGGGGGTGGGCCTTCTTAGCGTTGGTACTCTTGACGGTTGGAATAGTGGCTGGTTGGAGCATGGAATGGAATGGACTTATCAGCAGCGATCAAGCCGACGAACACAAACCATTGATAAAAGTGGAAATTCACTTCAGCGATGGGTCGATGCTGGTCGGCTACGTTAAAGAACTCGGCGTGTCAAAGGAGGGCACGGTTTATGTAGGCGGGTCATCAACCAACTACCTTTATGATGCGGGAGGTCATGTCATAGGGGTATTCAATTATAGCCACGTGTCGTACATGAAAGTCATTAAATGACCCATCCACGGTTATAATTTAGATTACGATTAAAGAAAATATAGGAAAGAAGAAGGAAAAATGGATGAAACGTCGAAGCCAATCTGTTAATAGCATAGATTTGATGGCGGGCATGCTCCTGATTTGTGACCAGCACCCGCAAAGACAGGCTTTGCGCAAATGCTTAATGTGCGGGGTTCTGATGTGCTCGGAGTGCATGGCTTTTGGTCTGCAATTCGGGCTTATCATGTGCGAGGATTGTGTTGGGCGGTTGCTGGTGTTGTCTTGGAGCTAAAAGCAAAAGACTGTTGCTGGAAGGAAGGCTTACATGCAGGATACCTGTTCGGGTTGGGATTGGCTTAAAAGCAGGGATTATGAAAAGGCTGTGCGAGATTTTCACGCCCGCATTAGTGGTGGAGGAGGCGATTTTTCCGACTATTGGGGTTTAGGAAAGGCTTCCTTTTTTGTTGCCGAGGAGCGGGGAATGGCTCGGCAATACCTGAAGGAAGCTCTTTCTTTGGCACTGAAGGAGTGGAAAGAGGGGGGATTCCATATGACATAGTTGAAGCGATTGAGAAGGATTTGGACCGGGCCGAAGGTAGCTCAGGGGAACGGATTCTTCAGCGTGGGCGGGAGTACATTCTGGGACTCCTTCGCTTGACCGGGGCCATGCCTTTGCCGGATGCTGTGGCTGGGGTGGAAAAGCTGGCTAACCTTAAGCTCGTGCCGTGGTGGGATCGGTTGTTGGAGGAAATAGAACGAGATCCAAGACTCATCATTTCATCCGGAGATATCGTACACCTGCCGGAGGTTAAAGACCCGCTCTATATTTTGGAGGCTAGAAAAAAGTATGAAGTGGCCTTTTCTTTCGGCATGGACGATCTGGCGCGCGCTTTGCACTTTGATTTGTGGCAGGAAGTGAAGCAAGGCTTGGAATCTGTTTTGAACAGCTTCAGCGGTGGCAATCTCAAGAGCGAACAGGTGATACGAATCGCGTTGAATAGCCGTACCCTTAGCGAATTGCTACAGCAGATGGATCTTCTGACCCGGATGTACGATCTAAGGTATGTCATGAGCAACTGGTACCGTGTTCTTTACAACCTGTGGGTTCAGATGCCGAGATGGGAATTCGGTTTCAAATCGCTGGCTGAGATCGATGCCGACGATATGCTGTTGGGTGAAATAAAGGTGAACGACGTGGCCAGGATTTTAGGGCTTGTAGCCGATGAAGAGGGCAATCTGTTCTGCCCGAAGTGCGGGGAGAAGGTAGCACTGGCAGAGGCACATCATCACTTGTCGTAGGTTTTGCAACACTGGTTGTGATGGAAAGTAGCGGGCGTATATCGTGGGAGAGGGGAGATTACGAGAATGAGGCTCAACGTGGGAACCAGGTTGATGCTGGTTTTTACTCTCGTCATCGTTATAGTTACGGGGTCTATAGCGTATTACGCTTCTACCGCCTTTAAGAACGAGATAATAAAGGCGGCCGAACAAAAGCTCGATTCCGACCTGAATATGGGGCTCGAGTTGCTGGATCAAAAGTACCCCGGGCAGTGGTCGATCGGTTCTGATGGCAAGCTCTACAAAGGCGATGTTTTGATGGATGAGAATTTTGAGATAGTCGATCTAGTGGGGGAAAAGACCGGGGATACCTGCACCATCTTCAAAGGAGATACCAGGGTTTCGACCAACGTCAAGGCCAACGGAGTGCGGAAGGTGGGTACTCAGTGCGCTCCTGAGGTGGCACAAGCGGTTTTGAAAGAAGGGCAGAAATTCGTGGGCGAAGCCGACGTGGCCGGTACCCGCAACCTGACTACATATGTTCCTCTAAAGGACGCCCAAGGCAAGATCATCGGAATGTTTTACGTAGGGGTTCCGGCTACCCCATATGACGAGATGGCTGGGCGCTTGGCCCGGAACATGCTGTGGGGCACTTTGATCGGTATCGTGCTTGCCGGTGTGGCTGCTTTCCTTCTGTCGCGCAGTGTTGCTGGTCCCTTGCAAGTGATTGAGGAGAGCATACAGCGGGCTGCGGAAGGCGACTTGACGCGTAAGGTTGAAATGGATGCAAAAGACGAGATCGGGAGAGTTGGAGCCTCACTCAACGTGATGATCGATAAGATATCTTCGGTCATCGCCCAGACCCAGAGGTTGGCTCAAAACGTCGCCGGGGTTTCGGGGCAGTTGAAGAAGAGGTCAGATGCCAGTGCCCGTCTCATGGAGCGGATGAGTGCCAGTTGCCAGGAAATGGCGGATAACGCGGTCCTGCAGATGGATATGGCCCAGCAGACCCGAGATATAATAAAAGAGATGTCGGCCGGTATTCAACAGGTGGCCGTTGGAGCTCAGGAATCGTCGAGCGCTTCAGTGCAAGCCAGTAAGACAGCGGAAGAAGGCGGAATTCAGGTCGAGCAAGTGGTGCGCCAGATGGAAGTAATAAGCAGCACGGTAAATTCAACGGCCGGTATCGTCCAGGGTTTGGGTGAAAAATCGCAGAGGATCGGGGAGATAGTCGACGTTATCACCGGTATTGCCGAGCAGACTAACCTTCTGGCTCTTAACGCTGCTATCGAAGCGGCTCGAGCAGGAGAACAGGGGCGTGGGTTTGCGGTCGTAGCCGAAGAAGTTAGAAAACTCGCCGAGGAGTCGGCAGAAGCGGCGAAGAAGATAGCGGTGTTGATAGGCGAGATCCAGCAGGAAGCTGGGCGCGCGGTAAAAGCGATGGATGACGGGACCCGGGAGGTAGCAAACGGTATCCAGGTTGTGGCTAAGTCCGGGATGGCCTTCCAGGGCATTATCGATGGGATCAAGAAGATATCCGAACACGCTCAAGAGGTCTCGGCAGCCAGTGAAGAAATGGCAGCGGGAACAGACACGGCCCTGCAGGCGGTTAACCGGACGGCTGAAGTGGCCCAGAAAACGGCTGAGGCTGCAAAGCAGGTAGACACTCTGGCGGGAGAGCAGCTGGCGGGACTGCAGGAGGTCAACGCCTCGGCCGAGGAATTGAACCGGGTAATTGCCGAACTGGAGAAATCTATCGAACTCTTCAAGGTAGCGGGTTAAAAACCGGGTCATCGGGCTATGGCACCCTTCCGGCACGACCGGCGGGTGCCTTTTTCGTTGAGAAGCCGCTCTCCAAAACCTAGGCCCTAGCCAGGCGTATAGAAAATGACGCGCGAGAGCCCTCAAGGAACCGTTATTTTGCGAATATCGTCAAAAATGTCTGATATTCGTTGTAAATCTGTGTAAATCCGCATTAATCTGTGTCTATAAGTGACTATTATTTGCCCGCGTCGATTACAATTAGGTAGGAGAGGAATTGTGAAAGGGGGAGCGTTTGATGCCACTGGTTACTCGTTGTGCCCTGTGCGGGAAGAAATATGAGATTGCAGAGGATAATCCGGCCTACCAGAAGCTAGTTGCTAAGCCTTCCAGCACTTACATCTGTGACATGTGCAAAAACCGGGTGAGGTTCGAGTCGGAAGACCAGCAAAAACCGAAGAAGCCGATGTGAGAGGTGAAGGGGATGAGTTGGGATAAGGTTTTCATCCCCAACCGGGAAGGGAAAAGGTTAGCGGCTCTGGTTTTTGAGCCTGAGGATAGGGCTAGGTGCCTGGTGGTGGCCGCTCACGGCTTTCGCGGGAGTAAAGAGAACGGAGGCCGGATCTACAGCCTGGGCCAGAAATTGGCTGAACGCGGAGGTAGTCTCGTGGCCTTCGATTTTGCCGGTAGCGGTGAAAGCGAGGGGGACTTTACCCAGGTCACCTTGTCAGGGCAGGCAAACGACCTGAAGGACGTGGTTGACTGGGCGTGCTCCCGGGTTGATAAGCCGCTGGTGCTCCTGGGACGGAGTTTTGGCGGTAGCACTACTTTGGTCGAGGCCAGTAAAGACGAGCGTGTGAGGGGTGTCGTGTTGTGGTCAACCCCGGTTTTTCTGGTAGAGACTTTTTCGGCGATGATGCCGGAGCAGTTCGAAGCCATGAAGAAAGGGCTGGAAGTGAGTATAACCGACGATTGGGGAGAGTTTAGGCTCGGGCCCGGTTTTGCGGCTGATTTATATAACCATAATATGGTAGAATATATTAGCGGGCTGAGAGACCGCCCGGTGCTCATCGTGCATGGGTTGAAAGACGAGGTGGTGAGCCCGCAAAACGCCCGGTTTTTGGGCGAGGCCTTGAGAGAGAATGCGGAAGTTCACCTGGTCGAAGGAAGCGACCACAGGTTTACCACCAGCCACGAAATCAGAGAAAACCTAACCCTGGCATGGCTGGAGCGGCATTTCCTGAAAGAGGCTTAGAAAACAGTATTATCCATAGCTAGAGGCAGGCATTTCTCCGCGTATACTGTTAGCGGGGGAATCAGCTTAAGCGTGGCCAGGCAACTATCCGAAGAGGCCCCCCTCGAGTTGGAAATTTAGCCTGCCTGCCACTGCTTGAGTCTTCGTCGGTTTCCGTTTTCCTAGTATTCTGAATTTATTCTGAATTTATGCCAACGTTGCCGGGAAGCGGGATAAGACCTGACCTTGTTGCAAGCTGTATCGTTGGAGGAGTCAAAGAGCCTGTGATTGAAAGTTTCAGCATGGCTGAGGTTACAAAATACATTAACAATTTCCATGCCCTGGCTCCGGGAGTGGCTTTTGGGCTTTTTTTTATTCAGGCGGTTTTCCCCGTATTCCCTTACGTTATTTTGGCTGGGGCCGCGGGGATGCTTTTTGGTTTTTGGGAAGGCTTTCTTTTAGCCTGGCTGGGAGCCTTGAGCGGTGCCTGTGCCGCTTTCGTGATGGCTCGCCGTTTGGGTTATGATTGGTTCAGTCAGAGGATGTCGCAGCGTTACCGGGTGGACCTGGAAAGTATAAACCCCCACTACGGTTTCTGGAGCATCGTCCTGGCCCGGATCATTCCGGTCGTTCCTACTCCACTCATCAACGTGGCTGCCGGGGTAGGAGGCGTGTCCTTCCGCGTCTTCACACTAGCCTCCGCCATAGGCAAACTACCTACGGCTTTTATCTATACGGGATTAGGTTATCATTTCTACCGAACACATGACCTCGTGACCACGATAGCAGGGCTCGTTCTGGTACTGGCAGCAGGCTATCTCGTTGTCGCTTATCTGAGGCGGAACAGCAGTTGATAATTTCACCAAGACCTACTCCACGACTTCCACTTCTTCCATGGTGAGAACCCGATGCCCTTTCTGTTTAGCTTGGGTGGATCCGAGGCTGGCTAGATTGACGAGATCAACCACATTGAGCCAATTCTGCTTGTCCTTGTCACTTGCAGATCGGCGGCCGGGTACTATACCGGCAGAAGCCGCCAAAGCCAGTCCCCGGTTTTGCAGTCCCGGCCAGGTTACGTTGCTAATGGCGTCGAGAAGAGAAAAACACAACTCTTGTGCCTCTTTTACGTTCCTCGAGGTCACCACCACAAACTCGTCGCCCCCATAGCGGCACAAGTAATCTACTTCTTCGGCAGTGCCGCTATTGAGAGCCTGCGCGACCTTTACTAGGATGCTGTTCCCTTCGGCGTGGCCCAGTTGCTTATCGATTTCTCCAAAATTATCGAGGTCGATAAAAATGACGACTGCTGAAGAATTGGTTTTGAGCAGTTTCTCTGCTGCATAGTAGGCGTAATCGGCTGTAAAAAGGCCAGTAAGAGAGTCGACGGCTTTACCGAAGTGGATAAGCAGGCAAGATTTCGTAATGATCCCTAATAGCCTGCCTTCAGCCTCCACTACCAGCCTCTCGATGCAGTAGCGGTCAATTTTCTCTTTTGCCTCCCAAATAGAGCAATCAGGGCTGATGGTTATGACTTCTCTGGTCATAGCGTCTGCCACAAGCCGGTTAGGATGGGAATTGCGAACATCGCGGGAAGTCAGAATACCTACCAGCATCCCTTCCTGGACCACAGGGAGCCCGCCCACTTTGAACCTCTGCATCAACTGAACCGCTCGAGCGACACTAGCATCCGGCGACACTGTAACCGGATCGCGTACCATTATACTCTTAAGCGTACCCATGTTTTCACAGCGGCCTGCCCAGTACCGCTCCCCTCCCCATTAGATTATTAAAGAAACTACAGAGCTGACTCAAGAACCGTCTGGCAAGAGCCGGATAAACTACCGTTTTTGCAGTTATAGGCTGACCAAGCGACTTACCTGAATCACCGCGTTAATCCCTATCTTGATGATCATGGAATCATCCGCGATTCTCGAACTCTCTTCGAGGACTATGGGAATAAGGCTCTCTTTAGGGACCACATTAAGCAGCGACTTTCTTATTACGGCTGCTTCAAAAAGTTCATGGTCGAGAACGAACAACTCGTATTGATCTGGGGACAAAGCTTCTACCATTCTCTTCGCTGCTTCGGCACCGATGGGAGCTTTCCTCCCGACAAGCAGAACGTCCTGCATAGGCGGAAACTCAAACTGGGCCAAACGCAAATTAATTTCTGCTTTACGTACTGGTTCCGTGGGAGCCAAGGCTTCCGACATCGCATTGCTCCTTTCTTTTCGGGAATCAAGCGAAAGCTCAGTGATGGCAGACACCAGTAATCGATTCCGATGAACCTAAGCTCTCCCAACGAGATGCACGTGAAAATTAAGCATGGCCAACGTGCATCCTCCTACATGGATCGGACTCGTCAGCATCCAACAACAGTTTAGCAATTTAGGGAAAGAAATGTCAAAAACTCAAAGAGCCGGTCCCAGGCCGTAACCCCCTCGCACGGAACTCCTAAAATTCGATGGTTACCGGCTTCACCAGAGTCACATTAGGTCGTAATTTGTCGAAATTTGACGACAAATTTTGGAAGGAATCGAGAAGGGTGAGGGAGAAATTACAATCGAATGTGTTTCTCCTTTTTGTGACAATACATAGCGTAGGACCCTTCCGAAGCTGGGCCGTGGCTAAACGATGCCCTATTACAAGAATCTTTAATTCAAAAAACATAGCCGGAGGATAAACAGGATCAAATAGGGAGGTGAGGCCAACTTTATGCCACATGTACACTGGACAGGCAACCCTCCTATGGATGCCGGATTGACGGCATTGGGAGCAGCGGCAGGGGTCAGCGCTGGAAGGATTGGCTGGCTAGCAACCTGATCAAGCTCGTGGGCAAGGCTTGGGAAGCTGAGGTGGAGTGGAGGGTAAAAGAAGGAGCCGTCTATGTCCGGACAGCAGCCGAAGCTGGGCAACAGGATATTGAAAAGAAATTCCAGGTGTAATTAAATTAGGAAACAGATGCCGAAATGGTTAAGAGGAATGAGGATACATGGCATAATTGCAGTTGATGCGCACAACACTGTCCCAGAACAGTAGTCGTAACGGTTGGAACTGTGCGGACCGCGTCAGTGAACGACATACTACTACATAACGGGAGTGTTTGCGGGGGTTTGAAAGCTGCTACAAAAGCGAGCGGTACGCATTCAATGGCAGACACTAATGAATGCAACAAAGGGGGATGAGACGGTGAGCGAATCGAGTAAAGGCCTTACAACTTACAGAATTTTTTTGGGAATGTTGGCTCTCATCATAGTGCTCGGGGTTGGTTTT
Source organism: Syntrophothermus lipocalidus DSM 12680 (assembly GCF_000092405.1). NCBI lineage: Bacteria > Bacillati > Bacillota > Clostridia > Eubacteriales > Syntrophomonadaceae > Syntrophothermus > Syntrophothermus lipocalidus. Next base: position 1,414,176 of record NC_014220.1, on the reverse strand, counting down.
GCTTTGGGCATGAGATTCGAGCAGCGGTTTGCAACTGAAACGATGACTACCGGTGTCGCTGACAATGGGGAGCTTCCCAGCAGCAACGGCAAGAGCGATAGCGTAGAATCGAAAAAGCATAACACACCGGCCACCGTTTCAAGGGATGTTTCCAACGAAGCTGGGGACTCGAAGGAACCCAAAAGCAAGGGGTTGGCGCAGGACAATGAGGGAGACAATACGGTAGACCTTTTCGAAGATTTGCGCCCCTTTACGGGAAAAAGAGCGACCGGGGTAGTGATTAGCGGTGTAAGTTACAATTCGGGATATATCGCCGAATACTATAATCCTCCCGTGCGGTGGAACCTGGATGGCAATTTTAAAACGGTGAAACTCGCGGTCGGGGTGCCTGACGACGCTTACTACTCTGAGGGGAGCTTCGACGTGTTGCTGGACGAAGAGATTGTGGGTCGCTATGGGGTGTCGAAGGACGGCGGTTTAAAAGAGTTCACTATTGATGTTGCCGGGGGACGAATACTCGTAGTATCAGGTTCAAGTCACACCGTTGCAGTCGTAAAGGCAATCGGGGAAAAGAAAGAATAAGACACCTTCAAGCCTCTGGACATTACAGTGAGAGGAGGCAGTATTTTGTACAAAGTGCAAATACGTCTTCAACAGCATACACCTATCATACACTTTCAGGGCGATCAGCCGGGGGCCTGCCTGCGGGCCAGCGAGGTGAAGACCAAGCTGGACAGGTACCTGGTTATGAATTTCGGGTCGGAATTCAGAAACGAAAGCGGAAAATTCATTGAGGATTATTTTGTCGACAGGCAACATAAGGCGCTCGATTACAAGATGCGTATTTATTTTGTGGGAAACTCAACAGAAAAACCTCCGTTGCACGAAAGAACGGATAAGAGCGGCAAAACTAGATATAACCCCACTGTATCATCTTACTATGCCCCCGCTATAGATGAAGACAAGAAAAAGTACGAGCATGTCAAGCTGGTAACTTATGAATATATCGTTGTGGACCTTTTCAGTTTTCACCCCGGTTTGCTGGACATTATCAAAAAACACATCCCTGCCTTCTTCGCCGTCACCAATTTTGGCACCCGCAGCAGCAAAGGTTTCGGGTCATTCTCGGCAAGAAGTATCGATGATACACCGGTAAACGGAACGAGTAAGGCTCTGCTTAAAGGCAGGACTTACATAGAGTTTCAATTTCGAAATAACCCGAAGGACAATACACGAATAATGGAGCACGCTTATACTTTCTACCAAGTACTGAAATCGGGGATTAACCTCGGAATCGATAAAAAAGAAGGCAAAGAGCGGTACGAACCATCATTCTTCCTGAAGAAATATATGGCAAAGAAGGGGATAGGCAGCGAAAAGGCGTTTATTAAGAAGCACATATTAACGCCAGAGGAACTAAGAAAACTTTCTGGAAGAAAGCAAAATTCGCCTTACAGCGATTTCCGGTACGTGCGGGGGATGCTCGGCGTTGCGCCTTTCATTGTTTTCCGTACGGGTAAACAGAAGAGCGATGAGATTAAAGTGCGAATATATGACCAATCGGACGAAGTAGAACGCTTCAAAAGCCCCATCACTATTAAAATCCTTGGTAACACTGCGTATTTCATCGCTGAGAAGATTCCTGAGGCCATGTACGAGCGCGAATTCGCATTTACCAGAGAAGCATCTCGCGATTCCGAAGGAGGCGACGAAAGAAGAGGAATTAAGACCCCCTCGAAGAGCGAATTCGGCCTTGACGATTTGCTCCGTTCGTTTGCCAGCGAAATCGAAAGCCGAAGGAAAAGTGTTGGTTCGGTTTCAGTGCGAAAGTATAAGGACGCGCTTGGGGATTTGCTTAAAGTTACTTTTGTTAAGGGAGAGAGTGTGTAAGATGACTTGGTTTTTTGGAATCACCATTGGGCCGATTTACGGGACCATGTCTCTTGCCCGGGATACCGGTGGTCTGTGGGCAGCGAGCTACTTGTTTTCCTATATATCCCACTGCCTGGTGCAAAGGTTGCGGGAGTTCCCTCGCGTCAGCGTATTTTCTCCTAATCCTGAAGCAAACAGGATTAATAAGCGGGTGGGGGCTTTCTCCGACCGAATATATTTCGCATACGATGGAGATCCGGAAGCCGACGGATTCTTCGAGATGTTGGAGAGGGTTAAGAACGAGGCGGTAGAAGAAATTGTTGACGATATTTGGAACAGTCTGCGCTCGAAAACTCACAGCGACCAGTTGCTCAAGGAAGAGGTGCGGGGTTTTTTGCGTCAGTATTTGCAGGTGTACTACGTAGCCATAGACGACAGTTGTTTGTACGGTGAGCCTGTTTTAAAAGTGTTGAACAAGCTGTTGGATGCTGCGGAGCTCCGGCCTCCTTACGTTTTCAAGAATGAGTCTCCGCACCTTATGGCCCGGTTTTTGAATAACGAAACCGTGAAAAAATCCCGTATGTTTGCAGGAGCTTTTGGGGTTGGCAAATTTGTTTTTCCCTCCCTTACTGACATCGCTAAGACAGAAACAACAAGAAGAAAAGAAAAAGATGGCAAAAGCATTCTCGAGGTTGTCGTACAGAAGCTGTACGCCGGCCAGAGTCCTAATTCGGATTTTTGTACAATCACAAATACAAATACAAAAGATCCCAAACCCCGTATGCCCAAATTTGCGAATTACTATGCGTTGGTGCAGGCAGACGGCGACGGTATAGGTGGGCATATTACGAGTCTGGCAGACATAGGTGAAATCAGCAACACGTCACGAACGCTTCTGGAGTACGCCGATTCAGCGGTAGGAATTATGACACAGTACGGAGCCTTTCCCGTTTATGCCGGAGGAGACGATTTGATGTTTTTTGCTCCCCTTATGGGGTGGTGCGATGGTGGCCACCCTGTACTCATCTTAAATATGCTGCGAACACTTGACGAAGAATTCAAGAAGAGGCTTGGAGACAGATTTTCCCTATCTTTTGGGTTGGCGGTTGCCTATCATAAATATCCGCTTTACGAGGCCTTAGAAATAGCTAAAGCTCAGCTCGATAAAGCAAAGCGTTACAAGACAAAGAATGCTCTAGGAATAAGCCTGACGGTTCATAGCGGTCAGTCCGCACAGCTGTTGCTTACAATGAATAACACGTTACTCTTAGACCTAATAGAGACTCTGTGCAATCCGCTGACCGAAGAAAATGTCGATTTTCTGCGATCGGTAGAGAGAAAACTAAGACAGCGGAGAGCTGTGCTTTTGCAGATTCTCGCTAGCAACAGCAGAGAAGAACGAAGCTCCCGCTTATCCTGGTGGTTTAGCCAGGAGTTCGAAGGACATGGAGCTACTTTGAAACTGGTTCAAGATATCTTGGGAAAAAACCTCGATGAGTTTTCTTCTCCGCATGAAGCTCTGGAAACAACAGAGGCGGTGCTTAGCTTCGCAAGGTTTATGGGGGAATGGGAGGAGGCGACTCAGGATGCCTGAGTATATATTTAGGTTTTATCCACTGCAACCTTGGTTTTTTGGGGGAGAGCGGGGATTCAGATATGGGCCAGATGCTGTCGACTACCCAGGGAACTTGAATTACTTTGTGAAGTCAAATCTCATTCCGCAACAAACGACCCTGCTCGGCGTGGTGAAGTATATTCTATTAAAAAGCCAAGGCGTAGAAGTCAAGACCGATTGGAGGTATTCGGACGAGGAGTGGGAAAAAATAAGCTCCATAGCCGGGAGCGGAATGATTAATGCGGAAGAGGAAGGTGAAAGCAGGTTTTTCGGAGCAGTTGAAGAAATCTCGCCTCTTTTGTTAAACATGGATGATGTTTACTGGTTGCCGGTTCCTCTCGACCATCTGGGAGAGAACGACACGAAGTACACGCCGATGTCTTATGTGTGCTTGGACAGCAAAATAGCTAGGGGCAATTTCGGGAGCATAGGGTTCTTGAAAGAGTATAACGCGAAGAAAGGGTTATTCCACGGGTGGATGAACGTCTCAACCGGAGAGTTGTTGAGTGACGACAAGATATTTGTTCAGTGTACAAGAGTTGGGATTGAGATTCCTGAACAGCTTAAAAAAGTAACAGGACAGCAAGAGGAAAAAAAGTTTTACAAGCAGACCTACATATCCTTCCGCAAGCAGAACTCATGGGGGACTCAAGGCGGTTGCCGAGAGGTTGGATCTGACCACAATTTCCGCCGGGACGAAGGTGGATTCCCCGACAGGTTCGCAGTCTTTGTCAAGTTGAGGGACGGAATCGAGATCAACTGCAAAGGAGGTTCTGCCAATTTTGAGGTGATGTTAGGAGGGAGAGGAGGCCTTTTCGCGGTCGAGGTAACGGAGGACAAGGAATGTTGTTACCCCGAGATCGAGCGTGAATATTACGCGCGAGTCCTCGATGCCTCTGACCAATCCAGAATAGTGTTGATCTCCGACACTCTAGTGTCAAACGAAGTCTTGAACCAGATAGCTGAGTACGCAGTGTATGAGACTGTTGACTTCAGGCCTTTTTCGATCGATATTTCTCAGGCTCAGTCCAGAGTAAAAGCCGGTAAGGCGGTTAAAAGTCTGTGGGACCGCAGTACTGTTGCTTATCGGCTTCTCAAGCGAGGAACGGTGATTTATCCTAAAGAAGGAGTTAGTGGGAAAGAGCTTGATAATTGCGTTATGCAGAGATTGGGCTACAACAGGAAAATCGTGATAGGTGGGGAGAGAGGTTATGCTTAAAAAGTTTTTCATTATTGAGTGCCTGACAAACATGCATGTGGGGACCGGGAGCACGTCTGGCGGTACTATCGACCTGGAAGTGCAGAGGGACGAAACGACCGGATTCCCGGTCATCTACGCTTCCAGCCTTAAAGGAGCGCTGAGGGAACACTTTGAGCAGCATGTCTATGCCGGCTCCCAAAATAAGGTCGACGAGATGTTTGGGGATCCAAATACCAAAGGTAAGCTTAGAATCCTTCAGGCTCTGATGCTGGGGCGACCAGTACGTTGCCAGGAACAACCGTGGATCTTGGTTACTATGAAGGAGGTATTGCAGGAGTTTGTCGACCTTTACGAAAGGCTCGAGGGGGCGACCGACCCCGTGGGCAACACCTGTCTAAAGGGCCTGCGGGATTTTCTAGCCAACAAGGACAAGTCCCAAAATAACGGGCGGTCCCAAAAGATTAACATCGAAGGCGAACTCGCCAGTCAGCCGGTACTGAAGGGGCGGTCATGGATAAAATGCTTATTTGGTACCGAGGATATAGTGATACTGGAAAAAGAACAATGCAGAATCTTTAGAGAACTGCCGGTAGCTGCCCGCAACCACTTGGAGAACGGTATAAGCAAGAATTTGTGGTACGAAGAGTTCGTTCCCCATAAGTCGAGGTTTTTCTTTGCCGTTCTCGCCGAAGAAAGCGACGAGGCGATTCTCGAGGATTTTGCCAAGAAAGTTCAGCAGATGCCGGTACAGATAGGTGCAAATGCGACCGTCGGTTACGGTTATACCAATATAATGGAGCTAAAAACGGGGGCAGACGGCGCAGAAAACTGTACTGGGGGGGAAGGTGTAGATGCATAACGTTCACCTAGTGCAATCGTACATTCCTGCAGCCGAAAAGGCTGTCAGGGAAATACTTGTGGAGAACGGCAAAGTAAAAAAGATATATAAGTCCTATATGGCCGCCTTCGGCCCCACTATCGTGCAGATGGGTTTGCTTCCCTGTATTGCCTTCTATTTGGGCAATAGCCAGGGCGAAGGGGATAGGCGCGTTATCGTTCATTTGATAGCGAAGGTCGTGGGGTCGAAGGACGGACATGAATTGTACAAGCAACTAGCGAGCAGCTACGAAAATGATATGTCAAGTTTCTACCGCACGAAGCAGCAGGTCGAGGCGGCGGCTGTGGCGCTGAAGCTGGCCATGCGTACCTATCCGGACGAAGAAAGCAACGAATCGAGAGAAGAAGAGAACAACGGGAGGGTGCAGGCATCATGAACTGGGGTGAGGGAAGGGAGAAGGGAAGAGGGAAATATGATTCCAGCGCGGGACCTGAACCCAGGAACTCCAAGTACAAGGTATGGGCTAAGACGGGGAACTACGGATATTATTATTACCGCGGTCTTTACGAAGGGTTGGAATCGCAACTCCTCATGGATAAGAGCCGCTATGTCCAGGACCAGATAGGACGACGGGTACGGTTTTTTCTGGAGCATAATAACGCGGATGACCTGCCGCCGGAAGGACAATTGGCCTCATTCAGAAGCAACCAGAGAAGAATGTGCAGTTTTGTTTTGCAAACTGCCTACCCGGGCTTGTTGATAGGGGCCGGGTACAGTCACGGTATAAGCAGCAAGAAAGATTCTGAGCCGGGGTTTGAAAGCGATTCTAAGGCGGAGCTTGAAAGCGATTTTAAGCTGGGGTTTTACTTTGATTACACAACGGGCCTTCCGGTGATCCCGGGTTCATCGGTCAAAGGGGTGCTCCGGAGTGCTTTTGGCGCTGGGCACAATAAAAGCGAGAAGTACAGGAGACAAAAGCACGAATATATTGCCGAGCAACTTAAGAAGGTAGGAGTTGAGGTGGCAACGGACGACATTGAGCAGCTGGAAACGGCAATATTCGAAGGGATTGTAAGCGGAACCCAGCTTCCCTTAGCCGCGCGGGATGTGTTTTTCGATGCATGGCCAATCGGAGGAGGGCGTGTTTCCGCTGGGAGACTGTTCTACGACGACTATGTGACTCCCCACATCAGAGACGGCAGAAACCCCGATGGAGGGTATTTCATAGAGGAGAATTCGGCCCTCAAAAACCCCACGCCCATCCGCTTTTTGAAAGTTGCTCCCGGCGTCAATTATGAATTCCGTTTCATGTTGACTGAGACAGCGCTTGGGGATATCAAGGTCGGCGCTGAGATTAAACTCGGTCTGTTCAAGAATATCCTAAAAGATATGGGGATAGGCGCCAAGACCCGTATCGGGTATGGGTATTTCCAGGAGGTCTGAACGGGTGAAATACTTCTTTGTAGACGCGGAGACAGACGGGCTATACGGTCCTGTGATCGCGGTCGGGGCAGTCGTTTACGACGATGGGTGGACTGAGCTTGGAACTTTCCAAGGTGCTGTAGACCTAGACAACTACATAATGACCGAGGAGTGGGTAAAACAAAACGTTTTGCCTCACATGAAGCAGATTGCGCCCCGGTATGAGTCCGAAAGTGAATTACTAGATGCATTTTGGGGTTTCTGGATTACGCATCGGGAAGGCTGCCTCTGCATAGCAGACGTGGCTTATCCCGTTGAAATGTCGCTGTTCAAGAAATGCGTGCTGAAAAACGAACAGGAAAGACGCTTCCAAGGACCTTACCCTTTGCTCGACTTAAGCACCGCGCTTTATGTCAAGGGGATTGACCCGCTTATCGACCGGGGGGCGCTGGTCTCCGGTGAGGCATTTACAAGGCATAACCCCTTAGATGACGCACGGTTGGCAGCTAAGTGCTGGAGGTTGGTCGTAAATGGAATGCTCTAGGAACTGTAAAGGCGCGTCGCCATACAGCTATCATACATTTTTGTTCCCTTTCAGGTGGGAACACAATGAAGGAAAGCACGATATGGACTTGTTCTACGAGTGCTTGCAAGACGGTAAGTGGGCTTGCTCAAAAGATGACCCGAGCCTGGTGAGATACATCGCCCAAAACTATCGATTCAGGCTATCTGATACCGATTTGGACGACAATCAAAGAATACTGCTCGCTTACAACGAATACAAATACTTTCACGCTTCTGCCAGGATAGCCATCTACGGCGAGGGAGACGGCAAGGAGATAGTGCACAATTACTTGCGGCGTTTTGAAAGCGGGTGTGATTCGCATATTCTGATTAAGAAAGATAATAAAGATAATAAAGAAAATATTGAATATTTACTCCACGTCAATTCCATCAACCTCAAAGTCTACAATACCGGCGTGGCTATTCTACTGTTTCAGGCGGAGTATTACGGTGATAAGATGGTCAATAACGAGGTGAAACGAACCCCGAACTTTGACGACGTCCTGGCCATAAACCAATACGGGAGGAGAGTATGTCCACCGTTTATTTCTTTAGAGGCAGGTGATAGTTGCCCTGAGCTCGCCGACCGGTTAACCCTGGTTATAGACGGGAAAGAAATCTGTGAGGATTTTAAGGTTGTTGTGAGTAACCCCGAACAGCACCTCAATTACATATCAAAAATTGTTATGGAAACACTGGGGGGGAATTTTTCCTTCCAAAAGCAGAGGAACTCGTCTAAGGCTTTGCGAAAGAGGACTTTCTTTGGAAGGTTTTGCCATGCACGGAAACGAGGAGAAGGAGAAAAGACGATCTACATAGAGCCTATAATAGATGACCGTATGTTTGTGATTTCGGTGGTAAGGGATAACCAGCTCGCTGAAACGATGAGAGAGTGGCTTGCTTCGGAGAACAGGTACTTTTACGAAGACGACGTTTTCGCCGAAAACAGCCTGAAGCTGTACCAATTTATGTTCGTTGACACGAAAAGCCCGAGTTGCGCCGACAGAATCATGAGACGTGACTTAATCAAACGGCATTGTTACTCGAGGTGGGTGGAAGAAGGCACCTTGTACGGGATAACCCACCAGGGTTTTGTTTGCATCACGAAACAAGACGACGATTTCAGCAAGAATGTGATAACTGCTCACATGCTTACCCTCTACACCCAAATGCTCATGTTAGTGCTGGCTCAGCGAGTTTTCTTCGTTCAGTTTAATAATGAAACTTCGAATATTTCGCACAATTTACTAGAAACAACCGGAGAAGACTTTAACGTTTTCAAGTATAACGTGGATGACTTGATCAGCTTACAGGAAAGATACAATTCTTTTAAAGCACGGATTATGAACTTCGAAGTAACGGCTCAGGAACAGGGAATCGAGATGTACAAGATGATGCAACAGGCGCTCTACATTAGTGAGGAAGCTGCGGAACTGGACGCCCAGCTCAATCTTGTCCAGAACACGGTGAACACCATCATGGAGCGAAGACGAGAGATACAGATGGCAGTGCTTACTGCTCTTGGCACCTTAGCAGCTGCTGTAGGCATAGACCAGATATTGCTGGTCTTAGCGTTTTCAGTTTTTATGCTAGCTGTTACTTGGTTGAGTTTCAGAGGCAAGCAAAAATTGCTTATTTTCATCGTATTGGTTGTCATAGTGGGACTGGCAACTGCTGTAAAATTTGGTCTCCTTGGCTTTTACGGATAGCAAATATTTTGCTGTTTTGGCGAAGCCCGTGGGTGTATTCAATTGATGGGTTGAGACCGGGGTTTGAGTGTTAGAGAGGACATGCGGAACGCTATTACAGTTGGCAAGGTGTCCAATGTCAAGAACACCCGGCCAGATAACAGGTGCGGCGAAACTAGCATAGTGCAAAAAGGTGTACTGAGCATTCGAAGGGAATGAAAACAACGGCTACTTCTGAAAAGTAAGGCCCTGGTTCAGAAGTAGCGTAGAACTTCACGGACGAGAATCTTTAATTCGAGAGGTGCAGTCCGAGTACATGCCGAAAGGGGTTGAACAGGGAAAGGGAGGTGAAGTTGAATTTATGCCACATGTACACTGGACAGGAAACCCTTTTGTAGATGCCGGGTTAGCGGCGTTGGCAGCAGCGGCGAGGGTCAGCACGCTGGAAGAGTTGGGGGCCGAGCATATCGAGCAAGCCGTAAAGGAGTTGGAGCGAGTCTTGCTCAGCGACCAGGCACTGGGGATTGGTGTGGATAAGGCGTTTTCCGGTCCTAAGAAAGCGCTGCGGCAGGTGTTTCCGAACAGCGAGCTCGACAACCCCTCGAACTGGAAGGGTCGAACACCGAAGGAAAAGGAAGATAACGCGCGACGCAAATTCCAGGATGCTTTACGATCAGAGCTGAACAAAGCGAAGCAGTGCCTGGAGCTTGAGGAGGCAGGTGAGACTTGCTTTGCTTGCGGTGAGCGGCGCCCGAAGATCGCCATGGAAACGCGGCGCAAAGACAAGATGCCGTTGTTCGAGGGAATAGTCAACTTTTACCCGGGCTTCTCACATGGGGTTCGCGTATGCGGTTTGTGCTCTCTGGCTGTGCGGTTTCTGCCGTTGTCAACTATGCTGGCAGGCAACCAAAACCGGCTCTGGTTTTTACACTCTCAGCACCTAGGCTTAGCGGCTACCGTTGCCCGCAGGTATGGGTGGGAGCATTTTGACCGACTCATAACAGGCAATAAAGCCCTGGATTTCTATGGTTCGTGGGAGACGGCTGGCGAAGCAGGAACAGTGGTTTATCTTTTCTGCGAACTGCTGAACAGTTTCCCGGATCAGTTACGCGCGATATACCGAAGCGGATTACCCTCGACCGCCTATGTTTTTTCCAACGACAACCGCGGGGGCTTTGTCCAGGCTATTCATGTTCCTAACGAACTCCTCGCCTTTCTTGCTAAGCTCCAGATTGAGTCAAAGAATGCTTTTAAGGACTTCTGGGAGGGGCTGCTGAAGGTACGCGGAGATTTGAGGGAGGATGAAAGGAAAACCCGTGCAGGGTTCGTACGGAGCATTTCTAACCGCATGATTGCGGGCGAGAATATTGTCGGGATGTGCTTGACCAGCGATCCGCCTAATTTGCAGGGAGGCTGGTTGGGACACCGGCTGTATCTACAAGAGGTGAGAGGAATGGCACCCGAAAAACTGGCAATCCTAGAACGGCTGGGTATCAGTATTGCTGCTAGTGAGGACGCGAAGAAACTTGTAACGGAACTGGTGACGGCGCAGTATCATCAACTGTACGGCTTACTACTGGGTTACGTTAGAAAAGGCTGGTTGAGTCACCAGGAATTCTATTTCTTGCTTCCGCCGAATGCCCATAAGGTTGCGGGCGAGATTCGCGACGTCCTCCTGGCAGTGGTCTACGAGTGGCAGCACTGCCAGCAGGAAGGAAAGGAGTTCCCCAGAAGTACTTTCGATAAGGCGGAAGCTAGTCCTGACGAAACGTTGCGCCGCATCCAAGAAATCGGGCGCCGCTTGACGAATAACCTGCCGAACCTGCAGCGTTGGACCAAAGAGCTTACGAGTGCACGTTATGCCGAGCGGATTCGAGGTGTATACCTCAACGCTGTTCGGCATGGCGCTGTCGGTTTCGAAGACTATGTATTTTTGGCTCCGCTTCAGGACCAACGGGCTATGTGGCTTTTGCGGGATTATCTTTTGGCGTTTCTTTTTGATGTAGGTCGGGTGGAACTGCCCGAAGATGAATATCCGGAATTCGGTGCCGATGAGGTAAGGGAAATCGAAACTTTTTAACGGAGGTGGGGAGCGATGTCTTATCCCATAGTTACTGGTACGGTATTGGTGGAAGCAAACGGGGCCGCTTTGAACAATGGAGGGCAAGAACCAGGTGCCCGCGTGGACAACGCCATCGTGGTGAAACAGATCCGCGTAGGGAGGCTGCGTTATCCTTACGTGTCTGGCCAGGCCTGGAGGAGATGGTGGCGCGAGGTCCTTTATGAAGACTTCGGGTGGCAGCGAAGCCCTATCACCACGATCAAAAAGCCTCAGCAAGCTTTTACGGCCGGAGACCCTATTACTTTCGAAGAGGACGATATATTCGGCTATATGGTTGCCAGGAAACGAGCCCAAAAGGGGAAAAAAGGAACAGAGCCAGAGGAGAACGGCGAAGCTGCCAGCCAGGCAGGGACTTATCGCCGGATATCTCCGCTTAAGAACAGCCTGCTCGTTTCTGTACTCGCCAACGTGATCGACAGGGATTTTGGCCATTTTACCCGGAATCTCCCAGTAGACGCGGACCCCTTGCTTTTCGAGGCTGAGCACTACACCACTTACCTGAACGGCGTATTCACCGTATCTTTGAGCGATGTGGGGCGTTTCGAAGTAGGGGAGATGCGCGACCTGCCGGAGGAAGCTGTCAAGAACAAACAAGACTTGACCAATGAAGGGGAACGGGGCTATGTCCTGTCCCAAGAGAAACGTATAAAACGGGTAAAAGATGTCATCGACGCCTTGTCCCGGTTGCGGGGTGGAGCTCGCCTTGCCCGAAATCTGTCCGACGTTACGCCGGTTGCGGTACTGATTGGTTTTTTGGACGGCGGGAATGCTCCCTTCCAGAGACTGTTCGAAGCAGATGCCAACAACGAACGGGTGGTGCTTAACCTGAGTAGACTTCGGTCAGTATTGAGCGACTACAGAGAAAGGCTGCTGAAACCGGAGGAAGGCAAAGCTGTATACCTGGGCTACTACCCCTCGGTGCTGGCTAACGAGGCTGAAGTGGCCCAGGCTTTAGAAACCGATGAGGTCTTGAAGGCTACGGTAGCGCTGGTCAAAACCCCTAAAGACGCCTTAGATAAGGCGGCGGCTGCAGTTAATCAAGTGTTTACGAAACACAGCCTGTGAGTCCGGGGTGTGGAAAGATGGATGCAGTTCGAGTGGTTTTAAGGGCCTACACTGCTTCGTTTCGGGTGCCTGGCTTTTACGGATACCAGCTGACGCTTCCAGTGCCGCCGCTGGCTACGGTCTACGGGATAATTGCGGCCGCCGTGGGAAGATGGGTCTCTCCTTCTGATGTTGAGTGGCTGGCCTATGCCTGCGATTACCAGTCCAAGGGGAAGGATCTTGAGGCTATCTACCAGTTCGAGCGAAAAGACGAGAAATCTGTGCCTGTTCTCAAACCTTACCCCAAAAGCCGAACCGTAATTGAAAGAGAGTTTTTATTCATGCCTTCGTTGACGTTGTACTTGCCACCCGAGTGGGAAGCTGCGTTTCTAAGACCTCGTTATCCTCTTTTATTGGGACGGAGCCAGGACGTAGCGACAGTAGAATCATTGAAGCTTGTCAAGCTCGAGTTTCCGGACGAAGGACAGGTAAAAGGGGTTATACTCCCGATTGAACTGGTATCGGACCAAGGCAACCGCGTAAAGGCATGGCTACAAAACCTCCCCTTAGCTTTGACAGGTGAGCCATACCGCAGGCTGTTGGGCATGAGAATTTTTGGCATAGTGGACGCCCAGGGAGGTTCCTCCTTAATCAGGACCCGTAACTGGCTGATCAGAGATTCGAATGATGGTCGGGTCGTGCCTATCTATCGCCGGGAGTGGGTTGCCTGGTACAGCATCCATTAAAAACAATTCTTGCGATGTGGAAGGTAAGAACACATGTGTGCAAACGAGCCTTTTGCCAAGTCTGGTGAAACCAGCACGAGCCTCAGCCTGCACTCGCGCCAAGTTGCCGACTATGTCAGATCTGTGGCCAGGGCTTATAAGTGCCACTGGCAACAGCTGCTAGGCGAGAAGAACGCAGAGCAACTAGCTCGTGCGTTGGTTATTGCCGCGCTTGCCCATGACTTGGGCAAGGCTGCCTGCGGGTTTCAAAGAAGCCTTCAAGAAAGGAACTTTCGCTGGGAATTTCGACATGAAGTGCTGTCAGCGGCTCTTCTATCATGCGGAAACCTTGACGACTCGACAAAAATGCTGGCCTTAGCTGCGGTTCTCACCCATCACCGGGACCTGAACGATTCAGGCTTGCTCAACGATGCGTGCCTCGTAGCCTTACCTGAACCGGATATTTTGGAAATGGTTCTCAGGAAATTCTCGGAAAAAGCTCGGGAATTAACAACTTGGTGGGGATGGTTAGAGAATTTTTGCGGAAAGGAGCCTGAGCTTCAGCACATAGTTTTCCCCGAAAAGCCGGAGGAACTTGTGGCTCCCGATATGTGGGTAGAGCGTTTGAAGGATGAAATCGAAGGTATTGAGATGTTTGCGGATACAAGAGCGAATGAGTTGCTTTTGGCCAGGGGCTGGCTTATGGCTGCCGATCATGCTGTGAGCGCGGGTGTAGGCAATTTCAATGATGTACTGCCGCGATTTCCGAAACCACCTGCTGTGCGGCCATTTCAGCAGCGCCTGGCCAGCCATACAGGACACGCTTTTTTAGAGGCTCCCACCGGGTCGGGGAAGACCCTGGCCGCAATGCTGTGGCTCGAGAATAACCGGAAACACGGAGAACGCGTTTTCTATCTTTTGCCTTACCAGGCCAGCATTGAGGCGATGGCCCAGACTTTAGAAAAAGCATTAGGGCAGGAATACGTTGGGGTTGTGCATTCGCGGGCTCTCGATTACGCGTTTCGCGAACACTTCGAAGTGAGCGGTGATTACGAAACTGCAGCCCGGTTGGCTAAAACCGAAACGGAGCTCAACCGTTTGGTACACAAGCCTCTTAAAGTCGGCACGCCTTTCCAGCTGCTGAAGTGGTTTTTCGGTATCCCGCGGTTTGAAATCGGGCTGAGTGAAATGATAGGTGGTTTGTTCGTCTTCGATGAAATCCATGCTTACGATGCCCACACCGCGGCGCTCATTGCGGAGATGGTTAGGGTGCTAAGGCAGATTGGTGGGCGCTGTTTCTTCATGAGCGCTACGTTTCCGCCTTTTCTCAAGTCCATATTAGAAGAAGCTTTGGGAGAAACGGTTCGTGAATACGGGATTACCCGGGATGAAAAGGATCCATGGACGCGCAAACTTCTCGCGCAAGCACGCCACCGCTTGCGGTGGCACGAGGAATCGCTAGACGATTTAATCCCCGATATCGTAAAAGCAGCAAAAGGTCGGAATCGGGTGCTGGTTGTAGCCAACCGCGTGGCTCAGGCCCAAGAATTGTATCGCAGTTTGAAGGGTAAGATCCAGGATGTTTACCTTCTGCATAGTCGTTTTACCCGTCGTGATCGCGTCGCTTTGGAAAGAGAGATCATAGGATCTTTGGGAGGTCTGAGTTTCACAAACGTGCGCGTCTTAGTTGCAACCCAAGTGGTAGAAGTCTCTCTGGACGTCAGTTTCGATACGATTTTTACGGAATTAGCTCCGGTAGACGATCTCTTGCAGCGCTTCGGGCGGGTCAACCGTTATGGCGAGCATCCTGGGGGAGTCGAGGTCCACGTAGCCCGTGGGTATAATGCAAACAAACTGCGGTGGGTGTATGACCTGGAACGCCTGGAGGCTACTTTGAATACCGCCCCCGCTGACGAAGCGGAACTCTCAGTAGAACTGGCCAGAGACTGGGTTCTTAGTGTTTACAAAAACGGCTGGACCGAAAAAGAACTAGACCGGTTTCGGTCAGCCCAGAGCGCTTTCCGCAACGTGCTGAAGGCTCTGCGCCCGCTTAATAATTCTCCTGAAACAGGGGAGCAGTTCTATGATATGTTCCAGGGTGTGGAAATCCTGCCCCGCGCCCTATTCGAGGAATATGACCAGTACCGGAGCCACAAGCAGTACCTCCTGGCTGCTCAGCTCCTGGTGCCGATTCCAATTGGGACGTTTTGGAAGCTGAACAAGGCGGGAAGGCTTACGCGGCTGAATGATGGTACTCTCGTGGCTGATGTTGCCTATGATCGAGGGCTAGGGTTGCTTCCTGAGGAGATTGACCTGGATGTCCAGTTTATCGCTTGAGAGCATCAACGATGAAGAATTCGAAAGGTTGCGGACAAACGGCATCAAGATCAACTATTGGGCAGTCTGCAAACGTAAGGTTTGGCTTTATAGCAAAGGTCTACGAATGGAGCCTCTCTCCGAGCGTGTTACCCTCGGTCGGCTTTTGCATGAACAAGCCTATCCTGACCTTGTTCGCCGGGAAGTGCTCTTGGATGATCTCATCAAGATTGATGTCATCGAAGCGGAGAGCAAGATACTGGAAGTGAAGTACTCTCGCAAATTCAAAGAAGCCGCGTTGCTCCAGGTGTCTTATTACTTGTATTACCTCAGACGAATGGGTGCTGGCGATCTCACAGGGGAGCTACGGTTTCCAAAAGAGAGAAAAAAAGAACAGGTGAGTCTCTCACCAGAGATAGAATCTGCGATCATGGAAGCGTTGCGCAGCATCGCAACTATTGAAGCCATGGATTCACCACCTGAGGCAGACTTTACCACGGTCTGCCGTGTTTGTGCCTACTGTGAATTGTGCTGGGGGTAACGATTATAGTAAAGGCTAGGTGAAGGCTGTGGGGCGCACTTACTACATTTTGCGTAGCGGGCGTCTGCGTCGACGGCAAAACACACTGTATCTCGAACAAGAAGCCGAGGAAGCGAAAGTCAATCGTCAAGCTATTCCTATCGAAGGTGTGGACGACATATATCTTTTCGGCGAGGTGGATCTGAATACTAAGCTTCTCAACTTCCTTGCCCAGAACGGAATAGTGGTTCACTGCTTTAATTACTATGGTTTCTACACGGGCAGTTTCTATCCGCGAGAATCAAACGTCAGCGGGCATTTGCTCGTGAAACAGGTAGAGCATTACTTGGACCTTGAAAGACGGCTCACCATCGCCCGTGAATTTGTTGCCAGCGCTCTTTTTCACATTAGGAGGAACCTAAACTACTACAAGACCAGGGGAAAACCGGTGAGTGACTGCGTAAAGGTGATTGAGGAGTGCATGGCCAGGCTCGAATCGTGCAAAAGTATCCCCGAACTGATGCGGGAAGAAGGCAGGGCACGTGAGGCTTACTACCATGCTTTCAACGAGATCGTGGATGTGGAAGAGGAATTCGAAAAGCGGGTTAGGCGGCCTCCAAACAGCATGCTTAACGCCTTGATGTCATTTGTCAACACTTTGGTTTACACGGCAACGCTTTCTCAGATATACGTGACTCAGCTTAACCCAACTATCAGCTACCTACATGAGCCTTCGCACAGACGGTTTTCTCTGGCTTTGGATGTTGCCGAGGTATTTAAACCTCTGGTTGGGGACCGGGTTTTATTTCGATTATTGAATAAGGGAGTGATCAGCGAAAAGGACTTCGTGGGAGTGGGGGACGCTCCAGCGATATATATGACAGAAGACGCGAGGAAGAGAGTTCTTCGCGAGATGGAAGAAACATGGCAAACGACCGTTTATCACCGCGTGCTCAAGCGTAAAGTGTCGTATCGCCACATGATACGGCTGGAGGCCTATAAGATAATCCGGCACCTTACGGGTATGGAGCCATACAGGTCCCTAAGAGCGTGGTGGTAGCTGAGATGTACGTGGTAATTGTTTATGATGTAGAACAGGAAAGAGTCGCCAAAGTATGCCAGTACCTGAGACGCTTTCTACACTGGGTTCAAAACAGTGTTTTCGAAGGAGAAGTGACCGAGGCCCAGCTAGAGCGTATAAAGCAAGGGCTCCACAAGCTCGTGGACGAGGAATACGATAGCATATACATCTATTGTTTGCCTCATGAGAAATACCTAAAAAAACAGGTATTGGGAATAGAAAAGGCGCCGATAGCACAGATACTGGACTAGGCAACGATGGTGGAAGCATGAGAAATGCCTCTGTACTTTCACACATTTGCGGTTGCGGGCGGTGAACGAAGGAACTATACTGTCCACTGCAGGTTTGATGGTTTGGTCTTTGGTTGCTCTGTTGAAAGTGAGGACGTGGTTCGGGACAACCGTGTAAGAGAGCTTGTCATCTTCCTGTCGTTTTTGGGGGTTGGTTTCTTAATCGGGGGGATAGTGGCATGAGGTTGCACGTAATCTTTAGTTCTGATGGTCCTATTAAGCTGCCCTGGAACTACTTGCACCTATTGCACGGATACTTGTATGCAGCCATTACCAGGACCTATCCAGACGTTGGGGTATTTTTACACGAGCAGGGTTTTGTAGTGGAGGATCACAAGTACAAGATGTTGGTTTTTTCCCGCTTGTTTCCTAAAAAGGCGGCTGGGATAGACGATGGTCTGATTCTGCAACCGCCCTTTCACTGGTGGGTATCTTCACCATTGAGCCCTGCGATGGAAGCATTGGCTGCCACTATGCTGAAGGAAGGGACAGCACTGATAGGCGGCGTGGAGTTGAGGATAAAAAAAATCGAGGCAGAGCCCGTTCCAGAATTTACAGGACGAGTATTATGCGAGATGATTTCGCCTTTGATTGCCTCCACCGGTATTGTTAGGAATAGGAAATTGCACAAGCGGTTTTTGTTGCCTTCGGAGCCTGATTTCTGGAGGGTGGTGGAGGATAACCTGAGGCGTAAAGCAGTCGCACTAGGATTATCAGTTGTGCATACGGATGAAATGAAGTTTGAGGTTATTGGAAACTGGAAATCCCGGCTTTTCGAAGCTCAAGGCACCTGGGTTCGTGGATATGAAGGAAGTTTTATCATCATGGGAGCAGAAAAACTGTTCGCACTCGCGTACGAGGCTGGCCTGGGGGAACGTAACAGCCAGGGATTTGGCATGTTCCGAGTTGTTGAGCAGAAAGGCAAGGAGGGAACGAAGCAGGGTAAGAAGTGTTAAATCGTATGTGGAGATGTGGTATAATTGCAGTCGATCGAACATGCTTTGAGGCAAACGAAGGTGAGACTTAAAGTTGCCTAACGTGAAAGTGCCGTAGACATGGTAAATTTGGCCTTTGACATGTGCAGTCGATCTCCTGGCACAAACCGGTGATCGGGGATCGACTGCAGGAACAATCGGAGCAACGCTTAAAAAATGCGGGTTTTTGGCTTGGATCCAATCGAACCATAGTGGGATTGAAACAAATGACACAGACTTTTTGACCTGAGAATTTGATTCTGATCCAATCGAACCATAGTGGGATTGAAACTTTGTTTCTTCCCACCTCCGAATTAAAGCCTGGGCAGATCCAATCGAACCATAGTGGGATTGAAACCAAGGACGCGCAACAGAGCAAGCCCGGCTCGTGTGACTTGATGGATCCAATCGAACCATAGTGGGATTGAAACCGGAGACCGGCACCGTGGACCATGGTAACGGATCTTAGATCCAATCGAACCATAGTGGGATTGAAACCTCTTTCAGTCTCCTCTCTCTGGCCTAGGTTAGGAGGATCCAATCGAACCATAGTGGGATTGAAACTTCTAATGCTGTCAAATCCGGCATAGTAGGCTGCCAGGATCCAATCGAACCATAGTGGGATTGAAACTCTGATTGGCTTAACGTGCTTTGTTCGCTTAGTTTAGATCCAATCGAACCATAGTGGGATTGAAACCCCTTTCGCATACATCGGTAATAAACCTGATAGCCAGATCCAATCGAACCATAGTGGGATTGAAACCTATCTCGAATGGACAGGAGGAGAGGAGAGGAGGGGGATCCAATCGAACCATAGTGGGATTGAAACCTCGAGCGAGTGAGCAGGAGGAGAGGAGAGGAGGGGGATCCAATCGAACCATAGTGGGATTGAAACTTTTATGATCGTCTGCATATCGAGCAAACTGTAGAAGATCCAATCGAACCATAGTGGGATTGAAACTGTCTTTTCGGCTTCCCTCTCAACCTCTGCATTTTTGATCCAATCGAACCATAGTGGGATTGAAACTGACTTGCAGTTTTAGAATATCGCTTATTCTACGGCGATCCAATCGAACCATAGTGGGATTGAAACCCAGCACAGGGAGAAACTGCTGTGGATTGTATTGGGCGATCCAATCGAACCATAGTGGGATTGAAACGGTGTTGCAGGGGAAGAACCGCAAAGAACAGGAAGCGATCCAATCGAACCATAGTGGGATTGAAACTCGTATACGACAATCTAAAAACAGCAGTTGCCCGGGATCCAATCGAACCATAGTGGGATTGAAACGAGCTTCAGTATCTTTACGAACTCAAGGTTGGCTTTTGATCCAATCGAACCATAGTGGGATTGAAACCACACCAAAAAGACCATCCAGGAGGTGTTCGAACAAGGATCCAATCGAACCATAGTGGGATTGAAACTGCTATTCGGGCCCAGGACGTTCCCCCATAGCCAGAGATCCAATCGAACCATAGTGGGATTGAAACACTCTATATAACACTCAAGGCAGTAGCCGTCTTTTTGATCCAATCGAACCATAGTGGGATTGAAACGAGCACGACAGGAGAAGCATCGCGACCCCCTTTAAGATCCAATCGAACCATAGTGGGATTGAAACTTCTGCTCTGTACGCCGAATAAGCTAGGATTGCCATGATCCAATCGAACCATAGTGGGATTGAAACTTGAGGAAAAACCAAAGGGATTTGCGGGGCTAATGGGATCCAATCGAACCATAGTGGGATTGAAACGGAGGATTATGACCAGGCCAAACAAAGATTACAGCCGATCCAATCGAACCATAGTGGGATTGAAACTGCCGGGTACACATCAAAGGGTATGTGAACGAGGTGATCCAATCGAACCATAGTGGGATTGAAACTCATCGGATATGAAGTAAAGATAAGGCCCAACAGAGATCCAATCGAACCATAGTGGGATTGAAACCTCGCAGGTCGTCATCCATGAGGACCGCGTATGAGTGATCCAATCGAACCATAGTGGGATTGAAACATATTTTCTCCGAAGTTACACAGTTGGCCGAAAGAGATCCAATCGAACCATAGTGGGATTGAAACTTCTTCGCCCATTCATAGCACCTCCCGGAACTTCTTGGATCCAATCGAACCATAGTGGGATTGAAACGAAGTCTGACTTCCACCTTTAGTCCTCCCTTTCGCAGATCCAATCGAACCATAGTGGGATTGAAACGGTTCACATTCATAATCGTGTAAGCAAAAAGCGCAGGATCCAATCGAACCATAGTGGGATTGAAACTAAGCATAGTCTCTGTAATCCGGCGGCGAAGGAATAGATCCAATCGAACCATAGTGGGATTGAAACCATTAAAAAGGTCACGGGAGCGAGCGAGGAGATGAGGATCCAATCGAACCATAGTGGGATTGAAACTGTGATTGGTTTCCCTCCTTTCCTGCTAGCAAATAAGATCCAATCGAACCATAGTGGGATTGAAACTGGGTATGCGAATGCTTCCGCCTATGCGGGTATGAGGGATCCAATCGAACCATAGTGGGATTGAAACTAACGGGCATCCCAATATAGCTCGGTTATGCTTCTTGGATCCAATCGAACCATAGTGGGATTGAAACAATCTTCGGTGATGAAAAAATGACCACGGCTCTTTTGGGATCCAATCGAACCATAGTGGGATTGAAACGCAAGACTCACCTGGCAATAGCTCTGGGTATCTCAGCAGGATCCAATCGAACCATAGTGGGATTGAAACTCGTCAATTTCGATTTCTAATTTCACTTTCCTCGACGATCCAATCGAACCATAGTGGGATTGAAACCATAAGAAGAATGAGCCCGTAGTTGCGGATATCGAGATCCAATCGAACCATAGTGGGATTGAAACTAACGTCCTAGCTCCGACTTCGTGCGTGTGCTCGTGGGATCCAATCGAACCATAGTGGGATTGAAACGCACAAGAAGGAAAGGGTGTCGTCTATTGCATCAAAGATCCAATCGAACCATAGTGGGATTGAAACAGAAAACCATCCAGAAGGTAGAATTTCCCAGCTTCAGGATCCAATCGAACCATAGTGGGATTGAAACGTGAATTCCTATTTACCTGGGCTGAGAGAGTGGGAAGATCCAATCGAACCATAGTGGGATTGAAACCGTGTATGCGTGAGGGGCTTTAAGCCCCCGGCAAGGGATCCAATCGAACCATAGTGGGATTGAAACTGAGCTACTCATCTTCACAGATGAAGAGGACGCCAGGATCCAATCGAACCATAGTGGGATTGAAACTTTTGTTATTTGGGGGAGCTTCCTCCCCTCTTTCAGGATCCAATCGAACCATAGTGGGATTGAAACCTGGTGATTACCAAAAATGGGCATTAGCCGCACGAAAGATCCAATCGAACCATAGTGGGATTGAAACCCACAATCAGGGAGTGACCGCTACTGCCGCCCTGCGATCCAATCGAACCATAGTGGGATTGAAACACGTCGCCACCATGCTGGGATAGGGAATGGACGGAGATCCAATCGAACCATAGTGGGATTGAAACTAGAAGTCGACAATCGCATCAAAAATATCTATACTCGATCCAATCGAACCATAGTGGGATTGAAACACTCGATGGAGTTTGCCTTGTTTCTCCGCTGGCAACTCCGATCCAATCGAACCATAGTGGGATTGAAACCTGTAAAGTCATTTATAGCCCACTCCTGCCACAATAGATCCAATCGAACCATAGTGGGATTGAAACGTACAAAGCAACGCCCGGAGGCACACCCGATCAAGATCCAATCGAACCATAGTGGGATTGAAACGTTAGTAGCAAGAATCATGCCAACCAGAAATTGGTAAGATCCAATCGAACCATAGTGGGATTGAAACACGCGGCGTGTTATTATGATATCAGAAGCGCGGCGCGATCCAATCGAACCATAGTGGGATTGAAACATACGGCACTGTAAGCGTCATACAGTGCCATTCTGCGATCCAATCGAACCATAGTGGGATTGAAACTCAACCAGTCCTCTGTAGTACTGGCCTATCTTCCAAGATCCAATCGAACCATAGTGGGATTGAAACAGTCGATACTGTATCTAATTTCGCGGTTCACCGCTGATCCAATCGAACCATAGTGGGATTGAAACCGCTGTGGTCAAAGAATACTGGGAAGCTCCATCTTTGGATCCAATCGAACCATAGTGGGATTGAAACGGAAGCGAGGATCACGAAAAAGACGGTAGTAAGTGTGATCCAATCGAACCATAGTGGGATTGAAACTTAACTAGTTGCGCTTTACCTTCATCAATATATCGGATCCAATCGAACCATAGTGGGATTGAAACGCATCAAAAGTCGCCTCCTCTACAGAAGTGGATACGGATCCAATCGAACCATAGTGGGATTGAAACACGGCACAATGGAAATTAATCGTGCGCGTGGTACTGCGATCCAATCGAACCATAGTGGGATTGAAACGTAATCTTGGATTTGATAGTATGTGTCTACTAGATAGATCCAATCGAACCATAGTGGGATTGAAACTAGCTGCTATTTGCACCGCTTCTCTTTTCATGTCTTCGATCCAATCGAACCATAGTGGGATTGAAACATGGCAGTGGTGGGAAAGTAAAATACTGCGGCGGAGATCCAATCGAACCATAGTGGGATTGAAACCACACCTCGCATGTATGACTGCCCCTGCCCTTCTTGGGATCCAATCGAACCATAGTGGGATT
Source organism: Syntrophothermus lipocalidus DSM 12680 (assembly GCF_000092405.1). NCBI lineage: Bacteria > Bacillati > Bacillota > Clostridia > Eubacteriales > Syntrophomonadaceae > Syntrophothermus > Syntrophothermus lipocalidus. Next base: position 1,391,177 of record NC_014220.1, on the reverse strand, counting down.
GAAACTTTGTCCAAGCAAACATAAATTGGTCTGAAATTCATCGATCCAATCGAACCATAGTGGGATTGAAACCGCCTGCTTCACCCTTCCTAAACCAGCTCAGGAAAGGATCCAATCGAACCATAGTGGGATTGAAACATTTTCGGCGTTCTTTTTTTTTGCTGGGACGAATTTGATCCAATCGAACCATAGTGGGATTGAAACTTCCAGTCCAGGTCGCTGGGACGGCACCAGCTGTCATGATCCAATCGAACCATAGTGGGATTGAAACCTTCAAGATAGCGGACTTCCGCCACATCGAAGCCGGGATCCAATCGAACCATAGTGGGATTGAAACGGCTGTTCTTTTTGCTTACTGAGGGATTCAATTCTGGGATCCAATCGAACCATAGTGGGATTGAAACCTCTGGACTGTATAGAAGTATGTCCTCGTCAAGGAGGACGTGATCCAATCGAACCATAGTGGGATTGAAACGCGGCAAGCAAGGTAACTTCCTTGCTTTCTCGTATGATCCAATCGAACCATAGTGGGATTGAAACCGTAGCCGCTGGCGTTCAGGCAGACCATGGCCCCGGCGATCCAATCGAACCATAGTGGGATTGAAACGAACTTCGCTTCCACCAGGGTGGCGGTCTGTGCCGCCAGGGGGATCCAATCGAACCATAGTGGGATTGAAACCGCAACGTCAAGGCCATCATCGCGGCTCTGAAAGCGATCCAATCGAACCATAGTGGGATTGAAACGGAGAATACCATGAAACTGGCGAAGGAGTTCCAGGGGGATCCAATCGAACCATAGTGGGATTGAAACGGTCCTGTCCGACGGCGACCCGAGGACGGCCCAGGGCGATCCAATCGAACCATAGTGGGATTGAAACCAGCGGTGGACGACGTGCAGGCTCTAGTCAACAAGGATCCAATCGAACCATAGTGGGATTGAAACGCGCTACTTCCTGCGCTGGAACGAGCTGGCCCTGGGATCCAATCGAACCATAGTGGGATTGAAACGAGTGTGCCTTACCAGCCCGCCCTCCCCCGCGGCAAAGATCCAATCGAACCATAGTGGGATTGAAACATTCAACTGTCCAGAATGTAAAGCCCATAAACTAAGATCCAATCGAACCATAGTGGGATTGAAACCTTCAGACAGAAGCTCTTTGACGCAGTTTCTTTTGTGGATCCAATCGAACCATAGTGGGATTGAAACCGGAGCGCTGTATGAAAACGGCCGTAAAACCTATGAGATCCAATCGAACCATAGTGGGATTGAAACTGGGGAAAGGTTGCCGGCCCGTGGCCAGTGTTACCTGGATCCAATCGAACCATAGTGGGATTGAAACTAAAACAAACTCAGGAGATCCCTTATCCGGTGTTCGGATCCAATCGAACCATAGTGGGATTGAAACTATCTTTTTTTCAAGAGAATAGTCCCAGTGGGAAGGATCCAATCGAACCATAGTGGGATTGAAACTGCTTTCTCATAAATCCAGCGCTGGACATGCTCCATGATCCAATCGAACCATAGTGGGATTGAAACTGGCTGTTTTAACGGCTCTGGGGCTTTATGTGTTCGGATCCAATCGAACCATAGTGGGATTGAAACTAACCTAGCTAGATACATTCCTTTTTATATATTTATGATCCAATCGAACCATAGTGGGATTGAAACCCGTAAGCAGCTACCTTCTCGCTTGTTTCAGGCAGAGGATCCAATCGAACCATAGTGGGATTGAAACTAAACTTAAGTGCTGAAGAAGTAGCAGGGATTGTTGCAGATCCAATCGAACCATAGTGGGATTGAAACTTTGACTTGGTTCGGGTGCAAGATGGGCTGGTGTTGCGATCCAATCGAACCATAGTGGGATTGAAACCTACCTGGCATATAAGAAAATAGTTGCACAGTACAAAGATCCAATCGAACCATAGTGGGATTGAAACGTGGATGTATGTAGTCCGGTTCTCCTCCGAGCCGGACGATCCAATCGAACCATAGTGGGATTGAAACGCCGCGCAGGAGGGGAAACAGGTAGATGTCTACCTGCCGGGCGATCCAATCGAACCATAGTGGGATTGAAACGGGTCAGGTCGGCATTGATGTCGGCCTTAACTACGATCCAATCGAACCATAGTGGGATTGAAACACGGCAAGCCTCGCTGCGTGGTCAAGGTGGACGACGGATCCAATCGAACCATAGTGGGATTGAAACTGCTGACCGCCTTGGGAACCCCCAGGTTGCGCCTGGGATCCAATCGAACCATAGTGGGATTGAAACGGTCCAGACTGGGAATTAGGGTATCCCGAAAGAATTTGATCCAATCGAACCATAGTGGGATTGAAACGAGCCCTGCCAGGGAATCTGTGCCACACAGGCCGGGGATCCAATCGAACCATAGTGGGATTGAAACCGACTTGGGGCTTAGCTTTTTGTCTAGTTATATCGAGGATCCAATCGAACCATAGTGGGATTGAAACATGGTACCGTCCTAGCGACCTAGACTGGGGGCACGAATATGGATCCAATCGAACCATAGTGGGATTGAAACATTGTTGAGAGCCTATCATACCAGCTTTATAGTTTTCATGATCCAATCGAACCATAGTGGGATTGAAACGACCCCGTCCGGGAGTGGCTGGAGAATGCTGGGTTTGGATCCAATCGAACCATAGTGGGATTGAAACCGGGGAAGATAATTAACAGCGAGGAGTTAGAGGAAATATTAGGATCCAATCGAACCATAGTGGGATTGAAACCCGTTTTCATTAGACGATCGTCTTTGCTCATTTCCAGATCCAATCGAACCATAGTGGGATTGAAACGGGTGGTAGGAAAAGGATGCAAGGAGCGTGAAGTCTGATCCAATCGAACCATAGTGGGATTGAAACCGCCGGGCTTCGCAAGACGAAGCCTTGGCAAAATCTGATCCAATCGAACCATAGTGGGATTGAAACGGGGATTGACTTCTGTGGCTACCGGATATGGCCCACTGATCCAATCGAACCATAGTGGGATTGAAACCTTTCAGACTCCCAGTCTAGCAGTCTAGCAGTCTAGGATCCAATCGAACCATAGTGGGATTGAAACCTTTTGGAGCGGCGCTATATCTCGGACAGTTACGCCGATCCAATCGAACCATAGTGGGATTGAAACCATACCACCTGCTGGAGCCCCGAAAAAAGCTGGAATAGATCCAATCGAACCATAGTGGGATTGAAACGTTTTCTCCCACCATGAGAGAAAAGTTTTAATCTTGGATCCAATCGAACCATAGTGGGATTGAAACAGGGTCAATAACGAGCAAAAGAAGGTCTCCGTTAAGATCCAATCGAACCATAGTGGGATTGAAACTGGGCTGAAAACTGGAAAGAATATTGCCGGGACAGCGATCCAATCGAACCATAGTGGGATTGAAACGGGCTTAGTGCCCCGGCTTTTTTATTTTTTTTCTTGAGATCCAATCGAACCATAGTGGGATTGAAACGGTGGCGTTAGCCCGGCAGGAGGCTAAGATAGACGGATCCAATCGAACCATAGTGGGATTGAAACCCATCGTATCCTCCGTAATGAGGATGTTCACGGATCCAATCGAACCATAGTGGGATTGAAACGAATCTTGGGCGAGAGAAAACGCATTTGGGCGTACAGGGATCCAATCGAACCATAGTGGGATTGAAACCTAGCATAAGGGGCGCTGTTCATGGCCGAGCTTTTGATCCAATCGAACCATAGTGGGATTGAAACTGAGACCTGCGTATACGTCCAATTCCTCCTGAGACAGATCCAATCGAACCATAGTGGGATTGAAACATAGAGCTCGGTTATGCTTCTTGTGGTCTTGACCTCAAGATCCAATCGAACCATAGTGGGATTGAAACCTATCTGCGGGCTGGCTCTGTCAAGTTCCTGCTCCGATCCAATCGAACCATAGTGGGATTGAAACAGCAGCCTCCCTGGTACTTACACCTTCTTCTTTGCAGATCCAATCGAACCATAGTGGGATTGAAACTATACGGAACGCCCAACTCATTTGCCGCGTCGGTAGATCCAATCGAACCATAGTGGGATTGAAACTGGAAGAAGGTAATAAAGATGACTGAGCGGGACTGGGATCCAATCGAACCATAGTGGGATTGAAACGGCTGAAGATAATCTGTTCATCCATGATTGGGATGAGATCCAATCGAACCATAGTGGGATTGAAACTGAGGCTACCCAGGAAACTGGTAACAGTTTCCTGGGATCCAATCGAACCATAGTGGGATTGAAACGCGTTCATAGTTTTAATGATGTAACTGCCAACCTCGGGATCCAATCGAACCATAGTGGGATTGAAACGAGTGCGCCCGGCCTGGACGGTCCCCACCAAGGTAACGATCCAATCGAACCATAGTGGGATTGAAACCATATCCTCCAGACTTTCCCGGTAGGTAGCATTTATGATCCAATCGAACCATAGTGGGATTGAAACAGTAACAATGCTGATTTTCTAGTATGGATTGCTGGGGATCCAATCGAACCATAGTGGGATTGAAACGTTGCCTAAGAACCGTTACCATGGTCCGCGATGCCGATCCAATCGAACCATAGTGGGATTGAAACGTATAACTCCGCATTTTTAGCCGGACCTTATCTCCGGATCCAATCGAACCATAGTGGGATTGAAACTATTTTTGAGCTATTGGAGGCTTTGCCGGAAGGCAGGATCCAATCGAACCATAGTGGGATTGAAACGAGGAATTGGGAGTGGGGCACAGACGAGCGGGGCCAGATCCAATCGAACCATAGTGGGATTGAAACATAAGGGGATACACTACTATGGCCGCAGGACTAATAAGATCCAATCGAACCATAGTGGGATTGAAACGTGGCAGAGCAGGTTCGGAATTGCGAGCCTTTTGTGATCCAATCGAACCATAGTGGGATTGAAACTACAAAGCGAAGTTTCGACCGCTCGCGGAGGGTACGCGATCCAATCGAACCATAGTGGGATTGAAACCTGGGCTATTGAAGATATTAAGTGGGTAAAGGAAAAGATCCAATCGAACCATAGTGGGATTGAAACTTTGGAGTGGGACAGGCAGGGTTTCGAGAGGATGGGGGATCCAATCGAACCATAGTGGGATTGAAACTGTCAGCATCTCCTGGCGGTGCTCGCGGTTTAACTGCGATCCAATCGAACCATAGTGGGATTGAAACTTTAACAGTTGTTCCTTGATGGTGCTTTTCCGCTCCGGATCCAATCGAACCATAGTGGGATTGAAACTAACTAAACTGCGCTGCAGCTCAGGGAAAGTGCGGCGATCCAATCGAACCATAGTGGGATTGAAACCAGGAACGCTGGTCCTGGTCCTATACCTGGACACAAGGGATCCAATCGAACCATAGTGGGATTGAAACTATATCTCAAACTTATCTTTGGCCCGCCAGGTTTCGATCCAATCGAACCATAGTGGGACTGAAACACGTACTGCGTCACTGCTTCGCTACAAGGCTCTTGGAGATCCAATCGAACCATAGTGGGATTGAAACATGTCGTTCTCGTTCCGCGGTTGCGATTTAGAGGTAAGATCCAATCGAACCATAGTGGGATTGAAACGGAAATGTCACTCGGGGAAGTTACCAAATGGCGTTAGATCCAATCGTGTTACAGTCCATTTAAAATGACCGAAAGCTGATGGAATTGCCTGTCCTGGAATTGCTAGATATAATGGCCATAGCTTGAAGAAAGGAAAGACGTCCCTGTTTGATGTGCTTCTGGAGCAAACAGAAGCACCAGGAACGTCCCCAGAAAAGCATGGTCATTATATCAAAATATCAGCTAATAAAGAAGCCTGAAAAGGGAGTTTTTTGTCAGGAGCGAGGAGCAGGTTTTTTGTCCGTGTTGTAAAGGGCGGTTGAAGGTAATCGGCAGCAGGGAACGAAAGTATGTTAACGCTCAAGGGCAAAAGATTTGTCTGGTCATCCGCAGAATGCGATGTGCCGATTGTAAACGGATCCATCACGAACTTCCATATCTTGTCTTTGTCAATCGAAAAGTTGACCCCCGTGCTCGTGAAAAAGTTGACCACCTGAGGTAAAAAAATAATACGAGTTATTCAGGGTTTGACTCGCGGCGTCTTTTCAAAGTCTGCTTGAGCCGGTAGCTTTCTCCGTTGGTGATCAGGATGTGAGCATTATGGGTTATCCGGTCCAAAAGGGCCGCAGTCATTTTTTCATCACCGAATTGTCTTCGGGTTATAATTGGGTTACCGGAAAAGAGGGACTCGCGATGAGGGGATATTGTCCGACCTGCAACAGCACTGAAGAACTCGCAATAATAAACAAAAAAGAAACCTACCCGGTAAAAGGAGAAAAAATTACGATCGATGCCCGCGTTGCCGTATGCAAAGCGTGCGGCACTGAAGTATTCGTCGGCGAGATCGAGTTCGAAAACCTGGAAAACGCTTACCGCATATACCGGGACAGACATGGAATTGTTCCTGCTGAGGAGATTAGGAGCTTGAGAAAAAAAACCGGACTGTCGCAGAGGGAGTTTGCAAAACGTCTGGGCTGGAGTCCGGCAACCGTTAACCGTTATGAAAACGGAGCTCTGCCTTCTCCTGCTCACAACACGGTATTGAAATGGTTAATGGAACCGGAAGGCTTCCGGGAGATTATGGGAGAAGCCGAAGGAGAGAAGAGAGAAGAACTGAACCTTGCCGAGGTCTGGATTGAAAAGCTGGCGTCGATCGGGCCGAGTATAGAAACCGGCTTTAAAAGATTCATGGCGGAAAAACTATTCAACATGTTGGTGTTTTTTACGATAGATAATCCGTTATCCAAAACGGCTTTGATGAAACATTTGTGGTTTTCGGACTTCAGGTGCTTCCGCGAAACGTCAACGTCGATCAGCGGAGCTCTGTATGCCGCTCTCCCGCACGGACCCGCATTGCACAAATGGGAGGTACTTCTCGGAATAGCTCAAGACCGGGGTTTTGTAAATATCGAAGTGGAGTATCTTGGCGAATTCGAAGTGGAAATGGTAAGAGCGGCGAGGGAGTTCGACGGGTCTGTATTCACACCCACCGAGATCGAAATAATGGGAGAGGTCAAGTCGGAATTCCAGGGGCTCAGCGCCCGAGAGCTTTCGGAGATTTCCCATAAGGAAGAAGCGTGGAAGAAAACCCCGGTAGGGACCATCATTTCGTACGAATACGCCCTGCAAATGCATTAGTCGTAGGTTATCCGAGACCAACCAGACTGCTAGTTTCTCTTTGCTTTAATATTGCTGGTTAATCGCGATTACAGCTGCGTATATGGTTATGGCAAGGCGGTAACCGGCTGAACAAACAGGGGTTCCGTCCTAGTCAAACCCGGCTTGGGGCTGCTTGGCGTTACGCCGGTTAAGCGGCAGCCCCGACCCGACTTCACAGACAGCGTGAAGCTTGTATCCGAACCACTTAACCGGGCTGCCGTTGATATCGCTTTTTATACCCCAGTCAGCGCTTCTGCTATCAGAAATTGGTTAGTGTGCAAAGACCTCAGATAGACAATTCCAACAACAAAAGGTTACGGGGTCGTGTCGAGAGGAGTGAAACTTGATTGTACAGGGCTAGGAGAAGTGAACCGTCTGCATCTCCAACTATGTATTTACTGGCTTTGATTCTTACCCTGACTACGGTCATCTTAGTTCTCATTCCTGCCAGGGCTTCCCCAGCAGACAGTGTTACAGCAGGTAGCGCAAAGGTAAAGATTTCTGGTGGAATTCGAAATGTACAGATGGTTTCGGTCGACCTTAAGGATCCTTCGGTAAGAATCGAGGCAGCGTTGGCGCAGAATAGGGTCGGATCCGTAGAGAACCTGGCTGACATGGCGATGCGTAAGCAATCACCGGACACCGAAGTACTGGCTGCGATCAACGGGACTTTCTTTCACGCGTATGGGGAACCCCCTACCCCATGGGGAACTATCCAGACAGAAGGCAAGTTTGTTCACATAGGTAATACCGGAACGTGCATCGGATTCACTGCGGATAACAAGGTACGCATGGATAATCTATATGTTTCCATAGATGGATATTTAGAGGACAGCGGAGACTGGGTTAACAACTGGTACGCATGGAACATTAACCATTCGTATGAGGACAGCAGTTCAATTGTGATATACACCCCTGAATACGGAACTAGGACACCGGATCATGACCTGACATCGATAGTCGTAGAAAACGGCACTGTAAGAGAAGTTGTCGGGGGAGCGGCGAGGATTCCTGCAAACGGGTTCACCGTGGTCACCGGCAATAATGTCATAATATCCCGATTTACTCCGGGCAAAAAAGCGGAATACAGGTTGGAGTTCAGCAGGGCCCGTAGTGGGGAGCCAGTCGACTGGGAAGGCGTATACACCACTATTGGCGCCGGACCGCGATTATTAAAGAATGGAACGATATGCGTAGCTCCGGAAGCTGAAGGTTTTACCGAGGCCAAGATTACCGCGAATCGGGGACAAAGGAGTTTCATAGGTGTCAGGAACGATCAGGTTCTTATAGTGGGGACTGTGCCGAACGTTACTGTCTATGAGCTTGCCGAGATCGCTCTTTCGCTCGGATTGTGCGACGCCATGAACCTGGACGGCGGGGCGTCTTCAGGGTTGTGGTACAGGGGTAAGTATTTGACAACGCCGGGACGATTGCTGAGCAATGCCCTGGTTGTTACGAAAAAAACGGGGTTGGAGCGTGTCTCGACCAATGTTCAAGTTGTCGTGAATGGCAAGAAATTGTCCTGCAACCCTGCTCCTCGCATCGAGAGTTCTAGGGTCATGCTGCCTATGCGGGTTCTGTTTGAAGCGGTAGGGGCTGAGGTCACCTGGAACGAGAAACTAAAAAGCGTCGTAGCGGAAAAAGGAGACAAGAACATCATCCTAAGACTCAACTCTTTTAAGGCAGAGATCAACGGCAAGACAGTTGATTTGGATGTCCCCCCTAGAGTTACCGAAGGGAGGGTGTTTGTTCCCCTGCGCTTCGTGGGCGAGGCTTTGGAGGCTGAGGTGGAATGGAGGGCAAAAGAAGGAGCCGTCTATCTCTGGACCGTACCCGAAGCGGGGTAACAGGATACTCGTGTCATTGTCAATGGACCTGTTGCCAAATCCAGCGATGCCTCGGGGGCAGTGCGACTCGTCCATCTCTTGCTGAGCCGCTGGTCTTTTGAATCACGCCATGTTTTGGTTTTAGGGTGTGATGTTCTACATTAACCGCAAGAATCCTACAATTCAGGGAGTTTGGCAACAGGTCCATGAGCAAAAGTGGCTCAGTCTTGATAAGCGGAGTGGTTCACTTCTATGTTGAAATCGCAAAAAATGATTGGTACGATATACAGACCAAATGGGATGAAAGGAGTGGATTTATGTGAAGAGTGCAAAGGAATTTAAGGTAATCGAGTGCCGGGGCACAGCTTATGAAATCGGCTTGCAGTGGGGGGAGGGCTGCAAAGAAAGCATTTTGAAGGTTTCAGAAAATCTCTTTAATGTAACGAGCCTGATGTACCAAGCCACCAGGGAAGAAGTCATTGCCAGGGCAATGAAGTTTTTTCCTTTAGTTCAAGAGTTTGACCCCTATCTGCTTGAAATGCTGAGGCTAATAGGACCTGAGTGTGTAGCTTCATCGTACCATGTGGGGTTGCACGGCGCAATCCTCGCGGACCTTTCATCTCCATAAGCACAGTCTCGGGCGACTATGTGCGCTGCCTGAGGCTTGTTCTCGCACGTTCCGTCTTTAAGTGTTAATATCAATCATAAATTAGGCCACATGCCGGTCAGATTTCAGGCTACCCGGGTAAAAAGATCAATGAGGTATTGTCCGCCTGGCAAGAGCCTGTTTAAACCGATAACTCTCACCATTGATGTTCAAAATGTGGGCCTTGTGAGTTAGCCTGTCCAGCAATACCGCCGTCATTTGCTCGTCTAAAAACACATCCGTCCGTTTTAGTAATTCAAGATTAGTGGTAATAATCAAGCTACCCCTATCATGTTTGGATGAGCACAACTGAAACAGCAGTTCAAGAACTGTCCTGCTGAATGGTACATAGCTAAGCCCGTCAATGACTACCAGATGGTATGCCGAGTACTGTTTTTCCAGCCAGTTTAGCCTGCATTCCTGCTGGTCCGCTATCAATTCGTTCCTTACGCGAGCTTAAGACAACCGGACAATTTGAAAAAACGAAACCCAAATAGACCAAGAATACGCATCAACGGTCTCACTTCACTGGTGATAAGGCCCACGCCAGCTGTTACCAAACATACGGAACCAAGCGATATCTTATCGTATTAGCGTAATCAGCGTAGCCGGGAAGATCGCGCAACAGCAATTCTTCTTCTTCTTTCTTAATCCTGAACATAATCATGGGTACGAAAAGGAGAGAGAATATCAATGCCCAATAGGAACCGAGGGCTAGAGGAGTAAACAACTGGATTATCAACAACCCGGTATACATGGGATGACGAACAACAGCGTAGGGACCGGTTGTAATAACCGGTTGTTCTTTTTCTACCTGGATGACCGTCGAAGCATAACTGTTTTCTTTAAATACTAAGAAAATGAACAAATATCCCAAAAAGACCAAGGCATTGGCGAGGATAACAATCCAAACCGGCACTGCCGACCAGTGATATCGGTAATCAAAGCCTGGAACCAAGAAGGCGAACAGAGATAAGAATGATAAGAAACGTATGATAGCGGGCTGTGGTTCTTTTTCTTTGACCTTCATTCGTCTTGATAAGAGCTCAGGATTCCTTTTCAAGAAATAGGCGGCAATAAAGAGTGTCATCGCTGAAATTATCGACCACCAAATCCATGCTTCCCAATACTTCAACGATCCTGCCGGAAGAAATAGCACAAGACCCATCACAACCATGATTATTACAGGCACCAGATAAGCCTTAAATGAGGACAATTTAGCGTCATCTCGCATTGATATTACCTCCCGTCCTTGTGATAGTAATTTATGGTTTTCAATGTACTTCCCGTCAGCTTAACAAAGTCGCCGATCCTTATACGGTTTTCCAAGTGCCATCCCACCTCCAAGTCAAGTATAAACCAGGCCCTAAGGGCCTGGTCAACAAATCTTGTTATACCTGCTTGGCTCGGCGCACCAGCTGGCAGATGCGATAAAGGAGTAATGTGCCTTGGCCCGCCGTCTTCATAAGCCTCAGGGCCGAGGGCGTGTACCCGAGCTTTCTGACCTTGGGATCGCTCAGATACATGGCCAATAGGCCGGTAACTACGAGGCGGTGAAAGGAAGGCGTCCTGAGCCCCGACGCCGCCTGGAGCGAACTGCCAACGAACAACCGCAGAGCCTCCCATTTTTGGTTTTCATCGCGGTAGTAGGAAACAAAATTGAGGTCACCTCCCAGCTTGTCTTCCTCCTGGTCGATCAAGTAGTCGAGGAGGATGTGCAGACCGCAGATCCAGGGGAAATAGGCGTGGTAGAGCCCCTCAGCCCAAGCAGGGGCACAGTCCGGATGGGCCGCTAGAGCCATAAGCCCAAACACGCCGAGGGTTGAGCCGGTAGCCGCTGCCAGTTCCCACCATGCCAGCCCGTACTGATCAGGTACCTCCTTCTTGATATAAGCCTCAAGGCGTTCCTGGCGTTGTCCGACCGGCAGGTGTTTCAAGACCTGCAGGTTCGAGTAATACCTCACAAGCTCGATTAAACGGTCCCGCACCAACTCGAGCCGCGGCAGGGAAGCCGCGATTTTCTGGCACGCCCTAACCAAAGCAGGAAGGTAACATTTTTCCTCCGCGTCCGCGTAATGCTCGTAAAAATCCACTAGCGGGGCCTCAGGAGCGAGGGCCACCACTATTGCCTGATGCAGTCGGGTAAAGGCGACCTCATCGACAATGCCAGCCCGGTCGCACAGGTTGTCCAGGTAATCAGATATGGTTTGGAAGGCAACGATGAGAGCTACCAGGTCCTCAAGTCGCTCCTTGGGGCCTAGGAGGGACATCACGGCTCCCCCGTAACAATGGAAAGCTTTCGCTTCGAGGCTGTCCAGGGCTTGATGCCTTAAGGACTCATCCTCTATATTGTCGGCTTTTTCTCGCCAAACCAGGAGTTCCTTGTCAACCAGCGGCAAGACCTCTTTCAGGTAACGACATAACCAGGAAGCGGGTGGCAAGCAACGCACGTTTCTTCCTCCTCATCTACACAGCCCTCGATTCTCCCTGCCAAACCGGCCGGCAACATGCTTATTATTGAATCCGCCATCTCTATAAGTTCGTCACGGGCAGGGCAATCCCTGAACGCAGCTAAAACCTCTTTGGCCTTCTCTACCTTGGCTTTGACTTTGCAGGCCGCGTACTCAAAGGCTCCGCATTCTTCAATCAGGGCTATTACCTTCTTGAGGTCAGAACCGTAAATCCGGCGTGAGAGAATAAGAAACGAAATCAGTTCCCTTTCAGGCGATATCTTGAGGGCTCTAATGACCGGAAGGGTTATCACCCCGTTGACTAAATCCGTTCCGGCTGGCTTGCCCATCTTCTCCTCGTCTCCAATCAAGTCGTTAATGTCGTCTGCCACCTGGTAGGCATATCCCAACTCCCGGCCGAACTTGCCCATAAGGTAAACCTCCCTTGCACTACCCCCTCCCGCCATCACCCCACAGCGGCAGGCAGCACTGAAGAGGCTGGCCGTCTTGCCGAATATACTGGTCCAATAATCATCCTCAGTGATATAGGGGTTGAACAGGTTTAAGTCTTGGTAAATCTCGCCTTTGCACATGTCTTGAATCGCATCACTCAATTCCCGCATAATGTGTTTGAGGTTGTGGCGGGTCAGTAACCCAAAGGCGGCGGCGAAATAATGGTCACCTACCAGGACTGCGATCTTGGGTCCGTAGAGGTGGTTTATAGTGGGTGCCCCTCTCCGCAGTACGGCGGCGTCGATGATGTCATCGTGAATTAGGGAGGCATTGTGTATGCATTCAACCGCCACTGCAACGTCAACCGTAAGATCCTCAATCGGCCCTAAAAGCCCCCGGCTTAGAAGGACCAGCCTCGGCCTCAACATCTTTCCCAAACCCTGAAGCGGACCCATAAGAACCTCCTCCAACTGGGCTTGGCCACCGGAGAGGACCTCTTTGAGCCTCTTTTGTACCCGCTCCGTAGCTGTGCTTGCTATCAACTGAGAACCGACCTCCGCACTTGTGTTTTTGTTATTAATATGGTTGCCATCTTCAACTAGCTTGATTACCATTGTGGTGCCATTTTGTACGGTGGCTAGTTTAATCCCTTTTGCTATGACAGTTGTATCCAACTACAGGCTGGTGTAGCAATGAGCTCTATCTCGTACTAGGCATTTTGGGCCAAGATATTTAACCAGGTTAAGCCTGTGGATATGAGAGCAGTAACAGTTCACTATTTCTGTTACTTCAACCATCAAGTCTAATATCTTTTGGAATCTGGAGCCCAAAGACCGGTTCGATAGTGGAAGCCTCATTGTGGTTGTTTTGGGCCGAAAAACTGCCCGGTCCGGGAAGCGAAAACCAGGCTCAACTGGGAAACTTCTTTTACTGCCTTCCTATGTAAAATAAACTTGACATCGACCAGCGTTGCGGTTATGCTGAAGATGTAAAGTTAACTTTACTACGCGAGGGATAGCGAGGGTGGTGAGGTAATGCAAAACCGTTTGCGAGCCCTGAGAGAAGAAAGAGGCCTGACCCAGGAGGATCTGGCATCCATGGTTGATGTCTCGCGCCAGACCATCATTTCTCTGGAGCACGGTCGGTATAATCCTTCAATTATCCTCGCACATAAACTAGCCCGGGTATTCGGCTTGACTATCGAGGAAGTGTTTATTTTTGAGGAGAGAGAGGAGGAAGAGAAATGAGAATTGGGAAGCTTTTTCTCGCAGTTATTTTTGCGGTCCTGATAGGACTGGGGTCACTGGCACTGGTAAACGGCAAGACAGGGATGGGAATAGGCCTCATCGCAGGCAGCGCGGCTGCCTTTACTGCCCGTACCATCAAGATGAAGAGACTGCGGCGCCTGGAAGAACGGGGTCTCAATCCTTACGATGAAAGGGTACAGATGATATCGGGCAAAGCAGCCTACGCGGGTTATGTGACGTTCATTATTGCCAGCAGCATTGTGGTGGTAATAGGGTCAGTAATCGGACCGGTGATGAGTGTTAATCTGTACGACGCTCTTGGAACCTGCCTCGCCCTGTTAGTGCTCTTATATGTGGGCTACTTTTACTACTACAGCTACAAAATGTAACAACGGTTAACAGGGTTACTGGGTCCCAAATCATGTCTTTGAAAACCTCTGGACACGCTAGCGGCCGAACGGGTTACGCATAAAGGGTAGTCGGAGAGATACTCTTGCCTGATGGTACGCTCCATGCCTTTTGCCTTTTCTTCCCTTGACGTAAGCCTCGTCCGCTTCGATTCTCCCGGGATTTTTTGCGCCCGAAGCTAAAGTTAACCTACCACTCTGCCGTGTTAATGCTTTATTATAGATAAAGAAGTCAAAGACAAGGAATGGAGGTTGGATCGATGGTTTTTTTCAGGAAAAGAAAGTTGTTGCTGACGAGTTTGCTGGTTTTTGTGCTAGCTCTGTTCATTGGGGGATGCAGTTCCAAACCGGCGACGGAAAAAAAAGACGAACCGGTGAAGTTTAAGATAGGTCACTGTACCTGGGTGGGTTACGGTCCTCTGTACATAGCCAAGGAAAAGGGATTCTTCCAGAAGTACAATATTGATCCGGAAATGGTAATCATCGAAGACGAATCCCAATACGCGGCGGCGCTCGCAGCTAACCAGATTCAAGCATTAGGAAATGTTGTGGATCGTGATGTTATTCATTACGCCAACGGGGTGAACGCAAAGTTCGTCTGCGGGATGGACCAGTCTTTTGGAGGGGACGGAATCATTGCGTCAGCCGATATAAAGACGGTAAAGGACCTAGAAGGGAAAACGGTAGGGCTGGACAAGGCTTCGACCAGTTATTTCTTCTTCCTGGCTGTTCTCGACAAATATGGAGTGGACGAAAGCAAAATACAGATTCAAGAGATGACCGCAGGAGATGCGGGAGCAGCTTTCGTGGCTGGAAAATTGGATGCTGCCGTGGTCTGGGAGCCGTGGCTGACCAAGGCCAGCCAGCGAGAGGGCGGACATGTATTGATTTCCAGCCGCGATTTCCCCGGCTATATAGTGGACGTAATCTCTGTGCGGCAGGACTTTATCGACCAGCACCCGGATGCCGTTTTGGGCTTGGTAAAGGCCTGGAACGAAGCTGTCGACTATTACCGTGAACACCCTGAGGAAGGCAACAGCATCATGGCTAAGGCTCTTTCCCTATCGGAAGAGGAGATCGCTGACATGGCCAAAGGCGTGCAGTTCATGGGTACCCAGGAAAACAAGAAGTTCTTTGATCCGAACGAACCGAACAACATCTATTACATTACCGAACTGGCTTCCCGGTTCTGGACGGAGAAGGGCGTCCTTAAGACCAAGGTAGACCCCAAAGATGTAATCGTCTCCCGGTTTGTTGAGGAAGCTGCCCGGTAAATGGGCCGAATACCCGTTAATGCAAGGAAGGGGTTGTTCTACGGCTGTAAGACGAATACTTATTGTTATTCTCTAATGGTAATTACGTCAGGTGTCGTAGAGGGCCTAGGTTTATCCGTAGTTCGTCTTTCATACCGGTACTTGTGAGGAGCGACTGACATGGAAGCAAACAAGGACTCGTTTTCCAGGTTTTCCAGCATGGAACCGCGCACTTACATGATGTTGTCGGTAATCGTGATATTAGGGGCCTGGTGTGTACTGTCTTTCAGCGGACGGGTTAACCCGATCTATCTTCCATCGCCGGCGGCTGTAGCTAAGGCCTTTGTCTCGCTGCAGGAGGAAGGGGTATTGATTCCCTATACTCTGGTCAGCTTATATCGGGTTTTGGCGGGTTTTCTGGTTGCCGCGGTTTTAGCCATTCCTTTAGGGATCGTCATGGCTACCAGCAGGAAGGCGGAGGCTTTTTTTGAACCGTTTATCGATTTTGTCCGTTACTTGCCGGTAACCGCGTTGATTCCCTTGATGATCCTTTATTTCGGGATTGGGGACTTTGAGAAGGTGGCCGTAATCTTCGTGGGGACGTTCTTTCAACTGGTGTTGATGGTGCAGGACACCGTTTCTACCGTGCCCAAGGAGTTGTTGCATGCGGCCTACACTTTGGGGACCAAAGGAAGGGCAGTCTATACCAAGGTGCTCTTACCTGCTTCACTTCCGGGAATAATGGACAACCTGCGGATATGTATGGGTTGGGCGTGGACCTACCTGGTTGTGGCAGAGCTGGTTGCGGCCAACTCGGGCCTGGGGTTCATGATATTGAGATCGCAGCGTTTTTTGCAGACGGATCGGATATTCGTGGGACTTTTGGTTATTGGCGGCCTGGGGGTTGTAACTGACTTTGCCTTCAAGGCCCTGTCGAAGGCCCTGTTTCCTTGGTGGGAAAGGTTGGGGAGTTAGATGCTGTCGGTAGAAGGAGTAAGCAAGGTATTCTTAGCGGGAGGCAGGCAGGTTGTTGCCTTAGAAGATATCAACCTCGGGATCGAGCCCCAGGAATTTGCGGTTATCGTCGGTCCTAGCGGGTGCGGTAAAACTACTCTGCTCCGCATGGTGGCCGGGCTGGAGAAACCTACTTCCGGCACTATCACGCTGCACGGGCGTCCCATTAGTGGACCCGGAGCCGACCGGGGGATGGTCTTTCAGGCTTACACCTTGTTCCCGTGGCTTACAGTAGAAGATAACGTGGCCTTTGGGCCCAGGCTGCGCAGGATTCCCGAAAAACAAGTGGAATCAATAGTCGACCATTATCTTCAAGTTACTGGTTTGCTTGAATTTAGAAGACTCTATCCTAAGGCGCTCTCGGGAGGTATGAAGCAGAGGGTGGCAATTGCCAGGGCCATGGCCAACGAGCCGGACATCTTATTAATGGACGAGCCGTTTGGTGCATTAGATGCCCAGACCCGTGTGGTCATGCAGGAGCTGCTCCTGAGAGTCTGGGAGGAAGACCACAAGACGGTGTTGTTCATCACCCACGACATCGACGAGGCTATTTTCTTGGCTGATACTATTCACGTTATGACGCGGCAGCCGGGTACCATAAAGAAAACGATTAAGGTTTCTCTGCCTCGTCCGCGCGATCACAGCATCCTTTTGACTCCCGAGTTCATAGCCATGAAAAAAGAGATAGTGGACATGATATGGGAAGAGAGTAAAAAAGCGGCCGAAGAAGTGTCAGTTCTCGATGTTTAGAGGAATTGTTCAACCAGGGGGGAATGCTTCGATGCTGACTTTTGATGAAGCCCTTCGTCTCGATCGAGCCTCTGCTGTTCAGCTGTACAAGCAGTATGTCAACCCTGGCCTGGCCACGCTGCTGGGCCTTCTGGATTTTGATAAGCGCTTTGTCCGGGCTCAGGGTGCCTATCTCTGGGACAACGACGGCAACCGCTACCTTGATTTCCTAGGCGCCTATGGCGCCCTCAATCTCGGGCACAACCCGCCGGAGGTGCTGCGGGCTTTGGAAGCGGTCCGGGAGCGACCGAATCTGCTGCAGGCTTCCTTAAATCCCTTGGCTGCCGCTTTAGCCCACAACCTTGCCGAGGTAGCTCCTGGGGAACTGCGGCACTGCTTCTTTTGCAACAGCGGAGCCGAGGCGGTAGAGGGGGCCTTGAAGGTAGCACGGGCGGCTACCGGCCGCCACGAGATCATACATTGCGAGGGTTCTTTTCACGGCAAGACTTTCGGTGCCCTTTCCGTTACTGGGCGGCCCAAATACCAGAAGCCGTTTGTGCCCCTGTTACCCGGCTGCTGCGCCATCCCCTATGGCGACCTTGACGCCCTAGAAAAAACCCTCAAACAGACCGAGGCTGCGGCTTTCATCGTGGAGCCCATCCAGGGCGAGGGCGGCATTATTGTTCCTCCTAAAGGTTATCTGGCTGGGGCGCGCGAGTTGACCAGGCGGTACGGTACGCTCCTGATCGCGGATGAGGTGCAAACCGGGCTCGGTCGCACCGGTGCGCTTTTTGCCTGCCAGCACGAAGGGGTTGCACCTGACATCCTGTGCTTGGCCAAATCCTTAGGAGGGGGAGTTATCCCGGTAGGTGCCTTCATGTGCACCCCTAAGATCTGGGAGCAGGCCTACGGCGGCTTGGACAAGTGCCTTCTTCACACCTCGACCTTCGGCGGCAACACCTGGGCCATGGCCGCGGGGCTGGCGGCGCTCGAGACCATCGTAGGGAAGAACCTGGCGGAGGAGGCCAGGCACAAAGGCGAGTTCTTTCTGGAGCGCATTCAAGATGTGGTGAGCGGCCATCCGCTGGTCAAGGCGGTGCGGGGGAAAGGTTTGATGGTGGGCATAGAGTTTACCGGTGGGGGCGAGGGCTTCCTGGATAAGTTGGCTGGCGGGCTGGTATCAAACCTGCGAGAAGAATACACCGCCTCACTGGTAGCGGGGCTGCTTTTGAACGAGCACCGTATTCTCACCGCCTATACGTTGAACAACCCCAACGTCATAAGGCTGGAGCCTCCTCTCATCGTTTCCTGGGAGGACCTGGAGGCGGTGGTGGACCCATTGAAAGCTATTCTATCCCGACACCGCAGCTTTGCCGGATTGGGTCTTGCCTCCAGCCGGACGGTGCTGGGTTCTTTGTTTCGCAAGAATTAGGCAAAGCCCGGCGAGCAGCTTTGTAAGAGCTAGGCCTGGCGGCTCGACAGGCCAAGGATTTCAGCGTCACTAGTGGCGTGGCGATGAGACCTTCGATGTGCTTTTGGATGACAACCAAACGATTGAATTGAGTTCTTTTGTACTCGACTTTACATATTCCTCGCCCATGGGAACATTTTCACTGGACTAATACAAGGTGACAATATCAGAGAACGATGACAAGCGGATAAAGGATAAGGTTGCCAGGTTTGGAAGTAGGTGATATGGTAAGACTAAGCTAATTAGCTTGGGGAGGTGCGTGTGCTATCTGGGTGTAATACTTGGTCAAAACCCGAATTCCGACCGGGAAAGTAAAAACAAGTCTAGTAACGAAGGGGTGTGAAATAGGATGAAGGGCTTAAAGAAATGGATTTTGCTTGTGAGTACGATTTTTATTGTTATGATATTTGCTGTACCGGCAGCCAACGCGAGCCTTGCGATGCAAACCATCAAAGCGTACAAAGGAGTAAACATATTCTATAACGGGAAGCAGTTGACGGATTCGAACCAGCCGTACGTGATCAATAACACCACGTACATACCTCTACGCATGCTGATGAACTATTTTGGCGATAAAGAGACTACGTGGGACCGGATCAACCAAAAAGTGGTCATTACAGATAAAGCAAGCTCTACCGAAACTGCCCTGAGACAGCAATTAACTCAATATCAGGCGCAGATAGCCGAGCTTCAGAGTAAGGTAAGGGATTTGGAGAGCAAAAACACTTCTTTAACCAATGAGAATACAACGCTGAAGAACAGAATCAGCGATCTTGAGGACGAGATAGAGGAACTCAAGGACAAAAACGACGTTTCCTTGGACGATATCGAAGACAGGCTTGACGATTATTTCGAAGATGCAGGTGATGATTATTTCGGTGACGACGGCATAAGGATTACGTTCACTTTGAGCGGTGATGAAGATGACCTAGTGTATAAGGCTACCTTTAGCTTCAGCGGTGCTGATGAATACGAGAAACTGACAGAGCTTTCCCAGAGCAGGCTGAAATCCTTCCTGAAGGCTGTAAAATCGAAGATTGAATCCGAGATAGAGGATACGGATTATGAGGATGCTGACATAACCGGGAAAGCGGTAGATAAGAGCAATTCCAGTTATTATGTGAAGTATGACGGGAGCACGTATACTTTTAGCTGGAGCGAATAGGCCGGATAAAGGTGCATCAAGGTATAGTAGATTTGAGGTAATTAGGCATATTCATTGCGCAGACGAGTGAGCCGATGATTTGTCATTTTGCGACCATCGGCTCAGGGGGCAGGTAATAACCGACTGCCTTATTTTTTTGGCTAAGCTGGTTCCCGCTGCGAAGAGTTCGTCTATTGCCTGAGCGGTGCCGTGAATACTCTTCAACAAGTATTCGAAAAGCCATACCCTGGCCTTGACTTCGTCTTCGCCTTCATAACTTCTATACAGTATCAGGTAGTTGTCTATCACCGTTTCATCTGTATTTATCCCTTCCATGGCTAGCTTGCGGGCAATTGTATCTTCTCCGACATCGACGTAGTAGTCAGCTAGAGCAGCAAACATTCCAGCATCCTTGATGTTTTCGGCATTTATTGACTTCACGAGGTCTGCAGACCGCTTTTGCTGCCCCACTTTAATATAGGACTGGGCTAATATCAACTTGGCCTGAACGCTATCCTTTAGCTCCTCGGGCAAGGGCTCATATTGGTTTACTATCTCCTGGTAGCGGCCCAAGTTATACAATGCGGTCAACTTGAATAACTTGCCTACCTTGGGCTGGTTCTGGGCAGTATACTCGTCTCCCAGATCCATTAGTTCTTGCCAGCGGTTTGCGTACATGCCTTCCAATACTTTATATGCTAATGATTGATCCGGATCCCGTGTAATTAAACCGCTTATGATCGCCAGTGCTTTTTGGTTATCTCCCTTTTGGACATACAGGTCCGCTAATAACAAACTGATTTCATTCTGCAGGATTTCGCTCCGGATAGAAAGGGTACGGGAGGCAATCATGTGATCGATTTGTTACTGTTGTGCTATTTATTTCCATGACAATGAAGAGCTACAATACAACGAGAATCAATTCGGCGCGGATAAGTGGTCAGACGCGCGTACATCGGCAGGTTTTGTTTTGGGGTGGGGTATATGCTGGATTACTTGGGCTGGCGTTGAGTGAAGCCGATACGGATCATCGGGGGTTTCATGCATCATTTCGCAGCGAAGATGAGGATTTTTGGGGTTAGGTTGCTCAGAGTGCTTCTGCAGCCGGATTTCCTTCTTGTCACGTGGTCAGTCTCAACGTGCTTGCCCTCTGCTGCCCGGGGCGCCGGACCAAGATTGTTTCCGAAGAAATGTTAATATCTTCCTTAGAAAAAAGATGTAGAGGATGAAAGGATTACGAATACGGGTATCGAATACAGCATACAGCGTGTGGAACTGGCTGTGTTGAGCAGGGGTGTATTGGCAAAGAGCATTTAGCTATCAGGGGAGAATAGACGTGGGAGCGGACGTTTCTAGCATTGCAACCATACATATGTCTTTAGGCGAAAATATACGGACCTACCTCATTTCATACCTGTATATTCTCGGTGGCCTTGTGCTAATAGTAACGGGCTTAGTCGCTGCAATCGTCCTATATGTGAAACACAGGCGTGAACGGGAATTAAATGAGGTCGATGCCGTGGCCCAAGACCTCCGGACGATAAAGAGGCTGGCAGCAGGCGCCAGTGAAGAGGTAACCCTTCCGGCTTACCCCATTATTCCTTCCCAAGAACCTTACCCTGCTACGAAAACGCTTCATGATCATCAAGCAGGTGCTGACACGACGTTGTTATTGGAGCAATTCATCGAGACTCAAGTCCTTGCTCCTGCGGTGCCAACCCCGAATCATGTAAAAACTGACCGGATGGCGAAGCCTCAAAACCTGCAAAGTGAGGTTAGATCTCATGCTGAAGACAGGTGAGATTGCCTTTGGAAAATACCGAATATTACAGCTATTGGGCAAAGGGGGCATGGGGCGGGTCTACCTTGCTGAGAACGTTAACGTAGGCAATAAGTGGGCCATCAAGGAAATCGAACACAGGCCTGGTAGCCCTTCGGGGTTGCTGGTTGAACCGGAGATATTGAAGCGCTTGAATCATCCAAACCTGCCTCGTATCGTCGATGTTATAAAATCCGACACCAGAATCTACATTATCGAAGACTATTTTGAGGGACAAAACCTGCAAAAACTGCTGGAAATCAGAAAAGCGGTAAACGAGGAGACGGCCGTTAAGTGGGCCAGGCAGTTGGCCGGGATACTCGTTTACCTCCATAACTTAAAGCCCGCGCCTATCATATACAGCGATCTGAAACCTGGCAACATTATCATCGACAAGAATGAGGACCTGAAGCTGGTTGATTTCGGTATTTCGCGGGAGAGCAGAGGGGGTTCCAGCCAAGGCGGCTTCGGTTCCAAGGGATACGCGGCTCCCGAACAGTACCGGGGTATTTATGACGAGAGGACCGATATTTACGGTTTTGGGGCAACATTTTACCATGTGCTGACCGGGCGCAGGTATGACCCTGCTAATCCAGTAAAGTTGAGGGAAGTCAACAAGTACTTTTCCGAGGGTATCGATTACATCATCCACAAGTGTTTGGAACAGGCACCAGAGCGGAGGTACCAGAGCGCTTCCGCTTTGTATCACGACCTAAGGTTTATTGACAGGTTTAGCCGTGAATACAAAATCGGAAAGCTAAGGCGGGTGCTAGCGGCACTCGGAATCGCGGCAATGATGCTGCTCGGTATCGCGTCCATAGGGAAAGGCGTGGAAGAAAGAGAGTTGACCAGCACCAAGTTATACCAGCAGAGAATAGATGCAGGCATAAGTCTGGCGGAGCGAGGCGAGTACACCCAGGCAGAGGACTCTTTCTTAGAGGCGTTAAAGTATAAGAACGAACCAGAGGTGTATCACAACTTGGCCCGGCTGTACTTACGGGAAAACCGGGCTTCAAAAGCCATTGAATTCTTGGAAGAAAAAATCAGAACAGGGGTGATCAAGGACGATGCTGCTACTTCGTACTTGTTGGGATCCGCTTATTTTGCCTTGAACGATTACGCTAGAGCGGCGTTGTATTTTGACCGCTGTATTCAGGATAGCCAGGGGTTGCCGGGAGAGGATTACGAGGCGGCGGTCCGGGACCTGGGCGTGAGTTATTGCCGGATGGGGGACTTTAGCAAGGCGAGAGAGGTATTGAATACCTTGGAAGCCAGTAAAGGGTCCACAACCCATGTGACCAGCTATGTTCTGGGAGAAGTGGAGATGGCCCAAAAGAATTATTCCCGAGCCTTGGCCTACTTTGAGCGAGCGCAGAAGGGCGATTCGACCAATATCGAGTACAAGCTCGGCACGGCCAGATTATACGAGGCTATGAGTACCCAAGCGGCGTCCCAGGCCGAAAAGGTTGAATACTTGAAAAGGGCTGTCGCTACGGTTAAAGCTGCCCAGGAAATAGACCCCTACCACATTCAAGCTATCAGTGACTATGGGAAATATTGTTTCGAATTAGGCCAGTTATACCAATCTTCCGGGGAGGAGACTTCGGTTCCGTTATTCCAGCAGGCTTTGCTTGCCTTTAACAAACTCGTCGACATCGGAATTGTTGATGGCAATACATACCTCAACATAGCAATGATCCACGACAAGCTAGGAAATTACGCCGCAGCCGAGCAAGCATTTCAAGAAGCGTTGCGGTTGGACGAGGGAGATTCACATACAAACTTCGTATACGGCTTGTTTAAATTGAAACACAAGCAGTACGAGACTGCTTACAAGTATCTGCAGAAAACCGTGGACCTCAATAAGGATAGCTACGAGGTATCGGTCGCCCGGGCCAGGATAGCCGAGTTGAGGGAAAAGGGCTGGATATAGCTTTACAAAGGAGCAAAGAGATTGAAAAGGCGAGCGAAGAAGCCCCCGGTGGGGGTAGTATGTGACACGGGACGGAGAAGAAAGAACAACGAAGACAGCTGGTTGATACACGAACCGCAGGATATGACGACCCTGAAAACTAAGGGAAGGCTTTATGTGGTCGCGGATGGTATGGGTGGAGCGGCTGCCGGCGAAGTAGCCAGCTGTCTGGCAGTTCAAACCGTTAAAGAGCGCTATTTTTCCAGACAGGACGAAGCTCCCTTAGAAAGCCTTAAACAGGCGATACTATCAGCCGACAAAACTATACGCCAGCAATCTCACAGTGTTCCCGGGCAAAGCGGCATGGGTACCACTATTACCGCGGTCTCGGTAGTGGGCGATACTGCCTACGTTGCTCACGTCGGAGATAGCCGGGCTTATGTTATCCGGCACGAGCAAATTATCTGCCTTACCCGGGATCAGACCGTTGTAGCTGATCTCGTACGCCAGGGGAAGATCGGTATCAAAGAGGCGGAGAGCCATCCCCATCGTCACATGCTCACCCAGTCTGTAGGGGGAGGGGCAAGACCCCCGGAAGTGTACGTTCTTTCTTATCCCCTTGAACCTGGGGATTTTTTAGTGCTCTGTACCGATGGGTTGTATAACGTGGTAAGCGACAAAGAAATAAAAGAGGCGGTGGCCTTAAACCAAGACCTGCAAAGGGCCGCCGAAATGCTGGTCCACCTGGCCAACAAGAGAGGCGGGCCCGACAATATAACGGCGGTTGCCGTCAAAATACAGGATCCGGTTGGGGCAGAAGGAGGATTGATCAGGAAAGGGATAGGGACAGCGGCTCTTTTGATTATTCTTGTTGCCATAGTCGCGATTGCTTACTACTTGGTTGTTCCCCGCTGAGGGGCATAATTGGGAAAGGAGAATGGGTTGTGAAACGGCAGGGTAAATGCCAGGGTGGACGGGTGGCGTTGCTGGCGGTAGCGGTGTTATTTACCAGCTTAATAAGCGGGTGTTTTGGCAGTACCGAGGCCAAGGTGAACAAGCAGCTTGAGCTCGCGGTCAAATACGTGAGCGAAAACAAGTTCGACGAAGCTGTTCTGGCTTACCAGGAAGTTATCAATATCGACAAGCGGGAGGTAAGAGCTTACCAGGGCTTGGGTAAGGTCTATACCCTGCAGGGCAAATTTGACAAAGCCCAGGAGACATATGACCAGGGTATTGAGGCTGTAAAAGAGGAAGACGTTATGCGGCTCAAGCTGAGCCTGGCCGGGATGTACATGGATAAAGGCGACCCGGTCCAAGCCGAGAAAGCATACAAGGAAATTATCGATGAAGACAAGACTGCTGTAGAAGCATACCAGGGTCTGGCCATGATCTATGAGCGGAATGGAGAAGGGGAGCAGGCTTTGGCAGTTCTGGAACAGGGAATCCTGGCCAATCAACAGGATTACCGGGCCCATAACGCCCTGGCCAGCTATTATGCCAGGAATGGAGAGAAGGACAAGGCCGTAGAGAGCATAGTTCAGTCGCTTGCCCTTGACGTCAACCAGGCCGAAGCTTATCGCATCCTCAAAGACATGTACAGTGAAGACTGGTCAGAACTGATTGATAAAGCGGGAAGTATTGAAGATCAGGGGATTGGGAACATTATGAGGTTCTATGCCCTGTACGAGAGCGGGCAGTACCAGGAGGCTTTGAGCCTGTATGAAGAAGAGCTGAAGCAGGATGAGGCCAACCAGAAAGCGGCGGTATTGGCAGCGGCTTGCATGTTCAGGAGTGGAGATGAGCAAAAAGCCGGGGAACTGGTGCAGAAAATAGCTGAAAAGCCGGCCAATGAATGGATTATGGCCGATATAGCCGGGTACTATTTGCTGACTGGTGATAAAGACAAGGCCTTGGCCTGGGCTGGCAGGAGCCTGGCAGCCAATGAACAGAACCTGGATGCGCTCAAGATAGTAGTGAGTGCTGCTACAAAGGAGCAGGAGCAACTTGCTAACAGATACATTACGAGACTCCTGATCTATACATGGCAGCCGGTCTATATTGTGCAAGAGGACATGTATGCGAACTCACTTCCGGCCCCTGTAAAGCCGGAAAATAACAGGCTTACCTATGATTACTTTATTCCCCGCCTGGATTATGAGTATACGTATCAAGACCGCTGTGGGGGCACATCGAGAGAGATCAAAACATCATGGGAAAAGGATGCTGGCGGTTTGTACAGCAGGTATATGGTCGAGGCTGGGGTAAAATACCCGTCCTTTTCCACTGACTATTATAAAGTGACCTCCTCGGGTATTGCCTGGACGGGTGGTGAAGCAGGTCAGTATGCCAGTGAAAGCTGGAACCATGTGCCGCTGGGCAACGAAAGATGTATGGTATTAGCGTTTGTAAATCCCAATACAGAGTGGACCAGCAATTATCGCATGAAGGAAGAATCGTACGAAACCAGCATTGAAAACTATACGAGAACCAGTAAATACCTTGGGGTCGAAAGAATAGAGGTAATGGGAAAAACCATGGATGCTGCCCATATCAGGTATGTGGAAACACAGAATGCAGAAGACCCAATGGCACTGATTAAGGAAAGCACAGATATGTGGTGTGTACGGGGTTTAGGTATGGTGAAAGCCACTTCTATCTGCGTCTATAACAATGGCAGCCAAGAAGAGGATACGCTTGAACTGGTATCAGTATCTCCAAAAGGAAACGACGAGGCAGCGGGCAATTCAGAAAACGAGCAACCGGAGTCCCAGCCCAGTCCTGCCCCGGCTCCGGCAACCGCGGGGAGCACGGTTATCAGCCCCCTAACCCAGGAAAGGGCCAGGGAAATGGTACTGGCGCTTCCCGAAGTTAAACAGTATCTCGCCCAGTATGATAATTTCAGGGTGGTCGATTATGATAAGCATGTTGACTCTAAAGGGACTCTGTTTTTTGACTTTTGGGCGTATTGGGACATGACAACTCACACAAATACCTTCGAACGCTACTCTGTTAACAGCCTTACTGGGGATATATACAAGGAGAATGTATCCCGTAACGGTTTTGTGAAGTACGTCGACGGTTCCTGGGTACCTACCAGCGACAGGGTGTTCTGAGTGACTCAAGTTTCATGAAAAGGGGGCAAAAACGTTTAACAAGTGTGGTGGAATGCCTGCATGACGTGGAAGATTGACGCGACCTAAGGTCGCTGAAACGGGTTACGGGCTTCACTTAAAGGCTGGAAAAGGAGCAGCGATTTTGGCAGCTAGTGCGAAGGCAGGTCCAGCCATCGAGGTTAACTAAAGTCAAGAAGGGGGGGAGTGTAGGCGTGTTTTGCCCTTATTGTGGTACAGAACTGCCTGCGGGAGCCAGGTTTTGTTCGGGTTGCGGTACCAGGGCTGCGTTCAATTCTGGTCCAGGTAACGGCGCTTCAATGTTAAGTCAGCCAACCATCAATGATGCCCGGTTTCTTGCTTCGGGTATCAACCAGGCGGCCGGGGCTGCCGGCATGGTGGTCGCCCAGGCAGCAGGAGGTGCTGTAAGAGCAAAGTTTACGGCGGTTGCTCTTACAGCGGCTATTGTTACCGCTGGTATCATTCTATATAACATGTTCTTCGTAACTAAGCCCCATGATGTGGTATACAAGTTCTTCAATGCCTTGAACGAAAAAGATTTCAATACCGCGATAACCTGCCTTGATCCCAAGTACGAGAAGATGTACAACGCCACCAGCAACATTCTGCAGTCCTTTATCGGCATTAGTCTCAAAGACGTTGCCGACCTATTCCCTGCCTTGTTTGAATTTGCCCAATACGAGAGCGGGGATACGAGTGACGTTAGGTTTGAGGTAAAGGACATAGTTTCAGAAGAGATAAGTGGTGATAAGGCAACTGTGGTGGTAAATTTAGAGGTCAAGGATGAGACTGGAAAGGTAGTGGATGGCGGAAACGGTGCGATTTACTTACAGCAGTTTAACGACGGCTGGAGGATCATAGACATGGAATAGCGAGAGAAAAAGCAACAGGGGGTATACGGGTGTTTTGTAGGAATTGTGGAAGCGAAGTCGCCGAACAGGCCGTGGTCTGTGTTACATGTGGGTGTTCGCCCAGGAATGGGAAGAATTACTGCCAGAACTGTGGAGCCGAAACAAATCCAGCTGCAGAAGTTTGCTTAAAATGCGGGGTTAAACTCACTGTTGTAGCAAAAACGGGCGATAAGTCAAAATTGGCTGCCGGCCTTCTCGGTATATTCTTGGGAGGTCTTGGCATACACCGTTTCTATCTCGGCTATGTCGGTATCGGGATAGCCCAGATTATCGTTACTCTGATTACTTTTGGAATTGGCGGTATCTGGGGATTTATTGAAGGCATCATGATACTGACCGACGTTATAGACAAGGATGCGAAAGGCATGCCGCTTAGAGAGTAAAGCGACTTACAGTTACATTAGTCGCTGAGTCAGAGAAGGTAACATGGGTTACTTGATGGGTCAAGGTGCTCGAGATTATTGCATCTAAGGAGGTAGTGAAGTGGCGAAAAGAGGTACATCAAATGCTCCTATGATATTAGGAATTGTAGGGGCGTTTGTTTCATTGCCCAACATCCTTTGTGCCAGCACCTGCGGGGCCGTCGTGGGGGCGGGAATGACAGATTCGGCTGGAGGCCTTGGTATGGGGGCTGCCTTGGGGTTTATTCCGGTTATCTTGGGATTTATTGCGGCTTTCTACGGCAAGTCCAAGCCTACTTTTTGTGGGATATCGATGTTTATCTGCGCTGCCATATCGCTTATCACTGTAATCATGACCGCATTTACCAGCCTGTTTGGCTGGGCTGCCTTGATACTGTTCTTAATCGCCGGTATAATCGCTTTTGTTCAACCGATGGAGGAAATACCGGAAAATTAATATCGGTAGAGACAGCAGTCTCATAAACATATATTGTTTCGGCTGTTTCATCCTTGAGCACCTTGACCCCAAGTGTACATTCAAGAAGGGTGTATAGTGAGCTTGTGATTACAGAAAGGACAACGATAGAAAGGGAAAAAACATGGTTAGACATCCTTTAATCGATATGGGTAGCTTCCCGATCTACAATGTCATGGCAGGTATCGGACTGATTTCGGCTTTACTGGTGTTGATGCACAACTTGAAAGATTATAATCTTTGTAAGCCTGAAGAAGATCGACTTTTATTGTTGCTGGCAATAGCATTTGTTACCGGAATGGGGCTATCTAATGTGGGTAACTGGTTCATAATGCCGGGCGCGTTAGATTTGCCTTTGCTGCTGAGAATAAAAAGCGCGGGGTTGAGTTTTTACTTTGGTTTGATCGGATTTTTGGGGACGGCGGCCTTCCTCCTCAAGGCGTTCAGGTATGATGTTGGGATGTATCTTAACGCCGTTGTTCCATCCATGCTCTTGTTCCATGGTTTTGGACGAATCGGCTGTTCCTTAGGAGGATGCTGCTACGGGAAAATCGTAAACTGGAACGTATTTAATACCATTTTTATTGAGAGGTTCCCAGCGCGAGAGATCGAAGCGATCTTGCTGTTTATTGGGTTTTTCGTAACTCAGTACGTTATTAAGGAACGCCGCCTAGTCTTTTACCTTTATGCGTATCCGGTAACGAGGTTCCTCCTGGAATTCGGGAGGGGGGATAACCGTGGAGTCCTGATTACCAGCGTTTTGTCCCCATCACAAATCATTTCAGTAGTAATAATATCCCTCATCTCGGTTTACTTTGTACTCAAAATGGTTAGTCAGCATAGTACCAGCTCGTTGTAACGGTTGTGGTTTCAGTGATTGCTTTATAATGTTGATTGAGTCACAATAAACGCTAACGAGTCAAATTGGGGATCGGTGATGGTGACAAGTATGGAGTTTTTGTGGGGAGCGGCAGGGTTTATTCTAGGAGGGCTAGCGGTCTGGCTTTGGGCCGGGGTACGCGTACGGGTTGCCGAGGGCTTACTGGCCGAGACCAAACAGCGGCTGGTGGAGGCGGAGGAAGATCTCAGGCTTACTAGGGAACAACTGGATGTCGAGAGAACTGCCCGTACACGGGCCGAAACACTCTTGGCAGAAAGTCAGAAAAAAATCGAAGAAGAGCGAAAGTTTCTAGACGAGGCTGCCCAGAAACTGGCCGATTCTTTTCGGAGCCTGGCGGGGGAGGCCTTGCGGCAGAATAATCAGGTATTCTTGGACCTTGCCCGCCAGAACGTGGAGGCGATTATGGCGAGGGCCCGGGGAGACCTGGGACAGGGGCGGCAGGCGGTAGAATCGCTGGTCGTATCACTGAGACAGGCACTTGAGCAGTACGAACGGGAAATAAAGGAGATGGAAAAAGCCCGGCGGGAAGCCTACGGCAGCCTGACCAGGCACCTGGAAGAGCTGAGCCAGGCTCAGCAATTATTGCAGAGCGAGGCCAGGAAGCTGGTCTCCGCCTTGAGAACGCCCCGAACCAGGGGCCGCTGGGGAGAGATAACCTTGCAGCGGGTAGTAGAGATGGTGGGGATGTCGCCTTACTGTGACTTCACGAGCCAGTTCTCGGTGGACAGTGAGGATGGCCGCGTGCGTCCCGACATGGTTGTTCACCTTCCCAACGGGCGCCTGATTATCATCGACGCCAAGACACCGCTGGAAGCGTATCTCGACGCAGTGGAAGTAGAGGAGGAAGAAGCTAAAAATAAGGCTTTGCAGCGGCACGCGCGGGCAGTGAGAAACCACATGCAGATGTTGGGATCGAAGGACTATCAGAGCCGATTCAAATCGAGCCTCGATTTCGTGGTCATGTTTCTGCCGGGCGAACCGTATTTCGGAGCTGCGGTCGAACAGGACCCTGCTCTAATCGAAGACGCTTTTAACCGCAGGGTGTTACTGGCTACCCCGGTAACCCTTGTGGCCTTGTTGAAAGCGGTAGCCTATAGTTGGCAGCAGAAGCAGGCGAGCGAGAATGCCGAACAGGTTATCGAAGCAGGTCGGCAGTTGTTCGAGCGGGTGTGCGTTTTTGCGGAACACTTGGCCGGCATGCGCCGGGGCCTCATAAGCGCCGTGGAGTCGTTCAACCAGGTTGTAGGGTCGTGGCAGACCCGGCTGCTGCCGGCAGCCCGCCGCTTTCAGGAACTCGGCGTGACCAAGAACCAGAGGGAGCTGAAAGAAATAGAGGATATAGAGACTCTACCACGTGAAGTCCAGCCTAATTGAATCTTCGGTAACGAAAAAGGGTAGGCTGCTTTATAGAACGCGAAGTCGCGGCCTGTTTTCTGTATTTAGAATACTTGCCAAAGTATACTCCCAAAATACTTTACGATCAAATGGATTAACCGTATAATCGTAAAGGCGGTCGACAGCCAACTGCCGTACTCACAAATAAAAGCCGGGTAACACCGGCTCAATGGAGGATGATCGCGTGCCCAAGAGGACAGACATCAACAAGGTACTGATTATCGGGTCAGGCCCGATAGTAATCGGACAGGCCTGCGAGTTCGATTACTCAGGAACCCAGGCCTGCAAGGCGCTTAAGAAGCTGGGGTACGAGATAGTTTTGGTCAACTCTAACCCCGCGACTATAATGACCGATCCCGGCATAGCAGACACAACCTACATCGAGCCCCTCACCGTAAAATCCCTCGCTGCCATCATAGCCAAGGAGAGGCCGGATGCCGTGCTTCCCAACCTCGGGGGTCAGTCGGGGTTGAACCTGGTATCCGAACTTCACAAGCAAGGTGTTCTGGACAAATACGGGGTTAAGGTTATCGGGGTTCAGGTGGATGCTATAGAAAAAGGCGAGGACCGTACTGTTTTTAAAGAAACCATGGAACGTTTGGGCATAGAGATGCCGCGCAGCCAGGCAGCTTACAGCGTAGAAGAAGCAGAAGAAATCGCCAAAGAACTGGGCTATCCGGTGGTGATACGCCCGGCTTATACTCTGGGAGGAACCGGCGGCGGCCTGGTATACAACTTAGAGGAATTGCGGACCGTCGTAAGCCGGGGGCTTGCCGCAAGCTTAGTGGGACAGGTCCTGGTAGAAGAATCCGTGTTGGGTTGGGAAGAACTGGAGCTAGAGGTTGTAAGGGATGCGAAGAACCAAAAGATAACCGTCTGTTTCATTGAGAATGTGGATGCGATGGGGGTGCACACCGGGGATTCGTTCTGTGTGGCCCCCATGCTTACGATAAGCCCGGAACTGCAGGAACGTTTGCAGGAATATGCATACCGGGTAGTAGAGGCCATCGGGGTCATAGGAGGAACCAACATCCAGTTCGCCCACGACCCGAAGACCGGGCGGGTGGTTATCATCGAGATCAACCCCCGCACCTCCCGTTCCTCGGCACTGGCTTCGAAGGCCACTGGTTTTCCTATCGCTTTCGTATCCTGCCTGCTGGCGGCAGGGCTGACTCTCGATGAAATTCCCTATTGGAGAGATGGAACGCTTGAGAAGTACACCCCTTCGGGCGACTATGTGGTAGTCAAGTTCGCCCGCTGGGCTTTCGAGAAGTTCCCCGGGGCGATAGATAAACTCGGAACCCAGATGAAAGCCGTGGGCGAGGTCATGAGCATAGGCAAGACCTACAAGGAAGCCCTCCAAAAAGCGATTCGTTCGCTCGAGATTAACCGCTACGGCCTCGGGTTTGCGAAGGATTTCCACGAGAGGCCGCTGGAAGATTTGCTGGCGATGCTGGCGGAACCGACGAGCGAGCGCCAGTTCATAATGTACGAAGCCCTGCGCAAAGGCGCTGACATTGAAGAGCTGTACCGCCTTACCCATATTAAGCCGTGGTTCATACAACAGATGAAAGAACTGGTAGAGCTAGAAGAGGAGATTCTGAAATACGAGGGGAGTCACCTGCCGGACGAGCTCTTCATAAAGGCCAAGAGAGACGGGTTTTCCGATAAGTACCTGGCCATGTTGCTCGGAGTCGGTGAGACTGAGATCCGAGAGCGCCGACTAGCATTGGGGCTGTCGCAGTCCTGGGAGGCTATACCGGTGAGCGGGGTTGAAAATGCAGCTTACTACTTTTCGACTTACAACGCGCCGGACAGCACTACTACCAGTAGCCGGCCCAAGGTCATGATCCTGGGCGGTGGTCCTAACCGCATCGGTCAAGGAATAGAGTTCGACTACTGCTGCGTGCACTCGGTCTTCGCTCTGAAGGAGCTGGGCTACGAGACGGTGATGGTGAACTGTAACCCCGAAACGGTTTCCACCGACTATGACACCTCCGACAAGCTGTATTTCGAACCGGTGACTGTGGAGGATGTCCTGAGTATTTACGAAAAAGAAAAACCCATCGGCATAATTGTGCAGTTCGGAGGGCAGACACCTCTGAACATAGCTCAGGAGCTGGCTGCAGCGGGGGTTAGGATTTTAGGAACCACTCCCGACACTATAGACCTGGCAGAGGACCGTGATCGTTTCCGCCGGATGATGGAAAGCTTAGGCATACCGATGCCGGAAGCGGGGATGGCGGCCAACCTGGAAGAGGCTTTAGAAGTAGCCGCCCGCATAGGTTATCCTTTAATGGTTCGGCCTTCCTACGTTCTGGGCGGCAGGGGTATGGAGATCGTATATGATGAAGAGATGCTGCGCCAGTACGTGACGGCCGCAGTGGGTGTGACCCCGGAAAGACCGATTTTGATCGATAAGTTTTTGAGCAATGCGGTTGAAGCCGAGGCCGACGCCATTGCCAATGGGAAAGACGCCTTTGTGCCGGCAGTTATGGAGCACATCGAACTGGCCGGTATTCATTCCGGGGATTCGGCGTGCGTCATCCCGCCGGTCACTATCCCGGAACGGCACCTCGCTACCATCGAGGATTACACGAAAAAGATTGCCCGCGAGCTAGGCGTCGTCGGTCTTATGAACATCCAGTATGCCATAGCCGAGGACAAGGTGTACGTGCTTGAAGCCAACCCGAGGGCTTCCCGCACCGTGCCTTTAGTTTCAAAGGTGTGCAACATACCCATGGCCAAGATTGCTACCGAGATCATGATGACCCATGCGGCCGGCAAAGAGTTCCCCATCGAAAGTCTGAAACGCAACCGGTTGAACCATTTCGGGGTCAAGGAAGCGGTTTTTCCCTTCAACATGTTCCCCGAAGTGGACCCAATACTTGGTCCGGAGATGCGGTCTACCGGGGAAGTGCTGGGGCTGGCTGATTCTTTCGAGCTCGCCTACTTTAAAGCCCAAGAAGCGACACTTTCCCCGCTGCCTACCGAAGGAACCGTGTTTATCAGCGTCAATGACCGAGACAAACCAGCAGCTCTGGAAGTCGCGAGGGAATTCGTCAAGCTGGGCTTCAGGATCAGGGCTACTGCCGGTACTTACAAGTACCTGCAGGAGCACGGGGTACCGTGCGAGTATATCAAGAAACTGGCTGAAGGCAGGCCGAATGTTCTCGATGTCATAACCAACAAAGAAATTCAGCTGGTGATCAACACCCCGGCTACCAAGCGGAGCAAACAGGATGACTCTTACATCCGCAAGGCGGCCATCAAGAACAAGGTCACGTATATCACGACTATGGCGGCGGCTCTGGCCGGCTCGAAGGGCATTGCTGCTTACAGAGAGAGCCTGGTGTCGCCGAAACCGCCTAAATCACTGCAAGAATACCACAAGTTCGAGTGAGGGATTCTCGAACAGGGAAGAAGCTCATCCGTTCCTTTATACAAGAAGATCACAGGTATGAGTAAAGCTTTTGCTGTAGAAGCATCAAAAAGGGATTGAATTGCCGGCGAAGGATTTCATATGGAAGTGATGCGTACAATGCTGGCAATAGCTTAAGGGCGGGGTAACCCGCCTCATGTTTGATCCCTGCGGTTTCGTGACTGTCCGACCTTCTGCCAGTTATTTCTGTCGAACAAAAGTAAGGATTGAGGAGATTGTCTCCAAATGATGGCTACGACCTACTCTGCTGAATGCTACGTGAGCTGCAGGGCGCCGATCTCAGTAAAAATTTCACAGAATGAGGCAGGATTTGGCGCATAAGCATAGAAATGCAAGAAATAGACTTCAGGACTGTAAAGTCATGCTGGACTCGGGAAGATTAACAGCTGTCGAAGCGGAAGTGACGTATAAAGCAGTTCCATCACTGAGGTGACGGGGGCGGTGAGGTTGAGGGACTGTGGTGAAGACAATACCCATCCCTGGCGTTGGTAAGGAAGGCTATCCGCAGGGGTTGAGGGACTGTGGTGAAGACAATACCCTGGACAGTAAACTGGAGTTTCTCCAAAGGTTGGTCGATTCTCTGCCTGACGCGACCCTGGCCGTGGCTGCCGATGGTAAAGTACTGGTATGGAACAGGGCAATGGAAGACATGACTGGAGTTAAGGCCGAAGAGGTTTTAGGTCGAGGTGACTATGTTTACGCGGTTCCTTTTTTTGGTGAGAGGAGGCCGATACTTGTAGATATTGCCTTAGGCAAAGGTAACAGCTGGACGGAAAGTTACGAAAAACTCACCCGAAAAGGACACATTGTAGTCGGGGAAGGTTTTGCCCCGCATGCACGTGAGGGCAAAGGGCTGTATTTTTGGACCCTGGCTGCCCCTATTTATGGCGATGATGGGCGCGTATTGGGGGCTGTTCAGTGCATTCGGGATATCGGCGAGCGCAAGCTTATGGAAGAGGAACTGAAACGCTTGAGCACGCGCGATGCTTTGACAGGCCTTTATAATCGAAACTTTTTTGAAGAGCAGTTGTTGTGTTTGGAGAGGGGTCGCTTTTATCCGGTAAGTCTCATTATCTGCGACTTAGATGGGCTCAAGCTGGTTAACGATGCATGGGGGCACGACCGGGGAGACGAGCTGCTCCGACGGGCCGCCTCTGTGATTAAGGGCTGTGTTCGCGCTTCGGATATAGTAGCCAGGGTGGGAGGCGACGAGTTTGCCGTTATTCTGCCGGGAGCGGACAAGAAAACGGCAGAGAAGGTCATGAGACGGATCAAGATGGCCGTAGATACAGATAATACCAAGCATTCCGATTTTCCTCTGAGTATTTCTGTAGGATCGGCAACAGCGGAAGACGGTTCCCGTCCCCTACGTCAGTTGTATAAGGAAGCAGACGACGCCATGTATCTCAACAAACTTGCAAACGGCAGAGACCTGCGGGCTGCGACCATTAGCGCTCTGAAAACTGCCTTGGCCGGAAAGGATTTTCATAATATGGAGCGCATGAAGGAACTGGCTTGCAGCCTGGGGAATGCCGTCGGGCTTTGCCAGGAAGAGATGGACAGCCTTCGGCTTTTGGTTGAGATGCACGACGTTGGGAAACTGGGCGTTCCCGATGACGTTTTATGTAAGCCAGGGCCTTTGACTGAGGAGGAGATGAAGGTGGTTCAGCGTCATCCCGAGACCGGATACCGCATAGCACTCTCCTCCGGGGAATTGGCCCGCATAGCGCCTTACATTCTCCAACACCACGAACGTTGGGATGGAACAGGGTATCCGCAGCGGTTAGCTGGGGAGGACATACACCTATTGAGCCGTATACTCTCCATAGTAGATGCGTACGACGCTATGACGTGTCAGCGGCCATATCGTCCAGCACTTACCCATCAAGAGGCCTTGAATAATCTAAAACAGGGCGCCGGAACCCAGTTCGACCCACGCTTGGTAAGTATCTTTCTCACACTCGTTCCGGAAGGGGAGGATTAACAGGCTGAAAGCCATGTCACTTAGCCGGATTATGCCCCTGGCAAGCCTTTATCATTCAGGAAAAAGCGCAGCACCTTCAATGAATTTCCGGCGGAGGCACCTAGCGTGCGAGCCGTGTACTTGCCTGCACTCTAGCGTTTAACTCGGGAAGATACTATGCCGTCGTAAGGTACGCCGAGAATCCCAACGTGCGGTTTGTCATGCAAATTGTTAGCAAGACCCATCCAAAGCCTTTTCGGATTGTTCTTCAAAACATCACCCCGAAGTTATCGCAGTTCCCGGCTGGCATAGATTTTGATTTATATAATTCCCCGTCTCTAAGCAGATTCCTCCAGTCACGTATGCCTTAACGAAAAAGGCTACCTCCGAAAGTTGAGCCCATATCACATAAAGGAGGCAGGTATGGCAAAACTCATCTAAAGGGTGTTAAACCAGGTATTGGATGCCCAGGCCACTGAGCAACTGCGAACGAAACGTCTCTAAGGCAGAATTGGAGCAGTGCTTGTTGAGATTGATAATAAGTGGAGTAGAACCCAAGTACCTAACATCACCGCCTTATGCCACGTATTATAACTTCAGACTGCAATGCAGGAAAGAAAGTCTGTGTTGTTGGGAGCGTTGGGAGCGATAACTGTTTATCTCAGACAGTTCGGATTTTCGTTGAAGTTTGTTCACAGAATGGCAACAGAAATAGGATATGTTGGTAAGAGGGAACTTAGCAGGGGAGTGAAGAAGTTTGGAAGCGCTGTGTAAGTTTTACTTGTGGACTGAACTTATGGTGGCGCATTTTTGGAATTGCAGCCTGTAAACCGGTATTGTCCTGACCATGAGCGACTCTTTAGGCCCTGATCGCCGCGGGCAGTAATAGATGCGGTTCGAGGCGGCGACTACGGCTACTTCGGTGAGTTATTTTAGGGTAAAAGCGGATGATGGAGGTGCGAAGTATGGGGAAGTCAAGAATTCTATTCAGAGTAAGGGAAGCAGCATACTTTATTTTAGGCGCTTTAACTATGTTAGCCTTCTTGTCAAGCTCAGGAGTCATATCGAACCCGGTTGAAGTTGCTTCAGGAACGAGGGCAGCTGCTGCGTCATCGGCAGCCGTTACGGATTCCTCTGTGATTCCCGAGATAGTGGCACGGGTTAGTCCGGCGGTCGTCACCATAAACACCACTGAAAACATCAGTATCAATCAAAACCCTTTCTTCACGGACCCTTTTTTTCGTCAGTTCTATGGGCGGCGGCTCCGGACTCAACCGCAGTCTCAGACCGTACAGGGGCTGGGGTCTGGGTTTATCATTTCTAAAGACGGCTATATCCTAACCAACGAGCACGTAGTGAGCAGCGCGGACGAAATCGTGGTAAGTCTTTCTGGTGACGACAAATCGTACTCGGCACGCAAAGTCTTCTCAGATTACAACCTCGACTTGGCAGTGCTTAAGATAGACGCTGACCGTAATCTGCCGACTTTATCTTTGGGAAATTCAGACAGCACCAGGGTCGGCGATTGGGTCATCGCTATCGGTAATCCTTATGGTCTGGACCATACTGTGACTGTCGGAGTAATAAGTGCCAAGAGCCGCCCGATCACTATTGAAAACCGACAGTATAAG
Source organism: Syntrophothermus lipocalidus DSM 12680 (assembly GCF_000092405.1). NCBI lineage: Bacteria > Bacillati > Bacillota > Clostridia > Eubacteriales > Syntrophomonadaceae > Syntrophothermus > Syntrophothermus lipocalidus. The sequence continues at coordinate 1,353,323 of NC_014220.1, read as the reverse complement.
AACCTCTTGCAGACAGATGCGTCTATCAATCCGGGGAACAGTGGCGGTCCACTGCTGAACCTGGAGGGAGAGGTAGTGGGGATCAACACCGCTGTGAGCTCAGAAGCTCAGGGCATCGGTTTCGCTATACCCAGCAATACTGCTCTGAAAGCAATAAACAACTACATCAAATAGTCCAAAAGTACCTTTTTGACAACAATGCTTTCCCGACAGGTAAGATGTACGAGACGTAGGCATGACGAAAGGGTTAACTACCTAAAACCAACGACAGCAAAAAAGCGTGTCCCAAAAAAGAGGAATAATCTGAGAGAGAAGAGAATTAATAATTCACAGGAATTTCCGGTATTATCTTGCGAAAGGGGAGAGGTGACTTGGAAAACCGAAACAGTTGGCACGTGTGGGTGGCATTCATTTTAGCCCTCGGCTTAATAGTCTCGTCATCTATTGTGACTTGGGGGTTGTTGAGGGTTAAAGCCGCAGGTAATACAATAACGGTTACGGGGTCAGCCAAAAAAGAAATCGTATCCGATCTTGCTGTGTGGACGGGAAACTTCAGCGTGAGAACCAAAGACCTGAAAACGGGTTACAATCAATTAAAGGTCAACGAAGCTACGGTGAAAAAATATTTGATTGAGCAGGGGATACCGGAAAAGGATATCGAGTTTTCTTCCATCAACACCAGTACAAACTACGTTATTGGACCCAGCGGTCAATACACGAGTGAAATTGAAAGTTACGTCTTGAACGAAGAGGTGAAAGTTCAGTCCAAGGATGTTCAGAAGCTAAAGCAGCTGGCTCTCCAGGCAACTGATCTGATGAATCAGGGCCTTGAGTTCCAGTCCTATCCCCCACAGTATTTTTACACAAAACTTCCCGAGCTGAAGGTAAAGATGCTCTCTCTAGCCACCCAGGACGCCAAGCGGAGAGCCGAGGAGATAGCGGGCAATGCCGGAAGCAAGGTAGGAGCCCTGAGATCCGCCCGTATGGGGGTATTCCAGATTACACCTCGCTATTCTAATGAGATTTCGGATTACGGTATCAATGACACAAGCTCGTTGGAAAAGGAAATAACCGCAGTTGTAAGCTGCAGTTTTGAGATAAGGTGAACGGTTCTAAGAGAGCGGGGACGAGAAAGTGGCGCAGGTGGATGCACGTCCCGAAATAGGAAAGGGATCGCAAGAAATAGGCCTCAAGAAACGTAGATATCGATAAGAAAACAACGGGAGCGGGGAGGAAGAGGGCGTGATCAGGAAAGAGAGGCCTGTTTGGCTGAGTGCTGTCGTTCTGGTATTGTTTCTGGCTGCCGGGTGCGGGGGCGGCGGGACAGCCACGATACCTACCGGGCCAGAGACTGCACTGGCTGCGGATTTTGCCACCTATCAGGAAGTCAAGGTGGATGTAACCCCGCAGGTGCCCGCCTACAAGGTAGCTACAAATCTCGAGAACGTAACGAACCGGGACCGCTTCAAATTCTCTTCGGAGGCTCAAAAGCTGCTGGTCGACAACGGCTTCGTCGTGATTCCGGCTCAGAACCCGGAATTCTTCATAGTCTATGAAACCAACAGGTACGACGGCATACCGAACTTCATCACCACCGACGCCATGCTTCATAACTATCACCTCTTCTTCAACCAGCTATTGAAGACCGTGGAAACACAGTATTTGATCCCCGAACTGAAGAAGCTGAACACAGGGATGCTGGCCGAATCTCAGAAACAGTACGAAAGCTTGAAAGGCACGGCTTGGGAAAATGCAGCCCGGCGTAACGTAGCCTTTTTTGCGGTAGGCAACAGGCTTTTGGACCCGCAAGCAAAGATCCCTGAACAGGTGAAAGAAGAGGTAGAGCGGGAACTGGCACTGATCGAGGCCCACCAGGAGACCGCGGTTTCTCCGGTGATGACGATGGGCAAGTCTCCCGATGTCTTGGAATCTCTTAAAGAAGACTACACCCAATACATCCCGCGCGGGCACTATGTTAAAAGCGAGGAGTTGAAGAACTACTTCAAAACCATGACGTGGTACGGGCGTCTTACTTTCCGCCTGAAAGACCAGGATGAGATTAGGTCTGCCGTGCTGATGACCTTGGCTCTTAACCGGGGAGAGAACCTAAAGAACTGGGAGAACATCTACCGCACAACCGCGTTCTTCGTGGGCAAGAGCGATGACCTGGGTTATTTAGATTTTCAACCGATACTGGCCGAAGTTTACGGAAACGCGGTCAGCTTGAAGCAGTTGGCTACCGACTCCTCTCAATGGGAACTTTTTATGAAGAAAGCCGCAAAGCTCCGTCCTCCGGCTATCAACTCCATTCCCATCTTTGACGAGACTATCCAACCGGATCGGGAACGGGAGATAAAAGGCTTCCGCTTCATGGGACAGAGGTTTACCCTCGATGCCTCGGTATTCCAGCGCCTGGTTTACCGGGAAGTGAAGGAGAACCCGGACGGACAAAGGAGGGTGCTGCCCAAAGGCCTGGATATTCCGGCGGCGATGGGTTCCGGTGAGTCCTATGCCATTCTGAAAGAAATGGGAGAAACCAGGTACCGCAACTACCCCGAGAACATGGCCAAAATGAGACAGTACATCAAAGGGCTGGATAAAAGCACTTGGACCCAGAACCTTTATTGGAGCTGGCTGTACACCCTCAAGCCTCTCATACAGGAAAAACCCGAAGGTTATCCTTCGTTTATGCGTAACCAGGCCTGGGCGAGGAAAGAGTTGAACACCTATCTCGGTAGCTGGACGGAACTGAAGCACGATACTGTTCTTTACGCCAAACAGGTCTATGCCGAGATGGGGGGAGGCTGGGAACAGGGAGATGACCGGGGCTATGTGGAGCCTAACCCCGAAGTCTACGCCCGCCTGGCAGCTCTGACGGCCATGACCAGAGAAGGTTTACAAAGTCGGGGACTATTAGCGGAAAGGGACAAAGAGAGCCTGAACCGGCTGGAGAAACTGGCTTTGGACCTCAAGGACATATCGGTAAAGGAACTGAATAACGAACCTCTCTCGGAAGCCGATTACGAGCTCATCCGCACTTTCGGCGGACAACTGGAGCATTTCTGGCTGGAAGCTTTGCGGGATGAGGTCGAGAGCCGGTCCCAGATATGGGAGAACCCGGCTCCGGTGGTGGCAGACGTGGCTACGGCCCCTCCCGACCTGGTATTGGAGGAGGGAACGGGCTATATATCAGACATTTACGTTGTCGTCCCCGTGGAAGGGAAGCTCCGCATAGCCCGGGGTGGGGTCTATTCCTACTACGAGTTTCCCTGGTCTGCCGCCGATCGCCTGACCGACCAGAAATGGCAGGAAATGCTGCGCTCCGGGAAGGCTCCCGAACCTCCGAAGTGGACCGGGATATTCACCGCCAGAATGGAAGAGTGGCCGATTGTACCGGTTTGGCAGTGAGGACCAGGTTATGGAACATCGAGGGTACCGGAGTTGTTGGAGATGGCTGGGCCTGGCTCTTGCGGCCGGGCTTTTTCTTTGGTGGCTGGGTTACTTCTTTGGCATCGACAGGGAAGTGACGGTTAGCGGGAGAGACCTCGACGGCGACGGCGTGCTGGAAACCTATGTACTGAAAGGGCGCATCCTGACCGTCAGCGAGGAAGATAAGCTGATATGGGAGTCGCCGTCGGATTGGAAAGTAGAGGACTTTTTGATCGCCGATGTAACGAATGATGGCCAGGAGGAGCTGGTCATGACGGTGTGGGTGCGGGGCAGGTTCGGGAAGCACAGGCCGTTTTGGGTTTCTGGTGATGATGGTAAGTGGTGGAACCACCTTTACCTTTACAGGCTGGTGGGCAACCAGATGAAGCCGGTGTGGATGTCCTCGGGTTTGGAGCGGCCGGTTCTCGAACTGGAAGCGGGAGACGTAGATGGGAACAAGGCCCTTGAAATGATAGTAACCGAATCCCGCTACCGCTGGCTTTCTTGTTCTCTCCGCAGATTTCCTTTAGGCCGCGAGCGTTCGGTATGGCGATGGAATGGCTGGGGATTCTCGCGCCTGTGACCCACCGTTTTACCTACCGCCTATGGTCAGAAGTATGTGTTAGTAGCTCATATCATGTGAGACACATTACCCTCACCTATTTGACGACGACCCGAGGTCAACGACAGGAGGATAATGGTACTTTATGTCGAATTTGGGTTACATAGGTTTAACACACGCAGCCGAACGAAGCTTTTGGATACATTGAAAAAGAGAAACCTATAGGTAGATGCGGCCCCAGTCATCAAAATGATAACGCTTAACGGGCTTATTTAACGTTAAAGTCGGGAAGCGGTTGGAGGGGAGGTAATTCTTTTGGCGGTTCTCCCAGAGAAGAGTATCCTGCTCGTCGAGGATTCGGCACTAACCAGGTTTGCAACTCGAAGAGCGTTGGAGGAAAAGGGCTACTTGGTCGATGAGGCCGCGAGCGGTCAGGAAGCGCTGGCTAGGGCGCGGGAAAAGATAAGGCCTTACGATTTGGTGATACTTGATATCCACCTGCCGGGGATGGACGGCCTGACAGTGCTGGACAGTCTTGAACGCCTGCCGGAATACCGACATGTGCCAGTCATGGTGGTTACAGTCGAAAGCAAAGTCACTACAATCAAGCAGGCTATAGAACTGGGAGCAGTGGAATACCTCATCAAGCCGTTTTCGGAGCAGGAGCTGGTACGCCGTGTAAAGAAACTGTTGGGTACTGGTGCCAGGAAAGAAGTTTCACCCCTCGACTTACTTCGAAAAGTGCTAAGAAATGAAATCAACCGGGCAAACAGGGGTGGGTCGAAGGCAACTCTTGTCCTTATCGTGGTCGAAGGAGTAGGCAGGGGAAAAATCATAGAGTGCGCCGAACAGGCTTCACGGCAATTGCGTGAAATAGACACAGTTATGGAGTTAGGGAAAAACACCATTGCCTTAGTTCTTCCACTAACTGGGAGAGATGGAGCGCAGGTAGTCGTGAATAAGCTAGAACTAGCAGGCGTGCTCCAGGGGGTATGGACATGTGGGATCGCAGTGTACCCTGACGATGGAGAGAACGGGGAAGAGCTCTTGGCCAGAGCCGAAGCTTCATTGAGGGAGAAAGCAAAGGAGAAAGCCCCATCCGAACCGAGCTAGCACTCCGTTAAGCAGAAGGAACTTGGCACCTGGAAACGGGAGATTTTAGTTACTTCAGGGGGGAAATCATGGAATTCTTAATTAACCCTACTGCTTGACAGACTATTGATACAGGCGATATCCAGATAGGGGCGAGGTAAGTCCTTATAATTGTGTAAAAATGGAGAGCCAAGGCAACGCTGCTGGTTAGAATGGTATTAGTTACAAACCAAAAGCCGCGGAGGTCTTGCAATGGCTCAATACCATGTTACCATCGATTCTGAATTGTTGCACATGCCATCTAACCGGTGCATTTTTACACACGAATTGGGACTTGATAGGTATAAGGTTGCCATACTAAATGTCGATCAGCTGCTGGTCCGGGCCTACGAAAACTCAAAGGAAGTCTGGCGTGACGAAAGCAACATTGACTACATCCTGGTCAAAGAAAAGCCGGAGTCGCCATGGGTTATTTTAGACGCTGGTAGGTAGTTGCAGCAGATCGTTGAAATCCGCGGCGGCAGTCTGCTCAGGAGAGGCTTCCCCTTCCTTCATCCCATTTTCGGGGAGGAATTGTGAGATGAGCTGGTTATTGCCCAGAAGATTGTTGCTCATTTTCTTTGGCCTTGCCTTCCTCTGCTCTGTTGCGGTGGCCGCGGATCTGAGTGGGTGCCGCGGCGCACAGAAAGGGGCAGCGGCCTTATCTCCATCTCTCGGTTACGTGACCATTACGAAGGAAGGGGACAAAGAAGTCTGGACCGGGCGGCTGCGCGACAGCCGGGGCAAAGAAGTGATGCTATTTAAGTTCACGCCCTCCGGAGGGGAGGCCAGGCAAGAGTAGGTCCTTTTCCCGCGGCGGTTTTTCGCCTGGGCTGGAAAACATGTGGCCTATTGCGGGGCAGAACAGCAAGAAGTCATCCTCGTCGATTACCAGACGCAGAAAGAGGTTTTCCGCAGGCGGTTCGCAGAGCGTGTCACTTATCTTAGTGCCCACCCTAGGGGGGAGGAATTTCTCGTTGCAACTGAAAAGGCGCTTTATCTGGTACAGCCGGCGGAGGAAAGTAGCGCGCCTCGTTCCTCCGAAAAAGCACCTGCATTTATCTTGCGCCGTCTCAAAGATGGAGTCTTTCACTGGCCCGCCCTCTCCCCGGATGGCCGGCAGGTAGCCTCCGGGAAAAAGGATAAAAAGGGCGAAGGGACAGCACTTGTCGTGCTTGACCTCTCGAGTGGGCGCGAAAGGGAAATGCTCCCATCTTTCACCAATCCGTGTGCGCCAGACGTGGCTTACCGGATCATCACCTCCGTCGCCTGGAGTCCCGACGGCAAAAGGATCGTGGTGGGGACGACAAGTCCAGCCGACCCCCGTAAAGAATGGCTTGTTATCTTGGAGCCTGAAACCGGTCAGAAGCGGGATCTAATGAGCACTACCCAGCTGTACACTCCCCCCGGATGCTTTACGCCGGACGGGAAGCACTATCTCATTTCTCGGGGCAAGCCGGATTATCGCGAGTTCATGGGCGAAGGAAGCCAGTACACGGGTCCGGATGTGCCCGACCCCTTCCGGGCTAAAGTCGTCCTTCTGGAACCGGAAACCGGGCGGCTCACATACCTCCGGCACATTCCACCGGACTTAGACTCCTACTGGCCGCTGTGCGACCCGGGGGGAAAAATCTATTTCCTCGATAAAGACCCCGATCGCGTTGTTTACTCACTACGCCGGGATGCTGCCGGTGTAAGCGTTTATCGAGCGGCGTCACAAGAGGGACAACCTGAGCGCCTGCTTGAGGTTAAAGGCCTGGCGAGTTATGCGGTGATTCCCTGAATGGCAATTAAAAACCTTAGCAAACCTAACAGAAAAAGCAGGTGGTACGCATGAATTTTCTAATGTAAGAAACGTCCCGCCTCTGCGTATTGTTGGTTAGGAATACCACTCTCATCAGGAGGGAACAAAATGGAGCACAATTCGAGGGGGAACATGTGGCGGTGGCGAAAAACAGCAGGGCTGCTGGCAGCCATTTTCGGACTGCTTCTCTGGGTGACAGGTTGTCCAGCGGCATATGCTTTAAGCGATGAAGCGGGTATCAAAGTGTACTGTAACGCTGATTATCGTGGCAGTACTGCCTATATTGACACTGGGAGCGGGGTAGCCCTAGTTCCTCTCGCACTTATTGAGGGCATCCCGGGATTAAGGTTTGACATAAAGGATAATCAGGCATGGTTTGCCATAAACGGACGCCAGCTGAAAACGACAGTAGGGAGCAATACTTACACGCTTAATGGAAAATCATATCGATGGAGATGTGGATTGCAGTACTGGGAGTACGGCATAGCAGTACCTGCTCGCGACCTGTTTGAAGCCCTGGGATGCGGTGTCCGGTGGGACGGAGAGAACAGAGCCGTCTACATAGATGTTCCAGTTGAGTCTGCTCCTATGCCTCAGAGGGTTGCAAAAGCAGCGCTACCTCTGCGAATGGCCTTTATTCATGACGAACGGTTGTGGCTGCTGGACATGAATCGAGCCGAGGCTGAGCCGCAACTCGTCCCCGGCGAAAATGTAGACCAGATCATAGGTTGGTCCGAGGACGGGCAGTGGCTGGCCTACTTGCGACGGACGTCTGACGACGAGTTTTCAGATGATACGCGCCTGTGGGTGGTTCGGGCCGACGGGGAGCAATCACTGTGTCTGGATGATCAGCCCGTAGTGCGCGGAACTCTTGCGTGGTCGCCGGCAGAAAACGCCATCGCCTACCAAACTATGATGCTTGGGAAGAACGCCTCAGATCAATCTTTAAAGCTGGCCGTGCTGGAAAACGGGAAATGGGTTAGTAATAAATTGGTTGATTGTAGGGGGACAATAGCCGGATTATCCTGGTTTCCGGGCGGTTGTAGCATAGCTGTGACCTGGAGGAGGGGTGATGACGGCAAAGAAGGTCCAGTTATCGACAGGATTGACTTGGGCGGCAAATGTACCCGCCTTTTTACCCTGCCTTCTAATGGTGCAGAGAGCGACGAGAGCGGTTTATACCCTTGCGAGATTAGAGGGCTTAAACTGTCGCCTGATGGGCGTTACGCGGCGTATTTTCTGGCCCTCAACTCGGAATCCCTGAACGCCGATGGCATGACCCTGCAGGTGGTTGACCTGCAAAACCCGCAAAAACTTTTTACGATAGGAGATGCATTGGGGTACCCGGAATGGCTGACCTGGTCTCCGGATAGCAGGAAGCTCGCTTGTATAGTAGGATGCGACCGTATAGCCAGTACCAATAAACGTCTGAAAGTGGTCGACATAGTGAATTCCAGGTTCCAGGAACAAGACCTGGGCGAGGCCGATATGGTGGATTCCCGGCCTTTTTGGGGGATAAACGGGCAGTATCTCTTCTATGCCCGTGGCCGGGAAAGCGGGACCTGGCTTGCAGAAGGCAGACACCAGGAAGTAAGAGTTCCCGGTCAGCAGGTATGGTGTAGGAAATGGACAGAAGAGTACCCGGTTACTGTGCCCGAGAACACACAAGCGGACTACCCGCTGTCCTTATCGCCTGACGGTAAATTCTTGGTTTTTGAAAGGTTGGACTGGTTTGATCAGGGTTCCCTGTACCTGCTGGATCTGGGGACTAATCAGGAGGTCAAGGTGTTGGACAATCTTCAAGTTGATCCCGGATTTTACGGAAACTATTATCCGGACAGTGTCAGCATAAAATGGGTTCTTCGTTGAGAGAATGTTTATCCTAGACGAACAAGAAATTCACTCTGATCGAGGTACATTTTCGCCTTTGGCAATCCTGGAGAAGAGAGGTATACTTGCTCAGGGACCATGTGGGGGGATTAACAAAGTGGTTGCTTCGTGGCTTAACAGGAATCCAGCTGTAAAGTGGTGTTTAATAGCTGTTGGCATATTCCTCGCCGCTGCAGTCGTATTTCGACCGACAGCCGATGAACGAACTGTGGATTACCATGCCGTGAGTGATCCGAGCGTTATAGCCCATCTGTGGGATGAATACATTCAGGACGCCATACCGACCATTGCCAATCAGCCATTTTCAAGTCCAGAGCAGATCAACCGCGACTACGCGATTCAGTACGCCATACGGGTCATCTGTCGCAAGCAGGCATATCAAAAGTTGAATGACGGCTTCGGGCGCATCGATCCGCAGCTAGTCTCTCAGTACATTCGTCAATACCTTAATACTTGTATTAGCAATATCGACCCACCAAAAGACTTTGCTTACACTGCTTATTATGACACCGACAGAGAAGCTTTCGATATCGAGGAGATGGCCGTATCGGCCTCCTACGTTAAATATAATGAAATGACGCCCTGGGCCATCCGGCTAGACTCGGTCACCAAGAACGAGGCTGAGGGCAGCTATACAGTCAAACTAGTTCAGCTGGCCTCCGCCAAGAGCACACGGGTCGTAAGGGAAACAACCTGCGTGCTACAAGAGCGTCCCGACGGCACTATGTATTTCAAGAGCATTCACCATGCCTATCCGACCAGTGCACAATCCATTGTCATCGACGGCCGATACCAAAAGTTGAGCCCCACCCGGCTAAACGTAAGTTCTACCGATAAAGAATGGCCGCTGCATGTGCTGGCAAGTTTTGACGGCAAGGTTTTTGCTCGCTCCGACAATGGAAAGGAGGGCAGTGCATATCAAGATACTCTGAAGGTGTACGATGCCCGAAACTTTAACGAGCTAGCTTCATTTGCGTCACCGAAGCAGTTTGAGGCAGTCAAGGTCACCCAATCAGGCTATCTAATCGTGAGCCGCGGCAACGTCTTGAAACTGGATCGACAGTTGAAAGTGATAGAGATTACTGACATTCCTTCTGACGTTGCTAAAGAAGCATTCGGCAGTGATTGGTGGGGTGGTTTTGACGTCTCCAAAGATGGCAGGTACTTTGTTTACAGTTCACAGAGCCAGGGGCTGAAGCTGTATGATGTTAAGACCGGTACCGAAAGGCTGCTGGCCAGACATCTTCCCGAGAACACGAAATTCCAATACGTCCCGTATATTCAGGGACCAGCTTTTGTCGACCACGACAGCAAAGTGGTGGCCAGAGTTGCTGGATATGAAAGCATCAGCGGGTACGTAATCATTGATCTCAGAACAGGTCGGACCAAGAAACTAACCATGGACGACCTCGCCTTCAACGGCATTTACACCTTTGATAGCAATTTTCCCTATGCCTACGGGCTTTCCGCCCGCACTGTCGGTGCTGGCACCAGCAAACCTGACATCTACATCACCAGGCTCGATTACGGTCAGATGGAAATGAAACAGTTCAAGGTCAGGGTGACCGATGATGCGCAAAGGGTTCCGCTCTCCGCCGAGTTCTGGCCCCTTGTAACACATAACGACAAATACCTGGCCTATGTGTCAGTTCAGTACGCTGAAACCGGTGATAGCGCCGACAATGTGTACCATATCGTGCGTGTTGACCTCAAGACTCTTAAGGCGGAAACACTACTATCCATCAAAGCCGGGTGCCCAACAGTTTTGGGCATACTGGAAGACGGCCGGGTAATATTCTCTTACTACTTTGAAAACACGGGCGGTCTGGGGGTAACGGAGAAATAATTTCGAGTGATCCGTGGCGGAACCCATAGCCGCGGGTAGGTCCAGGCCCTTGAGCAGGCTCCAGGGCAAACCCCCATGGCACCGTACTGGAGCCACCACTGGATGACGGAAATTGCTCAATGCCTGTTTTTTGACACTTGTCAATAATTGGCGCAAGTCTAGAACCGTCTCCACTTGCATAGCCGCACTTTGCAGTCCCCACTTGATTATTTGGCATTAAAACCGGACTAATGTTCTCCGGGTTTGTCGATGGAGTCGATCAGCCACTGGTCACCAACCTTCTTGAAGGTAATGGTGGTGCCGGCGGCGGGGCCGGAGGTAATGGTTAAAGGTCCCTTTAGCAATTGTATCGTTAAAGTCTACACCCCAGGACTGCCCCAGCGGTGATTGTGTCATCTTCGCTGCACGGGCCCTCTGCACCAGTTAGTCCTCATCCCCTGATTGTGTAAGGGGTAAACCTTTTGTCGCTCTAAAAAGCAGTAGATAATAAAAACAAGTTGGAATACAATAAAAGTTAGAAAGTTAAACGTTGAATATGGAGATGGTAACATGCTCGTTGAATTAAAACGGAAGTCTCAGGTGACTATTCCCAGTGAGTTGGTGAAAAAACTTAAACTTAAGCCAGGTGACAAGCTGGAAATTGAAGAAAAGGATGGCTGCCTGATCATTACTCCGGTGGCGGTTATTCCGCGGAATCAGATGTGGTTTTATTCGTCAGAATGGCAGGCAGACGAGCAGAAGGTAGATCAACAAATACGGGAAGGCCGGGTAAAAGCAGCAAAAAGCAAAGAAGAATTGTTAGATGGCCTGGGGCTCACTGAATTATGAATATATACTATTCCGAGCTTTTCGCCGATAAAGCGAAGCAACTGCCAATAGAAATTAGGCGAACCTTAAAAACTAAACTTGAACTGTTGATTGAAAATCCCTGGCACCCTTCGCTCCGTACTAAGAAAATTCGGGGGCAAGCTAATATTTTCGAGGCAAGTATCACCGCGAATATCCGGATGACCTGGCAATACGTAGAAGACGGTATTCTATTGCGAAATATCGGTGAGCACGACAAGACCTTAAAGAATCCATAAGTTAGCTTTTGTCAATAATTGGCGCAACTCTAGAACCGTCCCCATTTGCATCCGGAGCAGATACCGTGCTCTCTAAGGAGTTCGAGGAACCACGTTTTCAAGAACCATGGTCCCGGTTTTGCAGTCAAACGCACTATGATAGGTCTTATCGGCCTGCTCGGCAATGACCAACCAGTAAATTTTATCTTTTTCATACGGTGCCAGATACATTTTCTTTATGTTTTCAGTCTTAATGCCTTTGGCCCGCAGCATGTCGTACACTTTTTCTCTGGAGATCGCCTCTGCCAGCACTACAGACCCGGTGACGGACACCGTCCCTCCATACCTGTTCTTGGTCAACCAAACGGCCTTTTCCCGGCCCAATTCATCATTTCCGACTACCATGGTATCAGTGTCGCCGTATTCACAAAAGCGAATGGGGGTGAACTGAACGTCCTTCACGGTCTTCAGCAATCCCTGCTTTAACACATAAGCTTTAGCTTCCTCGGCCGAAGGGCCACTATTGGGTCCAACCTCGAGGTCATACAGTCTGTAGTAATTGTCAGTGGCCGGCATTTCCTGCTTGCTGACCGCCGGGGGCGGATATTCCGGCCCCATGAAATCCCCTGTCGAGATAAAAACGGTTTTGCGGGTCTCGTCCCAATCCACCTTTGTGCCCAGCCCCTCGGCCAGGAACCGCAAGGATACCATGGTATGGCCTTTGACCAGAACCGGCGGTTCTTCCAGGAAAAAAATCCCGGCGCGTTCTTTGAAAGCTCGATCCGAGCCGATATTCAGGCTGAACACCGTGTCCCCTTGCTGAATTCTGACCTGGGGAATGGTGCCAGTCCAGGTCACTGTTGCTCCCAGGGGCTCGACCACGGCGCGCAGAGGCACCATAATGCTTTTATGGGACAGGACCGGGTCTTGGTCAACGGGTAATGCCGTACCGTTCACCAGCACCGCGATGTTGGCAGGCGTATAACTGGCCTCAGCCGCGCCAGCGGCCCAGGCCGAAATGGTGGTAGAGGTTAGTACCACCGTAAGGACACTGAAAGCAACCAGCAGTAATCTTTTCATGTTCAAACCCTCCCCATGTACCCGTACTGCTCACAGAATACCTAAAGCGCGCCGGTCAATCAAAGGTTTACGCGCGTCGCCATCGAAAGCAGCATGATAATGATCATGGGCGCGAGACAACCGTCGAATTATTATCTTACCTCCGCACGGTTGACCGGCTTGCCCCACATACCAGGGACCAGTCAATGATAGCCGCACTTTGCAGTCCCCACTTGATTATTTGGCATTAAAACCGGACTAATGTTCTCCGGGTTTGTCGATGGAGTCGATCAGCCACTGGTCACCAACCTTCTTGAAGGTAATGGTGGTGCCGGCGGCGGGGCCGGAGGTAATGGTTAAAGGTCCCTTTAGCAATTGTGTGTCATCGTTAAAGCCCACACCCCAGGACTGCCCCAGCGGTGATTGTGTCATCTTCGCTTCGCGGGCCTTCTGCACCAGGCGGCTGCTCGTTACCAGGCGGGTAGCCCGGTTAATGTTGTCGGTGGATAAACACCAGATAAACTCCACCAGGGTGTTGTAAGATGATGGCATGACGGTGGCTCTGGTCCGACGGTAGACATCCCCTTTGCGCTGCCAGGTGTCCGAGAACCGGCGATGAGGGCCCGGGTTAGCCTCGTGAAAGATGTTGCCTTTCCCGTCTTCCGTCCACAATTCGCCGGAGATGTTGAAGCTGTCAAGGCCGGGCCCGGTGAACTCGGCGGTGCCGTGAAACCCCCGCCAGAGGTTGCCGGCAGCCGGAGCTCTCCATACCACCTGCCATTGTTGACCCTCGAGACGATAGAGATAGTAGGTGGGTATAGGGGATCCGCTTCCCCAGGCCGCGGTATCGAAAAATACCCCCATTTCCGGAGCCCCATGAACACTGTTAACAACAAGCCGGGCCTTTAGCAGTCCATGGTCTCTGCTCAATCCGTGTTCAATCTCGTCCGCACTAAAGAACGTTTGCCAGTAGAAATGCTCCTGTTTGCTAGCCCGGTCGAACTGCCACCAGCAGATAAGGTGCGCGTCATAGCCGTCAGGGGGAGAACTCTTGCCCACGTCCAGCAGCAACACCTGCGGGATCAACGCCCGTGGGGTCCCGCTGAATCTGTCCCATTCAGGTTCGACGGCGTGCACTGCAAGACCATGGTTGCGCGCCCAATTTTCTATGTCTTTGATGCCCCGGTCCCTATCTTCGGGCTGCAGAGCTGCAAGGTACTTGATGACGGCATTTACTGCGGGACGGGCTGCCAGCCTGCGCAGTTCTCTTTCCCCCACGGGGACGCTATCCGGAGGCAGGAACTCCCGGGGCCGACGGTACGCCTTTTCGGCCTCGGCGTACTGTCCCAGGGCCTCGTACGCCTGTCCCAGGCCCACATAAGCGTCGGCCAGGTCAAACTCACCCACCGGCATGTTGAGCATACTGCCGATAGAGCTGTTCCTATCCTTCTGGGGAGGTGGGAGGATTTGCTTCTCCTGGGCTGTGACCGCTGCAAACTTCTTGAGAGCTTCACCGTAACGCCCTAAAGCCAGAAGAGCCCTGCCTTCCACCAGGTTGAAGTTCCCCCAAGGGGGATATTCGCCCTGCATCTGCCGCCCCTTAGCTGCAGACTGCAGGGCTTTTTCCGCCTGTCCTGCCTTCACCTGGGCATCAGCCAGGTAGTACCAGAGAACGCGTGACTCCGGCATTCTTTTGACCTCGGCTTCGTAGTAAGCGACTACGCGCGGAAAGTAGGCCGCATAGGCACTTTCCACCGGATGAAAACCCGATAGGTCGGGATGGGCCCGGTACACTACCACCGCACAGGCGGAGCCCGTATCTTTGGACCAGAGCGCGATTTCCCGGCGGCCGTCCCGGTCAAAGTCGCCGATGTCCATGCGGTGATACCCGTTTTCCCATACCACCCTTACCGTTGGCAAGCCCTTATCATTCGGCGAAAAGTGCAGCACCTTCAATGAATTTCCGGCGGACGCACCTATAGCCCCTCCCACCACGACATCGGGGACTCCGTCACCAGTAACATCGAGACAGCGCAGGTCCGCCAGCTCATAACCCAATTCCTGCTGCCAAACCGTCCGGTACGTCTCCTTTTCCGGGGTCGCGATAACCACACCGGCCTGTGTCGGTTCGCCCGGTACCCGGTAGGCGACCACCAGTTCCCGGTCTCCGTCGCCGTCCAGGTCTACCGCCTGTACCGCCGGGGGCGGTTGGACACCCGGCTCGGTGCAACCCGGACGCAGTAACTCAGAACCGGCCGGTATCAATTCCCGCGCCGCTTGCCGGAGTTGGCTGGCAGTCTCCGGGATATTGGTCCGTTCGGGGACCCCCGGCCCGCCGCAACCGGCTATCAGTACCATAACGAGCAAGAAGCAGGTGAGCTTTCTTAGCATCGTATACTTTTCCTCCTCAGTCGTATAATACGACTATGCACATCTCTGGCTTACACTTAGCTTCCTGTTTCTCGCACAATTTCTCAGCTAATAGGCAGAATGAAAGCAAAGGTTACTAAGTAAGGTATATTCGAATTCAAAGCCGGTTTTGTGCCCTTCTAAAAAGGCTTCTTCCCGCGCCTTGTTTTGTCCAAACCCAATGATAGGGAATCCTGGTTGATAGAGTGGTCCAATTTCTTATGCATTTCTGTTGGCCACGCCAAAGCCCTCTATTGACAACTGTTACAGGGATTGATAACCTAAAGGTGTATTAGTGACATAGTACACTAGGATAGTCGCGGTGAAGCGGGGGTAGCATGATTTGTGGTTTCGTATCGATACCCGGTCGAGTGTGCCTATTTACCAGCAGATTAAGGAACAGGTCAAGAGAGGTATCGACGGGGGGCTCCTTGAGCCCGGGGCCCGGTTGCCGTCGGTACGCGAACTGGCGTCCCGGCTGCTGATAAACCCCAATACCGTGGCCAAGGCCTACCAGGAACTGGAGTGGGAAGGGGTTATTGCCACCTCGCGGGGCCGGGGTACCTATGTTTCGTCATCAGCCCGTATGGCCAGCCGGGAGGAAAGAATGGAGATGTTGAAGCGGATGATGGAGAGGCTGCTGGAAGAAAGCCATCACCTGCAGCTCGGGCGGGAGGAGATGGAAGCCTGCTTCCACGAGGTGCTCGAGAAATGGGAAGGGGGCAAGAATGGTGCTGGCGATTGAAACCTGGGAGTTGACCAAGCGGTTCAACCGGGTCACGGTGGTTGACGGCCTGAACCTGGCGGTACCGGAAGGGTCGGTGTTCGGCCTGGTGGGGCCGAACGGGGCGGGCAAGACCACCACCATCAAGATGTTGCTGGGACTGCTGCAGCCGACGAGGGGAAGTGCATGGGTACTGGGCCATGAGGCAAAAGATGCCGTTGCCCGGCACCGCATCGGGTACGTGCCGGACACCCAGAAGATGTATCCCTGGTTTAGGGTGGAGGAGATCTTTTTTCTGTGTTCCGGGTTCTATCAAAACTGGGATTGGGGCCGGGTCAAGCACCTGCAATCAAAGTTCAACCTGCCGGTGGAAAGGCGCATCCGCAACCTATCTCAAGGTACGACCACCCTGGTAGCTCTGACCATCGCCCTTTCCATCCGTCCCCGGCTCTTGATTCTGGACGAGCCGACCACCGGCCTGGATCCTATCAAGCGGCGGCAATTCTTTCAGTTAGTGCTGGAGGAAGTGGCCGGGGAGGGAACCACCGTGTTTCTGTCCACCCACCACCTGGGCGACTTGGAGAGACTGGCCGACCAGATTGCCTTGCTGGATAAAGGCCGACTGGTCTTCTGCCAGGACATGGACGACCTCAAGCGGAGCTTCCGGCGTATCCAGACGGTCTTCCCGGGCGGGTTGCCTGCCGAACTGTCCCGGCTTCCCGGCGTATTGAAAGTGGAGAGAGCGGAGCACGTCTGTTCGCTGATTGTAAACCGGGATGCCGACCGGATCCTGGCCAGGGTACGGGAGTTCAATCCAGCCTTTGTCGAGGTGCAGGATCTATCACTGGATGAAATCTTCTACTACGCTGTTGGAGGTGAACATCGTGTTTAGCCGGGTTTTTGGGCTGCATCCCATGCTGGCCTTGAAGGAACTGCATCAGCACCAGCTCAAGTTTGTTATCTACACGTTGCTCCTGAGCGGTATGTATATCGCGGGACCGTTTCTAGTCGCAGGGCTCAACGCCCGGGCCGGACAGCCCTGGGATATTGACCTGGTTGGCTTAGTTCACAGTACCATCGGGAGCGACGCGGGTACCACCGGTTTTGGATTTCTGGGGTGGATGATCGCCTTTGGCCTCGGCATCTTCCTGCTGTCGGACGAAAAGAAAAACGGTACCCTGGAGTTTTTGCTGGCCACCCCGGTAACCCGGCGTCAGGTGGTCAAGGCCAAGTATGTAACCGGAATGACAGTGCTGGTTCTGAACGTGCTGGCAGTCGCCGTTTACCTGTCAGGCCTGGTTCAATTCATCTCCACCCCGTATACCCTGTTCGACGTATGGGTCTGGTGTGCCCGCCAGGCCGCGGTTCTGGCCGCAGTTTTCAGCATTTCTTTTGCGGCTTCCACGGTGGCCGGAAACGCAGTATCGGCCGGTATTATAAGTGCCGGATTGATTTTTGGGCCTGCCCCGGTTCTGCTGGGCTTCCGCAATTTCTTGTACGGGTTGGGATTGATTCGCCTGGAATATGGCCTGGGACGAGTGCTGGAGAGAATAGCATATGCAGCGGACACGTTGGGGAGTGTGGTGTTAGGGGGACCGCATGCCGCCCTCCCGTCGCTGCCGGCTTGTTTCTTGCTGGCCTTGCTGTGTGTAGGGCTTTACTACCTGTCAGTCTGGCTTTTTGACCGCAGTCCCCTGGAAAGAAACGGCCAGATATTGGTGTTCGGAGATACCGCGAGGGTGCTCCAGTTGGTGGTAGGGGCGGCGGCGGCCCTGTGGACGGCCTCGGCTGCGGCCGGCAACACCGGCCCCCTGGGTTTCCTGCTACTGGTAGGCACAGGCTTCTTCGTACCTTACCTTCTTTTGGGGGCAGGCTTGAAATTTGTGAAATTCTTGTTTTCGTAGTCGGCGTAGCATCCCCGGTTAGTCCAGGAAGGTTAAGGATATAAATCAGACCCACAGCTCTTGATAAGAGCCCAGAAAACATCAACGTACCGTTTGATATGTTAGGCACGCGCTGCTCACTGGTTAAGTAGCCTTTCATCTTTCATACCTCCTTGGTATTACGGTAGCCCTCAAGGCATCCCACATCTCGCCCGTTACCAGACCCAACCGCCAGATGGCAATACCCTCAAGGCCGTACCGCTTAGCGATGCCCACCTTGGTTAGAATGCTTTCCGGCGTTTCCGTAGGGACAGAAATTCCAAGCACTAGCTTTTCCGGCGGGACAGAAGCCTTAGCCATTTCCACAGCTTGCGTGACAAGGCTCACCGGTTCCGGCTTAGAACCGTAGTCGTAGGCCATAATGATAATCCGGTCGGCAATCTGTCCCAGTGCCCGGTAGTCGTAACCCTTTTAACCTCCTGTATCGATGGGAGTCGAATACAACCGTATCAACGGGAAGTACAAAACAACTTCGCCCCTGATAAAGGTAATTCCTCCCTCTTACAGAATTTCATCGTTTCTAGGATGTTTGTATAAGTCCCGTTACGGCAACTCACACGTTTGTCTGTGCGCTCGTACACTGTGCTTAGAGCTGCTCGCTAGCTTCAGCCTCCGACACCTGTTTCAAGACTGATTGAAGTGTTTGTGCACACCTCTCTCCTTGGCATCCGACAAGAAGAGTTGCTGCCATAATTGGGAATCGATGGTGACATGGTATTGGGCCGTTGTAAAATACCATTTCAACCTGGACCCTTGGCTCACCATTTTTGCACAATTGTAAGGACTTAACTGCGGTATTGTGCTGCCTGACCAAAGAGTCAGGTTGTTCCTGTTTTGAAAAACTGTTTGCTCTTTTAATAGTCTGTGCAGGAAAAATAAAGATGTTATCGAAAAGTACATAAATATAGTAAATAAGGTAGCTAGCTGGAGGATTTGGAGGTTTTTATCGGTATTCGACAGAGGAGGGAGAGGTATGGATAATTCGTTCGAGGGCCAGAATAACGTCGGTGTCGATGAAAAGCGGGCTTGGCAGCTTGCCGCACCTTGTTTCCTGGAGATGTTTGCAGAAGGAGGGTTGGTTTTTACCAGCGACCTGGAAGTTTTCGATTTTGTGAGGAGTTCAAACCTCGATGTGCCTTTGCGTGTGGGAGACACGATTGACACTGTGGATTTGGTCAGGGCCTGCATTCTGACCGGACAGAAGCAAAGCGGTACCATCAGGAAAAAGGTATACGGTTTTCCTTCAAAAATAAGAGTTTCCCCTATTGTTGACGGTAACGGACGGCTTATAGGGACCTGCGGCATCATGTTGCGTAAGGTTCATGACATCCACCGCTCGTTTGATTTGTTTGCTCCCATCGTGGCGCAATCACAGATGGAGGGAGCCTTGGTATTGGCCACCGATGAAGAGAAGATTACCCACCGCTTGGGGTCAGATAAGTTCGACATTCCGTGGATTAAAGTGGGAATGCCGATGAAGGACGACGATGTCGGCAAAATAGTTATGCGGCGCGGGGAGTTTGCGGTCGTGGACATGCCCTCTAAACAGTACAAGGTTGTTAGGTGTGTTGGAATTCCGTTAAAAGATGATGAAACCGGAGAAATTCTCGGTTCCTTTGGCATATTCTCTCCCCGGCTATTGCCCTACAAACTACAAGAGATGGCGCAACGACTGAGCAGTACAACCGGCGAAATAGTCAAGGTTATGCACTAAATAGCTTTGGCGGCAAGCAATATCAACGTCAATGAATCGAATTTGGCAGAGTTGGTAAGGGAAGTCCAGGCAATTTCGGGACGAATACACGAAATACTTGATTTTATCAAGTCTGTTGCTGATCAAACCAAAATGTTGGGGTTGAATGCGGCTATCGAGGCGGCACGGGCGGGAGAGCACGGCCGAGGTTTCGGCGTAGTGGCCGAAGAAATTCGAAAATTATCTGACCATTCCAAAGCCACCGCAGAAGAGATCAGAAAGCTCACGCAGAACATTGAAGATAAGATAAAAGCTGTCCGAGTTGCTTCTGAGACGAACGTCAAACAAAGTCAAGAGCAGGCAGCCGCAACAGAAGAGGTTACTGCCTCGATTACCGAGATGAGCAGCTTGGCAGAGCTGCTAAAGGATCTGGCCAATTCGCTTTAAGCTGGAAATCGCATTGTTGTAGTTGTTCGCGGTGACAAGATCACAGATCGATAACACGTTATCAGCAGGTTTCCTTGACATACGGTTTTGTGGAAGAATATAATTAACCTGGCTATCCTATGGGGTGGTGAGTATATGAAGATTGAAGTGGGGTGGCTTCAGCATCATCCCCACGAAACTGAGGTATTCCACCTGAGCAAGAAAATCGAGGGAATCGAGATCGCTGGTGAAACAGTGACGTTTCCCGAAGAGGTTCATGTGGATCTTACTCTTACCAATACCGGTCGCATGATAGTGGGGAACGGTAAGATAAACGCCGTGGCCATACTAACCTGTGGACGGTGTCTTCGCCCTTACCAATTGCCGATGCTGGTTGACTTCTACGTTCAGCTAGTGGAAGAAGGGGCGGCTGTAACACGTGATGAGGTGGAAACCGGGGACGTGCTGGTCATCCGGGATGAAAAAGTTGACCTGGAACCTCTGGTTATCGAAAACATTGTCGTCAATCTTCCACTGGTACGCGTATGCAATGAAGACTGCCGGGGATTCTGTCCCGGGTGCGGAGTGGACTTGGCTGTGGAAGCTTGCCGTTGCCAGGAGGAGGAGATTGACCCCAGGTGGGAGGCATTAAAAGCTTTGCTTGATAACAAAAACTGATGCAGAGGAGGAATTACGATGGGAGTCCCTAAACGCCGGCAATCGAAGTCCCGCAAGAACATGCGCAGGAGCGAGTGGATGAAGATGGAGCATCCGACCTTGGTAGAGTGCCCGCAGTGTCACGAACTGAAGATGCCTCATCGCGTTTGTTTGAACTGCGGTTTTTACAAGGGTAAAGCAGTAACGAAATAACTTGTTCTACAGAGGCAAAAAGTAAGGTAATGGGCGTTAGCAGCCATTAGCTTACTTTTTATTTTATAGCTAGAAAAGAGGGTGAAGTGCTGTGCGAGTTGCAGTCGACGCTATGGGTGGCGACTATGCTCCCCGGGAGGTGGTCAGGGGTGCGGTTGAAGCTATAAATAAGCTAGGGATAGAAGTGATATTGGTCGGGGATCAAGAGATTGTCGGCAGAGAGTTGTCCGGCCTCGATTACGACCGAGGCAAGCTGACGGTAGTTCACTCGTCTCAAGTAATAGGTATGAACGAGCATCCGGCCTTGGCTTTACGTAAGAAGAAAGACTCGTCCATCGTTGTGGCTACCGGATTGGTGAAAGCGGGTGAGGCCCAGGCTGTCGTGTCGTGCGGAAACACCGGGGCCCAGATGGCAGCCGGAGTTTTTGTGTTGGGAACCGTTGCAGGCGTGGAGCGACCGGCCATAGCCGCTAACATACCGCTTAGAAGCGGCCAGAACACTATTCTGCTCGATATAGGGGCTAATGTGGACTGTAAACCACGACAGCTGGTCCAGTTTGCTTTGATGGGAAGTGCTTATGCTTCGGTTGTGAATGGCAGTTCGCAGCCGAGCGTGGGGATGCTGTCCAACGGGGAAGAGGAGAGCAAAGGTAACCAAGCGGTACTCGAGGCTCACGCGATGTTGAAGAAGGAAACGGGCATAAATTTTATAGGGAACGTAGAGGGCCGCGATATATTTGTGGGTAAGAGTGAAGTGGTGGTCTGCGATGGTTTTGTGGGTAATGTGGTTTTGAAAGCAGTAGAGGGTTTTATGGGCTTGCTAATGGATACCTTGAAGGAAGCGTTGTCTCCCGAGGTACTCCGGCTGCTAAAGAGCTTCGATTATAACCAGGTAGGGGGAGCTCCTCTATTAGGGGTAAACGGGGTGAGCATAGTCTGTCACGGCAGCTCGAAGGCCCAGACGGTTACTAACGGCGTAAAGGCAGCAGTGCAGTGTGTCGAGAACGACATGGTAGGGAAGCTAAAACGAGCATTAGGAGTTGATTAAAATGGAGTTGCGAGGTCGTTTTTCGGTTGCGTGACGGGAATAAGGTGAAACCATGAGCAGGAAGGGAAAACTGGCCGAGCAGTTTAAGCTCGCCAACTGTATTGTCGAGGTCGATACAGGCCTTTTGACAAAGGCTTTGACCCACCCTTCTTATTCCCAGGAAAATGAAGCGGTTGAGAACAACCAGCGCCTGGAGTTTCTAGGGGATGCGGTGTTGAATATGGTCGTGGCGGAGTATCTTTATAAGAATTTCCCAGAGCGGCCAGAAGGGGATCTTACCCGCATAAGGGCCAAAGTTGTTTGTGAAAAGGCCTTGGTTAAAGTGGCTAACACCTTGAAAGTCGGCGAATACCTGTATCTAGGCCGGGGAGAAGAGTTATCGGGGGGACGCAAGCGCAATTCGATACTGGCAGATACGGTAGAAGCGGTGGTGGGAGCGGTATACTTGGACCAGGGGCTGGAGTATGCTCGCGACTTTATACTCAGGTATCTCGCCCAGGATATCCACGAGGTCGCGGAGGGCAACTTCTACGACTACAAGTCCCAGCTACAGGAACTGGTACAGAGCCGGGGCAAAGACAACGTGACGTATGCCATTCTGGAGGAAAGCGGGCCTGCTCACGATAAGACTTTTATCGCCGGCGTGTTTTACCGGCATAAGCTGCTGGCCCAGGGGGTTGGCAAGAGCAAAAAAGAAGCCGAGCAGAAGGCAGCGGAAAAAGTTCTCCAGATGAAGGTATTTGAAGGGTAACGGTCATGCTCCACAGGATTATTCCAATATTTATTCCCCATCTCGGTTGCCCGCACCGGTGTGTTTTTTGTCAGCAGTACCGCATTACCGGCAGCGAGAAACCACCTTCCCCCTTGGCCGTGGCAGAAACGATAGAGAAGGGGCTGCAGCAGAGTGGGGCATCGGCTTCGGAGCCGGTTGAGGTGGCCTTTTACGGGGGGAGCTTTACCTCTCTGCCGGTACAAGTGATGGAGGGGTACTTGAAGGCGGTTCAACCGTATCTGGCTACCGGTAAGGTTGCCTCGATAAGGGTATCGACCCGGCCGGACGCCATAAGCGTTGAGGTCCTGCGCCTTCTTATTGAACACGGCGTAACCACCGTAGAGTTAGGGGTGCAGTCGCTGGATCCTGAGGTCTTGGCTTGTGCCGAAAGAGGGTATACGGGCAGACAGGTTTGGGAAGCGGCGGGTTTGATCAGAAAACACGGGCTTGCTCTGGGCATTCAGCTTATGATCGGTTTGCCTAAAGATACCCGGGAAAAAGACCTGGCTACCACTCGTGACGTTATCAAAATGAAACCCCTGATGGTCCGTATATACCCTACCTTGGTATTGAAGGGCACTCGTCTTCATCAGATGTGGGAACAAGGCCTGTACTCCCCCTTGAGCATGGAAGAAGCGGTAGATATAACCGCCGACATGTTCATCATGTTGGAGGCGGAGGGCATCAAGGTTATCAGGATGGGTCTACAACCGACTAGTGACCTGAACAGCCCGGATACTTTGTTGGCAGGACCTTTTCACCCCAGCTTCGGGGAATTAGTGGCTTCGGAGGTTTTTTTTCGGCAGGTTTTGACTGCCTGGAGGTTGTGGAGTGAAAAACCGGAAACAGAGGATTTCGGTGTTTTTGTTAATGAAAAGGATCTATCTAAGATGGTTGGACAAAACAGGAGCAACCGTGAACGGCTGAAAAGAGGGCTTGGGGTGAACAGGCTCAGGATAGCAGGGATCAAGAGCGAGGAGAGGGATTGGGTTGGGCTTGGAAGGGCAGAGGCGGATAAGCCACTGTTTGTGCTGTCACGGCAGGACTTTTACCGCGCCTGGTCAGGACAAAATCACATATGATTGTGTTGTTCGAGAGTCGGCTCCGAAAACGGGCCACAGACCCGGCACTCAGCTCAAGTCTTGATCAGCGACTAGCGTTTTCGGGACCAACTGGCATGTTGCAATGTCGTCCAGCTGAGTGCCGGGCTGATGAACACAGATTATGTTTTTGCTTAAAGATTTCTCGGCTGTTATTAGAATAAGATTTTCATTCTCTAGTGGCGGCACTCTTAGGTGTCGCGGGAGGTCTGCGTAAATCAGCGTCTAAACGGAGCTATGAAAAGCGAGAACCGTTCCTCTTTTGTTGAGGAGGGGGGAATCATGAAATACCGGATACTTTCCAAGCTGCAACAGAATCAGGGCGAGTGGGTGTCTGGGGCCGAGTTGGCTCGGGAGCTGGGGATAAGCCGGACTGCGGTTTGGAAACACATTGACAGTCTGAGAAAGGAAGGCTACCGCATAACCGCTATTCCCAATCAGGGTTACCGTCTGGAAGACGAAGGATGCGAGGGCCCGGGGTTGGAGCCGGGGCCTAGAAAGGTAAGGTTTGGGAGCCAGCGGTTGCAGTTGGATGAAACGTCTTCTACCAATACTGTAGCCTGGGAAATGGCGGATCAGGGGAGGTTGGCGGAGGGTGGAATAGTAATAGCGGCAAGACAAACCCAAGGTAAAGGCCGCCGCGGTAGGAGATGGGAGTCCCCGGCCGGAGGGTTGTGGCTTTCGATCGTTTTGTACCCGGAGTTGCAGGTAAGAGACGTGGTGCCTCTTTCCCTAGTTTTTGCCCTAGCAGTGGCCTGTGCTCTCCAGAGGTTTATAACGGCTCCAGTAAAAGTGAAGTGGCCGAACGACGTGCTCCTCGGTGGCAAGAAAGTAGCGGGGATTCTCCTGGAGATAAACACCGAATTCGATATGATTAAGTATGTAGTGGCAGGGATCGGGGTCAACGTGAATCTCAGGGCCGAAGATCTGCCAGCAGCGTTGAGGGACCAAGCTACCTCCCTGTATTTGGAAACGGGACAGGAGTTCGACTTGGAAGCAGTGCTTTCAGCCATACTCGCGGAACTGGAAAAGGCATACGCCCGGTATCTAGAAACGGGATTTAAGGGTTTGCGGCGTCAGTTTATGGAGAGGTGTGCTCATTTCGGGCAACCGGTGACTGTGCATACTCAAGGACGGGATTTGAGCGGAATCGACCAAGGGATTGACGACCACGGCTGCCTGCGGCTGAAACTCAAGGACGGTAGGCTAGTAAGAGTAACGGCCGGGGATGTAATGCCGGGTTAAAAATCCGAGGACGGTGGAGGAGTCAAGTGTACCTTAAACGTTTAGAACTGAAAGGGTTTAAATCTTTCGCCGAGCGAACCGAAATCGAATTTATGCCCGGCGTCAACGTCATAGTCGGGCCTAATGGGTGCGGGAAGAGCAACATAGTAGACGCGATCAGGTGGGCTTTGGGCGAGAGTAACGTTCGCCACTTGAGGGGGCAGAGAAACGATGATGTTATTTTCAGCGGTACGGATAAGAGGCGTCCCTTGGGCTTAGCTCAGGTAGACGTGGCAATAGACAACTGCGACAGGGTTTTACCCCTTGACTTTGCCGAGGTAAGCGTTACCAGGAAAGTACACCGCTCGGGTGAGAGCGAGTTTTATATTAACCGGGTTCCGGCCCGGTTGAAAGACGTTCAGGATCTTTTTGCGGGGACAGGTTTGGGTAAAAAAGGGTACTCCATTATCGGCCAGGGAGAACTCGAACAGATACTTAACCTCAAACCTTTTGACCGCCGTCTTCTGCTTGAAGAAGCTTCTGGTTTAATAAAGTACCGACACCGCATGGAGGAAGCTGAAACCAAGCTGGCGGTTATCAAGGAGGATATGGCCAGGGTCGAAAAGATGCTGTCTGATCTCGAAGGCAGGCTGGAAGTACTGGCAGAGAAGGCCTCCAAGAGCCGGCGCTACCGCGAACTTGCCGGGGAACTCCGGAACCTAGAGCAAAACTTGCTGGCTTCCGCGATCGAACGGTTATACCGCGAGTTGCAGGATTACTTGGGCGAACGCGATAAGGTAAAGGCAGAGCTGGCAAAAGCAAGGACTTTGATTCAGGAAAAGGAGCAGGAACTGGCCTTGCTCAAGGCGAAGACAGGCGAGGTCAAAGAGAATTTGTCCTTCTACAACGAGGAGCGACACCGGTTGCAGTCCGAGTTGCAGCGCTGCGAGGCCGAGCTTAGATTGTCGGCCGAGCGCCTCATGAATGCCCGGCAGAGACGGGAAGATTTAGCCGGTGAGGAAGCAAACTACCAGGGATTGCTGGCCAAGCTGGAGGAAAATATAAGGCTGGGCGAAGACAAGCTGGCAAAGGAGGAGGCAGAGTTAAAGGCTAAAGTAGAGAGCCTGCGAGAAGTGGAGTCGAGGGTCGGGCAACTGGAAAACGTGCTGGCTGATTATAACCGCGATTACGAGGATTTGCGGACCGAGTTGATAGAAAAACTCAAGGAGGAGACTGAGGATAAGAACCAGCTGACTGTCTTACAGGAGCGGTTGAAAAGGCTGGAGGACCGGCTTGAACGGTGTCAGGAGGACCTGAAGCAGAAAGAAGCCCACGAGAAAGAGCTTGAACAGGCTGAAAGCCGAACCAGGGAAAAACTAAATGAAGCCCGGGCCCGGCTGGATCACTGGCAGCGAAAAAAAACCGACACCGAGAAGGCACATGATCGGGCTTTGACTAGTGCGAAAGAAAGAGAGCAGGACCTTGCCCGGTTACAAGCTGAACTTTATAAAGCGGAACAGGAACTCAACTTATATTTCGATGAAGAAAGGGACGGCAGGACCTATCCGGAGGCAGTTCGAGCGGTCATGCGGGCAGCCAGGGACAAACAGTACGGTTTGAACGGGATACTAGGGGTGGTAGGGGACTTGATTGAGGTTCCTCCGGGTTTGGAGGCCGCGGTAGAAACTGCCCTTGGGCGCAGCATTCAAGACATCGTGGTTAGGTCAGAGAAGGATGCTCGTCGGGCCATCGAGTTTTTGAAAGAAAAGAAGCTGGGCAGGGCGACTTTTCTGCCGCTGGACTTGTTGAGGGTTAGTGACTTGCCGCGAGATAAAATCCGGAGAGCAGAGAAAATGCCGGGAGTGGTGGGATGGGGGCATGAGTTGGTCGATTATCCGGCGGGATTTGAAAAGGTTGTTAAGTATCTGCTGGGGAGGGTGGTAGTAGTAGAGACCCTACAATCAGCGGTGAAGGTTTACCGTGAATCAGGGTTACCGGTAAAGCTGGTTACTTTGGAGGGGGAGGTACTGACGTACACCGGTGCTATAACCGGGGGAACAGTCAGCAACCGATCTGTTCAGCATTTTAGGAGGAAGAACTGGGCTAAGCAACAGGCTCTAGTATTGGCGGAGAAACAGAAAGAATGCGAGCTTTTGCTGGCTCAGCTGGAGAACCTGAGAAGCACTGCAGCGGAGCTGGAGCGAGGGCTCCAGGAGATTAGGCAGCAAGAAGAAGAACTGAAACTGGAAGAGAAGATGTTAATGCTGGAATTGGAGAATGCTTGTGGGGAACGGGAGAGGTTGATACAGGCCATCGACGACCTGCGGTATGAGAATAAAGGCTACAGCGCCGAAATCGATTCCCTGCGGGAGTCGATGAAGGATGTGGAGGCGCAATACCAGGCTGCAGCAGACCAGGCTCGCCGTTTGTCAGATAGAGTGGAGGAAATAAAACAGGGGCATGAAGAAATGTTGCGCGAGTACGAGGTTCTGAAGGAACGAACCAAGTCTTACAGGGAGTTTGTCGCAGGCAAAGAGCATGAAATTGAAAGCTTAAAGCAGAATCTCGTTCAGCTGGAGAAGATAAAAGCCTCGTACCTACAGGCTCTGGATAAGTGTGCTCAAGAAAAGAAAGCCTTGGCCGTCGAAATGGACAGGCAAGAGTCACTGCAACTGGAGTTAAAAACGCGATGCGACGGCTTTCAAGAAAAAATGGGCCAACTGAGGGGAGAAATGGAAACCCTGGTCCGGGCTATAACCGGGCTGGAGGAGGACTCACGCGGGATAGAAAAGAAACTGACGGAAGAGAGGCAGTGTTGCAGACAGTTGGAAGAGCAGTCCCGGGTAGTGGAGCTCCGCATAGCCCGAAGGGAAGCAGATATGGAAAACCAGATCAAATTGTGGGTCGATAGTTATGGTGAGGAATACGTACCGGGAAGCGGGATTATTCTGGACGGCGAGAAGGAGAGGGAGGCCAGGCAAAGAAAAGAGGTTCTAACCAAGCAGCTTGCAGAACTGGAACCGGTAGATCACGGAGCGGAGGCAGAATACGAAGAGATTCGGGCCAGGTACGATTTTCTTAACAACCAGTACCAAGACATAACCGAGGCCAAAAACGCCATTTACGCGCTGCTTAAAGAAACGAGGGCAGTTCTTTCCTCTCAATTCGTGGAGTTCTTAAAAGGTGTCTCGCAGAGCTTTCACCACACCTTTCTGGCAATGTTCGGTGGAGGCAGCGCCTTTCTAAACTCCAACGGGGCCATAGAGGATTTGGACAGCGGGGTAGAAATAGCGGTGAAGATGCCGGGCAAGCGCAAACAGTTGCTGGAACTGTTGTCCGGGGGGGAGAGGGCTCTTACATGCATCGCTTTTGTGTTTGCCCTGCTGGCACTTCGACCCAGCCCGTTTTGCCTTTTGGATGAGATCGACGCCGCTTTAGACGACGTGAATTTGGCAAGGTTTGCCGGGTTCTTGAAAAGATTATCCCAGGATATCCAGTTCATTGTTATAACTCACCGTCAGGGGACCATCGAGATCGGGCAGGCTTTGTACGGAATAACCATGCCGGAAGAGGGGGTATCGCGAGTGCTTTCGGTGACCATGGAAGAGGCAGAGGCGCTCGCCGGGTAACGCAACAAGCCAACACCGGTCAACTGAGGGGGGTTGTAGTGAAATCACTTTATAGAAAAGGGTGGGGTGGCGATTGGGATTCTTCGAGAAACTTAGGAAAAATAAGAGGGCAGGCGCGCCAGAAGAGGAATTGACGGCGCGCGGGGAACACACGGGGGAAAACCTGCCAGCAGAGACGGCAAACGGGAGTGAGTCGCCTTTCGAGGCTTCAAATGTTGGACCCCCACCGGCGGAGCCGGTTAAGGAGGGTTTTTTTGCCCGTCTAAAAAAAAGCCTGGCTAAGACCCGCCAGAACATCACGGAAAAGGTCGAGCGGCTCATCAAGACCTCTCGCCGTATCGACGACGAGTTTTTCGAGGAATTGGAAGAGATCCTTATTCAGGCCGACGTGGGAGTAAGTACGGCCATGGAACTGATCGATAACCTGCGGCGGGCTGTAAAACAGAAGAAGATTACCGAGGTGGACGAGGTTAGAGGCCTTATCAAGCAAGAAGTGGTCTCTATAATGGAGGGAAGCGATGCCCCGTTGAACAAGGCCCCAGAAGGACCAACAGTCATTATGGTGGTCGGGGTAAACGGGGTGGGCAAAACCACTACTATCGGCAAGCTGGCCTACCGCTTTAAACGCGAAGGTAAGAAGGTCATTATCGCTGCTGCCGATACCTTTCGCGCGGCTGCTATCGACCAGCTGCAGATTTGGGCTGAACGAGTGGGGGCTGACCTCATAAAACACCAAGAGGGAGCCGACCCGGGGGCTGTGGTTTTCGACGCGGTCAACGCGGCTCAGGCCAGAAGGGCCGATGTGCTCATCGTGGACACGGCCGGAAGATTGCATACCAAGACCAACCTTATGGAAGAGATAGCCAAGGTCAAAAGGGTTATCCAACGTACTTATGCGGACGCCCCGCATGAGGTGTTGCTGGTGCTGGATGCTACGACCGGGCAGAACGCTATCAGCCAGGCCAACCTGTTCAAACAAGTAACCGGAGTAACCGGCATTGTCCTGACCAAGCTGGATGGGACCGCTAAGGGAGGAATTGTCATCGCGATAGCCAAGGAGCTTGATATTCCAGTCAAGCTGGTTGGGATAGGAGAGGGTTTGGAAGACCTGAGGGATTTTTCAGCAGAAGAGTTTGCAGAGGCCCTGTTTTCAGATTAAGGGGGTTGAAGAAAAAGGGAGGGGTATTGTGCCAAGAATAGCAGTAATCGGTGGTACAGGAGTGTATGATCCGGGGATACTGGATAATGTTACAGAAAAGACGGTTGATACCCGCTTTGGTCTGGCTCGCGTGGCTGTAGGTTCGTACCGCGGGCAGGAAGTGGCATTTTTGGCCCGGCACGGGGCGGGACATTCGTTGCCACCCCATCTCATCAACTACCGGGCCAATATAGAGGCTTTGCGCGCTCTGGGTGTGCAGCGGGTTGTGGCTACAGCCGCGGTCGGTTCACTTAATCCTCTAATGAGACCCGGAGATTTCGTCCTTGTGGATCAGTTTTTGGACTTTACTAAACAGCGCTCGGCCACGTTTTACGAAGGGGGAGAAGAGGGGGTAGTCCACTGCGACATGACTCACCCTTACTGTCCCCACCTGCGTGAGGTCCTGTACAGGATTGGTACTGACATCGGTTTGAAACTGCATCGCGAAGGGATCTACGTTTGCACCGAAGGTCCCCGTTTCGAGACCGCGGCGGAGATCAGGATGTTCAGAATGCTGGGCGGGGACGTGGTCGGAATGACCAGTGTTCCCGAGTGCGTACTGGCGAGGGAAGCGGGTATGTGTTACGCTACGGTAGCCATGGTCACAAACATGGCTGCTGGTATTGGCGCTGACCGGCTCACTCACTCCGAGGTTCTTGAGGTCATGGCGGCTAATGTTTCGAAGCTGAGCCGGCTTTTGATGGAATCTCTGGAATTCATCGATGTCACAGCGGAATGCGAATGCGGCGGTATACGCCAAGAGATAGAGAGACTACGCGAGAGAAAGAAGGGGTAGGGGTGAAAACTGTTTATTGGCAAGAGGGAGTCTTGTATCTGCTGGACCAAACGGCTTTGCCGGGCACGGTTCGGTACCAGGCATGCCGGGAGGCCGAGGAAGTGGCTCAAGCCATTCGGGATTTGGTGGTGAGGGGAGCCCCTTTGATTGGGGTGACTGCTGCCTACGGAGTTGCCCTGGCTGCCTGGGGATTTGACGGCCCAGAGCCTGATTTTGACCGGCGCATGCAGGAGGTTTTCGATTTGCTGGCCAGCACCCGCCCCACGGCGGTGAACCTGTTTTGGGCCCTGAACCGGATGAAAAAGGTATATACCGAACACAGGGCCCAGGGGCGGGAACAGGTGGCAGTGGCTCTCTTGCAGGAGGCGGAAGAAATGTTTGCCGAAGACGTGGCTACCAACCAGGCCATGGGCGACTTTGGGGAAAAGCTGTTTGCTCCACGGGTGACGCTTCTGACCGTGTGTAACGCCGGAAGTCTGGCTACCTGCGGCTACGGTACGGCTTTAGGGGTCATACGTTCTTGCCACCGCGAGGGCAAACTCGCTATGGTATATGCCTGCGAAACCAGGCCCGTTCTGCAGGGAGCTCGCTTAACCGTGTGGGAGCTGTGCCAAGATGGTATTCCTGTTACCCTGATCACCGACAACATGGCCGGGACCTTGATGCAGCAAAGCAAAGTAGACGGGGTGGTAGTAGGGGCGGACCGGATAGCGGCCAACGGTGATACAGCCAATAAGATCGGGACATACATGTTGGCGGTTTTGGCCCATTACCACGGCCTGCCTTTCTATGTGGCTGCTCCGATGTCTACCGTCGATTTTTCGCTGTCTTCTGGGAAAGAAATACCGATCGAGAACCGGGATCCGGATGAGGTTCGAAAGGTGATGGGAACTCCTATTACGGTTCCCGATGTGCCGGTGTTTAACCCCGCTTTCGATGTTACTCCCAACCGCCTGATTTCCGGAATCATAACCGAAAAAGGCGTGGCTTTGCCGCCTTTCGATTCGAGCCTGGCTGCTCTTCGAGGGTGAAAGGGGGGAATAGCGGTGGAATCGTATCACAAAGCATGCCGCGAAGTGGTGATGGTTGCCCAGGCCATGTATGAGCAAGGCCTGGTTGTGGGCACTTGGGGTAATGTCAGCACTTGCCTGCCGGGTAGGGAAGAAGTGGTGATCACTCCCAGCGGTATGGATTATACCAAGTTAACCCCTGAGGACATGGTTGTCATCGACATGGAGGGTAGGAAGATCCACGGAAAATGGAAACCGTCAGTGGAGGTTCCGCTCCACCTCGCTGTCTACCGGGCTCGTCTGGATGTCTGGGGGGTGGTTCACGTTCACAGCATAGCAGCATCGGCTTTTGCAGTGGCAAGAATGGCGATACCGGCGGCTTTGGAGGAGACAGCCCAGCTCATAGGCGGGGAAATTGAAGTGGCGGAATACCAGCCTCCGGGGACGAGGCGTTTGGCCCGGGCTGCGGTAGAAGCTTTGGGACAAAAGAACGCCGTTCTTCTCGCTAACCACGGTCTGGTAGGAGTTGGGGCTGATGTAGACAGGGCCCTTAAGGCCTGCTTGGTTGCCGAAAAGACCGCTCAGGTTACCATATACGCCCGGATGCTCGGACAGGTGAACTTCCTGTCGCCCGAAGAAGTGCGGGTCTTGGCTGAAGGTTTCAAACATTACGGGCAGGTCAAAGGAGACGGGAATGCACGGAAATAGGGAGATGGTAGGCGAAATGACAGGTAAGCATCCGGTAAACAAAAACCGGCGAGTGCTCGTTACGAATGTAAAGATACTGCCCATGACCGGGCCGCATGACTTTATCCCGGAAGGTTTTCTAGTGATCGAAGGACAGCATATCCGCGAGGTAGGTAGCGGCAAGCCTTCGCTAGTCCGGGAAAATGGACAAATCATCGACGGTAAAGGCAAGCTGGTCATGCCCGGTTTTGTAAACGCCCACACTCACGCGGCCATGACACTGATGCGGGGTTACGCCGATGATTTGCCACTGATGGAATGGCTCCAAAACAAGATCGAGCCTTTCGAGTGTAACCTGACCGGGCAAGACGTCTACTGGGGAACCATGCTGGGCATCGCGGAGATGATAAAATCTGGAACGACCACTTTTGCCGATATGTACATATTCATGGATGATGTAGCCCGGGCAGTTGAGGAAACCGGGATACGGGCCGTACTATGCCGGGGAATGAACGGCGTCGGCCCCAATGCCGAAAAAGCCTTGCGAGAAAGCAGGGATCTCGCCTCTAAATGGCAAGGGAAGGCTGACGGGCGCCTAAAGATAATGCTGGGCCCCCACGCACCTTACACCTGTCCCCCTCCTTACCTGCGAAGGGTTATGGACCTGGCCTCGGAACTGGGGCTTGACATGCACACCCATCTTTCCGAGACCATGGCTGAGGTAGAAACCATCAAAAAAGAATACGGCAAGACTCCGGTAGCCATGTTTGCCGAGGCAGGCCTGTTTGACCACAGGGTGGTTGCAGCCCATTGCGTGCACCTGACCGATGAGGACATCGAGACCCTCGCTAAGAACAAGGTAGGAGTTGTGCACAACCCTCAAAGCAATATGAAACTGGGTAGCGGGATAGCGAGGGTTACCGAACTCATGGCGGCCGGAGTAACGGTAGCTCTGGGAACCGATGGTGCCGCCAGCAACAATAACCTTGACATGTTCGAAGAGGCCAGAACGGCGGCTCTGCTACAAAAGGCCCGTAAGATGGACCCGAGGGTCATTACGGCTTACCAGGCTTTGGAGATGGCCACGGTGAACGGGGCCCGGGTTTTAGGTCTGGATCAGGAAATAGGATGTATAAAGCCCGGGATGAAGGCAGATATAATTCTCATAGACGTAGACCAGCCTCATTTCCATCCCCCGCACAACCTGGTAGCTCACCTGGCATACTCCGCTCAGGCCTCGGACGTAGACACGGTCATCATCGACGGCAAGGTGGTCATGCAAAACCGCCAGCTACTGAGCCTAAACGAGCGAACGGTCATAGAAGAGGCCGGCCGAGTTGCTCTCAGGCTAGTCGAAGGCGGCCTGTAAAGGTATTTACCGATGGTTTTACAGGTAGTAGCGGAGGATCATCTGCTTCAGCTCTTCTCTTTTGGCTTCCAGTTCATAGATGTTCATGGCCGGGGTGTAATAGCTTTCAAGCTGGTCGTGAACGGTTTTAGCCTGCTTTAGGTGGTTCACGGCTGTAGCCAGGCAGGAAGCGAACCGTTCCTGGCAATCTGCAATATCAGCCTGAAAAGGGGATAAAAGGGGAAGCTCCACGATTTCATCCAGGTGCATAGTCCTGATATCCCGGTGGTCAGGCCAGAAAAGCTCGGCTCGAGTCAGCCACGGCGTTTCGTCGACCACCGCCATCCTTATTTCAGGGAAAATCAGGGCTTGAATACGGTCTGGAACAAACGGATGATGGTAGCATTCGTGAGCCAGGCCGGTGCACTCTCCGACGGTCTTCAAGACTGCCAGCAGTTTATCTGTCCCTGTGCCCGGGCTTCCCTTCAAGAGGTAGGTCCGACAATCGGTATTCACCAGTGAGGTGATGTTGTTGACCACCCCGTTCGGGGTTATGGCTGCAGCAAAAAGATGGCGGCAGGGCCGGCGGGCCAAAGGCTTTGACGGTTTTTCTGCTGCGTTAACCAATTTTTTGATCAAATGGTTAGCGAGTTCCTGCCAAGCCCGCTTGTCGAGCGCTTCTTCATAGTAAGAAGCCCATTCGTCGTAGATAACCTTGGCTTCGCGCAGACGGTTGTACGCCAGGGCGAAATACCGGCCGTTTAAAGAGGTGGCGGCGATTATTTCTTCGCGGTTTCCCTGCAGGTGTTCCTTATCCCAGAAGTCACCGAGGTTCACGATCTCGTCGACGGCCCCGGGGAAGCGGGGATCCACCACATGTGGTGCGGTACCGTCGACGACCGCGATATCGTAGTCCGGCAGTGCGATGGCGTCCAGGGATTCGTTGTCAGATGAACACCAGTGAAACTCCACACGATAACCCAGGTCGATAAACTCCTCGCCTAGTTTCTTCATCAGGGTCGACTTGCCAACTCCCGGGCCGCCTTTCAAGACCAGTTTCAACCGGGCCTGGTTCGGCACGATGAACTCGTAGAAGGAATGAAACCCGTTGCAGGTGTTGCCTCCTGGAAACAAATGTCGAATTCGCGTCACAACCTCCTACCTCCGTTCTCGGTTCATGCTTCTAATAGATATGTTGGCTCTGTTGGTGCCAGAACCACACATACCTGATCCTGGGCAGGGAAAACTAGGGAAAAGGCGGCGAGACAAAAAACCCTTCACCTTACTGGTGGAGGGTCTGGTATAAGTTTCCGCCGCCAGCTTATTTCCCAATTTCTTTCCTAATCTTTGTTCTTACCTTTTCGCTAAAGCGGAACCCATTCTGTTCCAGGCTGTCGAGGATTGGGTCAATAGCAGGCAACAACTCCCTTTTCACACCAAGTACCAAAATGCCTAGGGTACCCATAATCCTTAAGCCCGAATTTCTGGCGATACGTCGGGCTTTTTTCTCATCAACTAAAAGATAATCCGCATTAACTTCCTTGGCTAAAACGATGGCTTCCGCTTCTCCCCCATCAAGGTCGGTTTTAAGCAAGGAGACCGCCAGAGCATTTTGTACTTGGAGGGTCTCGATCCAGGTAGCTTCTCCTATTTCCTTCACGCCGGGAAGCTCAGTTCCCGGTAGTACCACTTCATTGTATACACATTGAGGAATCATGATTCGTCCAAATAGGTGGTGTAGGAGTTCTACTTGCTTAATCCGGGCTAAAGCAATGAGGGGTGTCGAATTAGAGACCACTTTCATTTTGTAAAAACTCCTTAACGGTGGCCAAGTCTTCCTCTAGCTCATTGAGATCATAGTTGAGAGGGATGTTATGTGCGGCCAAGAAATCGAGGAATTCCTGTTTGGAAAGGTTGGCCAGTTCCGCCGCCTTCCCCAGGGATAAACTCCCATCTGCGTAAAAGGTTGCCGCCAGCCTCTTCAAGGCCTCCATTTTTACCCGTTGAGCCGATTCCCGGCCTTTGATAAACAGTTCTTTTGGCAACTCGAGATCAATCCTTATAGTTTGGTCCGGCATTTTATCGCCTCCCGGTAAAATCATACCATAAGAGATACACGTCCTCAACTTTATATTTATTATAACCATCTGTGATATTGTCACCTTGAAAAAATCTATGACAGAACCAATTCCCGACCACTCTCCTGGTTACTATTGTACCATGATTTCCACCACTAGAAACTCACAGGTTAAATAACCGTACTACTTCACTACTTACCAACGTCGGGACGGGTACAGTCCTCCGCGAGTCGAATCCTGCGGCTGGCGCTTCCGCCATGCTGTCTTTTTGTAAGGTTTTCCTGCCAATTGGCAGGATTTTCATGCTTTCTTGCCGAATAAATCTCCATATCCAGTTTTCCATACTTCCTGGCAGGTGGTTTTCTTGGCCCAAAAGAAAATTTTTACACCCCAAATGGGACCGAAAGGTCAAATGACGTTGCCGAAAGAAATACGGACTGCTCTTGAAATTGAAGAGGGCGACCGGGTTCTTCTCAGAATCGAAGGCGATGGGAAGGTCGTCCTGGAGAAGGCGATAATTATTCCCGCCAGCAAGAAAGATGGGTTTGGGGAAGCTGCTGAGACCTGATGCTTTTAGTGGTTATCGAGGGGATATACAGGCAGGTGCTGGGATTGCCATGAAAACAGATGAGCTCAAAAAACAAATAGCAGCAGCCCGGTCGAGGTATTATCGACTGGTATTACTGGTTGGGTCAGCTGCAACCGGAAAAACCGAAATCCTTGTTCAAACAGCCAGAGATGAGGGTTATCCCTATATTAATCTGAACCTCGCGCTGAGTCAGAAACTCCTGGAATACCCCGCAAGAATGCGAGCGTTACGCCTGCCGAGAATAGTGGAGACGATCATAGGCGAAACGGGAAAGAATACGGTCCTTCTCGATAACACAGAAATACTTTTTGATCCTGTACTTCAACAGGACCCTTTACGTTTGCTTCAACAAGTCAGCCGCAATCGAACTATCGTTGCCGCATGGAACGGCAAGTTCGAGGGCGGTGCGCTGGTCTATGCGGAGCCAGATCACCCGGAGTACCGAAAATATTATGAAGTCGATGCCCTTATTTGTCCTCTGGAGTGAAGGGATTTTAGGAAAAGGTGGGGAAATACTGTGAAGTACGCTGACCTCATACATTTTGAACCGGTCGAAACTATAGTGCAGTTACGGGAAGCTGATGCCAAAAGCAGGGCCGGGGAGTTGGTAAAAAGCTACGTGATCTCGGAACGGATGGCCGAGCAGATTACGGAAGTTGTCTTTCCGCAGCTTCAATACGGCCATCCCCAGGATAATAAGGGGCTTTTGATCGTCGGTAACTATGGTACCGGCAAATCGCATTTAATGTCGGTACTATCTGCTATAGCCGAATATCCAGACCTGGTCACGGAGATACGGCATCCCGCTGTGGCCGCAAAAGCGCAGGCTATCGCTGGCAAGTTCAAGGTTGTCAGGACCGAGATCGGTTCCACCACGATGTCTCTCAGGAACATCATTTGTGCCGAGCTGGAAGAACAGCTGGCTAATCTCGGGGTGAAATACCGTTTTCCTGAAGCCGATAAAATTACCAACAACAAAGACCCTTTTATTGAGATGATGAACGCTTTCCAGGAAGTTTACCCGGATCACGGGCTCTTGCTGGTTGTCGATGAACTCCTGGACTACCTGCGCACGCGCAAAGATCAGGAGCTAATCCTCGACTTAAACTTCTTGCGGGAAATCGGGGAGGTTTGCCGGCTCACCCGGTTTCGCTTCGTGGCCGGGGTGCAGGAAGCCATTTTTGACAGCCCGCGCTTTCAGTTTGTGGCTGAAACCCTGCGCCGGGTCAAAGACCGTTTTGAGCAGATACGAATTGTCCGTGAGGACATAGCCTACGTAGTTGCCCAGAGGTTACTGCGCAAGGATGACAGGCAGAAGGCTCTCATAAGGGAGCACCTGCAGCGTTTCACCAAACTATACGGCACCCTGGCCGAGCGCATGGACGAATTCGTCGTTCTTTTCCCCGTGCATCCGGCATACCTGGAAACTTTTGAGCGGGTCTATGTAGCCGAAAAGCGCGAGGTGCTGAAAACCATAAGTTTTGCCATGAAAAAACTCCTGGACAAAGAAGTTCCGGAAAATGACCCCGGCCTCATCGCTTATGACTCTTACTGGCAAAACTTAAAGGACAATCCTTCTTTCCGCAGCGACCCGGACATTCGCGAAGTGATTGAGAAGAGCCAGGTACTGGAATACCGTGTCCAGCAGGCCTTTACAAGGCCGCAGTATAAGCCTGTGGCCCTCCGCATCATTCACGCTTTGAGCGTTCACCGGCTGACAACAGGAGATATTTACGCTCCCATAGGGGTCACGGCTGAAGAACTCCGCGACGACCTCTGCCTTTACTTGCCCTTGCCGGAAGAGGATGCCGAGTTTCTTAAAACCATTATAGAATCAATCTTGCGCGAGATCTTAAGGACGGTGAGCGGCCAGTTTATTTCTTTCAACCAGGACAACGGCCAGTACTACCTTGACCTGAAAAAAGACATCGACTTTGATTCTCTAATTGAGCAGAAAGCGGAAGTCTTGACCCCCAACCAGTTGGACCGCTACTATTTTAAGGCCCTCGCCCGGGCCATGGAGTGCCCCGAAGCCACGTATGTTCCCAATTTCCAGATTTGGGAGCACGAAATTGAGTGGCGCGAGAAAAAGGCCACCCGGTTAGGGTATTTATTCTTCGGGGCTCCCAACGAGCGTTCTACCGCCCACCCGCCCAGGGACTTTTACCTCTATTTTCTGCAGCCCTTTGACCCGCCGCTTTTTGAGGATGAGAAAAAGCCCGATGAGGTGTTTTTCCGGCTGGTGCAGCGTGACGAGAACTTTGACCGTGCCCTTAAGTTCTACGCCGGCGCCTGCGAGATGGCCAGCACGGCTTCCAAAGGAACGCGGCAGGTCTATGAAAATAAGGCCAACGACCAGCTGAAAAAGATAGTCGAATGGCTGCGGAACAACATCACCACGGCTTATGAAGTTACCTACCGGGGAGCAACTAAAAAATTCGTCGAGTGGATTAAGCACAGTGCCACTTCTCATGCCTCGGTTCGGGATCTGGTGAACATGGTGGGTTCCCTTTGCCTGGCGCCCTACTTCCGGGAGCTGGCGCCCGAATACCCGGCCTTCTCCATCCTGGTTACCGTAAAGAACCGGCCTCAGGCTGCCCAGGAGGCGATAAAGTGGATCCTCGGCAGCATCAGGACCAGGCAGGGGGCAGCCGTCCTCGATGCCCTGGAACTTCTGGACGGAGATAAGTTAAGGCCGCAAAATTCCCGTTATGCCAAACACATCCTGGGACAGCTGGACAAAAAGGGCCCGGGTCAGGTCCTCAACCGGGGCGAAATAATAGCCGAGTTTCGCGGTGTGGAGTACGAAACCCGTTTCAGATTGGAGCCGGAGTGGGTGGTCGTCATCCTGGCGAGCTTGATCTACAGCGGCGATGTTACTTTAAGCATTCCGGGGAAGAAGATAGATGCTTCCAACCTGGAGGAGCTGGGCAAAATTCCCCTGGAGGAACTTATTAAGTTCAAGCATATCGAGCGTCCCAAGGACCTGCCCCTCGGTCCCCTACAGGCTCTGTTTGAATTTTTGGGGCTGCCGCCCGGGCTGATCGTCAATCAATCTACTCGTGAAGAAGGGGTAAGGCAGCTTCAGAAAGCGGTGGATCAGCTCCTGGAGCGCACCGTGCAAGCCCAGCAGGTGATACAGCAAGAGTTATCTTTGTGGGGTATTTCTTTGTTTGATGAGAAAAATAAAGCCGGTTTAAGGGATAAACTGGCAAGTTTCAAAGGATTTCTGGAATTACTCCGGGTTTTTAACACTCCCGGGAAGTTGAAAAACTTCCGCTACTCCGAGCGGGATATAAATAAGCAGAAGACGTACCTTGCCACCCTGAAGAGGGTTGAAGAGCTGGCCGGCCTGGCAAGTGAAGTCCAGCCTCTGCTCTCCTACCTCAGCACCGCCGAAGCCGTGCTTCCTGCGGATGCCGGTTGGACGGTAAAAGCCCGGGAGCGGCGTGAAGAGCTCAAGGCAAAACTATCCGGCCTGGACGAAGCATCCGACCCCAGCCTGCGACGGGAACTCGTGCAGGTGCTGGTGGAACTCAAGAACTCGTACATTGAGACTTACCTGCAGGCCCATGCCAGGGCCCGGTTAAATGCGACCGGGGATCAGAAAAAATCCGAACTTCTCAAAGATGAGCGGTTGAGCAAACTCAACAGGCTGGCTGGTATAGAGTTGATGCCCCGGGCCCAGCTTACGGACTTCCAAAACCGTCTGGCGGAGCTGAAAACGTGTTTCAGCCTCACCAGAGAGGATTTGGAAAAAACGCCCGTCTGTCCTCACTGCAGCTACCGGCCGGCACAGGAGCAAATTAAGCTGCCGGCTGACGCGGCGCTCAGGCGGTTGGAGGAAGACCTGGAAAGACTGTGCGAGGATTGGGAAAGGACATTGATCGCCAACCTGGAAGACCCGACGGTAAAGGAAAACATCTATCTTTTGAAGCCGGAGCAGCGAAAAGCACTGGATCAGGTGGTCAAAGAACAGCAGCTGCCCTACACGGTGGACGCATCATTTGTAAAGGCCGTTCAGGAAGTGCTCTCCGGCATGGAAAAGGTTTCGGTTACCGCAGCCGACTTAAAGAAAGCTTTGACTCAAGGCGGAACGCCCTGCACAGTATCTGAGTTTCAGCAGCGCTTTGAGGATTATATCCGGTCTCTCACGCGGGGCAGGGACCCGCAGAAGGTAAGGATCGTCCTGGAATAGAGGGGTGAAGAGTTATGGCCCAGGAAGAGCAGCTTTTTATGGACATTCCGGAAGGAAACGAAGAAGGACAGCAGAAGCAAAAGCGCCGGCGTTTCGGGCTCACCAAAGAACGCCTGGACCGGGTCAGGCAGATCGAGGGGTTTCCCATTGCTAAAGATGAGGACATCATCAACCTTTCCGACCCGCCCTATTACACTGCCTGCCCGAACCCGTTCATCGAGGATTTCATTAAAG
The DNA here is from genome assembly GCF_000092405.1 of Syntrophothermus lipocalidus DSM 12680. Lineage (NCBI taxonomy): Bacteria > Bacillati > Bacillota > Clostridia > Eubacteriales > Syntrophomonadaceae > Syntrophothermus > Syntrophothermus lipocalidus. The sequence continues at coordinate 1,312,562 of NC_014220.1, read as the reverse complement.
AGCATGGCAAGCCGTACGACCCGGATAACGACGATTACCGCAGGCAACCGTTTGCGGCGGATGTATCGGAGGGTAAGAACGATCCCATTTACAACGCCCATTCCTATCACACCAAGGTGCCCCACAGGGCCATCATGCGCTATATCCTCCACTACACCGAGCCGGGAGACATCGTCTTTGACGGTTTCTGCGGCACGGGCATGACCGGCGTGGCGGCAAGCTTATGTGGGGACCGCAAGGCCGTTGAATCCCTGGGCTACCGCGTTCTGGATGACGGGACCATCCTGGACGAAAAAGGCCGGCCCTTTTCTAAGCTTGGAGCACGCAAGGCTATATTAATCGACCTTTCGCCGGCAGCCACTTTCATTGCCTACAACTACAACACGCCGGTTGATGTTCAGGCCTTCGAACGCGAAGCCCGGCGGATTCTGGAGGAAGTGGAAAGAGAATGCGGCTGGATGTACGAAACGCAGCACGTGGTGGGCGGAAAGGTGCAGAAAGGCGCCAAGGGCAGCCCCATCATGGGTAAAATCAACTACACCGTCTGGTCCGACGTGTTTATCTGCCCCCATTGTTCAGCGGAGCTTGTCTTCTGGGAAGTGGCGGTAGACAAAGAAGAAGGTAAAGTCAGGGACGAGTTTCCCTGCCCCCACTGCGGGGCGGACCTCACCAAGCGGACCCTGGAGAGGGCCACGGAAAGGGTGTATGACCGGGACATCGGGCAGACCGTCACCCGTGCCCGCCAGGTGCCGGTGCTCATTAACTATTCGGTGGGGAATAAGAGGTATGAGAAAAAGCCCGACGAGTACGACCTGGACCTGATCCGGAAGATTGAGGAGAGCGAGATACCGTACTGGTATCCTACCGACCGCATGCCGGAGGGCTACAATACCGAACAGCCTAAAGTGTCACATGGGATTACTCATGTTCACCATTTTTACACGAGGCGGAATTTGTGGGTTTTGGCGCTCGTTTTAAATATGGCCAAAGCCTTGCCGTTAAAACTACTCCTAATTTGGCTAACTTCTTCCCTGATAAGAACGACAAAAATGTACAAGTTTACCCTGGACCGGAAAATGGGGACAGTAAGTGGTACCCTTTACATTCCTTCATTATGGACGGAAAATAGCCCGTTGAAGCTTTTGAAATATAAGCTGTTAGACTTTTGCAAAGTTCGATACCCAGAAAAAGGATATGTTCTGGTGGAAACAACTTCGGCCACCAATACCAGTATCCCCAAAAATTATATAGACTACATTTTCACCGACCCTCCCTTTGGCGGCAACCTGATGTACTCTGAGCTCAATTTCCTCTGGGAAGCCTGGCTCAGGGTCTTTACCAACAATAAGCCCGAAGCCGTAGAAAACAAAGCCCAGGGCAAAGGCCCGCGGGAATACCAGGAGCTCATGGAGAAGTGCTTTGCCGAGTACTACCGGGTCTTAAAGCCCGGCCGGTGGATGACGGTGGTGTTTCACAACTCGCAGAACCGGATCTGGAACGCCATCCAGGAGGCCATTATGCGGGCCGGGTTCGTTATTGCCGACGTGCGGACCCTGGACAAAAAGCAGGGGACCTTCAAGCAGGTTACTTCGACCACCGCGGTGAAGCAGGACCTGGTCATCTCCGCCTACAAGCCCAACGGCGGCCTGGAAAAGCGATTTCACCTGGAGGCTGGAACCGAAGAAGGAGTCTGGGATTTTGTCCGCACCCACCTCAAACAGCTGCCGGTCTTCGTGGAGAAAAACGGCAAAGCGGAGGTCATTGCCGAGCGGCAGAATTTCCTTCTCTACGACCGGATGGTGGCCTTCCACGTCCAGCGGGGAGTTGCCGTGCCTATGGGAGCGGCGGAGTTTTACGCCGGCTTGAAGCAGCGCTTCCCCGAGCGGGACGGAATGTATTTTCTGCCGGACCAGGTAAACGAGTATGATAAAAAACGGCTATCAGTTAGGGAGTTTGAACAACTGTCGCTGTTCGTGATTGATGAAAAGTCGGCTATCCAGTGGCTGCGCAGCGAACTCGAAAAGAAGCCGCAGACATACCAGGAAATCCACCCCAAATTCCTGCGGGAATTGCACAAGGCAAGGCACGAAAAGCTGCCGGAGCTCTCCGAACTGCTGGAGCAGAACTTCCTTAAAGACGATTACGGCCGCTGGTACGTCCCCGACCCCGGCAGGCAGTCCGACCTGGAGAAGATGCGCGAGAAGGCCCTCCTCAAAGAGTTCGAGGAGTACAAGGAAGGCAGGGGCAGGCTGAAAGTATTCCGCACCGAAGCCTTACGGGCCGGATTCAAGGCCTGCTGGGCTGCTAAAGACTACAAGACCATCGTAGAGGTGGCCAGGCGCATACCGGATACCGTCCTCCAGGAAGATACCACTCTCCTGATGTACTACGACAACGCCCTGATGCGGCTGGATGAATGATTTATCCGCCGGTAACGAATTATCCTCGATAACATACGTAGAAGGTGTAGTTTTATGAACTGGCGCGACCACATTCTTAAAAACTTACAGCCAGGCGTATCAAGACTTACTTTAGCGGCTGACCCCGACGGCTTGCTCCTGGAAGAAGATATTCTCTCAGCCCTAGGGGAAATGGGGTTTGATGTCCTTGTTTTTAGTGATCCCATCACCTTTCGTTATGTGTATGAAGTAAACTATCGCTCAAGATGGGATCGGGGCGAAGCGGCACATTTAATAGTGGTGGTAAAAGGCGGCCCGCAGGAACTGCGCCGCCTCCCCTTCGATGTATGGCAGAGGGGCCATAAGCTTTTCTTCAGCTTAGCCGATATCTTTCCCAAACTCAGCTATCCGGTAGTTGCGGCTGTGGAGAAGTCCGACCTGGATAAGCTTTACAGTGCATACCAGAATTACAATGGCCCTACGCTGGGGGAGAAGGCGACCAAGGATTTTATCTTAAAACATGTTTTTGGCATAATACCCGACCTTATCAATTCACCGGTCGAACTGATGAAGATATTGTTATCGCGGCATTGCAATTTTGTGACTGTGCCCTCGGTTTTGGACGAACACCTTATCCATTGTTTAAGAGAAAAGAGCGTTTTTAAGAATTGGCCGCTGGAAGACATCATTCCCAGGAGGGAAGCCTTTTTTGCTTTCCTGCAAGAAAAATGGCGTCGCTTCCTGGAGAGCACGGCCAAAGGAGAGAATTTCACCGAGGTCCCCTTTGAGCATTATGACATACGGGTGTACATCGACAACCTGTTCTTGGAAGGCAGTTTAAGGCCTGTTCCGGTTGCGAGTACGGAAGGTATGCCCGCGTGGGTCCTGGCAGGTGTGCTCTTAGATAAGCAGGCTAACGAAAGGCGCAGGATTAAGTGGCTATTAGAGAAGATACGACAAGATTTGCCTGGAGAAACAGCGTCCCACAGGGACTGGCAGCGCCTGGCCGTTCTGTGGGCGGAATTGCTTGTGCTTAGCCGGGAACTGAATCAGGACATAGAAGCTGAAAGCAAACTAAAAATTGAGGAATTGCACGATCAATTGGAAGAGCGCTTTGCGAGCTGGATGCTCGTGCGCTACGGCTCCCTGGCCAACCTCCCCTATACTTCCAGACCGGTGATGGTGCACCACATCCCCCGCTATCTCGCCCATCTGCGCCTCAAAGAGGGAGCAAAAAAGATCGCCCTGATCGTCACTGACGGCCTGGCATTGGATCAATGGCTGGTTATCCGCAATTTCCTGAGAGACAGGTACCCGGCGCGGCGAATCGAGGAAAACCAGGTCTTTGCCTGGGTACCGACCTTAACTTCTATCTCACGGCAGGCGCTGTTCGCTGCAGAGCCGCCCCTGTATTTCAAGGACACTCTGACGACAACCTCGAAAGAAGAACAGCACTGGCACAAATTTTGGGAAGACAGCGGGGTCAGGAGAGGAAATACCTACTACCATAAAGGTTTGGGTGACGAGTCGGTAAGTGAAATTGGAGAATTTTTAGGATCACAGTTCGAGATCGTGGGTCTGGTTATAGATAAAGTGGACAGAATCATGCACGGCATGGAGCTGGGGACAGCAGGTATGCACCAGCAAGTCAGGTTGTGGGCCGAACAGGGTTACCTGATACAGCTAATTGATTATCTCCTTAAAAATAAATTTGCCGTCTATCTGACTTCGGATCACGGTAATATTACGGCCAGGGGAATAGGCCGTTTGCCGGACGGGGTCCTGGCTGAAACCCGTGGTGAGCGGGCCAGAATTTATCATTACGACGTTTTTCGACAGCAGATGATGGAAGAAATAGAAAATGCCATCTGTTGGCCTGGTTTTGGTTTACCCCAGGGTTACTCCGTGCTGCTGGCCAGGGGCCGGTCAGCCTTTGTCTCAAATGGTGAAGAAATCGTAAGCCACGGCGGAATATCTTTGGAAGAGGTTGTCGTTCCTTTTGTCAGGATTTGGGAGGAGCATTGATCATGGCCTTAAATATCGGTTTTGACCGGAGAGTTAAGCTGGAATGGCTGGATGCCGCCGCCTGGAAAGCCGCAACGGAAACAGACATTGCTGAGGTACGGAAATACCTTGATGATTTCTTGCAGTCAGAATGTCGAAGTAGAGAGGCACGCAGGAAGACCATAACCGTATTAACTCGGATTTGGGTCAGGTTACCGCAGAAGCACCGGTCATTACAGGAGCGGGCTTTAAGAATTTTAACCGAGGACGACCCCGATACAAGACTCTGGTTGCACTGGGGCATGACACTTCTAGCCTATCCATTTTTTCGCGATATAGCGGATATTATTGGTCGTCTGTTGACATTGCAGAATGAAGTTTCTCTAGAGCAGATTTACCGCCGGCTGGCAGAACGGTGGGGAGAAAGATCAACTGTTCGCCGGGCGAGCCAACGAGTGGTGCGTTCGATGGTAGACTGGGGCGTTCTCCAGGATACGGCCCTAAAAGGCGTTTATATCCCCACCGCCAAAAAAGGCCCGGCCAGCGCTAGTGTTCAGTTATGGTTTTTAGAAGCCCTGTTGTGTTCGGAAGCAACCCAAGCGGTGATCCTGCAACAATTACCCCAGCTGCCCACAGCTTTTCCGTTTCACCTGGATATTTCGGTGGCGAATATACGGCAATCTAAACGGTTTGAAATACAGCGTCAGGGTTTGGATTTAGACATGGTTACAATCGTACACCGGTAATGGTCGGGTCTATATCTTTTTAGTGGTGGAGCCCGTAGCCGGGCCTGGAAAGTGTGGGGTCCACTCTTGGGTAAGGAAGTTGCCTGCTACCTCAAACGCTACGACCCGACAAGGAAGGTGAGACAGTGCGAAACATTCCGCCAGAAGTGCTGAAAAAGATTCAGGAGGAAATGTGTCGCCCGGAAGGGACGGTTGAGTTCGATTACGTTTCTGAAACGCTTTTTGATACAGCTCTGCCTCAGGAGGTAATTTTGGAAGTGGCTGCCGGAGCTCACGTTTTCCAATTGGTGCGCAACGAGCGGTTAGAGTTATTGTTTTATCATTCCGCTCCCGGCACTGGAACCCGCGTGGCCACGGTAGATCTAACGTCTGTTACCCCCTGTTTTCGGGTATATATCGCGCTTGTGTGGTCTCCTTCGGAAACAAGGTTGCATGTAGGTCCGAGGGTTTCAGGGGGAAAGCTGGTGCGGGCTGAGGGGCGACCGTCCCCGGTACAACTCAGGGTGGGCGATGATGGTCGTGTTTACAGGATCGGCGATACCAGCTTGGCGGTGGGCCACTACTCCGTGCGCCTGGGCGGGCATTTGGTGTTACAGCCTACAGCCATAGAGGCCTGGCGGAACACGGTGCAAGCGGTGGAGTTGCTTAGAAAAGCAAAGTCAGAAGAGGGTTACGCTTTCGAAGTGATTTTGAGCAACTTCATAATTGTTACGCTGGTGACAGGCTTTGAGGCCTACTGCAAAACAAGGTTCCTGGAGCTGGAGTCGGAAGGTATTAACCCCGACCTTGAGGCCTTAATAACTGCCTTTTACTCCCAACGGGAAAGGGCACATTTCACCGCAGACGATTTGAAAGAGGAGGCAGTCACCAGGAACCGGACAGTACTTCAGAAGATAGTCGGGGATCGACGTATAAACTTCCAGGATTACGAGGAGGCGAAGAAGGCGTACCGTAGGGCCTACGGCATAAAGTTTGGCGAGATAGGAGTTTCCTCCAATGATCTGGCGCTGCTCCAACGGCTCATTCATCACCGCCACAGGGTGGTGCATTTCAGTCCGTGGGAAAGCTACCTCCCAGTTGCCTCGGGGGAGCCTGAGCTCTCAGATCAAAAGCTGGTGGAAAAGGCCGTCGATTGTTTCAACCGTTTCGTGAATAGGCTGCACGAAGCTACGTTGCGCCTGCGCCCTTGTAAGTAACTATCGTTAATGACATCCAGGTTATAATCATCGTGATTATCTGCTGTCTTTCTTCTTACGGCTTCTCATTTACAGATAGTTGTTATATATCGTCAACTGCAACATCAAGTACCGTATGGACAAGAATGCGGGAGAAGAGGAGTGAGCTATGAAGCTTGAACGAGTCAAAATCCAGAATTACAGAAGCATCAAGGAGCTAGAATTCGAGGTTGGGGACCTTTGCGCCCTGATTGGTCCTAACAACGTGGGCAAGTCCAACATTCTCAGTGCCCTTGCTTTAGTGCTGGGAGAAACGTGGCCAACGACCAGAGCCATTGAGCTCGCGGACTTTTACGCTTATTCGGACGGGAACATGGTGATCACCGTTTGGTTCGATCAAGAGCGTGAGACGCGGGGAGATGTTGGGAGTCCCGTGAAGTATTCGGGGATACAGTTCAAAATCGGTAGATATAAGAGAAAAACAGGGGAAAAAGAACCTGGTGACCTGAAGTCATCGTTTGTGTGTGTAGACAAGGATGGCAACCCCGTCAACATACTGAAACGTCCGAATCCACAGGCGAAGCCGTACCAGAGCCCTGCGCAAGTTACTAGCGACATTCGTGGCGAACTACCTGCGGTAATTGTCGATGTGGACAGGAATGCTAGCTATCATTTGTCCGGCAGTTCGCGTTCTATCTTCGGGCGCATGCTGGCTGATATCGCGAAAGAACTAAAAAAGGATTCTAAAAGGTTCAAAGCATTCCTGGATAAATTTGAAGAAGCCAGAGAACTCCTGCGAACGAAAGAGTTCGAGGAACTTGAGAAAAATCTTGCTGAACAATTAAAGCGCCACACTGGCTTACGGGACCTGTCGCTTCAGTTGGATGGCCTCGACCCTATAAATCTGTACAAGAACTTTTCAATCTTGTTCAAGGATCCCGATACCCCGGAATTGGTCGATTTTGAGCGCATGGGCTCAGGTGTTCAATCCGCTCTTGTGATGAGCTTGCTTCAGGTCTATCGTGAGATGAAGAAAGAAAACGCCATATTACTCCTTGAGGAACCTGAGCTCTATCTTCATCCGCACGGACGCCGACACCTGTTTCGTCTTCTCAAGGAACTTTCCGAAAATGGCCTTCAGATAATTTACACGACGCATAGCCAGGATTTCGTTGACCTGGAATCTTTTGAGTCAGTGAGACTGGTTTATAAAACTAAGGACGCCGGCACAAAGGTGAAGACTCCAGATGTATCTAAAGTAACAGGAGATTGGAAATCACGAGTTAAGCACCTCGCCGAGCCAAAAAACGAAGCCTTTTTTGCTCGAAAGGTAATTATCGTCGAAGGTCCAACTGAGCACTTAGCCATCCGACGGCTCGCTGGTATGATGGAACCGACTTTGGAGCTTGACCTATATGATTGTTCCGTGATTGAAGCTGGAAGCAAGACCGCTATTCCTATCCTTGTAAGGATCATGGCAGCTATCGAAAAGCCTGTGATGGTCATTTACGATACGGATTCAGACAAAACTGACCCGCAGGACGTAGCTACCAACGAGAAGCGTGAAAGGGACATTCAACAAGCAGTCAAAGTACATGGTTCAGCTTTGACGTTCAAGTGCGATCCCTGCTTTGAGGCCGTGGCGGGAATCGAAGAGCCGCGAAAGCATGACAAGCCTGAGCATATGATGGTGCACCTCGATGCTGCCGGAGATTGGAATGGAGTCAGTGTGGAGCTTAAGAGGCTCATGGGAGAAATCGTTAGTTTTGTTACCAGGTGACTCGTGTCTGCGTTAAAGAAAGGGTATTAACCGATAATGATCAAATAACCATGCTAGATGGACTGACGGTGGAGCACCTGGGTCTGATTATTACTTCCCGCATCAAATACCGCATGGGAAGGGATGCAGAGAGTAAGGAGGAACGAATACCGGCAAGAACCTTTTTGCCAAACTTCAAAACGCCGATTCTCCCCGTGGCATCTGGGAGATCACCGACGCGGGGCGCGAGTATGTTGAGAAATGCGGCTCTGCAGAGCGGGGCTGGCCGCCCTCTCTTTGTGTCCTAGTTCAGTTTGCAGCCGAGGCGCGTTACCCCGGGAATCTGCTCTGCGCCGCAACGAACTCATTGCCGCCCTTGCGGATGAAGCCTGCATAGCATATGCCGCCTCTGGTGGCTACACGGAGCGGATAGTAGACTGGCTGAAGTCATCGTGCGTTTCCCCCTTTGGCCGTATGCTGATTAACCATGAGGTCCAGCGTAGCCAGCAATGCTGCATGGAACGCTTTGTCCGTTACATGCGTGACGTCCTGCCCAACGATTCCTTTATTGCCTTTACCGAGACGCCGATCGAGCATAACGAGAATTTCGAAAACAGAAACCGCCTACCGAACGCAGGAGTTGATATGAATGATTAGCGATAAGGTGTTGTATCTTGTAAAAGACAGTTCATTTGGAGTGTGGCCTCCTTTAATGCTGGTCATTGGGGGTGGAAGTTCACGATGACTGGGTCGGCTTTCACGACACCAACCGCGGGCACCAATTCTTTGGGAAGCTTGTGAAGGAGACTAAGGACGGTTTTATCTGGCATCGCGTGGAAGACACCTTTGAGGAAGGGCTCGAGGACTTCGGGCTCATAGAGTTTAAGGCTCTTACACTTGAAGAATATAACAAAAAAGTGCGCCCGTATTTGGTAGGACCTGTTCCAGAATTCAATTCTACTGAAGAACTCTATGAGTTCTGTCAGCGGGAATTCGGGCGTAGGGGTTATCATTATGGTTAACAGCGTTTATGGGTTTGTCCTAGGGGAGCGAGTAGCCTATAGCGGAGGCTGCTCGCTCAGCTTTTTACGACGAGGAGTTCCCCTGTTGAGTGGTACGAAAAAAGGCCGCCAGATCGTCGCGCCTACGCAGCGACCCCGGCGGGGGAAAAGCGGCATCTTTCAGCCAACGGCTGAAACATGCCGGTAATGAGGAACCGCCGTAAAGCTCATTTAAAAACCACTACTTTGAAGGCTTGTCCACCATTTCTATGGTAAACACGACCCTGTGCGGCGTCGACGACCGCGATATCGTAGTCCGGCAGTGCGATGGCGTCCAGGGATTCGTTGTCAGATGAACACCAGTGAAACTCCACACGATAACCCAGGTCGATAAACTCTTCGCCTAGTTTTTTCATCAGGGTCGACTTGCCAACTCCCGGGCCGCCTTTCAAGACCAGTTTCAACCGGGCCTGGTTCGGCACGATGAACTCGTAGAAGGAATGAAACCCGTTGCAGGTGTTGCCTCCTGGAAACAAATGTCGAATTCGCGTCACAACCTCCTACCTCCGTTCTCGGTTCATGCTTCTAATAGATATGTTGGCTCTGTTGGTGCCAGAACCACACATACCTGATCCTGGGCAGGGAAAACTAGGGAAAAGGCGGCGAGACAAAAAACCCTTCACCTTACTGGTGGAGGGTCTGGTATAAGTTTCCGCCGCCAGCTTATTTCCCAATTTCTTTCCTAATTCAGCCACTTTCATTTTCCAAAAATTCTTCAGCAGTGGCCAATTCTTTCCCTAGCCCGTCTTCAGTGGACAGGGAGTGTCCTTACCTTAACTTTGTCTTCGGTCACAGAAATTATAGCTCCTCTTACCAGATCGGGTTCGACTCCTGGTAGTACCTGGCAAAGAATCTTGGCTACGGAGTGTGGGTGAGGTATGGCTAAGCGGAGGGTTATAACACTCGGCTGTGAAGCATTAGTAATGGCGAGAAGGGCTGAAAAATCTAAGTCTTGGGTTATAATGATCATCTGGTGCTTGCGTGCGTAACGTAGAATTTCTTCGTCTGAAGCTGCGGGACAAAGAACGTCGCTTACTCTGACTACGAAATAACCCGCTTCGCGTAGCAATTCACACGTGAGAGGCGAAATATGAAGGTCCGCCAGATACCGTAAAGTTTTCAAGACCCCTGGGCCTCCCAAGGTATAGGTCTTGTCTGCTCTGCAGCAAGCCAGGCACCGTACATCAGGCTCTGCTGAATGTCTTCTTTCTCCAGTTCCGGATAAGCGTTAATAATGGCAGGAATATCCATACCGGAAGCCAGAAGCTTCAAAATAAAAGCGACTGTAAAACGCGTATCGCGTATGGTGGGCTGGCCCATGCATATTTGGGGGTTTACAGTTATGCGGTCAAGCTTCACAAACACCACCCTCCTGGTTACTATTCTACCATGATTTCCAACACTAGAAACTTACAGATTTAGATAACCGTACTACCTCCTACTCCTACCTCCGTTCTCGGTTTGCGCTTCTAATAGATAAGTTGGCTCTGTTGGTGCCAGAACTACACATACCTGATTCTGGGCAGGGAAAACTAGGGAAAAGGCTGAAGGAGGTCGTGCTATGCCCAGGATAGCGGATATTGTGCGGAACGAAGAGGGCCAGGTAATAGGTGCTGTTCTCGATGACGGGCGTGTTGTCAGCATGGACGAGGTAATGGCAGAAGTTAAAAAGGGGAACATAGCCGGGGTAACGGTGGACGTTGACCGGCAGGGACGCGAGTACCTACGGGAAGACGTGGAGATGTGAAGGTCAGTAGGCCCGGGGTGCAAAATAAATGGGACTAACAGTCCAAATTTGGTACAAAGTTATTGGCAGTATTATATGACTATGGTAATATTTTTGTAGAAAACACTACAGGAGATGCGAAGACAAGAGGATAAACTCTGTTTCCTGATAAAGGCAAAACCATCCAAAGATGGTGACGCAAAGCTATAGGGGCTAAAGCGAACATTCGCTATGCCAGCCAGCTGCCGGGAGTCGGATCTGGGCTATTTTGAGGAAGGAGTTCACCAGGGCCGCGTGTCAGCATGGCAGGCGGTCCTGGTTTTTTGTTTGGGGAGGGGTAGCAGTGTTAGCCAGCAAGCGGGTTCTTGCCGTAGCATTGGCGTTAATGTTTTCTTTAGGCACTGCGTATGGATATGTCGGTAAGGCGTGGGCCGAATACAGTGTCAGTTTCGCCTCACCCTCAATAACTATTACCGCGCCTTCTAGAAACAACGCTGAATGTTCTGGAAAACTGCTTATTGAAGGGACATCTACCCTTACTCAGGTGTGGATATGCTTGCGCGGGCCGGAAAAGGAGCTGGAGACGTACTCGGTTCCTGTCAAGGAAGGAAGGTTCTCCCGTACCGTGGACCTTCGTTTCGGTCCTGGGATTTACACGGTGTGGGCGGGCGACAACCCACGCCGCTTCGACGGGAGCATCCGGTTCACGGTAAACAGCCTTGAGGATGAAGATTTGCGCTATATTTCTCCCTCGGCTTACGTTGACAGTGATAGTGCGGTTATCAAGTCGCTAGCCGAATCCTTGGTGGATTCTGGGGCCTCAGACATGGACAAGGTGAGGAGCATTCATGCATGGGTGACGCAGAACATTGCCTACGATTGTGCTGCGGATTCGAACACGGATAGCTCCATGGTACCTGCCAGTCAAACCGTTACGCTTCGCAAAGGGATTTGCCTCAACTACGCGCTAGTCACCGCGGCTTTGGCGCGAGCGGTTGGTTTACCCGCTAAGGTAGTGTATGGCCAGGCAGGGGCGGAAAATGACGGGTTTTTGCCCCAACTCCATGCCTGGAATGAGATACTAGTGGATGGCAAGTGGGTACCGGTGGATGCCACGTGGGATGCTGGTTACATCAAAGACGGCAGGTTTATTCGTAAACCTTCTACCACCTATTTCAACCCAGACGAGTCACTTTGGCGGAAGACTCATCATCCTCTAGAAGTAACCCTGGATTAATCCTGATCCCGGTCGCTTCACCCGCCAGGAATAAGAAAAGTAAGCGACTTCTTTGTAAAGAAGGGATGACAAACCGCTGTGGGAAGTAGCCAAGAAACAGAGGGGGATTAATACCATCGTTCATACGGTGGTATTTTTTTGTTGTTGAGGAGGAACTTAACAGCACATGGCGAATAGAAATACCACAAAGCCTAATCCTCAGTTTTTGGTGATGCAATCCGAATTTTCAGCCGAGCTTCAGGGTGAAGGACATGAGCCATGGGGACGTGAGCGGATGATGAGAAGGGTTATAATAAGGTGATGCTTATGGGAGCATTCCGCATCCTGTTATCGAGTAACTCGAGCCAGTGGAGGGACGGGCTGGCAGCGGCTTTCGCAGCCAGCGGCAGGTTTGAAGTAGCTGGGTCGGTTGATCTCGACCAAATGATTCAGACGGCGGAGCAGCTGCAACCAGAGGTAGTACTGTGGGAGCTGAAAGAAGATTTGTTGTACATGTTAACGGAGTTAAAAGCCTGCTGTCCGTTCACCGTGACCGTGGTAATGGTTGGCAATCCTAACCGCTTCAATCTTTTGGAACTAGTGAGAACCGGGGTGATGGGCTGTCTGCCCTTACGACTCTTGCCGCAGCAAATCGTGAGCGCGGTGGAGTTGGTGGTAGGGGCTGGACTTTTGTGCCTACCTCGTCCTGACCTGAAAACCAGTTTGGGTACGGAGACTGGTGAAAGCAAGGGGACGTTTTCAATCCTGTCTCGGCGTGAGGAGGAAGTGCTGGCAATGCTGGCGAACAAACTGTCGACCCAGGAAATTGCAGCCAGCCTTTATTTATCGGAATCGACGGTTAAGACCCATTTACGCAACATTTTCCGTAAGCTCGGAGTACGTAACCGGACAGAAGCAGTAGCCGCTGCTTATCAGCTCGGGTTGGTCAAAAACGGGAACATGACCATGGGATAGCCGTTACGAGAAGGAACAGGTCGCAGCGGAGTGGTTGTCTTTGTATAGTATTTGTACGTAATAGGTATTAAAAAGTTAAAAGAAAGAAGCAAAGCTAATTAGCAAAGACTTGAGGCCGGGTAGGAGCTTGAAGGTTGCTTCCGGCCTTTTTTGTTGCCTTTTTTCCCGTCTTACATCCGGGGGAAGGGGACTAGCCCGAATCGCAATCTGGGTTTAACTCGCCGTCTTTTTTTTTGTCTTTTCGGTCAATAGAAGGTTAGGACAAGGAGTTGCTAGTATGGAAACGTAGACCAGAAGAGGATTGTCCGGCAACTATTAGGTGTTGAAAGGGGTGATTGACGCCAGAGGTTAGAGTTCGATTCAGAATGGATGAGAGAATAGATCACTGTAGGAATGGTAAGGGGGTTTTTAACAAATGAGAAAAATGTTGGTTATATGTGTCATGGCGGTCATGACTTTGACCTTGGTCGGTTTCGGCTTTGCGAAATGGTCCGATACCGTTACCATCAGCTCCGACGTGGAAACCGGTAACCTGCAAACGACTATTGCGCCTGGCGGAGTAAACGATCGGGGTGCAGACCCGCAGTACGGCCCAGGGCACAACGAGGAAGGCAAGGACGTTGCTTCAATCGAGTGTGTCCAGGGCGAAGGCGAGAACGCTGACCATTCTCTGAATGTAACCATCAATAACGGCTACCCGTTCTACAAGCCCGGTTTTACCTTCGTAATCACCAGCACCGGCACGGTTCCGGTTAAGATCGAAGATATTCAAGGGCCGAACTGGCAAGGGGACTTGGCAGACTACATTAAGATAGCCGGCTGGTCGTTTACCGTGGACAACCCCGCAGCTTATGGGTTACCGGCACAAGAATTCACTGTCGAGTCTGATGAGACGAACTCCACTTGGGAAGGTTTGGTCGAAGCTATCGGACACCAGCAGTTACACCAAAACGGCACCTTGACCGTGAATCTGGAGTTCTATATAGACGAAACCGACAATGGACAAGAAGACGGCAACCTTTGCCCGATGAACGCCTCGGCGACCGGAACCATTACCATCAAGTCCTCGCAGTGGAACGAGGTTGGGACTGCTGAAACGGTCGAGTAAGTGTTAAGACCGTGCTCCACCGCAGGGAACCTAGGAAGGGGGACACCTCGTGACGGCTGTTAAGAGAACCTTGTGTGTATTTGCGATTCTGGTGGCTACCTTGACCGCTATGGGCCCGGGTTATGCCCGGTGGAGTGACGTACTCAAAGTGCGGATGCGCGGTGAAACCGGTATCCTAGCGGTGGGCATTAGGTGTGAAGAGGTTCGTGACGGCTATCAGGGACACTGCAACAAAGAGTGTGGCTCCAGCAACGTGGCCTGGGTGGACGGGTTTTACTCCTGCGACTTTGATGGGGAACCGGCGTACGAGAGCGGGGATCTCTTGGTAAACGCCGGGTGTCCCCACTATTCCCCCGTGTGCAGAGTAGAGATAGGAAATGGAGGCACGATTCCTGCCAGGCTCAAAGGCCTTAATCTCGAGTGGTCAAGCGGTGATACTCCTGGTTGGGTCACCGTGTTCAGGTGGACGTTGATCCTCCCCGATGGGCAGACTGCTTGCGGAGTCAATCTCGGTTCGCTCAACCGAGCGCTTGAAGACTGTGTTCTTGACCCCGGCCAGGCTGTGTCTCTCGAGTTCAGCACGAGATGCATGAGCGATACGGCCAACGGAATACTGACCGTCAGACCCGATTATGTGCGCTGGAACAAACCGCTGGAATAGGAGCCAGCGCACGTGTCGGTGAGTACGGTCGACTGTTCGCACTCATATCGGGGCTTCGGCAGCGTTTAAGGCGAAAGACCGCGGGTACTGCGGGTACTAGCGAAGAATTACAGGCGGATATAGATGGAGTTTCCAGGGAGGTGGAGAGTAGGTGACGAGGAAGATCATGGTACTTTGTGTGGCGGCCGTCTTGATTCTGACCCTGGCTGGCTTCGGTTTTGCGAAATGGTCAGACACAGTCGTCATCAATACTCAAGCCCAAAGTGGCGAATTGAAATGGGGCATTCTTGAAAATTCGGTTTTCCAGATGGATAACGGTCCTGACTATCATTCCGAAATGGGCGGCGGTATGCTTGATGTCTACCCCGATCCGGAAGGGAAGAATGTGGGACAGACTCAATGGTCATTACTCGATCAAGACAATGACGGCGCCAAAGACGCCCTCAATGTAGAGGTCGAAAACGCGTATCCTTGTTACTTCAATGAGATTAACTTTGATGTCAGAAACTTTGGTACTATTCCCCTCATTATTCAGCATCCCCAGTTAACTTGGGGTAACACGAACCAGACGCTGGAGAGTGGGATAGTTTATTACTTGTTCAAAAACGGCGAGGTTCGCAGCGAACTGGACTTGGACGGCGTAGAATTGACTGAGGACGGGGCTCCGCAAGACGCGGTGATAGAACTGTGTTTCCAGGACAATATCAGCGCCCAGCAACATCCGAATCAGACTTTGAGTGAAAGCCTGGCGTTTCACGTTTTGCAGCCAGCCGAGCAATCGACGACCTACAATTTCACACTCAGCATAGAGGGCGTGCAGTGGAACGAGAGCCCAATAGCCGCCAATAGCGCTTCTGATTAAGTAATGGCAGTTTAGAACTTCTATGAAGAATAGTGGCAAAGCCACGGGGAAAAGATTCACCGTTTTCAAGACGGACCTTAATTGAGGTAGTGAGGAGGGGGTCGAGATTTTGAGTAGTTCTGTAAAGACGGGCAGAAGAAGGAGATTTCCGTTAGCACTGCTTATGGCCATCTTCATGGTTGCGACTCTGATAATGGTTGTCGACAGCGTGCCAGTGCAGGCAGCTCCAACTACCGGGTACTATGGGACCTACTACAACCTGCCCAGGAACCACCCTGATATGGAGCAGAACGACCATAACGGGCCGTATCAGGGCCTGGTAGAAAGCACCTTGCCCCTGCGGCTGACAGCGCTGGGAAGCACTTGCATCCACCAGTTCGACTGGTACGACGACCAATACAAGGTTTTTTCCCGAGTCGATACCAAGATTGACGGTTCCCCAGGCAGTGCCACCAAGGCATCTAAGTGGTGGCCTATTCCCAATCAGCTTCCCGGCGACCCGCAGTATTTCGCGGTTCATTGGGAGGCAATGCTGAACGCTCCGGCGACCGGGACTTATAATTTCCAGATGGGTTCGGACGATGACTCATGGCTGTTCATCGACGGCAACCTGGTACTCGAATTGGGCAATATCCATCCAATTCAGTACACTAACGGCAGTGTTTATTTGACCAAAGGCCCGCACCGTATAGACATTTTCTTTGCCGAGCGACACACGGTCGAGTCCGGGTTTGTCTTCAAGTTTACCTCGCCGAACGCCCCGGTTCCCATTCCTGACGTGACTCCTCCGGTGACCACCATAACTCTCAACGGTACAGCAGGGAATAACAGCTGGTACGTTTCAGACGTCCAGGTTACCCTGAGCGCGCAGGACCTTCCGGGACCGGAAAACGTTGTTTCGGGGGTTGACAGGACGGAATACAGCTTCGATGGCGTGAACTGGTCGACCTATGGCGGGCCGTTTACAGTGGCGAACGAGGGCAGCACTACCGTCTATTACCGTTCAATAGACAAAGCGGGGAACGTCGAAGCTACCAGGGAAGTGGCGATACAGATCGATAAAACACCTCCGAGTGTGAGCGCCGATGTCCCTGGCGGCAGTTATTCCTCACCCCGCACGGTTACCTTGACCGCTAGTGACGACGTGTCGGGGGTAGAAGGTATCTACTACACCCTTGACAATACCACGCCTACTACATCAAGCCCCAAATACACTGGACCGATAGATATCCCGGCCTCGTCGGTGCTGAAGTTTATGGCGGTGGACAACGCTGGCAACCAGTCACCGGTTTCGACTGAAACCTACGTCATCATGACCGGAAAGTGGTATATCTATGCTTCGAAGCAAAAAGATACCGGAAATGACTGGACATGTAACCAGAACTTTACTGGGGTAACTCAGCTAAGTTCTGATACAGCACAGACCGTTATAACGCTGAGTGACACCAATGCCGACGGGAAGAAGGACCGGGCAGAGGTTACGGTAAAGAACGCGTTTCCCGGTTATTACAACTCCATCGTATTGGACGTTCAGAATATAGGCACTACTCCGATTTCGATGGGGCAGGTAAAGATATCGGGCAACGATTCTTTGACCATCAGGCTGTTGGAGAGCTCGAGCAGCACTATTCAGCCTAAATACCGGAAGGCAATAGGGATAGACTTTAGGGTAAATGACGGAACACCTCCAGGCGACTACAGCTTCACTGTATCACTCTAGGGTGAATCCAGCCGGCAAGGGACGAGGACGTGGGCCTCGTCCCCTTTGAGCGGCATAAACGTCATTAGTTAGTAAGAGCTAGGAGTGGCTGTTCAGATGCCACTGCGCCGCAGGTGAGGGATCGTAATGAGCAGGAACAGGTTGAGGTTGTCCAGAGGCTGGCTACTGGTGTTAGCATTAACCGTTGGTTGTGTTGGGTTCTGTAACTTGTTAGCACCGCGCCTGTTCAGCGGGTTTGTTGCAGCGTATGTCGCCCAGCCCATAGCCTGGATGCTCTTGTTCGTGTATGTTTATCGCCGGTTCCCGCGCCCTGGTCTAGGAAAAAGAAGCCTGCGTGTAAAACTCCTCAAGATCGCGGCGGCTTTGGCTTTGTGCCAGATTTATTTGATGGTTGTGGCCGGGCTTCTGGATAAGTTTGGCAGGAGTCCTAATTCCTTTAAGCTTTCAGGTATAATAATTAACCTTATCTTTGTGACGTCAGGGTTGTTGGCTGTAGAATTCAGCCGCAACTACCTTATGGCGAACTCACTACGGCGGCCGTCGAACTCAGTGGCGATAGCTATCGCAGTATTGTTCACAGGCCTGCTCCTGCCGTGGAAGCAGTTTCCGGCTTTAGATTCCGGGCTTGAGACCTGGGCAAGGTTCAGCGGTTCTACCCTCTTCCCGGTAATGGCTGAGAACCTGTTGGCTTCGTTTTTATGCATGTGGGGTGGGGCGTGGCCAGCCATCGCTTATCGCGGAACCCTGGCAGCGTTTAACTGGTTTTGTCCGGTTCTCCCGAATCTCAACTGGGCGTTAAAAACACTTACCGGCACCTTGGTGCCCACGGTTGGAGCGGTATTTGTGTATGAGTCCTGCAGTATGAACATGAAAGGGATTCCGGGCCGGCAGAAAAAGATAAAGCCTGGCCAGGCCGTGAACTGGGCAATAACGAGTGCCCTTGCAGTAATCCTTGTTTGGTTTGCCATCGGGGTTTTCCCGATTAGGCCTTTGGTCATTTACAGCGGGAGTATGCGACCGACCATCGATGTCGGGGACGTAGTCATCGTAGCCAAGCGTAATCCGCGCTTGCTGCATGCGGGCGAAGTTATAGCGTTTCGGGTTCCGGATTCACCAGTTCCGACTGTACACCGAATTCTGGCTGCGCGAACAGAAGGCAGCGACCGGTTGTTTACTACTAAGGGGGATGCGAACGCCAATCCGGATAGCGGCCAAGCGCTGGGGGACAACGTTATAGGCAAAGTAGTTCTGGTTATCCCCAAGGCAGGGTGGGCTTCTATAGCGCTGCGGGAGCTTTTTGTCTGACTTGGGTGTGCTACAGTTACTTTCTTGGTAAAGGATGAGTCTTAATGAGAATTAACAAGATTGAAATAGAGAGTAAAATGAGGCGTGTTATCATTTTCACCCTCAGTTTGCTGGTCGTCGGCGCAGGAGTTTACTGTATTTTCGCTTGGAACCGTCCGGACCATGTAGTGGAACCTCGGCCCGTGTACAGTTACAGCCAGGAAGGCAAGCTAAGCTACAACGTCATCTTGAAAGCGAATTCAGTTTTTCCCACAACTGTAATGGGACCGGGAAAAACGTACTTTGCCAAATTGGTTCAATCTATACCCGTGGTTTATTCGTATCGCTTTACTGGTGATAAACCGGCTTCTATGGAGGCTACCTACAGTATGGTGGCGGTGGTCGACGCTCCTAAGATGTGGAGCAAAGAATTCGTTTTGATCCCGCCTACTAAGGTGCAAGCAGAAGGGAAGGAATTGTCCTTTGTCAAGACTATAGACCTGAACCTGGATACCTACAACCAGTTTCTTAAATCAGTGAACCAAGAGCTGGGGGTGAGTGCGCGAGAGCCCAGGCTGGTTTTGAAGGGCGAAGTCTTGATGAAAGCCGTTTCTTCTGAGGGCATCATAAATGGAAGTGTTAACCCTAGGATGGTCATTCCCCTCACCTCCGGTGATTTTCAGATCAGCGGGAGCCTGACAGACTCAAAGCCAGGAACCCTCAAAATAAAGGAACGGGTTATCGACCAGGGTGCACTGGTGGCGAGAAAAATTTCCGTGATAGCGCTAGGATTCCTAGTGTTAGTACTTCTAGGGACGGTTTTGTTGACTTCGAGCCGGATAAAACCGGTAGACGAGGTCACGCGGTCAGTCCAGATGATAATAAAGAAATTCAGTGACCGGTTAATCAAACGGGAGGACGTGTTAGTGTTGCCCCAAGGTGTGACTGAGATTGCTTTAAGTTCGGTCAAAGAGCTGGAGGCCGTAGCCGATGAGATATCCAAGCCCGTAATTTTCGGTTTTGATTATAAGGGAGTATACGTTTTTTGTCTCATCGATGGACGCGTGGCTTACACTTACCGGGTGGTTGCCAGCGAAAAGGCGGTCCCCCACCAACTGAGCGAGCCTTTGAAAAAGCAAGTACCTAATACTGTCTTGAGTGGAAAGACCACCAGTTGGAAGGAGGGAACCCTGTGAGCAAGAAGGGGTTTATTCTCGGTATCCTGATGCTCTCGCTGATGGTGATGGGCATCGCATACGCACAGCCATCTTCTGACGATTCGGGAGTACCAACTGCGGGTACGGACTATCTCCGCATCGGTATCAGGAACGTCGGGACCGTCGACCAAGGGCCAGATCCGCAGTACTATCAGGGAGGAAATCCAGATCCAGAAAAGAAAGATGTGGCTGCGACTGCTTTTGAAGCCAACGGGTCTCCGGTTTTCGAACTGAATGGAATTAAGTATTTCGACACCATTTCTCAACGGGTAACCGGCGCCTATCCTGGCTACGAGACAGGCTGTATTATGGAGATCGCCAACGGGGGGCGGGTTCCTTGTCAGATCGACAACGTGGTTTTAGCGTGGATAGGGAGCCAAGACTTCAAAGAGTATGTTTCAATCCACTCGTTCAGCATCTTCGCTGACGACCAGACGGTTATTGCATCTGGTACTAGCTGGTCTGATTTTGCAGAAACCCTAAAGAATATCGAGCTCAAGCCGGGCGAGGTAGTGACTGCCGAACTCAGGTATTACTTCAAAAGTTCTGAAGAAGACCCCATGCCGCAGAACGCCAACGGGAAAATTCAAGTGGCGTTAGACACCAGTCAGGAAGGAGACGGCGGTGGGGGCAACGGCGGGGGCAACGGAGGAAACAACGGTGGGGACAATGGTACAAGCGGCGGTGAGTCCGGGGGCGGTGAACCCGTATCGGTTCCCGAAACCGTCATAGTACCGAGTGCGCCACAGGTTCAAGCTCCAGCTACAGCTCCAGGCACCACCGGTCCCACGCCAGAAAGACTGGTGATAGCAGGGAGGGCACTCCCCAGGCTACCTTATACGGGAGGTAATCCCATACCGTATATAGTATTGGGCCTTGCCCTTGCGGGAACCGGAATACTGGTTGTAAGGCGTTCCTAAGCGTCTATCCGTTGCGGTCACGGAAATCGCTACTTGTGTAGTAGCGCTGAGAAAGGCACACGTGCTGGCACGAAGGTGTGTGCGTAGGGAAGCGCCCGTGGATACAGTTCGAAAGAGGTCAAACGATATATGCGGATAAGAGTCTTAGGGTTTTTCTTCATCCTTATAGGTGTCGGGATCGCCTTTTACCCCGCGTTTACTGATGTCCGTTCCTGGCTGGTTCAGAGTCGGCTGAGGGCGGTTGTGGCAACGGGAGAACCCTCTGTCCAAGCCCGGGCAGCCGGTGCTGACGTCTCGCAGGTAAACAGCCCCGACTACAGCCTGCTGGAGATACCGAGCATCGGTTTATCAGCGGTTGTAGTAGAGGGAACTGGGGCTGAAGAGCTTTCGAAAGGTCCAGGAAGGTTTCTGGAATCAGCGTTTCCCGGCGAAGGAAACACCGCGATCGCCGGACATCGGACCATGTATGGTGGCTGGTTTAGAAATCTCTACCGGCTGAAACCGGGTGACAGTATATTACTCAAGCTTAAAGGGGCGACCTACCGTTACGAGGTTGAGCGGGTGTTTACGGTTCTCGACAACGACTCGAGCATCATCGGTCCCTGCGGCTATCCTGCGTTAACCTTGATGACGTGCAACGGGTTGCAGAAATCCGAAAAGCGTCTGGCGGTGCGAGCCAGGTTGATTGGTATCTCACCTAAACAATCAACGTAACGGATTGCCAGGGACGGTTCTCATTTTGCATCGGAGGTAAACCTGAGGAACCGCCCCCTTGATACCTCATCTAAAGGCCTTTGCGTCGAAGGAGTTCGGACATGACGTCGTTACTTTTGTCCAGCACTTCCATATAGAAGTCGAAGCCCTTTTCAGGGTCTCCCATACCTTGTCGTCCTATTCCCAAGTATAGCCCGTAGGGATCGAGTATGTGCATTATTTCGACCTGCTCGCGGGTAGGAGGTTGGGTACTACTCACCGTCGGAGAAATCTTCAAATCCCAACTCACATTTTCTCTTACTTTTTCCGGGGTAATACCGGGGTGACACTTTTCCAGGTACATTTCCTTGGTCTTATCGTCGAAACGGAAGACCCCCATGGTAGTTATGACCCCCGCTGGCCCCCCCTCCGACAAGGCCGGCTTTGCGGCGGGAATCCCGGCCATCAATGTATCCCGGCACCGTCATGTAGTCTACTCGTTCGATGAAACGCCGTTTTTCTTGCCTCATCATTACGCAATAGCGTCCTGCCGAAGATCCGATGTCGTTAGCTCCTCCATTACCTGCTACTCTTACCGACGGTCGTTAGTAATCTCCCAAGGCCGTGGCGTTAATGTTGCCGTACTTGCCTATCTGAGCGCCACCAATCACTCCGACGTCATAGAATCCTCTCTGCTGGTCACCGAAATTCCGCCACATGGTGCCACAGGCATACGCCCTCTCACATATCGTAGTGTCTGCAATGCAGGTCAACAGGCGCCGGGCCGAACACCCTATCGCCCCCCCCTTCCACCGCAATTGTCAGCTATCAAATGACACGAAAGCAGGTTTTTGGCAAACTGGCAGGAAACTGAACGCATTGGTGTCAGCTTGGAGGTGATATGATAGATGTCGTCAGGGCTTGCCCTAAAGAATTCACCAGACAAAAGCAGCGTGGTCGCGCCAACTTTACTGTGTTATAATCTCACAAGGGAGCAGCCCGGGCTTACACGGCCGTAAACGTAGGGAGGGATAGAGTTGGAAGCTCGGGCATACAGATGTGTAGGAAGGTCGAGCGTGCATTGAACAGGAGCTTTCGCTGCGGGGAAGGATTGCCGGTGGAGATTTACGACGTTCATAGACTGCCGGAGGAGTTGTGGCCTGAGCTGGGGCGGCTCAGGTTGGTGTTGGTTGCTGGCATTTGCTTGCTGGCTTTGTTTCTTGCGCCCAACGCTCGGCTCGAGCTCATGGTGGTGTTAGGCTTTTGTACGGCAGGCTTTGTCGCAGTGAATTTGATTGCCCAGAAGTGTCCCAAGGAGCGCCGCCCGTTAATCGAAGCGATATCTATGTTGTTCGGACTGGGCTTGAACACTTCCTTGGTCGTAGCGGGAGGAGGGGCTAAGGGGACTTTAGTATTTCTTTACTTGTTTCCTGTTTTCACCTACGGTTTCAGACTCGGCGGGGCAGCGGCTTATTCGTCTGCACTTATCAACAGCTTGGCTTTACTCGCTTTGCTGGCGGTGGACTGGTCATCACTTGTCCTCTCTGATGGTTTGGCTGTAGGCACTGTAATAGGTCTGATGTGGATCGAAGCGTATGCCATCGACTATATTGTCCGTTATATCACATCTCAGAGCGAAGAATTGGCTCAGCTGGCCTGGTATGACCCTTTGACTGGATTACTGAACCGCCGTGCTCTTTTTCTAGAGATGGACCGTTTGCTTGGTAGTGGAGTTCCCTTTACCCTGATTTTATTGGACTTAGATGGTTTTAAGGCGGCAAACGACCAGAAAGGGCACCTGTTCGGGGATGAGGTTTTGAAGACCATAGCAGAGAAGATGGTAGGAGTCGTGAATGGGGAAGGCAAGGTGGCGCGGTACGGCGGAGACGAGTTTGCAGTAATTGCCGAAAACGGCAAAGAAAGGAGTCAGGAAATAGCCGAAAGTATAAGCCAGGTTATAGATGCAGTAGGAGCGGAATACGGCATCACCCTAGGCGTGTCGTCGGGGTTAGCTACGACTCCCGATGATGCGGTTACCAAGGAAGACCTCCTGTGCATTGCCGACAGGCGCTTGTATGAGACCAAGTATTTGCACAGGTAGACAGGGGTGCGGTTTCTTTTGTTTGTGGGACGGAAAACGCACCCCTGTTGCGTCGTTCATTGACTACACTTTGAAATAGCCCATTTGAACTTCCAGTTCGGTTGCCAGCTCGGTTAGCTGTCTAGACATTTCGGAAAGCTGGGTAGCTGCAGCGGATTGCTCCTCGGTCGCGGCACTGACTTCTTCGGCGCTGGCCGCTTCTTCTTGGGCGCTGGCAGCAATTTCCCCGACGCTGGTCACAATCGTGTTTGAATACTCCACTAGTTCACGAGACAATCCTGCCTGTCTGGCACTAAGGTCCACTACCTGTTTAACCTGATCTTCTATTTCCGTAAAGGCCTGGAGCACGTCATCGGCAAAACGTACCTGCTGTTCCGAGGTTTCACGGGCCTTCAACATTTGGTCCACGGAAACTTTGATAGCCGTGTTCATCTGGTCTATTATCTTGCTGATCTTAGTCGCTTCGTCAGCGGACTGTTCTGCCAGCTTTCGTACCTCATCGGCGACAACCGCGAAACCGCGGCCGTATTCACCCGCCCGTGCCGCCTCAATGGCCGCATTGAGGGCCAGGAGGTTGGTCTGGCTGGCGATAGTGGCGATGGCGTTAACTATGTCCGAGACTTGTCTGGACTGGTTAGCCATATCCATGACCGCCTCTGAAGCCTGCTGGTTTACCGCCGAGTTTTCTTCGATTTTGCTTATTAGTAACTGCACCGCATCTAGACCTTTACCCACTGACTCGCTGCTCTTGCCGGCTCGTTCGGCCACCAAGGAACTGGCCCTTGAGACCTCGGCCACGGAGCGATTGGCCTGTTCAACCGCTTGTTCAGCCTTTTGAGCGTTCTCAGCGTCTTGAGCAACTTTATCAGCTAATTGAGCAATGGTGGTGGCTAGCTGGTCACTGCTTGCTTCCATATTTGCCGCCGAATCGTTAAGCTTTCTTGATAGTTCCGTTAGTTGTTCGCTTGTCTGGCCGATTTTACGTATTATGTTCCGCATGTTACCGGCGACTTGATTGAATATTTCTGCCAACTGTCCGGCTTCATCTTGGCTGTGTACGGTTACTGTATTGGTTAAATCGCCGGTGGCCATCAGCTGGCCTCCCTTTACAACCAGGGCTAATGGTTTCAACAGTTGTCCCAACAGTAATGATACATTGGCCAGCAGTATAACCAGGGCTAAAGCGAAGACTATTAAGGTACTTCGGCCGATCTGGTGAAGAGTGCGTGCAAAATCGGAGTATGGTACCGTAGCCAGCAAGTACCACCCCGTAGACTTGACCTTGGAAAAGCCGGCGGTCTTGGCTTCCTCGTTGATGGTATAGTCTTGGTGACCGGAATCGCTCTGGCTAACCAAATGCATGAGCGATTGAAGTCCGTGCTCAGGCTCGGTCAAGAAGTTGGCCTTCATCACAAGTTTCTCATTGGGATGGGCGATGACCAACCCATCTTTGTGCACTAGTACTCCATACCCGTTGGGACTAGCCTTCATTTCTACTATTTCTTGGGATAGGCTGCCCAACTTCAGGTTGCCTCCCAAGATGCGGGTGATGTTGCCGGAGGTATCCCTAATCGGGGTCGCGATAACTACCACAGCATTGCCGGTAGCCCTGGCGATGAGAGGGTCGGAGAAAACAGTCTGACCGGTGATCGCGGGCTTAAAGTAAGGTCGGTCCGCAATACTACCGGTAGCACCGCTGGTAGCGTAATAATTGGCCTGCTGGTCTGCGATGAAAAACGAATCAAACTCCGGCATTTTCGCCGCAAAAGTTTTTATCAACTCAACATCTTCTGAGATTGGGCCATCACCCAAGCCCGGAAGCATGCTGAGGAGTACCACTTGGTTTTTCTGGCTGACAAGCCAAGTATCGATTTTGTCTGCCTGCGCTTTAGCCATATCGGTTACTCGTTCCTGGACAGAGGCGTCTACGGCCTTCTTGGTTTGCCAATAGTTAATAACCCCGCTCAAACCGAATGCCAAGACGACCAGTGAGCACAAACTGACAAGCACTTTACCCCTAAGGCTTTTCCGTAATAAGTTCATCGACTAACACACCCTTTCTCGGACGATGTCAAATCCGTATGCCGTCATCCAAAAACCATAAGCGCACTAAAACGCCATACCAAAACGGTTCCACGTTTATCCGGTCTGACGGAGATGATCATGGCTGGACTTCCAAAATGACACGCGTGAAAGAAGGCCATATTTAACTTAGCACCATTCATGGTGGTGTCGCCCCAGGGTTGTTTTGGAGTGAGGCGTTGGTAGTGCCAGCTACTAAAGGCTTGCACTACTTTGAATGGCAAGAATTTTTAGGTAGGTGTACTTTTGACCTGCAGCACGCAGATTAAGCCCGGTTCGCGATTCTGAATGTCCGCATCGGCAGTCAACTTAGCTGCTTTCAAGCCAATGTTCCAATAAGTACCCTAAACTCAAACCTCTCATGTTATTATTAGCAAATCTAACCATGGCAGGTCAAGTACCGATTCGGCCAGAGTACCCGCCCTGTGAACACTTACGAAGAATTAGAGTTGGTTTTGGAACAGCAACGAGCAGTTATTCAAGGAACCAGGACGGTTGCCACCCGTAAAACTCCCAGTTGGCCTGGGCGTAGAGATTTAGCACTTCGTCGTAGGACAAGCGGTGTTCATAGTCAAGAGAAGCTACTGTCCTAGCGGCTTCGTAAGGACTGGCTTCATCTACCGGGGCGTCTGATCCCGCAAGTAGCCGCACTCCTCGATCCCGCAGCAAGCCCCATGCGTAGGCCGTTTTTATCCTTTCAGGCCCTAGGCGAGCGCGGGCCCAGGTCAGTTCACGGGAGAAAATGGGCTGGATGCAGACTGCTATACCTGCTTCTGCCAGGGTGTCGATCTGGTCAGGCCGCAGGTATTGGACGTGTTCCAGTCTGTCTTGAGGGTGGCGGGATTTCTTAATCACTCTGATAAATTGGTCTACAGCCCGGTCACCAATAGCATGGCAGGCTACGGGTTTCCCGACTCTATGCACCTTCTTTACTATGGCCAAAAGCTCGTCATCCGAGTAGTTTAAGAACCCGTAATTGCCTGGATCGTCTGAGTATTCGTCAATCAAGGCAGCGGTGCGGGCTCCCAGGCTTCCATCGAGGAAAAGCTTGAATCCCAAAGCTTCATTGAGAAGCCTCATGTCCGTGGTGTAAAAGAGCACCTCATCAAAAAAACTCCGCCTGTTAAAGTCCATCCCCATGTCGATAGCCTTCTTTATTTCCAACCTTTCCAATTTAGCCATTCCGTTTCTGACAATGATTTCAGGCTGAATCCGCAGTAGTGCTGGGAGCTGGTTTAGTATCGCAAAGACATCAGCTTCATAGAAAAAACCGTTTTCCGACCGGCGTCCCAGCTTTTCCATGGCTGTCGTGTTGGCGACGACCAGGTGCAGGCATGTGCGAAAAATGACAACCGGAACTTGCCCGAAGGCTTTGTCGAGAAAGCACCGGTCGGGCATGGACTTTTCTTTTGTGGATTCTTGATTGAAGCGTACTCCCACAAGCCAGCTCTCAATAGGTCTTGCCTTTAAGATCGAAATGAGCTCTTCCTGACAAGAAACCCCGGCCAGGTTGGCAAAAGAACTAAACAAACAGAATTCCCAAAGATGAATATGGGCGTCAAGGAAACCTCTTGTGTTCATAGTTGAATTATAACACGGTTGAACACTAGTCAGGTGTTATGTTAGCAGGGCCACGTTTGTTTGCGGAGTTCCATATCCACTAAGTACATAGTTTTTGCGGAACTCTGAGTTCAACCGCAATATTTATTATTATACCGATTTGACTTGACTTTGATATTCATATGGTATTGCTAGGACGGTGATGACTTCAGAGATCAAGCATATATCCGTAGCGAGGGATAGTGACAATGAGGTTTCCGTGTTGGCCGAGGCGTTTACGCAGACGGTATACCAGGGACGTGATTTCATCGTTACCGACATCAGGTACATTAGTCTGTGGACTCGGGGGACGCTCAGGCCACACCCTGCGTCTAATTTCATCGTAGCTGATAGCCTTGCCACGGTTTTCATAAAGAACAATCAGAAGTTCTGCATCTTTTCCTGATAGGCGTAAGGGTTTCCCATTCAACAGGACTTCTCTCCGGTCGCCGTTAACTACCAGGGACTGAGGAAGTATTGACCTATTGGCGGGAGGCTGTGTTAGATCAAGTGTTTGCTCGAATTCGGTTTCGTACATATTGTGAAACGTAAGCAACACTATTCCTCCAGCTAGGCTTATGATATCGCCATGTTTGAGGGGGTATGGTTCATAGGGCACGAGCTGGTTTCCGTTAACCTGAGTCCCGTGTCTGCTCGCTAGGTCGGTAATGGTAGCCTGGTTATCTTGGAACGAAAGCACGGCATGCTTTTTGGAAATGTAGAGGCTGGTAAACGGAATATCAGGATGGTGGGTTTTCCATGGCCGACCGATCAATGCCTCACCCGGCGCCAATTTGATAGCGGTTCTTTTATCATGAGGTTCGCCTTGTTCGACTATTAAAACAGCCCCCGAATCAACCATACCTGCACCTACCAATATCCGAGCATTCGCTCGGAGAGATTATACCACATTTTTTGGGGCGTGAGATATTTTTCTGGGAAGGAAAAATGGAGAAGAACGTAGAAAGTGTACTTGGTTTGCTGGGTTTTACACTTTCAACTTGGATGGCTCTCTTGCTTTCGTAATAGCTCAATTGGGGGTGCGAGATGTCGAGAAAGTGTCCATCTTGCCAAACAGAGAATCCTGATGGCAAAAACTTTTGCAGCGAATGTGGGCAGAGTCTTACCGACGATTTTTCCAGAACCGGGTGGCTCAAACCCGACTCGGTTCTTGAAGGACGGTACGTAATAGTCAAGACTCTTGGCCGGGGTGGAATGGGAGCAGTTTACCAGGCGTTGGATACCAGGCTTAATAACATCCCAGTGGCCATAAAAGAAATGAGTACCAGTGCTGTCAGTCCTGGGAATATTCAGGCAGCGATAGAGGCTTTCAAGAAAGAGGCTTCAATATTAATCAGCTTGCGACATCCGGCCCTACCAAGAATAACGGACTTCTTCAGCTGTGGAAAGGACCGTTGGTATCTAGTGATGGATTGTATTGAAGGGCAAACCCTCAAGACTCTGGTGGAAAAGCGGGGCCCCATACCGGAAACAGAAGTAGTAAACTGGGCGAGACAGCTCTGCGAGATTCTGGATTACCTCCACAGCCAGGATCCCCCAATTATATTTCGAGACCTGAAACCGGCCAACATCATGCTGACACCAGATGCTCGGATTAAACTGATAGATTTCGGTATTGCCAGGCACTTTCGTCGAGATAGCTATGCAGATACCTTGGCCTACGGGTCAACCGGGTTTGCTCCTCCCGAACAGTATGGCGAGCACCAGACCGTTCCTCAGTCGGACATTTATGCTCTGGGCGCCACCTTGCATTACTTGCTTACCGGACGCGATCCATCACGGAATCCCTTTAACTTTCAGCCCCCAAGCCAATTCGTGAAGGTTTCTGGTCGTATGGAATCAGCAGTAATGAAAGCCCTCCAACTGAGGGTTGAGGATCGGCCCGCTAGCGCCCGGGAGATGATGGCCCTTTTGCCGGGTGGCGAAGTTGAGGTTCATAATCCCGCGATTGTACAGTCGGAGAAGCACGGTACGGAGCTTTCTTCGCTCGTTGACGAAAAGAAGGAGGTAAAGGTGACTGCTTCGGGGGAGACAGGTGAAACGAGTGACTTTCCCGTGGGCAAATCTTTGCCTTTAAAAGCGGTAGAAGGCTTGACAGTCGGGATCGAAGTGGATACTCCTACGGTACCTCCAGACCAGAGTACTGTGGAGACCGCGCCCATGGGTGAGGGAGCTGCAAACTTTTCCTCAACTGTAATGAACAAAGATAGAAATTTTGTCCCTCAAACTGGGTATTCAGAATTAGCGGTCAAAGACACCTCGAGAAATACCCGATTTGTAGCACCAGTTGTTGCCGTTGTTCTTCTGATACTGGCCATATTTGGCTCCGTCAGCTACTTTCAGAGCCGAAACCACGCTGTTTTGAATGATGGATTTGATAGGTCAAAAGTAACTAGCAAGGCTGGAATGGGGGACATCCAAAGTAAGGGATTTCAAAAGCAGCAGGGAACGAATCAACAAGAGACCAACCTGTCAGATCAACAACTGGAACTACAGGGGGAATCCCAGAAACAAACAGAGCCTCAAGCGAAATCCGAGCAGCAACCTAATAAACCACAGCAACAATCCCAATCATCCTCACAACTTCAACAAAACAGCGTGATCAGTCTTCCCCAGCCTCAAACCGGCCAGCAGCAATCACAGCCAGCTGTGCCGTCTCAACCGAGCTGCGTGGTGGATATTCCTGAATTGGAGGCAGCAGGTATTATACAGGGAGGGCACGGTAGCACCATAGATGTGGTCCTTTACCAAAAAGACGCGTATTGGGTGCAGATACCGAAAGCTGTAGTGGTGGAGGGAGATATTGTTCTAGGAAAGCCTTATCTCACAGATAACAACAACAGGGTCTGCTATCCGGTAATAAGCGAAATGACCACCGAGCGAAGTAGTATCGAGTTTTATGGAGGAAAAGCCTGCTTTCCCAACGGCGTACCGCCGCACAGCAGCGTTCGGGAACTAGCATATGCCTATGGGTATATCTAGTATGATACGCAAAGGAAACCGCAAAGAGCAGCTGAAGTCCTGACTTGGCAGATCAAAAGGCGGTCTGGACAACATACGGAGCATGGCAGTTGGGACGCATTGTTCAAGGCTTGTTCGTGGATGGGGTTGATTCTTGACCATGGGCTTGCTACTGGAGGGGGGCTAGTCTCTTGTGTTCTCTTGTCACGCTGGGAAAGGAGGGGTGCGATGGCGGACTTTTTTGACAAGGTAAAGGACGGTATCAATAAGGGAGTCAGTACGGTAAGTGTTCGGTCGAAAGAGCTGGTCGAAGTAACGAAGTTGAAGGCTGAAATAGATTCTTTGCAGCGAAAGAAGAAGGATTCCATCGAGGAGCTGGGCAACATAGTCTATGTCATGCTATCCCGCGATAACTTTGACCAATCCAGAGTAATGAGCAAATACCAGGAGATTGCCGGAATAGACCAACAGATAAAGGTAAAAGAAGAAGAGATGCAGAGGTTGAGGGCCGAGGCTCAAGCTGCGTTGGGAAAACCGGTGACGGTCGGGACCTGCGAATGCGGAGCGCCGGTTAGCCAGGGAGCGCGTTTCTGTGCTAAGTGCGGAAGAAAAGTAGAGCAATCATAAGCTCTGGAGACCATCTGTTATCATCGCGTGACAGAGAAATCAGTACTATGTTATTGTTTGTTGGCGTTTGGTTTTCTATTATTACTTGGTAGAACCGGAGTTACATGTTAAGGAGGAAGGGCTATGGAGAACCTGGGGAAAAAAATCTCACCGGCGTTATTTGCTCTTATCATCATTTGTTTTCTAATGCCGTTCGTCAGCATTTCGTGTAGTGGACAGGAAATAGTTACTTTGAGCGGAGTAAACATGGTTTTTGGCAAGATGGTGCAGTTACCTACTGGCGAGACTGAGTCTGTAGGGCCTTTTCCGATGGTTATCGTGGTCTTTGTGCTTGCATTAGTAGGTGTTGGAGTCGGGTTCTGGAAGAACCGTTTGAGTAATGTGGCTGCCTTTGCCGCTGGCTTAGTTGGGCCAATTACGATGTACCTTTTTAAATCCAGTTTTGACGAGGAGGCTGTAAGCCAGGGCCTGACTACTCAGTGGGGAGCCGGGTATTATTTGACCCTACTTTTGTTTCTGGCTGGGGCAGGGCTCAATCTCTATCTCATGGTTCGTAACCGGGGAGCGCTTCCCGCGCCGGGGCTTGCAAGATCCGGCCCTAGGTTCTGCATCCAGTGCGGTGCCAGAAACGAGGGTGGAAATGCTTTTTGCACCCAATGTGGCGCCAGGCTAGAGCCGGGTGGATATGGCGGGAGTGCGAGAACATCTGCGCCGTTTTCCTCACCGGCCAATGTGGGGGGAGAAGCGTATGGCCCGGGTGAAGACGAAGTGACTACAGTTCTGGATGATTCAGGGGATACCCGTCTGTTGGAACAGGTAGAAGAAGGAGAACCTTTTCCGGTCCTGAGGATAAAGCGGGCAGAAGAGGAAGAAATAATACCTATCAATAAGCCCGAATTTTATATCGGAAGGAACCGGGAGGCAGTAGATTACTGGGAAGCCGATAACCCGAGCATCGGGCGGGTTCATGCCAAAATAATCCGCCAGGACGGAGCTTATTATATCGTCGATCTTGAATCCAAAAACGGAACATATCTTAACGGCGAAAGGCTTTCCAGCAATGTTCCGTATCCCTTGAGTTTCAAAGATAAGATACGGTTAGCAAACATAGAGTACACTTTTGACCAACCATAATTCGTGATATATGAAAGGAACTACCTTCCCGTGATCCTGAAGTTGCGGGAAGGTAGGTTTATGTCAGGAAATCTGTGACATCCAGGAACTTATCACAGTAATCAGGAGGAGATTAAAATGAGCATAAGTAACCTTGGACCAAAGATAAGTAGAAAAAAATCCGTTGTCTTGCTACTACCAGTCCTTTTGGTAATTACGCTATTATTAACAGGTTGTGGGGCCGATCTCACGGTCGATACTTCGGTTAATGAAAAGGGGGCTGGGCAAAGGGCGTTTCACATTTACGTGAGTCAGTCGGACTTAGAGCAGGTCAGTGGCGGGGAACCGGCGTTAACTCAGGCCTTAAAAGCGGCTATGCCTCAGGTGCTGACCATGAGTTCAAGTGCCGATGAATCTGGAGTTCAATACACCTTTACCATGGATTTCAAAAACATAGACGAGCTGAAACAGAAATCAGCCCAGATACTGGGTTTCGAGCCCCAGATCCGTTTTACGAGGCAAGGGAGTCCCTTTGCTCGCGAATACGTGCTCGAGGAAGATACGGATATGAACGCTTACTTCCAGTGGGCGATTGACGCAGCGAAACCCCTGGTGAGTTCGGAAAACCAAAGCAGCATGGTGGAAACCGTTAGTAACAAGGTGCTGTTGCCAGGGTGGAGCGATTTTTCTAGTACAAACACCTCGGCGTGGAGCGCTGCTTCGACCAAGTCAAACCCCGTGAAACGGGTTGAAGTTGAGACGGCGGTATCGGAAAGCTCTCCTGCGAGGACCGTAACCGTGGTGGTTAACCAGGACACAGTTAAAGCCATAGACCAAGAGGAAAAGAATCTCATTCCACGGTTTCTGAAAGAAAAGACCAAAGTAACGAAGATTAAGACGGAGCAGCAGAACGGGACTGTACGGTATACTTTTACTCTGGAAGGCAATTCTCCGGCTGAACTGGCGAAGAAATGTGACGCCATTTTTGGGGCAGGAGCTTTTACGTATGATCCGGTGGAGCCTAGTTCATTCTTCCGGCTTTATAACCGCTATCATTTTGCGGACAGGTATGATTTCACAAGCTGGCTGGGAGCCTCTATCGAAGAACCCCTCAAATACGTGGCCAGGTTCAACGGGCCTATGGTCGATGCTATGGGAACGGAAGTCAACGGCGGTGCCAAAGAACTGAAGATGGAGGCGCCGAGTGGGTACGTGAACGCGGAGGCTTACGTGAAAGAACTGTCATGGGTAGGCCTGGCAGCGCTGGCTGTTCTGGTGTTACTTGTCTTGGGAATAGTAATTGTTCTGGTTATCTACTACAGGAGGAACCCGGAGAAAGTCAAGGGTTATGCTCAGGGCGTCCTTGGGCAAGTGGCAGGCCCCAAGAGTCCTTACGCTTGTCCTTCCTGCGGAACTCCCTTCAACCCCGGTGACAAGTTCTGCAGTAAATGCGGGGCGGATATAGGCAATCGCTGTCCTCAGTGCGGGCTTCCTAACAAGCCGGGGGACAAGTTCTGTTATGCCTGTGGTACGCGATTAGTAGAAGCACTAGAACAGGCTGACGGTTCCCTGTTGTCTTCTGAGACAGGCCAGATGGTGGCTGCAGCGGAAGATGATGCTGAACATTAGAGGTAAGTGATGAGACGCGGAAGTTATCTGACTAATAGCGATTGAAAAACTATGTTGTGTAGTGACGAAGGTTTGAGAGTTAGGAGCCGGGCTTCAACAAGCCTCTGAGCCTGGGCTCCTGGCTACAGATCACAAGTCAACTATAAGGTTTTGCGGGTCGCGCTCGTTCGGAAAGTAACGCAAGGTCAACCCTGCCTCCCCGCAGCAGCGGGGAGGCAGGGTTAATTTTTTATCAGAGAAGGGACAAAAAACTCAAATTTGCACTGATTTGGCTTCGATATAATCGGGTTACTGGCACTTTTGCACGTCGTTTGCCGCTTGGCTTGATTAGGATAATGAGATAAACTGTTTAATAGTAGTGGCATATGATACCAGGCATGATGCATATTGGTATTGATAGCAACATGCAACTTGTCACACAATTCTTGCCGTATAACATGTCTACTCGCAACCATAAAACTCTCCAGTCGTTCAGTATTCTTTTATTCAGTTAGTTGATGCATAATTAGATCAAGAGCTGTTGCAATACTACAGCAACTAGAGGTTGTCGTAAACTTTCCCTTTAAGCCCCGGACACGGGTAAGGACATAGGCGAACTCCTTGATTAATCGCGTCTTTTGGTACAGTTCTCAAAAATGGGTGCGGTACTGTATGCTCAGGACATCGAAGAGATACCTGCTTTTGAGAATAAGCCGGTTGGCAGTTGGTGATGGATTGAGATGGCATGGCGCTTAAACGTGTTCGGAAGGAGTTGGTTGTTGCAGATTAGCAACACAAGTTAACTGCGGTGCAACAGAATAAGGGGTTGTGAGTCCGGGAATGGTATCGTTTTAGGAGGGAAAAAACACGCAACCGCGAGTATTGAGGAAGCGGCTATTTAATGATTTGCGAAACGGGATCTGGGCTGGATGGCTTGGCTATTGAGTGGAACAAGAAGTGAAACTAGGCTTAGGTGGCACGATATTTGCACTGTAAGAGACAAGAAGAGCTTTCAAAAATGAGTTCGGCACATCGTGAGGCGCTCGAGGAGTGTTGCATGCGGTATTTGGTTATGGAGGTGGTTAACCCGTGAAACTTGCCGAGATTATGACTCCGGATCCGATAATGCTTTCTCCTTGTATGACTGCCCGGGAGGCGGCCAGGGTTTTTTCCGAACACAGGATCGACAGCGCGCCGGTGGTCGACCAGAACCAGCGATTGGTAGGCTTGTTGACTAAGAGCCACTTGTTGAGGGTTCTGGGGCAAGGCTTGTCCCCGGAAATATTAGTCGAGCAGATTATGACGCGCCATGTTCAAACCTGTTCGCCCGAAGATGAGCTGGACAGCATCATATATCCGGATAGAGGCAGATACCCTGTTGTTGATGGGGATAAGGTAGTAGGTATGGTTACTCGTACCAACTTATTGCGGGTGTTTTTCGATTCATACCACAAACTGAGCACTGAATTCGAGACTATTCTAAACTCAACCCACAACTTGATTATTTCTATAGACGAATATGAACGGATCGAGGTTTTTAACCGGGCAGCCGAAGAAGTCTTGGGAGTGAAAGCGGGAGAGGTAAGAGGGAAAAAAATCACGGACGTAATTCCTTCCTCAGGGTTGGGCGAGGTAGTCAAGAGCGGAAGACCGGAAACCCTACAGAAAGTTGAGTTGAACGGGAGGACTCTCGTGTCTAACCGAACCCCGATTATTAAGGACGGCAAGATAATCGGAGCCGTGGCTGTTCTTCAGGACATGTCGGAGATAGAGGAGATATCCAAAGAACTGAAATATGTAAAAGAGCTGAACGAAGAATTGAATGCTGTCTTCGAATCATCGTTTGATGGCCTTTACATCGCTGATGGGAACGGAATAACCTTAAGGCTTAATAAGGCATTTGAACGGATAACCGGAATCAACGGGCGTGAGTTTTTGAACCGGAATGTTGAAGATATAGTTGAAGAAGGAATCGTTTCGGAGTCGGTTACAGCTCAGGTTTTAAAGCAAAGGCAACCGGTTACTATTATTCAGCTTTATGCCAAGACAGGCAAGACAACCCTAGCGACGGGAACGCCGGTCTTCGACAAGAAAGGCAATATTTTTAGGGTGGTCTGTAATGTCAGAGACGTAACTGAATTGAACATGTTGAAACAAAGGCTGGAGCAGGTCGAGGGCTTGAGTGAACACTATGAAAAGCAATTACGAACCCTCCGCTTGCAGTATGCGGGATCGGGCAAGATGGTCGTGAGATCACCGCGGATGAGGGATCTTATGGAAACCATCATCAGAGTAGCACAAGTCGATTCTACAGTACTGATAACGGGGGAGTCAGGTACCGGGAAGGAACTACTAGCTGAAACCATTCACGCTAACAGCGCTCGGAAAGACGGGCCTTTCATCAAAGTTAACTGCGGGGCAATCCCTGAGAGTTTGCTGGAATCGGAGCTTTTTGGTTATGATGCCGGAGCTTTCACTGGGGCGAGAAAGGAAGGGAAGGCTGGGTATTTCGAATTAGCCAATGGCGGGACTTTGTTCTTGGATGAGATCGGAGATCTTCCTTTGAACCTTCAAGTAAAGCTGCTTCGGGTAATACAGAGCCGGGAAATCGTGCGGGTAGGAGGGATTAAGCCGCTCAAGGTAGACATCCGTATCGTGGCTGCGACCAACCGTAACCTGGTAGATATGGTGCGGAGAAAAGAGTTTAGAGAAGACTTGTACTACCGTCTGAACGTGGTCCCAGTAAATGTGCCGCCGTTGCGACAGAGGAAGGAAGAGATTCCGTCTCTGGTAGTCCATTTCCTTCAGGTGTTTAACCGCAAGTACAAGCAAGTGAAAAGGATTTCTCCGGAAGTAATTGACCTTTTTATGGAATATGACTGGCCGGGAAACGTTCGCGAGTTGGAAAACCTGATGGAGCGCCTGGTGGTAATAACACCTAGCGATACCATAACGGTCCAGGATTTACCTTCACATTTCGGAAATTTGGCCAAGGACTGGTCGAATAAAGTACATGTCTTAGATATAGTTCCTTTACGAGAGGCGGTAGAAAGCGTCGAGAAACAGATATTAGAGAAAGCCTATGTTCAGTTCCGCACGACGCGCCAGATGGCCAGGGCGCTGAAGGTTGACGCATCAACGGTTGTTCGCAAGGCTGCCAAGTACGGGATAGGAGGAAAGCAAGCGGTCTGGCTGTAGGCGGAGAGGGATTGTCTTCTACCGCAAATTGGCAGATAATTTGTAGGTGGGGGGGGATTACTGGTGAATAAGAATTTACCTTTGGCAGGTATTCGGGTGTTGGATCTTTCTCGGTACCTGCCTGGACCGTTTTGTACCCAAATACTGGCTGATTTCGGGGCAGAAGTCATTAAAGTCGAGGACCCTGGGACCGGGGATTTAGGGAGGCATTTGCCACCGCTCATAGCTGGAGAAAGTGCGCGTTTCTACACGGTCAACCGCAATAAGAAGAGCATCACATTGGACCTTAGGAAAGAGGAAGCTAAAGAGATATTTAAGAAACTGACGGCTGTGTCCGATGTTGTGGTGGACCAGTTCCGCCCTGGGGTTATGGATAGACTAGGTTTAGGTTACGAGGAGCTAAAAAAGATTAACCCGAAGCTGATATATTGCGCTATCACCGGATACGGTCTTAGTGGTCCCTGGCGAGACATGGCTGGACATGACCTGAATTACCTGAACTTAGCCGGGGTAACCCTTCTGAACGGGACGAAAGACAGCCTACCTGCCCTTTGTGGGGTTCAGATTGCCGATATTGCAGGTGGCACCTTATATGCAGTAATAGGTATCCTTATGGCTCTTATCCACAGACAGAAGACAGGAGAAGGCCAACTTTGCGATATAGCCATGCTGGATGGATCCGTCAGTCTTCTGGCTTATACCTTCGGCGAGTGGGCGGGAGAAGGAGAGGTACCCCGCCGTGGTGATGGATTGCTGACTGGTGGCTATGCCTGCTACAACGTTTACGAGACCAAAGACGGGCAGTATGTGAGTGTGGGGGCGATAGAAGAGAAGTTCTGGGCCCAGTTCTGCCAAAAGGTCGGCCGTCCGCAGTATATCGAGCAACAGTACCGTCCCGAAATGCAGTCGGAAATGATAGCTGATCTGAGAAATATCATGCGGACCAAGACCAAGCAGGAATGGGTCGACTTTTTTGCAGAGGACGACATCTGCTTTACGCCGGTTTTGAACCTCGAAGAGGTATCAGAACATCCCCAAGTAAAGGCGCGAGAAATGATAATCAAACTGGCGAATTTTAAGGAATCGGGCAAAGACGTGATCCTTCCCGGGATCCCGATCAAGCTGTCAACAACCCCCGGGGAGGTGAAGCCGAGCTTTCCCGCTTTAGGAGAACACAACGACGAGGTTCTTAGCTCGGTTGGCTACAGTCGGGAGCAGATTCGAAAGTTCAGGGAAGATAAGGTGGTATAGTTATTTGAGGACCAAGGGGACGGTTCCCGTGGTTTATTTTTAAAAATAAACCACGGGAACCGTCCCCTTGGTTTCCGTACTTACCGTTAGAACTGGAAACGGCTGCAATATGTAAGGTCAAAACTCTTTTGGTGACTTTTTCGCAGTAAAATAGCCTATGATTATTGTTTTGAAAAATCTGCGTAAATGAGCATCTAAATCATAATCATACATGAAAATGGTGCGCCCGACAGGAATCGAACCTGTGCACCTGGCTCCGGAGGCCAGCGCTCTATCCCCTGAGCTACGGGCGCGTCACTGATATTATAGCAGAGTAGCATTGACAGGTAAATAGCTTTGACGGGCAAGAAAAATTGGCGCTTCCACTGTCCGAAACAATGGAGGCGCCTTTACTTTTTAGCTAATATGGTGGAATCGGCCACGGGTTTTGGATGATCTAGCAGATCCGATATGCCTCCTCTATTCAAAGAAAGAGAAATCGAAATCGGATTATTGGCCAGAATCGCCGATCGTGTTTGTTAAGAGCAAGTCTGAACCCCAAATTTAAAAGGGTTGTAAACAGGACAATCTTGGCACGGGTGTTGCTGAGCACATAAGGTAAGAAACCTGCAAGGGGGTGAAAGGCTGGAATCAGGGGCTTGCCAGAAATAGCGGCTGATCTTTAGAGGGGGGAGGAGAGCGGTTTGGCTTTAGGGTTCGATTATAACGAAGATCAACTGGCTTTGCAGAGAACAGTCAGAAAATTCACGGAGAATGAAATCGTTCCGGTGAGGCAGTATTACGACGAGACCGAGGAGTTTCCGTGGCCGGTAGTCAAGAAAATGCAGGAGCTCGGGATAGGGTGCATGAATGCGCCAGAAAAGTACAATGGGATGGCTTTTGACAACGTTACCCTCTGTATGGTAGTCGAGGAGATCTGTAAAGGTTGTCTGGGCATTGCCATAACTCCTTTGGCCAATATGTTGGCTTCTGAGCCGGTGGTGTATGCCGGGACCGAGGAACAAAAAGAATGGTGGTTCACCGGGATATGCAACGAGGGCCAACTGGCTTCCTATGCGGTGACCGAACCTGGTGCCGGATCGGACGTAGCCAATATATCTACCAGCGCTAAAAAGGACGGCGATTACTACATTCTGAACGGGACTAAATGCTTTATCACTAACGCTCGCTATGCCAGTAAATACGCGGTTTTGGCGACCTTGGATAAGAGTAAGAAGCACCGCGGGCAGTGCTTTTTCTTGCTGGACCGCGACTGGGAAGGAATATCGATCGGTAAAAGCGAGAAAAAGATGGGGATGCGGTGTTCAGACACATCGGAGCTTATCCTGGACAACGTTAAAGTGCATAAGAAATACAGGGTAGGTGAAGAAGGCGATGGTTTTAAGATCGCTATGACTGCATTCAACTCTTCACGCCCCTTCATAGCAGCAGCCTCAGTGGGTGTTGCCACGGGTGCTTTCGAGGTTGCCAGGGATTACGCCAAACAAAGGGTGGCTTTCGGAAGGCCTATTGCCGATTTTCAAGCCATTCAATTTATGTTGGCGGATATGGCGATGGAAATAGAAGCAGCTCGTCTCTTATGGCAAAAGGCGGCCTGGCAACTCGACAACAAACACCCGCTGGAAGCCGCACAACTGTCGGCTATTAGCAAGTGCTACGCCGCGGATATTGCGATGAAGATTGCGACCGACGCGGTGCAGATCCTCGGAGGCTACGGTTTCTGCCGCGACTATCCGGCAGAAAAGATGATGAGGGATGCCAAAATTCTCCAGATATTTGAAGGAACTTCTCAGATACAGAGGATCATAATAGCTCGAAACCTGCTTGGTTAGACATATAAACGTGATGTAGGTGTTGGAGTATGGTGTTTTGGGCGATGGAGGAGGGGTGAATTAATGAAGTTCGAACCTGTAACTGGCGACAAGGGCAAAGCAAAACCGCTGGCCAACAAGGTTATGACTGCCAAGGAGGCCGTATCGACTTTCATAAAGGAAGGATGCTATTTAGGAATTAACGTGAGCGCTGCCCCGGCTGCTCTAATCTGGGAGATAGTTCGTCAGCGCATCGGGAACCTCCGAGTTGTCATTACCAGCCAGATAGGCATGTCTTCCGTGCTTCTAGGGTGTGGGCTGGTATCAAAGCTGGAAATGGCATACAACTGGGGAGGAATAGAAGGGGAAGACCGGGTTTTTAGGAGGGCGGCGGAACATGGAGTCCCGCGGCCTGTAGAGTTAGAGGAATACAGCAATTTCGGCGCGGCTTTGAGGTGGCAGGCGGGAGCCATGGGAGTTCCGTTCATGCCGACGAAGTCTCAGTTGGGGACAGATATCATCAAGTACAATCCTAAAATAAAGGTCATCGAAGACCCGTACAACGGCGAACCGATTGCGCTGGTTCCTGCTTCTAACCCTGATGTCGCCATAATCCACGCGCAGAGGGCAGATGAGATCGGAAACGTCCAGTGTCTAGGATTATATGGGAACAGCGATGTTTTGGCCCGAGCGGCACGCCATGTAATCGTATCGGTTGAAGAAATTGTTACCCAAGGGGAAATCCGAAGAATGCCAAACCTGACTACTATCCCGTATATTTACGTCGACGCGATAGTGCATGCTCCTTTCGGCGCCCACTGGCGTGAGTCCAATTACTATTATCATCACGATCTAGCATACGGGTTAGAGGTCTACAAACAGTGGGCTACCAAAGAAGGGTTTGACGCCTGGGTGGAAAAGTACATCTACGGTACCAAAGATTGGGACGAATACTGTAAGATGGTAGGCTATGACCGGCTGTACCGGTTGATGCAGAGCGAGCACCGGTTCCAGAAGTACGGGGAAGTGAGGTGGTAAAGATGGCGGAGTACGCAAAAGACTATACTTTGCCTGAACTAATGGCGGCTACTGTGGCCCGCGAATTCAAGGACGGAGAAATAGCGTTCATTGGTGTGGGTATGCCCCTGATAGCAGCATCGGTAGCGAAGTTCACCCACGCTCCCAACTTCAATATAATGGTGGAGTTCGGCGCGTTTGCGTATTCACCCCGGCGATTGCCTCTGTGCGTTGACTGTGCTGTCAATTGTGAAAGAGCGTACTGGACTGGAACTTTACGCGATGTCATGAGCGCCCAGCAGGCGGGGTTCGTGGATGTGGCGTGCATAAGCGGAGCACAGATCGATAAGTATGGTAATTTGAATTCTACCTGTATAGGCGATTACTACAAACCAAAAGTTCGGCTAGCTGGTAGCGGCGGCGCTAATGACCTGGCGTCTTCGGCTAAGAGGACAGTCATTATGATGCGGCAAGAGGGGAGGCGCTTTGTTAACAAATGCGACTACATCACCTCTCCAGGATACTTGGACGGTCCCGGTGCTCGTGAAAAGGCAGGGCTACCCGGAGGGGGCCCGGCTGCGGTGATAACCACCATGGGAGTCTTTCGGTTTGATGAAGAAACCAAGGAAATGTACCTGGAGAAGATTCACCCTGGGGTCAAGCTGGAAGACATCAAGGCGTCGGTGCAGTGGGATCTGGCGGTTTCGCCTAACTTAGAAGTAACAGAGCCGCCGACCGAAGAACAGGTGCTGGTGATGCGTACTTTGGACCCGGTCATGGTCTATCTGGGTAATGGGCGGGACGTATTAGCCGGGGATTTCGAAAGGTTCATTAAGATGTTTGAGGACAGCTACCCGGTGATGACAGAGCTTTTGAAGAAAAAAGGAATGATATGAGCAGCATGGCGAGGGGGAATCAAAATGGCCATCAGTAAGCTCGGAGTCTTGGGGGCCGGGGCCATGGGGGCAGGCATCGCCCAGATCAGTGCCCAGGCAGGACTCAAAGTGGTTCTAGTAGACATTGACCAAAAGTTTGTAGACCGAGGCCTCCAGACTATGAACAAGAATTGGGAAAAGGACGCGAGCAAGGGCAAGATAACCCAGGAAGATAAGGAAAGGTTCTTAGGCAATATTCAAACCAGCCTGGATAAAAGCGCATTGAAGGATTGTGAATTGGTAATCGAAGCCATTATCGAGAACATAGACATCAAGAAACAGGCGTTTCGTGAGTTAGGGGAGATCTGTTCACCATCAACGGTGCTGGCTACGAACACGTCAGGCCTAAGCATAACTGAAATCGGTGCTGCCAGCGGACGGCCTGATCGGGTCGTGGGGATGCACTTTTTCAATCCTGTGCCGGTGATGCGTTTGGTGGAGGTAATACCGGGAGAAGAGACGACCGAAGAAACGGTAGAGTTGGCGATGGAAGTGTCGCGGATAATCGGCAAAACGCCGATCCGAGCCAAAGAAGCACCTGGCTTCATAGTCAATCGTCTTCTGGTTCCTTACCTCAACGACGCGGCCCATGCTTATCAGGAAGGCGTAGCTTCAGCCGAGGACATCGACCTGGCTATGAAGCTGGGAGCGAATATGCCTATCGGACCTTTGGCACTGTGTGATTTAGTAGGCATAGACGTTCTCCTCATGGTTGTCGAGCACTTCTACAAAGAGTTCGGTGATCCCAAGTTCCGGCCGGCATTAGCCTTGAAGCAGAAGGTTAGGGCAGGGCACTTTGGGGTCAAGACGGGCAAAGGCTTTTTTGACTACACCAAGAAATAATCGGCGATGGAGGAAACCTTGAGTCCTGAAGAACCGCTTAATACAGGAATCGGCCACAGCCTCATGGCTGGCTTCAATGTCATGAACGACAGGTTCGCGCAATGCTGAGGGCTTCGGTGGCTGCGCTGAGTTGCAGCCACCGAAGCGGTTAACATGAAAAAGGCCTTACGGCAAAAGGAGGTTTTGACAGCATGGTGGGAATTACCGCCTTCGGGGCATATATTCCGTACAATAGACTGGACAGGAAACACCTCAAGGCCGCCTTCGGTGGTTCGGTACCTAAAGGGGAAAAGGCCGTGGCTAACTACGACGAAGACAGCTTGACTATGGCAGCGCAGGCTGCCCTGGACTGTGTTACTCCCTTGGACCCAAAGACTATAGATGTTCTGTACTTTGCCACCACTACCTCACCCTACCGAGAGAAGCAGGGGGCAAGTACGATCGCGGGGGTGTTAGACCTGCGCCGCGACGTACGGGTAGCGGATTTTACCGATTCTTTGCGAGCCGGTTCGGCGGCCATGCTGGCAGCAATAGATGCAGCTCGAAACGGCAGCCAGGTAATGGTAACTATGGGAGACTGCAGGTTAGGGGCAGCGGCCGGAGCACAAGAGGCTAACTTTGGAGATGGGGCCTGTGCTTTTGTTATGGGGAGCGAAAACGTTATAGCGGAGGTGTTGGGCAGTTACAGCGTGAGCGTTGATTTCCACGATCTGTGGCGCTCCCAAGACGACAAGTTTGTTCGGAGCTGGGAAGAACGGTTTTGTGTAACCCAGGGCTATAACAAGTTTGTTTCCCAGGCCGCCAACGGGGTTATGGCGAAGACAGGGTTGGCCCCTAAAGACTTTGCCAAAGCCGTGATTTATGGTCACATCCCCCGCAACCAGCTGGATATAGCTCGCAGACTCGGTTTCAATGCCGAACAGGTGCAAGACAGCTTGTTTGAAAAGATAGGCAATACCGGAGTGGCTTGTGCTCCGATGATGCTGGCTGCGGCTTTGGAAGAGGCTCAGCCAGGGGATAAGATTCTGTTTGTTTCTTATGGCGAAGGTAGTGACGCCATTGTCTTTCAGGTAACTGAAAACATTAAGGGTTTCACGGGTCCGCGAGGAGTCAAGGGCTATCTGGATCGCAAGAAAGTGACCATGAACTACGAAAAATACCTGCGGTGGCGCGAGTTGATAACCACGGAACCGGCGAGGAGACCTTTACAGAAGCGTTCCTCCCTACCGGACTATTACCGCAACTACAAGAAAAACCTGGCTTTTTACGGGTGCCAGTGCATGGCCTGCGGTACTCCCCAATTTCCCCCGAGCCGCATATGCATCCAGTGCCAGGCAGTCGACCAGATGAAAGACTACCGTTTCTATGGCAGAACAGCTCGGGTAGCTACCTATACTGTCGATTACCTGGCAGAATCTCTAGACCCGCCAACAGTCGTAGCGGTAGTGGACTTTGAAGGTGGCGGGCGGATGTTCTGTTACCTGGTGGACTGTGACCCGGATGCCGTCAATGTCGGCATGGAGGTCGAAATGTCGTTTAGGAGGCTGTTTGTGGCAGACGGGATTCACACCTACTTCTGGAAAGCAACGCCCAAAATAGGGTAGAGGAGGGGAGAAAATGGCTGCGGGAATCAAGGATAAGGCTGCAGTTATAGGGATGGGATGCACCAAGTTTGGCGAAAGATTCGACTGTAACCTGGAGGACTTGATGTTGGAGGCAATAGAAGAAGCCCTGGCCGATTCGGGACTTGAGTTCAACGATATCGACGCTTTCTGGTTTGGAACTTTTACCTCGGGAATGGCCGGGTTAGCCTTTTCCAATCGCATGAAATCACAGTACAAGCCAGTGACGCGCATCGAAAACATGTGCTGTACGGGGCTGGACGCTTTTCGCAACGCGTGTTACGCGGTGGTGTCCGGA
Source organism: Syntrophothermus lipocalidus DSM 12680 (assembly GCF_000092405.1). Classification (NCBI taxonomy): domain Bacteria; kingdom Bacillati; phylum Bacillota; class Clostridia; order Eubacteriales; family Syntrophomonadaceae; genus Syntrophothermus; species Syntrophothermus lipocalidus. The sequence continues at coordinate 1,267,949 of NC_014220.1, read as the reverse complement.
GCCTACGACGTAGTCATGGCCATTGGTGCGGAAAAACTGAAAGACGGCGGTTACAGCGGTCTGGAAGTTCCTGCCGAGGACTCAGACCGTACCATGCCTGACCTCACTGCGCCGGCACGTTTTGCGGTGATTGCGCCCGCCTACGCTCACAAATATGGCCTGTCCATGCAGCAGATGAAGGAAGTTATGGCCCGTATTGCCTGGAAGAATCACAAGAACGGATCCTTAAACCCGAAGGCGCAATTCCAAGCAGAAGTTCCGATTGAGAATATACTTAAGTCCCCCATGATCTGTAGTCCGTTGGGGATAATGGACTGTTCTGGGGTATCGGATGGGGCTGCTTGCGCCATCATAGTCCGCAGTGAGGATGCTAAAAAGTATCGCCCGGATCCGATGTACGTCAAAGGTATTCAGATTGCAGCCGGGCCGGGGCACAGCGAGAAGCACCAGAGTTACGACTTCACCACTGCTTGGGAAACGTACTACGCCGGACAGGCAGCGTACCGCGAGGCCGGTATAACCAACCCTCGGGAGCAGATTGACTTGGCTGAGGTTCACGACTGCTTCACTCCCACGGAGTTGATTATCTATGAGGATCTCCAGTTCAGCGCTAGAGGACAGGGGTGGAGAGACGCGTTGGATGGCTTTTTTGACTTAGATGGCAAGTTGCCGGTCAACCCGGACGGTGGCTTGAAATCATTCGGTCATCCCATAGGAGCTAGCGGGATTCGCATGTTGTACGAGTCGTGGCTGCAGTTTCACGGTAAGGCCGGAAAGCGCCAACTGGAAAACCCGAAGATAGGACTGGCTCATAACCTGGGAGGGCAGCCTTACCAGTGCGTGGTGGGAGTGGCTGTGGTCGGCAAGGAACTGGGATAGACTATGAGTAGTACCGAGCAGGTCGTATCTGAACTGTGCCCGGCAATGGGAAGGGAAGTCTCTGTTAGGGTTGTTTACCAGGTAGATTATAGCAGGATGTGTCCAGTGTCAGTAGAACCAGTTGCTGTCGAATGCCTGGAGGCAGAGGCGTGTAAAGCAAGGCATAACCGTATGGAATGCCTGGTATATGGTAATAACTTGATAACTACCCTTTTGGCGGGCAGGTAGCTTAGTCAACCAACGTGATGCAATTGAAGAACGTAGGATAGTTGGCGTTGTTTTAACCAGGTAGGGAAGGCGGTGATCTGTCTCGTGGAATATACTGTGGTAACCCTGGATAAAGAGGGAGCGGTAGGGGTTTTGACCTTGAACAATCCCGCGACTTTGAACGCCTTGAATTCGACCCTGGTTGCGGAGATAGGACGGGCTCTCGAGGTCATAGCTGCCGACAACCAGATTCGGGGCTTGATAGTAACTGGCGGAGAAAAGGTTTTTGCTGCCGGGGGAGACATAAAAGCCATGATGGAATGTACACCTCTCGCTGCGAAAAAATACGTGGCCTCAATCCATACGGTTTTTAATCGCCTAGCAGAGATATCCATACCGACCATTGCAGCAATATGCGGATATGCTCTAGGCGGGGGCCTGGAATTAGCGGCCTGTTGCGACTTTCGTTTTGCAGGAGAGGGGGCTCGTTTTGGATTCCCTGAGGTCACTCTAGGAATATTCCCAGCGGCCGGAGGTAGCCAACGGATACCCAGGCTTATCGGCGTAGGCAAGGCCAAGGAGCTTATGTTTAGCGGCGACATCATCGACGCCAAGACCGCTCTCGGTTTAGGGCTGGTCAACCGAGTAGTTCCGGACTCCGAAGTCATTACTAAGGCTAAGGAATTTGCCCAAAAACTGAGCACAAGAGCACCCCTAGCTTTGCGCTATCTGAAAGCCTCCATCCATGCCGGCTTGAACACTGATTTGAACACCGGACTGGAACAAGAACTGGAGAAGGTGGCAATACTCTTTTCAACTAGGGATCAGAAAGAAGGCATGAGGGCGTTTATGGAGAAGCGAAAACCGAATTTTATTGGGGAATAGCACCGGTAGATCGGAATGCGTAACCTATCCGGGCTGGGCAAGGGCTTATTCGGTTCGCACCAAAGTGAGAACCCAATAGAGTAATCTGTGCGGCAGCCCGGTCTTCTTTTGTCGCCGTCAGTTGGCACGGGCGGTGATGTTATGTTTCTTCAACTTCTTGTAGAGCCAGGAAACATCAATACCCAGGGCCTTGGCGGCCTTTTCTTTATCATAACCGGTGTTCTTCAGCGTATTAGCTATGTATTCTTTTTCAAACTCCTCCAGAGCGGTTTTCAGAGTCCTGTGAGCATCGCCATCCTGGAAAGCATTGCCGTTTGGGAAGGTTCCATTCCTATTATCGTGAGGCAACGGAAGGTGGCTCGGTTCCAGGATGTTGCCCCCTTGCATATCAGCCAGTATCATGGCGCGCTCCAGGGTATTTTCTAACTCTCTCACATTACCAGGCCAGTGGTAATTGGAAAGCATCTGCATTGCTCGGGTGCTTATTTCGTTGACTTTAGTTTTCAACCGCGCGTTAAGCTTATCAATGAAATGGTAAACCAGTTCAGGGATGTCCTCCCGTCTCTCCCGTAAAGGCGGTATCTCGAGACGTAACACATTTAAACGATAATAGAGGTCTTCTCTAAACCCATTCTGCTTAACCTTGGCTTCCAGGTCACAGTTGGTAGCGGCTGTAACGCGAACGTTAACCCTGACCGGTCTGCTGCCGCCCAGTTTTTCAAATTCTTTCTCTTGCAACACTACCAGTAGTTTGCTCTGCATGGATAGAGGCATTTCGCCGATCTCGTCCAAGAAGACCGTACCGCCGTTGGCGAGTTCGAACTTGCCTAGGTTACCCCCTTTACGCGCTCCGGTGTATGCTCCTTCTACATAGCCAAACAGCTCCGCTTCCAAGAGGCTCTCGGGAATTGCAGCGCAGTTGACTCGGACAAAGGGTAAACGCGAGCGTTGACTGCAGTTGTGTATGGCGTGGGCAAAAAGCTCTTTGCCAGTACCGCTTTCGCCGGTTATGAGCACGGTAGTCGATGAATGCAATGCTGCCTGCTGCGCGAGGAACTTGACGTTTTGCATCTTGGGGGAAGAGCCGATTATACTGGCAAAAGTGTAATGGGCCGAATACAGGTTGCGAACCTCATTCCGGTAGCTGTTAAGTTCGAACATGAGATTTTCTACCAGGTCTTTCGCGTCCCAGATATCCATGAAGAGGCTAAAAGCAAAACAACCCACGACTGTTTGGTTGCTTATAAGAGGTAAAGCACAAGCTATCATGTTGTATCCGTTGATTGACCAATCGTACCCGACAACACCCTTACCGGTACGCAATACCACTAGAGTCCTCGTATTTGGAGTAACATCGCCGATGTATTTTCCGACTACTTCTTCCTTTGACTTCTGTAAAACCCGCAAATAAGTAGAGTTAACCGAAACCACAGTACCTTTCTGATCTACGACTATCGCACATATAGAGGGATTTTCTGTTAACAACTCGATTACACCAAGACCTGTATCCAATGGCTCCATTGAGGATTCTCCTCCCATCCCAACTTTGCGGTTGCAGGGGACAATACGAGGTGACACTTTCAAGTGTTGTAGGGGTCCGTGTCAGAGAAGTTGCGCGGCCGAATGGTATGAGCACAGCGAGAACCCAAGAAGAACCATTAATGGCAGTGATTGTCACTACCGGACTTTATAATCATCCATATTTTATTATATCTGCATCTTGTCTGTGCGTCAAAACCAAGCTGGAAATCGGCTGGATGATCCAACAATCATGTCTATTGGCTTTGCTTATTAATGGTAGTTTTGCCTTTCTGACAAACCAGCGTGCATGGTTTCAGAGAAGTCAACCCTAACTTGGCCGAGAGTGTCTTTTTCCGCCTTTCTGCCTTGTTGACCTTGCCATCTCCCGTAATTCGAGGAAATAGAAGGGGCCGGTTTACAATGGCAGCAGAAAGGAGGTGAACACCATGGCGGTACAAGCTGTTACGGTTACGAGCGAGCTCATCGTGAACGTAGAAAACGGGGTCAACGCTCAAGGTAACCCAATCTTGGCAGCCCGACGTTACAGAAACGTTAAGCCTTCAGCGACGTCAGACGACGTTTACGCGGTCGGGCAAACCCTGGCAGGGTTACAGGAGAAGCCGGTGGCTGGAATTCAGCGGCGGGATGTAGCAGACTTGGAGAACGTATAATGCCCTGAGAAAGGTTTAGATTAGAAAGGAGGTGAACGGAATGGCTCAAGAACGGACCTTGGAAATGACTTTTGCCAACGCTGCCGGTCGTAGGGTCACCATCAGGGTGCCCGATGCCAGAGCAGACCTTACTGCGGCCGAAGTAGACGCAGCAATGCAGCAAATAATCAGCAAGGGGATATTTACTTCCTCCGGCGGTGACCTGGTGGGTCAGCTGGGGGCTCGGGTCGTAACCCAGGATACGGTAGAACTCGAGCTTTAGATAAGAAGCCCGGGATTCCCGGGCTTCTTTCATTGGAAACAGCCACTGATAAACACAGATTACCTCAGATTACCACTGATTAAAACCAATTATCTGGAGAACTTACAAGCTACAGGTCCTTATTGCCGGCTTGTTTCTGTTCTTTAGTGATGATTCTATTAGTACCACAGGAAAGCGTTAACCGGGGACGCGGCATTTAATGTCCCCGAGGTACGTTAAGTTTGTAACACTCAACACTCCCCGAAGAAACTTTGATGCAACCGTTTCCTCGTTGTAGCGGGGAGAACCAGAGAGTGCGTCTCAGGCAGTGATAATCCCTGGATTTGGAGGTGAGCTAATGTCAGACCTTTTGGTTCAAATCGGCAACTACGGTTTCCCAGCAGTTGTGTGCATATACCTTTTGGTCAGGATCGATAAGAAGCTTGAAGATCTGACCGGGGCGATAGTACAGCTGCGCGAGGCTCTTATCGAGGTTCGGGCCGGGGAGGTCTAAGTTCGAGCTCGCAGAACCTCTGCTACCACGTCTCCCATGTGTTGAGCACCGCGTTGGGCACTCTCCCGCGACAACTGGTCAGTGCCTATCTCGAACAAGAGAGTGGTGGGATACAGGTCCTGATTGTAATCGCCATGACCGATGAAGATGCCCCTGACAAGCCCGGGGTACACTGTGTCGGCATGGTTTTTTATTCGCTGGGCGAAATCCAGGTTAGATCCTAGATTAGGGTTCTGGCGTCCCACTACAATCATAGTTCGGGCTGTGGGCAGACCGTTGATCAAAGTGTAATAAGCTTCAGGCGGGGCCGAGTCCCGGTGGACATCAAAGATGGCGTCGGGACCTTCTTTAAGAAGTTGAAAGACTGTCCGGCGTGAACGGTAATATGCACCACTGTCGTGGGGTCCGTGAGTATTGTAACTGTGGGTCACGCTGATGCCGGAAGCCCTAAGACTGTTAGCCATATTCTCACCGACTTCGAAAATAGTGCCATTGCCAGGTATACTGGAGGTTCCGTCAGATATGGGATAAGATTCGTCTGAATGTGAGTGGTATATGGCCACGTGGATACCTGCAGCCTGGGCAGGGATCGCCTCCTTTACAGCCCAATGTTCTTTGATATCGATGCTACTGGAATTCCGGTCTTGGTTGAAAACTGATAGGGACGTCGGCCTGGCAACTGCGTCCCAGCCCTTCATTTCACAGATCTCGAAAACCCGGTTATCTTCGTTGATAAACACATCGCCGATGTTTATGGGAAATCCGGTTTGAAGCAAGACCTGACCTTGTTTATCGCGCACGGTATAATAATTACCTTTGGAAGCTTCGGTGGTACGGATAAGAGGTTTACGGGTCGGGGGACCGGTCCAGCGCATCAGCAAATACGCAGAAACGATGATGAGGGCCAGAATACCAAAAAAAATCAACAAAGTACGCTGCCGCAGCACAAAAAGTCCTCCTCGTCATTGACCTGTTCATATTCTTTGATATATGCTTGCCAATTATTCTCGCCTGGTGTTCGTTGTGCTGCGATCCCGTCCCCGTTCTACGACCGCTTATAATTGCCAGCTAGCGAGGTACCTTTCCTGTTCCTGCGTCAGCCGGTCTATTTCTACTCCCAGAGAACGCAGCCTAAGCTCGGCTACTTTGCGGTCGATTTCCTCGGGTACGTTGTAAACCCTGGGTAGCAGCCGCTCTTGGTTGTCTAACATATACAACAGGGAAAGGGCCTGCAGGGAAAAACTGAGATCCATGACTTCAGCCGGATGACCATCGCCTGCTGCCAGGTTGACTAGCCGACCTTCAGCCAGGAGGTACAACCTGCGCCCGTCCGGCAACAAATACTCTTCTATGTTGTTTTTAAGCGTACGGCGTGATACCGCCGAGGCTTCTAGGTCAGGTTTTGACACTTCTACGTCGAAGTGACCGGCATTGGCTAGAATAGCGTTATCTTTCATTACCGCCATGTGCTCTCTTCGGATGACGTTTACGTTGCCGGTCACCGTGATAAAGACATCGCCTTCGATCGCTGCTTGCTGCATAGGCATGACCTCAAACCCGTCTAGCAGGGCTTCGTTCGCTTTTATGGGATCGATTTCGGTGACTATTACCCGTGCTCCTAATCCTTTGGCTCTCATAGAAACACCTTTGCCACACCATCCGTAACCTGCTACGACAACGGTTTTGCCTGCCACCACTAGGTTGGTAGTCCTCATTATTCCGTCCCACACCGACTGGCCGGTCCCATAACGGTTGTCGAACAAGTACTTCATAAACGCGTCATTGACGGCCATCATCGGAAACAACAATGATCCTTCCCTTTCCATAGCCTTCAGCCGCAGGATCCCGGTAGTGGTTTCTTCGCAACCCCCGATAATCTTCCGCGCTTGTGCAGGCCGTTCCCTGTGGAGCATACCTACTAGATCACCACCGTCATCTATGAGGGCATCAGGCTCGCAGTCCAGGGCCTTGGCGATGTGCATGTCGTATTCTTCAGGAGTGGCCCCGTGCCAGGCGAAGGCAGTCACGCCTTTTTCGACCAAAGCCGCGACCACATCATCCTGCGTGGAAAGCGGGTTGCTGGCGCAGACTACCACTTCGGCGCCGGCTGCTCGCAAAGTTAGGGCGAGGTAAGCCGTCTTGGCTTCCAGATGCAAGCACATTGCGATTCTTTTTCCCGCTAACGGCTGGTCTTTTTCGAACTCGGTCTTCAGGATATTCAATACCGGCATGTGCCGGCTTGCCCATTCGATCTTGCGGTGCCCGCTGGGAGCTAAGGTTATATCCCGGATCATAGATGGGCGGGATGTTTGGTCGACGGCAGTAAGCTTCATTATCTAGGTAACCTCCTCTAGCCAGCTTTGCATCCATTGTACAACAGCGCGCCGTTTTTTGCCACGCACAGCAGGAATATCGCGTGTTGTGGCTCGTTACTCCCCCGGCCGTCAAGCTTTTTGGCAACGATTGATACGAGAAAAGCGGTTGCAGCTCAGCTCGCCTAAAGATTATAGTAAACTTAGCCGTTCTGATGCTTAGACAAGGATGAGCCCTAGCCCCCACGACAAATGAGGGTTTGTGTTAGTCTGTGGCTTATTTTATCCTGTTGCGAGGTGGATACGATGATAGAACCTAAGAACATGGGGATCGACGAGCTGCTTTTTCACCATATTATTGAAGCAAACGAACAAACTCCTTACTACCGGTTGGTTGGGATAAGAACCCAGGCTCTGGCTCCCGGTTCGGCGGAACTGGTGGTTGAAATCGACGAGCGTCACACCAATCCTTTAGGTAGGGTCCATGGGGGATTGATAGCGTCTCTGGCCGACGCGGCCATGGGCAACGCTATCCGCTCACTGGGCGTGAGAGGTGTTACTATTGACTGCAGCATAAGTTTCCTGTCAGCTCCTCCCGCCGGGGCCCTTCTGGTCGGCAAGGGCAGGGTTGTGAAGACGGGGCGGAACGTTATTTTTGCCGAAGCTTCGGTTTACGTCGGCGAGGATGTAGTGGCCTGCGCTCAGGGCAGTTTCTTTAGAACCGGTGTTGCCGAGTTGCAGAAAAACCTTTCCGAGTGACAGAAAGGATAGAGACAAGTGCGGGATATAATAAGTCTATCCGACTACTGTGTTATTGTTTTTCCGTCGACATCCCAAGCCATGAAGGCGGAAAAAGTCCTCAAATCAGTAGAGGCGGAGTTTGTGATGATGCCGACGCCTAGGGAAATCTCCACCAGCTGCGGTTTAGCGGTAAAATTTAGACCCCAGAAAACCGATGAGTACTGCCAGGTTCTGGCTGAGAATCAGGTCTTGATTGAAGGGGTTTATCACATTACCAGGGACGGCAAGAGGGCCGCCGTGGTAAAGATATTTCCTCAGGGATGAACTTCTGGACTGAAGGCAGCATATAATAGACTGAATCGTTGAACGAAGGGGTGAAGGGGTTGCGGGTGTTTTATTTCAGGGTGCCGGCCTTCTTGAGGAAGATATTGCTGAGGATCTGGGGATAATAAGGCTTGAGGCCAAAAAAGAAAGGGGACGAAGCTTTCAATATAAAAATGGGTCCGTCAGACGAGTGCACAGTGTACTGCGAATCCACAATCAGTCATAATTCTTTCATTGTAGGGACAGTGGCGAGTATTCGGTCAATACTTATTCCGGGATAGCTGTTGTTATACTGGATTCCAGCTTGCTCAGGTCTTCACGCGAACCCATGGCAATTAAGATATCGCCTGCCTCGATTTTGGTATTTGCCCGCGGACTAACGATTATGTTGTCGCCGCGAATGACGGCAACGATGATGACATTGGAGTCGTCACGGTTGATATTACGGATAGAGGTGTTGACCAGGGGTGAACCCGGGGCCACATTTATTTCTTCAATCTGTACTTCGATATTGTGGGTGGCAAACAAGGTGTCTACCAGCTGAACGCTCGCGGGTTTTAACATGGCTGTGGCCATGCGCTGACCTGCCAGCTGGGCCGGAGTAATCACGCGATCGGCTCCTGCCCTTTTTAGCTTGTCCACGGTTTCTTGGCGTTCGGCCCTGGCCACGATATGTAAACTAGGATTTAAGGCTCGGGCACTCAAAGTAACGAAAACGTTGTAAGGGTCCTGAGACAGGGCGGTAATTATGTCTCGAGCCCGCTGGATGCCGGCTCGGAGCAACACCTCGTCGTCACTCGCGTCACCGGCCATGGCTACAATACCTTCAACTTGCAGGCGGGCTACCGTCTCGGGATTCTGCTCCAAGAGCACGTACGGGATGTTTTCACCGCGAATGATTTCCAGAACGCTCATGCCAACTCGTCCCGCTCCACAAATAATGATGTGGTTGTTGAGGGCTCGAATAGTCTTTTCCATGGTATTTCTCCCCATCATGCGGTTGATCTGGCTTTCGATGGTTATACTGACGATGGCTCCCAGCGAATAGGCTACGACCCCTACTCCGGCTACGATCAATATCATCATAAAGATCCGCCCGCCAATGGTAACCGGAACAATGTCCCCGTAGCCGGTGGTGCTAAGGCTCACGATTGTAGCCCACACGGCAGTAAGCAAAGGCCAGTTTTCAAAATACATAAGCCCTAACACACCTACCACGATCACGATGATGAGGTAGGTGAGGGCCGTAATTAATTTAAGCCTTGCTTCGGACAAGTTATCACTCCATAATGGATGAGTGTATCCGAAAGATACCAGTTCTATTTTAACTTGTCGTCTTGTAAGATAAAAGGTTTTCTCAAGAAGAAAGTCCGATACCGAATATACCGCCCAGGCCTCCAGCGATGAGGCAGATGCACAGGTGTTGTAAGAAGGACTTGAAACCTGGCAGACTTGGGCTGAAAATTAGAGTTAGTACGAACATGACTACAAAAAACATGATGCCGAGAGTGATTCCTCCAATTAGTCCGCGGCTGCCTCTAGTTTTGGCTACATAACTGCCACCCACAAAAACGGCTATGATGAGGACAAGGTTAACCAGGGGGGCAAGGGTGGTTTCCTTAAGAGGACTGAAGTAAACTATGGCAGCTACCAAGGCCCCTAGTACCGCAGCCACGGTACAGGTCAGAAGAAGCCCTTTTAACTCTACGGATTTCATGATTGCCAAGATTTTCACCTCCAGTATGAACAATATGCAGGAGAGTTGGAATTATTACATGAGCCCATTGATAGTAAAAGCAGGGGACCGAAACGCAAAAGAGGAGTTGTCCCTAATTTGCATGAAGGACACGGGGGTTGAGCAATGATAATTGCCACTGAAAAGCTAACCCGCAAGTACGGTAGACTGGTCGCTGTAGACAGCGTGGACCTCGAAGTTTACGAGGGAGAGATATTTGGGTTTCTAGGCCCCAACGGCGCAGGCAAAACCACTACCATTCACATGCTCTGCACTTTGCTGAAGCCCAGCGGTGGGGAAGCCTGGGTTGCTGGGTACAATGTCGAGCACGAACAGACCCTGGTGAGGCGGAACATCGGGTTGGTTTTTCAAGAGCCCACTTTGGACGAAAATCTCACGGCCACAGAAAACCTGGTCTTTCACGGTATGATCTACGGTTTGACCGGCAGGTATCTCGAGGAGCGTATCAAAGAAGTGATGAAACTGGCTCTGCTGTGGGAACGGCGTAACGACTTGGTCAAGACCTTCTCCGGAGGAATGAAGCGACGCCTGGAAATCGCTCGTGGCCTGGTCCATTTGCCGAAGGTGCTGTTCTTGGACGAACCGACCCTGGGGCTGGATCCCCAGACTAGGAAACATATATGGGATTACATCAGACGTACCCGGGAGGAGACCGGGACCACGGTCTTTATGACCACCCATTATATGGATGAAGCAGAGAACTGTGACCGCATAGCGATTATAGACCACGGGCGTATCATCGCCTGCGATACCCCCGATAATCTCAAACAAATGGTCAAAGGGGACGTGGTAGAAGTCACATCTTCCAAGGTACACCAACTGGCGGCCTTTTTGGAAGAACGTTTTGAGGTGAAGCCGGAGTTCATCCAGGAAGGGCTCAAGTTCGAGGTTCAGCGTGCGGACGAGCTTTTGCCGGTTCTTTTGCAGCAAGCGGGGACGGGGTTGATTGAGAAAGTAAATTTTGCTAAGCCGACTTTAGATGATGTATTCTTGCGACTCACCGGTAAAAGCATGCGGGATGAGGACGCGGATCCGCGAGGAGAGTTCAGGCGCCGGATTGGAATGAGGCTCAGGAAAGGATGATGACTCGAACATGGGGTTAAAGCCAGACCTTGTAGCTGTGTACGTCATATGGTTGCGTGAAGTGAAAAAGTTCTGGAGAGAAAAGCTCAGAATAATCACTTCGATTGCCCAGCCGCTAATGTGGTTGTTTATTATGGGGGTTGGCCTCGGCAGCTCTTTTCGGAATCTCGGTTTTGACTACTTGCGGTATGTTTTTCCGGGAATAGTCAGCATGACCGTGCTCTTTGCTTCGGTGAACTCGGGACTTGGAGTGGTCTGGGACCGGGAGTTCGGCTTTTTCAAGGAGATCCTTATTTCCCCAGTGTCCCGTACTGCCATCGCCACGGGTAAGATTCTGGCTGGTAGCACAACCGCTATCCTGCAGGGAATTCTTATACTCGTATCGGCTCCGCTCATCGGATTAGGTTTAACCCCTGTGCTTTTTGTCAAAGGACTTCTCGCCATGTTGCTGCTAGCTTTATCTCTTTCGTCGGCTGGGGTACTGTTTGGAGTCAAGATCAGCACGTTTCACAGCTACTCGCTGGTTATGAACTTTGTGGTGATGCCTATGTTTCTGTTAAGCGGGGCTGTGTTTCCCCTGCAGGGCGTTCCAAAATGGATAGAAGTCGCCGCTCGCTGGAACCCGGTGAGTTACGGAGTTGACGTGATGAGACTGGCGATCAACGGTTACGGTTTGTTTCATCCCAGCCTCAGCATAGGTGTTCTCTTGGGAATGGCGGTCATCATGGGAGCCGGAGCAGTTTATTTCTTGGGAAAAGAAGGATAGGAAACCAGTCAGGCTCAAGCCAGGACCAGCATTACCGTGCCGACGAGAAAGGAAATGATTCCAGCTACAGCCAAGTAAAGAAACTCGGGCAGATTGTAAGCCATCTCCAAATAATGGGCAACTATATCGTCATCCTTTTTTGTCTTGACATTTCTCTTCAATATCTTATGGCTGATGAATACTAGTACCGTTCCTAACAAAATCAACAAATACCCTAATTTCAGTTTCATGGCTGTTTCCACTCCTAAGTATTTTGAGGCTTTTTTACACATATGATTATAGGTGAATTGGGACCTGTATTCAATGAGCGAATACAAAGCCTGCCAAAAGGCCACAGTAAAAGTGGTAAATGTCGAGGGAGACAGCATTTGTGAAAGGAGGAAAGACCACATGAAGAGCATGGTGCTTAAGGTTAGGGGAATGACCTGTATGCACTGCAAGGCCAACGTCGAGCAGGCCTTGATGCAAATGTCAGGCGTAAAGGAGGCAGAGGTTCACCTGCAAAAAGGTGAAGTATCCGTCACCTTTGACGACGCTGTTGTTGACTTAGAGGAGATACGGGAGGAGATCGAAGAAATCGGTTACGAAGTCGAGGGTTAAAACATGGGTTAGACGCAACCCCGCGAACTACCGATTCAAGATCATCTTTATCCCTACCAGCAACACAAGTACTCCGAATACCTTTTGTAAGGCAGAAGCGGGCAGGGCGGTTGCTATTCTGGCTCCGAAAAGTCCGCCTACGAACACCCCAAGACAGATCAGACCGGCAGCCTTCAAGTCCACAAATCCTTTTTGATAATAAGTCCAGGCTGCGAGGATACCGATTGGTGGCACCATAAGGGCGAGGGTAGTGCCCTGCGCTTGTTGTTGGGAGAAACCAAAAAGAAAAACCAGCGAAGGAATAATTACTATACCGCCAGCTATGCCGAGCAAGCCACTGAGTACCCCTGCTACAAGTCCCAGCGCTACATACATTATAATGTCCATTCCGGATTACCCTCCTTAGCGCCTTGTCGCTTGCCAAATTGCTATCTTGTTTCTACTATAATACGTTTACTAGAACAAGAAAGCAACTAACCCTGGATTCAGGTCCAGGGTTAGCAAACGTTAACGACAACGATTTGGGAACGATAAGCTTCTTAGGCCGGGAGTCTAACTGGTCCGTGTTTATCGACTCCATTTCTTTCTTCATATTGCGTAACCAGCTTGATTATGGAGCTAAGTTTTCCATCCAGACAAGCCTTACTTGACAGTATTTCGTGGATAGCTTCTTCGAGGTGCTTTGCTCTCAATATCCAGGCCAGACGTGCTGCGTTTTCTGGCGGGATATCATCCATATCGCCCAAGAACCTGCTAAGGGCTAATGCCTTCTGTTTAAACCTCTCATAGTTCTCAGGACCGTAACAATCCTGACGGTCAGTGCACCCCAGACATCCAGGATGATAACTGGGGTTGAGGTAGCAACTCATCATGATCCCTGAATAAAAGTCGGTTTCCCAATACTTCATGTTTTTTCCCTCCCTCGCCATAAACAAGAACCTCCTAAACTTATTTCTGTTTTAAATGAAGCCATGGATGCCAAAGGAAATAATAACTAGAATGTTAAAGGAATCGAAAGATGTGCGCTGGATAAAAGCTGCGTGGTTGAGCTAATAGACAAGTGGAAAACAGTCTTCATTCGTGTTTCGAATGTTGCCGGGAACTATTTCTCCCTCTAGGGGCGGGCCCGTATACCCGTCACAAACATCGCCTCCCTTCCCAACATTGCTCCATGTGGCGTGCCACTTTAGCTACGCCAGCTCTCTTTAACAGGATGAAGATAGTTTGATTCTATTCACTTTCATTATAAAACAGCGGGGAAGACTTGCCAGCTCTTTTGGAAGTAATTCAACCACTTTTGGTGGCACCGGTTCCGGTTTACCTGGACTAAATCGTTATTCTTAGCCATAGATATTAAGAAAACGACAGGGGTTCGGTGTGTGAATTCGAATTGTCTGGTATGGAGCGTAGCGGCAGGCGCCGGCACCCTGCTGGGGACGATCCTGGTATTAGTACGAAAGGAGTGGGGCGACCGCGGAGTTGCTTTCTTTTTGGGTTTGGCCGCGGGGGTGATGTTGGCGGTAGTTGCCTTAGATCTCGTGCCTTCAATACTAGTAGGGGGCACGTGGCGGGAAGGGCTACTGGGGCTGGCATCGGGAGGATTCTCCCTTGCCTGGGCCGATACGTTGTTTCAGGGTGAGGCATCGTCGTCGAACTGGGCAGCATTGGGATACCTGGTCATGTTAGGTATCGCCTTACACGATTTTCCCGAAGGAATAGCCATTGCTCTGGGTACAAGGCTTAAAGTTAGAACGGGAATGGCTATAGCTATGGGCGTGGGAATCCACAACATCCCAGAGGGCATGGCAATGGCAGTTCCCTTACTTAATGGAGGGGTAAGCCGGGTCAGGGTTCTTTTACAGGTATTGCTGGTAGCCACCATAACACCTTTGGGGACCATCGCTGGGCAAGCCGCTATTGCCTTTTTTCCCGCTTTCCTTCCGTTTTTGCTGGGAGTTGCGGCTGGGGCTATGTTGTACCTAGTCTTTTATCATCTTATTCCCGGTGCTTTACGTTTGCGAACCAGAGCCAGCCATTTAGGTTTTTGGCTGGGAGTCGGAATGATTGTGGTTGTTACGTATATCTGATACCTCCAGTGAAAGACTAGGAAGTGAAACTTTTAAAACCTAAGTCGATTAGGCAAAAGAAAGGGAACGGCTCGACGTGATTAAGTGGTTGTATATGGCAGTAGCCTTATTGGCTGGAGCAGCGATGGCCGTGCAGGGTACCATGAACGCTGCCTTGGGTAAGGTAGTGGGACTTTGGGAGTCTACGTTCATCGTTCACGTTATTGGAACTGTAGCCGTCTTAGCCGTAATATTACTGGGAGGCATAGGATTCGGCGGTTTAGTTAAAGCGGGACAAGCCCCTTGGTACGTATACATGGGTGGACTACTGAATGTCGTTATAATCTACGCCGTGGCCCGCAGCATTCCGCAAGTCGGGGTAGCAAACGCTACTACCGCAATCGTTGTTGCTCAGACACTGACTGCAGTCCTCATCGACCACTTAGGCTTGATGGGGGTCAAAAAATCCCCTTTCGCTTACACGGACATCATAGGCGTGGCGCTTATGGCAGTTGCCGCTCGTGTTTTGATTAACAAGTGATACGGCCTTTTCATAAGTAGGCGCGGGTTAAATTTGGTACGATATTATTGGAGTTTGGTATGGGATACATGATAGAATTTAAACATCTTAAGGGTGGAGGGTACCATGTATCAGGTTACAGTACAGGTGGAGATCGCCGCAGCCCATCAGTTGCGAGATTACGAAGGTGAATGTGCCCGGGTTCACGGCCACACTTGGCAGATTGAGGTTACCGTGAGGGGCAACGATCTCGATCCGCAGGGGATGCTCATAGATTTTCGAAAACTGAAACAACTTGTTAATCTGGTCGTGGCCGGCTATGATCATTCATTGTTAAACGATGTGCCCCCTTTTGACCGGGTCACTCCCACCGCCGAAAATTTGGCAAAGAAGATATTCGAGGACATCGAGGCTCGGTTAGAGGCTCCGGGAGTAATTCTTGAAAAGGTAACCGTGCGCGAGTCTCCGCGAGCGTGGGCCACTTTCAGGAGGGATGGACAATGATGAAGGCAATTACTCTTCTTTCTGGCGGTTTAGATTCTACCTTGTGTACGGTTTTGGCTTTAAGGGATATGGAGGTTATTTTAGCACTGACCGTGGATTACGGGCAAAAAGCGAGGACTCGGGAGGTCGAATCTGCCGGTCGTATAGCGGCTTTCTACAACATACCCCACAGGGTGGTCGAAGCGGGATTCTTGCGAACTTTTGCTTCCGGGCTGACCCGAGCGGAAAGGTCCACGAGGAGCAGCCGTGAAGTATGGGTTCCCAACCGCAACGGCCTTTTTATCAATATCGCCGCCTGCTATGCGGAGGAAATGGGAGCCGAAGCCGTACTGGTCGGTTTTAACCGTGAGGAAGCGGTTGATTTTCCCGACAACAGCCCGGATTTCGTGTCTGCGGTCAATCGTAGCCTTTCTTACTCGACCCGCAATCAGGTTCGGGTCATCTCTTATACCATGGAAATGGACAAGACCGAGATGTTAAGAGAAGCCATCCGTCTCGGCATACCCCTCCATTACACCTGGAGTTGTTACGAGGACGGGCCAAGTCCTTGCGGGGTTTGTGCTTCGTGCCGCTTGCTGGCTAAGGCTAGGGAGAATCTCGATTTAAGAGCCACAGATGAACACAGACCCGGCACTCAGCTCAAGCCTTGATAGATGAATATTGTTATCAAGAGAAGCTGGCACGTTGCACAATTTCGGCCAGCTGAGTGCCGGGCTGATTAGCACAGATTAGTTTTTAGACGCTGATTAACGCTGATTTTGGCTGATTTTAATACTGAGAAATGCGTTACAGCGTCTTCAGGTGAAGAAGCTACATTATGTTCATTTTTATCTCGTTTTCTGTATGTCAGTGTTTATCTGTGAACATCAGTGTGAATCTGTGGCTACAAGGAGAAAGCGGGGAGGAAAATGGAGACGAGGTTTATCGAAGAGAGGATTAAATACGATGGGAGCCAGTTGTCACCACACTGGATTTATCGGAATTTCTCTATTCTGGGCGATGCTGTTGTGAGCTTTACTGGGGAGTGCCGGGTGGAGTTGTCGCATATGGTGGATCTGGTCGATGTGAAGTCGGGCCAGTGGATATACAGTCCTCTTATGCTGCATTTCATCGTCGAAAAATTTGATACGGATCTGGAAAGAGCGGTTTTGCGGCAGAGAATGCTGATAACTATAATCAAAGAGTGGTTGGAAGAGAGGCTTACGTCAAGGGTGATACGGCGAGGCGATGATCTTTTTGTGGGGGAAGGCAAGTTGTCGGTTTCAATCGCTACTGTCTCGCTGGCTTCCACTCTCATTCATGTCGGCCTAAACATTGATACCGAGGGTACCCCGGTTAAAACCGTGGGCTTGAAAGATCTTGGTATAATAGATGCTAGGCAGATGGCCCAAGACGTGATGAGCCGGTTTAGGGAAGAGATGATGGGGATTTATCTTGCAAGATGTAAAGTGAGAGGAGTCGGGCTGTGAAAGCCTATTTGTCAGAGATTACGGAGAGCATACAGGGAGAAGGCACCCTGGCCGGAAGCAGGCAGATATTTTTAAGGTTTTGCGGGTGTAATCTTAGATGTCCGTATTGTGATACTGTGGGGAGCTTATCTAAAACCCCATCTTGCAAGATTTTTTTGAAGCCGGGCTCGAAAAACGATTTTCGTGAGTATGCCAATCCTCTTTCAATTTCTGATGTTGTGAAGGCTACTGCGAACTTTGATACCCGGTGGGTTAGTCTCACCGGGGGAGAACCCTTGCTTTGGGCCGATTATTTAAAAAGGTTAGCTCCTATATTGGTGAGCAAGGGTTACAGGATGCTACTGGAAACAAATGGCACCCTGGTCGAAAACCTGGTCGATATCCTTGAATTCACCGCTGTCATAAGTATGGATTTCAAATTGCCCAGTGCGATTGGCATCGATCTGTTCCCGGTTCACAAGCGTTTCTTGGAGCTTGCTGCTTGCCGCCCGGTTTACGTCAAGGTTGTAGTGACTCCTTCAACCGAACCTTGGGAGATAGGAGAAGTTGCCCGGATAATTGCCGGAGTTGACGCCACTATACCTTTGGTCTTGCAGCCAGTCAGCTTGGTCACCAGCCAGGTAGCTGTACAAGCTGAGAAGTTGTTTGACCTGCAGCTCGATGCTTTAAAGCACCTAGAGGACGTGAGGGTTATTCCTCAAATACATAAGTATTTAAGGGTTACCTGATTGAAGCAGCGTTTGGGAAGGAAGATGAGTCATGGACATCGAAAAAATTGAAAAGGCAGTTCGAATGATCATCGAAGCCATAGGGGAGGACAAGGATCGAGAGGGGTTGCGCGATACTCCCCGGCGGGTAGCTCGTATGTATGCTGAGCTTTTCAGCGGGATTGAGGAGGACCCGAGCAAACATTTGCAGGTGCTGTTCACGGAACACCATGATGAGTTGGTTCTTATCAAAGACATCCCTTTGTATTCTATGTGTGAGCACCATCTATTGCCTTTTTACGGCAAGGCTCACGTGGCTTATATACCCCGGAAGGGCCGCATTACCGGGCTAAGCAAGCTGGTGAGGGTGGTAGAAGGTTTTGCCAAAAGACCCCAGCTGCAAGAGAGGTTAACCAGCCAGATTGCCGATTCCATCATGGAGAGATTACAGCCATGGGGAGTAGCGGTCGTAATCGAGGCCGAACACATGTGCATGACCATGCGAGGAGTCAACAAACCCGGTTCTATGACGGTCACATCCGCGGTACGCGGGATATTCGAGACTAACCCGGCCTCCAGAGCCGAGGCTTTTGCTTTGATCAAGGGGCCGATTAGGTAACGCCATTGTGGAGCAGGAGGATTGGGAAGTGAATAATAATCAAGGGGAGCAAAACGGTCTCCAACTTATAGCCCGCAAGACTTTCCGGGCCAACGATGAACTAGTTAAGGTCGTAGATTTTCTCAACAAGCACTTAAAAGACAGGAAAGTGCTTTTCGGCCTCACCAAAGACCGCGACGGGCAAGAGATGACTATCAACATCTACGAAATATAGAACAGGAGGAAGATTTCATGGGGAGAGAATTGCGGGGCATTGTTAGGGAATTCGTCAGCATAATTATAATTTCGTTTTTGTTGGCCATGGTTCTGAGGGCCTTCGTTATCGAAGGTCGGGAAATACCCAGCGGATCCATGATACCTACTCTGCAGATTGGGGACAAGGTGTTGCTCAACAAGTTTATATACCACTTCAAAAAACCGGTCAGGGGGGATATAGTGGTTTTTACGCCCCCAGAGGAACTAGGGCAGGAAGGGCCGTTTATCAAGCGGGTTATAGGGCTTCCCGGGGAAACCGTGGAGGTAAGGGATGGAAAGGTGTTTATTAACGGAGTGGCGTTGAAAGAACCTTACCTGGCTGAACCGCCGATGTACGATTATGGACCGGTGGTTGTTCCGGAAGGGTGCCTTTTTGTTATGGGAGACAACAGAAACAGCAGCTTTGACAGTCACCGATGGAATGCTTGGCTGAGGGAGGATCATCTTATGGGAAAGGCTTTCATGATCTACTGGCCACCTAGTCGTATCATGTTGCTACCGCGGGGGGTATCTGCCGAGTGAGGATTCTTTTGACCAATGACGACGGCATCGATTCTCCCGGAATTTTGGCTGTGCTACGCGAATTGGAAAAAATGGGCGAGGTATATGTGGTGGCCCCGGACCGGGAAAGGAGCGGAACAGGCCATTCTATAACGGTTTTTAGCCCTATCAAAGCGCAAAGGGTCGAGGTTCCAGGTTCAAGCGCTTTGGCCTGGGTTATCGACGGCACCCCGGCCGACTGTGTCAAACTGGGGATCAGCGCTTTAATCCCGAAAACCCCGGATTACGTGGTATCCGGAGTTAACCGGGGAGCAAACCTGGGTACAGATGTACTGTACTCCGGTACTGTTTCCGCCGCCTTAGAAGGGGTCATTATGGGTTTTCCTTCGGTGGCGGTGTCACTCGATTCTTTTAATCCCAACGAGGATTTTTCTTTTGCTGCCCGCTTTACCCGGCTGGTCTTGCGGATTTTACACAGAGAAGGTGTCGGCAAGGACATAATCCTCAACATTAATGTGCCTTGCCTTCCCCGTTCCGAGATAAAGGGTATACGCATCACCAAGCTAGGGGTCAGGCGCTACGAAAACCTTTTTGAGGAGAGAAAGGATCCCCGCGGTAATTCTTATTACTGGCTGGGGGGAGAAGTTATAAGAGAAGAGCAGGATCCCGACAGCGATGTAGCGGCTGTCACCCAAGGGTATATATCGATTACGCCCATTCACTTCGATTTGACGGATTATCAGCTTATCGAGGATTTTAGACGTCGCTTTCAACCTTACATCGATATCGGCTAAGCTATAGGAGATGTTGTAGTGTTATTTGGATTGCAGTTGATAGTGAATATTTTGGTTTTCTTGTTTTTATTCAATTTGAACTGGTTGTTCGAGAAAAGGAAAAACCCCGACTACGCCGGCGGACCTTCACCCAAGTCGGTGTTTATCCCCGTGATTCTTGGAACTGTCCTGACTTTATTGGATGTACTGAGGATCCAGTTTTTGGTTCAGTTGGCCGTGTTGGCACTCCTAGCAGTGGTGCTATACTGGGTTTTTTCTATTTTCACTCGCAAGTAGATCAGTTATAATTAATGGGATTTTGGAAATTCCTTATAGATAGGCAAGGAGGGAATGTTTGTGAATGTTTACCCCACGGAAAAGATACGAAACGTAGCCATCATCGCCCACGGAGGGGCGGGAAAGACCTCCCTGACTGAGGCTATGCTTTACCAGACTGGAGCCATCAAGAGGCTCGGCCGGGTGGATGACGGAAACACCACTGCAGACTTTTATCCTGAGGAGATAAAGCGCAAAATTACTATTAATACTACCCTGGTTCCCTGCGAATACAGGGGTTTAAAGATAAACGTGCTCGACACCCCAGGTTTTGCCGATTTCGCCGGTGAAGTCAAAGGAGCGCTGCGGGTAGCAGACAGCGTGATCGTAGTCCTTTCTGCTGTTGCCGGTGTCGAGGTTCAGACCGAGATTTACTGGGAAGAATGTGGGGATTTACCTCGTATAGCGTTTATCAATAAGATGGACAGGGAGAACGCTTCTTTTGAAAAAGCCCTGGAAGAGATGAGAGAAAAGTTTTCCCAGCCCATAGTGCCACTTCAGATCCCGATTGGGGCTGAAGCCAATTTTAAGGGTGTAGTGGACCTGATCAAAATGAGGGCTTTGTTGTTTGAGCCCGGAACCGGAAAGATGACCGAAGCTGAGATACCTGCGGAGCTTGCGGACCAGGTTGAAGCTTATAAGGAGCAGATCGTCGAGGCTGCAGCTGAAGGCGATGATGAGCTTTTGAACAAGTACCTGGAAGGGGAGGAACTTACCGACGAGGAAATCCAGCGGGGGATAAAGGGCGCTGCGACTAACGGTACCGCTGTGTTCGTTTTTTGTGGTTCGGCCTTGAACAACATGGGAATCCAGCCCATGATGGATTTCATAGTCGATTGCATGCCTGATCCTAGCCATCATTCCGATGTCAAGGGCAAAGACGTGAGTGCAGAACCCTTGGCCGCTTTGGTGTTCAAGACTATCGCCGACCCTTATATAGGGCGCCTCAATTTCTTCCGGGTCTTCACCGGAACCATGAAGGCCGATTCCGTGGTTTACAACGCCAATAAGGAAAAAGAGGAGAGGATCGGCAACCTTCTGGTGATGCGCGGCAAGGAACAGTTCGCGGTTCCCGAACTGAAAGCGGGGGATATAGCCGCTGTTGCCAAGTTGTCGGTTACCACTACCGGGGACACGCTCACGGATAAGGCCCGACCTGTCATTCTCAAAGGAATTGAATTCCCACAGCCTACCCTGGCGATGGCGATAGAGCCGAAGAGCAAAGGGGACGAAGACAAGCTCTCCAGTGCTTTACAGCGGCTGATGGAAGAAGATCCTACTATTACTATGGAAAAGAACACCGAGACCCGACAGACTATCCTGAAGACTATGGGCGAAACGCATACAGATATAATCGTAGAACGATTAAAGAGCAAATTTGGCGTGGATGTCGGCACCACCGAGATGAAGATACCCTACCGCGAAACCATACGGGCAATGGTTCAGGTAGAAGGAAAGCACAAGAAACAAACCGGCGGGCACGGTCAGTACGGGCATGTATGGCTGAAACTCGAGCCGCTGCCCGATGCCGAGTTTGCCTTTGAGGAATCGGTTTTTGGGGGAGCGGTGCCGCGTAACTTCTTCCCGGCGGTAGAAAAAGGCGTGCGGGAGGCCATGACCGAAGGGGTTCTTGCAGGGTACCCGGTTACCAACGTTAAGGTCACGCTCTATGATGGTTCTTACCACCCTGTGGATTCGTCCGAAATGTCGTTCAAACTGGCGGCTATTCTGGCTTTCCGCAAGGGCATGGAACAGGCAAAGCCGGTACTGCTGGAACCGATAATGAATGTCGAGGTTTTGATTCCGGAACAGTATCTGGGGGACATCATAGGTGACTTGAACAGTAAGAGGGGCCGGGTTCTGGGCATGGAGCCACAAGGGAAGAACCAGCTGGTGAAAGCCCAGGTGCCCCTGGCGGAGATGGCCCGCTACAGCATTGACCTGAAGTCAATTACCCAGGGCAGGGGCAAGTTCCAGATGTCTTTCTCTCATTACGAAGAGGTACCCGCTAACATAGCGGAAAAAATAGCCAAGAAATAGTACGGTTGGCCCCTGGGGCGGGTAGAGGAGGCTTGTGGAATGAAGGCTGGAGTCTGGTATCATCCTGATTTTTCCCTGAGGGGGCACTCGGTGCTTCGGGATCGGGTTGAGCCTGCCTTCAATGCCATGACCGACCTGATCGAAGCTGGCAAGATAGGGTTATTCACCCCCGCGATTACTCAAGAAACAGAAGAACTGTTAAACCAGTGCCACAGCGCAAGACATATAGCTATGGTCAAAGCTGAACACTATCATGATGTTGCTCTTTTGTCGGCAGCGGGAGTAGTGGAAGCAGCAGAACGTTTGGCGACCGGGGATTTGGAATTTGCTTTCTGCTTCGTGGGGGCAGCGGGTCACCACGCCGGGTACGACAGGTTTTGGGGCTTTTGCTATTACAATGACGCGGTAATGGCGATAAAAAAGCTTCGGGCTCTCGGGATCAAGAGAGTGATGATAATAGATGTGGACCCGCACTTCGGCGATGGTACTAGGGACTTGATCGGCGCTGATCCGGACGTCATTCACGTTAACTTCCATTCCGGGAGTTGGCGCATAGTAGAAGATCCGGAGCTCAACAACTACGACATCGGGCTGGGAAGTGGCGGAGACAGCGATTTCATCGATGCTCTAAACCGGGTGTTGTCGAGATCTTGGGATTACGAGATTTTGATGATCATATTCGGACATGATTCTCATATTCTCGATTACGGAGGATTTGCGCTTACCGAGATATCGTTCAAACATTTGGCCGAGGCCATCAAGGAATTCGCGGCAGGCAAGCCGGTCTTGTTTATTCTATCGGGCGGAGCCAACCCCGAGGTTGCAAAAACGGTTATTCCCATGGTTATTAAGACCTTTTTATAATGTTGGCCGGGCAACTACTATAAAGGTTCTGGTAACAGCAGGCCAGCACGGAAACCGAATTGGAGGTCTAAACCTGCACCAGACTGTAGAGTTGGTGCAGGTTTAGTATTGATGCGAACATTTCTAGGCCGGTTCGAACATGTCACATTCAGTATCAGAATGGCGTTGAGCGGTACTACCCATTATTTTGATATTGTCGGCCTCACAGTATCCGTCTCGGTTATGCCGGCATTGCCGCACGCTACATAGGACTTCAGGATTGGCCGAACCCTGGGTGAGGGAGCTGGTAGTGTGTTGGGGGAGGATCTTCATTTCTGGTCCTTCCACGGAGGACCGCAGGGTGAAGGTAGAACAACTGGCATCGGGGCCAGACGATACTACTTCGATGGTGTCAGCGGAGCAGCTGTTGCCCGGCACCCAGTACGCGCAAGTATTAACCATGCATTCGGTCGTTGTTCTCGACATTAGCTTGACCCCTTTCTTTTTCTTATTATTGTGCGCCGAAAACGAGCCACAGATGCACACAGACCCGGCACTCAGCTCAAGTCTTTGATTAGCAGCGAGCGTTTTCGGGACCCAATGGCATGTTACAATTTCAGTCAGCTGAGTGCCGGGCTGCCGTGTTCAGCTATCAATCGCAGCCGAAATATATAAATGAGGGCCAAAGGTTTGTGAAAGATTTCATTTTCTGTCGCTTTTACCGGTTGTAATGTTACAAGAATCGTTATATCATAATCATGCCGGTGCAGGCCTGAGCGAAAGGAGGCGAGTTCGATGCCCGTATTGAGAATCAGCGAGCTTCAGGTAGGCGAAGCAATGACAAAGCGCTTTGGCACCGCATCTCCAGACGAGACCTTGGAGCAGGTTATCGCTGCCATGCTGCAGAACCGGTGGGAAGAGGTCGTAGTGGTTGAAGGTAACGGCAAGCTGCTAGGATTGGTAACGAAAGAGCACTTAGTGCGCATTTTGTCGGACGGCTTGCCTCAAGACAAACCTATAATCGACGTATGTCACCGAAATGTTTTCACTACTACGACTACGGAAGACCTGGTTCTTGCCCGTGACGTCATGAGGGAGCACCATATAGGCCGGTTGCCTGTACTTGATGAGACAGGGACTGTAGTCGGTATATTGACTGCCAAAGACGTCTGCAATGGTTTTTCCGACAAATTGGAGGTAATTGGGCGTCATATGCAGGCGGTTATGGATAATATAACTGAAGCGATTCAGGTTGTGGACTGCTTCGGTGTAATAACTTACTGGAACAAGGCAGCGGAAAGAATGTTTGGGCTCAAGGCGGACGATGTAGTTGGCAAACGCCTTAAAGAGATATATGATGACGGCTTAATAGAGAGCGTTCTGAAAGAGGCCAAATCGCGGCGCAATGTTCTTGCTGAACTTAAACCCCAGCAGTATGCGATCAGGAATGCAGTTCCCGTTATTACGCCGGCAGGGGATGTCATCGGGGTGGTGTGTACCACTCAAGATGTTACCCAGACCATGAGTTTGCTGGATAGATTGCACTACGCTAATTCAAAGGTGAAGAAGCTGGAAAAAAGGGTTCGCCAAAGCGAGCCCAGTTCGGAAGATGTTTTTTACACTGCTGATAAGTTTACTTTGAGGGTCTTGCAACAGGCTCGCAAAGTCGCAGCCACTGATGCTACTGTTCTTATTCAAGGAGAAAGCGGGACCGGCAAGGAGCTGTTGGCCCGGGTTATTTACCAAAACAGTAAGCGTTCTAACCGTCCTTTCGTGGAAATCAACTGCAGTGCTATCCCGGAGACTCTCTTTGAAAGCGAGATGTTCGGGTACGAGTCCGGATCATTTACCGGGGCCAAGCGGGAGGGAAAGCCGGGGAAGTTCGAGCTGGCCCACGACGGAACTATTTTCCTGGATGAGATTGGCGAGCTGCCTCTGGAGATGCAGGCCAAGCTGTTGCGGGTTATTCAGGAAGGCCGGTTTTATCGTGTGGGCGGAACTAATCCGATCGAGGTCAATGTGCGTTTAATAGCGGCCACTAACCGCAACTTACACGAAATGGTGTCGGAGGGTCGGTTCAGAGAGGACTTATTCTATCGGCTTAACGTGGTTACCCTTGAGATCCCTCCCCTGCGAGAACGAAAAGGGGATATACCAGGTCTGGTGGCAAGGTTTATAAACGAACTGGCGACAGACTATGACCGGGAAGTTGATGGCATAGATGATGAGGCACTGGATGTTTTAGTCGATTATGATTGGCCGGGTAATGTCCGTCAATTACGTAACGTTCTGGAGAGTATAATAATACTGATGGAAGGAAACTTAATAACCCTCCATTCGCTGGAGGAAGCGGGGGTAATGGATATGTTGAGGCCGGGGAACAACGGTTCGAGAACCAAGGATAAGGAAGTATTGATGGCGGGAGAGGTCCTGGAAGAGGCGGTGGCTAAGACCGAGAGGGACGTCATCATGAGAGCTTTGGAGGAGTGCGGTTACAACAAGGCGAGAACGGCAGAGATGCTGGGGATTCCCCGTAGCACTTTGTATTATAAACTGCGGACTTTAGGGATACCCAGTATCTCCGACTAGAAAATCGAGCCTACCGATGTCAATTCGAGTGTCAGTTTATTAGACAGGTGTCCAATAAACTGACACTTTTATTTTGACAGGTTGAGTTTTGGTTTTTTGCACAACGCTGAGACGGCAGGCTGTTTGGCAGTGTGCCACCTCAGCTCTTTTTTGTCTTGGTTGGCACGCATATTGCAACGCTAACATAACGGAAGTGGTAATTGTGAAATACATAACCTAAAGAACTCAAGACAGAGGAGCGTTGATGGCTGTGCCCAGAGAAAGCGACACCCAGTGGGTGCAGGGACTAGACAGAATAGTGGATAGGTATAACTTGGTAGGCAACCTCGATGCCTGCTTGACCTGTGGAAAGTGCGTGGGAAACTGCCCGGTGGCGGCTATCACCCCTTCCTATAACCCAAGACAGATCATCCGGGATGTCCTTATGGGCAATCTGTCTCGCCTGGTTCAGAGTGAAGAGATATGGCGCTGCTTTTGGTGTGCTAACTGTTACAGGGTATGCCCGAGCGACATACACTACCCGTTACTGATGATGCAGATACGCTACAAGGCCATCGAACACAACTTCGGGCTTAAATACGTGCTGCCTTTCAAGCGTTTTGCTTTGAAAGCCCGCGAAGACGCGATGACCTTTGTTCCGGGTGCTAAGGGCAAGGAAAGAGTTATGAAGATTCGTAGCGAAGCAGGAATGACCCCCTGGCCGGAGGTTTCGGACAAAGCCAGAAGCGAGTACCAGGCTCTTTTCGATTTGACCGGTACCACAGAGTGGCTCGAGGCTCTGGACGAAAGCAAGGAAAAACCTGTGGAGTTCAAGTACCGGGAAGGAAGGATAATTTATGAATAAAGCTAGAGTGATTCCGGTAGAAAAAAGGATACCCGAGATTCCAGAAAAGATATTCCTGTTTCGCAGTTGTACCGGAAGTCTCGAGTATCCCGGTACCGAAAATGCAATCAAAGAGATAATGAAGATTTTGGGTATTGAAGTAGTAATGGATCCGGACCAGACATGTTGTTCCGGGTATCTCCTGACCTGTTCTGGGTACTTGCCAGAAGTGTCACTGGCGGCTACCGCTCGAAACTTGGCCTTAGTAGAAGCCAAGGGGCTGGATACCTACGTCTTTTGTAACGGGTGTTTCGGGTATAATAAGGAGCTTTCACATATTCTTCTGCATAATCCGGATTATCTCAAAATGGCGAACGATCTTATTGGACGGTGGGGCTACGAGTATAAGGGACGGACAAACATCTTTCACGTTCAGGAATTATACTACCGTTTAAAAGACCGGATTGCTTCAAAAGTGGTACGCCCTTTGAATGGGCTGCGGGTGGCCGCCCATTACGGGTGTCACTACCTGGCCCAGCAGTACGGGATCCTTGACGACGGCGATCTACCAACTTTCCACGAAGAATTGTTTGAAATCTTGGGAGCTACCCCTGTTACGTATAAGGAGGGAAGGACCTGCTGTGGCTATTCGGTGGGAAGGGGATTTACCCACCGAGAAGAGGTGGTGCAGCCTCACCTGGGCAAGAAACTGAGAAGTGCTAAAGAAGCGGGCGTAGAACTCATAACCACGGTTTGTCCAGGGTGTAACGTGGCTCTAGACAGGGAACAACCCAACCTGGCCAGGAACGGTCATGGAGAAATCAATATTCCGGTTATCGACCTAGGTCAACTCATAGCGTTAGCGCTTGGAGTACCGGTAGAAAAGCTCGGTTTCAAAGCCAATACTGTACCGCTTAACGGGGTACTGGAAAAACTTGGACTGAAAGGAGTCTAGTTTATGGAGAGCACAGGCAAAACGGCTCTAGTAATTGGAGGAGGCCCGGCAGGTATAGAAGCAGCTGTCAAAATTGGCCAAGCCGGTCATGATGTGATTTTGGTGGAGAGGGAGTCAGTTTTGGGAGGACGCCTGAATCTTCTGGCAGGGACCTTTCCACGCAACGAGGATACTTCGGCCATGTTGGCCAATAGCCTGAGGCTCATTGAGGAAAGCGGAAAAGTCGTGGTCAAAACCGGAACAACGGTTGTCGGGGGGCAGCGCGACGGTGAAGGCTTCAGAGTAAGTTTGAAACAGACCGCAGATGATACGGTTGCAGATGTAAACGTAGACGCGGTCGTGATAGCTACCGGTTTTGACTACTTTGACCTGTCGGCTTACGGAGAATATGGCTACGGGACATATAACGGGGTTGTAAGTGCGGTTGAATTCGAGGGAATGCTGAAGGGATGGCGCCAGTTAGGATATCGCCAAAACATACCCAAGGCCATAGCGTTTTTCAAGTGTGTGGGATCCAGGGACCGGTCAAAAGGCTACCCGTACTGTTCTAAGATTTGCTGCATGTATACCGCTAAACAAGCGGCTATGGTGAAGGAACTCTCGCCAACCACTGCTTGCTATGTCTTCTACATGGATATCCGGGCAGCAGGCAAAGGATACGAGGAGTTTGTGCGCCGGGCAATTGAGGACAAGAAGGTTAGATACGTTAGGGGTAGGCCGGCCAAGGTGATACCCGACGCGGGACGGCTGTTAATCCGAGCGGAAGATACGCTTATGGGTAACCCGATTGAAATAAGGGTAGACATGATCGTTTTGGCGGGAGCGGCAGTGGCGAGGAAGGAAACGGTAGAGCTTGCGAAGATGTTCGGTGCGAAGACAGATGAGTACGGGTTCTTGGAAGATGACGGCATGAGCCCGGTAAGAAGCGCGGATAAGGTCTTCTTTGCCGGTGGAAGCGGGTTCCCTGTTGATATACCGGGGGCGCGAGAGCAGGGAGCGGCTGCGGCTGCGGAAGTCATAGCCCTGTTTTCCCGGTAAGCAGCCGTGTGAAGTTAGGAGGGGAAAGGGATGCCGATTCAGCTGGATGCTACCAGCTCGACGTTACAAGAACAAATTGAAAATGACTGCCGGGTCGACCTGAGTTGCTGTTACGAGTGTGGTAAGTGCTCGGGTGGATGTTCGACGGCCTACCTTATGGACTACACGCCGCGGCAAGTTATTCAGCTTATAAAACTAGGAGCCAAAGAAGCGTTGTTGCAGAGCAAGGCGATATGGGTCTGCGTGAGCTGTCACCTGTGTCAGGACCGGTGCCCGGCAGCCATTGATATACCTAGGATCATGGATTACCTGCGAGAAATGAGCTGTGGCGAAGGAGTCGTATCGGAAACCAACCATGTGTTTTTGTTCAATAAGCTGATGTTAGACCATGTGTTTAAGCGCGGAAGAGTGTCGGAAGCGGAACTGGCACTGAGGTTTAATCTAAAGACTGGCCAATATACAAAGGATGTCAAGCTTGGTCAGAGGCTGTTCTTTAAGGGGAAAATGATGCCGTTTGTTCCGGGAGTCAGGGACCGGCGAGCGGTAAGAAAGCTGTTCAAGTTATACAGGCCGGGGAAGGAGGGATAAGAAGATGGAGGTTGCATATTATCCCGGGTGTTCTGGCCACGGGATGTCCCGTGAATACCAACTGTCCACAGCGGTGGTCTGTCGTCACCTGGGCCTCGTCCTTCACGAGGTAGAGGATTGGAACTGTTGCGGGGCCAGCGCGGCTCATAGTTTGAATCATTCCCTGGCCTTGGAATTGAATTTTCGCAATCTGAGATTGGTGGAAAAGATGGGGCTTACTACTGTTACGACGCCGTGTGCCGGGTGTTACAGCCGGCTAAAAACGGCTGAGTCCACGCTGAAAGAAAGCATTGGGGCCAATAAGCAAAGCCCGCAAGGCTCACAGGTGGAGGCATCACATGTATTGCAGTTTCTGGTTGAGAAGGTCGGCCTCGAAACCATAGCCCAGGAGGTGAAACGGCCACTGTCAGGGCTTCGTTTGGCGGCTTACTATGGCTGTCTCTTGACCAGGCCGCGGGGGCTTACCAGGTTCGACGACCCGGAGCAGCCCAGGGTATTGGATGATTTGTTGAAAGTTCTCGGAGCGGAAACTGTCAATTGGTCCCACAAAGCTGAGTGTTGCGGCGCGGGCATGGCTGCGTGCCAGACCGAGATAGTGGTTCAGCTGTCTGGGGAAATATTGGAGGCTGCGAAGCAGGCGGGAGCCGAAGCAATAGTGGTCGGGTGCCCGTTATGCCAGACTAATTTGGATACCAGGCAGTCACTGGTAGAGGCCGAGCGCGGAGTCAGGTATGGGTTACCGATAATCTACTTTACCCAGTTAATGGGTCTTGCGTTCGGACACTCGGTTAAGGAGTTGGGCCTGAACAAGTTGTTAACATCACCGCTTCCTTTATTGAGAGCGAAGGGGTTATATTAGAATTCATGTCCTCTGGGTCCGGTCTTCGAGGGTTTCGGGCTCGGGGATCTGAAGCATAGAAAATGCGAAAGCATGTGAAATATTGCGCCAGGGAGGTGAGAGACAAGCACGTTGAAAAGCCCGGACGCACTCCACACGGGAAAGGAGGTAAAAAAAAGCCGGGTTTAGCCCGGCCCCACAAGAAAACAATAATTTAAAATAAGCTCCCAGACTCATTCTAATTCCCCCGCATTGATTGAGCAAACAGTAAAAAAACGAGAAGGAGGGAAACCCGTTGCGTAACAAGCTGATATCGATGCAAGAGGCTGTCAAGAAATACACGTGGGACGGAATGACCTACGCCCACGGCGGCGCCCTGCCAGTAGGATCTGATTCCATCGCCTTTGGGCGGGAAATGGTAAAGCAAGGAAGAAAGGACCTTAACCTGATATCCAACTGTAATACCCAGCAGTCCAACCTCTTGGCCGCAGTGGGGGCCGTTCGCAGGATCGAAGTAGGATTCAGCGGTTTGGAGGTCTATGGGTTTGCCAACGGTTTGAGAAGAGCGGTGGAAACCGGACAAACTATTCTTGAAGACTACTCCAACGGAGCTATCCCGCTAAGGCTTCTGGGCGGAGCCTTAAACTGGCCCTTCATACCGGCTACCGTAAACATCGGCTGCGACCAGCAGTGGTGTTGGGCAGACAAGCCGGACGAGTATCCGGCCCAGAATAAGACTCCTGAGATCGTTGACCCCTTTACCGGCAAAAAGTGTTGGGCGTTCCCAGTTATAAAGCCCGACGTAGCAGTGATCCACGTTACCATGGCCGATATCTACGGAAACGCCATTATGCTGGGGACGGAATGGAGCCGTTACGAATTGTCGAGAGCTGCTAAGCAAGTTGTGTTGCAGGCCGACTTCATAGTGGACACAGACTGCATGAGACAGTTTCCGAACCTGGTCAGAATCCCGGGCGAAGTGGTCAATGCCGTAGTCTACTGGCCGCTGGGAGTATGGCCGGCCTGCTCCACCGGGGTGTATGACAGCGACGAAGAGCACATGTTCTACATGAACAAGGCCTTGGCAACCCCTGAGGGCACCGAGGAATACCTGCAGAAGTACGTCTACAGCTACAACACCAGGGAAGAATATTTAGAGGTCATCGGTAAAGAAAAGATCGAAAAACTCACCGACACTCCTACCGCCTTTTTGATGGATCCGTACCGGAAATGGATCAAGAGCGACGAAGAAATCGCTGAGCTGGAAAAGGCAGCTCAGGCCGAGAGCGGGCAATAAGGTGTAAGGACTTAAGAAGGGAGGTTACGAGATGGATTACAGTAGACAGGAATTCATGGCAATAGTAACCGGAAGGGAACTGCGCGATGGTGAACTGGCCATATTCGGTGTGGGCTTGAGTATGCTTGCCGGGTATTTTGCCATTAAAAACCACGCTCCTAATCTGATGGCTTTTACCGAGGGCGGAGTTTTCGGCTCAACTCCGGTAGGAGGACTCCCTTGGGGCATTGAGTGCAACCGTATTTCCGCGAACGCGACCAGCTTTACCAATGCCATTGACGCTCTTGGTTGCCTGGTTGCTTCCGGTCGTTGCGATGTGGGGATAATCGGGGCAGCTCAAATCGATAAGTACGGCAATGTTAATACGACCGGAATCTGGGATCCAGACCAGGTGCCGTGGAAAGTCGGGAGGTACACCTTACCGCGGGTACGTCTGAACGGCAGCGGGGGAGCGAACGAAATCGCGGTTGGATGCAAGCGTTATATCATCATGGTAACCCACGAAAAGAAACGTTTCGTAGATAAGGTAGACTACATCTCCTCTCCCGGTTATATCAACGGCGGTAACGACCGTGAGAAGTACGGTTTCCCAGGCGGAGGGCCCTCTGCCATAATTACGACGTTAGGCATTTTGCGCCCGGATCCTGTTACTAAAGAGTTTTATCTAGATGCCTACTTCCCCTATGCAACCATCGACGAAATCAAAGCAAATACCGGATGGGAATTAAAGGTATCACCCGACGTAAAAGTTATTCCGGAACCCACAGAACAAGAACTAGCAAATCTCCGGGCAGTAGACGTAACCGGCTCGCTCCGTAAGAAGTAAGGGACTCTGTTAACCTCAAGGCAAAAGCAGGAATAAGCCCCGGGCGGGTCGGGGGAATCCCCCCCTCTTCCCGGCCTACAGCCCGGGGTCCTGCAAATTATTTAAGAGAGGAGAGTCTGTATGGCGGAAATCGTATCGGAAGCAAAAGGCGTAACCAAGGCGATGATTCAAAAAACCCTGTCTTACCGGTACATCATATACCTGGTAGTGGCTCTGGCTTATTTCTTCGTGTATTTCCACCGCACTTCGGCAGCCGTCATGGCTCCGGAACTGACTAAAGCTTTTAACATCGCTCCAACTGCCCTGGGATTGTTCGGATCGATGTACTTCTACGCTTACGCTTTGGGACAGTTGCCGGCCGGGATTTTGGCGGACAGGTGGGGAGCCCGCAAGACCATGGCTCTGTTCGTGTTCATTGCCGGCATCGGAGCTATAATCTTCGGAATGGCGGGTACGTTTAGCACGGCACTTGTTGGAAGATTCCTGGTCGGGTTTGGGGTAGGTTTCGTCTATGTGCCGGCTATGCGGATACTGGCTGACTGGTTCAAGAAGAACGAGTTTGCAACCTATTCGGGACTGCTGCTAGCTGTGGGTAACATTGGGTCTCTAGCTTCGGCTGCTCCTCTGGTAGCTCTGATGGCCGCCATCGGGTGGAGAAGCTCGATGATCTCAGTGGGCGTAATTTCGATGGTTATTGCGCTTTTGGCTTATTTGTTCATTAGGAACAAGCCCCACGAAGTTGGCGGAGCCAGCATACCTGAGATTGAAGGGACCGTAGTAGCTGGAACAGCAGGGCCGTCGTTAGGCATCGGGCAAGCCCTGGCCATAATTTCGCGGAACTACAACTTCTGGACCATATCGGTACTGTTCTTTATCCTCTACGGAACCATCATGGGATTCCAGGGACTGTGGGCTGGTCCCTACCTGATGAACGTGTACGGAATGGACAAAGCAGCCGCAGGTAAGGTGTTGAGCCTTATTCCTCTAGGCATGATTTTTGGCTGCCCGCTGTCAGGGATCATTTCTGACCGGATACTGAAGAGCAGGAAGAAAGTGGTTTTTGGCGGAACCCTGATCTACCTCTTGACCTGGATACCCCTGATATGGATGACTAATACCATGTCTCCTGCGTTCCTGAAGGTGCTGTTCTTCGTATACGGTTTCTTCGGCGGATTCTTTGTAGTAATGTACGCTAACCTGAAAGAAAACGTTGACCTGCAAATTCAGGGGACGGCCACCGGTTATCTGAACGTGTTCGTATTCGTCGGTGGAGCTGTGTTCCAGCAAGTTATGGCTGCGATCATCGCGAAGTACCCGACCACGGCTGCTCAACTTATCCCTGCTACTGCCTTTAAGTCGGCTTTCCTCTTCTGCTTCGTAGCACTGATCGTTGGCTTGGTGGTCTATGCAACTCAGAAAGAAAAGAGCGCTCTGAGCTAGCTGGACTGACCGAGTGGCGGTATAAGACTGGCAATATCGTAGTAAAGGAGGTCAATTCATGAAAGAGAAAGTAGTGTCTCTGTCACAAGCCGTAGACCTGGTCAAAGATGGCATGCTGCTTGCCATCGGGGGAAACGGCATGCACCGCAATCCACTACTGTTTTCCCTGGCCCTGACTCAGAGGCCGGTGAAGGATCTCAAGGTGTGCGGTGCGGCGCTGGGAATCGCAGCAGATGTTTTGTTCGCAACGGGCCAGGCAGATACAGCTTATTTCGGATTCTTTGGGCTCGAAAATGAAGCTGGTCTGGCTCCGGGGATGCGGAAGGCTATGGAAGGGGAGGAACCGAAGGCTAAAGCCATCGAAGGTTCCTGAACTGCCATAATCCACGCTCTCCGTGCGGGAGCATACGGAATCCCATTTATGCCGGTCGGCGGTATGTGGGGAAGTGATTTGGTAGGTCTTCGGCCTGAGTTCTACCAGGTAATGAAGAGCCCATTCGGCGACGAAGAAGTAGTATGTGTAAAGGCCTTAGTGCCCGATTACGCAATAATTCACGTGCAGGAAGCGGACATTTACGGAAATGCCAGGATACTAGGACCTAGTTATCAGGACCCATTGATGGCGCGGGCAGCTAAGAAGGTAATACTGACAACGGAACGGATTGTCGGCACTTACCGGATGCAGGAAGAGCCGAAACTGACGGCCATCCCTCACTTTTTGGTGGAGGCGGTAGTAGAGCTGCCGGGTGGGGCGAAACACGGGATATGCTACCCCGAGTACGTCACGGTGGACTGGGACACGCATAAAGCCTACCAGAAAGCGGTCAAGGCGGAAGAGGTTCCCCAGTTTGCGGCGAAAATGCTGGAAGGGAGGCTTTAGACATGGAATATGGCAAGGACTACGGCAAAGCGGAAATGATGGCGGTAGCCATCATTCGTGAGATTCAAGACGGGGATATTGTATTCCATGGCCTGGCTTCGCCGACTCCCATGGTAGCGATGAAGGCTGCAAAAGCTCTAGGCAAAGACTTCACTTATGTCACTTTAAGTGACGGGGTTGACCACAACTGGCAAAACCCGCCATACGTGGCTTCGACTCTTACGGCTAACACTTACGAGGGTTCGGTGGCTACTTTCGGACTGGATGAGATATTCGACCTCTATGCTTCAGGGAAAGGCGATATCGCGTTTCTGTCCTGTTTGCAGATGGACAAGTCCGGGCGTATTGCGATGTCGGTTTTAGGCGGAAAAGACTATGACCATCCCAAGCTGAGAGGGCCAGGTGGAGCAGGGAGCGCTACTTTGACCCCTGTTACTAAGCGTACGATCATTTGGAAGCCGCAGCATGATACCAGAACTTTTGTGCCCCACGTACAGTTTGCTACCACTGCTCCGGCTGTAGATAAGCCGTTCACGGTAATAACGCCACTGTGCATATTCCGAAAGCCGGCCGGAGAGAAGTTTCTCAAGTTAGACTGCATATTCCCGTACACTACAGTCGAAGAAGTAAAAGCGAATACGGGTTGGGAAATCGAAGAAACAGACGTACCAGTAGTGCCTCCTCCCACTGAGGAAGAACTCAAGGCATTGAAGAAGGTTGACCCCAACGGGATACTCTACTACGAGTTTAAATAACCAGCCCCTACTATACCATAGCTTGAGAGCTCATTCCTCCCCATGTACGTTTACTTTCCCAGGCAGACCTCAGAGGGTCTGCCTTTTTTTTATGAAAAGAAACCCAAGCGCGTCTGGAAAAATGGGAGTGCTAGAAGTTGGGGAGGACCGCAAGTGGGAGCCGAAAAGCTGATATGTGTCTGTTGCCATCCCTTAGGTAGAAAAGGTTGTGCCTCGGGAAAAGCTGTCTTACAATGAAAGTAAGAAAGGGGGTATTGGTCATGTCGATAGTCCGATTGTCTTCAAAAGGACAGCTAGTTCTTCCTAAGAAAATAAGGGAACATCTTGGGCTTAAGCCCGGCGAACAGTTGAAAGTAGATTTAATCGGGGGCAGGATAATTCTTGAACCCGTTGAGCCGCTAACCGAAACCGACTGGCACCGCTGGAAGGGGGCCTTGAAAGGAGATCAGGCACTTCAGGGACACCTAGAAGAACACAGGCTCGAGGTGGTCGGGGATGATCAAGGTATTTGACGCTTATGCTGTGTTGTGCTGGATGCAGGAGGAACCGGGCGCCTCTTATATAGAAGACCTCATGGAAAAAGCCGAGAAGGGTTCCCTGGATATCCGGATCTCGGCGATTAACATTGGTGAGGTCGTCTATCGTTTGATAAAAGTCGGTCGCGAACAGGATGCCGCCCTGTTCATGTCGGATGTTACCAGGCACGTTTTTCCGTGGAAGGTTATGCCCGCTACAAATGCGCGTGTCTGGGAGGCGGCCAGACTAAAAGGCAGGTACAGCATCTCCTACGCTGACGCATTTGTTCTTGCCCTGGCTAACGAGACGAGAGGAGAAATCGTTACCCGGGATCCTGAAATACTTGAAGCCTGTGAGCATGGTGGCTTCACGTTGGATCCTTTTGCAAAGGGGGACCGTTTTTGACGAGCGAAGAGTTCGACATCTTTTTTGGTGAATGAATCAGGCGAGGGAAGGAATTTGTCGTTGCTGTACAGAAGTATATTGCGTGTTACGTGCAGCGCTGCAGACAAATAGTGTCAAAATATTGTTTATGGCCCTGAAGAACGGGCATAAGAGCCGGGGTAGCATGGCGCGGAGGGGTCTATATGCTAGTAAAGCAGCAAGGGGGGACGGTAAGTGGAAGCGATCGATTTTTGGAGGAACTATGCGGAGATTGGGCGCAGGATTCTTCACTTCTGGGACAGGGCAGTGGCATATGCTTCTGATACCGAGAAATTTACCGTCGTAGAGGAAAAGAACTTTGAGGTGCCCTTCGCTAAAGTGGGAAAGCCGGTTCAAAAAGGGGGCGCTATTGAACGGGCGATGCTTACCAAACAGCCCGTAGTCATCGAGGTAGACGCGTCCGTATATGGTGTGGCTTTAAAGAGCGTTGGCGTACCTGTTTTGGATGACCATGGCAACGCCATCGGGGTTTACGGGATAGCTTTTCCGCGAGATATCGCGGTGAAAACAAGAGAAATGGCCCAGGCTTTTCGGGAAAACATGCACCAGATTGCAGCAGCTATTGAGGAAACGGCAGCTTCGGCTAACGAGATCAACCTGAGCGCCAAGCGGCTGGAGGAAGAGATTCAATCGGCGGTAGAAGCGGTCAGGAAGATTGAAGAGATAGCGGGAGCTATCAGGCAGATCGCGGCGGAGTCTAAAATGCTTGGTCTCAATGCGGCTATTGAAGCAGCCCGCGCTGGGGAACAGGGTCGGGGTTTTGCGGTTGTAGCAGACGAAGTCCGTAAACTGGCGGAGGAGTCAAGAAGCCTGGTAGACACGGCTCAAGCCATGACCAAGAGCATACACGAGGTCACAGAACACCTAGGAGATTACGTAAACCAGATGGTGAGGGGTACCGAGGAGCAGGCGGCGGCAGCAGAAGAGATCACCGCTTCAGTAGAGGAGGTAGCCTCCCTTTCGGAGCAGCTGGAGGAGATTGCGGCCAAGCTGTAGCATTACGCCGCTCAAACTGGCAATGACTGTAAATAGGTTCGATCCTTTGGTCGTATGTATTCTGATAGACGTCGAACCTGTAGTTGCGCTGGTTAGAGAGACGCCTCTTTATAGGGGTTGATAAACAGGGGGTTGGTGTTTTGCCGGATGAGCGTCAAGAAGCGGAGCACGATGTCACAGGGGGTCCAGCAGGAAGAGGATACAAAAGAGAATCGTTTTTTCACGACCTTCTTGTATGCGCGGTACGGCTGGGGGCCGCCGATATTCACCTCACCGTGGGTAAGCCTCCGGTAGTGAGGCTGAACGGAGTCCTTTGGGACCTCGGAGACCTGGCGGCCAGAGGCCCGGACGAAGGCCGCAGGGAAGTTGGACAATTTTTACATATGTGGCCCGAGGCTGGCCATGCCCTGAATCCGGTGCAAACCGAAGAAATTGCCACCTGTTTGGTAGCGGATTCCCGCCGCTCCGAGGAGATGAAGAAGAAAGGCAACGCCGATATCGCGGTGTCGCTCCCTGGGCTTTCGCGGTTTCGGGTAAACGTATACCGGCAGCGAGGAAGTTTCGCTGTGGCCTGCCGGGTTTTGGCCAGCAGAATACCTACGGCCGAAGAACTCTTCCCCTGCACGCCTTCAGTGGGTCTGGTGGTGCGGCGGCTGGCCGAACTGCCGCGGGGGTTGGTATTGGTAACCGGGCCTACCGGCTCGGGCAAATCGACTACTCTGGCGGCTATGGTCAATCACATCAACGTAAACTTTAAGAAGCACATAATAACCCTCGAAGACCCGATCGAGTACTTGCACCGGCATAAAAAGAGTATTGTGAACCAGCGTGAGGTAGGAGAAGACGTGGAGAGTTTTGCCGAAGGATTGAGGGCTGCCCTGCGCGAAGACCCCGACGTTATAATGGTAGGTGAGATGCGGGACCTGGAAACGATAGCTACCGCTATTACCGCAGCCGAAACCGGGCACCTGGTTCTGTCCACCCTGCATACCAATACGGCGGCGGAGACGGTGGAGCGTATAATCGATGCTTTTCCTCCGCACCAGCAATCCCAGGTTAGAGCCCAGCTGGCTTCAGTGCTGCAGGGAGTTATATCTCAACAGTTACTCCCGCGCCTGGACGGGCAGGGACTGGTGTGTGCAGCCGAGGTGTTGGTAGTCACCCACGCGGCGAGAGCACTGATCAGAGAAGGTAAGACCCATCAAGTGCCTTCAATCATTGAAACGGGAGCTCAGGAAGGGATGATACCTCTGGATCGTGCCTTGGCCGAACTGGTGAGAATGGGTGTGATCACAGAGGAGCGGGCAAGGGAAAGAGCTGCCGATTCCCGCCTGCTTTCCAGGTATCTGGAAAGGCGAGGTTAGGGACGGGCTGGTCCATATAATGAAACGGTTGCCAGGGTAGCCAGAATGCGGTTATAATATCGTGGAAGTAGCCTGAATACATAACAACTAAGGGCAAACTCACCGAAAGGTGAGGGCGCAAAGCCTCGGGCCTAAGGGCGAGGAGTCTATGGCGGCCGGGTTGCCTTAGGAAATTAACCCCAGAATTCCTAAGTACAGCGTAGCATATCTTAGGTTCTGGGGTTTTGTGTTATAGACGACACTGATTTATGAATTAGACGCTGATTAACGCTGATGAATAACTGGTGAGAAAATAATTCGGAGATGGAATCTTACGCGTATTAGATCCAGCACTGTTTGATAATAAGGTTAACTTTTTAGAAAAGACCATTGTTAATCTACGCCTATCAGCAGACGAACAAAGGGGAGGGGAGTGCAGTTGGGGACGGGTTTGTTGGTTTTTTTGCTGGGCCTGTCGGTCGGGAGTTTTCTCAACGTCTGCATCGAACGCCTACCTAAGGGAGAATCCGTGATATCCCCCCCTTCACACTGCGCCGCCTGCGGGCACAGGTTAGGGTTATTGGACCTTATCCCGGTGCTCAGCTACTTTTATCTCAAAGGCAGGTGCCGTTACTGCCAAACCTCCTTTTCCCTGCAATACCCGATGGTCGAGATGATAACCGGGTTGCTCTTTGCCGGTGCCTGGGCGCGGTTCGGGTACTCCTGGAATGTCCTACTCGCCTGGGTGTTGGTGTCCTGCCTAACCGTCATCACCGTGGCCGACCTGAAACACATGGTCATACCGGACGAAGTCATCATCTTTGCTCTGGTGACAGGTGGAATTTTGCTGTACCTGGATTCTTGGGCCCGGTTGAAATGGGGCCTGGCATCAGGGCTAGGGGCCGCCAATTTCCTGGCGCTGGTAATCCTCGTGTCCAGGGGAGGTATGGGCTGGGGAGATGTCAAACTGGCAGGAGTTTTGGGTCTGTTCCTGGGCGTGGGCGGCACCTTGGTGGGGCTTTTTGTGGCTTTTGTTGCCGGAGCCCTGGTCGGCTTATCGCTGGTAGTCGCAGGCAGAAAAGGTGCCAAGGATCTCATACCCTTTGGCCCTTTTTTATCCCTCGGGGGCCTGGTGGCCTTTTTCTGGGGACAGGAAATTGTCGACTGGTACCTGAAGCTGCTGGTGCCGTAGTGAAGGGGGTGAGACTCAGAGGGAACCTGACGGGGAATAAGGATATCGGTAAGCTTCAGGCAATTTAAGAAAAGGAGGAGATGTTATGTCACTGTCGAAAATTAGGAGAAAAAAGCAAAAAGGATTCACGTTAATCGAACTGATGATAGTCATCGCGGTTATAGCGATATTGGCGGCGGTGTTGATTCCCAGGTCCGGCGTAGTACAGAAGTCCGCGAAAGAGGCCGGCGTACAGGCTAACATGAGATTGGTACAAGCGATAATGGAGGGCATGTCGAGCAAGACATATGATAGCGACAATGATTTTAGGGAGGCTCTCGTAACGAGAATAAACAACTCGAATGCTCTTCAAAACCCATTTACAGGTAAAAAGGGTGCTATCGATCTAGGAGACCTCAGCACAGCTTCAGACTCTACTAAGGCTGTAAACGTTAGTGGCGGAGAAGCACCTTCGAATGGACCGAAGGGATTAGTATGGGTTCAGGTTTTAGAAGATAGTAATGGTCTTTTAACCAAAGTCATTACTGGTTATGATGCAAATGGGAACACGCTTGATTCCGTAACGGTGGACTGAAAATCGAACATGGCTTTTTCGTGGATTCTGTCATACGACGTGGGAAGTTGCATGGGTTTTTGAAAATAGACATCTGTGACGGGACAAGAATGAATGTTTTATCTTTTTGTTTGTATTTTGTTTTTCCATCATGCGCCAACGTAGTTGCTGTTTAAGCAATAGTGTCTAAAATGAGATTGCCAATACGATTGGGTGAAGGTATTGGGTACACAAGGAGTTAAGAGCAGACTTAAACTTGGCGAAATCTTACTTCAAGCCGGAGTCATAACCGAAGACCAGCTTAAGCAGGCTCTGGAGCTGCAGAAGCAAGCAGGGCCGGGCCAGCGGCTGGGGGATATCCTGGTAAAGAACGGTTTTGTTACGGAAGCCGAGCTGGCCAGGGCCTTGGAAGAACAGCTGGGGATAAGGAGCGTTGATCTCAAGATTGCTCCGATCGACGTGGAAGCGGCGCGCAGGATTCCGGAAAATCTGGCGCGCCGCCACACGGCCATCCCTGTCCAGGTGGTAGACGGTGCTCTTATCGTGGCCATGAAGGACCCCCTGGACATGCTGGCGGTGCAGGACATCCGCCTGGTAACGGGCATGCCAGTAACTCCGCTGCTGGCCTCAGAAAAGGACATCCTGGACACCATCGAAAACGTGTTTTCCCAGCGAAGGGCGGCTGAGCAGGCGGCCCGCGACGCGTCCAGGATGCAGGAAGAGGCTGCAGCCCAGGCGGCAGCAACTCTCGATATCGAGAGCGCGCCTGCGGTGAGGCTAGTGAATTCTTTAATCGAAAACGCGGTCCGGAGCCGGGCCAGCGACATACATATAGAGCCCAGCGAGAAGCGGATGCGGGTGAGGAACCGGGTGGACGGAGTTCTCCACGAAGTATTGAGTACGGATATACGGGCCCACGCTCCGGTTGTGAGCCGCATCAAGGTTATGGCCGGCCTCAACATCGCGGAAAAAAGGATACCCCAGGATGGAAAGATAGTAACCCGGGTGGACGGGCGGCCTATAGACCTGAGGGTTGCTACCATGCCGACCGCCTACGGAGAAAAGGTGGCCATCAGGATTCTCGACCGGGCTTCTTTTTTTATCGATAAATCTCAGCTGGGGCTGAGCCTGGAAGATATAGAAAAATTCAACCGGCTGGTGAGCCGCCCCTGGGGTATAATTCTGGTAACGGGGCCTACCGGCAGCGGTAAGACCACGACCCTGTACGCGATGCTGGCCGAGATGGACTCGGAACGAAAGAACATCGCCACTCTAGAAGATCCTATCGAATACGACATGGAAGGGATAAGCCAAACCCAGATCAACGTTCAGGCCGGGCTGACTTTTGCCAGCGGGCTGCGGACCATGCTGCGGCAGGACCCTGATATTATAATGGTAGGAAAAATACGGGACGAAGAAACCGCGGAAATCGCGGCCAGGGCAGCATTGACCGGGCACCTGGTGCTCTCGACGCTTCACACCAACGATGCCGCGAGCACCGTTGTCCGGCTTATGGATATGGGGCTCATGCCCTACCTCATCTCATCTGCCTTGGCCGGGGTTGTAGCCCAGCGCCTGGTGCGAAAAGTCTGTCCCGACTGCAGAAAAGAATACGATGCGGGTCCCGAAGAAAAAAGGATGCTGGGAATGCCTGAAGACGAGCCTCTGCTGCTGGTGCGATCCGGGGGCTGTGTAGCCTGCCGGGGAACCGGCTACCGGGGCCGAACCGGCGTTTTCGAGATCATGGAAGTTGACGGGGAGCTGAGAAAGCTCATCAACCGCGGGGTATCGGCCGACGAAGTGCGCGAGGCGGCGTTACTCAAGGGCATGGTGCCCCTGTGGGAAGACTGCAGGCGCAAGGTGCTGGAAGGAATCACCACCTTAGAAGAGGCCCTGCGGGTCACGAGTTCTTACTAAAGGTAGTGGTCGCCGCCGGGATTTGACTCGGTTCTGTCGACAGCTCGATTACCGAAGGGGAGCTGGGCAAAAAGTGCCGGAGTTCAGTTATGCGGGAGTAAACGCCGCTGGGCACCTGGAACAGGGTGTACTGCAGGCAGATAGTGCGGTCATGGCTGAGTCACTGCTGCGGGAGAAGGGAATCCTGCCGGTTTATGTCAGAAGCAAGGCTTGGTGGCTGCAGTGGAGAGCGCCGGTTACCAAGAAAATAGGGTCCCAGTCCCTGGCCGTTTTGTGCCGGCAGATGGCCATGGTTCTGCGATCGGGGATGGGTGTGAGCGATGGACTGGAGCTGGTCAGCCGCCAGGTCAGCGACAGGCTCTTGCGAAGGGAGGCTCTGCGGTTGTACCGCGAGGTCTTGAGCGGCAGGAGTTTGTCGGAAGCCATGATGGCGGAGGACAGCCTGATACCCGGTTTGTTGGCCAGGATGGTGGCCACCGGAGAAGCTTCGGGTAACTTGGAGCAGATACTGCACAACATGAGCCAGTACTACCAGCAGCGGTACGAGACGGAGAAGCGGGTGAAAGGGGCATTGATATACCCGGCCCTGCTGATGGTAGTGGGCATCGGCCTCTTGGCTTATGTTTTTGCTTTCTTGATTCCCCAGGTTGAGAGCTTGCTCCATTCGGCAGGGGCAAGACTGCCTTTAGTGACGAGGATTATTCTGGGCATCACGCATTTTTTGCAGAACCATTTCCTGGCTCTAACCGTGGTACTGGTAGCGGTGCTATTGGCGGGGACCTTATACCTGGCTACTCCTCAGGGCAAGTTTCTCTGGGATCGAACCGTAGCCAAACTACCTCTAGTTGGAAACGTAGTCAGGAACGTGGTTACAGTTCGTTTTGCCAGTACGGCGGCCATGGTATTTAGGAGTGGCATACCGGTATTGCCAGCTTTGGAGCTCCTGCGGGAAAACGCTGGCAACGAGGTGGCGGCAAGGGCTTTGGACAAAGCGGTGGAAGGGGTAAGACGCGGCGATACGATAGCCTACCACCTGGCAACTACTGGCTATTTTGACCCCCTGGTCGTACAAATGATAAGGGTAGGCGAAGAAACCGGCAGTCTGGACGAGATCATGCAGCAGATGGCGGATTTTTACGAAAAAGAGGCCCAAACCGGTATAGCCCAACTCATGAGCCTTTTGGAACCGGTCATGGTATTGATCATGGGGCTAGTAGTCGGCACCATCGTTCTTTCGGTTATGTTTCCGCTTTTTGACCTGGTGTCTTCTTTTAAACGCTGAGGAGTTGTCTATGAAGTCTCTTCATCGTGGCTTTAGTTTGCTGGAACTCCTTCTGGTCATCGGGCTCCTGTGCCTGGTGATAGCGGTGGCCGTGCCCAATTTCAAGCCGGTGCTGCATGAAGCCGACCTGGAACAGTCGGTGCGGGTGCTGGAGGTCGACCTGGGATGGGCCCGG
This sequence comes from Syntrophothermus lipocalidus DSM 12680, assembly GCF_000092405.1. Classification (NCBI taxonomy): domain Bacteria; kingdom Bacillati; phylum Bacillota; class Clostridia; order Eubacteriales; family Syntrophomonadaceae; genus Syntrophothermus; species Syntrophothermus lipocalidus. The sequence continues at coordinate 1,224,369 of NC_014220.1, read as the reverse complement.
GCGGCGGCCCGTGCCGCAAAGACGCGGGTGTGCGTACGGTTCGACGAAAGGGGCTACTCGGTGTACAAAGAGAACGGAGGCCTGCAAGAAGAGCTGCGCAGGCGTGAATGGCCCGGCGCCGCGACGTTGGAAAGCCTAAACCCGGCTTTGAGCGGTAACGTATTCGGGTTTAACGAACGGGGACGGCCGATTACCGCGGACGGTTCGGAACTCACTCATGAGATCACCATAACGGTCGGCAGTGCTGGCAGCAGCCGGGCTCAGGTGAAAGTGAAACCTTATACCGGCAGGGTGGAGGTCGTATATCCGTGATGGCAAGAAAAAGGCGTGGCGGGTTTACTCTAATAGAGGTGTTGATCGCGGTAGGTGTACTGGCGGCGGTCTTGACTGTAATGACCGGGATGGTAAAGGTTGCTTACCAGCTCCTAGGTGACAGCTGCCGCGAATTACAGAGAGCATATACCGAGAGATCTGTGCTGGAGATAGCTGCCGTGCTGGCCGCATCTGGAAAACTTTCCTCACAAGGCGGCGAGGTGTGGGTGTACCCGCTCAAGATTCGGGAGAAAGGGGTAGAAAAGGATCTTTTGTTTTATGAGGGACCTTATCCCAAAGAATGGAAGGCGAAGATAAAGTACGAAGGGAACCGTGTTTCAGCAGAGATTTACGGCAGAAATGACGAAAATGATTACTAGTGAGAAGATGCTTGCTAAAGAAAGGAATAGAAAATTAACTGAAGGGACTGGCAGCCACCATAACCGTTCGTCACGCGGCTTCACTCTGTTAGAGGTAATGCTGGTGCTAGCGGTTTTGGCAGTAGTATTGGGGATAGTGGGAGGGATATTGAAGGCGTACTTCGGCATGCTTTTTTCATTTTTGGTCGAACGGGAAAACATAGCCGAAGCAAGGGCAGCCATGGAGGCGATTGTTGACGTTTTAGATGAAGCGCGCAGAGAACGCAAGTGGACTCTGGAGGTTGACCCGACCGGGACTAAGATATTAGGAAGAGAAGGAGAAGGAGAGCCGCACCAAGTGCTGAGCATAGACGAGGACCATTCCGCGGAATGCCGGTTATACAGGGGTAGCGACCGGTCTCTTTATCGCTATGACGAAAACGAAGGCGACTGGCTGGAAGTGGCAAAATACGTTGATAGCCTTGAGGTTTCTACGGTGTTAGGCACGGATATAAAGCCGTACATAGATGGGGGTTCGGAGGTATTAGAACTTCCTGACGATGCTGTTTTTTTCCGTGTTACAGTCGAAACGGATAAAGAAGGCAGTGGCGAAGCGGCCTGCAGGGTAACGACCTATGTGTACTCGGGTTGGATCAGCGATTGAAGTTGGCATTTATCTTCTCCGATATGCTTTTGGCTAGACAATGAGTAACGCACTGCTGGGCCTGCGAACAGGGTGCAAGCGAGGGGTACGAGGTATGCTGAAACCGCGAAACCACAGTACAAGAGGCGCAGCCCTGGTGATGGTCATCATTATAACCTTGATACTCTTAAGTATTGGGACCACAATGCTGGTGGTCAGTTCCGGAGATCTGCATACCAGCCGCACCATTACTGGTATTGACGATACTAGGATAGTTCCTCCGTGTACTGTGGAGCCGCCTGAAGCCGACCCGCCGCCCGGCACTTATGACCGACGCCTGGATGTAGCTCTGACATCGACGTTACCTGGAGTGTCGATCTACTATACTACTGACGGTGAGGATCCGACTCCCCAGAGTCAGCTGTACGTGGAGCCTATAACGATAGCAACTTCTACTACTGTAAAAGCAATAGCGGTTAAAGACGGCATAACCAGTACGATTGCGGTATTCGAGTACGTTATATTGAGGCCGGCGACTCCCGAAGCATCGCCCCCGCCAGGGTACTATGCACAACCGCAAACGGTTACGCTTTCAACTACGACCCCGGGAGCCGTAATCCATTACACGCTGAATGGCGAGGATCCGACTACAGACAGCCCGGTGTATGTAGGACCTATTACTATAGGAATATCGACAACCATTAAGGCCATAGCAGTAAAAAACGGCCTGCAAAGCGATATCGCTCAATTCAGCTACGACATAGGTACCGGGTTTGCTTTCATAGACCGCGACTATGACAACCGTTATGATCCGGGCGAAGAGATCGTGCCCAGGCAACGTCTGGAGAGTGGGCAGGTATTGGCAACCCCTTACCGGCTGGTAATCCCGCAGGGGGTAGGGACCATTAGCCCGTCCTGGTTTACGAAGGTAGACTACCGAGCTGGCAACGGTATTGTTATTGGAAAAGGGGTAGAAATAAATACCTGGCTGGCTCCGATCTGCCTTGACGGGGGGAGCGGCCCAGTGATTATCGATCAGGCCCGGGTAGGCAATGAAACGCCGTTGTTTGGTACAACCGCTGTGACGTTAAAAGGAGGAACGGTTACTGTCTCCGGACAGGGGCAAACCCGGGCGGGGATTTACAGTTCACTGGGAGACATAGCTGTAAATACGGTTTCAGGTCAACTGGCGGTGGAGCGGTCTGACATCAAGGTCGGGTTTGGCGGAATTAGTTTGGACAGCTCAGCAGGTGTGGTCCTTGATAGAGGTAAGATTCAAGCATTTTCAACAGTTAGCATTAACGCCGAAGAACAAATTGAAGTCAGCAGAACAAAGATTTCTTCCCTTTTGGGACAAGCCGTTCTGAATGCCCAAGGAACGGTCCGCCTTTTTGACCCGGGTAATCCTAATGAGAATAGTACTATAGAAGCGGCGTCCGGAATTAAAATAAGCAGCCAAACCGGTGGTATAGAAGCCAAGCATGTCGACTGCACGACTTTTGCGGGCGATGTTTTACTTGACGCCCACGGAGCAATCGACGCCAGCGGCAGCAGTCTTAGGATATCAACGGGCGGAGCTATCCGTATAACCAGTCTCGGCGACATTGACGTTTCCCAGGCGGTGCTAGACGCCGGGTTAACAGGGGAAATAGTTATGACCGCCGGTACGTTGAACCCGCTGCGTTCAATTTATGTAAATCAAGCAGTCTTCAGAGACTGGGATGATAGAGCGCAGGCCTACCCAAGGGATCTCGTCAACAGTATTGCGGTCAAGATAGTAGGGCGTCCGCGGGAGGGCAGCATAACCAACGGTATTATTACCGTTCCTTAGAGGTGACGATATGTTTCGGAGGAACAAGCTTTATATATCACTGGAAGAAAACTGCGTGCGGCTGCTTCTGGGCCGGGCAGATGGCAAGCGTGTGTTTGTCGAGGGGTTTGCTGCCTTGTCTTTGGAGGAAGGCCTGGGGAGAGCACGGGACGCGGGCGATCTCTTCGCGGTAGGGGAACGGATCAAAAACCTTGCTCAGGAACAAGGATTATCGGCGAAACGATACATGGTGGTCCTGGACCGAAGGGGCATTGTGGCGAGAACGGCCCGGGTGCCGGTTCTTAAACCGCGCCTTTTGGACCGGTTTCTGCGTAATGAGATGGGATCGTTCCTGCCGGTGGATCCTGAAGAATACGTTTCAGATTATGCAGTGCTGCAAATGGTAGAAGAGGGAAACGAAAAATACTATCAGGTCTTTCTAGCCGGTGTCCCTCGCTTCATGGTGGAGCAGGTCGGGGTCATGGCCCAGGCGTGGGATGCGTACGTAGAGGCGGTCGAAGTCGCTCCACGCTCCGTATTGAGGCTGTTTCAGCGTTCGTCTCAGCCAGACAGCCTTGTTTTGAACCTCAGAGCGGATGGGGGCTTTGTGATGGTAATGGAAAAACGGGGTTTGTTGGTGTATGCCGATTTGCCGTTCGCCAGCCTTGCTGGGGTTGAGGCGGGCGAAGTGGCGAGGGAGGTAAGGGGTTACTTGGATTTTTATTCATCGCGCAACCAAGGAAAAACCATTGACCAGGTCCGGCTAGCAGGACAAGCAGGCTGTGATGGCGAATGGGTGAGAGAATTGGCCGAATTTTTGCCGGTTCCCGTAGAAATGCTGGCTGCTTCGGGAGTAGGGTTAGCTGTTTGCGGTCGCCGGGCAGAGGCCTTTAGCCAGGCAGAATGTGCGTACGCTGCTTTGATCGGCGCGCTTCTGAGAAAGGGTTGATGAAGTGGCAACGAGGGTAGTAGCCAAAGACGTTAATTTCTTGCCGCAAGCGGTACTCCTGGAAAGGGATAAAAAGAGAAGATTAACACAGCGGCTCAAAACGGCGGTTGTCGCAGGGCTTTTGGCCGGAATAGCCTTTTCTTTGCCATTGTATGTGGAGGCACGCGAACGTTACCAGCTCGAGCTTTTGACTGCTCGTTACCGGGAGCTGGAAAAAGGGCGGCCCTACCGCGAAGAACTGGTAGCCAAGGAAAAACAATACTTCCGGGAAAAGGCGGTCGTGGAAAAACTGAAGAAGGAAAACATCTCGGTGGTTGCTATCATAGACGCCATTTACGATGCTCTTCCACCAGGGCTCTGGGTGACCGATATAGAGGTGGAGGCAGGGAGGGCCGTTCGGCTGAAGTGCGAAGCCACCAGTACCTTGGCTGCTGCCAGGTTCATGGCTGGGCTTGATTCCCTAGGACTATTCGATAGGATCGAAACTAACGAGGTGCCCCTAGGTTCGGGCGTTGCCCAGGTTGAATTTTACCTTTCCCTTAAGGCCGGAGGCGGGAGTTCGCCCCGCAATTGATTTCCGGTGTCACGTCAACTAACCCTGAGGAACGGTGATGGCAGCATTGTTGAAACGCAGGCTTTTTTCATTAGGGTTCGCTGAACAATGGAAGTTGAGGCTTATTTTCGCTATTTTGCTGTCCTTTTTGGGCCTCTGGGCAGCGTATAAATGGTATTTCCATCCTCACCTGAATAACATAAACCGGCTCAAAACTGAACAAGCCGAGATGGGAAAGGCCGTAGCCCGGGCTGAAAAGGAACGCTGGGATGACATCCAAGGGATGCAAAAGGATATCGCGGGCTTCGATGAGAAGCTGGCAGAATTGAGGGAAGTCGTGCCCGATTACCAAGACCTGCCCGGGGTTACGGTTTACATATCAGGGCTGGCTGAAAAATGCGGGGTCAAGCCGGCTTGGAAAGGTGATCGCAAATCAGGAATAAAGATAGAAAAACCGGTCAGCCGCAGCGGCTATACCACCTATGACCTGAAGCTTAATATCTACGGTTCGCCCTACCAGGTATACGCTTTTCTAAAAGGGATAGAAGAAATGCCGAGGTTGGTCCAAATCGAGAACCTGCAGTTGGAAGTCGTGGCGTTCGATAACGTGCTGTGTTCGCTCACCCTGCGGGTCTTTGTTCTTGGTCGGCCGCAAAAAGATCCTGGAAGTTATCCTTTTATGAGTTTTGTGATGCCAAAATCCTGGCCTTATGAAATGCTGAAGCCGTCTGTCCTAGAGCAGGTGAACAGCCAAGGCTCAGCAACTGCTGCACCCCCATCCCCGGTTAATGCTGGAGAGGAGACGGGAGGCGGGTATCCCGGCCCAAGTACGGAGATCAGCAATCCTAAGTAGTTCATCTCTTCTCGCGCTCACAGCATCATGACAATCTATTTGTCCTTGACAACCCGGCTTTCCGCATTGAAAAATCCCTGCATTTTTGGTTATTCTCGTTTTACCCCAAGATAGTGGGGCAGGGTGAACTGAACCGCAATCATGGAGAAAAAAGGAATAAGGGAGCCCTGGTTCCAAGCTTAAAGTTGTGGATTTTGGCCCTTTCGCGCTTCTGTAGACCTGAGCTTGTTTAAGTCACATTTTGTGAAGAATGGAGGGATGGAGGTTGGAACAGGAAATACTCTATTCCCCGGAGTACGCGGTGGCTAAAATCAAGCTGCTCCCGGGAGAGAGCGTGATCGCTGAGCCGGGAGCCATGATCGCCATGACCCCGAACCTAGAAGTAAAAGCAGAATTTGCCCGGGGCGGGGTTTTGAAAAGCATGGCCAGGTCCTTTTTTGGCAAGGAGTCTTTCTTTACCACTACGTTTACCGCTCTGGGAGAAGCCGAACTGGTATTGGGGAGGGGTCAACCGGGTGACATGTGGTGCGTTTCTTTGAATAACGAGACTATCTACGCGCAGTCCGGCGCCTTTGTCGCCTGTACCCCTGGAGTCCATGTCAATGCCGGGTGGGGAGGAGCGAGGGGGTTCTTTGCCGGAAATATGCTATTTCTGCTTGAAATCACGGGAACAGGACTTGTCTGGCTGGCTACTTTCGGCGCTCTCAGGGAGACAACACTCGGGTTAGGAGAAGATTACGTTATCGACACAGGCCACGTAGCGGGGTTCCACGGGAACACGATGTACACGGTGACTTCGGCAGGCGGCTTTAAGTCGTTTCTCACCAGCGGTGAAGGTTTTGTCTGTCGTTTTCGCGGTCCAGGCAAAGTCTGGACCCAGAGCCGCAATGCGGTCGCCTATGCATGGTGGATCGATAAGTACCGTCCGGTCAAGCGCAGCAGCCGAGACCATGATTGATCGTGAGGAGGGAGAAACGTGCAGTTGGAAATTCTTTACCGTCCTTCATATTCTTTGGCGGTGGTGAAGCTTAACCCAGGGGAAGGCATACAGGCGGAACCAGGAGCTATGGTCTCTATGAGCCCTACCATAAGCTTGAAAACGGAAATGAAAGGAGGGTTCATGGGAGCCCTGAAGCGCAAAGTTCTGGGCGGGGAAAGTTTCTTTGTCAGCAACTACGTGGCGGAAGGCGGCAGCGGTGAAGTTACACTGGCACCGGCTGTACCCGGGGACGTAATGGGCCTGGTTCTCAACAACGAGACCTACTTCGTCCAGTCGGGTTCTTACCTGGCAGGTGACACCAGCCTTCAGATCGACACCAAATTCGGAGGAGCCAAAACCTTTTTCGCAGGCGAGGGGCTGTTCCTTCTCAAGATCAGCGGCAGTGGGATGCTGATATTGACCAGTTATGGAGCTATCATGGAGAAAAAACTGGTGCCAGGAGAGAGATACGTAGTGGACACCAGTCATATCGTGGCTTTTCAGTCAACCGTTAATTACTCCATAAAGAAAGCCGCAGCCGGGATAATGAGTACCATCACCAGCGGCGAAGGCCTGGTTTGCGAATATGAAGGTCCCGGCACCATCTTCCTGCAGACCCGCAGCACCCGCGCATTCCTCGACTGGCTGATCCCGCTTTTGCCGGCTAAGGAAGGGTAAAAAACTTGTTTTTGTGGTTTAGCAAACAACGCGCAGACATTATAGGGAATCCCCAAACTCTTTTTCAGTTATTTTGAGCTGTTTTTTGAGAATCCTCTGCCACAAGTGCTTTGGGATCTCCTTGGGAAGCGAGCGAGCTAATTTGGTCCGGAGCACCGTACCACCTAATAAAACCTTTTCATAGTACCAGTGCTCCGTGCTGCGAACCTGACCAACGGTCCCTGATTTGCATGGTTTGCAGATGAATATCTTGTTGACGCACAAAAGAGGTGGGCATACAATCAATTTTAAGAGGTTCAAAATACAGATCGCGAGAAGCTGAGAATAGACCACAGACGAGAGGAGAAGGTATGAGGTGAGAAGAGCATCGGCTGAAAAGATAAAGGCTGGTTCTCGCCGGCCTTTTGTATTTCTCCTTCCTTTAAAGGATAGCTGGCGCCCTTAGGGGGCGCCTAAGTTAGTGTCAACAGGGTTATTACCAATCCTTATCGCACCTGCCATGATAATTGGCTGGGAGATTTTAAAAAAGGGGAAGTGAGCATGATAAAGCGTTGGTTTTCGGCTCTGTTAGCTGTTGCGTTCGGCTTTATGATTCTAATGCTGGCCGGTTGCGGTTCAGGGAATACCTCCAGCACCTCCGGAGACAAAGCGGAAAAGAAAAAATTTACCATCGGTATCGTTCAGATAGTTGAGCATCCATCGCTCAACACCATTAGGGAGTCATTTATCGCTGGCCTGGCCGCCCAAGGGTATAAAGATGGCGATAATGTAGTTATCGATTACCAGAATGCGCAGGGCGATCAGTCCAACCTGAAGAGTATCTGCCAGAGATTTGCTAACAAGAAATACGATCTCATCGTAGCCATAGCTACCCCTTCAGCCCAGGCAGCTGTTGGCGAAACCAAGGATATTCCTATCGTTTTTGCAGCTTGCACTGATCCGGTCGGTTCTGGGCTGGTTGCTGATCTTAACAAGCCGGGGGGTAATGTCACCGGTACTTCTGACGCCGTATCAGCAGAGAAGATAATGGAACTAGCGCAGCGCATTACTCCTGGGTTCAAGACTATTGGGGCTTTATACAACTCAAGTGAAACCAACTCGCTGTCAGTAATCAACAACCTAAAAGAGTACGCGAAGAAACAAGGCCTCCGAGTGGTGGATGCCACGGTTACCAATTCTTCCGAGGTTCAACAGGCTACGGCATCGCTTGTAGGGAAGGTAGATATCATTTTCTCGCCCATCGATAACACCGTAGCCTCTGCGATGCCAGTGGTCACCCAAGTCACAAGAAAAGCTAAGATACCGATGTATGTTGGTGCAGATTCTATGGTCAAAGACGGCGGCCTCGCAACCTACGGCATCAATTATGAGGTGTTGGGGAAAGAAACGGCTGAGATGGCGGTTCAAGTTCTAAAAGGAACGAAACCGGGAGACATTCCGGTTAAAACCATGTCCGACATGGATATCTATGTCAATTTGGAAACCGCTAAGGCGATTGGGGTAACCATCCCTGACGACATTTTAAAGAAAGCTGCAAAGGTTTTCGGTGACTAAGATTTTGAAGGAGATTTACTGAATGACGTTTATAGCCTTTCAGGGGTCGGTTGAGCTCGGAATCATTTACGCCATAATGGCCCTAGGTGTTTTCATATCGTTTCGTACGCTTAACATGCCCGATCTAACGGTAGACGGCAGCTTCACTTTAGGAGCAGCCGTTTCTGCGGTGATGTGTCTCCAGGGCAGCCCTTGGATGGGGCTGCCTCTGGCCTTTGTAGCTGGATGTTTGGCAGGATCGGTAACCGCTCTTTTGCACACCAAATTTAAGATACAGCCTTTATTGTCCGGTATCCTGGTCATGCTGGCTCTCTACTCTGTCAACCTCCGGGTGATGGGGCGAGCCAATATCCCGCTCATCAATTTGAAGACCGTTTTCCATTCCTGGCCCTGGCTGGGTGGGTGGATGAATGAGTACGCCACGCTTTTAGTGCCTAGCGCCCTGCTCGGCCTTATCCTTATACTGCTGTTTTTGTTCTTGAAAACACGCTTCGGATTCGTGCTTAGGGCTACTGGGGACAACCCCCAAATGGTGCGCTTTGTTGGAGTCAACACTGATGTGACTATCCTGGCCGGGTTAGCCCTATCCAACGGGCTAGTAGCTCTATCCGGCTGTCTGATTGCCCAGTATCAACTCTTCGCGGATATCAGCATGGGAGTAGGCATGGTGATTATCGGCCTGGCCTCGGTGATCATCGGGGAAGGCGTCTTCGGGACTAACCCCCTGTTGCGTCGCCTATTGGCAGTAGTGCTTGGGGCTATCGTGTATCGATTGGTTATTGCCATCGCAATGGAGCTCGGTATGCCACCGACCGATCTCAAACTCGTTTCTGCGGTAGTTGTCACTCTGGCTCTGGCGGCTCCGGCCGTTAAGGAGCAATTAGCAGCAACCAGACGACGAGTCCAAGCCCAAGCCAGCAAGAACGGAGGGGAGAACAAGCGCGATGCTTGAGATTCGAGAACTTAGCAAAACGTTTGCCCCTGACAAGGTCAATAAAGAGATAGCCCTCGATAATTTGAGTCTCACCCTCGAGGAAGGCGAGTTCATCACCGTGATTGGCAGCAACGGAGCGGGCAAATCCACCTTGCTCAACTGCATTTCTGGCGTGCATTTACCCGACGCGGGCCGAATAATCCTGGATGGAATGGATATCACCTTCTGGCCCGAGTATAAACGTTCGCGTTATATCGGGCGGGTATTCCAGGATCCTCTCCTCGGCACCGCATTCGACATGACTATAGAGGAAAATTTGGCCATGGCCTATGCGAAAGGCAAGACTCGTGGGCTTCTGCCCGGCGTGCGAAGGAATGAAACCAGGCTGTTCAGGGACAAATTGGCTGAACTCGGCCTGGGATTGGAAGATAGAATACGACAGAAGGTCGGGTTTCTATCGGGCGGAGAAAGACAAGCCCTTACTCTGCTCATGGCTACCATTGTGAGACCGCGCCTGTTGTTGCTCGACGAACACACGGCAGCTTTGGACCCTGCGACTGCCCAGAGGGTGCTTAAACTAACACGGGACATCGTTTTGGAGCATCAACTAACAACCATCATGGTTACGCACAATATGAGGGAAGCCTTGGAATACGGTACTCGTACCGTCATGATGCATAATGGCCGTCTTATACTGGATATTGCGGGTCCTGAACGCGAAAACATGACTGTGGAGAAACTCGTATCCCTCTTTAGCCAGAGAAGCGGAAGCGGGATAGAGAACGATAGAATGCTGCTTGGTTAGACTCTTTTCTTTCTCCTTTCGTGCGCAAAAACCGATTTCGATAGAAGGGTACTCCCACTGTTGAAAAGCGGATCGTCGACTACAATCGCGATGAACCTTCGTGCGGAATGAGAGCCATTCCTAGTTCGTATAATTTGCAAAATAGTAAATCGGCATAAAAGTTAAAACCGCGCCAACCCGCGCGGTTACTTATTTTCATATGGCAGGGGAGAGAGGCCTCGAACCCCCAGCCCTCGGTTTTGGAGACCGATGCTCTGCCAATTGAGCTACTCCCCTGCGAACTAAAAGTCATTTGCAAGAAACTCTTTCGCTGCGGCAAATGCCGTGGTGACCGCCCTTGCAGGCATTCCAACATGCGGCTTCCCAGCACCTATTTTAGCATACGATTGTGGCCGATTCAACCTGCCTGGGCTTTTCGGCCGGCAAAAAAATTGGAATACGCTTCTTGCTATTTGCTATTATATTGTAAGAAGCGCAAGAAGAAAATGCTTAGAAGGTGTGCTATAGGAACGGGAGGTGGGAATGCAGGATACGTCTAGGAAGCGCAAGAAGAAAATGCTTAGAAGGTGTGACTATGGTAAAAGCCACCGTGGATCTACACTTGCACACGACCGCGTCGGACGGGGCTACTTCTGCCCTGGAACTCGTACACCAGGCGGCTGCTATGGGCCTGAAAACTATCAGTTTTTGTGACCATGAAAGCATCGAAGGATACAAGCAGGCGTTAGAAACGGCAGAAGAACTGGGGTTGGAGCTTATTCCTGGGGTGGAGCTGCTCACGATGCACGAGGGAAGGGAAATACATCTTCTGGGATATTATGTAGACCCTGATTCCCCGGTCCTTAATTCCTGGTTAAAGGAACTGAGGGAAGACCGAAACGTAATAGCAGAACAGATGGTCGACAAGTTCAATAAGCACGGTTATGACATTAAGTTTGAAAGAGTAAAAGAGATTGCGACTGATAACGTGGCTATCGGGAAGAACCATTTTCTTTTTGCGCTCATTGAAGCCGGTTATATTAATACGAAGGACGAGATTATCCATATCCTACGGGACTACCTGGCTCAACACGGATTAGCTCATGTCGATTTTTCTAAGAACCCGTACTATGAAGCGGTGGAAATCATTATAGAGTGCGGGGGAATACCGGTGCTGGCGCATCCCGGGCTGATACGGGATGACCACTTGGTTCTGGATCTGTTACGCCATCCCAAGCTAGGACTAGAGGTGTACTATTACTATCTCGGACCCGATGCTGAAAAGCTGCGACAGAGGTATTACACCCTGGCTCGGGAGAGAAACCTGGTTATGACTGGAGGAAGCGATTACCACGGGCGGTTTTCCCCGGATGTCAAGTTGGGACAGGTATACGTGCCGGAGGGGGTAGTTGCCCAGTTAAAGGCTCAAGTAGCTTTAAGAGAGAAAGGGGTTCTAAAGAGTGGGTAAGAAGGTGCTGGTTCTTTACGGGGGGAAATCTAAAGAACGGGAGGTCTCGCTTCGCAGCGGCAGGGCCGTAGCCGATGCCCTGTCCCAAAAGGGGTTCGAGGTTAGTGTTCTCGACCTAAATGAAAACTCGGTAGCCAGCATTGTCGCGGACAGGCCAGATGTAGCATTCATCGCTCTTCACGGTAAGTACGGAGAGGATGGAACAGTCCAAGGCTTGCTCGATATCTTAGAAATACCCTACGTCGGTTCAGACGTTCTCACCAGTGCGGTGTGTATAAACAAGGCTACGACGAAGAAAATATTAGCCTATGAACAACTGCCTACGGCTCCTTTTGTCATCCTTAACACGGAACGGGGTCCCAAGATAGGCTTGGCAGAAATGGCGGACAAAGTTGTAAAGGAACTGGGCCTGCCTGCAGTAGTCAAGCCTGCAACTCAAGGGTCTAGCATAGGCACTACCATCGTCAAAAAGGAAGAGGCCCTTATTCCGGCCCTCGAAACTGCTCTGGGTTATGACGGGGAGCTAGTGGTAGAAAGGTTCATCGACGGTACAGAAGTAACCGCATCAGTGTTAGGCAACGAAGATGCCGAGGTACTTCCCCTAATTGAAATAGTGGCCGAAAACGAGTTCTACGATTACGAAGCCAAGTACACGCCCGGTATGAGTCACCACATAATCCCGGCCCGTATCAGTGAGCGGGCGCGGGTCAGGGTGGAAGAGATTGCGTTGAAAACATACCATGCCTTCAAATGCCGGGGTTTTTCGAGGGTAGATTTCATCGTAGACAAGAATGACAATCCGTTTGTTCTCGAGATAAATACAATTCCCGGCATGACTTCGCTCAGCTTGTTCCCGGATGCAGCTCGAGCGGCGGGAATGAGCTTTGAGGACCTATGTGCCCGCTTGGTCGAATTGGCCTTATCCGCCAAAAAATAAGTTTTTAAAAACGAGCAGGATTATGACGGAAAAAGTAGAAATAGTAACTATCAATTATCAGGGATGAGGGACCTTGACGAATTTTTTACCAGCCGGCATAATCTTGGATCAGTTGGAAGACATCCTACAATATACCTTGGAGCTCGAACAAAAGCTTGAACAACAGGTAGTATCGGCGGAGACGAAGCAGATAGCCAGTAGCATTGCAGGGACTGTGCGGGATCTTTTGGGGTTTCTACAGAAGTTCCCATGCCAGCCTTTGGTTTACACGGGTAGCGGAACTACGGAGGAAGTCATCGCTAGGCTCGAATGGTTGCTCGCACTCTATTCAATGGAAGACAGTGGTATTACTTCGGGTCGCAAGCCCCGCAAGAATCGAAGGGGCAAGCAAAAACAGGCAGTTTCTAGTTCATGATCTCGCGTCCTATTCTTCGTACAAAGTAAGCTAGGTGGTTATGCACTCCAGAGTGGGCAAAACTAGCCTTAGGCTACGGCTTAAGGCTAGTTTTATTGTAAATTGCGTTCTGCCTAAATAATAGTTTAGGAGGATCAACAATGTTGAAAAAGGCGGATTTAGTCAAGATTCTGTCGCGGATTGAAGGAAGAGGTTACAAGGCCTATCAGGAGATAAGAGGAAGCTACGAAATGGGGACTCACTTACTCTATATAGACCACGTACAAGGAGACCCTTTTGCTTCCCCATCTCGAGTTCGGGTTCAAGTGCCCCTGAGTCGGGCGGGATTTCCAGACTATCTCCTGGACGGAATAGAGCGCAAGGTGGCGTTGGGAGATATATTGGCCCGTCGCGCAGAGATGGTTATTGCTCGCCTTGTGAAGGGGCGAAGAGGAACGGGCAAGAGCGGGATGATTCACATCGATGCCGGGGAACAAGAGGTCCTGCCACGAACTGCGGTAAGGATCGGCACCGATTACTTGGAAGCTAGAATTTCTGTCGGGTTACCCGCAGCCGGTCGCACTGTTTTGGGACACGAGGCGGCTAGCATGTTGACGGAGGAATTGGGAGCTGTAGTTGAAGGCACCTTTTTTATGAACGCCTGGAAGGAGGAGGAATTACGCCGGCACGTATGGATGTTCGAAGATCAGAACTGGATCCGTAGCCAACTGAAGGCGCTGGGGCTGGTAGCTTTTATCGGCAACGGCTCGGTTCTTCCACGAAAAAGCGGTATCAGCAACAAGCCGATGACCACCTCAGAAGTTGTCCGGTTTTTTGCTCCCTCAACCCTTGAAGTAGTGATCGACACCAAACATCACGGACCGATAACCGGTATGGGTATTCCGACCGGGGTAACCTTGATCGTAGGGGGAGGGTACCACGGCAAAAGCACCCTTTTGAAGGCTATCGAGAGGGGAATATACAACCATATCGCGGGGGACGGACGCGAGTGGGTAATTACTAATCCGACCGCGGTCAAAATCCGAGCCGAGGATGGGCGTTATGTGCAAAAAGTTGACATAACTACTTTTATCAGCAACTTGCCGTCGGGAGAGCCTACGAGCAGCTTCACTACTGAAAATGCCAGTGGCAGCACTTCCCAAGCAGCCAACATAATCGAAGCCCTGGAAATGGGAGCCGAGGTCTTGCTCCTAGACGAAGATACAAGTGCCACCAATTTCATGATCAGGGATGCCCGCATGCAGATGCTGGTACCGAAGGAGAAAGAACCTATTACCCCTTACATCGACCGGGTGCAGCAGTTGTACCGCGAAAAAGGGGTATCGACCATAATAGTCATGGGCGGGGCAGGGGACTACTTCGACGTGTGCGACACCGTAATTATGATGGATAATTATCGTCCGCATGATGTGACGAAGGAAGCCAAGCTGACTTCCCGGCAGTTACCCACCAAAAGGCAGCCGGAAGTTCCGGGAGGTTTGCCGGCTTGCAGACAACGCGTGCCTCTCAAGGAAAGCTTTAATCCGTTCCGCGGGCGCAAAGTGAAAGCTGAGGCCAGAGGTCTGCACACGGTGGTGTTTGGCGAGCTGACAATCGATTTGAGTTTAGTGGAACAGATAGTTGATTCCAGCCAGACGCGAGCTATCGCCGATATCATTCTGTATTGCACGCGTTACGTCGATGGGCAACGTTCGCTGCGTCAAGTGTTGGAATTAGTGTATGAAGACATAACAGAAAAAGGGCTAGATGTGGTTTCGCCATTCTACGGGCAACACCCTGGGGATCTGGCGTTTCCTAGGATATTGGAAACAGCTGCAGCCATAAATCGGATGCGTACACTGAGGGTTAAAAACTGACTGAAAAATAAAATAGGACCGTAATCGTTTTTGCTATAATAGTTTAAGGATCCAACCTAAATAAAGTGTTGCGAGGAGAAAGAGACACGATGGACAGGAGATTGAGCGAAATAAGAGCGAAGGTCGAAGACGGAGAAAGACTGAACCGGGAGGAGGGAATTTATCTCTTTTCCGTAAATGATATCCTAACCCTGGGGGAGATGGCCAGGGCGGTTAAGTGGAGAAAAACCGGGCGCGATGTTTACTTCAACGTGAACCGACACATAAACCTTACTAATGTTTGCATTTCCCAGTGCGAGTTTTGCGCCTTTGGCAGGGATGCAAAGGCTCCTGGTGCCTACACTATGACGGTGGAAGAAGCCTTGAGACTAGCCAGAGAGGCTGTACCCCTGAACATAACCGAAATACACGTGGTGAGCGCTTTACATCCCCAACTCCCGTTTGATTATTATGTACAGGTTATAAACGAGCTGCATCGGGAATTTCCCCATGTTCACCTCCAAGCGTTTACCGCGGTGGAGATACAGTATTTTTCAAAGATATCTGGTCTCACCGTTAGGGAAGTCTTGGAGACCCTTAAAGCTGCAGGTTTGGGGTCGCTTCCCGGAGGCGGAGCGGAGATATTGAAGGACGAAGTGCGTGGTATCACTTGTCCCAGGAAAGCTACGGCCGAGGAATGGCTCGACGTGCACCGCACTGCTCATCAATTAGGATTACGTACCAACGCTACCATGCTTTACGGGCACATCGAATCGATTGAAGACAGGGTTGACCACCTATTGTCATTGCGCGAACTTCAGGACGAGACCGGGGGCTTTCAAGCTTTTATACCTCTGCCTTTCCATCCCGAAAACACCCGGCTAAGTCATATCCAGCGCACGACGGCGGTGGAAGATCTCAAGGTTCTCGCCATATCGCGTCTGATGCTCGACAACGTGGATCATATAAAAGCCTTCTGGATAATGCTGGGAGTGCCTTTGGCTCAGCTTTCCCTGGAATTTGGGGCCGATGACTTGGACGGCACGGTGGTGGAAGAACGGATTACCCACGCGGCGGGTGCTAAGACCGATGTAGGGATTGCTAAACCAGAACTCATACGGTTGATCAAAGCGGCTGGCTACGAGCCGGTAGAAAGAGATACCGTCTACAACGTTGTTGCCAGGTATTAGTCTAGACAGCGTTCCAGTCTGAAAACGAAAAGGGGCATTTTTACGGTGAGAGCAAGGATTGGACATATTCGGTTTCTCAACTGTTTCCCCGTACTGTACGGGTTGAGAGCGCTTGACGCTCTGCCGGACATAGAGCTGGTGCAGGGCACACCGGCTCAGCTGAACCGGATGCTTGTGAGCAGAGAACTAGACCTTACTCCCATATCTTCTATACAGTATGCCCGAAATGCGGAAGATCTGCTGCTGGTTCCTGGTATCTCGATAAGTTGCGACGGCAGGGTGATGAGCATCCTTCTTTTTTCGAAACTTCCCATAGCAGAATTAGGCGGAAAGAGGATAGCCCTGACTAACGTTTCGGCCACCTCCCACGTTTTGTTACGCATACTGATGGAACGCAAGTACAAGCTGGAAGCGGAGTACGCGGTAACAGAGCCCGATCTCGACTTCATGCTGAAGGAGGCGGACGCTGCGTTGTTGATTGGGGACGACGCCATGCATTCCAGCCAGCGGGCGAACGGTGAACTTTTTGTCTATGACCTCGGCGAGGAGTGGAAGGATTATACCGGAGAACCCATGGTTTGCGCGGTATGGGCTGTACGTCGGGATTTTGCTGAAACCAACTTAGAGGAGGCTACATTCATACAGAAAGCGCTGGTAAGCTCGGTTCAGTATAGTCTGAACCGGACGCAGGAAGTAGCCCAGGCCGCGGTCAATGGTAGTTCATTCTCCGCGCAATTCTTGGAGGAGTATTTCTCCGTTCTCAAGTTCGGCTTTGATGCGAAGCTCAAACAGGGACTGAGGCGGTATTACGAAGAAGCTCACAGTATAGGAGCCTTAACAGGCGTCCCTTCACTGGAGTTCTTGGAGGTATAAGCGTTGAATGCCAAAAATATTCTGGCCGAGCTGGTCCAGGGCCGGCGCATGGAGTCAGAGGAGTTCTTGTTTCTTTTTCACGAAGCTGATCTATTAGAGCTGGCACAGGCTGCGGCTCTGGTCAGGGACCGGCTTTTTCCCGACAATCTTGTGACTTTCATTATCGATCGCAATATCAATTATACAAACATATGCTCGTGTGGATGCAGATTTTGCGCGTTCTACCGTTCTCCCGGGGCAGAGGACGGCTACGTGATAACGGAAGAAGAATTGTTCAACAAGATCCGAGAAGCCCTTGATCTCGGGGCCACGCAGGTAATGATACAGGGAGGCCTGCATCCTGATTTAGGCATAGAGTTTTTTGAAAACATGTTTCGAAGCATAAAAGAAAACTTTAATATCACCGTGCACTCTCTTACCGCCCCCGAGATAGCTCACATCGCCAAAGTGTCGGGCCTTACTACCCGCGAGACATTGAAAAGGCTGGCCGCAGCCGGTCTGGATTCCCTGCCGGGAGGCGGGGCAGAAGTGCTGCATGATGAGATAAGGTCGTACATCAGCCCCAACAAGATAAAAACCAAAGAGTGGCTGCGCATAATGGAGGAGGCTCACGAAACCGGCCTCAAGACTACTGCCACCATGATGATGGGTAGCATTGACGGGCCGGAGCACCGCCTGGCCCACCTAGAAGCTGTGCGTTCGCTGCAGGACCGGACCGGAGGGTTTCGCGCTTTTATCCTGTGGACCTACCAGCCGGGTAACAACGAACTGATGGGGCAAAAGGTAACCAGCAGTGAGTACCTGCGTACACTGGCCTTGAGCCGGCTGTACCTGGATAACATAGAGCACATTCAGGGTTCGTGGGTTACCCAGGGAGAGCAAATAGGGCAGTTGTCGATTTTTTTCGGAGCCGATGACCTGGGCAGCATCATGATTGAAGAGAACGTGGTCAAAGCTACCGGACTCTGCTACAGGATGAGCCGGGAGCGCATGATAGAGCTTATCAGGAAAACGGGAAAGACTCCGGCTTTGAGGGACACCGAATACAAGATTCTGCAGGTTTACGATGAGCTGTGAGAGGGGCGAGAAGCGTGAAGAGTATCCCTGCTTGCGAATATGCGGTCATCGGGGGATCCAGCACCTTCAACATAGACTTCCCTGAGGAATTGGGGCTTGATTATGTGCGTGCGATCGAAGACGGATTGCAGTTCGATACCCCTTACGGCAGAAGCCCGGCTTTTAAACGTTTTGAACTGACTACGGAAGAGGGAGAATCCCGTCATATTCTGACCTGCCGCATGCACGGCTGGAGACGGGGCGTAACCCGCAAACAGGCATCCCAGCAGGTTTTTTGGGTTTTGCGGGAGGCGGGGGTTCAAAAGATAATCGGTGAAGGGGGAGTAGGGGGTATAAACCACCTACTCAAACCCAGGGATGTGGTTGTGCCTAACGACTACATAGACTTTTCCATGCGGAAAGACGTCGGGCTCGACGATCACTATCTTCTGATAATGCGAGAGGCACTTTGTCCCGAACTGCGCCGTTTATTAGTAGAAACGGCTGCCAGACTGACTTCGTATCGGGTATTTGATCGCGGGGTTTATGCGGTCACCGACGGGCGACACTTTGAAAGCCCGGCCGAGGTCAACCTGTTCCGAATGGCCGGGGCTGACGTGGTAGGTCAGAGCCTGTGCCCTGAAGTATACCTGGCCCGGGAAATAGGGGCATGTTACGCTGGGATATACCTGGTCGTCAACTATGCTGAAGGCGTGGTAGAATCTTGGGAGCACCGTGAACTGGAAGAAATATTCTACTCAGAAGGATACTCGCTGGGACGCGTCATCGTGGAGACTGTTCGCTCGATCCCTGCGGCTACACGCTGCAACTGTTCCGGTCTGCGGAAAGAAACGCTGCTTAAAGGCATCTACTGATCCAGATAATCGGCGCAGATGATGTAACCGGTTTCACAGGAGAGCAAGGGCTCACAGGTTGAGCCACAGAGAAAGGAGACAGATTGGTGAAGGGTGGCATTAGTCGGTACGGGTGGCTGATTCTTTTATTGCTTTTAGTAGGGCTGGCTTCTACCGGGGCCAGGCTGTACGTTGACTGGTTGTGGTTCGATTCGCTGGGGTTCGGCAGTGTTTTCGGCACTGCCCTAGTAAGCAAAATACTGGTCACAACAGCAGCATTCCTGTTTGCTTTTGCCATCATATATGTTAATTTGGCGGTTGCCCGGCGTAACGTGCTTCGCGACCAGCCCCCACCGGTCAATGACGAAGGACGTAGCATCATCTACCTCAATCCCGAAACCCCCTGGCAACGGTGGTTGGGAGCTCGCGTCTCAGGGTGGATACTTTTAGCCATAAGCCTTTTCCTGGCCTTTATACTTGCATCGATTGTGGGTGGAAAGTGGGCGGTTGTTCTCCAGTATCTCAACTCGGTTCCTTTCGGCAAAACCGACCCTGTTTTCAACAAAGATATAGGGTTCTACGTTTTTAGCCTCAAGTTTTACCGCCTCTTATATGGTTATCTCATGGGTACTCTCATCATAGCTACCATCTGCACCGCGCTCTTGTACCTTATGACGGTCACCTTCGAGGTATTTTTTGCTGATTGGAGGGAGTTTTCCTACTCGAAGAAGCACCTGGCGGTTCTAGTGGCTGCCATCTTATTTTTGAAGGCTTGGGGATACAAGCTTGCGGGTTATGCTCTTCTGTATTCGCCGAGTGGAGTGGTATACGGGGCGGGCTATGCGGATATTCACGCCCGGTTACTGGGGTACAAGGTGCTCCTGGTTATCGCGTTACTTGTCGGTTTGGTTATTGCCATGAATGTTTTTCTCCAAAAGATGAGCTGGATCGTGGCTGGCCTAGCCGTGTGGGTGGTTTCCTCGGTAACCCTACTCGGGATTTACCCCTGGCTTGTTCAGAAGTTCGCGGTCGAGCCTAACGAGTTTGCGCGGGAACAACAGTACATTGAACATAACATCAAAATGACAAGGGAGGCCTACGGCCTCGACAGGGTGGAAAGCAAGACGTTTAACGTTCAATACAATCTAGGTTGGGATGATATTAAGAACAACGAAGATACCGTCAGGAATATTCGCTTGTGGGACTGGCAGCCCCTAAAGAAGACGTACAAAGAAATACAGGAGATCCGGTTGTATTACCAATTCAATGATATCGATGTCGACCGTTATGTTATCGATGGCAAATACCGCCAGGTTATGCTGGCGGGACGGGAACTGGCTCAGGATAAACTGCCGGAACAAGCGCGAACCTGGATAAATCAACACCTAAAGTATACCCACGGTTATGGCGTAGCGATGAGCCCGGTCAACGAGGTTGCCCAAGAAGGTTTGCCGCGGTTGTTTATCCGGGATATACCCCCGAGGTTTTTGACTGACCTGAAAATCGAACGACCGGAAATCTATTTCGGCGAGAGTACTGACCAGTATGTTTTCGTCAGGACCAAAACCCAGGAGTTCGACTACCCGTCGGGCGATAAAAACGTGTGGACCACCTACCAGGACACGAGCGGGGTCAAGATCAATTCGTTTGGCCGCAGGTTGATTTTGGCTTGGGTCTTTCACGATTACAAGATACTGCTTTCAAACGATATAACATCTGACAGTTACGTGTTGTTCTATCGCAATATAGATGAAAGGATGCGCAAGATAGCTCCTTTTTTGAGGTTTGACGGGGACCCTTACCTGGTAATAGATTCAGGCCAGCTGTACTGGATACGAGACGCCTACACCTTAACCGACATGTACCCGTATTCAGCTCCTTTTGAAAACAGCGGAGCCAATTATATACGCAACTCGGTCAAGGTCGTTGTTAACGCGTACACTGGAGAAACGAAGTTTTATCTGGCTGACAGCCGGGACCCAGTAGTAAGGTCGTATGCCCGCATTTTCCCCCGCCTTTTCACTCCGATGGAAAAAATGCCCAAAGGGTTGCGGCAGCACGTCCGCTATCCGGAGGACCTTTTCTCGGTGCAGGCCCAGATGCTGGCTGTGTACCACATGCAGGATCCCCGTGTGTTCTACAATAAAGAGGACAAGTGGAATATACCGCGCGAGATTTTTGAAGACCAGCCCAGAGACATGGAACCGTACTACATCATAATGCGCCTGCCAGGCGAACCCGAGCCCGAATACATCTTGATGATGCCTTTTACCCCAGCCAAGAAACAAAATATGGTGGCCTGGCTCTGTGCCCGTTCCGACGGTGAGGATTACGGAAGACTTCTTTTGTTCGACTTCTCTAAACAGGAATTGGTATTTGGTCCAATGCAGGTGGAGTCGCGCATCAACCAGGATTCTAGGATATCGCAGCAACTGACCTTGTGGAATCAAAGGGGGTCAAGGGCTTACCGCGGTAATCTCATGGTTATCCCTATCAACCATTCGATACTGTATATTGAACCGCTCTACCTCCAGGCGGAACAAAGCCAGATCCCGGAGCTGAGAGCCGTCATTGCCGTTTACGGAGACAGGGTTGTCATGGCCGAGAGCCTGGATGAGGCCATGGTCCAGTTGTTCGGTGAAAACCAGACTGCCCAGGAAACCCGTCCTGATCTAACCCCGGTTGCTCCCGGCGAAGTTACTCTGGAAGAACTGGTCAAACAAGCGCAAGACTATTACGACCAGGCCCAGGAAAACCTGCGGCAGGGCAACTGGGCCGGATATGGGGAAAACATCGAAAAACTGAAGACGGTTTTGGACAGTATGGAAAAGAAGGTTGCACCGTAGGTGCTTGAGACTGCTTGAATCACGGGGGATTACGTGTCATGACAGAACTGACAGGACCGATAAAGATAATCCGGGCCCAGTCCAAAGCGGCTTACCCTTATTGCCACTGCCTGTACGTGGACGGGGACGTGAAAGCCGTGTTCGACACCGGGGCGGGAAGGAAAGCTTTCGCGGAACTGGATCCTGAATCAGTCGATATGGTGATTTATTCCCATTTTCACCCCGACCATACTCACGGCCACGAACTCTTTGCTAAGTCCACTTACTGTATCCATGCTCTCGATTATCCCGCGATGGTATCGCGTGAAAAGTACTTCTATTACGTGGGGCTACAACTATGGGATGAGTTGTTGGAAGCCCCTAACCTAGAATATGGCAAGATGATGAGAGAACGACATCCCGATCCCGATTTCCCAGACGTCACCTCTCGGGTGAAGAGGATTGACCTGATGTTTCAAGAGGGTGACGTTTTCGACTTTGGGAAAACAAAAGCGACGGTTATCCATACTCCTGGTCATACTCCTGGCCACAGTTGCTTTTTCTTTGAACAGGAGGGGGTTTTGTTTTCCGGTGATATAGACTTGATCCCTTTTGGTCCCTGGTATGCCAGCTACCTCTCCAACTTGGACGATTTCCTCAGCTCCATCGAGAAATTGAAGATGCTTGCCCCGCAAGTGATAGTCAGTTGCCACCGGCGTTACATCACAGAGAACATCGGAGCAGAGCTCGATGCCTATCGGCAGAAGATTTTTGAGAGAGAGTCCCGGGTCATAGGTCTTCTGGAAACTCCACAGACTCTAAATGACCTGGCATCCAAAGGCATCATTTACTCTGACCATCCTCATGTTTACTATGAATTCTGGGAAAAGCTGATGTTACTCAAACACCTGGATAGGCTGGAAAAAATGGGTGTAGTGGGTACAGACGGCAACGTGTGGTATAAGGTATGATTTAACTTACTTCATTCCGAAAGGCGAGGTCGGCACTACCGGTGATCGTTCTTTACCTAGGAGGAGATGGGGAGTGAAACGTATCGTTTGCTTAGGAGACAGCCTTACTTATGGGTTCCCGTATGGTCCCAGGACATCGTGGACGACATACCTGGCTGAAATAACCGGGTACGAGGTCATCAACGAAGGTATCAACGGGAACACGACGGGAGATATGTTGAGGCGCTTTGAGCGGAGTGTACTGGCTCACCGTCCCACCCACGTGGTCATAATGGGAGGCACGAACGATGTGGTCTGGAGAGAATCGCATGACCGCATTGTGGATAACCTGAAGAGGATGGTCGAACTTGCCGAAGCGAATGGCATTAAGCCGGTACTGGGCTTGCCCATTCCCATCGACGATGAGGAAATGGAAAGGCGATTGGTCAGGCTACGAGAGTGGATAAAGGCTCATGCCCAAGCGAAAAACCTGCCGATTATAGATTTTTATTCGGCTTTCATAGACGGTAACGGCAATGTAATCGATAGTTATTTCCTGGATGGGGCTCATCCTAGCAGGCAAGGATACGAAGCGATGGGGCGAGCCATCGACCCGAGGGTATTCGATCAGGGGGTGTGATGCTGTGAAAAGGATCACGGACACCATCACTTTTATCGAAGGACCCTTTTTCCAGTTCCCGTACTGCCATTGCGTGTTGGTACAGGACGACCGGTGCTGCTTCTTAGACACCGCCATGCCAGCCAGCCACTTGCTTGAGATCATAGAAGGGAAGCAGGTGGATGTGGTGTTGTACACGCACGGCCACCTCGATCACGTTTACAACCGCAACAGGATACATAAGCCCTTCTGCCTTTATCCCATGGAAGAGATGTGGATGGAATCGGAACAGAAATTCTTGGAAGCTTTTGGGTTTAGCAGTTCAGAAGAAAAGGTTTTTGGAAAGCTGATGATGCAGGCAGGGGAATGGAGTTCAGGAAAACCGGACGGGCACCTTTTTCCCGGGCAGGTCATAGACTTGGGGAAAAACCGGATTCAAGTTCTACACCTGCCAGGCCACACGCCGGGGCATTGCGGGTTCTTTTTCTTGGACGAGGGGATCCTTTATTCTGGGGATATTGATTTGACCGATTTCGGTCCTTTCTACGGCAACCCCGTATCCTCTATTGAAGATTTTATTTCCAGCCTCGAGTTCTTGATAGAACTCCAGCCGGACATGATTTTAGCCGGACACGGGGAAGGAATAGTAAAGCGTAATGTCCGCCAGCGCCTGCGCGATTACCGCGATATCATCTTCAAGCGGGAGGATGATCTTGTGGCCAATCTCAAGCGCTTTGGCAAGGCTACTTTGAACGAAATAGTGAGCTGGAAGACAATTTACGGTAAATATAACTACCCGGAAGAATACGAAGCGTTGTACCGCGTTATTGAAAGGAATATGGATGTCAAGCACCTGGAACGCCTTATAGCTCAGGGCAGGGTGGTCAAAGACAACGAGTACTATGTGGTGACTTAATGGTTGTGCGGGTGAGAGAGGAATTGACCCGGGGTGCGGTATGCTGTGCGATGACAGGAGGTTGTAAATGCGGGTTAAGGACAGGCCTGTTGCCGCGACAAAGATATATGAAGTGAACATTACCGGGCTTAGCCACAACGGTGAAGGCGTCGGTAAGATTAAGGGGTTTACGGTGTTCGTACCTGGAGCCATTCCAGGGGAAACGGTGCTGGCTCGGATAACCGAAGTAAGGTCTCGTTATGCGAGAGCTGCCTTAGAAGAGATAGTTACTCGTTCCGCGCACCGGGCAACTCCAGTTTGTCCGGTTTTTGGTCAATGTGGGGGTTGCCAGCTTCAACACATAGATTACAGCCGGCAACTGGAACTAAAAAGGGAAGTGGTAGTACAGGCATTAAAAAGGATAGGACATCTTGAGTGTGAGGTTTTGCCTGTTAGAGGGATGGATAACCCGTGGCATTACCGGAACAAAGGCCAATTTCATGCCGGTAAAAACGATGGTCGGGTGTTTTTTGGATTTTTCAAACCGGGAAGCTACCAAGCTGTTCCTGCACGAGATTGCTTGCTCTTCAGCCCGGCGGTCAATAACCTGCTAGGTTACCTGGAGCAATCCCTTACTGAATCGGGGGTAGAGGTTTACCATCCCCAGACCGGCGATGGTCGGTTGCGAAACCTGGTCATCCGCGAAAGCTCTGCAACAGGAGAAATGATGGCTGTCTTTGTTACTACCCACGAAAAATCGCTAAACTCTCATTTCCTTCAGGGCCTCGGTGAAGCTTTTCCCCAGCTAACTTCGGTTTACCAAAACATCAACCCGGGCAGGAGCCCGTTGGCTTTGGGACCGAAGTTCAGGCTTCTCTCCGGCAAACCAGAGATAACCGATAAAATAGAGCATTTGAGCTTCGAAATTTCTCCCGGCTCTTTCTTTCAAGTGAACCGGGTTCAAACCGAGTTACTTTACCGCATTGTTAGCGAATTTGCTGAGCTAAATGGGACGGAAACGGTACTCGACGCCTATTCCGGGGTGGGGACTATAGCTTTGTTTTTAGCCGAGAGAGCGAAAAAAGTTATCGCCGTGGAAGAGAACGAGAAAGCTGTAGCGGATGCACAGAAAAATGCCAGAGGTAACGGTATCAAGAATGTGCGGTTTATCGCCCAGAGGGTTGAGGACTGGGTCACGAATGCCGCCTTGGATCACGAGCGACCAGATGTAGCCGTGGTAGACCCGCCGCGCCAGGGACTCAATCGGGGGTTCCTGCAGGCCTTGGTTACTATGAGCCCGGCCCGCCTGGTGTACGTCTCCTGTAACCCGGCTACCTTGGCAAGAGACTTGGGCCACCTGGCAAACCAAGGTTACACAATAAATGCAGTGCAGCCGGTCGACATGTTTCCCCAGACCGGGCATGTGGAGACTGTGGTCTTGCTCAAGAAGAACAACAGGGGGTGAAGCCTTGTAGGTTGAGGTTTGGAGGGGGATTCTGGCCATTTTTTGAGGATGACGGGCATGGGAAATTGACAATTTTTCTTATATGAGATTTTGCACATTGACCAGTCTTGTATAATCGGTGATTTATCGCATAGCTTAGCATAATTATGATAAAATTATGCTAAGCAATATGTGGAGGTGTTTTTCTGTTCTATAAGCTATTCTCCGTTATGCAATTGCTTCTCGATATTCCGCCCGCCATACATAATACGGATTATTACAACAGTTCCCCGATCTTCAACGGGCAGATAAAACACCAAATAATTATCAACCGGTAAAACCCGAAGCCCCTTGCTGCGCCACGGTTCTTTTTCATATAAACGACAGCGGTAAGGCATTTCATTTAGTTTTGCTGCAGCTTCAATAATCCGTTTCGTCTGTCTTTCTGCAATTTTAGGCTCAAGCAGCGAAAAAGCGATGTATTCGTAAATGGCGCGCAGGTCGTTTTCCGCCTGTTCGGTATAAACCACTTTCCAAGCGCTCATAGCCCGTAATCCTTGCTTAGCCTGGCAAAAACTTTTTCTGCCGAAACAACCTTTCCGCTGTTTAAATCAGCCATACCTTCCTCAATTTTCGCATTAAACTGCTGCTCACTAAGCTCTTCTATCAACAACGGCTTGTTTTTAGGGAGTTTTATCTCAAATGGAATTCCGCGCTGAAGCACAACCTGACGCAGAAAAAGCCCGATTGCATTGGACATCGGAATGCCAAGCTGCTCAAGCACCTTTTCAGCTTGTTCTTTAATTTCAGGTTCAACGCGGGCAAATATATTAGCGGTTCTTGCCATTTCGAAGCACCTCCTTCTGGATATATTCTACTCAATTGTATTGCCATATGCAAGCGGTTAGCAAATTAACATAAAAAACAGCTCTCTATTTTCTCTGCGGACTTTTTATCTTTGTCAATCTCAATTGAGACTTTTGCACGCTAACCAATCCCTAAAAATCGGGGAATTATCGTAGATAAAAAAGGACTGCACCCCCGTTTTGCTGAATTCTTAAGGTGACAAAGACAGCTTCAGACGCGCGCTCTAATTATTTAGCATAATTATGATAAAATTATGCTAAATAAAATGTGGAGGTGTTTTTCTATGCCAAAGATTAGGCCGGTATCCGATTTGCGAAATAATTTCGCAGAGATTTCAAGGATTGTCCACGAAACCTCCGAACCTGTCTTTCTTACAAAAAATGGTTATGGAGATATGGTTGTGATGAGCTTTGAAACTTATGAAAAGCTACAATTTGAAAGCGAAGTATATTTTAAATTGAAGGAAGCAGAATTGCAAGCAAAACAAACCAATCAGCGGTTTTCCCATAAAGAGTTCTTCGACAGTTTAAGGCAAACTTTGCAGAAAAAGGTAGACGACGGGAATGTATGAAATCATTTACCTCCCGATAGCCAAGCAGGATATAACGGACATTATCCTGTATATATCCGACCAGTTAAATGCGCCAAAGGCGGCAATGGATTTGCTGGATGCATTAGAGCATTCTATCTCCCTGTTGAGGGATTTTCCTTACGCACACAAGATATACCGCCCTATAAAGCCTTTGGGAGAAGATTATCGAATGTTGATTGTGAAAAATTATGCTGTTTTTTACGTTGTTCGGGAAGCGGAGAAAATAGTTGAAGTCCATCGCGTAATATATGCAAAGATGGATTTGACAAAATTGTTCAAGTGAAAATACTAAAACTATAAAAAAGGAAAAAATCAATAAACCTGTATTTATTAGCACTTCTTCGGAGCTGCTTTTTCTATGCCCGAAAAAAGCATTCCTGTAATGAAGCAGAGCGGCTTTGAAGGGGAAAAAGAAAACCTGGTATAAAGAATAGGGCGGCCTAAAAAGCAGCAATATGCTGCATACACGGGCTCACCCTAAATCTAAATACCAGAAGTAATTTCATGATAACAAAGAACGTCAAGCTAATTCAACCCAATACCATGTATAAAAACTACAAACAGGTGCAAAAGAAGGCCGGCTTGAACCTGAAGGAAAACAGTTCTGGTCAGCACAAAGGCAAGACAACCATAACCAAACGGGGCAGGCCGTCACTACGGCAATTGATGTACCAGATAGCGCTGGTATCAGTGTGTTTGTAGAAAGCACATTGCTGACGAAAAAATGAAATACTGCGATTTTGAGAGATAATCGCAGCTAGTTATCAATTTATTGAGATAGGGGGAGTGCCAGTGGGGAAGAAGTGGTTAGCAGTTACAGGTGCTGTTGTGTTAACTCTAGCCCTGGCTGCGGGCGCTTTCGCAGCTAACCCGATTAAGCTCATTGTTAACGGGCAAGAAATCAAACCAGACGTTCCACCACAAATTGTTAACGGAAGAATTATGGTTCCTATACGTTGGGTTGTTGAAGCTTTGGGTGCTGGTGTTCAGTGGGAACAAAGTAGTGAGGGTAACATAGTAAAAATTACTGCAGAAGTCTTACAGAGGCTCCGCGCCATCGAGCCAGAACAGCCAGAAACAATAGTGAATGAATTGAACAGGGAGCGAGTTAAACAGTTCTTAGAACAAAATCAACTCTATTCCATCCAAGATATTCGTTCTTTAGGTCGCAAAGTCCCTTTTGAAATTGCGAGCGAAGATGATACTTGGGTTCGGCCTGTTTACTCCAAATACTGGCACAGTACATTCATGGGTGGTAAATACAGTGATGTTAGTACACTTGTAAGCTGCGCCCAACGTAATCTTTTTGTCTATACCGGTGGCCTCTCTGAGGGAACAGGATTATATTACAGTTTGGGATTTACCAAAGAAAAGGTGGGCAGCACTTTCTTTAATTCATTGAACTCTTTTGAGCTCTGGTTGATAAACCGCAAAGTCAAGGAGATTTACCGATTGGGTGACGAGTGGTTGGTGGTAGTCGAACCCCAACTTCAAGGTTATCAAACAGTGAAAATAAACTATGATGATGTAGGGATGACGATAGACGAAGCAACAGAACCTAGCCTTATGCTTTTTCGGGTTGTTACCCCCGATGGTTACGAACTAGAGCAGGCCGCACAGCTTCTTCCCGTGCGATGAAATAAGAGGGCATTTAATGAGGTCGCCAGACAGCAGCGTACACTATGATAACCAACAACCAGGAGCGTGTTTATAGAAAATTCTCCTGGTTTTTGTTTACTTTTTGTTTTTTATCGCGTCATTATAGATGAGACCACCATAAGGAGGAGGGATTAATGTGGCAGGATTTGTACAAACTTGTATTTCACTACTTACTTAGCCTACATAATGCCAAGTTAAGTCCGTATAATTGTGTAAAAATAGTGAGCCAAGGCAAGGCTCCCGGTAAAATGGTATTGAGCAAAAAAACCAAAACCGAGGAGGTGTCTTGCAATGGCTCAATACCATGTTACCATTGATTCTGAATTATTGCAGCAGCTCTTTTTGTCAGATGCTAAAGATGCCGGCATGGCGAGACTGCTTCAATCAGTTTTGAATCAGGTGTTAGAAGCTCAAGCCACCGAGCAACTGCGAGCAGAGCCGTACGAGCGCACAGAGGAACGTTTGGGATACCGTAACGGGACCTACCCTTACAACCTTACCACCAGGGTAGGAACGATTACCTTAAGGGTTCCAAGGCTCAGAAACGGCAAATTCTCGACCGAGTTGTTTTCCCGGTACCAGCGCAGTGAACAGGCTTTTATACTTGCCCTGATGGAGATGGTGGTCAACGGTGTATCTACCCGCAAAGTAACCGAGATTACCGAAGAACTGTGCGGTACCAGGATCTCAAAATCACTGGTATCCGAGTTATGTAAACGATTAGACCCTATGCTGACGGCTTGGAACAACCGTCCCTTAGACGAACAAGAGTATCCTTTTGTTATCGTGGATGCCATAGTGATACGTATCCGGGAAGATAACCGGGTACGTCACCGCAGTGTCCTAATCGCCGTAGGAATCGGGGAAACCGGGCAAAGAGAAGTTCTAGGTATAAGAATTGGTGACAGCGAATCTGAAGACAATTGGAGCGATTTCTTTGCCTGGCTTAAAGAGCGCGGCCTATCCGGCGTAGACTTAGTGGTATCTGACCAGCACGGCGGCTTAGTTAAGGCCATTAGAAAGCATTTTCAAGGTGCATCGTGGCAGAGGTGTCAGACCCACTTTATGCGTAATATCCTCGATGTCACCCCCAGTTCTTGCCGGGATGAAGTCAAGGCCAGGAAAAGAGCCATTCTGGATTCGCCTGATATGGAGACTGCTCGTTCGTTGCTCGCAAAGACCATAGATGCCTTCGAAAAAAAGGGTCCCCGGGCCATGAAAATACCAGAAACCGGATTCGAAGATGCGTTGGCTGTACTGGCTTTACCAGAAAAGTACCGCAAGCAGTTGAGAACTACAAACGGCCTAGAAAGGTTGAACGAAGAAATACGGCGCCGGGAAAGAGTAATCCGCATATTCCCTAACCGTGAATCTGCATTAAGACTTATTGGAGCAGTGCTCCTCGAAATAGACAACAAGTGGGCCGAGGGCCGCCGCTACTTAGATATGACTGATTATCTCGAATGGCGCAAGCAGCAAGCTCACAATGTTACTGCTATACGCCAAGTATCATGACAGCGAAATATACCATTTTGCCGGTTCTTTTTACACAAGATTTTGGACTTGACCGTTTTATTGCTGCGTAAACAAGTTAATAACCCAACATCTTTATGGCAATTAAGTAACCGATTGAGCCTCCTATTAACCAAGTAATAGTAAATGTTATCAAATGTTCAATATCAGTGTGGCCGGTGATTAAATACTGCCCAATTCCATACAACGTAGCTCCCAATAAACCACCCAAGGCTATGAATAAAAATCTTTTCAGTTTATTATTCGAATTTGCGGTTTTTTTCACGAAAAATTAATTACCCCCCAGTAATTATACGTAATTACATTATACATATTTAAATTGTCAAGATGTGATGGATTAAATTTTTACCCCCTTTGAAGCTAGATATTCCTTAATCTCCTCATGATCCCGGTAGCGTTCCCGGACAAGTTTCAGGTGCTCATTTATCAAGGAGATCCCCCTTTTTAGCAGGCGTGCCATAAGCTCAGGCGGAACACCGAACAAATACAAAATCAGGACTGATTCGAAGGTTCCGATGTAGTTATCCACCACCCGTGGCGAATGATGAGTCATCCGGGCAATGTCTTTAACCGTGTAGCCCTGGAGATGCAGGCCGACGATCACATCCTTGTGTGTCATGCTTCTCCCGGCATCAAGGATAGTCCCCGGGGTGGGCACCACCAGGTTATGTTCCCGCTGCACGCTGCGAATCAATTCCGAGATGCGGGCGGCACTGATCTGGAAGATCCACTGCAACTCCATCAGAGTCAAGAGGCCGTTCTGGCGGTAGGCCTCGAAACAGACCCGCACGATGCGCCTCTTCAGCTGCGCCAGGAATCCCGGCACGGTGTCCGGCTGCCGGTCCAACTCCTCAGGCTTCCAGACGGTGATAATCACCGGCGTCAGCTGCCTGAAGCGGGTACTGACGTCTTCCGAGAGGCGGGCGCTGACATGAGTCACAATGAGGGGCATCTCCGGCTCTTCCAGCAGGGGGATCAGGGTCTTCTTCGGGACGGTATGCACGATGGCTGCCCAGGCCTCCTCCTCGGGATCGCCCTGCTTAAACCTACCCTTTAGGATCGAGCGGGCAACGTGGGAAAAGCGGGACCAGAGGTGGCGGAACGCTTCCCGGGAGAGGGCGGCCCTCTGCCTGACTTCCGCCAGGGGCTGCCCATACAGGTACCGGGACAGCGCCCAGGCGGAGCGCAGCTCACCGCGCCGCTCCCGGTCGACCCTGGAGAGACCGGCTACCGGTACCCACATTCCTTCCCGGCGCAGTCCCGCCAGGCGGCTCCTGAGGGAGGTGGGCGTGATGTTACAGAGCATGGTCAGTTGCTTGGCGCTCAAGAGGGCGTCCTGGCGGTAGGCTTCCTCGATCAAACGGAGGATGCGGCCAGCCTGCATGGTGGACAGCCCGAACTCCAGCTCCAGGTCGAGGTCCTCTATGTCGTAAGGGGTGAGCCTGATCTTTTTTAGGGTTTTATGCCTTCGCGAAAAGGAATCCTTTCCGGATACGGCATCAAAGAGTATCTGGTTCGGCCCCCGCACCCCCGGCTGATTTAAAATCCACCTGGCGGTCCGGTACCCCAGCAACCGGGCCTCGGTCTCGCTCATGCCCAACTCTTCGACAAAACGAAAGGCGAGCATGCTCTCAAGGGTCTTCTTGCGGGCTGATGCCACCTGGTATTTCAAGCGCTGACGGTATTCCTTGGCTCGTCCCACCAGTGCACCTCCTTAACCCTTTCTGGACCTTGGCCGCAGACTAAACATGCGGCAGGATCCTATGCCTGGGAATATTGGAGGGTTCTCTATCTCGTTGACTACTTCCTGCATTCGTTTCAATTGCTGCATGTCCCGGAGGATTTCCTGGATCTGTCGGTAACGGTCTTCATCATAGCGTCCCAGCGATGAAATTACTTGTTGTCTGGGGTACTCTCCGCTAACATAATAGTTGTGTACCACCTGCATGTATCGGAAATCCCTGACTTTAACAATGCGTATGTACATGGATCTCTTAATCCATCATATATCGGTTGAAGAAGAAATCCTTACGAGCTCCCATCCCTGAAGCTCACAGTATTTCTTGATTGCTTGGGTCTGAGCCTCAAGAGAGTAGCCGTGCTGGGTCTGTTCTTCTGTACTTACCCTAATATAGCCTACAGCCTTAGTCACAATGGGACGCCTCTAATTTAGTAACAAAGTATCTACCCGGTACCACTGAACCATCGGGATATTTTTCCGGCTCAACTGTTAGGTTCATCTCAAAAGCTAACGCCGGTGGCTGGTCTTCGTAAGGACCATAGTATGCCTTAATGTTGTATCTGTAACTATTCTCACTAGCGGTAGCCTCATTAATTTCAATCTCTTTTACCGGTGTAGAGGTACCTATTACTTCTGGCTTTATCTGCTCTCTAATTTCAGGAGTTAAAAATAAACGCGCAACAGCACCGTTTCTACCCTGCAAGGCGCGAGCAAAATTCTCTACAAAATGCTTAGGAGTGTCCGCTGTTCGTAAATAATTACTAATTAAATCTGCCTCCAATTTCTCAGTAAGAGAAACAATAACAGTCCGATTTTGTTCATCCCACTGTACATCAGCACCCAGTGCCTCTGCTACCCACCGTATAGGTACCATTGTTCTGCCACCAATCAACTGTGGAGGGACATCCGGCTTAATCTCCTGGCCGTTAACAATGAGCTTGATAGGGTTAGCGGCGAAGGCTACGGTAGCCAGGACTATAGTTAACCCAACGGCACCTGTAACTACTAACCACTTCTTCCCCACTGGCAAAACCCTCCCTTTAAATTTTTCTCCAAAAAGTATAAACGCACGAACCGGCTATTTCGTTCCGCTTCCCGCGAAAAAATCTTCGACAACCCTACCAAAGTCACCTCCTCGGTATTACGGCAGACCGCAAAGCCTCCCACATCTCACCGGTTACCAGACCCAGCCGCCAGATGGCGATACCGTCAAGGTTATATCGCTTAGCGATGCCCACCTTGGTTAGAATGCTTTCCGGCGTTTCGGTGGGAGCGGAAATACCTAGTACCAGCTTTTCCGGCGGAACAGAAGCCTTAGCCATTTCCACAGCTTGCGTGACAAGGCTCACCGGTTCCGGCTTAGAACCGTAGTCGTAGGCCATAATGATAATCCGGTCGGCAATCTTTCCCAGCGCCCGGTAGTCGTAACCCTTATAAGCGCTGTTGGGGGCGTGGAGGGTAAGGGTTAATGTGAGGTTAGTAGTCTTCACCTGCTCCGCTAAGAGCCTCACGAACCTGGTAAATTCGTCCTGCACCGTTTTCAACTGCTCACCGCTATCTTGGTAGCCCAAACCCTCGAAATCGAGATTGATTCCCTGATACAGCCTCGCTTCCATCACTATACTATCAACCGCCCTGGTCATAGCAGCCTCATCCTTTAACAGAGAAGAAATGGTGCCGTCACCGTCGGTCACGTGGACTACCATCTCGCTCTTCAGGTTGTACTTATTGGCCGCTTCCAGCACCTTCTCCCAACCGTCGGGCCTCTGCCAGCCGGTTCTGCTCCTGGTCAAGAGGTTGCCTTCTTTGTCCAGACTGTACCAGCCCAGCGCCAGTTCGCCTACCACATCTGTATTTACTGATGAATGTTCCGGGTAGGGTTTCCCAAAGAGGTTGGTCCAGCTGCTGGTCTTGCTGTCGCCCAAGGCGTAGAACCCGATCACCGTCATCTGTTTGGATGGGGAGCTAATCCTGACCCCGTTGATCGACTTATCCCACTCCACCTTACAGTTAAAGGCTTCACTGAAGAACCGCAGGGGTATCATTGTTCTCCCGCCCAGGACTTGCGGCGGAACGTCAAGGAGGATAGGGGAGTCATTGCGATAAGCTGTGTTGTTGCCAATCTGGAGCCGGATAGAGGTTTTCCCGTCCGTAGCGATTATCGTTTGAGCGGTGCCGTCCCAGTTAACCTTCACGTTCAACGCTTCCGCTATAGCCCGGAAGGGAACCAGCGTGCACCCGTTCTGGATGACTGGCTGCACGTCAAAGATAACCGGCAACCCGTCAATCAGAACAGGAATTTCTTTCTGTTCTTGAGCGTAGGCCGGCAGCGCGAAACCGCCGGCCAGTATAACCATCGAAATGAGAGTGATAGAGAGTAACCGCTTCATTTTTGACCTCCGGCAAGGGTGGTATCGAATGAGACTTTTGCAAACTGACCGGTCCTTAAAAATCGGGGATATATCGTAGATAAAAAAGGACTTCACCCCCCCGTTTTGCCGAATTCTTTAGGTGAAAACATCCGAAAACAACAAAACAGATAAGGATGAAGTCACCTATGAATATTAGGTAAGGATGCATTTCTCCTTCTTAGTTCCCTGGTCGAGAAAGCCGAGGATATGGGGCTAATCGATACTTTAAAGGCTTACGAAAAAGCACTGCCCGAGAAGGACATAAACCAGGACGGCAGAAGTGCCGACTGGGGCGTTAAGACCTACACCAACGGTAACCCGGTTAAGTGGTTCGGATACAGGCTCATGCCGTCTGTGAAGCTAGGTCGGGGCTGCCGTTGGCTTTTCATGCAACCCCGGCCAGCACCCATGACAAAGAATATGTGCCGTTGGTGGAAAACGAGCCTTTTAAGGGTTTTCCGTAATCTTCAGCCGCGCGATAAGGCCGTTTGTATTAGATTCTGTATGTCCACCACCGACGTTTTCGGCAATCTTCACTCGCACGATAAGTTGTTACCCTGAGTTTGTTATAGGCTCCTGGGCTCCAACGTACCTATGCCTTACCATTATTTTACTATAAAAAACTCATGTGACAATCCCTGTAGAGTCCGTAAGCCAGACAAGAGTATTATGAGTGAGACCGTGGCGTAAAATGATTTTTTGAATTCGGGCCAAAAACTGGGAAATTGTCTGAAAGAAACCGGGTGAAAGGGGCGTAGATAACAACGAGAAAAAGGTCTGGACTGGAGGGCGAGAGCGTGAGAAAGAGAAGATGGCTTGCCTTTGTGAATATTATAGTCTTATTGTTGTTTATAGCTACGGGGTGTACCGGCGGAAGGGTAACTACCACGGTACCGACCGGGCCGAAGACCGCGCTTGCCAGTGATTTTGCTCCCTATCGAGAGGTTGTGGTCGATGTGAACCCGCGGGTGCCTGAATATAAAGTGGCACCGAACCTCGAAAATATCACGAACCGAGATCGCTTTAAGTTTTCCCAGGAAGCCAGAAAGCTGTTGGCTGCAAACGGCTTCGTCGTGATTCCGGCTCAGAACCCAGAATTCTTCATAGTCTATGAAAACAACAGGTACGACGGTATCCCTTTTGAAAGAAAAACCCGAAGGTTATCCATCGTTTATGCGTAACCAGGCCTGGGCGAGGAAAGAGCTGAACACCTATCTCGGTAGCTGGACTGAACTGAAGCACGATACCGTTCTCTACGCCAAACAGGTCTACGCGGAGATGGGGGGAGGCTGGGAAGAAGGAGATGACCGGGGTTATGTGGAGCCTAACCCCGAAGTCTACGCCCGCCTGGCTGCCTTGACGGCCATGACCAGAAACGGTTTGGAAACTCGCGGTCTCTTAGCAGAAAGGGACAAAGAGAGCCTGAACCGGCTGGAGAAACTGGCTTTGGACCTCAAGGACATAGCGGTGAAGGAACTGAATAACGAACCTCTGTCGGAAGCGGATTACGAGCTCATCCGCACTTTCGGCGGACAGCTGGAGCATTTCTGGCTGGAAGCCTTGCGGGACGATGTGCAAAGCCGGTCCCAGATATGGGAAAACCCGGCACCGGTAGTAGCAGACGTTGCTACGGCCCCTCCCGAACTGGTATTGGAGGAGGGAACAGGCTACATCTGGGACATTTACGTTGTCGTCCCCGTGGAAGGGAAGCTCCGCATAGCCCGGGGTGGGGTCTATTCCTACTACGAGTTTCCCTGGTCTGCCGCCGATCGCCTGACCGACCAGAAATGGCAGGAAATGCTGCGCTCCGGGAAGGCTCCCGAACCTCCGAGCTGGACCGGGATATTCACCGCCAGAATGGAAGAGTGGCCGATTGTACCGGTTTGGCAGTGAGGACCAGGTTATGGAACATCGAGGGTACCGGAGTTGTTGGAGATGGCTGGGCCTGGCTCTTGCGGCCGGGCTTTTTCTTTGGTGGCTGGGTTACTTCTTGGGCATCGACAGGGAAGTGACGGTTAGCGGGAGCGACCTCAACCGCAACGGCGTACCGGAGATGTACGTATTGAAAGGGAGCACCTTGACCGCCAGCGAGGAAGATAAGCTGATATGGGAGTCGCCGTCAGATTGGAAAGTCGAAGGCTTCGTTGTCGCGGATATCACGAACGACGGTGCGCATGAGCTGGTTATAACAGTATGGGTACGGGGCAGGTTCGGGAAGCACAGACCGTTTTGGATGTCGGGTGACGATTGTAAGTGAGGGGATACGGTGTGAATGGAGTGATCCACTTCCTTGCGAGCCTTTTCGCCACCACTGGTTCTGTTTAGCTATCACAGGGGCCCCGGTGCGCGAAAATAACCAGCTTGACATAAGGAACCACAATGTCTACATTGGTATTGTAGTAATAGTAGTTCTTTACTCTTACCATGAGGAGTGAATAAGGTGGCAACCACCAGGATAGGCATCCGAGAAGCGAAGATGAATCTCAGCAGGCTCATAAAGGAGGTACAAAAAGGCA
This sequence comes from Syntrophothermus lipocalidus DSM 12680, assembly GCF_000092405.1. Lineage (NCBI taxonomy): Bacteria > Bacillati > Bacillota > Clostridia > Eubacteriales > Syntrophomonadaceae > Syntrophothermus > Syntrophothermus lipocalidus. The sequence continues at coordinate 1,187,281 of NC_014220.1, read as the reverse complement.
AGGACATAATCATCACCGATCGTGGGAAAGAAGTAGCCAGGCTGACTGGGATTCCCAAAGAAAATCTATCTCTGGATGCCCGGATACAAGAGATGGTGAAAAACGGGGTTTTGGAGAGCGAAAAGAGAAGCCTCCGATCTCTTCCGCCACCGATTCCATTAGAAGGAGACGTGGCGCAGAGGCTTCTGGAGGAGGACAGAGAATAATGCCGCCGGATTCCGTACTGTACTGGGACAGTTCAGCGGTGCTTTCTGCACTGGTAAAGGACAGACACAGCGATCAGGCTTGGGAGTCAGCGCGTAAAAAAGCTTATCACTTGATATCCTCGCTCGTGGTAGCTGAGGTCCACGCTGTTTTGAACCGCATGAACCGCGAGGGTTACCTGGCAGATATCCTCGTGAAGGCTGCATTGGAAGCTTTTTCCCAAGGTCCGTGGCGTTTGGTTCGCCTTGATCCTCTGCCTTCTGACATAGCTTCCTTGGCGCGGAAATGGCCTTTGCGGGGAGCCGACTTATGGCATCTGGCTTTGGCCGTGAGGTTGAAACAGGATCTGCCAGAACTAGGCCTTCTCACTTTCGACAGACGCCTGAATGCAGCCGCATGGGGTGAAGGGCTTTGGTTATCGGTCGGTGACGGTTCAGTTGGACGGTGAATCGTAGAGCGATGCCAACCATATTTTGCACAGCTTGCTTTTTGCATAATTGTAATTCTCCAGGCAGGATTGTTGCGACCTTAGTCGAACGGTGTACGTATGTTTAAGTGTCTATAAGCTACAAGACCGGTTCAGTTTATTGCTGGGGGAGTGGAGGGCCAGGATTTGAATGCTTTCTTAGGGAAGATTATTAAATTATCAACGGATGCGCTCAACGCTTTCAAGAAATTCCCGGCTGCGATGCTCAGCGCGCTGGCGTTTGCTGTCGTAACCATAATCAGGATTAATCTTGATTGGCCGCAGCAGGAACCGTACAATTTTCTCTTCAATTGTCTGCATTTGTCGCTAGCTCTGGGCGCGATTTTCAGTCTGGCGGCTATAACGGCGGCGCAGACCCTTTATAGTAAGAGGAAAGCATTTCTGCTCGCCAACTTACTGGGCATCTTAGCAGCAGTAGTGACTTTTCTCGCCTTATATTATTTTGGTGGGACTGATCCCGTCTCGACCGGATACCGGTACAGGGTAGTTTCTCGTCTTGCTGCCGCCCGGGTCAGTGCGGCTATGCTGGTAAGTTTCTTGCTATTTGTAATGCTGGCCGGATACCCAAAGGACCAGTCTGATTTTGCCCGGTCCTCATTTATGACTCTGAAGGCATTTTTTGTTGCTTTGATCTACGGTGGAACCATCATGGCCGGGCTTTCTGGAGTGGCGGGAGCGGTTCAGGCCTTGCTATACAATGCTATGAGTGAAAAGGTCTACATGTATATAGGAACCCTGAGCGGTTTCCTGGCTTTTGCTATTTTCGTCGGTTACTTCCCTGACTTCCGAAGGGGCGTGGTAGATCCGCGCCGACAGGAAGCTCAGCAGCAGCCACGTTTCGTGGCGGTACTATTTTCCTCCATTATGGTGCCCATTATGACTGCCCTGACCGTGGTTCTGTTAATCTGGACAGTCAAATCATTAGTAACTGGAGTGGCAGTCCCATTCAGCCGGCTCTCGTCGATCGCGACTAGTTATGCGATCGGAGGTATTTGGCTGCACATAATGGTCACCCATCATGAATCCAACCTGGCCCAATTCTATCGCCGGTTCTATCCATACGCGGCGTTGGTGATTTTAGCCTTCGAGGCCCGGGCCCTTTGGATACAACTCAGCGCTTCTGGTCTCAAAACTGCAGAATACTGGTTCATTATTATCTGGATATTGGCTGTAGCGGGAGCAGTGTGGCTGATAGTTAAAAAGGATAAAGCTCACCAACCGATAGTCGTCTTGGCTTGCGTCCTGGCGATTTTCTCGGTTTTTCCCGTCATCGGATATCATGCGCTGCCGGTGGCGTTTCAAGTCAACCGCCTGCAGAATCTGCTGGTGAGCCAGGGTATGCTTAAGGACGGCAAACTGGTGCCCGCGGCTACCGAACCTGAATTATCGGTCCGCGAATCGATAACCGACGCGGTAGTTTTTCTTGCTGCTTCCCAGGACGTCGAATTGCCGTCCTGGTTTGACAGGGATCTAGCCTACAATGAGACATTCAAGGCCAAGCTGGGATTCGAGCAGGCATGGCCCAAACCAGAAACGCCGGACATTGGCGGGGATTACATGGCAACTATCCTTCACAGACCCGCTGGAGCGGTTGATATCAGTGCTTATCGCTGGGCAGTGAGTTCCCAGGAGAACTACGGAATAGAGCAGAATCCGGTAACGATAAATGGCGACCGTGGCTCTTACAAAATCTACTGGAACATCGATCCTGCCTACGGAATTCCAACGCTGAGGATCACACTCAATGACAAAGAAATCCTGAACGAAGACATGAACTCGTACATTGACAGAATAGCTGGAAAATACCCGCCGGGCCGCGGTGTGCAACCGCAGGTGGGGAATGCTGAGGACATGATTCTGAAATTGGAGACCCCTGAAGTGAAGGTCATGTTGGTCTTCAATGACATCGAAATATCGGTCGATCCCCGGAACGATATTATTCGTCACAGCTTGAACCTAGACGCCCTATACTTGCAGGAAAAACCATCTTTACAACAATAAAAAGCGATTTAAGCCTTTCCTGGATCGACGGTTCGGCCTAAGAAGTGAACTGCTTTAGAGATGGTCTCTCAAGTACAAAACAAATAGAGCAAGGAAGGTAGCGCCATGAGTCTTCCTACAGTATTCTCGCTCGTTTACCTAGCTGCGTTCTTTACATACTTCTGTTTCGGTGCTTACGTACTGTTCCTGAACAGCAGGGCCCTCACCAACCGGTTGTTCGCTGCGGCGTGCTTAACGCTTTGTGTATGGACCTTTACATATTCCATCGTAATATCGGCGCCGGATTATCACACTGCGCTTTTTTGGAGACGCTTATCAGCTCTGGGTTGGGGCACTTTCCACAGCGTACTCGTCCATCTCTGCCTGAGTATGACCGGGCGGCACAGACTACTTTCAAAACCGTGGGTTTATTTCTTGCTCTACGTGCCTGCGATAATAAACGTCTACGTTTTTGGAGCAAGCGAGGAATGGTCTTCCGTCCAGCATGTCCTAGTAAAAACAGGCACGGGCTGGACAAACGTCTTTGCGAACAACTTGTGGGATTTGTACTTCAACGTATACTTCGTCGGCTTTGATGTCGCAGCCATGTGGCTCCTCTGGCGTTGGCGCTGCGAAACTGAGGACAAGAGGGAAAAAACCCAATCCCGCATATTGCTTTTTTCTTTTTTGCTTGCTTTTGTCTTGGGCGCTGCTTTCGACGTTTTCCTGAATGCTTATACCCCGCTTAAAGTCCCCCAATTAGCATCTGTCTTCATAATCATCCCAATAGCTACCTTTCTTTACTGTATCAAACGCTACGGTTTGATGTTGCCTTCAGAAACTAGGATAGCAGAAACGGGGCATATTCTGAGCGAGATACAGCGCCGGCAGGTTTATTTCTTCATAGGAGTGGCGTCAGGGGCAGGGGGGGTGTTTAATCTCCTGCTCTATTTCGTATGGGGAGTAGACCTCCAAGTAATGTTGTGGATAAGCTTGGTAATGTTTGCCTGTTGCTTGCTAGTGTTGTCTCTCCCCTTCCTGCCGTTGCCCAGCGGCGTTCAAGACACGGTCATGGCGGCGGTGGTAGCTGGTTTCGTCTTTTCCATGACGTATTACACGAAAAACATCAACGCCGCCAACATTGTTTGGTCGTTCCCCCTGCTCCTCATGTTGACGGCTTGTGTCTTTTCGGCCAGACGCATCCTCATAACCATCGTGGCTGCTGCTGTAGTCACGGAGCTCTGGTTATGGTTAGAACTGCCCAGAAAAGAGCTGACCGTTGGGCCTTTCGAGCACATGTCAAGGATTATCGTCTACCTCTTCGGAGCGTTTTTTGCTTTTCTGGTAAACCGTATCTATATGCAGAGGCTGCAAGAAAACGAAGAACAAGTTGGCCTGCAGCAAGTTATTTCTAGTATGTCCGCGGATTTTGCCACGGTAAGCGCCGAAAATTTTGATACCAAGGTGGATAAAGCGCTCGAAACCATCGGGAAACTTTACCGAGCAGACCTGGCTCATCTCGTTATTTTTTCAGAGTATAACAAGTCGGCGGTCCGGGCCTACGAATGGCGCGCCGACAGCACTGACCCTTCTAGCACTCCGTTTGACCAGCGGGATTCCTATCATTCTTGGCTGACGGAGCAGCTTAAAGAGAAAAAGCGCTTGTTCATGCCGGATATCGAGAGGGTGCCCGAATTACCCCCTGAGAGCAAAAAGCTTCTTCTGGCATGTGGTACCAAGTCGATGCTGGCTGTTTATCTCGAAAGCAGCCACCGTCCGATAGGATATTTGGAAATTCAAGCTCTATCGCAAGATGCCCAATGGCGTGCAGACCATCTGGAAACCCTGCAAATTATTGCTAATATTTTGGCTCATGCCTTTGCCAGGATAAAGTCCGAACAAGAAGTCTATCGTTTGGCGTATTACGATTACCTTACCGGGCTTCCCAATCGGTTTCTTATGTGGGATCTGTTAGAACAAGCGGTATCGACGGCTGCGGCAAAAGGCACATCAGTCGGCATAATACTCATCGATTTGCACTCCTTTAAGGAGATAAACGATACCATCGGCCATGAAGCTGGGGACATGCTGCTGAAGAAGATAGCTCAGAGTATAACCGACTGTGTCCGACCGGGTGACGTAGTGTGCCGGTTTGGAGGAGATGAGTTTGTTGTCGTTATGACCGGTGTGACTGCCTACAATGTCCTGTCTGACACTGCTGAACGGATTATAGAAGCCGTGCGAAAACCGGTAATGATCCATAACCAAGAGTTCTTTGTCAATTCGAACGCCGGTATCTCGGTATACCCTTTGGATGGGAAAAACCCGGAAGACCTTGTTAAGAATGCAGATCTGGCTATGAACGCCTCTAAGGAGCGAGGCACGAATCGGTATGCGTTTTACTCCCGCGAGATGAGGGGAGAAATACAGCAGAAGACGATACTTATCAACGGGCTTTATCGGGCTCTGGAAAAGCAAGAACTGCTCCTCTACTACCAGCCTCAAGTAGATATTTTGACTGGCAGGATTACGGGCGTAGAAGCCTTGATTCGATGGAACCACCCCGGGTTAGGGATGGTTCAGCCTTCGGTTTTCATTCCGCTCGCAGAGCAGTCGGGCCTTATCCACTCGATAGGCGAATGGGTACTGAGAACCGCCTGCGAGCAGAACAAGCGCTGGCAGGATATAGGACTGCCTCCTATCAGGGTTGCCGTTAACCTGTCGCCAGAACAATTTAAGAACCCGAAGTTGGTAGCGATAGTCAAAAACGTGTTGGAAGATACACGTTTACCCCCGCAATACCTCGAATTGGAAATCACTGAAAGCGTCGCGGTTAAGGAAGCGGAAACTGTTATTAGGTCCCTGCGCCAACTCAAAGAACTGGGAGTTTCAATTGCTATCGACGATTTTGGGAGTGAATACTCTTCGCTGGGTCGTTTACGCTCGATGCCGGTAGACAGGATCAAGATGGCGATGTGCTTAATACAGGACCTTCCCACTACTCCAAAGGATGAAGCCATTGCCAAGGCCATTTTATATCTTGCCAGGAACATCGGGGTGAGGGTAGTCGCCGAGGGCGTAGAGACAGAGCAACAGCTCGAGTTTTTGACCAGGTGGAGCTGCCGGGAGGTTCAAGGATTTTACTTTTACAGACCTATGCCAGCAGAAAAAGTCGAAGAGATACTGAGGCAGGGGCAGTAAACCAGAGAGGCGGTTCTTGTGGTTGATTCTGGTTGATCCAAAGGATTAGCAAGCTTGTCGGCTGTCAGACATATTTCGACGCAATCTTTCCACCGGAAGCGGGCGTATTGAATACGAAGCCGCCTTGATGGCTTAGGAAGGCCTTGAACCCTCCGAAATCCGCCGCAGGTCAGAGGAATTGATTCCCAGGGTTGATACCAGTACGAAGGCTTGATTTCACTGCGAGAAGGGTGAACTATATAGTCTTCAGTATTTAGGAATCGCTTAAATTTAGATTCACTACCATTCATTATAGTTATTGAATTCTCATAGAGCAGTTTGACTCCTTATCCATAACTTAATGTAGAATGTAGGTACTTTAAATTTTCATAGAAATAATTATCTATATACTTAAAACAGATACTCATCTTTTTTTATATACGAATAAATACTTTTAATACTACTTAAAACTAAAAATAAATAAGCTTGACTGGCGTTTTTTGTTAACTTCCATCTTTCCATTGTTTTTGACTCTTTACTGTGCCCGGCCATATTTCTAACATCTCCAATAGCACTACCAATAGAATAATGTTTATAATGTACTTTGTTATCTAATAACCCTTTTCCATTCTTGTTATTATAAAGCCTATTTATGACCTGACCGATTCCGATAGCTTTAGAAGCATCTATTCCAACATCAATTGAAATTCGTCTTAAGAAATCTTCAAATGCTCTTCCTGCACATTCTATTGCACCCCTAGGGTCCTTATTCTGTTTCTTAAATGCGTCAATTAATTCATATACCTCATCATGGCTGAGATAAGAAAAAGACTCTTCCCCTAAAATATTGGCAACTTCTAATCGAATCGCAATATCTTCGTCAAGTGATAAAATGTCTTTTGAGATATTTTTAGTCTTAATATTTATCTCTTTAGATAAAGTTAAGGTATTATCATCAAAACTAAATATTTCAGTTGTAGTACCCCAGGATAAAAGTAGATTTTTCAAAAAGTCGGGGTCTTTTCCTTGAAAATCATATAATACATAAACCTTCCTTGACGCCTCGTTCAACGAGTTACCATTTAAACAAAACTTTATAAACAGAATGAAAGGTTCCCATTGCTGAAGATATTTTCTCATTACTGTTATTTTGGTTTCTATATTAGGTGTTCTTCCTAATAAACTTGAACATTCTTTAGTAACCTCTATTAACCCATCTTCTTGTTGTATAGTTATTCCTAATATTTTTGCAATAGCAAGCCCACTTCTAACATAAGAAGAACTCTTGCCTGTAAAATTACATATTTTTTCTATTGTACTATTTGGACACATGCTAATAAAAGCAACGATGTCGGCAACCAGAATTAATGGAACATTGTGTGAAGGCAACTTGTATGACATATTAATCATCCCCAAAGTTTCCATATGCAAGTTTAAAAAAATTTTTCATTTTTTCTTCCGGCCAATTTGTCATATCAACTTTAACTATTATAAATGGACCTTTTTTTGCGTTTATGTACCTATATTGATTAGAATAACCTGTATCTTTCTCATGCTCTGGTATTCCATTATCAGTTTGTTTTTCTTCGACTCTTTGTTGGATTAAGGAATCTTCATTAAACTCCCTTTCTGGCTCTTCAGATTTCTGACCAGTGTTTAGGATTTGAGACTCAATCCCAGGTTTCCAGATAATTCGTGTTGGATAATTACTGCGTCCTTTTTTAAATGTACCAAACCCTATATACTCTATTATATTACCAAATAGGGTTGCAGCATCTTTTCTGTTCCGTTCTGTACTACCATAATTAAATTTTCCCCAAAAACTAACAATATAGTTAATTTCTGTTTCTGGTTCCTTTTTTTCAGCAATATTATGTAATAATGCCTCATAAGGAGGATACCTCTTGATAACTTCAAGAATAATCTTTTTTCTTTCCTCGTCATTTCCAGCATAAGCAATTTGACGTCCTGTAGCAGTAAAATTTGTGTTTGATTCTTCAATAATGTTAAATGTTCGTAATACAGATTTGGTACTCCTAAAAGCAGTATCACCCATTCCGAATAAAGGCTTAGCTTCTTCTTCATCATTATTTTTTCGTCTTAGAGCATCAATTAATTTTAAGATGTTCTCTATTGTAGTGTAAGCAGGCAAGCTTGATTCAACCGCCATGATTATCAACTCCCTTTACAAATTTTTCTTTTTGTTTGTATTGTATCATAATCTCATAAAAACAACAAGAGTTGGCTCTACCGTTAAAGCAAAAACAAAAAACTGTCCACAGTAAGGGCGGTTGAATGACGACGTTTATTTGTGTTACCGGGTAAACGGGGATGGAAACCGATGGTGAGAACTAGACCCCGGAAGGATTCCTCCACTGTGCTATAGCCGCAAGACCACTTGCAAGACATCGGTGAACGAATTAGTACTTTGTGAACCCGGAAATTTCCGTAATCCAGTACCGGTATGGGTTTGCCATCCTCATTGGAATACATCTCCCATCAGGACAAGTAACAAATCTGACGTGCTCCTAACGACGTGCAGGGTGTTAAAATATTATTCACTGGAGAAAGTATACCCATGTGAAAGTAGTTATTCGTAAACTGGCTTGACGACTTCTACTTCTCGGGCGACCGCTTTAAACATGAGAGTCTTCTTGCCGGGAAGGTACTTAGGTTTGTTGAGGTGCAGAAGTCCAAGCTTCCCGCAGAGGATAAAGTACCCTTTCCTCCATTGGTAGGTTTACAGGGTACGTCATCAAGTCAACTCCTCCAAAAGTAATCGAAATTAACTGTTCTCTAACCCTAAAAACTGCTGGATGTCCTTCATCTCCATCAGTTCCTCAACTGTCCAGTAACGGTGGAAGCGGTTTTTGTAGCGGAGCTCCCACCACCTGCGGAAAAGCGGCTCAAGTTCATCGAACATCGGCCAGCGGCTCCACTTCATTTTTTCTCTCAATTCTTCTAACGTCCAGACACTGCCGTCTTCCTTTTTGGGTATGTTAATGCGTCCGTCAGATTGGATAATCACCTGCGGCTGTGCAATCTCATTTGGGAGAACAGTCAAGTGCGCCAACCCCCTTTGGTTATTTATCGGAAAGAGTTATCAAACAATCAAGCTCAAAGCTCAAGTTTGGTAATAATTCTTGTTTTGGGCTTACTGCCTGAAGCCGCCGGGTAAGGTTTGCTGAAGCCCTGCGAGCGTGGAACCGTCGTCTACAACGCGGTCCCGCTTCAGCGGCTTCAGACGAACCCGTCTTTGACCAAGGTCAAAGCTCAAAAATATATATAGCGGTTTTGACATTTTGACCTTCGGCGGTATCTGTTTTATTCGCCGCTGTCTTCGTCGTCCGCTTTCCACCCGTCGGGTGTTTTTGTAAGTGTGTACGTTTTTGGAGACCCTTGATGTCCCCCTTCTTCCTCAATAGTGAAGCCGCCTGCCCGCAGTTTGCTGATGTCGTTTCTCACAGTCTGGTCGCTTACCTTCAGCAAGTCGGTTAGCTCTTTCTGCGTGTAGCTCCGCTGGGTCAACAGCTTCGCCAGCTTCTGCAGGCGCACTTCGCTGTCTTTCAGCTTGATGTTGATGCGGAAACCATCGTCGTAAATCAGATTCCCGTCCTCGAATTTTAAGCTCAAGTTCTCTACAGTCTCAGCGTCGCGGAACTCTCCAGTAACGACGACACCTACATCTTCGTCTTTCTGGAACTTGCGGATGTCTATCACGCCGTCCATTTCCGCCCCTTTGACAGAAGACCCCCTGCTGGCATACACCAGAACGTCTGACGGCTTTTTGGCGGTATGGTCAACGACAATGACTGCCATGTGGGGGTACTTGCGGAGGAGCATATTGAGCGGCGCAAATACCTGCTGCATGATGGAAGAGTCGTTTTCGTCTCCGTCGAAGAAGCTTCTCAGTGGGTCAAGCACGAGCAGGTCAGGCCGGAACTCGTCAATAAAATTGAGCAGGTCTTCAAATTCTGGGTTTTTCGGAAGCAGTTTCACGCCTGTCCTGTGCGGGATGACGATGTTGCTTGTACCGGCAAGGCTCTGCTGTACTCTTTGTATTAAAGCGTTGGTCGAATGCTCTTCCTCCACCATAACGGCTTTGATTCCAGAGACGGTAGTTCTCCAGTACGGAACCCCACAGACGTTTTCACCGCGGCTGAGCGCCTTCAATAAGCTCAAGACAAACCACGTCTTCATCTGCTTCGGCGGCCCTTGGACAAGGATTTTTTGCCCTCTTGCTATCATTCCTCTTACCAGCCAGTCAGGCTCCGCAGGCTCTCTCTTCAGCAGTTCTTCCACCCTGTAGTAGCGGGAAAACCGGTCTTGGTGTTCTTCAAGCGGGATTAGCTCTACCAGTTCCTGGTCGGTATGGTTGTTGCGGGTCAACCACTCGCAGATGTCTTTGCCGACATCTCCCCGCTTCCACGGCAGTTCAACCACTTTACACCGTTCTTCTCCGAGCACCGCCAGGGCAGACCTCACGAAGTTGGCGCTGGCGTCGTCGTCCTGCGGGATGAGGTAGATGGTGCGTATGCCTTCAAATTCCCGTTTCCACTCCTTGCGGAAATTGTTGCCCGGCACGCTAACTACAGGGATGTCTACACCGCAGGCTTCAAGCGCCTGAATAGTTCTTAAAGCGTCGCTTTCTCCCTCGACTATGACTGCTTGGCTTTTCCCCTCAAGGCTGTCGAGGTTCCACAATGAAAAACGGGAGTTTTTAACCGCTCCTTTCCTGCCGTCGTAAGCCCTCCCTCTGATAGCCCTGATTTTGCCCCTCACGCGAAAAGGGACTACCAAGCATTCAACCTGTCCTGCATCTTCGTCATGGGGGACATAACCCCATTCGAAACGCTCCAGCATTTCATACTTGATTCCTCTGGCGGTAATGTACTCTTGGACAATCGGCAGTTCCGGGCGCAGGCGCGCTTTTGCTTCTTTGATAAACTCTTCAAATTCCTCTTCCTGTCCGGGTGTGGGGATATAGGTGTGGCTGGGGTCGTAGTGGGGGAACGCGTGTATGTATCTTCCTGTCCGTTCGTCTTTTACGTAAAGCTCGCGGAGGTAGTCGTTTATGAAATAGCTCGCGTCTTCCGGCGCAATGCCTGCAATTTCAACTAAAAAGCGGTACGGCGAAAAGCTCCCGCATACATGGCAGACGTAAAAGCCCGACTTGACGTTGACCGTCGCGGAAGGCTTCCTGTCGTCGTGGTTTAAGCACTTTAGGGACTGGACGGTGAAGCCGTCCTCTTTTATGTCCATCCTGTCCAGTTCAGGAAAATAGCGGGCGTAAAAATCCCGCCAAGGTTCGGGATGAAGAGACTCGTTAAAATCAACCCTCCACTTCTTCATTCTTAAAACCTCCTCTGCCTATGGTAATATTATACATTTGACCTCAGCAACTTTCAATAAGAAGCTCAAAATTTTTGACCTTTGCCCAAAGAGTGTACGAAAAAAAGAAAAAGACAAATTTTGACAAAATTTTGGTTCCCTCTTTAAATTTACATAGATGTACATTATAATATAATTAAGCAGATGGAAATATTTAACAGATAAGGAGTTGATGCCGTTGAACAAGAGAGAAGCCAAAAAGAAAGTGCGGGAAATCATCCGCTGTTTGGAACAAAGCGGAGACTTCCCGGAACAAGGCAACTGTATAAAGGTCGCGGAACGGAAGCTGGAGATGCTCGTAAAAGAGGCTCCAGCTTCTCTGGTTTATGAGTTGGGTTGCGTCTACAGCCACTTTAAGAATTCCGGCGGGGATGTGGACACTGCTCTATCTCGGCTGAAGAAAATTTTGGAACGAGCGGTAAAAAAGGAGGATGAGTAAAATGGCGGGTAATAATCAAACAGTCCAAAAATCTAAGAAAGAGGAGACGGAAAAAATGAAGGTTGAGTTTACTGTTTCCGCAGAGGGTAAGGAACAAGACCTTAAACTGCAGGTGCTGCAGAAGAGACGGGCGACTTACCGCGCTAACCTTTCTTATGCGGTGCAGATGCAGGATAAGTACGCAGTAGAGTACACTGAAGCAATGCAGGCTGGAGCCGACCAGTTAACAATTGATAAGCTGGAATTGAAGCTGGCAGAGCAGAAACTGCGGATTGAGTTTTACAGGGAAAAAATCGCTAAAGTGGAAGAGGAAATTGCCCGTTACAGAGTAGAAAGAAAAAAGGAAGAGACTTCGGGAAAAGAAGGAAATGAGAGTGCCGCCTAATCAAAACAGCGGCACTCTCGCTTTACTCTTGCTTTTTCTCAAATTACAACCAATTATACGACTCTATGCCCTAGGGAACTTTTTTCGTCAATATATTTATACTCCGGAGGGCATAAGCAACTTTTCTTTAAGGCAGGTAGTAAAATTACCAGAAACTATAACCCGTTGCATTAAATGGCAAGATGATGCAGTATTGACAATCATTGTATGTTGTGATAAGTTAACAATAACGGGTGTTTCGCTGTTCAGCGAAGCGCCCTTCCGTTTTATTTAGGGGTTTACCATTTAATGGTTCGAATAGTGGAGGGAATTAAATTGGCCAAAGTTGTACTGTCAGAGCCAGCATTTGAATGCCTAGTTAAACACTTGGTAGAAATCGAGGAAGGCAAAAATAAGCTTCTTGATGAATTTTTTCCAAGGCCGTCAAAAGAACGGGATGAATTTGAAATCCTTCTTGAAAACTATATCAAACAGGTTGACGAACTCATCAGAAAAGTTAAGAAGTCATCAAAAGCAGGGAATAAACTTCCCTTTGTGACTATCGGCAGTGAAGTAGAAATACAAAACTTATCCGACAAAGAAACTCATAAATATCGGATAATTACCCCCTTTCGGGGCAGTGTGAAAGACGGAGATATATCATATTTATCTCCGGTTGGCAAATCTTTATTGCTAAGGAAAGTCGGCGATGTGATAGAAGTTAAAGCACCAGGCGGGATATTCCATTACAAAATAAAATCCATTCGATTACAATGCGGTTTTACATAAAATGTAATATCCCTTTATGTTACTCCGAAAATATTTAGGGAGAACGCAGCTATGAGACAAGAAGGTTTACCTCCAGTAATCAACCCAACTTCAAAAATACTTATCGTTGGTACAATGCCGGGAAAAAAGTCTCTTGAGCAAAAGCAGTACTATGCCGATTCGAGAAACCAGTTTTGGTCTATTATCTTCTCTGTTTTGGAGAAACCCATGCCGTTTGAATACCAGCAAAAAGTCGCTCAATTATTGGAGTCTAAAATTGCCTTATGGGATGTCCTGGCAAGCTGTACTAGAGCAGGCAGTCTTGACGGTGATATTAGTAATGCCGTTGTTAACGATTTTTCTACTATCTTTAAGCAGTATCCTCATATAAAAGTGGTTGCATTCAACGGTAAAAGGGCCGAAAGGCTCTGGAATAAACTTGTTAAAATTGCCCCAAATATTGAATTTATAACAATGCCGAGCACAAGCAGAGCTCTGGCAAGGCCATTTGAAGAGAAATTGATGGCGTGGTCGGAGTTAAAGCGTTATTTATAAGTATGTAAGCTGTATCCTGATGTTACTCATGCTGTTATTATTAGTTCATTTGGATAACCGGGGGTGACTAAAAACGAAATATCGGCATGAAATCATTATTTCGGTGGTGATAGTTGCGCTCATTGGTTGCGGTTGCTTGATTTTTTCTAAGCTTTGGATTAATCCAGCAACAAGTAATCAAGTTCAGGATACTGCATATAAGACAGCTTCATCTGTGAAAACGCCGGACGTTGTTATCAGCAAAGCAAACCTCCATAAGTCTGATGTTCCCTTGCCTGACAAGGATATGGTAGAAAAAGTACAAGCTGAACTGTTTAAGGGTGTGAAGAAGGAAGACTTAGAAAAAGCGAAAAAGACCGTTCACGAACTGCATATGTATTTCGAGTCCGGTTTTGTTTATGAAGCAGAAAACTGGATTGAAAAGTACAGCGACCCAAATAGTCCGGGATGGGTCTTCTGGGAGAAAACCGGCACAATCGAAATCCCCGGCTATACGGAAAAGGTGTATAATGAAAAGGATGGCAATTGGTATATACAACGACTTGAAGAAGTTAAAGCGGCTTTCGCTGATAAAACAGCCTTCACTGACGATATTACTAAAGCTCAAGAATTGATAAGCGAAGCTGTAAAGAACCACGACATCAAAAATTTGTGGTATGCTCATCAGGTGTTACACAACCTCGATTATTGGGTGCTGAACTACCCTATCCAATATCCCAAAGGTACTGCTGCCCCACCTGATTGGAAGGGTGTGGAGACGTATTTTGGTGTTACAAAAACACTCAAAGGTTTTTATCAGACAGCACTTGAAGAGTATATTTATGATGAACAAACAGGAAGGTATATTAACAAAATTACTGGTGTTTGGTATGTCGTTAAGGACGGATACAAGGTAATACCACCCGAAGAATATATTGACCGCGCCAAAGTAGAGACAATTGACGGTATCAATATTACAGACCGCCCTAATGATGTGTGGGAGCTAAAAGAGATACGGGAGATAACTATTAAATCAGGAGATACGCTGGTTGACATTATCAAACCATACTTTATGAATGAACATTTCAGAATGAATTATGAATGGTATGCTAAACAGGTTCTGAAACTTAACAACATTACCGACCCTCACTATATCAAAGCGGGAGACACCTTAAAGATACCGATTTATATTGACAAAGGTGCAAAAGTGAACTAGTAGGTGGTAGCATGAAGCAGTTAATAAAGCGTGCCGCTGTCCTCTGTCGGGTTTCCACAGAAGACCAAGCAGAAGGGACTTCTCTCGATACCCAAGCGGAAATTTGTATGGAGGAAGCAAAAAGACGCGGTTACCACGTTACAGAAGAAGACGTATTCAAAGAAGACGGATACAGCGGAGCACTGGGGATTGATGCGAGACCAGTGCTCCATCAGCTTTGGGAGAAATACCAAGCGGGAGAATACGACGCTATTTTCGTCTACCGCCAAGACAGGCTTTCCCGCTCTTTAGCCCTTTTTGCCGCCCTGCGGGATGAAGCCCGAAAAGTAAGGCGGTGCGGCCTTAAAGGAGACGGCTTTATTTTCGTGCAGGGGTCCAACGATGACACTCCCGAAGGTAAACTGCAGTCAAACATCCTCGCCACTTTTGCGGAGTATGAAAGGGAAGTTATCAAATTAAGGACGGTGACCGGCAAGAAAAAGCTGGCAAAAGCAGGCAAGTATTCCGGCGGCTCTCAACCCTTTGGCTACAGGTGGGATGACGAAAAGGAAGAGTGGGTAATTCGAGAAGATGAAGCCAAGATAGTTAAGCTTATTTTCCAATGGTACGTCTATGGAGACGAGTCAGGACAGCCTTTGGGTATGGTGCGGATTGCCGAAAAGCTGACTGAACTCGGTATACCCACGCCTAACCAATTTCGCAAAACCCGAAAAGGGCGCGCTGGAAAAATGCAGGCTCATTGGGGCGACGCTACCGTCCAACGCATTCTTACTCACACTGTTTACGCCGGGACAAATTATCTCTGGAGGGGTGATAAAATGCAGGTCAGTCCAGAACAGGTCGAAAAAATAAAGAAGGAAAAAACTGATGGGTGGTTTGAGGTAGACTTCCCGCCGATAATTGACAAGATGCTCTGGGAGAAAGCGCAGGAAAAGAGAGTGCAGTCCAGAGGAGGCTTTAACCGCAAGAGGCCCAAGCCTATACTTGCCGGTCGTATCTTCTGCGGTGTCTGCCAGCGCCCGTTTCACGATGCTATGTATAACAAAGGCGCAAAGCTGGTTTTCAAGTGCAACGGGAAATTGAAACAGTATCACCTTGACGGGAGCCCGAAATGCGACAGCCCTGTGCTTGACGGCGAAGCAGTTACTGCAGAAGTCAAAAAACGGCTTATTGATATGCTTCAAGACAAAGACCAGATGCGGAAAGCCATCGAGGAGTACGTCGGTTCGCTGGAACGCCGGAAAGAAGAACTTGAAACCCTGCTCTCTCCCATAACAGAGCAAATTTCTCATCTGCAGGAGAAGCAGAAAAGGCTTGCTACTGTCTATGTTGACGGGGCTTTGTCTCACGAAGATTATAAGCGGCAAATCAATGAATTGAAGGAGCAGGAGCTTGCTGTCCGCAGGCGTTATGAGCATTACTGGCCGGAGATGGAAAACCTTACAAAGCTGGAGCAGAATATTGCTGTTGTGAAAGAAGCGATTGAAGAGGAACTGTTTGATGTCCGCTACCAGCCGGATGACGATAAAATTACTGAAAATATTGCCTTTGTGAAGGTTCACGATGAAAAACATTTAACGGTCGGATTCCCACAGAAGGTAGTAACCTGGGAGGAACTGCTTGACAGGTTGCAGGTGAAGCTGTGGGTGTATCCAGACCGTTTAGAGGTTCGGGGAATTGTCCCGATAGAAGATATAGCGAATCCTAAATGCTGTTAACCTAATATATTGTGGCTATTATTGGTGCTAGCGCTACATACAGGTAAGCAGAGAATTACCGGTAAACCGTAAGGGGTTTTTGGCAGGGAAATCAAGATATCTAAACGAATTATGCAGGATTTGGGAAAACAAAGGAGAATTTCTTATTGAGCTAAGTCGAACTATTAACGAGGTGCAGACAATGCCGTCAATCAACAATGAAATAGAAAAGAAGCTGTGGAACGCGGCAGACCAATTAAGAGCTAACTCGAAATTAAAAGCTTCAGAATACTCGGTTCCCGTGCTTGGGCTGATATTCCTGCGCTTTGCCGATCACAAGTTCAGTATGGCCGAAAAGGAGCTGGCTAAAAAGGCTAAGGCAGGTTCAAGGCGTGTTATTGGCAAAGCTGACTATCAAGCCAGGGGGGTTATGTACCTTCCAGAACAGGCGAGATATTCTTACCTCCTGAAGCTGCCGGAAGGGGAGAATATCGGGAAGGCTGTGAACGAAGCCATGAAAGCCATCGAAGCCGAGAACGAAGACCTTAAGGATGTCCTTCCCAAAACCTATACCCGGCTGGACAACGATACACTGATAGCTCTACTAAAAACATTCTCCGAAATCCCGATGGACGTCGAAGGGGACGTTTTTGGCAACGTATATGAATACTTTCTCGGCGAGTTCGCACGTTCAGAAGGGCAGCGGGGCGGGGAATTTTACACGCCCACTTCGCTGGTAAAGCTAATTGTCGAGGTCATCGAGCCATACCGAGGACGCATCCTGGACCCGGCCTGCGGGTCAGGCGGCATGTTTGTCCAGTCGGCCCGGTTTGTCCAGAATCACAAGAAAAACCCCAGCAGTGAGATATCCATCTACGGGCAGGAGAAAGTGGCCGAAACAGTCAGACTGTGCAAGATGAACCTCGCGGTCCACGGGCTTTCGGGGGACATCCGTCAGGCCAACACCTATTACGAGAATGTACATAACTGCATAGGCCGGTTCGATTTTGTCATGGCTAATCCCCCCTTCAACGTGGACGGGGTGGACAAAGAGAAGATCAAAGACGACCCGCGTTATCCTTTTGGGCTTCCCACTGTCGATAACGCCAACTACATCTGGATCCAGGAGTTTTACAGCGCTTTAAACGATACTGGACGGGCGGGCTTCGTCATGGCCAACTCTGCCAGCGATGCCAGGGGTTCTGAACTCGAGATAAGAAAAAAGCTCATCCAGGACCGGGTTGTGGATGTGATGATCACCATCGGGCCTAACTTCTTCTATACCGTTACTCTACCATGCACCCTCTGGTTCTTCGACAAGGGTAAACGGCAGACTGAGCGGGGTAATAAAGTGCTGTTCATCGATGCGAGGAACATCTACCGCCAGGTAGACCGGGCCCACCGCGAGTTTACCCCGGAACAGATTGAGTTTATCGCCAATATCGTACGCTTGTACCGGGGCGAGCCGGTGGAGACCGTAAATGGGTCGGATGAAATGCTCGAGGATAAGTTTCCGGAAGGCAAATATGTGGATGTGCCTGGCCTGTGCAAGGTAGCGACTATAGAGGAAATCGAAGCCCAGGGCTGGAGCCTCAACCCCGGCAGGTATGTTGGTGTGGCTCAGAAGGAAGAGGAAGACTATGATTTCACGGAAAGGCTGCAAGAGCTGAACGAAGAGTTGGAGCAGCTCAACGCCGAGGCAGCGGAGCTGGAGGAAAGGATAAGGGAGAATGTGGGAAAGTTATTGGAGGGTTTTGATGAAAAGCTCGACTAAGCTCTATAAAATGAGTGAACTTTGCGATATTACTTCTAGCAAACGCATATACGCTGCTGATTATAAACCTGAAGGAGTACCTTTTTATAGGGGGAAAGAAATTGTAGAAAAACATCAAGGCAAGTTAGATGTTTCAACAGAGTTATTCATCGACCGGGTTAAGTTTGAACAGATACGGGCAAAATTTGGAACACCTAAGGCTGGTGATCTACTATTAACCTCGGTTGGAACTCTCGGGGTTCCATATGTTGTGAGGCATGGAGAAGAGTTTTATTTCAAAGATGGAAACCTTACATGGTTCACTAACTTCAGGAATCTGGACAACCGCTTCTTGTATTATTGGTTATTATCACCCCAAGGACGAGAGCAGTTGAAGAAGTGCGTAATTGGGTCATCCCAACCCGCCTATACGATTGCTTTGTTAAAAGAGATGGAGATTTGCCTACCACATTTTCCTATTCAACGCAAAATTGCTGCCATCCTCTCTGCCTACGACGACCTGATTGATAACAATAACCGCCGCATCAGAATTCTAGAGGAAATGGCGCAGCTTATTTACCGCGAATGGTTTGTAAAGTTCAGGTTCCCGGGCTACGAGAAGGTCAGGATGGTGGATTCGGAATTGGGGCCGATACCCGAGGGGTGGGAGGTTAAAAGATTATCAGATTTAGTTGATACGCAATACGGTTATACAGAATCAGCAAGAGATTTACCCGTTGGACCCAAATATCTTAGAGGTACTGATATTAATAAGAACTCATACATTGATTGGGATAAAGTGCAGTTTTGCACTATTAATGATGAGGATTATAGGAAGTATAAACTTAAACAGGGAGATATACTTGTTATTAGGATGGCAGACCCCGGGAAGGTTGGTATTGTTGAACAATCTGTAGAGGCTGTATTTGCTTCCTACCTTATACGCTTGAAGATCAGATCACTATCGGTGGCGCCTTACTATTTATTCTACTTTTTGCTTTCCGACCGTTATCAAAACTATATTAATAGAGCTTCTACTGGAACAACAAGGAAAAGTGCAAGCGCAAGTGTAATAACAGATATCAGCTTAGTAATACCACCGAAAGAAATCATAGATATGTTTGAGGAGATAATTATGGGATATAGGAAATTCCTGAACATTCTTCTCAAACAAAACACCGTCCTCCGCCGTACCCGTGATCTGCTCTTACCCAAGCTTATCTCGGGCGAATTGAATGTGGAGGATCTGGATATTGCCGTAGGTGGTGATTAAATGAACCAGTACGGTGAAGATGCCTTGATAGAACAGCCGGCTATCGCCCTGTTCAAGCAACTCGGCTGGGAAACCGTCAACTGCTTCCACGAAACCCTTGGCACATCGGGGACCCTCGGCCGGGAGACCACTTCCGAGGTGGTGCTGACCCGGTATCTACGTAATGCGCTGGAAACACTGAATCCCGACGCGGGTAGGGAGGCCATCAACCTGGCTATAGAGGAAATCGTCAGAGATCGCAGCAGTTTGAGTCCTGTCCAAGCCAACCGGGAGGTTTACAGACTCCTCAAGGATGGAGTGAAGGTTGCGTACAAGAACGCCGATGATGAAGAGACAGACGACGTAGTGAGAATTATCGACTGGAACGATCCGGGAAACAACCACTTTCTCCTCGCGTCACAGCTTTGGGTAACGGGTGAGATTTACAAGCGGCGCGCCGATCTTGTCGGCTTTGTCAACGGCATACCCTTGGTTTTTATCGAACTCAAATCCGCTTCCAAAAGGCTGGAGGATGCTTATAACAACAACCTAAAGGACTACAAAAATACCATACCCCAGATCTTCTGGTACAACGGTTTCATCATCCTGTCCAACGGTAGCCAGAGCCGCATCGGCAGCATGAGCGCGTCATGGGAGCATTTTGCCGAATGGAAGAAGATTAACAGCGAGGGCGAAAAAGGCGTTGTCTCCCTGGAAACTATGATTCGCGGAACCTGTGCTAAGGACAAGCTTTTGGACATTGTGGAAAACTTCACTCTGTTCAGCGATGCCGGCGGTTCACTGGTCAAATTGATCGCTAAGAACCACCAGTACCTCGGGGTGAACAACGCCATCGAAGCAGTGAAAAGGATGCGGGAAAACAAAGGCCGCCTGGGGGTGTTCTGGCACACCCAGGGTTCGGGTAAGTCTTATTCCATGCTCTTCTTCTGTCAGAAGATCCTGCGCAAAATTCACGGCAACTGGACATTTGTAGTCGTTACTGACCGGACGGAACTGGATGACCAAATATACAAGAACTTTGCAGCCGCAGGCGCGGTTATCGAACAAAGAATACAGGCTGAAAGCCGCGAGCACTTGAAAAGCCTTTTGGCAGAGAATCACCGCATGGTATTCACCCTCATCCAAAAGTTTCAAAGCGAAAGCGACGGCAAATACCCGAAGATAACCGACCGTGACGACATTATTGTTCTGGTTGATGAAGCCCACCGCAGCCAGTATGATACCCTTGCCGCCAACATGCGCTCTGCTATGCCGAACGCTTCCTTCATCGCCTTCACGGGCACTCCTCTTATGGCTGGCGAGGAAAAAACCAGGGAAGTGTTCGGAGATTATATTTCCATTTATAACTTCCGCCAGTCCATTGAGGACAGGGCTACCGTTCCTCTCTATTATGAAAACCGAATTCCTGAATTACAGCTTATTAATGAAAACCTGAACGACGACATTCAGGACATCATCGACAGTGCCGACCTCGGCGAAGATCAGGAAAAAAAGCTGGAACGGGAATTTGCCAGGGAGTATCACCTCATTACGCGTGATGACCGGTTGGAAACTATTGCCGAGGATATCGTCAAGCATTTCATGAACCGGGGCGAGATGGGCAAAGCGATGGTGGTGACCATCGACCGGTATACTGCCGTCAAGATGTATGACAAGGTGCGGAAGTATTGGCAAGGGTACATAGAGGAGCTAAACCGCCAACTTCTGGCCTGTCCTTTGGAAGAGATAACAGAAATAAGAAACAAACTGGACTACATGAAGGAAACCGATATGGCTGTGGTCGTCTCTTCTAGCCAGAACGAGGTTGAAGACTTTCAAAAAAAGGGCCTGGACATCCTGTCCCACCGCAAGCGCATGGTAACCGAGGACCTGGACAAAAAGTTCAAAGACCCCAATGACCTTTTACGGATTGTGTTTGTCTGCTCCATGTGGCTGACAGGCTTCGATGCCCCTGCCGTCAATACCATCTATCTGGATAAGCCCATGAAGAACCACACTTTGATGCAGACTATCGCCAGGGCGAACCGGGTATTTAAGGACAAAACCTGCGGCACCATAGTCGACTACATCGGAGTGTTCCGCAATCTGCAAAAAGCTCTTGCCATATACGCCAGCCCAGCAGCGGGCGGCTCAGTGGATACGCCGGTAAAAGACA
Organism: Syntrophothermus lipocalidus DSM 12680; assembly: GCF_000092405.1. Classification (NCBI taxonomy): domain Bacteria; kingdom Bacillati; phylum Bacillota; class Clostridia; order Eubacteriales; family Syntrophomonadaceae; genus Syntrophothermus; species Syntrophothermus lipocalidus. Next base: position 1,165,840 of record NC_014220.1, on the reverse strand, counting down.
AGGCAGCCCTGGTCGATGAGCTTAAGAGAGCTGTTACCGAAACAACCGCCTTTTGCCACGAAAAAGGCATTGACGTAGATAGACTCCTTGCTGCATCGGGGCTTGAGATGGTCGGGCTTTTGGATGATGCTGTGGAGCGCTTGGTGGTGAATGACCAAACCAAGCAGCAGTTTCAATCCTTGGCGGGGAATACGGTTAAACTCTACAAGGCTATATTGCCCGACCCTGAAGCTTCTGAATTTGCCAAGCAGAAGAATCTTTTCGCATGTATTTCCGATAAAATCAGAGCACTGGCCCCGCCGGTTGACATCTCCGAGATTATGGATGATATTGAGGAAGTCCTTGACCGGTCTATTGCCAGTGAAGGATATATCATCCAGGAGGACCCGGCTGGCTACAATGCAAAGGTAGACCTGAGCGAGATTGATTTTGAAGCCCTGCGGGAGTTTTTCGAAAAGTCGAGGAAACATACGGAAGTTGAAAAACTGAAAGGTTTAGTCAATGCCAAACTGAACAAGCTCGTGCGTCTTAACAAGAGCAGGATCGATTTTGCCGAGAGGTTCCAGAAGCTCATTGACGAGTACAACAGCGGCGCCCTGAATGTGGAATTGATGTTCGATAGACTGGTGGCCTTCGCCAAGGAGCTCACCGAAGAAGAAAAGCGCGGCATGGCCGAGCAGCTCACCGAGGAAGAACTTGCCTTGTTTGATATCCTTATTAAACCTGAACCCCAATTGACTGAAAAAGACAGGTCGCAGGTGAAGAAGGTGGTCAGAGAGCTTTTAGTTACGCTGAAAAAGGAGAAGCTGGTCCTTGATTGGCGAAAACGGCAACAGACACGGGCAGCGGTATTGATTGCGATCCAGGATACACTGGACCGCGAACTCCCCAGAGCATACACCCCCAAAATATTTGAAGAGAAGTGCGTGCAGGTGTACCAGCATATTTACGACAGTTACTATGGGGCAGGGCAGAGCATATATAGTAGGGCCTGTTAAAGGGGTAAGTACCAGCAATAGATATGAAAGGGAAAAGACTTGTTTCGTGCGTGGAAAAGGGCTAGAATCTTGTAAGTCATAGGATTGACAGTCAAGGAGGAGGCCAGGTGCTCCAAAATATTGCAGTCCGAGAGATACTCTGCAAGTCAGCCCTAAACAAGACCGGCGTCCCGGGCTATCAGTACTGCATTAATCCGTATGTGGGCTGTGCCCATGCCTGCGTCTATTGCTACGCTTCCTTTATGTGCCGATTTACTAACCACCTGGAGAAGTGGGGCAGATTCCTGGACGTTAAAGTAAACTTCCCTGAGGTTCTGGCCAAACAATTGGGGCGCCGGAATCGACCAGAAGGTGCGGTTTTAGTGGGCTCAGTAACCGACGCCTATCAACCTGCTGAAGCCGTCTACGAAATCACAAGGTCCAGCCTGAGAATCCTGGCTGACTATCAATTGCTTGAAGTTCATACTCTGACCAAATCTTCCCTGGTGCTAAGGGATCTTCCGCTACTTCGGCAGATGAGAGGTTGCGAGGTAGGGTTCACTATCACTACTTTGGATCGAAACGTAGCCCGGGTATTGGAACCCGGGGCTTCGCCGCCGCACTTGCGCCTCGCTGCCGCCCGCGAATTGATCAGGGCCGGTATTAAGGTATGGGTATTTATCGCCCCGCTGCTGCCGGGAGTATCGGATAGGGAAGAGTCATTGACAGGTTTGTTGCGTACTATTCATGAATGCGGAATCCGGGAGGTTTTGCTGGACACCCTGAATCCATATCCTGCTGTAGTACAACGCTTAAAAAATACCTACCTGCGTTATTTCCCCGAGGCTCTGCCGGAACTGGAAACATATCTGCGCTCTCCGGAGATGTATCGAGACAAAATTGAAGCTCGCCTGTGTAACATCAGCGAGCTTGTCGGTTGTCAGCCATATTTTGTATAGTGTTATAAGCGCACCATTTTTACATAATTGTAGAGACGCAACTGAATAAAATCATCATAAAAGGAGAAGAAGCGTCAAGGGAGGGGAGTGGAAATGATCAAGATAACCGCTGACAGCACCTGCGATCTTTCCCCGGAGATTTTAGAAAAACTAAACATTACGTTAACGCCTCTTTATATCCTTGTCGGCGATGAAATGTTTCGAGACGGGGTAGACATAAAGCCTGTGGACATATTCAGGTATGTTGACGAGCAAGGTAAAACGTGCAAGACTGCAGCGGTCAACGTGTATGATTACGTGTGTTTTTTTGAGGACCTCTCGGCGAAGCATGAAGCAGTCATTCACATCTGCATCGGTTCGGGTTTTTCCTCTTGTTATCAAAACGCGGTTATCGCGGCTCAGGATTTCGACAATGTTTATGTCATCGATTCACGCAATCTTTCCACCGGGAGCGGGCATATCGTATACGAAGCCGCTTTGATGGCCCAGGAAGGCCTCGAACCGTCCGAAATCTGCCGCAGGTTAGAGGAATTGATTCCCAGGGTTGATACCAGTTTCGTAATTGATCGCGTAGATTATTTATACAAGGGAGGGCGCTGTTCTGGACTTGAAGCCATCGGAGCCAGGGTACTTAAGATAAAGCCATGCATTGAAGTCATAGACGGAAAAATGACGGTGGGCAGGAAATACCGGGGCAGTTTTGAATCCTGCCTTGAAAAGTATGTCAAGGACAGGCTGTTCGGCAACCAGGATATCGATTACAGCAGGATATTTATCACGCACTCCTTCTGTCCTAAACCCACAGTTGACAAGGTGAAAGAAGCTGTTCGTCGCTACGCTGATTTTGAAGAGATCCTAGAGACTGACGCCGGGTGCACGGTCTCAAGCCATTGCGGGCCTTATACCCTGGGGATTCTATATATGCGCAAAAGCAAAAAGGAAAAACCAATGGGATAATACTAGGCTCTCTTCAAATTCGAATACAACGTGGTTTGCGTATGACCTAATGCCAGGATATCAGCAGGGATTTTCTCCCTGTTAACAGCGACTGCCCTCATATAGAGGCAGGAGTGTCTGACGGGGCGAGGGGAGACACGGTTATTTCCTCCTCGGATCCTATTGGTTGCCGAACCTGAACCAAGGCTAGACCCGCTTCTCTTGCATCACTGTAACGAGCAACGATCGCGGCGGCTTCAGTCAGTTCTTCGCGGGAAGCCCTTGTAGCCACCCTCAATAGACCTGTGGGCCCGGGATAGGCCTTAACCTTCAGCAAGTAGTCGCCAGGCTTAGCCAGGGACTGGATTCTGCTGTTCTCCTCCTGATTTCTTCCTACCACCAGTAGGGAACTAGCCGACAGGTAGATGTGTCGCCCACAGCGCAAGATATACATGTCGTCTGCCTTAGCTTCGGGATAAGCATTCATAAACTTCTGCAGCCGCCGTGAAAAGTTCTCTTGCGTGAGCAAACACCCGCCGGCCGGTGACGGGTAATCGTTTAGACCGTACTTCTCGGCAAGCTCCATCTGGCGCAGCCGCGAACGCCCGCATATATCAAGAAGCCGTTCCCGGTCCACCCATCCTTCGAGTTCAGGAATGGTTGGCGGCAGCAGCTTGGCGGATAAAGGCCTCAGGATGTATCCTTCATAACCCGAGAGCTTCTCCACCTGACGCAAAGCTGCCTTGTTCTGGCTCTTGGGTCTTTGCCCGAGCACTTCCCCAGTTACTATGAATTTGGCCCCTATATCATCCATAAGATGCCCGGTATGTTTCAGCATGAACCCATGGCAATCGGTACAGGGATTCATGTGTTTACCATACCCGTAACGGGGGTTCTTAAGAACTTCCAGGTATTCGTCCGACCTGTCTAGGACCAGCAGTTCAATCCCCAGGTTTCGTGCCGCCTCGGCAACGTGCTCATCACCACCGAAGAAGGGGGTCTTAAAGTGTGCCCCGACAACCTCAATCCCTTGCTCCTTGACGACACAGACAGCTAACTGCGAGTCTAACCCGCCGGAAAACAAGCTCACCGCCTTCATAAACCTTCTTTCATCTCCTCTTGCCTTAGCAAAAACTCTTCGTCGTTCATTATTGCCAAGCCGTACTCTTTTAGCAGTGCGGAAGTGACACCATTTCCTCCCCTTAAATTACCGCTAAATGTTCCGTCATAAACCTGTCCGACCCCACAGGATGGGCTGCGAGATTTCAATACGGCCACAATGGCTCCCGCGTCTCGCGCAATACGAAGGGTTTCTTTTGCTCCTCTAAGAAAACAAGGAGTCACGTCTCTGCCTTCTTTGGTGATTACCCTAGCTAAGCCTTTCAAAACCGAGCTTCCGTCCCCTCCAACTATTTCGGCGGGCGAACGGGGCACCGGTAATCCACCCAGTCTCTCAGGGCAAGCGACAACCGCTTTTCCCTCTTTATACAACTTGTAGAACACTGGATGATAGTGACTCGTTCCCTTGTAAGTGCATTTGCATCCGCAAAGACATGCGCTGATCAGTATCAAAAAACGCCACCTCTAAATCGGGATCTCGATGATGCTTTATTGTATAGTTAATACAGGCGAATTACAAGTTTTCCCTTAGGGACACATAGGAGGTATTATTACATTAATTGCGAATAAGTCAGTGGAGCAGGGAAAAAGTAGAGGGGCAAAAAAATAGGCTCTGCATTGAGCCTCTTTAAGAAGTGCAAATTACGGTTTTCACTAATTAAATTTTAGCACGTCAAACTGCTCTTGTAATGGCCCATGACCTATCCGGACGCTTGTGAGGGATAGTTCGCAAAGTAACAATCCTAACAGGCAAGGAAGATTGTATGAAATGACAAAACCCCTGTTACCCCCCTTTTTTTACACCACTTTGTTAGGAAAAGACACTTAACCAACAGTTCATCCTACTAAAGCGGCATATTACGCCTTAATAATGACTATGCTATACTACAAGAAACTACCGAATCCGTTAATACGGTGACCTTTCGAGGACGGTTTGGTTCTAGCGCATTTGCGTGCTATATTCTAGACAGGGGGTAAGTTGCATTGGAGGTGAGGCTAAGTTACTACAACTGAATCCATCCCCAGGCACACCAACTACCGATGGTGAATGGGTTGCAGTGGGGGGGACAAATGATGACCAAGTTTCAGGTCATATTTCTGCTGGTGGCTATGATGTATCTGGTAGCCAAGGTAATCTTGGGCTTCATCATTTACCTAGTCACTTTGCAGATTGAGGCCGCCGCTCGAGAAAGGCAGCGTAAAAGGCGGGCGTACCTATCACGGGTGCGGGCGAGAGATAGGGAATTATACAAGGAAGCCTATCAGTGGTATCAGAAAAGGAATGCAGAAACTGCCACGGTTGTACCCCTGCCGGTTCCCGAACCCGAAGTCGAAGAGGCGCATCCCGTCAGTGCTCAGATTCCCAAGAAACGCGATGCTCAAGAGAAAACGCGTCTTGCTGAAAGGGAACGCCTGCGGGAGATTTACGAGTACTGAGTGGGTTTTTAGCTTTGCTTCAGAAAGAAGTGTAAATTATGGTTTTCACTGGACACGAGCAATTAGAGATATCCAAAAAATTAAGACCATTCACCATCGACTCGGTTGGTTGCCCCAACCACGAGACAAAGCAGCCGGTCATGTTCAACCGCATACATGCCCGGCTGTTTCTTTCATCGGGCATCGAGCTCCCCGAGCTCCTTATTTACATATACATATGCCTAGGCGGGGCCTTTGTACATACATAAAACACATAGGCGGTATATCTACATAAACGAAAGAAAGGAAGTGCGTTGTAGAACGTTTGTTCGCTGGAAGCGCAAAAGGGTTTAATGGAACCAGGTTAGTGAATGTTGTCACTAATACTAAGAGTAAGGGGGGACGGAACATGCCGCAAACAAAATTCGGGTTCAAAAACATGCTGGACGGCATAGCTGAACCGGTCTTAGCTTTGAGGAAGAACTTTCAGGTTGTTTATTGCAACCAAGCGTATGCCGATTTGGTCGAATTACCGGTTGGGGAATTGGAAGGAAGTAACCTTTTTGATGCTGTCCCCGGGTTGAGAGATACCCCTTGTCACAACACTTATTTAGAAGTGCTAGCCACTGGAGAAATCAAACAGATAACCACTTCGTACGGTTACCGTTATTTCAGGGAAAGAGTGTACGGAACTTCTTGGGGTTTGGTTTCGATATTTCAGGATGTTACCGAGGACGAACGGATTCACAGATTGCAGACCCGTGAAAGCGGAGATTTTCGAGCCTTGCTCGAAGCAGTTAATGACGCTTTGCTCATTCATGACGCCTATACTGGAGAAATCATATTGGCCAACGACAAGGCATCGGAAATGTTTGTTTACCGACGTGAACAATTGTTGGGAATGAATATCACTGATCTGGTGAGCGGGCAAGTCCCTTACACCAAAGAGGAGTTTGCCCAGCTTATAAAGAGGGCCTTTTATTCACAGGTCAGTCCGTTTGAGTGGGAAGCCAAAGATAAAGGGGGCAGGACGTTCTGGATCAAGGTTAAACCGAGCCGCATCTCTATGGGAAGCGACGAACGAATACTTACTGTTATCCAGGACGTAACCGAGGCACGCCAGCTGAAAGCAGCATTGAAAGAGAGTGATGAGCGTTACCGGAATCTCTTCGATAACGCCCGAGACATGATTTTTGCTCATGATTTGGAGGGCAATTTTCTCTTCGTTAACCGAGCAGCAGAAAAGATTACAGGGTACTGGCGTGACGAGTTACTCAAGATGAACATCGAACAACTGGTCGTACACGATTACTCCCAGCTTTTGCGTTCCATGATTTATCGTAAAAAGACCAGGCAAAAGGAGAACACCTATGAACTAGAAATTAGCACTAAATACCAGGAACGGGTAGTTCTCGAGATAAGTGCGTGGCCGGTGTATAAAATGGGGAAACCTGTAGCTATTCAAGGAATAGCGCGTGACATCACCCAGCGCAAACTTACCGAAGCGGCCTTGGCAGAATCAGAATACAGCGCGCGAATCATACTTGATCAGTTCCCCGATGCAGTTCTCGCTATTAACCACGAAGGTAAGGTGGTTATATGGAACAAAGCAATGGAAGAAATGACCGGGGTTAAAGCCGAGGAAATGCTGGGCAAGGGTGATTACGAGTATGGGATCCCGTTCTACGGCATCAAACGACCACTTATGGTGGATGTGGTCCTTAATCCGGAGGAAGTAGCAAAGTATTACAAGATATTTCAATATGAGAATTACAACCTTATTTCTGAGTTTGATGTCCCCAAACTCAAAGGGAAAGCCCAGTACTTGTGGGGAACCGCAGCTCCTCTACGAAATAACAGTGGAAGCATGATCGGCGCGGTAGAAAGTTTAAGAGAAATAACTGCCCAGCGCAAAATCCAAGAACAAAAGGAAGCGGCTTTACGAGGAGAAGTGGAGCAGCTAACTTTCATCTTGAACAGTATTGGTTTACCTGTTGGGATGTGTAATACTCAAGGAGTGATAGCCTTAGCCAACCGCGCCTTCGAAGAAAAGCTAGGATACGATCACGGGGAACTCTTAGAAAAGGGTGTTTCCTCTTTGCTTGCCGAAAAGCAGGTCTCTGCTCCCAAAGAGGAACTGGCACGACGCCTGGCGACAGGGACAGAAGGTGAGTATGTTTTGGTCTTGAAAAAGAAGGATGGTACTGAGTTACAAATGAAAGTCAAGACAGTACCTGTCGAGCAAAACGGTGCCGTAACCAAAACCCTGATTCTGGCCCAGTTTGCAGGGGAACAGGTAGGTGAAAACGGACTTGACGGAGGTGAGGCCCAATGAAACGTTACGCTGAATTATCGAGGCACGATGGCAACCAGACTCTTTTTGATCTCGTAGAAATGTCGATAGCGTCCACTTATTTCGGGGAACCTTTTCACATACATGCAGAAGGCTTGCGGGGTACAGGTAAGACCACTATTATGCGCGCAGCCAGGGATATACTGCCGACCATTACCCGTATCAAAGGATGCTTGTACAACTGTAACCCGTCTGATCCTCACTGTCCTAATCACCGAGGTTTGTCTTCTGAGGAAATCGCAGAACTCGGGGTAGAACAGATTATGATGCCTTTGTTGGAGATATCCCACTCGGCAAAAGTAGGTACAGTAGCTGGGAGTATAGACCTAGCAAAGATTACCGATCCCAACATGCCGGAAGCAGCTCTGCTCCCCGGAATCCTTCCCCAAGCTCATCGGGGAATCATTTTTATTGATGAAATCAATCGTTTGGCAGATACCTCGCCCGAGATAACAGATATACTGTTGGACGTCATGGGGCAAAAGCCAGGAAGGCTTCAGATTGAAGAAGCTGGATTGCCAGTGGTTGAGATACCTTTAGCCGTCACCATATGGGCTGCTTCCAACCCGGACGAAGAACCGGGACCATTGGAAGAAGTAAGACGACAGCTTTCAGACCGCTTCGATATGGTGTTTTACATGGGACGACCTGCCTCGGTAGAGGTAGTAGCAGAGATCCTGTCAAAGTCTACTAAGTCAAGCCGGGCAAACGAAGATGCCGCGGCAGAACAGGTTCACGAGGAGTATCGCAGGCGGATACTGGAGATAGCTGAAGGCTACGCTAAAGCTGAACTTCCCGATTACTTGCGGAACTTTGTTGCCAGGATTTATGTTAAGCATAACCTTGAAAGTCTGCGGGCTATCGAGGCTATACAACAGGGGGCTTTGCTCTACAGTTTGCTTAAGAAACGTAAACAACCCACTGTGGCCGATGTGGTAGAAATGGTACCTTTAGCCTTAAAGCACAGGGTGGAAGGCGATACCCTGGTCAAAATAATGAACAGTCTTGAAGCCAGGTCTCCTAAGGAGAGCATTTTGAGCCTGCGCGACAAGACTGGATTGGGCAAACAGTGCGTTCCGGAAAAGGAGCAAGAAGAAACAGACGATACCTTCTTAGGGGGAGCCAGGCGCATCAAGGATATGAGCCGCAGCGAATTGATCGCTACTGAAAAGACTTTGAACCCGCAAGATTTCTAAATAACCTTGAAAATCGATTTATATAGTTAAGCTGATGCAGTGCACCGAACTACCAATGCCTCTGGGAAATTTTTGTTGAACCACGGCAAAGAACCACAGAGGCAGAAACCGGTTGGGGAGTGATGACGAGAATGAGGATGGAAGAAAAAAACGAAGCGTTTGACACTGCCAGCTTGGTAGGGAACTATCTCGGTATGTATTTTGAGAAGGAGCAGGGGGTGAGGCTAGGAGAGTGTGCCGTAGTGAGCCTCAAAGCCCACACCCAAGTACCAGGACGGAGGGGCCATGTACGAATTCTTTTGAACCGAGATGCGGGCAAAACGTACCGTGGGTTCGTGGATACTGGGCAAGTGGTACACATCGACGTTTATCACTCGCCGGGAACACTAGACCCTAGGCAGGTATCCAGGCATGTTTTTCGGGCCATCGAAACTCATTTGACTAACCTGGACCCCAGCCTGCAGTTCAATGAAGAAGAAAAGATGAAAAACGTTCTGGAATACGCTCTTAAGATTGAGGTAGTTACAAAGTCCGGACGCGGTTTGGTTTATCAACTGTCTCAAGGGGAACTTCAACCGGTAACCGGAGCCGAGGCCAAACTGAATCACGTTCACATCTTGGCCAGCTTCACACGCGAAAAGTACGGGATTATTCTTCCTATAGTCCAGGCCGTGGAAGAAGCTGTTGAGGAGGCTGGACTTCAACTTGGTAAAGTCAAGAGAATCGTTCATACCAGGGAAAAGAACAAACAAGAAAACCTAGCCGGATATCTAATTTTGCCCTGGAAGAAAAAGGGTGGAGAATACAGCCCGTTATTGTTGCGTGAAAACCAAAACCAGTTGCTTCTGAAGCTGGTTGAAAAGTTCGCCAGCGTGGAGGAGTTACAGGAGTTTCTTGAAAGTTATGGTAGCAACATCTTTAAACGCAAGAGCAGGGAGGAACAAAAACGCAAAGTAGGGGACTTAGACGAATACCTGGAACAGCTTGAGGACCTCGAGATTCTCAAGAAAGGTCTGTTTGGGCCGGTTTTGACCAAGGAAGGCAAGGAACTCATCCAATACTTGTCCCAGCACAAGTGCGACATCGAGGCTGAAATTAGAAGGAGCATTCGCAAGTCTCCCGGAAGGTCCAGGTATTACCACAGGATTGGGAAAGGGGAAAAAACGGCCTCCGCTGTGCAGTTTACGAATCGCAATAAAACCGTCCCCCTCGCCCAAAGTCCCCAAACCGGCGACTTAGCAGTCCCCGAAACTATTATCCAGGCCAAAAAAGGCTGCTTTCTCCGGGGAGAAAAACATTTTACTATACGCAAAGAAGATATGCGCATCTACGACCGCCGGGCTTACGTGCCAATCGATGTCTGCCTCTTGATTGACGCCAGTGCCAGTATGGCCGGAGATAAGCGCCAGGCCGCGTGCTACCTGGCCGAACATCTCCTGCTTACGGGCAGAGAAAAAGTGGCAGTGGTCATATTCCAGCAAACAAAAGCCAAAGTCGTTGTCCCGTTCACCCGCAACCACAAGTTGCTCACCAAAGGGTTGGCCAGCATACGACCGGAAGGGCTTACCCCGCTGGCAGACGGCATCGCCACCAGCCTCAAACTCATTAAATCTTCGCGAGTAAGCAACCCGTTACTGGTCCTTATTACCGACGGAATGCCCAATTTCCCGTTATGGACAGTAGATGCGAGGGAAGACGCTTTGACTGCTGCCAAAAAAATCGCGAATACAAAAATCAAATTTGTCTGCATTGGTTTGGAGTCCAACAAAGTCTTTCTCAACGAGTTGGCTGCCCGTGCCCACGGCACTCTCTATGTAGTAGACGACCTCAACCGTAACACCTTAATTGACATCGTACGTTACGAAAAGAGGGTAACCGCACAAGCATACAAAGAATAGATGTTTCCTACTAACGAGATGAGCCTGCCGGAGCGTTAAAATAGGTGGAACTACCGGGCCCAGAAATCCTGGGCCTGTTTTTTTGCAAGCCAACTGACGTTCATTGACCTTCACTTGAGGTGTTTGATGTTTCCTCTCTATTTGCGCTCCGCCCTAAGAACCACCCCGCATGTAAACACTTGTTTAAGGCGAGTCGCCGTAGCCATAACCTGTTTACGTGTCTGCTTTCGGCGGGTGGATTGACGGGCATCGGTTGTGTATATTCATGCAATTTATTCATCGCTGTACTGTGTATAAATATGCATTCTCGGGAAAGAGGGTTACAGTTTATAGGTAGCCGAGCAAAGAAAGGGGAGGCGGTGGCACCTCCTCAGTTTAACAAAAGTGTGGTAAAATTCATCAAGAATAAACCTGTTAGTTCTCTTGGTGCAAGGGAAGGAGGTTGTGTGCTTTGGCTAACGTAAAGAGCTCAGGTGTTCTTAGATTTTTGGTTGTCCTGGTTCTCGGAGTTTTTATAGGCGCATTGATAGGGGTAAATATGCCCGATCAACTGGCCGACTGGAAGGGTAATGGTAACCAGTCCAGACAACTGGCAGCCCAGGAATCGGGCGAAACAACCAAGTATGTGGTTATGGGTCCGAGCGGTATTGCTGACATGGTGGAAAAGGTTAGCCCAGCCGTTGTCAATATTGAGACGACTGTGCGCGTAGACAACGGTTATGTTGACCCGTTTTTTGACGACCCGTTTTTTAGAGAGTTTTTTGGCGACAGGTTCGGTATATCTCCCCGGTCTACTTATGAAACAGGTATTGGTAGCGGTTGTATTATTTCATCTGACGGGTACGTTTTGACCAACCAGCACGTGGTAAACAACGCGGTGAAAATCATGGTCACGGTTGCCGGTTTTGACCAGCCTATTCCGGCGACAATAGTTGGACAGGATTATGAGCTGGACCTTGCGGTTCTCAAACTTCAGAAAAAGGCCACCTATACTGCGTTGAAGATGGGAGATTCAGACCGGATCAGGGTGGGAGACTGGGTTATAGCCATAGGAAACCCTTATGGCTTGGATCATACCGTTACCGCCGGAGTCATCAGTGCCAAAGGGCGTCCGGTTACCATAGGCGATCGTCAATACCGGAACCTGATTCAAACTGATGCCGCCATTAATCCCGGTAACAGCGGCGGTCCTCTTTTGTCAGCGAGTGGAGAGCTTGTAGGTATTAATACGGCAGTTAACGCTTCGGCCCAAGGGATCGGCTTTGCTATCCCCATCAATACGGCGAAGCAGGTTCTGGATCAACTGATTAGTAAAGGGAAAGTCGAAAGGGCATACATGGGAATAGGGGTTAGCGAAATAACCGCAGATACTGCCAATAGCCTCGGGCTCAGTACCACCAAAGGAGTTTTGGTGGCCCAAGTCTATTCGGGGACCCCTGCCGAAAAGGCCGGTTTACACACCGGGGACGTTATAACGGCTATTGACGGAAAAACAGTGAATAACTATGACGGGCTGAAAACTATCCTTGATACCAAGAAAGCTGGACAAACAATAACGGTTAAGGTGATTCGCAACGGTAGTACAAAAGAACTACCGTTGACTTTGGCGGCCAAGCCTTAAGAAGAGCGGCCTTTCAGGCAAGCATCAAATACACGAGGGGAACTATATTATTACTTGGGTGGGTAAACCACCCTTTTATCTTTTATAATAAGTGTTGATGGATAGCGCGGAAAGAGGTGAAATCGTGAAGGAGTGTAACCAAGAAAAACTGGCACTTACCTGTACGTGCACTTATGAAGTCTGTCACCGCAAAGGCAAGTGTTGCGAATGCGTGGCCTATCATCGGCGTCGTAATGAAGTGCCTGGCTGCTTTTTCCCGCCAAGTGTTGAACGTACTTATGATCGCTCCTATCGCCGTTTCATTCAGGCTTGCCAGGAAAGGTAAGTAGAGGAAAAAGGAGTGAGAGGAATGCATCGTATCGGAGTCATTACAGGGGGTGGAGATTGTCCTGGACTCAATGCCGTGGTCAGGGCCGTAACCAAGTCTGCAATCAACCTTTACGGCTGGGAAGTCATTGGATTTGAAGACGGGTTTAAAGGCTTGGTCGAAAATCGCTACCGCATCTTAGACCTGCAGGCCGTCTCCGGGATCCTTCACCGCGGTGGCACTATCCTCGGAACGACGAACCGGGATAACCCGTTCAATTTCCTCATCGAGGAAAACGGCCAAAAAGAGTTTCGAGATATGTCGGCGGTAGTCCTGGAAAACCTTGACCGGCTCGGCATTGATGCTTTGGTAGTAATCGGCGGGGACGGAAGTCTCAATATAGCGTACCAGCTGCATCAAAAAGGGGTCAAAGTGGTCGGGGTCCCCAAAACCATTGATAACGACCTTTCAGCTACCGATCTCACCTTTGGTTTTCATACGGCCGTAGCCACAGCTATGGATGCGCTAGACCGCCTGCATACTACTGCGGAATCTCACCACCGGGTAATGGTTCTCGAAGTGATGGGGAGGTACGCGGGATGGATCGCTTTAGCTGCAGGGATAGCCGGGGGAGCCGATGTTATACTCATACCCGAAATACCATTCAAGCTGGAGAAGATCTGTGAAAAAATCGAAGAGCGCACGTTGACTGGCAAGAAATTCAGCATTATAGTGGTTGCTGAAGGAGCCAAGCCTGAAGGCGGGGAAATGGTTGTTCAAAAAATAGTTCCTGAGAGCCACGATCCCGTGAGGCTGGGTGGAATAGGTAATAAGGTAGGTGAGGAGATAGAAAGATTGACCGGGAAGGAAACACGGGTTACGGTTCTCGGTCACCTACAAAGAGGTGGCAGCCCTAACGCCTTTGATCGCATCTTATCCACTAGATATGGAGTAGCGGCAACAAAAGCTCTGAAAGCTGGCAATTATGGAAGCATGGTTAGCCTGCAAGGCTCGGCCGTAACCACCGTGCCTCTCGAAGACGCAATTGGCGAGTTGAAAAAGGTCCCGGTTGATCATGAAATGATTCAGGTTGCCCGGGCCGTGGGGATCAGCTTTGGGGATTAACCCAAGATTAAGGTATAAAGAGTAAAGTACTTATGTTTTAAGGAGGAGTCAGAGTTGAACTACAAGCCGAACAAGACTGTAGGAGTTCTAGTTGGGTTGTTGTTGGGGGTTCTCGGCTTCGGATCCGTCATCTGGGCTATTAACTTTTCCTTAGTGCAACCTGATGAACGCACTTTGAAGTTCCTACTCCTAGTGCCGATATACCTGTTTGCTCTTTTTTTCTTGTACATACTGTGGGGCCTACTTACTCTTACCTATACAGTTGGTGAGAGCGAATTCATTATCAAGTGGGCCACCCGCAGGATCAGGATCCCGTGGTCGGAAATAACCGATATTATTAGGGTAACTGGGACCAAAAACCTGGCCAACCTCAGCGGAATCAGCTGGCCAGGATACATGGTAGGCAACTACACCTTAAAGGGGTTGGGCGTGGTCAAGATGTATGCTACCAGAGTCAAGGGGAACGTGATTGTGCTCGCAACTCCCCATGGCAACTTCGCCGTCACTCCGGTTGACGAAGCGGGGTTCTTGCTTGAAGTATCTCGCCGTTCAGGGCAAGAGGCCAGGGAAATCAACTGCGACGGCTTGAGCGAAGAAGTACGAGGCAAGTTACTAACCGAAGATATAGTCTATATGAGCCTGTATGTCCTGAATCTGGTCATCCTTTTGGGTGTAATCCTTTACCAGGCTATGTTCTTCCCGGGGTCAGGAGCTTCGCGAACGGTGGTCCTGTTACCCGCTTTAGGAGCGGGGGTGCTGGTTTTCAACATCGGAAACGCAAGCCGGGCATATCAGTTCATTCCTGCGGCAGCTTATCTTATCTGGGGACTTAGCCTCTTAATAATGATGACGTTCCTGGTTCTGTCAGTAGTTACGATATCGTTCTAATAGACTCTAATATGGGAGATAAATACCACTATATGACAGTGTAGTTTACTATAGTTATATTATGTTAACTTGGTATCGTTTCTAATGTCTGCCCCGAAAATAGAGCCGAGGGGGAGTGTTAGCCGGGCGAGCGACGTATGACGAGCTCCGGCACTCAATCCAACGATTTAACGAAAGAAAGGTGCTCGCGACTCCCGTTGAGCGCCGGACAACCCACGGCGAAACCGAGGGCTGCGAAGCGGAGCAAGAAACAGGAGGTTTCGAGCAGCGAGGGACTGAGTTCCGGCACTCAGGATGAGTGTAGCTTGGAAGCCCTTTCCGTAAGCAGCGATTTCCCGGAGCATGCCATTCCCTGAGTGCCGGACGAATCCCGAGCGGTCCGCCTAGTGCCGCCCAAGAAACCTAGTAAACGTGAACTGAATAAGTCAAACCTTCCTTGGTTTCTTGGATAAGCGGCACGCTGTAATAGATTTCAGCCGGCAGCCTAGCCTGCGCAAGCAGGCGGCTGCCCGAGGTGAGCCGATGTGTTGCAGGCGAGGAGTCTTGGAGCGAGCTGGCTAACACTCCTCGCAAAATCACCGTTCTCAGCTGTTTTCATTCTCTTGCGGTGACACTCTTAGGTGTCGTGGGGTCTGTGGCTCTGTTTTCGGAATAGAAAGGGAGGTACGTATGCAGCTCGGGCTCGTCGGCTTGCCCCAATCGGGGAAGACGACTCTTTTTCAACTATTGACCGAAGCGCGAGGTAATGGAGCTTACGGTGCCAGGATTGAGAAAGCGGTGGTGCGGGTACCTGACAGGCGGGTCGACTTCTTGGCGCGATTGTACCAGCCTCGCAAGACGACTTACGCACAGCTGGAAGTCATCGACATCCCCGGCTTGGTTCCGGGCTCGGAAAAAGAAGCTAGTGTTTTCTTGCAGTCTGTAAGAGATACCGATGCACTGGTTCATGTGGTTCGCGCTTTTGCAGATGATAATGTTCCGCATCTTGAGGGCAGTATAGATCCGTTAAGGGATCTCGAGCTCATCGAATACGAGTTATTGCTGGCCGATCTGGATCTGGTAGAAAAAAGAATAGATCGCATCAAGCAAGGCAAGAAAAGAAACGAAGCTGAACTTAACTGGCTGCAACGCGTAAAGAAGATGCTGGAAGAAGAAACTCCTATATCGAACATCACCTTTTCCTCAGAAGAACAAGCCTGGCTTAGGACCTACCAGTTTCTAACGGCAAAGCCGATCCTGGTAGCTCTGAACCTCGATGAAGCAAGTTTTCAGGATGGGATATATCCCCACAAACAGGAGATACTGGACTATGTTGGCCGCCGAGGAATCCCCTTGGTATTGATCTCGGCAAAATTAGAGTCAGAGATTGCCGAGTTGGAAGGCGAGGAACGAGAACTGTTCATGCGCGATATGGGTATAAGTGAGCCGGGAATAGTCCGCTTAGCCCAAGCTGCTTACCGCTTGCTCGGCCTTATCTCGTTTTTCACAGTAGGGGAAGACGAGGTGAAAGCTTGGACCATAGTTCAGGGAACACCCGCTCGCAAGGCAGCAGGAAAGATACACTCCGACATAGAACGGGGTTTTATCAGGGCCGAGGTAGTAAAGTATGAAGATTTGGAGGCCTGTGGAACGATGGCCCGAGTAAGAGAAAAAGGTTTGTTCCGGCTTGAGGGTAAAGACTACCTGGTGCAAGATGGCGATATCATCCACTTCAGGTTCAACGTATGAATCTAGATTCATTAGAAGGATTCGGCAACATAAACTAGAAACATCTACCTGAAGCCAACAGCGTGGTGATGGCAAAACGATTGTTGCTCTTTCTGGCAATAGAGGAGAGGGGGAGTCGAGATGAAACTAAGAGGGGTAGCAGCCATTACCGGAGTGGGAGAGCTAAAGCCTTCTCGAGATGCTGAAGGCAAAACCACTCTCGGTCTCTTAGCTCAATCGGCCAGCCTGGCCTTGCGGGACGCGGGCCTCACCAAGAATGACATCGATGGGCTGATAGTTGGGCCCCCGACTGAAGACCCGGCTTTCATGTGGCCGCAGCAGGTAGCAGAATATTTACAATTATTCCCATCATTTTTGGATCTGATTGAAATGGGAGGGGCTAGCGCCACCGGTGCGATCCGGCGGGCAGCGATGGCTATTGCTACTGGTCAATGCCGGCATGTGCTTTGCCTGACCGGTGGAGTTTGGAATACCGGTATTTTCAATACACTCGAAGCCAGAAGAGCGGTAATGTCCACCATTGAGGCTGAGTTCGACTTGCCATACGGACCGATGGGATTTAATTCCGCCTACGCGCTTGCTGCCCAAAGACACATGTACCAGTACGGGACTAAGCCCGAACAACTGGCCAAAATCGCTGTGGACCAGCGCTTCAACGCTTGTGCGTGTCCGGAAGCGCTTTTTTACGGTCACCCTCTAACTGTAGAAGAAGTCCTGTCTTCTCCGGTTATCGTTTCACCTTTGCATTTATTTGAAATAGTCAGGCCGTGCAGCGGTGCCAGCGCAGTTGTGGTTTCTGCTGCGGAAGTCGCAAAGGATATGCCCCAACCGCCGGTATACATTTTAGGGACAGGGGAGTTCTGCACCCATAATTCTATAGCCCAAGTGCCGGACATTACCGTTACTCCCATCAAGTACTCGGCCGAAACCGCATACAGGGAAGCAGGAGTTAGTCCCAGCGATGTCGATTTCGTGTCGGTTTATGATTGCTACACTATAACCGTACTCCTGACTCTCGAAGATGCAGGGTTCTGCCCGAAAGGGGAAGGAGGACCTTTTGTAGAGACTACAGATCTTACTTACAAAGGAAAGCTGCCTTGTAACACACACGGAGGGCAGCTCTCTTGGGGCCAGCCTTCATATGCTGGCGGGATGTCTCACGTAACGGAGGCGGTAAGACAGATAAGGGGAACAGCTGGCCTAAGACAAGTAAAGCGGAATGAACTGTGCTTTGTCAACGGTAACGGCGGAGCCTTAAGCCAGCAATGCAGCCTCATCTTAGGGAAAAGCGCCCATAGGGTTTAAAATCTTCAGCGCATGACGGCAGGAATCACTTCAAATAGGTTATGACTTCGGGGGTAATGGTCAGCCGTTCCGGGCCGTTTTCGGTCATCAGGAAAGTGTTTTCCGTACCCACGGCTCCCTCAGCAAAAACGAATTTGGGCTCTAGCGCAAACGTCATTCCCGGCATAATCGGTGTTTTGATACCTTTTGCAAAAACGGGGTTTTCGTCTAGTTCTAGTCCTACTCCGTGACCGATGAACCTCACCTGGTCCCCGGGGCGTCCCATGAAGCTGTCCTTGTAGCCCATTTTTTCCGCCAACTCCAAGGCGAGAAGATACGGCTCTTCGCACGGAGTCCCTGGCTTTATCAGCTTCAGTATCTCTTCTTGTATCAGGACGGCATCTTCAAATGCTTTGACCATATAATCCGGCAGCTCCCCTATACAGAAAACCCGGGTCTGGTCTACGGTGTAGCCGTTTACCGTACAGGCGTAATCTATGATTATAGGCTCGTTACGCTTTATCGTCCGCCACCCGGCTCCATGGGGGAAAGCCGGAGTCGGTCCCGGTCCGCCCAAAGGTCCGTCCATATAACTAGGTGTACCGCCGCTCTCGCCAGCGCAGGTTACCCCAATGGATGGCCCTTGGTTAAAGGCCCGCATTACGTTATACCCGTGGTGACCATTCCTCCGTAGAACAGCTTCGAATTGACTAGCCAGCTCGAGTTCGGTCATCCCTTCGTGCAATAGCATGGGGATTTCTCGGAACGCGTTGTCTACCGTCCGACAGGCTTCACGTAGATACTCTATCTCATACGCGGATTTGATTGCCCGTATGTCTTTTACCATTGGGGTAACATCCACAAATTTGGTGTCAGGGAACAGCTTTTGGTAGAAAAAGAAGGTATTGACTGGCAAAACGTCCAATTCCAACCCGATTCGCCCAGACTGCGTGTAACCGAAGCGGCTTAGAACCTCGGGGACATCCCTTGGACTTTTTATCGGTACGATATGGGCTAAAGGAGATTCGCGGCGTCCACGTTCCACGCTCCTTCTGACCATGAAAACGGGTTCACCTTCTGATGGAACCCATAATACCGAGTTCTGTACGGTCCCGGTGAAGTAGAAAACATCGGCATTCAAAACCAACAAGGCTCCGTCCATTTCACTTTTCTTCATCTGGCGTTGAAACTTATTTATCCTGGACTCAATCTCCGTTTTGGGAACAAAATTCATCCTGTACTCCCCCCTATTATGCGATTAAAATAAAAGAAAGATATACACAGTATAGCGCTAATTCTAGCTATGTTTATGAAATTCCTGCTTGCTGTTGGCGACAAGCGGAGTTGTGGAATGTTTGTCGCTCGTAGATCCGGACGCTGCAGTTGAACTTAGATGGACCTCAACGTTACCAGTACTTTAGTCACAAATTGGGGAAGGGCAGGGGAAACAATGGAAGGAAGGTTTATACCGCAGCCAAGCCCGGTATCAAAACCGTACTGGGAAAAGGCATCTCAAGAGGAGTTGTGGATACAGAAGTGCGAAGACTGCTCAGCACACACGTTCTATCCCCGGGTTGCCTGCCCGCACTGCTGGGGAGAAAATCTAAAATGGGTCAAAGCGTCAGGAAAAGGGAAGATTTACACGTACACCGTGGTCCACCGCACCGATCTGGACGCTTTTGCCGATAAGGTTCCTTATATATACGCAATAGTTGAACTGGAAGAAGGCCCAAGAATGTCGGCGAACATAATAAACTGTCCGGTAGACGAAGTACATACCGGAATGCCGGTTCAAGTAGTTTTTGAAGAACTCGGCTCTGACATGAAGCTGCCCCAGTTCGAACCTCGTAGCAGTTAGGAACCGGTTATGGCTGAGGCCCCACGTAATCATACTCAAAATCGATAACATGAGCTTCCTCGTCGTGCAAATCGAGGGTTTCTTTCAGAGCCTGTACGAATCTTTCGGTTTCGGCATAACTCTTGGCGACTGCCGAAAAGCCTAGGGTGCTCGCTTGCCACAGGTTATGCCCTGCTACCTCGGCAATAGAAATGTTGAACCTCTTGCGTACCCGGTCGCTGATGCTTTTCACGACCTGGCGCTTCTCTTTGAGTGATTGGGAGTAGGGAAGATGAAGCTCAACCTTACCGTAAATGACGACCACGTTGTTAGACCCCTTCTTTGCCAATTTAAATTTATATGAAAAAACTTCCCGTGAGAAAGGATATATGACTCTTCGTATCGAATACCATTATTGACTAAATTGGCTAACTGCATCACAATCTTTCTGGCTAGAGGCTTCGCCCAACGAATGCTAGGGATGATTAGGGATAATAAAGAAAGCTGAGCGTGTTTATGCATGATGACTGGACTCATACATAATAGCTCTCTGTTCGAAATCTTTACCCGAACAAGCCTGTGTCTCCTCTACCTCTTTTTGATAATACTTTTTTTCCGTAACCGCCACAAGATGTCAGCGCGAGGAAAAGGCTGGTCGGTTCTTACTATCGGGCTTTTTACGGACTGGATCGGAGAGGTTCTCGACCTGGTGTCCGTGGTCAGCGGAAGCAAAAATGCGTTTATCAATACGGCTAAATACGTCTTTTTTGATGCCGGTGCGTTTCTGATAGTTCTGGGAGGCATTTTTTGGGTAAGAAAGCTGGCAAGGACTATCGACAAACTGGCTTTCGAGAATGTAGTAGACCCATTAACCCGGGCTTACAATCGCCGTTTTTTGGCCCAACACTTCGAGCAGTTATTGCCAAACAGGCCAGGTAGCAATCCCTCTGGGCAGAATTCCGCCATAGCCATAATAGACGTGGATAATTTCAAAAGTGTAAATGACCGTTACGGTCACGTATACGGAGACTCGGTGTTGAAAAAACTGGTGTTAGCGCTCAAGGCTAACCTGCGCCGTGATGATTATGTCATCAGGTATGGCGGGGACGAGTTTGTCCTGATTTGCTATAATGTGGGGCCCGACGAACGGCAGATAATTTTAGACCGGGTTAATAAAGCCCTATCTTCAGTAGCGCTTCCCCGCGGTGAAAGATTGACCGCCAGCGTAGGGCTTGCTTTTTCGCCCCAGGATGGAACTCGTTTTGAAGATTTGGTCGCGACAGCCGACGAAAGGATGTATTCCCTCAAGAACTACGACAGGAAAAATACTGCACAGCAGGTTTAGCAGGACGCAATTTGCTTTGCGTCAAACCAACCAGGTCGGTCGCTTTCCCACGACGTTGACAATAAATGAAGGAATTACAGGCTATAGGCCCAGGGCGCTAGAAACCTAATATCCCGCGGCTTTCTTTACGATTCTCTTACTTCCGATAATGAACATTATGTTAACTTGCGAATTTCCGCGGGACCGCTGCTTGACAGTTCCCTCTCCGCTACGTTAGGTTTTGGTTAATGTCTGCCGTTTAAGGTTGTCCAAGTTGTTCACGTGGAGGATTATTTGATGGATTATTCCTTAATTGTGGATTCTCTGGTTGTCTTTACTGCAGCTTTGCTAGGTGGTCTCGCTGCTGACCGGGCCAAACAATCGGCGGTCATAGGTTACATAGTCGCAGGCATAATTATTGGTCCCTTTGTCTTGGGCCTTGTAACGGACACCCACGTTATCGAAGCTTTCGCCGAGATCGGGGTCATTCTCTTGATGTTTACCCTGGGAATAGAGTTTTCCTTTGCCCGTTTGGAAAACGTCAGGCCGGTCGCGCTTTGGGGTGGAATATGCCAAATAATGGCACTGGTCGTTCTTGGAAGTATTGCCGGGTATGTTTTGGGCTTCTCGCTTCCCCAGGCTCTTCTTTTAGGCTGCTCGGTCGCCATCAGCAGTACCATGCTTGTTATGAAGGTTCTGGAATCTCAGGGGGAATTGAATTCTCTCCACGGAAACATCATGTTAGGTATCCTTATCATACAAGACCTGGCAGTTGTTGTAATGGTCACCTTGCTTCCCTGGTTCAGCCGCCTTTCCCTGTCTTCCCTACCCTCGTTAGGGCTTACTCTCTTAAAGTCGATTCTTTTTGTCGTAGCCGTAGTTTACGTAGCTCAGAAGATTTTTCCGCTCGTAATGAAGCGCGCGGCTTTGACCAATGATAGGGACACCTTTCTTTTGGTTGCCCTGACTTTCGGCATAGGCGTTGCCGTTTTAGGTTATTTCTTCGGCTTGTCACTGTCTCTGGGGGCCTTTTTGGCAGGCTTAGTTATTAGCGAATCCGAATTTACCCATGAAATAATAGGCAAAGTGAGTTCCCTGCGTAATGCCTTTGTAATCCTGTTCTTCGTTTCCGTGGGGATGCTGGTGAATCCTATTTGCATGGTGAATAACTGGCCGTCCCTGATTATGCTGCTTCTACTTATCGTTCCACTCAAGTTTTTGGTCTTCTTCGTAATAATAAGGCTTTTCAAATACCACAGCCGGGTAGCGTTTTACGTCGCAACCGGGATGATACAGACCGGAGAGTTCTCCTTTGTCTTGGCTAAGCTCGGCTTGGACTATAAAATAATACCTGACAGCCTGTATAACCTTATTCTGGCATCTTCGATCATAACCATGCTCTTCACGCCGTACCTTATCGAACAGGCGCCTAGGTGGTACAACTGGCTGCGCACGAAGCGCTGTTTTGCTGGGCTGTTTCCCGAGCCGGACATTGGCGATAGCGCCATCGACCCTACCCAACTGCAAGGTCATATTATCCTGTGCGGATACGGAAGGGTTGGGAAGAGTATAGGTAACGCACTGGAAAAACTCCAACTACCCTTGGTCTGCGTCGACTTCAACTATTTAGCAATTCAAGAATTAACCGCTAAGGGCATTCCCTGTCTTTACGGAGATGCGAGCAGCGAATCGGTTTTAGTGCATACACGTCCCGATACGGCTCTGTTAGCTATAGCTGCCCTGCCCGACCTGGCGAGTAACGTTCAGGTGGTTCATAACCTTTTAAAGATCAATCCGTCGCTAACCGTCTTCGCCCGGGCCCACAGCCGTTATGAAGCCGAGGTATTGCGGGAAGCAGGAGCTCTTGAGGTGGTAGAACCGGAAGTCGAAGCTGGTATGGAGACAGCTC
This sequence comes from Syntrophothermus lipocalidus DSM 12680, assembly GCF_000092405.1. NCBI lineage: Bacteria > Bacillati > Bacillota > Clostridia > Eubacteriales > Syntrophomonadaceae > Syntrophothermus > Syntrophothermus lipocalidus. The sequence goes on along the minus strand of NC_014220.1, from coordinate 1,142,963 downwards.
GGCTAGTTATTCTTCACCTGGATGTGCCACGAGAAAAGGTCGAGCAATACCTCCATTCCCTTTATTCAAGACGTGTAACGATCACCGTCCAGAAGCGCGTCTACGATTCCATAAGGGAGAGTAGACTTAAGCTGCGAGAATACCTCATCGATGAAAAATCGCCCCTGGCGGGTAAACAGCTCCTAGACTCTTCGATACGCGAGTCAACAGGCTGTACGGTTGTAACGATTAAGAAAGCAAACGGTGAGCTTCTCCTCAATCCTTCTGGTAAGGAAAGTATCGATGCCGGCGACCATCTGGTCGTTCTAGGAACCTCCGGCCAGCTAGCACTTTTCAGCAAATTCTTTATCGTATGAGGTGGTCAAATGGGAAACCCTTTGTTCATCAATCTAATCAGGACAGTTTTGGAACACCGCATCCGTTGCCCTTTTTGCCGGAAGTATTTCTGGGTTAAGACAAAAAAGGATCGAGCAACCTGCCCGTCGTGTTTCAAGACGTTTCATCCCATTAACCGCTAAAAGCCTGGCTATAAGCTTGCTTCTGCCGTTAACCTTGAGGGGTATTGCCTTTGATGATACAATGGCTGTTCTTAGCGTTTCCCAGGCACCTTTCGTAAGCACGTGTTGTTATTAGTAGCACTATGTTTATAGGAACCTGCCCTGCCCTTTTACAGGTTACGGACGGCCAAATTTTAGGAAAGAAGCAGGAAATGTTTTTGAAGGGAAAGAATAAGGAACAGCACAGAACGGTTTTCGCTCTGGTCTTATTATTTATCGCAACCGTGTTTCGATAGTTGCAGGTTCGGATTCACTCCGGGCAAGTTTGCCAACTCTAATTTTGAGGACAAGGAGGCGGTGGGCATGCAGTTGACTGGGAACGTAAAGGTTCTTGGAAACGGGTATTTTAATTTTTTCATCGTGGGCAGGAAGACCGCAGCATTGGTTGAATGTGGAACCAGGGCTGGAGCCGCGGTTTTTCGCGACCAGTGGACACAGCTTGAGGAGAAACCCGAAATCAAGTACATCGTTGCCCTGCATTCTCATTTCGATCACATCGGAGGCTATCCGGTGCTGAAGCAGATGTTTCCCGAGGCTAAGTTGGTGGCCAGCGCGCCGGCGAAGAACATTTTAGCCAAAGAAAAAGCTAACAAAGTTTCGTTCGCCATAGATGAAGGGACTTCGGAATTGTACGTAAAACATGGCCTCCTCAATACTATGCCCGATGTGCCTGCCCCTGCTACCATACCGGTCGATATGGTGGCAGGCGAAGGTGACCAACTGGAGATAGAGCCGGGAGTTGCTCTGCGCTTTTTCGACGCTCCCGGGCACACTGTGTGCTCGATTGCGGCTTATGTGGAGCCGGATCAGGTAATGCTCATCTCAGACGCCGGGGGGTACCGGGTGAGCAAAGACTTCGTTACCCCGGTGTTTTTCCAGGAATACGACGCCTATATCAAAACCTTGGAAAAGCTTATGGCCTACTCCACCCGCGCGGTCGGCGTTGCCCATGGCGAGATCCCGGTCGGAGACGAGGCAGAACAGTTCTATCGCCAAGCGATTAAAGCAGCACAAGACGGCTTTGCCTTCATCGAAAAAAGGCTGAAAGAAGGAGCTACGGAAGACGAACTGGCAAACGAGCTCTTCGACAAATACATCGTGGGCGGCATGGCCCTCTACCCTGCCGAAACGATGCGACAGATGATGTACGTGCTGATCAAAAATGTGAAAGCCAAACTGTAGAGAACAGCTGAATACTACCCGACGCGATAATTAGGGCTGATAAATACTTCGTCTCTGGGTCTGGTAGTGCATAAGAAAGGCCCAGTTCCCCTTGGTTTTGTTTGCTTTATGCACTGGGGAAACCGGGCCTTTTACCCTGCGTTTGGGTTTCAAACTTCAAGTGAGGCCAGTATTTGTTGCAGCATCTCCCCTAATACCGCTTCCTCACTTTTGTCCGCGTACTTAGCTTTCTCTACATCCGGGAACATGCGGTAGACGCCGTCGATGATTACCTCGGTGTGGGGAGGACACCCGGGAAGGTGTATGCCCACATCGGCACGATGTTGCTGGCACATGCCCATAAAGATGTTGGCTTCTTCCGGGTTGATATTAGCCCTGGTATCCGGTCCCAGGAACAGGTTTACTTTCCTATCAAAGGGACGGTCGATTAGCAGGCGGCTGGGGTCCTTCGGATCTGGGCGGCGAAGCTTGCTCAAAACAAAATGGAGGTAAGCCCTGCAGCCCCGGCAGGCGTCACCGTCGTGGACATGGAAACTTTCTCCCCCGGAAATATCTAGTTCCGGTTCCCTGAACTTGCTGGTAACTTCGTCTAAAGGAGGTCCGATGATATCTATTAGGTCCAGCTCAACCGGGCCTAAACCCTGCAGGTATCCGAGCAAAACCGGCGGCGATGAGAGCGGGTCCAGCCCCATTACCCTTGTGGCGATTGAGTCTACCGCTATCGGATTAGTTCCCGCTATCAGCAAGTCCATCTTCTTCGGCGTTCCGGATATAGGCCCGAAGTCTTCCTGTCCATAAAGGCCATCGATAATGATGAGGTTAGGCTTGACCAAATGGTGGATATTGACTAGATTCTGCCACAAACCAAAGAAATGAGTCATATATTTTTCGAGCGGTGGCATGGTCCCTTGTAAGTTCTTAACTGCCAAAGATACCCCGGCTGCGAAGTGTATCTTCATTACAGGCAGGCTGATAATGACGTCCGCTTCCTCTAAGGTCACCGGTATCTTTCTTGCCAGCATCCGCTTGCCTCCGGGAACCGGTTTTTCTACGGTTTCATCGGCATTCAAATCAACCAGGCTGATCTTATCGGGAGCAGTTTTTACGATTTCAGGGTATCCGTAATGCTCAAACAGCTTGGTCGTAGCACTGCGGTTAATGGAAGCGCCTTCGGCGATAATCACCTTTCCCGCTAGCGGTAAAAGCAATTCCACGAGTGCCTTCACAAGCCTTATGTCGGTAACGATGCCCCCTTTGGGTATGCCGTCTTTTAGCCCGTGTTCGCTTACGATATTAGGTTTCAAGACCACAGTTTTCCCCGGCTTAACGAACCTTTTAATCCCTCCTAGCTTATCGAGCAACCCGACTAAAGCAGCTTTGATTTCGCCAGGTTCCTGGGACTCCGGCACCTTTTCGAGCGCCACCCGTTCCCGCGTCGAATACTCCTTTACAGGTTTATATTCTTTCAGCCGCCTGAAGTACGCTTGGGTCGACAGCTCCATCTTGGTTATAGAGAAGCCTTCTTGTAAAAAATGACGCACCGGGCGGAACCCGTATTCTATCATAGCGCTTTGCTTTGCTTTATCCTCCTGCCATGTTTCTGCTGCTACCAAGCTTTCCTGTTTTACAAGTTCATCGAGTAATTGCCATGCGGTTTCCGGCTGAACCAAATCTGGCTTTACAAGTAACTCTTCTACGGTGCTCTTTCCCGGGTCATAAACAACCCACCCGATGGTCTCGCCGTTTTGTTCGGCCGAATAAACAACAATACTCTCTTTTTCCCTCCACCTTTCTTGCCTGAACTTAACGTAGTCGAGCCCCTTAGGCAAAGGCCGGTAGTAGTTCTGCATTTCTTCGACTAAGCCGTCGGTCATTATCCCTTCCCTAAGCACTATCTCTCTTTTCATAATTGAATATCCTCCCTCCCCTGCTGCTCTACTCCGGTGTTTCTGCGCCCGTTTGTCTGTCTTATTAACACTCATTCGACGCTCTGGACTTTTCTCCTGCTATGCCCTGCCCTGGCTCAATTGCTCTGCTTGGGACCGATCACCATTTTAGAGCAACGTCCCCTGGCTTTTGCCTGCAAATGCAGCATAGAGAAGGTGAGGTCCGTGATCGCTGGTCTCAGTGCCGAAGACATCAGTGCTGCCCTACAAAGCCGAGGACACCTCGAAATAATCTTCAATCTCTGCAATGAAGTGTACCGTTTTGATGCTGAACAAGTAGCTGCCATCCGAAGCGACTTTTGCCCTTAACTCAGTCCTGCCGGCTCAGGTCAAATAATTTTCTGTCTTTGCAGGAAAATAGTCTCTAATGCAGAATTAAGACGTGTATCATTCAACCCGTTCGGGTCGCAAGTTTTTGTCCAATGGAGGTTCAGCGGTGTCCCAACAGGAACAGATTAAAACCGAAGATTTCTATTTATATGACAAAAAGGTGGTTTGTCCCTTATGCAAAAGCACGATCAATGTTAAAGCCGTTAGAAACAGCCGTTTACGGTTAGTCAAGCGGGATACCGATTCCATGGCGGTCTACCAGGATATAAACCCTTTATTCTACGACGTTTGGCTCTGCAACCATTGCGGTTATGCGAGGCTGCAAAACCAGTTTCCCAATCCCGTTCTGCCGGCGGAGGCAAATTTGATTCGGCAGAATATCAGTTCTAAGTGGCAACCACGTGATTACCCCCCGACTTACAGCCCGCAGGTAGCAATTGAAAGATACAAGCTTGCCCTTTACGGCGCTATGGTCAGAGAGGCTAAAAGCAGCGAGTTGGGTATGCTCTATTTAAAGCTGGCTTGGATTTACAGGAGCTTGAGTGACCAGGCCAACGAAATCACCTGCATGCAACAGGCTTGCCGCTACCTGGAAAAAGCGTTTCAGGATGAAGAGCCTCCGGTATTAGGGATGGACTCCGCCACCCATATGTACTTGATCGGGGAACTTCACCGGCGACTGGGCAACTTTGACAAGGCTTTACGGTGGTTCGGAGAAGTACTGCTGTCCCCTAAGGCCAGCAAAGCTCTAAAGGATAAAACCAGGGATCAAAAAGACCTGGTAATTGAGGCGACAAAAAGCACGTCCTAGCTTGCTTGTAGCGGTATCCCACCAAAAAGGGTACAACAGTCACCTTCACCTCTGCCGCTTAGCCTTCCAGATTCCACCCACTGTTATTAGAACCAAGCCAGCCAAGACCAGAGGTAGCATAGCCTTTCGCGATAAGAATCCCGAGTAATAGGCTAAGGCAATAATGAAATATAAGTTGGCCCCCAGCAGCAAAAGAATAACTGGCAAGCGAGGATTCGTCTGTATCACCTCCCGGCTCCCGTGTCCCCGGTCCCTGTGGCGGAAGGTTCACTGCTTGTCGATCCTGCAGACGGGACTTGGGCCGATCCTGTCCCCTGCCCTGCAGCTGGTGGGGTGAGCCCATTCTCCCCAGGGGGCGGAGCTAGTTGTTCGGGTGCAGGTTCGACCGGTACCGGCTGTTCCTGTGGGTTCGTTTCCTGCGATGTATCGTTTGGTGTTGCTTGCGGCTCAGGATTACCTCCATTATTGGGGGTTGTCTCCGGTGCTTGCTCGACCGGGCTTGCTTCGGGTTCTACCCATTCTGCCGACCTGTGGGCAAGCAGTCCCGCATCCACTAACGCATTCATGTAATCGCGCCAAATGGGTCCGCAACGGGTTCCCCCGTAAGTGGCTGCGCCCTTAATGGCGTCGTTGTTGCTGTTGCCTAGCCATACAGCTGTGGAAAGTTCCGGCGTATACCCGACAAACCATAAGTCACGGCTCTGGCTGGTAGTTCCCGTTTTTCCGGCAGCCTGCACTTTGGCCCGGGCCGACTTACCAGTTCCGTAGTTGACCACATCGCGAAGTATTGAAGTCATCTCACGGGCCACGCTTTCTTTTACGACTGTCCTGGTCTTGATCGGGTGATCATAGAGGATATTTCCGTTAGCATCTTCTATTCGCTCAATGGTATAAGGCTCAGCCCATTGCCCGTTCGCAGCAAAAACCGCATAGGCCGCAGCCATCTCCATAGGCGATATTCCCTTTTCCATTCCACCCAAGGCCAGAGCCAGGTGACGGTCACCGGGAGTTAAAGTGGTAATGCCGAACCGTTCCAGGTATTTAAAGGCCTTTTCTAGCCCCAAGGTGTTAAGGACTTCTACTGATGCTACATTGTATGAATTTACCAAAGCCTGCCGTACACTGGCCTTGTCTGGATTCCCCGTAGAATTACTCGGCCGGTAGCCGTTGAAATCACGAGGGCGGTTGTTAAGAACCGTATTACTTTTTATAACGCCGCTGTCCATCGCTGCAGCATAGATCAGGGGTTTGATGGCAGAACCGGGCTGTCTTGCAACTACGGCCATATTAATCTGATTACGGCTAAAATCAGCACCTCCTACCATAGCTTTTACCGCGCCGTTGCCTGGCTCAATCGAAACCAAAGCTACATCCCGGGCTGTGATGCCCTCTGCCTCCAGCTTTTTCATGTGGTACGCAACTGTCTGTTCAGCCCGCTCTTGCATCTGAGAGTCGACTGTAGTATAAACCTTGAGCCCGCCTCTGTAAACCGCATCTTCTCCGTATTCCTGTTTTAGACGGTTCAGGATATACACAGTAAAATACGGGTGTACCAGTTCCCTCTTCTTGTATGGCCGGATATCGAGTTCTTCGGAAAGAGCTTTCTCCGCGTCTCCGGTCGTGATGATCCCGCGTTCGGACAGCACATTGAGCACTGTGGCCTGACGTATTTTCAAAGCCCGAGCATCATGGTCGGGAGAGTAATACTCGGGGGCACTGATCATGGCCACCAGATAAGATATCTCAGCCAGGGAAAGGTCAGAAACATCTTTGCCAAAATACTCCTGAGCCGCAACTCCCATGCCACATACTCCCCGCCCCATGTAAATCTCGTTCAGATACATATTCAGTATAGCGTCCTTCGAATACTTTCTTTCCAGGGCAGTCGCGATTATGATTTCTTGGGACTTGCGCATTATGCTTTTCTTGTTAGTCAAAAACAAAGTACGGGCCAGCTGCTGAGTAATGGTACTGCCTCCCTGGGCTTTTTCACCAAGCCTCAGGTCTACCCACAAAGCCCTGAGCATACCCCGCGGGTCTATGCTACCGTGCTCGTAGAAGCGCCGATCCTCAACTTCGACCACTGCCTGTTTCAGTAGGCGGGGGAAATCGTCTTTATATATCCTCTTGTAACCGAACTGAGCCAGCACCTGACCGTCGGTGGTATAGATGGTGGTCTGAGCCGGAGCCCGATATGACCAGTCTTCCAAACTAACATCGTAAAGCTGGGCCAAAGCCAGCGGTAAGGCAGCCCCAAGGGCGAAGAAAATAGAGAAAATAATCAGTACTGCAAAAACGGTTCTCAATAACCTGTTCACCTCATATCACCTCTGAATATTTTAACACAATCGTCTTTCTTGCCTTATTTGGAATCGCGTGTTTTAAGAAAGTTTTAAAATGCCGGCATTTCCCGCATTGCCTGATTTTGAGTAAGTAGTACAATTTAGATCAGGAGTGAAAGTCCTGGAAGGAAGTGATGCTGTGAGGTTCAAGGAAGCCCGCAAATACATCGAATACTCCTACTACGCTGCCCAGATGACAGGAGCAAGACCGGTTCCCATATGTTTTTTGGGTGCTCCTGGAATCGGCAAGACGGTTTGTGTGAAAGAAGCAGCCCAAAACATCGCTGCCCAGATGGGACGGGTACTCATAGACTTCAACGAGTTTGAGCGTCTGCACGAGACTCGCCGCAACCAGCTTCTGGAAGCAGCAGTAGCAAACGGCGGTCCCTTCTTCATCGTTGATTTGAACATGCTTACCCACGAGCCCATGGATTTTAGCGGCAAACCGGTGGAGTCGTTTGCCCTGCTTTACAACGATGGTGTTATCGAAAAGAGAATAACCGCGTTCTTGCCTACTGCCTGGGTACCTTATCTCCAAGAATATCCAGGCATCCTCTTCATCGATGAAGTAACCAACATCCGCCGCCCGGACCTGATGTCGGTGATGCTTAAAATGGTAGGCGAACATAAAGTAGGTTACGCTTATCTCAATCCTACGGTTATGATAATACTTGCTGGCAACCGACCTGAACAAAGCTTTTTGGCTACAGGGTTGCCGGAGCCCTTAAGGTCAAGGGTAGAGATTATAGACTTTGATCCCCCTCTTCCCCATGAGTGGTTGGCATATGCCCAGAGGCAATACGGCGATTCCCTCGATACGGGGGTCGCTGGTTATTTATCCTACCTGGCCTCAGTTCCGGAAACCAATAATCCTGATGTCATGTCGCCTATGGTAACTCCCCGTTCTTGTGACCTCCTACTGCAGAAGGTGTGTGGTTACACAGCGTTGCTTAAACAGGGGTTTATAGATGAGACGGAGCTTCACCTCTTGGTTGAAGAGTCGGCCAACGGCATTATCGGAGTCAAAGAAAGCGGCATCTTCGCGGAATGGTATCGAAATAACATGGGGTTAGTAGATGCTTTACGTAAAGGTCTGAGAGAAAGGGATCTTAAGAATATGTCGCCCTGTGGGGTATGGGCCATGCTGGCGTTGTTGGGACACAGTGTTCCGCGATCGGCATCCGAGATCGATGAAATCCTCGTTTCTCCTATGGCGAGGGAAGTTTTAGAGAATCTAGGACCCTCGATCAAAGCCGCCGTCGCTGCCGCCAAAGAGCACGCTCCTGGTATTTTGGCGGGAGCCGGTATGTTCACGAGCGGAAGACTCGGGCATGTTCGGGCCAGCTGTGGTAGGTTGCAGTTCTTGAAGAGCATCATGGAGGGATCAGATCCCGGGGCTTGCGCTCATCTCCTGGACCTGTATCAAGAATGGACAGTCGCCGACTTCGAACAGGTCATAAATCAACAAGATAACGTCGAGACCAGGGAATTTAACCCCTTTGCCGTTTGTTCCGAAGCTTCGGACGAAACGAGGACCATTACTCGCGTGGCCGGGATCCTAATGGCTTCTCATCTGAAGGAGTTTATCTCATCCGAAGACAACGGCCGGTGACGCGATGAGAGGCGGTGCAACGCGGTGAACAAGCCGACAATAACCCGGCTTATCAAGGAAAACTTCGAAATGCTGAGAGAAAGGGATCTAGGTGGGCTGTCGAAAAAACTGGCCCAAAGCATCTCTTGGCTCATCGCTACAACCACTGATGGATTCCTGCGCTGGGCTCTTTATCAAGCGCCTGTATGTGTCATGCCTCCTGAGCCAGAGACTACTATATTTGCTGCCGAAGACGGAAAAGTATATGTTAACCCTCCTTTTTGGAATGCGGTCGTCGATCTCGCCCAGGAACTGCACCGCGATTGGGCCGACGAGCTCCGCTTCGCCCTCCTTCACGAAGTAGCCCACCTGTTATTGCGGCATCCATGGGAGTTTCGCGGCCTCGTGTCTGAAACATTTCTCACTGCTTACGATATCGAGCCCCAGGCTGCCCGCCAGTGGGCCAACGCCTGCATGGATTACATGGTTAACAACTTCTGTTCCGACGTTTTACCGCGGGCAGACCTGATCAAAAGTCTCACCATCAGCAGTTCTCACGATCTCGAACAGTTCATCCGGAGATCCGGAGCCGATTTCCCAAGTCACTTGAAAGAAGACCTGGAAACTAAGCATTACTGCAGGTTCAGCTGGAAAGACCTATTCCTAGCCATAGTAGAGGGCAACAAAGGATTCGTTTTACCTCCAGAGGCGAAGAGGCTGAATTCGAAAACAGACTTCTTGGACAATCAACATCAAACACCTGCTCCGATAACCAGGGCTAAAGGTGTCCACGGTGAGTTGGTACCTGAGGACGCCTTGATAGTTCGCCCGGGTCTTGACCAACTGGAAGATAACCCCGAAGAAAGCTGGAGTCGTGCTATGAAGATTGCTGTCGTCGAAGCCAGGCAAAGTAAAAAAGCAGGAGACCAACCAGGAGGGCACCTGCTGCTTCTGGAACAAGCCTGTTCGGTGACCATCCCCTGGGACACACTTGTTCGTCGCGAACTGGCCAACACCTTGAACTCGACTCGCGTGATCTCTTCCTGGAGCCGACCTTCGCGTAAACTGGACGAGTATCCCGGCGTGCTCCACGAGGGAGACCCAGCAACGATGTGGCTTTTAGCCGACACCAGCGGGTCCATGCGTGACCAATTGGAACTCATCACCGGTACCGCGCTTTCTTATTTCCAATGGTTAGCCTGCCCCGGAGAGATCAAGATAATCCCCTGGGATGCCAGTGCTTATGCTGAAATCACGGTGAAATCTCAGGCGGATTTACGGCAGCTGCGCGAAATCCCGGGCGGTGGTGGCACAGTTATAAATCCCGCACTGGATCAGGTTTTACAGAAACTGGAACAGGGGCAGTTGGTGGTGGTTTGCACCGATAGCTGTATCGATGACTTGGAAACTCCAGGTTTTAAGCAGAAAATGGTTCGAATACACAAAGTTAGCGGCAACAATGTGCTGTGGTTGAATTTCGGTTCTCCATCCGATGCGAAAGTAGTCGAAAACCTCCCCGGAGTAAAGGTAGTACATCGCCAGAACTCGGCTAATGCTTACGGACATTGAGCTAGGAGGGCTGTTCATGGTTGTAAGCCCGCGTCATATGCTTACCGGTGCCGCCGTGGTTGAGTGCTATCCCCGCGGCGCGGTCAAAACCGCGGAATGGAAAAAGGACGGAGAGTATCACCGCACCGACGGCCCCGCTTTTCTAAGATACACCGAAGACGGTTTCCTGGTAGAAGAAAGATGGTACTTGAACGGGTTGTTACACCGCGAAGACGGCCCGGCTCGGATCGTCTGCAATCCTATTGGCACGGAAAGCAGGGAAGAATGGTATTTTAGTGGATTAAGACACCGTGATCAGGGCCCGGCCTATATTGCTCACGAGCAAACAGAAGGACGAATCAAGCGTGAAGAACGTTGGTATATTAAGGGGTGTCTGCACCGGGAACACGAACCTGCAGTTCTTGTTTTTCTGACCAGAGAAGGGGAAACGGTGCTTGTTTGCCGAGAATGGTGGTATAAAGATCAACGACACTGTGAAAATGGCCCGGCCCAAGAAACCTTCTACGATACGGGAACCATCCGTTCCCGAAAATGGTATGTTAACGACCGCCTGCACAGGCCAGACGGTCCCGCTGTGGAAGAGTATTTTACCAGCGGCAAGTTGAGACTAGAAGAATGGTACCTGTACGGCAAGCTACACAGGGACGGCGGTCCTGCCCGCCAAATGTATAACTCCTCTGGTAGCTGCCTAGCCCGTTACTGGCTCTGCCACGGACAGTACCACCGGGATGACGGGCCAGCAGTGGAAATAATACACACTAAAGGTTACAAGCTGATACCGGCCAGAACTTATTACTACCTCGAGGGGAAGCTCATCGCCGCCAACCAATTTCAGCAGAAGGCCAGGCTTTACCGGTTGTCCAAAAGCCTAGCATGGAACTCAGACGAGCCTTTCCGATTGTAACCAGGCTCCACCAAACGCCAACCTGCTTAATTCTCACCATTTAGGTACTTTGATAGAACTTATCATAAGAAATGATAGGACGGGTAAGATCAGTAAGAATCCTATAGCAGGCAATATAGAAGCCAGGAAGCTCAAAGCTCCCACCAGCCCGCCGGCTACGGTAATAGGGACACCCACAAAATAATCCGTTATATTCAGCACGTTAAAACGCGCGAGGCGATACGCTCCACATATCACAAACAGCACCGTAACAGCGACGGAAATGAGACTGTACCCGTAAGTGGGGGAAAAAACCTGGACGAACACCAACAGGGCAGGTGCTACTCCAAAAGAAACCAGGTCCGATAAAGAATCCATCTGTTTCCCCATTTCCGAGGCTACCTGCAGGCGGCGCGCCAGCCGGCCATCCATACCATCGAGTACGACCGCCAACAAGATATACACCGCCGATTTGGCATAATCGCCGGTAAACAGGTTAATCAACGCCAGCGTTCCCAGCGAAAGATTCAAGAGGGTCAGCAAGTTAGGTACAAACTTCATGTTGCAAACCTCCCGATAATGCTCTCTCCGCCTCTGACCTTCTCCCCTACCCTGACGCAGAGCTCTACATCGAGAGGCAGATAAACTTCGGTACAAGAACCGAATTTGATAAGGCCAAAAACGTCCCCCGTCCGGTATCTCTCGCCGATCCGGGCATGACATACTATCCTCCTGGCAACATAGCCTGTGATTTGAACTACCAAGAGCTTCCCCCACTCCGTCCGCATTCCCACCAGATTACGCGAATTCAGCCGGGAAGCGTCCCGATGAAAAGCAGGAACAAACTTACCGCTTACCCTTGAGATGTATTCGACCTCTCCATCTACAGGAATTCGGTTAATGTGAACATTGAAAAGACTTAAGAATATACTGACCCTCAGAGCCTTGTCTTTGATATACTCGGGCTCAAATGTTTCGCTTATGTCCAAAATCACCCCGTCAGCGGGAGAAACTACAACCCCGGGCTGATCGGGTATATGCCGGTCAGGGTTGCGAAAAAAAAAGGCGGAAAATAAGGCCAGGCCGAGAGGCAATCCGGACCAGCTAGGCTTCCATAGGTAAAAAGCTACAGCCAAAAGCAAGAAAAACGCCACGTAAGGGATTCCTTCACGGGCGATCCTGATTTTCTTCAAACAGTACCCTCCCGTTCCTCTTTCTCCTCCGTAAATTTTATCATCAAAGCCCGCTATCAAGAAGCATTTTCTCAACATTCTGCACCCGCAACCGCGCTTCTCTTACCTTTTTTTACATTATTAGCCTTACCAACACACAGAGCAAGGCTTGGCGAGGGACGCTTGAAGACAGTCTCAGCCGTTTCTGTATGTTCCCTTTCAGGAAGCTGCCAGATTTTTTACACGGAACCGATATCGACGTAAACGACTAAAGTGCTGATAGCATGAAAAAAGCCCGATTAATCGGGCTACGTTAACAATGGTTGGTGGAGCCGAAGGGACTCGAACCCTCGACCTTCTGAATGCGAACCAGACGCTCTCCCTGCTGAGCTACGGCCCCGTCCATATCCTGAGCATTATTTTACATCCTAGGCAATCACTTTGTCTAGAACTATCAACATAACCTTTTCTAGAACAGAGACTGTTCGGCCAGCACCTTGTATATCAGGGGAACCACCTGCTTTTTCCGCGACATCACTCCTTTTAGGAACACTGTTTCTTGCTCCAAAGGAAGGCTGAAAGCCGATGCTGCAATCTCTTTCCTTGGACCTGCCGCGAACAATTCGGTCCCCTCGGCGAAGACATCGGTAACCATCAGCAACAGCAAGTGATAACCCCGTTTATTACAAATTCCCTCCATTGCCTCCAGTATATCCCGTTTTCTCTTGCGCAGAGCATCTAGGTCGATGGTTTCTACTTGAGAAATAGCAAAAACCAGGTCCCCGTGTTGGTACTCTTTCAAGTCCTGCAAAACCGTGTTCTGAATAGGTTCATCCTCGACGCGAACCGCGCGGCGAAAGATTTCTTTCCCCCAGCTTTCCGGTTCCAACCCCGCTATCTTCCCTAAATACTTGGCAATCTCCTTGTCTTTCCCTGTGGTGGTAGGTGACCTGAATATCATCGTGTCTGATAGTATACCGGACAGCAGCAACCCCGCAACCGGGGGTTCAACCTCAACGCCATGTTGTCGGTAAAGCTCGGCTACTAAGGTGGATGTAGCCCCGACCGGCTCATTCCTGAAAAAAATCGGTGAAACAGTCTGGAGATCCCCTACCCTGTGGTGATCGATGATTTCCAGTATCTCCGCTTCTTCTATTCCCTCAACCGCTTGTTTCTTTTCGTTGTGATCCACCAATATGACCTTTTTACGCTTCATTTGCAGCAAATGGTGACGCGAGATGATGCCGGCCAAGCGGTTCTCCTCGTCTACCACCGGGTAGTTTCGGTATCTGGTAGCGAGCATTTGCTTCTTCGCTTCCTCTACCGTTTCCGACTTTTCAAACAGCACTAGGTTTTGAGTTTTCATTATCTCCGAAACTTTGGTTGAAAGGACTGAGGAAAGAACTGAAACCACCTTCTGCGGGTCTTCCTCTTCTTGTCCCAGCCGGTCTAAATAAATCTGGGCCACGTCCCCTACTGTTAACAAGCCCAAAAGCCTCGCTTTCGAATCTACTACCGGGAGCGTCTTTATGTTGTGAACCCGTATGAGGCGTCCCGCTTCCCGAAGGGTTGTTTCTGGAGGCACGGAAAACACGGCTTCATCTTCAAGTAAATCCTCCACTTTGGTCCCCACGTCGGTAACCAATTCTGGCGGCTCTAATGCGAAAAAGTCGAGTACGAACCTGGTTTCAGCATTCACCTCTCCCGCCGCTGCCGGGACAAAGGCCCCGTGGTTCAATTTTGATTTAAGCCGGGCATAGGCTATGGCCGAAGCTATGGCGTCTATGTCTGGATTCTTGTGCCCAATGACATACACTGGCTTCATGAATTAAGCCCCCTTCCTTTTTCAACAGATCCGATCAGGAAACCCGTATACACTTAGTTGACCAAGGTCACAAGCATTGTCGCCTTTTCTAAAGAGAACTAAAAAATAGGGCCCCGACAGCTCGCGCTCTCGTAGCTCACCTAAAAAAAGCACGTCTTCCGTGAATACTTCCAGGTGAAGCTGGCGTTTCAGTTTACCCAGCGCAACATCCTGCATCGTTGAAAAGTATCTTAGCCTGTTATTTTCTTGCCGCAAAAAGTCATCAAAGAATTCTTTCTGCCCCGGTAGCTCGATCCTGGTTAGTCCGTCAGGTAGTTTCTGTGAATGATAATTCAAAAGGTAATCGAACTTGAGCAGTTCGTTCACAGGTCTGATCAGATCTGGCCTGCGCTGTGATACGAACTGCATTAGCATAGAGTATAAGCTGCTCTTGTTATGGTGCACCCGGTGCCACCGCTTGTCTTCCCAATACCCAGCAAACTCTTCGTAAAATCTGAAGGCATCGTCTTTCCACCCGTGTTTAATCATGTAACGCAGGCTGTGGGCGAAATCGCCGCTGTTATAATACTTCTCTACCAAGTCCTCTATGCGCTTAAGCCGGACCATTTCACCATAGGTTATGTAGGCATTCTGCAAGACTTCATACGGTGGCTCAAAACTGAACTTGTAACCGTGCTCGTAGCTCTTGTCTCGTATAGCCGATCCTTTAAGCATCTTCAAGAACCCGAGTTGGAGGTGATCAGGACATAGACGGTAAACCTGATTGAAAGAATTGGCCACGGAATGGTAAGTTTCACCGGGCAAACCGGCGATAAGGTCCAGGTGAATGAAGATATTGTGCTGCTGACGGATGCTCTTGACGTTACTCTCCAGCAACTCCCAGTTCATAGGCCGGTTCACCGCCTGGAGAACCTCGGGATTGGTCGACTGAACCCCGATCTCGAACCTGAAGACCCCAAGGGGAACGGATTTAAGAAATTCGATTGTCCCCTGGTCAAGCCGGTCGGCTGCGATTTCAAAATGACACGAGGTTTCTTTGGCCTCTTGGATAAGGAAATCCATTATCTCCCGCATCCGTTTCGGGTTGGCGTTGAAAGTGCGGTCCACAAACTTTATTTCCTTTGGTTTTATTTGGAGTAGTTTTCTTAAGTCTTCTTTAACTCTTTCTAAAGTAAACCAGCGAACCCCACGGGTGGTAGATGAAATGCAGTAACTACAGTTAAAAGGACATCCACGCGAAGTCTCGTAGTAGACTATCCGCCCGTTGAGGTTTTCCGTTTCCTTCTCGTATGGGAATGGAATACTGTCAAGGCGAGTTATGGGATTCCGGTCTTCTGAATAAATGACCCTATTCCCCTCTCTCCAGGTTACGCCTTTTACCAGCCCCGATCCCCTGTTGTCCAAAGAACGGAGCAACTCTAAAAACGTTTCTTCCCCTTCACCCCTTACGATACCGTCGATGAAAGGATGGGCTTCCAACAGGTCCACAGAGTCGAATGACACCTCCGGGCCGCCGAGTATTACCACGCAGCCGGGCAAAACCTGCTTCAGGTCGCGTGTTAAGCGAAAGACCCCTTCTATGTTCCAGATGTAGCAGGAAAACCCTATGATATCGGGCTTTTCCCGGTAGATCTCGGCCATGATGTCGGGCAGGTACTCATTGATAGTAAACTCCCTCACCACTATGTCGGGAAAGTCCGATTCACAGTAAGACTTCAAATACCGAACAGCAAGGTTGGTGTGGACGAATTTGGCGTTAAGCGCTACCAAGAGAACCTTCACGTCTAGTCATCTCCTGTTCCATCATCGGCCCTGTCAGGCCTGTTTCAATCCCTCCCGGGGGCTTGTTTCCGTCCACCTGCGTGCTCTGTAACCCGCCATCAACAACAACGCCAGATACAAGGGCGAGAGCAAGAAGAGAGCGAGGAAGTAAGACTTGAACCCATCGTACACCGGGAACGAGAATAAAGACAACCATGGCAACGCCGGAGTATGCCACAACTCAAAAGCAAAGGTATAGTCGCCGGACACGATTCCGGTTCCCCAGTAATATTTGATGTTGGCCACAGTAAGGAAAAAACCCGGTGACTGGGCAACTATCCCGGCTAGCAGGGTTTTCAGTTCCCATCTCACGGGCTGATGACCTATCCTGACACCAGCCTGCCATATGACCCAAAGATACGTCAGCGAGAACAGCAGGTCCAGCCCAGGGAAATAGCTCGCCAACCAAACGATGAAGATGAAAAACAGGTGAATCACAAAAAGACGTAATCCCCACCCAAGCGTTTCTCTCATGGCATAAGCCCTTCCCTGGCCACTACAACTACGTTAGGACTGTTGTAGATGGAATCTGGAGTAATCCATAAATCCTGCCCGGAGTCGAGGTCAATACCCTCCCGGTGATAAGCTCCCCAGATGAATTTCGTGCAGTTCCAGTAGCGTTCGCCCGGCTTGAAGGCTCCAGGGTAAAACACCTTGCCCTCTTGCTGGCAAGCATACTCGACCGCTTTTTTGCGAGCTTGCTCCGAGGCCTTAACCCGCAGTATACATATCCAGTCGTACTGGTGGTAATGCTCCACGGCCTGCCTGGTTATCCCGCAGTCCACGTACCCTTCCATGACCTGTCCTTCACCCAGGTAAAGCCCGGCATGAGTAAAATGCCCGTACGCCCCGCCCGGCTTACCCCCCAACAAGATATCTCCCGGCTGAAGCAACGCGAAATCTAGGCTATTTCCAGTTCCCCCAAAATGTCCACTCCCGACCCGTCCTTGGAAGGCACTGCGGACATATGCGGCGGCAACTGTTTCCGGTAGTCTCTTCACGTAACCGGTATTGACCGAAAGTATGGAGCAGATTAGCAAAACCAGGGTCAAGCTCAATACCACAAGGTAGCGCCTGAAAAACCAATCAGCAACCGCCTGATTGAAGCTAGACACCGCCCGCCATCGTTTCACTGCCAGACACCCCGATTCCCCGGTCTGTACTGCCAACATTTTAGCAGATTGGCGGCCAGAAGGAAGTGCCTTTCCACGCGTAGCTTGCTAAATACGACGTTCCAGTCCTGGTCCCTGCCCTATCACAGCCATCTCGTCGGCCATAACAAGAAATATATATTTGACTTATAATATAAGTGTTCATTCCGGCGACACCCGTTAACCCATTTGAGAAGTTCTGTGTGGCTCTGGCGCTACCATGCTTACCAGGTGTGTTATACTATTACTACTAATTACGACAATATAATTCCAAAGCCCTTGCTTCTAGCCGTGTCAGATCCCGTTAGATTCTCGAAAGAAGCGGCTGGACCGGTAAAGCCTGAAGAAAGGTGTCCTGAGTTTTATGGAAGAACAGCTACAAGAACGTTATCTCCGGCAGTTGGTCATGGATGAGGTCGGTAAAGAAGGACAGGTAAAACTGGCGGAAGCCCGGGTACTGGTAGTGGGAGCCGGTGGCTTAGGTTCTCCGGTGTGCCTTTATCTGGCCGCAGCCGGCATCGGGCATTTGGGAATCGTCGACAGTGATACGGTAAGTTTGACTAATCTTAACCGCCAGATACTCTATACTACTCCGGATCTGGGAAGACCCAAAGTACAAGTTGCTAAAGAGAAAATAAACATGTTGAATCCCTCGATTGAAATCACTGTCTATCAGGTTCCGTTTTCCGGTGAAACCGCCATGAGGATGGCTCGATCATATGACGCCATGGTGGACGCTACCGACAACTTTAAGACCCGCGAGTTCATAAACAGGGTAGCTTTGCAAACGGGCAAGCCGTTTTTTCACGGAGCGGTCAGCCACTTTTACGGTCAGGTAATGACGGTTATTCCTGGGGCCGGCCCATGCTGGCGTTGTTTTATGGGAGACATTGCGCCCGAATCCGAACCCAAAGGAGTACCCGTCCTGGGCCCAGTGGCGGGAGTCGTGGGTTCCTTGCAAGCTCTCCAGGTCCTCAAATACTTCCTGGGGGCAGGTGACCAGCTCGTGGGTAAAGTGCTCATGTTCGACGGGTTACAGATGACGCTTGAAGCCTTAACCGTAGCCAGAGATTCGAATTGCCCCGCTTGCCAAGGTTACTAGTTTTTTAGGCTTCTCCCACTATCCGGATCTCCGGTTCCAGGTTTAGACCCGTACTTTCCCTCACCCTCGCCTGCACCAGTTCGATCAAAGCCAACACATCTTCAGCGGTAGCGCCTCCGGTGTTGATTATGAAACCGGCGTGTTTGGTGGAGATCTCAGCGCCCCCGATGTGGTAGCCTTTCAATCCTAGTTCTTCGATAAGAGGACCAACAAAGTAGCCCTCAGGGCGCCTAAAGACACTTCCAGCACTGGGAAATTCCAATGGTTGTTTTTGCCGCCTGCGCTCGGCAAATTCGTTCATCTTGGCTGTTATCTCCCGGGTATCGCCGGGTTTCAACAACATACGAGCAGCCAGAATCACGTAACCGTTACGCTGAAAGATACTCTTTCGGTAATCGAAGTCGCACTCACCTGATGTCAAAACGGCAAGGTTGCCTTCGCTGTCTAGGGCCGTTACCTCGTATATGACGTTCTTCATTTCTCCATCATATGCCCCGGCGTTCATATAGACGGCCCCTCCCACCGACCCCGGTATGCCCTCCGCAAACTCGAGCCCGCTGAGCCCCTTCTCAGCCGCCAGTTGCGATACGTGTGAGAGCAGCACCCCAGCCTCGGCATAGATGCTCTGTCCTTCCACTGCCAGGCCAGAAAGACGCTCTGCCAGCTTGATAACAACCCCCCTGATCCCTTTATCGCGAACCAGGATGTTAGTCCCGCTACCAATGACCAAGAATGGCACGTCACGATTCCGACACCACGATATAACCTGATTAACCTGCTCAACACTGGATGGAAAGACCATACAGTCTGCCGGGCCCCCAATCCGGAAACTGGTATGGTTCTTCATCGGCTCATCCCACCGAACGTAGGCTTCGGGAATCACTTGCTTGATATCCTCATACATAAATCAATACATCCTCCTGAAACGGCCTCGCACTAGAAATAAACAACGGGCTGAAATTTGTACATTATACGCAGCCCCAAATTTGCACAGACCCTCACGAAACCTTTGGGTGTCAGCACCACAGACAAGCAAAAATGAAATCCCTTTGGGGCTTTCCTGGTTTATTGCACATATCAGTGCCCATCTCTGGGCATCTATGACCGACTGGCTGAACATCACTAGAGTTCAGGCTTAGGCCTGTTCTCTTCTTTTGATCTTTATGCCCAAATTGGCAGCTTCTGGTATTATGATGGTCTTAAAGTCGCCTCGGTGTCCATCAATCGCTAAATGCCAGGCTTCCTCCAGACTGCCAGCAGGAATAAGAAAAGCTTTTTCTGCTTTCCAAGCTGGCATCCGGCTCACCAATATAACCCGCATCCGTTCCAAGAGCCGGCAGATCGCGAAAGCCTTGTGTCCCCCTAACTCGAACTCCCGACTAAACCGTTCCATAACATCTGCGGGTGAAGACGCTTCATCTAACCAGCCTTCAAAAACCGCTTCCCCCAGACCTTCCGTGCATTCGGCAACCAAGATAACCGTGCCCCCGTCCTTAACTGCTGGTGCCGCCGCGTCCAGTGCTTTTTGGGCCTGATAAAGGTTTATGTCCTTAGGATACCCTCCGCAGCCGGCGATGACGATTTCGGCTGGCTCATCGAGCTCTACCATACGCGCGGCTTCACAGAACCTAACCGCCTCTAACCAGGCCTTTTCCATATCACCCGCTACTGCCAACTCGATGCGTTTGTCGGGAGTTGCTACTACGTTCAAGATAAAGTCCACGCCGACCCGATCTGCAGCTTCCGTCATAACCAGATGCACCGGATTGTCCTCATAGTTACCCAAACAAGCCCTGGGATCGGTCATCATGGCATGACTGCGGCTTATCAGGCTACGGCTTGCTACACCGGGCAGAACAGACTTTCTTCCCCCCGAATACCCGGCGAAATAATGCAGGCCAACCAGCCCGGTAGCAATCAAGAGGTCGGCTTCGGCTACTTCCCGGTTTACCTCAAGCTCCCACCCGTTCGCAAGGTACCCTAGGCTGACCAGATGCTTGTCACAATCGTGGTTTACTATACGGTAACTATCACAAATCTCCCTTCCGAAGACGTAAAGGTTATCCTCATGGGTATGACCCCTGTGAATCCCCGTGGCCACGACTAGAGTTATGGCCCCACGGTCTGCTCCACCTTCTTCTATTTCTTCCAGCAGAGGTGGTAACATCTCCCGGTAAGGAGTAGGTCGGGTAATGTCGTTTACTATAACGACTACACTACGGGGACGGCGTTTTCGCACCATATCTCTCAATCTCTCCGACCCGATTGGCTTCTTCAGGCAGCTCCTCACCATTTCCAGGCCGTCTACCGCCGGTTCGGGGTCCTGCCCGCGCAGAATCGCTTTTACCCGGTCATCGGGAATTTCCACTTCTTGATGCGTTTTCCCATAAGCCAGTCTTACTAACATACCACCAATCCCCTCCAATACACACGCCGTGGCAACTATACCTAATTATATAACAGGCGGTTTGGGCCTCACAAAGGTTAATTTCCAACCTCGTTTGCGCTGTTTGTGCTATAATATCGTAGTCAAGACCTATACGCTCCTTTCCGAACAAACGAACGAGGTCAGCAAATTGGGTAAAGGAGATGAACCGATGGACAAACGCGTCCTCAAGCAGGAAATGTTAAAGATTCTCCAGCCTGAGCAAGTATTGGCAGACGACCTGGATCTGATGTACTACTCGTATGACAGCTCTTTCCTTACCAAACTAGAAAGGGTGTACCCGGATATCGTGGTACTGCCTCGCGCCACCGAACAGGTGCAGAGAATCGTCCGCTTTGCTTATGAAAACAACATACCGGTGACACCTAGAGGCGCAGGCACAGGAGAAACCGGCGGCGCGGTAGCGTTTAACGGTGGTATAGTCATTGATCTTTCCACCTGGGACGAGATTGTAGAGGTTGACGTTTCCAACATGCAGGTGGTCGTGCGGCCCGGGGTCATACATGCGGACCTGAATAACCACCTGGCTAAGTTTAACCTGTTCTTCCCGCCCGACCCTGGCAGCAGCCTGATGTGCACCATCGGCGGAATGGTAGCCAACAACGCCAGTGGCCTGCGTGCCGTTAAATACGGGTGTACCGAACAGTACGTACTCGGTCTAGAAGTAGTGTTGCCGAACGGTGAAGTGATAACGACAGGCGGCATCAGATCCAAAGCTATAAAAAACGTGTCCGGACTGAACCTAACCAAACTCATGGTCGGGTCGGAAGGCGTTCTGGGTATTATTACCAAGATTCGCCTTCGTTGCTGGCCCAAGCCCAAGGCCCGTGGCATCGCTATGGCCGTTTTCTCCAAGCTCGACGATGCCCCGGCTACGGTCTTGGAAGTCTATCAGGCTGGCATACTGCCTTCAGGTATTGAAATACTTGATAAGTCAGCGATAAAAGCTGTAAACCAGTTTAAACCCGAGATCGGTTTACCTGAGGATGCAGAAGCCATACTTTTGTTCGAAGTTGATGGGAATGCGCCCAGCGTTGAATGGGAAGGGACCAACATAGTAGAAATCGCCAAAAGGCGCGCTACCAAAGTGGAATGGGCTACCGATCCCCAGCGAATGGCCAGCCTGTGGGAAGGTCGAAGTGTAACGGCGACCGCGGCGGCCAGGGTTCGTCCTGATGGCAGCCGGGTCTTTGCGGGCGAAGATATAAGCGTGCCGCTGTCGAGAGTAGCAGAAGCTCTGCGTGCCATTCGTTCACTCGGCGAAAAATACGGGATACCGGTAGTCAACTACGGTCACATCGGAGACGGTAACGTCCACACCGCACCGGTAATCGACCCGGAAAACCCGGCCGAAGCGGAAAAGGCCAATCAATTGGTTCACGAGATACACCTTTTGGCCATTGAGCTAGAAGGCTCCACTACCGGGGAACACGGGGTGGGAGCGGTACGCAGACAGTATGCTGAGTTGGAACACGGGGAAGCTCTGAAGGTCATGCGCCTCATTAAGAACGCCGTGGACCCGAAAGGCATAATGAACCCAGGCAAGCTTATCTGAGATTATTTAGCCGTTTATATAACCGAGGGCAGGAGGAGTTACAGTGAAATTTAAGGAGCTACCTCCAGTAAAAGAACAAATAAGAAAATGTGTACGTTGCGGCAGGTGCAGGACGGTGTGCCCTGTCTTCGCCGAAGTCAAAAACGAGACCGTGGCTCCTAGAGGTCATGTTTTTATGGTACAGATGTTGAGAGACGGGGTAGTCAAACCGGATTCAAAAGTCTATGAACACCTCAGTAAATGTTTGTTATGCGAAACCTGTTCAACTTTTTGTCCATCTGGCATAGACATACACGAACTCAATGCCGCTGCCAGGTCATTCATCACCGAAAACCAAAGCAATCCCGGTAAAAGACTTGTGTTTGACACGCTGTGGACCAGCCCAAAGCTTCTTCGGGCCTCCACGGCTTTTATGTGGAGTGCAAACGTCACTGGTCTGATGAAGCTGGCCCGAGCCTTGCACCTAACCAAGGTTCTACCCGGCGATCTTCCGAAAGCCGAACAGATACTGGACCGGGTCCCTTTCCGCTCGGCCCGCGACCAGCTGCACGAGACCATACCGGCTCAAGGGAAGAAGAAGCTGAGAGTAGCCTACTTTCTGGGCTGTGCTACCAATCTTTTGCATCCGGAGGTGGCCTTGGCTACGGTAAAAGTCCTCACCCAAAGTGGTTGTGAGGTAGTCATCCCCAGGGACCTCAAATGCTGCGGTCTTCCCCACATAGCCAACGGGAAACTCGGTACTGCCCGTTCCTTGCTTCTTCACAACTTTGAACTCTTGAGCAGAGCTAAAGTCGATTATATAGTCACTGACTGTGCTTCCTGCTCTTCGGCTTTATCCGACAAGAACGTAAGGTTTGTGCTGGGGCAGGAAGAAATCGATGCGAACCTGGCCTTGACTGCGGGTAAGGTAGTAGACCTCACCGCTTTTCTGGTTAACGTTCTCGATATCGGACCCGGCAACCTAGTCAAGCGATCTGAGCACCGTCTCACCTATCATGATCCCTGCCATCTGGCCAAAGCTCAGAATATCAGGAAAGAACCAAGGGAATTACTAAGGCTAGTTCCAGGGGTAGAACTGGTAGAAATGGCTGAACCCGACAGGTGTTGCGGCGGGTCGGGCACTTTTGCTTTGACCCACTACGACATGTCCATGAAGATACTAGATAAGAAAATGTCCGCTATCAGAAACACCGGCTGCGACACAGTAGCCACTTGCTGCCCGAGTTGCTCCATGCAGCTCGCTTACGGGTTCAGGCGAAGCCGGGTTAATGGCAAAGTCGTACATCCGGTCGAGCTCCTGGCCCAGGCTCTGCCTTAAAAGCCAGCGCCTTTCAGCGTGGGTTTTGGGGAATCCGGTGGGAGTTGAACTGGCTATCTATGGCACGTCTAGAAAGAGAATTATTCCACAAGGTTAAACGTGCGAATTTAAAGTATCAGATGATTGGTAACGGAGACCGCGTAGCCCTGGGTTTATCTGGAGGCAAAGACAGTCTCGCGCTCCTCCATGCCCTGATACAACTCCGGCGTTACACTCCCCTTCAATTTGACATCATTGCCATCACCGTTGACCTGGGGTTTGGTTCGGACCACAGTGGGCTGGAACAACACTGCCGTGAACTAAATGTACCTTTAATCGTGGAACCGACTAACATAGGCAGAATAGTGTTTGAAGAACGTAAAGAAAATAGCCCCTGTTCCCTGTGTTCAAACCTTCGCAAGGGCGCGCTGCACCGCGTAGCCTTGGCCGAAAACTGTAACAAGGTTGCCTTAGCCCACCATTTGGACGATGCTGTAGTAACCTTCTTTATGTCTATGGCTTATGAAGGACAGGCCCGCTGTTTCAAACCCTCGAGTTTCTTGGATCGCACCGGTCTTACCCTGGTTCGTCCCCTGGTTTATGTACCAGAAAACCTGATAATCAGGCTTTGTAAAAAACTTAACCTGCCGGTTGAGTCCAATCCCTGCCCTGCCGCTGGCCAAACTAAACGAGCTCTCATACAGAAATGGCTAGCGGTGTTAGACAATCATCACCCTCAGGCCAAGCTTCACTTCTTGACAGCCATAGAAAAACTCTACTGGCAATGAGCATCACACGGACGAACACTTGTTTCTGCTGGTAGCCTGTGGTATAATTTTGAAAACTGGGCAAGGGGGTATACCCATGGACAGAACCGACGTTACGACCGATCTCAACGAACGGGAGCAAACGATACTCAGTTTTATAAAAGAAGAAGTACGCCGCAAAGGCTACCCTCCCTCGGTACGAGAGATTGGCAAGGCAGTAGGATTGAAGTCCAGCTCTACGGTCCACGCCTATCTCTGCCAATTGGAGGAAAAAGGCTATTTAAGGAAAGACCCAGCAAAACCACGAGCTATCGAGGTACTTGACTCGGGCTCTGCCCTCTCTGACCCGCAGATAGTGGAAGTGCCGATAGTAGGTAAGGTTGCTGCCGGTACGCCCATTCTGGCTGCCCAAAATCTGGACGGATCTCTGCCCTTGCCCTTAGATCTTCTTGGATCGGGGGAGCATTTTCTTCTCACAGTTCAAGGCGACAGTATGGTAGAAGCTGGGATTCTGGAAGGGGATATTTTGATTGTGAAGTCCCAACCCCGGGCAGAAAACGGGGAAATCGTCGTGGCTATGATTGAGGATGAAGCAACGGTCAAACGTTTTTTCAAACGAGACGGGTACATCGAGTTACGCCCCGAGAACAGCCACATGCAACCTATTATCGTAACTGGTCAAGTCGAAGTCATAGGAAAAGTCATTGGCCTAATCAGGAAATTCTAACCCAAATTGACGAAAATTAGGGACGGTTCTCATTTTGCGCAAATCACGCAAATTGGGGCCCGTCCCTAATTTGACTGAAGGGATTAGAACTTTGCAAGATACTCCTCTATCTCCCATTCGTGCACGCGACCCCGGTAATCTTCCCATTCCACACGCTTCGCGTACATGAACCGGCTGAAGATGTGAGGCCCCAGAGCATCCTGGATTACCTCGTCGTTGCTCAGTTCTATTAAGGCTTCTCTCAAAGTACCCGGCAAGCTTTCAATTCCTGCTTTTTCCCGAGCCTCCAGGTCCATTTCGTAGATATTCTGGTTCACCGTTTCCGGTGGGTCCATCCGTTTTTCGATCCCATCCAACCCGGCCCGAAGAATAACAGCCAAAGCCAAGTAAGGATTACAGGAAGGATCCGGGTTACGTAGTTCCATCCTGGTCCCTATTCCCCGGCGAGCCGGGATCCTGACCAGCGGGCTCCGGTTGCGGTAGGACCAGGCGATATAAACCGGCGCCTCGTACCCAGGTACCAAGCGCTTGTATGAGTTGACCGTAGGGTTCGTTATGGCAGTCAAAGCCTTAGCGTGGTGGAGAATGCCCGCTATAAAATGAAGAGCGGTTTGGCTCAACTGGTCCGGGGTATTCGGATTATAAAACGCGTTTTGTCCCTCTTTGAAAAGCGAAATGTGTAGGTGCATTCCTGAACCGGCAATACCGTATATCGGTTTAGGCATAAAGGTCGCATGCAACCCGTGTTTCTGGGCTATTATTCTCACTACCGAACGGAACGTTACAATTTTATCCGCAGTATTTAAAGCTTCGTCATACTTGAAATCTATTTCGTGCTGGCCAGGGGCAACCTCGTGATGAGAGGCTTCAACTTCGAATCCCATTTTCTGCAAAGTCAGCACCATCTCGCGGCGGGCATTCTCCCCCAGGTCTACAGGTGCCAGGTCAAAATATCCGGCCCGGTCATGCGTCTTCAAGGTAGGCTTTCCTTCCTCGTCTTTTAGAAACAAAAAGAACTCCGCTTCTGGACCGACATTCATAGAAAAACCGTGCTCCGCAGCTCTGTTTAAAGCGCGCTTGAGTGCGTACCGGGGGCAGCCAACAAACGGGGTATTGTCTGGGTTGTAAACATCGCATATAAGACGCCCGATTGACATCTCCTCCCCTAAAGTCCAAGGGAATATCATAAACGTATTGGGATCAGGCTTGAGATACATATCCGATTCCTCAATCCGGGCAAAGCCTTCGATAGATGACCCGTCGAACATCAGTTCTCCGTCCAAAGCTTTTCCCAACTGCTCCCGGGTTATGGAAACGTTCTTAGGAACGCCCATTATGTCGGTAAACTGCAGGCGGATAAACCCAACGTTATTCTCTTCAGCCAGTCGTATCACATCATCTTTTGTCACTAATCTCACCTTCCAGCATAATTTACTAAGATAGACTAACACAGATACGATGTATACTCAATTAAAAAACGACAATAAGAAACCATATTATCATCACTAACCCTATCACTACCTTGGCTGCTACCCCGGTGAAGATACCGACAACAGTACCTACGCCTACCCGCCAGGCCTTGTTGACATCCCGCAATTTCACATATTCCCCGACGAAGGCTCCAATCCACGGCCCTAAGACTAATCCTACCGGTCCGCCCAACACCAGCCCTAATATCCCGCCAACAAAAGCACCCCAGATACCGGCCGGGCTCGATCCAAAAAACTTGGCTCCCAGCAATCCTGCAAGATAATCGACCAGAATACTGAGAACAGTCAGCCCCGCCATTATCGCCAAGAATTTTGGCGTAACCACCTTAAAGCCCTCGTACCACCCGTAACCGGCAATGGCGAGAAATACGACCGGTATTCCCGGCAAAACCGGCAAGAACGTGCCTGCCAACCCGATTAACATAAGCAGAATAGCGATTATCAATACCACTACATTCACTGATACAACCACCTTTCACATCTCACATAACAGACATAATACGCAAAAGAGCATACCGCACGTGCTGGTAGGTCAGACCCCCTTGCAAATAAGCTACGAAAGGAGACCGGCGTGGGCCATCGCATGATAGCTCTATAGACGAACCCTGTACAAACGTCCCGGCTGCCATTACAATCTCGTCTTCATATGCCGGCATAACACTGTACTCCAGCCTTACATCGCTGTCCACCGGGGAACTAGCCTGCACAGCCTGGCAGAACGCCCTGACCTTTTCAGGTGAATCCAGCTTAATGGCCTGGACAATGTCGCCCCGAGGCTCGTCCCAACGGGGCGAAACCTCGTATCCAAGTGCCTCCATTATGTACGCCGCTAAAACCGCCCCTTTTAAGGCTTCACCCACCACGTGCGGGGCTATAAACAAACCTTGATAAACCAGACGCTTGTCCCACATGCTGGGGCCCACTTCCTTTCCTAACCCTGGAGCCGTAAGCTGCGCTGCCACCTGCTCTATCAACTCTTCTCTCCCTACTACGTATCCTCCGCCAGGAGCCAACCCTCCTCCCGGGTTTTTTATGAGGGACCCGACAGTGAGATCCGCTCCAACGTGCGACGGTTCCAAGGGGTCGGTAAACTCACCGTAACAGTTGTCCACCAGACACACGGCATGAGGGGCAACGTCTTTCACCGCTCGAACCGTCCGCCGGATGTCCTCGGTGCTCAGGGCCGGGCGCCAGCTGTAACCACGGGACCGTTGAATAAGTACCACCCTGGTCTTAGAGGTCAACGCCTTGCCCAGCGCCTCTACATCAATCTTTCCTTCAGGGGTAAGAGCAACTTCACGATAGTTTATACCTCTTTCGACGAGGCTGAAACGAGTCTGCCCTTTCGCCCCGATAACTCTAACCAGGGTATCGTATGGCCTGCCACAAGCCGAAACCAATTCGTCCCCCGGCCTAAGAAGAGCAAAGAGACACAGGGATAAGGCGTGGGTTCCAGAGATTATCTGAGACCGAACCAAGGCTCCTTCCCCTCCGAAAACCGCGGCATATATGCTTTCGAGAACTTCTCGTCCCGTATCGTTGTAACCGTAACCTGTAGAAGAATGAAAATGATGTTCCCTCACCCTCGCCCTCTGGAAAGCTTCCAGTACCCGAGCTTGGTTAACAAATGCGGTTTCCTCTATCCTATCAAAGACCTCCCTGACTTTCTTCTCGGCCTCTATTACCAGTTCATGCTTACCATCTCTCATCTATTATTCTCACCTTCCAAGTATGGCTTAAAGCGGCTGATGGTTATCGGGTCGCATCTTGCGGATGACCTCTCCTTTGTACTAACAACCGCTACCAAGAGCGCTTTTTCAGGCATCTATAGCCCCTTTCCCCCGCTTCAAACCATGTCAGGCAAATCTTCGCTTTCCACCATCATCAGTTCCTGCCTGCTGACAACCGGCCTGGCCGCCAAGCGTAGAGCTTGCCATCTAATCGACTTTTCTACCAAATTGCGCACAAACCGGGCATTCCCGCTGACAACCCTTCCGCTCGAATGAAACTGGCTTAAAAGATGTTTCAGCTTCCATCGCGCCCGGCTAGAAACGAGGTAATCCCGCTCTGCAAACATATTTAAAGCTATCTCGAACAGTTCTTCAGAACTGTAATCTGGGAACTCCACCTGTATGGGAAAACGAGAATAAAGTCCTGGGTTTGCCTTTAGAAAGAACTCCATTTCATCCCGGTAGCCCGCTAATATAACCACCAATTCGTCCCGGTGGTCTTCCATTGCCTTGACCAGGGTAGCGATGCTCTCCCGGCCAAAATCCCTAGAACCTCCTTGGGCCAAGGTATAGGCCTCATCTATAAATAATATACCTCCTTGCGCTCTTTTAATCTGCTCCCTGGTTTTCTGAGCAGTATGTCCGATGTATTCGCCCACCAAATCAGCCCGCTCAACCTCTACCAGATGCCCTTTCGCCAGGGTTCCCAGTTCCCGGTATATTTTTCCCAAAATCCTCGCCACAGTTGTCTTGCCAGTGCCGGGGTTCCCTTTCATTACCATATGCATAGCCATAGGTTGCGCCTTTAAATTCTGTTCTAACCGTTTCTTTTGAATCACAGTGAACACTATCAGTTCCCGCACCAGTTTCTTGACTTCTTCCAACCCCACCATACTATCTAGTTCTGCCAGAGCCCTGCGGCAAGCTACAGATAAGGACGGCAAGAACACTTGAAACTGGTCCGAGCGAGCCCCGCTGATTTTTTCGTCCTGAGCAAACCTCAGAGATATTTCCACCCTGTCACCGCTTTCCTTCCCTGGATTACCCGTAGGTGTCGGGTAATACCTATATATGAAGAACAGCCAAAAGCGGTTACACCCGTTAATTGAAAAACCCGGGCGCTTCCCGGGTTATTCATCGTCGCTCTTATTCACATCCGAACTGAGAATACTTATCTGCCTGACCGGTGCTATAGTGGATATCGCGTGCTTGTAAACCATCTGTTGCCTTCCTTCGAGTTCGATAATCACCGTAAAGTTGTCGAATCCTTTAACCGTTCCTTTTATCTGAAACCCGTTCACCAAGTACATGGTTACCGGGATTCTCTCCTTCCTCAGCTGGTTGAGAAACGCATCCTGTAGATTCAATTGGTTTCTGCTCATTACAACGACCCCCATTTCAGTTTGTTAGCTGATTCATTTTACAACTATTCTACAGCGATGGCCAGAGTCCTGCCAATATATTCACAAATTTTTCGAACTAATCCTTCTGCTTCCTTATACTCTGTAATATCTAACCAAAATATTCGTTTGTCTTTACGAAACCAAGTTAACTGCCGTTTGGCATAACGTCTAGTCTCTTTCTTAATTTCAGCCACCGCCTGCTCCAAACTCATGCCTCCTTTAAGGTATTGTAGTATCTGTTTGTATCCCAAAGCCTGCATAGAATTGAGTGGCAAATCGTATCCTTTGGCATACAGCGTCTTAACTTCTTCTACAAATCCCGACTCGATCATGGCATCGACCCGAGCTTCGATGCGCCGGTAAAGTTCGGTCCTAGCAGCACAAAGCCCAACTACCGCCAGCTGATAAAGCCCCTGGTTTCGGGTTTGAAATTGGGAAAAGGGCCTGCCGGTCAACCGGTATACCTCTAATGCCCTGATGATTCTTTTCCTGTCGTTTGGTTTGATAATACGGGTCGACGCTGGGTCAACACTCTCCAGCTCATTATAAAGCCTTTCCAGACTTTCGTCAGCTTCCTTCTCTAGCTGCTGCCGGATATCCGGATCCGCCAACAAAGGAGAGAATTCGTAGTCATCGACTACCGCCTGGTAATACAGCCCCGTCCCCCCAACGAGAATAGGAAGTTTCCCGCGGTTGTTAAGGTCCTGGATTACCTTCTTGGCTGCACGCTGGTAGTCGGCCACAGTATAAGGTGTGTCAGGATCCACTATATCGATCATGTGATGAGCAACCCGAGTCCTCTGCTCAGTCGAGGCCTTGGCAGTACCTATGTCCATACCCCGGTAAACCTGCATGGAATCACAGGACAATATCTCGCCTCCGAGTCTTTCTGCTACTTTCACCGCAGTCTCGCTCTTGCCCACGGCCGTAGGGCCAACGATGGCTGCCAGTTTCATACTTTTCCTCCTTTTTCTATTATGCCATAGGCCACTCGGCTCGACTCCCCTCCCACCACTTGCTCTATCCCCAGGCGGGCAAACTCCGCGCTGTCCCTTCTCTCCTTCATCACCACTCGGCGCCTGGCTACCCGTAGCGCTTCGTTCAATACCTCACCCGAAAGCGGGCGGTGATCGGCAAATAACCGTAACGGTGAAAGCGGCTGGCTTTGACTCACTGGAACCCTGAACATGGGGTCGAAATACACGATGTCATAACTTTGGCTGGGCTGGCGCCGGAGGAATTCCAGGTGATCTGCGTTAATCACCCTGACCCGCCTTATCGCATTCTGCAGCCACACCATATCCGTCCGGTAATACCTCATGCCGAAACTGACAATAAAAGCCAGAACCCTGGAGCTTTCCAATCCAACGACCTGCCCTTGTTCACCAGCTATATAAGACGCGACAATCGCGTCTGCCCCCAAGCCCAAAGTACAATCCAGGAATTTGTCATTCGCTCTCACCCCGACTACTCGCTCCATTACATCCACGGTGAGACCCTTGCGATGCTGAGAAATCCTGTTCTTAGCCATGCTGGGGTGGAAGAACAGGCGCCCTTGGGGCCCATATAATACCGGTCCTTCTGAGCTCCACACCACCACCCATAAAGCCCCGGTCTCTTTTCTTAATTTGTCTAGACCCCTGCGTCCCCGAGGAATGTACTCCCAGCCCGTCGCCGCCAGGAACTCGTCTAGCCCCTCGCTAAAAGCCTCCGACTGGGTCAAGGTTACCACTATCTTTTCTTTCAACCCTCCTCAATCACCCCTGATGACTACTCTGAGCCACAGATTAACACAGATTTTCATTGATTAGCACTGATGGTTATTAGACGCTGATTTACGCAGACCTTCACGACTTTGATGCAAGTCACCACTAGAGAATGAAAACTTCGGGTTCTTTAGCGGTAACCTAGAAAATCTTTGATTAAGGAAAATCTGTGCGCATCTGTGGCTAGTTTTAGGGACAGTGGTTTACACCCGTTTAAGCTTTTTTTCCACTTCTTTCACAGTCAGAACCGTAAAAGTCGGACGACCATGAGGGCAATGGTGATAATCGTCGCATGACAGCCAGTCCGTGAGCAATCGACTCATCTCTTCAGGTGCCAGACACGTCCCGGCCTTTATAGCCCCTTTACAAGCCAGGGCGGTCCAAACCTTCTCCCCCAGTGACCCGTCCTCGGTTCGCCCTTCAACCAACACCTCCAGTACCCTGTCCAACGCTTCTGCCTCCCGCCCCGAAACCGACGAGGGCACTGACCTGATGACAACACTGTTGTAACCCAAAACATCGAGGTTGAAACCGTATCCCCGAAGCGTTTCCAGGTTGTTTTCCAAAACCTCCATCTTAGAGGCTGGCAAACTGAGACTGACGGGGATCACCAACGGTTGGGTATTTTCCGGGGTTTGGTCTTTTCTCATCCTATCGTACAGCACCCGCTCGTGAGCTGCATGCTGGTCTACCAGCCACAATTCCTCGCCCGCCGAAACGATAACATAAGTGCGCAGCCACTGCCCTAAAACAGTGTAACCGCTTGGCAGTACCTGCGTCTTGTCCGCAAAACTAAAAACGTCACTCTCATCCGTCGGGGGAAGAAGATGCTCCATCTGAACAAGGTTAGTACTTAGAGCGGCGTACCTGCTGCCCAGTTCTGCCACCTTAGATTCGGACAGGCCTGACCCAAAACACGACTCACCCCGCGGCAAATCGTGACGTGTCAAGGCGAGGCGTACTGCCTGCCTTACCAGGTCAAAAATCCCTTTCTCATCTGCGAACTTGACCTCGGCTTTCTGAGGGTGGACGTTGACATCTACGGCATTTGGAGGAACTTGTATGAACAAAACAGCGGCCGGGAACTCCTTCCCTAACAGCAAACCTCGGTATGCTTCGTCCAAAGCCCTGAACAAGAGGGGGCTGCGCACCACCCGCTGATTGACGATAAGAATTTGATCTCGCCTGTTACTCCGGGTAAAGTCGGGACGCGAGACGAGTCCCCATAGCCCGATATCTCCCTCCAATTTCTCTACTTTAACCATCTTTTCCAGATAGTCGATTCCCAAAACCGCGGCTACCGTGTCTTCCAACCTATTATTGCCCGGGGTTTTGAACACCTGCCGTTTTTCATGGGCTAGACTGAAACTTATCTCTGGGCGAGATAACGCGAGTCTGGTTACCGTTTCGTAAACGTGGTTGGCTTCAGTTACCTTCGACTTCAGAAACTTCCTGCGGGCCGGAGTGTTAAAGAAAAGGTCCGACACCTTAACCTGGGTTCCCACGGGGCAAGGCCAAGGACTCACGTCCACCACTTGCCCCCCGGCTATACTAATCCTGCTCCCTTCCCCTTCCCGGCTAGCCGTCAATACCTCCACTTTGGCAACCGCCGCTATGCTGGGGAGCGCTTCGCCGCGAAACCCGAGGGTTCTTATGTTGTACAGGTCCGGCTTGCTAGCAATCTTGCTCGTGGCATGCCGGGTAAAAGCCAAGGCCAACTCTTCCTGTTCCATGCCATGCCCGTTATCACGAACCACGATCTCGTCTATGCCGCCGCCTTTGACACTGATTTCGATCCTGGTAGCACTGGCATCGACAGCGTTTTCCACCAGCTCTTTAACTACAGATGCTGGCCTTTCAATCACTTCTCCGGCCGCGATCAGGTTCACCAAGCTGTCTGGCAACACGTGAATTCGCATTTATAAAACCCGCTCCTGTTTTCTCGTCACATCGAATTGCCGGTAAACGTCGTCTACCCGATCCTGAAGATAAACAAAATCAAACCGCCGGTCAGGCGCGGCTATCATTTTTTCATACAGTTCAACCGCGTCCTTGTGGCAACGGGGACACCCCTGGACCGGAACACTGATGCAATAGACCTGATACCTTTCTCCCACCTGGTGCAGAGCCTGAGAATCTATGGTCCAATACCCGGGACAATCGGGGCACATGCGTAAGTTTTCTTGCTGCTCTTCATGGATGTAATCGGTGTCGTAGAATATCCGGCGGTACCGGCGGGCAAACTGGTCATGCTTTTCCCGGGCGGCTGCCACCAGAGCTTCCCGGTTATCGAAAACTGTAGTAAGCTCGCGGACAATACGTTCTAGTACCCGCATCCGGTCAGAAGACTCCCTGAACTTGTCTGCCTGATAGTCCGGTTCGTACAGGTTGGAGTAGTCGATACCGGCCATAGCCATGAGTATCCCTAAATTAACGTATGGGAGGGCAGTCTCGACCGAGTAACCTCCTTCTAAGACCGCTATGTCCGGAGCCAACCTTTCATTCAATACAGCATAGCCACGGGCTGAAAAACGCATATTAGCGAGTGGATCGGTATAATGGTTATCCTGGCCCGCGGAGTTGACGACCAGTTCGGGCTGAAACTTTTCCAAAACCGGTAGAACCAACTCCTCCAGAACGAAGTTAATACCGGTATCCGTAGTACCGGGCGGCAGCGGGACGTTCAGGGTAGTACCCAAGGCCAAAGGACCTCCTATCTCATCGGTAAAGCCGCTGCCTGGATAAAGAGTTCTCCCGTCCTGGTGGAATGAAATGAAAAGCACGTCCGGGTCATGCCAGTATATATCCTGGGTCCCATCCCCGTGATGCACATCTGTGTCCACTATAGCGATTCTCTTGATACCGTATTTTTTGCGCAGGTACTCGATCATTATCGGCTCGTTGTTGATGTTGCAGAACCCGCGGTTACCGTGAGTAACCCTCATCGAATGGTGTCCGGGGGGTCTTACCAAAGCAAACCCGTTCCTTACCTCGCCGTTCATGAGTGCGTCTGCAATCACCAGAGCCCCCCCAGCCGCAACCAGATGAGCCTCGGTTATCTGGGCTTCAATGCTGGGCACGCAGAAATGGACCCTGGCAATGTCCTTCAACTCGGCCAGCCGGGGTTGGTATTCCCTTATCTGGGGAAGGTCCATAATCCCCTCCTCAAAAAGCTGGTCCCGAGTATAGAGTAACCGTTCCTCCCTTTCCGGGTGAGTCGGAGAAATAGCCCAGTCAAAGGCGGGGAAAAACACGATGCCGGTTTGAGTCGGTTTACCTGCCTTTTCTCTGCTCTGCCAAAAACGCGGTTCCGACCTTTTCATTATTTCACCCCCTTGAACTCGTCGATAACGCCGGGAGCTATCTGAATGCCCACATCGAACAGCTTACCGACCGTGGACCAGCCGCGGATGACGTTGAATTGCTCTTCCAAGAAAAACTCCGACTGTCGAGCATAATGACCGATTCCCCGATCATTGGCCAGTTGCTCCAAGTGCTCACGGGCAAGTTTCTTGACATCTTCCAGCTGCACCCGCGAACCGATGGTCCCGCTGACTCCCCCAATATCTAAAGAGTAGGTCTGTCTCTGGGTATCAGCATGCAGCACAATCGAGAGAGTAGGCCTGGCTACCCCCGCCCCCAGGGCGTTGGCCACTGGCGAGTAACGGTGAATGAAAGCTTCACACCCGAGGCGACGGGCCAGAGTTGGGATAAAAGCTTCCGCCGCAGCTCCGATGCCGATAGCCCGATCGAGCGACACTTTACGCCTGTTTACTATCTCCCATACCCTGTAAGCCGGCTCCTGCTCCCATGACTTGAACATGTCTTTGACATTAGTTTCCAGAAGCTCTACAACCTTTTCTACGACCTGTCTTGCCAGCTCTTCCACAGGCAGCCGGGCTTCACCTGCTACTCGCTCCAGAGCGGCCTGTGACAAGTCAAGTCTTCCCAGTTTCCCACCTTCCAACAAGTTAAAGGCATCGGTCGGCGTAGCTCTCGGCCCGCCAAAACAGGCTGCCACCCCTTCCCGGTCAGGGCCGATGACTACCTCAGACCCATTCCATCTTACGGTGCTGTCGCCCCCTAACGCTACGGAACGAACAGCAAATGCACGGACGTGCGTGTATTTACCGTCTATAACTGCTCCTTTGGAAGCATACAGGGGTTTCCCTTCGAGGATTAAAGCCAGGTCGGAAGTCGTTCCACCGATATCCACAACAACCGAGGTCCTCTTGTCCATAGTAAGCGCGTAGGCTCCCATAGCACTGGCAGCAGGCCCTGAAAATACGGTTTCGCAAGGATACTTAACTGACACCTCCAACGGCATGGTTCCGCCGTCGGCTTTCAGGATATCGCAACCAGTGCCGATTCCGCGCTGGACCAATGCCTCCTGTATTTCCCTGGCAAACCTATCCCAGGTAGACCTCGTCATAGCCGTGTAGTATGTAGTAACCGCCCTGCGCAAGAAATTCAACTGCCCCGAGACCTCGGATCCCAAAAACACTTCGAAGTGAGGATATTGTTCCATCAAGATCTCTCGAGCCTCAGCCTCCAACGAATTATTCCGCTGCGAAAACTTTCCCACTACCGCCACTTTTCTGATGCCGTGCCCCGCGATGTCTTTGCCAACCTCAGCCACTTGAGTTCTTTTAATCGAACTGATGACTCGACCCCGGAAGTCGACAGCTCCCTCCACTGTATAGCTGTTGGGTGCGAGGTCCAAATGCTGCAGATTGAGCCCGGGGCCTGGAATCAGTACTAAAGCCGTTCTTTCACCTTTTCCAGTCGCTAGTAGGTTAGTAACTAGGGTTGTGCTGAGAACCACCCGCTTGATACGCGTGGGGTCGGTGCCTTTGATTAACTCGTCGAGAACGGCCAGGATGCTCTCCTTCAAGTTTTCTTCGTCCGTAGGCTGTT
The DNA here is from genome assembly GCF_000092405.1 of Syntrophothermus lipocalidus DSM 12680. NCBI lineage: Bacteria > Bacillati > Bacillota > Clostridia > Eubacteriales > Syntrophomonadaceae > Syntrophothermus > Syntrophothermus lipocalidus. The sequence goes on along the minus strand of NC_014220.1, from coordinate 1,106,583 downwards.
TTACCGAATTGATGACTTCCCCCTCTGCTAAAAGCACCCCGTCAGTGAATGTTCCGCCCACATCGATACCGACTAGCACTTCAACCACCTCCTCGCTTGTTCCTCTTTCCCTTCTTGCTGGGCGCCACCAGCTGTTCGCGCCACCGATACAACAACTGCAGAGCCTCAAGCGGTGTCATGTCATCCAGCTCTAGCTGTTTAAGTTCTTCCACCAGCGGGTGCTCTTCCTGAAACAAAGCGAGCTGGACAACGTTGGACGCGTTAATCGCTTCGACTTTATCGACGCCTCCTTTGCTCTCCAGACTTCTCAGTATCTCTCCTGCCCTCTGTATGACCCCAACTGGCAGGCCGGCCAACCCCGCAACCTGGATACCATAACTTTTATCCGCCCTGCCCGGGATTACTTTTTTCAAGAAAATCACGGCCCCTGCGCTTTCTTTAACGGAAACCGACAGGTTGAAAACGCCGGGCAATACTTCATCCAATCCGGTCAGCTCGTGGTAATGAGTTGCAAAAAGGGTTTTGGCTCCTATATGGCTACATATGTGCTCCAACACTGCCTGCGCTATACTCATTCCATCAAACGTGCTCGTACCCCTGCCGATCTCGTCCAAAATAACCAGACTCTTTCGAGTAGCGTTTTTTAAGATATGGGCAACCTCCACCATTTCTACCATAAACGTGCTCTGACCGCCCACGAGGTCATCGGAGGCCCCGACCCTCGTAAACACCTGGTCAACAACCCCTATACGGGCTTCTGTGGCCGGTACGAAGCTTCCTACCTGCGCCAAGATGGTAATAAGTGCCACTTGGCGCATATAGGTGCTTTTGCCGCCCATGTTGGGACCGGTAATGATAGCCAACCGACGTTCCTTATCGTCGAGATAGGTATCGTTGGGAACGAAGCTCTCGCTTCCCAAAAACCTTTCCACCACCGGGTGCCGGCCATTCTTAACAAAAATGACATCCGAATCGTCCACCAAGGGTCGTACGTAGTCGTGACGGAAAGCGGTCTCAGCCAGGCATGCTATAACATCGAGTTTAGCAAGTGCACCTGCTACCTCCTGCAAACGTGAAACGTGGCAGGCCACTTCTTCGCGCAAAACCTGAAAAAGCTCCTGTTCCAGAAGAACCAACCTTTCCCTGGCGCTGAGGACCTTTTCTTCATAGTTTTTCAGGTCGTCCGTAATATACCTTTCGGCATTGACCAGGGTCTGCTTGCGCACGTAATGGGACGGAACCAGGTGAACATTGGGCTTGGTTACTTCTATAAAGTAACCGAATACGCGGTTGAACCCTAACTTCAATGACTTTATTCCGGTTCGTTCCCTTTCGCCCTGTTCATATTCCAAAAGCCATTCTTTTCCTTCAAAAGCCAGCTTCCTTAGCTCGTCCACTTCCGGGTTGCAACCGGGTTTAATGATGCCCCCTTCTCGAATAGAAGCCGGAGCGTTCTCGTCTAAAACGGAATCTAATAGCCGGTAAACATCCTCCAGAGTATCCAACTCTAGAATCTTCTTCAAGAGATGAGTTCGTACTTCCGGTAACAAAGCCTTAAAAGCGGGCAAATTTATCAATGAATTTTTCAACGCCAAAAGCTCGCGGGGACTAGCTACGCCGCTTCCGATTCTTCCCGCCAGCCTTTCTATATCATGGACGTCTCCCAAAATTTCTCTTATCCTCTCCCGCAACGAAAACGAGTTGTACATCTCTTCCACAGCATCCAAGCGTTCGTTTATGGCCTTCACGTCAACCAGCGGCTGCTCAAGCCATCTCTGCAGGAGCCTCCGTCCCATGGCAGTCCGGCAACAGTCGATCACCGCCAAAAGCGATCCTTCTCTTTTACCATCCTTCAAGTTGCGCGTAAGCTCCAAATTGCGGCGGGTGTTCACGTCCAACCCCAAATACTCACGGGGTTGGTACGTCCTGATCCGGCTGAGGTGCTTCAACTGAGCCCGGCAGGTCGATTCAAGGAAAGCGACGATAACCGCCGCCGCGATCACCGCTGCCGGGCATGACTCTAACCCTAACTCGACTAGGTCTTCGACCTCAAAAAATTCCCTGAGTTTCGCTTCAGCCCAAGCATACTGGTAGTACGTCGGGTCCATCTCGGTAACAACCGAATTCTGAAACTTTTCCGTGAACTCGTAGAGTATTGACTCCCGCTGGGTCCAAGCTGGGATCAAACACTCGGCGGGGCGGAGCCGGTAAAGCTCGCTTAATACCAGCGAAGAAGCCTCGGGACCACTGACTTCGGTTGCCTGAAAATCACCGGTGGACACATCGATGACGGCCAAGCCGATAGCCGACTCGTTCTCCGCCAAGGCAACCAGGTAGTTGTTTTCTCCTGCCTCCAGCATGGAAACATCAACTACCGTCCCCGGCGTTATGACCCGTACCACTTCCCGCTTGACCAGGCCTTTGGTTAAAGCCGGGTCTTCGACCTGTTCGCATATGGCCACGCGGTAACCCTTGGCGATGAGCCTGCTTATATAGGTATCCGCGGCGTGGAAGGGAACCCCGCACATGGGAACCTTGACACCAGAACCTCCGTCTCTGGCAGTCAATACTATCTCCAGTATCTGCGCGGCTATTTCCGCGTCTTCGAAAAACATTTCGTAAAAGTCGCCCAGTCGGAAAAACAGAATGCAGTCCGGGTACTGTTCCTTGATAGCCCGGTACTGCTCCATCATCGGCGTGAGTTTTGTCATGTCTGTACCTCCCCATCAGGGCAAGGCTTTTCTTTCTTCCGCACTATCATTACTCTTTCCAGGTTGCGTTTTTATCGGTTCCGGACATAAGCAGCAGGCGACGAGGCTTAAAACCGGCCTGGTTTATAAAGAAAGACTTAGGAAGATACCTAAGCCTTTCCATAACCCCTTGTTTTTACTCGCAACCACCGCCGCAGGAACTGCATCCTCCACCACACCCTGTTTGCCCGGAAATTCCCTGGTTAAGCGTAAAATAAACGGCCCTCATTAAATTGTCGAACTTCTCTTGAGCTTCTATCATCTGTAATATCAAAGTGTTACTCTTTAAACCCTCTTCCGTGGACTTCAGTTGAAGGTCATCGAGCTCCGTGAGGTTCTCACCTCTTTTTTCTTTCTCCAGAATCATCCCCCTTATTTCCTGATACTCAAGTAACAAGTCCCAGGCCTCCGGATCCTGCCTAACATTATCCCGAGTTCTCATTACTTCCCGCCATTCCCGGCACCCGGCGATCGAGTTCCCCAGTTCCCATGCCATCCTGATAATCTGATCCTGATTCAAAACGAGTCCTCCCTTCATTATTTTACACTTACAACACTGCTATCCTAGCCTTCGACCGCTTCCCCCAAAAGGGTAAAGGTCTTGGCCTCGCGCACCCTCACCATGACCAATCGGCCAGCCAGATCCGGCTTTCCTTCAAACACGACGATACGGTTGGTCCGAGTCCTTCCGGTCAGCTTGCGGGGATTAGTCTTGCTGGGGCCTTCCACTAAAACTTCGACATCTTTGCCTTCGAATCGCCGGTTTGCCTCGAGAGCTATGTTATACTGAATTTCATTAAGCTGCAACAGCCTTTCTTTCTTAACCTCCAATGGAACCTGATCCGAAAGTCGAGCCGCTTTGGTACCCGAACGGGGCGAATACATGAAAGTAAACGCCGCATCGAACCTAATTCTCTTGACCATATCGATGGTATCTTCAAAATCACGGTCTGATTCTCCCGGAAATCCCACGATGAGATCGGTGGTCACCGCCACCCCAGGGACTATTTCCCGCATCTTGTGCACCAGATCCAAGTAATACTCCCGCGTATACCCGCGGTTCATAGCCTTCAGTATCCGGTTGCTGCCTGCCTGTAAAGGGGCATGGATGTGTTCACAAACCTTTCTGCAGGAGGCTATAGTACTGAGCAGACGTTCCGAGACATCGCGGGGATGCGAGGTGGTAAAACGAATCCGCTCTAGCCCTGGTATCTCATTGACCAACTCGAGCAAGGAAGCAAAGTCGGTTTCAGGCTCCAGTCCCTTACCGTAAGAGTTGACATTCTGCCCCAGGAGGGTAACCTCCTTCACTCCCTGTTGGACCAGATCCTTAACCTCATCGATAATATCAGACGGCTTTCTGCTCCTTTCCCTTCCCCGGGTAAACGGAACTATGCAATATGAACAAAAGTTGTTACACCCGAACATAATGTTGACAAAGGCGCTGACCCCGCCGGTACGTCGGGCCGGGAGTCCCTCAACGATGTCCCCCGCCTCGGGCCAGACATCGATAACTGGCCTCTCCACGCCGGCTTCGGCCTTTTCTACCAGTCTCGGGAGTTCGTGCAGGTTGTGGGTCCCGAAGATGATATCCACTACCCCTCCCTCGCCCAGCTTTTTTCTGACCTCTTCCATTTGGGCCATGCACCCGCCGAATCCAACCAAGAGATCTGGCCTCGCCTTCTTGAGTCGTTTGATTTCTCCCAGTTTCCCGTAAACCTTGTTTTCCGCCGAGGTTCTCACGCTACAGGTGTTAAAAATAATCAAATTCGCTTCTTCCGGACTGGCCGCCTCCACATAACCGCTCTTTTCCAGAAGCCCGGCGATGGTTTCGGTATCGCGCTCGTTCATCTGGCAGCCATAAGTTAATATACTGTATTTTTTTCTTATGTCTTCTTTAGTCCTCACTTTACAGCCCCTATACCGTGATCTAGTCTGGTTGTCCCCTGTATTATAATGTAACCTCTAACCGTAAACAACTCACGACGGCTACACGAATTCCCAGGGAAAGCACAGGCGTATTCGACAGAACCAACCTTATCAGCCCGTATCACTCCTGTACCTTCATTGCAAGGTAGCTTTTTCCCGCCCGTTCTACGAGTATTTTATGCATATGTTGGTAATGAGCTCGCCCACATCGTGGCAGTAATCCATGGCGGTCTCGACGTGTTCGTACACTTCTTTATACTTTATCACCTGTACGGGATCTCGTTCGTGTTCGAAAAGATAAGCCATCGCATTCCTGTACATGGAGTCCTCGCACCGCTCAAAAGTCGTGATGTTAGAACAGCACTTTAATATGTCTTCCTTATGTTTGCTGATGTCGTCTAACATAGCAAAAGCCTTCTCTTGCTCAACCAGCGCTTGGCACAGGAGATTCACCATTTCCCTCACCGTGTCGTTAGGTGGTGCTGCCTTGTACAAAATCATGCGGTCGACTATCCCGGAGATGAAATCTAAAGTTGACCCTAGTTTCTGCACCAGCTGAAAAGCATCCTCACGATCAAACGGAAGCATGAAGCTGGTGTTGAGTTTTACTATCAGTTCCTGAATGATGCGGTCGGCTTCGTGTTCTAAGCACGATAGTTCAGCCAACTTAGCATCGAGCCCGGTGTAATCGTACACTACGGATCTTAGTATCTCCCCTCCCCTCACCACATACCGGGCCGTCTCCTGGAACAATCGAAACAGGTGCTCGTCCTTTCTGCCAAACAGTCTCAATCAGTGTCCCCCCAGACCTTCATAACCCTAGGCGGTATCACCGCCAAAGAGTATTAAAATACCCCCGTGGCCGCCTTTTCTGCAGCAAATAAACCGTTATCTGTGATTGTTATTACCTAGCTCTTCCCCGTAGAAGAAGATTGCGAGCGTACCTGGCCCTACGTGAGAACCAACAACCGGCCCGATCTCTCCCATTATCACTTCGCCCGCCTTGAATTCGTTCACAAAAACGTCACGAAAACGGGCCGCATCCTCCGGACACATTGCATGGCTGATGCCTACGGTCTGCCCTTGTAAATCCCTTCCCATTTCCTCGACCATGCGCACCAGTCGGCGGATCGCGCTTTTTCTGCCTCTCACCTTGTCGATAGGTTCGATGTAACCCTGAGGGTTTACCCACAAAATCGGCTTTATATCTAACATGCTGCCGACCAAGCCCTTAGCCCGCGAGAGCCTTCCTCCCTTTACTAAATACTCGAGGGTGTTTATAGTAAAAACACACCTAAGCTTAGCGCGCAGTTTGAGGATTTCGTCGACGATTTCATTCCTCGCCCTACCAGATTCCGCCATCCGCGCCGCCTCAAGAACCAGCAACCCTTCGCCAGCCGAGGCCTTCAAGGAATCGATGACGGTTAACCGTTCTCGACCAGGTAGCGTATCTCTGACCATCTCAGCAGCCTGCACCGTCCCTGTCATCCCTGATGACAAATGAATAGCTATTACCTCCGACCCATCGGCCAGGCACTCTTCGTAAACGGATCTCATCTCCTCCATGGTCGGCTGTGAGGTAGTCGGTAATACATGAGAAGAGGCCATCATTTCGTAAAAGGAATTTGTGGACAATTCCCCCGGCTGGAAAGTTCGGTCGCCAAAGCTTACCAGCATATGCACCATCTTGATACCATACCGGTCGATGAGCTCGACCGGCAGATCGCAGCAGTTATCAGTTACTATCTTGACCCTCATAATAGCCCCCTTTATCCCTACAATCCTCTCATATACTCCGGCCTCAGGAAGCGTTCATCCTGCTTCTGAAGAATACTGTCCAGAAGCCCCAATATCGATTCCTTATCCCGCCGCAAAGTACCTTTTATCGGCAGGTAGTTGGATGCGTGATTGCTCCTGAACTCGCACCCGTCTACCTCCAACCCCTCAATGAGAATCCTCATCTCCTCCAAAATCTCGAAGGGATCCAGTAACTTGAACTTACCCTGCTGCACCCGCCGGTGCAGCACTGTTCCCGGGACCACCATGAGGGTAAGGGCAGCCAGAAAATCCGGATTGATCTCGTTACAAATGCGGGCTGTCGCGGCTGCGTGTTCCGCGGAACGCTCTCCTGGACCGGCCAGGCCTAGTAGCACAGTCGCGGACAGCTTTATCCCTGACCTGACTATCTTCTGCCCGGCTTCCACCATTTCCTCGTAAGTTACTCCCTTGTTGATCTCTTTTAAGAGACGTTCGTCTCCGGTTTCGATGCCCAGGTAAGCAATGGTCAAGCCAGCCTGTTTCAGCATTTGCAGCTCTTCTTCTGTTTTTTGCAGGATACTCTGCGGACCAGCATATATGCCGACATGATACAGGCTGGGAAAAAGCCGATAAAGGTAGTTGAGTATCTCCAGCAGTTCGTCTGTTTGCATAGCCAGGGCGTCTCCGTCCGCCAAAAACACCTTCTGCAAGTCGCCATAGTAAAGCTTGGCCATCCGGATGTCGGCCTTTATTTCCTCCAGCGACCTCACCCTGTACTTCTTGTCTTTATACATACCGCAAAAAGTACAGCCGTTGTGGGAACACCCTACAGTACACTGAAGTATATAGCTACGCGCCTCACTGGGTGGGCGGTAAATACTGCCTTCGTAACGCATCATCAACACTCCTAAACTCAAGAAGATTTATAGCCTCTATTTATCTTACACAAAATTCTTTCTTTTGGGAAACACATAAAGGGCAGATAAAATTATCTTGTTTAAATGCTAGATTTCTTAACGACAATATATTCAGGGGCGGAGGTTGATGAAAGGGGGGTTTAGATGGCACGAAACCGCGGAATAATGTCCGAGCAGCTGAAATACGAGCTGGCCAAAGAACTGGGAGTAGACCAGATTGTAGCCACCCAAGGCTGGGGAGAAGTGACCGCCCGCAACTGCGGTAACCTGGTCAAGTTGGCCATCGAACGCGCTGAAAGGACAGTAGCTCCGCAGCCGGCTCCCAAACCGTATTAGCCTTCGCTCCCTGCCAGGGGCCAAGCCCCTGGCACCGTTTTCTTGCTTTTGCTATAATTAGTTTGTAACAACAATACGCGAGGTGACAAGTATGGTCGACAAAAATACTATAATCAAAGACGTCTTAAAAGAGGTACCCGGTGCAGACAAGATCTTCTTAAAACACGGCGTACATTGTTTCGGTTGAATGGGAGCTCTCTACGAGACGGTTGAGCAGGGTGCTCAAATGCACGGGGTTGACGTAGACGCTCTGGTTAAAGACCTGCAGCAAGAAGCAGCGAAGAAAAAGAAATGAGAGGCCTCGAGCCTCTTTGTTCTTTCTCTAAATCCGCAGCAATAGACTCTTGACTGCGGCAAAGTATGGCCGGAAAACCAGGTCGATGACCTTTGTTACCCGGAAGGGACTCACATAGACTATGTCCATTACGATTATGCCCAACCCCGCAATTATGAGAAGAGTGTACACCGTCATCTCTTTCCACAGCTTGTTTTTATACAAGTGCCCAAAACTTCCTTCGATCAAAGCCAAAACTAACACGGCCAGAACCGCCAAAACAACCTTCATCAACGTTCCCCCTTACGGGCGCCCGGAGCTTCTATAGACAGCCCGCGCTGCCGTAGCGTGGTCTTGGTTTCAACTTCTACCCTGATCCCCGGAAACATCTCCCCCCAGGAAGCGGCAAGTTTTCTCCACTGGTCCGGGTCTTGCCTTCTTAATTCTTCCCCGAATCCAAAGACATCTGCTTTCCAAACCCGGGCCCGATGCAGGGCTGACATGATTTCCTGCTTTATGCAGCTGTTGGCGCAAACCTCTAATTCTTGAAGATCCGAAGGCATCATAGCTTCCTCTCGGCTTCCAAAGTTTTCTGCTAAATTGCAGAGAGTCCTGATCTTCACGAAAAACACCGGCGAACCTGCTGAATCTCTGTCAACCACAATCCGGCTCTCGCTTTTCACAACTGTCAACACAACAGCCTGCTTACCTGTCCCTCCTGAACAAGGAACGGTTATTTCCCTTTCCTTTACTTTGCCCAATACCCACATCAAGCCTGCAGTTTCTTTTTCATTGAAAAATCCCAGTAACCGCCCTTGTTTATTATCAAAGACCGCCAGGCCCGATACTTCTATGGCTTTGGGAGTCTTGCCCGGGACCTTTAGGTCCTCGGAGCTCACGCTGGTTTGAGGCATAACCAACACTGCCGGCGCCACAGGACAAGTGGAGCCGGTGCTTAGCCAGTACACAAAATCGTTCAGGGTTACAGGCAGGATTGCTTCATGCCCTCCTTCTAAGTCGAAAATGTTGCTTATGGCAATGCCGGTAGCCCTGAAAGTCGGCATTTCAACCTCCATCACTTGTTTAGCCGAGCCTCTGGCAATTGCCAGGTACATGTTGCGCCGGGTTGACCTGTCTCTTAGAGGCCGGTCCAAGAAACGGGCAATACCGCTCTTAGCCGCATCTTCTCCGATGACATAGACCCGGGCCTGCCCGTAAAACAGTTTTTTCGGTATTTTGTTCAACATGGCAACTGATGCATCGCGAACCGATTGACCTTTTCCCGTTATTGTCCAAAAGGCTTTGGCCGCAGATCCCCCACCTCCACCTCCCTGTCCGGGAAGCAGAGCCACAGGGTTGGCTATCTGTAAAGTGAGCATGACCTCCTCTTGACCTTTTTCTCTAACCACGTCCGCTGCCACCGCGACTACCAAAGCTAATTCATTGATCTCCCTTCGGTCCCAGCAACCACCGGTTAACAGCAAGCACACTGCCAGGACGACAGATACGTGTCTTCTCATGTTGCCCTCCGTTTAGACCGCAAACGCAAACAGGCTACCACATACAAAAAGAGAGGAATCACCAACTCGAAAGACAGCAGTGCATAGGCTGCCCAGACATTGGTCAAAAAATCGGTAAACTCGGCCACGCTTTGTAGCTCGTTGTCCGCCAGGGCCACAAACAAAACGGCAGCCGGAAACAGCAGGAACTGGTATTGCTTGCATCCCACCAGCTGCGATGTGCCCAAAACGAAACAGTACATGAAAATACATAACTTGACGAAGTTCCCTAAAATCCAGGTAAACACGATCAGTACCTCCACCCGATCCAAGACTTTGCCCAAGTTGATCATTCTGGCTAGCGAGAAAACCGGGAGCTCCAACTGTCCGGTTTGGACCCCGCCGAAAGTAGCTACTGCTGCAACTTCTATAGCCGCTAAGATAAGCCCCACCAGGACAACAACCAGCACCAGGTTACGGGTAGAACGCTGTAAGCCGCTCAAGGCCGGCAAAAACATAGATGCCATAAAGACTTCTCCTCGCCAGGAAGCAGAAACGAAAGACGATGCAAGCAAAGCCCCTATAGGGTGATCAGCTATGGGCAGCAGGCGCCTAAAATCCATACTGGGGACAGGAAGTACGATAACGGCAATAATGGCAAGGAGGATTATCGGCAAGAGCACCTCGTTTACCCGAGTCCAGACCTCTAATCCGCTACGTACGGCGTAAAAGACCAAAGCGATTCCCGTCACTGTAAACACAGCAGTCGGGGTCTCGGGCATAACCGCTATGTTCAAAAGCATTCCCAGTTCCCGCAAAACAAAAGCCCCAATCAGCAAAAACCAAACCGCGTATAGAGCGCCCAAGAGCTTTCCCATCGGTTTCCCTATGATCAACGGAATATACTCGAGCAGGGTTAATCCGGGGAAAAGGCGGCCCAGAGCCATGATGACCAGCACGTTGATAATGCCCCAAACGGTTGCGATTGCAGCCGTGAGCCAGGCATCCTGCTCCACGGACCGGGCTGCGATTTGCGGCACGAAGTATATGACCGTTGCCAGCAAAGCAGTCGTCATCAGCCAAGCCAGCTGCCGTTCAGAAATCCTGCCGGTCTCCATCACTTACCTCCCGTCGGTCTTGAAGAGTAGCCACAGATGGCCACAGATTTATAGCGATAAACACAGATATTCCTTTTAACTCAAGAATATCTCCGGTCACTACTTTGAACAGATTTTTCGTTCTCTAATGGTGACTCCTAGCGGTGTCGCCATTAGACAATGAAAACTTCGGTTTATCCAACGGTGACCGCAAAAATCTTCAACCAAGGAAAATCTGTGTTCATCTGCCCGGCACTCAGCTCTGGCTGAAGTTGTAACATGGCAGCACGTCCCGAAAACGCTACACGTTAACCAAAGACTTGAGCTGAGTGCCGGGTCTGTGTGTATCTGTGGCTACCCCTCGTGGCGGACACGAGATTTATGTCAACACTATGGAGAAGTCCTGGGGTTAGGTTTAGGCGCCTGAGGAGGCGGGGTTTGGGACCTAGTGAGATCTTCCCCTGCGATTAGTTCAGGACGGGCCTTAATGTCCCACCAGGGAGCGCGGTAGACAGCGTCTTTCATTTCCCGCAACCTTAGGGGAGCCCAGGGTGCCATGTAAGGTACCCCAAATGACCTCAGCCCGACCATGTGGATAAAGAACGCCAGAAAGCACAAAGCAATGCCGTACAGTCCCAGTACCGCTCCCGCCAACAGCACGACCAACCGGACCAACCTGATCCCGGATGCCAGTTCATAGCCTGAACCCAATGCGAAGTTACATATGGCAGCCCCGGCTATGACTATGACCAGGGCCTGCGAAACCAAACCGGCCTGCACTGCGGCCTGTCCCAGTATTAAAGCCCCTACTATGTTCACCGCTGCGCCCACTACCCGGGGTAGGCGCACACCTGCTTCCCATAAAAGTTCGAAGGTAACGAGCATAACCAGAGCTTCTACGAAAGCGGGAAAAGGCACCAGTTCCCGGGCCCCTGCTATCGAAAAAACCAGAGGTATAGGTATCATTTCCTGGTGGAAGGTTGTAATAGCCACATAGAAGCCGGGGAGAGAGCTGGCTACCAACAGAGCTAGGTAACGCAGCATGCGAATGAGCCAAGTGGCCACAGGATTCATGTAGTAGTCTTCCGCAGTCTGCAGGAATTCTTGAAACAAAGTAGGTGCAGTCAGGACTTGAGGGCTGCCGTCGACGATGATGGCAAACCTGCCTTCCAGTAAGTCGGCTGCTACTTTGTCAGGGCGCTCGCTGGTCTTTATTAAAGGGAACAAGGTGTAGGGGCGGTCCTGGATTATTTCCTTCAAGACCGAGCTATCGAGTATCCCGTCGATATCCACCCTCTTGATTCTCTCCCGTACCTCGTCTATGACCGATGGCCTGGCCAGGTCCTCCACGTACATGAGGGTTACTAGGGTGTTAGATCTCCGGCCTAGAATGAAGTTTTCCGACTTGAGCCGCACATCTCCCAGCCGGGATCTGATCAAGGCCGTGTTGATCCTTAACGGTTCAAGAAAACTGTCCCGCGGTCCGGCGACCACCGACTCCAAAACCGGCTCCGTCATGCCTCGCAAAGGAGGCAACTCGGCATCCAGCATGAGTCCCACCGGGCATCCATCAATCAACATCACCATTTTGCCCATCAGAACCCATCTCTTGAGTTCTACCATATCGATTACCCGGGAAGTTGAATAAAAGGGGAGACAATGCTGGTTGAGCCAGTCTACTAGCTCCCGGGGCGCAACTTTACGTACTTCATCCCGCGGCACGTCCAGCATTAGGGAGCGAAAAATATCGTGACTGACACGATTATTTATCAGTCCGTCCACCCAAACTGCCAGGCAGCCTATGCCCGCTACGTAAAACTGGCGGAAAACTATATCCGTTGTATTGGCAAACTCGTGCCGCAGGCGCTCCTCGTTCTCTTTTAAGCTTGAGCTGATCTCTTCAAAGTCGTGCGGGAGCGGCACCTGTTTCGGACCACTGGATGTCCTGTTTTCCAATGCCTTGCGCCGGAAGAAGATGGTCCTTTCCCCCTTTGCTGCTGTTGGTACCACGTTTTCGAAGGTATTTTGCCCGTATCAGGGTCACTGCTTTCCTGGCATTTTCTGGCGAAGATTTGTTTTAGACGCTGATTAACGCAGACTCGCGGTAATTTTGAAGAGGCAAAAAGAAGGAAAGTTCAAGAGTGAACGAGCCGAGGTAGGAAATCAACGGCTAGAATTATCTCTGTAATGAACATAATAGTCTGAACCGAATACCACGGCGATGACCATGATCAAAACCGCACCTGAAAGCAATAGACGCCCCATACCTATTAACATACCTAGGATTGCGCTGACCCACACCGCAGCTGCTGTCCACAGCCGTTTCATTTCTCGGCTGTCAGTAATCCAGATCAAACCCGTACCCATAAACCCCAAGGCCGATACCACTTGAGCCGCTATACGGCCTGGATCTGCAAACCAGGGGTTTCCTAATCCTTTGAAAAATTCCGCCGAAACGATAGTCACCAGGGCAGCGCCGATAGTAATCAGTATCATGGTACGGGGCCCAGTGCTTTTGGTTCGCGACTTGGTCATAGCCCCCATGCCCGTACCGATTACTACACACATCAGCATCTGGAGGAAAAAGAGCCCAAAAATCTCCATAATATCCATCCTTACTGGCCCCCGGTACTGGTAAAATAGGGACGGCTCCGTTTAGTTAGCAATCCCCACATCTCAGGTCGGAAACGGTTGAGACGAATAGGTCTGCCCGTCGCGCCATCTACAAAAGCATGCAAGGTTTCACCGGATGCAATCGAGTATCCGTGTTCGGCTTCAACTATCTCATAGGCAAACCTTATCTTTACGGGACTCATCTCCGTAATCACAGTTCTTACCACCAAGGTATCCTCAAACCGAGCAGGGTGGCGATAATGACAGCGGGTTTCCAATAAAGGGCACGAGACACCCTCAGACTCCATCCGGCTATACGGAAGGCCTATGTCTCTCAATAAGGAGGTTCGGGCTACTTCGAACCAGATTATGTGATTTGAATGGTGGGCGATGCCGAACTTATCGGTCTCAACGTACCTAACGGTCAGAACAGTTTCGTGATACATTCTACACTTCCCCTGCCCCGGAAACTAGCCACAGATGCACACAGATGGTTACAGATTAACACAGATTCTTTAATCGAAGATTTTCTAAGTTACCGTTAGAGAACTCGAGGTTTTCACCCTCTACTGCTGACGCCACCAGGTGTCGTGAGGGTCGTCTGCCCCGACACCGATCCAGAAAGGAGCCCAATTTACTACGATAGACACGTATTAACAGACCTTGATGTTGCCGCCAACCGCAGAACTACACTTTATAATTCGGGGCCTCTTGCGTGATTATGACATCATGGGGATGGCTTTCCACCAACCCGGCATTGGTAATACGGATGAAACGCGCCTTCGTTTTGAGTTCTTCGATATTCCTAACCCCGCAGTAGCCCATGCCTGCCTTCAATCCACCTACCAGCTGGAATATAGTTTCCGAAACCGGTCCCTTGTAGGGTACCCGTCCCTCAATTCCCTCGGGTACGAGCTTGGGTTCGTTTTCCTGGAAGTAGCGGTCGCTACTCCCTTGAACCATGGCCCCTAAGGATCCCATACCCCGGTATACCTTGTAGCTTCTCCCTTGCAGGATTATAACTTCACCGGGGCTTTCCTCAGTGCCTGCCAAAAGGTTGCCCAGCATCACTACATCTGCACCGGCAGCTAATGCCTTGGTAATATCCCCCGAATACTTGATGCCACCATCGGCTACAATGGGTATGTCGTAGCGCCGTGCCACCTGAGAACAATCGTATACAGCCGTAATCTGCGGCACACCGATACCGGCTACGATTCTGGTGGTGCAGATTGATCCCGGCCCTATCCCGACCTTAACCGCATCAGCACCGGCCTTAATCAGGTCCTCGGTTCCCTCGGCTGTGGCTACATTACCGGCCATGACCTGAAGTTCAGGCCAATCTCGCTTGATGGCCTTTACCGTCTCGATGACCCCACGAGAGTGACCATGGGCGGTATCCACCACTATCAGGTCCACACCGGCTTTGTACAAGGCCTCAACCCTTTCCATGGTATCGGCGCTCACTCCCACCGCTGCCCCGGCTAAGAGCCTTCCTCGCGCATCCTTAGCAGAATTCGGGTACTTGCGGGCTTTCTCGATGTCTTTGATCGTGATCAATCCCTTGAGATTGAAGTCTTCGTCGACCAATGGGAGTTTTTCCACCTTATGCCTTCGCAGTATCTCGCGGGCTTCGTGCAGGGTCGTGCCGACCGGAGCGGTAATCAGGTTTTCTTTGGTCATCACCTCACCTATCTCCTGGTCCCAGTCATCTTCGAACCTTATGTCCCGGTTCGTGATTATCCCGATCAGGTGCGTCCCTTCGGTTATCGGCACCCCGGAAATATGGTACTCTTCCATGATGCGGATGGCATCCCGGACCTTATCCCGGGGGCTTAAGGAGAAAGGGTCGCTTATGACGCCGTGTTCAGATCTCTTGACGCGGTCCACCGCTTTGGCCTGTGCTTCGATCGACATGTTCTTATGAATAACACCTATGCCGCCCTCGCGCGCAACAGCGATTGCCATTCTGGCATCGGTAACTGTGTCCATGCCCGCACTCATGATGGGAATATTCAGTTTGAGGACTCGGGTCAGGCGCGTAGAAACATCTACGTCTCTCGGCAAAACCTCGGAAGGCCCCGGCACCAGGAGAACGTCGTCGAAAGTGAGTCCTTCTTTCACAAACCTATCCATCATATCAGCCCTTCCTTCCTGAAGTTTGTGTTATATTATAACACAGTTGTCAACCAGTATCGCATCGACCAAAAAAATGGGCAGCAATTTAGTCGCCGCCCATTATCGAACCTATACCATATCTTAAGAAGTGATCCTTAAGCCTTTCGGCCGTTTCCGGGTTGATACCAAAACGAACTGCTATTTCTTGGCTTGAACAGTCGTTTCGGAAACAATTTACCAAAGCGTCATGGTCGATGCCGAGTTCCTCGGTCATCTCTTTCAAGGAAGGGCGCATGCTCCAGGGAGGATACCGGCCCTTACCTTTGAACATACTCTCACTGTAGTCCATCGGCCTCCCTCCTTTCGAGCCTAGTTTTCCCTTTCGAGTACAACTAATATCAATTGCCTGAACCGCTAAACGCTCCTTGATAACCAAAAGAAAGAGCCACTCCTAGACGGACGTGGCTCCGATCCATCGCTGACATACCTTTACTGTTACCGTTTGTAACATCAGCGCTTTGGTAAAACTACCCGGGCACCGGGATTCAAGGTAACACCCTCCTGGCTCCCACATAGTCAGAAGCGTAGGTGTCATCGCTGAGGCTGGTAATAGTTATGCCCTTGTTGGTACTGGCATGAACGAACTTGCCGTCCCCTATATAAATCCCCACGTGATTGATGCGGCTAGATCCCCCGGTCGTAAAGAACAACAGGTCTGCAGGAGCAAGCTCGGCCCTGTCTACCGCAACTCCGAGGTTAGCCTGGGCTATTGAACTGTGAGGCAAGCTTACGCCGTTTTGTCCGAAGACATACATTACGAACCCCGAGCAATCAAAGCCAGCCGCCGTAGTTCCTCCATAACGGTAAGGTGTTCCCAGGTACTGCATAGCCGTATTTACGATATTACGGGCTAAAGCCACCCCCGCTTCAGACCCCCGGGCCGGAGGCTGTTGTACTGCGGTTTTGGCAACAACGGGTGAAGTAGTAGCGGCCACATTAGCGGTAACCACCAGCTTATCTCCCGGTTTCAACTTGTCCGACTGTAACCCGTTCAGTCTCATCAGTTCCTGAACCGTCGTCCCGCAACGGCGGGCGATGGACCAGAGCGAGTCTCCTTTCTGCACCACATATTCCTTAGTAGAGATACTCCTATTGCTTCCTCGACTAACCGGATTGCGTGTGCTTGCACTGGAAATTTCACTCGTTGCTGACGGTAATCGTAGCTTGTCCCCGATTTGTAACCGTTCTGACTTCAGATTGTTCAAAGCAATCAGTTTATCAACCGAAGTCCCATACTTCTTGGCTATTCCCCACAGGGAATCTCCCGATTTAACCACGTAATACTGGCTAGCAAGAACCACCGGTCCCCACGTAAGAGTCAGACAAAAAGCAATAATCATCCCCAAAAACCACTTCTTCATTACTTACAAAATCCTTTCTTCCAATTTTGATTGCTACCTGTAAATTCTACGTCTTTTTCGTATATCCTCCTCTGGCTCCGGCCCCGTGGCGAAAATGCGACATAAGTCCTGCTATTTCTCATATTTAGACCGGTGCTTTACCCCTCAAATCAAAAGGAGCCTCGTCTGAGGCTCCTTTTTGATCTTTATGCACCCAACCATTCCACCGCTTTACAAAGACTTAGCCATCTCAGTCAGTTTCTCCGCCATACTCGCCATTTCCATGACCGAAGCCGTGACCTCCTCGGTAGCTGCCGCTTGTTCCTGGCTCTGTCTGACGCTGTTTACCGAGGCTTCTCCGGCTTTTGCTACCTTGTCCTCGATTTCCCGGGTCAACTTCCGGATCTGTTCCGCCGTCTCTTTCGACTGGTCGGACAGCTTTCGTATCTCTTCTGCCACTACCCCGAAGCCGCGCCCGTGCTCTCCGGCCCGGGCTGCCTCTATGGCAGCGTTCAATCCCAACATCTTGGTCTGGTCGGCTACGCTACGGATAAAGTTCAATATCTCGTTGATCTGTCCTGAAATGCCCTGCACATCTTTTATCGTCTCCGCCAGATTGCTTTCGTTGACGTTTATCTCACTGGCCGATGCCGCTATTTCTTCCATCACGCTGGCGATTTCTTGAACATTGGTCTTCAGATTAGCCGCCATTTCCCTGAGGTTATGGGCCAGCATCCGGGGCGTGGCTATGCCGAAGGTCCCAATCAATTCGTCGGTTTCTTCATCGAACAAAGGAATACCTATTATCCTGAAGTTGCCATAACGTTTGGTTGCGATTTCGTCCACTACCGTGGATCTCGCCTTTATTACCTTCCATCCGGCATCTCCTTCTCTGATAGGAGTCCCGACGGTCATCTCTTTGATGCTGAACCTGTCGCTTGCCATGCTGTGAGTGATCTTTTCCAGGTCAGTCATCATTACCTGAGCACCTTCGACGTTGGATTGGATAACGATGGGCGCGAAAATATCGAAAGCTTTGGCTACGGGGTGTACCTTAGGTATCATAACCCCGTATGTACCCACTACCCGGTCTGACCCGTCATCGGCAAACAGCGGGTTGACCCATATCTTCAAGGCTATCCCATACACCTTGGGGTCTACGACCCCTTTCGCCTGCCTACCGGTGCTTATACACTGTTGAACGTACCCTCCCTGCAAAAGCCTCTCGCCAACCTTGACCCCTGGGATATCCAGGTCCTTAGCCATGACGAAGTCATAACGCTCCAAATCCGTAGTAAAATAAACGACGCCGCCTTCGTAAGTCTGGGTTAAGAATGGAGCTGAAGTTTTGAAAGCTTCCTTCTTACTGTTGGCCCTTCTGACTATTTCCTCATGCGCTTCGGTCAAGGTCATCAAAAGATTGGCGATATTGGAATCGATTACTGCACAGGCGTCGCTCTTTTTCTCGTATATCATTTGCCGCACTTTATCGCTACCAGTTGCTTCGATCACAACATCAAGCCCGGGTTGTTTCAAAAGCGCTTCCATATCGGTGTAAACTGGAACTCGTTGCTCCCGGGCCAGTTGCAGAGCTGGAGCATTAGGATTAACGTCACACACCCCGACCACCTTGAATGCCTCAATACCGAAAAACGCCCTAAGAATCGAGGTACCGCCTTTGCCTCCTCCGACTATGCCCACACCCGTCATTTAAACCTCTCCTCCCCCGTAAAGACTGCCTCACCACTTGGCCTACTGCCCGCCTTATTCTAAACTTCGCGTGTTAAATTGGTCTATTCGCTGTTTTTGGTAAGACTCCTTCTTGTCATCAACCTCGATTTCCATATTTTCGTTCGTTTTCGATTTCAGGGCCTTTTCTTTAATACTTTTCGCTGCTGAGCGGGATACGCCACAGCAACCTAGTTTCCCCCGGTACTCCTCCGGCGTTCCATGATAGTCAGATCCGCCCGTTATCAACAAACCTCCTTTTCGGGCCATTTCCAAGTACCGCTCGATGTCCTTCTCGCTGTGTTCCGGGTAATATACCTCGATGCCCTCCATGCCCAAAGTCAGCAACCGTTCAACCAAGTCGTCATTCTGGATGAGACCGGGATGAGCCAGAACCGGTACCCCTCCTGCTCCCTTAATAAGCTGAACTGCCTCCTCAGGTAAGAACTTGTAACGGGGTACGTAGGCTGGCTTTCCCTGCCCGATGAGTTTTTCAAAAGCTTCCCTGATTGAAAACACGTATCCTTTTTCCATCAAGGCTTGGGCAATATGAGGCCTTCCAATGAGTCCCCCTTGGGCTAATTCTGATACCCTTTCCACCGAAATCTTGTAGCCCATCGCATTCAGCTTCGCTACCATCTTCAGGTTCCGTTGGAAGCGGGCTTGTCTTATCTCTTCCAGGCGGTTCAAAAGCGGCTCATAACGGGGATCAATGAAGTAACCCAAAACGTGCACCTCATGCGGTCCCACGTCGGTATTCATCTCGATGCCAGGTATGAACCAGAAGGAGGAATGTCGCGCCCGGGCATATGCCCACGCCGCTTCCACGCCTGCCACTGTATCGTGGTCGGTTAAGGCCATGCCTTCTAAACCGGCGGCAACAGCTTCTTCTACCAGTTCCGGCGGTGTCAATAACCCGTCTGAGGCGGTACTGTGTACGTGCAGGTCCAACACTATCTTCTGTTCCCCTTCAACCAAAGACTCTATTCCTTGCAATCAGAGCAACACCTGTTCTATGAAACCTAGAGCGTTACTTTGTAGTATTTTTTCAACTTCAGCCGCAGAAAATCCTCTTCCCTCTAAAGCGGCTTGGAGTTTGCCCCACTCTCCCACGTCTTTCAATACCGGTTCATCCACCCCATCGAAGTCAGAACCGAGGCCTACATGGTCTACCCCGATCAATTCACTGATGTAAACTATGTGGTCAACAAAGTCATTCAGGTCATGCCCGGTTCCCGCCGGTTTTATGAAATCAGGCACCAAAGTGCATCCTACTATTCCCCCGTGTTGAGCTAGGCTGATTAGCTGTTCGTCGGTGAGGTTACGGGGATGATCACACAGACGCCGCGCGTTGGCATGGCTGACTATAACCGGCCTCGATACCATTTCCAACACGTTGAAATAAGCCCGGGACGATATGTGGGCAAGATCTATTACGATTCCCAGCTCTTCGGCCAGCCGAACCACCTCTCTTCCCACTCTGCTCAGGCCCCCGCCACTGGCATCGTCCAGCACCCCATCAGCCAAAAGGTTACGGTGGTTCCAGGTCAAACCGATGCTCCTCAGGCCCAGACGGTAAAACACGCGTAACAAGCCCGGGTCCTGTCCCAGAGCTTCTCCACCTTCCAAATGGAGAATTATGCCGATATGCTGCCCGTCGCGATGAGCCATGAAATCGCCAAATGAACTGAGCAAGTATACTGAATCTGAATGAAGATTTAGTTCCACATAGAATTTGTCCATCTGGTTAAGCACTGCTCTAAGACTGCTGTCGGCCGTCCCCGGTGCAAAAAGAGAACAGAACTGGACTATTACCCCAGATTGCCGGGCTCTTTTGATATCAAACTGGCCTCGATTCGAATATAAACTCTCGTTGTTCTCCCATATCTTTGACAATACGTCGCAGTGACAATCAACGATTTCCAAAACCCATGCCTCCCTTAAAAAACAAAAAACCCGCTTATAATTGCGTTACAAGCAGGTTTTCAGGTCAAAATTGTCACGAAAGCAACCTTGTTACCGCGGCTCTACTATTAGCTTGATAGCCGTCCTCTCTTCCCCATCTATTATAATATCGGTAAATGCAGGTATGCAGATTAAATCCATTCCGCTCGGAGCTACAAACCCTCTGGCGATAGCTATTGCTTTGACCGCTTGATTGATAGCCCCGGCCCCAATAGCTTGGATCTCTGCTGCGCCCTTTTCCCTCAAAACCCCAGCCAACGCTCCTGCCACAGAATTTGGGCTTGATTTAGCTGAAACCTTTAATACCTCCATTTGAAAACCTCCTTCAGTCTAGGTTGGTTCGGTGCTAAAAGGTTGCTCTCCTTTAATTATATTCTAAGCCTTTTAACTAATTCCTCCTTTGCATTTAAAATCTTTTGGATAATATTACATGTAAATTATTCTTCAGAATAGTAACGTACCCGCTTAATAGTTTTGACTGTAAAATTTTCCGGGTCGAAGCGCAACAAAACCGCATCCAGTTGGGATCTGCCACGTGCTACCGTCAACCTTACAGGCCGTTGGGTGAGAAACTTGTGTAGAGCTTCCTCCTTGACCATTCCTAGTATAGAGTCCATAGGTCCTGTCATCCCTACGTCTGTGATGTAGGCAGTTCCTCCCGGCAGTATTCGTTCATCGGCAGTCTGAACATGGGTATGAGTACCTATCACCGCCGATACCTTCCCGTCTAAATACCATCCCATAGCCTGCTTCTCGGAGGTGGCTTCAGCATGGAAATCTACAATTATGACGTCCGAAGTACCTCTGACCTCGTCCAGTATCCGGTCCGCGGTCCGAAAAGGGCAGTCCAGGCTATTCATAAACACCCGCCCGGAAAGGTTTACCACTGTAACGCGTGTACAGTTTCCCGAAATATAAGTATGATAGCCTTGCCCCGGGCAATCTCCCGGATAGTTTCCCGGTCTCACGATCCGCGGCTCATTGTCGATAAAATCAAAAACCGCTTTGTTATCCCACACATGGTTGCCCATGGTTAAAACATCAATTCCGGCTCCGACAAGCTCATCTTTTATAGGGCCGGTTATCCCTTTACCTCCGGCAGCGTTCTCGGCATTAGCAATAACAAAGTCTACTTTATGCTCCCTGATTATAGAGGGTAACAGCACCTTAACCAGGTTCCGACCTGGCCTCCCTACGATATCCCCGATGAACAAGATGTTCATGTAACCCCTCCCCCAGGCCTCGGGCTCTTGATCCCGCTTCCCGGCGTTCAAATCCAATGGTACTGATTTCCAAAATATTATACCTAATTCCCGGCATAATATACATCTTATATGCAACACATACAAACACAAGGGCCTCTTGGTTGAGGCCCATATTCTCGCTATTTATTTGGCGTAATCCACCGCTCTGGTTTCCCGTATGACTACAACCTTTATCTGCCCAGGGTAATCGAGATCCTGCTCTACCTTCCTCGCTATTTCCCGAGAAAGGTTTATAGAAGCCAGGTCATCGATTTCCTCCGGCTTCACCATTATACGCACCTCACGACCCGCCTGGATGGCATAGGCTCTCTCGACCCCAGAAAAAGAATCTGCCAGCTTCTCTAACTTCTCCAGCCGCTTGATATAAGCCTCCAAGGTCTCGCGGCGTGCGCCTGGTCGTGAAGCCGATATGGCGTCTGCGGCCTGAACCAAAACCGCTTCGATGGTTTCAGGCTCGATGTCGCCGTGATGAGCTGCAATGGCATGAAGTACCTCTTTACTTTCTCGATACCTCTTGGCCAGTTCCACACCGATTTCGATATGAGAACCACTCACTTCGTGGTCGACCGCTTTGCCTATATCGTGGATCAGGCCTGCCCTCTTAGCCAAAACCGCGTCCACTTCCAACTCCGCTGCCATGACTCCAGCCAAATGCGCTACTTCAATCGAGTGTTTGAGTACGTTCTGACCGTAACTCGTCCTGTACTTAAGTCTGCCCAGCAGTCTAATTATCTCGGGGTGCAAACCGTGAACACCGACTTCAAATGCCGCTTGTTCTCCTACTTCTCGAATCTCCTGCTCGATCTCCTTAGTCGCCTTTTCTACCATCTCTTCGATTCGCGCGGGATGAATTCTGCCATCCGCGATAAGCTTTTCTAAAGCTACCCGCGCTATCTCCCTGCGAATCGGGTCAAAAGAAGACAGGATTACGGCCTCGGGGGTGTCATCTATTATCAGATCTACCCCGGTAAGGGTCTCGAAGGTACGGATATTGCGCCCTTCTCGTCCGATAATACGCCCCTTCATCTCGTCGTTGGGAAGCGCAACCACCGATACAGTTGTTTCAGCAGCTACGTCAGCCGCGCACTTCTGTATAGCAAGGGTTACAACATCCCGAGCTCTTTTCTCCGCTTCCTCTCGAGCCTCGGCTTCCACTTCCCTGATCAGGGCAGCAGTCTCCTGCCTTATCTGTTCCTCTACGTTGCGGAGTAAAAGCTCCTTAGCCTGCTCCGAGGATAACCCTGAAAGCCGTTCCAGCTCTTTCAGCTGCTGGCTCAAAATCACCTGCAAGTCTGCCTGGGTCTTTTCGATATCGATCTCCTTTTCGCGAAGCATCTGCTCCTTCTGCTCGATATTCTCCAATTTCTTGTCAAGTGTTTCTTCTTTCTGAATTATCCTCCGTTCTATTCGGTCGAGTTCACGCCTTCGCTCCCGGTTGTCCCTCTCTGCTTCCTGCCTTGCCCGGTGAATTTCGTCCTTTGCTTCTAACAATATTTCTTTCCGCTTCGCTTCAGCTTCCTTTATCGCTTCTTCCAGTATCCGCTTGGCTTCTTCTTCCGCAGCACCGAGCTTACTTTCAGCTACATTTCTTCTTAGAACGTATCCTGCTCCGATTCCAGCTATCAACGCTACTACCGCAATTATGATGGAAGTAAATTGAATCCCTGTCACCTCCTGTTCGGTTTAAACTAATTATTATGGTGTTTCCTAATGTGCACTGCCGGACAGAAGACATAAAGAAAACCGAGTCAGAACTCGGTCAAAACAGAAGTTCCTCCAGCTACAGTATTAAACTTTTGATGGTAGAACTTCTCCAACCTTAGGTTTAATTTTATTAAGTCCTAGAATTAGTGTCAAGTTTTAACTCTGGTCCACCTCGCGTGTTTCCCGAGGGCCGATCAAAGCAGTTCTAATCCTGGATTCCACCTCTTTAAACACATCGGGATTGGCCCGCAGAAAATCTTTTACATTCTCGCGGCCCTGCCCTATTCGCTCGCCCTCGTAAGAATACCAGGCCCCGCTCTTTTGCAAAATCTTCAGCTCCACACCCAGATCCAACAGATCGCCTTCTTTGGAAATACCTTCCCCGTACATTATATCGAACTCTGCCTGCTTGAAAGGCGGAGCCACTTTATTCTTCACCACCTTCACGCGGGTTCTGCTGCCAACAGTTTCTGTCCCCTGTTTTATGTTATCGACCTTCCGGACTTCTAGACGCACAGAAGCGTAAAACTTCAAGGCACGTCCTCCCGGTGTCGTCTCGGGGTTACCATACACAACCCCAACCTTTTCCCGTATTTGATTAATGAAAATAGCACAAGTTCTCGATTTGCTGATTGTGCCGGTAAGTTTACGAAGAGCCTGGGACATGAGGCGCGCCTGTAAGCCTACGTGAATATCCCCCATTTCACCTTCCAACTCGGCTTTGGGAACCAAGGCCGCGACTGAATCTACAACCAGCACATCTACAGCCCCACTGCGTACGAGGGCTTCTGCGATCTCTAGAGCTTGTTCCCCAGTATCTGGCTGAGATACTAATAAGTCATTGATATTGACTCCCAGTCTCTTAGCGTACAGAGGATCCAATGCATGTTCGACGTCAATAAAAGCGGCAATACCGCCATCTTTCTGGGCCTCGGCTATTACATGCAGAGCTACTGTGGTCTTCCCCGATGACTCGGGCCCGAATATCTCAACTACCCGTCCGCGTGGCAGTCCCCCAACACCTAAGGCCATATCTAGGGAGAGGCATCCGGTGGGTACAACGGCGACATTCATGGCTGCGGCTTCTCCCAGCTTCATGATGGAACCTCTTCCGAAATCCTTCTCTATTTTTCTTATCGCCGATTCAAGAGCCTCTAGCCGATCCGACCTCTCAGACATACCTAACCCTCCTCAAACATATGTTCGTCTAATGGCATTATATTCCTCTCTCCCTGGCCTGTCAAGTTTTCACCCGTTAAGCCGTATCTTCTCCAAGACAGAATACGTGGGACCTTTTGAACTTAGCTGACTT
Source organism: Syntrophothermus lipocalidus DSM 12680 (assembly GCF_000092405.1). NCBI lineage: Bacteria > Bacillati > Bacillota > Clostridia > Eubacteriales > Syntrophomonadaceae > Syntrophothermus > Syntrophothermus lipocalidus. Next base: position 1,081,918 of record NC_014220.1, on the reverse strand, counting down.
TGCATTAAACGGATTTCCTCTACCCTGAGCCGCGAAAAATCGGTTTCATAAGATAACTTACGCAACAAAGATACGAGTTCTCGAACATTTCTTTCCGAACGGACTCTTCCCAGAGTCAGGTGGTACTTACGGTTATTTTCGGGCTCATACCCGAGCTCCGCCAAATAGGCGTCTACCCTTTCTCCCAGCCAAAAAGCCTTTTCCAGTTCCCCCTCAAGCCCGATCCATATCACCCGTGGTCTTCGTTCATTGGGGAAAAACCCGGCTTGTTTAGGTTTCAACGTAAAAGGCGGCGATTCTTCTCCCACTCGGCGCAATGCGTCTATGATCTTAGATACTTCATGTTCCTCTACTTCCCCGATAAACTTTACCGTGAGGTGGTAGTTATGAGGCTCAACCCATTTTACATCCGCTCCTACCGTCAACAGTTCTGATTTAATGGCCCCGACTTGTTTTCTCAGATCTTCTGAAACAGGTATTGCGACGAAGATTCTCACCTTATCCTCTCCCTGTCAAGTATCTCCGCAACCAATCCAAAGCGCTCTTTGCCGTCAAGGTCCTTATCGATTCTCTTCCCCCTGTTAAACGTAATTCCTTAGTAAGAACCCGGTTGGCATCTGCCAAACCCATGTATACAAGGCCCACCGGTTTCTCCAGAGTCCCCCCGTCCGGCCCGGCGATCCCCGTGATACCTATGCCGATGTCTGCGCCGGAACGCGATCTTATACCGTGCGCCATCTCCCCTGCGGTCTCGGGACTAACAGCACCAAAACTAGCCAGAGTCGAAGGGCTGACCCCAAGTATTTGTATCTTCGCCTCGTTAGAATAGGAGACTACTCCACCCCAAAAAATATTCGAGCTGCCCGGCAGATCGGTTACCATTTTGGCCAAAAGTCCCCCGGTACAGGATTCGGCAAAAGCTACCCGAAGTCCTCTTTCTCGCAACATACAAGAGACCACCGAGGCTAGAGTATCGTCGTCATAGCCGAAAACGTTCTGTCCCAAAGCCTTGACGAGACCCGTTTCAAGCGCGGCCACTCTTGTTTCTACCTGTTCAAGACCTTCCCCTTCACATGTTACCCTGACGTGGATCTCGCCTTCTTCCGCCAAAAGGGCAATAGAAACCCCTCGCAGTCCATCCAAAAACTCCTTTATCATCTCTTCCACTTTTGATTCTCCTGGCCCTATGACTTTTATTACCCGGGTTTTCACAAGTCCCATCTTTTCCCCGAGTTTTTGCCTTAATAAAGGTTCTACTTCTTCCGAAAACATGGGCTGCATTTCCCTGGGTGGACCAGGCAAGAGAATTACGGTCCTACCGTCTTTTTCCAAGAACATACCGGGGGCCGTTCCACGGGGATTGGAAAGAACCCTGGCTTCTGGAGGGAACATGGCCTGGCGCAAGTTGCTCTCCGGCATGTCCCGGTTCCGCCGCTTGAAAAACTCTCTTATCCTGGCCACTTCCTCCGGGCGCAACTCCAAGCTGCACCCCATCACTTCGCAAGCCACTTCCTTGGTGATATCGTCTCGGGTCGGGCCCAATCCTCCAGTTGCAATCACTATATCTCCCATTTCTAACCCGAGTCTGAAGGCTTTTTCTAGACTTGACCGGCTGTCGCCGACTACCGACTTGCCTACAACCCTGATTCCCATAGAAGCAAGACGACGGGAAATGAAAACCGAATTAGTCTCTACCACATCTCCCAAAAGAAGCTCGGTCCCTGTAGAAATGATATAGGCCTGAGTACTCAAATCGGTCACCTCGTTCAGTGTTATTAGCCGCAATCCTATTGATTGATATAATAGTGTAAAAATAGTATAATATGATTAGAATTTTACTACAAGGAGCTGGTACTGTGCATATTAAACCGTCGGCAAGCATCCGGCAGAATTACAATGAGATTGCGGCTTTGTGCAAGTCAACCGGAGAACCCGTTTTTTTAACCAAAAACGGCGAAGGAGATCTTGTCGTCATGGATATAGAGGCGTTTACCCGTCGCGAAAAAATGCTGAAGCTGAGGGAAGAACTTCTGGCTGTGGAGGAAGATCGTCTGGCAGGGCGGGCAGGAGTTACGCCGGATGAACTGGACAAGTATCTGAACAGCATTATAGACGAGGTAGGACATGGAAAATAAACGCCAATACAAGGTGATTGTTTCTGACCGTGCCCGTCAGCTGCTGGCATGCCATGTCCTTTTTCTAGCGCAGAAAAGCCCCACCGCCGCCCGCAAGGTAAAAAACAACCTGATGGATGCCATCCGTTCCCTACATCAAATGCCCGAGCGTTTTCCGTTTCTGGAGGCAGAATTTATACCACCGAATAAATATCACAAGATGTTCGTCGAAAAATGGTATTTGGTTTTGTATCAAATCAAAGACCGGACGGTGTACGTTGACTATATCGTCGACTGCAGGCAGGATTATAGGTGGCTGTTGCGTTAGAATTTCAATATATGGCACAACTGCTTCCTAAAAAGCCGAACTACCTGCTTAGACCGCAATCTGAAGCCTGTCTTCTAGCAAACTTCCAAACTGATTTCGGTCCAGTGTCTCTTCTTCCAAAAGTTTTTCCGCAACCAATTGCAAGACCGAGTAGTTCTGGACTAGAAGTTCCTTGGTTTTATCCTCCAATCCCTTTATGATCCTGCTGCACTCGTTGTACATAACTTCCTGAGGAATGTCCTCAACATGAACTACCCCCAAAGGAGATAAACCGCTCACCACTATTTGGCGTGCTATCTCCCACGCCTGCTCGAAGTCACTCTTGGCCCCAGTACTCCGGCTACCAAACCATATTTCTTCACTGATAGCCCCGGCCAGGGCAACCATAATCTGCCCGCAGAGCTCATCCCAGGTGTAAAGATACTGGTCGTCCTGCGGTGACTTCCGCATGTACCCTAGAGCCTGTCCTCTCGGCACCACCGTAAGTGAAGAAACCGAACCTGGCTGTAGTAACTCGCTGACCAGAGCATGTCCAGATTCGTGCACACCTACCCGCCGGAGCTCCTCGTCTGTAGGTGTTCTTTCCAGTTTTTCTCCCAAAATAACTTTATCCACCGCCTCTCTAAAGTGGCGGTGATGTATCTTTTTGCTTCCTTCCCGGAAAGCCAAAATAGCGGCTTCGTTGGCCAAACTCTCTAGATGCGCCCCCGAAAACCCGAAAGTAACCCGTCCCAGGTCTTCCATGTCGACATCATCGGCCAGCGGTTTATTGCGGGTGTGTATCTCGAGAATCCTGATTCGCCCTTTTTTGTCAGGAAGGCTGACCATAACTTGGCGGTCAAACCGTCCCGGTCTTAGTAAAGCCGGATCCAACATGTCAGCCCTATTGGTCGCCCCGACTACCAACAGCCTGGTCTCATCGTCGGGCATCAACCCATCCATTTCTACCAGCAATTGGTTGAGCGTCTGGTCATACTCCATATGGCTTTGGTGAGAACCCCTTCGCGCTCCCAAGACTTCCAGTTCGTCAATAAAAAGTATGGCACTATTCTTTCCCGACATACGCGCTTTTTTACGGGCCTCACTGAACAGCTGTCGCACCCGTTTCGCTCCTACTCCGGCGTACATTTCAATAAACTCGCTGCCCGAAGTTGCCAGAAACGATGATTTGGTATAACTGGCTGCTGCCCTGGCCAACAGAGTCTTACCTGTGCCCGGTGGCCCTACCAACAGGATTCCCTTCAAGGGGCGAATGCCCATTTCCAGAATTTCAACAGGTCGTAGAAGAAACTCCAAGGCCTCTCTTAGCTCCTTAATAGCAGAATCCTGTCCGCCTATGTCATCGAAGGTAATCAAACCTCCGACCTGTTCGCGGGAATCCAACCCTTTGAATCCCCCGGTTCCTTGCATCTGATAAAAAAAATAAAAAGCCACTATAATCCCGGCAAAAAAGATGAAAGGGAGAACATTAACCCCCAGAACAGCCAGAAAAATCAAGATGCCTATGCCTGACCCTAGGGCGATTTCGCGTGACACATGTACCTACCTCCCCACCGCTGGTTCAGAGCTGTTATCATCTCCTCTTTTTATAACCTCGTACAGATAATGTCCCTGTTTGTGCAATTGAAGGTACAGGTTGTCTTCATCAACGCTCAACTTGTACTTCAATTGGTGTTCTCTAGCCACTTTATTAATTTCTTGGTTCAGCCACAGAAAAGAATTATTGGCTATGCCCTGGTAAAGGTAGAGTTGAAGTCCGCGGTAAACTTCTTCAAGCTCCTGGTTCCTCGTGTCTTTGATTTCCAAAGAGTAATTTCCTTCCCCAAACCGTTCCTTAGCCAACTTATCGACATCTCTGTAACTAGGCGCGAAGTCTTCCATATCCTCCATTGTAACTGTGACAGTTACTTTATGGTTTTCTCTATTGATCTCAACTTCTTGTACTCCGGGTACCCGGCTCATCTCTTCCTGAACCGGTTTCTCGATAAGATAACGGTTGTACAAGCTATACCCAGCCATCGCTACGCCCAAGGTAACCACAAAGGCGATCACGGCTACCGGTGCTTTGAAGTCCTTCCACACTGTCCAACACCTCAGACTGATTATAGCACAAGCTAATCCCGAAGCTCCCCGTGAATCCCTGGAAACACCGGCATGATCATGAAAGGAAGGTTACTTCCAGCGCCAAAAATACTGGAGGCCGGAGGCAACAGTAAGGACAACGGCGAGGTACATAGCCCAATCTCCGATGGGCCAGGTCAACAGCGAACGATAGAAATCCTCAAGAATCACCAGGATTACGGCCACAATCTGGGCTATGGTCTTAAGCTTACCGAGGGATCCGGCCGGAATTATAACCCCTTCTTCCGCCTTCACCGCCCGCAACCCCGTCACCGCGAATTCACGTCCCAAAATAACTACCGCCACCCAAGCAGCGACTTGACCCAGCTGGACCAAGCTGATAAGTGCAGAAGTAATGAGCAACTTGTCGGCAAGCGGATCAAGTATTATCCCCAGTTTCGTTACCTGTTTACGCCTGCGGGCTATATAACCATCCAGGCTGTCGGTCACCGCTGCCATGACAAAAACCCCGGCTGCCAAATAATTACCGTACTGGATTCTGGTTAGCAAAAAGAACATAAAAACCGGTACCAAGAATATTCGGAAAACAGTAAGTACATTGGGTAAGTTGAACGGGCTTGCACTGGGCCCAACGCTCGCCTGGACCCTAGATTTTCGGTTCGACATCCCTACTAGAGACCTCTTTGTGCGTAACCTCACCTTATATCTTGCGCTCATTTCCACCTGCGGCAACGCCTCCCCCTTTCAATACCAGGTTATACTGACCTCCAACTCATCGCAAGCATTTTACTCGACTACCTCCGCGGTAACGTCGTAACCCTTACTGTCAACTAACCTCGCATTCACCATTTGACCAACTTGTAAAGGTTTTGCCGACTTAAGGATGGTTATACCGTCAACTTCTGGAGCCTGGTAATAGCCCCGCCCCCAGTAGACCCCCGGCCCGGTGCAACCCTCAACCAGTATCTGCTCCACCTTTCCCGTGCGACGTCGGTTGAGTTCAGATGTGATGGCAGACTGCATTCTCATAATCTCGCGCCAGCGCCGCTGTTTTTCCTCCTCCAGAACATCATCTTCCCAACGGGCAGCCGCTGTCCCTTCCTCCTCTGAATACATGAACGCTCCCAGCCAATCAAAACCGGTTTCCTTAACGAAGGAGCAAAGGTTTTCAAAACTCGACTCGCTTTCTCCTGGAAAACCGACCATGACCGTCGTGCGTAGAACCAGGCCCGGCAGCCGGCGGCGTAAATCTTCGATCAGAGACACCAGGTATGAACGCGAATATCCCCGCCCCATACGCTTCAAAACAGAATCATCAGCGTGCTGAATCGGCAGATCCAGGTACGGAATCACTCCGGGCTCTCTTCCTATAACCTCCACCATCTCAGGAGTGACATGAAGCGGGTGGGCATACATGACCCTGATCCACTCTATGCCCTCGATCCGAGACAGGTTTTGTAACAGCAAAGCCAAGCTGAGGTTTTTTTCAAGATCCTGCCCGTACATGGTGGTATCCTGAGCTACCAGCACCAGTTCCTTGATGCCTAAACCAGCCAGCTTCTGCGCTTCTTCCAGTATATCCGAAAGAGGGCGGGAGCGAAAAGGCCCCCTAATCAGGGGAATGGCGCAGTAAGAACAGCGGTTGTCACAACCTTCGGCTATCTTCAGATAAACCCATCCGGGCGGAGTGCTGAGCACCCTGGGCCCGCTCTCCCGAAACCTGTTGGACAATTCGCCGACCAAACAGCACCTTTCCCCGGTTTGCACCCGGGCGACTACTTCTGCAATCCGAACAAAATCGGATACCCCCACTAATGCGTCGATCTCCGGGATCTCTTCCTGCAATTCTCTCGCGTATCTCTGCACAAGACAGCCAGTGGCTATTATCTTTTTGACATTTCCTTTATCTTTCAACAGGGCCACCTCGAGCAAGGTGTTGATTGCTTCCTCCTTGGCCGGTGTGACAAACCCACAGGTATTGACGATAACTATGTCTGCCTGGTCCATTTTATTCACCACCAGGTAACCCTCTCGCTTCAGAAGGCCCAGCATCACCTCTGTATCCACCCTGTTCTTTGGGCACCCTAAGCTGATGAACCCCACTCTGGCTTTCACTGCCGAACACTCCCCGATATGAGCAATATAAAAAGCGGGTTGATGCAACCCGCCGCATCCGTTCCCGTCCTTCTAAGATCCGCTCGTAAAAACCTTATCTCTGACAACCTCGCGTGATTTGCCTAAATAACCAAGTTCCTTGCCATCTACTGTTACCAATATCCCCCCTGCATTCCCTATGGTCAACGTTACCTTATAACCTTGCACCTGAGTCTCTTCATTTGGGTTCATTATGCCGGAAAAAGCGCGTTCACCGTTTACGTATATGCTTACCCAACTCCGGTCGGTAGCCCTCAGCTTTACTGTAACTTCCTTTTCCGGCAGTTGTACCCCTCCAGACGACGGCGTGGACTGTTCCTTTGTATCGCTTCCTGCCTTCTCTCCTGCCTGAGTCCCGGCAACATTTTTACTGTTTTCTTCCTCTTTTCCAGGTGCAGGTTTTACCTGCGATGTTCCCATACCAGACCCGGTTTTCTTCGTTCCGGTCGATGGTGTTCTCTCGTCAACAGATGTAGTTGGGGGTGTAGACCGGTTTTCTTTGATGTGATGCGAAAAATAGCCGACAACCAGTGTTCCCAGCCAAATAGCCAAGATCAAGAAAACAACTGCTGCTAAAACATTTTGCCATTTTATTGCGGGCGTCTTCAACCTGGGACTCTTCTCCTCGCCTTCCGTATCGTCCTCAATCTCATATTCTTTCGGCATCACCATCTCTTTGAACCATTGTACGGCTTCATCTTCGTTAAGCGAGAGGAACCTGGCATAACGGCGGACAAAGCCGATAGCATAAACCCTGGCTGGCAGCACCGCAAAATTCTCATCTTCCAGAGCCTTCAGATAGTACTTCCTTATCTTGGTCTCCTCTTCGACCTGTTCGAGAGTATAACCCAGCTCCTCACGTCGCGAACGCAGTATATCTCCAAAAGCACCTATGGTTCCTCACCCCTTAGCGTCATACTGCCTCTCCAGGTATTCTCCTACCTCTGTTATCGCCTGCCCGAGGTCCCCGGCACTGACACACAGTTCAAACCGGCTGTCCGGCCCCGAAGGATACCGGTACAGGGAATCGTAGTAATTCAACAACAGGTATTCAACAACTTTCTCAAAATCCCTTTTTTCCAGTTCATCCATCAGGTACTTTACCCGCTTGGAGCCGATAAATCTTTCCAGGGCATCGAGTCCCTCTTTCAGCTCTTGAACAACCGTTTCCGTATCTCCCACGACGTACTCCCGTACCAGACGGTTTATCCTGTTTTCCAGCGAATCATAAACCAGGATATGTCTGCCCTGGCTCATCTTACTAAAAAGATGCGAAGGCAAGTACACCCGTCCTATCCGCCGGCTCTCACATTCCACTACCAAGTACGGGTAGCTCTCCAGCATCTTTAATTCTTGCCATAACCGGCTGTCGAACATCTTCTGCCCAGGCTGCTCGCCCATTCCCATTCCCCCGAAGACCGAGCCCCTGTGGCAGGCCAGCCCCTCCAGATCAACGGAGGCATAGCCCCGCTCCCGCAATCCTTTTATTAGCTCGGTTTTTCCACACCCGGTCAGGCCGTGCAGAACAACCACCTCGCCCCTGGGGAGCAACTCCAGTTGCTGAACCACGTGCCTGCGGTAAGCACGGTAGCCGCCATCAAGCCTGTAGCAGGGTACCCTCATAAGCTGCAAAACACTGGCTAAGGCTTGACTCCGTTCTCCTCCCCGCCAGCAGAAAAGGACAACCTGCCCGAATTCACACAGACGCTCTACCTCGTTAACCAGCTGAGGTAATCTGGGGGCGACCATCTCCAGTCCTCTCTCTCTGGCCCGACATGGACTTTCTTCCCGGTAGATCCTGCCTATTTCCGCTCGCTCCGCATCATAGAAAAAAGGAATATTCACCGCCCCCGGGATGGTAGCCTCTTTGTACTCGGAAGGTGAGCGTACATCCACGAATAACGGTTGTTCTAAACTCAAAGCCTCTTCGACGGTTATATCCCCTATCATACGTTTCCTCCCTCGGTTAATGAAGCTACCCGGCTCCCTATTCGTACCGCCTGCCTGTACTGGTAACCTTGAGCCAACCCGTAGACTATCCCGGCTAAAAACGCTTCCAGCCCCCGGGTAACTTCGAATCCCTGGTTGGGTGCCAACGTCACCTCCGTCGAGCCTTTCCTGTTAACGACAAAAACCTTGCTAGTACCGTCAGTTACCACAAAGCTTCCCAATCCCTTATCGACCAGTCCCAACCCCTTCTCAATCCAGCCTTCAACCTCCCCGCCGCTTACCCCCAATACCAGCAAGTGGCAATCAGAAAAAACGTCAGCAAGAGAGCCTTCTTTTCCTACCAACTGCAGGGTACAAATATAAGGCCACTGCGACGATTCTCGCTGAGCTAGCTTCCGCAACACCATTTCCAGGAAGTTATGCTCCACCAGCAACCACTCGCACCCTGTCAACAAGTGACTCCATATGTCCAGTAACCCTTCAAACACATCCAGTCCAACATCGTCAGAGTATTCAACTAAGCCGTCTTGACTGATAACCCTGACCCTCTTCCCCGTACCGTGCTGGGAAGAACGGTAGAGACTAGAAGTATCTACTTCTTCTTTCATCAACCGCTCAATAAGCCTGTCCCCTTCCTCATCTATCCCAAGGGCTGTCAGTATCTTAACTCCCAAACCGAAACGGGCTAGATTGGTCGCCACCTTGTACGCAAAACCGCCGATCCCGGTTGTGATCCGGGTTACGGTTTCCCAGTTTTCTCTCATCCCAGTCTCAACGGCTATTTCCACGCCGGACTGGCCAAGCACCACGCTGGATACCCGCTCGTTGAACACGTATCCTCGGCCGAGAATAACGCCCTTTTTCATGAGATTCGAAACATGCACAGCTGCAGAGGAGCGGGCAATTCCCAGACGGCGCGCCAGTTCATCCTGAGATATCAACGGTTCTTTTCTTAGTATCTCTAGTATCTCTTTTTCCCTCGCGGTCAGTTTCAGCCCCATCACCCCGCCCGCCTCATACCCTCTATAAACAACTGCTTATTTAATCCTAACACATATTGTCGTTTGAGTACAGGCGCGCAAACTGTTCTTCATCTATCAATATGTCTCTTTTTTTGTTAACATCGGGCGGAGATATTATCCCGCGCTCTTCCATCATGTCCACCAAACGAGCGGCGCGAGCGTATCCTATGCGAAGCTTGCGTTGCAGCAACGATACCGAAACCTTCTGGCTCTGTAGGAAGATTTTCACCGCATCCCAAAAGAGGTCGTCCTGGTATCCTACATCCCCCATGACCATATCCATCCCGATATCTTGTTCTTCTCTAATAGGAGTGGTAAGGTTTTGCTGCCGGACAAACGCGACCACGGCTTCTATATCTGTGTCGGAGACGAATGCGCCCTGCACCCGGAAAGGCTTAGGGGCGCCTACCGGGTATACCAGCATATCTCCCCGGCCCAGGAGTTTCTCGGCCCCGGCCATATCCAGAATCGTTCTCGAATCGGACTGGGAGGAAACCGCGAAGGCGATACGTGAAGGAATATTGGCTTTAATAATGCCTGTGACCACGTCGACCGAAGGTCGTTGGGTAGCTACCACCAAATGTATCCCTGCTGCTCTGGCCATTTGCGCCAGCCTACAGATAGAATCCTCCACTTCCACCGGAGCTATGGTCATAAGGTCAGCCAACTCGTCGATAACGATGACGATAAAGGGAAGTTGTTCCCCGCTCACCTCGTTGTAGCGGTAGATGTCCCTGACCCCGGTCTCGGAAAATTTCTGGTACCGCTGTTCCATTTCCGTCACCATCCACCTCAACCCCACGGAAGCTTTCTTGGGATCCGTGATAACCGGGGCCAGAAGATGAGGTATGCCGTTGTAAACCGTGAGTTCCACCATCTTGGGGTCGACCAGCAGCAGCCTTAGCTCGTCCGGGGAAGCCCCGTACAAGAGACTGAGTATAATACAGTTGAGACACACGCTTTTGCCCGACCCCGTTGAGCCAGCTATTAAGAGGTGAGGCATGGCTGCCAGGTCCAGAATAACCGGATTCCCCGATATGTCCTCACCCAAACCCACCGCCAAAGGGCTTTCGTGTCCTTGAAATTCCGGGCTCGCCAAAAGATTACGAAGGCCTACCCTGGTTACCCGCTCGTTCGGAACCTCGATTCCGATAGCCGATTTCCCTGGAATTGGCGCCTCGATCCTTATCCCCGGGGCGGCCAGGCTTAACTGCAGGTCATCAGCCAATCCGATTATCTTGCTTACCTTTACGCCAGGGGCCGGTTGAAGCTCGTAACGGGTGACAGCCGGGCCACAGCTCACTTGATTCACTTTCACTTTGATACCAAAGTTGGCAAAGGTATCTTCCAACACTTTTATGCTCTCTTTAATATCGTTCTTGTTAAAGCCCCTTTCCGCCTGCACCGGACTTAGCAGTTCGAGCGGGGGACGCCGGTATTCGGAGTCTTCAGGGCGACTGTCCGCTTTCTTCTCAAACGCCTGTTGCGACAGCGGCTGGGCGATCCTGATAGCCACCTCTCGGTATTCTGTTTCGTCTTTCGGGCCAGGCATAGCCGCATCTTCCTTATTAACCGGAATCGGAGCGGCTGCTGGTTCCTTCGCCAACACTTCGTCCTCGGCCTCGTAAAAAAGCAGTGGCTCCAGGGCTGCCAGCCACTTCTTGACCCGCGAGCCACTCTTCGTTACCACCGCCGTTAATGGTTGATCTATCGCCATGATCACTCCTAGTGTTAGACCAAAAACCAGCACCACGTAAGTCCCGATCCTGCCCAAGAGATGCACCAACACATAAGCCACTGTTCCACCCAGGTATCCCCCTCCCAGACCCGCAGCAGCTGCCTGTAGGCTGTCCATTCCGCCTGGAATTCTTGCAATGCTCAAGAACGTAAGAAATAATACGGAAACCAGGGCCAGGCCTCCCATACGTAAAGACCAGTACCTCTTGGCAACTAGCAGATGAAAAGCCCACAGGAACAGAAAAACCGGAACCAAAGGTAGAGCCGCTCCCGTCGCCTTTTCCAGGCCCATAATCAAATAGGTTCCGATAATCCCGATCGCTTCTTGGTCCTGAGGGTTTCCTTTATACTTTAAGGTAGCCACCATGAGAAAAACACTGAGAGCCAACAGCAAAATGCCGGATATCTCTTCGCGAACCGCGCTTCGGGCCTTTTTTTCAATCTTGGCCTGTTCCTGGGCCTGTTTCTTTTTCATGGCGTCCTCACCCCATCAAAACAATTTCGCCATGGAAGGATTTTCTCCTTCCCGTAATTTGGCAAATGGATTGGGCGCACTAACAGAGGTGTCTAATCCAAACAAAAATAACCCTCTTAACAACAAAGAGGGTCCGGGAGACACCAGCCCACTAACTGCAAGCGTCTAGCCCCTAAAAAACGCCAGTATAAGTATACCCACGGTCCAGCAGTAGTAAGAAAACAGAGATAACCGGCCTCTTTTGACCAGGCCCATGACAATGCGAATGGCTGTGTAGCTAGAAACGGCTGCGGTAACAGTCCCCACAATGTAAGGCGCAAGGCTATGGCCCGCAATACCGCTGTCCAAAATGTCTTTGCCCTCTAGGATCCCGGCCCCCAGGATAGCCGGAATCGACAGGAGGAAAGAAAACCTGGCGGCAAACTCCCGGTCCAAGCCTCGCAACAATCCGGCGGAGATGGTCGACCCAGAACGAGAAATCCCTGGGGTTATGGCAAGTCCCTGAAGCAGCCCTATAAATAGGGCGTCGCCTACAGAGGTCTGTTCAACCTCTTTTCCCCACCAAGCCCGTGTTCCGAGCTTTTCCCCGAGCACCAGAAGAAATCCGGTAATTATCAGTCCCACTCCTACCACGGTCAAAGACTCAAAAGCCTGTTCAAACAAAGGCTTGAGAAATACACCTATCAGCCCGGCTGGTATGGTTCCCAGGATGATAAGATAGACTATCCGACTCATTGGCTTTTTGATAATCCCCCAAACGTCGCTCCAAAACGCTGCTATGACCGCAACCAGAGTCCCCAAATGCAACATTACCTCGAAAGTCACCCCTGGCTGTTGGAAGCCCAGCAACTTCTGGAATATCACCAAGTGGCCCGAACTGCTGACCGGCAAAAACTCGGTTAAACCTTGGACGATCCCCAATATAACAGCATCAAGATAATTCACTTCTCTGTCCCCTCCCCGTAACTTTTTAAATTATAGCACAGACCCCGGCGCAAAATTAGTCGTTTTGCCATCTGTCCTTCAAGATGAGACACAGATGAACACAGACCTTTGTGACTCTCATCCGAGTCACCACTACAGAATGAAAATGCGACTGTGGAGGAGTGTTAGCCGGGCGAAGCGACGTATGACGAGCCGTTGCAACACACGGCGAAACTGAGGGCTGCGAAGCGGAGCGAGAAACAGGAGGTTTCGAGCAGCGAGGGACTGAGTGCATGGACGCCGAATCCCGAGCGGTCCGCTTCGCACCGAAGAGAGCCGATGTGTTGCAGGCGAGGAGTCTTGGAGCGAGCTGGCTAACACTCCTCCCGCCAATCGATTTTCGGGCCAGATTTCTGCAGATGTACACTGATAACTTAGAACTGGGAAGAGTGTCAGCCAGGAGAGTAAGCGTTTTCATTCTCTAGTGATAACGCTTTTCTAGTGTGAAAGGGGCCTGCTTTTAATTAACACATTTCTGGTTGCTCAAAGCCTCAAACCGGTCAGCTCAGGTCATGAAAACACGAGGGGTTTTGCCCGAACGCGAAAAACCCCTCGTCTGCCGCTATCCGTTTGTAAATCTTGGAAATTATTTAACCGGAGAACTACACCCTGAACCTGTTCACTTCCGTCGCCAAGTTCTCGGCAATCGAAGCCAACTGCTGGGCCGAAGCGGCTACCTCCTGTGAGGAAGCGGTTATTTCCTCGGTCGATGCCGCCACTTCTTCCGAGGCCGCCGAGTTCTCTTGGGCTACGGCACTTGCCGATTCTACGTTCTTCAGCACTTCGTCCTTGGACCTTACAATCTGGTCCATTCCGAGATAGGTAGACTCAATTAAGGGAGCTATTTTGTCAACAGACGACAGAATGTCCTCAAATGACTTGACCGTGTTCTCCACCGATACGGTCTGGGAAGTAATGAATCCCTCGACCTCGTTCGAGGTTTTTAGCACCTCTTCGGTATCGCTGCTGACAGAGGCGATGAGCTGTATGATCTGGCTGGTGGACCGGGATGATTCTTCCGCCAGTTTCCTTACCTCTTCCGCCACCACCGCAAACCCGCGTCCCATTTCCCCTGCCCGGGCTGCCTCGATGGCCGCGTTCAAGGCCAAAAGGTTCGTCTGGTCAGCTATCCCGGAAATGACATCGGTGATGCCGCTTATCTGCCGCACCGACCCGATGAGGCTGTTCACCTTCCCTACCACCACCTCGAAGGCTCTCTGAATCTCGCGGATAGACTGGATGAGCTTATCCATTTCCTCTTTGCCGGCCTCGACCTTGCTCGCGCTGTTGTCCGTTTCCGCTCTGACCCTCTCCAGATCCCGGTAAACCTCTTCTATGCTTTGGGTAAGGCGCCCTACGTGGCCTACAACGTTACCCATGTCGCTCGCCTGTTGGGTTGCTCCCTTGGCCACCTCTTGCATGGCAGATGCTACCTCTTGCGAAGCGGCGGTCAATTCTTCGGCCACCGCCGCCAGGCTCTGCGACTGCGAGCTGGTGCTAACGGCATTGTCTTTGACCACTTTCAAGGCTGCTTTAAGATTTTCCACTACCTGGGCCAGAGAACGGTTCATGTCGGCAAACTCGTTCTTCCCTTCGGTTTCCAGAGTAACCGTGAAATCGTAGTTACCAAGCCGTTCTAACACCCCGTTCACCTGGCTCATATATCCCATAATAATCCTTCTCAGAACATAGGTTCCGGCTACAAGAATTATGGCCAATCCTATGAAGAGAAAGATGAACGTCCTCTTTGCTCCCGCGTAAACGATATTCGCCTTATCTACCGCCTTCTGGGCTTCATCGGCGTTCAGTTTGACCAAAGCATCTATGTTCGACTGCACCTGACTCGCCGTCTGCCTTACCCTGTCAACGGACTCAACCCCCACCTGACCACCATTCTTGAACACTCCTATGATGCTTTCCGCCTGGTCCACATAATCGAGGTAACCCTTCTCGATATCTTCTACCAGCTTGCGTTGCCCTTCACCCATGGAAGACTGCTTATACTGCTCGAGAGTGCTGGCCAGCTTCTTTTTTACGTCCGACACCTGACCCACAGCCGCAGCGTCATAACGCTGGGCAAAGAGCATCTGGGTCATAGCTACCCGCATGCTGTAAAATTGGGTTTCAAATTCCTTTAATTGTAAAGAAGTCAGCATCCGGTCCGAATACAAAGCCTTCATGTCGTTGTTGAAAACCGCCATGTCCTTTAAAGCCAGCCATACCAGCGACCCTACTACCATAAGTGTCACCACAGCAAGCCCTGCCATAAGAGTAGATACCTTCGTGTTCCTGAACCATCCTGCCCGTTGGTTTCCAGCTTCAGTCATAGCCATTCCCCCCTCAAGTGCGGTGTTCAAACCCGAGTAGATAGGATAACCGATGGTGACCTCTCAGCGGCAGGGCGTCAGGGCAGGCTATATGCAAGCCTCTCTCCCGATGAAGCCCGCCTCACACTACCACCCCCTTCGCTACCAAAAGATAAAAGAGCGCGCGCAGGGAAAACCCAACAATCCAGTCTCTGCATTGTGGCATCACTGCGTCTGCAAAGCGACCAAACCCCGCTCAACTGTATAACCCCTCTATCCCGAAAACCTGAGTCAAACCCGTGGTACTTGATTGCCGGTTACCGGCGCTGCTCATGTTAATCTACCCTCTCTGATGACTAAGATGATTAAGCAGCAGGAGTTGTTGTTCCAACCTCTGCTAAACCCTGGGCTCGAAGGCTTTTTAGAGTTTACATAAAATAAGAACCAGGCCAGGATACATACTATCCGGGCCTGGTTCTTCCTCCCCCATTAGCCGATAATTCTTGCCCCTATGCCAACAAGCTCGCCACCAAATCCTGCTTACACCGGGGCAGCTGCCAAATGCAAACAATACGTTATGAGATTGATTGATTGATTGATTGATTGATTGATTGATTGATTGATTGATTGATTGATTGATTGATTGATTGATTGATTGATTGATTGATTGATTGATTGATTGATTGATTGATTGATTGATTGATTGATTGATTGATTGCAGGTTTCATGCCAGTTCGTCCTCGCCCTCTACAACGCGATCACTTTTTATCTGGGGCTGGCGAGCTACGCGCTTTTCTTTCCGTGTCTTAGTCATGATCGATCCAGTTCACAGTACCCCTCTTGTGTCTCGTAAATTGATCCCACCAGTCCCAAGACCTTGGGCGATAAACTATTAAAAATTATCAGGACTTTTTTCCTTTTTATGTGACATATCATCCCATATTATGGCGTTATCTGTCAAGGAATTATTTTCCTACGATGAACAGCTTTCGGCTTATGATATTTCCCGGGGCGTACCTGGGATCGAGAAAATCCATGGGGTCAGTGCTCATCAAGCTGACGACCCGGACCTCGTCCGCGCTCAACGTTTCAACCTGCAGTATCCCGCCCGAAGGCAGCACGACCTCCGTCGTTTCGCGCTGTTCGAAAATGGGCTGGTATATGTCTTGGGGTCCCACGTAAAAGTAAACCAACCTTCCTACCTCCTCTTTCGACAGCGGTTCAACTTCACTTCTCGGCACCGAGAAAAATACCTGTCCCAAAGAACACCTTGCTTGCTGGTGGAATGTTTCGCCCGCCGGTCCGTAAAATCGACTCTCATAAATTCGTCGCCAGCGGCGGGGTTACGACAGTATGCCCTTGTGGTTGATGAGTCCTCTTAGCTTGGCCAATGCTTCTTTGATCCCGCCTACCTCATCGATGAGCCCGATGTCGACCGCGTCCTTCCCGACAAGCACGGTCCCTATGTCTCTGGCCAGTTCCCCTGTCCTGAACATCAGCTCCCTGAACTGGCTTTCCGACACCTTTGAGTGTTCTGTCACGAACCTTACTACCCTGTCTTGCATTTTATCAAGGTACTCGTATGTCTGGGGAACTCCGATGACCAGCCCTGTGAGCCGGATGGGGTGTATGGTCATGGTCGCGGTGTGGGCGATGAAGGAATAACTGGTACTGACGGCCAAAGTGACCCCGATGGAATGCCCGCCGCCCAGGACTATAGAAACTGAAGGTTTGGACATGCTCGCGATCATCTCTGCCAGAGCCAACCCCGCCTCGACATCACCGCCGACGGTGTTCAGGATTACCAGCAGGCCCCGGATGTCCGGGTTCTCTTCAACTGCCACCAGCTGGGGGATGACGTGTTCGTACTTCGTGGTCTTGTTGTTGGCCGGCAGTATCATGTGTCCTTCCACCTGCCCTACAATGGTAAGGCAGTGGATGTCGCTTCTAAACCCGGGCACCTCGGTTTGCCCAAACTCCTTCAGGTTGTCAGTTTTGCTCTCCGTTTTGGGGGGCTTTGCCGTCTTGGTTGTCTTGGGTTTTTCTTCTACCATGCCGGGCCTCCTGTTCGTATTGTTGGTATCGTCGTTTCGTTGTGCGCTATCCCTCTTTACTCTAGATTCTCCCCTCTTCTCCCAAAAAATACAGAAGACGGCGAAAACCGTCCAATCATACTTGTCTTTAATTAAAAATAAGCAGAGCCGCGTTGGTGTTCAGGTGCCAGGGGAATCCTTTCACTAGGTCATCTTCTCCAGCCGGGCGGCACAAACCTTGTACTCCGGAATCTTCGCTACCGGGTCGAGCGAGTCTGCCTTGGTAAGCAGGTTAACCGCCGCTTCGGCAAAGTGGAAAGTCATGAATACTACTCCATCCTCTATCATAGCGGTTATCCTGGCCTTAACCTCGATACTGCCCCTGCGGGTAGAAAGCCTCACCGTTTCTCCGTTCTTGATCCCCAGCTGCGCCGCTAAGTTCGGGTTTATTTCCACTTCAGCTTCCGGGACATGCTGGTTCAAAGCCTGGCAGCGTCGGGTCATGGTCCCGGTATGGTAGTGGAAAAGATTGCGCCCGGTAGTGAGCACTAACGGGTATTCGTCATCGGGCAATTCTGCGGGTTCCAAGAATTCGACCGGGCTGAAAAGCCCTTTGCCCCGTGTGAACCTCCCGTCCCGGTGCAGGATGGCCGTTCCGGGATGATCCTCGGACGGACACGGCCACTGCAGCCCTTGCCCTTCTAAGCGGGCATAAGTCATTCCGGCATAGGAGGGCGTCAAACCGCGCATTTCTTCGAAGATTTCCTCTGGCGAGCTATAGCTCATGGGATACCCCATCCTAGAGGCCAGCTCACAAATAATCTCCCAATCTGCACGGGCCTGACCGGGAGGATCCACGGCTTTACGCACCCTCTGCACCCGCCGCTCCGTGTTGGTGAAGGTCCCGTCTTTTTCGGCAAAACACGCTCCGGGCAGAACCACGTGGGCAAACCTGGCCGTTTCCGACAAAAAGATGTCCTGGACCGCCAAAAAGTCGAGATTTTTTAAAGCTTCTTCACAGTGGTTGAGATCTGGATCGCTTATCATTGGGTTTTCCCCGATGATAATCAGGGCCCTAATCTCTCCTCGATAAGCCTTTTCAACCGTTTCCGTGAGGGTGAGTCCCGGTTTACTTGAAAGGGAAACGTTCCAGGCCTGTTCGAACCTGGACCTGACAGATTCATCAGTCACCGGCTGGTAGCCGGGAAGGACGTTGGGCAACCCGCCCATGTCGCAAGCTCCCTGAACGTTGTTTTGCCCCCGCAAAGGCGCAACCCCGGTCCCCGGACGTCCGATATTGCCGGTCAGCATTGCCAGGTTACAGACGGATTTTACGTTATCGGTACCGGTGCTGTGCTGGGTCAGCCCCATGGCGTAGCAGATGACCGCCGCCTCCGCCCGGGCATAAATCCGAGCCGCCCGGCGGATATCAGCCGCTGGCACCCCGGTTATGGCTTCTACGTATTCGGGCGTGTACCTCGCCACTACTTCTGCCATGGCCTCGTAGCCTTCAGTGTTGGCGGCGATGAAATCGGAATCAGCCAGTCCCTCGCTGATGATGACGTTCATCATGCCGTTAAGCAGGGCCACATCGGTCCCCGGCCGGTGTCGCAAATACACATCGGCGATTTCAGCCAGATCGACACGGCGCGGGTCAGCCACTATCAGCCTGGCTCCATTTTCCAGCACATTCTTCTTGATTTTCATCCCGATGACCGGGTGATTTTCAGTGGTATTGGATCCGATCACAAGAATTGCCCTAGCATCTTTTTCGAGTTCGTTAATGGAGTTGGTCATCGCCCCGCTCCCGAATGCTGTCCCCAGACCGGCGACAGTAACCGAGTGTCAGAGGCGGGCGCAGTGGTCTACGTTGTTCGTACCCAAGACCGCCCGGGCAAACTTCTGGACCAGGTAGTTTTCCTCGTTGGTTATGCGGGCTGAAGCGAAAACGGCTATAGAATCGGGTCCGTGTTCTTCCTTTATTTTCTTCAGGCGAGAAGCCACCAGGTCCAAAGCCTCATCCCAGGACGCCTCACGAAACTCGCGGTTTTCTTTAACCATCGGCACTTTCAATCGCTCGGGCGAATGGATAAAGTCCCAGCCAAACCGCCCCTTTACGCATAAAGACCCCCGGTTGACCGGGCTCCGCTCGGAGCTGCGGTTCGAGGTCACGCCCACAACCTGTCCTTCGCGAACGTTTAGCTCCAAGGTACAGCCGGTGCCGCAGTAGCCGCAGGTAGTCAAGACCTTTTTTACCTCGTAAGCCCTACCTTTGCCCCTACTGAGCTTAGAGGTCAAGGCTCCAGTCGGGCATACCATGATACACTGGCCGCAGAAAACGCATGACGAATCGGCCAAGTTCCCGTCAAAAGCAGTGGCGATCTTGGCCTGGTGACCGCGGTTTATCACCCCGATAGCCCGGGCTACGGTAATGCTCTCGCAGGCCCTCACGCAGAGGGTGCACATTACGCACTTGTTGTAATCCCTTTCGATGAAGGGGTTGGGATCATCAACCGGGTATTCTGGCCTGCCTCCTTCTGCAAACCCGCTCTCGGCCACCCCGTAACGGTAACAGTAATCCTGCAACTTGCAGTTCCCGTTCTTCTCACAGGTCAGGCAATTGCCCCCGTGCCGGGCCAGCAGCAGTTCCAGAATCACCTTGCGGGCTTCCACCACAGCCGGGCTCTCGGTTTCCACAACCATATCGTTTTCGCACGGAGTCGCGCACGCGGCCTGAAGGGTTGGCCGGCCTTTGACCTCGACCACACACATTCTACATGAACCGGCAGGCTTGAGCTCAGGATCATAGCACAGCGTCGGTACCTCGATGCCGTGTAACCGGCACACCTCCAGTACAGTGCTTCCTTTCGGAGCCTCCAGTTGCCTTCCGTTTATAGTAATCCGCACCATTAGCCCCCCTCCTCGACTCCATAGGGAAAACCAGTCAGAGATTCACGCCAACCCGGCACTAAGCCTCAGACGGATGATTATTTCTATAACTAATAATATTTGTTCTTGTGGTTATGAGCTTAACCTGGGAGATACTGGTCTCTGATCTCTCAAGAAAAAGCATAAAACCAGGGCAACGAAGCACATGCCCGCAGCCACTTCATAGCAATCAGCAATACTTTCGGCCATCGCCAAGAGCGCGACATGTTTAGTCACTACCGCCAGGCCCAAGACTTTTGCCACACCGAGAGTCCACCCCGTGCTTTGAGAAATATGGGCCATCCAGGCTTGAAAACCTGCGGCTTGACTCCCCGAGAGGCTCACCCCTTGGGCGAGATTGGTGAAGTGAACCGCTTGCCTCGTGTTCATTATAGTGGTGAACATAGCAATGCCGAAGGAAGACATGACCTGCCTGATTACGTTATTCAAGGAAGAAGCCCTGCCAATCAGAGTCAAAGGGACGGTGTTGGTTCCCGCCGTGGTTACCGGCATCAATGAAAGGCCCATGCCAATCGCTCTTACTACCAACAACCAGATTATCCAGGAAAACGGCGTAACTAAACTGAATCTGTGCATCATGTATGTCGTAACCGTAATTACGGCCAGGCCGGGAAGAGCTACTATTTTTGCCCCGTATTTATCGAATATACGGCCGGCTACCGGCATGGCGACTGCGGTGGCGATAGCGGACGGCATGGTAATGAGCCCTGATTTCATGGCTGACACGCCCATGACGTTTTGAAGATAAATAGGCATTAAGAAGATAGCCCCGAACATGCCGATGGAAATAACCGAGGTTATAACAAGTGAGAGCGTGAATACGAAGTTCTTGAACAACCTGAGCTCCATTATAGGCTCGGGATGGCTCAGCTCAACTATTACAAAGAAGGTCAGGGCAACCGCACTGATCAAAAGCAGGCTCAGGATAAACGGCGATGTCCAGCCTTTACTAGCACCCTTGCTCAACGCTAGAAGCAGACAGAAGAAGCCCACGCTCGAAGACAGCAACCCGTACTTGTCGAATTCTTTGCCTACTACCGAAGGGGTCTCCTCTAGGTAGGTGAAAGCCAGAAACAGGTCAAGGATGGCTACCGGGATATTTGCGTAGAATATGGTCCGCCACCCCACATAGTCAACCAGGTAACCCCCTAAAGTAGGGCCTACGGCCGGAGCTGCCATGGCTGCTATCCCCCATATCCCTAAGACGGTCCCTATTTTGTTTCTCGGCGTGTTGCGGTAGATCAGAGCCATGGAAAGAGGTTGCATGACCCCGCCACCTATGGCCTGTATGACCCGGGCTGCCACCAAGCTGGATACATTCCAAGCCAGCCCACTAAGCGCGGATCCGACAGTAAAGAGGCTCAACGCGATTATGAAAACCCTTTTGTATCCATATCTGTCCGCCAGATATCCGGCGGCTGGCATGACCACGGCCAGGCTCAGCATGTAGCCGGTCAAAACCCATTGGATACTGTCTTGCGAAGCCCCAAAAACCGTCATGAGTTTTGGTATAGCAACGTTCACGCTGCTGCTGTTAAGCAGAGCCATGAAAGTACCGAAAACAACCACTATTATCGCCGACCAGTTTACCCTTTCAACCTCTTTGACTTGAACCTGCAATGTCCTCATCCCCATAGAAAAGTTTTATAGTTCTCCCGCGGCCTCGGCTACGGCCTTTACGATGTCTTTGCGCCTTATCAAGCCCACTATTCGGCCTGACTGCACCACAGGTATCTGTTTTATGCCGTTTTCTACCATCAGACGTGCGATTTCGGGAATACTTGTGTCTTCCGTTACTGTAACCACGTGCTTGGTCATTATTTCTTTCACTTTTTTCTGTTTAACAGCGTCCGTCTTGGCAACGAAGTCCTCATCATCTCCCACGGCCCAAAAATAACTCATGACGTCCACGACCACCGGACGGCGTTGCCGGACAGCGGCCAGTATATCACCGTCGGTAACTATCCCCTTAACCTTGTTGTCATTGTCTACCACCACCGCGCTGGTAATCCCCTCTTCCAAGAAACACCGGATGACTCCGCCCACGCTGTCGTCTGTATTCACAACTTTTACATCCTGGGTCATGATATCCTTCGCTTGAATCAAGGTAGCACCTCCCTCAAAGGCCGCATTTTACCCATACAGCACGATTTACTGGCCGTGAGGACACACCCGCATACACACCCCGCAGACTCGATAACCCAGTTCTCCCTGCCAATCCCACAGGTGCTGGTTGCACTCATGCACGTTGAGGTGGGCCTCACGGTCTCTCAGCGCGAGGTCTGTGTCCTTGATGGCCTTCACCGGACAAGCATCGATGCACCTGGTACACTTGCCGCAGCGTTCTTTGATTGGGCTGCCAGCCTTAAGAGGCGCATCGGTCAAAACCGTCACTAACCTTACTCTGGGTCCGTACTCAGCTGTGATCAACAACTGGTTCTTGCCGATCCAGCCCAAACCGGCGGCAGCCGCCGCTGCCCTGTGAGACAGATAAGAAGACAAGGTTTCCTCACTCACTACTGCCGAAGCGGGTACAGGCAATGCCCGCCACCCCAGGTCTTGTAAGAAAGACGCTACTTCCAGAGCAAGGATATCCAGTTTCTGGTTGACCAGGGCGTAATGCCCGGCATATAAGGCCGTCGGACGGTCGGTTATAGTGTCTACGATTCCCCTAGAAAGTTGCTGAGCCATAACCACAGCTCGCTTCCAACCTTGGTTCTTCAATTCCACTACCATCTCTACCTCGTTGTGCTCGACATCGGCGAAACCGACCAGACTCGCACCCCACTTCGCCGCCCTGTCTATTACCATACGATCTAAATTCCCTGACACTCCCATCCCCCCAACACTCGGTGCCAGCTGATAACTTGTAGTAGTTCTATTCTACCAAAAAACTCTCCCATAAGAAGTCGAAGGCCTGGCGGGTAACGCCAGGCCTCCGGTTAAACCTCCATAATTATCGGCAGTATCATGGGCCTTCGTTTGGTCTTTTCGTACAGATATTTGCTCAAGGCTTCCCTGACGTGAGACTTGATACTGGCCCATTCGGTTGCGCCCTTCTTCTCACACACGAGCAAAGCCTCTCTGACTTTTTCTCTGGCTTCCTCGATCAACTGTTCAGATTCCCTCACGTAAACAAATCCCCGACTGACGATGTCCGGTCCTGCTATGACTGTTCCTGTTTCTTTGTTTATAGTCACTACCACTATGATGATCCCATCAGAGGAAAGCTGCTTGCGGTCGCGAAGCACGATGTTTCCGACATCTCCAACTCCTAGACCGTCAACCAGCACCCTTCCCGAAGTGACTTTCCCTATCACCCCCGCCTTTTTCCTCCCTACCTCTATCACCTGACCGTTTTCTACTACGAATATCCTGGACCGGGGAATACCCAGGTTTTCCGCCAACCGCGCGTGCTTCTTCAGATGCCTGTATTCGCCGTGAATAGGTATGAAGTAGCGGGGCCTTATCAAGTTTACCATTATCTTTAGCTCTTCTTGACTGGCGTGTCCGGAAACATGGACCCCGGTAGCCGGTCCGTAGACAACCTCTGCCCCCTGTTTGTACAGCATGTCGATAGTCCGAGCCACTAGTTTCTCGTTGCCGGGTATGGGCGTAGCAGAAATGATTACCGTGTCCCCTGGCTGAATCGAAACCCAACGGTGCTCAGCCGTCGCCATCCTGGTAAGTGCCGACATAGGCTCTCCTTGCGAGCCTGTAGTAACAATCACCAACTGGTTGTCCGGGTACCGGTTGATCAATTCCACATCAACCAGCGTTCCTTCAGGAATAGCGATGTATCCGAGCTCTCGAGCGATATTCACGTTATTTATCATACTCCGCCCGACCACCGCCACCTTACGGTTGTACTTGCAGGCCGTATTAATTGCTTGTTGAATGCGGTGCACGTTGGAAGCAAAGGTGGTTATTATGATCCTGCCTTCACACCGCCCGAAGAGCTCATCGAAGGTGTTCCCAACCACCCGCTCCGACATCGTATAACCCGGCCTTTCCGCGTTGGTGCTGTCCGACAACATCAGCAGTACGCCCTTTTCTCCGAGTTCCGCGAACTTTCGGAAGTCCACAACCTCTCCGTCAACCGGGGTTTGATCCAGTTTGAAATCCCCGGTGTGCAAGATGGTTCCAACCGGAGAATGGATGGCGATGGCCAAAGTATCAGGTATACTATGACTTACCCGGATGAATTCCGCTTCTAACGGTCCGACATTTATTTTATCCCTGGGTTTGACGATGTTAAGCCGGGCACCCGTCAAGCCATGTTCCCGCAGCTTTGCCTCGATAATTCCTATGGTCAGCTTAGTGCCGTAAATTGGAACGTCGATCTCGCGAAGCAGATAGGGCAAGGCCCCGACGTGATCTTCGTGGCCGTGAGTTACCAAAACAGCCTTTACCTTATCCCGATTCTCGAACAGATAGGTCATATCCGGTATAACGATGTCTATACCGAGCAGTTCCTCTTCTGGGAACATCAGACCCGCGTCGATAACAACGATATTGTCCTGGTATCGTACCAGCATCATGTTCTTGCCAATCTCCCCTAAGCCGCCCAGGGGAATGACATATATCCTGTCTAACTCGATTAACACCCACCTCCAAACTTGAACCTTCGCCGCTCAATCCGTTCTACAAGCAACAGGAAATCCGAACAGTTCTTGACTATTTCATTATAGACCAAACCATTGGCCCTTACAAGCAAAGTTGCACCACGTCCACAAGCAGCGAGCAAAAGCGCAACCTGCGGTTTCAACCCGGCAATTCTGCTGTTACGAACAATTTTACAAACAAAAAACCGGACCCAGGTCCGGCTCCCACCTTCGGCTATTTCAGGTACCCCATCTCCGTAAGCATGCGGCGAATTTGGGCTTTCTCGCTGTCCGTAGCCCCGGTTAACGGCAACCTAAGCCCGCCAACATCCAGACCCATCATGTTCAGAGCTTCTTTTAAGGGAATTGGATTGGTAGTAATGAAAAGGCCCTTAAATAGAGGAAACAACTCCCCGTGCAAGCGGCAGGCTCTCACAACTTCACCGTTAAAGAAAGCGTCGATCATCTCTTTAATACGCTTCCCCGCAATGTGGCTCGCTATACTCACTACCCCTGACGCCCCCACAGCCAGCATAGGCAAGGTCAGGGAATCATCACCCGAATAAATCGTAAAATCGTCCGGGACCAGCGTTCTCAACTGCGATACCTGGTCCAGATTTCCACTAGCTTCCTTGACCGCGACGATGTTCTCCATTTCAGCCAGCTTTTTGACCGTCTCGGGCAACAAATTCACTCCAGTTCTCCCTGGCACGTTATACAGCATCACTGGCAAATCGGTCGCCTCGGCGATAGCCCGAAAATGCTCGTAGAGCCCGTTCTGCGAAGGTTTGTTGTAGTAAGGGGTAACTGCCATAATCCCATTTACCCCTAATCTGCTGGCACTTCGCGTCAGCTCCACAGAAGCATTGGTATTGTTGGAGCCGGTTCCCGCCCAAACCTCAACCTTATCCCCGACCTCTTCTTTAACCGCCGCGAACAAACTCAGCTTTTCCTCTGCCGACAATACCGGAGACTCGCCAGTTGTCCCGCAAACCACTATGCCTTCGCTGCCCGTTTCTGCCAGGTGTTTTGCCAGTCTTTTAGCTTTGTCGAGATCAACCTGCAACTGATCGTCGTAAGGAGTAACCATCGCCGTCAGAAGTCTTGACTTTAACACTCTGATCACCGCCATTCTCAAATATTATTCCCCTGACTCAAACCGACTGAAATATACAAATATATATAGTACAGCATCGTGGTCCTTACAAAAACTTGTTTAGAAGAGGTTTTCCCGTACCACTATCTCAGCGATCTGCACGGCGTTAGTGGCCGCGCCTTTTCTGATCTGGTCTGCGGCAACCCATAGGTTAAGCCCGCGTTCGACAGAAACATCCTCCCTTATCCTCCCCACAAAAACCTCGTCTCGGAAGGAAGTATAAAGAGGCATGGGATATACCCCGGCCCCAGGATCGTCTTGCACCACCACTCCAGGCGCTTTGGCCAGTATTCCCCGCGCCTCTTCGGCCGATATCTTTCTTTCGGTTTCGATATTGATAGACTCGGAATGACTGCGGTATACTGGGACCCGAACCGTCGTCGGCGATACCCGCAGGTCTGGCAGATGCATGATCTTCCTGGTTTCCCACACCATTTTCATTTCTTCTTTCGTATATCCGTTCTCTTGGAATGTATCTATATGGGGAATAAGGTTAAACGCTATCGGGTACTGAAAAACTTCGGGTTTCTCCTCTCTCTCCTCAAGCGCTGCTCTGGTTTGCCTAGTAAGTTCTTCTATCCCTAAGATCCCGGCACCGGATACAGCTTGGTACGTAGATACCACAATTCTTTTGATCCCTGCAGCCTGGTGAATGGGATTTACGGCTACCACCATTATGATGGTAGAGCAGTTGGGGTTAGCTATAATGCCCTGATGTTGACCGACGTCGCCTGCATTAACCTCAGGAACCACCAGCGGCACGCCCTCGCGTAAACGAAACGCGTAGCTGTTGTCTATGACCACACATCCCCTTTTAACGGCTTCCGGGGCCAGTGCCTCGCTTATTTCACTCGCCACTGCCAAGAGCACGATATCTATCCCAGAAAACGCCTCCGGGGACGCCCCTCGCACTATCACATCTTCGTCTTTAAATTTAACTCGGTTACCCTCTTCTTTGGGATCAGCCAAGCATACGAGTTCCCCAACTGGGAAATCCCTTTCCTCCAACACCTTCAGCATCTCGCGTCCTACTGCACCGGTTGCCCCTACCACCGCCATCTTAACCATTGCCATGGTGAAAACCTCCTGCCTTGCTTAAACTAGAAAACTTACAAAATATTTTAGCACATGGCTTTTGACGGTAACAATACTGCTTTAAGCCGACCCTAAGAGAACAGGCTGTAGTTGCTTGCCTTGCAAAGCGGCAATTGCAGTTTCCACCATCAATTTCATGTCCGCCACTATAGAGTTGGGCTTTTCGATTGGATTGTCCTGGCGGAATGGGATGAAGTATATATTCTTGGTAGCCATAAGGATTCCCACGTTCTTGGCGTTTAGTCCCAACCCATCGTTGGTGGATACTCCGATTACTACCGGTCTCTGGTTTCTGAGATGGGCTTTGACAGCCATCAAAGCCGGGGTATCCGTGATTCCGTTGGCCAGTTTGGCTATGGTGTTGCCGGTGCAAGGAGCCACAATAACCAGATCGAGCAACTTCTGAGGCCCGATAGGCTCGGCTCCAACTATGGTATTGATAATAGGGCCACCCGTTAATTTTTGTAGACGCGCCTTTAAATCCGCAGTCCGGTAGAACCTGTTGTCTGTCTGGTCAACGCTGTACGATAGGATTGGGGTTATGATTGCTCCCTCCCGTTTCAGGTTCTCTATTTCTACCAGGACCTCCTTCACAGTACAGTGGGAACCGGTCAGCACTGTACCGACTCGAACGCCCTTTAGCCGCACCATAATCACCCCCTCCCTCACCCACATGATGTGTTTTGGTCAGTCCTCAGCAATTCCCGGAGAATAATCTGAGGGATAACCTCGGCCAGTATCCTACCTGCTGTCACCGGTGCTACCTTCCCAGGAAGTCCAGGGGCCAAAACAGCTTTAATACCCAGCAAGCTGGCCGCTTCGAAGTCAGTCCCTCCCGGTTGGGCGGCTAGGTCTATAATGAGAACATCCGGGTTAGCAGCTTCTAACATCTCGCGGTCCAGAACCATGGCCGGCACCGTGTTAAAGATTATGTCGACCGACTGCACCAGGCTTCCTAATTCTTCAAAACCGGCTCGCCGACATCCTATTTCGTATGCCCGTGCCAGTTCGGCCGGATCTCTTGAAACCGCAGTTACGTGTGCTCCAAGGTTTTTGAGCATTCTCCCCAAAGTGTGTCCTACCCGCCCGAATCCCAGCACGCAAACCTCGGATCCGTGAATAGTTATCGGCGTTTCGGCTATAGCTATCTGCAAGGCTCCTTCCGCCGTCGGTATCGAGTTGAGTATGGCCACCTCGTCCATTTCCGCTATCTCCATAAGAACCAAACGGTATTTTCTGCACCACTCGCGTAAGAAAGGCCGCGCCACACCTATGATAACCAGAGCATTGGGGGCCAGTTGTCTTATAGCCCGCTCAGTCAGTTCCAACTGCTCAGAACTGTAAACCGCCCGTACCACTCCGTTCCCGTCGGTTCCGGGCATAGGAAGGATGAGAACCTCTGCGCCTCTACAGGCCTCCTCCACCGTGTTCACCACGTAGCTCCCTTGTTTCACCATGTTCCTGGGAAAACCGACAACACTGATGGTAGCGCCTAGGCGAACCAACTCCGAAATCAGGACCAGTTCCCTATCATCTCCGCCGACTACTGCTATTTTGATGCCTGAAAGCGCCGAGCTCACAAAAAAGCGCCTCCTTCATAATTTCGCTGGCAAGGTTAGTAGCAGTATATTCGTTCCGAACACAGGAGGTGCTTGTCTTTCCTTCGCCCGCCGTGAGCAAGCTACAAACCTTGGCAGAAGGGTCCTTGTCCCTTGAGTTTTCACGGTCGAGCAGGTGTTAGTCTCTGCTAAGGCAAACCTGTGACAAGGATTGTCCAACCCCTGCAGTTACACTAAAATATAGCCAGGTGCGTGTTTGGACAACGAGTCGCACAACATGACAAAAAGAAAGGAGAGGATGGGTGTGAAAAAGCTTGTTCCTTTGATGCTAGCTTTCCTGATGACCCTGGTATTGGTCACGGGTGGCGGGTGTTCCAGCCAGACCGAAAAAAAATCCCCTACTCCACCACCCGAGAAACTGACGGTTAACGTCGCGGCTTTGCGCGGACCCACTGCCTTGAGCATGGTCAAGATGATGGAATCGAAACCCGCTCTGGGCGAAGAAGTAACTACCAACTACCAGATCCTCGAGACCCCGGATCTGCTCACTTCTAAGCTGGTATCGAAGGAAGTCGACATCGCCGCCCTCCCCACTAACATGGCCGCTTCTCTTTACAACAAAGGAGTTCCCTACCAACTGGCGGCCATGAGCTCATGGGGAGTTATGTACGCCGTATCAAACGGCGAAACGGTAAACAGCTGGGCGGATCTAAAGGGTAAGACCGTCTACGTGGTAGGCAAGGGCGCAACGCCGGATATAGTTTTTCGTTTTCTCTTGTCCAAAAACGGCCTGAATCCGGATACAGATGTGAAGCTCGACTATACACTGGACCAGGTACAAGCAGCCCAGAGCCTGATTGCAGGCCGAATCAAGCTAGCGGTTTTACCTGAGCCTTGGGTCACCCAGGCCTTAAAGGGCAGCAATACCTGCAAGGTGATACTCGACCTGCAAGAGGAGTGGAAAAAAGTGGTCGGCAAGGACGTGGCCTTAGCCCAAACCTGCCTGGTAGTAAAAAAAGACCTGGCAGCAAAACACCCGAACGTCGTTGCCGCGTTCCTGTCCGCGTATAAAGATTCCATCGACTGGGCCAATCAAAACCCGAGCGCAGCCGGTCAACTTGCGGAAAAGCTGGGAGTTGGCATGAAAGCCCCGGTAGCAGAAGCGGCTATTCCCCGGTGCAACCTGCGGTATGAAGATGCTCAAACCAGCAAACCTGCAGTCGAAGCTTTTCTTAAGGTGCTCTATGATTATGCTCCTCAAAGCATAGGGGGTAAAATGCCTGATAATGACTTCTACTATAAAGAATAGCCTGGTCACCCTCGGTTCGATTTTCTTCTTGTTCTTGGTATGGAAGATACTTTCTTTGGTCATCGGGGCAGAGATTATACTCCCTGCCCCGGAAACTACCATGCGCGATCTGGTTAATGCCGTCCGGTCAGCCGCGTTCTGGCAATCGGTAGAAGCCACGGTGTATCGCGGCTTGGCCGGTTTTTTGGTATCTTGTTTAGCGGGTGCCGTAACCGGCTTTCTGGCAGGATTTAATTCGGTTGTGTTCTGGGCTCTTCAGCCCTTCATGACGGTAATCCGTACAACCCCTGTAATGTCTTTCATACTTCTCGCTCTTATCTGGTTTCGCACCGAACTGGTTCCCATATTCGTCTCGTTCCTCATCGCGTTTCCCATTATATTCGATAACGTGGTCCAGGGGATAAAGAATGTCGACAGGCAGTTAGTGGAAATGGCAAGATTGTTTCGAGTCAAGCCCTGGCGTATCCTCTTCGAGCTCTATATCCCTTCCATTCTTCCGTTTTTGGCTGCAGGAACATCTTCGGCCATGGGTCTAACATGGAAAGTCATCATCGCAGCCGAGATATTGAGTCAACCGACCTTTGGGATCGGCACTCAAATGCAAAACGCCAGGATTTACCTAGAAACTGCTCGTATTCTCTCCTGGACCGTGGTTATCGTCTTCATAAGCTTTGTCTTCGAGAGCATCCTCGCTACGGTAGAACGAAAACTTAAAACTTGGGGAGAATAGAGGCATGCCGTTAAGCCTGTGTCACATTTCCAAAGAATTCGATGGGTTAAAGGTCTTGGAGGATCTAACCCTAGAAGTGAAAGAGAATACGCTCACCTGTATCCTCGGACCATCCGGATCAGGTAAAACCACCCTCCTTAACATCATCGCCGGTATCATCGAGCCCGATGCTGGGGAAATGGTAGGTTTTGCCGGTCACAGAATAAGCTATATTTTTCAGGAAACCAGGCTTCTGAAATGGAAGACTGTTCGTGGAAACCTCGATTTTGTGCTTAAGGATCATCTTTCACCTTCCGCTCGCCAGCAAACCATATCCCATTACCTGCAACTGGTAGGTCTCGAGGAATTTCAGAACTATTATCCGGAAAAGCTCAGTGGAGGCATGAAGCAACGGGTGTCCTTGGCCCGGGCGTTTGCATATCCTGCTGAAATTCTACTGATGGACGAACCGTTTGTCGGCCTCGACCTCGGGCTCAAGCTATCCTTGATGCATTCGTTTCTCGACCTCTGGCTGGCCGAACGACGTTCGACCTTCTTTGTCACCCACGACATTCAAGAAGCCTTGTTCCTGGGAGAAGAGGTGTTTGTACTCACCCATCGCCCAGGCAGAATTAAAGGCCATTTGACCATTGATATTCCCCACCGCGAAAGAAGCCTCCAACGCCAAGAAATGGCCGACTTGCAAGAAACCCTATATCGACTTCTGACAGAATAGCCCTGATTCCAGCTTCTTGTTAAGCCGTAATGACCGGTTATCAAGTATAGCAAGCCAGATTCTTGAAAGCTAGAGCAGGTTTTCCAATCCATATACCATTCCTTTTCTGCCCGCCATCTTCTTGACCGCTAGCAACACTCCCGGCATGAATGATTCGCGGTTATACGAATCATGGCGGATGGTAAGAGCTTGTCCCGGCCCTCCAAAAATGACCTCCTGGTGGGCAACCAGCCCTGGCAAACGCACGCTGTGAACGCGTACGCCCTCCAACGCCCCACCTCTACAACCGGGGAGCTTGACCGTCTCCTGTACCGCCCGCGGAGGAATCCCAGCTAAAGCTTCATTTATCATCTCCGCCGTCTTTACGGCAGTGCCTGATGGTGCATCCAGCTTTTGATCATGGTGGAGCTCGATTATTTCAACATTGGGGAAATACCTGGCCGCTTCTTTAGCAAATTTCATCATCAGTACGGCCCCAATCGCAAAGTTAGGAATCACCGCGATACCTACCTCTTTTTCTCCGGCAAGCGTCTCCAACTGCTGCAACTCGAATTCGTTCAAGCCCGTAGTACCGATTATCGCGGTTACCCCCCGCGACAGAATTGTCCGGGCATTGCTATAGACTGTGTGAGGAGTAGTGAAATCTATGACTATTTCTGGCTTGCAGTCGTCTATCATCTCTGCCACATCGTAGTGAATTGGCAGTTCCAGACCGGAAATCGCAAGAGCCTCAGAAAGCCTTTTCCCTTGACCCTTAGGATCGACGATTCCTACCAACAGCAACTCGTCGTCGCCAAAAACCGCCTTGACCGTTTCCTGCCCCATCTTGCCCAAAGCTCCAGCTACCGCTACTCGAACCCTCGCGTCCATCTTGCAAACCTCCAATCTCTTACTGACCAGCCATGCCTTGCTCCCAACGGCAGTAATTGTCGAGTCTTAACCAATAGTGTATATATTTTCACCTCCGCGTCAAGCCGGAGAACCCAATTGCCCGTGTTGTACAAACGGTGTTTTCAGTATAGAATTGATTTCAACGAGACCTTGTGAAACACGATGAGGAAGGTGACATGTGCCGTGTGGATAGGAGTTCTAAGCCCTGCCGCCTCCAAGTTGCTGGTCATCGGTTGTCTTACCGTAGCCAGTTTAGCGCTCTACATACAGGTCAGGCTAACCCCCGCCGAGGACAAATCCCGAAGACGCTGGTTGTACACTTTTTATTACACGGTCATAGTTTTGGTGGCTTCACTGGTGTATTTTAGTTACCAGTACCTACGCCAAGGGCACTTTTGACTTCAGCATGAGAGGGAAAATATTGCGCGATCTTTGAGTAAGGGGTCAGCCGGTGAAGGAGGAGAGAGCAAAAAAATGATGAGAGTAACCATTCCGGGACGGGGAGAGTTGGTGTTCAATCACTTATTCCTAGACATGAATGGAACCCTGACGCTAGATGGTCAGCTCTTGCCTGGAGTCAAAGAAAGAATAGAACAGCTGAAGTCTCAACTTGAGGTCGTTCTGCTGACCGCAGATACTTTTGGAACCGGGGCAAGAGTGGCCGAAGAACTGGGCATTACCTTACAAAAAGTAAGCCCTGAAAAGGGGGGCAAAGATAAAGCCCGGCTTACAGCTTCCCTTCGTCCTGAAGGGGTAGTAGCTATCGGCAACGGCTTCAATGACTGTGAAATGATGGAACAGGCGCTTTTGTCCATCGCCGTTATAGGGCCTGAGGGATGCTGTGGCTCTACTTTGCAGCACGCTGATATTGTGGTTAATAACATCTTGGACGGTCTCGACCTGTTGCTTAACCCACTGCGATTAGTAGCAACACTTCGCAACTAGATGAATCTGTCACACACTGCTGTTTTTGAGCCGGGGATGAGTTTCGTCCAGTTCTACTACTATTACCTCTCGACCTATCTTTCTTACCGTGTCCCACGGTATAATGAGTTTTTGTCGATCCACCCATAGGTTTATGAAATTGCCCTTGTTTGGTAGGATAATGGAAACCACTTCTCCGGTTTCGCAGTCGATCACGAGATCCGACTCCCCCACGGTGCCGAGCCTCATCCCGTCATAAATGTTGACTATCTCTTTTCCAACCAGCTCGCTCAGCTTCACACTTGCTCCCCCCGTGACTTACCCCGGCCTTTCCTCCGCCTAACTTGTCTTTCTAATAAATTAATAGTCGCCGGCTTCAAGATTTATCCCCAAAGTTTTTCGCCAAATTTGAACCTACTCTTGTTATCCCCGGAAATGTTCTTTAGAAAAAGAACACTCGGTCACATTATCAGAAATCAGTCCCCGTTTTTCCCATTTTTTTGAGACCTGCCCTCATAACGCCTGACAGGAATAATGAACAATTCTGAGTTATAAAGTCAATCCGTGTGTATCGGCCCGGCACTCAGTTGGCTGAAATTGTAACATGCCATTGGGCTCCGAAAAAGCCAGCCGCTTGTAATCAAAGACTTGAGCTGAGTGCCGGGTTTGTGTGCATCTGTGGCCCGTTTTTGAAAAAGCTACCTACCTGTTGAACCGAATCCACCGCTTCCGCGCTCGGTTTCCTCCAGCTCTTCGACCAGTTCAAGCCTGGCACTGAGCACCGGCACGAAAACCAGCTGGGCTATCCGGTCACCGGGTTTTACAATGAAAGGCCGCTCCGGGTCCAGGTTCGTTATCAAAACCCGTATCTCTCCAGTGTAGTCGGAGTCGATAACGCCCACAGCGTTGCTCAGGGTCATACCTAACCGCCAGGCATTGCCGCTTCTCGGAAATACGAGCCCCACAACATGGGACGGAATTTTAATGGCAAGCCCTGTAGGTACCTGCACCCTCTCCAATGGCTTTACGATTATCTCCTCTTCCAGGCAGGCACAGAGATCCATACCTGCGGCCCCTTCGGTAGCGTAAAACGGCAGAGAAACAGAACTACCCACTTTTGCCGATAGTTTCTTAACCCCAACCCTGATTGAAAAATCCAATCTTACCCTCTCCTTCAGCTTACAAGCTCAACGCCGATACCAGGTCTTTCGTAAAACGAGGTGTCTCTTTCGTGTAAAAAACCTATAACCTTGATTATTAGGTCAAGTGCTACTAGCATTATAATTAAAAGCAGGTTTTCCTTCATTCGGCTTGGGGAAAGAGGTATTTCGTCATGATGAGTTTACCCCCTAATAAACCTTTGGCAAATCTAGGTCCTTTCGTCGCTTCTCTCGTTGCGGGGAAATCGTCTTGGCTCGTTCTCGGTAACTGGCAACAAGTGCACGAAAACATAAGTCGGGCCTTCACCGAAAACACCCCTACCTCTAATGGAACCAACTGGTTTTTTTTCGGTGTGATGATTATCGGCTTGCTTTTGCTGGCAGCCGGGGCCTATCACTCCATCTGGCAGAGAAGGGAAACTGCCTCTTCCGACACCCGTGCCTTATACAAAAAACCCCGTCCATCCGAATTAAGAGATGATAGCGACGGACAAAACCGCAAATGGGTCCGAGTACCAGCGGGTTTTGATATTTGGTATGCGCCCATTGTATCCTCGGAAACCAGGGAAACTGGCTCTTTGCAGAAGGCTCGCTTGGTAGACATAAGCGGTGGAGGATGTCTCCTGGCGACCGACTCCAAACTTAACAAAGGTGACCAAATCAAAGCGGTTTTGAACCTGCCCCATGGCCCTGAATTGCTCCTGAACGGTCGCGTGGTAAGAGTCGTGGACCGCTTATCCAGCCCGTCCGCTTGCCTGGTGGGAATTGAGTTCGTCAACTTGAGTAACGGTGACCGCGATAGAATCAATAAATGGATTTTTTCCCGACAACAGCAACTCATTCAAAAACAACGCTGGGTAGCAGAAGGGCTGTGCGTCTTGTGTGGGAACCCCCTTCCCAAGTCCAATCCCAAAAACTTTCCTTATTGTACCCGGTGCCTCACTTGTGAACAGCCGGTTTCAGACCAAGAATTGGAGGAAGAGTGACAGCCCATCCTGGTCACAGATGACAAACCTTTTTCTACCACAGACAAAACTTCTTTACCGCCGATTGCTGCCAAGCACAACTTGTCCGGAACCAACACCTGGTTGGCGAAGCGCTGGATATCGTCCGCAGTAACTGCCATGATGTTATCGATAACCTCTTCCAAAGGAATTATGCGATCGTAAAACATAACCGACTTGCCCAAACGGCTCATCCGGTTCATAACACTTTCCATTCCCAAGTACATGTTAGCCTTGATCTGTCTCTGAGCCCGGTTGATCTCGTCCGCCGTCACCCCGTTGGTCCTAAACTTGTCCAGTTCTTCACCCAAGCCTGCCATCAGGTCGTTGATTTTTTCGGGACTGGTAGCAGCGTAAATGCAAAAAGAGCCAGAATCCGAATAGCTGGTAGGGTAAGTGTACACGGAATAGGCCAGTCCCTTCTCTTCACGGATGGTTTGAAAAAGCCTCGACCCGATCCCTCCTCCTAAGATGCTGTTCATGATGTTTTGAACATGCCGCTCATCGTGGGAATAAGAAATACTGGGCGTCCCTATACACAGCTGAACCTGTTCTGTGTCCTTCGTAATCAGCCTCAATTCGTTCTTTGGCGGAATATCGGGAGGGAGTTTGGCCCGAGACACGGGGTGGTTCTGTACCCTGTGTAACCACTCGCTAACCTTATCCCGAACCATGCTGTTGTTTATATTTCCTGCAATAGCGATAACCATATTCGAAGGAACATAATATTGCCGGTAGTACTCGATAACACTCTCCCTTTTCAAGGCCATGACAGTTTCCTTGGTTCCTAGAATAGGACGGCCTAACGCGTGATTACGCCACAACAGCTGGGAAAACACATCGTGAATAAGCTCATCTGGGGAGTCTTCGTACATGCCGATCTCTTCTACTATGACCCCTTTCTCCGTAAGCAGGTCTTTATCCATAAAGACGGAATTAAAAACCATATCGAAAAGAATATCTAAGGCTTCCTCGAAGTTTTCGTCCAAAGTCCGAGCATAGAAGCACGTGTATTCCTTCGATGTGTACGCGTTTAACTGCCCGCCAATGCTCTCGAAAGCTTCGGCAATATCCTTTGCCGTTCGAGTAGCTGTGCCTTTAAAAAGCAGGTGTTCGATAAAATGGGTAGTTCCGTTCATCTCATCTGCTTCGTCTCGCGATCCTACCCCTACGTAAATCCCCATAGCTACTGAACGTAAATGAGGAATCTCCTCGCTGACTAGTCTTGCCCCGTTATCCAGAACCCAATAATCGACCACAACTTCAACCTCCACCCTTACTCCGTTTTCGATAGTCTCCGAATTTCCCTTTAAGTTTCCATCAATCGTAAGTACAACCGATAAAACAATCGCATTAATCCCTCGGGTTCTCTTCCCACTGTGCAACGTGTCACTAATTTAACCCTCTCAACTGTAGTCCCCAGGTAGCGTATCTCTAGCTCTCCGATTTTTTGCCCTGTCTTCAGGGGTGCGGTGGGCTGGTAATCAACATCTACGACCTTTTCCAATCCCATTTTGTCCTGCGACAACCATAAATAGACATCCCTGTCCGGATACACGGTTACCTCTATCCGGGTCCCTTTGTTCACGCGTAAAACCTTGAACATGTTGGACTTATCTACAACTTTTTCTCGAGTAAACGACGTAAATCCCCAATCGAGCAAACGCTGGCAGTCAGCGTACCGGTCCCAGGAACGTAGAACCACCGCCACCAGTTTACGGTTCCCCCTTTGGGCCGCACCGATGAGGCATTTGCCTGCGGCATCTGTGGTGCCTGTCTTAACACCGAAGGCCCCTTCGTACGAGCCTAAGAGCTTGTTGGTGTTGTAAATCTTTCTCCCCCCGGGGTAACCGGGTTGTTTGATAACAGCCTGCCGGGTGGCGACTAGCTTCTCAAAAACCTGGTTACGTAAAGCATACCTAGTAATAACCGCCAGGTCATAGCAAGTGCTGAGGTGCTCCTTATCGGGCAAACCAGAGGCGTTTTCGAAATGGGTATGATAAGCTCCTATGGCCCACGCCTTCTTGTTCATGAGGTATGCGAACATATCCTCACTGCCTGCCACATGCTCGGCTAGGACCACACTGGCATCGTTGGCCGATTCTAAGAGCGCCGCTTTCAAGAGATCCTCTATGGTCATCTTGTCCTGCGGCCTAAGTCCCATACCGCTTTCGGTTCGGGCGGCCTTAGGACTTACCACTGCCACCTCCTTGAGCCCCGCATATTCCAAAGCAAGGATGGCAGTCATCACTTTGGTGGTGCTGGCAACCGGTCGCGGCTGCATCACGTTTTTACCACCCAAGACTTGACCAGTAGTCAAGTCTACTAAGCAGTAAGCCTGAGATGTCACATAAGGCGCAGCTTCAGCTTTACCTGGACTCAAAATAAACAGAAGCGCAAACGTTAATGCCAGCACCAGAAATCCTATCACACTCTTCCTGCCGTGACAAGTCATCTTACGGTTCAGTCCCCTTTTCTGTAGCCGTGTTTCCGACGATTTCGGAAACTGTAGCAAACCGATATCCCTCTTCTTTTAACTGTTTGAGAATGCTGGGCAGAGCCTCAACCGTAGGCTGGGTAGGGTGCATTAAGATTATCGCATCATTATGAATGCGAGGGACAACCCGGTTGACAATGGTGCTGGCTTCGGGACGCTGCCAATCGACGGTGTCCAGGCTCCACATTACAATCTTATATCCTAATTCAGCGGCTACTTTCTGAACAGAGGTATTGAATTCGCCGTAAGGCGGGGCAAACAAATAGGGACGCTCTCCCGTTATGGTCTGGATTACCTTTTCCGCCCGGGTAATTTCCTCCTTTACCTGTTCCGGCGAAAGGTTGTTGAGATGAAGGTGTTTGTACCCGTGGTTTCCCAGACAGTGCCCGTGCTTCTTCATGTTCTTAACCAGTTCGGGAAATTCTTCAGCCCACCGCCCGGTTAAGAAGAAAGTGGCTTTAACTCCGTTCTGCTCGAGTATCTTTAGCAAATCAGGGACATACTCCTCGCCCCAGTCAACGTTAAAGGTCAAAGCAATGACTTTTTGCCCGGTCTGGCCCTGGTATATTGGTTCCTCCAATTTATAAGCGTTTAACGAACTCTCCCAAAAATAAGCCAATACAGCCATAAACAATACCACGACCGCTATTACTGCCGCGATCCTTAAGGCTCTGCGAGGCAAAAAATACACCCGCAAGAAGCCTCACCCCCTTTTCCCCAGAATATAAGCATAGACCTTTCCCCCGCCTACCCCTGCTTTCACGATTACCGGATAAGGCCGGTCGTTTTTGAATTTCAGGTCGGCATAATTGTACGATACGGTAGCATCCTTCCCTGGGGC
The DNA here is from genome assembly GCF_000092405.1 of Syntrophothermus lipocalidus DSM 12680. NCBI lineage: Bacteria > Bacillati > Bacillota > Clostridia > Eubacteriales > Syntrophomonadaceae > Syntrophothermus > Syntrophothermus lipocalidus. Next base: position 1,043,299 of record NC_014220.1, on the reverse strand, counting down.
TACATAAGGTACAGGCCGGCTGTGCGGATGTCTCTCCACGATGGGAAGGCCTGCTTTCAAGGCTGCATTATACACGGTAGTCGCTACCTGACACACCCCTCCCCCGGTGTCCACACCTCCTATAATCGGGGCTATTTCGTATCCCCTCTCGGGTGTTCGAGGCCCTACTACTTCATTGAATGAGAATACTCCCCCAGGCCAGATGATGGTGTTGTCGCAGCCCTTGCAGGCTAGCTTTATGTTCTGCCAGCGCCCGCTGGATCCGTACAGCCAGGTATGGAAGTATCCCAGTTGGTAATCAACCCCTTCTAGGTCCTTGGTCGTGTATTTGGGCCTGATAACCTTGAATGCTAACGGTACTCGTTGCCCAGGGCCAGCCGCAAAAATCGACTTGAGCGAGATATCTATGTCGACTTCATACCCGTTTCTCTCGGGTAGTAACTCGCCGGTTTGTTTGTCAAAAATGGGATTAACCGGCATTTGTCTATGCTTCAGAGCCAATTCTTGAAGAATTACTTCTACTTCCTTGGGAAGGTAGTAAGACAAGTCTATCCCCTCGACCGTGACCCCAGGCTTAACTCCATAAAGATCACGCTCGACCTGTTCGATCCACACGGTGTAAAGAGTCAAGCTGATCACAAAGCAGATCGCGAATAAGGTCTGACGTCTTATGATTATTGTCATCGTGCCTGGGAACAAAAACAAAGCTCACCACCTTTCTTCTTAAATTTCTATTCGGCAGTGAGCGTATGTATTCGATTGGTTCAAATCCCGCAAAAAACAAATAAACCGAGAAACTCGGTTTACTTGGCTGATCTTGTGTTCTTTTTGTGTCCGGTCGTTGAACCGGCCCGCTGGGCCTGCTGTAAAGCCTCTCTGCGCGATAGGTTTATTCGTCCTTGGGAGTCGATTTCGGTAACCTTGACCAGGATTTCATCGCCGATATCGACCACGTCTCGGACTTTGGCCACCCGATTCTCGGCTAACTTAGAAATGTGCACCAATCCTTCTTTGCCGGGCAAACCCAGCACCCCGGGAATTATCTCTACAAAAGCCCCGAAATCGGCTATCCGCACCACCTTGCCTACGTAGGTTTTACCGACTTCTACATCCTTAGTTAAACACTCGACGTAATACTTAGCCTTCTCCGCCGACTCCTGGTCCGACGCGACTATGAATAAGCTACCGTCATCTTCGATGTCAATACGAGCCCCCGTTTCATCTATTATCTTCTTGATAATCTTGCCTCCGGGTCCTATCACCTGGCGTATCTTGTCCGTATCTATCATCATTCTTATCATTCTGGGAGCATACGGTGAAAGCTCCGGATTGGGCTGGCTAATAGCCTTCATCATTATATCCATGATGTACATCCGGCCTTCCTTGGCCTGCTTTAAGGCTGCATGCAGGATCTCACGGGTGACCCCGGGTATCTTGATATCCATCTGCAGAGCAGTTACACCCTCAGCAGACCCGGCAACTTTAAAGTCCATGTCGCCTAAGGCGTCTTCAATACCCTGAATGTCGCTTAATACGGCAAACCGGTCACCTTCCTTGACCAGCCCCATGGCTATACCGGATACCGGCCTCTTAATGGGAACTCCGGCATGCATCAGCGATAAAGTGCTGCCGCACACGCTACCCATGGACGTGGAGCCGTTGGATTCCAACACCTCGGATACCACCCGTATGGTGTATGGAAATTCCTCCTGAGAAGGCAAGACCGCTTCTAGGGCCTTTTCCGCCAAAGCCCCATGTCCTATTTCCCTGCGGCCTGGTCCCCGAATCGGACGGGTTTCCCCTACGCTGTAAGGTGGAAAATTGTAGTGATGAAGATAACGTTTAGATTCTTCCACTCCCAGCCCGTCCAGAATCTGCTCTTCTCCAACCGCACCGAGAGTAGTCACTGACAGAACCTGGGTCTGGCCCCTGGTAAACAAGCCCGAACCGTGGGTCCGCGGCAAAATCCCGACCTCACAAGACACGGGCCTGATCTCGTTGAGTCTACGTCCATCCACCCGTATACCTTCGTCCAGAATCATGCGCCTGACTATCTCTTTGGTAATCTTGTCGATGATACTGGCTACTTCTTTATCTTGCTCCGGGTAAATCTCTGCGAAGTGCTGCTTAATTTCATCTGCCGCAGCTTCGGTGCGGGCCTCCCTTTGCAGCTTGTCGGAGCAGCGGATGGCTTCCTCCAGTATCGGTATCCCGTATTCCCTTACAGCCGCTTCTATCTCCGGATCGATCTCAGGAACCACGACTTCTCGTTTGGGCAAACCTATCTCTGCTACGATCTTTTCCTGAAAATCGATGATACGCTTGATTTCTTCGTGAGCGAAGAAAATGGCATCCAACATCGTTTCCTCGGGCACTTCATTAGCTCGTGCTTCAACCATCACGATGGCATCTCGGGTTCCACCCACCGTCAAGTGCATTTGGCTCCTGGCTGATTGTTCGACTGTGGGGTTAATAACAAACTCCCCGTCCACCATCCCAACAATCACAGCCCCTATCGGACCAGCAAACGGGATATCCGATATGGAAAGAGCAATAGATGCCCCGATTATGGCGGTTACATTGGGTGGGTTATCCTGATCCACGGACATCACGGTCGCTACTACGTGGACATCATTACGGAAACCTTTAGGGAAAAGAGGTCTGATCGGCCTGTCCATCAGACGAGCTGAAAGTATAGCAGCTTCAGTGGGCCTGCCTTCCCTCTTAATGAAACCTCCCGGTATTCTCCCTACCGCGTACAGTCTTTCCTCATAATCGCAGGTTAGAGGGAAGAAGTCGATGCCCTCTCTAGGCTCCTTGGAAGCGGTCGCTGTTACCAGCACAACGGTGTCGCCGTAATAAAGCAAAGCCGCTCCGTTGGCCTGTTTAGCCACTTTCCCTATCTCGACCCGTAGAGGCCGCCCTGCTATTTCGGTTTGGTAAACCTTGTGTTCTATAGCTTATCCCTCCTTCGAATAAAATAAATTGAAAGAGCGGCTGAACCGCTCTTCATCTCCTCAGTCCAAGTCTAGTAACGATTCCCTTGTAGCGGTCGAAATCGTTCTTCATAAGATAGTCCAACAAAGCCCGGCGCTGACCTACCATCTTTAACAGCCCGCGCCTAGAGTGGTGATCCTTGGGATGGGTCTTCAAGTGCTCGGTCAAGTGATTGATCCGTTCCGTCAGCATGGCAATCTGCACTTCGGGAGAACCGGTATCCGTTTCGTGCAGTTGAAAGTCCCGGATTATCTGCTGTTTCTTTTCTTGCGTGAGTGCCACTGACTACTCACCTCCTTTTCTCGATTAATCGCCGACTGCCGGAGTAGGCGCCGGAGTATCGCCAACCCCAGTCAGTGGTTCCTGGGCAAGCCAAACACTGAAAAACAGTTGCGGAGATAGATGAAATTTGCCCTAGCGTGATTCGTTCTCTAGCTTGAGGAGCAAATGCTCATGAGGCCTGGCGGTGTCGTCCCTGGAGAACGAAAAATGATTGCTCACCCTACATCCACAGAATAATTCCCTTGGCTCACTTGCAGGCACCCGATTGCCGAGTTTCATTGTAGCACAGCTGTCAATGGATGTAAACTTACCCATTCGCGATTATTCTTGAATCGATAAATCTAAAAAGCCCGAAACCTTGTATCCGCTAGCACTCTTTGGGCCTGGGTTACGTCCTGGTGGATCTGAGCTACCAGTTGTTCGGCCCCGCTAAACTTCATTTCCCCCCGGATGCGTTTCAAAAAATACAACCTTATAGTTTCGCCATATATGATCCGGTGAAAGTCCAATATATAAGCTTCCACAGTAACCGGGTAGGTATTATGGAAGGTCGGTTTCTTCCCGATATTGACCACGGCATTATGGACTTCTCCTCTGACGAGAGCCTTGGCAGCATACACCCCTTCTCCAGGTACAATCAAGTCCTCGTCGATTTTTAAGTTGGCGGTGGGAAACCCTATCTTCCCTCCCCGGCGCTCGCCTTCTATCACTTCTCCCTCCAACATCGGCCAATATCCCAGCAGTTTGTAAGCCCAATCGATGTCCCCTGCCTCCAAAGCCTGTCGAACCAGAGTGCTTGACACCACTTGTTCCCCCACCATCACGGGAGGCACGACGTTCACCGCAAAACCTATCTCCTCCCCAAGATGCTTCAGTGTTTCGGGTGTTCCCGCGCCTTTGTGCCCAAAAGTGTAATTGAATCCCACCGATACTGACGCCACCCCCAGGGTTTCGTGCAACACATGCCGGGCAAAGTATTCCGGAATCAGCCTAGCTATTTCCAAAGTGAACGGGGTTTGAATGACCATCTCCAGGCCCAAAAGGGTAAACAGTTCTATTTTGCGTGAAGTGGATATCAACATCCGCGGGGTACGTTCAGGGTAAAGCACCCGCAAAGGATGGGGCTCAAAAATAAGGGCAGCGGCGATGGTCCCCCTCTCCTTAGCATCCCGGATGTTGAGTTTGATGAGCTTTTGGTGTCCGAGGTGAACACCGTCAAAATTTCCTAAAGCCAGCGATAGGGGCCTGCCCTTATGATAGTTCTCCAGACCTTTAATGATTCGCATCGACAACTCTCCTCGTCCCTTACTGAGTACCCAGCACTTTCACTGGTTTAAGAACCGTCCCCTTCCCCTTGGTCTCTGCGAGGTGACCTACAGCTATGAGATCACGGTCTAAAGTATAGACCAAGACCGGACCTGCTGCCAAACCAGCGTTAATACTAATATTATTGCCGTTTTTCAGCCGAATAACATCATTCTCGTTCTCTAACACTACCTTGGGCATCGAAGTTAAAGGAAAATCCAGAGGCAATAATAGAGAACAATCCCCCGCCGCAAGCCGTTCTTCCACTTCTGCAAGTTTAACGGCGTATTCTAAGGAGAAGGGACCGGAAAAAACCCTAACTAACTTGGTGAGATAGGCTCCGCACCCCAGCTTCTGTCCAATATCATGACACAATGTTCGAATATAAGTTCCTTTTGAACACACAACATCCAAGATAACTCGATAAGGAGGTTGCGTAAGTTCAGCCTGTACTACTTGCAGCAAATGTACAGTTACGGGCCGGGCTTCTAGCGATACTTCAACTCCCTGCCGTGCCAGCTCATACAAGCGGCGCCCGCGGTAGTTGACGGCGGAATACATAGGAGGAACCTGAAGTATCTCTCCGCGAAACAGCTCTAAAACCTTCTCTATGTCGGAAAGACTAAAGCTTAATTCGTCGGCAACCACGGTAATATTCCCCCAGGCATCCTGGGTATCTGAAACCCCTCCCAACACCATTTCTGCCCGGTAGCCTTTGGTAACATCCATCAAAAACTCTATTAGGCGTGTGGCTCCACCCACTGCCAGCGGCAGCACCCCTTCGGCTATAGGGTCTAGAGTCCCCAGGTGCCCCACCTTCTGGCGAGGGAAAAACCTTCGAACCCTCTTCACTACTTCAAAGGAGGTGATACCCCGGGGCTTGTCAACATTCAGAAACCCGTGACATCTCTGCAATCTGTAACCACTTCCTTTACCGCCTCTATAACCCTGTGGCACGCGTCGGCAATGTCACCCTCGAGGCGAGCCCCAGCAGCCCGGACGTGACCGCCTCCTCCAAATCTAGCAGCAATCGAATTCACATCTACCTTTTCCTTCGATCGAAACCCAACCTTTATTACACCCGGTTCGATCTCGCGAAACAGCAGCCCTACCTCGACTCCTTCGATAAATCGAGCGTAGTTTATCAACCCTTCAAAATGGTAGTCTTGGGCTTCCAGGCGGGCTATATCCTCGTAGGTTAACACCATCCAGGCTATCCTACCGTCCGATGTAAAGGAAAGGGTATTCAGCGCCTGCTGTAACAACTTCACTTCGACCACTGGTCTTGACTCGAACAGGTTATTCCTAATGGTATCCAGTTGCGCTCCCTGGTCAAGCATCCGGGCTGCTGCCCTCAAAGTCTCCGGGCGGGTATTGCTGTACTGGAAACACCCGGTATCCATGATTATGCCCGTGTATATGGCCGACGCTATGGACTGATCGATGGGAACCTGCATTTCATCTAACAATTCCAGAACCAATTCAGCAGTAGAAGCTTTTCCGGGTTCCACCCGGTTAAGGTTACCAAAAAACGTGTTGCTGGGATGGTGATCAATGTTGATCACCGTTTCGCAGTTCTTTAAACAGGACAAGGTCTTGACACCTACTCTCTCGGGATCCGAGCAGTCCAGGTAAATCACGGTTGCCGGCCACCGCTCGACCATCTCCGGTCTCCTAATAGAATTGAACCCCTTGAGGTACCGGTACGTCTCCGGGAGCTTGTCTTCTATAACAGCTACCACTTCTTTGCCCAGAACAGCTAAACCCAGATAGAGAGCAACCATGGACCCGATACAATCGCCATCGGGAATAACATGTCCAGTCACCACCAATTCTGGTTCTTGAGCAATAGCCGCCGCTATCACCCTCCAGTCATCACTCCGACTCATCCGAATCCTCTCTCTTTTCTTGCGCTTTCAATTCGTTTAGAATTGCCGCAATCCGAACCCCGTGCTCGATAGACTTGTCCATCTGAAAAACGATCTCTGGAGCATGGCGGAGATTTAGCTCGCCCGCCAGCACACTACGGATGAACCCTCGGGCTCTTTCTAGAGCGGCCATCGTATCCCGGCACTTCTTTTCATCTCCTAGCACGCTTACGTGTACCCGCGCGTAGCTCAAGTCCCGCGACACATCAACCCTGGTGATAGATACCGCGCGCGGATCGATACCCGGATCTTTCAACCCTTCGAAGAACAAAGCGGATAATCCCCGTTTGATTTCTTCAGCCAGTCTTTCTTGGCGACGAGAACTCATCCATAACACCCCCAACAAATCGGAGTTGCATCGGTCTACTTGGAACTCTCCGGAAAACTCTCAGGGTCATAATCGACGACGATATTAAAGCTCCCTGGGGATTTGCTCTATGGTGTAAGCTTCTATGATATCCCCTTCTTTAACATCATTGAAATCTGCGATACCGATTCCACACTCGTACCCCTCAACTACTTCGCGCACATCGTCTGTAAATCGCTTTAGTGAAGCCAAACCGCCTTCGAACAACACCACTCCGTCGCGCAATAATCGGACTCTAGCGTTCCGGTTAATCTTTCCTTCCTGCACGTAGCACCCAGCCACATTCCCCACTTTTGGTATTTTGAAAACCGCCCTTACTTCGGCTCTTCCCAGGAATACTTCTCTCAGCTCTGGTTCCAACAGCCCTCCCATGGCTTTTTTAACATCATCGATGGCCTCATAAATGACCCGATAGAGCCGGACATCGATATGTTCATTCTCCGCGTATTTACGGGCTTTACTGTCAGGTCTAACGTTAAAACCTATGATTATGGCCTTCGAGGCCGAAGCCAACATAACGTCCGTTTCGGTAATCGCACCCACACCGGAATGTATAACATTAACCTTGACCTCGTCCGTAGACAGCCGCAGCAAGGATTGGGTCAAAGCTTCAATTGAACCTTGAACATCTCCTTTTACTATGAGGTTCAGTTCTTTGACTTCGCCCTCTTTTATCTGCTTAAACAAGTCGTCCAGACTTACCCTAGCAGTCTTGGCCTGTTCTTCTCTCTTTTTCTCATCTAGGCGCATCGCACTGACTTGTTTAGCTATCTTTTCATCCACAACCCGGAAAATATCCCCGGCCATAGGTACCTCTTCCAGCCCGACAACTTCTACTGGGCAGGAAGGTTCAGCAGTCTCCACCCGCTGCCCGCGGTCATCCACCATAGCCCTGACCTTACCCCAGGTCAAACCGCACAGGATACTGTCACCCACTCTTAAGGTTCCTTTTTGAACCAGCACTGTTGCCACTGGACCTCTCCCTTTGTCCAGCCTGCTTTCAATAACCACTCCTTCGGCCGGGCGGTTAGGATTGGCTGCTAGTTCCCTCATCTCAGCTACCAAAAGTATCATTTCCAGAAGCTGCTGGATGCCCTTACCTGTCTTAGCCGACACCGGCACCATTATCGTATCTCCGCCCCATTCCTCAGCCACAAGGTTGTATTCCGTTAACTGTTGTTTGACCCGATCCGGGTTGGCGTCGGGTTTGTCGACCTTGTTTATGGCTACGATAATAGGAACCCCAGCTGCCTTGGCATGGTTAATAGCCTCAACCGTTTGTGGCATTACCCCGTCATCGGCCGCCACTACCAGCACGGCAATGTCCGTAACTTGAGCTCCCCTGGCCCTCATCGCAGTAAATGCCTCGTGACCCGGAGTATCGATGAAGGTGATCTTCTCTCCCTCGATCTCTACTTGATAGGCACCGATGTGCTGGGTAATACCTCCTGCTTCGCTAGAAACAACGTTGGTTTTTCTGATAGCATCGAGCAGAGAAGTCTTGCCGTGGTCAACATGCCCCATGACCGTCACTACTGGTGGCCGCGGCACAAGGTTAGCCTCGTCATCCACGATTTCCTGCAAAAGCTCCTCTTCCTCGGTTTTTTCGCTTTCTACTGCCACATCAAATTCTGCCGCCAGTATTTCTGCGGTCTCAAAGTCTATAGTCTGGTTTATCGCCGCCATTATTCCCAAACCCATGAGTTTTTTCATTATCTCAGCGGGGTTACGATTCAGCTTCTCTGCCAGCTCTCTTACCGTAATCGTCTCCGGGATCACGATGATATCAGGAGTTGCCACATCCAGTTCGTTCCTCCGGCGCTCCTTTTTCTTTCCCTTGGCCTTTGGTTTCTTTTTTATGTCCCTGACCTTGCTGTCAGCCAAAGCCGAATGTCCTGCAAAGGGAGAAACTTTTCTTACCGGCGGGGTGGCTTTTGCGTGGGCTGTAACCTTCCCTGATTCAGGTGGGGCTGCCGGGATAGGTTTGGTTGGTCCCGGCTGGGCAGAAACGGATGCAGCGTGAGGTCTCCTGCTACCTTTAGACTGGTCCGAAAGTTGGGACCTCACTGGCCGGCCAACTTCGTTTCCGGCGGGCAGATTGCGCGCAGGCATCATATCACGAGACCGCTGTTCTTGTGGTTTCGCCACCTCTCTGGCTTCGCCCACCCCTTTACCCTTTCCGGCAGGAGTAGCCTTATCTTTTGACACCCCCGCTGCTTTTTCCTCCAATCTACGCTTAACCCATTCGGCTTGTTCTTCTTCTAAGGTGCTCATATGGTTTTTTACGTCCAAACCCAGATCCTGAAGCACCCCAACTAGCTCTTTACTGGATATGTGCAGGTCTTTTGCTAGTTCGTGAACTCTTACTTTCGCCATTCAACCACCCCCGTAAAATTAGCCTCGTTCCCCTCTGCATCGATCAGTTCTAATATCGTTTGGGCAAAACCTTTATCGTTAACCGTAACCGCCACCCGGTATGCCTTGCCTACGCTGGCACCTAGCCTGTACTTGTCGCCCACAACCCGCCAGGGAACATGGTATTTTTCGCAGGCACTGACGAGCGACTCCCGGGTTCTGGGTGAAATATCACCGCTCATTATCAATAGATGAGCCCGCCTTCTCAAAAGACTGGTCTTTGCTGCCATCGTTCCAGCTGAAACCAGTCCCGCCTTGCGCGCGAATCCGAGCACTTGATATAAGTCTTTTCTCAAGTTTCCACCAGCTCTCTCCTAAGTTCTTCCAAAACCTGGTCCGGAATTTCGTGTTCTAGGGACTTCTGCAACCTCTTGCCTTTGACCGCTTGGTTAAAACAGTCCAAGTTAGGGCAAATATAGGCGCCACGGCCAGATTTCTTCCCAGTCTTGTCGATGATTATTTGGAGATCAGGGGTCCTTACTACCCTGATAAGTTCTTTCTTGTTCTTCATTTGACGGCAACCAACACACATTCTCTGAGGGATTTTTCGGGCTTTGGGCAACTATATCCCTCCCCTTACAGCTTCTACCTGGGACTCGCTCTTTATATCTATCTTCCAGCCCGTAAGCTTGGCCGCCAGTCTAGCATTCTGCCCTTCCTTACCGATAGCCAGTGACAACTGATAGTCGGGTACTACCACCCGCGCCATTTTTTCACTTTCAGACGCCTCTACCGATACTACCTTGGAAGGGCTTAAGGCGTTGGCAATATACTGCTCGATATCCGGGCTCCACTTTATTATATCTATTTTTTCTCCATTTAGCTCTCTGACGATGTTTTGCACCCTCAATCCCTTGGGCCCGACACAAGCTCCGACCGGATCCACTTTCTCGTTACGCGAATAAACGCTTATCTTAGACCGTGAACCAGCCTCCCGGGCTATTGACTTTATTTCGACCAACCCCTCGTAAATCTCCGGAACCTCCAACTCAAAGAGGCGTTTCAAAAAGTTGGGATGAGTCCGGGAAAGAAATATCTGCGGTCCCTTAGCACTTCTCTTAACCTCGCTTATATAAGCCTTAATCCTTTGTCCTGGCTCGTACGCCTCGTTCGGTATCTGGTCCTGGGACCCCATTAAGGCTTCTGTTCGCCCTAGGTTGATTATCACTGTCTTCTGTTCCACCCTCTGCACGGTCCCGGTGACGATTTCGCCTGCCCGGTTGGAAAACTCGTTAAAAACTATGCTTCTTTCTGCCTCTCGCAGCCTTTGGATCACCACTTGCTTAGCGGTTTGCGCAGCTATCCTTCCAAAATCGGCAGGAGTTACTTCTACATCGATTTCATCGCCTATTTCAACCTCAGGGTAAATCTCGCGGGCTTCCGCAAGACGCACCTCCAAACGCTCATCCTTAACTGTTTCCGCTACGGTTTTCTTGGCATAGACCTTCACTTCGCCGCTTTCCATATCCATCTGTACTGTTACGTTTTGTAGAGAACCAAAGTTCTTTTTGTAAGCCGTTCTAAGAGCAGACTCAATCGCCTCTACCAGAACTTCTTTGGGTATACCTCTCTCTTTCTCAATCTCGCCCAACGCCTGGATTAATTCACTAGACATCCGCTTTTCCTCCTCTTACCATCCAGGTGCTAATTGCATCTCCAGCACTAACATACTTACAACACTGTCCTGTCGAATCATCACGCCTAACAGCCTCATTCTTTAGATTTCAGCTACTAACCTTACTTGAAGAGCTTCCGTTCTGGGAACCTCTAGAATCCGATCCCCTAAATCTACCATGATTTTGCCATCTCTCAGCCCCAAAAGTAGTCCTTTAAAGTTCTTCTGATTATTTATAGGTTCCCGGACTTTCACAGTAACCTTTTTCCCAGTAAACCTTTCAAAATCCTTGTCTTTCTTCAAAACCCGGTCCAAACCGGGAGATGATACCTCCAGGACATAGCTGTGGGGAATGGGGTCTTCCCAATCCAGTGCTCGCCCAATGATCTCACTTGCCTGCTGACATGTATCCAGATCTACTCCTCCCGGCTTATCTATAAAAACCTGCAGAACCCAGCGTCCCGCTTGATTCTTGTACTGAACATCGACTACATCAATCCCGACGGGCTCGAGTTCCCTCTCTATAATCGGCTCTACCCTCTCGACCACGCCCTTCGATTTCATCGAAAACCACCTCTGATGTCACACATAATAAACGAAAGAGTGGGGTCACCCACTCTTTGCTTCTCAACGATGTTGTCTCGCCCGTTACTGGTTATAATAATACCACACATGCCCTTCTCCACACAAGCGAAAACTGGGTTTTGTTCGTAAGCCCGCACAAACACCCGTCTAAGCAAACAGGCTCAACTGGCTGGTCTCCGGGAGGTCGTGCAGACACCCGTTTCGCTTGAGGGTGTCGACCACAGCTCGGGAAACACCGGCCCGAAACTGCAAGTCTTCAATCGACGCGAACGTCCCTAGCTTGCGAGCTTCTATAATGCTCAGGGCCGCCTTTTCCCCTAGCCCCGGCAACGCCGAAAACGGCAACAGCAGGCCTTTCTTTGTAACCAAGAATCGAGTAGCATCGGAAAGCAACAAATCCACGGGCAAAAACCGGAATCCCCTCGCGTACATCTCCAACGCCACCTCTAGGACAGGCAAGAGTTTCCGGTCTTTAGGCGCAGCGTTGCTGTTCATTTTTTCGATCTCGACTACCCGTTGTCTGACCTTGTCGTAGCCCCCTAAGATCACTTCGGCGTCAAAATCCTCAGCCCTTACGCTGAAGAACGCCGCGTAGAATTCCCGGGGGTAATAGACTTTGTAATAGGCTATGCGAAAGGCCATCATAACGTAAGCTACGGCATGGGCCCTGGGGAACATGTACTTTATCTTCTGGCAGGAGTCTATGTACCATGCAGGAATTCGGTATTCCTGCATGGCTTGGACCTCTTCCCGTACCAAGCCCTTTCCTTTTCTTACGTTCTCCATAATCCGAAAAGCCTGCTTTTTGTCCATCCCCTTATGAATTAGAAAAGTCATTATGTCATCGCGAGTCGCTATGACTTCTTTTAAAGGCGCGGTCCCATTCTCAATCAATTCCTGTGCGTTATTGAGCCAGACGTCGGTGCCGTGGGACAGACCACTGATTCTGACCAACTCCCCAAAGGTTTGCGGACGCGTCACCTCCAACATCTGTCTCACGAAGCGCGTGCCGAATTCCGGCACGCCGTAGGTTCCTACCGCGGATCTAATAGCTTCGGGGGTAACCCCCAGGGGTTCAACCCCTGAAAAAAGCCTCATAGTCTCCCTGTCATCCAAAGAAATATCCAAGGCCCGGTAACCGGTCATGTCTTCCAACACTTTGATCATGGTCGGATCATCATGGCCAAGGATGTCCAGCTTGACTAGGCGTTCGCTTATGGAGTGATAATCGAAATGAGTAGTTATGATCCCGCTCTCCGCTTTATTGGCAGGGTAGTTCAGAGGCGTAAATTCGTGTACATCCCGCTCGCGCGGGACCACCATAAGCCCCCCGGGATGCTGGCCAGTCGTCCTCTTCACCCCGGCCAAGCCCCTAGCTAGTCGCAGCACCTCGCCTTTGCGTAGGTGAAGCCCGTTCTTTTCCGCATAATTTTTTACCATTCCAATAGCCGAAGCTTCGGCCAGGGTATTTATCGTACCCGCCCTGAAAACGTGTTCACTCCCGAATATCTCTTCCACGTACTGGTGAGCTCGTGGCTGGTAGTCCCCAGAAAAGTTAAGATCTATATCCGGTATCTTGTCTCCCTCAAAGCCGAGAAAAGTCTCGAAAGGAATGTCGTGTCCATCGCGAACGAGTCGTTGCCCGCACCTCGGGCAGGTTAGATCTGGCAGGTCGACACCACACTCAACCGATCCATCATTTACGAATTCGGTATAAAAACAGTTCGGGCATCGATAATGAGGAACGAGAGGGTTAACCTCGGTTATTCCAATAAGAAAAGCAACCAAAGACGACCCGACAGACCCACGTGATCCCACCAGATAACCGTCTTCATTCGACCTCTTCACCAGCTTGTGAGCAATCAGGTACAGCACGCTAAACTTGTTATCTATGATGGCCGCGAGCTCCCGCTCAAGACGCTCTCTGACCAGCTCCGGCAGTGGACGGCTATACATCTGGTAAGCCTTTTCCCAAGCCAAAGTTTTAATCTCTTCTTCAGCTCCCGGAATAGATGGAAAGAAGTTGCCGTCTGGCACGGGTTGCAGGTCTTCTACGCCTTCTACTAGCCGATTAGGATTGATGACAACAACCTGATAAGCCTTCTCCTTTCCTAGATACGCAAACTCCGCCAACATTTCTCCTGTGGTGCGCAAATACAGCGGGGCCTGGGCTTCGGCATCTTCATACCCTTTGTTGGCCTGCAGAATCCTCCTGAAAACTTCGTGGTGGGGATCCAAGAAGTGAACATCTCCGGTGGCTATGACCGGCAGGTTTAATCTTTCTCCTAATTCTACTATGTAGCGATTCATTTGGATGAGATCCTCGAACGAGGATACCCGTCCTTCCCTAACCAAGAATTCGTTGTTCATTAACGGTTGAATCTCCAGGAAATCATAAAAAGAAGCTATCCTTTCGAGCTCATCATCGCTCTTGTTTTGAAGGTAACCGGTAATGAGTTCCCCCGCTTCACACGCCGTTCCGAGTATCAAGCCTTCTCGCAGCTCGACCAATTGTTTTCGCAAAATGCGCGGGTTACGGTAAAAACCCTCCAGGTGAGATTTGCTGACCAATCGATAAAGGTTTTTCAACCCTTCTCGGTTTCTCACCAGGATTATAATGTGATAGGCCTGTTTCTGTCTCAGATCATCGACCAGATACCCTTCCATTCCATAAACCAGTTTGATACCCTTGAGCTTAGCATAATCGTAGGCCTCGGGGAAGGCTTGAACCGCACCGTGGTCAGTTATCGCTACCGCCTTATGTCCCCATTCTGCTACCCTTTCTAACAGGTCCTTTATCTTGACTACCCCGTCAAGGGTGCTCATAACCGTGTGAAGATGAAGTTCAACCCGTTTCTCCGAGGCATCGTCAACCCTCTTGGGTACGGGAGCCGTTTCCCAGGCCTGGACTGACAAAACCAACTCTTTTTCAAACTCGTCGTATCTAGTAGCTCCTTGAACCTTTATCCAATCGCCTTCCTTAAAAGGCAGATCCTCGTCCGGCTCCAAAAAATACTTTAACATGATAGAGTCTGTAAAATCAGTCAAGTAGCAGGTCAACAGTTGCCGTTGATCCTTAAGCAGGCGCCGCTGTACTTCGAACACTTCTCCTTCAACTACTACCTGGCGCAATCCCTCGGTCAATTCTGCAATGGTAGCCCGAGTGCCTTGAACAGGCTTTTCATCGGAACCGGTTTTCCGCCGGGATGAGCCCCGGACTGTTCTGCGCGGCCCGTTCAAATGAGGTTGCACCGCCAACAAACTCGCCACGGAAACAGCAGCTTCGGCCGAAGCCTCCTGGTATTCCTGCTCTGACCATGGCCTGGCAGAGCAAACACACTTGGCCACTACCTGCCAACGGTATTCACGTCTAAACCACTCAGATACCAGTGACCCGAGGTCCCTTGCCAGCAGCCCCTCCCATTTCTCACTATCATCAACCTCGAAAATAATCGACCTACCGTTAACCCTCCAGTGAATATCACCTAAACTTGGTTTTTCTATTCCTTCCGACACCAGGAAAGAGAGCAGCTCATTTTTTCTAGCTTCCAATACTTGGGTTAAACATGCTTCGACGTCAACCAGAGCGATGTTGAGCCTGACCTCGGCGTCCAGCCCAATCTCTTCTTTCAATAGCCTTTCCACCAGCTCCAGGTCCGCCGTAGGCACAAGGCGTTCTGTCCTAACATGTATGTCCCAGCGCCTTTCTCCCAAGCTAACTTGAACCTTGGTCAACTGAGCTCTTTCCCAATTTACGTTAGGCTTCAGTCTCAGCTTTTCTCGCAAGAAACGCTCCCAGTCCAAGAATATTCCTCCCAACGGTGCCGATAAGTACACGGTCCCATATTGCTGCAAAACCTAAATCACATAGAGCATCTCGTTAAAGGGCGTTTGCCAAGGGATCCGGCCCTCCATTCCGTGCCTTGTACCGGTGTTACCCTCCAAAAGATGAGTCCAGGGGTTGAACTGCTAGTTGAGCCTCTCTACCTCCCGGCATCCGGGCGCGTTCTGCAGGGCATCGGCGACCTGGTCCGGGGTCACATTCGGGGGCAGCTGCAGGAGGAGTTCCACTTCCAGCCCTTCCTCTTCCACCCTTTCCAGTTGAATATTCTTGATAAGGACGTTCATATCCCCTAAAACTGAACCAATCCGCCCCACCTGTCCTGGCTTGTCATCGACAACGACCAGAAACCCTTTATATTCCCGCATGCCGGTGTACTTCTCTTCAAATTTCACAAAGTAAACAAGCACAAAAAGTATGAGACCAGTGGTTATAACCGCCGGCAGATACATACCTGCTCCTACCGCCAAGCCAATACAAGCAACCACCCATAAACCCGCGGCTGTAGTCAACCCTCTTATGTTTGCGCCCTCGCGCATGATGGTACCTGCTCCCAGAAAACCGATTCCGCTCACGACTTGGGCCGCAATTCTTCCCGGGTCCGCATTTACCGTGTGCGCGTATTGATAATACATGTCTAAAGACACAATCATGGCCAAGGCCGAACCCATACAAACCAGGGTATAGGTGCGCAAGCCGGCAGGGCGGTTAAGACTCTCTCTTTCCAGCCCTATAACGCCTCCCAGAAAACAAGCCAAGGCCAGTTTTAAGATAATTTCGTAGTCAGACATCAACGCACCCGCCTTTTTCTCAAAATGAAGGTCGTCTAGTCTTCGCGCAGTATCGACCTGACCTCAGTTGAAACGTGCTCAATGGGTACGCCCTTAACCTCGTTTTCCCAACGTTTCTTGATTTCTACCTGCCCAGCTTTTAATAACTTTGGACCTATAGTTATCCTGACAGGAACACCGATGAGGTCGGCATCCTTAAACTTTACCCCCGCCCGTTGGTCTCGGTCATCGATAATGACTTCATACCCCTGTTTAACCAGTTCATGGTACAGTTTCATTCCTATTTCCATCTGCTGCCCGTCCTTGGAGTTTACCGGGACAATGATAATTTGGTAAGGAGCGATAGCGAGAGGCCAGATTATACCGTTTTCATCATGATTCTGCTCCACGGCTGCAGCCATGGTTCGGGAAATGCCAATACCGTAACACCCCATGACCATAAGCCTTTCCTTGCCGTTCTCGTCTAAAAATGTTGCCCCCATCTTCCCCGAATACTTGGTGCCTAGCTTGAAAATATGGCCGGTTTCGATACCGCGAGTGGCCTTCAGTTTCCCCTCTCGGCAGACCGGGCAAATATCCCCCTCTTCGGCGTTACGCAAGTCGCAAAACGCTTCCGGTTGGAAGTCCCGCCCGGGATTGACGTTAATGTAATGATAATCGTCCTCATTAGCCCCGCATACAAAGTTGTTCATACTTTGAACTTCGAGGTCGGCATAAACCTTCATGTTCATTCCCACTGGCCCCAACGACCCAAAGCCGGCCCCCATAACCTCCCGCACCAACTCCTCCGGAGCCAGCTCGATGAAGTTCGCGTTTAAGTAATTCTTAACCTTGATCTCGTTGACCTCCCGGTCTCCACGCACCAAAACCGCTACCGGAACTCCATCGGCCACATAGACCATGGTCTTAACCTGTCTCGTGTCTGGTATATTCAAAAACACGCTGATGTCCTGAATCGTTTTCTGTCCAGGCGTACTGACCTTGGTAAGAGGCAACTCATTTTCTGCGGCCGACATGTGTGGTATACATTCGGCCTTTTCGATATTGGCAGCATATTCGCAAGCATCGCAGAACACAATAACCGATTCCCCGGTCGGAGCTAAAACAATGAACTCATGGCTCACGTTGCCGCCGATGGCTCCGCTATCCGCTTCGACTACCCGGTACTGAAGTCCCAGCCGTTCAAACACCCGGCAGTAGGCATCATACATCTTTTGGTACGATACCTCCAATCCCGCTTCGTCCACATCAAAAGAATACAGATCCTTCATAATAAACTCCCGGCCCCGCAACAGTCCAAACCGCGGTCGGATCTCGTCCCGGTATTTGTTTTGAATCTGGTACAACAACAGAGGCAGGTCCCGGTAAGAATGCACTTCATGGTTGACCACATCCGTGATAACTTCTTCGTGAGTAGGCCCAAGGCAGAAGTCTCTCTGGTGACGGTCTTTAAGGCGAAACATCTCGTCTCCATACACTTCCCAACGCCCGGATTGCGCCCACAATTCCCTGGGTTGGATAATGGGTAGGCCTACTTCTTGCCCTCCTGCCCGGTCCATTTCTTCCCGGACAATATTCATAATCTTCTTTATGACCCTAAACCCGAGAGGCAAGTATGTATAGATCCCCGCCGCCGTCTTTCTAACCATGCCCGCCCGAAAAAGCAAGCGATGACTTACGGTTTCGGCTTCCGCGGGATCCTCTCTCAAAGTCGGGAAAAACAACTCTGAGGCCTTCACTGGCTGTAACCCCCTTGCAGGATATTGTCTATCTCATCCATCAAAGCCTTTACCAACTTGTCCTCTTCGACTTTCCTTACTATTTTACCTTTTTTGAACAAAAAGCCAAATCCGCGTCCCCCGGCAATACCGACGTCGGCATCTCGGACTTCTCCTGGCCCGTTCACTACGCAACCCATCACCGCCACTTTGATGGGCTCCCTTATTGAGCGCAAACGACTATCCACTTCCTCGGCAATCTTGATGATATCTACCTCGGTGCGCCCGCAGGTAGGGCACGACACCAGCTCTGCCCCTTCTTTTCTTAAACCCAAGGCTCTCAAGATTTCATATGCTGCCCAAACCTCATCGACCGGATCAGCCGTCAACGATACCCTCACCGTATCTCCTATACCCTCAGAAAGCAGCAGTCCTAAACCCAGTGCTGACTTGATCAAACCTCGATCCTTGGTGCCAGCTTCCGTTATGCCTAGGTGAAGAGGGTAATCGACCATGCCTGCTATCCGGCGGTAAGCTTCCAGAGTAAGCTTAAGCGACGAAGCTTTCAACGATACCTTGATGTTCTTAAAGTCCAGGTCTTCCAATATAGCTATGTGATGCATAGCGCTCTCTACCATGGCCTCGGCACAAGGTTCGCCGTACTGGTCTAGAAGCCTCTTTTCCAAGGATCCGGCATTGACCCCGATTCGGATGGGAACGTTTCGTTCCTTGGCTGCCCGCACCACTTCCTCAACTTTACGCCTGCTTCCAATATTTCCGGGGTTTAACCTCAACCCGTCTGCACCCGCATCTAGACTCAAAAGAGCTAAACGGTAGTCAAAATGGATATCCGCGACCAGAGGGATGGCAATACGGGGACGTATCGCCCGGATAGCCCGGGCTGCTTCCTCGTCCATCACCGCCACCCGCACCACTTCGCACCCTGCTGCTTCTAGAGTCTTAATCTGGTTGACTGTGGCATCTACATCTCGGGTGTCGGTGTTGGTCATGGACTGAACCACTATGGGGTTATCGCCTCCGACTAACACTCCACCGAGGTTAACCACGCGGCTTTTCCGCCTCACCGATTTCATCCCCTCACGAGCCTAACGATATCGTTATAGGTCACCAGCAAAATCAAAACCATGAGAAACACGAAGCCGAGAAAATGTATAAAGTTCTCCCTTTCGGGTTCTACCGGTTTCCTCCTTATACCCTCGATAACCGCGAACACAATCCGGCTCCCATCCAGGGCAGGGATGGGCAACAGGTTCAGAATGCCCAGGTTTATGCTCAAAAGGGCAGTAAAATTGGCAAGGTACACCAATCCTCCTTCAGCCGCATCCCCTATCATCCTGGTAATGCCTACTGGGCCGGCTAAATCCGCGCTGGAAGCAGCCCCGGTCAAAAGTTGGCCTAACCCGGAAAGAAGCAACCACGTAATATGAAACGTTTGATAAAAACCTAGCTTAAGCCCGTCCCAGATTCCGACCCTCTCAAACTCTATCGTTTGCCGTACTCCGATGATAGAGGTCTTCTGTTCTCGATCAAATTCTGGCCGGACTGTTAATTCAATCTTCTGCCCGTTTCTCACTACAGTCATCGATATAGGCTGCCCGGGCTCCGCCTTCCTCACCTCGGCCACAAACTCGTTCCAGGTAGATATGTTCTCTCCATTTACTGACACTACCCGGTCCTGTGCCCTCAAACCGGCCTCATATGCCGGCTTGCCTTGGATAACCTCCCCGATAACTGGGCTCTCCACCGCATGGGGTATTCCGACAAAAGTAAAAGTATAGACAAATATCAAAGCCGCAAGCAAGAAGTTCATTCCGGGCCCGGCTGCAAGAACCTCAACTTTTTGTAAGGGGGTTTTCCGGTTAAAACCCTGCGGGTTGTCTTGGTCTTCGTCCTGTGCTCCCATGCCAGCCATGCGCACAAAACCACCCAAGGGAAGTAAGCGCAAAGAGTACCTGGTCTCCCCTCTCTTGATGCCGATGAGGCTCGGACCGAAACCTATGCTGAACTCTTGCACCTCGACGCCTTGCCACTTGGCTGCCACGAAATGTCCTATTTCGTGCACCATAACAATGATCGCGATTACCAATAAAGCCGTTACAATCGTCATAACCTATCCAACTCTCCTCATATTTACGCAACATTCCTTCCCACTGAAATACCCTCCTGACACCCAGTAGTGTCACTACTAGAGAATGAAAATTGGCATACCGTAGGGCCAAAGGACCATAACCTTTTATAATATTTGATTCTCACGCAAAAACCCCTGTCTGTCCCTAGAAGAAGTCAACATATAGTGGTGAGACAGAAAACCACTACTAAATATAGCGGATAATCGAACCAAAAATTGGTTTTTACAGTGGAATCAATATTTTTTATTTATAATCAGTGTAAATCTGCGTTCATCTGCCCGGCACTCAGTTAGCTGAGTTTGCAGCACCGTGCTGTTTCGCATGCAAAAGGGCATTTACTAAGAATTTAGAACTTGAGCTGAGTGCCGGGTCTGTGTCTATCAGTGGCTCATTTTCGGAGCAGCGTCCTGAAACACTCTCGAGCCCATGCGTCTGCCTCGAGGACAGATTCTAAATCAGGTTCTAGAACCACCCCATGCCGTCCCATGACCTCAGCTACCAGCTCCGCTATCTGTACAAATCGTATCTGCCCATCCAGAAACGAATAAACCGCCTCCTCATTGGCCGCGTTGAGCACCGCGGGCATAGTCCCACCAATCCGCCCGGCTTCATAGGCGAGCTCCAGGGCCGGAAACCGTTTGGTGTCTGGCGGTTCAAACTGTAGAGTTTGGCAGGAAGCCCAATCCAAGGACAAAGCCGGTGAAGGCCACCTGTCTGGATAACTCAACGCATATTGAATAGGAATCCGCATATCAGGCACTCCTAAGTGAGCCAAAAAAGAACCATCAATAAACTCCACCATTGAGTGGACAATACTCTGGCGATGGACCAAGACCTGGATATCGTCATATCCTACTGAAAAAAGATAATGAGCCTCTATTACCTCCAACCCCTTGTTCATCAAAGTTGCCGAATCAACCGTTATTTTCTTTCCCATTGACCAATTAGGGTGATGTAAAGCCATTTCCGGCGTAACCTTTCCCAGCTCTTCTGGCGTGAAGTCTCGAAAAGGACCCCCGGATGCGGTTAACCAAAGTTTGCGCAAAAACCTTCCTTCATTTCGGAGACATTGAAAAATCGCAGAATGCTCGCTGTCCACTGGAATAATGGCGGCGTTGTACTGGCGGGCCAACTTCGTCACAACTTCCCCTCCAGCCACCAGCGTTTCTTTATTGGCCAGGGCTACCTTCTTCCCAGCCCTGATGGCCGCCAAGGTAGGCAAAATGCCAACTGCTCCGGTTACTGATACTATCACAGTCTGGGCTTCCTCAAGCCCGGCCAAATAACACAGTCCTTCTTCTCCCGCCCATAGCTCCAACCCAGATACCGCCGTTTTAATGTTTGGATATAAAGCTTTGTCTCCTATCGCTACCTTCTTTACCCCAAAATGCAGGGCTTGTTCAGCCAGTCTCTGCCAATTACTGCCCGCTGCTAACCCCACAACCTGGAACTTGTCGCTGTGGTAAGCGATAACCTCCAATGCCTGTTCCCCTATGGATCCTGTCGAACCTATAATCACGACCTTCTGCCTCATAAACCGTTCACACTTTCCGGATGTAGTTCGCCAGTTGATGGAACACTCCCGCCCTTTGGCAGGCAAGATAAAGGATAACCATAACCGGGCCCAGAACTAAACCCGCCGGGCCCAACAATTTCAGACCAATGTAAAGAGAAACCAAAGTAGCTAAAGGGTGAAGTCCTATGCTGTCTCCTACCAGCTTCGGTTCCAACACCTGCCTGACCGCTACCAGAATCCCGTAGAGTATTAACAGCCCCGTGGCAAAACCGCTGGCTCCTGTAATATACGAGAAGATTATCCAAGGAACAAACAAAACACCTGGCCCTAGAACTGGAAGAATATCGAGTAAACCCGTAACCAGGCCCAGAGTCAAAGCGTACTCTACTCCCAGCAGCTTTAGCCCGACTATTGTTTCGATTCCGGTGACGGTCACTAGCAGGCTGTACGCCTTAAGAAAACCGGTGAAAGCGTTGAATAAGTCCTTGATTACAGTGCGAACAGTGATTTTCCAAGAATCTGGAAGTAGTTCGAAAAACCCAGATCTAAGTTTGTTCCAGTCTCTTAGGATGAAGAAGGTTGCCACCGTGCTGATTAGAAAAAAAACAAACAGCCCTGGCAACCCAACCAAAAAGTCTATCAACACATCGACCGAGCCACTCAATATCTTCTCCAAACCGCTCAAGTACTGCAACAAGCTGTTACGAATAGACTCCTGCACATTATCGGGCAAATTTAAGCGCAAATAGAAAAGTTCAGCCTGTCCCAAGGCCCTGGCAATGGTGTTGGTTATGCTCACGGAATGTTCCGTTATCACCTTGTACAAACCTATAAGTTCACCGATAAGCCTACTGACGAAATAAGTCAGCAGGAACCCGGCTGTGCCCCATACCAAGAGTAAACTAAGGAAAACCGCCCAACCCCGGCGAAGGCGTAATCGATAGTTCAGAAACCTCGCCAAGGGCTCTATCAGTAACGCCAAAAGTAAAGCCACCAAAAAAGGCAAAACGTACCCGGGGATGGCAACGAGGATTGCGCCCACCAAAGGAAGTACATAACGAAACAAAAGGTATACTGACAGTAATGCAAGAAACACCACTGCTGTCTTTACCAAGGTCCTGACACTTCTTGCAAGCTGGGGATCCAATACTAGACCTCCTATCCACCTTTAAAGAAATAATAAACGACCGGTAAAACCCACATAAAACTGTCAAAACGATCCAGGACCCCTCCGTGGCCAGGTATAATCTGCCCCGAGTCCTTGACGCCAAAATGCCTCTTCATAGCAGAAAGCACCAGGTCACCGACCTGGGCACAAATACTTCCGGCGGCCCCCAGGACGAGACCTAAGCCTGGAGAGAAGGATAAGCATCCTATTCCTGCAGCTACTAGCATCGACAAACAAAAACCTCCCAAGGCTCCTTCCCAAGTCTTATTAGGACTTATCATCGGTGCTAACTTGTGCTTCCCCAAGAGCCTGCCTGCCAAGTAAGCCCCGGTATCGCTGGCCCAAGTAATCCCAAATACCATTAATAAGGCGAAAAACGGGTGACTGAGCTCCCGTTCAATGAGAACCCCATAGCTCAAAAATATCCCTAAATACAAAGCCCCCATCCAAGCCAAGGATAAGTCTACTAGTGAACACCGGGGAAAACCCAAAAGCAGGAGCACCCCGCTTAAAGCGATGAGCCCTAACAGCCCTGGTTCGAAATAACCGGGCAAGAACCACCCTGAACCCCCAAACCCGGCTAACAGAAACAAAAGAACCAAATAGGCCAATCCGGGACTAGGCCTGTACCCTTTTGGTCGCGCCATCGTCAATAACTCGTGCATGCCGACTCCCGCTACCAGGACGATGAACGCGGTCCAGTACACTCCGCCTACATACGCCAAACTCAAGACCGCCGGTATTCCAACAGCCGCTGTAGCCAAACGCTTCTTTAAATTAGAATCACGCGTCGACCGTTTCCTTGATGGTTCCAAACCTGCGGTCTCTCCTTTGATAATCTATTATGGCTTTGACCAGATCATCCTTAGTAAAATCTGGCCACAAGGTATCGGTGAACCACAATTCAGCATAGGCTGCCTGCCACAACAAAAAGTTGCTGAGCCTCATCTCTCCTCCGGTACGTATCAAAAGATCCGGGTCCGGCAGGTGAGAAGTACATAGATATGAAGACATCATCTCCTCCGAGATATCAGCCACATCAATCTCACCGTCCCTAACCCTCTCTGCCAAACGCCTCGCCGCCATTACCAACTCTGCTCTTGCCCCGTAATTTAAACCTATATTGAGGATGAGCCCGTCGTTACCCGCTGTCAACTCCACTGCTCGCTGAAGCTCGCGCTGAATAGCCGGGTCTAGCTGGTCAGTTATCCCTATAATCGTAATACACACGTTTTTCTCATGCAGGTTTTCGAGTTCGCGGTTCAAGTACTCCAACAAAAGATTCATCAATGCACTAACCTCTTCGGCTGGCCTTTTCCAATTCTCTGTCGAAAAAGCGTAAACTGTCAGGATGTGAACACCTAGCTCAGAGCAGGCCTCCACTGTCCTCTTGAGCGACTCCATCCCTGCCCGGTGTCCAAAAGAGCGGGGGCGCAGCCTTTTTCTAGCCCACCTTCCATTGCCATCCATTATGATGGCGATATGTTGGGGAATTCGGGTGAAATCGAGTTCGTACAAATTGCCATCCAACACGCTCGTACTCCTCTTAAGGAAAAATAATTAACAAAACCCCCGCAGAAGGGGGCTTGCCACATCAGACTTCCATAATGTCTTTTTCTTTGGTTTGTAAGACCTTGTCGATATCCTTTATAGTATTATCGGTCAATTTCTGTATCTCATCAAGCCTCTTTTTAGCTTCATCCTCTGATATTAACTTCTCTTTTTCGGCTAGCTTGATCTCGTCATTCGCCTCCCGGCGAAGATTTCTAACCGCCACCTTGGCTTCTTCTGCCCTTTTTCTAACCATCTTTACCATCTCTTTTCGCCTTTCCTCCGTCAGAGGCGGAATAGCTATCCGGATAACGTTACCGTCGTTTGTCGGATTTACTCCCAGGTCGGACTTCAGTATGGCCTTCTCTATTTCGGGAATAGCCGTCTTGTCCCAAGGCTGAATCACCAACATCCTGGGCTCAGGAACCCCGATGTTCCCGAGTTGGTTGATGGGTGTAGGTTGCCCATAATATTCTACGGTTATCTTGTCAAGCATTGCCGGGTTGGCTCGACCCGCCCGCAAAGAAGCGAGATCCTTGACCAGGTGCTCGACTGTTTTCTTCATCCTCGACTCTACGTCCTTGACTATTTCCTTAACTTCCTTTGCCATTTACCTGCTCCCCTCCTATGAAGGTTCCGATATCGTGACCAGTTATGGCTTTCAAAATGTTTCCGTTTCTGGTGAGGTCAAAAACTATGATAGGTATATCGTTGTCCATGCACAGAGAAGCTGCGGTCGCGTCCATCACCCCTAACCCCTGGTTAAGAATGTCTATGTAGGTCAGATGGTGGTACTTTTTAGCCTCTGGATTACTTTTAGGGTCCGAGTCATATACCCCGTCCACTCTTTTGGCCATGAGAATGACTTCAGCCTCTATCTCAGCTGCTCGTAGAGCAGCCGCCGTATCCGTTGAGAAATAAGGGTTACCGGTTCCGGCTGCAAATATCACTACCCTTCCTTTTTCCAAATGACGGATAGCCCTTCTTCTGATGTACGGTTCAGCCACTGCCTTCATCTCGATCGCTGACTGAACCCTGACCTGTAGCCCTTCTGCCTCTAGCGCATCTTGAAGCGCGAGAGCGTTGATAACCGTGGCCAACATCCCCATGTAGTCGGCAGTAGCCCGGTCCATACCTTTTGCGCTCCCCGAAACGCCGCGCCAGATATTGCCACCACCGACCACGATAGTTACTTGCACTCCGATATCGACTACCTCTTTCACCTGAGCCGCTATATCAGTCAAGATGCTGTGTTCAATGCCAAAACCGGCTTCCCCTGCCAGAGCTTCACCACTCAGTTTGAGCACCACCCGTTTGTATTTGGGTCTTTCCAAGCCTACTACCTCCCCGGAGCTGCTGTCTAGTCGCTCAACCGGCCTGTGGCCTCAGTCAAACTACTCTACTGACTTCTTTTCGATGCCTTCTCCGACCTCAAAACGTGCAAACCTCCGCACCGTGATGTTCTCTCCCAATCTGACGATATACTCGTTGACTACTTCCTGAATAGTTTTGTCCTGGTCTTTAATGAAAACCTGCTCTAACAGACAGTTTTCTTTGAAATACTTTTCCATCCGTCCTTCTACCATCTTTTCGATGACCTTTTCCGGTTTGCCTTCGTTCAAGGCCTGTTGCCTCAGTATCCGCTTTTCCCGTTCAATTATTTCTGGGCTTACCTCATCCCTGGTTACAAATTCTGGCCTAGCAGCGGCAATCTGCATGGCTATGTCGCGGCACAACTGTTTGAATTCATTCGTTTTAGCTACAAAATCGGTTTCGCAGTTCACTTCAACCAGCACACCGATGCGCCCGCCGAGGTGTATGTAAGCTTCCACCAATCCCTCGCTAGCTACCCGTCCTGCTTTCTTAGCCGCTTTAGCCAAACCTTTACTTCTCAACACCTCTATGGCTTTTTCTAAATCTCCTCCTGCCTCTACCAAAGCGTTTTTACAGTCCATCATGCCACACCCGGTTCTTTCACGAAGTTCCTTTACCATAGCTGCTGTTATCACTCTACTTTACCTCCTTACTTTTCCCGCAAGCTAACTTTATCTCAAAAAAAGGGGTGATATCAAGGCATAAACCTTATCCACCCCATAAACCGCAACCCCATTTTACCCTACCCGACTGTTCTTCAATCTCGAAGCCGGGTTAAGCACTCGCCTGTTCTCCCTGTTTCCCTTCGAGCACCGCATCGGCGATCTTTGACGTTATTAACTTCACCGCTCTAATGGCGTCATCGTTGCCAGGTATAATGTAATCGATCTCGTCCGGGTCACAGTTGGTGTCAACAATACCTATTACCGGTATTTTGAGCTTCCTGGCCTCGGCAACCGCGATCTTCTCTTTGCGAGGATCAACTACATAAACAGCCCCGGGCAATTCATCCATGTCCTTGATGCCTCTCAAGAAACGCTCCAGCTTTTCCCGCTCCGCCCTCAAACGAGCAACTTCCTTCTTCGGAAGTAGCTCGAAAGCACCTTCTTCTTCCATTTTTTCCAGTTCCTTAAGGCGATATACACGTTTGCGGATGGTCTTGAAGTTGGTGAGCATCCCCCCAAGCCATCGCTGGTTCACGTAAAACATCCCGCAACGGGTAGCTTCGTCTTTGATGGTTTCCTGGGCCTGCTTTTTGGTACCGACAAACAGTATGGTCTTCCCTTCTGAAACCATGCTTCTAACGAAATCAAAAGCTTCTTCAAATTTCTTGACTGTTTGCTGCAAATCGATGATGTAAATCCCGTTGCGTTCCATATAAATATACGGAGCCATTTTGGGGTTCCAGCGTCGGGTCTGATGACCGAAGTGAACGCCGGCTTCCAACAACTGTTTCATTGTTACAATCGACACGCTCCCACCTCCTTCCTCAAGTTGTACCGCCGCTCCGTCATTCCCCGGGGAAACTCATAGAGCACCACCCTCGGAGTCAGAAAGCGTGAGAGATATGGGATTTAACCCCCGAATAACCAAACGTTAGTATACCATAAAACAGATAAAGCTTGCAACTCCTATCAGCTGCAAGCTTCTTTTCTGCGATGAAGGTCGAGAATAAGCTGAACCTCGCCTTGCCCTCGGCCTAATACCTCCGCAATCTCCTGCACTGTCAACCCTTGTTCTTTCAACCGCGGGACGACGAGATAAGGATGAGCCCGCCTGAGGTCCTCGATACTAAATGGTAAAGGCGTTCTCCCAGCCTTTGCTTTGTCTGCGTGGTGTTCTTTCCCGGCACCATTCACAATTTCAGCCCGTTTTATTCTTTCGTCCAGCGACTGTGCCAAATTCCGAGATAACAGTACAGCGTTCTCCATAGCCGCTTCCAGGTCTTTCTTAACCAGTACGGCTTCATCCAACACATCTCTCATCTCGGAGGTAAACTCCTTTACAAACCTATCCTGTTGAAGAACACTGTATAACGCAGTCACAATTAAGGCGACAGCCGTCACCATCAATATCAACCAACTCAAAAACGCCACCTCACGCCTTAATGTCAATCCTGCCGCCAAGCCCGGGGCTTTCCCACAATGGCCCTTGTTCTAATTTATTCTCTTCATTTTCTGTTTTTCCTGCCGCAGCCTGCCGTTTTTTGTCCTTTCTTCCCTTTTCTTCGCGTTCGCGGATCAGGGCTTTCTGTCCCTCCAAAGAAGGGTTGATGGTGTTCTCATTCCGTACCGTCTGTTGAAGTAGCTGGGCCGTAAGCTCCTGTTGCTGGTTTTGATTGGCTTGTTGTTGATTATGCTGTACCCTCGCTACTTCGCTCGACCGCGGAATCAGCACCTGCAGGTCAACCGTACGAACCGTCATATCACCGCCCCCCTTGCAGGCCTCTAGACAGCAGAAGTCAGGCGAATATCCCCGCTTTCCAAAACGAACATAGCGTTTTTAATGGGATCGTTAACCGTGTACATGGCTTTGCCCATACAGACGTGCACGCCAGGATACACTACATCGAACACCTTTATCCTGCCGTGTTGTGATCGATTAAACTCTTCTTCCAAAGCCTTGTAACGCTCCTCCATCTGTCTCACCTCAGCCGCCAAAGCCTTGTAATCCTGAAGCATTTTCAGCAGAGCCAGGCGGCGTTTATCCGACAGGTTCTCGGCTAATAAGCCTTTTTGTAGCACCTGAAGGTTTTGGGCCATGGTTTCAAGAGACTTCTTCTTTTCCCGGTACTCTTTGGCCAAAACCCGGTACTCTTCGCGTAGCAGGGGATCGGTGCCGACCTCGAGAACGGTTTGAGTAGCCAAAGACGACCCTATCACCCGGGCCGATATCTCATCTCTGGCCTGAACGTGTCCCCCGACAATCGCCCCTTTCTTACCCTCGGCCCTTACTGTTCTCCCGGCAGATACGCGGGCCTGAATAATCGAATCGGTCGCCACAACGTCCTGGCCGGCAATAACGCGGGCATTCTCAATGTACCGGGCCATTACGCTGCCTTGCGCTTGGACCAGAGCACGGTCCGCTCCCGCGATACCCTGTCGGACCAAGATATTGCCTCCCGCTTCTACCGTAGCCGCTTCGACAACGCCGTAGATTTCGACATTCCCCCCCGCTCTCACCTTAAAACCGCTGGTAACCG
Organism: Syntrophothermus lipocalidus DSM 12680; assembly: GCF_000092405.1. Taxonomy (NCBI): domain Bacteria; kingdom Bacillati; phylum Bacillota; class Clostridia; order Eubacteriales; family Syntrophomonadaceae; genus Syntrophothermus; species Syntrophothermus lipocalidus. The sequence goes on along the minus strand of NC_014220.1, from coordinate 1,014,494 downwards.
CTCCTCGAATAACCACATCCCCGACAAAATCTATGTTACCCGAAGCGAAATCAACATCACCGCCGACCTCATAAACCGGCTCCACCGCGATCTTATCTTCCACCACCCGCACGTGACCGTCGATAGTGCTATACAGATTATGTCCGGTTTCGTCGAGCACCGTGTTTCTCCCTCGACGGATAATCGCCGCCTTGCCGGGCTTAGCCGGAACCGGCTTGCCCGTGACCGTCATGCCGGGTGTTCCTGGAGTCGGGTCTAGCTTAACCGCCAACAGCTGACCCTTCTGCACGTTTTGGATAAGGTTGAGGTTACGGTAATCAACCCTGCCGTCAGCCGTTTCTGCAGGCCCTGTCCTTTCCGCTATCGAAAACTTGTATTCCACTCTACCATCTTGTCCGTTTACCGGAGGAGTCCCCTGAGCTATCAATACCAGCCGACCCCAGCTTTCAGGGCTCAAAGCCTCCCTTATCTTAGGAAGGTCAACACCGTGTACCACCCCGGATTGAGCGACAAGCTCTAGCACTTGCTCATACCCAACCTCAACCGTTCCCTCCGGTCCTGGTTCTACAATCAGATACGCTGTCATTTCATCTGGGGATACTCGAACCTTCACCGACAAACTCCTAGCCTCAATTGATTCCGCCACTGTCTCCCCCCTTTTACTTTGAGGGTATCGCTAAAAGACGTCGTTTTTTTTCTTTCCCAGCCGCCCTCTCAGTCTCAGAATAGCCTTGGTATGTAGCTGCGAAATCCGGGACTCAGACAGCCCCAGCACCTCACCGATTTCCTTCAGAGTAAGTCCCTCATAATAATACAGGGTTACTACCGTCCTTTCCTTTTCCGGCAACAAAGCAATGGCTTCAGCCAGCAATCGTTTGGATTCTTCGAATTCGATGAGTTCCAGTCCATCTTCTGCCCGCTCGTCTTTAATGACGTCGGCGATACGTTTGTTCTTATCCCCTTCATCCCCGGGTATAAGATCTTCTAAGTATATTATCGTCGCCAGATTAACTTCTTTCAATAAATTCTGAAATTCTGGTATAGACATCCCAAGTTCACAAGCCATCTCCTCATCCGTAGCCGCCCGGCCCAAGCGATGTTCCAACAAACAATAAGCCTTCTCCAACTCCTTGGCCTTGTGCCGTAAGGACACAGGTATCCAGTCCATAGCCCTTAACCCGTCGATGATTGCGCCTTTTATCCGGGCCAAAGCATACGTTTCAAACTTCACTTTTCGTTTGGGATCAAAACGGTGGACGGCATCGATAAGCCCTTCTATGCCATACGATATGAGTTCGTCGAGCTCTACTTGATGGCTTGACAAATTCGGAAATAACCGCGCGGCTATGTATTTGACTAACCCGGCATAATGAAGAATCAATTCGTCTCTGGCTTCAATATCTCCCTCATCTTTGTACCGAGACCATAACTCCGGAAGGTCTTTCGCGGCCATCTATATAACCCGCTCCCCGTGCCCGATGGTCTTCACCAACAAATCCCCGGTTTCGATATCGAATACAATAGTACGACCGAAATTCCCCCCTGTGTCTTTAGCCACCAGTTTGATGCCATGTCTCCTGAGGTTTTCCTCTACGGCTTGAACGTTGCGTTCCCCTATCCTCATGATGTCACTGTCTCCCGCAAAGCGAAACATTTGAGCCCCGCCCGCTATTTTAGCTGTAAACCGAGCTCGGTTACCCCCGGTTTTCTCCATTTCATCCACCAGCATATCAAGAGCCGTGTCGGCAAACTTGGCCCGGTTTTGGACGTTTTTCGCCTGAAGGCTGGCCGGCAACATAACGTGAGCCAATCCGCCCAGTTTTGCCGTTTTATCATACAAACACACCCCAACGCACGAACCCAAACCGGCGCTCATGAGTTTATCCGGAGCTTTTGCCACTCTGAGATCCGCCATGCCTACTTGGATAATCTGAGCCATCATCCGTTCACCCCAAGTGCCGAAAGTATCGTTTGCAGTGCTCCCGGTTCGGGTAGAACAAAAAAGTGTCCAACCACGTCTTGCCCCTCTTTTTTAAACTCCGTTTCGAGCATGAGCACGTAGTCCCCTATCGCTCCGAACTGGGCCAATACCGCATTGAGAATGGCTCCAGCCATGTCCATACCTAACGCCGGGACCGAAGGTATGAGGGTGAGTCCTGTAAACATAGCCAGAGCGTTCAAATAAGTAGACGCGATTATATTGCCTACCTCCTGCAGAGCAGAAACCTCAATCTCATCCAGGGTCTGAGTGACACCCAAATTCCTTCCCATCAACATGTCCACCAGATGCAAAGCGTTTTCTACTGGCATTACAAACAAGATGCTTGCCCTGGCTGATCCGGTGACACCCAGATAAACCCCAACCACGAAGCGGTCGGCTCCCCCTGTCAAATCCGGAACTTCTCCAAGAGGCAAAATGTTCACTCTGGGTACCGTCATCTCGATCTTGCTGTTTATCATCTGGGCTAAGGCTGTGGCAGCGTTTCCCGCCCCGATGTTCCCTACTTCTCGCAGCGCGTCTAATTGTAGTCCCGAAAGCTGGTTAAAATCACTGATCAAGCACATCACCTCTTCCCATTACCTGGAACGTTTCTTTCCGGATCTTGGACATCGACCTCAGATTTCCAGTAGCTTTGCTAGGTTCAGAAGGATGATCAGCCTCCCATCCATCTTCCCGACTCCGCTTATAAAATCGGCATCAAGAGAACCGTACACCCGCGAGGCCTGTTCGATGTCAGTAACCTTAAGTCTTGACACCTCTGTAACCTCATCGACAATGATTCCGGCCCGTATATCCTGATATTCGAAGACTATTATCCGGGTTTCCTCGGTTTTCTCTAACTTTCCTAGCCCGAAACGCTTGTGAAGATTAATGAGAGGAATCACGTTGCCCCGTAAATTAATTACCCCTTCGATGCAGTACGGGGCCTTCGGAACCCGAGTAACGCGCAGCAGTTTGTTTATTTCTTGCACTGAGAGGATGTCGACCGCGTACTCCTCTTGTCCTAATTTGAAGACCACAACCTGAATTTCTTCTGTACTGGTAGCGTTTTGGTTTTCAGCTAACAATTCCATCCCGCTTCACCGTCCTTTGCTAAAAAAGTGTACCGACGTCCAGAATCAGAGCTACTTGCCCGTCTCCCAAGATGGTGGCTCCTGCCAGCCCTCCAATACCACTGAGAAGCTTACCTAACGACTTAATTACGATGTCTTGCTGCCCAATAAGGTTGTCGCAGACCAGCCCCGTACGCTTGTCTCCCTTTCTCACCACCACGACGTATACGGAATCGTCAGCTCCCTGTTCTTTCGGTACCTGTAACAGCTGATGTAGCCGGGCCAAGGGCAAGACACTGCCCCGCAGCAAAACCACCTCTTGGTTCTGGACCAGTTTTATCTCGTCACGGCTCAACATCGTAGTCTCGTCAACCGAACCCAAAGGGATGGCGTAGGTTTCATCTCCAACCCCAACCAACAAGGCTTGAATAATAGCCAGAGTCAGAGGCAGCCTTATACGGAAGATAGTTCCTTTCCCCGGCTGGAACTCCACGCTAATATCACCATTTAAGGACTCGATCTTGCTCTTTACCACGTCTAAGCCCACCCCGCGCCCAGAAACGTCAGTCACGTTTTCTGCCGTGCTGAACCCGGGCCTGAATAAGAGCGAAATGGCACTGTCCGCGTCCATCTGCTCCGATTCCTTTGGAGTAATCATCCCCTTCTCTAACGCCTTCCTTTTGATATCCTGAACGCTTATGCCTTTACCATCATCGATGACTTCTATGAAAACATTATTACCCTCATGCCGGGCTGAAAGCTTTACCAAGCCGATTCGGGGCTTGCCCAGCGCCACCCGTTCTTCGGGGATTTCCAAACCATGGTCGATTGCATTGCGGAGCAGGTGCATTAAGGGATCGCCTATCTCATCGATTACCGTTCTATCCAGCTCAGTCTCTTCCCCTTCGAGAATGAAATTGACCTCCTTCTCCAATTCATGGGCCAGGTCTCTGACCATACGCGGGAAACGATTAAACACCTGTTTGATAGGTACCATCCTGACTTTCATAACTTCGTTTTGAAGGTCAGTGGTGATGCGATCAATCTGCTCGATGGTTTCGTTCAGTTCGGTTATCTTCTGGGATTGACCGATCTGCTCCAAACGCCCTTTGTTGATAACCAGTTCTCCTACGAGATTCATCAGGTTATCCAATCGCTGGATGTCGACCCGGACGGTTTGCCTGATTTTCTGGACCCTTTCTTGAGTCGGGCCAGAATCCCCAGCTATATCTGAATCTTTGGTCGGCTGCTTGGATGATTCCGTTGTTGTCACCTGACCCGTTTTAACGGATGGGGGTGCAGTGTAAAATGCACCAGCGTTAAGTTTCTGTATGTCGGCAACGCGAATCTCCGATATCTGCTCCAACCGAGAGCGGATATCGTCTTCTTCGGCCTTCGATACCAGTATGACCGCAAACCCTTCCCCGTACCGTCCTTCGTCCAGTTCCTGGGCCGGTGGATCGGATTTGATGACATCTCCATCCTCCTCCAAGGCTTTGAAAACCATAAAGGCTCGAACCTGTTTCATTAGGCAGTCTGGGTCCACCAACACCTTTATATAAAACACGTTCAGCTGTCGGGCAAACGCCTCGCGTATCACCGCTAACTCGTACTCGTTCATGTCCGGCACTATAGGAGGTTCGGATGGCTCTGGTTCCAACGCTTCTGGCGACACAGGTTCCGCTATGGCTGCAGCGTGTTGCACTCCCGTCTCTTTTTCCTCTACCAGTTCCCGGTTTCTTATCTGGTCGAGCAGGTCAACCAGGTCAGAACTGTTGATTCCCCCAGACCCGCCTTCCCGGATGTTATCCAGCATCAACTGCAACCTGTCCAGACACCTAAACAAAACGTCAACCGTAAAAGTATCGGCTGACAGCTCGCCTTCTTTCAAATCGTCCAAGACGTTTTCCATGTGATGGGTGAGGTCTGCCATGTCGTCAAACCCCATGGTAGAAGACATACCCTTCAAGGTATGAGCCGACCGAAAAATCTCATTGAGAACGCTCAAATCGTCCGGCTTTTTCTCCAATTCCAGTAGTTTTTGGTTCATGTTGTCCACATGTTCCCTGCTCTCGTCTAGAAACAGATCCAGGTACTGAGACATATCCATGTTCATAAGACGACCACCTCCGAACCTATAACATTCTTTGAATCTCCTGGGCAATCTCGGGCAAAGGAACCACCTTGTCCACCTGTCCAGTCTCTATCGCTGCTTTCGGCATCCCAAAGACTATACAGGTCGAGGAATCCTCCGCTATAATCTTAGCCCCTCTCTTTTTCAGGTGTATCACTCCTTTGGCTCCGTCCTGGCCCATGCCGGTCATTATTACTCCCACAATATGTCCCCAGAAACTCCTGGCCACCGATTCGAACATGGCGTCAACCGAAGGGCGATGACCAGACACAGGGGGATCAAAAGTAAGATTGACCAAAAGCCGGCCAGGCCCGGTTTCCTTATCAGTCATCACCAGCAGGTGATAGTCACCAGGGGCTATGTAGGCTGTTCCCGGAGCAATGACTTCTCCATGCTCGGCTTCCTTAACTCTAAGGCCCGATATCCCGTCAAGTCTTGCTGCCAAGGAGGCGGTGAATCCCGGTGGCATGTGCTGAACAATTAATACCCCTGCTTCAAGATCACCCGGCAGGCGGGGAATAACCTCGTGCAAAGCTTTTGGTCCCCCGGTCGATGTGCCGATCAACACCAGTTTTTCAAGACGACCGCCAACAGGCCTGGAAAGAGGTATCCCCGGACTTACCGGTCTTGCGACCGAACCCAAACTGCCCGCCCCCGAAAATAACCTCCGTATCTGAGGCCGGGCCAAAGCCGCTATCCTGACCTTACGCACAATGTCTTCGCTTACTTTGGCGATATCGAGGGAAATAGTACCTGAAGGCTTCGGCACAAAGTCTACAGCCCCTAACTGCAAAGCTTTCATGGTCATTTCGGCTCCATTTTGGGTCAGACTGCTGAGCATGACTACCGGTACCGGGTCAGTTTCCATGATTTTTTTCAGAGCCGTAATACCATCCATAACCGGCATCTCGACATCCAAGGTGACAACATCGGGGCCCAATTCTTGAGCTTTTTGCAGGGCCTCCTCTCCATTGCGGGCAACGCCGACGACCTGCATATCGTTCTGGCTATTGATGATGTCGCTTATGACTTTTCTCATAAAAGCCGAGTCATCAACTACCAGTACTTTAATCTTCTTCATGCGATGTTCACCCCTCTTGCCTAATAAAGGCCTTTCTTGAGGCGTTCTCTCTGTACTTCAAAAATGAACTTCACCAGAGCGTCTCTCTGTCCTTCTTTTATGTCCACGAATTCGCATGCTACTCGGTATCCTCTGCTCTCTTTTTCTTCCGGTGGCACTATCCTGCGCACGATAGCCGGGCTAATAAACGGCTCCCTTTCTGGCAACTCCAGCCTTATACGTATTCGGCTTCCTATTCTCAACCAGTCTGCCCGGGTAACGAACAGTACGCCGCCCCCACTGAGATTTAAAGTTCGCCCCTCTTCCACTTTCTCGAACTGGCCATCAGAAAAATAAAAAGTTACGGGCAAACCTATCTCGATCCTTACCCAGTTCCGACGTTGTACTTTTTCCACGTCCTGGGAATGGGCCAAAACCACTACCGGAACCCGGTTTTGTTTACGAGCGATAATGTCTGTTTTAAGGCAATACACCTCCTGGTCTTGCATGAAGTAGACCCTCACTACATCCCCAATCCTCAAGGGAATGAGTGCCCCGTGTTTTATAGGAACTGCCAGACAAACCCCTTCTTCAACTACCTCTTCTACCCGGCTTGGATAAACCCCTTTATAAGCTGGCATGTCAGTTTCAATTTCTACCAACTGGTTAATCCTTAAATCTCTGGAATCCAATTCCTTTCCTCCTTGCATCTTACCTGAGAAAAGAAGTCAAGTTACGGAAGAAACTCCGGAGTCCAGAAGCCTTTACCGGAACCTTGTCCCCGCCACTTTTGTCATGCAGCTTGCGCGCGATATCCCTTACATTTCGACTTACCTGACTATTAGGGTGGGAAACGAGAAACGGCTGCTGATTCTTAACCGCCACCTCTACCGCCCGGTCTTCGACCAAACATCCCAATAACTTCATTTCTACCCCCAAAAACCTTTCTCCTACGCTGATGAGTTTTTGAGCAACCAGAATACCCTCTGTTTCCGTTTCCACCCGATTGACCACGATATAAACCGCGCCGCGAGCTTGGCGATTTGAAGCAGCCTTGATAATACCATACGCGTCGGTAAGTGAGGTCGGCTCTGGAGTGGTGACAACCACGATGTCATCAGCAGCAGTAACATAACTCAGAACACTGTTGGAAATCCCCGCTCCGGTATCGATAATCATCAGATCGTACTCTCCATCCAATCTCCCCAGGTCTCTTATCACTGCCTGCAAAGCTTCTTCAGGGAGATTAGCCAGTTCCTGAATACCTGATCCCCCCGGAATTATCTCGAGCCCGCATGGACCGTGCAGGATAATCTCTTTTATGCCCTTTTCTCCACGGATAACGTGGTACAAGTTGTACTTGGGAGCTAACCCTAAGATGATATCGACATTAGCCAAGCCCATGTCCGCGTCGAGTAAAACGATTCTGAGTCCCGATTCGGCTAAGGCCAGTGCCAAGTTCAGTGCCAGGTTGGTTTTCCCTACTCCTCCCTTGCCGCTGGTCACCACCACAACCCGGGTATGCTTCATACCGCGGACCAAATCATTTTCGATCCTGGTTTTAAGGCTCTTGGCCATAAGCCTGAGTCTTTCGGCTTGGTCTTTCATCAAACCGATACCTCTCCCAGTATCATCTTCGCCAAGTAGCTGGGGTCTGGAACCATTATGTCATCCGGTACGTTTTGTCCGTTAGTGATGTAAGCGAGCCCCGTTTTCGTTTTGTAAGCCACGTTCAATATCTGCCCGAAACGTTCACACTCATCTACTTTGGTGAACACGAGTTTATCGATTCTAACCACGTTAAATCTCTGGTAAATCTCCAAGAGATCCAACGTAGGGGTATTGGTACTCAAAACCAGCAGGATTTCGTCTGGTTCAGCTACCCTGAGAAATTCGGCCAATTCGTTAATATGAGGCTCGTTTCTAGGGCTTCTCCCGGCGGTGTCGATGAAAATGACATCCTTGTCTTTATGTTTGGCCAAAGCCGTTTCTAATCCTTCTGGGTGAAAAACCACCTCTAGTGGAACCCCTATGATTTCGGCGTAAGTTTTGAGCTGCTCCACCGCAGCAATACGATAGGTATCGATAGTGACCAAACCTACCCTTTTCCTTTCTAATAGGGCAAAATTAGCGGCCAGTTTAGCTATAGTTGTGGTTTTGCCAACGCCGGTCGGACCGATCATCGCTACTACTCTGGGCCTGCCTCGGTTAAACTCTATAGGCTTAGGCTTCTTAAACATGGACCCCAGTACCTCAGTACATACCCCCATCATGTCCTCGTCATGATGACCTTCCTCGGTCTCAATCCTCTGCTTCACCGATTGCGCAATTCGAAAGGCCAGTTTCTCATTGACCTGGTTATTGACCAGAGCTTTATAAAGTGACTGTACCGATCGCGGCATCCCCTTTAGCTTATCCTTTTCCTCCAGTTTATGGTTGAGATCAGCCATCATCTGTTTCATTTCGCGTAGCTCTTCAAGAAGCTCGTCAGCCTTTTCTGGTAGTTCCTTGTTAACGGCAACAAAAGTGTCTTCCGAAACCATCGGTACCGGCTTCGATTCCGCCCTAAGTGTATCGTGGCTTGCGGCTTGGGCAACTTCTTCATCCAGGGCTACCGTGATCTCGATTCGGGGCCGAGCGAAAAGACCAAAAAAACCGCCCTGCTTAAACTTACGAGTATGGATTATCATGGCATCTCGCCCCAGCTCAAGCCGGGCTTGTTTCACCGCTTCCTGGAGACTATCGGCCACATACCTTCGGATCTTCATACCGACACCATCCCTGCTACTTCCAGTTCAATCCCAGGTTCGATTTCATTGTACGATAACAGAACCAGATTAGGAACAAACCTTTCGATGAACCGCTTAAAATAGATACGCAAGATCGGTGCTACAAGAAGCATAGGTATGCTTCCCTTTCGTGCCAAGTGTTCACTGTGCTTCCGTATCTCATTTACCAGCTTCTGCGCCATATCCGGTTCTAACACCAGATAAGAACCAAACTCGCTTTGCTGAACTGATTCTCTCAGTTTTTCCTCCAAACCAGGCTCAATCGTCAGAACCACTAACTTGCCCTTGTCATCCACGTACTGTTTTGTAATATGCCTGCGCAAAGCCTGCCGAACATATTCGGTCAAAACATCCGTGTCTCGCGTTACCCTTGCATAGTCAGCCAAGGCTTCAAGAATGGAAACTACATCCCGGATCGACACCTGTTCCCGTAACAGGTTCTTCAACACCTTCTGTACGTCACCCAACGACAGAAGATCCGGAATAAGTTCGTTTACTACTGCCGGGTTTTGCTCTTTTATGTAATTGAGTATGTTCTGTACCTCTTGCCGTCCCAGGAGCTCATGCGCGTGCTCCTTAATAACCTGGGTCAAGTGAGTTGCCAAAACTGAAGGCGGGTCTACAACGGTAAAGCCTTTCAACTCCGCTATTTCTCGTTCGGATGAATCTATCCATTTGGCAGGCAAATTGAATGCAGGCTCCGTGGTCAGTACCCCTTTGATGTCTTTGTCCTCTTCTATGCCTGGCCCTAAAACCAAATAACTGTCTAACATTAGTTCTCCCGCGGCAATCTCCATTCCCTTGATCTTGATGCTGTAAGCGTTCGGTTTCAGCTGCATGTTATCTCGAATGCGGATCGGGGGTACTATGAATCCGAGTTCGGTTGCGCACTGCCTGCGAATCATGACAATCCGGTCGAGAAGATCTCCCCCCTGGTCGGCGTCAACCAACGGTATCAAGGCATAGCCGAGTTCCATCTCCATTTTCTCTACCTGCAGCAGCTCCACAACGTTTTCTGGCTTCCTTATTTTAGCCGCTTCTTCTGCTTCAGCCGGTATTTGCGGTTCTACGTTCTCTGGTGTGCTCCTACGCAGGGTATAAAAGAGAGCACCGAACACAGCGGCCATGAAAAACATAGGCCCTTTAGGAAGGCCTAGAAATCCCAAAACAACCAGAACTGCCGCCGCAATTCCCAGAGCTTTGTAATGTGCCAGCAACTGCTTGGTCAACTCCTCGCCCAGGTTAGCTTGTGAAGCGCTTCTAGTTACCACAATACCGGTAGCCGTGGATAGAAGCAAAGCCGGTATCTGGGTCACCAGGCCGTCGCCCACAGTAAGGATTGTGTAGGTCTTAGCCGCTTGGTTGATAGACATGCCCATCCGTGCCATCCCAATAATCAAGCCACCTACGATGTTTATCATCAGAATAACGATAGCGGCAATCGCATCCCCTTTTACAAACTTGCTGGCTCCATCCATAGCCCCGTAAAAGTCGGCTTCCCTCTGAATCTCTTTTCTCCGTTCCCTAGCCTCGTTCTCATTTATCAATCCGGCGTTTAAATCAGCATCTATAGCCATCTGTTTGCCCGGCATGGCGTCCAACGTGAATCTAGCCGCCACTTCAGACACCCGTTCAGCTCCTCTGGTAATAACGATGAACTGGATAACAACCAAGATTAAAAATATCACAAGACCTACTACCATATCCCCGCGGACCACAAAGTCCCCAAACCGCTGGATGACATTGCCGGCGAATGCATCTAAAAGTATCAGCCGAGTCGAAGAAATGTTGAGGGAAAGCCTGAATAAGGTCATTATCAGCAAAATCGAAGGAAATACCGAAAAGTCCAAGGGACGCAAAGTGAACATACACACCATGAGGATGATAAGAGAAAAAGCGATATTGAAGGTTAGAAAGATGTCCAGGAGGTAGTAAGGCATAGGAATGATCATCATCATAACTATTATGATCAGCCCGACCGATAGCAATATGTCGCTGTTATTGAGCAACTTACCTAACAATGTCCCTACCCTCCTCCATGTCCTTGTCAGAAAACGGGCCACAGATTAACACAGATTTTCACTGATTAACACGGATGAACCTGCCTGGACATAGACACTCTTGACACCCGGAGGCGTCACTATTACAGGGTGAAAAAAGGGCCATTCAATCACAAGATTGATCATAATTATTCTGAACAATATGCCCCGAAAACGAGCCGCAGATGCCCACAGACCCGGCACTCAGCTCAAGTCTTTAACTATTAGCGGCTAGCGTTTTCGAGACCCAATAGCATGTTACAATTTTAGCCAGCTGACTGCCGGGCAGATGAACACCGATTTTCCCTAATTTGAAGATTTTCTAGGTTACCATTAAAGAAACCGAAGTTTTCACTCTCTAGTGGTGACTCGGATGAGAGTCATAAAGGTCTGCGTAAGTCAGCGTCTAATAAACATCTGTGCCAATCCGTGTCCATCTGTGCCCATCAGTGGCTAAGAAAACCTCACCCGAGATTACGTTTCTGGCGGTATACGAAAGCGAGTACCTCGGCCACGGCCTGATAAAGAGTTTCTGGAATCGGATCTCCGATCTCGGTTGAGTAATAGATAGTTCGAGCCAAAAATGGGTTTTCTACTAAGGCCACTTGGTGCTCCATAGCTACTTCTCTTATGCGCAAAGCCAGAAAGTCCTGCCCTTTAGCCGTTACCACTGGAGCTGTCATCGCTTCCGCTTCGTATTTCAAGGCCACAGCAAAATGGGTTGGGTTGGTTATTACAACATCGGCTTTGGGTACCTCGGCCATCATGCGGCGCATAGCCATTTCGCGCTGCTTTTGCCTCTGCTTGCTCCTTATCTGGGGGTCGCCTTCCGTTTGTTTGTATTCCTGTTTCAGTTCCTCCTTACTCATCCGCAGCGATTTCTCGTGCTCCCACCACTGGTACAAATAATCTAGTAAACCCACCACCAGTAAAACAACCCCGATTTTCATAGCCATCTCGAAAATGATGTTACCTAAAGACATCACCATGCTTACAGGCTCCATATCTACAAAACGGGGAAAAAGGTACAGGTTCTTTTTCAAGACCGAGTAAACCACCCAACCTGTTAGGACAACTTTGGCCACTGATTTGACCAGCTCGATCAGGGCACGCAGCGAAAATATCCTTTTAAACCCCTCGACCGGGTTAACGCGTTCTGGTTTTATAGATAACGGTTCCCCAGCAAAAACAAACCCTACTTGCAAGAGATTGACGAGTAATCCAGCCACCAAGACCGCTCCTATTACAGGAAAGGATATCTTAGCCATTAGCAGGATGGCATCCAGTAACATTACGTGAAACGTAGCCGGAGTCAATTGAGTCAGAGCCCTATCTGATAAATACCGGCTGAAAAATCCCTGTATCCCGGTTAACATATAGGGGGTTGTAAAATGCAGCACCGCGAATCCCACAAGCAATATGACGGCAGAGTTAAGGTCCACGCTCCGGAAAACCTGGCCTTTTCTCCGACTCTCTTGCCGCCGCCGCGGAGTCGCTTTCTCGGTTTTTTCGCCTCCTTCGGCAAACAGCTGCAGATCTAGTATCCAAACACCGCTTGTTTCCATCAGCTTATCACCTGGCCAAAAAGTACAAGGCCTGATCCAGGCAGTCAAAAAACTGGGCAAAAAGTACCTGCAACAACCACACGTAGACTGGGATGACCAAGAGCAACATGACAATTCCCCCCAGTATCTTTAAAGGCATGCCCACCAAAAAGATGTTCATCTGGGGTACCGTTCGGGCCATAAAGCCCAGAGCCGTATCCGCTACTAACAGGGCAGCTACTACTGGAGCGGCAATCTTCACCCCTAGCACGAACATATATCCCCCCAGCTTAACCAAAAAAGCGGTAAACCCCGGCTGAAACTTGGCTCCCAAAATCGGGATAACATCATAGCTGTGATAAACTGCTGACAGAAGCTGATGATGCCCGTCTATTCCCAAAAACACCAGAATAGCTAACAGATAATAAAAACTTCCCACTAAGGGAACTTGCATCCCGGATTGGGGATCCATCACATTGACAATACCGAAACCCATCTGCATATCTACCAACTGTCCGGCAAGCTGAACAGCCGCAAACAAAACATATCCTGCCAGTCCTAAAGCATAACCGGTGAATACCTCTACTGCCAAAGCGACCAAAAAAATACCGGTGTTATCGAGCTCTACTCGGGTCGAGATCGGCCTCACATAAGTTATTATCGCGGCCAGTAAAAGCCCCAAAAACACTTTGATCTGAACCGGTATTTGCCGGCTGGAGTAAACAGGTGCGGACAAGAACAAGCCCGAAACACGCGCAAAAACCAAGAGAAACTTGTCAATCTCTAACGGCACCAGGCCTCACACCCCGCCTCCATCACCGCAAGTCGATAAACTGAGGTATATTAACCAAAAGGTTATTGGCAAAGGCAACCATCGTATTGAGCATCCAAGGACCAAAAACTATGATAACCACCAGTACAACAATGATTTTTGGAACAAAGGTTAGAGTCTGTTCTTGAATCTGGGTAGTTGCCTGTAAAATACTTATTACCAAGCCGATCAACAGGCTCCCGAGCAAAATAGGAGCCGCAACCAACAGGGTAGCGTACACCGCTTCTTTAGCCAGGCCTAATACAACGTCTTGATACACCGCTTTCCTCCTTCCCCAACCAACAGAGATAACCTGTTTCGAACCACCTTCCAATCTATGTCCTTCCGTCTTGGACAAGGCGCCGGATCATCGAAAACTCATAAGGAGCGAGTTGACGACCAAGTTCCACCCGTCTACCAAGACAAACAGCAATATCTTGAAAGGGAGCGATATCATCATAGGTGGAAGCATCAACATTCCCATGGACATGAGGGCGCTGGAAACCACCATGTCGATAACCAAAAAAGGAACAAAGATGATAAACCCGATCTCAAACGCGGTCTTTAATTCACTGATAACAAAAGCCGGAATAAGCACGTAGTTAGGAACATCCCCGTAAGTGCGAGGACGCTGGATTTTCGCCATTTTCACGAACAACGCCAAGTCCTTTTCCCGAGTTTGTTTGAACATAAAAGTTCTCAGGGGCGCCATACCCCGAGTGAACGCCTGGTCCTGGGTTATTTCTCCCTGGAAATAAGGCTGCAAAGCCTTTTCGTTGACTTCTTTCCAGGTCGGAGCCATTACGAAAAACGTCAAAAACAAAGCCAAACCTACAAGAATCTGGTTGGGCGGCATCTGCTGGGTGGCCAGGGCACTCCTGACAAAAGACAACACCACGATTATCCTGGTAAACGAGGTAAGCAGTATTAATATCGCCGGCGCCAGCGACAAGATAGTAAGCAAAGCCAATATCTGCAAAGCTTGAGAAACCCCGGTTTCTCCCTGGGATTCACCGCCGATATTGATGCTGACCTGAGGAATCTGGAACTGTTGGGCTTGAGCCTCACCGGTCAAGCATACGACAACCATAATTAAGAAGGCCGCAAGCACAAAGCCGACAGCCACTACCCTGGCGACTTTATTCATTGTCGTCACCTCTCCCTGAGGTGTCTTGAGCCCTATCCCGGCCGGACCGAAGTCGTTCCAGATTCCGCAATTCCTCCTGCATCAGAGAATGAAAATACCGTTCCCGTTCTTTGGAGTTCCTGCCCTTCCCAATATTCAGAGCCTTTTGTGCCCGTTCCCAAAGAAGACTAGCCGGTATTGAAGACTGGGTTACCTTTCTTTCCTCAGCTTTCTTTATCATGTCTTCTATCAAGGCTTCATCGGTCACTTCAAAGAGGGTTGCCACCTGGTGATCCGTAACCCCCACGGCAAAAACTTTCCCCCCCACTTCACACAACATAATGCCGCGATTGGGGCCGATCATAACCTCGTCTAGCACCTGTATCCACTCGCCCTGCATTCGGCGTGTCATCTGCTTGCCCATCAAACGGATAACCAGCCAGGCACTACCGACGATGACTGCCAAGCTCAGTATCAAGCGAACCATAGCTCCAGCCATACCGGTACCGGGTTCAGCTTTCGGCTCCTCGTACTTGAGGTCTAGCTTCTGCTTCTCAATATCAGCCCCCAGCGCTCTTCCTATCTGGGAACAAAAACTCAAGAAAACAACCAGTAACATGAAGGCGAGCATCCAGCGATGTCGCCGAGAAAACCCAAACACCTTACCACTTCCTGCTCAACCTATTGCCTTGCTTACTGCTTCTACTACCCTTTCGGGTTGAAACGGTTTTACCACGAAATCCCTGGCTCCGGCTTGAATTGCGTCGATGACCATGGCTTGTTGCCCCATGGCGCTGCACATTATGATTTTGGCTCCTGGATCTATCTTCCTTATCTCCCTGACCGCCGTAATACCGTCCATTTCCGGCATCGTTATATCCATGGTTACCAGATCGGGGTTAAGTTCCTTGTACTTCTCCAAGGCCACCAAGCCGTTTTCCGCTTCACCTACCACCGCATAACCGTTTTTGGTCAAAATATCCTTTATCATCATCCGCATAAAAGCCGCATCATCTACCACCAATACCGTCTTAGCCATCAGGTCAACCTCCCCAGACTACTGAAGTTTACTGACTCTGTCCATAGGACTGATTATCGCGGTCACCCTAACCCCGTAGTTTTCGTCGATGACTACCACCTCTCCTTTAGCAATGAGCTTTCCATTAACCAGAATATCGACCGGTTCCCCGGCCAATTTTTCGAGCTGAACTATGGACCCTGGTCCCAGGTCCAGTATTTCCTTAATGGTCTTGCGGGTCCGCCCCAGTTCAACTGAAACGTTCAAAGGCACGTCCATTATTAGGCTGATGTTTTGTGGTTCAACATAGCGCACCTCGGGGGTTAAGGGAGCGAACTGCACCGGTTGCACTGCTATCTCGCTCTTCTTTACCCCCGCTCCCCCGGCAACCGTCTGGGCGAATGCCTGTTCATACAACGCCCCGCCGTTAACCGACGGCATAGAAAGAGGCGGAGGTGGCGGAACTATAGGTATTTCTTCTGGTTTGCCCCCCGAAGGAGTGCTGGTCTGGGGACCACTTACGCCTGCTAACGGTGGCGGGCTTGCCGCCACGGCATCGCTCGTTTCGGGGACACCCCCCATCAAGGTCGAAACCATGCTCTTCGCTGCCTCTAAGGGCATAATCTGCATTATCTCGCTGTCAACCAACCCTTCTATTTCCATGCGGAAGAGTATCTGTACAATGTCTTGATATTCCTGGCCTAGCTTGGCGTCAATGTTTTCTTTCCCCAAATCCACTAGGGTAAGCCGGGGCGGGGCTATCTCAATCCGCCGGTCAAACATGGAAGACAAACTCGTGGTGGCCGAGCCCATCATCTGGTTCATAGCCTCACTAACCGCACTCAGTTCAATTTCTCCTAACTCTTGTCCCCGACCGCTACCGTCTCCTCCCATCATTAAATCTGCGATTACAGCAGCGTCCTCTTTTTTTACCACCAGGATATTGCTTCCCGAAAGCCCGTCCGTGTACTCCACCTCGATGAGCAGGTAAGGCAAAGGATAGTCGGTCTGGAGTTGCTGCCTGGTTGTCAGCTTGACCTGAGGTGTAGTAATACTGACCTTACGGCGCAACAAGGTAGAAAGCGTAGTCGCAGCAGTCCCCATCGAGATGTTGCCGATTTCGCCAAGAACATCTCTTTCAGTGTCTGTCAGCGTGGCATCTGGTTTTTTTTCTTCATGAAAAGCAACCTCTCCACGCAAGAGAGCGTCTATTTCTTCCTGCGAGAGTATCCCATCAGGCATCATCATCCACCTCGCTTACAATTTCCGTAATCTTGAGAGCTAATCGGTTCCCTACTACCCCCGGTTTGCCCCGAAACTTGGGTTTCTGTCCAATAACCACTTCCAAGTCCTCGTCTAACCGCCGTTCCAATGGGATTACATCCCCCGGAGCCAGTTCTAACAGTTCTCTCACCGTTATGACCGTGCTCCCGATCAGTATCTTGACCGGAACCATAGCGTTCTCGATGCGGTTCTTTAGCACCAACGCGCTATCTTTAGACCGCTCTTTAACACTAGATGAGTAATAGTAGTTGACGTTCAGCTTCCCGGTAATGCTTTCCAACACCAAAAAAGGAATACAGATGTTAATGAGGCTGAGTACATCGCCGATCTTGGATTCCAAAGAGATTATAACCACCATTTCACTCGGAGACACGATCTGGGTGAATTGAGGATTAGACTCGATCCGGTCCATCACCGGCTGCAGCTCAATAATCCCGCTCCACGGTTCTTCCAGGTAACTCAACATCCTCTGGGCCAATCTCTCAATCAGTGTTATTTCTATTTCAGTTAAAGGGCGAATACGCTCTGGCGGCAAACCTGGACCTCCAAGAATCCGGTCCAGCATAGCAAAACCTAGATTAGGGTTTATCTCCATTATCGCACTACCCTCCAGAGGTTGAAGCGAAAAAACACACATGATAGTCGGGTTGGGTAGTGAGCGCATGAATTCATCGTACGTCAATTGCTCGACCGAAAGCACGTCGATCTGTACAGCAGCCCGCAATTGTGCCGACAGGTAGGTGCTAACCGAGCGCGAATAGTTTTCGAATATCACCTGCAGAGTGTGAAGCTGGTCTTTGGAGAACTTGTTAGGCCGCCTGAAATCGTAGAGCCGGATCTTTTTCTTCGTTTGCTCCTGCCGAAGCGAATCAGCATCAACTTCACCCCGGCTGAGAGCAGCCAGCAAAGCGTCTATCTCCTCCTGAGAAAGAATATCGCTCACCAAATCTCCCTCCGCTTAGTACGAGATACTCCCAGCCCCGGTTCCAACCTCATTGAACAATGAAACTGGTAAAGTAGACTCCTGTGACCTTTTCCCCGCCCAATTTGCGGTTCAAGCGCTCCTTAATCGTCTTGCGCAGGTTATCCCGGTTTCGCACGTCTAGATCTGCCACTGTCTGAGAGGAAAGGATCGAAAGTATTTCGTCTTTTACTACCGGCATCACCGTTTCTAACTCTTTCTCCACCTTCTTATCGGGGACCTGGAGATACACCTCGGCTTTCAAGTAGCGAGTTCCGTTTATGTCGTAAATGTTAGTGGTAAACTCTCCTGCTTCTACCAGCACTACCTCTCCAGATGATGACTTTTTCTCCTCTTCCTGGGGCAACAGCGGAGCCAAAAGACTGCGGATCATAAAGTAAGCCCCGCCCATGCACATCAGGAATACTACCAAACCTACCACGATTATCTGCAGATCAAGTCGTGACTTCGAACTCTTTTCTTTGCTGTCGCCGTTGTTCTTTTCCTCTGCCACCTGCCTCTAACCTCCCAGTTACAATGATGCTGAATAATAACAACTGGTAAATGTCGCTCAAAGCTTCAGGTTGGCGAATATTCTCCTTTTATATCGTATCATTTCTTCGCTAATTCTGGATACAGATTCACGCACAACCAACTTTTTACCCGTAGTCAAGGTAATTACCGTATCAGGGGTCTCCTCAAGGTATTCCACCATCTCCGGATTTAAAATGATCTTCTCTCCATTCAAACGGGTTAGCCTCAGCATGACTCTCTCCCCTTCCCCGTTCTAGCCTTGCAGGTAACTCAGGGCCGGCGGGCGCCAGCCCGCCGCCTCCGAGTCATATCCTACCGCTTGAGGTTCACCAGTTCCTGCAGCATTTCATCAGAAGTGGTTATGATTCGGGAATTGGCTTGAAAACCCCTCTGGGTAACTATCATGTCGGTGAATTCCTCTGAGAGGTCAACATTGGACATTTCTAAAGAACCCGGGAGTATGGCACCCATAGCTTCCTCGCCGGGGGCTCCGACCTTGGGGTCGCCAGAGTTGTTGGACACCTGGAACAGGTTGCCGCCCTTAGCCAAGAGGCCCGCCGGGTTCTGAAAAACGGCCAAGGCTACTCTGGCCAGGTTGTCTGTGATTCCGTTGGAGTAAACCCCTAGGATAACCCCGTTCTGGTCGATAGTTATGCTTCTTAAATCACCCTTGGTGTAACCGTCCTGATACTCAGCCCAACCGGTAAAAGTAGCGTTATACTGGGTAAGGTATGAGAAATTCAGGGTAATGGGCTGTTGAGTCGGCACCCCATTGTTTACATAATGGATAGTGATACTTTGACTGCTTGGATCATCGGTTGCAGCAAACGTCATAGCCGTAACATCCGGTTCTTGCCAGTCCGAAGAGCTTGCCCCGGTCGTGCCGTTATCGTGTTTTGCCCGGATCAGCTTTCCTTTTTCATCGAAAAACAAGTAGTAGTCCTCGCTCTTGGAGTCGCTGGCAGTCGGATTGGGACAGTCGGGATCGGAGCTCGCACGGACCCGCCATATGCTCCCGTTCATAGTCTCGCCATTGCCGATATCCACATTGTCTCTTTCCATGACCTTCTCAAACTTGAAATACTGGACCCTTTTATTGCCGAGGGTATCGTAGAATTCCTTAGAAGTAATCTTGGAATCGGCCCCGTCTGGATTGTCGACAAAGCTACTCGAGGTTTCGTCCCAAACGTATTCGGGTTCCAGGGTCGAATCGAAGTTCCCGGAAAACCGTATCAGGGTTGTGGCTTTCGGTTCCGTGCTCTGGAGAGCTGAGATATCGATTGGAACCAGTCCGGTAGTGATATCGATCTTGCGTTTCCCGCTCGAGTCCGTGATCCAGTTCCCGCTGTCGTCCTTCGAAGGCATGTACCCCATGACATGCAACCCGCCCGAAGCCACGTAGTTACCGAGGACATCGAAATCAAAAGCTCCAGCCCTGGTGTAATAGCGCTCGCCCCCGCTTTCCAGGATGAAATACCCGTTACCGTCGATGGCGAGGTCAGTATTCTTGCCCGTGGTTTGAGCACTGCCGGGAGTCGCTATCACGTCGACGCTCGACAGTTGTACCCCCAAGCCGATAGCCTGCGGGTTGGTTCCGCCTCTGGCCCCGGTCGGCGCTGAACCACCACGGATAGCCTGGTAGAAAGCATCTTTGAAAATGGCCCGGCTTTTCTTGTATCCAACCGTATTAACATTAGCTATGTTGTTGCCTATCACATCCATCCGCAGCTGGTGGGTACGAAGACCCGACACCCCAGCATACATGGACCGCATCATCGGCATTCGACCTCCTTTGCTGTATTTTCAGCGCCTCAGTCGTTCAGCGCCAGCAGGGCTTCCTCTCTGGAGGTCCAGCCCTAAACTATAACCGCGCTGTCGATATTCGTAAAAACGTTCTCCTTCATGTTCTCGCCATCGACGGCGGTTATGACCGTATTGTTTTTGACGCTTACCACTAGGGCTAATTTGTCAAAAAGGATGAGAGACTCCCGTGCCCCTTTCTCCCGGGCTTTCTGTACCGCAGCCTCAAGTTTTTCTATCTCACCTGATGTAAGCTGAATGTTTCGTGACTTCAGTCTCTGCTGGGCATGGTTAGAAAACCGCAGCGGTGGCGACTGCAGCTTGTGATTTAATATCTCGGCAAATGAAGCCTGGTTTTCCTGGGCTGCTGTTGCCTTGCCCGGCGATTTTACCGGAAGACTTGCGGCTTCAGGAAACATTATCCTGGAAGTCACTGGGCCTCGTCCTCCTCTGTACCGTCTTGGCTACTACCCGTACTAGCTGGTGCTGTTGTCGCTTCGTCTGAATTACTACTCCAGTGCACCGAAGTTACCTGGGCAAGACTTACCTGTTCCCCGTTTACGGTCAAATAGGGAACCCCGTCTTTTAAGACTATAGACTCGACCCTCCCGCAAGCCGTCCCTGCCGCGGTCTCGAATTCGATCTCTTGTCCAAGCAAGGCTAGGGCCTCTTGCCACGACAAGTTGCTACTCAACGTCGAAACGTAGCTGTTCAAGGCTGTAGACAGGCTCTGCAGGTTGGTGTTCATGTTGTACATCTGCTCCAGCGAACTGAAGCTGGCCATCTGGGCTATGAATTCTCTGTCTTTCATGGGTTCGAGGGGATCCTGGTACTTGAGTTCCGTAATCAAGAGCTTGAAGAAATCATCTTTGCCCAGTATTTGAGACTTCGCCGCGCTCGTTATGGCAGTGGAACTTTCACTACTGGTCACTCCAGAAACTGGCATCGCTTCACCCCCTAAACCACGTAATCCAAGACCCCAACGCTTGACCCTTCAACCCCAGGATAATGAGATATTTGTTCTTCTTGTACCTCATCCACTGTCAGACCAGCACCTACCCCCTCGTATCCCCACTTTGCGGTCGGAGCTCTTTGCTGGTGAAATCCCGACTGTCCCTGGAAATCCTGCCCTCCTTGATAATAAAGGCCGACTTCTGCCCGGTCCAGCTTCAGGCCCCCGGCTTCGAGAGCCGCCTTCAACTGCGGGAGGTTAACTTCCAATGCCTGCTTGACTTGCTGGTTTTCTGCCATAAAACGCGCTGTCACTTGGTGGTTCTCCAAACTCAGTTTGATGGTGAGCTTGCCCAGAATTTCTGGTTTGAGCACCATCTCGACCTCAGACCGTTCCGGTGTGAGTAAAACGTCAAGTTTTCGCACCACCTGGTCTACCAGCTTTTCGAACGGCACCGGATTCTTTGCTCCAATCTCCTTAGAAAGCCCCTGAATATCCGTAGGCTTACCGGCAAGCATCATACTGTCAGAAGGTAAGGTCGGGATAGTATTGTCGGTATTCGTGTTCGGTTCTTGCATCAGTTGAGGCTCTTTCAGTCCTTTAGCCCGGCAGGTCTCTGCGAGAATCAGGTCTTTGACGTTTACCGGTTGTTGCGATGCTGACTCTAGAAAACCCCGTATCTGGGGCGTTCCTTTGGTATCCGCTTGAGGGCTGACCGTAACACCATCCGGCACTGGCGGATTCGTGTCGCCAGAAAGCCGCCCTTTCCCGCCCCCCTTGTCCACTGAAACCACCTGGGGCCCTTCGACCAAAAGTATCTGAGGGGTTTCGTCGGCAACAGCGGGCAAAATCCCTGTTCCGTTGCCTGGCGTAACAGGTAAACCGTCTGCGTTGATAACCCCGGCCCCATCGAAAGCAACAACTGTCGGGTACGAACTCGGCCCCCTCACGTCTCCCTCAGGAGCCTGCAGCCCCGAGAGATCGCCTCGCTCGCTGTTCTGTGGCGCTGTGAAAAGGATTAACCCCGCCGAAGCAATCTCAGGCATAACCGCCATGCCACTGGCCAGCAAAACCAAAGCGTTTCCGTCTGCTCCTTGGGCCTTGTTAGTGACGTTATCCCCCAGAAACTCAACCACAAACGGGGTCACCCCGCCTTCTGCTCCCAGGCTCGCTGTCACGCCGTCGCTTGCCAGGCCCGCGTTCTGGCCTTTGTCTGTTTCCTGCCCCAAAGCACCACCCTCGGGATCAGAGGCTTCTTTCCCCTGGTGGCCCTGACAGGCTTGTTTCAACAACAAGGCGAATGCGGTCTTGCCATTTTCTGCAGTGGCCGGAGCCGGGTTGTTAGGCCTTACCTCGCCTTCAGCAACGAGCCGGGCCTGCTTGGAGGCCAAGAAGAATGCGGATGCGCTCCCTGTCTCCAATTCCATCACCTCCTTCCTGAGCATTTTCTAGCAGAAGTATCTATCTGACAGCCGGTAGTCGCAAATAGATAAGATTGCGCCGGCTTCAGATGGCACAGAGTATATCAGGTCGTTCCAGGCGTTTCCACTGCCAGCATTTTCTTGGTGATCAGGGCAGCGCGTTCTGGAGACATAGCAGCCAGTATCTTCCCCACTTGTTCGCTGTCCATGTGCTGCAGTATGCCTATTACCGTTTCGTCATCGAGTTGTTCGAAAACCTTGGCCGAATCCTTAGGCTTGATCGAAGAATAATAACCGGCCAATTCTTTAAAAACCTCGTCCTGCCCTTGGCTCGTGAGGTTAGCGTTCTTCAGTTCTTCTACCTGCTTGTTAACCCTCGCCAGGGTACTCTTAGCCTGCTGCAGTTCGGTTTCTTTCTCACGAACCTGTTGTTCAAGCTTGGTCATCTTCCCCTGTAAAGACTTAATTCTTTCCAGCAACTGGCGTTTTTCCTGCTCTACTGGCGATGACTTACTTGTAGTCACATCACTTGTGTCAACCAAACGATTGACCACAGGAATGTCTTTGAAAAAAGCAGGAGCTGACAGCACTCCTAAGTAAATCAGAGAGCACCAAGCTCCCGCCAGTAAGGCAAGGGATATGACCAAAAGTAAAACTTTTCTTGATATGCTCACCCGTTGCTTCACCCCTACCCAACTAAAACCGGGAAACGGGTCGCGCTGTACCCTTCCCCTCATCCAAGCCCCAAACCACCGCTACTTCTCAATTCTCAATTCTCAATTCTTAATTCTCACTTCTCACTTCTTCATTCTTCATTTTTCATTCTGAATTCTTAATTCTGCATTCTTAATTCTTACTTTTTGCTTCC
Source organism: Syntrophothermus lipocalidus DSM 12680 (assembly GCF_000092405.1). Lineage (NCBI taxonomy): Bacteria > Bacillati > Bacillota > Clostridia > Eubacteriales > Syntrophomonadaceae > Syntrophothermus > Syntrophothermus lipocalidus. Next base: position 991,099 of record NC_014220.1, on the reverse strand, counting down.
CTCTGTCCGCCCCCGCCAAAACCTGGTCATCGCTACCTCATCCAAAACCAACTGCTCTTGCTTGCGAAACTCCACCAAATACTCTTTCCATCGTCTGTCTTTAAGTTTTTCTAGAGCCTTTCTTTCTTTCATGATCTCGTACAACCGTTCTCGAGCCCGGTTCACTTCCTCCTGCGCCTTTTCTACCTTTGTCCTTTGCCAGCGGATCCTATCTCTGAGTACCGGCACATATTCTTTGACCGAAATGATCTCATGAACAGTGGTTACGGCACCGTCTTTGCTCCGCAACCGGTCGTACGTCGACTCCAACTCTTGCTCCCAAGCTCGTAATAATCGGACTTGCTTCAGGTACTCCCGCTGGCGCCGGGCCAGTTCCGCCTTGGCCATACTTTCTTCTCTCGAAACCACGTTCAGCTTGGTCTGGAGACGATAACGGAACCGCTTCATTTAACGCACCTGCCTTTGCCCAGTTACAACCTGTTCCAGTTCCAATACGGTGTCGTTAAAACTGGCTTTTTCCCAAACCCCCTGCTGAAGAAACGCGTTGCAACCGTCTATCAATTCCAAGGCCTCGTCGATGCGCGGGTTGGCTCCGCGGCGATAAGCTCCAATATCGACGAGATCCTTAGCCTCTCGGTAAACCGCCAACAGGCTGCGGAAGCGTCCCGCACTCTCGAGGTGAGAACTCGAAACTATTTCGGGCATTACCCTGCTTATGCTGCCCAGAACGTCTATTGCAGGGAAGTGATTGAGCGATGCCAGCTCTCTCGTCAAAGCAATATGACCGTCAACTATGCCTCTCACAGCGTCGGTTATGGGCTCGTTCATATCGTCACCTTCTACCAAAACCGCATAAAGCCCGGTAATAGTACCCTTGTCTGAAGCCCCCGCCCGTTCTAACAACTTGGGTAATAGCGCGAATACCGAAGGCGTAAAACCACGAGTAGCAGGAGGTTCGCCGATGGCCAAACCTATTTCTCTTTGGGCTAACGCAAACCTGGTCAGGGAATCCATTAGGAGCAACACGTCCAACCCCTGGTCACGGAAGAATTCGGCGATTGAAGTGGCTACAAAAGCCCCTCTTAACCTGATCAGGGCAGGCTGGTCCGAAGTCGCTACTACTACCACCGACCGCTTCAACCCCTCTTCTCCCAGGTCTCTTTCCAAAAAGTCTCTGACTTCCCGGCCCCGCTCACCTATCAGAGCAATAACGCTAACGTCTGCCTCGGTGTTACGGGCTATCATACCCAACAAGGTGCTTTTCCCTACCCCACTCCCGGCCAGTATACCCATTCTTTGCCCTTTGCCAACAGTAACCAGGGCGTCTATAGCCCTTACCCCCACTGGCAGCACCTCAGTTATCCGACGTCTTTTCAGAGGATCGGGCGGATGATTCATTACGGGGTACGTGGTCTCTGTCTCCACTGGCCCTCCCCCGTCTATAGGCTCTCCCAGCCCGTTCAAAACCCGCCCCACCAGGCTGCGCCCAACCCTGACCTTGAAGGTTTGCCCGGTAGCCACAATCTCGCTGCCAGGTCCAATACCATCTAACTCTCCTAGGGGCATCAGCAAGGTCTTATTACCTTTGAATCCCACTACCTCGCACCGTAAGGGCTTGTCACTCCTGCCCGGGCTCCGAACAAGACACAATTCTCCCATCCTGGCCCTGGGCCCATCGGATTCGATGGTTAGCCCCACTACTTGAGATATCCTGCCCTTGAAAACCAAGGGGTTTACCTTATCCAGAACCTTTAGGTACTTGTCCAAGTCAAGTGTGGTTACTTTCCCCACTGTTTCCTGCTTCCCCCATCAAGGCTTCAGCCACCTTACTTATACGGGTTTCCAGCTGAGCATCCACTATCCCTACATCGCTTTCAATGATAAAACCACCCGGAGTAATCCGGTTATCAAGCTGAACTTCCAAATGCTCGATAGCCTGGCCAGGGCTGGCGAGGCTAAATCTGTTCTCCGCGACAGTCTCAAAATCATGGGAATTTACCAGGATCTTTGAGTTTCCCGCGTTTCCAACCATCGCCAGGGTACTGCGTATTAGGTTAATAATTATATCGGAATTTTCTCTTACTTCCTTATCTATGATCTTACGGGCTATGGCTAAAGCCAAGTTCACTATGTCTTCTTCTGCAGAACGGATGATAGATTCCTTGGTCTTCCTTGCTTCTTCTACCATCTGATGACACTCTAACAAGGTCTTGCTTCTTAAGTCTTCTATCTCTTGGAAAGCCTTTTCCTGTCCCTCGCGATAACCCTCTTCCCAGGAGTGTTTTTTGATCAATTCTGCCTCCTGCCGTGCTAGGTTCTTTATCCTGTCAGCTTCTTCCTCTGCTGAGGCTATTACCTGCTGCGCTTCGGCCCGGGCATTTTCCAGGATCTCTTTTACCATATCCTCTGCTTCTCTAATGACCTCAGCCACTTCTGTGCGAAGCTCCTCCACTTCAAGTTCCCGCTTATCAGGTTCAACCAGGGTCTCATTATTTCTTATTTCGGCTAGCCCCTTCCCTGACTCCGGTTCGAAATTGCTCAACATCCGAGGCTCCTTAATTACCAAGTATTTTGACTTGATGATCTTAGACAATGATCTCGTCACCCCCACCGCGGGCAATAACAATCTCTCCAGCATCTTCCAGCTTGCGGATGATGTTGACTATGCGTTGCTGCGCCTCTTCTACGTCGCGCAAACGTACCGGTCCCATGAACTGTATATCCTCACGCAACATCTCGCCAGCACGCTTCGACATGTTGTTAAATATCTTGGTCGCGACCTCATCACTCGCCCCTTTAAGCGCCAATGCCAGATCATGAGACTCCACTTCACGCAGCACTCTTTGAACCGAACGGTCATCCATGGTGACGATGTCCTCGAAGACAAACATCAGCCTCTTAACCTCTTCTGCTAATTCCGGATCCTGAACTTCCAAAGCTTCCAGTATGGTCTTCTCTGTAGCCCGGTCCACCCGGTTCAAAATCTCGACCAGAGACTTAACCCCGCCGGCACTGGTAACTTCATGAGGGATCACCGAAGACAACTTGCGCTCCAGCACCCTCTCCACTTCCTTAATCGCATCCGGTGAAGTCGTATCCATCAACGCTATCCTTCTCGCTACATCCGATTGTTTATCAGGCGGTAACGCGGAAAGAATAATCGAAGCTTTCTCGGGTTCCAAATACGCCAACACCAAAGCGATGGTCTGCGGGTGTTCGGCCTGGATAAAGTTCAATAACTGCGCAGGTTCTGTCTTACGGGCAAAGTCAAAAGGTCGTACTTGAAGCGATGCCGATATCCTGGACAGTATTTCTACGGCTTTCTGGGGCCCTAAGGCTTTCTCTAGAAGTTCTTTCGCGTACTCGATGCCCCCCTGGGCGATGTACTGGTTAGCCAAAGCCATTTCGTAGAACTCGCGGAAAACGTCGTCCACGCGATCCCCGGTAATCTTGCGAACGTTGGCTATCTCCAGAGTAAGTTCCTCAATTTCGCTCTCGTTCAGGTGTTTGAAAATCTTGGCTGACTTTTCCGGGCCCAGGAAAATAAGAAAATTAGCAGCCTTCTGCTTGCCGCTCAAACCCTTCCTGACCATTCCCTCACCTCTTCTCTTCCAATAGCCAGGTTCTTATTATCTGAGCCACATCTGCGGGATTTTCATCTATAAGCTTATCGATCTCCTCGCGGATCTTGAGCTTTTCTCTTTCTTCCGGAGTCAGTTCCCGTTCGACCAAAGATTCAATAGGTATCTCCTCGTCTACCAAAGCCTCAAACCCTTCTTGTTCTTGTGCTTTCCTGCGTCTAGCCAGCCAGAACAGCAAAACGGCTATCACCAACGTGGCCCCCAAACCTGCTGGTAACATATACTTTTGCCAAGTACTTGCCGGAGGAGCAGTCTCCTCAGTTGGGGTTTGAAATTTCATAAAGCTAACATACACGCTGTCATTTCTTTTCTCGTCGGCCCCGACAGCATTTTTGACGGCCTCAACTATTTCTTCTCGCTTTGACTCAAACCCTTCGTCGACCAGCACAGCTACCGTCATCCTTTTGATTGCTCCCGGAGCAACCTTGGTTTTGGTCTCCACCTTATCTCCTTCATAATTGACGGTCTGCTCGGTCTTTTCCGAGGTAGAACTAGAAGTCCCTTGCCCTTCTGTCCCTTGATACGTCGGAACATTGGTATCGACTCCAGGAGATGCAGCAGCCCCCGTGTTACTGCTGGTGTTGGACTCTTCCACCGTATGCTTGCTCACCACGACCCTTTGTTCAGGGTCAAAATCCTGGCTGTACTGTTCGACTTCATCGAAATTAAGCTCTGCGTTAACCCTCACTACTGATTTGCCCGGCCCCAGGGTTGCATCCAGCATGCTCTGAACCGCTTGCTGTTTTTCCCTTTCCAGCTGCCTCTTAACTGCCATCTGCTGGACCGACAACTCGGCCGAGGCCATAGAATCAGCGGAGGGAATATCAGCGGAAAGTAGATTACCGTACTGGTCGACCACCACCACGTTTTCGGGTTTCAGTTTCTCTACACTGTTGGCCACGAGATGGACAATCCCTGATATTTCCCTGTTGGTCAATTCCTCGCCAATCTTCACCTTCAGCACCACCGAAGCGGTGGCCGGCGCCTCTTGATCGACATAAAGCCGCGGCTCGGGCAACACCAGGTGCACCCGAGCGGATTCTATCTTGTCTAAGCTTTCGATGGTCCTGACCAGTTCTCCCTGCAGGGCTGTCAGATACTTCACCCTTTTGTCAGTCTCGGTCTCACCAAAACTGGTACTCTGAAACAGCTCAAAACCGGCTGTTCCCTTTGGTAGCCCTTCCCCTGCCAGCTGTAACCTCACCTGGTACTTCTGCTCAGAAGGAACTAGAATGGTGCTACCTTCGTCGCTCAAGCGGTAACTTATTTTCAGCTCATCGAGCTTTTTGGTTATGGCAGCAGCATCTTCCACCGACAGGCCGGAATACAATGGTTCGTAGTTCTTGGCCGTTTGGCTGGACAAAAGCATTCCTAGCGATACCAAAGTAAGAAGCACAGCCCCGCTGATGAGAACCTTCTGGTTAAGAGTCAACAGACTCCACCTGTTCTTGGCCAGCTGTAACCAGTGTTGTACTCGCTCCCAAAAACTGTTCATACCAATTCTCCGTCATCCAGCCTGTTGAGTCTACATCTGCATTCTCATGATTTCTTGGTAGGCTTCGATGAGTTTGTTCCTGACCTCAATGGTCAACTGAAGCGCCAAAGCCGCCTTTTCGTATGCTATCATCGTTTGGTGAACGTCGGCTTCCCCTCCCGTAGCCAGGTTAAGGGCTGACTGGCCGGCCTCTTCCTGCAACTGGTTAACCTCGTTCAGCGCAGCTTTCAGATAACTGCTAAAGCTTTTGCTATTGTCGGCTGCCGAAGCTGAGTCTTGCCCGCTTTTGGCCCAACTCGGCGGCTGAAGCGGTTTAAGGGTATTAAGAGTAACGGTATCTATCTTCATTTACTTTTACCCCTTTATCTACCGATTTCCAAGGCTTTCATCGCCATACTTTTCGTAGCTTCTACTGCGCTTACATTGGCCTCATAAGCCCGGGTAGCTGAAATCATGTCTACCATCTCTGAAACCACGTTGACATTGGGCATGTTTACGTATCCATCCTGATCAGCGTCCGGGTTCCCAGGATCATACACTCTTTTGAAAGGCGAGGTGTCCTCTCGTATGGCTTTTACCCGAACCCCCCCCTCGCCTTCCATATAAGCACTCAATAAATCCTTGAAGTTCCCTTTGCTAGGAGTACGAGCTTCGAAAATAACCATCTGTCGGCGGTAGGGGCCCCCCTGCGGGGTCCGAGTAGTATTAACGTTAGCCAGGTTATTGGAGATAACATCCATCCTCAGACGCTGAGCTGTCATCCCGCTGGCACTGATGTCGAAGGCGTTCAAAAACCTCAAGCTAACCCCTCCCTTCGGTGATAGCCATCCGCAGCAGCTTAAACTCTTCGCTCATACTGGTAGACACTGCATTGTAATAAACGACATTTTTAGAAAGTCGCGCCATTTCTCGGTCGATATCTACACTATTCCCGTCATTGCGGAAAGTGTACCCTTCGGCAACATTAATCCCCACCTGGAAACTCGAGATGTTCGGTATTTGGAGGTGCCGGGGATGGGTTGTTTTCAAGTTGTACTCGCTCCCCGCTTCTTTCATTGAATTCTTGAGCTGTTCTTCAAAAGTAACTTCCATAGCTTTGTACCCTGGGGTATCGACGTTGGCCAAATTGTTGGCTATGACCTTTTGCCGCAACATCGCACCGTCCAAAGCTTTTTCTAAAACGTTTATCCTTTGGTTACCGATGACCTTATCGAGCATCGCCATCCCTCCCATGTTTGCCCGATCTTCCTACAAAATTCTATAATTACCGTAATTATTCCTTCCGGCATCGGCAGCGCTTATAAAAATTTCTGAAAAAAAAAACTAATCCTGCCCGGATTAGTCACATTTCCTTTTGTTAACCGCGAAGCTCGTCCAATATATTGTCTACCAGAAGTCTTATGTAAGTACCTTTCATGCCCAGCGATCGAGACTCTATGATGCCGGCGCTCTCAAACTTGCGAAGAGCGCTGGCCACTACTGACCGGGTCAACCCTACCCGGTCGGCCACGTGGCTAGCCACCAAGACCCCTTCCTTACCTTTAAGCTCAGACAAAAGGTGATAAAGTGCCTCTCTTTCTGACTGTGAAATAGCCGCTAATGCCGCTCCGAGCGAAGCCTTTCTCTGGCTAACGGTTTCTTGTCTCTCGGACTTCAGGTACATGATTTCATTGGCTATAACGAGAGCTGCCACTTTTCCCAGAACCAGCTCTTCCTCGGAAAATTCTGGTTCACGGCGGTAAAGGACCAGGGTAGCGAGCCTGCTCCGGCCGCCCTGAACTGGAATTATAGTGAATACCTTTCCTTTGCAGTCACAAGCTGTTCTTCTCATCCGAAAAACACATTTTCTCCCCAACCGCCGGTTGATCAAAGGTTGTGACAGGTTGAGAAAATCCCGGTTAAAGCTCTCGGGGAAGCGTTCGACATAATCCAACAACTTTTCAATTTCAGGGAAATCGCCGTTGTCCTCCTCAACGGACCACCCCAAGATTCGCCCTCTTCGTCCCACTATATAAACGTTACAGTCAATATTTTGCGCAATCAAAGCCGCCATCTGGCCAAAATCCACCGGTGCTTCGTCTTGCTGCTCTGTCACCTCGCTCAAACCGAGACACCTTTTCCAAAGACTAACCCCCGCCAACCTCCTACCTCCTCTCCCAAATTACTCGCTCTTATAGTATATATCGACTCAGGTCCTCGTCCTTTATAATAGGACCGAGCCGGGCCTCTACATAAGCTTTATCAATAACCACCGTTTGACCTGCCATTTCACTTGCCTCAAACAGAAGATCCTCCAGCACTTTCTCTAAGATGGTGTGTAACCTCCTTGCCCCTATGTTCTCGGTACTGGCGTTCACCTCATAAGAAACCTGCGCGATATAGTCTATTGCTTCAGGAGTAAAAGAAATATCTACCCCCTCGGTCGATAACAAGGCTACGTACTGCTTGATAAGGGAATTATCGGGTTCGGTGAGGATCCGTCGGAAGTCTTCAACGGTCAGGCTGGTCAGTTCTACCCTGATGGGAAACCTTCCTTGCAGTTCAGGTATTAAATCTGATGGCTTGGTTATATGAAAAGCACCTGCGGCAATAAAAAGAATGTGATCGGTCTTGACAGGGCCGTACTTGGTCATCACGGTTGAACCCTCGACAATGGGCAATATGTCTCTTTGCACTCCACCTCTAGACACGTCTGGTCCGTGGCCGGTTTCGCGGCCAGCAATTTTGTCGATTTCGTCCAGAAAGATTATACCGGAGTTTTCGGCACGGTAGACAGCTTCCCGTTGCACCTCATCCATGTCAATCAGCTTTTGAGACTCTTCGTTGGTAAGTATCCTCCTCGCTTCCGCTACCGTCACCTTTCTCTTTTTCTTCGACTTGGGCGCCAGGCTGCCCAGCATGTCTTGAAGGTTGATTCCCATCTCCTCGACGCCAGCTCCCGAAAAAACCTCGAAAAACGATACGGGTTTTTCCTCGACCTCGATCTCGATCAGCTCGTCTTCCAGCTCCATGCGGGCAATCTTGGTGGATAGTATTTCTCGCCGTCGCCTTATGTCCTCGTAGCCGGGTCCTATGTCCGAGTCTTGGTTGTCAGTTTCCGAGGATGTCCTGCCTAACAAGAACTCCAGCGGGTTAACCACCTGGGATCCTCTCTTTTTGGGTAAGGGCAGCATGTAATCTACTATTCGTTCTTCAGCCAGCTTGCGAGCCTTGTTTTCCACCTCGGCCATCTTTTCTTTCTTTATCATCTGCACAGAGGTTTCTACTAGATCCCTTATCATAGAATCAACGTCTCGTCCTACGTAGCCTACCTCGGTAAACTTAGTAGCTTCCACCTTAATAAAGGGAGCGTTTACCAATTTGGCCAGCCTGCGGGCAATCTCGGTCTTTCCAACGCCAGTTGGCCCGATCATAATAATGTTTTTAGGGTATATCTCTTCTCCTATCTCCGCCGGCAACTTCTTCCTACGGTAGCGGTTCCTCAGGGCAATCGCTACCGCCTTTTTAGCCGCTTCTTGGCCCACGATGTAACGGTCCAATTCTTCCACAATCGCCCGGGGGGTAAGGTTTTCCATACACCCACTCCTCTCACTTCAGTTGTTCGACCGAAATGTTGCCGTTGGTAAAGACACATATCTCCGCCGCGATCCTCAGAGCTTCTTCCGCGATCTCGCGGCTGGAGAGTTGCGTATGCCTAAGTAGGGCTCGGGCTGCAGCCAAGGCATACGGTCCTCCTGACCCTATAGCCACTACCTGATCGTCGGGTTCGATGACCTCGCCACTTCCGGAAATCAGAAACATCTTTTCCTTATCGGCCACTATCAAAAGAGCCTCCAACCTCCTTAACACCCGGTCTGTCCTCCACTGCTTCGCTACCTCCACCGCTGCCCGGGTGAGGTTCCCGTTACTCTCGCGTAAACAGTCCTCAAACCTTTCGAAAAGAGTGATGGCATCGGCTACGGATCCGGCAAACCCTGCCAACACCTTACCGTTGTATAATGTTCGTATTTTTTTGGCCTGGGCCTTTAGCACGAAGGTCTGTCCGTATGTAACCTGCCCATCGCCCGCTATGGTAACCTCACCGTCTTTCTTGACTGCTACAATCGTAGTTGCCCGAAACATGCCCATCACCTCCGGGGAAATTTGTCGTCGTAAATGTTCTTTAACCGCTCAGCGGTAACATGAGTATAGACCTGAGTTGTAGACAATCTGGCATGGCCTAAGAGCTCCTGCACAGAGCGAAGGTCCGCCCCACCGTTTAACAAATGAGTAGCAAAGGTGTGACGCAGGGTATGCGGGCTGATCTTTAGCCGCAAGGCAATTTCTTCTACATACCGGTTCACGATGTTTCTTACCCCCCTTGCCGACAACCTTGTACCGTGCCGGTTCAAAAAAATCGCGTTTTCAGTTCCCTGTTTTCTAGCCGCCAACACCCGGCGGCTGCTGTTCAAGTACCTGTTCATGGCCTCAACCGCCCTTGCTCCCACGGGTACTATCCGCTCTTTGCTCCCTTTGCCCATTACCCTGATAAACCTTTCTTCTGCGTCGAAATCAGGTAAATCCAGGCCCACCAACTCTCCTACCCGGATCCCAGTAGCGTATAGAAGTTCCAGTATGGCCTGGTCTCGCAATCCCAAAACATCACCCCCATCAGGTGCTGCCAGCAAAGCTTCCACTTCTTGCGAGTAGAGAAAACGCGGCAGTCTCTTCTCCCTTCTGGGCGTGGATACGGTGGCAACCGGGTTAACCTCGATGATCTGGGAGCTGCACAGATACTTGCCAAACGACCTTAAAGCCGCCACCTTGCGGGCCATGGTTGACCTTTTTAGCCCGCATTCTTGTAAATGAGCCAGATACTCCCTGACCGTTCGGGGATCAAGAACCTCAAACCCGATTTCTTCCGGCCCGATACCCCTTTTATCCGCGAAGTGAGCCACAAAACGCTCGAGATCCGATCTGTAGCCCGCCAGAGTCAAGGGAGATGCTCCTTTTTCAATCTCGAGGTGTTCGAGGAACCTCTTTACGTGCGACAATAACACTAAGCCCACTCAGTCCCTTTCATATCGAGCTCTGGTTCAGCCTAACTCCGCTTTATCAACAAATTCTTGAAGACTACGAAGCGATCTTTTGCTATACGCCAAATACCTTTCCCTTCGCCCTTTAACCTTCTCCTCTAAGGGAGGCAGTAGACCGAAATTAGCGTTCATTGGCTGGAACCTGTCACCAGAGGCGGAGGTGATGTGATGGCACAAAGCGCCTATCATGGTAGTCCTCGGTAAAACCAGTAAGGGCTTGCCTGCCGCGAGACGCACCGCGTTCAGCCCTGCCAAAATCCCGGTAGCGGCGGACTCCATATAACCCTCGCACCCGGTAATCTGCCCGGCAAAGAACACGCCATCTTTTGGTGTGAATGCAAGGGTTGGCTCGAGTAACCGGGGACTGTTGATGTAGGTGTTGCGATGCATAACCCCATAGCGCACGAACTCCGCTTTCTCCAGTCCTGGAATCAACCTGAACACCCTTTCCTGCTCTTTAAACCTCAGCCTGGTCTGAAAGCCAACCAAACTGTAAAGAGTTCCTTCTCGGTTTTCCTGTCGAAGTTGTACAACCGCGTGCACCCGTTTACCATCACCCGACTCAAGCCCCACCGGCCGCATCGGGCCGAAGCATAAAGCCGCTTCCCCCCGGCGAGCAATGACCTCTATCGGCATGCATCCTTCAAAAAAGAGCCCTTTATCCACCGGATGGCCTTCATGGACATCTGCTTCGACCAGGGCACGGTAAAACCTTCGGTACTCTTCTTCCGTTAGGGGACAGTTTAGGTAGTCATCCCCACCCTTTCCGTACCGCGACCCTCGGAATATCTTTGAAAAATCCAAGCTATCGGCAGTCACCACCGGTGCTACCGCATCGTAAAAATAAAGGTTGTCCTCTCCGGTAACATCCCTTATCCATGCCGCTAACCGGTCAGAGGTTAACGGTCCGGTTGCAATAATAGTAATACCCTCCTCGGGAATGCAGGTAATCTCTCTTTCTTCTACCCGAATAAGAGGATGGGAACGGATGATCCCGGTTACCTTAGCAGCAAAAAGCTCTCGTTCTACGGCCAAAGCCGACCCCGCAGGAACACGACAGTCCTCAGCACAATCCAGCAGCAAAGACCCCAACAGTCTCATCTCAGCCTTCAGTAAGCCTTGGGCAGTTGCCGGGTCCTCAGACTTTAGGGAATTACTGCAAACCAATTCAGCCAGGTAACCCGTCTGGTGAGCGGGAGTCATTCGAACAGGACGCATCTCACATAACCTGACCCTGATCCCGCTCTCGGCGATCCGATAAGCGGCCTCGCACCCAGCTAGGCCACCACCAACCACCATTACCTCCTCGGTTCTTGTCAATCCTCACATCCTCGCTTCCTTTTCTTCATAACGGCATTCCTTGCTGGTACAAGCCAGGTACTCTTGGCCCCGGCCTCTTTTCCTAACCATCGGCCCGCCACACTGAGGACATTTCTTTTCCGTAGGCAAGTTCCAGGATCGAAAATCGCATTGTGGGTATCCTTCACACCCGTAAAAACGTCGACCCTTCTTGGTTCTTAGAGCTATTACTTTTCTCCCGCATTGCGGACAGGTAATCCCTGTTTCTTCGTTTACCGATTCCGTGTAACGACATTTTGGAAACCCGGAACACGCAAGAAACCGGCCATAGCGCCCGTTACGGATAACCATGGGTTTCCCGCAAACCGGACAGTCTTTTCCGGCTTCTTCTGGTTTTAGCTCTACTTTTTCAATCTCACTACTTGCCTTCCGCAGTTTATCAGAAAACGGAACATAAAACTCTTCTACCGTCTCTTGCCAGTTCAGTTCTCCTTCCTCTATCCGGTCCAGGTTTTCCTCCATGCTGGCGGTAAACTCTACATCCATGATCTCGGGGAAATAATCCTTCAAAAGATCCACTACGATAAACCCTAGCTCTGTGGGCACAAACTGCTTGTTTTTTCGTTCTACATATCCCCGGCGCAGGATAGTATCAACAATCGGTGCGTACGTACTCGGCCGCCCGATATTCTTTTCTTCCAGCATCTTGACCAGACTGGCCTCGGTGTAACGGGGCGGAGGTTGAGTAAAGTGCTGTTCGGGCTTAAAGCCCCGGGCTACAAGCTCCTGCCCTTCTTGAACCTCAGGTATCGCTCTTTTCTCATCCTCTTCCTCGTTCTCGCTCTCTTGATACACGGCCAGATAACCCGGAAACTTGAGATTCGAAGCAGAGGCACGAAAAACGTATCCCCCGCCGGTTATTTCCACAGTCACGGTATCGTAAACAGCTGGGGCCATCTGACTAGCCAAAAACCGTTCCCAGATGAGTTTATACAACCGGTACTGATCCCTGGTCAAGAAGGTCTTGACCCTTTCCGGTTGGCGCCAAACCGAAGTAGGTCTTATGGCTTCGTGAGCGTCCTGAGCCGTTTTCTTTGATTTATACACGTTTGGTTTCTCCGGCCGGTACTCTTTCCCAAAAGTTTGTTCCACGAAGTCTAATGCCTCTTTTTGCGCTTCTTCGGCAACCCGGCTGGAATCGGTACGAATGTAAGTCACTAAACCAACCGTGCCTCCTTCCCCAAGTGATAGCCCTTCGTACAGTTCCTGCGCCACTCTCATGGTCCTGCTAGCAGTAAAACCGAGCTTTTTGTAGGCTTCCTGCTGCAGGGTACTAGTAATAAAAGGAGGCACCGGGTTCTTTTTCTTGGTTTTCTTTTCTACCTTGCTCACGGTAAATCGAGCAGTTTCTAATTCTGCCAAAATCGCGTCGACAGCCTCGCGGCTGCCGATCTCTAGCTTCTCTCTCCCCCGCGCGACCAAGCGGGCAACCAAAGCCTTATTTCCTGCAGCGAATTCTCCCTCTATGGTCCAATATTCTTCAGGAACGAAGGATTCTATCTCGCGTTCCCTTTCGCAGATGAGCCTCAAAGCCACTGATTGCACCCTTCCTGCACTCAAGCCCTTCTTGATCTTATTCCAAAGCAAAGGACTCAAGCTGTAACCGACCAGACGGTCCAGCACTCTTCGGGCCTGCTGGGCATTAACCCTGTTCATATCAATCGGCCTCGGTTTCTTGACCGCCCGGGTAACCGCATCTTTGGTGATTTCATTAAACTCTATCCGGCAAGGGTTCTTATCCTTGAGATTCATGGCTTGACTCAAGTGCCAGGCAATAGCCTCTCCTTCCCGGTCAGGGTCAGTAGCCAGTAGCACCCGAGACGATTTCTCTGACTCCTCTCTGATGTGTTTGAGTATTTCCCCTTTTCCCCGAATAGTCACGTACTGAGGAGTGAACCCGTGTTCAACATCCACTCCCAGCTTACTCTTGGGCAAATCCCTAACATGCCCCACGGAAGCAAGCACCTTGTAGTTCCGTCCTAGAAACTTGCTTATGGTCTTGGCTTTGGCAGCTGACTCCACTATTACCAGCACTCTATCTCCCAAGAATAATCACCTCATCCAATAATCTTCCCCGGAAATCGATTGGCGGGAGGAGTGTTAGCCAGCTCGCTCCAAGACTCCTCGCCTGCAACACATCGGCTCTCTTCGGCAGCCGCCTGCTTGCGCAGGCTAGGCTGCCGGCTAAAATCTATTACAGCGTGCCGCTTATCCAAGAAACCAAGGAAGGTTTGACTTATTAAGCTCATGTTTGCTCGGTTTCTTGGGCGGCACTAGGCGGACCGCTCGGGATTCGTCCGGCACTCAGGGAATGGCATGCTCCGGGAAATCGCTGCTTACGAAAAGGTCTCCCAAGCCAGACTCATCCTGAGTGCCGGAACTCAGTCCCTCGCTGCTCGAAACCTCCTGTTTCTCGCTCCGCTTCGCAGCCCTCAGTTTCGCCGTGTGTTGCAACGGCTCGTCATACGTCGCTTCGCCCGGCTAACACTCCTCCACAGTCGCATTTTCATTCTCTAGTGGTGACTAGGATAAGAGTCATAAAGGTCTGCCTTTATTTGCACTGGCCGTTGGCACCATCTTCACGATCCTCTCAGCCTTATAAAATAGTTACCGGGTAAAACCTCGATTATTCCACGAATCTGAAGTTCAAGCAGCATACCAGATAACTGCCCCGGGGTAAGCCCGCTAAGCCTGACCAACTGATCCAAGTGTACCGGTTCGGTCCCCAGTAGATCAAGTACCATATCGAACTCCGAACTCCTATCCAGGTCACCAAGTGGTAAAGCGCCTGTTTCAGTATCTTTTAACACCAGCTGGTACTCCTCCAAAATGTCCTCGACAGTTGTGACAAGTTTGGCTCCTTGCTTGATAAGGTTGTTCGTGCCCTGGCTCAACCGGCTGGTTATGGGCCCCGGCACTGCAAACACATCCCGCCCTTGATCTAAGGCCCAATCTGCTGTGATAAGGGCTCCGCTTTTGACTCGAGCCTCCACTACCAGCACGCCTTTCGATAATCCTGAAATTATCCGATTACGAATAGGAAAATTCTTGGGCTCAGGAGGTGTTCCAGGAGGAAACTCGCTGACAACTACTCCGGTCTCCGCAATGCGGGAGTACAAACCCTTGTTTTCTCGCGGGTACACCACGTCAATGCCGCTGCCCAAGACTGCTACCGTGCGTCCTCCGGCCTCAAGCGCTCCCAAATGAGCCTCGGTATCGATTCCGCGGGCCATGCCGCTGACTATCCAAAAGCCGGCTCGGGCCAGATCCGTAGCCATCGAACGTGCAATTTGCCGCCCGTAAGGAGATGGTTTCCTTGCCCCTACGACTGCAATGGCCTGCTGATCGAGGGTTTCAACCTTCCCCCAGCCGTACAAAACTGCTGGAGGGTCATACAGACTCCTGAGGGCCTCGGGATAGGTCTTGTCAAAAATTGTCCTAATACTATATCCCTTGCTGTACAAAACTTCACGGTAGGCTAGGGGATCCAGGTTTTTTCGGGCAGCCAGCAGAGCATCCAGCTTCCCGGGCAAAAACCGAAAAGCCTTCAGTTCCCCCGCTTCAGCTTCCCACACCTCGCGAAACCCGCCGAAGTAGTCCTTTAATTCTTGCATCTTTCGCGCTCCCGCGAAAGTAACCGCGTGTATCGCAAGAAAGTATGCCAGCTCCTCTTCTTTCATCCCCGAGTACAACCTGCCTCATCCATGATATGCCCTATAACCGTAAACCTTTTCCTTTCCAGCGTCAATTACTGTTTTCAGATTATCCTTCTCCACCATTTCCCACATTTCCTTCCAGCTCCCTTTAGTTTTCGGCTCGATTCGGACTAAGGCTTGGTCCGACCCGCGGCCTTCAAAACCATGGCTTGGTGTTTGGGATCGACGCGGTTGCCGGCATGGGTCTTGCTGCCAAAAAAGTGAATACAAAAATGCCCGGGAAAATCATTGTCTTTTATGGCACCTGCGCCGTGAGGCATCCCGTTCATGGAAGCCGCCATCCTCCTGCCCCTGACTACAACGATTATAGCCCTCCTTTCCCAGCTCCATTTTCCTTTATAAATTGATTTCATAATATGCGAGTCGCGTGCTGTCAAAGGCTGTACGTCGGCGTGATTGGTTCCTGCCCGCCTTTGCACCCAAAAACTCTTTCTCGTTTCCACATCAGTTATCATCGCTTTGTCGTATATACGGAAAATCTTTTCTGCCTTTGCCCAGGGAACCAGCTCCCCGTATCGTTCACTGATAATGTTTTCCAGGTTAATTATACCGTTGTCGAGCAACCTGCAAAGAGAACCACTAAGGCTAAAAGCCCTTCCTTTCTCGTCCCAACCTATGCGGGCAGTGCGATGGATAAACAAGCGGTGTTTTCTCCCGTCTTGAGAAAAGTGTATCAGTACGTATTCCGGAGACAATTGGAAGGGATTGAGTGGCATACGGAAAGAGCGGTCCAAAGCCTTCGACAAGCGTACTCTTTCCTTCGTTTCCATTAGGTATGATTCGCTGTAATCCTCTTTCACCAGCCTTACCTCTTTTCTCACGTCTATATCCGGCTTATATGTGAAGAATATTGCCAAAACGCAGAATATCAAACAAGCGACGCATACGTTAGACGCGAGTATATAGAACAGACACCGGTTCACATCCCGTCCCCTTTCCCGGTTTACTTGATTCTATGAAGAATAACATCCTTACAGACTCGCAAGTCTTACCATTGATGTGTCATACTTCAATGCGACAACAAGGGTATAATTAGAAGCAGGCGAAAGATTAAGAGGAACTCCATAACCAGGCAGGTTGCCAGTCAAAAACATGCCAGAGATAACAAACAAAAAAGATAGGGGGTTAAACGCTTGAAATCGCACACCGTATATCACTGGTTTAACACGAAAAACAAGAGGGAGTTTATCAACATTACAGGCCTGGTTGCCGATGCTGTGAAGGAATGCGGCATACGGGAAGGGATGGCGTTGATTTCGGCCATGCATATCACGGCCGGTGTTTTCGTGAACGATGAAGAACCGGGAATCAAAATGGACCTGATGGAGTGGGCGGAGGGCCTGGCCCCTTTTCGGTCGGACTACCGGCATCACCGCACGGGGGAAACCAACGGAGATGCCCACCTCAAAAGCATTCTTTTTCACCACCAAGTGATTGTCCCTGTTACCGATGGGAAACTTGACCTTGGCCCTTGGCAGGAGATATTTTATGCCGAGTTCGACGGCCAGCGCCGGAAGCGATTGATAATAAAAGTGTTGGGCGAATAATTGGGTTGAGCCAGGAACCTGCTTGCGGTACTATCAACTCAGTATTAACGGTAAAATAGCCCAAACCAGTCGTAGCTAAGGGGGACTGATGCAGTGCAGAGGATAAACACCTTTTATAATTACTACTTTTTTTTACCAGATGATGAAGACAAGCTTCTGTCACTGGTGAAGACTCTATCAGCACGCCCTTTTCCCGAACCCTCCGGTAAGGCCTCGGGAACCGAGATGGAACTCGATACCACGATTAATCGCTACCGATTTCTCTCGGTCGACGACCTACAAATCCTGGTACTCAAAGTAGGCCGGAGTTTTGGCTCTAACGACGAAGCACGTAATTGGCTAAAAGAGCACGAGGAAAAAGCGGGGCTCGGTGATGACAGCTTGTTAGGAAAAGTCTTGGTCTTACTCACGCCTGCCGGCAAGGAAGCTGACGCCTTTGAAACAAGCGGCACAAAGTGGCGGGAAATCCGGTTTGCGGCCCGTAACGTGGAATTGATTCGTTTTTTTAAGGCTGGTTTCGAGTACGACATCGTGTACCGAGCCCAGATAAACCCCAATGCCTCCGAACCGGCTTACCAGCTCTTCGAAAACGACCTACCGACCGTGGAAGCCTACCTGGCCAAAATCCGGCTCCTAACAAGCGTCTACCACGACTCAGCGCGCACCGTACTAGAAGAAGTCAAGGAATCGGGGCGGAAATTGTCGGGTATCCTCCATACCCAGTTCGGTACCCAACACAGGGGTGAACCCGCGATCCAGGAACTCGAAGGAGAAATCCATGAACTTTCTGCCTCTTACGGAAAACTCGTAGCCAGCCAAAGCTTCTTAAGCGAGGGAAAAAGTAATCTTCAAGGAGTTATGGAAAACTTGAAGCAACACCTGAAAACCAGAATGAACATTACTCCTGAAAGCCCTGTTGTGCAAAACTTAATCGACTTCTACCAAGGGCCTTGGAAACTTCTCGACCGGTCCCTCCGCGAGGTTCAGTCCTCGGTTCAGAATCACCAGGCAGCCATCGAAGTGGTCAGAGGCAGGATCGAAATCCTCATGAGCCGAGAAAGCGCCTCGCTTCAAAGCAGGATCAGGGATGTTCTCGAACTCAATGCCTCACTGCAAAAACAGAGCCTGACTTTTCAAGTCGCTGCCAGCTTTATCGAGTTCATCGTTCTGGCCTATTACACCCATTCCCTCTGGAAGAACCTAGCCCCAGGAGCTTACGCGGGAGTCGCTAAAGGAGTACAGTTCCTCTTGGTCTCCCTTTTTGCTGGGATAGCGGTATATGGTACTCACCTCATCGCCGAGCGAATACAGGGTGCCCACCATGTTGACAAACCTTTGAAGATAGTACTCGGTGCGCTGGTGTTGATTTTAGCTGTAATAATCGGGTTGAGCATTGCCTACAGCGGTCACGCGGCAGTAACTCCCCATTAGGCTCTGTACTCGCCATGATCTTGTCAGGATCGCATTAATTTTACGGCTTTTAACCTGTCCACCAGCCGCTTGTAATGCGATTCCTCTTCCCGGGCTATCTGTTCAAACATGAGTCTGGTTTCCGGATCACTGGCTTGGGCCGCCAGCTCCCTGTACCGGGCTGAAGCCTCTTTTTCCTCCTTTATCGCCGTCTCTAGGGCAGCAATTATGTCCATGACATATCCCCCTTTAACAAGTATGATTTGTACCCATTTGCGCCAGCTTCCCCGGTCAAGACCGGTAGTACATCAAATAATCATAACCCGTTCCAATACTTCCGATCCAGGCTGCGGTATTGAACAGCCTCGGCTAAATGCCGAGGAAGAATACTCGATTCCCCTTCTAAGTCGGCTATGGTCCTCGCTACCTTCAGGATACGGTCGTAGGCCCGGGCACTCAAGGCTAACCGTTCAAAAGCAGCTTTTAAAAGCTTCTCGCCTTCTTCAGACAGGCGGCAAAACCTGCGGATATCGCGGGGCGGCATCAGCGCGTTGACCTGGTACGGCCTGTCTTCGAACCGGCGCTTCTGAATCTCCCTAGCCCTGACAACCCGTTCCTTTATTGTCGAAGAACTTTCTCCCCTTTCGGTCGGAACCAGGTCCTCGTACTTGACCCTCGGTACTTCCACGTGAAGGTCAGTACGGTCGAGCAGGGGCCCCGAAATTCTGGCTAGGTACTTGCTGATCTGGTGCGGGGTACAGCGGCACTCCCTGAGAGCATCACCGTAGTAGCCACAAGGGCATGGATTCATACTTCCCACTAACAAAAAGTTGGCCGGATAGGTCAGGGTGGCCTGGGCCCGAGCTACAGTCACTACCCTATCTTCCAGCGGTTGCCGCAATGCTTCAAGGACGTCCCGTGAAAACTCGGGCAGTTCATCCATAAATAAAACCCCGTTCTGAGCCAAACTGATCTCTCCGGGGCGTGGCACGCGGCCGCCACCGATGACACTGGCGGAGGAAGCGTTCTTGTGTGGGGATCGAAAAGGCCGCCTGGTTATCAAAGGTAAATCCGTGTCCAGCAGTCCGGCAGCCGAATACACGCGAGTGGTTTCCAAAATCTCGGAACGGTTCATATCGGGCAAGATTCCTGGAAGCCTCCTAGCCAGCATGGTCTTACCGCTGCCCGGAGGTCCGATAAGAATAATGTTATGATAGCCGGCCGCGGCTATCTCCAATGCCCTCTTGGCGATTTCCTGTCCCTTCACATCGGCAAAATCGAGATGCTCATCGGAGATTTCGCTGCCATGAACCTCACCCTGATTTGAAACTAGAGCGAGATTTCCCTTCCCGTTGACGAATTCGATGAACTCCGCCAGCGAACCTACGCTGAAACAACGGAGCTCTTGTACTAACGCCGCTTCTTTCAAGTTCTCCCGTGGAACCACCAGGCTCGGCACAGGGGCTTGGGTTATCAGCTCTAAGGCCATGGGTAGCACCCCCGGAACTTTTCTGACGCTCCCTTCTAAAGACAGCTCCCCAACCAGATACAGATTACCTGGAACCTGGCCCTCAAGCTGGCCACTGGCAGCAAGAATACCAACCGCAATAGGCAGATCAAAGTGGCTTCCTTCTTTCTTAATATCAGCAGGAGCCAAATTAACGGTGATACGCTCCAACGGGAATTTCAGGCCGGCATTCTTTATGGCGGATCGCACGCGTTCCTTCGCTTCCCGAACCGACTGGCTAGCCAGCCCCACTATGTCGAACGAAGGCAGGCCTGAGTGTATATCGACTTCGACTTCAACCGTCCGGGCTTCTATGCCCTGCAGCACAAGCGAATTGACTACAGCCAGCACCTTATCACCTCTCCCTTGATAGTTTTTCTTCGCGGCCTTGCAATATCCTGCTATTCCTGTTACTGGACGACACTTTTCTGGAAATTTTGGGTTTTACCCCTGTTAAAGGCATTATTATAATAAAATCGTGGGGTAAATTTTTTCAGGAAAGGAGCGAATGATTATGAGGAGACTGCCAAAACCTTTCGGTGAGCATCCCCTGCGTATTTGGAAGGCCGGTATTGACAAGCTTTATGAAGACATGGATCGCTGGTTTGAAGAAGCCACGAAATCAGCTTTTTCACTGCTTCCGGCCGATTGGCAAATGAAGACTCCCAGAGCAGAAGTGTGCGATACTGGCGAAAATTTAGTGGTGTCCGTCGAACTGCCCGGAGTAGAGAAGTCAGACCTGGAAGTAAAAGTTTATCCCACCTACGTATCAATCAATGCCGAAAAGCGGCAGCAAAACGAAGTGAAAGCAGACAGCTATTACCACAGCGAGTGTTACTACGGTTCTATTTCGCGTAATATTCCTCTTCCCGTAGAAGTAGACTCTGCCCAAGCCAAAGCAGAATTCAAAAACGGCGTGCTCAAGTTGGATCTACCTAAAAAACACCAGGGAGACATTGGCCGCAAGATCGACATCGAATAAGAATAATAAGGGGGACAAGCAGTCCCCCATTTGTTTTCAGTTTGAAAGGCCGCCCATCTTCAGGCCTACGAGAGTGGGCCGTTTTTTTTCTCTTATCGAGACAGAATCGCCTGTAGATCCTCCTCTGGGCTCGAAATCGGCTTGATACCGAAATTATCAACCAGTACTCCCAATACTCCCGGACTGATAAAAGCAGGTAACGTCGGGCCCAGACGGATGTTCTTTACCCCCAGGTACAGCAAGGTCAACAGTATTGCTACTGCCTTTTGCTCGTACCAAGAAAGCACCAGGGACAAAGGCAGTTCATTAACACCGCAACCAAAAGCGTCCGCTAAGGCTAAGGCCACTTTTATCGCCGAATACGCATCGTTGCACTGTCCGATATCGAGCAATCTGGGTATCCCCTCTATGGTCCCCAGTTGGCGGTCAAAGAATCTGAACTTCCCGCAAGCCAGGGTCATCACCATTGTGTCGCCCGGTGTTTTCTCTACCAGTTCTGTGTAGTAATTCCGCCCCGTTCGGGCACCGTCGCAGCCCCCCACCAGTATGAAGTGCCTGATCTTTCCATCTTTGACAGCTTGAATTATCTTGTCCGCTGAACCCAGGATGGCGCTGTGGGCAAACCCGCACATAACACTTCCCCTGTCTTCGTCAGACTCGAACCCGGGCAAGCTCAAGGCTTTTTCAATCGGCTTCCCGTATTCCCCTTCTGCCAGGTGTTCGACCCCCGGCCAACCTACAGGTCCGGTAGTGAAAATCCGATCCCGGTACGATTCGTGAGGTTCCTGGATACAGTTGGTATTAATCAGTATCGCCCCCGGGAAAGCGGCAAACTCCTTTCTCTGGTTGGGCCATGCTGTCCCGTAGTGACCGAAGAGATGGGGAAACTTCTTCAGTTCCGGATAGCCATGGGCAGGAAGCATTTCACCGTGAGTATAAACATCGATACCCTTGCCCTGGGTTTGTTCCAAAAGGTTTTTCAGGTCCTTCAAGTCATGTCCGGATACTAAGATACACTTGCCCTTTCGATGTCCCAACGGTACTGAAGTCGGCACCGGATTACCGAAGGCTGAGGTATGGGCCTTGTCCAAAAGTTCCATGGTCTTCAGGTTGATTTCCCCACAGCGCAAAACCATGTCCAACCACTGTTCTCCGCCCCACTCCTTGTTTCCCAGAGCAGCTAAAGCTTCGTGGATAAAGCCGTAAACGGAGTCGTCTTCCTGGCCCAAGGTCTGGGCATGATGCGCGTAGGCCGCCACTCCTTTGACACCGTAAAGCAATATCTCCTGCAGAGACCGGACATCAGGGTCAAGGTCTAAACTGATTAAGAATCCCAATCGGTTACCTTTGTCGATCAGAGTAGAAATATCAAACCGCTCCAATACCAAAGCAGAAGGCAAGCTACCGGCTAAGTCAGGCCGGTTCTTCGATAACTCTTCCCTAACCTTATCCCTCAGCTCCTGAGCCTGTTTTATGAGCCGTTGGAAACGCTCAGGATCGAAGTTTACGTTAGTCAGGGTTGCAAATACTGCCTCACAAGTGAAATGATTAACTTCTTCGTCTACCCAGCCTGCTTCGCGGGCAAGTGAGGCGTGGGTCGCCAAGTCGCGGATGGAGTGCAGCAACAGGTCTTGGAGAGCTGCCACCTCTTCCGATTTCCCGCAAACTCCTCTTCTAACGGTGCATGCCACCCCTTTGGATGTTTCCTCACACTGGTTACAAAACATCTTACTTTTTCCTCCTCTCCTCAATACCGTCAACTACGACGAGGGTTACCCACCTTCTAGGTTCGTCTGAAACCGGATCACCTCCTATAGAGGATAATAAATATGATATTTGTCTCTTTTTAGAGAACACCGATTCCCCTGTCATTTTTTCTTTACCCTGGGGGCTTCAAAGCTCGGCCAGTTCCGCCAGCGAATTGCAGGAAAGCTCGGAAACTAATGCCTTCTGCGCCCTGGCCAGTACCCGGTGCACTTTACAGTCGGGTTTGTTCACGCACTCGTACCCCGGCACCAAGCAAACGTTTAAGGCCAAAGGCCCCTCTACCGCTACTAAAATATCGGCTAGAGTTACTTCGGTCGGGTCTTTCGCCAACTGAACTCCACCCCGTGGTCCACGCTGAGTGTGCACCAGTCCTGCCCTGGCCAGTATCTGTATAGTCTTTTTTAAAAACACTTCTGGAATCTGCTGCTTTTCGGATATTTCGCGGGCTGACAGCATTTCACCTTTGGGCAACCTAGCCAGCTCTAACATAACCCGAACTGCGTACTCCGTCTGTCTGGTGATCTGCATTGCATCATCTCCAATAGGGATATAAGTTATCCTCTTAATCTCTAATATACTTATAACCCAAGTGAACCTGGATTGGCAATAGTATGGTTGTGGAATTTGCTGGCCTGGTCTTGACGAACTACCGGCTCTTGGTTATGATGAGACTAGATTTGGAAAGTATAGAAAACTGTATAGCGGCGTCAGGTGTTCCCGTCCAGGAATAAACGGGGAAATCGGTGAGAAGCCGGTGCAGCCTCCGCTACTGTAAGTGGGACGAATCCTCATTAGAAGCCACTGGGCATGGCCTGGGAAGGTGAGGAGGAGGATGAACACGAGCCAGGAGACCCGGCCTGACGTGTATTTTGGTCTTCGGAGAGAAGGGCAAATGCTCCGTCGCGTGACGCTACGGACGATGTTGTTGACTGGCTTCGAAGAAGCCTTTTTTGTTTGTTTGAGGCAGGGAGGTAAATTCATGTCTACGCCACGAATAATCATTGCCGGTACCCATAGCGGAGCTGGTAAAACCACCATTTCAATCGGATTGATGGCCGCCCTAGTGCGGCGTGGCTTGCGAGTACAGCCTTACAAAGTCGGGCCTGATTACATAGATACCGCCTACCACACCTTGGTCGCCAAGCGCGTGTCCAGAAACCTGGATGACTGGATGCTCACCCCGTCAACTCTGCGTTACCTTTTCCTCAAAAATATGTCGGGAGCAGATATTGCTGTAATCGAAGGAGTCATGGGCTTGTTCGACGGTATAGGTGCGGGGATTGCTGGCAGTACGGCTGCGGTAGCCAAGACCCTTGATTGTCCCGTGATTCTGGTCGTGGACGCCTCCTGCCTGTCAGCGAGCGCCGCTGCTCAAGTCTTGGGTTACCAGCAATACGACCCGCAGGTTCAAGTTCGAGGCGTTATTCTAAACCAAGTCTCTCCAGGTCCGCATTATGACGCGGTGCGAGAAGCAGTCGAGAAACGTACTGGAGTTCCTGTTCTCGGATGTCTTCCCCCACGCGAGGAGCTGCGCTTACCCAGCCGCCATCTGGGACTTGTCCCGGCGGTAGAGATGGAAGGAATGCACGCCCGCATCGAGAAGCTTGCCCGCCTTATGGAATCAACAGTAGACATCGATCGGCTGCTGGCTATAGCGTCGTCAACCCCGGCTCTTTGGACACCCGCTTACCCTGCCCTCTCTCCTCCCGAAAACGTTTTCCCGGTCAACTTGGCAGTAGCTTGGGATGAGGCGTTCAACTTTTACTATCAAGACAATCTAGACCTGCTAGCCCAGCTGGGAGCGTCAGTTGTGCACTTCAGTCCTTTGCACGACAAAATCATACCGGAAGATGCCGACGGGGTTTACTTGGGGGGAGGGTTCCCGGAAGTATTTGCCGAGGGTCTATCGGAGAATCAATCCATGCTGGAAAGTTTTCGCCAGCGTTTGGCAGAAGGCCTGCCGTGTTTTGCCGAGTGTGGAGGCTTGATGTACCTCACCCAGAGCATACAAGACGGTGAAGGAAAAGAGTGGCCTATGACCGGGGTGCTGGATGGTATCAGCCGAATGACTGATGGGTTGCAACGATTTGGCTACGTCGAAATCCGTTTAACTTCGGATAGCATTTTGGGAGTGGCTGGCAGGTTGGTTAAAGGACATGAGTTCCATCACTCCGTCGTGGAAGGCATTTCGTTGCCTCATGTTTATGAGGTTACTGCAGCTTCAAACCAGAACAGGTGGCAGTGTGGTTTCGTCTACAAAAACACCCTAGCAGGTTACCCTCACCTCCATTTCTGGAGCAATCCTTTGCTAGCGGAAAGCCTAGTCGCATCTTGCTGGAAATACAAGCAAATTAAGAATACCGGTTAGTTCTCTGATACACACAAGGCTAGAACGGATAAATTCGGAGAGAAGGTTTGCGATGTGATGGATTTCCACGGAGGCAACATCTACCGGTATCCGTACCCGGTAATAGATTTCAGCGCTAATATAAACCCTCTAGGAGTTCCGCCCCGAGTCAGAAAAGCAGTAGTAGAAAAACTCGACCTCTTGGTTCACTATCCTGATCCGGAATACATTGCTCCCCGGGAAGCAGCAGCCCGGTATTGTCGGGTTTCGAAAGAAAACGTGATCTTAGGCAACGGCGCCACCGAAATCATATTTCAACTGTTTCGAGCCCTCAAGCCTGACCGGGTGCTTGCTCCCGTTCCCCTTTTTTCTGAATACGAACGAGCAGCCCGCTTAGGCGGAGCGGAGTTCGTTCCTATTGTTCTCGACTGGGAAAATGGTTTCGCTCTGTCACCGCAACTCTTGTTCGAGAACCTGCAACAGGTAGGAGCCCAGATGTTGATGCTGTGCAACCCCAACAACCCTACCGGTAAGTTGCTGGACCGTGACACCATGAAGGCCGTGATCGAAACAGCTAAAAGCCTTTCGGTAACAGTAGTGGTTGATGAAACATTTATCGAATTCACCGAGGACTACCCTGACTCCTCGGTTCTCAGCTTTGCTTCCGAGTTCGACAACGTGGTGGTATTGCGGGCTTTGACCAAGTTCTTCGCCCTCCCCGGCTTGAGAGCAGGTTATGCCTGGGTGGGAAGCGAGGAAGCGCTCTCAAGATTGCTGCTGACCAAGGAACCGTGGTCGGTTAACCTGCTGGCAGCCTGTGCTATGGAAGTCGTTTTTGACGATGCCGATTACATAACCGCCTCTCGTGCCTGGATTGCCGAAGAACGGGCTTACTTTTGTGACCGCCTGGCTGAGTTTCGCGATCTCGTCGTATTTCCTCCAGCTGCTAATTTCGTTTTATGCCGGATCAACCGCCCCGACCTCGATGCAGCCCGGTTAAAAGCGCTGCTGTTAAATGATGGTTTCTTAATCAGGGATGCCAGCAATTTTCGAGGCTTGGACAGCCGGTTTATTCGGATAGCTATCAAAAGTCGCCAAGACAACCAGTCCCTTATAACCTGTCTTAAACGGTACCTCAGCTAGTGACTGGAAATTCAAAGTGAGGATAGGAGGTGAAGTTAAGCAATAACTACCCCGGCCAGTGGTTAACATTTCTCATCGTCAAGGAGGGAAGTCTTATGCACATTATGGAAGGTTATCTTCCGGCCAAACACGCCCTGGCGTGGACCGCCGCCTCTGCCCCGTTCGTAGTCTACGGGACCGCTAGACTAGCCCGCGTGCTTAAAGAAAAACCAGAAACCAAGATGTTATTGGGTGTTTCCGGTGCTTTCACTTTTGTGTTATCTGCCTTGAAGTTGCCTTCGGTGACCGGCAGTTGCTCACATCCCACAGGGACGGGCCTCGGTACCATCCTGTTCGGACCGTGGGTAATGCCGGTTATCGGCTGTATAGTCTTGCTGTTTCAGGCTTTGTTGCTGGCGCACGGAGGTATAACTACCCTTGGAGCCAATACCTTTTCCATGGCCATAGTGGGGCCCTTCGTGGCTTGGTGGATTATGCTAGGAGGAAAAAAGCTAGGTATGCCCCTACCGGTAAGGGTCTTTCTTGCTGCCTCTTTGGGCGATCTGGCCACGTACGTTACAACTTCGCTGCAGCTGGCAATTGCTTTTCCCGACTCCGTAGGAGGAATTGCCGCTTCTTTTGCCAAGTTTTCAACTATATTTGCTTTCACCCAGGTTCCCCTGGCAGTCATCGAAGGCATTGTCACCGTATTCGTCTTTAACCTAATTCTAACCTATAATTACCAGGACCTCTCGGAGTTGCAGGTCATCAGCCTTGTTAGGCCCAAGGAGGTAGACGACAAATGCTAAAAACCAGCCACAAATGGGTATTAGGTGTTGTTCTGCTGCTGATTCTAATTCTTCCTTTTTTGATGGCACCGCACAAAGGCGACGCCGAACTGTTCACGGGAGCAGACAGTCAAGCCGAAGGCTTGATAGGGGAGATAACTCCTGGCTATAAACCTTGGTTCAACCCGGTCTTTGAACCACCCAGTGGCGAGATCGAAAGCCTTTTGTTCTCTCTACAGGCAGCTCTAGGTGCGGGAGTTATCGGTTATTACGTCGGATACAATCGGAGAAAATCCGGGGATGAGGCCTGATGTTGCTCGATGATTACGCCTGGAACAACGCTTTGCGCCGCTGGCACCCGTTGGAGAGGTTAAGCATAACAGCAGGCGGTATGCTAGTAACGCTCATTTCTCACCGCCCGGCTGTGGCCTTTTCGGTTTTTCTGGTGTTCTCGGCGCTGATTGTCGGTGCGGCCCGGGTAAAACTGAAAGACTTCCTCTACATGTTATCGTGGCCTGTGGCTTTTCTTGCTATTGGAATTATAGCTATAGTCATCTCCTATAACCCTGGCATCCCGTGCGTGTTGTCCGTGGAGACATTCGGCTTAACGTGGGGCATCACCTGGGAAGGGGTGCAGACGGCTCACCAGTTGTCAGCAAGAGTCTTATCTATGGTCAGCGCCATGTACTTTCTCTGCTTGACCACACCGATAGTGGAATTGACCTCAGCTTTGAAAACCTTAAGAATGCCGGATATCATCAGTGACATCATGTACATCATGTACCGCGGGATATACCTATTGTCTGAAACAGTCGAACAAACCGTGCGGGCTCAAACGCTCAGGCTTGGCTATTCTGACTGGAAACGTTCTTGCTCATCCTTTGGTTATTTGGTTACTTTCGCTTGGGTAGACGCTATACATAGGTCTCGGGAAAACACCACCGCTATGTTGGTCAGGGGTTTGAATTGCACCCTACCCGACCTAGCTATTTCTACAAAGTTGTCACCCGCCCGCTTGTTGCTGGTTTGTTTCGTGTCAGCAGCCGCCATAGTCATTGCTGGTATGGTTTGAGTGAGGGATATAAATGACGAAAGAAGTATACGTCTTCGAGGTCCAAGACCTGAGTTACCGTTATCCAGGTCAAGTTAACGGACTGAAGAATGTAAACTGTTGCATACCGGAAGGTAAAAGGACGGTTATCATGGGACAAAACGGGGCCGGGAAATCCACGCTGTTGTGGACACTGACTGGCGTGTTACGTCCGCATCAAGGCCGTGTCCTTTTCCAAGAAAAACCCCTGGATTATTCCAAACCCGGCCTAACCTATCTGCGTTCCCGGGTAGGGTTAGTGATGCAGAACCCCGACACCCAGGTATTCTGCCCGACTGTATATCAAGATGTGGCGTACGGACCAACTAACTCGGGTCTTTTAAAGCACGAGATAGAAGATAGAGTCAAGTGGGCCCTGCAAGCGGTGGGGGCTAGCCATCTGGTGGAACGCCCAGTTCCGTTCTTAAGCTTTGGGGAAAAGCAAAAGGTCGCCCTAGCCGGGGTTCTGGCCATGCGGCCCTCTGTAATCCTCCTGGACGAACCTGCATCTGGCCTGGACGCCGCTGGTGTAGAATCATTATTTTCGGAACTCGACAGGTTGCATAGCCAAGGGGTAACCTTGGTAATGACCACTCATGACATAGATTTAGCCTGGAGCTGGGCTGATTACTTCATAATCATGGATCGAGGGACTACCGTTTGGGAGGGAGACTTTTCAGAACTTTCGCAAGACCCTCACCTCTTATTCGAGTTCGGACTCAAGCCCCCGGTCGTCACCGTCGTTCACGAAAGCTTGCTCAAGATCGGGTTTATACCGCCCTCGCTACCAAGACCGCGGCATATACGGGACCTGATAAGCGCAATCGCAACCGAATCACCTTCCAAGAAGGTCCGGGAATGGATCGCGAGCCGCCCGTAGTGCGAACTAAAAAGGAGGCTATTAGGTAATGAACCAAAAGAAAGCGATACTGGTAGCAGCCTTCGGAACCACATACGCTGCGGCGAGGCAGAATGCCATTGACAGTGTCGTGACCAAGATCAAACAAGCTTTTCCGGAATTTGAAACCAGGCTGGCCTTTACTGCAGAGATGGTAATAAGAAGGCTATGGGAAAGGGACTCGATCAACGTCGAGAATCCTTTAGAAGCCCTCGAGGCCCTAAAAACCGAAGGCGTAAAACATGTAGTTATTCAACCCTTACACATTATTCCCGGTCTGGAATGGAAGAAGCTTTTACGGGCCATTCGCCGCTACCATGATAGTTTCGAACGGGTAAGCCTGGGACGACCTCTTTTGTATTTCGCCAAGACTGAGAAATCCCCTGACGACTATGAAGAAGCCGCCCTGGCGTTGCTCCCGCAGCTGCCCCAAACCGGTGAGGGACAGGCGGTGATTCTAATGGCACACGGGAGCTGGGATCCAGCTAAC
The DNA here is from genome assembly GCF_000092405.1 of Syntrophothermus lipocalidus DSM 12680. NCBI lineage: Bacteria > Bacillati > Bacillota > Clostridia > Eubacteriales > Syntrophomonadaceae > Syntrophothermus > Syntrophothermus lipocalidus. The sequence goes on along the minus strand of NC_014220.1, from coordinate 961,865 downwards.
GGGTGTTACTTCTGTTTTGAGTGGACTTTAAGAAAACTGGGAGCTGACCGGGTGCACCTGGCTACGGTAGAAGGGTGTCCCGACCTTTATCAGGTCGTAGACCAATTGGACCAAAAGAGCGTAAAAAAGGTTACTTTGATGCCATTTATGCTGGTTGCAGGTGAACATGTATTTCGCGATATGGCCGGAGATGATGAATCCTCCTGGAAAAGTGTTTTGGAGCGGCATGGTTACAGGGTGCAGGTATGGACGCACGGCTTAGGTGAAGTCGAGGCTTTTCAAAACCTGTTTGTAAAACGGGTAGCCGAAGCCGTGTCGGGTAACTACGAAGACCTGATGGAGCTGGAGTTGTAACACAGAGCGAAGGGGGATCGGACTTGTTGGGGGTTTTTTACGGAATAGGGGTAGGGAGCGGGGACCCGGAACTCTTAACTTTAAAGGCTTGTAAGACCCTTCGTTTGCTTGATGTGCTCATAACACCGGTTACCGCCGAAGAAAAAGAAAGCCTCGCCTACAATATCGTCCGCGATTTGCTAAACCACAATGTTGAAGTTCTTTTTCGCCGCTTTCCTATGTCAGAAGATCCTGCCATCTGGCAAGAATCCGCGGCTGCGGTAGCCGAAGAAATCAGGATTCTCATTGGAAACGGCAAGAATGTCGGTTTTGTGACCTTGGGGGATCCCATGTTCTATTCTACGTACGTGTATCTCTTGCAAGAACTGAAACGCCGGGGCATAGACGCCCAAACCATACCGGGCATCAGTTCGGTAACAGCTGCCTGTTCGAAAACCGGAGTATCCCTGGCCGAGAAGAACGAACGAATAGCAATCGTGCCTGCGGTGTACGCTCATACTGATATCCAGCCTATTCTCGACGCCTTCGATACCGTGGTCTTCATGAAGGTTAAAGGCGATTGTTCATCTTTGATAGAAAGGCTTGAAAGAGCGGGCATGAAGGAAACAGCGGTTTTTGTCTCTCGCCTGGGGTTAGACAATGAACAGATCGTGTATGACTTAGATGAGATTCGGGGTTGTAATGTCAACTATTTGTCCTTAATAATAGCGCGCAAAAAGAGGTGAATACATCTTGACCTTTTTAAAATCTCCGAGCAGTATCGAACAGAAGAGCTTCGAAATCATCCGGAAAGAACTGGGGCAACGCTCTTGGACCGAGGCTGAAACCAGAATAATCACCAGGATGATTCATACTACCGCCGACTTCACCTTTGCCGACATAACCGAAATAAGTCCAGGAGCTATTGAGGCCGCGGTTACTGCGCTTAGATCAGGATGCCATATCGTAACCGACACCAATATGGCCAAGGCAGGGGTTAACCGTAACATGTTGGAACGGTTTGGAATCGGAGTCTCGTGCTTCATCGACCTGCCGGAAGTAGAAGAAACAGCCCGTAGCCTAGGTATTACCCGGGCTATGGTGGCCATGCGGGCTGCCTCAGATGATCCCCGTAACCGGATCTTCGCGGTGGGTAACGCGCCCACTGCCTTATTCGAACTTATTTCTTTGCATGAACAGCAAATGATCAATCCGGCGGTAGTAATTGGAGTCCCGGTGGGGTTTGTTGGAGCTACCGAAGCCAAAGAAGCCCTCCGCCATACGTCAATCCCTTACATCATTACTAGGGGGCGCAAAGGAGGTAGTAATGTGGCCGCAGCCGTCGTTAATGCGCTTTTACATTTGGCGTCAAACGGCGAGGTCGAACCTCAGGTATGAATCATTACGTTACGGTAAATGGACGAAAGCTCAGAAAGGGTTATACTACGGGCTCTTGCGCGGCAGCGGCTGCCCAGGCCGCCACCAGGATGCTCGTGACCGGAGTACCGCTGGAAACCATTGAAATCGAGGTGCCGGCTGGAATTAAGCTCCAGCTTGCGGTGGACAACGTCATCATACAGCCTGATTGGGCTATGTGTTCCGTGCGCAAAGACGGGGGAGATGACCCCGATGTTACAACCGGTCTCGACGTTTTCGCCAAGGTGTCCTTTGCTGTCCACGCGCGGATCGACATCTACGCCGGCGAAGGAGTCGGCGTCGTAACCAAGCCGGGGTTAGGTATCGCCGTCGGGGAACCAGCCATTAACCCGGTTCCTCGCCGTATGATACTGGATGCGGTTAGGACCGAGCTGCCACCAGGTCAAGGGGCAGATGTCACTATATTCATTCCGGGCGGAAAAGAAGTCGCCGAAAAAACCTTTAACCCCCGTTTGGGAATTGAGGGGGGACTGTCCATTTTGGGTACCACCGGTATAGTGGAACCCATGTCAGAGGAAGCCCTGAAAGAAGCCTTAATCCTTAAGGTCAAGGTCCTTGCAGCCAGTGGCTGCAAACAAGCGGTATTAGTCCCTGGAAAATACGGGGAAAAATTCGCGACTACCAAACTGGGCTTACCTCACGAGATGGTGGTTATATCCAGTAACTTTATCGGTTCCCTGCTCGATTCCTGCCTTGAACAGGGATTCGAGGACTTGCTAATAGTCGGTCATATCGGCAAGCTGATAAAGATAGCAGGAGGCATATTTCACACCCACAGCCGGGTGGCTGATGCCAGGATGGAGATATTATCTGCCTTCGCTTCTTTGCACGGTGCTGACAGGGATACAATAGCTCAGTTGCTGGACTGTCCCACCACTGATGCAGCTTTAGATATCATACGAGAACGGGGCCTCGAGGGCGTTTACCAGTTCGTCGCGGAACGCGTCAGCGCGAGGTGCAGGCAAAGACTTCAGAGTCGCGTTAGCGTGGGAACGATAGTTTATGCAGGGAAAGAGAGCCTTCTAGCAATGGATACTGTTGGCAAGCAACTCTGGGAGGAGTTTTTACATGTCTAGCCTGTTCGTAATAGGTATGGGTCCGGGCAATCCCGACTATATCTTGCCCGTAGCTTTCAAAACTGCAAATAAGTGCGACGTGCTGGTAGGGGCTCGCCGGTACTTGAATCTCTTTGATAAGCCTCAAGGCCACCTCATAGAACTCACCGGTAACCTCGAGCCGGTCTTGTTGTCCGCAGAAACATGGTATAAACAAGGCAAACGAGTCGGGTTCTTAGTATCGGGAGACCCCGGCATTTTCAGCCTGCTGCCCCTGTTGAAAACCCGTTTTCCGGACAACGATATAGAGGTGATTCCGGGCATAAGTTCTGTCCAGTACCTGTTTGCCAAACTGAAACGTTCATGGCATGATTGCGAGGTTGTAAGCATGCACGGACGCCAAGATGTTGATCTGTTGTCCAAGGTCAGGAATACGAGGCTGTTGGCGGTCCTGACCGACAACTCAAATACCCCGTCTGCCATCGCCCGAAGTTTGGTCCGGGCGGGGCTCAAAGACAAAAGGATAACCGTCGGCTCTCGTCTGTCTTGGCCTGGCGAGCTCATAATTACAGGTTCTCCCGAGTTGATTAGCCAAGTGGATTTTGACGGGATGTGCGTGGTTGTGATCGAAGATGAGTAACAGTGAAGAAAAAATTATGACCCCGGGAATACCGGACGATATGTTCGTGAGAGGCAACGTGCCTATGACTAAGGCCGAGGTGCGAACCATCGTTCTCAGCAAGCTGCGGTTGAAAAATAATTCAGTGGTGTGGGATGTAGGAGCAGGCACGGGATCTATTTCGGTAGAAGCTGCCCTGAGCGCAGCCAAGGGTACAGTTTATGCCGTGGAATATCGTCCTGAAGCCGTCGAACTGATCCGTTCCAATCAGGTAAAGTTCGCGGCCAATAACCTGTCTATCGTTGCCGGCAGAGCTCCGGAAGCTTTGCTCGCTTTGCCCTCGCCGGACCGGGTGGTAATAGGTGGAAGCGGGGGTGAACTGGCTGCCATATTGGAGGTTGTAAAGAACAGGCTCTGTCCGGCTGGGGTAGTTGTACTGACCTGCGCAACCGTGGAAACCCTTTACCACAGCTTGAATTGCCTGCGCGAAATGGGATTTCACGGGATAGAAGGGGTAGGGGTCACTATCACCCGCTTGAAATCGCAAGGCAGGTATCACATGCTGGAAGGTTTGAACCCCGTATTTATTGTATCGGGAGTCCAGTCCACTTAACCCGCTAGTGATAACAAATACCCTTATGACACCCTCGGTGTCGCCACTAGATATGCGAAAATGTCTGTCTTTTTTAAGTCGCCAGGCATATCAGTGTTCATCTGCCCGGCACTCAGCTCAAGCCTTGATTAGTGAATAGCGTTGTCAGAACAAGCTGGCATATTGCAATTTCGGCCAGCTGAGTGCCGGGTCTGTGTGAATCTATGACCAGATTTTCGGAACAAACTCCCATGACACCTAGCGGTGTCACCACTAGAGGATGAAAATACTTGCGTAGAGAGCTTCTTCGAGGAGTGTTAGCCGGCTCGCTCCAAGACTCCTCGCCTGCCTAACACTCCTCTGTGGTTGTACATTTCAGGTATAATCAGTGTAAATCTGTGTTAATCCGTGTTCATCAGTGGCTATTTTCGAAACAGGAAGGGTCGAAAAACATGAAATTAGGTAAGGTGTATTTTGTCGGGGCGGGGCCGGGAGACCCGGAGCTGATAACCGTCAAAGGGAAAAAAATTATCGAGCAGGCCGACGTAATCGTGTATGCGGGCTCACTGGTCAACCCGTCGGTACTGGCGGACCGCAAACCGGCATCGATTGTGTATAACAGCGCCCACATGACCCTGGAAGAAATAATCCTGGTCATGGAACAAGCTGTTAAAAAGGGCTCAGTGGTAGCCAGGGTTCATACCGGCGACCCCAGCATATTCGGGGCGATAAGAGAACAGATCGAATGCTTACGGGAAAGGGGAATCCCTTTTGAGGTAGTCCCAGGTGTAAGCTCGTTTTTGGGGGCGGCAGCAGTTATGAACCTGGAGTACACCGTTCCCGGCGTATCCCAGACCGTAATCCTCACCCGAAAAGAAGGCAGGACGCCGGTCCCGCCCGGACAGAGCCTAGCAGAACTCGCCACCCACCGGGCTTCTACGGTCATATTTCTCAGCACCGCCATGATCGACGAAGTAGTCCAAGAACTCACAAAAGGGTATCCCCTATCAACTCCGGCAGCAGTGGTTTATAGGGCTACCTGGCAGGATGAGCTTATTATAAGGGGCACGCTGGCTGACATCGCAACTCGCGTCGCGGATTCGGGGATTGAAAAAACGGCCCTTATACTGGTAGGTGATTTTTTGGGGGACTATTATGGGCGCTCTGAGCTTTACCATCCCGGGTTTACACATGGCTTTCGCCGGAGCAAGAGTACGCCCGAAGGGAATGAAGCGTGATGGAGAGTAGACCGGCCCATGTCATCGCTCTCAGCGAACCCGCGGCTAATGTGGCCAGAAAAGTAAGGCAGGTGCTGGCAGATGGAGGCCAAACCGTGCGACTCCACCTTCCCTCCCGTTTTGCCCGAAGGGAGGAAGGCGAATCCCCGATCAACGGGGATTTTAAGGCACTAATGGCAGAGAGCTTTGGCAACGCCTCTTGCATGGTATTTGTTACTGCGGCTGGCATTGCCGTCCGGGCTATTGCAGGCGAGATTAAAGACAAGAAGACTGACCCGGCAGTCCTGGTCATCGACAACCAAGGCCAGTTCGTCATCAGTCTACTGTCTGGTCACTTAGGGAAAGCCAATGAAATAGCCCGCAGACTGGCAGCGGCCCTGGGGGCAACGCCGGTTATCACCACTGCCTCCGATTCCCTTAAGATTCCTGCGCTTGACGAATTAGCCGTGTCCCGAGGTTGGCGCGTTGAAAACTGGGATGAGGTAAAGCAGGTGATGGCTGCGATGGTCAACGGGGACAAGGTTCTGGCAATGGTCGATCGCCTTCACTACCTGGAACAATTAGAATTCCCGTCCAATGTCAAGGTTGTACCTGTATCAGAAAGCACAGATACCGCTTCATTCGCCGCGGCGTTCGTCATCAGTACCCGTGCCAACCTCCCCCGATTCTCAAACCCAGTGCTCGTTATCCGTCCCTGTACTGTCATCGTCGGAGTCGGGTGCAGGCGGGGTATATCGAAAGACAACATCGTGTTCGCGATACGCGAAAGTCTGAAAGCAGCCGATCGCAGTCTCTCAGCAGTCAAGTGTTTGGCGACCATCGAGCTTAAACGCTACGAGACTAACCTCGTAGAAGCTGCTGCCGATTTAGGGCTGCCCCTGGAGTTCGTGACAGCCGAGGATATTGCTCGGGTGGAGAAAAGGTTCTCGTTTTCCCGTTTGGTTAAATCCAAGGTGGGAGTAGGATCTGTTTGTGAACCGGCCGCATACCTGTCAGGTCGCGAACCTGAGCTCGTACTCGGAAAGACGGTATACGGCGGAGTCACGGTAGCGGTCTTTGAAGAAACGCCGCATGATGCCAATAATCGGAATTCGGAAGAAGGACAGATGCCATGAAAAAACAAGGCGAGATACTGGTTGTAGGCCTGGGTTCGGGAAGCGAAGACTCTTTGACCCAAGAAGCGCGGCAGGCCATCGAGGAAAGCGACGTAATAATAGGGTACAAAACTTACACGGCCTTGATAGCCAACCTCACTGCCGGCAAGAAGGTAATAAGCTCGGGAATGCGCAAGGAAGTAGATCGCTGCCATCAAGCATTGGACCTGGCAGAGGCCGGTTGCAAGGTAGCCCTGGTCAGTAGCGGAGACCCGGGGATATACGGAATGGCAGGTATAATGCTGGAAGTTGCCCAAAAAAGAAATCGACACATACCTATCCGGGTAGTGCCCGGGGTGACCGCGGCCAGCATCGCAGCGGCGGTTTTAGGAGCGCCTTTGATGCACGATTTCGCAGTCATAAGCCTGAGTGATCTTCTCACCCCTTGGGAAAAGATCCGCCTCCGGCTCGAGCTATGTGCCCAGGCCGACTTGATTATTTGCCTGTATAACCCCCGCAGCCACGGCCGTACCCAACAGTTGACGAAAGCGTGGCAGATATTGTCGAAATACAAAAAACCGGAAACCCCTGTCGGCATAGTAAAGAATGCAGGCCGGTCCGATCAGAAAGCCGACCTGACAGATCTCGGCTCCATGCTTTCCGTAGACACTGATATGTCATCCGTTATCATTATTGGCAATGAATCGACCTATATCGCCCACGGAAAAATGATAACACCACGGGGGTATGTCCTGTGATCCTGGTCTTAGGGGGCACAACCGAATCCCGGGAGGCAGTCGCAGGGCTTGTCGATGCCGGATTCCAGGTCTTGGTATTGGTCGCCACCGAGTACGGTCGAAAAGCCTTAAACTTTGCTGACAAGATCGAAGTAATAGCCAAACCTTGCGGCCTGTCAGACCTGCTGGATCTGATTGAAAACCGCGGCATTCGGGCGGTGGTGGATTGTACCCACCCCTTCGCCGCCCAGGTCTCCCACACCGCCATGCTGGCCTGTGACCGTACGGGAATAAGCTATATCAGGCTGGAAAGAGAAACCCTGAAAGCTGCTGACTACCCCGGAGTGATGAGGACTCCGGATTTCGAGGCTGCGGCCCGATTAGTAGCGAGCCTTGAAGGTACGGTTATGCTCACCATTGGAGTCAAGCACCTGCCCATCTTCATAGATAAAAGATGCGAGCCAAACCCGCGGCTGGTAGCGAGGGTGCTCCCTCACCCTGATTCAGTAGCCAGATGCCTTGCCTGCGGCTTGGCTCCAGAGGACATAGTGGCCCTTAAAGGCCCCTTCAGCGTTGATTTTAACCGGGCTTTGTTTATCGAGTACGGTGTTACCGCGGTTGTTACTAAAGAAAGCGGAACTATTGGAGGAACGGATGCGAAGCTCGAAGCCGCCGCCCAGCTCGGCATAAAGTCTGTCCTGATTGAACGCCCGCGCCTAAACTACTCGGTAGTAGCCGACACGGTTCAAGACGTCATCTGCTACCTGTTCAACCAGGGGTGTTCAACCAAGGGGACGGCCCTTGTCGACGACAAGGCAACCGCCCCCTTGGTCCGGCAATCCCGGCACTAGTCCCGGTTAAACAGGATAAGGAAAAGGATCAGTATCAGTATCAGCCAAGGGAACTGGTATCCGTGATCGAACCCGAAATTCTCTTTGTCCATCCGCTTCCCTCCCCCCGCTTTTGGTAATAGAATATGCGGGGTGAAGAGGTTTGGTCACACCGCGCGAAACCAGGTGGTAGGTCTCAAACTGCCCGGATTCGCTTGAGGGTTTCGACATCACGCGCAATCCCCGAGTACTCTGTTTCTAGGATGAATGGAAGCTGGCGCAAGAGAGGATGGTGACAGAGAAGAGCAAATCCATTCTCTCCGATGTTACCCTGTCCGATATGGGCGTGACGGTCTTTCTTGGAGCCAAGACCGCCTGCGCTGTCGTTGGCGTGAACCAGTCGGACCTTGTCTGTTCCGACAAGTTCGTCCATCTCCCTAAGCGTGCGTTCCAGCCCTCCGGGATCAACGATGTCGTAACCTGCGCCGTACAGGTGACAGGTGTCGAGGCATACCCCGACTTGGGGAGGACGACCCAACTCCTCCAAAATCTTCGCCATCTCTTCTAGGTTTCGGCCGATTTCAGTACCCTGGCCGGACATGGTTTCGACCAAGATCCGGGTATTACCCTCGTAGTCGGTCAAAACCCGATGTAACAAGGCCACCAGCCTCGCAGTAGCCTGACCCGGAGAAGACACCGTGTAGGCCCCCGGATGTAACACCAGGTAATCGGCTTTGATGAGATCGCAGCGGGCAAGATCTTCGGCTATAACGCGGTAAGCCAGTTCATATATCTCTTCTTTGGCTGCGGCTGGGTTGCATATGTACGGGATGTGGACCACCACAGGAGAGATGTCGGCCTTTTTCGTGTTTTCGATGAAATACTCGATCTCTTCCTCTGTCAGTTCCCTCGCCTTCATCCCTCGAGGGTTGCGCAAAAAGATCTGTAATGCTTCTAAACCCATAGCCTGAGCCTCGTCGACCGTGTGTTTCAAGCCTTTGGCCACGGGTAGATGAGCCCCTACGCGTGGAAAATGCTCCATGTCAAAAAGCCCCCTCTATATGCCTTATCTCAGGTTGGCCGGTATTCAGTTCAACCGCGACAACATCGAACAATATCCGGCGGTATCTATTTCGGCTCTCTTGCGACAAATAAACCAAAGCGCTGCGGCGTATTCTTTCGATCTTACGAGCGGTTATAGATTCCTCGGGATAACCAAAAGCCTTCGTGCTCTTGCTCCGAACTTCCACGAACACTATGTCATTGCCCTTCTCACACACAATGTCTAGCTCTCCGTACAAGGTTCGATAGTTACGGGCAATTATCCGGTACCCCTTTTTTGCGAGATACTCTGCCGCCATTTCTTCCGCTTGACAACCGATGCGTCGTTTCATCCTGCCTGCCTCCCCGAGTTTCAGCGAACATCCCTCCTGTCTAGGCGGTAAACAAAAGCCAGTATCTCTGCCACCACCTGGTAAAGCTCAGGAGGAATTTCTTGGTATATATCCAGCATCGCCAGGTATTCCACCAGTTGTGGGTCTTCTTTTATAGGTACCCCGGACTCCCGCGCCAGTTCTATTATTTTCTCAGCCAGCAGCCCCCTGCCTTTAGCGGTAACCACCGGAGCCTCGTGAATCTCAGGGTCGTAACGTAGCGCTACGGCTTTTGATTCCAGCCGTTCCTTCTCGTCCACTTCGTAATCCTCCTCAGCCTTCCACCGCTTTATACGACAATATCAATTCCCAGCCAACGCCGGGGTTCCTTGGCCCTTACTAAGCTCTGCTTCAAGGCCCGCTGCCTAGAATCTGCGACTTTTACCGTCCAACCCTTTATCTCAAACCCTAATCGTTCTAAACTCTCAGCAAGTTCAGGTAGTTGCGCCTGCAGGCGACTACCGACCTTATGGTTTTGGGCCACTGCCTGCAATACAAGGCTTTTCTGGGGATAATAAGTAACGTGGAAAAGAACCATGCCGAGAGTGCCAGTTGACAAAGACAGAACCAGGCTGAACGCATCTTTTTCAGACCTTCGTTCCTGCTTTCCCGCCCCATCTTTCATCACTTTCAGTTCACACAAGTGGTAATCTTGGCCAACCATTACCGGAAATGCCAGGTAGAAAAGCAGTTGGGTGTTATCTCGAGGCAGATTGTTTAAAACGTTGAACAAATGCTGTCCTTCCAGCTCATAGCGGGCTACTTTCAGCTTGTTCAAGACATGTTCCACTGACCCGTTTTCCGTCTCAGGTAAAGAATTGGCAACTACCTGTTCTAGGGCGGCCAAGGCTCTAGTCGCATCCAGTTGGTTTTCCATCAATCTTTTTATCTCGCCAGGCAAAAGGCTACCCGTCTCCTCTATCTTGAGAGTGATGGCCTCCACCAAGCGGCTTATCATATCTTCCAAGAAGGGCAACGGAATTCCTGCGGTAACGGATGTAGGCCTGCCAGAGCTGACCTGGCCAGACCTTCCGTCACTCCCGCTCCGCCCGAGAGTAGTTACTTCCAGTGTTTTCTCTCCTTGAACCTTATCGCCCCAATCACCTTGTAGTATCTGAATTAGAGTGGGAGGGCTCGCGCTATTCTCCTCCTGAATCGCATTTTGTCCTTCTACAATAGCTTTCAGCCCGTCCCGCACCTCTGCCAACAAAAGCGCGAGATTGTTCTCAGAAGTAAGAAATCCCTTCAGGGCCAGCATGCGTTCAGGCAACACCTCGATGTTTCGGCTTACCATCCAGGCAGAAATCTCTTCCGTTCCCGCGTCTTCAGGGCCTAGAAAACTTGTAATCCGCAAGAGCCTGGTCAGGTTTTCGCGAGTTACTGGCAATTCGTTTTTAACCAGTTTGGCCGCCAAGCCTATAGTCCTATCGTCAGGCCTGATCCCGAGTTCATTCAAGGCGGAAACCAGCTTCTGCTGCTCCGGATTGGCCACTATCTCAGGTACAAGCACCCTGAGATGCACGTAACCTGGCCGCACTTCATTGACATACAAGCTAAGTTTTTGTCCAGGGAACAACGGGATCTCGGTCTGCGCCTCCAAACTCTTACCCCTGACCATTAGCTGAACCAGCCCGTTTCCCTTTACCGTCTCTACCAACCCCGTAACCAAGTCTCCCTGCCGCCAAGGGATGTTTGTTTCAAACAGCTGGGAATCAGTTTTTAAGAAAAGATTAGTCAAATAGTCTCCCTTGATGTGCATCTTCTTTCATCACCATCGATTTAATCGGCTCGAAGCTTATCCGGTGGATGGGGCACGGTCCCTTAACTTCTAAAGCCCGCAAGTGTTCGCGGGTGGCGTACCCCTTGTGACGGGCAAACCCGTAGCCGGGGTATACTTCATCCAGAGCTGTCATGATCCGGTCCCTTTCCACCTTTGCCAGAATCGAAGCACAGGCCACGGATATGCTGAGACTATCCCCTTTAACAAGAGGGGTTTGCGTCACCCCAAGTTCTGGGATCGGCCAACCATCGACAATGACATGTTCGGGGGGAATGGCCAGCCCTCCCAAAGCCAGTCTCATGGCCTCCCAGGTCGCGTTCAGGATGTTGATACGGTCGAGATACGGCGGAAAGAGTATCCCCACGGCCCAGGTAAGTGCGTTCTCTTTTATTTTATCGGATAGCCACTCTCTTTTTTTAGGCGGCACCTGCTTGGAATCATTCACTCCCGGAACTTCGAAATCAGGTGGCAAAATGACCGCGGCGGCCACGACCGGCCCTGCGATGGGTCCCCTCCCTACCTCGTCGGTTCCCGCCACCAAACGAATTCCCTTGGCATACAAGCCGTACTCGTATTCTTTCATATGCTGCAGCCGTTTGCGTTCATCGTCCGAAACCATAACCGGCCTTGCCTCCTGAGTTGAGCCCCACTTTTGCGTGATACGGGCTAGCTATTTACCTCATCAGGCAGGCGGTCCAAAGTCAAGCGCCCTAGACCACCTTTTCTAAAATCTTCGAGCACAGCCCGCGCCGTCTTGTTCAGGTCCACTGTTCCCCCTCTAAGGAAGAAGCCTCTTTTCCCACCTATTTCCTCAAGCAACTCACCCGGCTCCCCGTCCCAACTCTCCAGACGGTAGCGCTCCTTAAGCATCTCGGGCTTACGGTGTTTCAATACCGATATCAGGTAACAGGCCACTGCTTCATCCTCGTACGCCTTTTCGCCAACGACAGCGAGCAGGGCCAGTTTCGTTCCTTGCTCGTCGTTTTCTACTTTGGGCCACATTACCCCTGGAGTGTCTAAAAGCTCGATACCTTCCTTTATCCTTATCCACTGCCGGCCCCGAGTGACGCCTGGCACAGCACCGGTTTTGACCACCCTTTTCCCTGCCAGACTATTTAAAAAAGAAGATTTTCCAACATTGGGCAAGCCTGCAATCATAATTCGGGCGGGGCGCACGCGTTGGCGTTTCTCGAGAAGAGTCTTGGCCAGAGGGGCATATACGCGTTCAACCGCCCTCACCACATCGGGAAGGCCTTTGCCTCGAAGAGAATCGGCTGCCACTGCTCCAATTCCATTTTTTTGAAAAAAAGAGATGAACCTGCGGGTTTCTCTTTCATCTGCAAGGTCAGCTTTGTTAAGTACCTTGATGATAGGTTTTCCTCGCACAAGATGGGGTAGGTCTGGATTAGTAGTGGATAAAGGGGCACGGGCATCGACTACCTCGATTACCATGTCCACAACTTTGGCATTTTCTTGTATTTCCCTGCGGGCTTTTAGCATGTGACCAGGAAACCAGTTTACCGTCATTCTAGACCACCCTATCCTCGTACTTACCGTTAACAAAAAAGACTGGTTCTTGACCAGCCTTTAACCTTTGAGGTAATCCTTTCTTTCTTTGACCCTGGCCTTCTTGCCCATCCTTTCTCTGAGGTAGTACAGACGGGCCCTTCGTACCTTTCCGCGGCGAGACACCTCGATCTTGCTAACCCTGGGTGAATGTAAGGGAAACGTCCTTTCCACGGCTACCCCGTATGATACCCTGCGGACGGTGAAGGTCGAGCTCATGCCCCCTCCCCTCTTTCTAATCACAGTGCCTTCAAAAACCTGGATTCGCTCCCGTCCACCTTCAACTACTTTGACATGAACTTTAACTGTATCGCCTGGCCGGAAATCCGGTAGGTCTTTTCTCATCTGTTCTTCTTCGATGGCTCTGATGATGTCCTGCACCTTTCTCGCCTCCTTCCGCACGGCGTTCTTTTCTGGTAGAACCAGCAGCGGACCGCCGTTAGTCACAAATGGAATTATATCACAGGGCATGGCCAATAACAATGGCCCTACTCACCTGTCACCCAGCAGTCGATCCAGAATAATTGCCACCGCACTTCTTACCGACAGGTGGTTGTAGGAACTGCCAGCGGCAATCGGCTCGAGAATAAAATCGGTTTCCATCATCAATTCCCTAGCCAGGCCCCAGCCGGTACCAAAAAGAACGACGTAAGTCCCGGTTTGGGCGGCCATCTCCTCTCGAAGAGCTCCGTAGCCCACCGTGTTTGGATACACCCGAGCATCTGTCGCAACAGTTTTCGGTGCCCGGCCGGTTTCCCGGGTAATGGTTTCTAAAACTTCTTCGAGCGAAGATGCCAACCTGACTATCCGAAACGCCTCCTTGCGATCAGGATTATACTCTCCCCCATAACCGCGCTGCCAATAATCGAGAATCTGCCCGGCGAGCTCCCTTTGCGTTGCAAGTGGATGCGCCAAAAAAAACCCGTCTACTTCATAGGTCCTGGCAACCCGAGCAATGTCGTGGATGTCAAGGTTGGTAATAGAAGTGGTAATAACCTCCATTTTCTTGTTATATACCGGGTAGTGCAGTAGAGCTATGTATACCTTGGACTTTCTCACCCTTCATCCTGCCCTTCTCGCGAAAAAAGGATCTCTTCCAGGAGCTCTCGTTCTTCCGGATCGAACTCCCGTTGTAGCAGGAGGTCCGGCCGTTTCAACAAGGTCCTTTTTAAACTCATCTTCTTCCGCCAGCGACGAACAGCCTGGTGGTCCCCAGAAACCAGCACCGGAGGCACCTCCAGCCCGGAAACAACCCGAGGACGGGTATATTGGGGATACTCTAAAAGACTAGATCCAAACGATTCCTCGGTGTGAGCCTCATCTGAGCCCAACACTCCTGGAACCAAACGCACCACCGCGTCGGTAACCACCATAGCCGGTATCTCGCCCCCGGTCAAAACATAGTCACCGATAGAGATTTCTTCGTCAATTACCGCTTGGCAGCGCTCATCGATGCCTTCGTAATGCCCACACAGCAAAATGAGATGAGCACGAGCCGCCATTTTCTTGACTAAAGCCTGGTTCAATACTTCCCCTTGAGGGGTCAGGTATACAACCCTGCAATCTGGTGACCTAAGGGCTTGGACCGCCCGGATGACAATATCCGCTTTGAGTACCATCCCTGCCCCGCCTCCGTAAGGGTAGTCATCCGCCTGGCGGTGCCGGTCCAGAGCAAAATCCCTGAGGTTGACCAGGTTTATCTTTACCAGCTTCTTCTCCTGAGCCCGCTTTATGATACTGCTGCCGAAAGGCGATTCGAACATCTCGGGAAAAAGCGTAAGTATATCAATCCGCACTGTCCTCATCCCCTTCGTCAATCAACCCGGGGATAAGCCTGACTTCGACCCGTCCTTCCTCTAAACGTATGTCCCGAACCACCTGCTTTATCGCCGGGATTAGGACCTCCCCAAAAGGTCCTCCTTGAACTACGTATACGTCATTGGCCCCGGTTTGAATCACGTCGGTGATGGTTCCTAAGAACCCTCTGGTATCGTCGTACACCTCCAGCCCTTTGAGCTGGAATATGTAGTAGCAGTCCTCGGGTAACGGAAACACTTCTGATGGCGGTACCTTGAGGTAAGCTCTAACCAGACAGCGGGCTTGTTCTCTGGTGTCGATCCCGCGGAACTTGAAGACCATAAAGTCACGTAGAGGAGATACAGCCTCTATGGTTAACACTTCCACGTTATCCCCTTGTTGTACCAGGACTTCCTTCATCCCGTTAAACCGCTCGGGGAAATCGGTCAGCGGTCTTACTTTCAGCTTACCCTCGGTTCCAAATGTACCGCACACCTCGCCGACGGTAATCAGGTCCTTCGTCATTTTCTAGCCCCACCATCTCCTACTTAAGTAGGGTCTACCTTATGATCTCTACCACTACCCGTTTGCCTTCTTTGGCAGCAGCGGCTTTAGCTAATACCCGAATCGACTTGGCTATCTTGCCCTGCTTCCCTATCACTTTACCCATGTCGTCGGGAGCAACCCGCAGTTCGATAATTACCGACTTTTCGCCTTCTATCTGCTTAACCTCCACCATCTCTGGGTTGTCGACCAGCGACTTGGCAATAAGTTCCACCAGATCTCGCACTGAAACCACCCCCTGCATTTATCTGGCCTTTCGGGTCTCGTTAAACTTAGCTAAAACACCCACCTGTTTCAGAAGCGATCTAGCGGTGTCAGAAGGCTTCGCTCCATTTGCCAACCACTTAAGCGCCTTCTCCTCATCGATACTTATCGTAGCCGGCTTGGTCGTAGGGTCATAATAACCTATTTCCTCGATAAAGCGACCATCGCGGGGAGACCTGGCATCCGCCACCACTACCCGATAAAACGGATCCTTCTTAGCCCCCATCCTTTTTAACCTGATCTTAGTAGCCACTAACTTCACCTCCTCGTGCTGATTCACTCTTTTAAAACGGCAAGCGTAAACCTTTTCCCTTTTTCTTGCCGCCTTTATCGCTGAACTGCCTCATAAGTTTTTGAGACTCTTCAAAGTGCTTCAACAGACGGTTAACGTCTTGAACCCTTGTACCGCTACCCTTGGCTATTCTCTTCTTACGACTGCTGTTCAGCATAGTCGGGTTCAAGCGTTCTTCCGGGGTCATCGATTTTATGATAGCCTCGATCCTGCTAATCTCTTTTTCATCAATGTCGGCAGTTTTAAAGCCCTTTAATTGCTTCAAGTTTCCAAAACCAGGTATCATCGCCAATAGGTCTTCTAACGGTCCCATAGACCGGACTTGCTGTATCTGATCCAAAAAATCTTCCAAAGTAAACTCCTGCTGTCTGATTTTTTTCCCGAGTTCCCTGGCTTTTTTTTCGTCTATGCTGGCTTGGGCTTTTTCCACCAAGCTCTGAACATCGCCCATGCCGAGAATACGCGAAGCCATGCGGTTAGGATAGAAAGGTTCCAGATCCTCTAGCTTTTCGCCTACCCCGGCAAACTTGATAGGACAGCCGGCTACTGCTTTAACCGAAAGCGCCGCTCCGCCTCGAGTATCACCATCCAACTTAGTCAGAACCACCCCTGTCAATCCCAGCTGTTCATTAAAAGAGCTAGCCACGTTTACAGCATCCTGGCCGGTCATGGCATCTACTACCAGAAGTATCTCGTGCGGGTTCAAAGAGGATTTTAAATCTTTGAGCTCGTTCATGAGTTCCTCATTGATGTGCAATC
This sequence comes from Syntrophothermus lipocalidus DSM 12680, assembly GCF_000092405.1. Lineage (NCBI taxonomy): Bacteria > Bacillati > Bacillota > Clostridia > Eubacteriales > Syntrophomonadaceae > Syntrophothermus > Syntrophothermus lipocalidus. The sequence goes on along the minus strand of NC_014220.1, from coordinate 945,475 downwards.
TTCCCGCAGTGTCGAGGATTACGATGTCGCGGCCGTTGGAACGAGCGTATTCGAGAGCAGCTCTCGCTATGTTGACCGGGTTTTCTTGTCCCATCGAAAAAACCGGGCAGTTGCATTTTTCCCCCAGTACCTGAAGCTGTTTGATGGCAGCTGGCCGGTAAATATCAGCTGCAACTAAAAGCGGCCTCCGCCCCTGGGCCAAAAGGCTGCGTGCAAGCTTGGCACAGGTCGTCGTTTTTCCGGTTCCCTGCAGTCCCACCATCATTACTACGGTCGGTGGCTTGGCGGCCAAATTGAGCTTAGTCTGGTCTCCTCCCATCAATTGCGTCAATTCTTCGTACACTATCTTAACCACTTGCTGCCCGGGAGTCAGACTCTTCAAAACCTCCTGCCCCACCGCCCTCTCTTTCACCCTGGCCACGAAGTCCTTAACCACCTTGTAGTTTACATCGGCTTCCAGCAATGCCAACCGAACCTCGCGCATAGCCAGGTTTACATCCTCTTCAGTCAGCTTGCCTTTACCCCTGAGCTTCCTGAAGGTTTCCTGTAACCGGGTTGATAAACCTTCAAAAACCATTATCCCTCTCCTCCGCTACCTGCCATTCCCCAGAACCTCTTCCAATAAAGTTAAGGCACGTTTCTTTCTATGGTCGTCCCCGGCGACCTCCATTTCTTTCAATAACCTGTAAACCTCGGTCAGTTGCTGCCGCTCACCCATGAATTTACCCACCAAACCCAAGCGTTGTTCATAGTGCTCCAGAGCCTTTTCTGCCCGTTTCAGTATATCATAGATTGCCTGTCTGGATACGCCGAACTCGGCCGCAATTTCCCCCAGCGACCAGTCATTTTCGTAATGTAACTCCACGATCCGCCGCTGTTTGTCGGTCAAAAGCGGTCCGTAAAAATCGAACAACCAGGCCATTCTTTCTATTTTCTCTAGCACTGTGCTCCTCCAGTGTAAAGTATATTTACTTTACAGCTTGTAATTGTAAGGCTTGATAATGTATTTGTCAAGAACGGCAAACCAAAATTTGTTATCGTTGTGTGATATTGTTTTCTCAACAGCAGGCTCGCAGCCGCAGATCAAACGCAGATCAAACAAAAAGCGGAAACGGTCCCCTGCTCTTTAATGGAACCAGAACCGTTCCCGCCTCATGCTTACAACCGCCTGCTAACCGGTCACCGCCCCCTAGTGGTAACTCCACTCCTACTGGTACTGGCTACGGGTCTTGAAAACAACCATTCCTGATGAGGAGGTTGTTAAACCACCTGGCATGCTCAGCTTCGTCAAGGAGAGCATCAAGAAAAGCTTTCTTAACTAAGTGTCGTTTATTACAAAAATAGTTCGCCTTATAGAACTCGTAAGCCTCCTGTTCATCGTTAAACGCTTTCGCCAGGCCTTGACAGTAGCTCGCGGGCTGGTCAACGTCCGGCTCAGGGTAGCTATAGGTACATCCAGTTAGCCGACAGTACACGGCCTGGAAATTGTTCAAGTGCCTTTTTTCGTCTTCTCTTATGCCGAATATCAAATCTCTTTGAACTTGGTCAGGGGTTAGTTCGATAAGATACGTATAAAACTTGATAGCTGCAGCTTCACCCCGAATTGCTTCTTGTAAGGCCTTGTCAGTTTCCTGACAAGCAACATCCTCATAAGAGGGGCACCTCAAAGGTTTGTACATCTGGCAAGCCTCCCTTCGATAACTGTACTCAATATAGTCTATGCTGCATCGAGAAATCGGTTCTTATTGCGACGATTTCCATAACGCTCGAGAGCCTGCCACGGGGTCTTAGCAACTACCGTGTTACACGAGTAGAAAAACAGATAAAAGCCGGGCGTCAAAGACCCGGCTTCATCCACATCATGGTTATACTGCTACCGAACTGCCTACTTAGCAAGCTGGTAAGTGTCGCGGGCGATGACCAGTTCCTCATTGGTCGGAATGACGAAGATCCTGACCTTGGAGTCGTCCGCTGCCACGTCTACCTCTTTACCTCTAACTTTGTTCTTTTCTGGATCCAGCTTAATGCCAAGGTAATCCAGGTTCTTACAGATGTTTTCGCGCATATCTATGCCATTTTCCCCGACACCGGCAGTAAACACCAAACAGTCACACCCGTTCAGTTGAGCAATGTAATTTCCGATGTAGCTCTTAACCCTAGTGTAGTACACATCGAGTGCCAACTGAGCCTTTTCGTTGCCGGCAGCCGCCGCTTCCTGGATGTCTCTCAAATCGTTTGACACGCCGGAGAGACCCAGCATCCCGGATTTTTTATTCAGGTAGTTATTCACTTCAGAAGTAGAAAGATTGAGTTTTTCCATGATAAAGAATACTATGGCCGGGTCAATGTCCCCACACCTGGTCCCCATTACCAGACCTTCCAGCGGGGTGAATCCCATAGAAGTGTCAATGACTTTACCGTCCATGATCGCGGCCATGCTGGCTCCATTGCCGAGGTGTAAGGTAACTATCTTGCACTGCTCGTACGGTTTACCCAGCAAATCGGCAGCACGGTGAGAAACGTAGAAGTGAGAGGTCCCGTGGAACCCGTACCTTCTTACTTTATACTTTTCATAAAGCTCGTAAGGCAAAGCGTACATGTAGTTCTTGGCCGGCATGGTCTGGTGGAAGGCGGTGTCAAACACGGCCACGTGCTTAATATTGGGCATCAATGCTTGGCAAGCTTCAATCCCCATGAGGTTGGGCGGATTGTGAAGGGGAGCAATATCAAAGCATTCCCGAATTACTTGTTTTACGCGGTCATCAATAACAACGGAATAGGCAAAAGCTTCACCCCCGTGGACTACCCGATGGCCCACAGCCCCGATTTCATCCATGCTCTTGATGACCCCGTACTCGGGATGTACGAGAACCTCCAGCACGAGTTTCATGCCTTCGGTATGGTCTGGCAGGTCTTTCTTTATGACTACCTCGTCCTTACCCACAGGCTCGTGTTTGAGAACTGTCCCCGGAATTCCTACCCGGTCCAACAACCCCTTGGCTAGGACCGACTCATCGGTCATATCGAGTAATTGATACTTAATCGATGAGCTCCCGCAGTTTACAACCAATACCTTCATTACTCAAACCTCCCTAACAAAATTCTCCTCTTAAATAAGTATCTACCTAGTTATTGAAAACTAGCTAATGCCCACCCCCTCAACTCCTCCTTGCGGGATGGGATGTTATGCCCGCACAGCAGTCATTGCCACTACGTTGACAATATCCTCGACGCTACATCCCCGAGATAGGTCGTTCACCGGTTTGGCAATACCCTGGAGTATCGGGCCAATAGCCTCTGCTTTGGCCAGCCTCTGTACCAGTTTGTAGCCTATGTTGCCGGCCTGGAGATCAGGGAAGATCAAAATGTTACAGTACCCCGCTACCGGGCTCCCCGGAGCTTTGGAAGCACCAACCTTGGGAACCAGCGCCGCGTCGGCCTGGAACTCCCCATCCACTTGCAGGTCTGGGAACCTGGTTTTGGCAATTTCAGTAGCTTTTGCTACCTTGTCGACCAGTTCATGGCTGGCGCTACCCTTGGTAGAGAAAGACAACATGCCTATCTTAGGTTCTTTTATCCCACAGAGATTAACCGCAGTGCTAACCGAGGCAGCAGCAAACTCTGCCATCTGTTCTGCGGTCGGGTTGGGAGTAACCGCACAGTCGGCAAAAACAAAGACCCCGTTATCTCCGAACTCACAGTTAGGTACGATCATTATGAAGGCTCCAGACACCGAAGATATTCCAGGAGCAGTCTTGATTATCTGGAGAGCTGGCCTCAGAACGTCACCAGTCGTGTTCTCGGCCCCTGCTACTTCGCCATCGGCCTTGCCTGACTTAACCATCATAGATCCAAAGTACAGGGGATCAGCCATCAGGGTTTCAGCCTTTTCCGGGGTCATGCCTTTGTCTTTTCTCATCTCGTAAAAGTCCTGCACAAAGTCCTTGAAGAAAGGAGCTTCTGCCGGATTGATAATCTCGGCTCCGCTGAGGTCTACCCCCAGGCTGTCAGCTAGCCCTTTGACTGCTTTCGGATCACCCAACAGGATCGGATTCGCTATCTTTTCTTTGATTAGAATGGGCACTGCTCTGAGAGTCCTCTCTTCCGTCCCTTCGGGCAACACGATAGTCTTGGCCTTAGCTTTTGCCTTCTCTTTGATTTGATCCAAAAGATTCATCGCTCTTCCTCCTTTATTTTCTTATACTTGTTTTTATAGATAGCCGGAACCCCAGCCCAAAACCGCCCTCAACCGGAGACTTGTTAAGATTATCACATGGTAACGCGTAATAATCCTTGAACTCAGGATTTGCAGGTGTATCACGACCCTGTTATCCTGGTAATAACAACCACAAACCAGGAACCGATTGGTTCCGCCGAAGAGGAGGATACCCTTGTCAATCGTAGGGATTGTAGCAGAATACAACCCTTTCCATAACGGGCACCTCTACCATCTCGACCAAGCCCGCATGGCAACCGGAGCCGAAGCAGTAGTATGTGTCATGAGTGGAAATTTCGTACAAAGAGGAGAACCAGCTATAATCGATAAATGGGCTCGTGCTGAAATGGCTTTACGATGCGGAGCTGACCTCGTGTTCGAATTACCTTTCTGTTTCGCGGTCCGCAGCGCATACAACTTTGCCCTGGGAGCGGTACAAACCCTAGACCGGACAGGGGTGGTTACCCATATATGTTTTGGAGCGGAAACTCCGGACTTACCGCTATTGCAGCAAATCGCATTCATACTCTCAGAAGAACCGGAGGAATTCCGAACCCGCCTGAAAGCCTTGCTTGACCAAGGTCACAACTATCCTTTAGCTCGAGCCTCAGCTGTTTCCTCTTATTTAAGTTACCATACCCGAACCTTAGATCCCAACCAGGTTCTAACTACCATGATGGGACCCAACAACATACTGGCCATAGAGTACTTGCGAGCCTTACGAGAGACCAAAAGCTCTATCGTTCCTGTCCTGGTCCCGCGTGTCGGTTCGGGATATCATGACACCAGCCTCACTTCGTACGCCAGCGCTACCGCCATCCGCGGCGCTTTTTCTGACCCTAATTGGGATAAGCTGGTAAAACCATACTTGCCATCCCCAAGCCATGAAATCCTTTTACGCGAGATCGACCAAGGAAAAGGCCCGGTTCAAGAAAAACACCTCGAACCTGTTCTCTTAGCCCTCCTAAGACGCATGACGGCTTCGGAGCTAGCTGCCATCCATGACATTACAGAAGGATTGGAGCACCGCATCAAAAAAGCTGCTCGCCAATCAAACAGCCTGATACACCTGAAAAACCTTGTCAAGACCAAGCGTTATAACCTAACCCGCATTAACCGCATCCTGCTATATGTGCTGTTCAACCTGACTAAAACCAGAGCAGCAAGCTTCGATGAAACGGGCCCGGCTTACTTACGTCTTTTAGGTCTTTCTCCATCTGGACAAAAAATCCTTCTTAAAATAAAAAGTAAATGTAGAATTTTATTAATAAATAGAGTAAAAACAGTAAATAAATTACTTTCTCCACAATCACACCCGGTGGCCCGTGATATGTTTGACCTCGATGTGCTGGCCACCGATATATACTCTTTGTTTTTCGCAGAAGCCCAGCGCCAGGGAGGTCGGGACTACACCGTGTCTCCGATTCGCATACGATAGGCTGCCCGTCTACGTAACCTTCCCGCGTAGCCCCGGCTCAGGCTTCGCCCCACCCTCAAACATTTACAGCCCTTTTTATCTCGTCCAGTCTTTCCAGCACCGCTTCCCGGCCCCTTTGAATACACTCCTCGGCCCGGTCAAAACCGCTGGAACTTATATGTCCCAGCTTAGGTTGAACCAGTATATCGGCCTGGGGTTTGACCAGCCCGGTAAAAATCTGCCGCTCTAAAAGGTCTATCGATGCCAAGATGACGTGAATAGCATTTCTTATCCGGGGTTGCGCGGCTTCCGCAAAATTCACGTCTACAGCGATAACGCGTTCTGCTCCCATGTCGCGAGCTGTTTCTATAGGTAGCCGGCTTGTAACCGCTCCGTCTACCAACAGCCTCCCTTCGTATTCTACCGGGACAAACACCCCTGGTATTGCTATACTGGCTCGAACCGCTTCGCTCACCACCCCCCGGTTTAGAACCACGCTTTCGCCCGTAAGTATGTCTGTGGCTACCACCGCCAGAGGTAAGCTGAGCTCTTCGAAGCTTTTCCCCTTGGTTAGCAGATGAATAAACTCCTGTACTTTCTTACCATTGATGAAACCCATTCGAGGAACACCAATATCGAGCAGCATGTTGACATTCAAGTTGACCGCTAACTTGGCCAGTAGATCAAGGTCAGCCCCGGCTGCAAAAACGGCCCCGACTAAAGCTCCCATACTGCTGCCCACAATGAAATCGAAAGGTATCCTGTGTTCTCTCAAGACCTGCAAAACCCCGATGTGGGCCAATCCCCTTGCACTCCCAGCTCCCAGCACAAGTCCCACCCGTGGTCTGCTCTTTTCGCATGACAAGTCTTGCTCCGTCATATTCTCAGCTCACCTCCGTCTTCATATATTTCTAAGAGGTTCACGTTCAAGCAACTTCCCTAAACCCGCGTAGCTTAACCGGCTTGGCTACCGAAAGTCAATCCCAGTCCTTCAGGTACTCTTGGCAACCGACTTGCCAGGTTCGCGGCAGGCGGTCAGCACCATACTTTTTAGCAAGTGATTGGTCAGCAAAGCGGTTCTGCGGAAATCTGAGTCTCGCGAGGTGTTAAACCTTTGAGTTACTGGTACGTCCCGTTTGGGATCATCGTGACTGTTTTACTAGCTGGTTTTATGATAATCAACCCAACTCTTACCATCAAGTCCGCTGCCGACGGAATAGATCTTTGGTTTCGCCTGGTGCTCCCGGCCCTGTTTCCGTTTTTCGTTGCCAGTGAATTGCTGGTTCAGTTTGGGTTCGTCCGTTTGTTGGGTTGGCTTTTAGAACCGATTACCCGACCGTTCTTTCGCCTGCCGGGTGCCAGCTCGTTCGTCATCGTTATGGGATTCACCTCTGGGTTTCCGGTTGGAGCCTTCCTCACTCGCAGGTTACTGGAAGAAAAGTTGCTCAATATCAAGGAAGCAGAAAGACTAGTTTCGTTCACCAACAACGCCAGCCCGCTTTTCATTTTAGAGACAGTCGCGGTTGGAATGTTTGGATTGCCCGAAGCGGGATACATTCTGGCAGGCAGCCATTACTTGGCAAATCTGACCGTAGGCTTCATCTGGGGACGAATGGCCAGTGACTCCAGCGAAAAAAGTAACTCCCCCGGGCCTCAGAACCAGGATCGACAAGCTTCTTTACTCCAAGTGTTGCGGACTTGTCAAAACAGTCATACGAGCATCGGAAAAATTATGGGCGACTCTATCCGCAAGGCCATAGCCAGTGTAGTCGGCGTTGGCGGGTTTATCGTTATGTTCTCGGTTATTACCAGGATGCTGCAGGCTTTGGGTTTTATCGACCTTATCGCGAAGTTCCTGCAACAGGCGGCCGTTGGTTTGCATCTTCCATACTCACTGGCCTATGGTCTCAGCATCGGCCTGTTCGAAATGACGCTTGGAACCAAATCCATCACGTCGTCGGAAGCCTCCCTTTTGCAACAGCTGGTAGCAGTCAGTGCGGCTATGGCCTGGAGCGGCATATCCATCATTTCCCAGGTCATGAGCATAGTCTCTGGAACGCCCATCCGGCTCTCTTTCTATCTGCGCTCCCGACTCCTCCAAATGCTTCTGGCCTCTGTTTTTACCTACGTGGCCTACCATGTTATTTTGACAAAACGCCTGGTCGAGGTTTTTCCTCGCAGCCTATTGATGTCCCCAGTTCACTATAACCCGTCGGTAGGGGCTTATCTTTTCCCCTTGTTGGCAGCAGGTATCGTATTATTGTTCGCTTGCCTTTTGTCAGGTGTGGTTAAGTATGCAGTTTCCCGCCAACGTTAGGTAAAGAAGATTGACTTTATCGGCAGGACTTTCTGTTTGTGACGTAGAAGTACTGATGCGATGACCATACCAGAATGGGGAGGGAGTGTAAACATGTTCGATCACTTGAGAGAAAAGATCCGGGATGTTCCGGACTTTCCAACGCCAGGGGTAATTTTTAAGGATATCACCACTTTGTTGAAAGACGGGCCAGCTTTTAAAGAAGTCATTGACACTTTGGTTGAACGTTACCGGCAACGGGGGATAGATGCGGTAGTGGCTATCGAGTCCCGAGGCTATATCTTCGGAGCCCCCTTGGCTGCAGCCTTAGGGGTAGGACTGATTCCGGTTCGCAAGATGGGCAAGCTACCTGCCGAAACCATCAGCGCGACGTATGAATTAGAGTATGGAAAAGAGACGGTCGAGATGCACCGCGATGCTATTCTTCCCGGGCAGAAGGTTCTAATCGTCGATGACCTTTTGGCAACGGGTGGAACGGCGAATGCGGCTAAGTCGCTGGTAGAGCAACTCGGAGGTAAAGTAGAAGGCTTTGCCTTTCTGATTGAACTCACATTCCTGAAAGGGCGAGACAAGTTAACAGGTTATGATGTGTTCACGATGATCACGTATTAGTCCTATGGGAGGGAAATATATGGAAAAAAGAGCTGATATCGGAGTTTTTGGAGGATCCGGGTTTTACCGCATGGAAGGGGTAGAAGAGATAAAGATCGATACCCCGTTTGGAGCTCCTAGCGACAAAATAACCTTGACTACCATCGGTGGCAAACGGGTGGCATTCCTGCCTCGCCACGGCAAGGAACATCAACTCCCACCGCACATGATTAATTTTCGGGCCAACCTCTGGGCCATGAAAGAGCTGGGAGTCACCCGGGTAATAGGTCCCTGTGCCGCGGGAAGTCTTCAACCCCACATCAAACCTGGAGACTTCGTGATCTGCGACCAGTTTGTGGATCGCACGCGTGGTCGGAAAGACACCTTCTATGATGGTCCTATAACCACGCATATTTCGACTGCAGACCCATATTGTCCCGAACTACGGGAACTTGCGATAAGGGAAGCAAGAAAACTCGGTATCACGGTTCACGAAACGGGAACGGTCGTGGTCATTCAAGGCCCGCGGTTTTCGACCCGAGCGGAAAGCAAGTGGTTCTCCAGTCACGGCTGGGAAGTTATCAACATGACCCAGTACCCTGAGTGTGTGTTAGCCCGAGAACTCGGAATGTGCTATGTGAATATCTCCTTAATCACCGACTATGATGTCGGCTTAGAAGGAAATCCCGACATCGCACCCGTCACTCACGAGCAGGTCATCGAAGTGTTCAAACAAAACAACGACAAACTCCGTACCCTGCTCCACGGGTTGATAGCCGCCATACCCGATGAACCAGGATGCAACTGTTACCGTCACTTACTGGATGGAAGGCTGAACTGAATCATTGCTTAAAGCCTTAAGAACTCAGCAGGTTCTACGTTTTACTCCCAACCAAGTCTCATAAACCCTTCCTCACAGGGCAACAGAGGAAGGGTTTTTCCTTTGGTTAGGACTCTTTTCAACGAAGATCCTGATCGATAAGCTCTTTCAGTTGCGATCTTCCTTTTTGGATGCTGTTCAGCCCTTCTCTTAAAACCCTTTCCATGTAAGTCAGGAGCTCGTCAGCGTATTGGTTGGCCTCGAGTTTGATTTCGCGTGCCAGCTCTTCCGCTTTGGTGATGATCTCTTTGGACACGCTCTCCGCTTGTTTGGTAATCTCGCTATGCTCAATTATCCGCGCCGCTTGGTACTTGCTTTCATCAATAATCTGCTGCGCAGCCCGATTAGCCTCATTAAACATCTCCTGCTGCTCCTGTAACAGGCTTCTGGCCTCCTCCAGCTCTCCCGGCAATATGGCCCGGATCCGGTCCATTTTCTCCAAGAGAAAATCAGCATCAATCACTGCCTTACCGGAAAAGGGAATGCGAATGGCCGACTTGATTATTTCTTCCATTTCATCCAGTATGTCCCATAGCTCCATCACAGTTCCTCCTCTCTCTCCCGCTGCCTGTAGTAGATGAGGGCTGACTCACCGTAAACATCGATGCGAAACTGTGCAATAAACGCAAGTCGCTCAGGGAGAGCGTGTTTCCTAGGTACCCTGATTACAAGCGTCCCCCTTTCCGCTAACAAACGGTTATTATCCAAAGCCTGAAGAACTTGAACAAATATCTCAGGCTGGTCAAACGGCGGGTCCACGTATATAACGTCAAAAACCTTTCCCCGCCCGACCAGAATCCTCAAAGCTCTGAAAACATCCATACCTAATACTTCAAAACCGGAAGCAAAACGACACCCGTCAAGGTTCGCATAAATCGTCCTGATCGCGGCCGGGTGTTTTTCGACAAAAACGACATAGGAGGCCCCACGGCTCAGGGCTTCAATGCCAACCTGCCCGCTTCCAGCAAAAACATCTAACAGCCTAGCGTCTTCAATTTCCCCTCCCAAAACATTGAACAGGGCTTCTTTGATACGATCCGTAAGCGGGCGGGTTATAAACCCTGGTGGAGCTTTTAGTTTCTTGCCCCGAGCAGTGCCCGAAATTACTCGCACCCCTCAACTCCCCCAATATTCTTCTTCATTGACCATCTTCTTACCTTCTTTTGGCACGTTTTAAACTGAATTATAGCATAAGAAAAAATTTTTTCTTACCGTGTATGTTTTGTCCATAAACCGGACATCATACTTAATGCCAGGGCAGACACCTGGTAAAACAAACCCTCCCCAACAACTTTACAAAATTCTCCTCTCCCCAAACGAACGGCGGCCTAGGTGGCCGCCACTTTTTGTCATGAATGAATATTTAGTGGCAGACGCGGCAGACTATACTCTGAAGGGAGGCAAATATCGATGAACTTAGATTTCTATCGTGCTTTTTCAATCAGCGTGGACCTTGCACTCGAAGCACGCGATATCATACGGGGTGCAACCGGCAGGGAAATTCCTGGAGTAGAAGAAAGAGTACAGCAGCTTCCGAACGGAAAAGTTACAACCATTACTATTAAAGACAAAAACGCCGAACAGGTAATGGGCAAACCAATGGGAACCTACGTGACCATTGAGGTACAGCGCCTTCGCTTCAAAGACCCTGAAGTTCAAGAAGAGATCAGCCAGGCTGTTGCTCAAGCCTTAACCGCCCTAATGTCTGCTCATTTACGCCCCCAAAGCCACGTATTGATTATCGGATTGGGTAATTGGAAGGCAACGCCCGACTCCTTAGGCCCTAAAACCGTGGAATATATACCTGTTACCAGGCACTTGCATAAATATGCTCCGGAGGCTTTGATTACGGGAATGAGGCCCGTTTCAGCCGTAGCCCCCGGTGTTCTCGGCACCACCGGGATTGAAACCGTCGAAATAATCAAAGGTATCGTTCAAAATGTCAAGTGCGACTTAGTAGTAGTCATAGATGCCTTGGCTGCCCAAAGCACAGAACGAATTGGCACGAGTATTCAAATCTCTAACACAGGCATCCAGCCGGGTTCCGGAATCGGCAACCCTCGAGAACCGATTAATCATGAAACCTTAGGAATCCCGGTAATCGCTATAGGAGTGCCTACGGTCGTGAGCGCCGCCACTATCGCCAACCAAGCCATCCAACGATATTGCCAGAATACCGGGGCCATATTCAACCAAGAAATCAGCCTCAACTCCATTCGTGCCGTCTTGTCTTACTTTGGCGGGAGTCTAACTGTTACCCCCAAGGAAATCGATGACTTAATCGAAAACACCGCCCGCATAGTATCCACCGGTATAAGTTACGCTCTTTTCCCTGGCATTCCTAAGGAAAGCTTTGGTTTCTACACTTCTTAGCGGCCAAAAGTCGAAAAACAAACAAGCGGACAGTCTCTTGACAACTATCCGCTTGTTGAAATGGTGGATATTTAGGCCTGCACATAGTGGCAAAGCTTAATTAGTAGCTTTGACCAGGTTGTCCAGCGTTTTGTACTGACTGCTGAATCTGCTGCTTGGTTTGCTGAAGATCCTGTACCTGATTTAGCGAAACCTGATTTCCACCGGCCAGATTGTTTTCGTAGGCCAAAATCATCTTCTTCACCATCTGGCCCCCGATACTCCCTGCTTGCCGGGTGGTCAGTTCTCCGTTGTAACTGGCATTCAAGGGAACACCGAGTTCAGTAGCTGACTCCTGCTTAAACTGGTCCATGGCCGCCCTAGCTTGAGGAACCAGGATACGATTGTTGGTACCCTTACGCGGCATTTCTATTTCACCTCCTTGTCATTTGTGGTCTTATTTTTCTCGACCCTCGTTGCATATATACTGGTATTATTTTTATCTCTTTTCTTATTTAGTTTCCGATGCCTGACTCTTCTTCTTTTTTTGATTTATACCGATTTCTTGGGAAACCTCGTACTTAACCTTTTCCATTCGCGATGTTTCGTCTTCAAGACGCCGGAGTTCATCCTTTTGTTTCTCCATATTCACACCTCCAACACATAGGTTTTGTAATTTTTTCGCCTTCGATACTGGTAAGAAAATAAAAGCCCACCTTAAGGTGAGCTTTTTGCAATATTTTAGACGCTGATTAACGCAGATTTTTGCGACAATAATTATTGGTTATAGTTGACTTTATTTTCCATTCGGTGTAAGCGTGACAAAGCCTTTGCTAAGTCCTCGTTAAGAGTCAATCCCGCAGCTATCTCCCGGTGAACCGTCTTTAAAAGATGGGTGTCTCGCCCCAAATCAGCTACTCGAAACTGGGGCAGTCCGTGCTGCCGCACGCCCCAAAAATCCCCCGGCCCCCTCATCTCAAGATCCGCCCGGGCTATTTCGAACCCGTCATTCGTAGTTTCCATGAGCTTCAGCCTCGCTCTCGCTTCCTCGGTCTTAGGGTCACCGACCAGTATGCAGTAAGACTGGTCTCCTCCCCGTCCAACCCTTCCTCGCAACTGGTGAAGTTGAGCCAATCCGAACCTCTCCGCGTGTTCCACCACCATCACGGTAGCGTTGGCAACATCTATTCCGACCTCTATGACGCTGGTCGTGACCAGGATATCGATCAGACCCTGCCGGAACCTTTCGGCCACTGCTTCTTTCTCTGGGCTCTTCATGCGCCCGTGTAATAAACCCACCCTTAGCTCCGGAAAAACACAGTTGGCAAGCTCTTGCTGCAAGCTTGTAGCTGCCAACAAGTCTTGCTTCTCCGATTCTTCGACCAGAGGACAAACAATGTAAACTTGCCGTCCCTTATTAACCTGGCGGCGGATAAATTGATACAGTTTGCTCTTCGCCGCTTCCGTAATAAAGAAGGTTCTGACTCGCTTTCGCCCTGGAGGAATCTCATCGATGATAGAAACGTCCATGTCCCCGCATAAGGCCAAAGCCAAGGTGCGCGGTATCGGAGTAGCACTCATAACCAGAGTGTCGGGGTACCCCTTCCCTTTTCCTACCAGGGAAGCCCTCTGTTTTACTCCAAAACGTTGTTGTTCATCGATCACGACCAGGCCCAAGCGAGCAAATTCCACGGTATCGGTAATAAGCGCATGGGTTCCTACCAGGATGTCGAGTTCATGCCTTTTAGCCATTTCAACGATCTTTCGCTTTTCGCTGTAAGGTGTCTTGCCCGTAAGCAAAGCCACTCTTATGGGAACGCGACTCACCAGTCGCAGAAGGGAATTATAGTGCTGAACCGCCAGTATCTCGGTCGGAGCCATAAAAGCAATCTGATAACCGTCTCCGGCCATCTTAGCTGCGGCTAGAGCAGCTACTACAGTTTTCCCCGAACCTACATCCCCCTGCAGTAGCCTGTTCATCGGGTCGGGGCGAGTTAGGTCATCGCGTATCTCTGCCAACACTCTACGCTGGGCCTTAGTCAGCTGAAAAGGCAAGGCAGATATCACTTGTTCAACCAGTTCATCACCACCAAGATGCGCTACTCCCCGTCCCTTCAACTCACCACGCGCTCTATTCTTTAACTGTCTCACGTTCCACTGCCAGAGGAGCAGTTCTTCAAAAGCCAGCCGCCTCCGCGCCGGTTCCACGTCTAGGACATTTTTAGGGAAATGCAAGTTTCTTATCGCAGACTCAATATCGATCAATCCTATTCTTTTCCTAGCAACCGGATCTATGATATCGGGATATTTTTCAGCATATTCCTGCACCACCTGGTAAGCTATGCTACGTAACACCCTCTGGTTCAACCCCTCGGTAGAAGGGTAAAATGGCACAATCCCAACCCGATAGGCAGGACTCCCGCTGTTTAAAGTCTCGTACTGACTTACCCAAAGTTCTGGGTTGCCCCGGATCATATTCACCTTGCCTGTTACCAGAATAGGGATCCCGGGGTGCAATACTTGCTTGATGTATCTTTGGTTGAACCAAACGGCGACGATCCCGGCGTTCCCATCTTCCAGCCAAGCCTTCACTACAACAGTCCCCCGGGCTGACTTGGTCAAACTGATGCTCTTAACAATCCCTTTGACGGTATTCACTTGTCCCACCCGAATCTGATCCAAGCCCTTGGCTGCAGCCCAGTCAAAATAATGTCTGGGAACATGCCACAGCATGTCCCAGACGCTCTCTATCCCCAACCTCTGTAAAGAAGCAAAGCGGCCTGGTCCAACACCCTTAATAAAGCGAATAGATTTCTCTAAGTAACTCAGGTCTACCTCCATGGTCAATTCCTCGAACCGGCACCATATAAGTCCCGAGGCTTGAAACCCCTACTCGACAGATATGAAGTAGTGGTAATGAGGCTGGCCTCCAAAGTGCAGATCAACCTCACAGAAAGGGAAAGTCTCTCCAACCTTCGTCTTCAGCGCTTCCGCGTCCTCGGCGGCAACGTGTTCGCCGTATATGAGGGTAATCAGCTCATGGGTATCAGGATCGACTATCTCGCGGAGGAGGTTCAAGACTACGGCCTCAACGGTTTCTCCTGCCACTCTTACCTCGCCATCAACTAGCCCGATAATGTTACCTGCCTTCATGTCAATCCCGTTTATGACCGTATCCCGAACCGCATAGGTTATTTCCGCACTCTTGATGCTGGCCATCCTTTCTTTCATAGCGGAAATCACGCCTTCCGGATCACCTTCAGCATCATACGCGATAAGAGCTGCCATACCTTCCGTAATGCTTCTGGTGGGAACAACTTCGATCCGTCGCTGGCACAGATATTTTGCTTGTTCGGCCGCCAGGATTACGTTGCTGTTATTAGGCAAAATGATTACCTGCTCCGCATTAACGGCTTCACAGGCCCGAACCAGCTCCTCCGTACTCGGGTTCATGGTCTGCCCTCCTTCGACCACCTGGTCAACCCCTAGGCTCTTAAAAATCTCATTTATGCCAGTACCTGCTGCTACTGCCACGACTCCTAACCTTCGTTTTGGTTCTGCCCAGGAATCCTGAATTATGTTAGATTCCTCCGTCAAGTTACGCTGGCGCTCCTCGCTTTCATCCTGCATGTTATTAATCTTGATATCATGCAGGCTGCCAAATTCGATACATGCCTCAAGTACTTTACCCGGGTGATTGGAATGAATATGCACCTTTATCAGGCTATCATCCCCCACCACCAAAAGCGAATCCCCTATACCTAAAAGCCTGTCCCTGATAGCATCTTGGTCGAGTTTCTGTCCCTGGATGAGCACCTCAGTACAATAGCGAAACTCGAGATCTACCTTCCCTGCTTCCCGTACATCCTGAGGCACATAGCCGGTTTCTTTAGCTACATCCACTACTTGCCCGCTTTCATAAAAGCTCCATGCGTTCAAGGCTCCCTCAAGAAAATATAAAAGCCCCTGCCCTCCAGCATCTACTACCCCGGCTTCCCTTAGAATCGGCAACATCTGCGGGGTCTTGGCTAGTGTTTTTCTCCCTTGATCAAGGCCTGCCTGTAAGGTTCCAATTATATCAAGCCCACTCCCAGCCGCGGTCACCGCTGCCCGGGCTATTTCTTTAACAAAAGTAAGGATGGTACCTTCTACCGGTTTCATAACCGCTCGATAGGCTGTGTCACAGCCTGCCTGCAAAGCCCTACCAAGTTCCAATGAAGTAATCTCTTCTTTACCGTCGAGATACTTAGCCATCCCCCTGAAAACCTGGGATAGTATTACCCCAGAATTGCCACGAGCTCCCATCAGAGAACCCCTGGCCATAGCTTGAGCTACCGTACCTATTGACGTGCTCTTTTCCTTTTCCACCTCTTTGACGGTAGCTACCAGGGTCAAATACATGTTGGTTCCCGTATCTCCATCAGGTACCGGAAAAACGTTCATAGCGTTGACTTTTTCTTTATGTAACTCAAGGTTTGCACAACCGGCTTTCAGCATGTTAGCTAGATCTTGCCCGTTCATTCGTTCTAGGTTCAAATGAATATCCTCCCTACTCCTTGATAACCCTGACACTTTGAACATTTACGTTGACTCTTGCCACCCTAAGCCCCGCAACCTCCTGCATCACGTACCTTATTTTCTGCATAATGTTTAGGGCCACCTCCGATATCTTAGTCCCATAACTGATTACGACGAAAACATCCACGATCAGCCCTTCTTCCTCTTCCTTGACCTCAACCCCTTTTCGCACGGATTCGCGGCCCAGAATATCGCTGACACCATCTGCCCACTTGCGTGGAACCATTCCCACCAAGCCATAACAATCGACCGTGGCCAGGCCTACAACTGTCTCCACGGCTTCTCTACTGATATCCACTTTACCCAACTCGCTCTCAGCAACCAAGAACATACTTACCGCTCCTCCTTGTTACTATATTTATATTCACATCATTGCCTGAGTCCAGAAATGTATACCCGGTTTTCTTGCCCTCTCCCGCCCGTTTTGATACAATGGGAGCGTGTACTTTCAACGAGAGGAGGAAGCAAAAGTGGCCAAGTGTGAAATCTGCGGCAAGGGAATTGTTTTTGGGAAGCAGTACAGCCACTCCCACATAAGAACCAACCGCAAATGGAAACCAAATGTGCAGAAAGTCCGAATTCTGGTTGACGGCCAACCCCAGAAGACATACGTATGTACCCGCTGTCTTCGTTCCGGCAAAGTTCAAAGAGCCATATAGTTGATAACACAAGCCTTAGCCCAGTCTAAGGCTTAAGTTTTGTTTTACCTGTTTAAGGCTTTTAGCCAGTAATCTTGGATTATGCTCTGCCCGTAGGTAATTCCCGGAACTGCCCAGCGAGCATTTAATCCTTGCCAAGTAGGAGCACTTCCCCTGGCTACCAGCCCAAACCGGGGATCACACAGCACCTTTCCTGATGGTAATGATTCCTTGGTTGCATAAGCGTAGAGATGCTGTATGTGGGCTTCTACCCCTGCAGCCGGCGACGAGAATATGGCCCCGTGCACTCCAGGCTGGAACTTTACCATACCAGGATCTGCCCCGTTCAGGGATTCCTGCCCCGTGCAAGCAGAGCCTGTAGCCCACAACCCGCAGTAGTTATTCTGCCACGACTGAACCAGACCCGTGAACTGGAAGTACTCGGTTTCCTTAACCGCCTGGCAAAAAGCCAGATCGCCTCTGATTCCATATTCAGAACCTATTTGGAGGTAAAGATCTACAAGCTCGAGCGGTATCGGCTGGAAAACCCGGCCGTTCTGCTCCATCTTAGCCTGGATCCTCGGGGTTTCTGCCTGTATCCAGGATTTTAGCTGGTCGGCAGTAGCAATCGACTTCCCTTTGATCTCCAGAGACCAGGTGGGAATAACTGTACCGTCGGGCAATTGTATTTCTTTTGTATACTTCTGAAGCTCTTTCAAGGCCGTCTGGAATAACTGAAGGTCAGCCTCGCTGAACGTGGAAATATCTTTCGAAGTCAGATCCTGTGTATTGATTACCGTCCCGTCCGACAACTTCAGGTTGGTATGATAGCTGGCTAGTTCCTGTACCAAACGCGTCTTGTCTGCGTTTTCATCAACCCCTCCGTTAGGACCCCCGGTGGAATCCTCGGTAGAATCGGAAGCCACAGGATTAGAAGTGACAAACACGGTCCGCGTAGCAGCATCCCAGGTCACCTGACACCCCAGGGCCTGGCCGATGACCCTCATAGGAACCACAGTTCTCCCTAACCTGGTTACCATTACCCTGCCATACTCAGGCGGTATGACCAGAACCTGCCCATTTATTACGACCTCAATATCGCTCCGATTCCCGTTCCTTAAAACAGGTTGGGCTACTGGCGAAACCACAGCACCTGGAGTGTAAATTACCACTTGCCTGGTACTTGCCCGCCATTCAACCCGGGCTCCGAGTCCTTCGCTAATAACCCGGAGCGGGACATATGTACGTCCCTGCAGGCAAAACGGTGCCTGGTCGCCCGCTGGCACCTTTATCGAGCTACCATTTATCATTATCTTAAGCCCGTTATCGGCTGCGTGAGCCGAAGGAAGATAACCGAAAAACATCCCCAACCAGGCCATAACAGTGAAAATGACCAAGGCTCTTCTCACGTCAGTCTTCACTCCTCCACCCTCGTAAGTGTCTCACGTTTTCTCATATAATCATGTATACGACACCCTCAGCCAACATCCTGCCTTCCCGCCGCAATATCAAAAATGCCCCGCTTTTTCTCATAGAAAGCTGCTTAGGTCGCAAAGCTCACCTTTGGCCTCCATCTCTTTCAGTTTCTTTTCCGCCTCTTCTACCTGCTGGGAACTGACCACGCCTTTCTTTATTAACCGTTGCACCAAATCCCGGTTCTGTTCCAGTATTTCTCTTAGTCTAGCCGGATCCCTGGTCCTCTTTACTTGGGCAGCTATTACTCCAAGCCGTAATTTATCAACAGTCCCAATTCTAGAATCCGTTAGAGCACCGCTTAATCCTTTATACTCCTCCATTTCCTTCCCGCTCCTCCTATCATCATCGCCTGGCCCAATCATTGCTTTTTTCCCGGTGATTGCAACCACAGGCGCTTCCCTCAATGCAAAGGCCTGTCCAGTTGTTACGAACAATCGTTGCGCCATGGTACCGGTCCCAGTAATCAACATCTTACCATAAATTCTCGAAAATTCGAACCTCAGTCTGGTAATGACCAACCTAGTGTTTCGGTAGGAAAATCTAAAAGCCGGTTGTTCGATGGAAAAGCAATGAACAATGAATACCGATCCGGGCCCCTGATTTTTGTTACCCAAGGTTTTTCATCCTGCTATAATATAGTCGTGGGCCTGTGACCGGTTCTGTAGCCGCGGAAGTGAGGAGATACGAGATAATGTCGCGCAAGACTAGGGTTCTGGTAGTCGATGACGAAAAGCTGAGTTTTAGACTCTTGGAACAGATATTTGCCAAAGAGGATTGGGAATCTTTCTGGGCGGCGACCGGCAGCTCCGGTATTGAGATGGCCAAGTTGTTGGAGCCTGATATTATTTTGTTGGATTTGGTTCTACCCGACAAGAACGGTTTCGAGGTTTGCGCTGCGCTCAAGGAAAATGAACTCACAAAAGATATCCCCGTGATATTTGTCACGTCGCGCAACGACCGGGAAGCTATTGTGAAGGCCTTTGAAGAGGGAGCAGTAGATTTTGTCACCAAGCCTTTTTTCCTCGAGGAAATATGGGTGCGAGTCAAGACTCAGCTCAAACTGAAACAGTATGCAGACGAACTCAAAGAAAAGAACGAGCAGCTGTCGCTGTTGGCCGAAAAGCTCCAAATACTGTCTTTGACCGACGAGTTGATGCTGATAGGAAACCGCCGCGCCTTCGAAATGGAAATCGAAAGAGTTCACAACCAGGCCGTAAGATTACATCAACCGTATTGTTTACTCATCGCCGACATTGACTTCTTTAAAAAATTCAATGATTACTTCGGACACCAGGCCGGTGACCGTGTTCTCAGAACCCTAGGGGAGATATTCAAAAACTCCGTCCGCTCCTACGACTTCGTGGCTCGCTACGGAGGAGAAGAAATCGTAGTCATCCTTCCTCAGACGGACTGTCCCGACGGAATGCGCATTGCACAACGCATCCAGGAAGAAATCGCGAAGAAAAACATCGTGCATCCTGCTAACCCGCCACATAACCGTCTTACCGTCAGTATAGGTATCAGCTGTTTCCAACCGGACAATCCGGACTTCAGTTACTACGAGATCATCCGCAAAGCTGACCAAGCGCTGTACCTAGCCAAGAACGCTGGTAGAAACTCAATCAGAGTATTTAGAGAAGAGTAACAACTGTCAGAAGGAAGCCCGCATGCGATTCACTTGAGGATGTGATTCGCTATAACCATCTTTTGGACCTCAGCCGTTCCTTCATAGATCTGAGTTATCTTAGCATCCCTCATATAGCGCTCCACCGGGTGGTCTTTTATATAGCCATGCCCTCCCAGCACCTGTACCGCCTCTGTAGTAACCCACATAGCCACGTCGCCAGCGAACACCTTCGCGAAGGCGCTTTCTTTGGAGTAAGGAAAACCGTTTTCTTGGAGCCAGGCCGCTTGATAGGTCAAAAGACGAGCTGCTTCAATCCTCGTCGCCATATCAGCCAGCTTAAACTGTATAGCTTGAAAAGTAGCTATTGGCTTCTCGAACTGAATCCTCTCCTTCGCGTACCTGAGAGCGTATTCGTAAGCCGCTTGGGCAATACCCACAGCCTGAGCTGCCACTCCGATTCGACCCCCGTCCAAAGTCCTCATAGCTATGGCAAAGCCTTCTCCTACCTGTCCCAACAGGTTCTCCCTCGGTATGCGGCAGTTATCGAACACCAGTTGGCACGTAGCTGAACCACGAATACCCATCTTGTCATCCTGCCTACCAAAAGTAAACCCCGGGGAACCCTTTTCAACCACCAGGGCGCATGTATTACGGTGCCTGTCATCGGCGCTGCCTGTCCGCGCCATCACAATGTAGATGTCCGCGTAGGGAGCATTAGTGGTAAATAACTTGGTGCCGTCCAAGACCCACTCATCTCCCTCTAGCCGACAACGGGTTCGTATGCTGCTGGCATCACTCCCCGCCCAAGGCTCCGTCATAGCAAACGCCCCCATCTTTTCGCCTGACGTCAGCATCCTTAGATACTTCGCCTTTTGCTCTGGTCGAGCGTATTCATGAATAGGCCAGCAGCAAAGCGAAATATGGGAAGAAAGAGTTATGCCGGTAGCGGCACACACGCGCGATAATTCTTCTACCGCGATGATGTAGCTGAGATAGCCAAGTCCGGCTCCACCGTACTCTTGCTCAAACGGGATGCCACACAAGTCCAGCTCTGCCATCTTGCGCCATATACTGGGATCAAACCTTTGTTCCCGATCCCTTTCCGCAGCAGTCGGTAGTATCTCATTCTCGGCGAAATCCCTCACCATTTTCTTGAACATCTGCTGATCTTCGCTCAGTCGGAAATGCACGGTTCCCCCTCCCTCACCAGTGTACGCCAATCCCTTTGGTTTTTGCAAGCAAGGGCAATATACTCCACTAACATCCATTATAAACATAAAAAAAACTGGGATAATAACTACTTCCCAGTTTCTAGTCGGAACCGTGTGCTCGTATCCATGATTTTGTAAAAGGGCTGGTTATGGATAGCTTAACCGAGCCCATAAATTCCCTGTATACTTTTCCATGCACTACCATCCACTACTACCACATAAAAAAAAGCCGCCGCTCTACGATACAGGCATCTATCTGTGGGCAGACCACTAGACACGTCACTGTATCAACAAGGTTTCCAGCCACTAAGGCAAAACCTTCTATTCAAGTTCCGTACCGTAGAGCAGCATGGCGAGGGAGTCAAAACTAAACCGTTAACCATTAGTTATTATACCCACACCCTATAGAAGATGCAATTAATGTGCCAAGTTTTGTCCGTCTCCTAAGCTTTTTTCTCGCTTATACGCCGGTCCCAGGAATGCCCGTCCAGCCTGAACTTCTCAGAAGACAACTTTGAGCTTGGGCTTGAAGAAACTCGCGGCGGGCGAACAGGTTGATGTCATTCGACATCACATCTTGATTTTCGATGCTTAGCTGCATCCCCGGACGCCCACCCTGCAAGACCGACACCCTTCTTGCTCAATTGTTATATATTTCACAGCGGTTTTCGCCTTTACAAGCCCTAACCAGGATAGCATTTAGTCGCTAACGATGCCCTACGACATCGCACACTACTGCGCACTAGTGCATCGATTATTGCCCTATTGCATCAATATCGTTAGGTATTCACAGCGGTTCGGTGGGTACCTAACCCGTACTTTGCCGCTTTCCTGACCACGGTTGACTGGTTTACGCCTAACTCTTTGGCTATTTTACGGGTTGTTTTGTACTTGGCAAAAGCCTTCTCCAGCAATTGCTTTTCCAAGGCTTCAATGGCATACCTCAACGGAATTACTTCCGAGACTGCTATCTCAGAAGTGACCTGATTAGCCCTGCTTCCTCCCAAATAGGGCGGCAAGTCTTCGCAGGTTATGGTATCGTGCGCAGTAGTAACAACCAATCGTTCAATCAAGTTTTCTAATTCACGTACGTTACCGGGCCAGTTATACTGCATGAAAGCGTCGATCACCTCTGGTGCCACTCGCTTGTGCAAACTGTACCTCTGGTTATACTTGTTAAGAAAATGGCTCACAAAAGCGGGAATCTCCTCCAAACGCTCGCGCAGAGGAGGAACTACCAGAGGTACCACGTTTAAACGGTAAAAGAGGTCTTCACGGAACAGTTTCTCTTCCACCATTTTAGCCAGGTCTCGGTTAGTACCTGCGATTATACGGACATCTATGGGGATAGACTTGGTTCCGCCTACCCGGGTGATTTCCCGATCCTGCAGCACCCTTAGCAGTTTCACCTGCAGGTTCAGGGGCAATTCGCCTATTTCGTCTAAGAACAGGATGCCCCCGCCGGCCAGTTCAAAGGTCCCGGCTTTACCCTCTTTTCTGGCCCCGGTAAAAGCCCCTTCCTCATAACCGAAGAGCTCCGACTCCAAAAGGTTCTCGGGAATCGCACCGCAGTTAACCTTGATGAAAGGCCCCTTGCGCCGGGGGCTGTTGGCGTGAATAGTCTCCGCGATTAACTCTTTGCCGACCCCGGATTCCCCTTGTATCAGTATCGTGGAATCTACTTGAGCCAGCCGTACCACCAACTCCATGAGGTTCTCCATCTTCGCAGAACT
Source organism: Syntrophothermus lipocalidus DSM 12680 (assembly GCF_000092405.1). NCBI lineage: Bacteria > Bacillati > Bacillota > Clostridia > Eubacteriales > Syntrophomonadaceae > Syntrophothermus > Syntrophothermus lipocalidus. Next base: position 922,439 of record NC_014220.1, on the reverse strand, counting down.
GATAACCATGTGCTGCCACTCCGCATATTTCATACGCAGTTGCTGTAATTGGGTAGCATAGTGTTTCGACAACCCCTGCATCCGCTCCAGCTTATCCCGCAGTTCCGTAAGCTCAGTGATATCCCGGCAGTTGGTCAAAACCCGTACAACTTCTCCCTTTTGGTTGAATATTGGGTTACCTGTAACCAAGATTATTTTCCCAGCACCGGTTTTCTCCAGCAAGGTAACGGGTTCCCGTTTCTCAATAGCCAGCAAAGTGACTGAATCGGAAAAGTAACCCGTGTCCACCAGTTCCCTCATGTTTTTGCCCAGCATTTCTTCCCCTTTGAGGCCAGTAGTCCTTTCCAAAGCCTTGTTTAACCTAACCACAACCCCGTTCCCGTCGGTAACGAAAAGCCCGTCATAGGAAGACTCGAAGATGGCGTCTAGTTCCGCGTTTAACTCTTTGGTGTACTCCAATTCTCGTGATATCTCTTCCAGTTCCGTGATATCCTGAAAAACCGCAACCGCCCCTATGATTTCCCCGTCTTTGATAATCGGTGCGTGGTTCGAAATCAAGGTCTTGTTGTTGATGTTCACCCTCACCGCGTACCTGGCTTCACCGGTTTTCAGGGTTTCCAGTATCTTGGTGGTGGGAAAACAGGCTTTGGCGTTTTTGCCCAGAACCGCCTCTGCCGATTTCCCCAAGAGCCTTTCGGCAGCCCGGTTGAATACCCTGATGTCCCCACGGCGATCCACAGACAGTATCCCGTTGTGAACCGAATCGAGTATGGTCACCAACTCGCTGCCTACCTTTTGCAACTGCTCCAGGAACACCTTGGTGGTATCAGTCCGGGTAAACATACCTACGACTTTCTTACCTTCGACAATAGGCAGCCTTCCGAACTGGGCTTTTTGGATGGCAACCTCGCCCCCCATAAACCCGTGTAAGGGGTCGATGACCTTGGTCCCCGATATCTCTTCCGGTCCTTGATAGAAATCGTCGATGTCGTCCTCTGGCCCTGCGGTTATTATGTTGTCCTTAGTCATCAAGTCTCTTACCGGTGTATCGAGATCCCTTCCTTCGGCCACTACCCGCATTATATGGCTTTTGGTAAAAAGCCCGATGAGCTCACCCCACTCGTTTACTACTGGAGCACCGTCGATACGTCTTCCTAAGAAAATCGAGGCGACCTCTCTAACCGTCTGGTCAGGGCTCAAAGTCAGCGGATTAGGGGTCATAACTTCTTTAAACTTCATAGCTCTCCCTCACCCCATCCAGTTTCATCTTGTTTTCCCCATTAACTTATTCTATAACACAAGCAGCTCTAATTCGATAGCAACATCGCCCCTATCAGTTCACGAATCATAAACTTACAGCGGGGTTTCTCCAACCCCGCTGTTACGGAGATTCCTCAAATATCAGCACCTTCTCTAAAATGCAACCGGAACCTGTAAAACCACAAAACTTTCTCCAGCCTGTCCAGACCTTCGAATTCTAAGCCACAACCGTTTGCGAACCCCGCTTGTTGCTTCTCCTCCAGATCTTCATTTTTTCAGCTTCGGCAATCAGCTGGTCCCGGAAGTCAGGATGAGCGATGTTGATTATAGCTTCAGCTCTTTCCCAGGTACTCAATCCCTTTAGGTTAGCCATTCCATATTCGGTAACAATTATGTGCGTCGCCGTACGAGGGTCGGTAACAATGCTTCCCGGAGTCAAAGTAGGAACTATTCTGGATTTAAGTTCTCCTTTCTTACCATAGGTTGAGGATAAACAGATGAAACTCTTCCCTCCTCGGGAATCATACGCCCCCTGCACGAAATCAAGCTGTCCCCCGGTGCCGCTTATGTGTCGAATACCTGAAGACTCCGAACAAACCTGCCCGAATAAGTCTATCTCAATCGCGTTGTTTATGGAAATAAAGTTGTCCAGCTTGGCTACCTGAGAGGGATGATTGGTATAATCTACGGGATAGCTGGCTACTCCGGGATTATCGTTCACGAACTCGTACAGTTTATTCGTACCTGCTCCAAAAGCAAAAGCCTGCCGGAAGCGATCAATGGATTTTCTGGCTCCCGTTATTTTCCCAGCATTGTAAATATCAACGAACGCGTCGACGTACATCTCGGTGTGTACCCCGAGATCCTTCAAGTCGGACTCGGCTATCATCGTCCCGACCGCATTTGGCATCCAGCCTGTCCCCAGCTGCAGACAAGCTCCGTCGCCAATCTGGCTCACTATTAATTCTGCTACTCTTTTGTCCACTTCCGTAGGTGGAGCCGACGGAAGCTGAGCCAGAGGAGGATTGGGTCCTTCTACAATGTAGTCTACCTTAGATATGTGAATCTCGCTCTCGTACCCCCCCAAACACCTCGGCATGTTTTCGTTGACTTCAACGATGATGATCTTGGCTCGCTCGCAGACTGCCATCATGTGCGATGTTTGCGGTCCAAAATTGAAGTAACCGTGCCTGTCCATAGGGGCTACTTGGAACATCGCCACATCTACATCTTTAACGTGGTTACGATAGTACCGGGGTAGTTCATTGTACTTGATGGGGCCGTAATATCCACAACCCATCTCGTAGATTTTGCGATCAACTCCCATAAAATGCCAGCTCATCCACGTGAAATGGTCTCCCGGGTTTTCAATCTTGAATATTTCTGGCATCCACAGGGTTACTCCGCCTCTGACTTTTACGTCGGTAAGCTCCTCGGCCCGGGCGGCTAGGGCTTTGTCCAGTTCATATGCATGTCCGACGCACCAGCCGTAATCAACCCAGTCCCCCGATTTTACAACCTTGACTGCCTGCTCTGCTGTGACTAGCTTGCTTCTGTACTCATCCATCAACCCCACTACAAAACACCCTCCTTCTCTCATTTATCTTTTTATTTTGGTGCCTAATAAAAAAAGGCCGCCGCTCTATGATACAGGCAACTTGTACGGGTACTTGGTTATCATTCTTCCTATGACACCTGCTACTCTTACCTCTACTAGAGAATCCTATTGCCCCTTACACCCCTGCACCATAGAGCAGCATGGCGAGGGAGTCGATCTCTTTCTCTAGGTCGATGCGCTGTTATACTCGTATCCCAATGACTACATATAAGCAACTACCGTGCCATGTGACCCCTCCTTAATGATAAACGCCCGCCACACCGCGGTTTACCCGGACCTTTCTAGCTTCAATTCACCGCAAATCGTATCTCTTTAAGTCATAGAAAACACTTAACAGCTTGTTTGTGATGCACTTTATCATCATGTCATCCCCCACGTCTGATGCCATCGCGCATCTCGCAGACCTGCGCTCTCACCGTCAAAACAATATATTCCGCGCCGCGGGGCGATTGACGCCTATTTATGTCGCTCTTCAGTATCTTGCTGCCACCGACAAAGTAAATCGGTAGATGTCGCTCTGCATCTTATGATGCGCTGTTGCAACTGCTCTACACAAAAGAAGGCGAGGTCTATAGACCCCGCCGACGTTTCAGTAGTTATATTTTCCCTGGTCTAATCGTACCTTAAAACACGAGCTTGCTTCGACCCCCTGGCTATCACGTTTACATATATGCCTCTTCTGGCAGATCGATAGCGCTGGTGTCCGCTGCCTTCATGGCCTTGTCGATACCAAACACGTTAGGTACAACGTTCATAACATAGAACTTGGCGCTTGCGATCTTGCCCTTGTAGAAATTGGCATCGTAATGGTCTTCGCCTAGTTCAGCCAGTTTCTTGGCTGCTAACAAACCCTGGTCGAGCAGAAGCTGGCCGCACTTAACCATGGCAGTCGCGTGCAGTATGCGAGTTGCGAATAACGGTGTTAGTTCGGGACGGGTAGCTTTCCAGGACTCGTTAGTCGCTAAGATTTGTTTGTAGGTGGCAAACGCCTCTTCCATCATCGCGAATTCGTTAGCAAACTCCGGCGTCTTCTTCTGGGCTATGAATTCACCAATAGCGTCGACCCACTTCCTAAACGGTTCTCCCTTCTTCATGGAGAACTTGCGGCCGGTAAGGTCATTGGCCTGGATGAAGTTAGTTCCTTCCCATATAGCGTAGATCTTGCAGTCACGTGCCAGTGAAGCCGGAGCGTACTCTTCCATATAGCCGTAACCGCCGTGACACTGGATAGCTTCCGCAGTCAATAACCAAGCCATATCGGAGGAGTATGCTTTGCACAGCGGGTTCTGAATCATGAAGACGTCGTCAGCCCACTCCCGCTCTGCTGGGTCAGGGGAATCGTGAATCAGGTCGACATGGAAATAGGTCGAGTAGATGAGAGCTCTAATCGCTTCCATACAGGACTTCTGATACATGAGCATGCGCCTGACGTCCTCGTGCTCGATTATACGTACAGCCGGCCCTTTCGGGTTTTTGAAGGACGGGCTCTGCACGCGAATTTTGGTGTAGTCTAGAGCTGCATAGTATGCCGATGTGATGGTTCCAAGAGCGAACAACCCGGTGTTCAGGCGCTCTTCGTTCATCATCTGGAACATGTAGGACAGGCCTTTGCCGCGCCCTCCTACCGGCTCCTCGCCTACTAGATAGCCGTAGCAGTTATCGTTCTCGCCAAACGCCAGGGTACAGGTAGAGGATCCATGGAGCCCCATCTTGTGCTCGATGCCGACGGTGGTTACGTCGTTCCAGCCCCCCACGTTCCCGTTCTCATCTACCCAGAACTTAGGAACAATAAACAACGAAATACCGGCGGTGCCAGGCAGAGCATCCGGGGTCTTAGCCAAAACCATGTGAATTATATTCTTGCTCAGATCGTGGTCCCCCGAAGTAATGAAGCACTTCTGTCCCTTAATCTTGTAGATCCCTTTCTTGTCCGTAGGGAATGCGCGGGTAGCAACCGCGTTCAGGTCAGAACCAGCCTGGGGCTCGGTCAGACACATGGTTCCAGCCCATTCGCCCGTATACATTTTAGGCAGGAAAAGGTTCTTCAGAAACTCTGAACAGTTATATTGAATAATGGTGGTCGCCCCTTGGGTCAGGCACCAAAACATGACGATAGCCGGCGACGCAGCCGTCTGCATCTCCAGGATGGGGGCGTACCAGCTGAGCGGCATGCGCCCTTCCGCGGAACGGTCTCCAAACTGTGGGCCCAACCCGGCTTCCATCACCGTATTATAGACTTTCTTGAAGGACTCTGGACTCACAACCGCCTGCTCGTTGCCGCCGACAAACTTCATTCCAATCTCATCTGCGTCCTTGTTGGCCGGGCACATTACATCGCGGCAGACCTTGTAGTTGACGTCGAGGATAGAATCAAAATCGTCAACTCCGTAGTAGTCTTTGTAGGCATCCATGGACAGCAGCCTTTCCGTCTCCAGCCATTCTTTAATAACAAACTTAATATCGCGCGTCTGGAGCAAATAGTTATTATGAGGCACAACAATTCCCTCCTTACTATTTATGTCTGACTATGTCTTCCCGCCAATATCATTGGCTTTCAGACCGTCATCCAGTCTCTGTACAGGACTGACCCACTATAAACTCTCGACAATAAGCGTGGTCCCTTGTCCACCACCGATACACAAGGTTGCCAGTCCCCGCTTCGCGTTCCTCTTTTGCATTTCATAGAGCAGAGTTACGAGTATACGACAACCAGAAGCTCCGATCGGATGACCCAGGGCTATTGCCCCTCCGTTTACGTTAACCTTGTCCATCATCTTGTCCCAGCCCATATCGCGTGCCACCGCTATGGATTGGGCAGCAAATGCTTCGTTGGCTTCAATCAGATCTATATCGTCTAAGGTTAATCCGGCTTTGGCTAATGCTTTCTTAGTAGCAGGTACAGGTCCTACACCCATAATCTTGGGATCCACCCCGCCCGAGGCATAGCTTACTACTCTGGCCATCGGCTTGATTCCCAGTTCGTCCGCCTTTTCTTTCGACATGACTACTACCGCCGCTGCCCCGTCGTTTATCCCCGAAGCGTTACCTGCAGTTACACTGCCGTCTTTCTTAAACGCCGGTTTTAGCTTGGCCAAGGCCTCCATCGTAGTACGGCGGGGATGTTCATCTGTATCGAAAACTACCTCGCCCTTCTTGGTCTTGATGACTACCGGCACGATCTCGTCCTTAAATCTGCCAGATTCTATAGCTGCGAAAGCCCTCTCCTGGCTCCTTAATCCAAATTCGTCCTGTTCCTCCCTGGTTATCCCATACATTTCGTTTACATTCTCCGCGGTAATCCCCATGTGATACCCGTTGAAGATGTCGGTCAACCCGCCGAACACCATCTCGTCCACCAGCTTGCCGTCGCCCATGCGATATCCGTAACGGGCTTTAGGAACCAGATAAGGAGCGTTGGTCATGCTCTCGGTGCCGCCAGCCAATACAATGTCAGCGTCCCCTGCTTTGATGATCTGCGCCGCAAGGCTGACTGCTCTTAGACCAGAACCGCATACCTTGTTAATGGTGAACGACGTGACCGTTTCCGGTATCCCCGCATGAATAGCACACTGGCGGGCAACGTTCTGTCCCTGTCCTGCCTGCAACACACATCCGAATATTACCTCATCTACCTGGTCCCCTGAGATCCCGGCTCTCTTCAATGCTTCCTTCATGACGATTGTACCCAACTGTACCGCCGTCATGTCCTTAAGAGTCCCTCCAAAAGTCCCTATCGGAGTGCGACATGCCCCTACCAAAACGACCTCTCTGCTCATCCTCTTACCTCCTCAAAAGATAACTTAAAAAAACTGAACTTGATGTCTTCTTCTAAACCACCTAACTCCCCCGGGCAGGTTTCCGATCCCTCCCCCCAGACATTATGTGCAGATGTTTGCTTGTTATGTCTTGTTCACCTTTAAATATACGTTATCCCGTCCTACACACCCTCCCAACCCAGCCACTACGAGCCACAGCCCAAAACTCCTCCATTCTCATCACTTTATCTCTTTATTCATCTGTGATAATAAAGACAACATCCCCCAGCATCTCTATGGTCTGTTGGTAATGCAAGAAGGTGAAAGTAGTTACGTAGATGTCGCCTGCGCCGTACTCCTCCCTGCTTTCCGCACAAAACCCGTACTACCGACGACCATAGACCCACTTCCTTCACCCCGTCCCTCTAACCACCATGAACCTGGATTCAACGCTTTGAATCCTTCACTTACACATAGGCCGGGCCTCCGTTGCCGCCCTCGGAGGTAGTTCCGACTCCCGTTGATTACGAAGCTTGTAAGGCCCGTCGTCTCCACAAGGCACGTCATCTATGCCTTTTCTTGATCTCCCTATATTCCTAGTTATAATTGTCTCTTTTCCTTTCTTCTCTTAACCGTACTGTACTTGACCCTATCCCCCGCCATCATAAAATCATTACAACTAAGCCTTACGCAAACCACGACATTTATACGTTACAAATGATCATTATTATATTAGTCTTGTCCCTCTAATTGCTAACATCCCCCTGAATCCCCCTGACTGATCCCCGTCAATCCGGAATTCTAAGCCTTAGCTCACCTCCCCATCCCATATTTGCCCCGGCCCTCGTAAAAACAAGCCTTGGGCCCCCAGGGGCTTCGAAGGCCATCAACCTCCGCCTCTGTATAATTTGCAAAACTTATGCCTCCATGGTCCTTTTTGCAGTCTATGTATAAATATGCATTCCAAGCTTCTTTAACAGAATGCATTAAGAAGACTTGACAAAAATTTTGACAAAATAAAAATGCAGTGCATGTAAGCGGAAATTCGATGCAGAAACGCATCAGTAGGCAGGATACTAGCTTAGACGGATTATTCAAAAAGACGGGGCAATGGCAGGCATCGAATGATGCTCATTTGCATCGTTCGATGCGCCGTAGCATCACCTGTCCAAAATAGCTATATTATACTTGGCTGCTTTTCGAACCACGGTGGATTGATTGACTCCCAGTTCCTTCGCTACCCGGCGGGTGCTTTTAAACCTGGAAAAGGCTTTCTCTAGTATCTGTCTCTCCACACTCTCGATCGCATGCTTGAGAGGTACAACATCTGCAACCGATACCCGCACGCTGATGTCGGAAGGCTTACTGAGTAAATAGGGAGGCAATTCATCCGTCGTAATCACGTCTCCGGGGGTTATTACTACTAATCTCTCAATCAGATTCTCCAATTCTCTGACATTCCCAGGCCAATCGTAGCCCATGAACACGTCTACCACTGCCGGTGCTACGTTCTTGTTCAAATTATACTGCTCGTTAAACCTATTTAAAAAGTGAGCCACTAAAGCCGGTATCTCCTCTTTTCTCTCCCTCAGAGGCGGAACGTAAACCGGCACCACATTGAGGCGGTAATACAGGTCCTCTCTGAATTTTTTCGCCTTGACCATGGCAGCCAAGTCCCGGTTGCTACCGGCAATAATTCGTATATCCACCTTGATAGGGTGCGCCCCGCCCACTCGAGTGACCTCTTTTTCCTGAATTGTTCGCAACAGCTTGACTTGAAGATTCAGCGGCAATTCGCTGATCTCATCTAGGAATAGGGTACCCCCGGCTGCCAGTTCAAACAGGCCTATTTTCCCTTCCTTGCGTGCTCCGGTAAACGCGCCATCCTCATAACCAAAAAGCTCTGACTCCAGAAGATTTTCGGGAATGGCGCCGCAGTTAACCTTAATGAACGGCCCGTCTTTACGCGGGCTGTTGTTATGGATAGTCTCGGCTATCAGCTCTTTTCCGACTCCGGATTCCCCTTGAATCAATATGGTGGAATCAACCTGGGCCAAACGCATGACCAAATCTACAAGAGCCCGCATTTTATCCGAGTTAACAACGAGCTTTCCGCCAGAATACACTATACGCAACTGCTGCAGTTGATGCTCGTAATGCCTGGTCAAACCGCGGGCCTGTTCCAGTTCCTGTTTCAATGGGTTGAGCTCAGTTATATCCCTTACATTGGTTACCACCCGAAAAATCTCTCCGCTGTCGTCAAACACAGGGTTACCGGTTACCAGCGTTACTTTACCATTCCGGTTTTCCTGGATGATAGTCACCGGTTCTTTTTTCTCAAGAACCAACAAGGATGCAGAATTAGAAAACATGCCTTCTTCTATCATATCCTCCATGGTCTTGCCTAACAAGTCCTTCTCGTTCAAACCGGTTATGCGTTCGTATGCCCGGTTCACCCGAACCACTCGGCCTTCGCTGTCAGTAACAAATAACCCGTCAAATGAAGACTGGATTATCGCATCTAGTTCCGAATTCAGTTCTTTTACATTGCGCAGCTCTCTCGACACTTCCTCCAACTCGGTAATGTCTTGCATAATCGCGACCGCGCCCACGATCTTTCCGTCTCTGACTATTGGGGTGCGATTGGAAATAAAATACTTGTCGTTCAGTTTTATCTTTTGAGAAGTCTCGGTTTTGCCAGTCTTAAGGGTCTCTAATAACTTGGTAGTAAAGAAAACAGCCCTGACATTCTTCCCTATGACCCTATCTGACCCCTTGCCCAACAACTTTTCTGCAGACCGGTTTATGACCCTAACCGCTCCCCGATTGTCTATCGAGACTATCGGGTTGTGGATAGAGTTTATAATCGTGAACAGCTCGTCCCGAACATGCTGCAACTTTTCGATCACAGCTCTGGTCAGATTCGACCGGGTACAAACACCTACCAGCTTTTCTTTATACACTACAGGCAGACAACTGATTTCTGCCGAATCTTCTTCAACTGCATCTTCGGGGTGCGCTACTTTAACCTCATTCCCCGTCATGATTTCGCTAACAGGAGTATTCGGGTCTAGGCTCTTCGTAAAAGCTTTCAAAACATCGCTCTTGCTGACAAGCCCTAACAACCTTCCTGCCTCGTCTACTACCGGCAGGCTGTCGATGCTCGGTTCCGATAATACCCCTGCCACTTCCCGGATAGTCTGTTCAGGCCGTATTACCACCAGATCTGTAGTCATGACATCCTTTACCCTCACCTGGAATCCCTCCAACCATTCCCGGCCTTGATTATTATTTTAACAGTTTTTCAAAGTCCATAAAAACAAAAAATCCCCCATCACCGGGGGAAAACTCTTTAACCTCCTTGATTTGCGAGCGTTTTGTGTCTACCCATAACGATAAACGATACCAAACCCGCCCCTGGGGTATTCCCACTGCAGCGATTGAGGGCAAACAACCCGGCAGGTCCCACACTCCAAACAACCTGCACAATCGAAAGTAACTTCGCCGTCCTTAAGATTGTACAACCCAGCCGGGCAAGCGTAAATACACGGTCTACCGTGACATGACTTGCACTTGTCCCGATCCAAAACTATGTGTCGGTATTCGTCATCTACTAAAAACTTGTCTATAGCCAGCAACTGTTCTGGAGCTAAGCGTTTCAAAACACCCGCACCCCTTTCCATATATCACCTACAAGTCTTCCTAAGCCGATCCCGTTCATCTTCAACTGGCTCATAAACCGTCCCAAGAGATGAACCGGAGGAGACCCATTGACTGTAAACATTTCCGAAAAAGTTGCTGAAATCAGGGAAGGATAAGTTTTATAAAACCTCTTGTTTTCCAGAAAGTGAGGTGCTTCTTTGTAGAACTCCATTTCTGACAGCACCAGGTTCTGTTTCAGAAAATCTAAATAACCCTTAAGGCCCTCTTTGGTAAAATCGTTGTTAGACTTGGCTTTTAGCACAGCCTGAGCTGCCGCCTGCCCCGATGCGATGGCAAGATCCATTCCCCTGACCTGATACCCCAGGTTGAGTACAAACCCCGCGGCATCCCCGGTCACCAGGATGCCATCGGAGACAAGGGTAGGCATCATCGACATCCCGCCCTCCGGTACCAAATGGGCCGAATACTCCACCACTTCTCCTCCCTCGATTAAAGGTGCAATTGCCGGATGAACCTTGAAATCCTCAATGAGGTCGACTATCCTGTACTGATCGTCCTGGAGTTCCGATGCCTTAATCACCAAGCCTAGGGAAATACTCGATTTATTCGTATAAAGGAACCCGCCCCCCGTCATTCCTTTCGTGCAATCGCCGATATAGAGGCTGGCCTGACCACCGTCGCCAGCGAGGTTAAACCGCTCGTTTATGGCGCCCGGTGGTAGCTCGATAACCTGTTTAACCCCGGTAGCAACTTCCCGGGCCAATACTTTTTTCCTTAAACCTGTTTTTTCTGTAATGAGAGAATTAGCTCCATCAGCCGCAATCACTACGTCCGCAAGTATTTCGTCTTCTCCTGCTCGGACCCCTACCACTTTCCCGTCCTTCATCAGCACGTCGTCGACCCTTATCCCACATGCCAGCAAGGCACCAGCCTCTTCCGCTTTGCCAGCCAACCAAGCATCGAACTCTGCCCGAAAGAGGGTAAAAGAGTGATGAGGTTCTTTTAACCACTTCTCGTCCTGGCAGGTAAAGGTAACAACCCGCTCCCCGTCTACAATTACCATGGCTTCACGCACCACAGGTCTTTCTAAAGGCGCCTCTTCCCAAAACCCAGGAATGACCCGGTTCAGAGCGTAACTATACATGCGGCCACCGAACATGTTCTTGGCCCCGGGAGAATCAGCCCGGTCAATGAGAAGAACATCCAGGCCTTCTCTGGCCATCGTATAGGCAGCCGTACTTCCCGCAGGTCCTGCCCCTACTACAACTGCTGTAAACTTTTCCTCTGCCACAGCCCATCTCACCTCATCTCTTAATAGCTTCTCTCAATTGTTTAGTGAGCTCAGGCAGAACCTGGTAGAGGTCCCCGACGATACCCAGATCCGCCATGCTAAAAATCGGAGCATTCTCATCTTTGTTGATGGCACATATTATCTTGGCATCGCGGATTCCAGTAGTATGTTGAACCTGACCCGAAACGCCTACTCCGACATACAGATCCGGCTTCACTTTCTTGCCTGAAAGTCCGACATACGTCTCTTCGGGCAACCATTTCAACTCCTCAGCTAATGGACGGGTACAGGCAATCTCTCCGCCCACGACTTCGGCTAGGTCCCGAACCAGCTTTAAGTCTTCCTCTTTTTCCAAGCCGCGCCCGACGCAGATAACTACTCTCGCCTCTTCTATGTTCCCGGCCTGCTGGGCCCTCGGCTTCTTGTCGACAACGCGCACGGGGCAGGAGGGAGGAGCTGGCAAAACCCGTATCTCTCCTTGCCGCCCGGATTCAGGTAAGGCTTTGCTGAAACACCTTGGAGGAATTGTAGCCATCTGCGGGCGAGTAACACACGTCACCGTTTGTACAGCAGCTCCTCCGAAAACCATCCTCTCCATGTCAAAAGTCTTCCCATCTTCCCGCAGCCTGAAAGAAGTACATTCGCTGACAAGACCTGTCCCCAAAGCACTTGCCAGCCGAGCAGCCAACTCTTTGCCCCGAGCCGTCGCGGCGACCAATATCACGTCCGGATCATGGTTTCTAGCCTCTTCAGCTATTACAGGAACATATGCAATCAAAGGCTGGTCGCTGCCAGGGGGATCCATCAACATTACCTCGTCGGCACCGTGCTCAATATATCTCCGGCCATCGTCTTGCTGTCCCCATGCCAGGGCAAAAAGCTTGCAGCCCAGTTGCTTTGACAGCTCCTTCCCTAGTCCCAAAAGCTCAAACATACGCTCTTCTGTCTCCGCTAAAACCCAGACTCCTGCCATTTGCAGTCACTCCCCTAAGCTATTACTCCTTCTTTAAACAGAGCCCCTATGAACCGGCCGATCTCGCTCGGTTCAGCACCGAACTTTTCTCCCTGCCGTTCCATCTTGGCCCCCAGAACCTTCACCGTTTGCAGGCAAGGCTTGAATTGCCCTAAGTCAGCCCCTTTGATCTCCAGCACCGGCTTTTTGGCAGCTGCCAAAGTATCCTTCAACCCGGGGACCCTAGGGGTGTTTATCTCCGGCAAAACCGTCACCAGAGCTGGCAGTGGCATGGAAACCACCTCGATGCCTTCTTCTACCTTGCGTTCCGCTATAACGTGGCCGTCTTCTATGGTTATCTTGCTAACAAATGCCGCGCTAGGAATTCCCAGATTCTCGGCTAAACGCGGCCCCACCTGCTGGGCATAAAGGTCGCCTGAACCTTCCCCGCATATAATGAGATCATACTTCAGGTGAGAACTGATTACAGAAGCTAGGATAGCCGCCGTTTGCGAGGGTTCCAGTTCAGCAAAAGCAGGATCCCAGACGAAACAGGCCTTTTCCGGTCCGCGCGACAAAACGTCTTTGAGGCTTTTCTTGGCAGCAGGAGTTCCAGCCGTTACCGCCGTTACGGTTCCCCCATACCGTTCCTGCAAACGTACCGCTTCTTCGATTGCGTTGCGGTCATAATCGCTTATCCGGTAGTCAACCCGGTCCAGTATCAACTCACGTGAATCGGGAGCTATCTTGATGTCGGCTGAGTCGATAACCCATTTGTAACAAACTATAATATCTGGCATGCACATCGCCTCTCCTGTGTTTCAAAAATTGATTTAGACGCTGATTTACGCCACGTGCCAACCGAGGGGGTTTTTGCAGTGAACAGTAAAGCCTTTGACATGGAAAGCTTTCAACAGTGTGATTCCCGGGATCCCCGCAGTTGGCTTTTACTTTACGAACAGTCAGGAATTGATCCGGTCATAAGCTCCATATCAAAGGCATCCCATAAGCTCTTGGATATTCCTGTCACCAGGCAAAACCAGGTTCGTAGTGACCCGCAAAGGGGCCTTTGGTCCCGTATCTATCTTTTTTCACACTACCGCAATAAGTTCCCCGCAATAACCATGCGCTGGGCTTCAGAAGTCCCCTCGTAGATCTCCGTAATCTTCGCGTCGCGCATTAGGCGCTCTACCTTAAACCCTTTGCAGTAACCATATCCTCCGTGAATCTGAACTGCCTTGGAAGTATGTTTCGTAGCCGCCTCCGCAGCAAAAACTTTGGCCATGGCAGCTTCTTTGGAGTACGGTAATCCTTGCTCCTTTAACCAAGCTGCGTAATAGGTAAGGAACCTAGCCGCAGCCAAGTCGGTGGCCATGTCTGCTATCATCCACTGAATGGCCTGGTGTCTGGCTATGGGTTTCCCAAACTGAACCCTTTGCTTAGAATAACTGATGGATTCGTCTAAAGCTGCCTGCATGATCCCTACCGCCTGGGCCGCGATCCCGATCCTGCCATTGTCAAAACTGGCCATTGCGATCTTAAGTCCTTCGCCCTCTTTACCAAGCAGGTTCTCCTTCGGTACACGGCAATCTTTCAGGATTATTTCGGAAGTCTGCGAAGCCCGGATCCCCATCTTCAAGAAGTGTTGTCCCACTTTTAGCCCGGGCGCTTCCTTGGGTACGATAAAAGCGCTCATCCCTTTGGGTCCCTGGGACTTGTCAGTCCAGGCGAAAATAATGAAGGTGTCAGCGACAGGTCCATTAGAAGTGAAGGTCTTGGTGCCGTTTATTACGTATTCGTCACCATCCAAAACCGCAGTCGTGGTTGCAGCCCCAACGTCGGTTCCGGCCCCGGGTTCAGTTATGGCGAAAGCCCCTATCTTTTCACCTTTGGCCAATGGTTTCAAATACTTCTGCTTTTGCTCTTCCGTCCCGAAGAAATATATGGGACCGCTCGCCAGTGAAGTGTGGCAAGAAACCGTAAATCCTGTTGCCGCACATGAACGGGATATTTCTTCGATGACCATCGTGTAGGTGAGAAAATCGAGACCTGCTCCGCCGTACTCTGCCGGCCAAGGCATGCCCATCCACCCTCCCTCGGCCAGCTTGGCGATAACTTCTGCGGGATAACGGCTGTTTTCATCGATCTCTGCTGCGATCGGATCTAAATATTTTTGACAAAACTCCCTCATGTTGGCGCGGATAAGTTCCTGCTCTTCCGTCAACCTGAACTCCATTACCATCTCTCCTCTCGCCTGTTCTTGGCCCATGGCCAGACTAATATCGAAAGGCTGACAGCCTTTCCTCCCTAATCTCTATCTTATCTAAAAGCCACTATTTCGTCAACCATTTAATTGTGTGCCAACTATTTTGTGGTAGTGGTTTCGCTTATTTCATCTAAGAGTTTTTTCAAAAGTTGAGCCTGTTCTTGGCTGAAACTCCGCAGCGCCTTGCGGTTGGCTTCTTCGATAGCCTTGGTAAGCGGCTCCTTAAGCCGCAACCCGTGTTCGGTCAGCATTACTTTCAACGCCCGCCTATCTTTGGGGTCGGTATGCCTTTCTATCAAACCCCTTTGTTCCATGCGATCAAGGATACCCGTAATCGTAGATCCGTCTAAACTGAGACGATCAGCCAACTGTTTAGCCGTCATCCCGTTCTGGTCCCAGAGACATCGTAAAACCCCGTATTGCCCAGGTGTGACCCCATATGGAGCCAGCTCAGCCTTGAACAGCTGATGAACGGCATTTTGGGCCTTCGTGAGCACGAAATTCACGCACTGTTCTAATTCCATTCTCCATAACCCCTTCAAAACTAAAGTTAAGCCAGGTACCACTCTTTACAACTCTTTGAGAAGGTTGGCCATCTCGATGGCAGTAAGAGCGGCATCGAAACCCTTGTTGCCTGACTTTGTACCCGCACGCTCGATGGCCTGTTCAATCGTATCAGCGGTTATGACTCCGTAAACAACTGGAATACCTGCCCGCAGCCCCACCTGAGCAATACCTTTGGTTACCTCAGCCGCCACGTACTCGAAATGGGGAGTTGCTCCCCGGATGACTGCCCCTAGGCATATCACAGCGGCGTAGTCCTTGCTAGCCATCTTCTGGGCAACCACGGGCATCTCAAAAGCACCCGGTACCCAGGCTATCTCTATGTTTTCCATCGAAGCCCCATGCCGGGTAAGGCCGTCGATACACCCCGATAAGAGTTTCTGGGTAATGAACTCGTTGAATCTGGATACCACGATGCCAAAACGAAGCCCTTCAGCCAGCAGTTTTCCTTCGTACACTTTCGCCACTCTTAAACCCCCTAAGTCTTGATATCATGAATAAGCGAACAAATTAAATCGTAGCTAAAAGGTGCCCCATCTTCTCTTTCTTGGTCCTCATGTACCGTTCATTCTCTTTTTTCACCTGTATCTCAATCGGCACCCGTTCCACCATTGATAAACCGTAACCTTCCAATCCATGAATCTTCTTGGGATTGTTAGTCATCAAACGCATTTTGCGTACCCCTAAATCTACCAGTATCTGCGCACCGATTCCGTAGTCACGCAAATCCGCCGGAAAGCCTAAAGCCTCATTAGCCTCAACCGTGTCTTTCCCCTCTTCCTGAAGTTTGTAGGCCCGGATCTTGTTGAGCAGCCCTATGCCCCGTCCTTCCTGGCGCATATACAACAGAACTCCTTTCCCGGCTTCTTCTATCATCGAAAGAGCACGGGCCAATTGATCCCCACAGTCACAACGCTTGGAAGCAAACACGTCACCGGTAAGACACTCGGAATGCACTCTTACCAAGATCGGCTCGTCTTCTTTCCATTCACCTTTAACCAAAGCCAAGTGCCCTTTACCGTCCAGCAGGGACTCGTAAGCTACGGCCGTAAAATCCCCAAACTGGGTAGGCAAACGTATTGATTCCACTCTTCTTACTAAGACTTCCTTTCGGCGCCGGTACTGAATCAAATCGGCTATTGTAATTATCTTCAAACCGTGAACCCGCGCAAATTCCATTAATTCAGGAACTCGCGCCATCGTCCCGTCGTCATTCATTATCTCACAAATCGTCCCGGCCGGATACAAGCCTGCTAATACTGCCAGGTCCACAGCGGCCTCCGTGTGTCCAGCCCGCCGTAAAACCCCGCCTTCTTTGTACCGGAGAGGAAACACGTGGCCAGGGCGCCGGAAATCAGAAGGTTTGACCTGGGGTGAAATGAGAGCCTGGATAGTTTCTGCCCTCTCAAAAGCGGAAATTCCCGTTCTCGTAGTCTTGTAATCAACTGATACCGTAAAAGCGGTTTCGTGGTTATCGGTGTTATCAAAAACCATTTGTCTGATGTCTAGCTCATCCAACCGCTCTCCTTTCATCGGCACACAGATAAGACCCCGCCCATAGGTGGCCATGAAGTTAATAGCCTGAGGAGTAACTTTCTCTGCTGCCATTACTAGATCGCCTTCATTTTCACGGTCCTCGTCATCGACGACGATGAGCATTTTCCCGGCCTTGATATCCTCTATAGCCTCTTCGACTGAATTGAACATGATCTAAACCCCCTTTACTACCTCCTATGTAGCGAAGCCGTGTTCCCGCAGGAAATCAATATCTACCGAGCCATCCTTAGAGCTCCTGTCTCCCGAACATGACAGCCTTTCCACGTACCTCCCGATTATGTCTGCCTCAAGGTTCACATAGTCCCCCGGCTTCTTGAAGCCTAGCGTCGTCTTTTCGGCGGTATGAGGTATTAGAGAAACACTAAAACTATCAGGCCACACCTCCACCACCGTCAAGCTTATCCCGTCTACCGCAATCGAACCCCTTGGAATCACATAACGCAAGATATCGGGCGAAGCGCTAATCCTCGTAACAACCGAAATATCGACTTTGGTTTGTTCCTTTATCCTTCCAACTCCATCAACATGTCCCAGTACGATGTGGCCACCCAGTCGATCGGAAAGGCGCAAAGCTCTTTCCAGGTTGACTTTTTCCCCGCTCCTCAGGTAACCAAGGGTTGTCTTTTTCAAAGTCTCAAACATAACATCAGCCACGAACTGGTCACGGTCAAAATCGATTACGGTCAGGCAAACCCCGTTAACGGCTATGCTGTCTCCTAACTTTACATCTCCCAAGACCTGTTCGGCTTTGATGACAAGTTGACACGAAAAACTGCTTTTTCTCACTTCTCTTATTGTTCCCACTTCTTCAATGATACCGGTAAAAATAGCAGTTCACTCCTTTTGGTCCTTTAACCCACTACTGGGCCTGGTTTTTAGAAATACCCGGTAATTAAAACATCGTCATCAAAACGGCTTAGATCAAATTGCCTAAGTTTCCTGGCTTGGTCCATCATCTCGACTCCCGTACCCCTCACTGGAGTCGGAGCTGACTCGCCCCCGCAGATCTTAGGAGCAATAAACCAGTACACCTTGTCCACTAACCCTGCCTCTAAAAATGAAGCGTTTACTTGTCCCCCGCCCTCTACCAGTATACTGGTAACCCCGAGCCTAGCCAGTTCCTCTAAAACCGGCACCAAAGGAATGAAGTCAGGCTTATCACCTAGCTGGAGTACCTCAACCCCCGCGTCTTCCAAAACGGCGATCTTACCTATATCTGCCTTCCTGCTCGTGACTACCAGGGTACACTGCTGGTTCGAGGTTAAGACTATTTGACTGTCAAGAGGTATTTCCAACCTCCCATCCAAGATTACCCGCATCGGATCCCTTTTGCCCGCGACATCTAAACGGGTGTTCAACATAGGATTATCTTTGAGGACAGTACCGACTCCTACCAAAACGGCATCGTAGATATTTCTTAGCTCGTGTACGAAACGCCTGGCCTTCTCTCCTGTGACCCAACGCGAATCACCCGTCCTAGTGGCTATTTTCCCGTCCATAGTCATCGCCGTCTTTAAAGCGACAAACGGCATCCCGGTAGTGATAAATTTAAAAAAGAATTCGTTAGCCCGGCGCGCTTCCTCCTCCAATACCCCAACCTCAACCTCTATTCCAGCTGCTTTCAACCTGGCTATCCCCTGACCTGACACCTGCGGGTTAGGGTCTTGAATGGCTACTACCACCCGTTTTATGCCGGAGCCGATAATGGCATCTACACAAGGAGGAGTCTTGCCATAATGACAGCACGGTTCCAAAGTCACGTAAAGAGTAGCCCCTCGAGCGCGTTCTCCCGCTTGGTTTAACGCGTGTATCTCTGCATGCGGTGTTCCCGCCAGCTGGTGATACCCTTCTCCCACTACCTCGCCCTCAAGCACTACCACAGCACCGACAACCGGATTAGGACTGGTCCTGCCCAAGGCCTGAACAGCAAGCTCAACTGCCCTCCCCATGTACTTCTCATCGATGCTCACAACTGTCTGTACCCCCCTGAGTACACTAGATAGAAAACAAAAAACACCTCGAATCCCTCGGGGTGTTCTGGTCAAGCAAAAGTCCGGCGGGCTATGACCTGTTATGGGCATAAGCCACCGATCCTTCCTTCTCCCATCCAGACTTTCACTGTCGGCTCCGGACTCTCACCGGATCCTGCCCGAAGGCTCGCGGGCTACAGGCTCTTCGCCTACACCGCCGGTACGGAATTTCGCCGATCCCCGAAGGAAAGGTCATCCTTTTAATTAAATTTAAATCTTATTTAGACGCTGATTTACGCAGATACTATAAAAAGAATAATCACATGTGATTTCACTCGTCAACCGAAGGGGTTTAGGCAGTGAAATCAAATTTATGTTAAGATGATAACACTCGCACCCGAAATGGTCAACACTGCGGCCGGACGTTTTAAACCGTCTACAACCTCCTGAAATTCTACAGAACGGCTGGTACTCCTGTTACAATGCACCTTCCTTATCGAGAGTTTATCATGTATACAAACAAATTAGCTATTACCTGTCTCTTTTAAAGTTAGGATCGCCTTTTCCGGTTCAGGCGATTTGAAAATATATGATCCGGCCACCAGAACATCGGCCCCAGATTGGACACATAGGGCGGCGGTCGCGGCGTTGATACCTCCGTCTACCTGGATGTATGCCTTTAAGCCACGTTCGTTCAACATTTGACGCAGCATGGAGATCTTCCGGGTTGATTCTTGGATAAACTCTTGTCCTCCGAAGCCCGGATTCACGCTCATGATCAAAACCAAGTCAACCTCACCCAAAATGAAATCCAGCACGTTAAGTGGCGTGGCCGGGTTTAATGCTATCCCTGCCATTATTCCCAAGCTTTTTATATTGCTGACAGTCCGGTGTAAGTGAACACTAGCCTCGGCGTGGACGGTAATGATGTCAGCTCCAGCCTGGTAAAAGGCCTGAACATAATCATCGGGGTTGTCTATCATCAGATGAACATCAAACAAAAGGCCAGTTTCCTGGCGCAAATCTTTCACCACCTGTGGCCCAATGGTCAAATTAGGTACAAAGTGCCCGTCCATCACGTCAACGTGAAGCCAATCCGCTCCAGCTTTTTCGACAACCTTGACTTCCCTCGCGAGATGGGCAAAATTGGCGGATAATATGGAAGGAGCAATCAATATCATCGATAACACCTCTCGGCTTCAATAACCTCTCCTAAGAAAGAACAATAGTTTTGATAGCGGAACTGAGCGATCTCCCCTCGGGACACCGATTCCTTGACCGCACAGTTTTCCTCTTGATAGTGCAAACAATCGGCAAACCGGCAGTAGGCTGCCAGAGGCTCGAACTCGATGAAATGCCGGGCCAAATCCTCTCTTTTCATGCGAGGCAGGTCCATGACACTGAAGCCCGGCGTGTCCGCTATCCAGCCTCCGTTTTCTAAAGAAAAAAGTTCAACATGGCGCGTAGTATGCCGTCCCCGTCCCGTTTTTTCTGATATTTCTTGAGTAGGGAGATATCTGTCAGGGAAAACGGCGTTCAAGAGACTAGACTTGCCCACTCCCGAAGGCCCGGCTAAAACAGATATCGAACCTTCGACTTCTTTAACAACCTCGTCAATACCTTCGCCGTTTACGGCTGAGGTCAGGATCAATTTGTAACCTGCTCGAGGGTAGTAGTCTATAATGTCTACAGCCCGCGGTGCAGGATCCAGGTCGCATTTGTTCAATACTATGTAAGGATAAAGGCCATGACAGCTTGCCAAAACCAGCAACCTGTCCAGTAAAACCAAGCTCGGTTCCGGACAATTGCACGAAAACACGATGAATACCTTATCTACATTGGCAATACGAGGTCGTACCAACTCGGTGCGACGGGGTAGGACTTTTTCCACAACTCCTGTTCCCGTTCCCAGGACTGTGATTACCACGCGATCCCCGGTCACAACCTGATCCCTGATCTTTCCTCTAAGCTTACAGGCTAGAACAGCCTCGCCGGTGAACACGTAGTAAAAACCGCCGTATCTTCTTACGACCAGACCTTCCCGCTGGGTCTCCGACATACTCTCCCCCTTATTGAGACAGGTTTTTGACGCTGATGACGGCAGTGGCACCAAGAATTATCATGGAACCCCGCCCCAAAGGATAAATCAGCGCCCGCAAACCCCCTTATGCAGAGTACCTCTTGTAAAGCGTACCGTCCAGATACACTTCGATAATCGCTTTTCCATAGCAGGTCAAAGACAGGTTTACTTCATCCCCTCCAACGTACACGTTGCTCTCCGCCTCGCGCACTCCCTTGGCATCGTTCACTTTTACCACTACCTTGTAGAAATCTTGGTCTTCGGGCAGGCTAAAAGTCAGCGGCACCGTCCGGGGCAAAGGACCGGGGCCTTTGCTTGCTACCAAATCAACGCTTTGCCCTTCTGTTACCATGGTTCCAGCTCCCGGAGTCTGAGCTATGACTTGACCAGGGAAATAGTCCAAGCTCTCACGTTCGCTGATTGAGCCCAAAACCAGCTTATTCTCCGCCAAACGGCTCTTAGCTTCGTCGAGGGACAAACCTAATAAACTGGGCACTTGGACCTGATTAGGTTGCGGTCCTTTGCTTACAGCAACGTCGACCTTCTCGTTAACCTTTAGGCGCTGGTTAGCCCGGGGTTCCTGGGAAATAATGACACCTTCGGGAACTTCCTGGTCAAAAACATACTCGATATTTCCCATCCGCAGCCCCACATTTGTCAGCTCCAATCTGGCATCCGCTATAGCCAACCCTGTAAGGTCCGGTACTCGCACCATCTCCGGGCCTTTGCTTAATATGACCCTGACTTCCCGCCCCTCCTTAACTTTTTTTCCAGGAGCAGGGTCCTGGGTGACTACGCACCCGGCCTCAACCTCATCGTTATATTCCTCTCCTACTTTAGTCATTTTCAAACCAACTTCGGCTAACTTCTCATATGCTTCCTTGGTAGAATACCCCTCAACGCTTGGAACCACCACCTCCTTGCCAAAGAACTGGCCTCGTAACCCGTAGACCAAACCGGCTAAAAGCCCGATTAAGGCGACCAATACCACTAGTTTGCCGATAGGCTTCATTTTCCTTCTCTTGGCAGACATTATTTCACCATCCCCTTCGGTGCCAAAAGCTGGATCAGCTACTAGGTTGGCTCCAGCTTCCTGTTCTATTAGTTGACCCGAATATGACAGGCTCATCAAGGCCTGCTTCATCTCTGTAGCCGTTCGAAAGCGCAGATGAGGGTCCTTTGCCATGGCTTTGAGCACAATCCGCTCAAGCTTGGGTGGAATGGCACTGTTTATCGCTCTCAGGGGAACCGGTTCTTCATGAATGTGTTTCAGAGCGACCGTAATCGGACTCTCCGCGTCAAAAGGGACCTTTCCGGTCAGCATTTCGTACATCAGGCATCCTAGAGAATAGATATCAGTAGTAGCACCTACCGCGGTCCCTCGGGCCTGCTCGGGTGAGATATAATGAACAGACCCCATAATGTTTCCGCTATACGTTATGGTGCTGCTGTTTGAAGCCCGGGCTATCCCGAAATCTGCAACCTTAATAGAACCGTCACTTGTCATGAGTATATTGTGGGGTTTGATATCCCGGTGAACAATCCCTTTCTGGTGTGCTTGTTCCAGAGCACCGCAAATAAGAACGGCAATCCTCACTGCTTCTTGTGGCGTTAGAGGCCCATGCTCCTCTAAGTATTTTTTCAAAGAAACGCCTTCCACGTACTCCATTACGATAAAATGCAACCCGTTTTCTTCCCCCACATCGTATACGTTCACGATGTTAGGATGGCTGAGTTGAGCCGCCGCCTGGGCCTCACTCCTGAACTTGCGGACAAAGGCCTGGTCACGTGCCAGTTCTTCTTTCAGAATCTTCACCGCTACGATACGGTCCAGCAATGTGCAACGGGCTTTGTAGACTATGGCCGTCCCTCCATCGCCTATTTCCTCTAATAACTCGTATCGGTTATGCAGTAATCTTTTAGTCAAAACCGAGTACCCCCAATTCGCTTATACCTTAACTAATACCACGGTAATGTTGTCGTGGCCGCCCCTTTGCAGAGCTGTTTTTACCATGTGAATATGCGACTCTATTCCAAACCGGTTAATCAGTTCCTCTATTTCCCTATCCTCAACTAGATCAGTCAAACCATCGGTAGCCAGTAATATATAATCCCCTTTCTTCAGGGTCCTGCAAATATAGTCTGCCTCAACCGAAACCTCCATTCCCAAAGCCCGGGTTAGGATATGGCTGAACGGATGCTTCTTGCCTTCCGCCGGAGCCATCAAACCTTGATCCACCATCTTCTGGGCTAAGGTATGGTCGTGGGTTATCTTTTGGAGCCTTCCCCCCGATAAACAGTAAAGGCTGCTGTCCCCGATGTGGGCTACCCACAAACGATTATCACGAACGAGTACGGCTGTTAGGGTTGTACCCATACCCTGGTACTCGGGCACACGGTTACCAATGCTAAATATAAGCTGATTGGCCGTATCAACACAAGCTGCAAGAGACGAAACCGGGTCTTCGCTTTCACTGTACCCCATATCAATCACGTCCACAGCCAAGCTAGCTGCTACCTCTCCTCCCTTGTGCCCTCCCATGCCATCGCACACCGCAAAAAGCCCTTGCTTCGGCCTTGCCAAAAACCGGTCCTCGTTCTTGCCCCGTACTAAACCAGTATCACTTATCGCCGCCACTTGCATAACTACACCTCGAGCCCCGTTACCATGATTATTCCTATCCATTAATTTTTCTACCCTTACCGGTAATTCTCCTGCCCGGTTTAAAGCAAACCCGGGCGCGCAACTGCCCGCACGCCCCCTCGATGTCGCCGCCTCTCTCCTCGCGCACGACCGAGTTTACCCCCGCTTCCTTTAACCATTGCTGGAATCGAAGAACAGTCGAAGGAGAAGGGCGCCTGAATTCTGCTTTTTCTATCTGGTTATATGGAATCAAGTTGACATTGCAGAGCAAAGGCCTGGCAAAGTCGATAAGACTAGCAACGTCTTGTCTAGAAGTATTAACTCCCTCCAACAGAACATATTCCAGGGTAACTCTTCTTTTGGTAACGCCGCAGTAAAATCGGAGAGCCTCCTCTAACTCTGACAAGGGATATTTCCGATTCAAGGGCACCAACCAGTCTCTTACCTCATCTCGGGCAGAATGCAAAGAGACGGCCAAAGTAACCTGCAAACCTTCTTGGGCCAGCCTGCGAATACCTCGAACCTCTCCCGCCGTCGAAACAGTAATGTGTCTCTGGCCAATGTTCAAACCATCTGGGTCGTTCATCAGCCGAATGCACTTCATAACCGCGCTGTAGTTCAAGAAAGGTTCTCCCATTCCCATGAATACCACGTTGGTTAATCTTGTGGCCGAGCCTTGTGTTTCGAAGGTGTTCGAGTTTCTCAGCCTGAGTAATCCCAGGAGAACTTGCCCGGTGATCTCGTTAACCGCCAGGTTCCGGACAAATCCGCTCCGTCCCGTCGCACAAAACGGACAGCCGATAGGACATCCCACCTGTGAGGAGATACAAAGAGTATAGCGGTGACGTCCGGCCCTCGTTTGTGGAATCATAACCATTTCGACATGTTGCCCATCTTGCAGCCCCAACAGAACCTTAACGGTACCGTCTCTCGATATCCTCTCCCTTTCAACCACCGGTAGAGTAATAGATGCTACCTGCTTAACCCGGTCTCGGAGGTCCCGCGGCAGGTCGGTCATGTTTTCAAATTCGAAAACCAGGTTCTTATACAACCAACGGTACAATTGGCGACTTCGGAAAGCTTCTCCTCCCAGGCTCTTCACCATACTCTCCAGATCGGTTTTGGTCATACCTATTAGTTCCTTCTTCATCTGGTCCTTCTTAACCTGGCTATGAACATCCCATCTGTCCCGTAACGGGGGGGGAATAGAACCAGCATCCCTCGTGACGCTGCTTTCGCATCTTCCGGGCTAAAAGGAAAAAACCGTAACGGCTGTGACAGGTCATCCAATACGAAACCTGTCTCTTCTCCCAAGAACCAGTCTATAACCTCTTCGTTCTCTTCCGGTTCGAGCGTGCAGGTACTGTAAACCAATACACCTCCGGGTCTTACTAGTTGCGCCCCTCTCTTCAACAGCCTCTTTTGGAGCTCACTTAAGACAGTAATATCTTTTTCGCTTTTTCTCCAGCGCGCATCAGACCTTCTTCTCAAAACCCCCAAACCCGAACACGGGGCGTCGAGCAGTACCACATCACCCTCACCCCATCCTGGTGCTAGTGGCCCCAAAGCGTCTCCCGTCCAGATATCGACGATAGTGATCCCTAGTCGCCGGATATTTTCTTTTAATATTTCAACTTTCTTAGGAAGTATTTCCACTGCCCGGATTATTCCTTGGTTTCCCATAAGCTCGGCCAGATGACTGGTCTTTCCCCCTACCCCAGCTGCTAGGTCGTAAACCACCTGCCCTGCCTCGGGAGCACAAGCCGCAGAAACAAGCATAGACGCGTCGTCCTGTACATAAAACCAGCCTTCTCTATATGAATGGAGTTTCCGCAAAGGTTTACCGGTCTCCTCAACCCATACCCCCCAAGGCGTAAGGCAGCTCAAAGTGCACCGGCAACCCTCGTCTGTCAAGCTGCGGAAGAGCTCCTCTCTGTCTACCTTCAGTAAGTTGGTTCTAAGTGCGACCCGAGGCCTGACGTTGTTGTGTTCCAACAACTGGCAGGCACCTTTCAAACCGTACCTCTCTACCCACCGAGCCACCATCCATTCGGGGTGAGAATAATAGACAGATAGGTACTCTACGGGATTCTGGTACATATCCGGGTACGGAATCTCGCCTCGATTTCGTATGACGTTGCGGAGAACCCCGTTGACCACGGCTGACAAACCTCTATCTAACTTGCGTCCGGCCAACCCCACCGCTTCGTTCACAACAGCGTATTCCGGAACATTATCCATGAACAACAGTTGATAAACCGACATCCTTAAAATCTCTCGCAGCCACGGATTCTGTTTCTGTATCGGCTTGGACAAAAAGAGATTAAGCACCCAATCCAGGTGCTTTCTCATCCTCACAGTCCCGTTTACCAGTTCAGTCACTAAAGCGTGCTGACTCCCATTATCTTCATACCTGTCTAGCTCACGGTCCACGGCCAGGTTGGCGTAAGCACCCTTGTGCTCGACTCGGTACAGAAGATTAAGAGCCACCTCTCGCGGGTCCCGATGATACCTAGTCTTTGCCCCCAAACCCTCAATCCTCCCGGTTCAGTCCAGCTAGTATCAGAAACCGGGCCAGGTTAAGCAAGCTCATCAGGGCTGCCGCCACGTAAGTAAGAGCTGCCGCTCCCAGTACCTTCTTCACCATCGGTAGCTCCCGACTATCTAGGTAACCACCTCTAGCCAACAGATTTACTGCCCGGCGCGATGCATTCAACTCTACAGGCAAAGTTATGATTTGAAAAAGAACAACCCCGGTGAAAAGCAGGGCTCCCAACCAAATAAGGTTTGCCCACCTCAGGATCAACCCTAAAAAGAGTAAGGGAAAAGCCGCAGTAGAAGCCAGGTTGGCTACTGGTACTATGGAATTGCGCAGTATCAGAGGCAAATACCTTTCACCGTGCTGCAGGGCATGCCCCACTTCATGAGCGGCTACCCCTAAAGCCGCCACTGAACTGCTGGCATACACCGGTTCAGATAAACGCAGAACCTGTTGGCTGGGATCATAATGGTCGGTAAGAGTGCCGGGAACGTAGTCAACCCTGACCCCTCGCAATCCTCCTCCATACAGCAGCCGGGTTGCCAGCTCTGCGCCCGTTAGCCGACTGGATGAGGGTACATTTGAATACTTGGCAAAAGTACTCTGAATTTTAATCTGGGCGTACAAAGAAAGAATTATGGCTGGTATGAGCAAAATAAAAGTCGGATCCATCGGGAAAAACATCTCATCAGCCTCCTTCTCAAATCTTAATAATCGTCTTTATAGCATTTTCGACCTCTTCTATCGCCACTTTGGTATTAAAACAAGGGCCGTTGGGCCTGGAATTAAGAACGCCCAAAACCGGCAAAACCCCAGCATCTTGGATGCCCGAAGACAAATCGCGTTCGCAAGCCACCGCCACTACTGCCTGGGGCCGGAAATCAGATATATACTTGCGGGCCAGGGTTCCGCCAGTAGCTACTTTCAATACAGCATGGTACTTTTCTGCTAGCTCTATTAGATCTTTTATGCAGCATTTGCCGCATTTCTTACAGTTATTCACATCGGCCGTAATCTTGTGAGGACATTCCGAATCCTGAAGACAGTGCGGAACCAGGATCATCAAACGCGACGGAGATGCCAGACTACTCTTAGCCTTAACCAAAGTATTGTTGACGGCTATGAAAGACTGCCAGACCTTCTCTCTCCCGATCCCTACCAGGGTTCCCAGAAAAACAGCCAAAGGGAAGAGCAACTGATTGGCCGCCCTCATCATTCCATCAAAGGACGGAATTGACCGGCACCTGATGATAGTCAACACTATAGCAAGAATTCCGCATCCGATTATTATAAATCCGATTCCACCGGCGATTAAAGCAGCAGTCAATATTATCCTGCTTACAACTATACTCCTGTGCGTAACCAGGTACCATCCGCCGGTTGCCAACCCTGCTAGCAAGAAAAGACTAGCGACCAGAAGGCCGACATACACCCTCCGTTTTATCCTCACGTCCGTGGTCCCTCCGAGAATCGGATTTCCCCTCATCCCTGACGTGTACAACCTAGTATTAAACCAGGCGTAACCCGATAACCTTTAATAAACTCACTTGCCGGCAACCGCTTCTTTCCTTCCCTCTGAACTTCCAAAATCACCAGTTGCCCTTTTCCAGTCTGAACTATGAATCCTTCCTCGTCGATAACCTGAACTACCTGTCCCGGTAAGGCATCAGCTTCATCCTCCAGAACCCGGCTTCGGAAGAACTTTAACCTGACTCCATCCAATGTGGTTGAGGCGCCTGGTTGAGGATTTAGAGCCCGGATCTGATTAGATATCTCTCGGGCTTCTCGTCTCCAATCGATTACTTCGTCTTCTGCCCGGATGACCGGCGCGTAAGTGGCCCGCGAATCGTCTTGAGGTATTCTCGGTGCCGTCCCCCATCCTATTTGGTCCACGGTTTCTAATAGCAGGTCTCCGCCGATCTCGGATAGTTCCTGGTATACTTCTCCGAAGGTGGCATCGTCTGAAATCTCGACGGATTTCTGAAGGATGATATCGCCACCGTCCATTGACTCGTTCATGTACATCGTAGTAACCCCTACTACCCTTTCGCCTGCCATTATAGCGCGCTGGATAGGAGCCGCCCCTCGATAGCGCGGAAGCAGCGACCCGTGGAGGTTGACACAACCAAACGGGGGATGGTACAAAAGCTTTGATGGCAAAATCTGCCCGTAAGCTACTACCACGATGAGGTCCGGGTCACACGACTTGATGGTTTTTATGGATTCTTCGTCCTTAATGCGTTCAGGCTGAAAAAGTCTGACTCCAAACTCCTCGGCCAGCAGCTTCACAGGTGACGAGGCTACTCTCTTCCCCCGTCCCCGGGGACGATCCGGCTGAGTCACCACTAAGGCCACATCATGTCCGGCCATTATCAATCTATACAGGGAGGGAACGGCAAACTCAGCAGTTCCCATAAAAACTATACGCAACTCTTACTTCCTCCCGTTTCCTTCTACCCATTCTGCCCGGTCGGTGAATAAAATCCCATCAAGATGGTCGATCTCGTGTTGTATAACCCGAGCTACCAACCCTTCCCCCTCAATCCTGATGTTTTCTCCATAACGGTTTAACGCTTCAACCACTACCCGTTTGGCTCTCTTAACTAAGCCCCTGGTGTTGGGGATACTCAGGCACCCCTCGATGCCCGCTTCTTCCCCTTCCTCTTCCAAAATGCGGGGGTTAATAAGTTCGACTAACCCATCACCTGCATCGAAAACGACAACCCTGCGCAAAACCCCGATCTGGGGGGCAGCCAATCCCACCCCTTCAGCTTCGTATAAGCTATCTTTCATGTTCTCTAAAAGTCTGATTAGGCCTTGATTAAAACTGGTTACCGGCAGGGCTTTTTCCCTCAATACAGGATCCGGCACCACAACTATCTGATAAGCGGCCAATTTCGTTCCCCTTTCCCAAACTAAATTTCCGCGGTCACATCATGAACAGTGGATCAACGTCGACATCTATTCTAATATTGCTGGATCTGCTTTTCTCTATTATATACCTTCCTACGCTGGTCAATAAGTCCTGGTTTGACCCTTTCAGCAATATCTGAAACCGGTACCTATCCCGCAATTTAGCCAGGTAGCAAGGGCCCGGTCCAAGAATATCCACACTTTCATCGTGGCCAGACAACAGTTCTCTTATTAATCGGCCCAGTTCTGAAGCCGTCGCTTCAGCCCTTCTTTCCGTGGCTGAACTAACTATAATCCTTATCAGCCGGCTAAACGGTGGATATTTCATCGACTTTCTAAACCCGATCTCTTGATGATAAAATGAAGGATAATCGTGCTGAATAACGTATTTGATCGCGTGGCTATCAGGCTGGTAGGTCTGGATTATTACCTCGCCCGGATTAGACCCTCTGCCCGCCCGTCCTGCCGCCTGGAGCAACAGTTGAAAGCTACGCTCGCAAGCCCTGAAATCCGGCAGGTTCAGCATAGTGTCGGCGAGAACAACCCCTACTAAGGTAACACCGTGAAAATCAAACCCCTTGGCCACCATTTGGGTTCCCACCAGGACGTCGATTTCTCCCCTTGTCATAGCTTCGACGATTTGGCGAGGAGAGTTCTTCCTATGAGTCGTATCGGTGTCCAGCCTGGCAACCCTGGCTCGGGGGAAAGTCTTCATGACTTCCTCTTCCACCTTTTGCGTGCCCACTCCAAGCTTCCGCATATACACGCTCCCACAGCGCGGACATGTCTCCTGATGGTGTATTTGGGAAAAACAGTAATGACAGTGTAGCTTTCCCGTAACCCGGTGATAAGCCAAGGGCACCGAACAATGTGGACAGGTCAAAACCAACCCGCATTCACGACACATGACGAAGGTAAAAAAACCCCGCCTATTCAAGAAAAGTATCACCTGCTCGCCCTTATCCAACCGTTCTCCTATTTTTTGTCGTAATAAGTCCGAGAATATGCTGCGATTACCATTCTTAAACTCAGCTCTCATATCGACAACCTGCATCCTGGGCAACATATTACTGCCAATACGTTCTGGAAGTTCCAATAACTTGTAATCCCCAATCTGAGCCCTGTAGAAAGTCTCGACCGAGGGGGTAGCGCTGCCTAGCAACAGAACCGCATTTTGCAGCTGAGCCCGCCTCTGGGCTACCTCCCGCGCATGATACCGGGGAAAATTTTCCTGTTTGAACGTGTATTCCTGCTCTTCATCGATAATAATCAATCCCAGGTTGTTAAGAGGAGCAAATACAGCGGAACGAGCCCCCAACACCAGGTCCACTTCGCCGGTTAGAATGCGCCGGTATTCCTCGTATCTTTCGGCATCAGAAAGCCCGCTATGCAAGACTGCCATACGAGAGCCTACCCTGGCGGAGAAAACGCGTATCATCTGTTGGGCCAAGGCGATTTCCGGCACCAAAACCATCACTTGCTTGCGCAAAGCCAGAACCCGCTCTACCACCTGAAGGTAGACCTCGGTCTTGCCGCTTCCCGTAACCCCGAACAGCAGGCAACGGGCGAATTGTCCCGAGTTAACCAAAGATGAAATAACCTGTATGGCGTTCTGTTGGTGCGAAGTCGGCAGAAGCGGCTGTTCACTCGGGCTGTCAGTCACCCGTTTTTTGGTGATAATGCCTTTACCCAGAAGACTGGCTAAGCTTGACCGAGGGAACCTCTTCTCTAGCTCCTGGGCACCAACTTGCCCGCGTTCGTACAACCATCTAACAATTTCAAACTGACGCGGGGCTCTTCGTTCTAGATGCGGCAGTTCCGTTGAAGCAAACTTAGGTCCCAATTCATAAACTTGTTGGGTCGAAACAGTTCGATACAGTCCATATCTGCCAGTGCGCGCAACCAGTCCCTTATCTTCAAGGGTCTTTAGCAACACCTCGCCTTCTAGCATACGGTAAGCTTCTTTGACATCTACCTCTCCCTCCTCCCAAAGACGAACCATTAGATCAAGTACTTTATCATTACCAAAGGCTTGAACCACTGCCACGCCTTGGGCCTGGTCTACCAAAGGAACAAGACAGGCTTTCCTCTTCTTTCTTAGCGAATGCGGGATGACGCTATTAAGCACGGCACCGACTGAGCACAGGTAGTATTCGGCCATCCATTCTGCCAGTTTCAAGATGTCTTCCGTCAAAACCGGTTCATCATCCAGCAGTTTGATAATGCACTTCAATCTTGCCACTCCTGGCTTGTCTGTGAAACGCAGCACGTACCCTTCGCGGTGACTCTTTCCTAGAGGAACTAACACCCGCATTCCAACCTTTATCTTAGAAGCCAGTTCAAGCGGAACCTCGTAAACATAAACTCTATCTACGCTAGCCAAACCCAAATTTATCAAGACCTCGGCATACATCCTTAGCTCCCCCTAAACCAAGAAGCCGGGTACAAAACCCGGCCAAAGTAATTACCCAAAATAGCTACTGATTGACACTTGCATTAAAAGCACGTAGTTCTCATGCTACGAACCTTCACAACTCCTACCTCAGAGCCCTGCCAGTCTCCTTAATTCCTCCGCCTTGTCTGTCTTTTCCCAGGTAAAGTCCTCATCGTTTCGGCCAAAATGCCCGTATGCTGCGGTCTTCTTGTAAATAGGCCGGCGCAGGTTAAGATCCCTGATGATAGCCGCAGGACGAAGGTCGAAAACTTCGTTGATAATATCCACGATCTTCGACTCCGCTATCTTACCAGTGCTGAAAGTATCGACAGAAACGGAAATCGGCCTGGCTACCCCTATGGCGTAAGCCAACTGCAGCTCGCATCGATCCGCAATACCTGCAGCTACCAGGTTTTTGGCCACGTAACGAGCAGCGTATGTCGCCGACCGGTCCACTTTCGTAGGATCCTTGCCAGAAAAAGCTCCTCCTCCATGGCGAGCCATGCCTCCGTACGTATCGGCTATAATCTTCCTCCCGGTTAACCCGGTGTCCCCCTGGGGACCTCCGATGACAAACCTTCCGGTAGGATTAATGAGGTAACGGGTATTGCGGTCCAGCATATGAGGCGGAATCACGGTTTCGATTACGTTTTCTATAATGTCTTCTCTTATGGTCGCAAGCGAAATATCAGGATGGTGCTGAGTAGACACGACCACGGTCTCCACACGAACAGGGGTATCGCCGTCATATTCGACCGTAACCTGTGTTTTCCCATCAGGTCGTAGATAGGGAATTATACCGGACTTGCGAACTTCAGCCAAACGCATGGCCAGCTTATGAGCAAGCATTATAGGCAGAGGCATGAGTTCTTCTGTCTCATTAGTAGCGTAACCAAACATCATCCCCTGGTCACCAGCCCCTGTGGCCAGTTCTTCCTCGGTGATCTCCCCCATCTTAGCCTCTAATGCCCGGTCCACGCCCATAGCTATATCCGGGGACTGCTCGTCGATTGACGTTATTACCGCACAAGTGTCACAATCAAAACCGAATTTAGCCCGCGTATACCCTATCTCACGTATGGTTTCCCGAACCAGTCTCGGGATATCTACATAGCAGCTGGTAGTAATCTCCCCGGCTACCATGACCAAACCGGTAGTAACCAGGGTCTCACAAGCTACCCTTCCCATCGGGTCTTCAGTCAAGATGGCGTCCAAGACCGCATCTGAAATCTGATCCGCAATCTTGTCCGGGTGCCCCTCGGTAACCGATTCCGAAGTGAACAACCGCTTCATGCAACTTCAGCTCCTTTAATAAAATACAGGACGACGCCTGAAAACCGCCTCAGAACAATTCCGATATGCGGTCCAAAATAACATTTGCTAGGTCAGATTTTGCCATACCAGGCAACGGGGTAGTATCACCTTGTCTAGAGATTATGGTAACGATGTTGGTGTCTGTCCCGAATCCTGCTCCCTCCAAGGTAACATCATTGGCTACGAGCAGATCAAGATTCTTCTTGTGCATCTTGTCCACAGCGTTGGCGATCAAATCCTGGGTTTCTGCGGCAAAGCCGACTAGTATCCGGTTACCTTTGTCTTTGCCTAATTCGGCCAAAATGTCCGGGTTCCGGGTAAGTTCGATGACCAGGTCGCTATCGCCTTTCTTCAACTTTTGCTGGCTGAATTGGCGGGGCCGGTAATCGGCTACTGCCGCCGCCCCTATCACCACATCACAATCCCTATAGTAGTCTCGCACCCTACGATACATCTCTTCAGCACTGGTAACCGGAACATATTCTACACCTAGCGGAACCGGCAAATCAGTCGGCCCACTCACCAGAATTACCTTGGCCCCCCGTGCTAAAGCAGCTCTGGCTAGAGCGTGCCCCATTTTCCCGGTGCTGCGATTGCTGATGAACCTGACAGGATCAATAGCCTCTCGGGTTGGGCCCGAGGTTACGAGCACGGTTTTGCCGGCGAAATCCAACCGTGGGTTCAACAAGCTCATTATTTTATGATAGATTCCTTCGATATCGGGAAGCCTCCCTTTCCCCTTCGCTCCACAGGCCAACTCCCCTTCCTCCGGTTCCAAAACATGAAACCCGTATTCCCGCAATCTCTGGAGGTTATCCTGTACGATCCGGTTGGCGTACATATTGGTGTTCATAGCCGGCACCACAAGTATGGGCGCTCGGGTTGCTAAAACCACGGTAGATAACAAATCATCGGCCAGCCCGTGAGCCATTTTGCCAATTATATTGGCCGTGGCTGGACAGATGACCAAAACATCTATCTCTTCGGCAACACCGATATGCTGGACTTTCCACCTGTTATTTTCCTCAAAAGAATCAACCAACACCGGGTTGCCCGATAAGGTCCTGAAAGTTAAAGGGGTAACAAACCTGGTGGCATTCCGAGTCATTATCACATGTACATCGGCTCCGGCTTTCGCCAACCGGCTAACCAGGTCTGCCGTCTTGTACGCGGCAATACCACCGCTTACACCTATGCCCACCGTTTTGTTAAATTCCATAAAGGCAGCCCCCACCCGTTACGGTTTCTTATACTTGATCCTGACCTTGCCTCCGCTAACCTCATCTAACGCTAAGGAAACCATACTGGATAGTCTCCAGTTTTCATCTTTCTTGTGGAGTTCAGATAATGCCCTCGCTCGTTTGGCTACAGCCACGACTATGGCGTACTTACTGTCACTGACCTTCATCAACTTATTTATCGAAGGCGGTCTCATTATCTTCCCCCCTTATCAATCTTGTTACCCTGCATCGTTCTGCCACCATAATCGCCACCAACTTCTCCGCCGCCGCTTCCACGCGATCGTTAACCACGAGATAATCATAATGCTGGAGCTGGGCCATTTCCTCAGCGTAACTGGACAACCTCTTTTCAATCGCCTCAATTGAGTCCTTTCCCCGCTTACGTAAACGGCGGGCGAGTTCTTGAACATCAGGAGGGGCTATAAAGATGAAAACTCCTTCAGGGAACTGGTGTCTGATCTGCCTTGCCCCTTGAATGTCGATCTCCAGCAGCACGTCTTGTCCTTTTTGCAAGTTTTCTAAAACAAAGCTACGAGGCGTCCCGTAATAATGATCATAAACGAGAGCCCATTCCAGGAATTCGCCCTGCTCTACCAACTGGCAAAAAGTATCTTTCGATAGAAAAAAGTAATGCTCTCCGTGCACTTCGCCAGGACGTGGAGGTCGGGTGGTAGCTGACACCGAATACTGTATATCGATCTGCTGTTTGAGTAAAGTGTCCTTTAGAGTGCCTTTGCCTACACCCGAAGGCCCAGAAATCACAAACAGTATACCTTTTCGTTTCGGTAATACCCCATCATGCACGCCTATTCCTCTTCCGCACTGGTAGTTTCCTTGACCGAGAGACGGTTGGCCACGGTTTCTGGTTGTACCGCGGAAAGAACCACATGCCCGCTGTCTACGATTATAACTGCCCGCGTACGACGACCGTAGGTAGCATCGATTAATACCCCTTTTTCCCGGGCCTCTTGAATTATACGCTTGATCGGAGCTGATTCGGGGCTCACTATGGCCACGATCCGGTTGGCTGCTACTATGTTCCCAAAACCAATGTTAACTAGCCTTATCTCCATAACGCCCCCGCTATGCGGGGTTCCACCTCCTGTAATCATTCTATGTTCTGAAATTGTTCTCGCATCTTCTCCAATTCGGCTTTAACCCCAACCACCAACTGGCTGACCAGCAGGTTATTGGCCTTGGAACCGATAGTGTTTATCTCCCGAAACATCTCCTGCAACAAAAAATCACCTGTCCTGCCTACGGCGCCTCCCGCAGCCAATAGACCCGTCAGTTGTTCTATATGGCTCCTTAACCTTACAATCTCTTCTGTGATGTTAACCCTGTCGGCAAAGAGTGCGATTTCCTGGTATATCCTGTTCTCGTCAAGCCTCATGTCAGGCAAAAGTTCTTGTACCCTTATTCTCAACCTATCAGCGTACTCCTTAGGAATAACGGCTGCCTGCTCTTCTATTTTGTCTACCATTGTCTTTATCTGTTGGTTACGTGAAAGGATATCCTGCCTAAGATTCTCGCCCTCCCTCTCCCTCATTCCCAACAAGAGCAAAAGGGCCTCATCGACAGCCCTGGTTATAGTCCGCCACACAGCGTCCATGTCCTCGGTTTCGTCTTCCAAGTTGAAGACTTCTGGAAGTTTGAAGACGTCGATTACCGAGAAATCGGATGAAATCCCTAGATATTCTGCCAATTCTATCAAGGATTTATGATAAGCCATCGCCAAACCTTTGTCAACTTTCAGGCTCCGTTCGGCCTCGCCAATCCGCTCGACGTTAAGGCTCATCTCGATTCGACCTCTGATTACGTGCCTCTTGACCTGCTCCCGAATCCGGTCTTCTAAACCCGCATATCTCCGGGAGAGTCTGATATGTAGGTCAAAAAAACGATGGTTAACGCCTTTAACTTCGCAGGTCACCCGGTAAAAGTCGTCGGATACATCAGCCCGACCAAATCCCGTCATACTTCTAATCGTCACTATAGTCAGCTCCTAGGTATAGTACTTGTAGTTACGGCCTGATTAAAACTCGACCTTCCCCAATGCATCATGCATCCTCTGTAGAGCTTCTCTGAGCCGGTCCTCCTCTACGGTAAGAGCGATCCTGAAGTAACCCTCTCCGTAATCCCCGTATCCGGTCCCAGGAGTGATGATAACCCCCGCCTTTTCTAATACCAGTTCAGCGAAGCTAGCAGAAGTATACCCTTTGGGCACCGGAGCCCACACGTAAATACTCCCTTTAGGAGGCTCCAGCCTCCACCCCATCTCGTTTAACCCCTCGATCACCACATCGCGTCTTCTTTGATACAGGTTCCGCATAGCCTCGACACAGTCTTGTGGCCCTTCCAACGCGGCTATCCCTGCTTCCTGAACAGCCTGGAACACCCCGGAATCCACGTTAGACTTGAACCTGGTTAAAACCTCAACCGCGTCCCTGTTTCCACACGCCCAGCCTATTCTCCATCCGGTCATATTAAAAGTCTTCGACAACGAGTGGAACTCGATGCCGACGCTCCTCGCCCCTTCCACTTCCAGAAAACTGATGGGCTTGAACCCGTCAAAAGCGATCTCGGAATAGGCGTGGTCGTGACATACCAGGATATCGTAATACCGAGCAAATTCAACCACTTTTTTGAAGAACTCAGCATCGGCCACGGCACCGGTCGGGTTGTTCGGATAATTTAAGAACATCAACTTCGCTCTTTTGGCTTTTTCTTGCGGTATATCTTCAAGGGCAGGCAAAAACCGATTCTCGGCTGTAAGCGGCATCTGATAAGGTTCTGCTCCAGCCAAGATTGCACCTATATTATAGACCGGATAACCAGGGTCGGGTACCAGGCTCACATCTCCCGGATCGACAAAACAAAAAGATATGTGGGCTATGCCTTCTTTTGAACCTAACAAGGATACTATTTCCGATTTCGGGTCCAGTTCAACCCCGAAACGATCAAGAAACCAGGATGCCACGGCCTCTCGGAACCTAAGCATTCCTACAGAACTCGGGTACTGGTGATTGGCCGGATCCTTAATAGCTTGTTCCATCCGTTCTATTATGTGAGGCGGAGTAGGTCGGTCCGGGTCTCCTATGCCTAAGCTGATGACGTCTACTCCCTGCTCACGAGCCTCTTCGATCTTCTTTTCGATCCTGGCAAAGAGATACGGTGGCAGTTTTTGCATTGCCTGGTTCTCTTTCACTTCCTATACCCCTCCTAAAGCTTTCTTAAATCGACCTCACCGGTAAAAACCTCCTTGGCTTCCCCGGTCATGTAAACATGGTTGTTGTCCGGGTCCCATTCGATTATCAGCTCTCCGCCTTTCAGCCGCACGGTAGCCCGGCGCCCGGTAAGGTCGTTCAGGTAAGAAGCTACCAAAGTTGCGCAAGCCCCGGTACCGCAGGCCAAGGTCTCGCCTGCACCGCGCTCCCATACCCGCATGCTCACCGTGTTTTCGTCCTCGATCTTAGCGAACTCCACATTTGTCCTGCTTGGGAAAACCGGGTGGTTTTCGAGCACTGGCCCCCATTCACTGACAGGGACAGAGGAGAACTCATCCACAAACACCACACAGTGGGGATTGCCCATAGACACCGCCGTAATCCGAAACCGCCCGGCCGTGGTGTCCAACTCCTCGCCGACTACCTTACCCGGGCTTCCTAGCATCGGAATCAAGCTTCTTTCCAGAATCGGTTCCCCCATATCCACCCTGACCTTTTCTACCTCTCCGTTCTTTAGTATGACCTCAGGATAACGCGGGCCGGCCAGAGTATTCACCGATATCCTGGTCGTGGAAACGAGTCCTCTTTCCCAAACGAACTTGGATACACAGCGAATGGCA
Source organism: Syntrophothermus lipocalidus DSM 12680 (assembly GCF_000092405.1). Lineage (NCBI taxonomy): Bacteria > Bacillati > Bacillota > Clostridia > Eubacteriales > Syntrophomonadaceae > Syntrophothermus > Syntrophothermus lipocalidus. The sequence goes on along the minus strand of NC_014220.1, from coordinate 884,534 downwards.
TTCCCGCACATCTCCGGTTCTGAACCATCGGGGTTAAATATCCTCATAAAAACGTCTAACTCCCGGTCTTTCCCCACTATGACCAAACCGTCGCCCCCGATCCCGAAGTGGCGATCGCATAGCTTGATCGCTGTTCTGGAATAATCCTCAGGCGAGAGCTCGCTTTTTTCGGCTTCGATTACGATAAAGTCATTACCCAATCCGTGCATCTTCGTAAATCTCACAGGCTCCATCCTCCGCTCAGCTTGTGCTGTTCTTAAGCTCTAATTTTAGCATAATTCTCATAAAGTAAAAGCTTTCTTGAAAAGACCGTTTTTACAGCTTGGTAGCACATCTTGCTTCCCGCCAGTCCCAGTATCATCAGCCATTGCCAAGGACAAAGCGGTACTGTGTCAAATACCGGCTGCAACCGGTGAGAATAAACCGCCAATCCCTGAAGCATGGCAGAGGAGAGAATCGCTGCTATGAGAAATTTGTTACCGAAAAATCCGATTTCAAAGGGAGTGAACTGTTCCGAACGACACTCGAGCACGTAAAACAACTGAGCCGCAACCAGGTAAGTAAAGGCCATGGTTCGGGCCAAGGCCAGGTCGACCTGTCCCGCCAATTTCCCGCAGACTATACCGACGGTAAAAATGACCAGAGTCGTCAAACTGATAAACAACCCGCGCCCCAGAATTCCCAAACCTAAACCGCGGGCAAATAAACTCTCATTCTTAGGACGAGGCTTCCTCTTCATAACCCCTGGTTCAGGTGGCTCAACCCCCAGAGCCATTGCCGGTAGCCCGTCCGTAACCAAGTTTACCCAAAGAATCTGGATGGGAAGCAAGGGCAACGGCATCCCCAACACAGCGGCCAAAAACATGGTTAGGACTTCCCCGACGTTGCATCCCAACAGATAACGCACAAACTTGCGGATGTTGTCATAAATAGCCCGCCCCTCATGAACAGCAGCTTCAATCGTTGAAAAATCATCGTCAGCCAATACCATACACGAAGCTTCTTTGGTAATCTCGGTACCGTTAATTCCCATGGCAATCCCTATATCGGCTTCCTTAACAGCCGGCGCGTCATTCACCCCGTCACCGGTCATAGCTACCACGTGTCCCGCTTTCTTCAACGCCTTAACTATACGAAACTTGTGCTGCGGCGAAACCCGCGCGAATACCCTAACGGTTTCGGCACAATTGACCAGCTCCTTGTCGGTTAACTGGTCAATTTCGGATCCGGCTATCACCTGTTCTTTCGTAGTAATACCTACGCTTTTGGCGACAGCTAAAGCGGTGGCCGGATAATCCCCAGTTATCATTACCGGAATAATACCAGCTCGCAAACACCTGGATACCGACGTGCGTGCTTGCGGCCTCGGAGGATCCACCATACCTCCAACTCCTAGTAGAATCAGGTCATTTTCCAGGGCGGCATCATCGGAAACTTCCAGTTCAGCTTCACTTAGGTCCTTGTAAGCAAAAGCTAGAACCCTATAAGCTTCCTGGGCCCACTCTTGCTGCAAGCCAAGAAACCGTTTTCTGACTTCATCTGTCAACACTGCGGTACCAGCTTGGCGAGCGATTCTGGAACACCGATCCAAGAGAACGTCTAAGGCTCCTTTAACGTAAACCCTAAAACCGTTGTCTCCTGCCACTACCACGGTCATAAGCTTACGCTCGGAATCGAAGGGAACTTCTCTTACTACATCCCTCGATCCCTTGTAGCCCGCCTTTAAGGCCATAACTAGTAACGCCCCTTCGGTAGGATCTCCATAAAGCACCTGTTCACGGTTCTCCAGGTCTATTTCGGCATGATTACAGTGGTAGGCACACTTTATCAACAAAGACACGGCATTGTTCGCTAAAGCATCTAATACCCTTTGGCCAGCCATGAACCGTCCTTCTAAACTATACCCTTCGCCGGTAATTGTAGCTTCTTGCTCCCAGGTAGCAATCCTTTTTACGGTCATCTGGTTTTGGGTTAAGGTACCGGTTTTGTCAGAACAGATTATGGTGGTACAGCCCAAAGTTTCTACTGCCGACAGTTTTCTTACCACGGCGTTGCGCCTGGCCATACGCTGAACCCCCAAAGCCAAAACCACGGTAACCACTGCTGGCAGCCCTTCTGGTATGGCCGCTACCGCCAGGCTGACCCCGGCCATGAACATCGACAACGGTGGCTCCCCTCGGACTATTCCCAGTATCGATACGAATATACAAACGCCAATACAGAGCACTATGAGGGTATTACCTAATTGGTCCAGCTTCGCTTGCAAGGGAGTTGGCTCTGGACGCGACACCTTCATCATGAAGGCTATCTCTCCCATAACCGTCTTCATTCCGGTGGCCACAACCACCCCTTTCCCTCTCCCCCTGGTTACTACCGTCCCCATAAAAGCCCGGTTGGCCATCTCTGCCAAGGGTATGTTTACAGGTAGAATAACATCCGCCGTTTTGTTCACCGGAACCGATTCCCCGGTCAAGGCTGATTCTTCGATCTCGAGACTGTAGGTTTCAATCAATCTAAGGTCAGCCGGAACTCGATCTCCGGTTTCTAAGACCACTACATCTCCGGGAACCAGTTTTTCAGCCATAATCTTTTGCTTGCGTCCGTCCCGAATCACTGTAGCAACGGGAGAAGACATCTTTTTTATCACTTCTAACGATCTCTCAGCCCGGTACTCCTGAATAAAACCCAAAACGGCGTTGACTATTACTATAGCAAGAATGGTGACCGCGTCCACCATTTCTCCCAGCAGCCCTGACACCACTGTGGCCGCGAGCAAGACCAGGACCATCGTGTCGGTGAACTGCCCGATGAACTTTTTCAAAGGACTGCCCCGTTTTTCCTGATCTATTTTGTTAAGTCCGTCCCTCAACCTCTTCTCGGCTTCTCTGGACGACAGCCCCTTCTTGAAGTCGGTTCTCAATCGACGGACTACTTCAGGCCACGGTTGTTCATGCCATGCAACCTCGAACATATTTCCCCACCCCTCTTCCTCGCTCTGACAAAATATTATTCGTCGCGGGGCAGGAAAAGAATCGACAGCGGAGCACTCGAAGCTTCTGCTGAAAAAACAAGAAGCTGATGGGCCTTGATAAAAGAGACACGCACAACGTTCCCGGTAAACAAGCTTGGCCAGCTTGCGTATCGCCTGTCGTCTTCTCGCTGGCCAAGCAACACTGGTTTCTTTCAACCCTCCAGCTTCAGTAAACATGCCGGGATCATTCACAGTGAAGCAGATACCGGTTGTCCAGTGGGAAAAGAACTGTGGTAACGGAAGATTTTGTGCCGGACCGCGGCGATATTGTTTGGCTATTGAGGAAACAAAAAAGCCGCCTTCGCGAGGAAAAGGCGGCTTCCAAAGCGAGACACATCAATCGCGCTTGCGCAAATACTGCCGGGTCCGTTGATTAATGCCCCATGTAGCATCGGTCAGCTTGCTCGAAATATAAGAACGGATGTTGTCATCTAGCTCGGGGTTGGTGTAGTCTACAAACATGTACAACACCCGGAGCACCGCAGCCATGTTGAGGAGTAGCCTTTCGGGCGGAGCCTTCTTTAGAACGCTGTCTTTGGACCCGTAATAAAACAACATCCTCTTTACCACCCAGAGTATTTCTACGTTACTCCACACTCTCTTGTCGAGTATCTCTTCCAGCAGAGCTTCAGGTCCGATAGAGTTTTCCCGGTTACAGATCTCTCGCCATTCCGTGCTATCAAAAAGTGTTAGCTTAACGTCTTCAAGACCGGTGAAGATCTCGTGCTCATCCATTTCATAAGTTCCCCCTTTCCTAAAATATTGCCGGGAATCCCTCGAGGCTAAGCAAGCCGAAGACTGGATAACCAACAGATCAAAAAAAACGTTCCTGTCGGCGGGAAAAGCAGGAACGGTTTCTAAATCAGAGCTACTTCGTTACAACTATGTCGATAGCTTTCACCACGACAGTTGCGACATCGCCTTCTCTGATTTTCATCCTGTCCATCTCCTGTACTGGTATTACCCCAGTAATATGTTGGTTCTCTCCGAATCTTACAGTAACTTGAGCCATGAAGTCGCCGTGGATGACCCTGATTACCTCTCCTGTGAAGCGGTTAATCCACCCAGTGTTTTCGTAGGTCTTCCAATATCTAGCATCAGAAGTGGATGTTTGGGTTTCCCATCCATAATAATGGTGATAAACATCACACTCATCCTGGGTCTTACGGCAAAAGCTTTCAACCTCACAGAAGCGACACTGTGGATACAGTTCCATGATGCTTTTTGCCCTCCCCTATCGTCAGCACTCGCCATGTTTTTCTAATGGTTGCCGTTCAAAACTTCTCTAATCTTCTACGCCTAAAAGCCTTGCCATTTGTTCCCGCCTGTGAAATCACACACCACACGTTCCATTTTACTACACCGGCGCGCTGAACGACCATGGTGGGGATTGGCAAGAAAAGATACTACTACGCGTTACCACTCTCGAAGCAGGCCTTGTCCTTGCCGACCATATGGTATGTGCGGTAGCCCCCGCTGATGCTTTTAGCTGTGAATCCATGTTGTCGCAAAATGCGATAAGCGATATAGCTCCTCAAGCCAACTTGGCAATAAACCAAAATCTCTTTGTCTTTTGGTAATTCACTGAGCCTTTCGCGCAGGTTGTCAACGGGGATGTTAAGGGCCCCTGGCACTGCCCCGTCTTCTACTTCCCTCTTGGTTCGAACATCCAAAAGCAGCGCCCCCTGGGCCAGTCTTTTGTCAACTTCATGCCAGTGAGCTATCTCTACATTACCCTGTACCATATTACCAGCAACGTACCCGATCATATTCACCGGATCCTTAGCGGAAGAAAATGGGGGAGCATACGCCAACTGCAAATCCTGCAGGTCGAAAACCGTCATTCCTGCTCTTATCGCAGTTGCCAGGACATCGATACGTTTATCAACCCCTTCATAGCCCACGATCTGCGCTCCCAGCACCTTCCCGTCACCCGGTGAGAATATAAGTTTCATGGCCATCGGGGTCCCGCCCGGGTAATAAGTGGCGTGGGGAGCGGGATGAGTATGACAGGCCAGGTGTTCACGTCCCAATCGGTTCAGGGTTTTCTCGTTGCTCCCGGTCACCGCCACTACCATGTCCATTATTTTTACGATAGCAGTTCCCTGGCTACCTTTATATGGCGTGGGCTGCCCGGCTATGGTGTCAGCAACCAGCCTCCCTTGTCTGTTGGCAGGTCCGGCGAGAGGAATCAGGACATCTTGACCAGTAACGTAATCCTTGACCTGAATCGCATCTCCTATCGCGTAAATAAAAGGATCCGAGGTACGCAGGTACTCGTCTACTAGGATACCGCCAGTAGGGCCGATTTCTAGCCCCGCTTCCTTTGCCAGCCAGACCTCAGGCCGAACCCCTATCCCCAAAATGACAAGTTCTGCTGGCAAGGTCTTTCCGCTGGCAAGCTCTACCTCTTCCACTCCAGAAGAACCTTTTATAGACACTAACTTGTCGCCGAGGCGCAAGTCTACCCCGTTGTCACGTAAATAGCAATGGACTATCGCCGCCATTTCAGGATCTAGAGCCCGCATTACCTGAGTATCGGCTTCCACCAACGTTACTTTGGTACCACAGGCCATTAAGACCTCTGCCATTTCCAAGCCAATGAAACCACCACCGACAACAACCGCCGTTGAAGGCTTTCGAGTCTCGATGTGGGCCTTAATAGCATCACTGTCCGGCACGTTACGGATGGTAAAGACATTCTCCAGGTTGGCCCCCGGTATATCCGGAACTACCGGACTGGCTCCGGGGGATAGAACAAGGTAATCATAGCTCTCCCTGTACGCCTCTCCAGTGGCCAGGTTTTTGACCTCCACCTCTTTCTCCCCAGGCAATATGCGCACGACTTCACTCAAAGTGCGCACATCGATGTTGAACCTCCGGCGCATCGCTTCGGGGGTTTGTACCAAGAGCTTTTTCCTGTCCCGTATGACACCGCCTACATAGTAGGGCAGGCCGCAGTTAGCATAAGAGATGTACTCGCCTCGCTCAAACATCACGATGTGGGCCTCTTCATCGAGCCTTCTCAGGCGCGCAGCCGCACTGGCTCCTCCGGCAACCCCGCCCACAATAACCACTTTCTTACTCATTTCTTTCCCCTCCTTTAAAGTCTAACCTTGACGTATTCCCTGGCCTGCAAAGTAACGTACTTGTTCACCTCTTGGATGAGACGGCGTTCAAAAAAACTACTACTTTTAGGATATTTTATCTCATTCACGATCGGCAAAAGAAGCCTTTCCGTATGTCGTATTTCTTCTCGTATGCGGTCAGGCAACAAGTCGTACTCCTCTACCCCGTAGAGCTTGCGCAAATGATCCAATATATCGAACGCCTGATTTCGAAATCCGACTACAGCCGCCTGCTGGAGCAAAGTGTGTTTGTCCAGGTCCAAGCTGAGGAATTCCCTGATGATCCTGAGCCGTAACCTATCAGACTTGGTCAGCAACAGGCGCTCCGAGACCTGCCTTTTTCTCGATTCAATCGATAACACCTGTAACAGAATATCGCGGTAAAAGGCTTTTACCATGTCCGACATGCGACACTCCTCCCAGACTTCCCCCACGGTGTATCTTCGTCACCACTTCTTCATTCTCCTCTATCCGTCGACAAAAAGGGGGTAGATTCTGCCCATAAGATTCAAAAGCACGCGGGGCTTTTTCCATTTTAGAATTCAAGGCTGGTTCTTATAGTCTTTGCTCATCTCCAAGTGCCGTTCCGGCTGACACCTTCATTCCAGGGCGAGTTGAGCAAGTATACCCTAAGTGTTATACTTTCCTAGGGGGTGTATCCGTATGCCTTTCGACGGGCTTACCATCGCTGCACTGTGTGAGGAACTGAATCCTTTTCTCCAAGGCTGCCGAATTGATAAGATTCTGCAGCCCGAAAAAGATGAGATTGTACTATCTTTGCGCAAACCCAAGGGAAGCAAGAGATTGGTGATTTCCGCCAATCCCGGTTGGTCCCGGTTACACCTCACCGATGAACGAAAAGAAAATCCGGCTACTCCCTTCGCCTTTTGCATGCTGTTGCGCAAACATCTGGATGGAGCCAGAGTGAAGGAGATTGTTCAGGTCGACAGCGAACGGGTAGTCAATATCCGGTGTGAGGCTTTGAACGACTTTTTGGAATGGAAAGAAAAAGTCCTGGTTTGTGAGTTCACCGGTAAACATACTAATATCATATTGATGGACCCTGAAACCAATCTGATCACAGACGCCCTCAAGCGATTTGGCCCTGATAGCAACTCGTATCGCGAGATCTTGCCTGGACACCCTTATGTGCCGCCCCCCGCACAGGGCAAATTAGAGGCCGAAAACGCTACCTACGAAGAGTTTGCGGCCCGGCTCTGGGAAACAGGCGACAGCAGCCTAAATAGAGGAATGTTTCGGGTATGTGCAGGCATCAGCCAGTTTACTGCTAGATATATATGCCATCGGTCAGGCTTGGATCCAGATCTGCCAACAGACGAATGTGGTGAGTTGGAATTATCTAAGCTCTTTCTCACCTGGCGTTCTCTTTGGGAACAGGCCAAGAACAGCCGGGTAAACCCGACGGTCCTAACCGGCCCCCGAGGAGTCTTGGAGTTTTCCCCTTTTTCTTTGTTACCGATGGCTTCTCAAGAAGCCGGCGAAGAAGTCTTGACTTTCGCTTCCGTTAATCAAGCTGTTGACTATTATTTCTATCATAAGCTCAGTCAGCTCAGGGCCTACTCGTATAAAACTAACCTGTTGCGAACCCTCAAAGCCCATCTGGAAAAGGCTTACCGCAAAGCCCTTTTACAGGAAGGCGACCTCGTTCAAGCCGAGAAGACCTTTCCTTACCGCACTTGGGGAGAACTGCTGACTGCCTACGGGCACCAGATTGAGAAAGGTCAAACCGAAGTCGAGCTCATAGACTTTTATACGGGAGAATCGGTAACAGTTGGGCTGCTTCCGCACCTCACTCCGATCGAAAACGCCCAGCGCTACTTCAAACTGTATGCTAAAGGTAAAGCCGCAGCCCTTCACGCCGAAAAACGTTTACGGGAAACCCGACAAGAAATTGCCTACCTTGAATCAGTACAATTTGCCCTTGAACAAGCAGAAACTATGGACGAAATAGAAGAAATAGCAGAAGAACTGGATAGAGAAGGGTATATAAACAAAGATAAAAAAAGAAAAGCGCGCGTCAAGGAGGAACGGCTGCAACCCCGTATGTTCCTGTCTTCAGACGGCTACAAAATACTGGTTGGAAGAAACAACCTGCAAAACGAACAACTGACTCTGAAAGCCTCGGGGCACAACGACCTCTGGCTGCACGCCAAGGACGTACCCGGGAGTCACGTTATCGTCCGGTTGAGCAAAAACATCCAGAGTATTCACGAAGTTCCAGACCACACCCTGGAAGAGGCAGCCCTGTTAGCTGCCTATTTCAGCAAAAGCCGGGAATCTGACAAGGTTGCTGTAGATTACACTTTCAGAAACAACGTCAAAAAGCCCAAGGGCTCAAAGCCGGGCATGGTAGTCTACGACAACTACTGGACCCTTTACGTCAATCTGAAAGACCCGCGGTTAGAATCCCTGCTACGAAAAGAGTTTAAGCCGGAAATTGACGCGGATTGACGCAGCTTTTAAGATTTGCATTTGCAATGACTCTTCCCAATAAGTATGGGACTTCTGAAGCTTTAAGATGACTAAAGACAATTTGCAGGGTCTAAAGAATAATCGTTCGCAATCATAACTTGTTTACTTATTATCATTTATTGTCATTCAGTTGCCAATCCGCTACTAATCTGGGTCAATCGGCGTCTAAACCACATCAGTGCTCATCTGTGCCCATTTGTGTTTATCTGTGGCTCAGTATCGGCTACCTGGTTTCACTAAAGGGATCTTACCTGCCTTGCATAACGGGCAATTATCAGGCTCGAAGGTTTCGATATCGACTACCAGCACCGACTCCGTTCTAACCCCGAAATCCACCTTCCCGCCGCTGCGGTCTACTAGCGCTGCTACTCCAATCACGGCGCCTCCTTCTTCTCGTACCACCTGTATTACTTCTCGCACTGATCCTCCGGTAGTAATGACATCCTCGACCACCAGTACACGCTGTCCCGGAACTACGGTAAACCCGCGGCGCAGCTTCATCTCCCCGTTTTCCCTCTCGCAAAACATGCCCTTGACCCCCAGCTTCCGGGCCACTTCATACGCCACAATGATACCTCCCATAGCTGGTCCAATCACCACTTCTACGTTGTCGTTTCGAAAACGGGAAGCCAATTCCTCGGCCAGTTCCTCTGTGTAACACGGGTATTGCAGCACCGAAGCACACTGAATATAACGATTGCTGTGCCTGCCTGAACTCAATAGAAAATGTCCTTCTAGAAGCGCGCCCGTGGTCGCAAAAATCTGTTCTGCCCTCTCTTTGCTCATCATATTGAAGCCTCCAATTCTTCAATGATTCTCATTGCCGCTTCTCTTCGATTCTTTCCCCTCAGAATCGGACGGCCTATCACGATGTAGTCTGCCCCCAACTGGATAGCCTGGGCGGGAGTAGTAATCCTCTGTTGATCATCTTTGTCAGCCCAGACAGGCCTTACCCCAGGTGTGACTATGAGAAATCCTGGCCCGCACGCCTCGCGAATGGCGGCGATTTCGTGCGGTGAAGCCACCACTCCCGAAAGGCCACATTCCCTGGCCATCAAAGCCCATTCCACTACGAGCTCTTCCATTCCCAATTGAATCTTGAGGTCCTCTCTTAACTGCTGCTCCGAAATGCTGGTAAGAACCGTCACCCCTAGTACCCGGGGCGGAGAAATCCCCAGGCATCCGGCTTCCTCCAGGGTAGCCTTTGCGGTCTGCCTCATCATTTCGCGGCCACCGGCTACGTGAACGTTAAACATGTATGCTCCTAGCCGGGTTATTATCCTCGCTGCAGCACTGACCGTATTGGGGATATCATGAAACTTCAGATCAACAAATACTCTGCCGCCTGCCCGGGTAATTTTTCTGACAATGTCCGGGCCGGCGCTGTCGAAAAGCTGCATCCCTATCTTGAAAACCCCCACTACATCTCGCAGTTCGTCAACTAAAGACAGGGCCTCCTCTTCTGTATCTACATCGAGGGCCACAATGAGTCTCTCCGGCGGTTTCATGCCTCATGCCTCCTACTGCCTCGGTTAATGCTCTGCTAGCGGATAATGGCTGCCCCGATTAGCTCCTGGATATCGTATATTCCGTTTTTCTCTAAATATTGTTCAAGGTCCCCTATGATTCGTCGAGATATACCCGGGTCTACAAAGTTGCCGGTGCCGATTGATACCGCCGTCGCTCCGGCCAAGATAAACTCCAAGGCATCGGAGTAATTCATGATGCCTCCCATTCCTAGAATAGGCACGTCCACTTCCTTTGCCACCTGGTAAACCATTCTGACCGCTATCGGCTTGATCGCCGGTCCGGATAACCCGCCAAAGATGTTACCTAGAGCTGGACGTCTCTTTTCCACATCAATCGCCATCCCCAAAAGCGTGTTGATAAGAGAAATGGCGTTTGCTCCCGCGTTGACCGCTGCTTTAGCCATAGCGACTATATCGGTCACGTTGGGCGATAGCTTGACTATAAGAGGTAATCTAGTGCTTTCTCGTACAGCCCTTACTACTTCGTCGATCATAATCGGGTCGGTTCCGAATTGAAGACCCCCTTGTTTTACGTTGGGGCAAGAAATGTTAACCTCGAGGCCGGCTATTCCTGGCTGTCGGTCCAAGATAGCTGCCAAACGCGCGTAATCCTCGACTTGATTACCGGCAATGTTTACGATCACGGTGGCCTTCTTTTCCCGCAGATGGGGAAGGTGGACGTTTATCAACACTTCCACTCCAGGATTTTCAAGCCCAATAGCGTTAAGCATCCCCGCAGGGGTTTCTACGATCCGGGGAGGAGGGTTCCCGTCCCTGGGCTCCAAGGTAGTGCCTTTTACGATCACCGCGCCTAATTCCGACAGATCTATAAACTCTTCATATTCCGCTCCATAGCCGAAAGTCCCCGAAGCGACCGTAACCGGGTTTTTCAATGTAATTCCACCCAAGTCTACCGATAGATTGATGGCCGGTTTTTCCTTTTTCTTAGGCATCAAACACCACCTCGCCTATCTTGAAAACAGGACCATCGGTGCATACCTTGGCATAGGCTGCGGTTCCATTTCTGATAACCTTTTTGGCACAACCCAAACATGCCCCTATGCCGCAGGCCATGTGCTCTTCCAGTGACAACTCTCCGTTGATCCCCCTTGCCTGGGCAATCTCGGTTACCTTGGCCATCATCGGTTCCGGGCCGCACGAATAAATGTAGTCGAACTGTTTCTTATCGATAACCCTCTCCAATAAATCGGTGACCCTGCCCTTCATCCCCTCACTGCCATCATCCGTCGACACCATAAAATCTATGCCCATACGTTTGAGAATATCCTTGCCGACCAGGTACCCAGAGGTAGACGCCCCTAGAAGAACAGTCACTTCGACCTTGTGTTCGCACAAGACACGGGCCAGATAAACCAGTGGAGCAATCCCGACTCCCCCGCCTATCAGAAGTGCCCGCCGCATATACCTGGGTAAAGAAAAGGGCCTGCCCAAAGGCCCCAAAACGTCGAGTTGTTCGGCTGTGTGCACATCGGACAACATTCTAGTGCCCCTACCTACCACCCGGTAGAATACGGTTATGCTACCGATTTTCTTTTCCACATTGTAGATACCGAACGGTCTTCTTAGTAGCGGGTCAAGACTTTGAGTTACCCTTATGTGGACAAACTGACCGGGAAGGGCTTCGCGTGCAATCTCAGGAGCTATAAACTCTAACTCGAAGTACCCGGGAACTATCTCCCGATGCCTGATAACAAGGGCTTGTTGAACTTTCCGCATAGAACACCCCCGATGACTGTTATGCAAGGAATTCTACATCAGGACAAATATTCCTCCAGGCATCTTATCTTAAATTGGCACCATTTTAGACAACAAGCTTACCGTTGTAAGCCACCAGCCGGCCTCGAACAATTGTAGCCCAAGGCCATCCCTTTAAGACTCGGCCTTTAAAAGGATTGTTCTTGCCCTTGGACAAGAACCGACTTGGTTCCACCCGGCGTTCTAGCTCTAAGTCTAATATTGTTATGTCCGCTACCTTTCCAGGAGCTAGATTGCCCCGGTCCAGTTTCAAGATATTGGCCGGGTTAACCGACATTAAGCGAACCACGTCAGATATGTCCACTATCCCACTATTGACCAAGTCGTTTAATATCACAGCCACGGCAGTCTCCAGCCCAGAAATTCCACATGAAGCTAGGTTGTACTCGCAGTCCTTGGCTTCTACCTCATGCGGGGCATGGTCGGTGACAATGCAATCGATCACGCCTTCGATCAGTCCCTGCCGCAAAGCTTCAACGTCCTCGCGGCTGCGCAGAGGGGGGTTGACCTTGGTATCGGGATCATAATCCCGCACCATTTCATCGGTAAGGGTTAAATGGTGGGGCGTGACTTCACAGGTTACAGCCAGACCTTTCCTTTTAGCCATTTTGATGAGCTCCACTGATCCTCGGGTGCTGATGTGAGCGAAATGAACCCTGCTTTTCGTAGTTTCCGCAAGCAGGATGTCTCTGGCCACCATTACCTCTTCCGCAGCAGCCGGAATCCCTTTAAGTCCGTACAAAGTGGAGTAAAACCCTTCGTGCATTTGTCCATCTTCGGAAAGATCTAGATCCTCGCAGTGGGAAATGACCGGGATATCGAACATCCGAGAATATTCCAAAGCCCGCCTCATAATCTCGGCATTCATCACCGGGCGCCCGTCGTCGGAGACAGCAACACAACCGGCTTGCACGAGATCAGCCATTTCTGATATCTCGGTCCCCTGCTGCTTCTTGGTAATGCTGCCGATGGGAAAGACGTTAACTACCCCTACTTGCCGGGCCCGGGAACACACAAATGCGGCCACCGCACCGTTGTCTATCACCGGGTTGGTATTAGGCATGCAGCATACAGTGGTGAACCCTCCCACCGCTGCCGCCCTGGTACCCGAGGCAATATCCTCCTTGTATTCGAATCCCGGCTCTCTCAGGTGGACGTGCATGTCGATGAATCCCGGGCAAACAATTTTACCATTAGCATCCAGTACCTCGGCTTTCTTCGTTCTTATCGCAGGTGAAATCTCTTGGACGAGACCGTCTTCGACAAGGATATCTCCTACCAGGTCGATCGAGTTCACAGGATCGATGATCCGGCCGCCTTTAATCATTAACCTCATCAGTCGTCCCTCCCATCATCAGGTACAATAAAGCCATTCTGACCGCAACCCCGTTGGTGACCTGTTCTTCGATGACTGAAAAGGGGCTATCGGCTACGTCCCCCGCTATTTCCACTCCCCGGTTCATGGGGCCGGGATGCAAGACCAGCACGTCAGGCTTGGCCAATGCCACCCGCTCCCGGGTTAGACAGTAAAGATTGCTGTACTCTTCCAAAGTCGGAAACAAACCTTCCTTTTGCCTTTCCCTTTGAATTCGTAAGACGTTGATAACGTCTACTCCTTCTAGTCCTTCTTCAATGTCGTAGTACTTTTTGACTCCCAGGTTCTCTATGTCAGCCGGCATCAGAGTAGATGGACCTATAATTCTGATCTCACACCCGAACTTTTGAAGACCAAAAATGTTGGAACGAGCTACCCGACTGTGTAATATATCCCCCAGAATAGCCACCTTTAATCCTTCTAAAGTCCCCTTTTTCTCCCGAATAGAGTACATGTCGAGCAGAGCTTGGGTAGGGTGTTCGTGAGTTCCATCCCCTGCATTGATGACCCGCATGCTGGTGTTGCGGGCAACGTAGTGCGGTACACCGCTCATGGAATGCCTTATGATAATGACGTCAGCGCCCATCGCCTCAATAGTCCTTATCGTATCCTTAAGACTTTCGCCTTTCTGTACGCTGCTGGTGGTAACCGCCAAGTTGACCGTGTCCGCCGATAAGTATTTGCCTGCCAACTCGAACGATGTTCTTGTCCGCGTACTCGGTTCGTAAAACAAGGTTACGATCACCTTTCCCCGTAAGGTTGGCACCTTCTTTATGTCCCGAAAAATTATGTCTTTCATCGGTTGGGCTACATCCAGAATCGAAGTTATCTCCTCCCGAGAAAGATCCTCAATACCGAGCAAATCCTTGCGCCGCTTAAACACCATTCATCTTTACCTCCTCGCGCGGTGTATCCAATAAAAATGCCTTCCCCGCTAGCAAGGAAGGCTTGAAACACACCTCCATTATCCGGCACCAGCCGGTTCCCTTGCTAGCCTCTCCGGACTATTTTAAAGGGATGCTTCACGTCTCAACGATTTCTTCGATTACCACCTCGTCTTTGCCGTCGATCTCTTTCATCCTTACCGTAATTATTTCTTTCCTAGAAGTGGGGACATTTTTCCCAACGTAATCCGCTTTTATGGGCAACTCTCGGTGCCCGCGGTCGATGAGCACCGCTAATTGGATACACTTCGGACGCCCTAGATCTATTAAAGCGTCTAGAGCCGCTCTAACCGTACGTCCAGTATAGAGAACATCATCGGTCAACACTATGACCTTGCCGGTAACATCGAAAGGAACCTCGGTCCGGTGAACCATCGGTTGCGAAGCCAATGTCGTCAGGTCATCCCTGTAAAGAGTTATGTCTAGAACCCCGACCGGTATCTCTACTCCTTCGATCTCTTTGATCTTCTGAGCAATCCTTTCCGCCAAGGGCCCCCCTCGTCTCCTAATCCCAACCATAGCTAAGTCAGATACCCCTTTGTTTCTTTCAATAATTTCGTGACTGATACGGGTCAATGCCCTCCTTATCCCGGCCTCGTCCATTATCCGATTCTTCTCAATTATTTTCACCAGGCGCCCCCCTTCCTTTTTCGGTTCCGGTCGAATACCAAAGGCACAAATAAAGCCTACCTCCCGTAAAGAAGGAAGGTAGGCTTCAATCTTTCCACATCTCCCTTGCCAGCCTCACGGGGCTAACTTAAAGGCTTCTGTCGTCATTCTAAGTCAAGGCCCTAGTCGTGTCAAGCACCCGATTTTTCGAGTTGCCGCAGAAGCTCCTGAACATACGGGGGAAAGGGTGAATCAAATTCAAGCAGTTCTTTAGTAGTAGGGTGATAAAAAGCCAGGTAGCAGGCATGCAAAGCCTGGCCTTTGAGCTCAAACCTCGATCTGCTCGGACCATACACCTGGTCGCCGACCACGGGGTGTCTGATATATGCAAAGTGCACCCGAATCTGGTGGGTTCGACCGGTCTCAAGCCTCGCTCTAACTAAAGTGTAGTCTCGGTATCGCCTAAGAACAGTATAGTGGGTGACGGCCGGGCGTCCCTCCCTTACTACCGCCATCTTTTTGCGGTCTGACGGGCTCCTTCCTATAGGAGCATCTATAGTCCCGGAATTCTCTCTGATCACCCCATGCACCACCGCTACATACTCCCGCCGTATTTTCCGGGCCTTTATCTGATCAGCCAGGTCGCGGTGAGCCTGATCGTTTTTAGCTACCACCATGAGGCCAGAGGTGTCTTTATCCAGGCGGTGAACTATTCCCGGTCGCAACTCCCCGTTTATTCCAGACAAGTCTTTTACCCGATACAAAAGAGCGTTAACCAGGGTCCCTTCCCAATGCCCGTGTGCAGGATGAACCACCAAGCCTTGCGGTTTGTCTATTACCACCAGATCCCGGTCTTCGTAGACTATGTTCAAAGGCATCTCTTGAGCAACCAATCCCGTCTCTCGAGCCGCTGGGATACGAACCTGTATGATATCGCCCTTTCTTATACGGTACCCGGGTTTTTGAGGCCTACCCCCGACCAAGACTAAGCCTTCGTCGATCAGGTTCTTGACTTGGCTGCGTGAAACGTCACATAACGTCTCGGCCAAGAACCGGTCCAGTCGTTCGCCTTCGTGGGACCCTTCTATCACCACGTCTCGCGTTTCCATACGTACCAACCTTCTCCCCTAGCCCCTTGACTTGAGCAACAGTAAAGCCAGCCAAGCTGTTCCAACCACGATAGCCGAATCGGCTAGGTTAAACACGGGCCAAAATCCCAAATCGATAAAGTCCACGACTCCCCCATGCCAAAGCCGGTCCACAAGGTTACCCAAAGCTCCCCCGCTCACCAAACCTAGCCCAAACTGTAAGGCCTTATTTGGTTTGTAATAAACGGCATAATAACTGGCCACGAAAATTAAGCCGATAGCTGTAGCTAAAAACAAAAAATATCTCCCTGACAATAACCCGAAAGCCCCGCCTTGGTTCAATACCCGCGTAACGTGCAAAACATTACCGATAACCGGTACACTCTGTCCCAAACCCATATACTCCTGTATCCACAGCTTGGTCAGTTGATCTAACCCAGCGACCGTCAGCATTATTATCCAATAGTGCAGTTTTTTTCCCCCTCTCCGCAGCCATCCTGCACCCAACCCGAGAATTATAACTTTTCCTACAACAACACCATTACATCATCACTAAAACCGCGTAATATATAAACCGTGCCACTGTCGTTTATTGGCCCTCTTTCTGGGCTTTTCGAGTAACTGCAGGTATTCGTACTCCAGTTTTTTAGCCATCGCCCTTGATGACAGCCGCTTGGCTTTGGCTACTGCCCGAACCGAAAAACCGCGTCTGGTCTCCTCGTCTGTCAGCAAGCGAACCACCTTTTGTGCGAACTGCCGTGCGTCCAGCTCAACCAGGTAACCGTTCATCCCGTCATCCACGGTATCCTGCACCCCGAAAGCATTAACTGCCACTACTGGAAGGCCGGTAGCCATGGCCTCAGCCAGCACCAGCCCCTGGGTTTCGGTAACCGAAGGAAAAGTAAAAACCGTGGAGTCAAAGTATACGTCTACCAGTTCATCGAAAGGCAGACGGCCGGTAAACACCACGTCCCGTTCTAGTTCTAGTCCCAAGCTGGTAGCCAGGCGTTTCAGCTCGCTTTCCATAGGCCCCCCCGCTACCAGAACCAAAACAGCGGGCGGTACTTGCCGTTTCACCATGCTAAAAGCCTCTAACAAAAACTCCAAGTTCTTCTCCTTTGTCAACCGTCCAACGAATAGACATATTGGAGCGTCATCAGGCAAATGATAATGTTCCCTTATCCAGCCGGGCTTCCGTCTTCTGAACTTATCCAGCTGTACCCCGGTAGGAATAACCCGGACCGGAGTATGGATACCATAACCCCTTACCAGCCGCTCCACTTCTCGGGACGGTGCTATCACCAGATCGCATCGGTTGCAGAAGTGACGGCTGTAAACGATAACCAGTTCCCGTGCCAATTCCTGGGGAATGGGGACGTAGTGTACATACTGGTCATAAAGAGTATGGTACGTGAACACCAACGGCAAATCGAAACGCTCGGCGCACTTGGCTCCCCATCTTCCCAACAAGAAAGGGGAATGCACATGAACTATGTCAAGGTTGAGCTTTTCAACCACCGAGTTCATCCGCGGAGCAATCGGAACAGCTAAGGTATAGTCTGGATTGGTTGGAGCAGGTACGGAGAAAAACCGAAAGACGTTCCGTTCGTATTCTTTGTACTGAGGATAACTGGGAGCAAAAACATAAACGTCATGTCCCATACGGGTCAGTTCATCAGAAAAAGTAGTTATGGAAGTTACTACGCCGCTGGTGTATGGCTTGTAGCTGTCGGTAAAGATGCCTATCCGCAGCTCAACCACCTCCTCGCATCATCAATCGGTCAGCTTCCCTGACGAATCATTCCGGGAACTTCTTGTGCCATTCCTCAAAAAAATCATATTCCGCGACTTTAAACCATTCGCCTTTTTCCGTTATCTCGCCCATGTCTGTCTGTCGCTCTTCCTCTGGTCTGGTGAATTTGTCCTGTTGCGCTCTAGCGCATTTGATACAGAGGTCGGTTTCAGGCAAAACCTCAAGTCTCTTGGGTTCGATCGCACCGCCGCAGGCTTCGCATTGCCCGTATGTTCCGCTGTCTAACCGTTCCAAAGCCCTCTTCACTCGTTGTAACTCCAGTTCTAGATTCTCTTGAATCCCCGCGTCCTTTTCTCTCTCGTACAGTTCAGAAGCGATGTCACCCGGGTGCTGGTCATACATCGAAAGCTCGTCCAGCATCTCGACCATACCCGCTTCCCTCGCCTTCCTCTTATCGTTCAAAGCCTTTTCCAATCTCTCTTTTTTTGCGAGCAATTTTGCACTGGCATCCACTTCGCATCACCCCTTTTTCAGCGACCTGTCCCTGGAAAACCTCCGGGCGCATTCAGCTGCACCTGCACTATTCGCACTAATTGAGCAATAAGATCTCCTATCACTGGCAGGTTTAAGATCAGGGCCTTCTGGAGGAAATAAAGAATTATAGCTACCAGCACTGTAGCACCGACGACGCCACCAAACCCTCGAGCCACCCCAATCAGAAAATTAATATAAAGAAGCCGTTTCGGATTCTGCAGGACATCAACGTACTCGGCCAGCCTCATCCGTTCCATGTTCACCGAAAGCTCTTCTATTCTTTTCAGTAGGTGCTGCCAGAACTCGGGATCCGTTTTCCCGTCTGGTGCCATTTCACACCGACCCTTTCTAGTATGTCAATTAGTTACACACTCTATCCTCAAGACAGGATTGGGAGGCCCACATACCTC
Organism: Syntrophothermus lipocalidus DSM 12680; assembly: GCF_000092405.1. Taxonomy (NCBI): domain Bacteria; kingdom Bacillati; phylum Bacillota; class Clostridia; order Eubacteriales; family Syntrophomonadaceae; genus Syntrophothermus; species Syntrophothermus lipocalidus. Next base: position 865,864 of record NC_014220.1, on the reverse strand, counting down.
CCTCCCTTTCTTTCTATAATCTCGATTATATTATATCAATACTTCCAGCCGTAACCAAGCCGTTCCAATCGGTCGCCAGATTCCCTACCACTTTGTGGACGAGTTGCTATATAATTGACATAAGCCAGGTTTTGGAAGCCGCTTTCGACTTCTAATAGGAAAACCGGCGATTAAAAGGAGGGATCGATATGGAATTGGTCCAAAAACTGGGTAAATCTCTGGATGAGATGGTCAGGCCGTCGACTTACCCTGTCGCTGTGAAGGTACTTGAGAATGGAGATCTCCCGCAAAAAGCAGTTTTCCCCGTCAAGAACTTCGGTAACCGCTTGGCTCTGTGCCAGGGACTCAGCATCGCCCGGCGCTTTGGCATGACTGTGGCCTTCGGACCAGATGACCACCAGTGCCCGCCTGTGCTTATGGCTTTGGGGCTCAAAGACATCAGCAAAAATTTCCAGGAGGGACTCATGGCTTATCCCTTCTATGCCGAGACTCCGGAAATAGGTGCTTCCTTAAACGCGAATCACCTGCCTCGCATGGAACAATCCGAAAATCGACACGTCCTCCTTTCGCCCTTGAGCCGTGCCAGCTTTGAACCTGACGTCGTGCTCGTCTACGGAAATTCCGCTCAAATCCACCGGTTAGTTATGGCAGTTTGTTACAAGACCGGACGCCCTGTAAACGCGGTTTTTTCAGAGCGCATGGGGTGTCTACGAGCTATCATAGTCAGTATCCAATCGGGGGAATACCAAATCACAATTCCCGGCAGCGGCGAAAGAGCCTTTGGTTTCTGTGGGGAAGATGAAATCGTTTTTGCCATTCCCCGCAACCGTTTTGAGGAGTTACTGAGTGGGCTTGAGGGTTCGCAAAAAGCTGGCGGTATGCGCTATCCCACCATATACCCAGCTCTTCTCAAGAGTCCACTGTTCCCACCCCAGTTTGACCCGGTCATGGAAGACCTGGGCATCAAGCAAAACAGGTAACACTGGGCTCAAAAGTCACCTATCGATGGAAAGGAGGTAAAGAGCGTGAACCTATGGCAGGCTATTAAAGAAAGACGGAGTTGTAGGGAGTTCGCTACCACCCCGGTCGAAGACGAGAAGCTCGAGGCCGTTTTGGAGGCCGCCAGATGGGCACCATCCGTGCTCAACAAGCAACCTTGGAGGTTCACGGTTATCAAGAACCAGGAGCTCAAACAAAGACTAAAAGATTCTTGTAGCAAGACTATCGAATTCCTCCATCAAGCGAGTGGTTGGAAATGGTTGGGACGTTATAAGGTGGATTTCTTAGCTCAAGCTCCTGTAATCATAGCCGTCACTGCCGACCCGCAAGACGCAGGAGCCGACAAATTCCTCCCGGGAAGAGGGGAATCCTATGCCATGTCTTGCTGCGCAGCAGTCCAGAACATGCTCCTCGCGGCTCACGCTTTGGGACTGGGCAGTCTATGGTATACCCTTTATGACAAAGACGAAGTAAAACAGATACTAAATGTTCCTCCTCACATGGATTTGGTCAGCATGGTCGTTATAGGATATCCGGCTTCTCCTCCAGGTTCCGTACCCCGCAAGCCATTAGAAGAATTGATGACGGTCATACCGTAGAAGTGTGGGTAAAAAGCTGCGAATCACGTTGACCTCGTGGTTAGACTCAAATGCCTGGTCCGGAAAGGCCAGGCGTATTTGTTCAGTTGGTCAAAGCCTGAATGGGAGCGGGTATCCTTCCTCCTCGTTCTACAAAGCGAGCAGAGGAAAAACAGTTTACCTCCATCACCGGTCCTCGCCCCAGAAGTCCACCGAATTCCACCCATTCCCCTGCCTTCTTACCCGGTGCGGGAATAACACGAACTGCCGTTGTCTTATTATTTATCATGCCGATGGCGGCCTCATCAGCGATGATGGCCGCAATCGTTTCGGCCGGAATGTCTCCCGGGACAATCACCATGTCCAGACCCACCGAACATACAGAGGTCATAGCTTCGAGTTTATCTATGGTCAAACTCCCGGCTTCCACCGCTCTCACCATACCTAGGTCTTCACTTACCGGGATGAAAGCCCCTGAGAGCCCTCCGACATACGATGAAGCCATGGCTCCTCCTTTTTTTACGGCATCGTTCAATAAAGCCAGAGCGGCCGTACTGCCGGGAGCACCGCACTTTTCCAACCCCATGGCTTCGAGGATCTCGGCCACACTGTCCCCAGGAGCAGGGGTAGGGGCTAAGGACAGGTCCACAATGCCAAAGCTCACTCCTAGGCGCCGCGACGCTTCCCGCCCTACCAGCTCTCCCATGCGGGTAATCTTAAAAGCGGTGTTCTTTATCAGATTGGCCAGAGTCCCCAGGTCGGCCTCCGGGTGTTCCCTAACCACGTGGAGCACAACTCCCGGCCCGCTGATGCCTATGTTGATGCTGGCATCAGGTTCGCCTATCCCGTGAAATGCCCCAGCCATAAAAGGATTGTCTTCAGGAGCATTGCAAAACACCACTATCTTGGCGCAGCCAATCCCGTCGCGATGGCGAGTAAGTTCTGCGGTCTCCTTGATTACTCGCCCCATCAAGGATACGGCATCCATGTTTATACCAGCTTTCGTAGTGCCGACGTTAACACTTGCGCAGACCCTTTCCGTTCCGGCTAAGGTCCGAGGTATAGCGTGAATCAATGCCAGGTCGCCCTGCGTGAACCCTTTGTGAACCAAAGCCGAAAAACCTCCAATGAAATTGACACCTACTTCCTCGGCAGCTCGATCGACGTACTTTCCCAGAACAACCATCTCGTCTGGCGAAAAGCCCTCAGCTATCAATGCAATCGGGGTCACTGAAACCCGTTTGTTCACGATAGGAATTCCATACTCCCTTTCTATATCTTCCCCTACCTTGACCAAGCGCTCGGCCTTATTTACAATCCTGTCAAAAATCTTCCTACCCACATCGTGGACTGATCCGCCGCTACAACCTCTGAGGCTAATGCCCATAGTGATAGTCCTTATGTCCAGTTTTTGTGACTGCAACATATTCAGGGTTTCCATTACTTCTTCGGGGTGTATCATGTATTTCATACCACCCTATCACCTCTCGCTGAAGCTTTACAAGGAGACCAGCGTTTCCCCTCTTCCACCCAAGTTGTTGTATCCGGCTATCATGCGTTCTCCATCCCATGCCTTTGTAGCAGCGTGAGAAAAACTCTTCTGACACCTTCCATGCGTGGCCGCTAGACCCCGAGACATGTCATATCCCGCATTAGTTCTCATATTTTTTCAATAGATTATCTGTGTAAATCTACTGCCATCTGTGTAAATCTGTGGTTTCCTTGTCAAATCCTGTGCATGAACCGGAAAACATCTTCATGCTGCACATTCACAACCAGCCCTAATTCCTCCCCTTTTTGGGTCAATCTCTCTTTCAGATCCGCCAAGTCGATGTTGCTGTCCTTAAAATCGACCACCATCACCATGGTAAAAAACCCCTGCAATATCGTTTGGCTTATGTCCAAGATGTTGACGTTGGCATCAGCCAAAATATTGGCTATCCCCGCGATGATTCCTACCCTATCCTTCCCCACCGCTGTTATTATCAGTCTCTGTCCTTCTTCACCCATGGCGAGACCCCCCTACCTTTCTTCAACTCCTTTTCACTACCGCCAAACACCGAGGACATAAGGTCGGGTGTTCCGGGTCCGTTCCCACCTCTGGGGTAATCACCCAACACCGCTCGCATTTTTGCCCGCTGGCAGGTTCAACCGCAACCCACAAACCCTGAACGTCTTCTAGTTCGACGCTGCCTGCGGGCCTGTCGTCTGCCTTATACAAACCTACCTGAGACACGATGAATATGCTCCCAATGCTTTCTATAGACTCAAGAAGTTCTCGCCACTCTTCATCCGCATAGATAGAAACCGCCGCCCCCAAAGAATGCCCTATTCTCTTTTCTTGTCGCGCCACCTCAAGAGCCTTGGTAACAACTTCTCGAGCCTTTAATATTTTGTCCCATCGCTCCTCCAGAACCGGGTCTAAGTAACGTTCATCGACTAGTGGCCATTCGGTCAACTGGACACTAACCGGATCGCCCTTACCGCGCAGGTATTGCCATATTTCTTCGGTCGTGAAAGCAAGCACCGGGGTCAGTATCCTTACTAACGCCTGGATTACCTCGTAGAGAACAGTTTGCGCTGCCCTCCGCCCTTGAGAGTCTGGAGCAGACGTATACAACCGGTCTTTGATAATATCGAAATAAACCGCACTTAGGTCAACCGTACAGAAATTGTGCACCGAATGATAAACAACGTGAAACTCGAAGTCTTCATAAGCCCGGGTAACCCTTTGAATCAACTTATGCAACTTTAAGAGAACCCAACGTTCCAACTCCGGCAGGTCTTCATATTTTACCCTGTCCTGCTCAGGCTGAAAATCGTAAAGATTCCCGAGGATAAATCTGCAGGTATTACGAATCTTCCGATAAGCCTCTGCTGCCTGATTCATGATGTTTTCCGAGGCAGCCACGTCGCCCCGGTAATCGGCTGAAGAAACCCACAAACGCAGGATATCTGCTCCCATTTTTTCGATGATGTTCAGAGGGTCTACCACGTTGCCGAGGGATTTTGACATTTTCCTACCCTGCTCGTCTACTACAAATCCATGGGTCAAAACGATTCGGTACGGAGCCCTGCCGGTCACCGCCACCGAAGTTGAAAGGGATGAGTTAAACCAACCCCGATGCTGGTCGCTCCCTTCGAGGTACATGTCTGCTGGCCAGCGCAAGTCGGGACGGGTTTCCAACACCGCCTTATGACTTGACCCCGAATCGAACCATACATCCATGATATCTTTCTCTTTGTAGAACTCTTGGCTCCCACAATTTTCGCACGTATAGCCTCTGGGAAGAAGGTCCTTAGCCTCGGAAGCAAACCAGATGTCAGAACCGTTCTCTGCAAAGAGATCAGCCACGTGCCCTATGGTTTCATCATCGATAACAGCCTGCCCGCAACTAGCGCAGTAGAAGATAGGAATAGGTACTCCCCAGCTTCGCTGACGGGATATGCACCAGTCGCCCCGGTCCCGAACCATGTTGTATATACGGTCTCGGCCCCAAGCCGGTATCCACCGTACCGTATCTATCGCTTCCAAAGCCGCCTGCCGAAAACCGTCAATGGAAGCAAACCACTGCTCTGTTGCGCGGTATACAATAGGTTGCTTGCAACGCCAGCAATGCGGGTATTGGTGAGTGACTTCGCCTGTCTTCACTAGCATTCCGATATCCTTGAGATGAGCGATAATGCTCTTATTGGCGTCGTGACAGAACTGCCCGGCAAAGATCCCCGCCTCTTCCGTGAACACACCCCGGTCGTCAAGGGGCGATATCACAGGCAAGCCGTATTCTTTTCCAACCACGAAGTCCTCTTCCCCGTGACCAGGTGCGGTGTGGACACATCCGGTCCCCTGGTCTAAGGTTACGTGCTCGCCACATATCACGAGCGAATCCCGATTCATGAACGGGTGGGAACACACCGTATTTTCCAATTCCTTTCCTTTTAACGTTTGGAGGATCTCGTAACCATCCCAACCCACTTCTGCGGCAACTTCTTCCAGCAAGCCTTTGGCGACGACATACCGTTCCGCTCCTACTCGTACCACGACGTAGTCATAATCAGGATGGACTGCAATACCCGTATTAGCCGGTAAAGTCCATGGGGTAGTAGTCCAAATAACGACATAGGTGTTTGGTGAAACAAACAATCCTTTAGCATCCTTCACCGGGAATTTGACGTAGATCGAAGGCGATACCTTGTCTTGGTATTCGATTTCTGCTTCTGCCAAGGCAGTCTCGCAGTCGGCACACCAGTAGACCGGCTTCAGCCCTTTGTAGATATACCCTTTCTTGGCCATCTCTCCAAAAACCCGAATTTGCACCGCCTCGAACCTGGGTTCCAGGGTCAGATAGGGATTCTCCCAGTCGCCCCTGACTCCCAAGCGCCTGAACTCCTCGCGCTGAATGTTCACATATTTCCAGGCGTACTCCTTGCAGTGCCTTCTGAACTCCAACACGTCGGTTTTATGGCGATCTAGTCCCAAAGCCTTGATAGCTTGTTGTTCAATCGGCAGACCATGGGTGTCCCACCCAGGAACGTAGGGAGCATTGTACCCGGTCATACTCTTATACTTTACAATAATGTCTTTCAAGACTTTGTTCAGGGTATGGCCTACGTGAATATGGCCATTAGCGTAAGGCGGTCCGTCGTGCAGGATAAAATCGGGTTTGCCCTGCGTGTTTTCTTGAACCTTCTCGTAGAGCCGAATCTCGTCCCAAAACTTGAGTATCTCCGGCTCCCGTGAAGGCAAGTTGGCACGCATGGGGAAACCGGTTTGAGGCAAATTCAACGTGTTATCGTATTTTCCTTTTCCCAAAATCAATCACCCCTGTATGTAATTATTACCAATTAATATAGCAAAAAGCCTTTCACCCTGAAATTATAGGGACGAAAGGCCATCTTCCGCGGTACCACCCTAATAGCGCCTCACATGCCAGGCACCACTCTGTACGCCGATAACGGGGCGTCACCGTTCAAGCCTACTCACTATATTGCCCTCCAAGTACACTTAAGCGGGGTTACCTACGGAGAATGAAAACCAAACTGGTTAAAAACCTGTGGTTTTCGGTTGAAAGCTCCAGGGGGATATTCGCCCTTCGGACAGGCCCTGCCCGGCTTCCACCATCCCGGGTTCGCTGTTAACCCTTATCCGTGCTACTGTCCCTTTCATCGCCGTTTGTTTCTTCGCTTGTCAACCACCCGGTTGAAAATCAGCTATATTCTAGCAGACCGCACAACAAAAGACAACCGAGCCAAGCCCCGTAATTTTAAAAATTGATTTAGACGCTGATTTACGCAGATTTTTTAAAACAATCTCAGGTCTATAGTCGTCCTTCAGCCAGTATCACGGTTCAGTAATTCCACGATTTTGAGACTGGCTAGCCGCATGTTCTCCAAGTCATCCCAGTCATTGACGTCAGAAATCAGGCCAACATCCGTAACTTGCACGTAGCGGTTCCTGATCACGTGAAGGCCCAGTAGCAATCCGATTAAAAGGCAGGTATCCGGCTCTTTTTCCGGATCCTTTCCCTCAAATAAGAGTCGGAGATACAACATCCAGGCAGCATCAGCTGCACTATGTGGCTGGTATCCCACTCCTGGATTGAGACAAAAAGCATAGAAGCCGTTAGGGTACAGTCCTCTCATGTCCTTTTCCAATTCTGGGATCTCGGCTAACACCGCTCCCCTTGCCTTTTCAAATACGGCATCATGCTTCCCATCGCGCACTTCATCACGTATTAACCTGCGGTAAGATAACACTTCTGACGACACAGCCACTAGTGTTGAAGCAGTATACTCGGCTGCCGCTGCCCATTGTAAAATGTTTGTCGCCATATGTTCCTTGGAAAGCAAGCCTTTCTCAAAATCCCAATAGTTCTTTTCCGCAGCCGTCAACAACGAAATAACCCCTGGGGCTTCCCGTTGCAACTTGGTCTTAGCCCAACCGTCTATTATCTGTTCCAGTCTTCCCCATATATCGGCATGCTCGTCACCGGTCAAGCTGGAAGCCAACTGCTCAGCTTCGCCTGTCAATCTCTGTTTGCTTTCCCTCCATCTTTCCTCCAGTATGAGGTCCTGCCACGCCAATGTCATCATTACATCGCTGATCTCCTGTTTCATCTGATAAAGCAATTCCAAGGCTCCTCCTAACTTTTCACGGGGCGCCCGAGGATGAGTAAGAAGCCTTTCTACTTGTGCTGCTAGTTGCTCAAGGGAGTTAACCTGAGCTAAGGTTTCCCGCTGTAATCTCCCTACCACTTTGGATGAAAGTTCTTGTACCACGGAAAACAATCGAGCCTGCAAGTGCTCGCTCGCGCGATTGACCGACGGCTGTATAAGGACTTCGTACTGTCCTCCAATGCGCTCCATCTGAGGAACTGGCTTATCCCCTTCTTCCGCGCCCCATTCCTCTATCTGAGCGTAAAGCAACTCTTCCAAATACCGCAGAGCAATCTGGTGCTGACTGCGCAATTTACTCCAGGTTTCCTTAAGGTTTCGTGATATTGCCAATTCTAGTTCGTCTGAAACGCGGGCTACAAATACATCCAAGCTATCCAGAAAATCGGTTACGACAACTACCCGTTCCTCAACGCTCTTCTGTAATTGAAACAACTCACCTGATAGGCTGACTCCAGGTGACCAAAACAACTTTTTCTTTATCTCATTTAAACCGTCAAGAACCTGTTGACCAAACCTACGGCCACTTTCGCATAACCAACCGGTGTTCTTAGCCAAGTCAGATCGCGCGGTTTCGACCAAGGGATTTGTTTTTTCTGTAACCAGATAATTCAAAATTTCCTCAGCTACCGGCTGAAATTCAGTCATTGCTTTTTTTACGGTGGGCAGGACCCACTCCGGAATCGTAGTCCGCGACCTGGGTTGGCTCAAAACCGTTAACAAAATGGTAACCGTAAACCCGACCGTGAATACAATTATTGCCAAAGACAAAGATATCCTGGCCAACCAACGTGAAATGACAAAAAGGTTGATCAATACCAGGATCCAGATAAGCAGGATATAGTCACGATAGTTGAAATCATGCCGAACTTTCACTTTGCAGCCTGTCCTCCGCCTTATCGCTCTGACCGGAAACACCATATTGACAGTACAGCCGAATAGTGCATCGGTCACAATCGGGCTTGCGTGCCCGGCAAACCGCCCTGCCGTGAGAAATGAACAAGTGGTGAGCCCGAGCCCACCAAGATTCAGGTATAATCCTCTTAAGCTCAGCCTCTGCTACCTGAGGATCACGGGCATTGTGCCAACCCAGGCGCCGTGACACCCTAAGGACGTGCGTGTCAACCCCTAAACCCGGTTTAGCAAATCCCACGCTGACTACAACATTAGCCGTTTTTCTTCCCACCCCTGGTAAACGTAACAATTGGTCAAAATCCGTGGGAACTTCCCCTCCAAACTCTTCCATCAAAATCCGGGCCAAAGCGATGAGGTTCCGAGCCTTCTGCCGATAAAGCCCGCAACCTTTTATCATATCTTCCAAAATCCCTACTTCCATTGAAGCCAAATCTTTAGGCGATTTGACCTCAGCAAAAAGTCCTCTGGTGACTCGGTTCACCTGCTCGTCAGTGGTACGAGCAGATAACATAACAGCTACCAACAACTGAAATGGGTTCTGAAACTTCAGTCGAGTACCTGCTTGTGGGTAAACATCCGCTAACGTACGCAAGACGAGTAGAATCTTATCTGTCTTTGCCAACGAGTTTCACCACCATCGTTCATGTCGAGCATTGCTTTTTTTGATTCCCATTACCCGGGTAGCCCCGTTCTTTTTAAGAACTCTGTCTTGTCGATGCCGGTTATCTCTACCAGTTTGTGGCGTGAAGTTTCACCCTTTATAATAGTCACGTTCTTACGGGCAACACCGCTTATCTTAGCCAAAAACGAAATCAAGGCCTGGTTGGCCTCACCCTCCAAAGGAGCAGCAGTAAGCTTGATTTTAACAGCTCCCTCCACTTCGCCTATCACCTCGTTCTTAGAAGCTCTCGGCAATACCCGTACCTCGAACCGTATACCACGCTCGGTTTCTTGGATGTTCACCTATTTTCCCTCCTCGGCCCGAGATAACTTGTCCAGTACCTCCTTCATGTCCCGGCTGTAGAAGAAATCGGCAATATCATCCAGCCGCTTCCCGCTTTGCTCTAGTAGTTCCACCTGGGACAACAGCATTAACCTGATCTCTACCCGGAAAACGCCCAATCTCTTCAAAATATCTTCGTAAACATCGAACATCTCGGCTATGCGATGGCGCGCATTTTCCTTTATCGACTCCGCCTCTCTGTGAGCATTAGCTACTACTTCCTCGGCCGCTTTCTGAGCTAAAACGATGCTCTGCTGCAAGGTTTCCTCAAGTTTCTGGTACTTGCTCAATTCAAACTCTTTCTTTTTCAAATTCTCTTTCAGTTCCACGTTATCCCGGTAAAGCTTCTCGTACTCTTCTGCCAGCGTTACCAAAAAGCGGTTAACCTCTGATTCGCTATAACCCCTCCAGGTCTTTTTGAACCGTTGGTTGCGGATGTCCACCGGCGTTAAGGTCATCACTTTCCCTCCTCAAAGCTACCGGCTAATCTGCTTCTAGCCCGGCTAGTCGATGAACCAAAGGGTTGGTGGTAAGCCCATGGGCAAATAAACGCAAAAGCCGCCGGTAACCTTTTTCCCCTTCCCATCTCCCTTGCGCCAAATCCCGTAAACCGTCACGGTATATGTCAACCACCTCTAAAAGAGTGTCTAAGCGATAGTAGTGACCCTCGATCCTGATGCTGTTGATCCCCATATCTTTGATTAGTGGAAGATAACCGAACAAACACAAGTCGAGGGGGAAGAATATGTGAGTGCGGCACCGGTCATCATTTAAGATGCGAAACCTCTGTTGATATTCGTCCTCCAGGCAGTACTCGGCCCGGTTACACGCGGTCTTACAACCATCGTCATCACCTTCCGCCCATACCGCTTGGATCGGACAGTAATCCGTAATCATACCACACAAAGGACCTTGGACCATCAGTTCTATCTCCAGACATGATTTTCCCACCATGTTCTTAAGGTCCGCCAACTTCAGCTCAAGGGAAGCCGTCACCCTCTGCACCCCTTGGGAAGCCAAAAACTTAACTGAAGTCCCATTAGTAAGGTTGAGCCCGTACCCCGCCCATACTGTCAGACCAAGCTCCCGAGCTATCCTCAGGCTCCCGAGATCATGTACCATCACTGCCGATAAACCCTTCATTTCAGGAATCGATAAGAGGGTGATTACCCCGTCCAGATCCTTTTGGGTGACAATCCTCGGGGTTTCCAAAACTACAGATACCCCCTTATCGTTCCCCGCTTGGATCGCCCTCAATAGGGAAGCCTCATCCCAATTATCCTTGCTGTTCTTAAAACCGTCTCCTCCAATAATCACCGTGTCAACGCCGCGCCCGATAACGCCGAAAAACGCCTCCAGCCCCCCAACCTTAACACTTAGCGAAGGCACTGAACCGGGCGTAGGAGCCTTGAACTGCGGGTAATCGTCTCGTCCTAATGGGGTGACTTCTATTGAACTGGTAGGAAAGAAGGGTTCTCTTTCTCCCGAATATCCAATACAATCGGCGCCGGTTCTACTAAACAAGCTCCCTGTTGTAAATTCCCGTATCCGCCGGGAATACAACTCTTTTTCTGCCTCGCTTACCACCTCAGTCTCCCCAGCTTCCAAGGCATCTAGTGCTCTTCGGTAGCAGCGGACCAGAAAACCGGCGTACTCCGGGTCTCTCATCCTTCCCTCAATCTTGAAAGAGCGAACCCCGGCTTCGATCAACCGGTCGAGGTATCCGACCAAACAAAGGTCTTTATGAGCGAGGAAATAATGAACACCTTCCCATCGGTCAGGGCTGGGTAGAAACCGGTATTTCCATCGGCACGGTTTCCGGCAACGACCGCGGTTTGCGCTTTCTCCGAAGAAAAAGCTGCTCATATAGCACTGTCCGGTGTGCGATATACAGACATCCCCGTGCACGAAAAACTCCAGCTCCAGAGAGGTCCTTTGATGTATGTCTCTGATTTCATCCAAACTCAAGTTCTTTGACAGTATGCCCCTGGAAAAACCCTGTTCGTCTAAGAACCTTGCCGCTTCAGCGTTGGCAACGCCCATTTGGACGCTCGCATGTAACGGCAGCTTTAACCCTAAGCGCTGCAAAAGAAGAGGCACGGCCAGGTCCTGCACGATAATGCCATCACAGCCTGCTTCCTCGAGAAAAGCCAGGTAGTCGGCTAGCTCGTTTATTTCTGATTGAAAATACAAATTGTTAACCGTTACATACACCTTAACCCCGCGGTCGTGGGCAAACGATACCGCATCCATCAGTTGTTCGTCCGAAAAATTAAAATCAGGCCGCAAAAGACGCATGTTGAATCTCTTGCCGCCCAAATATACAGCATCTGCTCCTTGTTCAATAACAGTTTCTAGGCTTTCCCACTTACCAGCAGGCGCCAGCAACTCCAAACCCTTTTTAGACATCACTCCTGGCTCCTTACAAAAAATCTAAACCGTTCTACCTTATCAAATTTACCAAGACTGCATATACCAACCGGCGTACCAATTCTACAACCATAATGGCTATCAGAGGCGAAAAATCGAGTCCTCCAACAACCGGAACCAATCTCCGAAAAGGTGCCATCACCGGTTCGGTTACATCGTAAATGAATTTGAACACTGGCTGGTAAGGATCGTGCCGCACAAACGACAAAATACAACGGATGATTATCAACCACACCAATACTTCAAAAGCCACGTCTATTACTCGAATCACACTGATAGAGACCGGCAATAAAACCCACTCCTCTGAAGAATACCCAAGCCTATCTCCGCCCGAGCTCCATCGAACGCTCAAACGCCCTCCGAACAGCCCGAAAGAACGCCTTCCGCAAGCCGTTTTCTTCCAATTCCCTCAATCCGGCTATAGTTGTTCCCCCGGGCGAAGTAACGTCTTCCCTAAGCACGGCCGGATGTTTACCTGTAACCTCCATCATGGCAACTGCCCCTGCTATAGTCTTTAAAGCCATCAAACGGGCAAGGTCCCGGGGCAGCCCCACCTCCACTCCAGCATCGCTCATCGCTTCGGCTACTAAATATATGTAAGCCGGCCCGCTCCCAGACAGCGCGGTAACCGCATCCATGTATGATTCCGGAACTCGGCAGACCTCGCCTACAGCAGCAAACATCCTGGCTACTACCTCTTCGTGCTCAACACTTGCCCCGGTCCCGGCCGCTATTGCTGAAATCCCCCGGCCTACCAAGCAGGGAGTATTGGGCATGACCCTAATAACCGGCACATGGCTACCCGCTACTTCTTCGATCAAACTTGTAGAAATGCCTGCCGCAATCGAAACCAGCAGCTTGTCTGAAGTCAGCTTATCCTTCACTTCCTCCAGCACTTGCCTTATTTGACCAGGTTTAACCGCCAGGACAATAATATCCCCTTGTTCAGCCACCTCTTGATTGGAAGAAACAGGCTTCACCGAAAACTCCTGCCGAAAGAGGTTTAGCCGGGCTGGGTTTACGTCGAACCCCACGATAGTCTCAAAATCAAAACGCGACTGCGTCAGTCCCTTCACCAGAGCGTAGGCCATATTTCCACAACCGACGACTCCTAAAACCCGGTATTTCATCAGAAATCGGTCCCTCCAAAAGGCCCTGGGCGGGTGAATATGTATGAGGTACGTACTGCAGAACGGGTGTCCACAGAGATTTCTACATTACTAGGAGCAAAAAGAAAGATGTGATCTCCTATCTTTTGGATATGGCCATCCAAAGCGTAGGTTGTACCACTTACAAAGTCGATAATTCGCTGTCTCGATTCCGCAGGAGTTCTCTCTAAGTTTATGACAACCTGCCTCCTGCTCTTGAGATTGTCGGCAATAGTTTTGACTTCGTCGAAATCGGCCGGTTCGCACACGACCACTTTGATGGTCTTGGTTGAATGGATACTGACAAGATTCCCCTTACGGTCAAATTTCCTTTCTTCTGGTTCTATTGGCAGCTCTACCAACTCCTCCTTCGTCTCCGTCTCTACCCCAAAGAACTGCCAGAACTTGTCCACAAAACCCATGTTAAAACCCCCTATCTTCTTGCACCGAATATCGCAGTTCCCACCCTGACCATGTTGCTCCCTTCCTCGACAGCAACCTCAAAGTCCTGAGTCATGCCCATAGACAAGTACAACATTTCTGTGTTGCGGTACTGTCTCTTCTTAATATCTTCGAAAATAGAACGAAGTTTCTTGAATACTGGTCTCGCCAACTCCGGGTCATCAACCTGGGGAGCCACAGTCATCAAGCCACGAACCCGCACACGTTCAAGTCTTTCAACCGCATCTAAAAATGCTGGAACATCTGAGGGGAGTAATCCGTATTTGGAACGTTCGCCGGAAACATTGACCTCTAGCAGCACATCAACCTCGGCAAGCCCAAGCAACTTGGCCTTACCATCAATATACTCCGCCAATCTCCATCTGTCTAGCGAATGGATCAAGCAAGCCTTTCCTATGACGTCCTTCACCTTGTTGGTCTGCAGATGACCGATGAAGTGCCACTGGAGATGAGGTAGCTCCTTGTACTTAGGTAAAAACTCCTGAACCCGGTTCTCTCCGAAATGGGTGATTCCCAACTGCGCTGCCCGGGATATAGTTTCTAAATCTACGGTCTTACTGACAGCCACCAGAGTTATCTCCTGCTCCTGCCGGCCTGAGCGCTGAGCTGCTCGACGGATCCGTTCCCGGACTTCAGCAATCGACTGTTCCAATCCTCCCCCATCGGCCTTCATCGCCGCATCACCATCCCTTCCTTCACCAAGTCCGGAGTAGTGACTACATACTCACCAGCATCTAGTCCCCTGACCACGCTGTGACCTGCCTTCCTGGCAACCAGCTGAACCTCTTTAAAAACAACCGTTTCCTTGCGCAGGCAATAAACTCCGAGCCGACCCGCTTTGGTAGTGAGAGCCCGCGTAGGAACGATTATTCCCTCATAACGCCGTATAACCAGCTCTACCGGAATCGAACGACGGTCCGCCACCTCCATTACAAACCCGCTCATAATCAACCCGACCAAAGTATAGTCGTTTCCTCGCTCAATCGAAATTACCCGGGCAGTCCCTAAGTCCAGATTCTTATACCTGACTCCGACCTCCTGTCCATCGGCTAGAGGGTCTGCGGTGTCTTCCGTCTTAACCACCAAGCCGGTTGGCTTCAAGTTGTTCACGATTTTGGCAAAAGCATCGCCTTTGTGAAGTAAATTCTCAACTCCCCGAACAACATGGATGCTGTAAGCAAACATTTGAGGGTGAAGGTCTCCCAGCTTGGATGGAACCATTACCGTTTCCAACCCGTCAGTCTGGTACAATACTACTCCCGCTATCGGAGCCGTTACATCATAGCTCTCAGTTCCGCTTTCCGTATACAATCTCCCCAGAATCGCCCCGCGCCTGACCCGTTCCTTTTCCCGCACCAGGTTTTCGAAACGCCCGTCGGCTGGAGATCGCAACACCGTCTCTTCTTGGACAACCATAGCCGTACCGGTCAAAGTTTCCTCTAGAACCCCTTCTTTAGATTCTTCTACTTCCATCCGCATAACGGACAGTTTCCCGGTCACTGCCCTGTAAGCTGCCGCTACCGCCAACATCGCTGATATCAAAACCAAAACGAAAAGCAGTTTTAATATCAATCTCTTTTGTTTTTTCTGCTTTGCTAACCGGTCTAGACGTTCGCTCATAGCTGCCCTCTCGCTTCAACAACAACTATGCCACCCACAAGCTGAACCCGAAAGTTGAACCCTTGCCCAACTCACTCTCCACAAATACTTCTCCGCCGTGAGACTCAACGATATGTTTGACAATCGCTAGTCCCAGACCGGTGCCGCCCAACTCGCGCGAACGTGCCTTGTCCACCCGGTAAAACCTCTCAAATAAGCGAGGCAAGCTTTCTTGGGGTATCCCAGTCCCGGTATCAGTGATAGACGTAAATACCTGGTCGCCCCCACGTTTTACGCGTATTACTATCTTGCCTCCGGGAGAAGTATATTTGATAGCGTTGTCGATTAGATTAATCAAAACCTGGCCTACCAGGTCTTCGTCGGCTTTGACCGGAGGCAGATCGCGGTTGAATATTAACTCCAGGTGCAATCTCTTTTCGCGGGCCTGAGGGCCCAGAATGTTCATTACCTGAATAATGGAAGTGACTAGACAAACCGGTTTTAAGGTGAGCTTTCTTTCCCGGGACTCAATAGCAGAAAGGGTCAGGAGATCGTCGATAAGTCTGGTAAGGCGGTTGTTCTCTCCTTCAATAATGGTCAAGAAGCGGCGGCAGATGAGTTTATCCTCCAAAGCTCCATCGAGTAAAGTCTCTACAAATCCCTTGATAGCGGTGAGAGGGGTTCTGAGCTCGTGGGAAACGTTAGCAACAAACTCGGATCTCATCTGATCAAATTTGCGCGCATCGGTAACATCGTGGAATACCACCACTGCCCCTTCCACATCTCCCTTTTCACCGTTGATAGCTGCCATCTGTACCCTAAATAAACACTGTTCCAACGCGGTTTCCGTAAAAATCTGTCTCCCGGTTTCAAAAACGTCCTCTAACATCTGATTCAATTCCTGAGAAGATACCAAACTGGCGAAAGGCCTCCCTACTAACCCTTCATGTCGCGCTTTAAAAATCTCTTCTGCCGCCTTGTTGGCTAAAGTAACAATCCCGTCGCGGCTGACAGCCATCACCCCGTCAACCAAAGTAGTTAGAATAGCTTTCATCTTGTTCCGTTCCCGAAAAGTCTCTTCTCCCGTTTTTTCTCCATCGTGCATACAACAACACAGCCCCCCAGAAGCAGTTCCTGAAATGCCTATGTCGTTCAAGTATAGTTTTGTACCTTTTAAGACTCTCTCTCTTTAAACCTGTATCCGACGCCCCGTACCGTTTCAATGTACTGAGGCGAACTCGGGCTCTCTCCTAACTTTTGTCTAAGATGCCGGATGTGAACATCCACAGTACGGGTATCACCTGAGAACTCATACCCCCAGACCTTCTCCAGCAACACCTCGCGGCTAAATACTTTTCCCTGGTTGCTAGCTAACAACTTCAAAAGCTCGAATTCCTTTGGCGTCAGTTCTAGTCTCCGTTCGCCCACAAACGCCTCATGTTTATCCGGGATTACTATCAGGTCTTTGAAGACCAAGGTCTTGCGTCCGGTAGCCTTTTCGGCCTCCAGAATCCTTTTCGCTCGCAATCTTGCTTTAACCCGAGCCACCATTTCCCTGGGGCTAAAAGGTTTCTTGATATAGTCGTCAGCCCCCATCTCTAATCCCAGCACGGTGTCAAATTCCTCTCCTTTGGCCGTAAGCATGATAATAGGAGTACTACTAAAGTCCTGCATGCTTCTCAACCGTCGGCACACTTCTAGCCCATCCAGCTGGGGAAGCATTATATCCAGAATAATTAGGTCTGGTCGTACCAACTCCGCCTGGGTTAAGGCCGTAATCCCGTCGTAAGCCACTCTCACTTGGAATCCTTCTTTTTCCAGGTTAAACTTGACCAGCTCTACTATATGGACTTCATCATCGACCACGAGAATGCGCGCGTTATCCAAATTCTCACCTCTTATTGAAACCCAGAACCACAGCGAATCTTCCGGTCCTTCCACCAGATCCCCGGTACGAATAGAACAGTTCTTGGTTACATCTGGTACACATTCCACAAAGACCGATATTTTGATGATGAAGGCCCGCGTTTTCTAAGATAAAGAAATTCGTACGGTCGAGATACCAATAGTTTCTTCCCTGTTTTTCTTCCAGCAAAAACCGGCTGTCTTTTCCAAAAACTGTCCTGACTTGGGCTGCCAACCCATCGTCGACTTCATAGCAGCACCCACCAATTCCAGGCCCTATGAATGCTTTAATATCTTGAGGGTAACTTCCGAATTCTTTTCGCATAACCTCGACCGTGGCCGAAGCTATTTTGGCCATAGTCCCCTTCCAACCACCGTGGGCCAGACCTATCACCCTGCGTGTAACGTCAAACAAAAGAATAGGTATGCAGTCGGCATAGAACGTTGTCAAAAATACTCCTTCACAATCGGTAACCATGGCGTCGGTTTCCGGCAATGCAGAAGCGTATTCGAATACCCCTTTACCCTTGTCAGCTTCAGTGACAATTCTCACGTTAGCCTTATGCACCTGGCAAGCGCACACCATGTCCGCAAGAGAAATGCGCAAGACTGATGCCAAAAGCTCCCGGTTTGATAAAACAGCGGTCTGGTCATCTCCGACGTGAAAAGCCAGATTCAAAGAAGAGTACTCCCCCTGGCTAAACCCTCCGGTACGGGTGGTTATAGCTACGGTCAAGCCCTGCTTTTGCCACTCCGGCAAAGTAATGTAAGACAAGCCTTGAACAGAATGCAAGTGCCATGAGACCACGTGAACCTCGCGTCTCCTCTACGTAAACTCACTATACATTATACCATGTCTTGTCCCTTCCCTCTGTTTGCCGTGTCTGCCAACCAGCCTTGGGTCAAAGGCAAATCATCGAAATCGACCGGTCCCCCAGCAAAACCAAAAAAGGCCTCTATCTTCCAAAGAAGACAAAGGCCTTGTTGTCTTTAACTCGTTTCGATTATGTTCAGTCGAGCTTCAACTCAACGACTTCACTTTTAGCTAGAGACGCAGGTACATCTATAATCCTCTGATTCCTCGAGCCCCGGAACGCCAAAGACAAATCTCGCTGTGCCAACACAAAAGGACCGTCAACTACAACGTCTATCATTCTTAAAACAGGTATTTCCTGTATCTCTTCAAATGTGAAACCGGTATACATCCATACATCAATGTCAGGTTTTTCTCGCTTCAATATCGAGATTACCTTCTCCAACGCCTGCGCTTGCAGCAAAGGTTCTCCCCCGCTAAAAGTAACACCCCGGTGAAGCGGGCTTAGCTTGTTCAGCACCAGTTGGGCCAAAGCCTCCTCTGACACTACTTCTCCTCCTTCCAAAGGCTGTAGATCCGGGTTGTGGCAACCCTCGCAGCCACGTACACACCCCTGCAAGAAAACCGTTATCCTTATGCCGGTTCCGTCTACGACCGAATTGTCCACCACTGCCGCGTATCTGATCACCTTTATCCACCTCCAGCATGAACCCACACCTATTGAAGATCCGTGAGGACAACCCTTGGACGCTCCTTTGGCCAACCACAAAAGCATTAAAGTGGCTACACATAGGCTTTTTTGGGGGATTCTCTCTCGGCTAATTCTCCTTCGAGACTCTATTCTCTGGACAGCCCCACAATGACACTTACCGGTATCAACCACCAGAGAATCAAAATGAAACTATTGTCCGAGGAATGTTTGCCGGCTCGTTCCAACATTGTTCGCCTGTCTAACACGTCTTTGTGTTTGCAAATTCTAAGTAATAATTAATCTGTGTAAATCTGCGTTAATCTGTGTCCATCAGTGGCTATTTTCGGAACCGCTAGAACCGGTGGCTTTTGCGATCCCTTAGTTCGGCAACCTTAGCATCGTTGAAACGGTCGACCGTCGACAAGTACCCCGTGATCCGGCGAACCCTCTTGATCTCTTGACCCCCACAGTTAGGACAGGCGTCGCCTGGGATAACTCCGCGGTAATAACAGCTCTCACAGAAATCGATGGGGAAGTTTATACCTACGTACCCCATGTCGCAAGCCCGCATGTGCTTGATTACGGTCTCAATAGCATCGAGGTTGTGGACCGGAGGCGAAGGAAACTCTATATAACTTATGTGCCCGGCATTGGTGTATTTGTGATACGGTCCTTCCTTGCTTATCTTCTCGAAAATACTGATATCGTGGTTTACAGGTATGTGGAACGAATTAGTATAGTATTCCTTATCAGTTACTCCAGGTATTTCTCCGTACTGTTCCCGGTCAATGCTGACAAACCTTCCCGAAAGCCCCTCAGCCGGAGTAGCGAGCAGAGTATAATTTAAATCATACTCGTCACAAGCTTTGTCAATCATCCTTCGCATGTACTGGACGATAGATATGCCCATCGCCTGCGAGTCATCGGACTCACCGTGATGCTTGCCGTTCAATAATATCAAAGCTTCAGCCAGGCCAATGAACCCAACCGAAAGAGTACCGTGCTTTACGGCAGGCTCGATAACGTCATCATCTTTCAAATCCTCGGAACCTAGATAAAGATGTTGTCCCATCACAAAAGGCAGGTCTTTTACTTTAAGCTCTGATAACACTCGGTAACGGTGATATAGCTGCTCGCAAGCCAGTTCCAGCATCTTTTCCAGTTGCCGATAGAACTCTCCTATCAAGCCCTTGGCCTTTATCGCTAGGCGGGGCAGGTTAATAGTGGTAAAAGCGATGTTTCCCCTCCTTTCTGTGATAGAGGGGCCATGGCGATTGGCAATAACCCGAGTACGGCATCCCATGTAAGCTACGTTATTGCCGTACTGGTCGTTAAAAGACGAATCCATGAAACTGAAAGTCGGGTTCATGCGCGTGGCAGCCACTCTCAAAGCCAGCAAAAACAGGTCATAATTCGGGTCTTGGGGATTGAGATTGACTCCTTCCCTCACCCTAAAAATCACATTGGGAAATATCGGGTTTTCCCCCCGCCCCAGTCCTGCCTCATAAGCTAACAGGAGATTACGGGTTACCTTCCTCCCTGCTTCCGTGGTATCACAACCTAGATTAATCGAAGAAAAAGGCACCTGAGATCCCGCCCGGGAGTGCATGCTGTTCAAGTTATATACCAAAGCCTCCATGGCCTGGTATGTCTCTTCTTCACTGGCATTTTCTACAAACGGAGCCATATCCCGGTCAAAAAAGGGAAACGATTGACCTCCATACATGTCGTTCTGCGAACTCTGTAGGATAATCGCCGCTAAGGCCGTTGCCGATGCCGGACGTTTGGGGGGCCTGATGTAGCCATGCCCATTGTTAAACCCCGCAGCAAGTATGTCTCCTAAAGGCAGCTGCAAACAATTCAAGGTCTTCTTGTAGAAATCAAGATCATGGATGTGTATATCACCTTCCCGGTGCGCCTGGGAGAATTCCGGAGGCAATACCCGGTTGAGGTAGTATTGCTTGCTGGCCGCACTGGCTATCTGCAGCATCTTGGCACTCGGACTGTTACCTACATTGGCATTTTCGCGGCTGGTTTCCTTGAGGATTTCTTCGACCACGTCCATGAGATCCGACTTGGCTTCCCGGTACCGAGTGCGCTGATCCCGATACAGAATGTAGGCTTTGGCTGTCTTGGCATGCCCGTGTTCGATAAGGACTTTCTCAACAATATCTTGAACGTCCTCTACTGTGAACACTTCTCCTTGATACTTTTGTCCCAAAACCCGCATTACTTCTAAAGTAAGTTCCAAAGATTTTTGTCTGTCTTCCCCACCTACAGCCTGAGCTGCTTTGAATATGGCCTCCGTTATCTTTGAAGGATCAAAAGGAACCTCTCTCCCGTCTCTCTTCTTGATTTTGGTAAACACTTATCTTTCCTCCTCTGTAGACGTTCCTCGCTGCAGTTGCTCGATGGTCTGTATGAACCCGTCCAGATCTGCAAACTCGCGATATACCGAAGCAAACCTGACATAAGCCACTTTATCGAGGCTTCTAAGCTCGTCCATGACTTTTTCGCCAATAACCATACTGGTAACTTCACGGTCGTACTTGTCTCTCAGTTCCCTTTCAATATCTCCTACAACCCTCTCTATATCTTCCATGGTTACCGGTCTCTTCTCGCACGCCTTTAATATTCCAGCTGCTAGCTTGTCCCTGCTGAACTGCTCCCGATTCCCGCCTTTCTTAACGACGAGAAGTGGAGTAACCTCGATTCTCTCATACGTTGTAAAGCGGCGTTTGCAGTTAGAACACTCCCTTCGTCTTCGTATGCTCTCTCCGTCATCACTATATCGAGATTCGATCACCCGGCTCTCCATTTCTCGGCAATACGGACATTTCATCCGCTTTCCTCCCCCACATATTGTGTATAAACACATTTCGCACCCTATATCTTGTATTATATAATCACCTTTTCACTTTGAACAGGAAAAAATTGTCGATGTTAGCCTCGAGTTCAAGAAAAGAAACCCTGTTTTTGACAGGGTTTCTTTGTTGAATGAATCTCCATAGAGATATCAGGCGCATAGTAGTTTCTGATCAAGAAAGAAGATGATCTCCCAGCTCGACCAGAATAACATCTCGCCCTATTTTGCTTATTTTTTCCCAAGGAACAACCACGTTTTCTCTACGGGAAAAAAAGCCCAACCACCTGCTGGGGCCAGGTAAAACGATAGCCGTTACCCTGCCTTTCTCAATGTCAAGGTCGATGTCTATGATACAGCCCAGCTTTTTCCCGTCTAAAACGTTAATCACCTCACGGGTTCTGAGTTCTGATATCTTGACCAAGCGCCTCACCTCTATAATTTTCCTGTACCTGATTCTAATATATGAGAAACAAACCTATTATGTGATAACAAAGCAAAAAAAGAGCCGCCATCAGGCAGCTCATTCTTATCCCCAACCAGGCTTCTACAAACCCGGTTTTAACGCCTTCAATTCTCAGCAGTTCAGCAGTACCGTTGAAGATGTAACGCGTTGTCCGCTGTTACGTGGGTTTGTATTAGATTATAGGGAGAAAAAGCCTCCTCGTTACGCCAGTAATAAACCGCGAGCGGAATCACCAAGAACAGCATTGCGGCAACTATCAAGAGTGCTAGTAATTGCCTAGTCACGCTGAATCCTCCTCTCTTGACCCTTTTTAGATATATTTTTTCATGTGTTTTAGAGCAGCTTTTTCGAGGCGCGAAACTTGAGCCTGGGAAATGCCTATTTCCTCTGCTACCTCCATTTGAGTCTTCCCTTCGAAAAACCGCAAGGTTAAAATCAGCTTTTCCCTTTCGGATAATTTCTTCAAGGCTTCCCTAATCGAAATACCCTCTAGCCAAAGCTCATCAGTGGTTTTGTCATCGCTGATCTGGTCCATGACCAGAATAGGATCGCCCCCGTCGTTGTATATAGGTTCAAAAAGGGATACCGGTTCCTGAATAGCGTCTAGAGCAAAAACCACTTCTTCTTGAGAAACTTCCAAGCGATCTGCTATTTCCGCTATCGTAGGTTCTCTGGACTTTTCCGCCAACAGTTGTTCTCTCACCTGTAATGCTTTGTAAGCTACATCCCTTAAAGACCGTGATACCCTAACTGGGTTATTATCCCTCAAATACCTCCGAATCTCGCCTATGATCATGGGGACGGCATAGGTAGAAAATCTTACGTTCTGTTCCAAATCGAAGTTGTCTATGGCTTTTATCAAACCTATACAGCCTACCTGAAAAAGGTCATCTACATATTCGCCACGGTGGTTAAACCTTTGAATAACGCTTAAAACCAACCTTAGATTGCCCCGAATCAGCTCCTCCCGGGCCTGGCGATCGTTCTGCTTGACCCGTAAAAACAGGTCTCGCATGCGCTCGTTTTTCAATACGGGGAGATTAGAAGTGTTAACACCACAGATCTCGACCTTATTTAGCAAGTGTACACCCCTTCCCCTTACATTGTCTTGATACTTCTTTTAGAGATTATTTGCTTTTGTTTCGCTGTTTATTCTCGAATTCGAAGAAACAAAAAAGGCTTGAACCTCTCAAGCCCTCTTTGAGTCGCGCTTATCTTGTTACGATTTACTCTATTTTTCGAATTTCGCGGCGAAGACGTTTTAAGATACGTTTTTCCAGTCGAGAGATATATGACTGCGAAATCCCCAAGATGTCCGCCACTTCTTTTTGGGTCTTTTCGTAACCGTCCTCTAAACCAAAGCGCAACTGGATAATTCTCTTTTCTCGGGGAGGGAGCCTGAGTATGGCCTGAGACAAGAGCTTCTTCTCAACCTCCTCTTCTATGGTCTTGTATATCATATCACCATCTGTTCCCAGCACGTCTGAGAGCAAGAGTTCGTTTCCGTCCCAGTCCACGTTCAGCGGTTCATCCAGTGAAACCTCAGCCCTGGTCTTCAGGTTGCGCCGCAGGTACATCAGAATCTCGTTTTCTATACAACGGGAAGCATAAGTGGCCAATTTGATGTTCTTTCGGGGTTCGAAAGTATTCACTGCCTTAATCAAGCCTATGGTTCCTATAGAAACCAGGTCCTCGATATTTATACCGGTATTCTCAAACTTTTTTGCTATGTAAACTACCAAACGCAGGTTATGTTCGATCAGAGTACTCTTGACACCGTTATCACCTTGTTCTAACCTCTGCAACAGGGTGCTTTCCTCTTCCGAGCTCAAAGGTGGGGGCAAGATTTCGGTGCTGCCTACATAATAGACGTACCCGGCAAGTCTCCTCGCTATAACCTTCGCCGTCCACACTCTCAAGATACCAAGTAATCGGCCGAGCAAATTCCGCATCAACCCGTTTACCCCCTTTTCCTATTGCAGGATTTTGGATGGAAGGAGCATCTGAAATTTGTTGTCCGGGCTTAACTTGTCCCAGTGTATTCCTACCACAATGTTCTGCTGGTAAATAGGCCGCAAACCGGTATCTATCACCACGTTATCACAACGCAGCCCCGGCAATAGCCCGTGCTTCTTGCCGATAGAAGTGAATGGTATAAGCCGTAATCGGTTAGCCCAAACAGTTCCCGGCATAGCCCGCAAAAAGTCCTCGCCCTTAGCCACTCGGTCCAAGGCCTGTTTCACGTCCTCGGGCAAGCACGAACGCAACAGGCTGTATTCCATTACGATGACCGGCCTGCCTGTCAGTGGGTCACAAAGGTTGTTGCCCGTATCCAGGAACCCATCTCCTTTACAGACAAATTGGTCGAAAGATACCTTCACCGGGAGACACACCAGACGCGGTATAAACTTTTCCAGAAAATATTTCTCCCCTGCCCTTCCCAGGGTAAAAGCACACAGAATCCCCACCGCCAGCCACGCGTACGAAAATTGGAACCCCGATAAACTGCTTCCAATAAAATAAGACGAACCCATGACTGCCCCGGCAACAGCAAAGCTGACCCCATAGAAGCAGGCAAAGGCCCTCCAGAACTCCTTCCAGTTAGATGGGCAGAAAGCGAAAATCACTAGCAACGAAGATGCTATCCCCTTAACTGGTAACTGGTACCAAGGGCCAAGTTCGGGAAAGAGGTACCCTACGGCATATATTCCCCCAAAAACAGCAGCAGTCATAAGCCGCCGGTAGTTCACTGGTAAACCGACCAGTTTAGCCGTACTCCACAAGATAACAAAGTCCATTACGACATTTATCAAAAAGGTCAAGTCGGCGTATACGCACCTGCCCACCATCATCGAAAAGCACCTCTAACCGGTTCAAGACGAACCTTAGTCCGGGTACCTAATCATTAAATAACTATGAACATATGCCTGGATAAAGACCTCACTAATACCAGGAAAATTATACTATAGATGCTTATGGCAATATGTCATTATATGGTATTTGCCGATTATCCCCGCACGATAAAAACCCCTTGTTACAACAAATAGTAACAAGGGGTTCCTTGCTTCTATATTAAAGCCTTCTATGCAAGTACTCCTATCTTCTACATATGACACCGCTGGTTTTCACGAAGGTCTGTCTATACCGGTCAGGTCCCCTATCGCTCCTAACCTTTTCGCCGCAGGAAGGTCGGAATGTCGAGATCCGGAGGAGTGCCAAAGGATCTTGGATGTTCGTATCCCCCGATAGCCCCTCTGTTCACGTTCCGTTCCGTATCAAAACCCGTGGCTATAACCGTCACCCTTACTTCATCCTGGAGGCTGTCATCCACTACCGCTCCAAAAATTATGTTGGCTTCCGGGTCGGCCGCTTGAGCTATGATTTCCGCTGCCTCGTTGACTTCGAACAGCGTCAAGTTCGAATCCCCGGTGATGTTGAAAAGAACCCCTTTTGCCCCTTCAATCGATGTTTCTAATAAAGGGCTAGATATGGCTGCCCTGGCTGCCTCCGCTGCCCGGTTCTCTCCCCTGGCAATACCAATTCCCATTAGGGCCGAACCGGTTTCCATCATGATGGTCTTGACATCTGCAAAATCACAGTTGATGAGACCAGGAACCGCAATCAGGTCGGATATGCCCTGAACCCCTTGCCGTAAAATATCGTCGGCAATCCTGAAAGCTTCATTGATAGAAGTATGTTTATCGATAACCTGGAGAAGGCGATCATTTGGTATAGTTATGAGACTGTCTACCTTGCTTTTCAACTCTGCAATGCCCTTTTCTGCTTGCCCGCCCCGCTTGCGTCCTTCGAACTGAAACGGCCTGGTTACTACCCCTACAGTTAAGGCTCCTGCTTCCTTGGCCAGCTGAGCCACGACTGGAGCCCCTCCGGTGCCAGTACCTCCACCCATTCCTGCGGTTACAAACACCATGTCTGCCCCCTGCAAAGCCTTCTTGATTTCGTCGGCGCTTTCTTCTGCTGCTTTTTTGCCTATCTCAGGGTTCGCTCCTGCTCCTAATCCCTTGGTCAACTTCTCTCCAATTTGAATCTTCTTTTCCGCCTTGGACAGGTATAAAGCCTGGGCATCGGTGTTTATCGCAATGAACTCAACCCCTTTCAGCCCGGCTTCGATCATTCTGTTTATAGCGTTGTTGCCTCCCCCGCCGATCCCGATAACTTTGATATCGGCGTATTGTTGAATCTCCACATCCAATTCCAGCACCACTCGTGAACCTCCTATCTGAACAGATCTTTGAACCACAGAATAACTCTACCCAGCCAGCTTCCCAACAACAACTCCTCATCCAGGTTTACGTCAGAAGCAGAATTCTTCAAATCATACAACAGAGCACCTAAAACAGCAGCATATTGTCCCTGCTTAAACTCTCCGTTGATAAATCTCGTGTTTTCTGGCAAACCAACCCTAGCTGGGATATGTAAGTATTCTTCGACCGACCTAGTAATTCCTCTTAGATTAGAAGTTCCCCCAGTTAAAACTATTCCTCCAGGAGGAACCCCTATTACCCCTGCGCGGAATAGTTCCCCCTGTACTATCTCCAACATCTCTTCTATCCTTGGCTGAATTATGGAAGCAACAAACTTCTCTGATACCTGTCGACTTGCTTGCCCGTTAATATTAGATACCTCTATTATTACGTCTTCTCTTGCTGCATCCACACTGCTGCATCCGTGCTGTTCCTTAATACGGTTCGCTTCCTCGAGATTAGTCCTCAATCCAACTGCCAGATCCCTGGTTATATGCTCTCCTCCCACCGGGATGATCGAGCTGAAAACCAATCCTCCTTGTTCGTAGATCGAAATATCCATGGTACCCCCGCCGATATCCACCAAGACAACGCCCATTTCCTTCTCTGCGGGGGAAAGAACTGACTCGGCTGCCAAGAGCGTGTTCAGGGTCAGTTCTTTTACCTTCAAACCGGCGCGTCCCACGGCTTTCATAAGGTTCTGGACTGCGGTGGTCGCTGCCGTCACCAGAACAGCTTCTACCTCCAGCCTGCTCCCGGCCATACCCACCGCATCCGTTACACCCTCGTAACCGTCAACAATGAATTGTCGCGGTAACAAATGAATTATTGAACGATCAGGCGGAATAGCAATCATCTTAGCAGCATGAACCACGCGTTCAACGTCTTCCTGCACAATCTCGTTGCCAGGATGACCTACAGCCACTACCGCCCGGTTAGGAATTGTAGCAATATTGGCTCCAGAAAACCCCACGCGTGCACTGGCGATATTTATGCCACACATCCTTTCCAGATCATTGAGGCAACGGTCTATAGCCCTCGATGTGCTGTCTATGTCTATAACATTCCCCCTGCGCAAACCAAACGAAGGAACCTCGCATATCCCTAAAACATCAACAGCCCCGTCATAAGAAACCTGGCCGGCGGCCCCGGCTACTTTGGTAGTGCCCACATCCAATCCGACTAATATCTTCCGGTAGGATTTCTTAGCCATGAAAACCTCCACCAAAACATGACTAAGTCATTATTACCACACAGAATAAGATTTTCCTTTTTTTGGTGAAACTTTTTATCACCATTTTTTAAGGAGATATCGACGAATAATAGCCAGATTCTGGAATATCCTTACGCCAAATGCTACAACCGCTGCCAGATACAGCTCTACCCCCAAACGATCCCCCAGGTACGCCAACCCTGCGGCCAGCAGGATGTTGATAAAAAATCCACTCACAAAAACGATGTTGTCGAAAACATCCTCCATGTAAGCCCTTATGCCTCCGAAGACAGAGTCAAGGGCGGCTAAGATGGCAATAGACATATACTTTGCATAAAGAAAGGGTATAAAAACCGGCATCTGTAGCCCTATAAATATCCCGAACAACAGGCAAAACAGTATCAACACCCACATCGTTTATTCCGCCTTTGCATCATGATTTGGTCTGGGGTACTGCATACTGGAAATCGAGCGGACCTTTGTAGGCCGGTATCTCTATGGTTTGCATGACCTTAACCTGGCTCTTTATCCCCCACGTCTCCAATGTTTCCAGCCACCCGCCTTTCATTCGTATGGAACTTTCTAGCAGTTGGGGATCGCCAATAGCCTTGATCACAAAAGGAGGAGCAATTTTTGTAGTGTTCACCAAAATCGTCGGTCCCGCGCACCTTATTTCTGAGTTACTTACCAAACGCTGGTCGTTGACCGCTATAGCCTCAGCCCCGCCGGCTCTGAGCTCATTGACTAGCCGCAACAGATCCTCATCATGGACCAGATATAGGTTAGGATTATCCGTAGGCTGCAACGGCTGAGAACTGTCAGTCAAGGTTACGATTATCCCTGGGCCTTTTACCGGCACCAATCCGGCTAAAACATTCGCCCTCGTCAGCTCCTCGGTGAGCGCATTGATAGCCTGGTCTCGTTTGTTGGTTTGCGCCAATTTTTCTCTTAAGGAAGCCAGTTCGTCGGCTAACGCGTCTCTTTCTTTTGTAATCTTCTCCAGTTGTTCTGTGAGGTCCTGGGCTCTCGCCGTGGAGATATTGTTCGGATTAGCGGCCGTAGTCTTAAACTGAACAGCCAGCATAAACCCCAGGATGATGCAAACCAAGGCAATCGAAGCAATTGATTCCTTTTTCAATACTACTCGCCCCCACTACCTGTACTTCGCGACTGGCTGTCCCTTAAAGCGAAGATCCACGTAAGCTAAGGCCTCACCGGGGCTCAACTCTTGTTCCATCTCCAGCACTTGATCTATCATCCTTACCTTTTCCGACAGCCGATCGGTGTGGCCAAATCGAATCTCCGTACCGCGAAGAGTATAAATGTAAACCTGATTGTCTTTCCTGCAGTGAAACTCAGATATCTGGCTTAGCTGAAGCTCAGAGAGGTTATTTACAATATCCCGAACTGCACCTATCGCATCTTCATTCAATCTTTGTCCAATACTGATTTTGGGGGGAATTCCTTCCATTGTAATTACTGGGCATGACACGGTCTGAATCGATTCTGTTCGGTCGATAAATACCCCACAATCATCGATGATCCAAAAGGTCTCGCCTGCGGGCACGACCGCCCACGGTTTGCGCTCCACAACCTTGATCTCTATGCGATTAGGAAGATGACGGACCACTTTCGCGTCTTTGATCAGGGGATGTATCTTAACCGCTTGCTCAGCTCGAGCCGGGTCAATCTGAAAAATATTGGTGTCAGCTACTATTCCTGATAAAGCCTTGATTTCCCCTGCCATCACCACCTTGTTCCCTGTAACGGCCACCTCCTTAACCGAAAAAAGAGAGCTGTGGATCAGGGAATAAAAGGCGACTAAAGCCAAAAACAAAAACAAAGAGATGCTCATAGCTCTCTTTACCACCAATTTTCGAAGGGACATCGCTCACACCCCATCTGAATTATAACAAAAATCTACAGTGGCATAAACGATAAGAACAGATAATGATCCGCGGTTGCTTGCGAACAAACAACGCCTTAGTCTTAGTCTCGGGCCCGCAGTAACCTCATGCTGTTAAGAGTCACCAACAACGATGTCCCCGTATCTCCAGCCACCGCCAGCCACATGGTCAACCATCCCGGTATTACCAGCAACAAGATGATCCCTTTTAATAATAAGGAAAATGCTATATTTTGCCGAATGATACTCACGGCTTTTCGGCTCAGCTTCACCGTATAGGGTAACTTTAAGAGATCATCGGCCATTAAGGCAATATCGGCCGTTTCTAAAGCAGCATCGGTTCCTGCCGCGCCCATTGCGATGCCCACTGTCGACGCCGCCATGGCCGGAGCATCGTTCACCCCATCGCCTACCATCGCCACTTTACCATATTTGGCCAAAAGGTCTCTGATAACGTCCAGTTTCCCCTCGGGTAACAAGTCCGCTCTAAATTCGTCAATCCCTACCTCGCGACCAACAGCGCTTGCCGTAGATTCGTTGTCCCCGGTTAGCATCACCGTTTTCCTTATCCCTAGCTGTTTCAGTTTACTGACTGCCGCGCGGCTGTGTTCGCGCAAGGTATCCGCTGTCGCAATAAGCCCGAGGACTCTCTTATCATCTCCCACAATTATTACCGTTTTGCCACACGACTGCAACCTTGCAATGTCTTTTCGGGCTGCCGCAAGGCTAATCCCAAGTTCGGCAATGAAGCGTTCACTCCCGATGTGGTACCGCTTATCACCTATGTTTCCCTGTGCTCCCCGCCCTGGAACGGATCTAAACCCGCTAACGGCAGGCGCGTCAATTCCTGCGTCCTTGGCGTATTTCGTTATGGCCTCGCCTAAAGGATGCTCCGACCGCGCTTCAATAGCAGCTGCAACCTGGATTACTTCCTGAGCTGTGGCCGTTAGCGGAACCACATCAGTTACTCTCGGTTCTCCCACCGTCAAGGTGCCGGTCTTGTCAAAGGCAACAACAGAAAGAGTTCCGGCCTCTTCTAGGTAACCTCCACCCTTTATCAAGACCCCGTTTCTGGCCGCATTCCCCAACGCCGCCACTACAGCAACCGGAGTCGAGATGACAAGGGCACAAGGACAAGCGACCAGCAACATGGCCAAAGCCTCATACAGCCACTTGTTAAAAGGCTGGTGTAATCCCAAAGGGGGAACTATTGCAACCAGGATTGCTGCTGTTATGACGATTGGAGTATAGTAGCGGGCAAACCTATCTACTGTTTGCTGTGAAGGAGCCCGCTGGGTCTGCGCTTGTTCTACCAAACGGATGATCCTCGATACCGTGTTGTCCTGGGCAGCTCTGGTGACCTCAACCTCAAGAGCCCCCATTCCGTTAATACTTCCTGCTAAGACCTCATCACCGGGTTTCTTTTCCACCGGCACCGACTCTCCGGTTATGGCAGCTTGGTTGACAAAAGTAGTTCCCTCCAATATCCTGCCATCTACGGGCACACGCTCACCCGGGCGCACTATTACTACATCTCCAATCCGGATATCCTGCACTGACAGTACCTCCTCACGCCCGTCCCGCCGAACGACTGCCTCGTCGGGTGCGAGTTCCATCAAGGCTCTGATTGAACTCCTGGTCCTTTCGAAAGTGTAACCCTGTAAAGTGTTACCGAGCGAGAACAAGAATACCACCGCTGCCGCCTCTTCCAGGCGCCCTATAGCGACCGCTCCCGCGACGGCAATCACTACTAATACGTTCATGTCAAGTTCTCTGGCACTCCTGATGATCGCCCAACCGTTTCGGGCAGGTAAATATCCCCCAAACAAGATGGCGACCAAATAAGCAGCACTTACTATCGAATCGGGCAGACCGAGAAGACCGAAAAATAATCCTATCGCTACCATAGTTCCGGATAAAACCGTTGGCAACGCATACTTGCTAGTGGCAGTGTTTTGCCCGTCAAACCCTGACTTAAGGCGTCTATCTTCTAGCTTTGCCGTGTAACCCATAGCTTCAATGGTCTTTAGGATTTCCGGCAACGGTCCGCTGTGGTCAACCTCAACCTTGGAAAGAGCAAGGTTAACAACAGCTCGTTTTACACCGGGAATTCGCCTCAGACCCGTTTCCAGCTTGGCAGCACAATCCCCGCAATCGAGGCCGAAAATTCGAATAGTGCTGGTAATACCCTCGGCTAAAGCACCGGTGTTTGAACACCCCTCCGCCTTTGTTGTTGTGTATCCCAATTCACTCACTTTGGAGACTACCTGTTCAACCTCGATCAGAGCCGGGTCATACAGAAAAGCCAGCTTGCTGGACCTCACCAGCACCTTGGCGTTAATTACCCCGGGTAACCCTTTAACTGCCTGCTCTACCCTGGCCGCACAATCAGGGCAGTCTATTCCCCTGACATAGATGTCGGCCGAAAACGCAGCATCTGGAATTGTTACAGCTTTGTCCATGAGCCTGTCCTCCGTTCTAAAGATACTTAGCGCTACTTCGGCGTCTCATCATGGCATCGAGAACGAATTCACTCGGTGACGTGTTCCAACCCTTGCTGGAAAAGCTTTTCCACATGTTTGTCTGCCAGCGAGTAATAGACTACTTTTCCCTCCCGGCGAAACCGGACCAGCTTCTGGGTGCGCAGAAGCCTCAGTTGATGAGAAACAGCGGACTCGGACGCGCCGATCACCGCCGCCAAATCGCACACACACAATTCCCTTCTTGACAGCGCGTAAAGCAATTTGACCCTCGTGGGATCTCCCAAAGCCCTGAAGACTTCTGCTAGCGCGTGGCTTACCTCCTCGGTTATCATCTCGCTCCGTACTTTCCTTACCGTGTCTTCATGAATACAATCGCATTCGCAAAACTCTATTGATTCTCGCACCACCCTGTCCTCCCTCTGATTGGCCCCGAAACCCTTCGTCCTTTTTTGTTATGTTCATATGAACAATTATTCATATTACAATTACACCTTAGCCCCGCTTTTACTATTTGTCAATAAGGAATCTAAGAATTACATGAAGAAGGAAAGCTTGTCTTCTTGGAGAATACCATAGCAAGGTTAGTTTGACGCCCTAAGAAACCTTGATACCGTGGATCGGAAGGCACGCCACACGCAATTTCTCAAAAGGGAGGTTACTTAGTTTTGAGAAGCAAACCAAAGGTCTTGTTCCTGTGTACCCAAAACTCAGCCCGTTCTCAGATGGCCGAAGCTCTAATGCGCCACATGTATGGGGATCGTTTTGATGTCTTCAGCGCTGGAACCAACCCCGGGGTTGTTAATCCCTATGCCATCAGGGCTATGCAGGAGTTGGGGGTAGACATGTCCAGCCACCGATCAAAAAGCGTGGATGAGTTCATGGGCCAGGATTTCGATTACGTAGTTACTGTGTGTGACAACGCTCGAAAAAACTGTCCTTTCTTTCCAGGTAAGAATGTGATTCACCGGGCTTTCCGAGATCCGGCCGCAGCTAAAGGCACCAAGGAAGAAGTCATGGCGGTATTCCGGCAGATTAGAGATGAAATACAAAGCTGGCTCAAAGAACAGTTTGGGCAGTAAACAGCTCAAGAACCTGTACAGCAAGCGACGAATCAGAAACTGTTTGGGGGAGGGATTCGACCCTTTTGCTGCTACCCTTCATCCCTGTTTATGTCAGCCCCCAAACTCCTCAGTTTTTTCTCTAGGTTCTCGTAACCCCGGTCGATGTGAAAAGGTTTTTCTACTATAGTCTCCCCTTCAGCAGCTAACCCTGCCAACACCAGAGCTGCGCCAGCCCTCAGGTCTGTAGCTTCCACCCTAGCGCCGGTCAGTTTTTTCTTTCCTTGCACAACGGCTACCCTGCCTTCTACCCGTATATCTGCCCCCATTCTTCTCAATTCGTCCACGTGCATAAACCGATTTTCAAAAACAGTCTCAACTATAACGCTGGTCCCTTCCACTGTTGCCAACAGCGCCATCATCTGCGGTTGCATGTCGGTCGGGAACCCAGGAAAAGGAAGGGTCTTGATATCGACCGGCCTTAGTTTGTGCCCTCCTCGCACTCTTATCCCACCGTTGCACCGAATTACATTTACTCCTGATTCCATCAATTTGGCTAGTACCGGTTCTACGTGCTCTACCACCACATTGTCGATGAGAACATCGCCATTAGTTATGGCAGCTGCTACCATGAATGTGCCAGCTTCGATCCGGTCAGGAATCACATCGTATTCAACTCCTCCTAGGCTGCCCCCACCTTCTATGCGAATGGTGTCAAGCCCTGCCCCGCGAATCTTAGCTCCCATTCGGTTGAGAAAACTCTGCAGGTCCACTATCTCCGGTTCCCTAGCAGCGTTACGTATAATGGTGGTGCCTTCAGCCCCAACCGCAGCCATCATGATGTTCTCCGTCGCCCCAACGCTGGGAAAATCGAGCAGCACTTCCCTTCCTTTCAGGCAAGTCGCCTCAGCTTCTATATACCCCCTATCTTCGTTCACTTCACATCCCAGCAACCTAAAGCCCTTTATGTGCAAATCCATAGGCCGGCTTCCTATCGCGCACCCCCCGGGATAGGAAACCTTAGCCTTTCGAAACCTTCCTAACAACGCCCCCATCACTAGATTGGAAGCCCTCATCTTGCGGGTCAAAGCCTCAGGCAGTTCGCAACAATCTACTGAACGCGGATTAATAATTAGACTATCGTTTTCTCGTTTCACCTTAGCCCCTAGTTTCTTTAAAACCTCTTCCATTACCCGGACATCTTCTAAACTAGGCACGTTATGGAGGACACACTCATCGGTGCTAAGTAAACAAGCTGCCATTATCGGAAGAGTTGAATTCTTGGACCCGCTTACAGTAACACTCCCTTTTAAGCCTTTCCCTCCCTTGACCACAATCCTGGCCAATCGACTGCACCTCCGCTAAGCTCATGCTTGCGGGATCAGTTGACTCAATTCCTGCACCAGCTTAACTCCAGTCTGCCAGATATCCCCCGCGCCCATGGTAATTACCAAATCATCTGACTTCAACTGCTTGGCCACATAGTCGACTACCTCGTTTTTCGCCGGGATGTACACCGCATTGCATCCCTCAGCCACTGCTGACTTGTAGATAAGTTCACCGGTAACTCCAGGAATAGGTACTTCTCCCGCCCCGTAAACGTCAGTGATGATCACCATATCTGACCCTTGAAACGCCGGACCGAATTGGTGACCCAGCAATTTTGTCCTGGTATACCGGTGAGGTTGAAAGATAACAATAAGGCGGCTTCTATGAAACTGACGAGCCGCAAGAATCGTAGCCTTTATCTCGGTAGGGTGGTGGGCGTAATCATCGATTACGGTTATTCCGTTAAGTTTGCCTACAACCTCGAAACGTCTCTTGGCCCCCAAAAAACCCCCC
Organism: Syntrophothermus lipocalidus DSM 12680; assembly: GCF_000092405.1. Taxonomy (NCBI): domain Bacteria; kingdom Bacillati; phylum Bacillota; class Clostridia; order Eubacteriales; family Syntrophomonadaceae; genus Syntrophothermus; species Syntrophothermus lipocalidus. Next base: position 831,050 of record NC_014220.1, on the reverse strand, counting down.
AAGGCCCTCGTTATCCCTTCGAAATTAACCCCCACCTCACATCCTACGGCGATAGCAGCCATGGCATTAAGCACATTGTGAATCCCTGGTACCTTGAGATACACGTCTCCCAGCATCTGCCCCCGGCAATAGGCTTTGAAAGCCGAACCGATACCACAAGCTCTGATTTCGCGGCAGAAATAATCACTGTTGTCGTCAAATCCATAATAGACGAGACGAGCCCGGCTTTTCTGTTTGAGCCCTGCCAGAAATCTGTCTCCCGAAAACAAAACTGCAAACCCTTCAGGTAAAACCTGGTTTACAAACTGTTGGAAAGCGGACCGAATGTTTTCCTCTGATTGGTAATAATCCAGGTGATCATCCTCAACATTAGTCACGACGGCGACGTGAGGGTGAAGGCGAAGAAACGAAGCGTCACTTTCGTCGGCCTCAGCCACGAACAACTCTCCCCGCCCCAATTTAGCGTTGACAAGGCTTCGCTGCATCTGGCCTCCGATGATAAAAGTCGGATCCAAACCGTTGTCTTCGAGCACCAACGAGATCATGGAAGTAGTCGTGGTCTTACCGTGGGCTCCTGCTATGGCTATTCCTCGGTATTTATTCGAGAGTAACGCCAGCATCTCACCCCTTTTGATGACAGGAATGCCCAACCGTTTGGCAGCCTGAATCTCGGGGTTATCAGGCGGTATAGCGGAAGACACCACTACCAGCTCCGTTTTCGGCGAAAGAAAACCCTCGGCATGCCCTGTATATACCTTTATGCCTCTTTCCTCTAAGATTTTGGTCACTTCACTTTTGCGCAGGTCTGATCCGGATACACAGGCTCCCATCTCGTGCAAAACTACGGCAATACCGCTCATCCCTGCCCCACCTATGCCTACCATATGAATCCGTTTCCCTGTGACGGTCACTTCGTTTCATCTCCTTCAAGATACGGATTAACCTATTCTGCTAGATTTTCAATGTGATTTTCAATGTATAGTATGCGAAACTAATAGAAATGGTTACAGTAAACTTGTCCTCGCAAAATCCACAATAAATAGTCAATGCAAGCAACTAACAACTATATCAACTATCTGGGCGAGAGCTTCTGGTTTGCCTTGCGCTTTCATCTTGGCAGACATTTCTTTTAATCTTACCGGATTATTTCTCAATTCTTCTATCTTCTTAAACAGTACATCTCCGTCCAGAAACTCGTCAATTATCACCTCGGCTGCTCCTCTAGCTGCAAGGCTTCGAGCATTTTTTTCCTGGTGATTTTCAGCAGAATACGGGTAGGGAACCAGTATCGCCGGTAAGCCTACCACTGCAAGCTCAGATAGGGTAGCGGCACCGGCCCGGCAAACAGCCAAATCAGCAGCAGCCAAAGCGTACTCCATTTGCTGCAAATAAGGAAGAAGTCTCAGCCTCAAGGTCGCGCTTTCCCACACTGCAGGAGCTATGTTGTCTTTTATATTCTGATACCCGTTTTCGCCAGTTATCCATAATATTTGTACTTTTTCCATTATATATCGTTCAACCACCTGTAACATGGCTGAATTGATGCTTGCCGCCCCCAAGCTGCCTCCAAACGCCACCAAAGTAAAGACTGAGGGCGAAAAACCGAACTGCTCAAGTCCTTGTTTCTTGGTGGTTTCCATGATTTCGCTGCGAACCGGGAGCCCGGTTACTACCACCCTTCTGGCCTGCAAGTACTTTCTAGCCTCTTCAAAACTCAGCAAGACCCAGTCAGCTCTCTTGGCTAACAGCCTGTTGGCCAAGCCGGGAAAAGCGTTTTGCTCGTGAATAACCGTCTTAATACCCATAAGATTCGCTGCCATCACAACCGGGTAAGACACGTATCCCCCAGTTCCTACCACCACGTCCGGTGCAAAATCCCTGAGAATCGTCCAGGCTTGCCAGAATCCTTGCGGGACCTTTAGTAAGGAACGAACCGCTTTAAGCATTGAGTTCCGATTCAATCCCTCTATATCTATGGTTTGTAACCGGAATTCGGTTTGCGGGATAATCCTGCTCTCCAACCCTTTCTTAGTGCCTATGAAGAGCACATTAATAGAGGGAACCTTCGCTTTCACCCCTCTGGCGATCGCCAGAGCCGGGTATAGATGTCCTCCGGTTCCCCCCCCTGCTATCACCATCTTCAATTCACTCACCTCACTCAACGGTAACCGGCGTAACGAGAGATGTTCAATAAAAGTCCTACCCCTATTAGAATAAAAAGCAAAGATGATCCGCCATAACTAATAAAAGGTAGTGGTATTCCTGTCACCGGTAGGACTCCTGAAACCACTCCTATATTCACCGCCGCTTGAAACACAATCATGGTGGTTATGCCGGCTGCCAGCAGTGCCCCGAAATTATCTGGAGCGTTCAAGGCAATTCTATAACCTCTCCAGGCCAGCAACAGGAACAACATTAAAACCAGACTGGTTCCGAGAAAACCCAATTCCTCCCCCAGTATAGCGAAAATGAAATCCGTGTGCTGTTCCGGCAGGTAAAAGAATTTTTGGCGGCTGCGCCCCAGCCCCATCCCGAACAAACCCCCAGAGCCCAGAGCGTACAAGGATTGGATGGTCTGAAAACCGGAGCCACTCGGATCCTTCCAGGGATCAAGGAAGGCAAGAAACCGCTTGAGCCGGTAGCTCTCGAAAAAAATAGCAACTGCCACCAAAACGGCTCCGGCCATCCCTAATAGACCCATATGAGTCATCCGGGCCCCGGCCATGGCCAGCATGGTCAAAGCGGTAACCAGGATGATAAAAGTGGTGCCTAAATCGGGTTGCATCATAACTAACAAGCAAATGACTCCGATAAATAGCACATAAGGGAAAATACCTCGGGTTAGAGAAGACAATCTCTCCGTATTTTGGCTAAGGCTTGAGGCTAGAAACAGCACCAGGCACAGTTTGGCCATCTCAGACGGGTTAAACCTCAAGAACCCTACGCCCAACCAGCGGGTCGAGCCCTTTACCGAAGGAGTGAACAGAACCAGTATCAAACATACCAACGCCACTATTAGGGCTGGAACTGCTAAGTCCTTTAGCCGCGAATAGTTTATCTTGGTGACTACCCACATGACCGGCAAAGCAATTGCCACCCATAAAACCTGGCGTTTAAAAAAATAATAGGGATCGTGATAGCGCACGTTGGCGGTAACCGAACTGGAGCTAAAGACCATTATTACGCCTATAGCTATCAGCATCAGCGTGGTTATGAAAAGAACAAAGTCTGGAGGCCCTTGTTTCCTTCTCAAACCCGTTCCTCCTCCAGGGAATTTACCAGTTGGCAAAACAGATCTCCTCGCTCTTCGAAACTGTTGAACATGTCCCAGCTCGCACAGGCTGGAGATAGTAAGACTACGTCCCCGGGCCGGGCCAATTCTTTTGCTCTATAAACAGCCTCTTCGAAGCTTTTCGCCACATCTATATGCTGAAATCCCTGTTCCAGTACTTTTTCCCTGATTAGAAGACTGGCTTCACCCACCAACACCAGGTGCCTGACTTTATCCTTTATCACCCGGGACAAGACAGTGAAATCCGCCCCTTTGTTTCTTCCTCCGGCAATAAGGATCACCGGTTCCTGAAACGCCTGCAGGGCCTTAATGGTCGATTCTGGGTTAGTACCTTTTGAGTCGTTTACATAGAGCACACCATTGACTCGCCTGACTTCTTCCAGCCGGTGCCTCACTCCCTTGAAACTACGCAAAGTGTCCGCGATAGTATCTGGTTTAACACCCAGAGCTATGGCTATCCCGACAGCGCACAGCACGTTTTCAAGGTTGTGCTCCCCGCGTAGGGCAACATTCTCCCTCGGACAGATAACTACCTCATCATCGTACAACCGGGCCTTTATTTTACCATCTTCCACATAAACCCCGCGAGGCAACCTCCGGGCTGTAGAGAAAAAGATGACTTGAGACTTGGCTTCAGTTTTCAGTCTCCTAACCCAGGCATCTTCGTAGTTCAACACCGAAAAATCGTCCGGACCCTGATTGCTCAAAATCTTGGCTTTGGCTTCCACGTATTGTTCCATAGTACCGTGACGGTCGAGATGATCGGGGGTTATGTTTAGTACAGCCGCTACTCGAGGGTGAAACTCCCTGATCGTCTCCAACTGGAAGCTCGAAACCTCTACCGAGACTACCCCATGCTCTATCTCGTCAATAACCGATATCAACGGAACCCCGATGTTACCACATGCAGCGGTATTGACACCAGATTTGTCGAGTATCTCTGCTACAAAAGCTGTAGTAGTCGTTTTTCCGTTGGTCCCGGTTATTGCTACTATTTCTACTGCATCGTTTTTCAAATGGTAAGCCAGCTCGATCTCTCCTATGACCGGAGTACCCGCTTCAATCACCCTCCGTACCACTTCCGCGTCCATGGATACCCCGGGACTAACCACCGCCAAGTCATACTCCCCTGGCTTAATCGTCAGTTCTTCTCCTAGCACCTTTTTCACGTCGAATTCCGCCAGCTCTGCCAAAGCTTTTCCTAGCTGCTCTTCTGCCTTCTGATCATAAACCGTAACCCTTCCTCCTCTTCGGGCCAGCGTCCGGGCAACAGCTACCCCGCTTTTAGCCAAACCTATTACAATAAACTTTTTACCCCTGATTTTCATCGTACAAAGTCACCCCTACCCCAGGTTTCTAAAACCTAGTAGTCCCAGCACCACAAAAGCAAGCGATACTGTCCAAAAAACCAAAACCACTTTTGCCTCCGACCAACCCTTGAGCTCAAAATGGTGGTGCAAAGGAGCCATTAAAAAGACACGCCGGCCAGTCAGCTGAAAAGATAGCACCTGAACTATAACACTCAAGGCTTCCAGTACATATAGCCCCCCGATGACCAGAAGGGCTATCTCAGACTTAGTAATAGCAGCTAGAGCGGCAACCGCCCCTCCCAAGGCCATTGACCCAGTGTCACCCATGAACACACGAGCAGGATAATGGTTAAAGATCAGAAATCCGAGACAGGCCCCGGCTAGAGCACCCGAAAAAACGGCCAGGCTGAAATGAGAAGTTGCAATACTTATTACCACATACCCCAAAGCCACAAAAAAGGTTACTCCGGCCGCTAATCCATCTAACCCGTCGGTGAGGTTTACGGCATTGGCAGTGCTGATTAATACCAAAACTAGCAGTACCATATAAAAAGGTCCCAGCTCAACACCGAAGCCGGTAAAAGGAACTGCCACCTCGGTTCCTCTTCCCAGGACCACAACCAGTATGAATCCGAATATCAAGCTAATGAGCAGTTGCAGGCCAAGTTTTTCTCGCGCCCTTAAACCGAGGGATCTTTTCAGCACCACTTTAATGTAATCGTCCCAGAATCCCACGGCTCCAAAAGCCACTGTAACCAGCACACAAGCCAGCACCTCAAGACTATTCCCTGCCAGGATAAGGGAAGCGAATAAGACTGCCGTGATCATCATAATGCCCCCCATAGTAGGGGTACCGGCTTTAGCCAAATGACGTTTAGGCCCGTCATCCCTGATACTCTGTCCAGCTCTGAGTCTGCGCAGAAGCGGGATGACAAAGGGTCCCATCACCACACAGATAAGGATCGATATCCCGGCAGCTACCACCGTGTCTGTCACAATCCCATGCACCGACAAAACCTCCGCCCTGCTCCAATCGCTTAAATTGCTCAAACCTCTAACTCTTGTACTATGTCTTCCATGTGCATACCCCGGGAAGCCTTGATCAATACTACAGCCTCCGCCGGCAAGTCTGACTTCAAATAAGCGATTGCCAGTTCTTTATCAGAAAAATGCAGTATCCTCTCCTTGTCCAAACCGGCTTCTTTCGCCGCCTCCCCAATATGCCTGGCCAACTCCCCAACGGTTACCAAACGCTCTACACCAAGCTCAGCCGCTTTGTAGCCAACCTCTCGGTGCCCCTGTACCTCATAACTGCCCAATTCATACATATCACCCAGCACAGCAACTCTATAGCGGCCGGCTGCAACATCCGATAACACTTCCAACCCCGCTTTCATCGATACTGGGTTAGCGTTGTAGCAATCGTCGATGATGGTAATACCTCCCAGCCCAGTTTTGATGTTCAACCTCCGGCTGGAAGGGGAAAAAGAACGTATTTTAGACTGGATATCCGCCAGGTCTACCCCTAGGCGCACGGCAACCCCTGCTGCTGCAATGACATTATAAGCAAGATGCGAACCTGGGAAAGGCAGACAAAACTCTGCCGCCTGCCCGGCGAGGCTCGCTTTTATCCTGGTCTCCTCGCTGGAAGAATTCACATCCAGCAGGCGGTCATCACAGTTTGCACCCCACCCAAAGCGAACCTTTTTGACCGCATACTTTTCAGCCGCTTCAACCAGTAGAGGATTGTCACCATTAATGGCAACGAATCCCCGCTCGTCCACATACTTAAATAACTCGCACTTGGCCTGAGCTATTCTTTCCATGCTCCCCAGATTTTCCAAATGTACCGGTTCTACGTTAACAATGATGCCGCACGTCGGCAAAGCTATCGATGCTAACTCTTCTATCTCACCCAGGTTACGCATGGCCATCTCTACCACACAAGCTTCATACCTGTGGTCCAATCTCAGCAGGGTAAGCGGAACCCCGATTTCGTTGTTATAATTTCCTTCCGTTTTAAGGGTCTGAAACCTCGCTTCCAAACAGGTAGCGGTCAGATCTTTAGTCGTGGTTTTACCGACACTTCCAGTAACCCCAACCAGGTGTAGCTTGAACCTTTGCCGGTGCCAACGAGCTAGCATCTGCAAGGCCTTTTTCACATCCCTAACCAATATGAGCCCTCTCTCTCCCAGGCCCTGAGGCAAAGACACTGGACGGCTGACAACAGCAGCTAATGCTCCGTTCCTTAAGGCCTCCGGGACGAAATCATGCCCGTCATGTCTATCCCCTTTTAAAGCAAAAAAGACATCTCCGTGGCCCGAGCGGCGCGAATTGAGGCTCACGCCTGTTATTTCTATATCGGGCCTGCCTTGTATGATGTTACCTTCAATTGCCCGCGCAATATCCAAGAGTCTACTGTACACTTTGAAGACGCTCCTTTATGAACTCCTTCGCAACTTCCCGGTCATCAAACGGCAGTACCTCATCTTTTAACAACTGGTAGGTCTCGTGCCCTTTCCCCGCTATGATAACCATGTCTTCCGCCTGGGCCATATTGATAGCCTGACCTATGGCCACCCTACGATCGGCTATTACGGTGTATCTGCTGTTAGGAACCTTCTTAACTCCTGTAACTATGTCTTCGATTATAGCCAAGGGGTCCTCGCTACGAGGGTTATCCGAAGTTATTATACTAAAATCGCTGCACTCCGCAGCTATTTTCCCCATAAGCGGCCGCTTGCCTCTGTCTCTGTCCCCTCCGCAGCCAAAAACTGTGATGATCCGCTTCTTCGCGATAGCCCGGGCGGTCTTAAGGATATTCTCCAGTCCATCGGGAGTATGAGCGTAGTCAACAATGACCGTAAAGTCTTGCCCACACTTAACGGTCTCGAACCTTCCCGGGATTCCTGATACCTTCTCTAGGCCCCGCTTTATAACCTCGGGAGAAATGCCTTCTTTCAAAGCAAAGGCAGCTGCCGCCAAGGCATTGGAAACGTTGAACCAACCGGATAGGTTGAGACTTAACCGCAGATCTCCTTCAGGCCATTTTAGAGTAAAACAAGACCCCTCGGGTTCGACTCGAACCTCGGTGGCTCTAACCGCGGCTTCGTCCGTAATTCCGTAAGTCACAACCCGGCTAGGAGTAGCATCTCTGAACACAGTCCAAGAAGGATCATCCCGGTTTATGACGGCAAAGTGACCGTCTTTGTTCTTCAGTCTGCGAAACAGTTTTAGCTTTGCTTCCCTGTAATCGTCCATTGTACGATGGTAATCAAGATGGTCCTGAGTAAGGTTAGTAAATACCGCCGCGTCAAAGTCTAAACAATCGACCCTGCCCAAATCCAGGGCATGGGAAGAAACCTCCATAACCGTGTAGTCGCCACCTTCGTCCACCACCCGGCGTATAAATCGTTCTAGATCGACCGACTCGGGGGTAGTATGGGCCATGCTTTCCTGCTTTCCCCTCCAGCGGGCATAAAGGGTTCCTAAAATTCCCACTTGATACCCCGCCTCTTCTAAGACCGAAGTGATCAAATGAGTGGTGGTCGTCTTTCCGTTAGTCCCGGTTACCCCTATCAATCGTAATTGCCGTGAAGGAGCCCCATAAAAATTGGAAGCAACTATAGGAAGGGCTTTGCGAGTATCTTTAACCCTCACCACAGTCACCCCTTGTGTTCCTGCGACCGGTTTTTCGACAAGAAGGGCTATGGCTCCCGCTCCCACCGCTGGGAGAACGTAGTCATGCCCGTCAACCTTGAATCCCGGAATACAAACAAAAAGATAACCTGGCTCAATTTTACGAGAATCGTATTGGACCCCTTTGATTTCCTTATCCAGGTCACCCGAAGTCTCTATAACTTCGAGTCCGCTGATAAGATTCTCCAATCTCGCCATCTCTGCCTCCTCAAGACTTACCTCATACCTGATTTGGTCTCTGCCTGCAGCAGCTCGCTGTTCAAGGTGCAGGCCCAAACTCCACCACCACAACCGATCCCGACTTAACCACGGCTCCCGGAGCTGGGTTTTGTTTCGCTGCCAACCCGTAGCCCTGCGGTTCCATGTGCAAGCCAATTTTCGCCAGTATACGGGCAACCTCACGCATGGATTTCCCCTGTAAATCGGGAACGGTAACCTCTTCTTCTCCTGCCTGTTGATTCACTTCTGACAGATAAACTATAACCTTGGTACCCTTCTTGACTTTCGAGTAAGCCCGGGGAGCCTGGCTCCATATCAGGTCCCCTGAGCCCTCCACCTGCACTTCGAGCCCCTGGCGCTTTATAATAGTAAGGGCATCATCCAAGGTTAGGTTAACGACATCGGGGACAGATACCGTTTCTTTCGTCTCGCCTTTTTCAACCTTAGGCACACCTTGTAAAGGCACTTCAAGGTATCGCAATGAATCGCGCATGATCTCCCTGAAAACCGGCGCAGCCACTGTACCACCATAATAAGGATAACCCTGAGGAGCGTCGATTACAACTATACAGGCCAGCCTGGGGTTGTTAGCCGGAGCAAATCCTACAAAAGAAGCTACATATTCGTTAGGGAGATAACCTCCGGAAGGCGATATCTTCTGGGCAGTTCCCGTTTTGCCAGCCACTCGGTACCCTTCAATATAAGCGTTCTGGCCAGTTCCGTTTTGCACAACTCCCTCCAGTATCAAGGCCAATTCCCGAGCCGTGGCTTTAGATATAACCTGTCTAACCGGTTCCGGTTCGACTCTCTTTACCACCTTACCATCGGCATCTAACACCTCTTTCAGCAAGTGTGGTTTCATCATAACCCCATCGTTGGCAACCGTAGAAACCGCCGTTAAAAGCTGAATAGGGGTAACCGCATTGGCTTGCCCCATAGCCATGGTGGCCAAATCGATTTGTTTGGCACGGGTACGCGGAACCAGAATTCCTTTGGCTTCACCTGGTAGGTCAATCCCTGTTTTTTGGCCAAAGCCAAAAGCATTTAGATACTGGTAGTACTTGTCAAGCCCTAACTCTAATCCTAAACTGACGAACCCCACATTACAAGAATGCTCGACCACTTCAACAAATGTCTGCGCGCCGTGCGCGCGCCCCTGTGAGCATGATATCGTCTCCTTGCCCACTTTGATGGACCCTGGGCAGAAAAACCGGCTGTTAGGCCGCACTACCCCTTCTTCCAACCCGGCGGCTGCCGTCACGATCTTCATAGTGGAGCCTGGTTCATAGGCATACCATATGGCGAGATTGCGGCGATTAACCTCTGGGTACTGCTTGTAATCGTTGGGGTCGAAACAGGGACGGTTGGCCATAGCCAGCACCTCTCCGGTTCTCGGGTCCATGACTACAGCTATAGCCCCTTTCGGTTTCCTGGCTTCCCAGACCCTGTCCAGTTCCCGTTCCACTATGTACTGAATAGTTTCATCTATGGTCAACACCACGCTGGCTCCGTCTGTAGGCGGAATATACCTGTGAGTTGCCTCCGGTATCTCCCGGCCTACGGCGTCATGTTCTATGACAATCCGCCCCGGTATACCGCCGATTATATCGTTGTACTGCCGGTCTACGCCTTCTAACCCTATGTTGTCTATGCTGCTTATTCCCAAAACATGACAAGCCAAGCTCTTTTTAGGATAAAAACGTCTGCTCTCCTCTACTAATCCTATCCCAGGCAAATCCAGTTTCTTTAGCTGGGCCGAAGTCTTAAAGTCTACCTGGCGTTTAATCCACTCAAATCCTGACACCTTGGTTATCCGCTGGTAGACGTTTTCTTCTTCCAACCCCAGTATTTGAGCCAGAGTATGGGCTATTTCTTCAGCCCTTCCCGACTTGCGTACTTCGGCCGGATTAGCATAGACGGAGTCGGCACTCACTGATATCGCCAGTTCCCGACCATTGCGATCATAAACTACACCTCGCTTGGCCTTCACCGGAACGTCGCGCATGCGGTTTTCGAGTGCTTTCTCCGACAGTTCAGCGCCCCTGACAATCTGTACCCAAAACATCCTTCCCATCAGTCCCAAAAATCCCAGTATGAAGAATAAAAAAAGCGTGACAATACGCTTCCTGATGGCGAGGTTGGTAGTTTGCATGAACTCCATCCCCCAGTCAACGCCAGAAATATCACCCTTTGAACGACTAGTTCCCTTGCCCCAGGCAGTATTCTAGTCTATCATCCCCAGCGTCTTTTTGCTGGCACTTGACCCTAATTTTACAACTACCCGGTACAGTTTTTCCAGCGGCTTTTCTTTGGCCTGACCGACAGTCTTCGGACGGCTGAGGCTCTCGACTGGAACGACCGGAACTTCTTCCTTCAAAGCAACCACCTGAACTTCGTCCGGTTTGCACATGCCCAGCTTGGTAACTGCCAACGTCTCGATACGCGAAGGCGAACTCAATTCGGCAATTCGTAACTCCAAGTGCCGGTTTTGTTGATCCAAGTCAGCTATCTCCTGCTTTAACTCAACTATTTGATACCCCAAAACCGCTAGCTGACACCGGATGAAAACCGCTAGCAAGCCCAACCCGAACAAGGCGGCGATTATAGCTATCAAGCGAACACTCTGTAAGTTCCGTCGTTTCGTAATCCTCCTCACTTTAGTGACCACAGGCACCCCGGCCCTGACCGGGTATCCTTGCACCATTATATGATTGGCCTGGGGCAATTTATTCGACCTCCATTCGCGGTAGATTTCTATTGGTTTCTAGATCTTTTCGGCTATCCTCAACTTAGCGCTGCGGCTGCGAGGATTGCGCGCTAGCTCAGCTTCAGTTGGTGTAATTGGCCTTTTGGTTACTATCTTCAAGCGTGCCCGGTGATTGCAGGTACAAACCGGTTGGTCAGAAGGGCAAAGACATCCCAAAGACTCACGCTTGAAAAAAGTCTTGACTATCCGATCCTCTAACGAATGAAAAGTAATAACTGCTATTCTTCCTTCGCTGGCCAGTACCTCCACCGCCTGTGGCAACACCTCCTCGAGTGCCTCCAATTCCTCATTCACGGCTATGCGCAGAGCTTGAAAGGTGCGACGGGCCGGATGCTTATCCTTCTTGGCCTGGGCCGGGACCGCCCTCTTTATCACCTCGACCAGCTCGAAGGTGGTGTTTATAGGCCTCTGTTGCCTCTCCCTGACAATTTCTCGGGCAATACGCCGAGCGTATCGTTCTTCACCCAATTCCCTTATAATCAGGGCTAATCGTTCTTCAGACCATTCATTGACCAGATGCCAGGCTGATAATTGCTGGTCAGTATTCATCCTCATATCGAGAGGGCCTTCTTCTTGGTAGCTGAAACCGCGACTGGCATCATCCAGCTGAAAGGACGAAACACCTAGATCAAGAACGATGCCATGAATCTCGCTTATGCCGTGCATCTTGAGTATTACTTGGAGGCGCCTGAAGTCACCGTGAATCAAAATCAGCTTTGAAGAAACGTTAGCTAGCTTTTTTCTCGCCTCTTCCAACGCCTTCGCATCCTTGTCTATCCCGATAATAGTGGCCTTCTCTCCCAGTTTTTGTACCAGACATGCGAGATGGCCACCACCACCGACTGTACAGTCGACGTAAACGCCATCAGGTTGTAGCGCAAGCATCGACACTGCTTCCTCCAACAGCACCGGAACATGCATGAAGTTTCACCCTTCCCCTAGAATCCAAGTTCATCAAGGTTTTCTGCGATTTCAACATAAGATTCTCCTGCTGTCTGGAGGTAGTTTTCCCACAGTTCTCGGGCCCAAACCTCAACCCGGGTCCCTACTCCGACGATAACGATTTCCTTTTCGATACGGGCATACTCCCTCAGCGGTACCGGCAAGACCGTTCTTCCCTGTTTGTCCACCTCGCACTCCGCAGCTCCGGAAAAGAAAAAGCGAACAAAAGCCCTCACATCCTTACGGGTGAACGGCAGACTTCTCAGCTTCTGCTCTAACGTCCTCCATTCTGGCCACGGATATAGAAACAAGCAGTTGTCCAACCCTTTGGTCGCAACAAAAGTGTCACCTAAGCCTTCTCTGAACTTGGCCGGTACGGTCATGCGACCTTTTGTATCTAAGAAATGTTGATATTCGCCCAAGAACATTTGTTCTGCCCCATCTCGTTTGATTACAGGGAATGTGCTCCACTTTACTCCACTTTACTCCACTTATTCTAACACAAGCAAGCGACTCCTGCATTGTGAAAAGTAGCACATATTTTCTTAAAGCCCTCCCTCCCCCTAAGATCCCTGTCCAGACCGGGTTTTTGGCAGCTGCGCTTAGTTTCCTAGGACTATTTTGCTAATTTATCCATGACCATTTTTCTGCTCAGTAATCGCGTGACCTTGCAAACAAATTTGTTGCGTGTTCAATCCTCCAATAGATATAATTTTCATTAGAATTGTAGTAGGTAGGAAGTATCAAACCTTAAGTCCAAGTTATCACTTAAAAACGAAATACTGCCTGAGGAACGGTAGGACGGTAGTTACGGCGCTTGTCGGCGTGGTCTCTCCAGCGACGACGCGTTGTCAGCGGTTTAACCTGCACTCCAACCGGAGTGTTTTTTGTTTGTACTCCTCCTTTTCCTCGGGCTGAAGGAGGTGTGAAACCTGCTATCAGGCTACTGTTCTTTAGTCGGTCTATACCAATAACAACCCGTAATACGGTAGGAAGGAAGGAGTAAAACGATGCATGTACAGAATTTGGCTTTTCAGCCCCAAAAACAGAGAATCGAAATCAGCACCATCGGTGGCCCCTTCGATTGCCTGACCTCGGTTCTCGAAGAATTTGTACCAGGCGAAAGGAGTTTTATAAACTTTCCAGAAAGTTTCGGCGTGGCGCCGCGTGTGGTTTCAGAAGCAGTGGAAAGAGAAGTAGAAGTTAAGGTCCCGGCCCGCCTTCACATATCGGTCCTAGATATGAATCGGTTTAACCCTTACCGACCAGGAGGAGGCGGAATAGGCCTGGCTTTGGGTATATACTTTCAAGCCAGAGTACGAACAACTGTCGTTCCTGAAATCACAGTAAAAGGTGAACGCCCTCTCATCGTCAAGCACTTTGCTCATGTTTTCAAAGAAATCCTCAAGTACCCCGGGGGTTTCGATATCGAACTGTTTGATCACAAGCGACGTCACGTAGGGCTGGGGTCATCTTCCGGCACCATGTGTGCAGCCTGCATCGCTATCAACGAAGCCCTGGGGAGGCCTTTCAACAACCGGGAGTTGCGGCGAGTAATGGTATACAATGCTTGCGAAGAAAGCCCTACCGGCAATGATTACTTGATTCGCAACTTCGAGACCGGCATTGGAGCAATGGTGGGAGTCCACGGAGGCATGGCTATCGGTTCCGATGATGCTGAATTGATTTACCGTATTCCGCTACCTAATACGAAAGCTATCATCATCATACCCGATGTGCCTAGTTTGAAAGACGAATATACAGGTAAAGACACAGCTGCCGAAGCCGAAGTCGGTCTCTTGCTTAGGAGAGCCCGCTACCTCGATGCTCGCCAGTGCAACACGAAAGCGCACCTGATCCTGTTGGATCTCTTACCCGCCATGGTAAAAGGCGACCTCAAAGCTATTGGAGATGCTATACTTGACTTGACTTTCATCGGCTCAAAGCGGGCTGAGTGCGAGCAACACGGGCTGTATGGGGCACACATCTTTCATTATATCGGTCTTTTTCGCGAGATGGGGGCCGAAGTTGCCGGGATGAGTTCGGTCGGACCTACCACTTTTGCCCTGACTCAGCAACCGCTAGTATATAACAGAATCATGAAATACCTGCGCGATCACGGTTTTCCTAATACTCGAATTATAGAAACCGAAGTCGATAATTTAGGGGCTAGAATAATCGAGAATTCACAAGAGAGGAATTACCAAAATGAAGGGTGGCTGCAAGGTTAAAATATGTGGGATAACGTCAGTCGGTGATAGGAACACAGTAGCGGACCTCGGTGCGGATTTCTTCGGAGTTATTTTCGATGTTTCTTTTTCTCCGCGTTCTCAGACACTGGATTCGGCGATAAATCTCCTAACCGACCCTCCTATCCCGGGAATAGTTCTGGTCTATGATCCAGATTGGAAAGACCTTAACCGGTTACTGCAGGGCTGCCGGCCCTACGGAATCCAATTCTTAAGTCCGGCACCCCAGGCCCGGCTAGCCTCACTGAAAAAAGACTTTCCCGAGCTAGCCTTATGGCAGTCCTTGCATTTGCCGGAAGCTCATGGGGCTCATCATGAGGTTCAAATATCTGCTCGATTCGGCCTGGCTTCTCTGCTGGCAAAAATCAACGAATTACGGTCTCAAGGCATCGACCTCGTGGTGCTGGATACGGTTGCGGTCATTGCAGGCCGGACCAGGTATGGTGGAACTGGCCGGGTATCTGACTGGTCCTTAGTCCGGAATTTGGTGACTCAGGCCCCGCTTCCGATTTACCTGGCTGGCGGCATAAACCCCGGCAACGTCCGAGAAGCCCTTAGCACCGTTAATCCAGCCGGTATAGATCTATGCTCCGGAGTTGAGTCTTCCATCGGCTACAAGGATCCGTTGAAGGTACGCGATCTCTTGATTCAAGTTCGCCAGTGGGAAGAAGCCGAATTGCATAAAGCTTGAGAAAGGACGGGTTCTTGAATGAAAGCTTTCCTCGTTTATGGAATCAATGATTTTCGAGTAGAGGAAGTTCCCTCACCTGTGCCGGAACCTGGCGACATCGTGGTTAAAGTTCGGGCTTCCGGAATCTGTGCGACCGATGTCAAGACTTTGCTGGGCCAAGGCCTGCCCCAGAACTTGCCCACAATTCTGGGGCATGAGGTAGCCGGGGAAGTCATCGCCCTCGGAGAAGAAGTCTCAGGTATTGACCTGGGCGATAGGGTAACCATCTATCCCATCGCCGTTTGCGGCCAGTGTGATTTTTGCCGTCAAAACAGGCATAACCTTTGCCGCTACGAATTCGGTTTAGCCCACGGCATAGACGGGGGATTTGCCGAATTAGTACGAATTCCCCGCCAGATCGTACAGGCTGGGGGCGTAGTACAGATACCCGCAGACCTAACATTTGAGGCTGCCGCTATGGCCGAACCGCTATCCTGCGGGCTGGCTGCCCTGAAAACTAACCGGGTCAAGCCCGAAGATACAGTAGTCATCTGTGGAGCAGGTCCCATGGGTCTTATTCACCTCTTGCTGGCTAAATGGGTAGGAGCCAGGGTTATCATCATCGAGCCCTTAGCTCACCGAAGAAATCTGGCTTCGATGCTTGGTGCAGACTATGTGCTGGATCCGGGTGATCAGGACCCTGTTGAAGGAGTAAAAAGAATTACAGCTGGGGATGGTGCCAACGTGGTAGTTACCTCGCTGGGCAACCCACAAGCTATTCAATCAGCTTTGCCCATGGTGAGCAAAGGCGGAATATTCAATATTTTTGGGGGACCTCCAGCAGGCTACGCTATACAGGTGGATCCGCGTTGGGTACACTACCATGAGGTCACTATCACCGGTAGCTTCGCATCGACCCCTCAGGATTTTCGCCAAGCAGTTGATCTCATCGCCAGCGGAGCGATAGCTGCGGATTCCCTCATAACCCACAGGTTTACCTTGGATTCTATGACAGATGCCATAGAAAAAGCCAAGAGTCTCGAAATGATTAAAGGCATGCTTTTGCTGTAGAGCTTCATGTCGAACTCGTTGGTGAAAATTAAAGGAGGAACAATCATGAACGGATTAGACTATAGGATGAGGCGCATCCTCAACCCCGGTACTGGGCGCAGCCTGGTAAT
The DNA here is from genome assembly GCF_000092405.1 of Syntrophothermus lipocalidus DSM 12680. NCBI lineage: Bacteria > Bacillati > Bacillota > Clostridia > Eubacteriales > Syntrophomonadaceae > Syntrophothermus > Syntrophothermus lipocalidus. The sequence goes on along the minus strand of NC_014220.1, from coordinate 814,721 downwards.
AGCCATTGATCACGGGTACGCCTTGGGACCGATTGCCGGGATTGTTGATGTTGGGAAAACCATCAGAGAACTCGATGCTACCGGTAAGGTCGATGCCTGGTTGCTGACCGGAGGCGTTTTCCGTTACGCTTTCGATCCTACCGGTAACCCCGGCGTTATACTTCGCATCTCCGGCGGTGCAACCATCGCAGGTCCAGACATCACCCGTGAAGGAGTGGTTTCATCGGTAAACGAAGGTTTGGCGCTGGCCGCAGATGCCGTGGCGGTCTCTGCTTTCATCGGTTCTCAATACGAGCACGAAACCCTTTTAGGTTTAGCAAGAACAGCAGAGGAATGCCACCGCTGGAACATGCCCCTTTTGGGAGTCATCGGCCTGGGCAAAGAAGTGGGAGAAAAGAAACATGATGCTCAGTTTATAGCCCTGGGAGCCAGGGTTGCCGCTGAGCACGGAGCCGACATGGTTAAAACCTATTACACGGAAAAGGACTTTGAAAAGGTAGTCTCTGGCTGCCCGGTTCCGGTGTTGATCGCCGGTGGTCCGAAATGCGACACCGATATCGACACCTTGGAAATGATATACGGTGCCCTGCAAGGAGGAGCTCGCGGCATCGTAATGGGCCGAAACATATGGCAAAGCCCGCACCCTGCTCAGTTGCTCGATGCAGCCTGGCATTTGATTCACGCAGACTTCACGGTAAAAGAAGCGGCCCAGCTCTTGTCCGATTCCATCAACTCTTAAGAAAACCTTTCCCGAAGCATGCTCCATCCGCTTGGAGCACGCTTCGGGTCTAAACTAGTGCTGATACTGTTCCCGATCACCGATCGGGCCAAGGTCTCAAATTATAAAGCCGTGTCACAGAAAAATCAGTCAGTTCTTCGCTAATCCTGAGGGACAACAAAAATAGGATTAGAGTATATCCAAGGGCGGAAACGTCCCCGCAGTTCATGCCAAACTTCCACACGGTAGACACCGGACATGTCTACCTTAAAAGAGTGGTAGCGTCCGTAACTCCGCCAGCAAACAGCCCCATCCCTAATAACATCGACTCTAGCCGGGAAAGCCGTCCGGGCATAAAGACTTAATTCTGGCTTGCAAGCAATCGACTGTCCCATCAAAGCCGTCTGGTGCCGGTCTTGAGCCCAAAATAAAAAACCGCGCGATGGCAGAAAAAAATCGTAAGCTATAAAACAACTCCCTTTCACTAAGCAGTCGTAAACTACCATCGCATCCGTTTCCAATTTTCCCACCAATGGCCGGTGACTGAGAATATGGGTGTTGACGCTGCGAAAGGCCAAATAATAATCGTCAATGCCCAGTTTGACCGGTCCCAACTTCAGGTTAACCCCGTGACAGTCGGACCCGCCGATGGCCACCACCATGCCTTGCCGTAACAGTTCGTCCCAGCGGGAAAGCACTTCCTGATAAGGACCAACCAAAGCTGCGTGGGGGTTCACCACTGTCAAATACGCGGCTTTCCCGACGCTTTGCAACCCATCCCGCCACTGACTCAAACGGTTCCATATCTCGATCCCCGTAAAGCCATTTGCGTCCCACTGAGTCCAGGGATAAGTAAGCCCTTTTTCGTAAAAAGGCGACCCCTTTTCTACAGGGTGAGCGATAAACCCGATTCCCCCTTTATTCCGTACCTCATCAATAATCGCCTGAGGATCCTTATCATTGGACGGCACGGGTTCAGAAACATTCAGAACTAAGTAATGGTTGCACCTGTAATTAAGCTCCATACCGACCAGTACCAAGACACCCTTATGATACCCTTCCTCTTCCTTGGCCCGAAGGGTGTTATGGTCGGTGATAACGATGAAATCGAGTCCCGCTCGCGCCGCAGCCTCAACCACCCTGTCAACGGAACCGGATCCGTCGGAATACTCAGTATGCAAGTGAATGTTTCCTACATACTCATACACGGTTATCTCTCCGTCACAATAAAACCGAACTGCCATACAAACGGGCCACAGATGGCCTTAAGAGCGAAACTGCATTACTAATAGAAACAAACCTTCTCGTTCTTCGGTGGATGACACGCCAGTATGGTATGATAGGCATCTGTTGCCCCCACGAGCGAAATCCTGTCTCATCTCAGCAATGCCTCTGTTGTCTGGTTGGTCTGGAACTCAATAATGCAAGAGTCAGCCCAGTACGGGAAAATATATCTCTGTTTTCCAAGCGGAAGGCGTCTCTTGCGAGCCTGGGCCAACAATATAGACTTCCCGGGGAGGACCTATGATCCGGTAGCCCTCTTCCTGTGCATAGTGCAATAGCCTCTCGTATCCCGCCTTTATCGTATCGTAGGCACCTTCATGAGTTATAACCAGATATTTGCCTGCTGGCAAGATTCGGCAACGAATATCTCCTTCGTTGGGAAAAGGGTTGGTTACAGGAACACAGACTTCAATATCGGCTCTTTCAGGATTGAATTCTTTATCGTAATAGATAGCCATGGGTTTTCCGGCCCCTATGCCCTTTTCTTTCACAAAGCGAACCAACCGGTTAATGACCTCCGACAGTTCATGTATAGGCATATCCTGCCTTATGCTTGCCACTCTAAGCTCTTCCAACCGGCGTACTTCACCCGTTCCCGCCAAAACCGATTCCCCCTTTCTCATAACTGTGGACCCACACAAAGACACCTAGCGTACCCCCGCCAGAACGCAAGAGTTCGACTGTTGCTTGATAAGTGTATCTCATCATCTATAAAGAATATATCTCGCTTGCCCCCAAGAACTTAATACCTTTGTCCTTAAAAAACGATGTGGTTTTTTCGACATCTTCAACTTTAAAGATAACCAGGGCATTGCGGGCAGTGGTACCGATAAACGCGTACAGGTACTCGATGTTGATGTCGGCCTCGGCCATGACCTCTAGTATCTCAGCCAATCCTCCAGGCCGATCCGGTACGCTTACGGCCACCACATCGGTTTGGCTCACGGTGAATCCCGCCTCTTTCAGTATACGATAAGCCTTATCCGGATCGTTGACTATGAGTCTCAATACCCCAAAATCCGAAGTGTCGGCTATCGACAAAGCCCGTATGTTGATACCCGCGTCACCCAGTACCCGGGTCACGCTGGCCAATCTCCCTGCTTTGTTCTCCAAGAAAACCGAAATCTGTTTGACCATAACCGATCCCCCCTCCTACAGGTTCCGCTTGTCAAGTACCCGCTTAGCCTTGCCTTCAAACCTCTCCAGAGACTTGGGCTCGACCAGACGCACCTTGACCAAAATACCAAGCGCGCTTTCTAATTCCTTTTGTATCGTTCGGCCTAATTCCTCCAGTTTTCTTACTTGGTCAGAGAAAAACCGCTCGGAAACTTCTACCCATACCTCTAACTCGTCTAAAGTTCCCACCCGATCCACTACCAGGAGGTAATGCGGCTCGACCCCTGCTATACTCAAAAGAACACTTTCGACCATGGATGGGAACACATTGACTCCCCTTACAATTATCATATCATCTGAGCGCCCCAAAACCTTCTTCATCCTCACATGAGTCCTGCCGCACGGACAGGGATCATAGGTCAGAGCTGTCAGGTCTCGCGTCCGGTACCTGATAATGGGAAAAGCTTCCTTGGTGATAGTGGTTAACACCAGTTCTCCTTCGTTCCCGGGTGAAAGAACCTCTCCAGTTCCAGGATCTATAATCTCCGGTATGAAGTGATCTTCAAAGATGTGCAGTCCATTTTTGCACGAGCATTCAATACCTACTCCGGGACCAATAACCTCACTCAAACCGTATATATCGTAGGCATCAATCTCCAGCTTATTTTCGATGTCCTTTCTCATGTTTTCGCTCCAAGGCTCGGCTCCGAAAATCCCGGCTTTCAACTTGAGATTCTTGGGCGACACGCCCATTTCGGTCATGACATCGTACATATATAAAGCGTAAGAAGGAGTACAAGTTAGAACAGTGGTCCCGAAATCTTGCATCAGCATTATCTGGCGCTTAGTGTTGCCGCCCGAACTGGGAATAACCGAAGCCCCGATCAATTCCGCCCCATAATGGATCCCCAATCCTCCCGTGAAAAGACCGTATCCGTAGGCATTTTGAATTATAGAATGACGGGTCGCTCCGGCACATGTCAAAGCCCGGGCCATAAGCTCCGACCAAGTATAAAGGTCTTTACGGGTGTACCCCACTACCGTAGGTTTTCCAGTTGTACCCGACGACGAGTGAATACGAACCACTTCCGACATCGGCACCGCAAACAACCCAAATGGATAATTGTCCCGCAAGTCTTGCTTAGTAGTAAAAGGGAGGTATTTCAAGTCATCTAGTTTCTGGATGTCGTACGGCTTAATACCTGCTGCATCCATCTTTTCTCGATAGCTAGGTACGAAGGCATAGACTCTGAAGACAGTCTCCTTGAGACGCCTCAGCTTCAATTCCTCAAGTTGGTTTCGAGGCATGCATTCCATTTCTTGATTCCAGTACATTAAACAACCCTCCTCGCAATAACCTGTTTTACCAAAGGATTTTCCATCTAGTTTTCTTCTTACCCGCCCACTGAAGGGAGCACCAGTACAACCTCTTGTCCATCCTGCAAAACATCAGACTGTTTATACCTGCGGCCGTCTACCACTGCTACCAAGTGCAAGTCATCCGGCAATCCCAGGCCGGCAACCAGCTGACCGACCGTTGCCCCCGCCGGCAGGTTTATATCCCCGCTATCTGGCACCACCTTTTTCTTCAACTCGCCTATCACCTTATATGTCACCTGCACAGATACCACCTTCGGTCTGCAAGATATCCTTAACGACCTCGGCCGCCATCATTAACCCGGCAACCGACGGAACCAGTACCATACTGCCCACTTCTCTTGTAACTACCTGGTCTAAACAAGGCTTCTCTAGCGAATACACCACTTTGATGCCAGATTCTATTCCTACCGCCCGGAGCCCGCGACGGACCCTCCTCGCCAACGGGCATAAGCTGGTTTCTTTGATATCCGCTACCCTTAGCAAAGTCGGGTCAAGCCTCCAACCGGTCCCCATACACGATATAATCCGGATCCTCTTTTGATAACAAGTCTTTAGCAACAATATTTTATCCTGAACCGAATCGATGGCATCCACCACGTAGTCATACTGTTCCAGGTTTATGGCATGGCTAGTTTCTTCCGTATACCGTACCGGAAAAACCTGGACGTAGATTGTCGGGTTCAGATCGTGAATACGCTCCTTCATAACCTCCACTTTTAACCGTCCAAGGGTCGAGTGCAAAGCCACCAACTGTCGGTTGAGATTGGAAGCAACCACCGTATCTTTGTCAATCAAAGTTAGATTCCCGATCCCGCAACGGGCTAAAGCTTCAGCGGCAAAGGAACCGACTCCCCCGAGTCCAATTACGGCCACACTTGCCCCTGCAAGTGTTCTTATTCCATCCTCTCCTATCAGCATCCTGGTTCGCGCCAGACTGTCTTCCATACTCTTTTTTCTACCTCCAGCAAAACAAAAAGCCCCACCGAGTCGTGTGTAACCGGTTATTTTGAACCTGCGTCCCACGCAGGTGGGTGCCCTCCTGGATGCTTTATGCTTCCCTCCCATCGAGGGCCTGCAAGCCACACCCAGAGTCCAGGCTCCCTATATTTTGGTGTTGGGCCAAAATTAACCGGTTTATCACGAACACAGCAGGGTCTAAAAGTTTTTCAACGTTACTGTTCTGTTTTCATGTACATCATATCACAGCCAGCGGTGCTTTTCAAGAAATCTACTGTCGCTAAGCTTTTACTCTGCTGTCTTTTGTTTGCTCCTCACCCTGATCCCCAGCTCTTTCAACTGCCGCTCCGAAACCTCGGAAGGTGCCCCGGTCATGGGACAAACCGCGCTCTGAGTTTTGGGGAACGCTATCACGTCTCGGATGCTTTCTCGGCCTGACAGCAACATAAGCAGGCGGTCTACACCGAAAGCGATTCCTCCGTGAGGAGGAGTGCCGTATTCAAAGGCTTCTAGCAGAAAGCCGAACTTCTGTTTTGCTTCATCCTGGCTCATTCCTAGCAGGGAAAACATTCTCTCCTGTAACTCCCTTTGGTGAATGCGGATACTGCCGCCGCCCACCTCGGTCCCGTTCAAGACCAGGTCATAGGCACGTGACCTAACCCGCAAGGGCTCCTGTTCCAACCGGGGAATATCCTCAATCCGAGGAGCAGTAAAAGGATGGTGGACGGCCACATACCTCTTTTCTTCATCGTCGTACTCAAGCAGCGGAAAGTCGGTAATCCAGACAAAACTAAGATCTTCTTCTCGAGCAAGCTTGAGTTTTTTGCCCAGTTCTAGACGTAAATTTCCCAGCACCCGGCAAACGACCTCTTCCTGGTCAGCCCCGAACAAAATCAGGTCCCCCGGTTCTGCCTTTAAAGCCGCCAACATCTTTTCCATGATTTCTTCGCTTATAAACTTGGTTATCGGGGACTTGAGTCCATCCGTCGTGACGTTTATCCAGGCCAGCCCTTTAGCCCCCAGCTTAAGAGCAAGCGCAGTAAGGTCATCTATTTCCTTACGAGAAAAGGAACCGCAAGTCTTGGCGTTTAAAGCCCTGACTACCCCACCTGAGGCAATGGCAGTACTAAAGACCTTGAAATCTACGCCCCGAACAATCTCAGTTACGTCAGTTATTTCCAGGCCGAAACGCAAATCCGGTTTGTCGGTACCGTACCTGGTCATAGCTTCCTGGTAAGTCAAGCGTAGAAAAGGAGTATCGACGCGCCTTCCCATGACCTCCTCGATTACTTCTGAGAGCATCGATTCTACCAGTTCAAAAATGTCCTCTTCTTCCACGAAGGATGTTTCGATGTCCAGCTGGGTAAATTCAGGCTGGCGGTCAGCCCGCAAGTCCTCGTCTCGAAAACACCTGGCTACCTGAAAGTATTTTTCCATACCTGCTACCATCAATATCTGCTTGAACAACTGCGGAGATTGCGGCAAAGCAAAGAATTCCCCAGGATGTACCCGGCTCGGCACCAAATAATCTCTAGCCCCCTCGGGCGTGCTTTTAGTAAGAATCGGAGTCTCAATTTCTAGGAAGCCTCTCTTGTCGAGGAAATCCCGCATGGCCTTTATAACCCGGTGCCGAAACACCAAGTTGTTTTTCATTTCAGGCCGGCGCAGGTCTAAATACCGGTATCGCAGCCGCAGGTGTTCATCCACTTCGATGCCGTCTTCGATGTAAAACGGCGGTGTCTTAGCCCGGCTAAATATCTCGGCCTTATCGACATAGACCTCGACCGTCCCCGTTTCGAGATTAAGGTTCTCCGTGCCTTCGGGCCTCATCCTCACAACACCCTCGGCGCCAATCACGTGTTCGGAACGCATCTCTTCTGCCAAGCGAAACGCTTTCTCGTCCACGTCGGGGCTAAAAACCAACTGTACTATCCCGGAACGGTCCCGCAAATCAACGAAAATCAAGCCCCCGTGATCCCGTCGCGTGTCGATCCATCCGTTCAGAACCACCCTTTGCCCCACCAGAAGCGGCGCGATTTCCCTGGCACTGTGGGTTCTTTTCAACACCTTTGTTTCCTCCCTGCTATTTAACGAGTATTTTCCTGACTTCGTCGATCAAGTCTGCTTGCCCTATTTCATACTGCTCTTTTGTTTGCATGCGGCGTATGGTATACGTCCCTCTGGTGGCTTCGTCCTCTCCGATAAGCACCACGACCGGGACCTGCAGACGGTCAGCTTGCCTCATCTGGGCCTTTAAACTCCGCCCCATATAGTCCCGATCAGCCTTAAGCCCGGCTCTTCGCAGTTCTCTCAAAGCTTGGTCAGCTGAAGCTTCGTACTCACGCCCGGTCACGGCTATATAAACCTCTATGTCCGGTGAAAACACAGGTAATGCGCCGGCTTCCTCTACGCCCGATAACAACCGTTCCAGACCAATGGCAAAACCTATACCGGGAACGTCCGGCCCTCCAACCTCCCTCACCAGGTGGTTATACCTGCCTCCTCCGCCAATCGCGTTCTGAGCACCTATTCCCGGCACCAGCAGCTCGAAAGCGGTGTTGGTGTAATAATCCAATCCCCTCACCAACCGGTCGTCAACAGTGTACGATACCTCGTATCGGTCTAAACTCTGAGTTACGGCTGTAAAGTGCTGGCGACAATCATTACACCAGTAGTCAGCAACCCTGGGAAGACCGGTAACTGCCTCGCGGCAACCCTGGTTCTTGCAGTCTAACACCCGCAGAGGGTTAAGCTCAATCCGCTTACGGCAATCTTGACACAACTCTTTTTTAATAGGTTGCAAAAAACTGACCAAAGCCTGACGATATGAAGGACGACAGGTTTCACACCCAACCGAATTGAGACGCAGATCGTATTGCGGCAGGCCAGCCTTAAAAACCATATCCACCATCATGACTATAAGCTCGGCATCTACAAACGGATTGTTGCTACCAAAAACCTCAGCCCCGAATTGGTGAAACTGTCTGTAGCGCCCAGCTTGCGGCCGGTCATAACGGAACATTGGCCCTAGGTAATACCACTTGACAGGTTGGGGCTGGTTATATATCTGATGCTGAATAAATGCCCGAGCACAAGAAGCCGTGCCCTCCGGCCGGAGAGTCAAGCTCCTGCGCGCTTTATCGGCAAAAGTGTACATCTCTTTTTGCACTATGTCTGTGGTTTCGCCAACTCCCCGCTGGAAGAGCTCCGTATGCTCAAAAACCGGAGTCCTGATCTCCCGAAACCCGTATAACTCAGCGGTTTCGCGCAAAAGTCCCTCCAACCACTGCCATTTCCTGGACTCATCAGGTAAAATGTCGTAGGTGCCTCGCGGCCCGGTAATGCTCATCTTTGCCACCACCGAAGGGAAAAATCCCCTAAAAATCTAAAACCTATTCTAGGTCAAGGCCCCTAGCTTGTCAACTTTGTTGCGGATCAAGCGTGACAAAGACTCTACGTAACTTAACGGGTTCTTGGGGCTATATAAGGAGGTCAAGGTCCAACTGCCGGGATTCACGAATTTACTAGCAGTACCGGCGCCTAATCCCAGAATAGTCTGCCTCTCCTCAATCATCAGGATGTTGTACAGGCAATAGCAGCCCGGTAAAGAATAGCCCAGGTTCTCCATGTTGGCAGCCATATAACGCTGGCGGTAAAGGTAGTAGGGTTCGTAGCCGGTGCCGGTAAGACGGTTCCGAAACATTTCGATCCCTCTCTCGACTTGCTCGATTTGCTCCCTGGCACCTACCCCGCGCTCGGTTTCAGCCAAGACTGAGCCTCGTTTCACCGCCAGAACATGAACAGTCACGTTTTCCGGCTTTAGTTGCAGAATCCGATCTGCTGTGTTCGTGTACTCTTTCATCCCTTCACCCGGAAGCCCAACTATTAGATCCATATTTATTTGTCTAAGACCCTCGTGCCGTGCTAGTTCGAAAGCACGTACCACCTCTTCTACCGAATGGCTTCTCCCAATGGCCCTCAGTGTCGCGTCGTTCATAGTTTGCGGATTAATAGAGATTCGAGTCACTCCAGCTTCTCGTAACAGTCTCAACTTTTCTGCAGTCAAGGTGTCGGGACGGCCGGCCTCTACTGTGATCTCCCTGGTGGCGGCCGAAACAAAATAACGGTTAAGCCATTCCAGCAACACTTCAAGGTCGTTACAGGCCAGTACTGTAGGAGTTCCCCCACCCACATAGATGGACTGGACCTTAAATCCCAAATCCTTGGTTACCTGACCGAACACCTCCACCTCCCGGCCTAATGCCTCCATAAACGGTGTTACCTGGCGAGAATAGTCGGTCACCGTTGCACCTAGAAACGAACAGTAATGACAGCGGCTCGGGCAGAACGGGATCCCAACGTAGACGCTGAGATAGCGGGAAGCAGCATCGTTATCCATGAGGTAGGGCCTTTCTCGCAACGCAATCTCAGTCAACAACTTCGCTTTGTCCCGTCTGATGGCATATTGATTTTCTAGCCTAGTTTCTACCTGTTCTGTCGGGAGGTCTTCATCCAGCCAGCGCTGAACAAGCTTGGTCGGGCGCACTCCGGTGAGGATACCATAGGGATTGCCTTCCTTTCCCGTATGCCGGGCCAGAAGCCGGTACGTTATGAGCCGTATTTGACGCCGGACTTCCTTCTCTACGTCTTCACTGTTTTTCTCGTCGCCGGCCTCAAGCATTATTCTCTCCCGGATGGTGCCATTCCTGTCCTCTACTGTAAGGGCGACTTCCACCTTTCCCTTTGACTGGCTGCGAACGATTCTCATCCGCCCTTCAGCCTGTCCCGAGTCCTCAACTTCAATTTTCCACCCAGGGTAGTACAATCTCACCACATCGTGGAGCCAGGCTGTCATGGTTGGAGGATCAGTTTGTAGCAACAGTTTCATCTAGTGTTTCCCCCATTGCCAGAATGTGTTCTGATTGTACCTGATTCACACTAAAACATTAAGATATTTACCCCTACCTCGTACTTTCCTGAGTGGCCTAACTCTTCTCCCCTATTGCGGCTCTCGTGGCTTGATATGGACAAAGCGGGTAACATTGGAATCACTGTCCTGAATCCCCTTGGCTATGACGTGCATACCGTAGATATCAGCTGCTAATGCCGACCCTACGGCCGCGGAGTTTTCACCTGCGTGCCGGGCCATCTGGATTGCCAATTCGGTGTTGGCAACCGCTACCAGCGTTACCCATGGCAGGTGTTCGCGTAAAAACCGCCGGCACTGGGCAAACACCTGGGCCTGGCTGAAGACCAGATTAACCCGGTCAATGGCTAAGGGTTTGGTCGAAAGCAAACAGTGTTGTATTGTGAGGCAAATCTCACCAGCCACGACTACTGGAAACTCTCTGAGCCCAGCTTCGGTTTCGGGGATTCGCCCGGCGATCGAGTTTTCAACCGGGACCATGCCCCCACTAACACCGCTTTGCACGACAGACTCGAAGACTTCTGGGATAGACTTTAAGCCTAGCAGATCTACACCATCTCCCCAGTAACAGCGGGCCGCTTCCACGGTAAATGTACAGCGGGAACCCAGTACGGCATAAACAGGTTTCATTTCACGACACCCGCCTTTGCCGAATGGAGGTTAACGCTCTTATGTCTTGCATCAACTGCGCGAACTGGCCTGGGGTTAAAGACTGCTCTCCGTCAGATAAGGCCTTGGACGGATCAATATGGACCTCGATCATCAAACCGTCAGCACCGGCAGCAACCGCAGCTCTCGCCATGGGACCGACAAGATCGGCTTTACCAGTAGCGTGGCTTGGATCAACGATTACAGGAAGATGGGTAAGAGTCTTAACCAAGGCCACAGCGGAGAGGTCCAGCGTGTTCCGCGTCCAGGGTTCATAAGTCCTTATTCCCCTTTCACACAGTATGACCTGGTCATTGCCCCCGGATACCACGTACTCGGCTGCCATCAGCCACTCTTCAATGGTCGCAGACAGACCCCTCTTCAGTATAACCGGTTTTTCAACCTTTCCCAGTCTTTTCAGTAACCCGTAGTTATGCATGTTACGGGCTCCGATTTGCAATACATCGGCATAAGCGGCAACCTCTTCTATGTCAGCTGTATCCATTACCTCGGTTACGACCGGCATTCCCAAAGCCTGACCCACTGAAGCCAAGATTCTCAGTCCCGTTTTACCTAAGCCCTGGAAACTGTAAGGCGAGGTTCTGGGCTTGTAAGCCCCGCCCCGCAGAATATGGGCCCCCGCTTTCTTGACCTGTACTGCAGTCGCCCATAAGGTTTCTTCGTCCTCCACCGCGCAGGGGCCGGCGATAACTGTCACATCATGGCCTCCTACAACGCAGTCTTTAACGCGGACTAGGGGATGACGCGTTTCAGAATTTTTCATGACTTTGAGTTCACCGCATGTGCGTTGACTCTTGCTCTCCATAATAATCCTCCTTCACAAGTAAGTGGTAAACCATTCGGTTTCAAAACTCCAAAAATCAAAGTCAACCTCCATCTTTCATCACCTCCTTCGAACCTTTCGTAAGAAATATAAAAACCTCTCGTCCTCGAAAGGGACGAGAGGTTTTCTTTCCTCCCGCGGTACCACCCTACTTGGCCTGGATCAAGCCCGCTCGCCAGGATACGGGATGATGTAGCCCCGGTTACCCTTGCAATCAAAAAAGCCTTCCGCCCATGGGACGGAAAGCTTACTTTCCGCGGTACCACCCAAATTGAACTCGGTCCGCTCTTTGCAGGATACGGGATCTGCCATCCGATATCCCCTTCCTTTTAACGGTGGAAGTCTCCGCCTCGACCTACTTGCCGCTTGGCGGTTTCAGCCGGGAGTTCAGAAGGGAACTTCACTCCCTTTCCTCCTAGAGATGCTTCCAGTCACGGCATCTCCTCCCTGTAGGATTCCGTGGAGCTACTTTCCTTCATCATCACTTTTCCGGTATTAGATTACTTTGAATGAATCATACCATGCAAAGCATCCTCTTGTAAAGAACTTCGTGAAAGATTTGAAACAATATCACAAAAACGGGTTGTGCTTGCGTTCAAATCCTACCGTCGTGGCCGGTCCGTGCCCCGGATAAACCTTCACGTGGTCCTCGTAACACATTATCTTGTTGTTTATGGACTCGATCAAAGTCTTGAAAGACCCCCCGGGGAAGTCGGTCCTGCCAATCGAGCCAGCGAACAACGTGTCTCCAGCAAAAATGATGTCACCGGTTTTAAGGCAGACGCCGCCCCGAGTATGTCCTGGAGTGTGGATGACTTCAAGTTCTATCGTGTTTCCGATCTTAATTATGTCACCGTCCTTTATAAACCTATCGGCTGGAGGACTGGTTATGTTTCTGCCCATAAACATTGAAAAATTGGAAACCGGATTAGTCAGCATACCCGCATCTTCTTCATGAATCAGGATTTCTGCCCCGGTAGCTTCTTTGACCTGACGGTTAGCCCCAATATGATCAATATGCCCATGGGTATTGATTATATATTTTATTTTCAGTTTAAGGCTTTCAATAACCTGTACAATCGAAGGGCCATTCCCCCCTGGGTCTATGACAGCCCCCTCCCGAGTCTCTTCACAGCCAATAATGTAACAGTTTGCTCCGATCGAACCTACTTCTAGCCACTTCAGAATCAACCCAATCCCTCCTCAGAATACTCTTTCGCTGTCAAGTAATATGGTACAGGGGCCATCATTGTGAATCTCAACCATCATATGTTCACCGAATTCACCGGTTGATACCTCGACCCCTCTGTTCTTGACCTCAGATACAAAAGCGTCTATTAGTGGAATTGCTCGGACGGGATCAGCGGCCTCGCTAAAACTCGGCCTCCTTCCTTTGCGCGCGTCACCTAAGAGCGTAAACTGAGACACCACCAGCACGGACCCGCCTATATCCAGCAAAGACCTGTTCATCTTACCCGCATCATCCTCGAACACTCGCAGGTTGCAGACCTTGTCCGCCAAATACCTGGCATCTGCTTCGCTATCTTCCTTTTTGACCCCGAGCAGCACCACAAGTCCGTGACCGATGCGCCCCACTTCTCTGTCTTCTACCAGAACCCTTCCTTTGACCACTCTCTGTACTACGGCCCGCACATCAATCACTCTCCCGTGTCTCAGGCGAGTCTTGGCCGAATCCTTTGTTGCTTGGTGCGTAATATTTCTCGCACCGAATTGAATATCTACGAATGAACAACTCTCTTAACCTCCATAACATCTTTAACCTTGGCAATCCGTTGCATTATCGCATAGAGATGACTCGGGTCTTTTATCTCCAATTTCAAGTTTATGGTCGCCATTTTACTCTTTCGGTCCGCTCGCGAAAACACTGAGTTAATTGGTATCTTAGCTTCTGCTACCACGGCCATGACATCCATGGTAAGACGCGAGCGGTCGAAAGCGGTTATTTCGATTTCTACGGTATAAATAGCCTGGTTGCTGGAGTCCCATTCTACTTCGACCAGTCTTTCTGCCTCTTTATGGTCGCGCAGATGAGCGTGGATGTTAGGACAATCCACCCGATGAACAGACACCCCTTTCCCCCGAGTAATGTAACCTATGATCTCATCCCCCGGCAGCGGGTTACAACAGTGAGCAAGTCTTGCCTCCACGTTCCTGATGCCTTTGATACTGACCCCGACTCCCGTTTCCACCTTGCCCACAGTTTTGGGCTTCTTCAAGCTACGAGCAAGAAGATCATCCAACTGCTTCTGCTTGAAAAATTCCTCCTTCATTTTGCCGATGATCTGATTGGCCGTCAGGGCTCCATCGCCCAGAGCAGCGAACAAATCTTCTACTTTGTTGAGACTGAACTTCTGCCCTATCTTCTGCAGGCGTTCTTCTTTTAAGAACTCTTTAGGATCTAGGTTGTTTTTCTGGAGTTCGCTCTCTAACAGGTCTCGGCCTCTTATAATATTCTCTTCTCGCTTCTCCTTTTTGAACCACTGCTTAATCCTGCTCTTGGCCTGAGAAGTCTTCACAAAATTCAGCCAGTCCCGACTCGGACCAGTTGACTGTTTCGAAGTTATTATCTGTACGATATCACCGTTGTTTAGCTGGTGATCAAGAGGCACAATACGGCCGTTAACCTTAGCTCCTACACATCGGTGCCCGACTTCAGTGTGTACCCGGTAAGCAAAATCTACAGGGCAGGACCCTCGAGGAAGTTCTACAACATCGCCCTTGGGCGTGAAGACGAACACCGTGTCTGCAAACAAGTCTATGCGCAGAGATTCCATAAACTCGCGGGTATCCTTGACCTCTTGTTGCCATTCCAACATCTGCCTCAACCAAGCCAGCTTTTCGTCGAGGTCGCTGGTTTTGGTTTTCCCTTCTTTGTACCTCCAGTGCGCTGCTATCCCGTACTCAGCCGTCCGGTGCATCTCCCAGGTCCTTATCTGCACTTCGAACGGTTCGCCCCCACGCCCGATCAGGGTGGTGTGCAAGGATTGATACATGTTAGGTTTGGGCATAGCGATGTAGTCTTTGAATCTCCCCGGCAGTGGTTTCCACAAGGTATGGATTATCCCAAGAACCCCGTAGCAGTCACGGACCGTATCCACCAGCACCCGAATGGCGATCTTGTCGTAGATCTCATCCAGGTCCTTTCCTTGTTTGAGCATCTTGGTATAAATGCTGTAAAGGTTTTTAGGACGCCCGGCAATATCAGCTTCTATTCCTATCTTCTGCAACTCTGCCCTTATTCGCGCTATCAGCTCGTGTACGTATTCCTCTCTCTCTTTGCGTTTTGCTTTTAGCCGCCGGGCTAGCTCATAATAGGTATCAGGTTCCAAGTATAGAAAAGATAAATCCTCCAACTCCCATTTGAAACGGAATATACCCAATCTGTGAGCCAAAGGAACAAATATTTCCAAAGTCTCTTCAGCGATCTCTACCTGTTTTCGCTCAGGTTGATAAACTAGGGTTCTCATGTTGTGCAAGCGGTCAGCCAGCTTTATAATAAGCACTCGAATATCCTTGGCCATCGCCAGGAACATCTTGCGCAGGTTCTCGGCCTGGGCCTCTTCTTTAGACATAAACTCCAGCTTGCCCAGCTTGGTAACCCCATCTACGAGCAGAGCCACCTCTTCCCCAAACTGAAGCTTGACTTCTTCCAGGGTGACCTCTGTATCTTCAACCACATCATGCAAAAGAGCAGCTATCAAAGTAGCTGCATCCAATTCCAATTCGGCGAGGATTATGGCAACCGCCAAAGGATGGCACACATAGGGCTCCCCAGAAATCCTGGTCTGGCCAGCATGGGCCTTCTCTGCGAAAGCATACGCCCTTTCGATTTCGGTTATATCCTCCGGTGAATGGTATTTCTCGATTCTGTTGATAAGCTGGGCAAGTTCCATCAAATCACCACCCGCGCCCTTCGACACACCTCGCACCATCGGAGAAAACTCTTTCGGGTCGCGTACCCCTCGAGAAAGTATAAGGATTCGGTAATATTCGCTTTACCACTTCCGTCGTCCATGAAAACTATTTGAACCCTCCCATTATTCATAATGGTGCGGCATACGTCCAACTCACGGAGAATTTGCAGAACCGCCTTCAACTCCGTTGTTTCTAGCTTCCTTCCCATGTACTCGTTCAGTTCTAACATCATTTTCTGATCAATGGCTACCTCGGTCCTATCCAGTTCTTTGACATACCCCAGAAAAGAATTAACTGAATCTGGACCAGGGAAAATCCGTTCCAAATAACGCCGGTTTGAAGCCAAATCCTCTTCCGTAAAGCAGAAAAACAACCCTTCTTCCGGACGACTGGCCTGACTCATAAAACCCAGCGCTTCGCTCAGCCCAAAGGGAGAATCGGCAAACAACACCTCTTTTACTTCCGACAAAAACGGTAACGCCAATCCAAACTTACCGTCGGAAACCAGACCATTTCCTAACCCCTGACGAAACCTATCCCTAGCCTGCCAACGCTTCTCTATATCATCTATTCCCGCTTCTGATATCAAACCCACCCGTTCACCACAAAGACGGTGAACCGTAACCGCACGGTTGGCATAAATGAACGCCCTTTTTAACCTTTTTGCCGGTTCTACCACCTGCACCGCATGGTCGAAATCACGAGAATCAGGCAAACAGATCGTCACTTCGAGGTGATTCCGTCCAAAATTTGCTAAGTCAGTGGCTTGCCCCTCCGGCATGACAAAGCACAGTAATTGCAACCGCTCAGGAAGAACATAGTTTTCTATATAGTATTTAAAAAGTACCTCGGTTGTCAAAAACAAGCGGTTCTCGCCCGCTAACAGCATCCGTATTACGTTATTTCTCATCTCCCGGGACTGTCTCCCACTAAGTATAGCTAAAGCTCGACGTGACAAGAAACTTTGCATAGATAAAAGATGCCTGTCCAAACACCGCAAAGTGGGGTAAACCAACACTACCGGTCTACCGCATCTGAGTTCATTTTCAACCTTTTGTCCCAGCGATAGCAGAACAGGTGGCGGCGGTGACACTCCTACGGCAGGGGCCCGGGCCTGTGAATCATCGGCTGCCCAACTAGGCTTCATATCCCTGACCTTAAGTACAAGCCTCGTATCTCCATTATAAACATCAAGCTCCGGTTGGAATACAAGGTCAACCAAAAAACTCGAATAATCCACCTCTTTTTCAATTTTGGCGTTGAAAGCGATGGCCTCTATTTTCCTTTTGCCATTGTCGACCCAAAACTTCGCGTGTTCCGAGTTCTTTCCCACCCACATCAGATCGGATAAGTGGGACCGGCGCAAAAGCAAGTTGGGTACTGGGTTTCCCTCTCCAAAAGGTTCTAACATCGCCAGTTCATTTAAGAGTTGACAGTCTATGTCATCTAGGGCTACTTCACAATCAATCTCCAACCTCTGCACTAACCCTGCACTCCCGGTCATCGAAGCCGCTACTCTATTGATTTCTTCACGAAATTCGTGGAAACGAGCCCTTTCCAAAATTAATCCAGCCGCATAGCGGTGCCCCCCGAACCGGTTCAAAATATGAGAGCACTGACACAGAGCCTGATAAAGATCAAAGCCATCAACACTCCGTCCCGATCCTTTCCCGTAGTCCTCGTCCCAGGAGATCAATATGGTAGGACGTCCGAACTGTTCTGTCAGCCGCGAAGCTACAATCCCTATTACTCCTTGATGCCAGCCATCTCCGGCCACTACAAGTACCCTCTGCGCTTCAATATCTGCGCTGTCTGCTACTTCTTTAGTGGCCTGCTGTAGTATTTGGGCTTCAACCTCCTGTCGTTGACGGTTTTGTTGAATCAGAAACCTGGCGAGATCCAGCCCTTTCCCGGGGTCTTGAGTAAGAAGTAATTCTACTGCAACATCTGCATCTCCTATCCTGCCAGCAGCATTAAGCCTCGGCGCCACCACATACCCAATGTGCCAGGCCTTAAGACTCTTACCGTTCAACCCGCTCTCATCCAAAAGAGCCCTGAGTCCGGGTCGTTCCGTTTTTGCGACGAACTCCAATCCAGCCTTAACCAGCAACCTGTTTTCACCCAGCAGAGCGACTATGTCGGCAACGGTAGCCAAGCAAACCAGGTCCAGCCACTTAGTCTTATCGTACTCGGGCGCAGCTATATCAGCCCAAGCAGTGACTAGCTTAAACACGACTCCAGCCCCGGCCAGTTCCTGTAGGCCCGGTTCTTGAACAAGCTTGGGATTAACTATGGCCACAGCTGGCGGCAATTGCTCCGGCGGCTGATGATGGTCGGTAACCACTACATCAAGTCCCAAACCAGCGGCTAATTCGATTTCCCGGCAGGAAGAAATCCCGCAATCAACGGTTACCAGTAGTTGGTATTGCTTTTGCACGGCTTCCTTAACCGCTTCCTCATTGAGACCGTAACCCTCGGAGAAACGATTCGGGATGTAATAGCTGTTTTCCACTCCCAGATAATCTAGGAACTCTTTCAGCATCACCACACTGCAGATTCCGTCAACATCGTAATCACCGTAAATGAGTACCTTTTCGCGGTATTGGCGTGCCTTTTCCAACCGATTTACCGCAGCGGCTAAATCGGGCAACAAAAACGGATCACATAAATCGTCCAAACCACCATCAATAAACAGGCGCGCTTCTTCACGCGTTCTAATCCCACGCAAGTAAAGCAAACGCGCCAAAACCTCAGATATCCCCAAACTTTCTTGTATTTCCCTTATCACTCGGTTTTCTGCCGTTTTCACTGTCCAAATCGGAAACTTTCTCATGACTTACCTCGCTCAGTCCCAAGCCTGTCCCCAGGGTAGTACTAATTGAAATTCTACTATGTTTACAGGTGGCCCGCCATGCAGAAATTAGAAACCCGGGATATACCCGGGTTGGCACAAACAACCATATCAAATTGCAAAGTAAAATTCATCTCCGCTTTATTAGGCATGACTTCTGGTTAAATCTGCAGCTTGGCAAGCTTCCTCGCCTTCACAACAGCACACAGGCTCACAGTGAATCAACACATGCGAGTGGGGTATCTCCCTCATAATGTGATCCTCTATCGAGTCGCAAAGGTCGTGAACCTCTTGGATGCTCGAATCGGAGTGAGCTACCAGATGAAAATCAATATGCTTTTCGCGTCCGGACCTCCTTGTACGTAAATCGTGGTATTCCACAAACTTGTCGCTGTAGTTTTCAATAATCGCCTTTATCTCACTGACTTCGTCTTCCGAGAGAGCCGTGTCGATCAAAGGTACAAACGCTTTGGACGTCAGTTCAAAAGCGGCCCTGATAATTAACATAGCAACGAGAATGGCAGCAATCGGGTCAAGCATTGTCCATCCTGTGAAGTGTATCAATAACAAGCCCGCAAAAACCCCAGCTGAGGTGTAGACATCGGTTCGGAGATGAATGGCGTCCGCCTCTAAAGCTATGGAATGAGTAGCTTTTGCTACCCGCATCAAATAAGAAGAAACCAACAAATTTACCAGGGCGGAAAGCCCCATAACCCCGATTCCCCACCCCAGGGCCAAGGGTTCACCGCCATGCAAAATTTTTTCGATTGCCTCCTTGATTATCAAACAAGCAGCTATAAATATAAGTAGACCCTCGATCGTACCGGAGATGTTCTCGATCTTGCCGTGGCCGAAATTGTGCTTCTCGTCAGGCGGCTTTGAGGCTGACTTCACCGCGAATAGAGCTATAAATGATGCCAAAAGATCATTAGCCGAATGAATGCCCTCAGAAATCACACTCACCGAGCCTATCAGAAAACCAACTACGAGTTTAGCTGTAACCAAGAATGTGTTACTGATAACCGAAACCAAAGCCGCCTTGACTCTCTTTTCCATCATCCACAACCCCCTGTATATCAAAAAACGGGACCCCACCTTTTACGATGAAGTCCCGCGGATTTCACAACCGCTGCCCGCTAGGGCCCGGCTTCGAACGCCTGACCAAAACCAGTTCCAATTATTAAGTTTTATGTTACCACACCCCGCAGTTCCTTACAAGCAACAGCAAGACTAAACGTCCAAAACTTTTTCTAGCTAGTTAAACCGCCAACATCGACCTCTAGTCCCAGATTCTTAAGGTAACCGAATAGCTCTTCCTTGATGTTCTCCAAAGCTCTTGGCGTGCTTCCTTCACACCTCAGTATCAATTCAGGCCCGGTATTCGAAGCTCGTACCAATCCCCAACCGTCCGGGAACAGTATCCGTGCCCCATCTACGTCTATGACCTCGTACTTCTTCTTGAAGTGTTCCAGTACTTCATTAACGATTCTGAATTTTTCCTCATCGCTGCTGTGCACCCTGATTTCCGGTGTGGCATAGTACTTGGGAACATCTGCGAGCATTTCGGTTATGGTCTGATTGCTGTTAGAAAGTATCCGAAGCAACCGAGCTGCTGCATATAAAGCATCGTCGTAACCGTAATACTCGTCAGCGAAAAACATGTGCCCAGACATCTCGCCCGTGAACACGGCTCCTATCTCTTTCATCTTGGCCTTAATCAATGAATGTCCCGTTTTGTAGATAAGGGGCCGGCCTCCCAACCTCTTGATTTCATCGATAAGGCTTTGCGAGCACTTGACCTCCACAATGCAGTAACATCCAGGATACTTCGGCAATATTTCCCGCCAGAAAAGTATCATCAACATATCTCCCCAGATAATGTTACCTTCGCGGTCAACAACACCCAACCGATCCCCGTCTCCGTCAAACCCCAGCCCGAGATCGGCCTCTATCTCCTGAACCTTTTGGATAAGGTCCTGGCAGTTCTCTGGCTTCACCGGATCAGGATGATGGTTCGGAAACTCAGGATCCGATTCGCAGTAAAGTTCATACACGTTACAGCCCAACTCTCGAAAAACGCGCGGCGCGAAGAAAGAAGCGGTACCATTCCCACAATCCACAACAACACTAAGTTTCCTCGGCCCTAATTTCACCTTGTCTTTTATCATATCGATATAAGCCTTAGTAATATCTGCTATCTCCAGCCGCCCACCCGGTTCCGTAATCGACTCTCCCCTTTCCACCATCCGGCGCAGCTCCTGTATTTCTTCACCATAGATGGTAGTCTCACCTAACAACACTTTGAACCCGTTGTAGTCTCCCGGATTGTGACTGGCAGTGATCATTAATCCTGCCTTAATTCCCAAGTAGCGGGCAGCAAAGTAAAACATGGGCGTCACCACCGTACCGATATCCACAACCCGACAACCGGAAGCCTGCAAAGCTTCGACCACTAGATCACGGTAACGGGGTGAGGATTTGCGATTATCTCGCCCAACCAAAACCTCTTTAAACCCCCGGCGGTCCGCACATACCGCAAAGGCCCGGCTGATACCGATTACCAATTCATCGGTCAGCTCTTTATCAACTATACCCCTGATGTCATACTGCCTAAATACATTACCGTTCACAGGTCACCTCTCCTTTCAGGCAATCCTTGCATGTATCTTGAATCCCTTTGTGCGAGATCTTGTCGGCCTTGTGCGATTCGAGAGCCTACACACGGTACATGTCGAACATGTGTTGGATACATAACAGAGGGCCATATGACATCTTTCGTTATCAATACTATGGAATGAAAGCGGTTGTCATGGCCCGTTGACGGACAAAGTTAAAGCAGGTGATTCTTCCCCATTTCTGACAAGATGTCTACCAGTATCCGCACTTTCTGGGCCTCTTCTTTGTGGCACACCATCACAACCTCAGGGGTTTCCACAACCACCAGATCCCGAACCCCCAGTAAAGCTACAGTCCTATGGTTTTGTTTGACTAAGCAATTACCGGCATTGACCGCGATTATATCTGGTCCTAGTAGAACGTTTCCGTCTTTATCTCCTTCGAATAAATCCGCCAAGGCTTTCCAGCTCCCAACGTCACTCCATCCAAAGTCACCAGGTACAACTGCTACCCGATCACTCTTTTCTGCAATACCATAGTCAATACTGATTTCAGGTAAAGAGTCATAGCTAGCAAGGTAGTCCCCAAACCCCTTTTCAATGAATCGGTAAACCTCCGGCAAATGCCGGGCAAATTCCTGGGCAAAAACATCGATTCGGCCCACGAAAATCCCTGCGTTCCAGAAATACCCGCCGCTATTGATGTAGTGCTCTGCTGTCACCGAATCCGGCTTTTCCTTAAAAGACTTGACCCTATAAACGCCCGCGATCCCTGATATGTCGTGACTATCAGCTTGTATATAACCGTAACCTGTTTCCGGATAAGAAGGCTTGATACCGATAGTTACTAAATACCCCGCCTGCGCCGCTTTTACGGCCTTGTCGAGCACCCACCGAAATGCCGCAACATCGGAAACAAAATGGTCGGAAGGAAACACCGCGATTACATCCTCGGGTCGAGAATCAAAGTACCTGGCAATAGCCAAGCCCACGGCCGGAGCAGTGTTCTTGCCTTGAGGCTCCCCTATTACCTCGACACCGTCGTAATTCCCCGACCTGACGACCTGCTCGACCGTTTCAGCTTGATCTTGGCTGGTAACAATCATGACTGTATCAGCACCAACCGCCATTGTCCTGTCGATAGTCTGCTCAAGCATCGACTTGTCCCCGAAAAACTTACAAAACTGTTTCGGCCTTGCTTCCGTACTTTCCGGCCACAGCCGGACTCCTCTTCCCCCTGCCAATATTAGACAAATCAAATGATTCCCTCCCGCATGTAATAACATTTATTAAACATTTTAGTACATAGAACCAAGCTTGCCAAATCGCCTTTACGCACATTTACAAATTACCCTCGTTTTGTCAACATTATCATCACCCATTCTAGGAAAAATAATATATATTACCAATACTCTAGAGCCCAAAACTCTTCACTAATATAGCCCTACCAGATCTACTTAGCCGAGGAGGTATACCGGGATGCCAAAATCAGTCACCCAATCCGTCCTTGAAGAATTCGCAGCAAAGGATATGTTTGGGGTACAAAGCCTAGAGAATGTCGACCTGGTAGTCGGATTTCCCTTGTATCGAAACTCCGCATCATTCAAACATGCGCTTGAGACGATAGATAAAGGTCTTTCCTCTGTGTCTCAAATCCGTCCCTTGATAGTGTGCTCCGCTGAAACTGCAACCTATAAAGACTTGGTTGAAACCGTGAAACAAGTCCGAATCAATACCCCTGTTCTCACTTCTGCCCCATTTGCTAACGACGCAAACCGTGAGGACAGGGTAAGAACGGTATTAGAAATCGGCAAAGAAATAGAAGCTGATGTATTGTTGTTCTCTTCTTACCTCTCTTGTGAAGAGCTCGCTAAATTCGAGCCAGAACAGGTCAAGCAAATAATTGACCCTATCCGCTCGGAATATGACCTGGTCATTGCTTCCCTTCGTAAAGACCCCTGTTACGAATTAGCCGACAACATCTTTGTAACTCCTTTGGTAGAGACATTCTACGATTACAGGTTGAAAAACACTTTGAGTGGGATCTATGCCATATCTCACGACTTGGTCGAAGATTATTGCGCTCAATCTACTTTGTGGGAAGATATAAGCTATGGCTACGGCTTCGATCCGTGGCTTGTAACCCGAGCTGTTTGCTGGAAAAAACAAATTTGTCAAGTTGCACTCAGCTCAAACCCACGAACCGAGTCCTTGGAAACCACTAACAACCTTATCAAGGATGTCGCTGCAACAATCTTTGCATGTATCAAGCGTGACGAAGAGCAATGGTTAAATAAAGATAAGCTGATCATCAAAACCCCAGATATTCTAGGCAGCTTCTGGCCGAACCAAACATGCCCTCCTGAATTCGACGTCGAAAATATGCTCCTTTTGTTCCGGCGAGGTTTCAGCCAGTATAAACCTGTCTACCGTTCGTGTCTACCGAGAGCCGCGTACGAACACTTAGAAAACCTTTCTTCATTCCCCGGTTCGAGACCGGTTTTCCCTCATGATATGTGGGCTGAAATCGTTCACAACTTTTTGTTCCACTACTGGTTCTCTCCTCCTACTTCCAGAGAAGACATTCTCTCTGCCCTTGCTGCTGTTTTTGCCGGTTACGCAGCCAGTTTTTTCGCTCATCTCCGTTATTTTCAGCATCTCATGCATGAAAAAACGCCAGGATACCATGTTACAGATGTTTTCCCTTGGGATCAGACTACGGTCATTAATGCCTTCTACCGATCTCGCCCCCGGTTCATAGAAATGTGGAAAAAGGCATCCATGGAAACCAATCCTCCTTTAGTCCCAGCCCACTATATGGAATTCGTACCCGGAATCCCTATAGTCCTGCCTAAGAAAATCCCGGGAAAAGGCGGAAAAGTCATTTCTACCGAACCTCTGTTCAACCGTGTACAAAAGCGCTACGTTGACCTATTCAATCATTTTGTACATCAATCTTTAGGTGCCCCTGAAGACGCAACGTCTCAAGAAATTGCCGCCTATATCCAATCTTTCGTGCAAAAAGTCGATAAAACCATGGGAATTTTGTTTCCCGGTGACATTTACACTGAAGAGGGTACCCGGGAAGTCGTAGATCACCTGTTCAAACTTCTTCCTCACCCTAAAATGTTTTCCATAAGCACCAGACTTTTTCGAGAGGCGCTCCTGCGCTTTCCCCCGCGCAACTTGTTGATACCTGCTAGCTGTCAAAGCTCGCGCGAGCTTCTAAACCGAATAGACGCCCGAGATGCCGTCACTTTGGCCAACTTACTTGAAACCCGAAACTTTACAGATATGTCACTGCTTTGGATCCTGGACAATTTGAAGCCAGATGATATGGAAGAAGTCGAAATCCGCCCTATCGTCGTCGGGCCTGGAACTCTAGACGGTAAACTGAGGTTGGGAAGCTTTTCAGACTTCAATAAATTGACTACTCGAATAGTTGTCCGGCCTCTGATTCGGGGTATGGGAGGAGATTATCCTAGACTCAGGTTCTGCCTATCAATAGCAAGATATATGGTAATGGCTGAAAATTACTCGGTCTTGTGGCAGCTTTATGCCAAAGAAAGAAAGAACCTTGGGAAAAAGATAAAAAATTCGCTTGTAAGCCGCTACGAAACAGGGGCATTTACTGCAAACAACCTGTTTGAAAACTTCCACCACAGAGCCCTGGTTAGGCACTTCCGTAGTTTAGCGCAACGGTTAGCCGAAAACGGCCGTTACGAAGAAGCTCAGGTTCTCCGGCTGATGACAGACAGCTACGGGCTAAGCCAGGTTCTTGACGATGGAACCTTTATCCCCTGTTCCGCTTGGAGCTGGTCTAGCTATAGTTATAAAGGAGGAAGAGGCATCCCTACCCCGATGTCTAATCACGTCGAAGAAAAATGGTTCAATCATGACCTGCTAGAAGAGATATATGCTGAACTCGGTTACCATTCGGATGAAATCTGGCAAGGCATGGTTCAACTAATAGGAGAAGGGAAAGCAGGTAACAATATCTTGGACGCTCATTTGGGAATACGTCCAAAAGACGTGGTAGTCGTGGCTCAGGATACCCCTGTGTTCCCTCCAGCCCAGCCCTTGGTCAGATATCCCGACAACCCAATTCTCGAACCCATAGCAGACCATCCTTGGGAAAGCAAATACGTCCTCAATGCTGCCGCACTGCGAATAGGCTCTCGGGTCTACGTCCTTTACCGAGCTTTCGGTGAGGACGAAGTTTCCCGTATTGGTTTAGCCATAACCGACGGCTACAACGTCTTGGAGCGGCTGCCAGATCCTATATTTTCCCCTCAAGACAGCAAAGAAAACAAAGGCTGCGAAGACCCGCGAGTAGTCATAATAGACGACCGTATTTTCATGCTGTACACCGCTTATGACGGTGTAATCGCCCAGATAGCGGCAGCTTTTATTCAGGTTGGCGATTTTTTAAACAGGCGTTTCGACAGGTGGCAGCGACTGGGTCTTGCTTTTGAAGACATATGGGACAAAGATGCGATACTCTTCCCCGAAAAAATAAACGGTAAATACGTGATTTATCACCGAATCGAACCGAGTGTTTGGGTATCTTACCTTGACAAACTAGAGTTCCCAATTCCTAAAGATAGACATTCCATCATTCTCGGACCCCGTTCCGGCAGAATGTGGGACTCACTCAAAATAGGAGCAGGCACTCAGCCTCTTAAGACCAAGTTCGGTTGGTTAATGATTTATCATGGAGTCGATCCGAAGCGAGTCTATCGCTTGGGCGTACTGCTGGTTGATCTTCGTAACCCCGAACGGCTTCTGTATCGATCGCCGAACCCCATCCTTTCTCCGGAAACCGGGTACGAAATGGGAACTGTAGGAAACTGTTGGGTTCCAAACGTGGTATTCACTTGTGGTGCAGTTCCTGAGACTGACAAAGAAGTACTGGATGAAAACGACCGTATCTTAGTGTATTATGGCGCCGCCGATACCTATGTATGTGTAGCTACGGCCACGGTAGGAGACCTGATTCCGAAGCTCATACGCGAGCGAGTCCTAGCTGACGAAAAATTAGAATTGGCGTTTATGCCGGAATACTATTCCCGACTGTGGCTACGTGTCCCTGACCTCCGTTACGATCATCACTAGTGAGCACACGCCTGTACTGGCTATCTCGAGTTCGAATTCTGGAGAAAGGTTGATGCTCTCTCCTTCTTTCAAAAGTACTTTCTGATTTTTCAAACTTAGACTGGCTGCGCCTTGTACCACCATCCACTCTTGTTTTACCGGAGTAGATGACGTCCACTTTAAATTTTGCCCTGGCTTTATGGTCAACCGCCGTATCCGATAGTTTCCCTCATCGCATATTAACTCTTCCTTACCCCATACGCTCTGAGCGCGACTTCTCTTAGCGGTTTCCAACTCAAGCACCTTTTCGTATACCTTGAGATAATCGTTAACCATCCTCTCTTGGCTGAAACGTTCCTCAACCCATTGGCGGCAGGCGATGCGTTCAATAGCCGGAATCTTCGTCAAAGCCTCGACTGCTTCCTCCACCGACTCGACCAAGAATCCGGTATTCCCATCCCTTATAACCTCTGGCATGGATCCCCGCGCAAAGGCCACAACCGGGGTACCGCAGGCCATGGCTTCAACCACGCTTAAACCGAAAGGCTCGGCAAAGGCAATCGGGTGAACCAAGGCATATGCCCCTCCCAAAAGGCGGTCGCGGTCACCAGGCCCCACAGATCCTACGTAATTTATGAACTCCCCGTCCAAATGCGGGGCTACTTCCTGCTCAAAGTAACGATCATCCTGAATAATTCCAGCCATTACTAGTCTCATCTTGAATGTCTTGGCTATCCGAATCGCTTCCGCAGCACCCTTGTCAGGATGAATACGGCCAAAATAAAGTAGATAGTTTCCCGGTTCCGATTGAAAAGTAAAAGATTCGAGATCTATGCCGTGGTATACAGTGGCAATATAGTTCAAAGTGGGGTGACGGTCCGCGTTACTGATCGACACGTAATAACTTCTATCAGCGTATTGCTGGTAAACCGGTAAGATTCGAGGTGAAGAAAAACCGTGGATTGTGGTCACTATCGGCGTATCAACCAACCGGCTGTAGGACAAAGGCAAAAAATCGAAGTGGTTGTGTATCAGATCAAATTGATTAGCCTGCTCGAATAGATGAGCTATGTGGAGGCATTCCCATACCTTAGGCTCAATGCTCTTATCTTCCTCATAAGGAGCCGGGCAAATATAGTCGAGTTTACCACGTGTTTGTGAATCCTTAGTGGCAAACAAGGTCACATCGATACCTTTTTCCACCAAACCTTCGCACAATAGCGAAACTACTCTTTCCCACGGTCCATAATGGCGTGGAGGAGTCCTCCACGCGATGGGAGATAACAGAGCAATTTTCATGGCCAGTTCCCCCTCGTTCATCGCTAAATTGCCGAAAGTCCTGTCCAAGCCTTGTATTTCCTGTACAATCGCTTAAGATTTGCCTGTGGATCGAGATAGAAAACTTCCGGTTTCTCCTCATCTAACCATGGGCGCCTGTAACGCACCTCCATGGCAACGGTCCTGACCTTTCTGCTTCCAGCAAACTCCCGCGCCACCTCGGCCGCCAGTTTAGCTGACCCGTCATACCTGAAAAGACCGAAAAACCTCTCATGTGGGTTTTCCCGCAACGGCGGATGATTCCACAGGCCAGGAACGTAATCTCCGAAGCACCAAGCCACAGCCCCTATCATCCCCTCCTGTTGTAACCTTTCCAGTGCGTGCCTGTAGTAAATTGCCCCTGTTTCTTCATCCCACAGCCGGCCCCGAAGTCTATCCGATTCATCACCTTTCAAGAATGGCGGTATCACCGGATAGCTCGGTATACCGAACTCTTGAAACAACACGGGTTTTTCTCCCAGCCACTCCGTCACAGCACCTAGGAAAGGGAGTACCTCGTAGTCCAGGGGATCATCGACCCATTTCAGATAAAAGGGGTATCCGTGCATGGAAAGGAAATCACAAACAGTCGCAGCTTCGCCGGGTCCCAAAGCCCGGTCTTCTTCCAGGTCCTCAGCATGCATCCCGAAAGTAACCATGCACCCTCCTCCATTTGCTTTCAAGGTTCCAGCCATAGTCTCTAACCAGGATCTCGCTGTCTCTCGATCCGGGGGAACAAAGCAATTAGAAGACTCATTGCCCAGATCGCAAGCAAACAGAGCACGATGCCCCTCCATGGCCCGAGCTACCTCCCTGCAGAGCAACTCTTGGGCGTTACTGATAACCTTATCGGTGTAAACGTTTTTAAGCCCGCGAAAATGCAATCTTCCTCCAGTATATACGGGAAACCGTTGCCGAATACAATCCTCGTCTAGTACCCACTCCGGCAACCAGTTTACCCCGCTCATGTGGCCACAGAATAACGTGGGCATCAAAGAAATTCCAGTATCGCTGGCCAAGTCAGCCACAGCTATCAGTCTCTTCAGGTTCTCTACAGATACCTGCTTAGGAGTGGGCTGAAAGGCCTCCCAAACCAAGAAGATCCTCACCAAGCCCAGGCCATATTCTGCTATCCTCTCGAAATCTTTTTTTACTTCGTCTAAGTCAAATCTTTCCCACCAGTACATCGCTTTAGCCCGAGGCCAATAATTAACCCCCATCAAGAACTGGCCAATGTTCGTCGCATCCACAATAACCCACTCCTCCCGCATTTGTAGCGCAGCCTCCTTCCTAAAAGGCCTCCATAACTGCGCGAGCAAATGTCAAAAAGGTGTTTGTTTTTCTTCTGATACCGGTTATGTATTGTTTATAATACATCCTCCGTGTTCATCAGCCCGGCACTCAGCTGACCGAAGTTGTCACATGACAGTAGGTCCCAAAACGCTAGTCGGTAATCAAGATTCGAGCTGAGTGCCGGGTCCGTGGCCAAAAATAGAAATGCCCGGAGAACTCGGCTTTCGTACTCCGGGCAACACCGTAAAACCCACCCTCTTAAAATTATCATTCTCGTTTTAGCCTAGGGATCCGTTCATAAACCTTTTGGCCACCTGTTCAGCTAGCGTATACGGGTCAGCTTCTTTAGCTACCAGCTGTTCTACCATCTGGCTGAATTCTCCCGTCCTTACCAGCTTGTCTAAAATCGGCTCCAGTATATAACCCCTCAATGCCTCGTTAAGCTCGTATAAGGCCTTCCTTCTCTGCCGCTCACCTAAAATGTTGTTCTCTATCAGCATCTTGTAGTGTTCCTCTATCTTCTCCGCCAGTACCTCTACGTCCTGGGCAAATTGATGCGGGTCGTAAATGTTCTTGGTCATTATAACCGGCGGCCTCCAGCCTCCCGGAAACGACGGCGACATGTCTAGCATCATGTTCACTTCAGCATACAGCTTCCCGGCTCCCTCCCGGTCCGCCTTGTTTATCACAAATATGTCCGCTATCTCCATTATCCCCGCCTTTATCGCCTGTATCGCATCCCCCATCCCCGGTACCAGCACCACTATCACGGTGTGAGCGTGGTTGATGATGTCTACTTCCTGCTGCCCCGCTCCTACTGTCTCGACTATTATCATGTCTTTTCCCATCGCATCCAGTACGTGTATACTGTCCCCTATCGCCTTCGACAATCCCCCCATCGCTCCCCGCGATGCTAAACTCCTCACGAATACCCCAGGGTCCTCGGCGTGCCGCTGCATCCGGCACCTGTCCCCCAGAATCGCCCCTCCGGTAAAAGGACTGGTCGGGTCCACTGCCAGAACCCCTACCGTCTTCCCTTTCCTCCGCACCGAAGCTATGATACCGTCGGTCAGCGTGCTCTTGCCTGCCCCCGGAGAACCGGTAATCCCTACCACGTGGGCCTTCCCCGTGTATGGAAATACCTTCTTTACCGTCTCCTTGGCCCCTGGTATATTGTCCTCAAGATTTCGAATCAGGCGGGAGGCGATACGAACGTCTCCCGCCAGCACTTTCTGAACATTTTCCATTAGCTTCACGCCCTCGGTTTGATGTTTTCGTTAATCCATTTTATGATGTCTTCCAGTTTCGCCCCTGGTGTGAATATCTCGATTATACCGTTGTCTTTCAAAAACTGAAAATCTCTGTCGGGAATAATACCGCCACCGACTACCGGTATGTCATTGACTCCCGCTTCCCGTAGCCCCTTGACTACTGCCGGAAACAAGTGATTATGGGCACCCGAAAGACAACTCAAACCGACCATATCTACGTCTTCTTGAATAGCTGCGGCTACGATCTGCTCAGGAGTTTGGTGACAACCGGTATATATTACCTCATAACCGGCATCCCTGAACGCCCTTGCCAGAACTCTAGCCCCGCGGTCGTGTCCATCCAAACCCGGCTTTGCTACCATAACGCGAAGTTTTCTCTCTGCCATCAAATATTCCCTCCCTCAGCACCATTCTAATACAGTCCAGGATCGCGGTACTCGCCGAACACCTCGCGGTAAACGTCGCAGATTTCTCCAACGGTAGCTCTCTCTTTCACAGCAGCGATACAATAAGGCATTACGTTTTCACCCTTGATACACGCCTGCTTCAAGTCTTCCAAGCACTGTTTGACTGCCCGGTTATCGCGTCTGCGCCGTACTTCTTGTGTCCTTTTAACCTGCTCTTGTTCCAGCGCGTCATCGATCTCCACGATGGGAATGTCTATGACCTCGTTTTCCTTCACATACTTGTTAATGCCCACCATTATCTTTTCACCGTTGTCGATCTGCAGCTGGAACTTGTAGGCGGCATCCGCAATCTCCATCTGCGGGAATCCTTTTTCGATGGCAGCTATCATTCCGCCCATTTCGTCTATCTTGTGGATGTATTCCCAAGCCTTCTCTTCCATTTCATTGGTTAGAGCTTCCACGAAATAAGAACCTGCCAACGGGTCGATAGTATTGATAACACCGGTCTCCTCAGCGATGATCTGCTGAGTCCTGAGTGCTATTTCAACCGCATGATCCGACGGCAAGCACAAAACCTCGTCCAGCGAGTTGGTATGCAGGGACTGAGTTCCACCTAGGACCGCCGCTAGCGCTTCGCAAGCTGTCCTTATTACGTTGTTGTATGGCTGCTGAGCCGTCAATGAACAACCAGCGGTTTGGGTATGGAACCGCATCCACCAGGACCGCGGGTTCTTGGAGCCGTAACGTTCTTTCATGGCCTTAGCCCAAATCCGGCGGGCAGCCCGCATCTTGGCGATCTCTTCGAAGAAATCAATATGCGAATTGAAGAAGAACGACAGCCTCGGAGCAAACTCGTCAACATGCAAGCCTTTGCGCCTGATGACGTCTTCAACATATTCCATGCCGTCCCTCAGAGTGAAGGCCAGCTCCTGTATTGCAGTCGCTCCTGCTTCTCTGATATGATACCCGCTGATACTTACTGTATTCCATTTAGGAACATATTTGGTACCGAATTCGATAGTGTCACTGATGAGCTTGACCGAGGGCTCAGGCGGGCACATTAGAGTCTTCTGAGCAATAAACTCTTTGAGCATATCGTTCTGAATGGTACCGCCAAGCTTTTCCAGAGGAATGCCCTTCAGCTCGCCTGCAGCCAAATACATGGCCCATATCGCGGTTGCTGGGGGATTGATGGTCATAGAAGTGGTGATCTTATCCATAGGAATGCCGTCGACGAGCACTAAGAAGTCGTCGAGCGTGTCGATGGCGACCCCGACCTTCCCACACTCACCTTTGGCTTTAGGATGGTCAGTATCATAGCCCATTAAGGTAGGAAAGTCAAAAGCAGTAGAGAGTCCGGTTTGCCCTTCCTTGAGCAGCATGTGCCAGCGCTGATTGGTCATCTTCGCGTCGCCCATACCGGAGAACATTCTCATCGTCCAGACCTTACCGCGGTATCCCGTAACCTGGTTGCCGCGCAGAAACGGGAACTGCCCCGGATAAGCTACATCCCGAGCAAAATCCATATCCTTGATATCCTCGGGCCCGTATATCCTCTTGATTTCGAGGTCCGAAACCGTACTAAACCTCGGCTTGCTTTCGGGAGCCTTTTCAATAGCTCTCCGAACCTCGTCCTCCCACTTTCTCCTCAGTTCAGAGGAAGAATCAAGTACTTCCTTGGCAAAATACATTTAACTCCCTCCCCAAAATAATGTAATCTCAACACCTAAATCGCATCTGCCCGGCTTGTCATTTCTAGATGTATCTTCGCCAAGTCGGCTTAGTGTATATTTTCAATTGTGGACAGGTACAGCACTAAGCTACCTGGTCAGATAACATGAAACAAGTGCGGACGGTATTTCTGGCTCTCTCCTCCTTTCTAAAGTTCATAACTGCTGGTAATCTCCCCTAAGCTCGGTCCGGCCTTTTTCACCCCCTCACACATTACAAAAATCGCATCCTGAATTGATGCAACAGGTAAAATACAAGTAGCCAAAAACTAATATTCAAAGCCTTTCCTAGCCGGAGCCCCTTGATGATACGGGTGTTTAATCTCCACCATCTCTGTTACGAGATCTGCTAGTTCTATTATCTCCGGTGGAGCATATCTACCGGTCAAACCGAGGTCCAGTTCTGGCGGCTTGGTCTTTATCAGTTCTACAACCTCTTCTAGGGGTACTAACTTGAAGTCGAGAGCTACATTTATCTCATCAAGAATAACCATATCGAATTCGCCAGAAGTTATAGCTTTTTTTGCGACTTCCAGTCCCTGCCGTGCCAGCTCGATATCTACAGGAGACGGGTTATCCTTCATGACAAAACTGTCTAGCCCGCTTTGATAAATGATCAGGTTGGGCAAAAATTGCTTGGTACTCAGTACTTCTCCGTAGTCCCTACCTTTCATAAACTGAACAACAAAAACCTTACAACCATGACCGAGCGCCCGCAATGCTAATCCCAAAGCTGCCGTGGTCTTGCCTTTCCCATTGCCGGTATAAACAAATACAATTCCTTTGTTATATTTCTTCAGAACAGCCTCTTTTTCCTCCTCATACACTGTGTTTTATCACCTCCTTGTATGGAGGTAAAACAACGCCGTTCGACTATGCCCGGACCCCTTTTCTTGATCATTCCGTATTCGCCGACAAAAAAGTTACCGCAAGTAATGACCTAGCCGCACATAAATCCACCGTAAAGCACGTAAATACCCTCTGTCGCTCAACGAAGCTTTGTTTGGTTAATAATTATTCTGTTCGCCAACAATCTGAGTACATTTTAGCTATTATTCTTTTCAACTGTCAACGGTAATCAGCATGCCCCGGTCAAATTCTTCTCTTCGCCGGGTCGGAGAAGTGAAAACTCGTATTGTTTTCCGCCTCTAATCTCGATAGTCAACTTGTCGGCAGTGTTCTCCACAATACGACCTTCGGCACTACGTTTACATCCGTAATCGTGAAAGGTTACCTGGTGGGTAGGCCGTTCGGACTCTTCTAGGGTGCCAAAGAACCTCTCCTTTTCCGCAGGAGTAAACTCCCTGACCAGCACCCGGTTGCAGCGCGCAGCCTTCTCTCCCGTCTCGTCCCGAACGATCACCTTGTAGTTGGCGTGAAACTTAATCGGAAGCTTGATCTCCATGATATTCAATTCCTCCCTCGCTCAGCTAGGCTTTCTCTTTTTAGATTTAATTATAGCACACACATCTCATTAAGTTCCACTTATTTATATCCACTTTATACCTTAAACAATCCGCTTAGCCTCTTCCTGAATTCCACGATCGACCTTCGGCTCGCGGTTCTCTTTGTGAAGCCTCTGCCAAGCCTGTTCCGTTAACAAAAACGAGACTACTGCCTCTGCTCCTTGGTTGCCGTTGATCCCGTATTCGGTCAACGCGTCATGACAGCCACCCGTTTTAATGTTGTAAAGAGATATGCGGTTACGGTTCTTGCCCCAGTACCAAGCACGTGCAAGGTCAGCCATCCAAAGATAATCGTCCCTTCCAGTAATCTGATAAGCTTCCATCGCAGCCAAAGCTATGGAACAAGCGTCAACCGGTTGCTGGTCATAAAGAGGCATTTCGCATCCCCTGACCCACCATCCCTTATTACCAACGATGTCAAGAAATCCTTCTTTAAATACAGTTCCCCCTAAGAACCTCATCGTATCCTCTGCTACTCTCAAGGCCTTCTTGTCACCCGACATCCGGTAGTAAGCAAACAAAGCATGGGGGAGTATAGCATTACAGTATGTTAGTTTGTTTTCGAACCAGTTCCATCCTGGACCGCGGTGAGACATGTACAGGCTGATAAGAGATTGACAGTACTCCTTAGCAACCAGCTCCACGTAAGCCCGGTATCCCGGCAATACATTAATACCAAAACTTATTCCAACCAACCCGTAGGCAACTGACCGCGGGAAGCTTAACTTATTTAGGTTGGGTAGAGCCTTCATGACCATTTCCATCGACAATCGATGTACTTCCTCTATATCGCATTGTGCCGCTACGCTACAAGCCAGAAACGCCCTTCCAATACTGTCTTCAGAATCGATGTCCGGAATAAACTTTTGCCCAATTTTCCAGTTACACCAGGTGCCGTCCTCTCTCTGCGCACTATACAGAAACCTGGTGTAAGTCAGAGCATACTTTTTCCGGTCTTCTTCCTCCATACTCAAAGCAACCAGGAGTGCCCTCGCATTATCATCAACGGTGTACCCGCTACTTATGTCAGGTACACCGTTGACCGAAAACTGTATTATACCGTTTTCATCGGTCATTGTCTTCACATGTCTATAGTCCATGCCCCACCCTCTCGCCGTCCGCAACTCCCTGACCGGCTCCGGCAATCTGATTGGCCAGTCTAACGTACTGTTCACCGATGCGAGGCCACTCAATAGTTTTTCCAAATTCCCGGGTTTTTGCTTCCATGTCTCTTCTTAGTTCTTCATCTGACAAAACGCGATCCACGAGATCCGCTATTTCCTCCGGATTAATCTCCTTACACACCAGGCCCTTGCCGTCAGACAACATTTCCAAAGCGTGTTCGTAGGGAGTCGCAACTACAGCCCGACCGCATCCCACCGCGTAAGATAAAGTCCCGCTCACCGCCTGGTCCCGGTTAGGATAAGGGCTTAAGTACAGATCTGTCATGTACAGGTAATCTCCCAGCTCATCCAGCTCAAGGAACCGGTTAACGAACTTAACGTGATTCTCTAGTCCCAGATCTGCTACCATCCTCACCAACATCTGCCTGTACCTGTCGCCCTCTCTCTTAAGGAGCATGGGATGAGTTCCACCCGCGATCAGATACAGCACGTCAGGGTACCTGTTGATTACCCGGGCTAAAGCCAGAAGCCCATTTTCCAGACCCTTTCCAGGACCGATCAATCCGAAGGTCGTTATCACGCGTCTTCCTTCCAACCCGTACTTTTTCTTAAGCTCGCCCCTGTCCTTTTCTTCAAATACAGGGACCCCGTGATGAATGACCGCTATCTTCTCGGGAGCTATGCCATAGACCCTGGTCAGCCAGTTGGCAGAACGCCGGGTCATACATACTACCGCAGCCGCCTTCTGCCCCAGTCTTGACAGAATACTTCTTTGCGTAGCAGAAGGTCTTGGCAAAACCGTATGGGTTACCAAAATGTACGGCTTGCGAAGGTGAAAAGTGAACTTGAGCACATATTCACCATCTGAACCCCCGAAAATACCGTATTCGTGTTGTATCAGCACAGCTTTTATTTCCGGATTGTAGTTTACCAATTTAGCAGCGTCTATATAGTCCAGTTTTCGTTCCTGCCTGATCTTATAGACCACCTCTGGCGGATAAACATAGGAATAAGCGCTGTCTGATACGGCTATGACCTTTACCTCCTCACCGGCCGCTATGAGGTTGTCCCTCAGATCATTAGAAAAAGATGCAATCCCACATTGTTTAGGGGGATAAGTACCGAGGTTGATTAATGACATCGACACCACTCCTTTCTTGGACAAGACTTAACTTACGCGGTACCGCATTAACTTATAAAACAAGCTAGGTAAGTCTTACTGGACAAGAGTTCTTGAATAATCAATAATACTATCCCCCGTTATAGAAGTAATTACCCAAAAACCCCTATCTATCATATGCTTCCCATAGGGCTAAATATGATTCTTTGCCAAAAGCTTCTATAAATCGTACACCTGACTAAAGCGAGCAAAAGTGATGCATCTTGACGAGGATGCACTTCCGAATTCCGTTCCAGATCCGCAGTGCAATCGTTTAAAGATGAGATTCACATGAAGCTATATCGGTAAGAATTTCATGTTTGTCTTTATTATAGCAAGTGATTAGACTGGAAGCAAGAACCCAACAACCCTTTCACGAATAGCTCAAAAAGAAAAAGCGCCCGAACAAATCGGACGCTCCGAAGCTTTGTTCTTCAAAACCTGGCAAACTCTCAACGACTTCCACTCATCTTTAAGTCGTAATAGATGGGACTCGCAACAAATATGGAAGAGTAACACCCGCTGATCACCCCTATTAACAGAGCCAAGCTGAAGACTTTGATAGTCTCTCCTCCAAACACCAGCAATGCCAACAATACAAATACTACAGCGAGCACGGTATTGATCGAACGGTTCAACGTCTGCATGATGCTCTTGTTAATGGTTTCAGCCAGGTCTCCTTTTTTCTTGAAACCTAGATTTTCCCGAATCCGGTCAAACACCACGATGGTATCGTTAATCGAATAACCGAGAATTGTAAGGATAGCCGCAACAAACGCCCCGTCCACCTGGAGTCGGAATAAAGAAAAAACACCAAGTACCAGTACAACGTCGTAAAGCAGAGCAACTATGGCCCCAACTCCAAAAGAAAACTCAAACCTAAAGGAAATATACACCAACATAAGAACCGAAGCAATTAATATCGATAATACAGCTTTCATGGTAAGTTCTTTTCCAATGGTAGGTCCAACCGATTCCTCGCTGGGTACGTCAACTTTCCCGACCCGCTTTTCTAGCTGGGTAACGAGTTTATCTCGATCTTCCTGGGTCAGCATCCGGGTACGGATAAAGAATTCCCGGTCCCCGCTCCTTTGGATGGAGCTTTCACCTAAGTCTAAACTATCCAAAACACTTCTTACCTGCTGAACCTCAACCGGTTGCTCAAACTTAACCCTGAGCAATGAGCCGCCTGTAAAATCAATACCCTTATTCAGACCGCGGCCCGGCCACAGTAAAGAGACCAGTCCTGGAATTATCAGGAGTAGTGACAACAAATAAAACCACTTTCTGTGCTCTATAATCTTCATGAGTAACCCCTCCTCATACTCCATAGTACTTGGGATTACGGAAAGACTCCGCCGCCCACTTAAGCAACCATCTCGTGAACACCACCGCAGTAAACATACTGGTCACGATACCAATGGCAAGAGTCACGGCAAATCCCTTGATCGGCCCTATGCCAAAGTACATAAGGATTACCGCTGCTATCAAAGTAGTGAGGTTAGAATCGAATATAGTCCAAAATGCCCGCTTGAACCCGGCATCTACTGCCGCCAGAAGAGTTTTCCCAGCGCGGAGTTCGTCTTTTAGCCGTTCGTAAATGATAATGTTAGCATCCACTGCCATACCTATGGACAGGAGAAATCCGGCAATTCCCGGCAAGGTAAGCGTGAACTTGCCCAGAGCCATTACTCCCAGGACCAGCATCGAATATACTACCAGAGAAATGTCTGCCAGAAAGCCCGGCAGCCGGTAATACCCGATCATGAATATTAATATCGCCAGCAAACCGATTATCCCGGCCTTTATACTCTTGGCTAATGAGTCGCTGCCCAAGGTTGGGCCTACAGTCCACTTTTGAGCCATCTCCAACGTAACTGGCAAAGCCCCGGACCTCAACAGTACCGCCAGGTTTTCCGCATCCTTAGCCGATTCAAACCCTCCGCTTATTTCGGCCTGGCCGCTGGGAATCTCGTTTCTCACCACTGGCTGGCTGATGATTTCTTTGTCCAGTACAATGGCTATTCTCTTGCCCAGGTTCTCTTTTGTAGCCTTGCGAAAAAGCTCGGCCCCTTCCTTGTCGAAAGTCAGGTCCACCTTAGGCTGGCCTTCTTGGTCAATACCCGCCTTGGCGTCCTTGAGGTTCCTACCCGTTACCCACACTTTGCCGTTTTCGTCGATAAACTGCAGCTCCGCGGTCTTGCCGATAACCCTTATCGCCTCATTTGGATCCTTAACCCCTGCCAGCTCAATGATAACCCTACGATCTCCCTGGGTCTGGATAACCGGTTCTTTCACCCCGAGCCGGTCCACCCGGTTACGCAAAACCCCGACGGTTTTCTTCAGGGTGTCATCCGTTATTTTCTGGCCCGGCCTCTCTTTGGCCTCCATTACTACGTGTACCCCGCCCCTGAGATCAAGACCGAGGTTGAGGTTGTGAATGATCGGCTGGTAAGCTACATAGGCTACTATCCCAACAGCTATCAACATCGCTATCAGTTTTATCAAACCGGTTCGGTTGCTCACTTCACTTCCTCCTTCTCAGACACGCTAAAGCAGCTTGGCCCCGTTTATTATGAGTTCGAACTCACAGCCCAGGAAATCAGCTGCTCTCCTACACATAACCATCCGGCTTAAAAATATCTCAAAATACTCCATGACCGGGCATATGTTAATGTCTATCACCAGGTCCATCGTAATGGTCATGTTTTCCTCGTTGACCCTGAGCGAAGCTTCTTCTACAGCATAATTAACACGGTCATGGATATCGAAGGTTGATATATCGGGGTTTCTCACCCGAGAACGGTGGACATGAGACTTATCGGCCAAGATTAAGGCTGCAGCTACCCGGTTTATGGGATGCCCACTGCCCTCGTCATGGTTCCCGATAGCCGCCGCCACTACAGATATCTCCTCAGCCGGCATGCCCATAGCCCTCAGTATGTGCAATGACATCAAGGCCCCGCTCTGGCTATGCCCAACCCGGTTGATCACATTCCCTATATCGTGCAGATACCCGGCTATGGCGGCTAATTCAGCTTCTCTCTCAGAGACTCCCAGCTTCTTCAATATGGTGTAAGCTCGTTCTGCCACTAGAGTGACGTGATCGTATCCGTGATCCGTGTACCCGAGCACCCCCAGATGTTCGTTCCCTTTCCTGATAAAGGCATCGACGATCGCGCTCTGTCTTACCTCCTCCAATGTCACCATATGTCCTCTTCCCCTGTTGTTTTACTCTTGCTTATAAGCTATCGCCTTTTTAAGCACCTCTAATTCCACACCCTCCGCCACTCTAAGTATTATAGTTGTATCTTTAACCTTTCTTACCTCGCCCAGTATCCCGCTGATGGTAACCACCTTGTCATGAACCTTCAAATCCTCGATAAACTGCTGGTGCTTTTTTTCTTGCCGCTGCCTAGGTAAAACGATGAGTAGATAAAACGCGACTAAGAAAGTTAGTATATACGCGGCCAACCCTTTCCACTCCAAATCTACCCCTCCTAAAGATACTCTCGGCCTAGTTGCCGCTCGGCTCTGAATACCTGGTCAAAAACCTTTCGCAAAAGACCAATAACCTGTCCTCCTGAATTGCGCTTCTTATATTCTCCATCAATTTAATCAAAAAGTAAATATTGTGGTAAGTCAAAAGCCTTAAAGCCAAGATCTCTTCGGCCTTGAACAGGTGGCGAAGGTAAGCCCGAGTGTAATTATGGCAGACATAGCACCCGCATTCCTCGTCTAAGGGTCGAAAATCATCACGATACTCCGCGTTTCTAATCACCAGTTTTCCCCGCGAGGTATAAGCAGTACCGTGCCTCGCCAATCGGGTAGGGAGCACGCAGTCAAACATGTCCACTCCTCTTTTTACGCCTTCCACCAAGTCCTCCGGCGCGCCTACTCCCATGAGGTAACGCGGTTTATCTTCTGGTAACACTGTGTTCATGACCTCGATGATGCGGTACATGTCTTCCTTCGGTTCCCCTACTGACAAACCGCCTATGGCGTACCCGTCAAATCCCAAGGATACCAACGACGCGGCGCTCTCAATCCTTAAATCCTCATATACGTTGCCTTGCACGATGCCGAATAAGGCCTGGTCCTCTCTCCGGTGTGCCTGCAAACATCTCTCTGCCCACTTGGTTGTCCTACTCACAGCTTCTCTCGCTTCTTCATACTTGCACGGGTAGGGCGAACATTCGTCAAAACACATAATTATATCCGCTCCCAGGTCTTCTTGAATAGAAATAACCTTCTCTGGATTCAGAAAGTGGCGAGAACCGTCGATATGGGAATTGAAATACACACCATCGTCGGTTATTCTCCGCAAGGGGGCCAAGCTAAAGACCTGATACCCGCCGCTATCGGTAAGAATTCCCCTGCGGTAGTTCATAAAACGGTGAAGCCCTCCTGCCATATGTATGATCTCGGTTCCTGGCCTGAGATACAGGTGATAACTGTTGGCAAGGATGATCCCTGTTCCTATCTCGTACAGTTCTTCCGGAATCAGGGTCTTAACCGTTGCCTGAGTTCCGACTGGCATGAACATGGGAGTTTCGAAAACCCCGTGGGGAGTGGATAGAACCCCTAAGCGAGCTCCTGTTGCCGAACATTTCCTGTTTATGACAAAACCAAACATCTTACACCCCACACTCATATCTTAAGAATCCAAGGCACTACTTTATATGTCGCTTGATAAATCGAGAAACTAACTTATCGAGAGAACATCACTGCTGCTTTTCTCAAAAAAGCCGGTCGGCGATTACCGGGCTAAATAACATACATCGCATCCCCGTAACTAAAAAACCGGTAGCGATTCTCTACTGCGTGACGGTAGGCGGCTAACGTAAGATCTATTCCCGCAAAGGCACAAACCAACATCAGTAACGACGACTTCGGGAGATGAAAATTAGTTATAAGCTGGTCTACCGCCCTGAAGCGGTACCCCGGATAGATATAGCAATCCGTAAACCCCTGGCGGGGTACATAGCCACGCTTCTCCTCATACGCGCTTTCCAGGGTCCTCACTACTGTAGTGCCAACTGCTACGATTCTTTTACCCGCAGCCCGGGCATCGTTCAAGCGTTCAGCTTCCTGTTCTCCCAATTCATAGTACTCTTGGTGCATCCGGTGCTGGCGTATATCCGGGCTTTCGACTGGGCGAAAGGTTCCCAGGCCGACGTGCAAGAGCAACTTGACCACTTCGACTCCCTGTTGAGTAAGCCTGGTCAATAATTGTTCGGTAAAATGGAGACCAGCCGTAGGTGCTGCGGCCGAACCTGGGCGGGCAGCATAAACCGTTTGGTATGTTTCCTTATCCTGCTCGGTAGGAGGGCGGCTAATGTATGGAGGAAGCGGAACCTCCCCCTCATTCTCAAGAAAACCGTACCAGTCGCTTACCCCCTGAAATCTTATAACCCGACCTCCGGCAAAGCCTAATTCCTGAATAATTTCGGCTTTTGCTCCACAGGTAAACTGAATCACCGCCCCGGGTTTCAAGCGACGGGCAGGGCGTACCAAGGCTTGCCAATCCTCACCAACCTTGCGCAGGAGTAAGATTTCCACATGTGCTCCCGTTTCCTTGATACCTCTGAGACGAACCGGAATAACCCTGGTCTCATTGAGGACCAGAACATGCTTTTCTCCAAGGTATTCGGCGAGTGCAAAAAAATAACGGTCTCGAAATTTCTTTGTCTCCCGCTCCACCACCAAAAGCCGGGAGTGGTCGCGAGGCTGAACCGGGTATTGAGCTACCAGTTCCGGCGGTAACTGGTATTGATAAGTTTCTAGACTGTATATGTCCATAACTTTAACCCTTATCACCCCTGGCTACCAAAATACAATCCTCTATGCACCCCAGATATACGCAGCCCCCCATGACACTTAAAAGTGTCACTGCTAGAAAATGATAGCAACCGAGAACTCAGAGCAGCTTTCATTATCGAACTCACCGAACCCAGGGTTCTAAAGGGGTCTGCGCCCACTAATAGCCGGATAGCCCAGTTACTCGTCCGGTTTGCGCGTAACACAAATCTCAACCGACGTGTGGGACCCGCCGTTTTCCGCGAACCAACTCTCTAAACGCCCATTTAGAGGCGGAACAAGTTTCCTTAAAAGCCGATCTCCAGTTTGGTTTACCGGAACCGCTATCAGTACTACTTCATGCCTCGGCGTCTCGATCAGACCCTCGGCCAACGACTTGTTCAGTAGCGCTTCCAGAGCTGAACCGGCATCTCGTCCCCTTACCGAGACTTGGTTCAGAATCCTGGCCCCGTTTTCATCAGTAGAAACGGG
Organism: Syntrophothermus lipocalidus DSM 12680; assembly: GCF_000092405.1. Taxonomy (NCBI): domain Bacteria; kingdom Bacillati; phylum Bacillota; class Clostridia; order Eubacteriales; family Syntrophomonadaceae; genus Syntrophothermus; species Syntrophothermus lipocalidus. The sequence continues at coordinate 772,293 of NC_014220.1, read as the reverse complement.
GTTCACTACCAACCCGAACCTGTTGATCCCTAGTTTAATTCCTGGGCCACTTTCAATACTCATGTAAACTGCAGGGCTTAGAAACGCCGCTATCTGCAACATTAAGACAAACAAAACCACAACGGCTACCCCGTACCAGACTACATCTCGCCCCCATTCCCGGTACTGAATCTCAGTTCCGACATCCGGTAGGTACTTTCTTGCTCGTACTCTGCGGAAACGGCCGCTTCTTGTCAGTATTACGGCACCGCTTTCGCTGCTTTCGAGCACCACTCCCTTAATTACAGCCATATGTATTTCTCCTTTTTACTGGCAAAATATAAGGCAACAAATGTCTCAGGTCGTGCGCGACAATCAAGGATATCGCTACCAGATAATGCCCGTGCCTTCTCACGTAAGGCAGAGGCAGATCCACCCTTTGCGCCAGCCAGGATTCAAATTGCGAAACGTCACTGATCAAAACTGTCGAAAGTAACTGTATTTGTTCAGATAACCTAAAAGCCGCTTCCTTAACCGCTTCCAGCACTGCCCAATTTTGCGGGCTCTCCTTGATCAAGACATCATAGTCAAGACCAAATTCTTGAAGTGTTAATCGCAGCCGGTTAATCTCTTTCTGGCGAGCCATCACCGTCTCCACGCTGTTATCATCTGTCATGGTCGTAGGCCGCTTATCCCGGCCTTTGACCAACACCCCAAACCGCCTTATTGGAGCCATCCTGTTGCAACCCCTCTCATCTCGCCCCGCTAGAGACGACCCCTGTGCCTTCAGTTTTCGGTCCGAACTGATCAAAAAAATAACCAGGACTGTTCGTCAACTAGAGTACTCATCCTAACAAACCTAACGCCGCCAGAACAAGTTTAAAAGAAAGGTCAGTATCAAGCTAAGGACGATACACGTAACAACTGGAAAATAAAACGTAAAGTTGCCCCGGTGGTAGTAAATGTCCCCCGGCAAACGGAAACTTCCTCCGAATTTAGCCGCCCCCAAAAATACCATCCCCAATACCACAAGTATTAAACCGCTTACGATTAATAACTTAGCCATTCCTTCCATCAGCAAAATCCCCTTTCTTTGATGGTTGGAATCGCTCGACTTCGCTAAAAAGACAACCACAGTACTGCTGTCGGTACAGCCCCAAAGCTCTTGATCTCGCTACCGTTTCCTTAAAGCCCTCTCTGAAATCGAAATACACAAAAGGAACGCCGTACTTATCTGCCATTGACTCTCCAGTTTCCCTAATAAGGTCATGCTTCTGAAAAGGGCTTACTAACAAAGTAGTACTGAAGCCCTCAAATTTGCCTCTCCGGGCTATCCGGGCGGTTTGTTCCAAGCGAAGGTGGTAGCAGAAAAAACACCGACGACCCTCGCGGAATGAAACCCTCTGCCAGTAGTCTTCGAAACTGTACTCGTCATTCTTAATTATCATGAGCTTATCCAGTTCAGCATACCGATAAAAAGATTCCCTTCGTTTAGCGTACTCGGTAAAAGGATGTATATTAGGATTGTAAAAGTAGCCCCAGAGCTCAAACCCCTTTTCCCGCAAGAAAGGAACCGGGTAAGTAGCACAGGGTCCACAGCAAACATGCAACAGCAACTTCAACGGTTTCACTCCTCATTGATCGCAAAAAGTCGGCCCCCGTGATCCTCGGAGCACTTGTAACCCAGGTGGCGGTACCCGCTGGGAGTTACCATTCTCCCTCGGGGCGATCTTTGGATAAAGCCGATCTTCAGCAAATATGGCTCGTAAACGTCGAGTAAGGTATCGGGTTCTTCGGAAACGGCGGCGGCTAATGTATCTAACCCCACCGGTCCTCCATTAAATTTTGAAATGATAATATCCAGTATTGTCCGGTCGATTCGGTCCAGTCCTCGTTCATCGATTTCCAATTTGGATAAAGCCATGGCCGCGATTTCTGCGTCAATCGTTCCCCCTGACTGAACCACAGCGAAGTCTCTGACCCTTTTTAAAAGGCGGTTAGCTATTCGAGGAGTCCCTCTAGCCCGACGGGCTATTTCCCTAGCTCCGCCCTCATCGATACTGATACCCAGCAAAGCAGCCGATCTCGTTATGATCAGAATTAATTCATCTTCCTCGTAAAAATCCAAACGGCAAAGAATACCGAAACGGTCCCGCAGGGGTGAACTCAAAAGTCCAGGACGAGTCGTCGCCCCTATTAACGTAAAAGGTGGCAGATCCAACCTTAGAGTTCGAGCACTCGGTCCCTTACCGATTACGATATCGATGGCAAAGTCCTCCATGGCAGGGTAGAGTATTTCTTCTACCACTCGGTTTAACCGATGAATTTCGTCGATGAAGAGCACTTCCCCCGGTTCCAGGTTAGTTAGGATAGCAGCCAAATCGCCCGGGCGCTCGAGAGCCGGTCCTGAAGTCTTTCTAATCGGTTTCCCCATCTCGTTGGCAATAACACTGGCTAAGGTGGTCTTTCCCAGCCCGGGAGGACCTGAAAGCAAAACATGGTCTAAAGGTTCCTTCCTTTGTAGAGCCGAATCGATGAAAACGGCGATATTTTCTTTCGCCTTCTCCTGCCCTATATATTCTGCAAGTCTTGACGGCCGCAATGAAATCTCGATATTCGTCTCGATGAAGTCTTCTTCTACCCTCCCAGGTGACACCAATCTCTTCATCTCCGTCCTCCCCGTCCAATCATAAATCAGGACTTTGCGCTTGCTCCTTTCAGCCTAAGAACTTTCCTCACGTTTTCTTCTACCGCCTCTCCTAGCTCGTTTTTGGCCTGTAATTGAGATAAGATTGGAATTAGCTCGCTGCTCTTAAAACCTAGGGTTTCCAATGCGCTGATGGTATCGGTCCAGCTCGAGCGTAGATTCTCGCTCGCCGTCGTAGCTATTAAATCAGTTTTGGGCCACTTGTTTTGCAGCTCAAAAATCAGCCTTTGTGCCGTTTTACGCCCAATCCCCGGTACACTCGTCAGGCTCTTTTCGTCCTGAGCCAACACCGCGCGGTATAGCTCTTCCGTAGTCATAGAGGATACGATCCCCAAACAAGTCTTCGCTCCCAAACCAGGAATGCTCAATAACGTCCGGAACAGCTGGCGCTCATCTTCGTCCAAAAATCCGTAAATTCTAAACTCGTTTTCCAGGGTCTGCAGATAAGTGTACAGAAAGACTTCCTGCCCTATGCAAGTCACACGGTTGAGGACACGCGGTGGTACCGTCACTTCGAACCCTACTCCGTTCACGTCCAAGTACACGCAGTCAGTGCCTGTGTCTACCAAGATTCCCCTTAAAAAAGCAATCACAACTGGGTTCCCCTCACTTTCGCCAGCCGGGCAGCGTGGATATGACATATCGCTACCGCTAAGGCATCGGCTGCGTCGTCAGGTTTTGGTATTTCTTTCATTTGCAGTATGGCTTTAACCATCGCTTGAACCTGTCGCTTGTCTGCGTTTCCAAACCCAACGACCGCCTGCTTAACCTCTAAGGGCGTGTACTCGTAAATAACAAGCCCTCTCTCGGCAGCAGTCATCAAAACTACCCCCCGGGCTTGACCTACGGTGATTGCGGTCTTGGCGTTGCGGCTGAAAAACAGTTCTTCTACCGCCAAAACCGAAGGCGAATAACATTGGATAACCTGTTCAATTCGGTTATGTATCTCTAGTAACCGAATGGCTTGGTTCGTACCCGATGAGGTTCGGACTACACCGTAGTCGATCAAGCGGGCTTTCCCACCTATGTCTTCAAGCACGCCGTATCCAGTCGTCGCCGTTCCCGGATCAATACCTAATACTATCATCTTCCCTCCCCATTTCAATAATTATCTTACCATACAACTGGTACTGGGGGGACAAAAAAGCCCGGCTTGCCGGGTTATCGGTGATTACTCATACTCATCTAGGCTTTCCAAAACGTCATTTAAAGCAGTTTCGTTATTGAACTCCATCTTCCCGTTCAATACATCTTCTTGAATTTTTTCTGGCAAGTCTTCGACCCGTATCTTGGTCACGCGCGCCACCTCCTGGTTATTCCCTGAAGGTCCCTTATAAACAGCCAGGTATCCCTTATATGCGCCCAAGTGGCAGAGATTCTTATCCTTAGGACACCAATCGTCAATCCTCTGGTAAATCACGAGCGACCCATTGTCCTCGAACCACACGAGATACCCATCTCGCACCGGATATAATTCCCTAACCCCGCTCAGCGATTTCCCAATCAGATATTTCTTCCCTTTGAACTCACTGGTAGTCACATGACCGCAGCGGGTATAGACCTGTTCCAATATCACCGGGGTTTTATCCTGAACCATGAATTCTTTTTTGCTGTCTATTGCGGCGGGCTTGAAATCGAAATTCTTGAAACGGGGCCAGTTGTGGGCAAGCCCGTAGCCCAGTGCAAAACTTAACAGCAAGGTTCCTGCAAGAACTGCACCCCGGTAAGGCCTGATCATACTCTCACCTCCATCAATGTCTATTCTTCCCAATTGAGGATAAAGTATTCAGACAAAAACAAATGGCAGGAGTTATCCCCCGCCATTTCCTAGATGCTGCATTTCCACTGTCACGAAGACCCGTTGTCCCTTGGCCAGCTAACGCTCCCTCTACTGGAGCTGTACTTTCTCCATAATATCGTCGGGAATTGAAAAGTTGGCATAGACCTCCTGTACGTCGTCGTGGTCTTCAAGGATATCCACCAGCTTCAGCACCTTTTTCGCTGTCTCCAAATCATTAACATCCACTATGGTTTCCGGAACCATAGCCACTTGCGCGCTGTCAAATCTTATTCCGTAATTCTCCAACTGCTCCTTCACCGTGCTAAAATCTTCAGGCGAAGTAATAACCTCTAGCACTCCTGAGTCTTCCCTCACGTCTTCGGCCCCTGCTTCAATGGCAATCAGCATAAACTCATCTGCATCCATTCCTATGTCCTCTGAATTCAAGGTTAGAAGCCCTTTTTTCCTGAACATCCAGCTAACACACCCGGCTTCCCCCAGGTTGCCCCCATGTTTGGAAAACAGGTGTCTGATGTCGGCAGCTGTCCGGTTTCGGTTGTCAGTCACGATAGACAGCATCAAAGCGACTCCGCCCGGTCCGTATCCTTCATAAGTCACCTCTTCGATATTGCCGCCTTCTATTTCACCTGTTCCCCGTTTGATGGCACGGAGTATGTTTTCATTCGGCATGTTAACGCCCTTAGCTTTCTGAATCAATGCTTTAAGACGAGGGTTATTATCAGGATCCCCTCCTCCGTCTCGAGCAGCTATGATAATCTCCTTGGCTATCTTAGTAAACACTTTTCCCTTTTTTTCATCCGAACGTGCCTTCTTGTGTTTAATGTTCGCCCATTTAGAATGACCTGACATGCCCTAGAGCCTCCCCTTAGCACTGTGTTTGTAACCCCGATTACAGTTCGGGAATCGGGGGCAATCTCCGCTTATGCTCGGACAGCTTCTGCATGGTCCTGATCTTCCGTACAATTTCATCCGTACCTTCACCAGTTAAAAGGTAACGGTCCAAATCCTCATAGCGGATGCCCATCTCCGCTTCGTCCGTTTGATTCTCGTACAAGCCAGCCGAAGGAACCTTATTAATGATACATTCCGGAACCCCCAAGAACTTGGCCAGTTCTCTCACCTGTGATTTAACTAAAGCCCCGATGGGCATAAGGTCTACTCCCCCATCACCATACTTGGTAAAGTACCCGACTTCCAGCTCATCACGGTTACTCGTGCCTACCACCAAATATCCCAAAGCCTGGGCAAAATAATAGAGAGTTATCATGCGTAAACGCGGTTTAATGTTACCCTTAACCTGACGGGCCTTCTCCTCATTCCCTATCTTAACAAAAGCCTCATACTGCCCGAGCAGTAACTGGTAAGCATCGTCCAGTTCCACCATGATGCAGGGAATAGACAACTCGTCCGCTACCAGCTTCGCGTCCAACATGTCCTGAACACTGCTTTGACAAGGCATGATTATTCCGAGTACATCGTCCCCGAAAGCACGGCGGGATAGAGCTCCTACTACTGCCGAATCGATTCCCCCGCTAAGGCCGAATACGACCCCTTGGGCACCTGCTTCTTGGACTCTGGTTTTAAGCCATTCCGTCAGTAGGTCAACCACCATTTCACTGTCCAGAATAACTCCTCCTTCTCCCTCATCTCCGGTTAGCTTGCTTTGACAGAGGAATTATCTCCATTTCTCCCCATGCAGCTAACTTATCTTTCTTTATAACAATTACCCCCAGTACTCCGTCAATCCCTTTAGCATACTCCAGGGCCTTGACCAAATCACTCTCGCCCTGCACTAGGTTTCCGGCTCCGGTAGCGACCGCGTCTGCTAAAGCCGCACTTTTGGCTTTAATTACCGCCGCGTCAGCCCGCCCTAGGCTCACCGATGGGCCCACTGTCGCGGAGGAGGTACACACACCAACCGGCATCTCTGCGCCCCCTACCTTCAAACCTATACGGTTGCTGAAAGGCGACTCGCCGGCAAAAATCCCGATGATCCTGTCGTGTTTGCCACTCAAATAGATGTCTCCACCGTTTTCGACCACAACCTCCCGCACCCTGGATTCCAGCTCTTTTCCTACCGCTTCTGCAATAGCACCTGCTACGGCTGCCATAGGCCCAACCCCAGCTACAGCGGCAGCCCTTATCATACTCATAGCTACGGGAGGCGCTCCCGGCAAAGCCGGAACCGGAGCAAAAGACGTCCTAAATTCTGGTGACAAGATAATATAGCTTTCCAGATCTCCTCGAAGTTTAATAACTGTCCTTTCTGCGAGCTCTACCAGTCCATCATTAAAGCTTTCTCTATCTACTCCTATTGCTAGATCGGTCTCCTTCAGCTTTACTTGGAAGTAAATGAGATCCGAGGCCTGGTAAAAAATCCGGTACTTTCGCCGGCTGTAATCGTTTTGTACCACTGCCCCCGCTCCTGCCTAGACTTGTTGCTTTCCTTGTTGCTTTAATTATATCTGATGTGTCAATTTTTGAACTACCAGTCACCCAGAGGACTATGCTACTTCAAAGTGCAGCTTCACTGCCCGGGTCGGGCAACAATCTAAGCACATACCGCATACCACGCAGCGGCTGTTGTCGAAAGATACCTCCATTTTTTCACGGTCGGTAATCTCTAGAGCCCCGGTTGGACAGAAGGAAGCACAAGCACCACACTGGATGCAGATTTCTTCATGCCAAACCACGGTTTGGCTTAGAGGCTCCACCCTAACCCCCAAGTCCTTCAGATAATTAACTCCTTGCTCAAACTGTTCTCTGGTTCCGACGAGTTCGACTACTAGGTATCCTTCTTTCTGTGGATTGATATCCGCTTTTAAGATGTTTATCACGAGGTCATAATCCTTGACTAATCTATAAATGATCGGTTGTTCCGATTGAGAGGCGGAGAAAAAGCAAACCACCCTGTTCTTTATCACTTTTCTTCCCCCTTTTATCTTAACCCATTGTACCCGTTTACATTGCGCTCAGGCAGTGAATGAAAAACGATGTCTGCATCGGCCGAAGGTAACGGTGCGACAGGTTGTGTCAGTTCGAACCTTCCGCTCTTTATCCATTCTTTGAGTATTTCAGCGATCTTCCGCGCTCTGGGATAGCTGGACATAGGAGTGGTTGGAACCTCTTTACCCCTAATGGTAACCTTCCCGCTCTTCAGATCCCTATAGTTTACATAGCCGAGATCAATGGGCTTGCAGTAGGGGTAACCTTCGCTGTAATCCACCACGGGACACAAAATCTCCTCATCCTTCACTGCCGTGTACCGAACCATTTCTTCGTCTAAAATGGGGATAGGTATACCTAGACCTACGTACATGCTGGCTCCGTACCCTATGAAACTGGCTCCAACCAGCCACTCCGGGCTCATCTGTTTAAGATCGCCGATCACGGCCAAAGTACCTGCTCCTCCTAAAGGAACGCCGTTTTCAGCTCTGGGAACATTGGGATGGTGTTGGGTTCCGTACCAAGCCACATAGCCTATCCCTCCCCCTAGGAAAATCCGGGTTCCGATGCCTATGGTTCGGTAATAGGGATCGTTCAACAGGGGGCTTAATTGCCCGGCACTAGAGTAACTTGCATTTCCCAGATTGGGCTTGAGTATACCCATATAAGTATAAATAGTGCGATTACCTAAGTTTACCGCACAGTTGTAATTCTGGTAAGCGTTTCTCGGATTATACAGATACGCTTCGTTTAGATCATCTAGGGTTATCATCGTTTCAATTTTCTTGCGCGGATAACAGTCGGTTCCATAACTTACGGCTTCTAGTCTTATCATTTTCCTAGCCACGAGGTCGTGAATGACGTGACCTCCCCCGTACACGAATTTGCCCGGGTATACTTTGTTTTCCGGATCGTTTTCTGGAAGCTGGGTTGCACCGATGTAAGCGTCAACCGCAGCAATCCCAGAATATGCTTCTACCCCGTTAAGCCAAACCCGTTTCATCCTTATGCGGGGATTCGAATGACCGAAGTTAAGAAAAGCCCCCGACGAACACATAGGACCAAACGTCCCGGTAGTAACTACATCCACTTCTTCCGCGGCCTTGGTGTATCCTTTCTCTTCAACTATACCGATCATCTCTTCCGCCGTTACTACCACCGCTTTTCCCCGGCGAATCTTCTCATTGATTTCTTCGTAAGTCTTTTTCACCGCCATACAATCCTCCCCTTTAGTCCAGGTTGCAAAGTTTTCTGGCTTTTATAACTGCTTCGCGCGCATCACGGGCATAGGCATCAGCCCCAATCCGCTCAGCATACTCCTGAGTCAGTACCGCTCCGCCAACCATGACCCTGCAGCCGAGTCCCTTCTCGCGCAATCTCTCGATAACCTCTCCCATGCGAGGCATAGTGGTCGTCATCAAGGCACTCAGGCCAACGATGTCAGCCCGGCTCCTGACTGCTTCCTCCACGATGCGCTGGGCCGGAACGTTCTTGCCAAGGTCTATCACCTTGAACCCGTAATTCTCCAGCATCAGGCTCACGATGTTCTTACCTATGTCATGGATGTCTCCCTCGACGGTTGCCATGATAATTGTACCGAATTGTTGCTGGGCCTGTTGTGTCAAAAATGGCCTGACTGTCGCAAAACCTTTCTTCATTGTTTCGGCCGAAAGCATTAGCTGAGGTAAAAAGTACTCCTGCTTTTCGTAAAGCTCACCTACTTTCTCTATTCCCGGTATCAAAGACTTGTTGACTACCTCCAAAGCAGCGATTCCAGCTGCCAAAGCTTCTTTCACCAGTCCAACTATTAGGTGTTCCTCCCCTTTAACCACCGCTTCCTCTATCCTAGCAGCTATATCGGCCCCCTTGGAACCCTCTTCCTGTTTAATCTTTTCATCCCCGGCTACAACAGGAAGTCGGCTAGCATCGTCAACTCCTCCCGGAGGCTTGCCAGCTACAAGCAAGGGAATGTTGCACTTCTCACATACCCACGATCTAGGTCGAGCAGCCTCTGAGGGCAAAGATGTTCTATCTTTGAACTCACCTACGAACTTCCGGGCGGAAATATCCCGGTTAAGGAGCACCCCAGACGCCAAAATGACCTCCCGAATACGCTGGTCAAACGGGTTGATTATCGGGAGATCTAAACCGCTACCCAACGCCATAGCCAAATAGGTCGAGTTAAGGATTTCTCTAGCCGGCAGTCCATGGGAAACATTACTGATGCCCAAAACCGTAGCCAGTCCTAGTCTCTCACGAACCATCCGCACGCACTTGATGGTTTCCATGACCTGGGCTTGTTCTGCCCCGGCGGTCTTAACCAGGCAATCGATATAAATATCCTCTTCGCGCAAACCGTATAACCGGGCCTGCTCTAATATGCGAACCGCTATCTCGAACCTCTCCCCGGCTGTTGACGGGATCCCCTTCTCGTCCAAACATAATCCCAGTACCGCTGCCCCGTACTTTTTAGCCAAAGGCAATATACGCTCCAAAACCTTTTGTTCGCCCGTAGTTGAATTGATTAGAGGACGGCCCACAAAGGCCTTTAAGGCAGCCTCTACTGCCGCCGAATTGGCTGAATCTATTGATATCGGCACGTCCACCGAGCTTTGCACCGCAATTACCGCCTTTTCCATAGCCGACGGTTCATCGATACCTGGGACCCCAACATTTACGTCTATCAATGGCGCCCCGGCTTCCACCTGCTTCCGGGCTTCTTCGGCCACCATGGCCATGCTGCCCTGGGCAATGTCCTGACCCAGTTTCTTGCGAGCAGTAGGGTTAATCCGTTCCCCAATAAAATGAAGCGGACTATCCTCAGACAATACTACGTACCGGCTGCGCGAGGCCAGAGCACGAACCCGTTTAGGCCTTCTGGTTACCGGGGGAAGGCCCCGCAAGATTTCAGCCATAGCCCTGATATGGGCAGGAGTAGTCCCGCAACACCCGCCGATCAAGTTAGCTCCAGCTTCCCGCAAGCTCAGGGCATAAACAGCCATACTCTCTGGAGTCTCCGGGAAAATAGTGCGCCCGTTTTCTAGCTTAGGAAGACCAGCATTCGGCTCCACTGACAGAAAAATTCCGGTAACCCGAGCCATCTCTTCGATAACCGGGAGCAATTCTTTGGCCCCCCCCGAGCAATTAGCGCCGATAGCCGTTACTCCCAAAGCTTCCAGCACCAGTGCAGCCCCAGCCGGAGAAGTTCCCATCATGGTCCGCCCGTTGGGCTCGAACGTCAAATGGGCCAATATCGGCAGGTCAGTATTCTCACGGGCCGCAATCACGGCGGCCCGGAGTTCACCTATATCAGTCATGGTTTCAATCGAAACCAGGTCAGCCCCGGCTTCGGCCCCAGCTACCACCTGCTCGCGAAAAGCCTCGTAAAGCTGGTCAAACGTAGCATCCCCAGCAGGTTGCAGCAGGCGACCGGTAGGGCCGATATCGATAGCCACCAAGGCCCCGCTGCCTGCCACTTTCTTGGCAGCCTTAACCGCAGCCTTGTTTATTTCGGCCACGCGGTCTTGTAAGCCGTATTCAGTCAGCTTGAAACGGTTAGCTCCGAATGTATTAGTCTGGATTATGTCAGCACCTGCTTCTATATATTGGCCATGTATTTCTTCCAGTACTTCCGGGTGTTCCAGCCCAAACAACTCCGGGCAATCCCCTGGGCGCAGGCCTCTCTCTTGAAGCATAGTCCCCATGGCCCCGTCGAGAATGATTATCCTTTCTCTTAACAAAGATGCCAGGTCTTTGATCAAGTGCTTCACTCCTTTTACCCAAAACATAAAAAAGCCTCTTCCCAGGAAGAGGCATATGAACTCGCGATTGGTCTGCCTCCTCTTATCTCCCAGGAATCACATCCTGCAGGAATTGGCACCATACCTCGGATAACCAAGGCGGTTGCCGGGTTTCATAGGGCCCGTCCCTCCACCTCTCTCGATAAGAGTTGGATGCCTTATTCAACTTAACATTAGAGAAAAATCTTCTTTAGGACCATGGTTACCATCCCGAGCCGCAACGGCCACGACATAGAGCACTGTCTACGTAGAACTTGCACTGCTGTTGTCCTTGCTGTCCTTTTCATCCAGGGAAACCGCTTCTCGTATTTCGTTTTGTATTCCTGTAGATGCCTTCTTGAACTCATTCATAGCCCGGCCGATGGCTTTACCGGCCTCAGGTAATTTCCCCGGTCCAAAAATGATTAGAGCTATAGTCAGTATCAGTATCAATTCCCACGGCCCGACATTCCCGATCAAGCCAAACACCGTTAGATCCACCTCCTTTATCGGCAACGGGCAGTTCCGCGTGATGCCCGTGTCCTGTCCTGGCTTTCATATGCCATTCTACTCCTTTTTTATAAGCGGTGCAATTCTTAATTTCTTTTAGTCCTGGATATCGATTTTATGCCTTCCTTTGACCCCTATAACCTCTTCCGCATAGACCCGGAGCACCTCTCCTACTGACCAGGCCTGGGCAAAGCAACCCCTGGGAGAATGCGGAAAATCGCCATCAAAAATCTCAGAAACGTTACCAACGCATCCGTCCTCAAGATGGATCAAAAGGGGTTTTACCATTTTCTTTATCAACATCAGGCGCCCGCTGTAGTCAGCGTAAATCCTGCTCACCGCCGTGACGAAATGTCCCCACGGCCACACCCAAACGGTTCCCTGGTGATAAGCACGGTCGCGCTCGTGCTCGTTTCCACTGTAGGTGCCCACATACCCCTCGGAAAGAGGAGACAGAGTCCTTAGCCCGTACGGCGTGTACAGCTCTTGCCATAATTTTCTTATTACACTCTTTTCCTGTTCCGAGTTCAACAGACGGGTTGGCAGGCTAACCGCGATTACCTGATTGCACCTTAATGTGGCGTCTTTGTCAACTTCTCCCACGACATCATAGAGGTAACCGCCTGGCTCAAACCAGAACTCCCTGACGAAAGAGCTCCTGACCAGGTCAGCCAGTTTTGTGAACTCTTTGCCCGATCTCGGTCCTTCAAACCGGGATGTCAAGTAAGCCAAAAACCGTGCAGCAAAATGCCACAACGAGTTTATCTCCACGGCTTTCCCCCTTCGCGGGGTTACCGGTTGCCCAGCGATTCGGGCATCCATCCAAGTCAGGGCCATCCCTTCCTCTCCCTGGGTGACTAGCCCATCTTTATCTACCTTGATGCCGTACCTTGTTCCCCGACAGTAGTCATCAACTATAGCACAAAGGCAAGGGTACACTTCGTTCACAAAATCCCAGTCCCCCGTATATTCAAGGTACTTATACACAGCCCAAAATAGCCACAAAGAAGCATCAACCGTGTTGTAATGAGGACATCCAGAATCATCGGAGAAGCAATTGGGTATCAGGCCTTCTTGAACACAGTCCACAAAGCCTTTAATTATCTCTCGTGCATCTCGGTAACGCCCCGTCACCAAGGTCAGCCCTGGCAAGGCGATCATGGCGTCCCGTCCCCAATCCGTAAACCAGGGATAACCCGCAATTATGGTCTTCTTACCCGTGTTCCTGCGTTCCACAATGAAATCGTCAGCCGCCAAAGTCAGCACCTTTATGTGATTATCGGTCTGCGGTAAGGCGCGGCCTAATCTCTTCATACGGTCGAGCGATTCGTTTCTTTGTTTAAGTACCCACTCCTGGTCAATGGCCAAGTCTTCGGTAGAAGCCCTTAGAGCCCAAGATAAACTCCTGTTGCTCTCTATCTCGAATTTCGCCGGGCAGTACAAGTCTTCCACCGCATCTAGACCGCGTTCCGCCTCCAGCTCGTAGAACAGGTCATAGTACCAGAACCCCGCCCGCTGGAGTCTACCCCGGTCGGCACTCAAATAAAGTTTCGGTGCTCCTGGATAGGCCTCGATCATAACCCTGTTGTCCTGAATGCTGGTAAGAAACGGCCACTTGTTTTTGCGTACAGTCCAGTGGTAGTCGCGGTTTGTGACCAGCGGAAAGAGACAGAGTCTAAAATTAAGATTGTCCGGGTTGAGGACGTGGTACAGAATTAATACCGTGTTTTCGCCCCGCACCATCATGATCTCTTTTCGAATAAAAATGTTCTCCAATCTGTAAATATATGTAGGAAAAGGAAACCGGTGAAACTCATACAGAAACTCAAAACCGTGCCCGGAGTAACCGCCCACGGTCTGACTGCAAAAAAGGCTGTACTTTCTGCTCTCAACGCAAACCTCTTCTTCCAGCTTGGCCAAAAGGAGGCGCCGCTCTACCGGAGGGTTTAATGCAGCCACCAGTAACCCGTGGTATTTTCTGGTATTGATACCGGAGACGGTGGAGGAAGCAAAGCCTCCAATGCCGTTGGTCAGAAGCCACTCTCTCTTCGTTCCTGCAGGAGGCCCAAGCTGGGGCCCTGCGAAAACGAGCATGCGCCTACCTCCTTGTGCGGTAATAGCGTCAAGAAAACAACCACTGGCTTGCTGCGTAGCCGCCGCCGGGCAACATCGTCGATAACCTACGTTTATAGATTTCCCTGTAACCACGGCGACCAAACCCGCATCCGAAAGCAAACCCCGTCAACCCTGCTCCTAAAACTAGCCACAGATGTACACTGATTCGCACTGATGAACACAGATGATTTTTTTGCTCAAAAACATTTCCCGGCAAACCCTCATGACACCCGGCAGTGTCACCACTAGAGACTGAAAATTCACAGAGGCTTCCTAACAACGCGGCAGTCAATAATACCAATTCTATAATCATCTGTGAACATCTGTCAAAATCTGTGTGCATCTGTCGCTATTTTTGGAGCAGCTGTGTCGGTTATGCCGGGTGTAACACCGCCAGGTTCTAGGGAAGTATCTCCTAGAAAAGAGCGAGGAGAAATAAGTTCACCAGCTGGGTAGTCGTATCTTCGAAGGTTAAATTATTGTCCACTATGAAATCGGGGTTGACAACCGCTTGCACCGAAGCGATCATGGCCGCCGCGACAACGCGCGGGTCAATACTTTTCACTTCCTCCTTAGGGCTACAGCGGACCAGTTCCCTGACCAGCCACTCCAGCCTTTCTGTCCTCAATCTATCTATTTTCTGCCAGAGGAATGGGTAGTGTTTTCTCAAATCGTCTAAGCTTTGGCGAGTAATAACGGAACTGGCCTGCCTGGTAAGGTACCTTAGAATTTCAGTCACGGCCTTTCTCGGGTCTTCCTCGCCTTTTATTATCTCTTCCGCTTGCGAGGCTATCCTTAATATCAAAGCTTCCACGGCTTTCTCGATAACTTCTTCTTTGCTGGCAAAATACCGGTATACCGTACGCTTGCTCATCCCCGCTCGGGCAGCCAGTTCTTCCATGGTAACCTGCCCCAATCCCTTGGCCCGCACCAGGTCCAAGCAGGCCGCAATCAGTCTCTCTCTAGTATCCAAAGGTGCTCACCCCCTGTTCTCGTCAGTCCCCTGGCAGACACTTTTCAAAAAGACATGAACAAACCTCAGGCGATTCTCTTCTTAAACTTCAGAACGCTTACAAGCAAGAACACGGCCGAGAATACCAACAAGCAAGCAACCTGACCCTTCAGGTACTCAAACCCTATCCCTTTCAACACTATCCCTCGGATGATTACCAGATAGTAAGTCAAAGGAATTACATCGCTGAGATAATAAATAAGCTTGGGCATGGCGGCTCGCGGGAACATAAAGCCCGACAGGAGAATGCTAGGCAACATAACAAAAAAAGCTAACTGAAAAGCCTGCATCTGGGTCCGTGCTACGTTCGATATCATTAGCCCCAGCCCTAACGAAGCCGTGATAAAAAAGAGGGTAAGAAGATAGAGCTCCAGCAAGCTCCCCCGTATGGGCACACCGAATACCAGCACCCCCACCAGCAGAGCCACGGTTATCTGGATGTATCCGAGTACGATGTACGGAAGGATCTTGCCGATCATCAGCTCATACGACTTGATGGGGGTCACCATTAGCTGTTCCAGAGTCCCCCGTTCCCTCTCCCTCACTATGGCCACTGCTGTCAGGATGACCATGGTCATAGTCACAACAATACCGAGGATAGCCGGGACCATATAATAAGCGGTAATCCCGTCCGGGTTGTACCATGGTCGCACCCGTACATCGTAGGGCGGACTGGTGAGCTTAACCTTTTGCACCAAAACCTGCTGTGATTTGAGAAGACCGATGGCGTTGGCCACCGCCACCGCCTGGTTGGCCACCATGTTGTCACTGGCGTCAACTATGACCTGCACCGTGCCTGATTCCCCCCGCTTGAGACAACGAGCAAAATCCGGAGGAAAAATAATGCCGACCTGTGCTTCCCCGCTGTCGATGGTCTTGTTCACCTCATGGTAACTTCCGGCTGCCTCAACTACATCAAAATAGCCCGAGGCCACAAAAGACTGGAGTAGATCACGGCTTTCAGGTGACAAGGATTGGTCGAATACAACCGTGGGGACGTGTCGTACCTCGGTCTGGATGGCATAGCCGAAAAGCAAGAGCTGAACCAGCGGAATCAGGAAAACCAGGGCCAGGGTCATGCGGTCTCTTCGGATCTGCAGAAACTCTTTATAAAGAACGGCTGCAATACGGCTCACCTAGCACCCTCCTCACCCTCAGGGTTACGCACCAGGTACATGAATACATCTTCCAAACTCGGGATAATCGGTTGAGGAACAACCCCGGTGGTGTTTCTTAAGAATTCAATCCCAGCCTCGTCTGACAAGAGAACGTGCAAAACCGTCCCGTGTACGGAGCAGTCTTTGACATACGGCAATCCCTCAAATTCCTTGGCCCGTTGGATGGCATTCGGCGCTTCCAGCTCCACCAAGGTACCGGGCAGGGTACCTGCCTTAAGGGAATCCGGGCTCCCGACCGCTATAAGCTTTCCATTAAGCATAAAACCTACCCGATCGCAACGCTCGGCTTCGTCCATGAAATGAGTGGTGAGTATCACCGTGGTACCGTCATAAGCCAGGTTTTGAATAATGTTGAAAAAGCTGCGGCGCGCTGTCGGGCTGACCCCGCTGGTCGGCTCGTCGAGGAAAACAATCCTGGGTCGACTTATCAAAGCACACCCCAGAGCTAAACGCTGTTTAGCCCCGAGATTCAAGGCTGCTACTGATTCCCCTGTCCGGCTTTCAAGCCCGGTCAAAGCCAAAATCTCTTGAATGCGTTCCTTCCTTTTTTTGTGCGGTATCCCGTAGATGCCGGCGTAAAACTGGAGGTTTTCGACAACGGTCAGGTCCTCGTACAAACTGAACTTCTGAGACATGTACCCCAGGTTCTGTTTGATAGTCTCTGCCTGGCGGGTGAGGTCGTAACCGAGTACTGTCCCCGACCCGCTAGTAGGCTCCAGTATGCCGGTCAGCATCCTGATAAGCGTAGACTTACCCGCGCCGTTAGGCCCCAAGAGCCCGAATATCTCTCCGGCCTGAATTTCGAGGTTAACGTCGGACACAGCCACAAAATCCCCGAAAGCTTTGGTTAACCCCTTGGCAGTCACAGCCCACACCGTTAAACTGCTCCCTTTTCCGCAAACTCGACGAACACGTCCTCCATCGAAGGCCTGATTTGCCGAACCGACCTCACCTTTTCCCCTCGTTCGGCGATGTACTCCTTCATCGCGGTCAGCGACTGTTCAACATCGTCGACCGCCAGGTGGAACCTGTCTCCAAAAAAGGAGTACTCTGTGAGTCCAGGCATGCCCCGAAAAAACTCGGGATCTCTTGTGGCCAGTCTTACTTCCAGGACATGATAGGGGTAAGCCTTCTTCCATCCTGTCGGCGAATCGACCCCAACGATTCGGCCCCGGTTCATCAGAGCAACTTTAGTGCACAGTTCGGCCTCATCCATATAAGGAGTAGAAACCAAAACCGTAATACCCTCTTGATTCAGGCGATACAGTATCTTCCAGATCTCTTTCCGTGACTGAGGATCCACCCCGAGGGTAGGTTCGTCCAGTACCAACAAACGCGGCCTCGTGACCAGGGCACAGGCTAGAGCCAGTTTCTGTTTCATCCCCCCTGAAAGGTCGTCGGCCAACCTGCTTTCGAAACCCTCTAATCCGGTGATACTAAGTATTTCTTCGGCCCGCTGCCTAATAAGAACTCGCGACAGCCGGTACATGGCTCCAAAAAACTCGATGTTTTCCATCACCGTAAGATCCGGGTAAAGGCTGAAACGCTGCGGCATGTAACCGAGATCTGCCCTAACCCGATCTATCTTCCCTATGCTATGGTTCATCAGGTACACCTGGCCGGAATCCGGCCTTATCAAACCGCACACAACCCGCATCAAGGTGGTTTTGCCTGCCCCATCAGGCCCTACCAACCCGAACAAATCCTGTTCCTGCACCCATAAGCTCACATCGTCAAGAGCCAGGGTTTCCCCGAAGCTCTTACGCACGTTTTCAAGCCTAATCACGGCTCTTTCCCCCGTCAAACACCACATCTGCCGGCATTCCCGGCTTTAACACCCCGTCCTTGTTATCAACGCTGATCTTCACCGCAAAGACTACGTTCGTCCTCTCCTTCTTGGTTTGTATCATCTTAGGAGTATACTCGCCTCGGGAAGCGATATAAGTCACCCTACCGGTGAACACCTCCGGGCTTCCACTTACCGTGATCTTGACTTCTTGTCCCAGCCGAATAGCGGGCAAGTCGTCGGTCGGGATATATACCTTTATCCACAAATCGTTGAGATTAGCCACCGTAGCCAGGGATGCCCCCGCCTGCACGTATTCCCCTGGCTCGTAGTTCCTGTTTAAAACCACCCCGTCGATAGGAGAAAATACCTTGAGATCCCTGATCATCGCCTCCGTGGCCTTCAACACAGCCTCGCAGCGTTTTACCTCTAACTCGGCCTGGGTAATTTGCTCCGATCTGGAACCCGCCTTGAGCAGCCTCAGCCGGGCTTCAGCAGCTTGCAGTTTTTGTTTTTCTATGGCTTGAGCAGTTTGAAACTTCTCTAGCTCGTCTTTGGTTATGGCCCCAGCCTGATACAGTTCCTCCCGTTTCGTTAAGTCCTCTGTCGCTTGTTTCAGGCTGGCTTTGGCTATTTCCACATTGGCCGCCGCCTCAGCTATCTCCTCTTCCCTGGCGCCGGAAGTGAGATCCCTGAGTTGGGCCTTCGCTTTCAACACGCTGAGAGCATCACGCTCCCTTTGGGCGACAAGGTCATTGCGTGAAAGCTCTGCTACCAACTGTCCTTTCTGGACATGGTCCCCTTCTTTCACCGTCACGTACTCAATAACCCCGGCTGCCTTGGCCGTCAGCTCGGCAGTGGTAGCCTCAATGGTTCCGGAAGCCTGGATACCCGTATTCTGCGGCGATGAGTAATAATGTTCATATGCCAGAAATGTTCCTACTCCCAAAGCTGTCACCAGCAAGAGCAAAATCAACCGTTTCTTCATGTCCCTTTTACCCGCCTCTCCCTACCCAATGACTTGAACTCTATTGAAGCTGGTATACTATTGGCATTATCCTGGTTTACTTAGTTTTAACCATAGCATTTTAGCTAGGTAAGGTCAATCGTATTTTGTCCTTGGCAAACCGTAAAGCTGGGAGCTGTTTTTAACGATATATATTTAAGCAGGCCCTTTCGGTGAACACACATGCCCACAGGGTTTGTTTTTAAACCCCTATCACATAGGAGGTTATGCCAATGTTGAGGGCTCTTTATACCTCTAGTACCGGAATGTTTGCCCAGCAACTCAATATCGACAACATCGCTCACAACATCGCCAACGTGAATACTACCGGCTACAAGAAATCCCGGGTTGAGTTTCAGGACCTTATATACCAGATGCTGAGGCGCCCGGTGGCTAACGATACCACCGTGCAGCCTTCCGGGCTCTGGGTGGGGCTAGGAGTTAAGCCGAGTGCAACTCAGACCATATTCTCCCAGGGTAATCTAACCCCCACCGATAACCCGCTGGATGTAGCGATACAAGGGCAAGCCTTCTTCCGAGTGCAGTCACCTACTAACGAAGAATACTTGTACACCCGGGACGGTTCCTTCAAGCTTGATTCCGAAGGCAACCTTGTGACTACTGATGGTTATTACGTAGTGGGTGTTGATACCATAGATCCCGAGGGTTACGATGTCACCATAGCTCCTGACGGTACCGTCACTTATAAGATGCCGGGGCAGGATGAGCCGGTTGAAGCAGGACAGGTCGAGCTGGCAAAGTTCACCAATCCAGCCGGATTGGAAAAGATAGGAGGCAATCTCTATCGTCCCACTGCCAGCTCCGGTGAGGCAATAGATTGGGATCCGGAGGCAGACACAACCGTTTCTCTTCACGCCGGTTACCTGGAAGCGGCTAATATCCAGATCGTAGAAGAAATGGTGAACCTGATTACCGCCCAGCGGGCCTACGAGATTAACTCCAAAGTCATTCAATCCGCAGACGAAATGCTGGGTATGGCTGCCAATCTCCGCCGATAGTTTGGTTTGGGTTAAGCCACGGATGAACACAGATGTCCGCTGATTAACACTGATGGAACCTGCATTCCTAATAAAAACCACCGGGAATAGAGCCGATTTTGTGGATTCGCAAGAAAGGATATCGTATCCATGGTTGAAATCAATAGCCGTGTTGCATAGAACTGATCGAATCGTAACAGGTCAATAGGAGGCGCGAGTCTAAATTGGACGCAATTGCCGCTGTTAGAGGGCCAAGCCTAGTCGAGTTCCCTCCGAACGCAAAAACCAGGACCAGTAAGACTCAGTTCCAGCAGGCATTGAACGAAGCAGCCAAGGATTACGACAACGATAAAAACGATGAGAAGTTGAAAGAGGCTTGCCAGGAATTGGAGAGCGTTTTGGTCTACCAGATGATAAGGGCCATGCGCTCGACCGTTCCAAAGGGCGGGTTAATAGATGAAGGCTTCGGCGGTGAGGTTTTTGAATCCATGCTGGATGAGGAGTTTGCTCGCCAGATGGCCAAAACCGGTAGCACCGGACTGGCCGATTTAATCTTCCGCCAACTCACGATTTGCCGAAAAAGTCGATGAACCGTTATTGTATGGTCACTGCAGCTCCAGCACGTCCGCTACCTCGAGCAGGGCCCTCACGACCTCCGGATCATAGAGCTTGCCCGCATTGTTTTTCACTTCTTCCAAAGCAGCTTCTAATCCCAAAGAAGGGCGGTAGGGCCGGTGAGATGACATCGCCTCCACCACGTCGGCTACAGCTATGATTCTGGCTTCCAGGCATATTTCTTCGCCCCTGAGCCCACTCGGATACCCGGATCCGTCCAACCTTTCGTGATGCTGCGTCACTATAGAAGATATGTCCCAAGGGAAAGGTACTTCAGCCAGTATCTCCGCTCCAACTTGACTGTGCAATTTAATGAATTCAAACTCGGAAGGACGCAGCTTCCCTGGCTTAGTCAGTATTTCAATAGGAACGGCAAATTTACCGATGTCATGGAGCAAAGCCGCTAACCGCAGACCCTCGATTCTGTCCTCTGGCAGGCCCATGTACCTGCCTATTGCGGTGGCAATCGCAGCCACCCGTCTCTGGTGACCAGCAGTATAAGGGTCCCTCTGTTCGACCATGCCTACCGCTAGCATGGTTATGGCGTCAAAAATCCTGCTGCGTTGCTCTTCGTTCTGTATCCGTTCGGTGACATCCATCAGATTACCGATAATCGCTGGGCGGCCTTTAATCATCAACCTGGCTCCCATACACTCGAGCCATATCACCTTACCGTCCCTCCTCACCCCCCGAAAAATATAATGAACACTGGAGACTTCCCCGGACAAGCGGTCTTTTAACTGTTTATCCACTAGCCACCGATCGCCAGGATAGACTATAACATCGAGCGGATTCTTGTTCAGTAGCTCTTCTTCAGCATAACCGAATATCTCAGCCATGCGCTTATTGACATAAAGAAACACCCCATCTTGGAGTATATAGATGCCGGTCAAGGACTTGTCTACCATGGCCTGGTAAAGCGCTTCCGATTCTCGCAGAGCTCGTTGTGCCTTTTCTCGCTGCAACCCGCTCTCCATGATGTTGACTATGGCTGACAAAAGCTCCAGTTCTCCGTCCGTCCATTCCCTAGCCGTCTTGCTTTCTACCAACAAAACACCCCACCGGTCATCCTCGCCCAGTACCGGGACCCCAGCCAGCGATCGAATACCGCATCTGGCGAAAACAACTCGTTCGCTTTCTGTTAGTTCTTTTAGACTGCTGAGTTTCACCGCCCTGCCCGTAGTCACTTCTCTCCATAAAACTGGCACATCTTTCTCCTTCAATATCTCAAAACCGCCATCATCGAATTCCTCGTCAGCCGACCACTTGCTCTTCAACACCATTTGTTTTTGTTTTGAATCAATCCGCCACAAACCGACCTTACATTCCCCAAAGCTCTCCCCGATCATTTTCAGCGTGGATCGTATCGACTGGTTCAAGTTCCTTGACAAAGCAAAGTCTGCTGCAGCATTGCTGAACAGCCGCTCGTAACGGTGAAGACGGGATATCTCTTTTTCGGCCTGCAGCCTTTCGCTTACGTCCCGTATAGAAATAACCAAGCACTCATCCTCATCGATTTCCGCTCGGAAAAGAGATATCTCGGCCGGAAATTCGGCAGGGGTTTCTCGAAATGCGGTAAGGGTATATACCCCCTCTGTTCTTTCGTTTAGCAGCTGGAGACCACCAATCCCAAATACTGCATTCATCAACTCCTCTATCGAAGTCCCTATTCGCAATTCACAACCTTGTCTCAGCATCTCGCTAGCTGCCTGGTTAAAATGCAACAAACTCCCTTTTGAGTTCACGACCAGGTAAGCATCACGGGTAGACTCTAAAATGTTACGTGCCCGGTGCTCAGCCTTCAATTTCATTAAATCCCAGAACAACCGGGCTCCGACATGGTCTATGACCTTGATATAAGGGGGTTTCGTACGGTAGATCTCGTTCAGAACCTCCTCACTACCCGTTAGCTCTATTATCATCTTCACATCTGGGTTGGAGTAAAAGTCCGTAAAAACAGTAGTAGTCATTAATCCTTGGGCTCGCGCGTATAGCATCCCGGGAACATCAGACCGCAAATCAGCCACTCCAACAATCCTCGCCTGGAATTCTTCCAGCCGCAAATGATCAAAAAGCTGCAGTAGCTCCAAACACCCCTGTCCTCCGCCTATTATAGCAACCCCTATTTCGTCAGTCCTCTTTCCCATCGACACACCCCTACTAAAAATGCTCTTATTTGTGTACAATTCCACACCTTTGTCCTTTTTTCCTCTATTGTGCCAATTATAGCAAGCCCTGACGTAACTTTTCCTTTTACTCCTCATAGCATTCGACCCAAAATCAAAAAACCCAGCGTTTAGGCTGGGTTTTAGAAAATAGATCCTGGCAGCGACCTACTCTCCCGCGTTAGCAGTACCATCGGCGCTGGAGGGCTTAACTTCCGTGTTCGGTATGGGAACGGGTGTTTCCCCTCCGCTATGGCCACCAGGAATTTTTATTTCAATTTTCAGAGCCACAGATACACACTGATTAGCACTGATTTACACTGATTATCTTGAAAATTACGACTGACCCTTCTTCTAGCAGGCCAATCTTTATGTTCCACCAATCTCGACTCTGTGTAGACCGTCAGATTAACACTGATTAACACTGATATTTTTATTTGTATTTTTTATTTATCTGTGCTCATCTGTGTAAATCTGTGTTCATCTGTGGCTTATTCTAGGCTCTCTCAAAACTGCACAAGAGATTTTAAAGCGCCTAGGTCAAGCCCTCGACCTATTAGTACCGGTCGGCTCAACACATTGCTGTGCTTACACCCCCGGCCTATCTACCAGCTAGTCTTGCTGGGGTCTTACCCCGGCACTCAACCCGACACCTAACATCTCGCTTGCCTCTTCTACCAGCATCCGCTGATACAATCCTCGCTTCCTGCTAAGTGCCTGGTTGAGTGCCGGGTGGGAGAACTCATCTTGGGGTCGGCTTCGCGCTTAGATGCTTTCAGCGCTTATCCGTTCCAGACATAGCTACCCAGCTGTGCCCCTGGCGGAACAACTGGTACACCAGCGGTCTGTCCATCCCGGTCCTCTCGTACTAGGGACAGCTCCCCTCAATTCTCCTGCGCCTGCGACGGATAGGGACCGAACTGTCTCACGACGTTCTGAACCCAGCTCACGTACCGCTTTAATGGGCGAACAGCCCAACCCTTGGGACCTTCTCCAGCCCCAGGATGCGATGAGCCGACATCGAGGTGCCAAACCTCCCCGTCGATGTGGACTCTTGGGGGAGATAAGCCTGTTATCCCCGGGGTAGCTTTTGTCCGTTGAGCGACGGCCCTTCCACTCGGTACCGCCGGATCACTAAGCCCGACTTTCGTCCCTGCTCGAAGCGTCCCTCTCGCAGTCAAGCTCCCTTCTGCCTTTGCACTCTACGCGCGATTTCCATCCGCGCTGAGGGAACCTTTGGGCGCCTCCGTTACCCTTTAGGAGGCGACCGCCCCAGTCAAACTGCCCACCTGACACTGTCCCTCCCCCGGCTCACGGGGGCAGGTTAGAACTCCAGCAAGCCAAGAGTGGTATCCCACCAACGGCTCCACAGAACCTGGCGGCCCTGCTTCCCAGCCTCCCACCTATCCTGTACATGACCTGCCAAAATCCAATATCAGGCTACAGTAAAGCTCCACGGGGTCTTTCTGTCCTGTCGCAGGTAACCGGCATCTTCACCGGTATTACAATTTCACCGAGCCCCTCGTCGAGACAGCGCCCAGATCGTTACGCCTTTCGTGCGGGTCGGAACTTACCCGACAAGGAATTTCGCTACCTTAGGACCGTTATAGTTACGGCCGCCGTTCACCGGGGCTTCGGTTCAGAGCTTCTCCGGCACTCAATGGTCTCTACTTCACGCTCTCCCGTATGCGCTCCCTAAGCCATCTTCTGGCCTGTCCCGAACGCTTGAGATTCCTTTCCCTTCTCCTTGCGTCCGCATCGCTCGCATACGCTTCATAGTATGCTAATCTCCTTCTGTGCCCACGTGTCCACTTGTTCCTGCCTTCATTGTGCTCCTGTATCCGCCGCTTGAGGTCTGACGTGTATCCTAGATACGTCTTTCCCTCTTCGCTTACTAATACATACACGTAGTACACTTTATCTCCTCCTGGTAAAGACCATTGAGTGCCGGATAACCCTTCCCCTTAACCTTCCGGCACCGGGCAGGCGTCAGCCTCTATACTTCATCTTTCGATTTTGCAGAGACCTGTGTTTTTGGTAAACAGTCGCCTGGGCCTGGTCACTGCGACCCCCTCGTGCCACCATAAGTATATTACGGCTACACTATCGGGGTACCCCTTCTCCCGAAGTTACGGGGCCGATTTTGTCCGAGTTCCTTAACGAGGGTTCTCTCGCGCGCCTTAGGATTCTCTCCTCGCCTACCTGTGTCGGTTTGCGGTACGGGCACCCCAAACCTCGCTAGAGGCTTTTCTTGGCAGTTTGGGTTCAGCGACTTCGCTACTAATATTCGCTCCCCGTCACCCCTCAGGCTCTCCGCAAGGCGGATTTGCCTGCCTTGCACCCTACGGGCTTGGACGCACTTTTCCATCCGTGCGCTTCGCCTACCCTCCTGCGTCACCCCTTCGCTCAATCGGTCTGAAGGTGGCATCGGATTCTCAACCGATTCTCCATCACCTACGCCTTTCGGCCTCGGCTTAGGTCCCGGCTTACCCTGGGTGGACGAGCCTTCCCCAGGAAACCTTAGGCTTTCGGCGGACAGGATTCTCACCTGCCTTCTCGCTTACTCATGCCGGCATTCTCTCTTCTTACCAGTCCACCATTCCTTACGGTATGGCTTCTGCCCAGTAAGAACGCTCCCCTACCACATGGAAGTTGGAGGCCGGAAGTCGGAAGTCGGATCATTCATCTCTGTTCCAACTCTTTATCAAATGGTATAGTTTCTTCCCTAACAGAGCATACCCACTCCTTAGTTCCTCATGGGCCCTTCCATCTACATATCCCAGGTCCTTCATTCATGTCTATATAAACCTGTACCTCGTTTACTGAACCCATAGCGTTCCTAAGAAAGTGCTTGAACTCTTTTGCAGAATCCTTGCGACCATATCCTTCCGCTATATTGGCCGGTACTGATATCGCCGCCTTCCGAATCTGTCGACCTAGTTCGTATCTCTCACTCGCTGGCATCTCCTGGCTCTTCCGATGTACCATCATTGCCAGTTGGTACCCAAGTTGGTATACCTCTAGGTCTTCATATCCTCTAATAGCCATATGCTCTGTCCTCCAGGTCTCTTTAGCCCCTCTTCCTACTTCCTACCTCTGGCCTCCAACCTCCATATCCGCAGCTTCGGTTCCAGACTTGAGCCCCGTTACATTTTCGGCGCAGGGTCACTTGACCAGTGAGCTATTACGCACTCTTTGAATGATGGCTGCTTCTAAGCCAACATCCTGGCTGTCTTCGCAACCCCACTTCCTTTCCCACTTAGCCTGGATTTGGGACCTTAACTGGCGGTCTGGGCTGTTTCCCTCTCGACTATGAACCTTATCACCCATAGTCTGACTCCCAGGGTTCACTTAACGGCATTCGCAGTTTGGGAAGGTTCGGTAACCGGGTAAGGCCCCTAGCCCAACCAGTGCTCTACCTCCGCTAAGAAACCCCTGAGGCTAGCCCTAAAGCTATTTCGGGGAGAACCAGCTATCTCCGGGTTCGATTGGCATTTCACCCCTACCCACACCTCATCCACTGGCTTTTCAACGCCATCTGGTTCGGGCCTCCACGATGCTTTACCACCGCTTCACCCTGGACATGGGTAGATCACCCGGTTTCGGGTCTACAGCAGCAAACTATTCGCCCTCTTCAGACTCGCTTTCGCTTCGGCTCCACCCTTAATCAGGCTTAACCTCGCTTGCTACCGTAACTCGCCGGCCCGTTCTACAAAAAGTACGCCATCATCCGGCACTCAACTCGCTGCCCACTCCACTCTTATCCCTTACTTACCCTCCCGGGTCCATAACTCCCTCTTAATCTGCAAATGAGCACTGAGTTGAGTGCCAGACTCTGACTGCTTGTAGGCATACGGTTTCAGGTTCTATTTCACTCCCCTCCCGGGGTGCTTTTCACCTTTCCCTCACGGTACTATGCGCTATCGGTCGCTAGGTAGTATTTAGCCTTAGGAGGTGGTCCTCCCTGATTCCCACCGGATACCACGTGTCCAGCGGTACTCGGGGTATGCTCTAGAACCTACAACTGCTTTCCGAATACGGGACTTTCACCCTCTGTGGTCAGGCTTTCCAGCCTCGTTCTCCTAAACAGCCTTCGGCTCCGGTAAATCTGCAGCTCTACCTCGAACATCCCCTCTACCCCGTACAGGCAACGACTGCAGCCTTTAACACCTGCACGGTTTAGGCTCTTCCCCTTTCGCTCGCCGCTACTAAGGGAATCGCTCTTGCTTTCTTCTCCTCCGGCTACTAAGATGTTTCAGTTCGCCGGGTCTCGCCTCTCCTACCCTATGTGTTCAGGTAGGGATGATACCTGTTCCCAGGTACCGGGTTCCCCCATTCGGGTATCCACGGATCTTCGCTCGCTTGCAGCTCCCCGTGGCTTTTCGCAGCTTGCCACGCCCTTCTTCGCCTCCTAGCGCCTAGGCATCCACCGTACGCCCTTACTACGCTTGACCTAAAACGCGCTAATTCTCTCTTGTGCAGTTTTCAAAGAACCAACATCAATTTGAATTTAGAATTAAGAATGCAGAATGTAGAATTATATTTTTTCCTTCTTGAGTCTGACTTATGTCTGATTCGTGCTCTGTCCGTACCTCGTGGCTTTCCCTATTCAATTCTTAATTCTTAATTCTGAATTCTTAATTGTTAATTGTTACTTGCTAATTCTTAATTCATAACTTGGTGGAGATGAGGAGATTCGAACTCCTGACCCCCTGCTTGCAAGGCAGGTGCTCTCCCTCTGAGCTACACCCCCAAATATGGAAGTAAGATGCCGGAAGTTGGATGTTGGAGAAACTATTGATATTCCTCGACAACGATTTCTTCCAAAATTCCAACCTCTAACCTCTTACTTCAAACTTCCATCTTGGTGGGCCTAGGTGGACTTGAACCACCGACCTCACGCTTATCAGGCGTGCGCTCTGACCAGCTGAGCTATAGGCCCCAAAACTTACCGCTTTATAAACTTTGTAATTTAGAATTTAGAATTAAGAATGCAGAATTATATTTTTTGCCGTCTTTCACTCAATTCCTGTCTCGTCCGTATCCGGGTACCTTGCCTCATTCAATTCTTAATTCTTAATTCTTAATTCTTAATTCTTAACTCTTAACTCTCAATTCTTATTTATAAACCAAAACAGCGGAAGCCTAGCGATCGACCTAGGAGAATGGAAGTGGGAGGCGGGAAGTTGGAAGTGAGACAATCACTCAGAACTGTCTTCTCCTGTTCTTCCCTCCACTTCGTTGCTCCTTAGAAAGGAGGTGATCCATCCGCACCTTCCGGTACGGATACCTTGTTACGACTTCACCCCAATCACCAGCCCCACCTTCGACGGCTGCCTCCCGGCACTCAACTGGCGAGAACTCGCTCCGAAGATGCTTCCTGCTTTCCTTCAGCAACCATCTCCTAAAGTCTTTTCCCACCACTTGAGTGCCGGGTTGGCTCACCGGCTTCGGGTGTTGCCAGCTTTCGTGGTGTGACGGGCGGTGTGTACAAGGCCCGGGAACGCATTCACCGCGACGTTCTGATTCGCGATTACTAGCGATTCCGACTTCATGCAGGCGAGTTGCAGCCTGCAATCCGAACTGAGACCGGCTTTTGAGATTTGCTCCACCTCGCGGCTTCGCTTCTCTCTGTACCGGCCATTGTAGCACGTGTGTAGCCCAGGGCATAAAGGGCATGATGATTTGACGTCATCCCCACCTTCCTCCGGCTTGTCACCGGCAGTCCCGTTAGAGTGCTCGGCTTCACCCGTTAGCAACTAACAGCAAGGGTTGCGCTCGTTGCGGGACTTAACCCAACATCTCACGACACGAGCTGACGACAACCATGCACCACCTGTCTCTGCGTTCCTTAAGTTTCCCTAAGGCACCCCAGTGTTTCCACCAGGTCCGCAGGATGTCAAGCCCTGGTAAGGTTCTTCGCGTTGCATCGAATTAAACCACATGCTCCACCGCTTGTGCGGGCCCCCGTCAATTCCTTTGAGTTTCAGCCTTGCGACCGTACTCCCCAGGCGGGGCACTTATTGCGTTAGCTGCGGCACAGAAGGGGTCGATACCTCCTACACCTAGTGCCCATCGTTTACAGCGTGGACTACCAGGGTATCTAATCCTGTTTGCTCCCCACGCTTTCGCGTCTCAGCGTCAGGGCCAGTCCAGGAAGCCGCCTTCGCCACTGGTGTTCCTCCTGATATCTACGCATTTCACCGCTACACCAGGAATTCCACTTCCCTCTCCTGCCCTCAAGACTGCCAGTATCAGATGCCACCCCGCAGTTGAGCTGCGGTATTTCACACCTGACTTAACAGCCCGCCTACACGCTCTTTACGCCCAGTAATTCCGGACAACGCTCGCCCCCTACGTCTTACCGCGGCTGCTGGCACGTAGTTAGCCGGGGCTTATTCATTAGGTACCGTCATCCCCACACACTATTCGCATGCGGGATTTCGTCCCTAATAAAAGAGCTTTACAACCCGAAGGCCTTCGTCGCTCACGCGGCGTCGCTGCGTCAGGGTTCCCCCCATTGCGCAATATTCCCCACTGCTGCCTCCCGTAGGAGTCTGGGCCGTGTCTCAGTCCCAGTGTGGCCGTCCACCCTCTCAGGCCGGCTACTGATCGTCGCCTTGGTAGGCCGTTACCCCACCAACTAGCTAATCAGACGCGGGCTCATCCATAAGCGGTAGCTTGCTCCAGAGGCCACCTTTACTATCCAGTACATGCATACCGAATAGCTTATGCGGTATTAGCACCGGTTTCCCAGTGTTATCCCCCTCTTATGGGTAGATTACCCACGCGTTACTCACCCGTCCGCCGCTATCCGGCACTCAGCTCACTGCTCACTCATCCCCTAATTACCTGCTCCAATTGCCTCTCCCTCTACTTCCTACATCCCCCGAATGAGCACTGTGCTGAGTGCCGGACCGCTCGACTTGCATGTGTTAGGCACGCCGCCAGCGTTCGTCCTGAGCCAGGATCAAACTCTCCATCTAATCCTTGCTTATCTTTGCCCCAGAATTACTCTGGCCATCCTCGTATTCATAAGCACTAGGCTCCGCTGTTCAGTTTTCTAAGATCTCCCCGCGCGCCTCGCCGCGCGCAAGATTTATATTAGCATGCGGTGTTGGGGCTGTCAATAGCCTTTCTTAAACCCTTCAAGAAAATGTCTGCGAATACTGCAATCATCTATGGACTCAAGGATTGAACAGCCGAACGCGTTATCGCATTCGGCTTCTCTAGACTCACATACATACCGGGGACATCCCCAACTATTATCGTCTCCGCTACCGGAATCGTGGTAGCCACTTTCACCTCATCACTCGAGAAAGGAACTACCACTTTTAGTTTACTAGATACTTTAAGATAAATCAAATGTCTAGATTGGTTAATTCCAGCACTCTGAAACTTGCTAATGATGTCCACATTCACGGTGCCTGCCGGAATCACTTTGACCCGAACTTTTGGGCCATAACCGGCCAGAAAAGTAGAACCAAACATCTGCCCGAGTGGTATGCCAAGCGATGTCTCGCTCAACTGGTCCAATGCTTCGGCGATTTCCAGGCTGCTTTTCGCCATCAGTTGACTTATTTTTATCGTATTCGGCTGAATTAACACCACTCTTCCCCGATCATCCGTACGCACTAAGACCAGATCTCGGTATTCGATGTCTCGTACAACCCGTTCGTTGACCGCTTTGTTTATACACTCAACCCCCATCAATTGGGCTTTGGTCCTGGCTATCTCGGATAATGTAGGTCCTATGTTTCTATCTACTATGATTATCACCAAAATCAGTACCCCTATTACTACCGGGATAACCCATACCGGCCGCCTCCTGCCATACACAAAAAAATTCACCTCCCGCACCCTCAATATATGAAAAGTGTGAACGGAAGGTGAATACTTCTCACTAAACCCGAATCCGGACAAACCTTCTCTTCCCAACCTGAATAACCTGCCCATCCTCAAGGGCAAGATTTGCATCCTCATCCTCAATCCGCTTGCCGTCGACCTTCACCGCTCCTTGTTTAACCATACGCTTGGCTTCACTCGTAGAAGGGCACAAACCGGCTTCAACCAGGAGCTTGCCTACCCAGATGGGATTCGTGCTGATAGTAAACTCTTCAATATCATCGGGTATTTCTCTTTGCTGAAAAACCAACTTAAACCTTTCCTCTGCTCTGTAGGCCTCTTCCTGACCGTGGTACATCCTCACGATTTCCCGAGCCAGCCGCATCTTAGCATCCCTCGGGTTCATACGCCCTGATTTTATCGCGGTTTCGATCTCCGTTATCTCCTCCATAGGAACCCTGGTAACTAACTCGAAATACCTAGTAATCAGAGAGTCTGGTATCGACATGGTTTTGCCGTACATCTCATTGGCATCTTCATTTATTCCTATATAATTTCCCAGGCTCTTGCTCATTTTCTGGACTCCGTCGGTTCCCTCTAATATCGGCATCATCAGGGCTATCTGCGGTTCTTGCCCATACTCCTTCTGTAAGTCGCGCCCAACCAATAAATTAAATTTCTGGTCAGTACCGCCTAGCTCCACATCTGCCCGCAAAACGACCGAATCATACCCTTGCATTAAAGGGTACAAAAATTCGTGCACACTGATCGGTATCCCTTCCTTGAATCGCCTGGAAAAATCCTCTCGTTCCATCATTCTGGCTACCGTGTACTTGCCGGCCAGATTGATCACATCCGCAAACCTCATCCGGGACAACCATTCGCTGTTGAAATAAATGTAAGTCTTACTCTTGTCTAGTATCTTAAATATCTGCATCTCATAGGTACGCGCGTTTTGTATTACCTCTTCCTCGCTCAGTTGCTTGCGAGTTTCAGATTTACCGCTCGGGTCCCCTATTCTTCCTGTAAAATCACCGATAATCAAGTGCACCTCATGGCCCAGATCCTGGAACTGCCGCAGTTTGTTCAAAACCACACTGTGCCCGAGGTGAATGTCAGGTGCAGTTGGGTCCAACCCCAGTTTTGCCCTCAGCGGTTTCTGGTTTCTTATAGAATTTTCCAACTTCTTTAGAAATTCATCTTCGGGTAGTATCTCAGCTGTACCCCTTTTCAAGAGTCTCAGCTGTTCCATGGCCTTCTGGCTGACGTCATCCAAAGCGATTCCTCCTCAAACCACTGGGATTTCGCGACTCTCACCCATGATAACACAACGTTTTGCGTTGAAGCAATAAACCTCGACATCTCCATTCTGGCCCCTCGCTTTACTTCAAAAAGAAATGAATCCCCGAAGCACGTGTAGACATGAAGAAGGATTTCAGCCAGTTAACTATAATAATTATTCTTATACGCGGAGATGGTTGGAATCTTGTTGAACGAACAACAGTTTGCGGCGTGACCCCCCGGGCCTTCACGAGGTCGTATGCCCGGTGGCATTGGTAGATGGGTCACCGAAACACAGTCGATTGGGAGGCGTTGTACTTGCAGACTAACGATAAAATTCGCCGAAAGAGAAGACGACCCCCATGGGGAGCTATACTCATAGTGTGTTTCCTAGTCCTGATGGGGTCATCAGTAGGAGTTGTGCTAGGAGCCATCCGCAGCCTTCCAACCTGGGACCCGAACAAGCTCATGGGTTCTGAGACTTCCATCATTTTCGACGACCAAGGCCGTCAAGTCACCAGGTTGCATGCTGCGGAAAATCGAATCAATGTAGCCCTAAAAGACATACCTCCTCATCTCATCAACGCCGTGATAGCAACCGAAGACCAAGATTTCTACAAGCACCACGGGGTTAACCTCAAGCGTATCGCGGGGGCCATGATGGTCAATCTCGTTCGCCATAGCAAGGCCCAGGGAGCCAGCACCATAACCCAACAGCTAGCCCGTGTATCCTTCCTATACCCGGAAAAGACTTATGAACGGAAAATAAAAGAAATACTGCTGGCTTTTCAGCTTGAATCGAAGTACTCAAAAGATGAGATCTTGGAATTCTATTTGAATAAGGTGTATTTCGGCAGCGGCGCTTACGGGGTTCAAGCTGCGGCCCAAACCTATTTCGGGAAAAACGTGCAAGATTTAAACCTTAGCGAATCGGCCATGCTGGCCGGCGTCATCCAGAGTCCGGGACGCCTGTCGCCTTTTACCAACTACGACTTAGCCAAAAAGAGGCAGCAGGTTGTTCTTAATAACATGGTTCACTGCGGCTACATTAGCCAGGAAGAAGCCGATAAAGCGTATGACCAGCCTTTATCTTTCAAGAAAAGCTTGTCATCTGACTCGCGTTACGGTTACTTTGTGGACTCGGTGATAGAAGAAGCTGACCAGATCCTGCGCGGTTATTACGAAAACCCGCAGTATGCTATATATAATGAAGGACTTCGTATATACACCACCATGGATTCAGAAGTGCAGAAACACGCCGAAGACGTCTACGCTGACTCCAGTTTCTTTCCCTCTGGCAAAAGCAAAAAAGGCCAAGAGGTCCAGTCAGCCATGGTGCTTCTCGACCACCATACGGGTGAGATAAAGGCCATCATTGGCGGACGTAAGTATGAACAAAGGAGGGGTTTTAACCGGGCAATCGATTCTCTTCGCCATCCCGGCTCCGCCTTTAAGCCGGTAGTTGTTTATGGACCTGCTCTTGAACAGGGGTATATGCCCTTCTATGTTCTAGACGATTCTCCCGTAACCTTCCCTACCCCCAGCGGCCCCTGGTCTCCGCAGAACTATGACGGCAAGTACCGGGGACTCATTACCATGCGTACTGCTGTACAATGGTCGGTAAACGTGTATGCGGTTAAGCTGTCCGAGCTTGTCGGCATCAAAAACGGTATAGATTTCGCCGAAAAATTGGGGATAACCAGTTTGGTTAGAGCGGGCCAGAAAAATGATATGGGCCTCTCGACGGCTTTGGGCGGTCTTACCAAAGGGGTGAGTCCGCTCGAGCTTACCGCGGCCTACGGGTGCTTTGCCAACAACGGGGTGTATGTCAAACCCCATACCATTATTAAGATAACAACCGCTGAAGGACACGTGATATACACCCACCGTCCCCAATACCGCCGCGTAATGAAACCCACCACAGCCTGGCTCATGACCAGCATGCTGCAGACCGTTGTCCAAGCAGGCACCGGTACTCGAGCCCAAATACCCGGGGTCCCCTGCGCAGGCAAAACCGGTACCAGCCAGGATCTTCAAAATGCTTGGTTCGTCGGCTACACCCCTAACTACACCTGCGGGGTATGGATGGGTTACGACCAGCTGGAGAGGATGTACAACGTGGCCGGTGGCACTTATCCAGCCCGCATCTGGAAATCGGTGATGACAAAAGCTCTAGAAGGGGAGCCCCGCCAGGCTTTCGTGACACCGAAGGGCATAGTCTCGGTTCAGGTCTGCAACAAGTCCGGGTTACTCCCTTCTCAGCTTTGCCCGGACAAATGTATCATCTCTGACTACGCAACTGAAGACAATATTCCCGACAAAATCTGCGACCGGCATGTTTTGTACAACATATGCCCCGACTCCGGAAAACTGGCCACCGAGCATTGTCCTTTCCCGGTACCGAAAGCTTTTGTCAACGTTCCTGCAGACAGCCGGGACCCAGACAAACCACCGACCGAGTACTGTGATATTCACTCGTCTGCCCCCACATCTTCGGAGATGGTACCCATATGCAAAGACCCGCGCCACGGTAACAAATTGTACAGAGCAAACATCCCCGGGCCCAATGAAACCGGAGGCTGCCCTTCTTCGGTCGTGGTCGAAGAAGCACTGCCAAAGGGCGTCGATCCTCCGCCGTGTCCCTTGCCTGACCATCAAGTACAGGCGCGATAGCAAAGTGGGGCTGTAAATTAAGAATTAAGAATGAAGAATTGAGAATTATAGGATTGACTCATTGCTAGGTGCGTAAGGAAAGGGGGTGATACCGTGGCAAAACAATCAGGGCTGTTTGTGGTCCTCGCGGGGCCATCTTGTGTGGGTAAAGGTCCTCTTCATAATGCCCTGAAGAAGTTTTACCCGGAGCTAGAGGGAAAATTGCGAAAGCTAACCCTGTACAACAGCCGCTCCCCGCGTCCGGGAGAACAAGAAGGAATCGATTACTTTTTCCGCACTCGTGAATACATAGAAGCTTTAAAAAATGACGATGGCTTCTTGGTCTTAAACGTGCGCGGAGACTTGCAGGCATTGGACATCGAAAGTCTGATCTCAATACTGAAAGAAGGAATCAACGCCTTTTTCGAAGGCAATCCTTTTGTTCCGACTGAGCTTTGGAAATCGCCGCGTTTTGCAAGCATACCCAGGATAAGCGTATTTCTTTCTCCCCTGTCCCGAGAAGAAATTATTTGTCTCCGCGAGCAAGGAATCAACTTGCGCGAGTTCGTAACCGATGTCATGCGCCGCAAGCTGCTGCGCCGCACGAAGAAACAAAAAGGGTTGCTTTCCTTGAAGGACCTTGCTAATATCGAAGCCCGAGCCGAAAGCGCCTATTCAGAAATGCAGCTAGCCTGGCAGTTCGACTACGTTATTCCCAACCACGACGGGGAAGACAGCGAGCATTGGGACCAGTTCTATTACCCTGTCGGAGACGCTCGCAGGGCTTTGCTGGCTTTTGCCTCCATACTGAAAGGAGAGCACCCCATAGGAGTCGAAAAGTGGGAGCCTGATTTATTATGAGGAAGCAAAAAATCATTATCAGCAGCAGGAATCATTTGCGCCAACGTAGAAACTACCTTATTAGAAACTATCACACAGGCTTAGAATATACTCTTGATCGGAGGTGAAAGCATGGCAGTTTTGAAAGAAGCGAACATACCCATCGGGCGAAGCGTCTTCATCCCGAAGAAAGACGGGCTTACATTGGCCGATATAGAGGTGGAAGCCAACGGCCAGTACCAGATAGTCGAACGCCCGGAGTGCTTCGTCATCAAGAACGCCGAATGTTGCAGAAGCATTCTAGCAACAGTGAAAACAAAAGACTAGATTTGCGCGAACGGACTAAGTTATAAGCGAGGGTAGAGTTAAGCCCCGGGGCAGTTTGTCCCGGGGCTTAACTCTGGTCCGGAAATTAGGCGCTGATTTACGTAGACCCTTATGACAGCCAGCGGCGTTATCACTAGAGGAATGGAAACGCGCCCGTGTGTCGAGTGTTTCCGGAAGTGCTAACCGGGCGAAGCGACTATGACGAGCCGCCTCTACCTGCTTCACGCGTGAAATATCACCCGGTTGATCATCCGTGCCAGTTCATCTCTCTCCCTGTATCCAGTTATCCGTTGCTGTTCATGACCATCCACAAAAAGAATCGTTTCCGGTACTGCATATACCTCATACCATGCTGCCAAATTTCTGTTTTCGTCAGCATTTACCCTCACCACCTTGAGACGCCCGTCGTAATCCCGGGCTATGGCTTCCAAGACCCGGTTCATCAACTGGCAAAAGCCGCACCAAGGAGCGCGAAAAACAACCAGGACCGGCAATTGCGAAGTCAACACCTCTTCCACAAACTCACTGGTCCCCACGTCTATAATGGCTGACATACAGGCCCCTCCCTCGCCTCACATGAGCAAATCACTTGCCTACGCCGTATTGTCTCTCCTGCGCTTATCTTCAAGCAAATCTAAGATTTTAGCCACAGCCTCCTCCGGCGTAGCAGCATTCACAACCCCGATATCCTCACCCGTCCCGTTTGTAGCTTTCCAAGTTTTCAGCCCGACCACGGGTTTACCCGCTTTCCGGGCAAGCGAGATCTCTGACAAAGTTCCGAAACCTCCCGCTATAGCAATTAGCGCATCGGCAGCACAAGCTATCACCGCATTTCTCGCATCTCCCAATCCTGTGGGTATCGCGTAAGTCAGGTACCGGTTGCCCTCTAGCCGGTCTCGACCTGGCAGAATTCCGATGACGACTCCTTTTTCTTCGCTCACCCCCCGTGCTACGGATTCCATCACTCCCCCCATGCCTCCGCAAACAACGATCAAACCTTCACGGGCCAAAGCTCTACCAACCCTGTAGGCCAAATCAGCCGTCTCCCTGTCACAGAAAGCAGCCCCAACAACCCCAATGTAATCAGCCATATCACAAAATACTCCCTGTCTACATGATAGGTCTAATCTTGGCTAAATATTACCAGATACATGCCCTTCTGTATACATCTTGAACCGATATCCTTGACAATAGGCGTTTATTAGCTTTTATAATCTTGATAAATGGAGGGGTTGTTCGGCCCCGACTGACGAATAAAAGGAGTGGATTTCGTGACCATAACGTACCCTGCTTTGCAACGACTTGTTGTCTATCGCAACCTCCTCCAGGACCCGGTCGTCGACAAAACCCTACAGTTAATCAGCTCACTGCAAGGTTTTGAGAGCCAATCTCGAAGCGAATCGGAAAGCTTGTACTGCTCGATCGTGCACATGGTCCTTGCAAAGGCTGGCGATTTCGAGCTCGCAGTCGACTCATGGCGTAATTACATTCTTAACCTCATCGTCGAAGACGAAAACGTTTTCAGCCTCGGCTGTGAGAACAAAGCGCCAGAAGCTGGCTCACCGGTTTGGGATCTGGCTCGGCGTGATATCTCTATATTAAAGGACTTATACAACCTTAATTGGAACGAAGTAGCGCGCGAGGTCGGTCTCGATTCCTCGTGGTGGGATCACTGCTGGCAACCGCAACCCGATACTTATCCTTTTCACAAGCACCGGGTATCCAAAATGACCATCCTTCACCAGCTTTTTTCGGGTGAATCGGACCCACTGATAATCCTTGAAGCCCTGGCCGGGTTTTACCGTGCCGTAGGGTGCGGGCAGATGGGAAAATACCCGGGATTTCGCTGGGACCAAGGCCTTCGAGGCATAAGGAACCCAGACCCGATTGAACTCGATGAACTGGTGGGAATCGAAGAGCAAAAGAAAATGTTGTTAATGAATACCGAGATTTTCCTTCGAGGTAATAAGGCTAATAACGTCTTGCTCTATGGCGAAAAAGGGACTGGCAAGTCTTCATCGGTCAAGGCTTTGCTTACCCGTTACGCACCTGACGGTCTGCGCATGATCGAGTTGGGCAAGGACCATGTTTGCTACCTCGCCGACATTGCCGATACCGTTAGAAACCGCGGCTTCCGTTTCATCGTTTTCATTGATGACCTTTCGTTTGAAGAGTTCGAGGTAGAATACAAACACGTAAAGGCCGCGATTGAAGGGAGCCTGGAAGGCACTCCCGGCAATCTTCTCCTGTATGTAACCTCTAACCGCCGGCATCTGGTCAAAGAAACCTGGCGAGACCGCCAATCGATAGATGAAGAAATCCATGTTTCCGAATCCCATCAAGAAAAGCTTTCTTTGGCCGATCGCTTCGGCATAACTATCCGTTACCAGGCTCCCAGTCAGGAACAGTATCTGCGCATAGTCGAGCATTTAGCCAGAAGGAACGGCTTAAGCCTGCCCTCAGAAGAACTGAGGCGCAGAGCCATCCAATGGGAAATGAGGTATCACGGGAGATCTGGAAGAACCGCCCATCAGTTTGTTACTTATCTTTTGGGGCAAAGGCATTTAGACGACCCCCAAACTGATGAAAGACAAGAGAAGAGTATTGGCGTCAGGGCACAAACAAGAATTGAAACGTCCCACATCTGCTGAACCCGGCAAGAATAAAGTTGCAGGTCCCTAAATAAAGCACCTAGAGCAAAATATAAAGATAATGCAAAAAAGACCTTTCTAGGTTTGTCCCGCTCGAATCGTTTCATCGATGTGGCTTGCAAGAAGAAGAAAACGGCTCCGAAGTCGGATAACTCTTAAAGGAGTAAGTGAAACGAAATGACTAGAGTTGACGTGGTTACATGCTTTATCGAGTTTGAAGGAAAAATCCTGCTCTTGCGGCGGAGTCAGGCCGTCGGTTCATACCAGCAAAGATGGGCAGGCATCAGCGGTTACATTGAACCGGGCAACACTCCCCTGGCACAGGCCAAACTGGAAATCGAAGAAGAGCTCGGACTGGATCCGGAGAAGCTGATATTGGTAAAACAAGGTGAACCCATCGAGGTTGTTGACCGCGAACTGGATAGGACCTGGATAGTACATCCTTTTCGTTTTCGCGTTTCCGGTGAACTCGCATTGAAAACAAACTGGGAACACGCCGAATACCGATGGATAGCGCCCCAAGATATCGTCAGCTATGACACTGTACCCCAGCTAGATGCCGCCTGGGAGTCGGTGAAATGAAACGCGTTTTGCGGGAGATCGAAGATATACGACTCGACCAGGTGCACGGAGCCAGCGAGCTGGCTCTAAAGGCCCTGCAGGTACTGGGCTCGGCTGCTCTCGGCAGCAAAGCTAGAACGGCACGGGAATTCGTTGAAGAAATAAATTCTTATGCCCACCTTTTGCGATCAGCCAGGCCAGCCATGGTAGCCATAACCAACTGCGTCCGCTGCTTTGAGCAATTTATGAAAAAAACCCTTGCCCACTGTTGCGACATTGAAGAAGCACGCTCCGGGGTTTTGACAGCGGTAGAACGGGTTACCGATGCCGTCGTTTCCGCTCGTTATCGCTCGATCGCTCATGCAGCTGAACTCATCGGAGACGGAGCCGCGGTTATGACATGCAGTTTCAGTTCTACGGTAATCGAAACCTTTGAGAGAGCCAAAGAGCAGGGCAAAATCTTCAAGGTTTCCTGTCTGGAATCCTCTTACGGTAACCACAAATACGGCGAGCTAATGGCTGCCCGACTTGAGCAGTCGGGAACAGCCGTTGAGGTCATGCCCGACCGCGAAATAGATGACATGCTTACAGGTATCGATATGGTGTTGATAGGTTCTGATGTCATCCTTCTTGATGGCTCAGTGGTCAACGGCTATCCCAGCCTGTCGGCGGCCAGAGCTGCCGCCCGTGCCCCGTTTCCAGTCCCCGTCTACTGCATCGGTGATTGGACCAAGTTGCACCCTTCAAGCCAGCCGCCTGTTTATGACCCGGGCCTAGACCTGATTCCCTCCGCCTTCATCCGTGGCATAGTAACTGAAAACGGTATTGTTGCCCCTTCCGGGCTATCCATCTACCTGCATGGCCTTTCCTGTTAATGGTAACTGTTCTGGCCTGTTTTGTCCTCGGTTTAGAACGCCAACCACAAACCTATATGTTCCCACTTTTCGTCTCCAAAAAAGGTCGCAGAAACTTCTACTAACGTCGTTGCAATTGAGGTCGTCAACCCCATCACATCCAGAAGGTCAAGCCCCTTACCCGTCTCGCAGGCATGTGGATCCGATACAGCGGAATGGGAGCGGCAGGTAAACGGTCTCACCGGGTAGACCATACAGTCATTCTCGGCGGACAGGAACGGGCAAGGCAGTCTTTTCTGAAAATACGCCGCCAGCAATTCTTCATCCTTTTGGCGATCTCGCGGCCTTTGGTTTTCTCTGATGTAATATGCCAGCTGCTCCCGCACCCTGACCCGAATCGCGTCCAGTTGCTCCTGGCTCAAAAGTCGAACCGCATATCTCTTGATCAATTCCGCCTCTAAAAAACTGGTCCCCACAAGGTAGTAGCAACAGGCAGTACAACCCCGCCGGCACGATACGAAGCGTTCAAACAACGCAACGAAAGAATCGTATCTTCTATAGAGACCCTCGAGGTAACGCAGCCCCTGACTTAGAGAGCTTATACCTCGCACCCACGGCCGATCCAAGTACATCAATAATTCTGTAGCCTTTTCGCGGAAAGTACGGGAATCGATTAGTGCGGGCTCCCCGCTTTCATTCGCCCACAATAGGCGGTATTCAACCCCTTTGGGGCCACAGCAGTCGCCGTACCGCCGGATGCTGCCACAAGGGCAAGCATCCCCGTCACTCAGCTTCATGACTGGGCAGGCACGCAGATAATCTTCTATTACTCGTTTTATAACATGACTTCTCCCACTCTGTCTTTGTTTCTTCTTCACCACGCATCCCCGTTTACCATGATACTATGAATTTCTATCCACCGTTGCGGTAAAATATAGTTGTAGTCGATTCCATTTTAAACTTGATCTTCCTTCTCGGAGGGATGCTTTTTGGCCAAGCTTTTGACAGCCCCCATGATGGGCAAATGCATCGCCTGCTACTCGTGTATGTTGGCCTGTGCTCGTGAAGTAATGAAAAGCTTCAGCCCTTCCGTTGCAGCCATCCAGATTAGAACTCGGGGCGGGTACCAAAGTAAACTAACCGCCGACATCTGCAGGGGCTGTAGAGTCCCTCCCTGCGCTGAGGCTTGCTCATACAGTGCGCTCGTTCCCCGTAAAGGCGGTGGCGTTAGGTTAATCGAAAAAAAATGCAACGGGTGTGGGGACTGCATAAAGGCTTGCCCAGTAGAGTACATCCGGATGCATCCCGAAACCAACAAACCGATTATGTGCATTCACTGCGGAATATGTGCTAAGTTCTGCCCCCACGACGTGATCAGACTGGAAGAGGTGGAAGACTGATGCTGGATGGAAGATATATGCGGGTCTTAAACATCGACTTGAGTAGTGGAAAGATCGACATTGAGGACAGAGAAGACCTGTACGAATACCTGGGAGGATTAGGTCTTGCAACTAAACTCCTAGAAGAAAACCTGAGGTACGACCTGGACCCGCTGGCACCAGAACAACCCATCATACTGTCCATCGGGCTCTTGTCCACCATCTATCCTGTAGTTACCAAGATGGTCTATATGTTCAGGTCTCCTTTGACCGGCAATCTTGGTGAAAGCTATGCCGGAGGGAGAGCAGCCCTGGCCTTGCGGTATGCCGGCTATGACGCTGTGGTCATCAGTGGGAAAGCCGAGCGGCCGGTATACCTGGTCATAGGGCCACAAGTCGTTCACATCCGCAAAGCCGACCCCCTCTGGGGCACCGGGGTTGAAGAAGCAGGGAGGTACCTCCGTGAACTGGAGCCGGGGCGCGGTTTTCGGAGTACGCTGAGGATCGGTCAGGCAGGGGAAAAGCTGGTCAAGTTTGCCGGAGTCAATGTCGATACTTACAGACATTTCGGGAGGCTGGGAGGAGGCGCCGTTTTTGGCAGCAAGAATCTCAAAGCCATAGTGATTCATGGCGACCGCCACTATCCGATTCCCAAGGAGGTTTTCAAGAACTACAAAGAAGTGTACCAGGAAATCTACGAGAAAGTAACTGAAACCGACCTCATGGAAAAATACCACGACTTAGGCACTCCGGTAAATATACTGCGTCTCAACGCCATGAATGCCCTGCCCACCCGCAACCTGCAGAGCAGCACTTTCGAGTATGCGGAGGAATTGTCGGGAGAAGCTTTTGCTCAACACAACCTGGTAAGGCAGGTGGCTTGTATAGGTTGTCCGGTCGGGTGCATACACTTGGCCTTACACCGACACCGCTTCGGAGAGCCCCAAGAGTGGGAATCGACGGTGATGAGTTATGACCATGAACCGATATTTGCCCTGGGTACTTTTCTCGGCATGACCACGAGAAGCGATTTCCTTGCTCTCTTGGAGAAAATAGAGGGATACGGGCTTGATGCCATTTCTACCGGAGTTCTTCTGGGCTGGGCGACCGAAGCCTTTCAGCAAGGTCTTATAGATGAGCACCTGCTCGGCACCCGCCTCGAATTCGGCTACCTAGACGGTTACCTCACGGTGGTGGATAACCTGGTCAAGAGATCCAACCACCTGTACCGGGCCATGGCTGAAGGAACAGAATTCGCAGCCAGGCAGTATGGCGGGCTTGACTTCGCCATGACCCTAGGAAGACATGAAATGACCGGTTACCATACGGGTTATGGAGCCGCGTTTGGGCAGGCCGTTGGTCTGCGCCATTCTCATTTGGATAATGCCGGGTATTCTTTTGACCAGAGCGAGGACTATGAAGAAGGAGAATGGCTGGTAGATTCCATCCTTGAAGAAGAAAAACTCCGTTGCCTGACCAACTGCTTGATAGTCTGCCTCTTTGCCCGAAAAGTATACGATGTCGAAACCATCACCAAGGCTTACCGGGCTATTGGGCTCAATGTATCCCAGGAACAACTGGTCGAGCTGGGCGAAAGGATATACGCGGCCAAGCTTCGCATCAAAGAGAAACTGGGATTTGATTTCCGGGAATTGCGGTTTCCCAGACGCTTCTTCGAGACTCCCAGCCTGCACGGGCAGTTGAGTGAGGAAAAGATGCTGAGCCTGCTCGACCTGTTTCTGAAGAAGGTCGAAAAAATAAAGAACAAGCACAACCTCGAAAGACAGCCCGGGCAGTAACCCGCTCCAAAACAGCCACCAGGTCTACCAATGGTGTCATGGCAGCTTTATTGGTGACATATGGGGAATAACAATAACCGGCAGCCCGCACCGTCTTTCAGTTATGCCTCGTACACGGTCAGATTGTTGCGGTGGATAACCTCGTCGTAATCTTTATGCCCGAGAATGCGCTCGATCTGCGAAGTTTTCTTACCGGCAATGAGCTTGATTTCTTCGGCTGAGTAGTTCGTTATACCCCGGGCAAACTCGTGTCCTTCCAAGTCTACCAGGGAAATCACGTTGCCCCGTTCGAAAATCCCCTCTACGCCGGTTATGCCACTCGGCAAAAGGCTTTTTCCCCGGTGTAAGACCGCTTCTTTTGCCCCGTTATCGATATAAACCTTTCCCTGACAGGCACTCCCGAAAGCGATCCAGCGCTTGCGCGCCTGCATCCGGCTCTCTTTGGGAACGAACAGAGTCCCCAAAGGTTCCCCTGCTATTATCCTGCGCAGCACGTTTTTTTCCGCTCCATGAGCCACTACCATGGGTATCCCCGCTGCCATGACGATCTTGGCTGCCAGGAGCTTGGTGTACATCCCGCCGCTCGCGAGTTTTGTACCGCGACGGTGGGACTTTTTTTCCATCTCGTCGGTGATTTCGTACACTTCAGGTAACCTCCTGGCCTTCGGGTTTTGGCGAGGGTCATCATCGTACAACCCGTCAATATCGGAAAGAATTACTAGGAGATCAGCGTCCACCGCCCCTGCCACCAAAGCCGAAAGGGTGTCGTTGTCCCCAAACTTGATCTCGTCCACTACCACCGTATCGTTCTCGTTTATGATCGGGATGACCCCCAGTCCCAGCAGGGTGAGTAGAGTATTACGGCTGTTAAGGTATCGCAGTCTTTCATTGAAATCGTCCTTAGTCAAGAGGACCTGGGCCACGGTTTTGCTGTATTCCGAAAACAGCTTTTCATACATGTGGACTAATGTACCCTGTCCTACTGCCGCCATCGCCTGTTTCATAGGTAGGGTACGGGGGGGCTCTTTCAATCCTAGCCTTGCAACCCCCAGCCCGATCGCTCCTGAGCTGACCAAGAGCAGCTCTTTGCCCTGGTTATGTATGT
Source organism: Syntrophothermus lipocalidus DSM 12680 (assembly GCF_000092405.1). Lineage (NCBI taxonomy): Bacteria > Bacillati > Bacillota > Clostridia > Eubacteriales > Syntrophomonadaceae > Syntrophothermus > Syntrophothermus lipocalidus. The sequence goes on along the minus strand of NC_014220.1, from coordinate 728,402 downwards.
CCGCCATCTCCCTCACCAGGACTTCCATCCGCATTAGGTTCAGCTGGTGAGTAGGATGAGTCAAGGTGCTGGTCCCTACCTTAACCACGATGCGCTCGCACCTGGCCAGGTCACTTCGCTCCACAACGCTTCACTCCTTCCGAAGAAACTTCTATAATGATATCTTAAGTAGTCGCCGCTAGAGCACGAAAACACTTGCATAGAGAGCTTTACTCCACATATTCGAACTCGAAGTCTCTGATCCTTACCAGGTCTCCCGGTTTGATTCCTTTATCCCGTAAAGCTTCTTCCAGTCCCATTCTCTCGACGACACGCTGGAAACGCTCCAAAGCCTCTTCATTGTTGAGATCGGTCATAGCTACCAGCTTTTCGATCCTGTCCCCGGTGACTACAAACACCCCGTCGACCACTTCGATATGGAAAGGCTTTTCCTCATAAAAACGGTGTATGACCCTCTCTTTTTCCTGGGGTTCCCGGAGCGGTGTTACCCTGACCAGGTGGTACAAGCGCTGCAAAAGCGGTTCTATCCCCTCACCCGTAACCGCCGAAATCGGGAAAATCTCCTCCTCTGGGAAACTCTGCCGCAGCTTTTCCAGCTTGTCAGGCGCGGCTTCTATGTCCATCTTGTTGGCCGCTAAGATCCGGGGCCTAGACGCCAGTCCCAGGTTGTACTGCTGGAGCTCGTGTAACAAGACACGGAAATCGTCACAAACGTCGCGCCCCTCGGTTTCAGCCACGTCCAAAACGAAGACCAGAACCCTTGTCCTTTCAATGTGCCGCAGGAACTCATGTCCCAATCCTGCTCCTTGGTGTGCTCCTTCGATAAGTCCCGGAATATCGGCGATAACAAAGCCATCTCCGTCCGGCATCCGCACCACTCCAAGATTTGGAACCAGAGTTGTAAACGGATAATCAGCGATCTTAGGCCGGGCCGCTGAAAGTCTTGAAATCAGAGTAGATTTTCCGGCATTCGGGAACCCGACTAGACCAACATCTGCCAAGAGCTTGAGCTCTAATACCAGCCACTTTTCTTCCCCCGGTTCTCCTTTTTCGGCAAACGAAGGGGCCCTGCGCGTAGGAGAAGCGAATCTGGCGTTACCCCGTCCTCCTCGCCCTCCCCGAGCCACGATTGCCGATTGCCCGGGTTCGGTCAGATCGGCTATGACCTCCCCACTGTCGGCATCTTTGACTACAGTGCCACACGGCACCCGGATTAAAAGGTCTTCACCGCCGCGGCCATGCATGTTCTTGCCCTGGCCGTGCTCCCCTCTAGCTGCTTTGTAGTGGCGTTTGTACTTAAAATCCATTAAAGTCGACAGGCCCTCATCGGCTACTAGGACCACGTTTCCGCCTCGGCCACCGTCACCGCCAGCTGGACCGCCCATGGGCACATACTTCTCCCTGCGAAAAGCTACTGCCCCGTTTCCGCCGTCACCAGCTTTGACATAGATCTTGGCCTGGTCAACGAACACCGGCAACACCCCTATCATACGTCAACTCCAACCTTTTCCCCCTACCGCTAGCGAGCAAGCATATCAAGCAATCAGTCGCCAATACCGAAACCTCCACCAGACTTCCCGAAAAAGACCTACCAATTTCTTCTACAATTGAATCCAAATCATAGACCAAGTTTTCTCCAGAAAGCTGGTCTTCGAAAGTTTCTTCTATTCGGACAAATTTTACGTCCACTTCAAAGGCTCGAACCTTCTGCCAAAACCGGTAGAGAAAAAGACCGAGCTCCGGTTCATGCCCCTTTAACAACATCCGCTCAGTTTCGATGAATCGTAAAGCCTCTTTCAAATACTCCCGGGCTCTTGCCGGTTGTCCTAGTTCTAGCAGCCCGCTTATAACCTGAAGGTGATTGAGATAATCATGGCGCTGACAATCCAGGAACCATATGACCTCTTCGGCCTTCATTCCGCCACCCCGCTTCTTCTTTCTCAAGCAAAAACACCCCTGGATCTTATCCAGGGGCACTTCGGTGCTTCGGCTGTTATGGATTAACCTCATCTCCACCTACATCGTAAGCGAGTCTACAGGATAAACGCTGACTTTCTTTCTGTCCTTGCCTTTGCGCTCGAACTTCACGTACCCGTCAACCAGGGCAAACAGGGTATCGTCTCCGCCGATGCCCACGTTATTGCCGGGATGGATCTTAGTCCCGCGTTGTCTTACCAGGATATTCCCAGCCCGGACTACCTGCCCGTCAAACCTCTTGACACCCAACCGCTTGGATTCGCTGTCACGGCCATTACGGGAACTACCCACTCCCTTTTTATGAGCAAACAATTGCAGGTCAATCTTGAACACTGTTAACACCTCCTTGTCTTACCACCCTTACATATTCGGGGTAACTGGTCTCTAAGGCCACCAGGCCTTCTTCCAGAGTAGTCAGTATGACCTGAGCCTTCTCCATTTCCGAACCCGCTAACCCGGCAGGCAGACTGCAGATCAAGAACCCGCGCTCCTTTTCAAACCGGGGGCGGATACTTAGATGGCGGATTAGCCCTATAACCGCGGTTTGCGCCACCATGGAAACCCCAGCACAAACTATGTCCTGTCCTTCCGGCGCAAAACCCGCATGACCTCTTACCTCAAAGCCGGTGATCTGTCCTTTACTATCCCGGAACAGCTTGACCGTAACCATTCCCTTTTCAAAATACGATCTCGTCGATCCTTATTCTTGTAAACGGCTGACGATGGCCCTGCTTTTTCTTGTAGTTCTTTTTGGGCTTGTACTTGAAAACTACTATTTTTCTGCCCTTGCCATGTTCGAGCACCGTTGCTCTGACCCTTGCTCCCTGTACGTACGGCTGACCTACTTTGAACATCGCTTCGTTCTTGGCCGCAAGCACCGTCTCGATATCTACCTGGCTGCCCACATCCGCGTTCAGCTTCTCCACCGTCAAAATCTTCCCAGGTTCTACGCGGTACTGCTTGCCCCCAGTTTCAATAATAGCATACACCAAAAATACACCTCCACATTCTTGAGACTCGCCGGTCAAAAGGCAGGTCAAACGACCGTTTATCGGCCCGGACCGGGCGGTTGCAAAAACGTGCAACCACAAAGAGATTACCACAGTCATGCCGCTCCGTCAAGGGAAGCGCTTTTGCTTACAAATCACCGAGACGCATCAAGAATCCCTGCCAATCTGGAAAACGAAATTAAGATAAGACAACGCAGTTAGTATGCCCTCGAGTAACTCATTTTTTTTTACCGCGAGAACAGTTTATATGTAGCCACGTCGTAGCCGGGCTCTTCCTCCAACACGATTCTCTTGCCCAGCCGCTCTTCGATATAGATCATGCTGTTCCTATCACCTGAGAGCTCACGAATAACCTCGGGATTGGCCTGACACAGGATGGTGTTTGCCAGTATGTAATCCATGCTGACCAGCTTGCGCCGGATCTCGTTGGCGACCGAACCCACGGCTGGCAACCGGCCTTCGCTCCGGCACCAGCGACATCCTTCCGTGAACAACTGGCGCAACCGATGCCGGGACTTCTGTCTTGTCATCTCCAGTATCCCGAGTCTGGTAAACCCCATAACCCGGGTGTGGGCCTTGTCTTTACTCAGTTCCTGTTGCAGCCGGTTCAAAACCTCCTCTTGGTGTCCGGGCTTTTTCATGTCTATGAAATCGATGAGGATAATTCCCCCGATTCGGCGCAACCGAAGTTGACGCGGGATCTCTGCTGCCGCGTCCAGGTTGGTTCTCAAAGCCGTTTCCTCAAACTCCGAATTACTGGTATACTTGCCGCTGTTAACATCGATAACGGTCAAAGCCTCGGTTTCATCTATCACCAGGTAACCCCCATGGCGCAGCCAGACCCTGCGCCCCAGAGCGTGTTTCAGCTCCTTTTCCAGCCCGTATTTGTCGAAAAGGTCACCCTCTTCATACCTTAGCAAGAAAGCAAAGTCCGGGTGTTTGTCTTGTAACAGTTCTTCCAGCCTAAGTTTTTCTTCGTAATGGTTTATTAAGACCGCCTTGGTATTCACATCCAGATATTCTCTCAGGCTGCACTCGATGATTCCCAAGTCCTCGTAAATAACTCCTGGACCACGAGTGCTTTCGTAACTCCTCTTTATCCTTTCCCACAAATCAAGCAGTTCTCGCAATTCGGCTAATATCTCTTCGTTAGGGGCCTCGGCCGAATTGGTCCGGGCTATGACTCCAACTCCTTGAGGTTTGGCTTCCTCAAGCAACCTTTTCAAATCTCGCCTTCGGCTATCGCACGTGATCCTACGTGAAACCGATACCCCTTCCTGGTTAGGCAGCAAGACCAAATGCCTGCCCGGAATAGATATGTCCTGGGTGACCCTGGCTCCTTTTTCGGCTACCGCCTCTTTTTTTACCTGCACTAAGACGGTTTGACCTTTTTTCAACATAGAAAAAACACTGCCCCTGTTTCTGAACCTTTCGTTTTCCCCTGTGTACAAAAAAGCGCTTCGGTTAAACCCCAGGTCAACAAAAGCACAGGAAAGCCCCCGTACCACGTCCTTCACGATCCCTTTATAAATCTTGCCGACTTTCGACTCGGGGTTTTCCCAGAAAACCTCTACCAGTTTTCCATCCTCGGTTATCCCGACCCTGGTCTCCCAGGGATAAATCTCAATAATAATATGCCTGTCCAAGCTCACACCTTCTCCAGGTCAAGTGGCGAAGACAAACTGCCGTCAGGCTGCCTCCAGTAATTGGCCATTCGGTATACATCGGCAAAGGCCCCTGCTAAGCCGCGATCCTCCAGGCAAAGGACCAGTTCATCCGGTCTAATGTTGTCCTTGCTACCGGACGACACCAGGGCTAGTATCACCAGCACCCCTTCCTCTTTACCCAGGCTCAGCCTGTATATGCCTGGCCGCAGGTCTTTCTCCTCGGTCGCCGAACCTCGTTTGGGCACCATCAGTTTCTCCCCTCTCATGACATCCTCCAGCGTGGTCCTAGCTCTTTCTTCCTCAACCCCCGGCTTCAATACCAGACAATAAACAGCGGCATTGACCTGCGCCTGCAAACTCGGGGCCTTGTCGCTGATAATCTTTGCCTGCCTCACCTCAAACCCGGTCGGAGCCACCCGGTTCACGGCTTCCATAAACTGCCCCGGAGGTATCTCTCTGGTCAGCTCCAGATCGAAATATTCGCGAACGCCCCATACCCCCACCGGCAACACCGTGCCCAGCGATAGCTTGATGTGCGGCGAAAACCCTTCAGACAAAGCGTAAGGAATTTGCGCCCGCCTGAGCACCCTCTCGACCAGGCGTATCAACTGCAGGTGAGAAAGATATTTGATCTCTTGGCCCTTTTTGTACTCAACTCTTAGGCGCAAATCCTTCTTCTCCTCTCAGGTCCAGCTCCACTCCGAGTGTGGGACAAACGCCACAACCTACACATTTATCATAGCGGCAGTCAGGGGTGGATATCCCCAGCCTGCTCCGTTCATGTTCCGATATCAGATACTCTTTATCTACGCCGGAATCGATAATGTCCCAGGGAAAAACCTCGGTATATTCGCGCCGTCTGGCTGTATAAAAATCCGGGTCTATGTTATCCTCGGCAAAAGCCTGCGACCATAGGTCGGCACGGAAGAATTCTTTCCACCCGTCAAACTTACATCCCAGGCGGTAAGCCCGGTAAATGGCCGAAGCCAGCCGCCGGTCACCGCGTGCCATTATCCCTTCCAGATAGCTGGTCTCAGGGTCGTGGAAATCCAGGTGCACCCCTTTCAGCCCTTTAACTTTGTTCAAAAGATACCTTCGCCTGGCTTCCAGTTCGGCTGGTTTGAGCTGGGGTTCCCACTGGAAAGGAGTGTGCGGTTTCGGCACGAAGTTGGAGATGCTGGCAGTAATGTTGAGCCGCTTTACTCCTTTCGCTCTTCCCGCCCCTCTAACCCGGCTCAGCAAGTCCAGGATACCATCCAGGTCCTCGTAAGTCTCAGTCGGAAGCCCGATCATAAAATACAGCTTGACCCCGTTCCACCCGGCCGTAAATGCTGCTTCTACTGCTGCCATCAAATCTTCTTCGCTTACGTTCTTGTTAATCACCCTTCGCAAGCGCTCGGTCCCGGCTTCGGGCGCAAAAGTCAGAGTAGTTTTTCTAACTTTCTGTACTTCGCTTGCCAGCTTCACCGAAAAAGCATCGGCTCGCAGTGAAGGCAAAGAAACCCCTATGCCTCTGGCCCCGTGTCGTTTAATCAGAGCTTCGACTAAACGTTCAACATTCGAATAATCGGCGGTGCTGAGAGAGGCCAGTGATATCTCTTCATACCCGGTGTTTTCTAAAACAGCCTGGGCCTGGTTCGCTAGAGTAGAGAAGCTTTTTTCCCGGACCGGTCTGTAAGTCATACCCGCCTGGCAAAACCGGCACGCCCGCTGGCATCCTCGCATTACCTCCAGTACTGCCCGGTCGTGCACGATATCTAGAAAAGGGACCACCGGGTTCAAGGGATAGTAAGCTTGGTCCAGGTTCTGAACCACCCTCTTCTTAACCCGGGACGGAATCCCTTCCTGCAGGGGTCTCGTCTCTCTCAAAGTCCCATCATCGTTGTAACTTACCTTGTACAAGCCAGGAACGTAAACCCCTTCGATTGTAGCCAAAATGCTCAAAACCTCTTTTCGTGGGCGGTCCCGGTTCTGGTTAAGAACCGCCAAAAACTCCAGCAATACCTCCTCGCCGTCGCCGATGAGAAAAGCGTCAAAAAAAGGGGTAACCGGTTCGGGATTAAAGCAGACCGGCCCTCCGGCAATTACCAAGGGATCCCCTTCTCTTCTACTTCCAGACCAAAGAGGAATGCCCGCGAGTTCCAACATATTCAAGACATTGGTGAAAGAGAGTTCGTATTGGAGCGAAAAGCCGACCACGTCGAACTCCCGCACCGGGCGAAAACTTTCGAGTGAGTAAAGAACCCAACCCTCCCGCCGCATGACCTCTTCCATGTCCGGCCAAGGCGCAAAGACCCGTTCCAAAAGATAATCGGGCTGCGAGTTCACCAACCCGTACAGTATCCTTCCGCCTAGATGCGACATGCCCACTTCGTACACGTCCGGGAAAGCCAGAGCTATCTTGACCGAAGCCTTGTCCCAGTCTTTCACTATGCTGTTGTATTCACCGCCCGTATACCGGGCTGGACGGTTCACGCTCAGCAGAACCCGAGACAATTCTTCCCGGCCGACTTGCTTCTTATTTCGGACTTCTATATTATCCAAATTTAACTTTCCCCCAATTTCAACGTGTTCAAACCCTTGTCTTATTATAAAGCATAACTTCCTCTGGGCATACGCGAGATGCAGAAAAGCCGTGCTACCCACGGACCACATCTCCTAAACTAGCCGAAGGACCTTTTTCGAACCATGCTTCAATCAACTCGCCCTCGGTGAGGTAGCCTTCAATTCGCTCCTCGTCATTAATTAGAACAACAACGGTATAAGTGGCAGGAGAAACAGCATGGATAACGTCTTTGAGGCGGGTCGAAGAAACAGCTACCAGGTGATAGGCAGGCAGCATTCCCTTACGGGCCAGTTGGCCCTTCTTATTGACCAGGTAACGCACAAAACCATACGTGAGTAACTTGGCTTCAAGTCTTGCTGCCCACCAAAGGAATAAGCCTAAAAAAAAGAAATTGGCGCCTTGCTCCGAATACAATAACAGGTATCCCCCGTAGCCGCAAAGTAAACCGCCCGCTAGTTGTCCGAGCGTAGCCACGTTGACTGTGGCTTTACGCCAGCCCCACTTCAACGAAAGCACGGCCCGAAGCACCCTTCCCCCATCCAGAGGAAGGACCGGCAGAAGATTAAACAAACCCAAAGCCAGATTAGCCTTGATCAAGAAAAAAAGCTGGGGTCCACCCCACCTTACTGCCAACCAGGCCAATCCCGCTAACAGCAAGCTGGTGCAGGGACCGGCCAGAGCAATGCAAACCTCGTTTTCCGGGTTGACGGCGACGAAGTCTTCTGTTTTAGCCTGCCCGCCAAACGGAAAAAGCTCCACCTCCGTGACCCGCACGCTCAACCGTGAAGCGACAACCGTGTGAGCAAGTTCATGGAGAACTACCGAAACAAAAACAGTAAGCACTTCCCGGGCCAACCCTAGGGATATGTACGCGAGCAACAGCAGGAGCAACACAGGGTGAATCCGGAAAACTATTCCTGCTATCCTTCCTATCTTCATAACCGAACATTACTGAAAAAGCGGTTCCGGATTCAGCGGTCCGTCTTGATTACGCAACTCAAACTCAAACTCGTCCTGGCTCTTTCCTAGAGTCTGCCCACTAGTAACCTGGTCCCCGATATTGACGAACACTTCTTTCATACCGCGGTAAACGGAGATGAGATCCCCTCCGTGATTGATGAGTATCTCCCGGTTATCCTCTTCTTCTGGGCTTATCTCTTCCACGGTTCCTCCTAAAACGGCCTGAATAACCGAATTCTCAGGCATTTTGACTACTACTCCTGGGCTGAACTCCTGTTTTTGCGTTTTAGAATCCCAATACCATCCAAAATGGCGGACTATTCTTCCATCTGTGCAAGGAGATTGTACCACCCCTGTAGATGAAACCGGCTCGGGTTCAGGCGCTAACCTGTCTTTTAGGTCACTCTGCTTAAACCAACCCCATAACTTCTGGTTCAGGGCATAGTCGTCTTTCATTATATACTCCAAAACCGGCTCGACCCGGTACCAAGCCGGGCTATGGAAATTCAAAATGCTCAATACCCCTATCAAGAGCAATAAAACCAGCAATAACCTTACCCGAAAGCTCCCCAGCATACCCTGCTCACCCCTGCTTCTGTAATAAAATATAAGAATCAAAAGCAGGTTTTAGTACAGTTTCACTCCTCAATACGGTATTCTACATCAATAACATCTCGCTCACGGTTCTCGTTCCAGCCTCGCCCTTTTATCCCCCCAGGTAGCAAAAACAACAACGCGTCCAGCAGTTTCATCAGCTTGGCGAGCTCCCGAGCACTTCCCTGCCAGCACTCGGCAAGAACGTTCATCCCGGCGGAACTCAATAAACGCCTGACCCCTATCAACAGCAACAGGATATCATCGACCTGCCCAACGAGAGGGAAAACATCAGGAATAAAGTCAAACGGGAATAGTAAATAAGCCAACAGAACCGCGAACACCAGTTTCTCTCGTAAAGGTACCCTGGATTCCCGCATTAACCGGTAAAGCAGTCTAAAAAGATTCCCTAACATAAAAGCTCACCTCCCATGCAGCCAATCCTTCTTACCCTCTGCCGCAAAAACGAGCCATTGACAGCCTTAAATTCCCACTGAGGACACTGCCCGCCCGGCGTTTCACGCTCTTTCTTCGTAATGCGAAAAATGCATGGAAAAAGCAGCTTTGCCCTGAGAAAGGGACCGGATAGCGGTAGCATAACCGAACAATTCAGCCAAGGGCACAAAACTCTTGATAATCCGAGTACGATGATACGTCTCCATAGACTCCAGCCGGCCTCGTTTACTGCTGATATTGCTGAGAATGCTCCCCGTGAATTCGTCTGGGGTGGTTATTTCCAGCTTCACTATGGGCTCGAGCAAGCGCGGGCTAGCTTTGGCCAGAGCTTCCTTAAGTGCCAGTTTACCGGCCGTTTTAAACGCCAATTCCGAAGAATCGACCTCGTGGAAAGCCCCATCCAAGATAGTCACTTTCAGGTTTACTACCGGGTAGCCTTTAAGCGGGCCTTTTTTTATGGCCTCGCGGATCCCCGCTTCTACCGCTGGGAGGTATTCCCGAGGAATAGCTCCTTGAGCAATACGGTTTTCAACAAAGAAGCCTTCGGCCGGTTCGACCTGCAGCTTTACGTGAGCAAACTGGCCTCGTCCTCCGGTCTGTTTAGCATACTTGCATTCACCTAACGCCATCCGGGTAATGGTCTCTTTATAAGCTACCTGTGGTCTACCCAGCTCTACTTCGAGCTTGAACTCCCGCTTCAAACGCTCGGTAATTATCTCCAGGTGCAGCTCTCCCATTCCCGAAAGAATAGTTTCTCCAGTCTCGTGGTCGGTTGCAACCCTAAGTGTGGGGTCTTCAGCAGCGATGCGGGCCAAAGCCTCGGCGATACGCGACTGTTCTCTCGCCTGAGCCGGGTTTACTGCGATCTGGATGACCGGCTCAGGGAAAGATATGGGCTCCAGAACCAGAGGAGCCTCCGGCCTGCAGAGTGTATGCCCAGTCGCCACTTGTTTGAGCCCGATGACCGCCGCGATGTCTCCAGCTTCTACCGCAGGAACTTCTTCCCGGTGATTGGCGTGCATTTTTAGAATACGGCTCACCCTTTCCTTCTGCCGGGTGGCTGAGTTCCAGACATAGGTCCCTGCTTCTAGCCGGCCAGAATATACCCGAACATAAGCCAGGTTTCCAACATGACGGTCTGCCACGATCTTGAACACCAGTGCAGCTAGGGGGCCATCGGCATCCTTTGATAACTGCTCTTTTTCCCCAGTTTCCCGCTCGGTTGTAGGGTTGGCAACATCCAAAGGGGACGGCAGGTAGTCCACGACAGCGTCCAGCAAAAGCTGCACTCCCACATTTCGGTATGAGCTTCCGCACAAGACCGGCACCACCCGGCCAACCAGGGTGTTGGTTCTTATTACTTCACGCAGTAGTTCCTCAGGGACGGGCTGGTTGTCGAGAAAAAGGTCGAGCAACCGGTCGTCGGTTTCTGCCAAGTATTCCACTATTTGCATCCGGCAAGTGGCAGCCGTTTCCCGCTGCTCGTCCGACACGTCAGTTTCCATAATACTGGTACCTAATTCGTCCTGCCAGACCACGTATTTCATTCTTACCAAGTCAATTACTCCCCGGAACCCGGCTTCACTGCCTACCGGGATGTTGATAGGCACAGGGCAAGCCCCCAGAACCTCCTTGATTTGCGTCACCACGCGGAAAAAATCCGCTCCCGGAACGTCCATCTTGTTGATGTAGGCCACCCGAGGTATCCTGTAATTATCGGCCTGGCGCCATACCATTTCTGATTGGGGTTCAACTCCACCTTTAGCACAGAATATGACTACTGCACCATCCAGTACGCGCAAACTACGTTCCACTTCTCCCGTGAAATCCACGTGCCCGGGGGTGTCGATGATGTTGATCACGTATTCCCGCCAGCGGCAGGTTGTGGCCGCCGAGGTTATAGTTATTCCTCTCTCCCGTTCATAAGGGAGATAGTCCATCACGCTATCGCCGTCATGAGTTTCGCCCATGCGGTGGGTCTTGCCAGTATAAAAAAGGATGCGTTCGGTAGTAGTCGTTTTCCCGGCATCAATGTGCGCGATTATGCCAATGTTTCTAAGGTTTGCCGTCATTCTTTAGGTCTTCCTTTCCAGTGTTTGCTTTCGATGGGACGTTTAATGCCCACAAGCATGCAGTCTACCATATAATCTTGCGACAGTAAAGAGAAATATCTTAGCAAAAATGGGCCCAGGGGCCAACAGGTACTAGAGGCGGGATAACTACCAAGACATATTGTATTCTTACTGGGGTTCCCATCTATTTCCAAGAATCCCGGATTCACCGGGCATTGCATCAAAAAGTCTTAATATTTATAGACTGCCCCGAAAATGGGTTCGTGCGGAGTGTTAGCCAGGCAAAGCGACGTATGACGAGCTCCGGCGCACAACTGAACGACAATTTAATGAAAGAAAGGTCATTGGGACTTCCGTTGAGTGCCAGACAACACACGGCCGTGTTTTCATCCTCTAAGTGGTGGCGCCGAAAGGCGCCATGAGAGTCTAAGATGCTGGCCAAAACACTTTTAGAACATGGCCCGATTGCCCTTCAGGTTAACACTGAGAACCAAAGCCACCCCCATGAAATTGGCCAGCATAGCGCTGCCTCCATAACTCACGAACGGCAGTGGTATCCCGGTAACCGGCATCATACCAATGGACATGCCGATGTTCTCAAATACGTGGAACAGCCACATGGAGGCGATTCCGATGACCAAAAGGGTGCCGTATAAGTCCTTCGAAGAATAGGCGATCTGAACCGCCCTATATATCAGAACACCGTACAAGGCGATTAAGAACGACGCCCCTAAAAACCCCATTTCCTCCCCGATGACGGCGTAGATGAAATCAGTATGACGCTCTGGCAAAAAACTATATTGAACCTGGGTCCCGTGGAACAAGCCTTTACCGAAGAAACCCCCGGATCCAATAGCCACCAATGACTGTATGGTATTCCACCCGACCCCTCTCCCGCCTTGCCCGTCATTATAAGGATTCAGGAAAACGGTCAACCGCAGCAATTGATAGTCTTTTAGAGGCAACCACATTCCGAACTGGAAGTGAAGAAACAAAGCAATTCCTACTAAACCTATGCCTGCAAGTATGATCTTGATCAAAAGCTTAGGATTGGCACCAGCTACAAACATCATCCCCAGCATCACCGCCAGGACGACTAGGCCGGTGCCTACGTCCGGCTGAAGTAAGATAAGACCAAAGGGCACCAACACGTATAAAAAACACGGTACCAGGTCTTTCAAGGTTTCCAGCGAGCCCTGTCTCTTTTCTAGAAAACTGGCAAACCCCACTATAATAAGTATTTTGGCGATCTCCGCCGGCTGAAGCCTAAAGCTTCCCACCCCGATCCAGCCCTGAGTACCACGCACCTCTTTACCGAAAACCAAAACCGCGACCAACAAGACTAAAGTCAGAATATAAACAATCCGGTCATACTTACTCAGCTGGCTATAATCAACGCGAACCATGAGCAGCAATATGAAAAAGCCGAGAGCTATCGCCAACAGTTGCCGCTTGACATAAGATAGGGGATCACCAGATATAGTAGCATTGGCGCTGGTAAGCGCGATGATCCCCATGAGCAATATGGCTAACAAGCTGACCAAGAACGGCTTGTCAATTGCCCTGTATACCTTTGTCAGTTCCATATCCCGGCCCTCCCTCCCACTAGCTTGATTCTAACTGGATTATAGCGGTTGGGCCTGCAGGTGTCTATAAAAGGGTCAAGCCAAATCCTGCCGCGGAGTTCAATGGTTAACCACCCGGCGTACTCTGATGACCGGAATGTTGGCTACCAAAGCCACCGAATTATCGGAACTGCTAAAACTTACCTCTAGGGCATTCTCATCTATCTCCATATATTCGGATATCACTCGAATAAGATCTTCTTTAAGAGCACTGAGGAAATCTACCGGAGCCGTATCCGTGCGATCATGAACCAGGACCAATCTCAGCCTTTCTCGAGCTATGTTTTTGGAATTCTCCCTCCCCAACAATTTATTGAGAATATCCAAAAAGGCCATGCTCCTTCCCCCTTACCTGGCTGCTAGTTTGAACATCCTCCTAACCCTATCGAACAAACCCCCGTTATAGTCCAAAACCATAAAGGGAACTTCCTCCCCTTCCAATCTGCGGGCAATCCGGCGGTAGGCCTCGCCAGCCCGGGAAGTGTAATCGAGTACGGCCGGTTCTCCGCGATTGGTTGAAACTACTATTATTTCATCTTCAGGCACCACCCCGATAAGACTGATCGCTAATATATCTATAATGTCCCCTATATCCATCATATCGCCCCTGCGTACCATTTTGGGCCTGATACGATTAACGATCAACTTGGAATTCGTAAGCCCGGCAGCCTCCAATAAACCGATGATGCGATCGGCATCCCTTACCGACGAAACTTCGGGGGTAGCTACCACCAAGGCATCGTCGGCTCCGGCGATGGCGTTCTTGAATCCCTGTTCAATCCCAGCAGGACAATCGACCAAAACATACTCGAATTCTTCCTTGAGCTCACTGGTCAGAACCTTCATCTGGTAAGGGCTTACTGCCGTTTTTTCTTTGGTCTGGGCTGCTGGTAACAGGTACAAACTGTCGAAACGCTTGTCCTTTATAAGAGCCTGCTTCAGTTTACATTTGCCGTTGACAACATCTACTATGTCGAACACAATCCTGTTTTCTAACCCCATTACAACGTCAAGGTTTCGCAACCCGATGTCTGTATCTACCATCACCACTTTTCTGCCCATCATGGCAAGGGCAGTCCCTAGGTTAGCAGTAGTGGTAGTTTTCCCAACTCCACCTTTGCCGGACGTGATAACCAATACCTTACCACCCATTTCCCTTCCTCCATTCTTCATATTTTAAATTTTTCAATAACCACTTTGCCGTCTTTGATATGCGCGATCTCGGGTTCCTCGCTCCACATCTCACCAGCCCCGTCAGGAGACCGGGTGATGTGGTCAGCAATACGCAACTGGGTCGGCTGCAACTTCAGGGCCGCTACTACCGCCTCGGTATCTCCGCCTACCCCTGCGTGCGCCATCCCCCGCAAAGAACCGATAACTATGATACTGCCCCCGGCTATCACCTCGGCCCCAGGGTTGACATCGCCCATCAGGACGATGTTTCCAGAATGCTTGATCCTTTGCCCCGATCTAAGATTCTGGCGAATGAGTACTGTCTCTCGAGAAAACGCAATTTCTTTTTCTTTTGTCAATACCTTAAAGAGGGGACTTTTCTTCTCAGCTGTTGCCTCATCAGTCGATTCGTGCTGAGTATAGCGGCCCAAGATTCCCTTCAGGTGTAAGCCTTTCTGCGCCAATATCTCCCCGAGTTCCCGTAACTCGTTGCGGGTAAGGATTTTTTGCCCGATATCCAACTCTACGGGACTTCCTCGTAATGCTTCGTCGATACTTTCGACCTTCTCTTTGAGATGTTTCTTCAGACTTAAAAAGTCTTCAGACGGGTCGAGACGGATAACAATTCCCCTCTGATTTCCGCCGACCAAAACTTCGCTTCTGCTCATGCCTGTCCCCTCCACCCAAAATCTCCCTGAACGCTCCTACCGCTATATTCTATAAATCCTATTTTTTTCCTTTGCTGAGCTGCAAAAAAAATGAGAGGATAACGTCTAATCCTCCCACTATGAGTCAAAACAGTTGAACTATTTTCCCCCATCCTTCGTCAAGCCGTTCGACAAAGGCGCCTATGTTAACACGGTTAACAGGCTACTCTCCTCCCTCTGGAACCGTTTGTCCTTCGAACTGGGCAGTGGATGTCAGGTGGTCTTTCACGCCGAAGTATTGCTCAAATAAGTCGCGGGCGATGAGCCCCGCCGAGCTGCTGCCGTGCTGTCCGTATTCAACCACCCCCGCAAACCCGATTTCGGGGTCATCGAACGGGGCAAACGCAACAAAAATGCCGTGGAATTCCTCGTTGCGCTTGTCTCCCTTTCGCCCCGTTTGTGCAGTTCCGGTTTTGGCCGCCACCTGAATATTCGACGGGAACTGGGAGAACAACCCATAGGCAGTGCCCCCGGGCTTAGTAACCTGAAGCATTGCCTTGCGTACCTCGGCCAATGTATCAGGTGATACATCTACCTCTTGCACCACTTCCGGGCGATTCTCTAACAAAACCTTGCCCGAAGGAGAAACTATCTTCTTAACGACAAACGGCTTCATGCGTTTACCGCCGTTGGCAATGGTGGCCACATAGTTAGCCAGCTGCAAAACCGTATAGCTATTGCTTCCCTGTCCTATAGACATGTTAAAGGTATCGAACGGTTGCCAAGTAGTGTTGAATCTGTAATCTATCTGGTAATTAGCTTCCACCTTTGCCAATTCCGAACGCTTTGCGGCGAGCAGGTGTTCTTTTTCTTTTTCGGTTGATGCCTCCTTTAACAGGCGATCGTATTTGTCATTTAAATCCTGACGTATTTTATCGTATTTTCGATCGATGAGAATAGAGTTCACCTCTTTTTTCCACTCGGGAGTCGGCAAAAGCCCCGCCTTTTCGTAAGGAAGGTCTATTCCTGTCTTTTGGCCCAACCCGAATTCTTTGGCTATCCTTATTAATTCAGCAAAACCCGCTCTTCTACCCATTTCCTGAAAGTAAGTGTTGCAAGATTCAGCCATAGCCTGATAAAGGTTTACCGGCCCATGGACTGCCCAACATTTGATATAAGGTTTCAGCCAATACCGACCGGTACAAGTCACCCGTTCTGAAGGAGTCATTTCTCCCTTTTCCATAGCCGCCATTGCGGTAATCCCCTTGAACGTAGACCCAGGTGGATACAGGGCCTTAATCGCCCGGTTGGTGGCTGCACCTGGGTTCATCGGGTCGTATTCTTGCCCGCTCGGAAAATAGTACTGTTCTGTAGCTTCATCCATGAAGCCGGTAAAGTCGTTAGGGTTAAAAAAAGGATAACTGGCCATGGCTAATACTTCCCCGGTCTTGACGTTAATTAGCACACACGATGCTACCCTGGCTTTGGGGTTGTAGTTTTTCTGATCGTACTTCAAGGTTTCCTCTATACTCTTCTCCATGACCCTCTGCAGTTTCGCATTAATGGTAAGGATAACGTTGTTGCCAGCCCTCGGTTCTAGGGTGACAAGCTCCTTGACCGGCCTTCCTTTTACGTCTACTTCGACCCTTCGAGTCCCGTCGTACCCCTTGAGATAGTTCTCGTAAGCTTTTTCTACCCCGTCCTTGCCGATTAGATCCCCCATGCTATAGCGTTCTTTGTCCAGTTGCGCGAGCTCGTTGGGGTCTATACTCCTAACGTAGCCTAGCACATGCCCCGCCAAGAATCCCTCCGGGTAGTAACGCAAAGGCTCTACGTTCACCGTTACTCCCGGCAGGTACTTGCGTTGTTCTTCCAGCCTAACCACAGTTTGCCAATCAATGTCCCGGGCCACTGTAACCGGCTCGTACAACCTGTACTTCTGCTTTTCAATGAGATCATTAATGTATTTCTCAGTCACCTCGGGGTACTTTTCCCCAAGTATCTTCGCCAAACGCTCAATTACTTCGGGGTTATCGGTACCTTCAGGGTAAGTGATAGAGACGGTGTAAACCAGCTTGTTTTTAGCCAAAACCGTGCCGTCAATGGAATAGATTTCTCCCCGCGGAGCTTTTATACTGACCGGGCGAATGCGGTTGTAGCGCGACATGGTTTCGTAGGTTTCATATTGGAAAAACTGGACTATAGCCAGCTTAATCAAAAGCAAGCCCAACAGCCCCCATGCCACATACCAATAACCGCGCAGCCTTGCCTTCAAGTCACCTGTTCTCAATTCTTTCACCTCTAGAAGGAAACCTTAGACCAGTTTTGCCTGGACGTTTTATAATACCAAATATAAAACGGTATCGACAAAATCCCGTTGTATATAACCTGACCCACAAACTGTATCCCCACTGTTCTGGCCGCGTTAAACTCGCCCGTGCTAATAAAAAGCAGGATAGACAAACACATGGAATTCACTGCCGTGGCTGCCACGGCGCAGAACAAACCCACCAGATAATTGTCCTGAAATACCTTCAATTCCCATTTCCCAAGCAAGTAAGCTGTAAGTGCTAAAGACAGGGCATTGAGTCCTATGACCCGTCCCACATACAAGTCTCTAAACAGCCCGCACACAAACCCGTACAAACATCCTCTGCGTGACCCATTCAAAAGTGCGTAGAAAGCCACGAAAAGCAGTATAAGGTCCGGTCCACTCTTCCATATCGGATACTGTACGAAAAAGCTGGTTTCTAAAAACAATGACACAACCGGCAACAACACTAAAACCAAATAACGCAAATCTCTCCCCCCTTCAATCTAATCAGCACTTTATCTAACGTTCCAATTCGCCGACATTCTTCGGTTTACAAGCCGGGGCACCACTTTCGCCAGGCTCTAGCTCCGCCGCCAGCATGCCCACTAATATAAGCAAGCTCCCGACTCCTTGCCTCAACGTAAAAACCTCACCCCCGATGAAATAGGCGTAAAAAGCCGCAAATACCGGTTCCATAGTAAATATAATCGAAGTGTGAGTTGAGGAAGTCACGAAATGGCCTTTGCTTGGGAAGTTGGGGACCGGGTTCTCTTTATGGATGAAGGTCGTATCATAGAAGAAGGCCCGCCTCACGAGCTGTTTTCCAATCCGACGAACGACCGTACCCGGTCGTTCTTAAGCAAGATCCTTTATGCGAAGGACTGGAATGGCCTCAAGGCCCCATCATGATCGCGGTAGGATGGGTTAACCCCTTCCCGCCGCCTGCTTTGTTCATTGATTCGCCTTGGTTTTGGTGATTACAAAAACCTCTTCCAGGCTGTTGAGATTGGCGGCGGGCTTAACTATCGCGTACTTCAGAAGTCCATTGGACTCTTTCGCGACTTTCAAAACCTTCCCCACCCTGATTCCTTTAGGAAAAACTTGGCCCAGGCCCGAGGTAACAACTGTCTGTCCTTCTTCAAGCGGCGCGTCGTAAGGAATGTCAATCATTTTCACCTGGTTGCGCTCACCAAGGCCCTCGACCAAGCCTTGCGTACGGGTCTCCTGAACCAAAGCCCCTACTGCCGACTCGCGGTCGGTGATCAACATAACTTCTGCAGTATGAGCACTAGTAGCAATAACCCGCCCTACTAGCCCATCCGGGGTTATAACAACCATATCCTTATTAATACCGTCCGCCTCACCTCTATCAATGCTCAAGCTCCTGTACCAGAGTTCAGGACTGCGGGCTATGACTCGAGCTGCCAACAGGTCATAACTGTCAGCTGTTTTCTCCTTGAACTCTAACATATCCCGCAACCGCTGGTTCTCATGAAGGTATTCAAGCAACACCTGGTTCTCATACTTTAGCCGGCCCAGTTTCCGACTGAGCTCCAAATTCCTTTTTGCCAGCATTTCTTTGCTGCCAAAAGCCGTTTCTATGCCGCCGATATAGTCCCTGACCTTATACACCGCCACTTGGAGCGGAGCATAAGCATCCCTCAGCAACTTCTCGGCTAACGATATATCTTGTCTATCTCCGATCGTAGCACGCATCAGACCTAAGATCAGAACAAGGAGCACCAGAAAACCCCAAAAGGCCTTGCTCCTCAACACAAGAAAACCACCAACCTTGCCTTTCGCCCTGAAAGTATCCGGCCGTTAAAAATTCTTGCGGGGTGAAATTAAGACCTTCCGCAAAACCTCAATGTTCTCAAGTACCCGTCCTGTTCCGAGAGCTACTGCATCCAGAGCCTCTTCGCACACATAGACAGGCATGTTTGTTTCCCTGCTCACCAGTTTATCTAGGCCCCGCAACAGCGAACCGCCCCCCGCCATGACGATGCCCCGATCCATTATGTCTGCTGCTAGCTCAGGCGGGGTTTTCTCGAGGCACACCTTTATCGCTTCGATTATCGCCTGAACCGGTTCTGATAACGCTTTCTGAATCTCATCTGAAGACACTTGAATGGTTTTAGGTAAGCCAGAAACCAGGTCTCTCCCTCTGACGTCATAATATTCCACCGGGCCCTCCCACACAGCAGAACCTACATTTATCTTGATATCCTCAGCCGTTCGTTCCCCAATCAGCAGGTTGTAATTCTTCTTGAGATGCTGAATAATCGCGTCGTCCATCTCATCGCCGGCTATGCGCACGGATCTTGAAGTCACGATCCCTCCCAATGAAATGACCCCTACCTCGGTCGTGCCGCCTCCAATATCTACTATCATATTACCGGTCGGCTCATGTACTGGTAATCCGGCTCCAATCGCTGCAGCCATCGGTTCCTCGATGAGATAGGCCTCTTTGGCCCCGGCCTGTATAGCCGCTTCCCTGACCGCTCTCTCCTCTACCGCCGTAACCCCAGTAGGTACGCTGACTACTACCCTGGCTTTGACCAAAAAATTCTGGTGTCCGAGAGCCTTATTGATAAAGTACCTCAGCATGTTTTGGGTTATATCAAAATCGGCAATAACCCCATCCTTCATGGGCCTGATAGCTATGATATTGCCTGGGGTTCTTCCTATCATCTGTTTAGCCTCTTCGCCCACAGCCAGTACCTGTCCGGTGTCGCTCTGTATAGCCACGACAGAGGGCTCCCTCAGGACTATCCCCTTACCTTTCATATGCACCAAAGTGTTCGCTGTCCCCAAGTCTATGCCCAAGTCCTTCGCAAAAATCACCTGTCTTCACTCCTCGCTCAAACCTAGATGATTCCCCGACCCCTCATACTAAGGTAGTCGCGGTCTCCGATTATGATGTGATCTACAATCTCGATCCCAATTATCCGGCCCGCTTCCACCAACCGCCTGGTAACTTCGATATCCTCCTGGCTTGGAGATGGATCTCCGCTGGGATGGTTATGGACCAAGATAATACCGGCAGCACTCTTTTTTACCGCCGGCTTAAAAACCTCCCGCGGATGAACTATAGAACTGGCAAGTCCCCCGATCGAAATGGTTTCGATGGAGATTATTTGATTCTTGCGGTCCAGATATACAGCCCGGAAGTGCTCCCGGTCTAGGTATCTCATTTCTTCCATAAGCTTATTCTTTACGTCTTCGGGGGATCTGATAACCTGACGGTCACGAACATCCGCCGCTAATCGCCTTCCCAACTCCAAAGCCGCCTTTAATCGAGTGGCCTTGGCTGCCCCAATCCCTCTTACGGCGCTCAGCTCCTCACATGAAGCATCTCGAAGTGAGCGCAACCCCCGATAAGTGGCCAGAAGATACTCAGCAAGTTGAACCGCGGTCTTCTCCCTAGTTCCACTTCCAATGACAATAGCCAGAAGTTCAGCCGTAGACAAAGTCTCTTCACCGTGTGCGAGTAACCTTTCTCTAGGTCTTAAGTCGAGAGGCCAATCCTTAATAGTTACGTGGTAATCCAATCCCATGTTCCCAACCCCTGGCCAGGATATCGATTCCTACCTGCTTTAACATGCAGTACAATCTAGCCACAGGCAAACCCACAACATTATAGTAGCAACCTTCAATCCGGTCTACTAGCAGTGCCCCTAAACCCTGAATACCGTAACCCCCGGCTTTGTCATAAGGCTCACCCGAATCCACGTAGACGAGGATCTCCTCCCTACTCAAGTAACGAAAATAAACCTCTGTCGTTTCTGCTCCTTCCAAAGACAAGCCCGATTCACAGTCTATAACGCAGATTCCGGTAATTACCTGATGTCTCTTGCCGCTCAAAAGCGCCAGCATTTCTATGGCGTGGTTACGGTCGCACGGTTTGCCCAGTATACTTTCTCCTATCACTACAACCGTATCGGCACCTACGACCACTCCCGAGTGCAACCTCCGTGCTATCGACCAGGCTTTGGCTCGAGCGAGTTCTACGGCCTGCTGGTCCGGCTTCAGTCCTTCTTTTATATTTTCCACTATTTTGGGGGCCTGGACCTCAAACTCAAGGCCCAAGTTCTTTAAAAGGTGGTAACGACGGGGTGACTCCGAAGCCAAGACTATCCTTTTCAAACCTTAACCCCTCACAGTCTTCGGAAGACCAGATAAGCTATGGCAAACCCTACCACTGTAAAAACGTTGATATTAAACATGAAGCCGAAATGTACAGTGAAAACCCTAAGATCAAGGGCTAAGGCTGGCACCCCTATGCTTTGGGTCCTTGCAAGAAAACCCAGGGAAGGCCAGGCTTCCACGATAAGGCCCCCTAGCCAGTTTCCCAGGATGCCCCCTAAAACTAACAATAATACAAGAATCGGCCATCCCGGATAAGCTCGGTTCCCCTTGCCCAGCTTCAATCGCTCAGCCTCCATTCACTTTGATCAGTTTAGCATTTGCCCCTGCCCAACACAAGCAACGGACGGCAAGCACAGCGCTATACATCTTCAAGGGACAAAAAAAAAGCCTTGCGGCTATGTCGCCAGCCCGACTTCATTTTAGATTATAACCGAACGAGAGATTAAAGCTCAAAACCTCCAAATTCACCGACAGGTCGACATTTCTGAGTACTACCGAATCCGGTACCTTCAGCACCCGCGGGGAGAAATTCAGTATCGCCTTGACCCCGGCCCGGATCAATTTGTCCGTGACTTCCTGAGCAGCAGCTGCCGGTACTGTGATTATGCCGATATCTATGTTCTCCCTAGAAACCCGATCCTCCAAGAAAGCTAGAGACTCCACTACTAGGTCACCTAACTGCTGGCCTATCCTCTGTTCACTCACATCCAGCACCGAACGAACCTTGAACCCGCGGTCCTCAAATCCTTTGTAAACAGCTAAGGCAGAGCCCAATTTGCCCGCGCCAACTATCATAACGTTCCACGTGTGGTTGAGTCCCAGTATTCTCATCACATGGCTGTAAAGTTCCTGTACGTTATATCCTACGCCTCTAGTCCCGAATTCTCCAAAATAAGCCAGGTCCTTTCTCACTTGTGCCGAACTAACCCCTACTCCCCGGGCAATCTCCCCCGAAGAAACAGTAATAACTCCCTCGCTGATCAGTTGAGCCAGATGCCGAGAATAAATGGAAAGCCTCTGCACAGTGGCCTCCGGTATTTTGTAGGCCTTCATCTTGCCACTCCTTCAACCTTTAGTAGCACAACAAAGCAGTTTGAGGTTCTCTGCTTCTTAACTGCGATGTCCTTTTTAATTATAAATATTGAGCCATCTTTTTCAATAAGGCATGTGCAGAAAATAACAAAATCCCGCAATATTAGCGAAACAGAGGGAAAATACCGAGCAGCTTATAAATCATGTAAGATACGACTCCCGAGGAAGGTATAGTCAGCAACCATGCAGTTATGATCTGTTGAGCGATTCCCCATCTTACTCCTTTAAACCGTTTAGCAGCCCCCACCCCCATTATCGAAGAAGATACTACGTGGGTAGTACTCACCGGAGCATGCAAGAGAGTGGCGCCGTAAATCACACAAGACGAGGTAAAATCGGCCGCAAAACCGTTAATAGGTTCAATTCGAAAAATCTTGCCACCCATGGTCCTTATTATTTTCCAGCCGCCAGCTGCTGTTCCCAAGGCCATAGCCATGGCACAGGCTATGATTACCCACAATGGTACGTCAAACGACCGTAGATATCCCGCCGAAACCAGTCCCATAGTAATGATTCCCATGGTTTTTTGAGCATCGTTTGAACCATGAGAAAAAGCGGCCATACACGCCGACAGCACCTGCAATCGCCGAAAATTGTTGTTGATTTTGGCAGGGGAAGTATCCTTGAATATCCAGAAGAGAATAGTCATAATGACCGACCCCAGGGTAAACGCAACGACCGGTGACAAAATCAACGCTGCTAATATTTCTTTGAACCCGCTCCAGTTGACGGAGGAAAAACCGAGTCCTGCTACAACTGCCCCGACTACCCCTCCGATTAAAGCATGAGAAGAACTGCTTGGTATCCCGGAATACCAAGTAAAAATATTCCAAAAAATAGCCCCTGACAAGGCGGCAACTAGAACTTGCCCGGTCACCACCTCAGGAGCCACCAGACCTTTACCGATTGTCTTTGCTACCCCAGTACCGCTTAGAGCTCCTAGAAAGTTTAACCCTGCGGCAACCATTATGGCACCGCGAGGGGTAAGCGCTTTGGTCGAAACCGAAGTAGCGATAGCGTTGGCCGTGTCGTGAAAACCGTTAACGTAGTCAAAAAGTAAAGCTAACGCGATAACTAGCAGCAACAAAGCCAGACTAAACATACTTTACGGTAACCCCTTTAAGAATATTGCTGAGTTCCTCGCAGTAATCGAGAGTAGTCTCCAGGTGTTCGAATACTTCTTTCCACTTTATGATATCGATGGCATTCTCGGCGTTCTCAAATAAAAGAGCGATACCATTACGATACAGCCTGTCTCCCTCGTGCTCGTACTCCCTTATCCGGTCACAAGCCTCAAGAACTCGTCCCTGGTTCTCCTTCAAATTACGGAGACATATGACCGCTTCCTTTATCTCGTCACTGGCGTCGACCAAGACATCTACCAAACCTTTAATGTTCGTATCCTGGGGTTTACCAGTCTTGTAGATGACTATCTTCTCCATGGTCCCTTGAATATGGTCAATTATCCGGTTCAGCCCTTTGGCCAAGCTGTAAATGTCCTCCCGCTCGAAAGGGGTAACGAACGAGTTGTTGAGCCGGTCTACTATCCGGCCAAAGAGTTTATCACCCCGTTCTTCAGCCCGGTTTAGTAACTCTAGCTTCGCTGTGGGGTCGCCATTTTGATTTACGTATTCCTGAAGTATCCTTGCCGCTTGGCAGATAGTCTCTGCGCTGGCTTCAAAACAACCGAAAAACAAATCGTCGCGGGGCTTTACTTTAAATGCCACTCGACAGCCTCCTTATGACTATTGTATACAAAATTTCCCCTTATAATGTTGATTATAACATTACGCAAAGCGACGATTGTTAAGTTCGTGTTAATTTCTCGTAAAGTACCTCCGCACCCTGTCTACAAGGTAAAAAGAACCTGTAACCAGTATATACTCCTCTCTCTGTAGCTCGTTAACCGCCGTCGACAGGGCTTGCTCGATATCCTCCGCTTCTACCACCCTGGGAAATAACCTGTAAGCTATAGCTGTTTTTTCTCGCCACTTTTGAGCCCTATCCGATTCAGGCCTCGTGACTACGCACATTCGGGTTCGGGAGACTAGACTACCCAGAATAGCTTCACCATCTTTATCATCAAGCACCCCGCAAACTAAAATACGAGACTTGCCCGGCAAAACCGAATCTAGAGCCCTGGCCAATGCCTTTGCGCCGTCGGAGTTGTGGGCTGCATCTACCACCACCATAGGGTCATCGCTCAGCTTTTCCATTCTTCCCGGCCAGGTCAATTCTCCTAAAGCCTGCTTCACCGCACTTACAGGCAGGTCCCACCCCCTGGCCACGAGTCGGCTCAAAACCATCATCGCTGTCTTAAGATTTTCCAACTGATAATCGCCAGCAAGACTCAAAAAGACCTCTCCCGGATCCACATAAGGAGCGGAAACCTTGACCGTCTGTCCTTCCAAAGTACTGATGCCGGTCGGCTGCACAGTAACATGGTGCCCTGCCCTATATAAAATAGCGTCCTTTTCCCGGCATTCAGTTTTTATAACCTCCAAAGCCTCCGGCCTTAGCGGCCCGATCACCACCTCTATGCCGGGTTTTATAATACCTGCCTTGTTATAAGCTATCTCGACTATAGTATTACCCAGATACTGGGTGTGATCAAACTCCACCCGGGTAATGACCGCCAGCAGGGGATGCACGATATTAGTAGAATCGTACCTCCCCCCCATCCCTGCTTCCAGTACCGCTATATCTAACTGCTGGTCAGCAAAAAAAGCAAAGGCTACCGCTGTCAACACCTCGAACTCGGTGGGCCGTTCGTAACCCTCTACCAACAGTTTGCCCACCGCCGCTTCGACCTTACGCAGACAAGTCAAAAAATCCTGCCCCGAAATCGGCTTGCCGTTAATAGTAATCCTTTCCTGATAGGAATGAATGTGGGGAGACGTGAAGCTCCCCACCTTGTAACCCGCTGCTTTCAGCACTGAAGCGATTATGCAGGAGGTGGATCCCTTCCCGTTAGTCCCGGCAACATGAATCACCGGCAGCCCCTCTTGCGGGTTATCCATCCTTTCCAACAACCCTCGAATGCGTTCCAGCCCTGGTCTTATGCCGGTCCCGGCCACTCTGGCTAAAACAGTTTCTATCTCTTGGTCAGCATCTCCAATCGTCTTACTATTCCCTCCCTCTTTGTTTCGAGCTCTTCCCGCTTGGTCCTTTCCTTGGTCACGACGTCGGCCGGTGCCTTTTGCAGAAATGCTTGGTTTGACAGCTTCTCCACTACCTTGCTTAAGTCCGATTCTACCTTGGTCAGCTCCTTTCTAAGGCGGCCAACCTCGCGCTCGCGGTCGACGACTCCTTCGATGGGGATATATACCTCGATCTCTCCCATCGGCGAGCTCAACATCTGGTCCAGCTCGTCGGGCCTTTTCGAGTCAATCCTTACCGATTCAGCATGAGCTAGTTGCTGAATGTAGCTCGACCCTCGCCGCAGCACCCTGGCTTTATCCTCGCTTCCAGTGTACACAAAAACGTTGACCTCCATACCCAGCGAGATGTCAAACTCGCTTTTCAGGTTCCTTATTGCCCGGATAACGGTCATCACTGTCTTCATATCTTCTACTGCTTCTGGCCAAACAAGTTTTTCGTTCTTCTGCGGCCAAGAGTCCACCATGATGCTTTCGGCAGTTCTCGGTAAGTGTTGGTAAACCTCCTCGGTCACAAAAGGCATAAACGGGTGCAAAAGCCGCATTTGATCCGCTAAAACCCGGTGCAAAACGTTCTGGACCACCTTTTTATCTCTCTGGTTAGCGTTCTGGTAGAGTCTGGGCTTGGCCAGCTCTATGTACCAATCGCAAAACTCGTCCCATACGAAATCGTACAGTACCCGTGCAGCCTCGCCCAAGTCATAGGACTGAAGAAGCTCAGTCACCTGCTCGATTTTCTCCTGCAAGCGGGAAAGTATCCACCGGTCAGCCAGGGTATAATCTTTTTCTTCTAAAGTGATATGCTCGAAATCATCCAGATTCATTACGACGAACCTGGCTGCGTTCCATATCTTGTTGGCGAAATTCCTGGTGTTCTCTACCTTCTCCCAATGGAAGCGGATATCATTACCCGGAGTGGAACCGGTTATCAAGGAAAACCTCAAAGTGTCTGCTCCGTACTTGTCTATCACATCAATAGGGTCAATGCCATTGCCCAAGGACTTGCTCATTTTGCGCCCCAGGGCATCGAGGATAAGCCCGTGAATGAGCACGTCGTAAAAAGGCACCTCTCTCATGAATTCCAAGCCTGAGAATATCATGCGAGCCACCCAGAAAAAGATTATGTCTCGCCCTGTTACTAAGACATCGGTCGGATAAAAGTACTCCAAATCAGACGTAGGAGCAGGCCATCCCAGAGTCGAAAAAGGCCATAAGGCCGAACTGAACCAGGTATCGAGCACGTCTGGGTCTTGCACAAGGTTGCTCTGCCCACAGTTGGTACACCGCTGCGGTTCCTCTTTAGCACATATTTCCTGGCCGCAGTCCTGGCAGTACCATACCGGAATGCGGTGCCCCCACCAAAGCTGGCGGGATATGCACCAGTCCCGGATGTTCTCCATCCAGTTAAGGTACACCTTGGTAAACCGGGAAGGCACAAACCGGATTCGTCCCTCCACCACTGCCTTTATAGCCGGTTCAGCGAGGGGCTTCATCTTAACAAACCACTGCTTGGAAACCAGCGGTTCAACCACGGTCTCACACCGGTAACACTGACCAACTGCGTGTTCGTGCTCTTCGACTTTGACCAAAAATCCTTTTTGCTCCAGGTCTGCCACCAGCCGCTGACGGCACTCATAACGGTCCAGCCCCTGGTAGGGACCGGCAGCTTCTGTCATCGTCGCATCCATCCCGATTACACTGACCCGCTCCAAGTTGTGCCGCAAACCCATCTCGAAATCGTTGGGATCGTGCGCTGGAGTAACTTTGACCGCTCCTGTCCCGAAGTTCCGATCGACATATTCATCGGCCACTATCGGCAGCCTTCGCCCGATTATAGGAAGGATCGCGTATCTGCCGACAAGATGTCGGTAACGCTCGTCGTCAGGATGGACAGCCACTCCCGTATCCCCCAGCATGGTTTCGGGGCGGGTAGTGGCTACTACGATCGATACCTCCGAACCCTCTATGGGGTACCTGATGTACCAGAGGTTACCTGACCTGTCTTCGTGCTCCACCTCAATGTCGGAAATAGTGGTTTGACACTTCGGGCACCAGTTGATTATGTAGTCTCCCCGGTAAATCAGACCTTTTTCATAAAGCCTGACAAAAACCTCTTTAACAGCCTCAGAACAGCCTTCATCCATGGTAAAACGTTCCCGCGACCAATCACACGAACATCCCAGCATTTTCAACTGGCTGATGATCTTGTCCCCGTAAGTGTTTTTCCATGCCCACACCCGTTCTAGAAATCTTTCTCGCCCCAAATCGTATTTGCTCAGCCCTTCCTGAGCCAAACTCTCCTCTACCCTGGCCTGAGTAGCAATCCCCGCATGGTCGGTTCCGGGCAACCACAAGGTGTTATAACCCTGCATCCGCCGCCATCGCGCCAGTATGTCTTGCAAAGTATTGTTGAGGGCATGACCTAAGTGAAGCGAGCCCGTAACATTCGGTGGCGGAATCACCATTGAAAAACGAGGGCGGGAAGCATCAACTCTCGGGGTGAAGTAGCCCTTTTCCGTCCAATACTGGTACCACTTGCTTTCTACCTTAGCCGGTTCATAAACACTTGGAATTTCCCGTCCAGGTTCCATAGATTTTCTATCCTCCTCAAAAAGTTTTGAAAACACTACAAAGGATCCGATTTTATCTAAATCTAACGAAAAATCGCGTCTTCCGCAAGAGGTCAGCCATCACAAACATTCCTGGACTCTTCTGACGAGAAGGTTCACGCAGGTTTTTATGTTCTCCGGGGTGTATATAAGGAGATTTCCCCGGTAGTATCGTTCGAGAAGGATCTCCTCCATCTCTTCCCAAGCAGTTCCCGCCTCAATCAGTTCCCGTATCACCGCAAAAGCCTGCTCGGTCTGAAACAAAGCCCGCTGCCAGAAGTCGTCAATTGCGCTGCCGCTCCAAATCCTCTCGTGAGGTAACGCCAACACTTTAGCCGGGAAGCCCATTAACCTTCGAATGCTCTCTACGTACAACTCATATCCCTGGAAGAATATGGGGAACAGCTCGGTATCCGAAATCTGAAAACCAGCGGCATCTGAGATAAAGAGAATCTGGTCTTCCGGCAGATACGCTGACAGGCTGCAGGGGCTGTGTCCAGGAGTTGCTATTATTTGAAGTTTTACCCCTTGCCCTACATCTAATACCTCCCCTTCGTCCAGGAAGCAGTCGATTTCGATCTTATCTACAGCCGGAACCTCCACCGGACCTGTTAGCTCACCTTCTTCCCTCAACACTTCTACCATGGCCGCGTCCTGCTCAAAAAAGTTTGAGACAACTTTCTTCTTTCCCAAGGCCTTGGCTGCTTCTGGACTGGCAGCCACCGGAGCCGCAGGGAACAAGGTTTTCAGGCGTGGGATTCCGCAGACGTGATCAAAATGAGCGTGCATAGCCATTAGGCAGATGATTTCAGGCTTCAGTGCAGCCTGTTCCCACTGCTCTTCAAAACTAATGACGGACCCAGTTACCCCGCACTCTACCACTGCTGCCGACGTCTTCCCTACCACAAACATGTTGAAATGCCTGTTGCCCAGGCAGCGAACACGGTCAGATATCACCCGCACTTTCAAACCCTCCTCGCCCTGATTCTGTCGGCTGCCGGGCCGTTCTTTCTCTGGTCTTACTCTAAGGTCTTACTCTAAGCTCATTTTATCACTTGGTAGGCAAAAAGTACCCTCAAGTTAAAATCGTTTCAGGTATCCTTCTATGTAAGCTCTGACTTCCTCTCGAGGCCTATAAACCCCAAAATGTCCTTCGCAAAGCACGTCGGCCTCCAACTCCAAGAGACGGAGCATCGACTCCCGCCATTGGCGGCGGTCCGAACCCCAAGAACGGCTAAAAGGTCCGTGAATGTCCTGCCCGAACAATATCCTCTCGCCGCCTTTATCGACATATACCGAAATACTGCCCGGTGTATGCCCAGGGGTATGCAGGCAATGGAACTTTTGCCCGCCAATTTCTAACACAGCCTCTTTTTCTCGCAGCACCAGATCCACCTTTACCGATCGGTACTTCAACCCGTACAAATAATCGGCAGTCAATTGGGATAAACCTTCCTCTATTGCCGGCAACTCGAGCTCATGTGCGATTACCTGCAAACCCAGTTTTTCTTTGAGTTCGTACAGACCCCCTACATGATCTATATGCCCGTGAGTAGCAATCAGACTGCTTACCTTTCTCGAAGGCCATCCGAGTTCCCGAACATTATCGATGATGCTACCCACGCTTGCCCCCGCTCCCGCGTCTACAATTACCATCCCGTCACCCGTTTCCACCAAATAGACACAACAATCTTCCGGACGGGTGATGTCGGGGCCTCCTATCATATAGACTTCCTCTGTTATCGTTTGTACCTTCGCCATGTCATCCCTCCATCTATGAACGTCTCATACGATGACACAAACCTATACCTCCTGCAACAGCCTCTGGTATTCCTCTACTGTGAAGAGGTGAAAAAGAGGCTTTTTCCCCTCTCGCCCTGGGATTTGCCACATTACCCGTACCAAACTCCCGCCTGCTTCCAACCCTACAACCTGTCCGGTAGTTCCGCCAGGTAAGCCCGCAAATTCACTCACCAGCCGTACCTTTTGCCCTATTTTCACCTTCCGCCCCCCTTATTCGAATGCGCCTGTCAATGTCGGCTATAAATCATCCCCGCTGCTCTAAGCACCATTCTACACCATAGAGGTCATGCTTACACTTTCTTCGTTGTATAAAAAAAGCTAGCCGCCGTTCTTTCCACGAACGCGGCCAGCTCCTAAACACACCTGAAGCTTAAGCTTTACACCCTTGCCTGTTAACCTCAGCAGTACAGTCGTTGGTAATACTCTTTCACCATTCTTTCGGTTGAAAACTGGTATTGAGCCATTTCAATGCTAGACCTCATCATCTCCTGCCATTTTTCCCGGGAACTATAGTACGTGGGAATGACTTCTTCTACCAGGACCCGGTAAAGACATTCCATGTCGTGTTGGTCTTGATCCGGACCTTCGTAACCGTCAGCAAACTGCCAACCGTTTACCCCGTGCCGGCACCCTTCCGGCCACCACCCGTCAAGAACACTGAGGTTCAAGACCCCATTCATAGCTGCTTTCATCCCCGAAGTCCCACTCGCCTCTTGCGGCCGTCTTGGATTGTTGAGCCACATGTCACAGCCCCTGGTTAAAAGGCGCCCCAGTTTCATGTCGTAGTTTTCAAGAAACACCACGCTGTTTGGATACCGGCGGCAGGCTGCCACCAGGTTACTTATAATCTCTTTTCCTTTTTCGTCCTGGGGATGAGCTTTGCCGGAAAACACCAGCTGGAGCTTTCCGCTGGTCAATAGCGGCTCTATAACCTCGGGTTTCCCGAAAACCAAGTCGCTCCGCTTGTAAGGAGCCGCTCTTCGAGCAAAACCGATAAGCAGTTTATCTGGGTCCAACCAAACACTGGTTCGCATTCCGATCTCACGGACCAGTTCGCGTTTAGCCCGCTGGTGCTCGGCCCACAGATCCGCCCCGCTTTCCCAAGCTTTTCGAATACCCTCATCCTGCCAGGTGTATCGGTGAACGCCGTTGGTGATATGAATTATAGGAGCTGCTCCCTCCACATCACTCCACATGCGCCTGGCGGTGTGGCCGTGTAGTTCGGCAACAGCGTTAGCCACTCGGGCTAGGCGAAGCCCGGCTACGGTCATACTGAACGGGTCTCCACCAAGTCGCTTCATTTGCTCATAATCAAGGCCATTGTATGCCCCCATATACTGTAGAAGAGAGTGTTCATGGCATTCATTGCCAGCCGGAACTGGAGTATGGGTGGTGAACACTATCTGTTCTCGAGCTTTGCGCCAGGCTTGTTCGAAATCCAGGCCTCGAGACATGTTCTCGCGAATAAGCTCGATTCCGGCAAAAACCGCGTGTCCTTCGTTGAAATGGTAAACGTCGATTTCCATCCCTAAAGCGCGTAAAGCTCTAACCCCGCCGATGCCCAATACCATTTCTTGGGCTACCCTGGCCTCATCGTTGCCCCCATACAGTTTGAAATTAATCCACTTTTCTCGTTCCGTGTTTTCAGGGACATTGGGGTCAAGCAAGTACAAAGGGGCGTTTCCGTACTTGTCCACCATCCAAACCCTGCACCAGGTTTCCTGCCCGCGAATATCGAGCCTAATCTTCACACCTGTATCCTTTAGAAAATCATACGCATAGGTCGGGAAAACATCATAAGGTTTTCCGTCACTACCTATGAGCTGCATGGTATAACCCTGCCGCCACAACAGCCCTATGCCCACTAAGGGAAACCTTAAGTCAGCAGCGGACTTGAGGTGGTCTCCTGCCAAAATCCCTAGCCCTCCTGAGTAAATGGCCAACTCTTCATGCAGGCCAAATTCCATGCAAAAGTAAGCAACTCGCGGTGTTCGTTTTTCTAAACTCACCACGATTTCTCCTCCCCCTCTAAAACATATGTCCATCCATATCTATTCTGAGAAAACCGCTTACGCTTTGGGACCTAAGCCATAGTATAAGGGACAGGTACGCTTTAATACAGTGAAAAGTATTACCAACTAAGCCAGCCCTCGACTCTCACAAACAGGTTAAAGATGTCTACATTTACACCCCTTGACGCCCCTGCTATGGTAAAATTGACAACTGAAAAAACCGTATTATATAATTTGCTTAATTGAAAACCGGGTACATAGAAAAGGAGGGAAAAAATGGCCTACTACATCACTGACGAATGCATTAGCTGCGGGGTTTGCGTAGATGAGTGTCCCGTTGGAGCAATAAGCGAGGGTGACGATAAATACGTGATCGACCCAGAACTGTGCACCGAATGCGGAGCCTGCGCTGAAATTTGTCCCGTGGAAGCTCCTCAACCAGCCGAAGAATGATCTAGGCTTCTACCCGCGGCAACACCGGTCAACCATACTGGAAAAGAAAAGGCCCCCAAATCGGGGGTCTTTTTGTATCTTTTTTGGGGCTACCGCAGCCCAGGGAAGCCCTGCTGGCGCAAAGCCTCAAACAGCACTACTGCTACAGCATTCGATAAATTGAGGGATCTTCCTATGTCGACCATCGGAATCCGAATAAGGCTCTGGGAAAAGCGCTCCAAAAGCTCCCCCGGCAGTCCTTGGGTTTCCTTACCGAAAACGATGAAATCTCCCTTTTTATACCTGACATCGGTATAACGCTGTTTGCTCTTGGTTGTCGCCAAGAAATAACTTCTTCCAGGATAAACAGCGAGCAAATTGTCAAAGCTATCCCATACCTTCACTTCTACTTTATCCCAGTAATCGAGCCCTGCCCTTTTTAAATATCGGTCCTCCAAGGAAAAGCCCAGGGGCTTTACGAGATGCAGCGTAGTCTGGGTCAGGGCACAGGTCCGAGCTACGTTGCCAGTATTCTGCGGGATTTCTGGTTCTACCAAAACCACATGCACTTTTATCACCTGTTCACTTTTCTTCCTATGATACCAAAACTTTCGAAGAAACAATAAACCTCTACCGGGACATGCTAAACAAAAAAGTAGGAGGAATACCGTGTATGAACAGCCAGGTGCGCAAGTATATCCCCGTCGGCCTCTTGGTCCTGATCGCCGTCATCGTTGTTGTCGCCATCGCCCAAGTGTCTCGAGGACCGACAAAGAAACCAACACCGGAACGAGTAGTCCCCTTAGCCCCCGAAGTAGCCAAGTACAAACAAGAACCGACCATCTCTTTGTACCGGCACAAGCTGGGAGGAACTGTTCAGTGGCTGCCCCTAGAAAAATACCTAGAGGGAGTCGTAGCTGCCGAAGTTGGTACCAACCCTCCTCTAGAAGCACTTAAAGCCCAGGCTATCGTAGCCAGAACCCTGACTCTAGCCCTTATCAATTACCAAGGAGGAACCCCCGAGCACAAGACTAATGCCTGTGATCTCCATACCCATTTCCAAGCCTATGATGAAAGCCAGGTTACGGATAAGATTAGGAAGGCGGTATCCGCTACCCGCGGTCAAGTACTAACCTATAACGGCAGGTTCATTTATGCTGAATTCCACTCGTGTTCTGGAGGAAAGACGGCGAGCATAGAGGAAGCTTTCCCCAAACTGGCCGAAGCAGCCTCAGCATACATCAAGCCGCTGGCCTCCCCTGGAATGAAATACGCACCTGCTAAAGAAAGGAAATGGACGGTCAAAATACCGAGATGGGAGCTAAAAAACATCCTCGGACCCGAATCCGGATCCCTTGATGATATAAAAATCAGTAAGCGCGGTCCCTCGGGGAGAGCCTTGGTTATAACTGCTGGAAAAGCTAGTATCCCTGCTGTCGACCTGCGGACTCAGCTCGGCCCTGACCGGCTCAAATCCACCATGATAACGAGCATCCGTCCACAAGGAGACTACGTAGTCTTCACCGGTAAGGGATGGGGACACGGAGCGGGCATGGAGCAATGGGGTGCCTACGCCATGGCTAAAAAAGGAAAGTCCGCCGCCGATATCGTCACCTACTACTACCCCGGAACCCGGCTCGTAACTCTCTGGAAATAATCTAAACGTGTTCGTTCTTTGGTGATGGCACAGGTGCGCACTGAAGGTCTGTGCTATTAAAATCTTGGGATTGGTTGAGGTAAGCGGTATAAATCCCGGCCAATATCAAGAACCCACCTAGCAACTGGTATGCCCGCAGAGCCTCGTGGAAGAAAATAAAGGCTAAAATACTGGCCATAACACTCTCGCCTAAGACCGAAACGGCAACGATAGGAGCCTTGACGAACTTTAGAGCCCAATTCAAAACAGTGTGGCCAGCAATCCCGGGAACCAGGGCCAGCCCGAAAAACAGCAGGTAGTCGCTTTTAGGGTAAGGGTAGAGTGGAAAACCTGCAATCGAAACAGCAGCCAATAGCACCAAGGCGGCCGTTCCGTTAACGATCAAAGAATAAGTCCAAACGTCGACCCTGGCCCTTACCCGACGGCCAATGATAAAGTATCCGGCAACAAAAACCGCACTGATGAGGGCCAAAAGGTCGCCGAAAAGCCGGCCACCATGCCAGTCTCCCCCAGCGATAAGAACACTTCCCATCAAGGCCACGATTATACCGAGGATAGCTTTGAAGCCGACTCTCTCTCTAAGAAAGAGGAACGAAAAAGCCAGAACGAATATTACCTGAAGGTTAGTAAAGAGGACTGAGCTCGAGACAGAAGTGTAATCCAGCGAAGTGATCCAGAATCCGAAATGCAGGGCCAAAAAAAAACCGGCTCCTAGGCAATAGGCTATATCGTTTCTAGAAATCGACAGAAAACCGTTCCGCCTGTCTTTGAGCCCTATCAACCCGGCCAAACCGGCTGTCAACAACACTCGGTAAAAAGCTATTACTAGGGAAGGAGCAGTGCAGTAGCGGATCATGATGGAAGCCGTAGAAACCGATAGAATACCTAAAAACAACACCGAATATATTAGCGAGAGGCTCATGCTCCAACCCCCAAGTAGGACTGAATAACCCTGGCATCGTTGCGGATCGAAACCGGGTCCCCTTCAGCAATCTTTTTTCCGTAATCCAGGACTGCAATACGGTCACAAACGTTCATGACCACGTTCATGTCATGCTCGACCAACAGAATGGTAATACCCATATCCCTGATATCGCCCACCAACTGCATCAGCTCTTCCTTTTCCCGATTGTTCATCCCGGCAGCCGGTTCATCCAGTAGGAGCAGACAAGGATTGCGGGCCAAAGCCCTTGCGATTTCCAGGCGACGCTGTTCCCCATAAGCCAGGCTCTCCGCGTACTCCATTCTTTTTTCATAGAGGCCAACCAGGTTCAATAGTTCATCCGCCCGCTGTTCAATCTTTCTCTTATTGCCCCAACCCAGAGCTTTACTGTCAGCAGCTTCAGGAATGATAACCCCATGCATGCCAACCTTTACGTTATCCACGACTG
This sequence comes from Syntrophothermus lipocalidus DSM 12680, assembly GCF_000092405.1. Taxonomy (NCBI): domain Bacteria; kingdom Bacillati; phylum Bacillota; class Clostridia; order Eubacteriales; family Syntrophomonadaceae; genus Syntrophothermus; species Syntrophothermus lipocalidus. The sequence goes on along the minus strand of NC_014220.1, from coordinate 693,038 downwards.
ACAATTTCTTAAACAAACGTATATTCTGAAAAGTCCTGCCCACACCGAGCCTACTAATCTTATGGGGCGCAAGGTTGTGAATAGGTCTTCCTTTAAAAAACACCTGGCCTTCCGTAGGTTTGTAGATACCGGAGATCAGGTTGAAAAGTGTGGTTTTGCCTGCCCCATTTGGACCAATGAGACCGAAAATCTCGCCTTTTTCTATTGCAAGACTTACCCGGTCTAAAGCTCGCAAACCGCCAAATTCGTGGGATACATTGTCAATTTTCAGTAACCCCATGGGGTTTCACCTCTTTTCTCGCCCACCGTTTCCGGATTTCATGCCATCTGACATCACCCAGAAGCCCGTTGGGACGGAAAATCATCATGATAACCAACAGTGCCCCGTAAAACAGGAGGCGATACTCCTGAACTACCCTCAACATTTCTGGAGCCAGGGTGAGTACAAATGCTCCGAGAATAGTACCCGGGATACTCCCCATTCCTCCTAAAACCACCATGTTCAGTATCTCAATCGACTTCATAAAACCAAAATCCTGCGGGTTGATGTAGGTTATGAAATGAGCATAGAAACACCCGGCTATCCCCGCCAAGAAAGAACCAACCGCAAACGCCCCTATCTTGTAGAGGGTGGTATTAACCCCCGAGGCCTCGGCTGCAATTTCGTCCTCACGAATGGCGTACAACGCAATCCCCACGCGAGACTTGAGTAACTGCCAATTAGCGATGATCACCGCCAACGCTACTGCCCACACGTTCACGAAACCGGTATGAGAAGGAATACCGGACAACCCTATAGCCTTACCAGCGACATCCAGGTTCAGGAACACGACTCTGACTATCTCGGCAAACCCGATGGTTACCATTGCCAGATAGTCTCCTTCCAGCCTCAAGGTAGGAACTCCGATGAGCACCCCGAACATCCCAGCCACTACTGCCCCAGCTACGAGACACGACCAAAACGGAGCTCCGGTGTGAAGCGACAGGATAGCAGAGGTGTAGGCTCCTATGCTCATGAAACCGGCATGTCCCATCGATAGTTGTCCGGTTACGCCGGTGATAAGATTCAGCCCGAGAGCCAGAATGATATTGATGCCAAAAAGTATCAATATACGCAGGTAGTATGCATCGATGTGCTCCACTATGAAAGCTTCCACTTCGTTCACCTATACCTTCTTTGCAATCGGTTTACCCAGGATCCCCTGGGGACGTACAATCAACACCAGTATCAATATACCAAAAGCTATGGCATCCCGGTAAGAAGACGAAAGATAGGCTACCCCGAATATCTCCATTATCCCCAGAGATATGCCGCCCAGCATCGCTCCCGGGATAGAACCTATGCCTCCCAATACCGCGGCGGCAAAAGCTTTGAGACCTGCCATCAAACCCATATAAGGCCATACCGCATTATAGTATAGGCCCACCATGACTCCTCCCGCCGCCGCCAAAGCCGAGCCCAGCGCAAAAGTAAAAGAAATGACCCGATTTACGTCAACTCCCATCAACGCCGCCGCATCCAGGTCTTGGGAGCAGGCCCGCATGGCTTTACCCAGCCTGGTCCTGTGAATAAAAAGCTGAAGCCAGATCATAAGAACAGCGGTTACGACCAGGATGATGACCTGCAAAGAAGAAACCTGTATCGTTCCCACGTGGAAACTTGCGATCTTCACCGTATCCGGGTACCTTTCCGTTTCCGGGCCGTGCATTAACACCATCAGAGTCGAAAGGAATATAGAGACCCCAATGGCACTGATCAGAGCCGACAGCCGGCTAGACCTCCCGCGCAGGGGCCGGTAAGCTATCCGTTCGACCAGAACTCCCAGTACCATACAGAAAATCATTGCCCCTGTCATGGCAACAAACACGTTCACCTGCAAGACCGTGACCAGGAAAAGCCCGGCGAAAGCACCGAACATGTATATTTCACCGTGGGCAAAGTTGATGAGCTGAATAATGCCGTACACCATTGTGTAACCCAGAGCAATCAAAGCATATGTGCTGCCCAGAGTAAGCCCGTTAACCAACTGTTGCCAGAACACCTTAATCACTCCTGTCCAAGGGCAAAGAACCCGGCCATGCCCGCCTGTACTCTCACAAACACAGTTTAACACTGGCCCCAGCCAGTGTTAAACCATGTTTGAGTAAGCCGAACCGGCACTATTATAACTGGATTCATCCCGAGCCCAAAGCATTTAGTCAACTTTTACCGGTATCTTATCCAGCAAAACAAACTCGCCGTTCTTCACCGTAATAAGACATATCGGGCTCTTGATAGGCTCACGGTCAGGACCAAAAGTTGTATTGCCCGAAACCCCCGGGTAGTCCTTGGTCTGGGCCAGCTGTTTCTTGAAGACCGCCGGGTCGGTACTTTTGGCTTCGGTCATAGCTTTGGCGATAATCATAACAGCGTCGTAGTATTGAGCCGAGAACATGTCCGGCTTTTCCTTGTACCTGGCCTCATAGTCCTTCAAAAACTTCGCAGTCTCTGGACTCGGCTGGTCTGAGCTGAAGCCGCAGTAGTAAATAACCTTCTGTTCTACTGCATCTCCGCCCAGCTTAATCAGGTCTTTGCCGTACAACCCGTCACCGCCGATCAAAGTAATATCAAGCCCCTGCTTCTTCGCCTCCCTCTGAATTAAAGCAGCCTCCGTGTAATAACCCGTAAAGACGAGAACATCAGGTTTGGCCTGTTTAATCTTCGTAACCTGAGCCGAAAAGTCGGTATCACCGTCATTGATGGTTTCTTCTATGATAACCTTGCCGCCCTTGGCTGCTATCGCTTCCTTGAATACTGGGGTCAAAGCCGTGCTGTAACCGTTGTTGAGCGACGTGATTATAGCTATATTTTTCCATCCCTTGGTGTTAATCATCCAGTCGACAACCGAAGGTACCGCAAACTTGTCGAGCAGGGTGTTCCGGAAAATGCAGTCCCCGTATTCGACGACTCCGGTGCCGGTAGCGCCTGCCGAGAAAAGAACTACGTTGTTCTTCTGGCATATCTCGGCCGCAACCTTGGTCAAGCCGGTACAAGGATCGCCGATAATGGCGTTAACCTTATCCCGGGAGATGTACTTCTGAGTGATGTTAGCAACCTCGCTGCTCTCCCCTTTGTTGTCTTCATAGATGCCTACAACCTTCTTGCCGAGGATGCCGCCTTTAGCATTAAGTTCGTCGATGGCCATCTCCATTCCTTTTTTGCCGGGGATACCATAGTTAGCCACCGATCCCGTTAAGGCCCCTAAAAAACCTAACTTGACCACCTCTTCGCTCTTGGAAGCTGGTGTACCGGTAGACTCGGTCTTAGATCCTCCACAACCCGCAACAACCAGTGCCAGCATGGCTATGGCCATGAATAATGCCAACAATTTCTGTTTCTTCAATTCTCTCCCTCCTCAAATGTTACTCAAGCCTTCCCGTTTGAAACCTTTCACTATGCACCCCCGTTTCAGAAAATAGCATATCGAATAATATATTCCGCGCGTCTTGGCCAATTCCTGCTACTACGAAAACGGAGCCACAGATTCCCGTGGTTTAGTTTTCACCAGTAATCGGAAGGTTTGGCATTTGAGCAGGACGATTAAACGATACTAACGAGGTTGTTCTCTTCGGAAGGAAGTAGAATAGCACAGACAGAAGACCAGCGACGCCGAGGGCGCAATGCTGGTCTTCTTAAATGGAATGTAAACCGGGGGTGAACAGAGAATATTCTCTCTTCCTTAGATTTGTGATTACAACTTATTTTGCAAGTCGCCGTTGCACATCTAAGTATTCTTATTAACGGAGATAGAGTAAAATGACCTAATCGTAGTATGCTGGTGCTTTCTTATACTGTTGCCAGGCTACGGGATCATGACCAGTTACTATTTGGACGCCTCTTTGATCCCTCAGGAACCTGAAAGTCTGTATCGTTTGGATGCAGAGGCTAGGACTCCAGCCGAGACCCGGAAGGACATCCTCGTCGATGTTTTCCGTAGTATAACAGGCATCTCCGGTCAGCATCATTGGACCAGATTTTTCAAGGTTGACCAGTAGCGATTGATGGCCGGGAGTATGTCCTGGCGTGAAATAGATAATGATTTTCCCATCTCCGAAGAGATCGAATTTGTTGTCCCGCCACCCCTCCAGGATAAACCAGTCAACGTTCTTATCAAAATCGGCCCGGATGTATGCGCCTTTCATAAAGAAATCTGGCACATAAGCGTAGTACAACTCATCTCTTTGGACAACGTACTTGGCGTTGGGGAAGTGACCAACACCACCCGCGTGATCGAGGTGTAAATGAGAAAGTACCACGTATTTTATGTCTTCCGGCTTGACGCCGACTCTTTTGATCTGGTTTACGACCCATTGATCCTCTGTCATAACCGGATCATACGCAGCAATTACGTCGCCCCAGTGTTTTACCTTGTCAATAGCTACCTCCAAGGCATTGCCAGTGTCGTATAGAACATAGCCTTGAGGGTGTTCGATTAAAAAGAACGGAACGGGGACGTCGAAAGGCTCGAGCAGACCGCGCCCTGCTGTAAAGTACTGTTTTTGGCTCTTCAAGATACCGCACTCAAAAAAGTAAAGCTTCACTTCAATCACTCCTCCTCGTCAAATTATCAAAACAAGTCCCTAATAATCTCATTGGCTAGAAACCTCTTTACCGCTGAACAGATTCGGTATTTGAACAGAAACGAGACCAACAAGAACGCCGACAGCCAACGAGACGGCGACGCAAAGCGCAACGAACACCGGCGACTGGTTCGGGCCGACCGCGTTACCGAAATAGCTACCGAAATAAGCTGCAAAACCTAAGAACTGTGCAGGTGCTAGTTCGAATAGAGGGAGCTTCATCATCAAGACAATCACTAGGGCAGCTAGTCCCACTAAGACAGACAGTGCCGGTAAACTAAACCCACGAGCTAGCCCCTGCATCGCAAGGATGCAGATGCATCCCCACACAGTGCCACCACAAAGGGGAACCAGCGATTTCAGCACACCGTTTTTGTCTGCACCTGCAACGAAAAATACGGCCCAGGCAATAAACGACACCCAAACAACGATATGAAGCGCAGAACTTGTTGCGACAGCAAAGTACGTTAATAGGCCAGCAAGAACTCCAACCGACAAAGCTAAGGGCATTCCTTCACCTCCTTTTGCTTTGAATGAACGGCTTACTCAACTAATTCTCACCTCCTTCTGACTTACACATGGCAAAAGAACCAAAAACCCTGGAATCAACTTGGACCTGCGAAGCTAATCAAGTCGTTTAAACTCCAGTTGTTCCTGTAAGCTAAATCGAATAGCCCATTAATTGTGAAAACTTTTCCCTCAATTCGTCTCTGAATGCAGGATGCGCTATTTCTATAAGAGAACGGGCTCTGTCCCTAACGGTTTTGCCTTTCAACTTGGCTACACCGAACTCGGTTACGACGTAATCCACATCATTTCTTGAGGTGGTCACCGCTTGCCCTGGTGCTAAGGAAGGCACTATTCTCGATGCCTTGCCCTGCGCAGCCGTAGCAGGCATTGCTATGATGCTTCTCCCTCCGGAAGAGCGGGCAGCACCTCGAACAAAGTCAACTTGCCCTCCGACGCCACTGAACTGGTAAGGCCCCAACGTGTCTGCCGCAACTTGTCCGAGTAGATCGACTGCGAGAGCCGAGTTGATAGACACCATGTTATCATTTCTGGCTATAACAAACGGGTCATTTGTATAATCTACGGTGTAACACTCGATCAATGGATTGTAGTCCAGCCACCGGTAGAATTCCGCAGTACCCATGGCAAACGTAATTACTATTTTGTTGGGGTGCAGGGTTTTTCGGCGACAGTTAATAACCCCTTTCTTGACCAGGTTCATTACCCCGTCAGACACCATTTCGGAGTGAATGCCGATGTCGTTCTTGTCGCCCAGGAAGCTCAAAACGGCATCGGGTATGGCGCCGATTCCCAACTGCAGACAGTCTCCGTCTTTTATCAAGGACGCTACGTTCTCCCCTATAGCCCTTTCGACATCAGTTATCTCCGGCGGGGAAAGCTGGTAAAGCGGCTCCTCGCTCAGGACGAAATAGTCTATGTCCGTCACTTCCAAAAAAGAGTTACCCCCAGTGCGCGGCATATTAGGATTGACTTCTGCGATTACGGTTTTGGCACTGAGGACGGCTTGACGGGTGTAATCCACGGAGATACCCAAACTGACAAAGCCGTGACGATCGGGAGGCGACACGGTAACCAAGGCTACGTCTACCGGCAGCACGTTGTTGCGAAACAGGCCAGGGATTTCATGGAAAAAACAAGGGGTATAGTCACCGCGCCCTTCTTTGAGTGCGTTCCGGGTAGCTGCGCCTACGAAGAGGGCGTTGTGTCGAAAGGATTTTACATATTCTGGCTGGCAATAACGTGCCTTGCCCATGGCCACCATGTGTACCACTTCGACGTTTTCCAGTTCGCCCGCTCTTTCGACCATGGCGTCTACCACCAGTTTGGGCTCCCCGCAGGCATGGCCCAGCACCACCCGGTCGTTGGATTTTATGAGCTTAGCCGCCTCTTCTGGGGTCACTATGCGCTTTTCGTAATATTCTTTCCAACTCACCAATCATTCCTCCTCACCAGTAATCTGCGACAACAGTCGCGGCAAGAGGTCGTTTTGTGGTATTTCGTAGTAGTTCAGAAGGTTCGGGCCCACGACGAATCTCCCTCGGGGTGTTGGCTCGTCCTTCTGTTCGTCTGTATCACTGCAACAGGCACTACATCCACAGATTACCAGTTCGATGTCGGCCGGGTCGTCTCTTCCGAAGACGACCCTAAAATCTTTTCCGTTTTGTTCGTGAAGGGACTTAACGATATCGGAGACCAACTTCACGCGATCATACGCTTGGTTACATCCGCCGCAGTACCTAATCTTTATGGTTGTTGATGATCCCACCGGTACCACCCGACAATATATCACGTGCGATTTTTATGAGTTCTAGGGAATCATCTGACGGCTCAATCATTACCTTTTCTATTTCGGGAAATCTCGAAACGATCGCCTCTTTTATCACCGTTTCGACGGTTATTTGGGCAGCGCTGCAGTCTTGACAAGCTCCTTTCAACCTTATGGACACGCAATTATCCACCACGTCGACGAACTCGACATCACCCGCGTGCATTTGCAGGTACGGAGTGACCTTTTCAGCCAGGAGCTTCACTAAAGTTTCTTTCATGCTCATACTCCCATCTCTTCAGAACAGACCGTCGGGGTCGATGCCGCACAACCTTCGCGCCAAGGCTTTCTTTTGCTCAAGGTTGGCAAGCCTGCTGATCATGATTCTCTGCGCCTGCGGAGAACCCGCTCCGTGTAGAGATTCCGTCAAGTAGCCCACGGCAACGGCACCCAACGTCATAGTTTCAATCAGGCGCAGCATACGCTGCCTGTGTTCTGTAGGATACTTGGGATCGCCAACCATAAGCTTCCTGCACCACTCTCCAACCTCGGGTGAATTGAAGTCGGCGTCAGATGGCATGGTTACCACTAAACCGCCCGCGATATCCTGGGCCAGCCTGGCAATTTCGTAGGGGAACCGGGTAACGTTTTGCTTGCAGACATTGGCCAGCATCATGTCGATAAGGTAATTGCCGGACGCTGTCTTGCGTCCTTCTGCAGAGCAGGCTATTCCGCACGCATATAACGTTTCGTTGAGATGTACCATTTCCACAATCTTGTCCTTGACGTGGGAAGCTTTAGCGACCCCATTGTAATCTGCTATGGCCGCGGTTGCTCCTATTAGCACGTCACCGTTACCAACCTTGCACCCTCCATACGACTGACGATGGTACCCGGCAAATCGCTCCACCAGCATGCCAGTAAATTCGATTTCACCACACATGAACACGCGGTTCCACGGTACGAATGTGTTGTTGAATATTACTACGGCTTCCTGTCCTCCGTAGTTGACGTTGCCAACGTCAACCTTCGTGGATTCCAACTTGCGGGTATCGCAACTCTGGCGACCGTAAATGTATATGAGGCTCGGGTCATCAGCAGGTACGGCAAAAGCCACGGCATAATCTGCATCCTCCGGTCGCATTGTCTGCGTTGGCATGACCAGTATTTCGTGGGAGTTCAGAATGCCCGTCTGGTGCATCTTAGCGCCTCTAACCACAATTCCATCTTGCCTCTTTTCGACCACGCGGACGAAAAGGTCGGGATCGGCCTGTTCGGAAGGACCGACCGAGCGGTTTCCCTTCGGGTCTGTCATACACCCGTCGACCGTCCAGTCCTTTTCTTCCCACTCCAGGACATAGTTGCGGAAGCGTTCGTGATAATTGGTGCCGAGCTTGGCATCCATTTCATAGGTGGTGCTCCATACGGCGTTGAGGGCATCCATGCCCACGCAGCGTTGGAAGCAAGACCCCGTCATGTTGCCCACCAGACGCAGCATCTTAACTTTCTTAATAAGGTCCTCAGTATCCTGATGCAAATGGCAGAAACGATTGATAGTACGACCTGTCAGAGCCGATTTGGCTGTCATCAATTCCTGATACTCCGGGAGCTCTGCCAGCTTGTAAGTCATGGCACAGCAGTTGATAGACGGTCGTATTAACGGATGGTCTACCGGGTTTTGGATCTTCTCCCCCAGAACGTAAATGTTGCGCGGTCCTAGATCCCTCAAACTCTGAATGTATTCGGCGGCTGTCATCATATTTAATCACCTCCATCTCAGAAACGCTGTTTTCTTTGACAGCCTTTGAGAACGCCTTTTCTCAGTGCTTGATGTTCACCCCCTTGTCTCGTCTTTTTCTCCAAACTCCGGGATTCCGCATGCTCACTAATAGTAGGTGCAAAAGGCATGCCAAGCGCCAAATGCCCATAAGAACGCGTTTTCTTCTAATAAAAAGAAGTTAGCGTGGAAATCATAACGGAAAGGCAGTTGGGAAAGTCATTATTCTAGGCATGGAAAGACACAAGAAAAGTCTAGCGTGTGCACGTTTGCGACTCTGACCTGTGCAGAGCTGCACACTTGAAGGTCTTAGCTGGCGCTTTAAACTTGTGGGATACTCAGAAGGCCCCAGGTACTGGCTCGCGAAAGGCCGGCATTCTGCTTCGAGCAAACTTGACTTAGGAAGGATGTCAATTGATTCCGTACTTCCTCATCTTCCTTAACAAGGTCGTGCGGTGAATACCAAGAGCTTTAGCGGTCTTGCGGAGATCGAAATTACATTGGCGAAGAGTCTGCTCGATGAGCTGTTTCTCAAACGAGTCCACCGCATGCGAAAGATCCTTTTTCTCTTTGATCACTGTGCTGCTTACCTGGAAGGATCCATTTCTCGTTTTGACACAACGCGTCCCCAATTCGTTCTCTACCAACTCTCTAGTAATCTTGGACTGAGGATAGAGAACGACCAGTCTCTCCAGCAGGTTTTCTAGTTCCCGGACGTTTCCTGGCCAATTGTGATCCAAGAGCGCTTGCAGGCCAGAAGGACATAGCTTTTTGTCGATTGAGAAGCGTCTCCGGAATTTGTCAAGAAACATCTCGGCCAGAGGATGAATATCTTCTTTACGCTCTCGCAAAGGGGGGATATGGATCGGGATGACGTTAAGCCTGTAGTAAAGATCCTGTCTGAACTCTCCCTTTTCGACCATTTCCTCCAGGTTCTTATTAGTAGCAGCGATAAACCTGACATCTACTCTGGTAGAAGTTACGCCTCCTATGGGAATGAACTCTTTTTCCTGAAGCAGGCGTAGGAGTTTTGCTTGGCTACTCAGCGGTATTTCGCTAATCTCATCCAGAAACAGGGTTCCTCCGTCAGCAGCCTTTGCTAAGCCCACCTTGCCGGATTTGGTCGCTCCTGTAAAAGCCCCGGGCTGATAGCCAAAGAGTTCAGATTCAATCAGTTCATCAGGAAGCGAAGCCACGTTTACTTTCACAAAGGCTTTGCTTCTGCGTTGACTACTCTGGTGAATAACCCTGGCCACAACCTCCTTGCCTACGCCCGATTCCCCTATTAGCAGAACTGTGGAGTCGGTGGCTGCAGCCCGGATAGCCCTTAAAAGCACTCTCTGCATGGCCTTGCTTGTAGCCACCATGTTCTCTATAGCTGAGAGAACGTGGGGGGTGCTTTCAAGAGTGGCTAAGAACTCATTTTTTTCGTTTGTTGGACATACCGTGGTTGCAACCAAGAGTATTTCGCCTTCCTGGTTGAACACCGGGTTGCCAGTAACGATTACCTTTTTCTTACTACGCAGTATTTTCTGCTGTATAGTTAAAGGGGCTTTATTCTTCAAGACCAGCAGAGTCACCGATTTGTCGATGAACTTTGCCTCTTCGAGTTCGCGCATATGTCGGTTAATAACTTCTTCTTCTGCTATCTGAGTCAACTCTTCATAGGCACGGCTGACTCCCAAGGTGAAGGCTGCTCCGTCCGTCAAATAAACACCAACCTGTCCATCGATGGTTGACAACAGGTCCTTCATACTTACTCGGTGCTTTTTGTCTATTCCAGGTAACCTGCTGGTGTCCACCATGGCGCCCTTACCTACCCTTCTTGTTTTCATTATACGGTTCACTGCAAATTGATGTCAAAAAGTGTGCCAAGTCTGCTATGGTTACTAAACGGGGTAGGATATCTATCGCTATTCTACTTCTCCTCTAGCGATCAGCCTTGACCTTCTAAAATTAAACCGTCATACAGAGATGCGTTTCAACCAAGCTTAGGCCATTCTCTCCGCCCGTTTCTTAGTCCGGGTAACCTCCCAGACCATCGTTCGCATCTCGGTCACCGGCTTGCGCCACTCTGAGGTTATCTCGAAACAGCCGGTAGGACAAGCCTCTACACAGTTCCCGCAAACGATACAACTGTACGGGTCGTATTTGTACAGGTGTTCCTTGGGTTTCACCTCAATCGCCCCGGCGGGGCACGCCTTTTCGCAAGCCCCGCAAACTATGCACTTGTCGATATCGAGCATCAAAGTTCCCCGGGCTGCCCGGAACGGTTCCCTTGGCTGGTAAGGGTAGCCCCTAGTTGCCGGCCGGGAAAAAAGGTTTTTGAATACCTGAATCAACATCCCCGGCACTCTCATCAACTCCTTAGTCTATCGCTCGGTACAGGCAATGCAGGGATCAATGGAAATGACTATCACCGGAACATCCGCCAATTCGCAACCAGGCAACATTTCTAAAAGGGGTGGAATATTCGCGAAGGTGGGAGTCCTCACCTTGAATCTATCCAGGTTACGATTGCCACTCCCCCGAATATAGTACATCATCTCTCCTCGCGGCTGCTCCATACGTTTTATAACTTCGCCCTGAACCCTTCCCTTCCATTCAGTCTTTATTCCCCCGGCCGGCAATTTGAAGAGTGCTTGCCGGATCAAGTCCAGGGAGACAAACACCTCGCGCACGTGAACAGAGGTGCGGGCGTAAGCGTCTCCATCCTTATCTAACACCACTTCAAAATCCACATACTTGTATGGACCTTCACCCAGAAGCCTTACATCGGTTCTTACCCCGCTGGCCCTGGCCACGGGGCCCACGGCCCCGAACTTGACCGCATCTTCCTTGCTGAGGATTCCCTTACTGACTGTTCGTTTTTTGACCGTGTAATCGTTCAGCATGGCCCGGGTTAGCGGTACGAGATCCCTTTCTACCTCGTTCACTTCTTTGAATATAGCCCGAACCATGTCCGCATCTATGTCTTTCCTCACCCCGCCGATGGTGCAGTTGCCCATAATCACGCGCCCGCCACTGATTGCCTCCATCAGATCTAAAACCCTTTCTCGCACCCGCCAAAACTGCATGAACAAGCTCTCAAACCCCAGGCCGTCGGCCAAAAGCCCGAGATACAATAGATGACTGTGTATGCGGGTAAGCTCGGCGGAAACGAGGCGGATGAATTCTGCCCGGGGCGGCGACTCGACGTTCAACAGCTCCTCTATACAGGCACAGTAGCACCAACTGTGGATAAAGGAGCAGATGCCGCAAACCCTTTCCGCCATAAAAATGTTTCTGACTACATCGTTTAGTTCCGCCCCTTTCTCCAGTCCCCGGTGAGTGTAACCCAAGGCCGGTCTCACCTCAACTACCCGCTCGTCTTCGACCTTCAGAGCCAGCTGTAGGGGTTCGATCAGGACCGGGTGCTGGGGTCCGAAAGGAATTATGGTGCTAGCTTTCATCAGATTTCATAGCCCCTCTTACTCGTACTTCTTTGATAAAAGGCCGCTTTGGGCTGTCGTGGCTCAGAAGCATGTATGCCCCGAAATCTACCCCCAACCCGTCAAACTTCAGTCCGAACAAGTCTTGGATCTCGTTTTCAGCCAGCCATGCCCCCGGGTAAAAATGGTCAATGCTCGGGAAAAAGCCTTCCCGTTCCACCTCTGTCTTGAAAGCCACCATCTCCAACTCGTCTTCAAAAACGTAAATAAGTTCCAACCACTGGCCGGTGTCCACCCCGGTAATCGAAATCAGGCGAGCTCCCTTACCGGACAGCTGCCTCACCCTGTCCAGAAGTTCCTGTCGGTTCAACTTCTCGATGGTTTGCATCCTTGTCCCTTCTTTTCTCCTCCAGTTTCTTCAAGGCCAGGAAAATGCCGTCAATAATGACCTCTGGCCTGGCCGCGCACCCGGGAACATACACGTCCACAGGCACCACCTTGTCCACTCCTCCCAAACAATTGTAGCTCTGGTGAAAGACATTGCCGGAGGTAGCACAGATACCTACCGCCACTATGACCTTGGGATGATTCATTTGGTCGTAGACAGTCTTCAACACCCTCTTGGCCTTGTGGTTGACAGTGCCCGTAACCAAAAGCACGTCAGCGTGCTTCGGGTTTCCGACGTTTACAATACCGAACCGCTCCAAATCATACAAAGGAGTAAAACAAGCAAACACCTCAATACTACAACCGTTGCAACCCGCAGTGTCAAAATGCATTACCCACGGGGACTTTGATCGTGCACGATGAACAAGGCTCAAGACGTTCACTCCTTCAAGTAGCCTGGTGCGAGTACGGCTATTAACCCCATACCCTCCAAACCATGTTGCTCGTGGATAACAGGATACCGGCTGTCCAGGCTACTTTAATCATCCAGTTCCAATTCATTCGCGGGGAAATGTTATCCACAACCAACTCCAAGAAATAGGCGGCCAGTGCCACCAAAACCCCGGCCCACCAAGGATTAGCCCAAAACAGGAACACGACGAAGAGAAAAACCACCGTCTCCAGCCAGTGGGACAGCTCGACCACTGCCAGGTACCGACCCGAAAACTCGGTGTTAATCCCGCGCACTATCTCCTGATGCGCGTGTAAAGCAGTGGATATATCAAACGGAGATTTGCGGATTTTGATGGTCAGGATTAAGAGAACTGCCAAAAACAACAAAGGATAAGATAACAACAAAGGCGACGGATTGACGAAGGCCCCCTGGACGAGAAAAGTCCCGTTTTCTAGGTAAAGCGCAAACGCAACAAACAGTAAGACCGGCTCTGCCGCCAGCACCTGTATCAGTTCGCGGGTGCTTCCGATGTGGCTGTAAGGAGAACGGGTAGCAAACCCCGCCAGTACATAAGCCACCTCGGCCACAGTCATAGTGAAGACGAATACCAGAAAATCCAGCCCGGTAGCCAGCATAACCAGGCCGAGCAGCATCCATACGAGATAGGCACAGATAAAAAACACCTGGGGCTTGTTGGTATAAGTGCTGGTTTTGGCCCACAACTTGACGAGATCGTAAAACGGTTGAATTACAGGGGGACCTTGACGCCCCTGCATCCTGGCCGTGAGCTTGCGGTCAACCCCCAAGAGTAGTCCGCCCAAGACGGGGGCTAAGATAACTATAAGCAGTACTTTTACTAGAGCACCCATAAAACGATAACCCCTAGCATCAGTACGAGAATAGCCCCTCCCATCCAGCCCAATCGCCTCAAAAGTCCTTCATTTATAAAACCGGTGAAATAGTAGCCTGCCAACGCCATTTCGGTCCCTCTTTCCATGCTGCTGACGAAACAACGGTTTTCTTCACCAGGCATGTTCTCGCCGCAAAGGTAAACTGAACTGGTAGTTTGAAATTCGGGCCTGAACAGAAGCCAGGGCAAGACCAAGGTAGCCACCAAGGCTCCTCCCATAAGACCGAAGGGAAAAACTCCTTCCGGCAATCCCGTTGCCGCCAGGTTAGGGTGGAAAAAGCTCGCCCAGCTGAACAGTATCACGTTTCCGCCCAGGGCAGGTTGAAAAGCTAACGGGTAGAACCAAACCAAGGCGGGGGCAACCAGCCGGTCAATTACGGTTGTCACCCCAAAAGAAAGCACAAGAGTAGCTAAACCTAGAATACCCAGAGAAACGGCGTAGTATCCTGCCCCACGGCTCGAAACATGTGTTGTAGCCCGTTTAGCAACCCTACCCGGTGACGCGGCCAGGATCCGGCCCATCCATTTGCTCCAAAAAACGGTCGTCAGGGCACTGCCGGCTACGAATAACAGTAAGACCAAAGGCGAGATCGCAGCCGAAGCCATGGCCGCCCACTTGGAGAACAGCATCCCGAACGGCGGCAAGAACATGGCAAAACCCCCGCCAACCATCAGCAGAGCCAGCAAAGGCAGCTTTTCTCCTAATCCCTCCATGCTCTCTATGTTCCGCGAACCTAGTCGGTGCTCGATAACTCCCGCTCCCATGAAAAGAACCCCTTTGGCTAAGGCATGGAAGATGATCAACAGAACCGCAGCCGCCACTGAAAGCGGAAGATCGATCCCACAACAAGCGAAAATAAGCCCGAGATTTGCTACCGTCGAGTAGGCCAAAACTGCCTTGGAGTCACCGTTACCCGCCGCCATCAAAGAAGCGGCAAAAAAGCTGAAAGCGCCGATCAAGGCTATGAACGTCGCAAGAGCGGTACCGTCGTAGGCCGGGGCCAGCCGCACCGCGAGGTATACCCCGGCCTTGACCATGGTGCTGGAATGAAGCAAAGCCGATACCGGTGTAGGAGCTACCATAGCCCCCAAAAGCCAGTTTTGAAAAGGAAACTGAGCTGACTTAGTAAAGGCAGCGGTCATAAACAGAGCCAGGGCCAGGAGAAAAACGGGGGAGACAAGCCCCAAGTCGCTCGCAGCTATGTCCGCCAGAGACAGAGTCCTCCCGGTAAATCCGGCCAGCATCACGGTTATACCAGCAATCATGGCCAGCCCACCTACGGAATTGAGGTAAAGCGCGTGTAATGAATTACGGCGTGCTTCTTCGGTATCGTCGTGACCGATTAGCTGAAAGGAACAAAGGGTAGTGGCTTCCCAGAAGAAATACAGCCAGAGAACGTTGTTGGCAAAAACCAGCCCATTCATGACCGCTAAGAACGAGACAAACCAGAAAAAGAAACGCCGGTTACGGTCTAACTCGACGTGTTCTATACGCTCTTCCATGTACGGAAGAGCATAGACGCAAATAAGGGATCCGATAACTGATACGACCAAGAACATGACGACCGACAAGCGGTCAACGGCAAAAGTGCCGACAGCTCGGGAGTCTGGACCCAAGAACCCCTCGACGTACGCCACCAATGCTAGCTGCAATATGGCCAGTATCCCGATGGGTAGATGCCGGTTTTCGATTCCAACGTAAAGGATGTAGAACAAGAGGAGAATATCGAGGAAGGTGACCGCTTTTTCCCACCCGTGGAAGGAAATAAAGACCGGGGTTAAGGGCACTTTAGCATACAGCCAATAAGCTGCAAGTCCGAGTATTAGCGACATGGTGACAACGAGAATCCTGCGCCAGTTTGTATCTTTGATTATATAACTCGCCAAAGCAACTGAGAAAGGCAAGAACACGGACATTAACAAAAACGTTTTCAAAGCAGACAATACCCGTACTCCTTTCCCCCGGGAGTACGGAAGAACCGGCAAATGTCAGCCAGAGCAATGGATGTCACCTGCCGAGGTTAAAAACGGTCAGGGGTATATCCGAATAGTCGTGGGCTTCGAGAAACGCCCTGGCCCCTTCGGTCTCCCGCGAGCTGTCTAAGAGGCTACGTAAACATGCTTCATAGCTGGACATTCCGTAGACCTCGCCTCCGAGATCTATGATTCCCAGACCGTTAAGGTAGAGCTGAGTCGCAGCCATGCCGGCCAAAGCAATAGAGTAAATGAGCTCTTCCGTTTCTCCCAGGATATGCGTGCACAGGTAAAAGCGGCAGATGAGGGTCCTGGCCGGGTATACTGAACAGCAGTCTTCCACCAGAAACGTGCAGGGAGAAGACCGTAATCGCGGTAGGTTCAGCCTCAGTTTTTCTTGATCAAAGTACCGGATGGCAAACTCCAGAGGCGATAACCGTAGGTAATCGCTCATTTTTTTCAAGGATACCAGGTCCGGGATAACATAAGCCTGTTTACAGCAGTTGACCCGACACCCTTTGCATGGAGAGTAGTTGTCTTGCGCGTACTGTTTGAAAACGCTGTCGTCGTCGGCCAGGGGCTCCCAGGCTTCCAGGAGATCGGCCAGTGTAGCCTTTTCAGCCACCACTTTAACCCCTAGACCTAATCTTCCATTTTCGTAGTCTTTATATACACTAACCTTCAAAACAACCGCTCCCAACTTGCAACCGTGCCTGTTAGTCAATCCCGACCACTGATCTCTTTAATAGCTTGGCGCGCCAAGGCATCACACCTTTCGTTCCAAAAGTCGCCTGAATGCCCGGCTATTTTGATAATCTTCACCTTGTTTTTCTTGGACAACCGAAGCAACTCTTGCCACAGATCCTGGTTGGCTACCGGATCGTTTTTCGCGTTCTTCCAGCCGTTTCTTTGCCACTTTTCAAGCCAACCCTGATTAAAGGCGTTAACCAGGTAGGCGCTGTCGGAATAAACTTCTACGTCCCAGCCTTCGACCTTTAAGGCCTTCAGAGCTTCTATAACTGCGGTCAACTCCATCCGCTGGTTGGTCGTCTCTGGGTCCCCTCCTCTTAGCTCTTTGTGCCGGTCTTGGTAAAGTAACACCGCACCCCACCCGCCTGGGCCCGGGTTCCCAGAACAGGCGCCGTCGGTATAAATAACAACCGTACGCTTATTCTTCTGGTTGACCATGGTTAGGATGCTCGCTCACCTGGTTTACGGCCTCTGCCAAGGCGGTTATGACATCCAGCTGAAACTGAGGAGTAAGAAACTCGGCCTTGACATAGACCTCACCCTCGGCCGTCACCACGTACCTGGGTTTCAGCCGGTTCAAGGCGTAAGCAGCTATGTCGGCCCGGCACCTTTCACACCGACATGCCCCTTCCTTATGGGCAAGGACGCTGTCCAAGTTATTCCACACCAAACTTTCTACTACATTTTTCACTTCCACCGAATTCTACCGCCTTCCCAAAGATCTGCCTGAGCTCACGCAAATCCCTTATATGCCAGTCGCACTCAGGCACAGGCTGATTCGCCTGGGGAAATATCCATACCGCCTTCATTCCCGCCCTTTTCGCCCCGATGACGTCGGTTATGGTATCGTCCCCAACGTGTACCGCTTCATACGGATTGACCCCTAGTCTCTGCAAGGTATAACGGAATATCCTGATGTTCGGTTTGGCCCAGGTAACTTCGTCCGAAAAAACAGTAAGGTCAAAATACCCCAGAATGCCATCGGCCGCCATCAGTTTTCTCAATATGAGGCCAGGGGTTGCCCCGGTATTACAGATAACCGCTAACCGATATCGCTCTTTCAACTCCTGTAATACATCTCGGGCACCATCGTTCAATTCCGGGGGTGCCTTTAACAGGGCCTGGGTGTACGCCCGGTAGAGCTTTTCATCTAACTCCGGGTCCAGCTTCAACCCGAGTTCCTTCTTGATACACTCCACATGCCCACGCGGAGTTATTTCCAACCCGTTGATTCTCTGGTAAAAATATGCCCGCTGCCAGCAACGTTTGAAAGCCCTGGTTATCGCCCGCCGATCCGACGATAAACCGCCTTCCTGCAACACCTTTTGCACCAGTTCGATACGCTTTTCCGTAACGTCGTTGGCTCCGGGCCCTTTATACAAAGTATTCCAAAAATCGAACGTGATGGCCTTGAACAAGGTCCCACCTGCCTTCGTATCTTCCTTTACAGATTCGACAAGCAGGTGGCCTCTCCCTCCTACCAACAAAAAAGCCCCCGCCAAAAAGGGGGGAGCCTTGCCTTTTAGCTAGCCCATCTCAGCGATCCTCTTATCGGTCTCATCGGACTGTTTCACGAAACCACCGACATCTCCGTCCAACAAGGCCTGGTTATCCTTTTGCCTCTCCCGGTTAAGCTCGCGCAGGCGGTCTTTTTCTCTCGAATCGGTGGTATAGAAACCCGGGCCTTTGAAAACTATACCTACGTTCCGGCTGATCAACCTCTCAACCTTGCCTCCGCAGGTCGGGCACTCCTCTAAAGGGGGAGCAGTTATCCTTTGGACGATCTCAAACTTACCACAATGCTGACATTTGTAATCGTAGACTGGCATAACTTCACCCCTCTCTCGTTATTCTTAATTCACTTTCCTCTCTAATTATTGGAATCCGCCCGACGGTTGTCAAGTGCCCGCAGTCAACCCGCGAGTATCTTGAAGTAGTAAGCGAGCCCCATGGCCCCGTTCCACAGCCCGTGGGCCAGCCAGCAAGGATATATCGACCCGCTCTTTTCGTATACGAAAGCCAGAATCGCCCCTCCCACCGACAACGGAATAAACCGCCACAGGTCAAAGTGGGCGGCTCCGAAGAACGCCCCTGATAAGAGAATCCCGGCCGTCACTCCGGTGTACTTGCGGAAGACGGGATATACAAATCCCCGAAAATACAGCTCTTCGGCTAAAGGAGCCAATATGCTTATTACCACTAACAAGAGAACGAATTCTTTCAGGCTGCCGACCCGTTTTAGCACCCACTCGAACGCCTGAGGAGGGATCTCGGGAAATACTCGTTGCAAAATCAGCCCCATGACCAGGATAACCGCAAACAGCAAGATGCCCCCGCCAATCCCCCACTCGATCAGCGTTTTACCCCTGGTAGGTGTTAAGCCTATTTTATTCGGCGAACACCTGCGAACTACCAGGGCCAGAACCAGTACCGCTCCCACCATGACCACAAATTGAATCAAATAAGTAAAAATAAACTCGTTTATCAAGGTCGCTGAAACCCAGCCCTTGTAAACCAGGTAAGCCATAACCTGGGGCCCCCACCACGGATAAGACTGCACTACCAAGAAGGTAACAATCAGCACCGCAAAAACCTCGAACAAACCCCAACGAACGTCCTCTCCCGGAAATCTCACCCTCGGCCCGCCTCCACTCCGTTTTCATGAATACATTCTCTCCCCGGCATCAAAATCCTTTTCAGTGCAACTCTTTCCTCAATCTCGCCCGCTTTGCCAGGTAAGAGATTACTACCTGCACGAAGGTGGAATGGGACCAAGTAAGAGGGACTACCGACAACGGTTCGCCGGTATAGGGATGAACCTGCTCCGGCAGCGAACACGTACCTACCGCCTTGGCTGCGGCCCACTCGATGAGCTCACGGGCCGGCTTCAAATCACCAATGCCTTCCGCTCTCCGGATATACCAGTCTGCTAGCCACAAAGTAGTGATTATCCAAGGATTCCCAGGTACCTCATGCAGATTGTCGGCTACTCGGAAGTAATAATCCCCAGGGTAACGAGCCATCCCGCCGACGGAGGTCTTGACCCATAACCCCTCCTTTAAGGTATGAATAGTTTTCACTACTTTCTCGTCCCCCGGCGCAAAAGCTCCAAACGCGTATAGCCCGTGCAGACTGGAATCGAGGGTGAGATCCGTCATCATCTCATCCTGTTCGCTGATTAAAAGGCCCCGGGCAAACCGTCCCAGCTGTTCCGAATACAACCACCTCACCATCGCCTGCTTTAGTTCAGCCGTTCTTTTCTCGCATTCGTCAGCCAGGTCCATCGCATTGAGAGCCCGGGCCATCAGAGCTCCTGCCTGCAAAGCCCCATACACCGCCCCGCAGGTAAAAGCGAAAATGCCCCAACGCTCCTCCCACAGGTCCCAGCTCGGCTTGGGCAAACCCGTAACCGCATCGGTGTAATCCAGCATGAACCTGACGGATGGCCTGACCAGGCTCTCAAACATCGACCTCGCAAAATCCTCATCTTGATAAAGCCGGCAGTGCTGCCCCAGAGCCCATATCACAAGCGCGGTCTCGTCTTCTTGGATAGGCAAACAGGGCTGGCCGTGCATGAGCCATGGATGCCAGGTACATCCCGGGCTTCCGTCCGGGTTGTAGCGCTGCAGAAAATACCCTTCATCTGACAGCAGGGCACCACAAAACGTGTAAAACTTACGGGTCTCTTCAGGGTAACCGGCCAGGTCCAAAGCGTGAGCGACCATGGCCCCGTCCCGCGGCCATAAATACATGTAGTGATCCCGTGCCACCAGAAACGTATCGGCATCGGAAGATGCAACCACCGCCCCTCTCCTGTCCATTTGAGCCTTAATAGTAAACAAGCTCTGTTTAAAAACCCGCTGTACCTCCGGACTCAGATCCTGATAATCTCGTTCCTGTCTCTTGATCCAGCGGCGGTAGTACCTGATTATCTCTTGCAACCAAGTTTCCGGATGTTTACTCATAAAGCGGTCATTGGCTCTTCTCAAGGCGGCAAGAGAGTGACACACGATGAGCCAGTAGTAGACCAGGCCTTCCTCCCCTGCTTCCAAGTTCAAGCTTACGGAGAGAGCACTGTCAACAGGCCCATCAGCAACCGGGTTCAGTGAAAGCATACCGTCCTCCGCATCCCGGTAAGTACCTTCTTTTCCCCGGTACCTCTTGACTCCGGTGCTGTATTCTTTAGCCGTACCCTTATCGGTTCGGCAATTGGCCAGGATATAACATCCTTTTTTGTAGTGGTATATTCCTCCGGTTTGAGGATCATAAACGGCCGAATCCCCGGCTTCAATTCCTTTGATGGATAAGTCCTGGTAAAATACCAGTTTTATTTCACGGGGGTAAACGCTTCGGTTTTTTACCGCGATTTTTTTCATGTAGAAATCTTCTGCCCAGTGGACGGCATCGTTGATAACAAGATCTACCTGCTGTTCGGGATTGGATGCCCGGATGTCCGTAACCGGGGTTTCTTCTGTGCAGGAAATCTCTTTACGCCAGCAGTCTTCAAAAAACCAAGAAAGTTTCCCGTCTGTATAGACGCCAAAATTAGTGCGATTCCTATCTCCATGGTTTTCGAACCCCCCATAAGGCCAATAAAGGTCCCGAATATTAAGTTCATTATCAAAATTTAACAACAAACTGCCATTGCCCAACACTACTTGTCTCACCATCATCCCCCGCGCTCATTTATTATGAGGTATTTGGGAATAATAAGCCCGTTGCAGTAATTATTCCTCGTTTCGTTTTTCAATATTGATCACCTAGGAGGGAAATCATGAATCCGGACGTATTATTCTTCCTTTTTCTTCTCTTGGCTTTCATATCCTTATTGGCTGTAGGGCGGCGGCAGAACAAACCTTCAAAGAAACCGGCACCACGCCCTTCAGACCTCAGTTTTGAAGCCTCGGACGAGCTGGGTGTGCCGGTTGAAACCAGACCGCGGCCTGCCTTTGCCGTGGAACTGCCGCGCTATTACCACGATGTGCGGTTGACCCTCTTGGTCAGGGATCCGGAATGGCTGTATGCTTACTGGGAAATAGCGCCTGACCGCTGGGAAGCCATCCGGCATTCTTATGGTGACCTAGCCACTTATGATAACATCTGCCTTCGAATCCTGGAACTGTCAGATCCTCGGTCTCACTTCGATATCCGGGTCAAAAGCCTGGTTGGGGACTGGCACATCCACGTAGGCAAACCTAATACCCCTTATTACGGTATACTAGGGCTGCTTACGCCCTCCGGCTTTCTCCCTATTACCGTATCCAACGCGGTCATGACCCCCCGCAATGACATTTCAACTCTGGGAGACGAAGAGTGGATGATGGTAAATGACTACGAGCAAAGAATAATTGAAAGAATAGGTGCCATCCCGTTCGACGCCACTTCGCCTTCATTCTACGATTTTGAGCCCGGCTGGAAAGGAGACTGACAGTGATCAAAGGTTACTTATTGCTATTGCTTCACGCTCACCTGCCTTTTGTCCGTCATCCTGAGAGCGAACACTGTTTGGAGGAACGATGGCTTTATGAGGCCATAACCGAAACTTATATACCCTTAGTCCAGGTGCTGACCAGATTAGCGGAGGATGAGATCGATTTCCGGCTAACGATATCTCTCAGCCCAACCCTCATCACCATGCTCAATGACGAGCTTCTGATGAGGAGGTACAAGAAACACCTGGAAAAACTGGTAGAACTCTCGGAAAAAGAACTGGTACGAACCCGGAACATGCCCGATTTCAACTATGTCGCCCAGATGTACGAACGCCGTTTCACCAATGCTTACCGGTTTCTCTTCCACAGGTACAAAGGCCGGCTGATCCGTGCCTTCCAGGAGCTCTTGGCAACGGGTAAGGTGGAGCTGATAACTACGTGTGCCACCCACGGTTACTTACCCCTGATAGGCATTCAGAAAGAGCAGGTACGGGCCCAAGTAGCAGTCGGGATCCAGGTGTTTCGCGAAACATTCGGGCAGCCTCCTCGTGGCCTCTGGCTTCCCGAATGCGGGTACAAACCCGGGGACGACCTGGTTCTTAAAGAGTACGGTGTTCGTTATTTTTTCACCGACACCCACGGCATCATGTACGCTTCGCGCCGGCCCCGCTATGGGGTCTATGCCCCTCTTTACTGCCCTGGGAGCGGAGTTGCGGCTTTTGGCCGGGATGTCGAGTCTTCCAAACAGGTGTGGAGTGCCAAAGAAGGCTACCCCGGGGACCCTGACTACCGCGAATTTTACAGGGACATAGGCTATGACTTGGACTTCGATTACATCAAGGAGTACGTCCACCCGGAAGGGATCCGCTTGGATACGGGGATCAAATATTACCGCATAACCGGCAAAGGCGAGTACAAGGAACCTTACCAACCGGACTGGGCCCGGCAAAAAGCGGCTATCCACGCTGGCAACTTCATGTTCAACCGGGAACGCCAGATCGAGTACCTAGCGCAAATTTTGGACCGAAAACCAATCGTGGTTGCCCCTTACGACGCTGAACTCTTCGGTCACTGGTGGTTCGAAGGCCCCGATTTCCTCAACTATCTCCTGCGCAAGATACCTCACGATCAACAGGTGTTCCGGACGACTACTGCTTCCGACTACTTGGAAGAATATCCGATGAACCAGGCAGCGGTACCTAATGCTTGCAGTTGGGGACATAAAGGCTACAACGAGGTATGGTTGGAAAAGTCTAATGAATGGATCTACCGCCACCTCCACAAAGCAGGTGAGCGCATGGTCGAGCTGGCCAACCGATATCCCAGTTCGGATGACATCATCAGGCGTATGCTTAACCAGGCTGCTAGGGAGCTTTTACTGGCTCAATCCAGCGACTGGGCTTTCATCATGAAGACAGGGACAATGGTAGAATACGCTGTGCGCCGCACTAAGGAACACGTAAACAACTTCACCAGACTATATTACCTGCTTCAGGAAGGTCGCCGCGATGACGAATGGCTTCGAGAATTAGAAGCCAGGAACAACATCTTTCCCAATATCGATTACCGGGTATACGTGTCAGGGAGTTAACCTTTTGGGGACCGCGCAAATTCACCACCACGACTGTTAAACCACTTCCCGGGAGGGATAAAAATTGAGAATGCGTTCACCCGTAGTTTTAATGTTAATAATCCTTCTAGCCCTGAGCTTGACACTACCGGGGTGCTCGGGCTCACGCAACTCTGAAGCGAAAAAGCCGGGGCCTGTTATCGGGCAAAAACCGCAGGCTCCCGGGGCTCTGTCCCAGTTCCTTACTGACCTCGAACAGATAATTGCAGTAGTCGATAGCAAGTACAAATCCGGCAACAAACCGGCGTCTCTTGTCCAAAACACGAAGTTAGAACCTGAAAAAAGCTCTGAACAGGAAAAAACCTCGACAGCTCAAACCAAGTCCAAGTCAAAAGAGACCGGAAACCAATCCAAGAAGTCCCAATCCGGTTCTCAAAGCAGCAATTGGAGTAAGGAGGACCAAACCCTCAAGAACATGCACAAGAACTGGAATATGCTGGAACCGGAAGCAGTCAAAGCCGGGCTCAGTACTTCCAAGCGCACCCAGTTCGAGGATCGCCTCGAAAACCTCACCGCCGCGGTAGCCCAAAGAAACCCTGAAATTGCCCTGGAGGCGGCTATCGAGCTTTATAGTTCTTACGCCGATGTGGTTGAGGTCTTCACTTCCCCTGTTCCCCCAGACTACTTTCGGGTCAAATACGAGGCTATGGCTGCCACGCTTAAAGCAAGCCAAGGCCAATGGACCCCCGCCAGCCAGCATGCTGCCCGTTTGCGGGAATACTGGGACCACCTCAAGGCCCAAGCCCAGGGAGCAGACCAAAGCATCATCAGCCGCACCGAATTCTCAGTCCAGGACCTGGAACAAGCCATAAAAAAACAGCAAGTCGAGCTCGTGATGCTGAAATCGGAAATTCTCATGAATAACCTGAAGAACCTCAAAAATGAATTTGTTCTGAGGCAGCAGTCATAACCGGATTGAGTCAAGTGATGGCTGAATTCACCCGGAGCTGGTCCACAGACAGAAACTCCTCGCTCGGCGCCTGCACCGACGAAGCTACAACCGCATCTTTACCGCTTGCTGGCCTTAAATATTTATCGGTATAATGAAAGCGAGGAGGGGTAAAGACGCTGGAGACTAGAATAAGCCGCCAAACAAGCGACATAATCCTTAAAGCCACAGCTGAAGCTTTCCGCGGGCAGACCCTGGAAGCTATCGGACTTGATCTTCCGCCCATAGTGGATATGCTGCCCACCGTACTCCCGGTAGCTGAAGTCAAGGAAGAGCGCATAGACTTTCTCTTTCGCCTGGCAGATGGAAGCCTTTTACACCTGGAATTTCAGACGACAGCGGTGTCAAGAAACGATTTACATCGCTTTGCCGGGTACGACCTGAAACTGCTGGAACGATACTGGCAGACCATCAGAACTGTGGTTATATATTCGGGCCGAGTAAAAGAAGCATCAGATGGTTTTGACTGTGGCTCGCTGGCATACCGGGTAAAAAACGTCTACCTACACCGACTGGATGGAGAAAAAGAATACCGCTACTTAAGCGAAAAAATTGAAAGAGGGGAAGAATTAAGCAAAAGTGAGGTAGTGCGCCTCATCTTTCTTCCCTTAATGGAACATGAAGAAAGTGAAGGGGAAGTAGCATTGAAGGCGGCGGAGTTGGCGAAAAAGATTAAGGATGAAAAGCAGAACCTGGTATTTGCGGCGATTATAGCCTTGAGCGACAAGTACATGACAGAAGCAGAAAAAAGGCGTTTATTGGAGGTGGTAGCGATGACCCAGATTGAACAGTGGATAAGAGAAGAAGGAAGAAAAGAAGGAAGAATCGAAGGGAAAATTGAAGGAAAAATCGAAGGAAGAATCGAGGGAAAGATAGAAACTGCGCGGGCGGCTTTGAAGAAAGGTTTTTCGCCCGAGGACGTGGCCGAGATAACCGGTCTTCCTCTCGATGAGGTGTTGTTGCTGAAACCCGAGACAGGAAATTAAGTCTTCAAGGGAACCCGGCACAAAGCCGGGTTTGTCTATTCCTGCACACTCTTTCTTCAATCCAATTGTGGTATCTGCGGAAAACGACCTAGTTAAACATCGCCGCCACATACTCCGCTATCGCCAGTGAAGAGGTTAATCCCGGCGATTCAATACCGATAAGGTTGATCCAGCCGGGATAACGCCGACTGCTCTCTTGGGCAATTACAAAGTCCCGGAAACTTTCGCCTGGTCTTTGTAACTTCGGCCTGATCCCGGCGAAGTCCGGAGTCAGGTCCCGCTTCTGAATGAAAGGCAAGTACGCAATTGCCGCGTCGTAAAACTCGTCTATATGAGCCTCGTCCACACCGTAATCGATGTCGTCAACGTAGTACGCGTTCGGCCCCAGACGGATTCTATCTTGCATATCGAAGCTAAGATGGATGCCGAGACTGTTAATTCCAGGCACCGGGTAAATAAGGTGTTTGACTGAGAGTTTTTTCCTGATCCTGAAGTACTCTCCTTTGCATGGATGTAACCGGTAACCGCAGCTCTCAGTATCGAGTCCTAGTAATTGTGCCACTTTTTCTGCCCCTAAACCGGCACAGTTTACAACACTTAAAGCCTGAATGACTTCTCGATTGCTGTGTAGCTTATAGAGGCTTCCCGTGTACTCAACCGCCTGTATTTCTGAATCGAACACGAAATCGACCCCCGATTGCCTGGCTTCGAAAAACAGGCTCTGCATAAGACGGTGAACATCAACCTGACCGCTGTCCCTGACGAACAAAGCTTCAACAGCGCTGATATCCGGTTCCATTTCAGCTACTCGTTCCCGGGTCAAGCGTTCAACCAGGATGCCGTATTCTTTCCCCTGTCGCTCGAGAACATTCAGTTTATCCAGCCCTGCTTCGTCGGTGGCGATTATCAGCTTCCCCGTACACCGGCAGGGTATGGAGCGCTTGGCACAATACTCATACAGGCGATTCTTCCCTTCCAGACACAGACGTGTTTTCAACGTGTCGCCCGGGTAGTAGATCCCGGAATGAATTACCTCGCTGTTGCGGCTTGAAACCTCCAGCCCATACGTACGGTTTCGCTCAACTACCGCCAACGTTTTGCCCGGGTATCTAAGACCCAGTTCCCTCGCAACCGCCAGGCCTACCACCCCGGCTCCAATTACTAGAACATCGACTGTGTCCTGGGTCATGGTTTACCTCCTCAATCTGGCTCGGTTTGGTCCTATATGCTATATTGTATTAAAAAAGATGGGAGTCTCGATATGGAAACGGGTCTGGCTATTCTTGCAGTTTGCCTCCTTTTGGTTTACTCCGTATATTTTTTCTACATTATCAGATCGAAGCCAGAAGAATTTGAAAAAATGTTGTTATCCGGTCTAGCCGACTGGATGATATCGCATAAAGAGAAGTCGCGCCGGCACCTGCATTTGATGCTGGGAGGCAGCTTTCTAGTCGAAACTCTTTATTTCGTGCTGGTTTTTCTGGTCATTCAAAACCTGCTCTTCCGGGTCTTAACCGGTTTGTTTGTCGGGTTTGAGTTCATGCATTTGGCCTTGCTTTTAATATCCATGAACCAGTTCTTCCGGGGGCGGATTCCGTTGAAGTATCTGTTTAACTGGAAGATAGAGCGCACCAGCGCTTGGCTTTTCTTTACTCACTCCCTGCTTGTGCTGGTTCAATTGGCATGGTGGTAGCCTTTTCCGGATTCAGGGTCACCACCGCGCGGTCTTCGTTTAGTGTAAGCTTCGTGCCCAGGTCCTGGGAAAGGGCGCTTATCCTCTCCAGAATCGGCTTTCCCTCTTCCCCGGATGCCACTACCGGTTGGCTTTCATTGATGAAAACTGGTAGTACCGTGACTTCCTCTACTCCTCCCCTGGAAACCTTGAACCTCAGCATCATGCCTTGCTTGGTTGCGAGCTTCTGGTTCTGGTCGAAAATAAAATTTCCCAGGCTGTAAGCGATAATCCCGCGCCCGTATCTTTCCACCCCTTGTATCACATGAGGGTGGTGCCCTAGTATAATGTCAGCCCCCGCATCGATAAACTCCCGGGCCAGCCGGCGCTGCTCATCCGTCGGCCTGTCGCTGTACTCGGTTCCCCAGTGCAGGGACAGTACCAGGATATCGACCTTATCACGAACGGCCGCTATGTCTTCTTTTACGTCAGCTTCCACCAGAGGAGCCACCCCACCCACGTCCTGGGTAGCCTGAAATCTTCTTTGATACTTGGGATGAAAGTATATGTCCGCCATCTCGGTGTAGGCCAGAAAGGCTATTTTGAGTCCCTGTTCTTCCAGAATCACAGGGCTTCTGGCTTCGGTAATGTTTCCCCCTCCTCCTACCGTCCTGATTCCCGCCTCGCCCAGCAACCGAAGGGTGTCTTCAAAAGCCGGGGTATCATAGTCGAGAGCGTGGTTGTTGGCTATGCTCAAGACATCAAATCCCCGCCGGGCCAATTCGGCTGCCATGCTTGGTCGGGCTCGAAAACATATCCCTTTGCCCGGTAGAGGCCTTCCCCTTTCTGATAAAGGCGATTCCAGATTACCAAAAACGAGGTCCGCTGCCTTGAGGCTATCTCCTAATCGAGCAAAAGGATACCCCTCCCCTTGGCTGGCAATCAGGCGTTCAACCTTCCGTGCCAACATCACATCACCGACGGCTAGCATCTCTCCAGTTTTCGGTTGAAAAATGCCTTTTGGGACATCTGTCCCCGTACCACTTACCGGCTGGGCTTCTTTGCACCCTGCCATCGTGACCAGGAACATTATTAGCAACACCAGTCGACATCCTCGCTTCACCCTTTTGCCTCCATTCGGTCGGAAAATCGCTACTGACTAGGTTCGCGTAACTTGGAAGAATTCCTTTTTAGCCGCTATTAAAATCACTATTCGTCTTATGTCGCTCGCCTGGCTAAACACTCACTTGTGGCTGCACATTCTAGGTGCAATCAGTGTAAATCTATGTTAATCTGTGTCCATCAGTGGCTATTGGGGAGGCAATGGCGTGAACCTTGTCCCGATTGGAACGATACGTTCTCCTTATCTCAGCCGCGAAGCTGCTCCCAAAAGCGGGTATGAATCGGGCGACGAATGCATAATAGAAGTTTTCGGCGACTTCGCTGCCGCCCTGGATGGAGTAGAACAATTTGACCGCCTGGTGGTCCTTTACTGGCTACACCAGGCCCGTCGCCAGACTCTACGGGTCTACCCGCGTGGTCAATCCGAACTCAAAGGGGTATTCGCTTCCCGTTCGCCCGACCGTCCGAACCCTATTGGTTTTTCCGTCGTCAGGCTAATCGAGAAGAAAGGCAACGAACTACGGGTAGTCGGGCTGGATGCCGTCGACGGGACCCCAGTCTTAGATATCAAGCCCGCCCTACCAGCAGAAAACAGATTATAGCCGTCCTTTGCTCCAGGTTATCGATTAGGAAAGATAAGTTTTGCGTACCGCCCCGGTGATGTTATAATGCTGTTGCCGGTTTGTATGTTCGTTTTCTGCTTTTACCAGCTTCCCACAGGAGGTTTAGATAATGAAATCTTCAATTCTCTCAGGCTCGAACAATGGCCGAAACAAGAATAAGAACGAGCGTTCCACTTCCGATATGCCGCGTTATGAACAGATAGCTCTCGAGATTGCTTCGAAAATTGCACGTAAACACTATAAGCAAGGAGAAAAACTTTACGGTCGTTCCGCATTAGCTGGTCAATACAATGTTTCGCCGGAGACAATCAGACGGGCTGTCGCGCTTTTGCAGAGCATGAATGTAGTAGTTGCCCAGCCGGGACGCGGAATAATTGTAGGAACCGCTGAAGCAGCCGAAGCCTTCATTAAAGAATTCGAATCTCGTTACATTGTACAAGACATGTGTAATCAAATAGTACAATTGGTGGAAGAAAGAAATAGACTTAATCGAGAAATAGATGAGATACTCAATAAACTGGTCGCCTATACCACGAGAATGGCGGGGCGGTTACAAAAAATCGAAGAAATCCAGGTTCCCAGGGGATCATACCTGGTCGGTAAGAGTCTGTCTGCAGTAGATTTCAGGGCCAGGACCGGAGCCACAGTCTTAGCCGTAGAACGTAACGGTGAGCAGATTTTCTCTCCTGACGTTTCCTTCATCATACAAGAAGCAGACATACTTGTCTTTGTAGGCCCTCCGGAAAGTAAAAATAAGGTGTATGACCTCGTTAACACGTAAGACGCTTCACCCTCTTCACAAATAAACCAAAGACCCTGGCGACACTTAAAAGTCTCACCACTAGAGAACGAAAACAGTTTAGAACGACGTTTCGCAGAGGAGTGTTAGCAGACTCGCTCCAAGACTCCTCGCCTGCAACACATCGGCTCTGTCTAAACATGGCTAATGGCATACGCATGGCATTTCGGCTCGGGCCCGAATTTTTTTATGGCGCTTCCACCAACTTCATAATTACTTTAAGGTTGTCAGATGTCTTTGTTTGGGATATAATTTAAAAACAAAGCAACTATCGCAAACAGCTTGTGAAGGGGGAGTATCGGCTATGTCCTTGGCTAAGCATCGTGTGTTGTTGTATTTCGTCTTACTTGCTTTGACGGTTGTTTTCACGGTTTCTGGTTGTGATCAAAATGAAAAGCAGTCCCAGACCGGCCCACAGACCAAGCCTAAGATTGTTTTTGGGGACTGTAGCTGGGACAGCATACAAGTTCACAACCGTATTGCTGCTTATAAACTTGACTTGATTGTAAGAATGGGGTTACCCTCTAGGATAGGAGGAAATGAATGGAAGATTAGGGTAAGAAGTTGACTGGGACTGTCGAGTCTTGAAGGAGGTTTTGCCAAGGCCAAAATTCATAACCCCTACATGGGGTAAAAATTATATATCGGCCGCGAAGCCCATCTTGTATGCTGAATTCCGGGTCGCCAGGCCCGGAAGCGGGGGACCCAACGTTTTGGGGTGAATCCGGCAGTTACTGCTGGTAGGGCGCCCTGGCCCGAATCCGTCAGCTAACCTCGTAAGCGTAAAGGGAGAGGGTGGGGTTCATTCTTGAGTCTCACTTTCACAATTTTGCCCCTTTAAGTCTCCCCCTGAGTTTCCTGTGACTTAGGAAATAATGAACCTTTGGTGGAAGCAACCTTATGCGCCTATTCAGTGTACGGACGTGTTAATGGTGCCCTCTCGGCGGGCATGATAAAACCTGCCCTGTAGGATGTAATTGCCTTTTTACAGATTATTTATCCTAACGAAAGACGTGCTATAAAAAGTCAATAGACTAAAGCAAAAATATCTTGGACAATCACATAGGGATCCTGGTTATTTTTGCTGCTTTGGCCGGGACCATCGATAATTCGGGTCATATGGTCGGTTATCTTTCCAGAGGAGAGTAAATCAGATGAACAAGCCGTCTGGCAACAGCTCCGGTAGCAACACTCGGATGCTTTCCCTGACGGCATTTTAACTCATAATAGGCTTTCAATTCCGGGTTAAAGCGACGGGCCGAAACAGCAGCCAACCACAGGCTGTTTCTAAGCATAGGGGAGCCACGTTTAGACATCCGATTACGGGTGCCCTCAAACAGACCCGAAGCCCTGACGGAGGCATCCACTCCGCCATAGGCCACGAGGGCCCGGGCGTTGGGAAAACGTGCTCATTCGAGTCCTCTCGTATGGGGGCTTCACTCTTTCGTGAGGGATAGCATTGCCTCCCAAAGAGGTGATCGAAGCCCCCTGCCTCTACGAGAATATTTATCCAAGTTGCCCCAGGATTCCTGTGTGGTTGTCAAGGATCAGGTCTATTGGCTTGGAGCTGACTAAAACTAACTCTATAGTACACAAGGAGGTAGCTGTATTAAGTGGTTAAATTCAAAGCAGTGAGCAAGGACTACAACGGCCACATAGCAGTGAAAAACTTGAACCTTGAGGTGGAAGAGGGCGAGCTTGTTGTTCTGATAGGACCCAGCGGATGTGGCAAAACAACCACCCTGAAAATGGTGAACCGGCTTGTCGAGCCAACGGAAGGAGATATTCTGGTAAACGGGAAAAATGTTCGGGATGTAGATCCGGTAGCCCTAAGGAGACAGATAGGCTATGTCATTCAGCAGATCGGTCTCTTTCCCCATATGACGGTAGAAGAAAACATAACCGTGGTACCGAGGTTGTTAGAATGGCCTGCCACAAAGAGCAGGGCCAGGGCACACGAATTATTGGAAATGGCAGGTATGGACCCTGACGTATACGCCAATCGCTACCCCAATGAGCTTTCCGGCGGGCAACAGCAGCGAATCGGAGTTCTGCGGGCCTTGGCTGCGGACCCGCCTTTGATTCTGATGGATGAGCCTTTCGGGGCCCTAGATCCCATTTCCAGGGAAGCCCTTCAAGACGAGCTTAAAAACCTGCAAAAAAGGTTACGTAAGACTATCATCTTTGTCACTCACGACATAGACGAAGCACTAAAACTGGCCGACAGGGTGGTGGTGATGAAGGAGGGACAGGTCATACAGGTCGCTACGCCGGAAGATCTTCTGCGCAAACCTGCAGACGATTTTGTAGCCTCCTTTGTCGGCAAAAACAGAAGGGGCAATTACGCGCTGTTGACGGTTGAACAGGTCATGCATCTCAACCCCGTGACAGTCCTGCCGTCAATGGGACTCGCCGAATGCCTGGCCCTCATGAAGCGCAAGCGGGTAGATACCGTGCTGGTGGTCGATGAAGAGGGGGTTTTGGTAGGTGGGGTAAGCATAGAGGACCTGGACCGCGAACACCAACGTGTTTATAGAATTGGCGAAATTGCGGATCACAATCTGGTCACGGTGCTAAACTCTACTTCCGCCAAAGACGCCTTTGACTTGATGGTCGGTGGCAAATTGAAGTACCTGCCGGTGGTAGACGCACAACGTCATCTAAGAGGCCTGGTGACTAGAACCAGTATGGTCAACGCAATGGCATCGGTGGTTTGGGGGGATGAGAATGATTAGCTTCAGCCAATTTCTAAGTATGAATTCAACGACCATTATTACGGCAACGGTACAACACCTCTACTTGGCCCTGGGATCAGAATTGATCGGGTGCTTGATCGCCATCCCTTTTGGCATTTGGCTAACAAGACGAGAAAAGCTGGCTGATTACGTCCTTGCAGCGACGGGCAGTATTCAGACTATTCCCAGCCTGGCGCTTCTGGGGTTTGTACTGCCGTTGTTGGGGATAGGCCCCCTTCCCGCGATGGTCGTCCTGGTCCTGTATTCGCTCCTGCCGGTTATACGGAATACCTATACCGGTATAAGAAATGTTAACCCTGTGTATATTGAGGCCGGAACAGGCGTGGGGATGAACTCGCGTCAGCTGCTATGGATGGTTAAGTTTCCGTTGGCCTTACCTATTATTATGGCCGGTGTACGTATTTCCACCGTCTATCTGATTAGTTGGGCTACCCTGGCCGCCTTCATCGGAGCGGGGGGACTTGGAGACCTCATCATTACTGGGATACAGACAGCGGATGCCAACTTTATCATCGCTGGCACTGTTCCCACCGCCGTTTTAGCCATCGGGGCGGGGTGGATACTGGGTAAAGTTGAGATGTTCTTGACCCCTCGGGGAAGCCAATTAGTTCCAGATGAAGGGAGGTGAAAACATGTTTAATATCTGGTTACTCAGTATCCAACACCTTGAACTGACGCTGGCAGGAGTTGGTCTGGCCATCTTGATCGGGGTTCCAATAGGATACCTGATTACCGGGAACCGTTGGGCAGCCCAGTTAGTAGTGGGGTTTACGGATGTTATGCAGACTATACCGGCCCTTGCTCTTCTGGCTTTGTTTATGTTGTGGTTGGGATTAGGGGATACTCCTCTGATTATGGCACTACTCGTGTACTCGCTTCTCCCAATTGTGAGGAACACTTATATCGGAATAATTGGGATTGACGGGGCGTTAATCGAAGCTGCAAAGGGAATGGGTATGACAAGGTGGCAACTTCTACGCATGGTTCAGCTACCGTTGGCTCTGCCGGTAATCATGGCCGGCATCAGAGTAGCTACGGTTACAGCCATCGGTATAGCTGCCATCGGTGTATTGATCGGTGCTGGCGGGTTGGGGGCTCCTATTTGGAGGGGAATGCAGCAAATGAACACCGCGATGATCCTTTCAGGAGCTGTTCCGGCTGCTTTGCTGGCTGTTGTTTCAGACGCTGGCTTAAGCAAACTGGAGCGGTTCATAGCTCCGAAAGGTCTTAGCAACACTGTTGCTCAAAACATTTAGAGGAATGGAGGAAAGGGCTATGAAGAAACAATTTCTCAGAGGACTCTGGCTGTTATTAACGGTGTTTTTGGTTGTAGGCTTGACAGCCGGATGTGAAAGTCGATCAACATCGGATTCAGGTAAGGGGGGCGTAGTGACTGTAGGTTCAAAAAACTTTACCGAAAACATAATAATGGGAGAAATGATGGCCCAGGTTATCGAAGCCAAGACCGACCTTAAAGTAAACCGCAAACTGAATCTGGGGGGAACCCTGGTTTGTTGGCAGGGTTTGAAAAAAGGTGAGCTCGATTTCTATCCTGACTATACGGGCACCGGCTTGATGGCTATTCTAAAAAGAGATGTCATAACAGATCCCGATGAGGTATACAGGATTGTGCAGGAAGAATACAACAAGCAGTTCAAGATAAAGTGGCTGGAACCATTTGGTTTTAACGACACTTACGCTATTGCGGTAAGAGAGGAATTTGCCGAGCAGAATAACCTCAAGACCATATCGGACCTCAAACCTTATGCCAAAGACCTCATCTTCTGTGCGGAACAGGAGTTTTACAACCGGAAGGACGGCTTCCCCGGCTTTTCAGAAACTTACGGACTAACGTTTAAGGAAACGAAGGCGATGGAAACGAGCTTGAAGTACAAAGCGGTTGCTGACAAGAAAGCCGATGTCATTGATGCCTTTTCAACCGATGGAGAATTGATTAGCTACAGAATGACAATTCTGGAGGATGACAAACATTTCTTCCCGCCGTATTACTGTGCACCCGTAGTAAGGATGGATACTTTGGAAAAATATCCGGAATTGGAGAGCGCACTGAACTCTCTAGGCGGCAAAATCAGTGAGGCTGATATGCAACAGATGAACTACCTGGTCAAAGAAAAAGGAGAGGATCCGGCCAAGGTAGCGGCGGATTTTCTGAAGAATAAGGGAATTCTTTAGGTGGCCTTTTCGGGAGTCAGGGGCACAACTGTCCGCAGTATTTCAACGGGCATTAGACGTCGACTTAATACCGCGGATAAGGAGGAGTTGGGGAGATGGCACGAAGAGCTATGATCATTTCGATTCACGGTGACCCTTTGGCCGAATTAGGGGGAATCCAGTCAGGTGGCCAAAACATTTACGTTCGTCAGGTGGCTTTAGGTTTGCAACAATTGGATTGGGAAGTAGATGTTTTCACCCATTGGCAGGATAACAACGTAGAACCACAGGTAAGGCTCGGCCCAAAGGGCTCGGTTATTCGGTTAGCAGCCGGGCGAAAAGAGTTTATCCCAAAAGACGAGCTATACGGCTATGTGCAGCACTTCGTTAGAGAACTCAAAGAATATTTGAACTGGAGCAAGAAGAGATACGACATTATTCATTCCAATTACTGGCTCTCCGGTTTGGCTGGCCTTAACCTTAAGGAATATCTCGGTGTTCCCCAGGTGCATACCTCTCATTCTTTAGGAAGCATTAAAGCCAGTGAAACTGGGCTGAAGGGGATAGGCCTACTCCGACGTCTGGAGGCTGAAAGAAAAATTGTTGAAGGGGTCAATTGTGTTGTGGCCACGGCACCGGAAGAAATGGAGCGGCTTATTAAGGACTATGGAGCCTGTAGCGAACGGATTGCATTGGTGCCGTGCGGTGTAGATCCCATGCTGTTTCATCCCGGAAAAAGACATGAGAGCAAAGCCCAGCTGGGTCTAGAGGATAAAAAGGTGGTAGTTTATGTGGGTCGCTTTGATGAGAACAAAGGCCTAAATACCCTTTTGACATCTCTTGAAATGCTGAGCAGGGATAACTCCAGCTTTATAGAGGATGTTCGCGTACTAATCATCGGAGGAGATCCGCAGTCCAGGAAGTACTTGGAGGAAGAGATCTGTAACCGGAGGCTAGACGGTTGGGTTCTGACAGTGGGGGCGCAACCGCACGAAAAATTGCCCCTCTACTATAGAGCGGCTGAGGTCTGTGTCATTCCCTCGTATTACGAAACTTTTGGGCTGGTGGCCTTAGAAGCCATGGCATGTGGCACACCGGTAATTGCCAGCCGCGTGGGTGGATTGAAATTCACTGTAGTTGACGGCATCACGGGCTATCTTGTCCCACCACGTGATGCGCAGGGTCTGGCAGCAAGGTTGGGAGAAATGTTGCACGATCCGGCATTGGCAATTAAAATAGGACGGGCAGCTGCCAACCACGTACGGCGCCAGTTTATATGGCCCAAGGTAGTAGAACATCTTTCTGCGCTTTACCATGAGGTGGGAGAATGGAGTCACGGCAAAAAGACAACCCTTTCCTCATCTTAGCAACAGACCTGGATGATACCTTGGTAGGGGATCCGAAAACACTGACAGAACTCAACTCCTGGCTAGCTCTGCGGCGACGAGAGATATTTCTGATTTATCTCACCGGCAGGCATAGTTTTTCCGCCTTTAAACTCATAAATACCGAAGCCCTTCTGATTCCAGATGTTCTGGTCGCAGATGTCGGCACGGTCATTCGCTACCGGCCTGAATTTCGGCGGGATCGAACATGGGAAAGCGGGTTTAGCGAGGGCTGGGATAACAAGAAGATAGAAGAGATAGTGGCAGGTATTCCTGGTCTTTCTCCTCAAGGCATTCGTTCGCCTTGGCGCAGGGCTTATCGTTTACTAAAAGAAGAATCTATGCCACTACTGATAAATGCCTTGAGTGGCCTTGCTGTACGCGTAATAGTGAGTGACCGCAATGTAGACATTATCCCTGCCGCGGCTGGTAAAGGCCCGGCATTGAAATATCTTGTTTCCCGCTTGAACCTGCCATCAGAGAAAGTGCTTGTTTGTGGAGATGGTGGAAACGATCTTGATATGCTGCAGATGGGGTATCGGGGAGTAATAGTTGCAAACGGTGAGATACTGCCTTCGTTACTACCTTCAACGGTTTACAGGGCAAGTAGGCCCCATGCGGGGGGTATTTTGGAGGCTCTTCAACATTACGGGATTATCACTTAAAGACAAACCGCTCCCTCAACGCTGCGACGGATCTTCGCCGCTACTCTTCCAGGTACCTCACGGCTCCCATGGCCTTCGCCCATGTGCGCGGGGTTCGGTCTCCCCTTTCTCCTCCTCGGGCCCTTTTGGTCGACGCGGCAGGATTCACTTTATATAGCTTATATTGCGGTCCGGCAACTTGCTCGCCCTCAGGCTCCGGGGAGTACTTTAGTCGATGGGCTTCTGCGCAAGGATTTCCCTTTACGCAGGCATTCTGGCGGGGGCGTGCCTTGGCGCTTACCCCGACCGGAAAGTGCGTGCTTTCCTGGGCACGCCGCACTCAAAGATTCACCCCTGGGCCGGCTACAGGTGCCGGCTCAGGGGTTTTTACTTACTGAAGGTCTTAAATCAGATGGAGCCTCTTGGTCTCTTCCCGCCGAACCAGGACTTGTCGCTCGATTTTTACCTGCTATTCTTCCCTATCTTTGGCATTATTAAGAACCTTTTCGTCGAAAACAACATAATCGTCCGCCGAAACGTCGCCCGCCACTATTGACCTCACTATCAGCCTCAAGTCAGGCTCAACATCGGTTTGAAGTCTCCTTTCGATTTTCTTTACCGTTCTGGGCGAAATGGTAAAGGGAGTTCGGGTTACAGCAAATACGAACAACCCCTCTTCGTCCCGTCTAAACTGCACTTCGTTTAGGACAGCCCCTTTAACATTTTTCTCTAACTCTGCAGTTAAGACCTCTTCTAACTTCTGGAGCAATTCCACATCCGGTCCCTCTAAAAGTTGAGCTTCCTCCGTCTTTTCGTAGAGAAAGCGCTCATCATCTGCCTCCTTTGTGATGACTGAACGCACAAGCAGCCGTGCATTGGTTGATAATAGCGGTTTAAGTTTGTCCTCTAGCTCGCGAACCTGTCTCGGAGTAATTGGATCAGGAGCCCTTACCGTGGCCGTAATTATTTGGTTCTCACCCTCGCCGTTTCTTAGAATATCGACCAACTGCACCCCAGGTATGACATTTAACTCTTCCGACAACGCTTTAGAGAGCCGGTTCATGTATTCGTTTTCCCGGGCAACCTGCTTCCGCCGAAGTAGTTCTTCCTCACTAATAAAAACAGGTCCGTTTTGGTCGGCGTCCTTCGAAATCAACGAACGAATAATCAACTCGCAGTGCAGGTCTAGGTCCTTTTCCAGCCGCTTCTCCATCAACCCGACTCGCTCAGGTGAAAACTCCTGAGGTGTAAGCACAACAGCTACAACCTTTAGCTCGTCTGCAGTCTTCTCATACAGCACATCAGAAAGACGAGCTCCTGCCATTTGAGCCAGTTGCTGATTCAAAGCCGTTCTCAACTGTTTGCCAAACGTCTGCTCACCAATGGCCTGTACCAGGGTCTGGGTCATAAAAACGGTCATTATTGTCAATATCACAACACTTAGTCCAAAGCGCTTTATTAACCCTGGAATTCTTTCATTTTGGACTATGGAAAGCTCGGCTACCCCAGCAGCGCTGAAAACGACTGTGGCCGCGAATTCAATGGCAACCAAATTGGCCAAAAATAAAAGAAACGCTCCTGAAGCCAGCTGCCATTGACCAGCCGCCAGACACAATCCTAAAGTCGCAAGCGGGGGCACCAAAGCTGTAGCCATGGCGACACCTGGCAAAGCCGCGCTCATTTTCTCATCGAGAATGGCATAGGCCCCTGCCAAACCCGAAGCCAGGGCAATGACGATATCATAAGTTGTAGGATGCGTTCTTGCAAGTATTTCGTTTGCAAAATCGGGGCGAAGCGGTATCATACCGAAAAGACCGGCTAAACCAACGACCAGCGCTGCGCCAGCTAACTCAGCTACTACCGCCTTTCGTAGCAAGGTGTTGTCTCCTGTCGATATTCCCAGAGCAATTCCAAAAATCGGCCCCATGAGAGGCGCTACCAACATCGCCCCTATGACAACTGCTGAGCTGTTCGATAAAAGACCGAATGTTGCTATAATGGCGGAAAGAGCAGCCATTATGTAGTATCTCCGGCCTGGGACAGAAAGTTCTGCTATGTTGTTGCATATTGCGCCTCTTTTTTCTTTCATCCGCGAACGAACAATGTCTAACCTTGCCTTAAGTACCCTGAACAGAGCTCTTCCCCCCAACTACCTGCATGTTCTTTTCTCCCCGCTGTTAGACAGTTTCAGCGCTTAAAGCTGGCCCCGGAACTTGCGCAGGGCCTTCCCGTTGAGGTAATCGCACCTGCAACCCTGGAAGCTCTGGCGGCTTTTCATTCGCTCAATGATCATGTCTCTTATTTTCCACCAGCTTACACCCCAATTACAAAATAATGTATTCTTGGCAGGCGCCCTACCGATCAGCCGCTGGATTACCACATCTGGATGGAGGTACTCGAGAAAAGCGATCACTCGTTCCACGTACTCATCTAGGGAGATTATCTGTACCTCTCCCCGCTCGTACATCTCTCCCAACACGGTGCCCTTGAGAATATACAGGGCGTGCAGTTTTACATACTGCACCCCAAGTGCAGATAACACTTTAGCGTTTTCGACGACATCTATTTCCTCGTCACCGGGCAGATTCAGGATGAGGTGAGCACAGACCGCGAAATCCCTTTGCTTAACCCGGAGGACCGCGTCGATAAACTCGGCCAGGGTGTGGCCGCGGTTAATTTTAGCCAGGGTCCGGTAGTTGACGGTCTGCAGGCCCAGCTCTATGTCCACCGCTAACTCCCGACCTCGGGTTATTTCTGCCAACCGATCGAGATAATCGTCACTGATACAGTCGGGACGCGTGGAGATGGAAAGCCCGATTATATCCGGATCCCCAACCGCCGCTTCGATGTTCTGGGCAAAGGTTTCTAAAGGTAAATAGGTGTTGGTAAAAGCTTGAAAATAGGCGATGAACTTGCGTGACCCGTAGTTTCTCCCGATATATGCTTTGTTACGTTCCAGCTGTTCCTTTACTCCTATCCAGTTGGGCAAACACTCGAAGCCCGACCCTTCCTCGCCGCAGTAGATGCAGCCCCCCCATCCCAGGTTCCCGTCCCGGTTAGGACAGCTTCCCGCCAGGTTAACGGGTAGCTTGTACACCTTTTGGCCAAATCTGGCTTTCAAGTGCTCGGAATACGCTCTATAGGGCAAATCCGGCATCCGTGTCAACCTCTCTTTCACCTGTACTTCCTTAACAAGGAAACATTCTAACTGTTTTGAACACATACCTTCATGACCCCTAGCGGAGTTACCACTAGAAAATGAAAATGCTGCTGTGGAGAAGTGTTAGCCGGGCGAAGCGACGTATGACGAGCTCCGGCACTCAACCCAGCGACAATTTAATGAAAGAAAGGTCCTTGAGACTCCCGTTGAGTGCCGGACAACACACGGCGAAACTGAGGGCTGCGAAGCGGAGTGCAAAACAGGAGGTTTTGCACAGCGAGGGACTGAGTTCCGGCACTCAGGATGAGTGTAGCTTGGAAGCCCTTTCCGATTTCCCGGAGCATGCCATTCCCTGAGTGCCGGACGAATCCTGAGCGGTACGCTTCGCACCGAAGCGAGCCGATGTGTTGCAGGCGAGGAGTCTTGGAGCGAGCCGGCTAACACTTCTCTCGCGCCACTCTCATTCACGGAGCATACCTAAGCAAGACTGATCAAAAATAATAGGGTGACTCTCATCACCCTTCCCGACCAACTCACCCGTTTTTAACAAACACTGACCTTCCCGTTCATATACCGTCGGGCAACCTCCTCAGCCAAAGTATACGGGTCAGCTTCTTTAGCTACCAGCTGTTCTACCATCTGGCTGAATTCTCCCGTCCTTACCAGCTCGTCTAATATCGGCTCCAGTATATAACCCCTCAATGCCTCGTTAAGCTCGTATAAGGCCTTCCTTCTCTGCCGCTCACCTAAAATGTTGTTCTCTATCAGCATCTTGTAGTGTTCCTCTATCTTCTCCGCCAGTACCTCTACGTCCTGGGCAAATTGATGCGGGTCGTAAATGTTCTTGGTCATTATAACCGGCGGCCTCCAGCCTCCCGGAAACGACGGCGACATGTCTAGCATCATGTTCACTTCAGCATACAGCTTCCCGGCTCCCTCCCGGTCCGCCTTGTTTATCACAAATATGTCCGCTATCTCCATTATCCCCGCCTTTATCGCCTGTATCGCATCCCCCATCCCCGGTACCAGCACCACTATCACGGTGTGAGCGTGGTTGATGATGTCTACTTCCTGCTGCCCCGCTCCTACTGTCTCGACTATTATCATGTCTTTTCCCATCGCATCCAGTACGTGTATACTGTCCCCTATCGCCTTCGACAATCCCCCCATCGCTCCCCGCGATGCTAAACTCCTCACAAATACCCCCGGGTCCTCGGCGTGCCGCTGCATCCGGCACCTGTCCCCCAGAATCGCCCCTCCGGTAAAAGGACTGGTCGGGTCTACTGCCAGAACCCCTACCGTCTTCCCTTTCCTCCGCACCGAAGCTATGATACCGTCGGTCAGCGTGCTCTTGCCTGCCCCCGGAGAACCGGTAATCCCTACCACGTGGGCCTTCCCCGTGTATGGAAATACCTTCTTTACCGTCTCCTTGGCCCCTGGTATATTGTCCTCAAGGTTTCTGATAAGCCGGGATGCCATGCGGACATCGCCTTCGAGAATTCTCTTTACCTCTTCCATTACCTCCACCCCCTCGCAATAATACAGCACCCGTCTCGCGTGCGCGGATTAAACTCAAAATAATCGCAAATGCCGACCGGCTTTTCTTTTATTTATTATAATACGAAAATCTCGGTTTTGGGTAGACTCACACAACAATATCCGTTAGGTCGCAAGCACTAACCTGCTGACCGTTTTTGAAGACCCGCATGTTGTCCCCCGATATGTCATCTATAACCGCGATTTCATCGCCTATTTTCCCGAATTCAAATTTAATGTCAACCAGGTCTAATCCGCGAGAGGCCAAATCATCCCTTACTATCGTCGCTACCTTCCGAGCGATCTCCTTGACCTGAACTAGTTCCTCTTCTGTGAGCAGCCCGAGTTTGACCAACGCCTCATCGTTGATTAATGGATCGCCGCGTTCATCGTCTTTGAGAGTGATTTCGACAAGGCCATCCAGAGGTTGAAATTCCTCAACATAGTCTCCATAACGTTCAATAAAACTCCCGTAAGCCTTGAACCGACAAATAACTTCCAGCCCCCGGCCAAAGGTCTTGGCCTTTCTGACAGCCATCGTGTTCTTTTCAATATCCGCTTCGATGTAATGGGTAGGAACACCTTCCTTCTTCAACAAATCAAAAAAGTGGCGGGACAATTTTAATGACGCTTGCCCTTTACCCTTTAGGGTTCCGAGTACAAAGTTGGACCCAGGGGCTATACGCCCGTCTTCACCTGTAACATCGTCTTTGAAATATAGCAGGTAGCGCCCATCCTCTAACTCGTAAACGCGCTTCGTTTTCCCTTCGTATACCAACCTCATCTTTTGGCCCCCCCTATCTAATACCAAAACTGCCAAGCACTGTACAGGAAATACGCAGCCATTCCCCATAAGAAAACCCCAAAAATCAACAGCAACCGTCGGTACCATTCCCCGCTCAACCATCGCCGCCCCTGGGCCATCACCGCCGAGACGATTCCCAAAGTTATGATGTCGGCCAGATAGTGCCCACCGAAAAAAAGAGCAAGCCCTAGGGAGCCAAATCTGCTGGCCAAAACTATATAACTCACGCCGACGGTAGCCCACCACATAATCCAGTAGGGATTACCGACCGTGGCCCCTATTCCTGCCACCACCGGGCCTAACTCGTTCCGTTCTTCAGCCATAAGTGCCGTCATTTCATCTAAACTCGCTGTCCTTGCATCCCTGATCAGGAAAAAGCCCATGACTCCAAGCACAACCGCTCCTATAGCCGCTACCGCACCCGCCAGGCTCGATCGTGCTAAGACGGCTCCTGCCCCCAGCCCCAAAGCCAGTACCAGCAATGCCTCTACCAGCCCGTGCCCGAGACAAACCTTCATCCCTGCTTTGACCCCATTACGGGTCGCCCGAACCATGGTTACCAGAGTCAAAGGACCCGGAGTCATAGCCCCTGACAACCCTACCACAAACGCGGTTGTGACTATACCTATTAAACCGATTGCCTTCATCCTCCCGTCCTATCGCCATCTATATGACCTGCTCAGCACTTTTGAGTTCAAACCACTCGACCCTTCAGGCACTTGATGGCCTGCTCCAAACCGTTCAGAGTCAGCTCGTACATAGGGAACACTTCTCTGATCAGCTTTATGGTATACGCGCCCTCGGTCCACCGCCAGTAACTGGCTGGTATCGGGTTCAGCCAGACGCTGTACTCGAACCTATCCTTGACCCTTTGTAACCAGGCAATCCCCGGTTCCTCGTTGTGAAGATCCCAGTCTATGATTCCCCCCGGCATCGTCAGTTCACTGGGAGCCATGCTGGCATCACCAACCAAAATAACCCGATAGTCAGAATCGAGGTTGGAGAGCACGTCACTCGTCTTTATACTGTCCCGACGCAAACAGCTGGGATGAGGATAAAGCCAATCGTAAATACAATTATGGAAGTAATATACCTGAAAATCCTTAAAGTGCGAAGACCGGTGCATTGCGGTGAATAACTGGTTGCAGAGCCGGCTGTAAGCCAGCATCGAACCGCCGGAATCCATGAGCAGCAGCACTTTTATGGCGTTACGGCGAGGCCGGTTCCACACCAGCTTCAAACGGCCCGCATTTCTACCCGTCGCTTCGATGGTGGCATCGATGTCCAGTTCAGTCCTCGGTCCTTCAAAGCGGGTAGTGAAATGGCGCAATTTGCGCAACGCCATCTGGAACTGCCGCGTGTCCAGGGTTTCATCATCGGTAAAATCTGCCCAGCGTCTCTCAGCCGCCACCTTGACCGCCGAACGGTTGCGCGATTCTCCTCCCAGCCGGATTCCGCCGGGATGGTAGCCGGAATGGCCGAAGGGAGACGTACCCCCTGTTCCTATCCAACGGTTTCCTCCGTGGTGTTCTTCGTTCTGTTGAGCCAAGCGTTCTGCCAGCATCCTCTTCAATTCTTCTATATCATACTGGCGTAAGGTGCCGTCAAACTTCACTCGGTGATTTTCGGGAAGCTCCCTATCAAGCCACTTCCATATCTTATCTGGCAAAGACTCCGGTGTCTCTATACCGTCGAAATAGCTGGCAAAAGCCCGGTCGA
This sequence comes from Syntrophothermus lipocalidus DSM 12680, assembly GCF_000092405.1. Lineage (NCBI taxonomy): Bacteria > Bacillati > Bacillota > Clostridia > Eubacteriales > Syntrophomonadaceae > Syntrophothermus > Syntrophothermus lipocalidus. The sequence continues at coordinate 649,049 of NC_014220.1, read as the reverse complement.
ATTTATCATAATAGGTTTCAGACTTGACCAATACCGCCCGGCAGAGGTAGTAAAACCCGGTAAGGCTGGAACCGGCCAGCCCCTTTTCGAGGGCCTCCAGCAACGTGTACCACTCATTGACCGACACCGGCACCCCGTGGGCTCTTAACTCATAAAAAAACTCGGTGAACATAACTATCACCCGATCCCAAAACCGTAATTCACCCTGATTCAACGGGAATAAAACGAAGGTTTACGACCGCCCCGCGGGTTACGCAAATTCCACAGCAAGGTTTCGACATCTTGGTTCTTTTTAAGCAAGACCCCGAGAAACGGGATTTCCTCTCCGATCTTGCGCGGGTTGATACCGCCGATAACCAGGGCCTGCAGCCAGTCTAACAGCTCGCTGGTGCTGGGTTTTTTCTGTAGGTTGGGCAGGCTTCGGATCCAGTAAAAAGCTTCGAGACACTGTTCCAAAAGTTTGCGATCGAGATCAGGAAAATGCACTTCCACGATCTCCTTCATGCGTTCCGCATCCGGGAACTCAATATAGTGGAAGATACAGCGCCGCAAAAAAGCGTCCGGAAGTTCTTTTTCCGCGTTGCTGGTAATAACCACGATCGGCCGGTGCTTGGCAACCACAGTCTCCTTGGTCTCAGGAATGTAAAAACTCATCTGGTCAAGTTCCCACAGCAAGTCGTTGGGGAACTCCAAATCCGCCTTGTCGATCTCATCGATCAACAGCACCACCTGTTCATCGCTTACAAAAGCCTCTCCCAGCTTGCCCAGCTTTATATACTGCCTGATATCGCTAACGTCACGATCCCCGAACTGGCTGTCATACAAACGCTGAACGGTGTCATAGACGTATAACCCTTCCTGAGCCTTGGTCGTAGACTTGATGTTCCAAATTATTAGCGGTTTGCCCAGCGCATCGGCGATGCTCTTCGCCAGCATAGTCTTGCCGGTACCAGGCTCTCCCTTGATGAGCAAAGGCTTACCTAAAGCGATGGCAACGTTCACGCTGTTCTGCAGCTCTTCGCTGGCAATATAGGAATTTGATCCTCTGAATCGACTGAACTGGTTTTTCATCTTGGGCCTTACCTCTTCTCCCGTAATATTCCTCTTATTAGGCCATGGTAACAAAAACCTACCCCCCCGTCAATCGACTGAAAGCCACAAGCCTGCGTCCGGGCTACCTGTACAAGCCCTGTTGGCCCAAAATCGATACGCGTGCAAGTTCCATGCCCTTACGTCTAAACCCAAGCTCTCCTCTGCCGGTTTGCGAAGAAAAACCGATTCCAGGTAAGGATTATTAATGGTTGCTCGACGTATATCAAACGTGTAGAATGAGACTCATAGCTGTGGTAAGCTCGAGTTTGAGGGAGGCAGGCCATTGTGTTTGGAATACCCAAGTGGAACATTGCTCTCATCGTGGTGCTTTTGGCAGGAATGTTTGGTTATGCGACCTATTTCGACGTCTCTACCCCGGAAAAAACGGTGGAAAAGTTCTATCAACTACTCGGCACAGGAAAATACGACCAAGCTGCCGAGTATTTGAGCGTGAACTGGGCTTATTCTGTGCTGTTTCCAAAATACAACAATACCGCTCCAAGCGAACTTTTGAAACGGGAATCAGCTATACGCAAGGAGATGGGCCAAGCGCTGGCCCAAAACCTGCCCGAAGCCGGTACAGGTGAACTAAAAGTCACAGCCCGGCCGTCATTAACCCGCAGTGGAAGCAAAGCCGCTCTGGTGGTGTGTGATTACCGGGTACCTAACAGTAAGGTACAGGGCCAGCAGTTGGCCCTGCTGGTTAAAGAATCCGGTCGGTGGCGGCTGTTTGAGCTCTCGGACGTCACTGGCTATGACCTTAGTTTTCTTAAAGACGTGAACATGGAAGATTTGGACAGCAAAATGAACAGTTTTTTCCAGGCTAAGGGATAACTCAACCGTAACGTTACGTACAATTCTGGTTTTTCTTTGGACGGGTATGCACTCCATTATTTCCCTGGAGGATAAAGGCAGTGATTGTCGAAACAGCTTAATACAGTATAAAAGCACATCCGGGATGGGGGTAAACACGTGTCGACAAGGCCCAAGAAAAAAGCGCACCCGTCCAAGGTTTCAAGGAAAAAAACTCGGTCCCGCCAGCGCAAGACAGCAGTGCCCGCCAGCGTAGCCAGTATCCGCTTGCGCCTCTATTCGTATATTTTTTTGGCCGTGATCCTGGTTTTTGGCTTGACCATTGGTGGCTACGCCTGCTGGTATCCAACCGGTCACACCCCTTCCGACACTAGCGATACCCCCTCCGGTGTTGCTCAAAATGGTAATAATCGTGAAACCGAGACCCAAACAAACAGTCTTCCTTCTGGAACCATGCCTAAGATATCTTCATCTTCGGACGCATCAACGACGAACCTTGACTCGACGGGCAATTCAAACGGTAACCCTGTTTCAGGTGCCAGTGAGGAGCCCCCCTCTGCCAAACGCTTGGTCTGGTACTATGTCCCTGGCAAGAATCACCAGCAGCCATTTATTCCCCAATCGGCGCGGGAGTTGATGGCTAAGTACAACGGAATTTACCTGGGAAGTCCAGATGCCAAGCGAATCTACCTCACTTTTGACGCCGGGTACGAAATGGGCTACACCGCCACCATACTTGACACCTTGGCCCAGTACCAGGTAAAAGCGGCGTTCTTCGTAACCAAGCCCTTTATCACGTCCCACCCCGAGCTGGTCAAACGGATGGTAGCGGAAGGTCATGTGGTAGGCAGTCACACGGCGACTCATCCTGATCTGACCACCATATCCGAAGAGAAAATAGACAAAGAATTGGAAACAACTGAAGCCGCTTTCTTAGCTGCAACCAGACAGCCGCTTGCCCGGCTGGTAAGACCGCCGAACGGAACCTACAGCGAAAAAGTGCTGGCAACCCTTCATTCCCTCAATTACCGGCCAGTTTTTTGGAGTATGGCTTTTCGGGACTGGGATGTCAAGAATCAGCCTACGCCTGCTAAGATATTCCAAGACGTTACCGGCAACATCCACCCCGGGGCCGTCATACTCCTGCACAACGTTTCCTCCAGCAATGCCCAGGCCCTGCCTAACATAATCGTGGAGCTGAAAAAACAAGGGTATGAATTCGCCCCTTTATCTGACTTTCTTCAGTGAGCGTAACCCGAGAAGTTGCGGTCGTCATCAGCTCTACCCCTCGTTTATGCCTTTGCCTGTCTTCCTAAGAGTTGCAAGAACTGGTTTTCATCCAAAACCGTGACACCCAAAGCCACAGCTTTGTCGTATTTTGATCCCGGATCCCTACCAGCCACGACGAAGTCGGTCTTGCGGCTTACGCTATTAGTCACCTTGCCCCCGCGATCCTCGATGGCTTTCGTCGCTTCATTCCTGGTCATCGACTCCAACGCACCCGTCAACACAAAGGTCTTGCCCGCGAACTGGCTGTCTTGTGCCATAGAAAATTCAGGCTCAACCGTGTTAACCCCTGCTTTTTTCAGTTTGTGGATGCTGTCCCAATTCCTAGGCTCAGCGAAAAACGCCGTTACGCTCTCCGCAATCTTCTCCCCGATTTCCGGGATAGACATAAGTTCTTCGCGGTCTATGTCCGAAAAGCGTTCTATATCCCGGTAGTGCTCCGCCAGTATCCTCGCCGTCTTGAGCCCTACGTAACGGATGCCGAGGGCGTTCAGCAACCGATGCAGCGGGCGCCCTTTGCTCTGCTCCAGAGCCCTAATCAAGTTGGCGGCCGATTTCTGTCCCATCCTTTCCAAACCTGCCAGCTCTTCGGCTCTAAGATAGTACAGGTCAGCTACATTGCTCACCATTCCCCTGTCTACTAGCTGTTCCACTAAGGCAGGCCCCAAGCCCTCGATGTCCATAGCTTCCCGCGAAGCAAAAAAGATCAGGCTCTCCTTCAAACGGGCCGGGCAGTTTATGTTGTCGCAACGATATGCAACCTCTCCCGAGAACCTGACCACCCGCGAACCGCAGGCTGGGCACTTGTCCGGCATCTTGAATTCGATCTCTTTGCCGGTCCGTTTCTCCGGTAGTGATCTTACCACCTCAGGTATGATATCCCCGGCTTTATGAACCACCACCATATCGCCTACGCGGATATCTTTTTCACGAATCAGGTCGTAATTGTGTAAACTCGCCCTGCTCACCGTAGTACCCGCCAGGCTGACCGGCTCCATGACCGCGGTGGGAGTTATCACCCCGGTGCGCCCGACGTTGAGCTCGATGGCAACGATCTTTGTCTCTTTTTCTTCGGCCGGAAACTTATAGGCTATGGCCCAGCGCGGGCTTTTGGCAGTTGCTCCCAAAAGCTGTCTCGCCGGCAGCGAATTAAGTTTGACCACTACTCCATCTATTTCGTACGGAAGTTCGTGCCTTCTCCCTTGCCATTCCTCACAGTATTCCAATACCTCGTCCAGAGAAGCACACCAGCGGAAGTTTCTGTCTACCGGGAAACCCAACTCGGACAGAAACTCTAACGTTTCCCGCTGGCTGTCTATTTCTTTCCCTTCCAAGTGTAAGATATCATAAACCAGAAGACCCAAGGTGCGCCCAGCGGTCACTTTCGGGTCAAGTTGCCGGATGGATCCTGCCGCCGCGTTACGGGGATTAGCAAAAGTCTTTTCCCCCCTGTCCTCCCGTTCCCGGTTCAAGCGAGCAAAAGCCTCTTTCGGCATGTATACTTCTCCCCGCACCTCCACCCGCGGCAAAGGATAAGTCAGCCGCAACGGCAAGGACTTTATGGTGCGGATGTTGGCCGTAACATCTTCCCCTACAATCCCGTCTCCACGAGTAGCACCGCTCATCAAGACCCCGTCCTGGTATACCAAAGCTATCGACACCCCGTCGATCTTCAATTCACAGACGTAGGCAACAGCCTCATCCCCCAGTCTTTCCTTCAAGCGCCGGTTAAAATCCCGCAGTTCCCTTTCATTGAAAGCATTGTCCAAGCTCAATAGAGGTACCCGGTGCTGAACCGGCGTGAACCCTTTGAGCACCTCTCCGCCTACCCGCTGGGTGGGAGAATCAGGGGTAACGAGGTCCGGATAAGCCTGTTCGAGCTCGACCAACTCCCGGAACAAACGGTCATACTCAGCGTCACTGATTAAGGGCTGATCCAACACGTAATAGTGATAGTCGTGCTTTCGAATCTCTTCCCGCAACTTTTCGGCTCTTTCCCTAGGGGTTTCCACACCTGTCCCTCCTAGCCAAAGTTCCTCTGCACTACACCATCCTGAGGATGCTGTCACAGTCTGCTACAGTCTATCACCAACCGTCAGATCCCTCTACCTTCACCATAGGTGCTATATCGGTCCTCAACATCTTGGTCCCAGCTACGACAAAGTCGACTATGGCTATCTCCCCGTCCTCCAACACATCAATCACTATACCTTGCCCAAACTTACGGTGCTCTACCACGTCTCCCGGGGCCAACTCCAGCTTTGGGTCTGTGGTTTCCGGGAGTATCTCCGTAAACCCGGGGTCCGCAGCATGGTCTGAAATGAAAAGCCCTCTAGGTATCTCGCCAAGGAAACGGGAAGGCAGGTTTCGCATCTCATAACCCCACAAAACGCGGCTGAACGCGTTGCTCAAGAACAACCTTTCCTTAGCCCTGGTGATACCGACATAACACAGCCTCCGTTCCTCTTCGATCTCGGCTTCGGTTTCCGCTTTAGCCGAGGGGAAAATACCTTCTTCCATCCCGGTCATGAAAACCACCGGAAATTCGAGACCTTTGGCACTGTGGAACGTCATCATCGCCACCGCATCGGAAACATCCGTCGTATCTGTATCCTGAACAAGAGAAACCTCGGCTAAAAACTCTCCCAGGTTTCCACCCCGCGTTCGGTCGAATTCTAAGGCTACCGATTTCAGCTCGCGCAGGTTTTCTATCCTCTCCTCTGCCCCCAGCGGATCCCTTCGACAAATGTCTTCGACATATCCTGATGATTCCAGGAGCTGTTCTAAAACTGCCATTACCGGCTCGTTTTCTCCCAAAACCTGCACAAACTTGATTAGCCCGTAGAACTCCTCCAAGGCCTCAGCTACCCGGCGCGAAATCCCCGGAATATCCGCAGGATTAGCAAGGGCTTCCAAAACCGGTAAGGCAGAAGCAGCAGCAAATTCTTCTATCCTCTTCAGGGTGACGTCCCCAACCCCCCGGCGGGGAAGATTGATGACGCGCCTAAAACTCAGCGTGTCAAAAGGGTTTACTGCCAGTTTCAGGTAGGCCAGTACATCCCTAACTTCTTTTCGCTGGTAGAAGCTGCGGGCGCCTACAATATAGTAAGGCACCAGCCTTCTTTTTAAAACGTCTTCCAGGTAGCGGGACTGAGCATGGGTGCGGTAAAAAATAGCCATATCCCGGTAACGGTACCCCTGCCGGACCAACTCCGCAATAGTTTCGGCAACGAACTGTGCTTCCTCCTGGCCATCTACAGCCCGAAAACGCCTCAACTTCTCCCCGACGGGATTATCGGTTTTCAGCACCTTTTCTTCGCGTTCGCAGTTATGTCTTATGACCGCATTGGCTGCGTCCAATATAACCTTGGTAGACCGGTAGTTTTTTTCCAGCTTGATGATTCTGGCCTCCGGATAATCCCTCAAAAATCGCTTGATATTTTCCGGTTCGGCCCCTCTCCAACTGTAAATGGATTGGTCCGGGTCCCCTACTATGAAGAGGTTACGGTGTTCTTGCGCCAGGGTATGACTTAAAACGTACTGCGCATAATTTGTATCCTGGTATTCGTCGATCATTATGTACTTGAACCGATCCCGGTATTTACCCAGCACGTCCTCGTTTTCCCGAAATAGGCGTATGGTCAATAAAATTAAGTCCTCGAAGTCAAGGCCGTTCATGGCCTTCAACCGGGCCTGGTAAAGGCGAAAGGCCTTTTGGTAAACTTCCCTCAGATTAACTGGCAAGGTCGAACTTCCGAGATCCTTTTTTTCCGAGGCCAGGCTGTTTTTGGCTTGATTTATAAAATAGGCTATTACTTCCGGCTTGATTCGGTATTCATTCAGGTCTTGTAAACACTCCTTGACCAAAGCTCTCTGTTCGGCCTCGTCCACAATGCTGAAATCCCGGCTGTAACCCAGGCGGTCTATCTCCTGACGCAGGATACGGTAGCAGGTAGCGTGAAATGTTTGTATCCACTGGCCGGTAAAACCCGGAATCAATCGTTCTACCCGTTCTTTCATTTCGCGGGCGGCCTTGTTGGTAAAAGTTATGGCTAGGATGTTCCTGGGACGAATACCTGTATGACACAAATAAGCCAGGCGGGTCGTTAGTACCCGGGTCTTCCCGCTGCCTGCTCCTGCCAGAACCAAACACGGACCATCCACATGTAAAACCGCTTCCTTCTGCTCTTGGTTTAATCCTTCCACTAGCTTCATCGACCTCATTCCCCATAGGCAAATCATAAAAACAAAAACCGGTCTATACTCCCAGATCAATTAGGGACCAGTGTTGTGCCTCCTACATCTATACACCAAGCCCGTTCATTTAACCTGTGCCTGACCGGTAAACGCTTTTTCAGCGACGAGAGCGTAGTTCGGCAAAAACATCCTTTAGCTCAACACCGTGGTAGACCATCAACACCAAAAGATGATACATGAGATCCGCCAGCTCGTATACCAGTTGCTCCTCCGAGTTGTTCTTAGAAGCGATGACTACCTCCGCGCTTTCTTCCCCCACCTTTTTTAAAATCTTGTCCTGACCCTCATTGAAAAGATACGAGGTGTAGGAACCTTCGGGTCTAAGTCTTTGCCTGGCTTGTATCACCTCGTAAAGTTCAAACAAGATGGAGGGGGTTCCAGGCCGCCGCGGGTAAACCTCTTCCGGGTCGAACAACCGTGGTGAAACAAGGGTTCCATCCCAATCCCGGTAAAAACAGGAATAGTGCCCGGTGTGGCAGGCAGCACCCTCTTGGTCCACCGTAATCAAAAGCGAGTCCTGGTCGCAGTCATAGGCGATATTTTTTACCCTCTGGACATTCCCCGAGGTTTCTCCTTTCATCCAAAGGCACTGGCGGCTGCGGGAATAAAACCAGGTATACCCGCTTTCCAGAGTCTTGAGCAAAGACTCCCGGTTCATGTAAGCCAGCATCAGCACCTGCTGGGTCTTTTCGTCCTGTATTATGGCCGGGATTAATCCCTTTTCATCAAATTTCAGCTGTTCTATAAAGCCTCTACTCATCGTCTAACCACCACTCCCTTAGCCTCCAGGTACTCTTTAGCTTGCTTCACCGTGTACTCGCGGTAATGAAAGATGGAAGCGCATAAAACAGCATCGGCTTTCCCTTCAAGAATCGCCTCTGCCAAGTGTTCCAGGTTCCCAGCACCTCCGGAGGCGATGACCGGTATCTTTACCGCTTCGCTCACCGCTCTCGTCAATTCAATATCGTACCCGTCGCGGGTACCATCCTTGTCCATGCTCGTAAGGAGTATCTCCCCTGCACCCAAAGACTCCACCCTCTGCGCCCACCACACAGCATCGATGCCCGTAGGAGTGCGTCCCCCGTTTATGCAGACTTCCCACTGTCCGGGCCCTGCTTCGCGAGCATCAATAGCCACCACGATGCACTGGCTCCCATATTTTTTCGCGCTCTCCATAACCAAAGACGGGGATTTCACCGCAGCAGTATTGATAGATACCTTGTCCGCCCCCGCGTTTAGCATTACCCGGATATCCTCAGGGGTTCTTATGCCACCGCCTACGGTAAACGGTATGAACACGTTTTCCGCAGTCCTCCTAACCACTTCCACCATTGTCTTCCTGCCTTCATAAGAAGCACTGATATCCAGAAACACCAGTTCATCGGCCCCTTCTCGGTCGTAAAAAGCCGCCAATTCCACTGGATCTCCGGCATCTTTCAGATTCAAGAAATTCACGCCCTTTACAACCCGGCCTTCGTGAACGTCCAAGCAAGGAATTATTCTTTTGGCCAGCATTCATCCCCACTCCCTATGCTTCTTCTCATGCGGCCAGTAGTAGTACTTCTTTAATACTATCTAGTCCTCTACTCCTCGACCAAGCTTAAAGCCTTTCTCAGGTCAATAGTACCATCATAAATGGCTTTACCGATTATGACTCCTTCAACGCCTAGCTCCTCCAGTGTTAAAAGCTTCTCAACATCTTCCAGGCTTGAGACTCCCCCCGATGCTATGATGCGTAAGCCGGAATTCCGGGCAATCTCCTCTGTGGCCTCGAAATTAGGTCCCTGTAACAAACCATCCTTGGTCACATCGGTGTAAACTGCCCGGACGATTCCCAGTTCTTTCATAGACCGAGCAAGATCTACAGCCTTCACCTTTGCCACTTCCACCCAACCCTTAACCGCAACCATACCATCGCGGGCATCAAGCCCCAGCACAATCCTTTCCGGTCCAAAACGCTCCAACAATTCCTGAGCGAAACTAGGACTCTCTACCGCCTTGGTCCCAATTACAACCCGGGCCGCCCCCACGGCCAGGACCTGTTCAACATCCTCGAGGCTACGCAAGCCGCCGCCCACCTGAAAAGGAATCTCGACTGAGTGCGCTATCTCTTCGATCACTTCCAAGTTGCGCGGGCCACCGGCAAAAGCGCCGTCCAGGTCCACCACGTGTAACCAGCGGGCTCCCAACTCTTGGAAAGACCGCGCAACCCGTGCCGGCTCGCTCGAATAAACGATTTCGTTCTCCCTTTTACCCTGGACCAGGCGCACGCAGCGTCCTTCCCTGATATCTATGGCCGGGAAAATAATCATGGCCGCCACTCTCCAAAATTCTTTAGCAGCTTCAGCCCCAGGGTGCTGGATTTCTCAGGGTGAAACTGGGTCGCAAAAACGTTACCGTCTACAACCGCGCAGGTGAAAGTGATGCCATGGTCGCTGGTGGCCGCTTTGACTTTCTCATCATAAGGCACCACGTAATACGAGTGAACGAAATAAAAATAAGACTGGTCAGGAATCCCGTCGAACAGCGGAACCTTCTGACAATACGACACCTGGTTCCAGCCCATATGCGGCACCTTCTCGATGGACGGCAGACGCGTAACCCGCCCGGGGATTATATCCAAGCCCCGGTGAAGACCGTCTTCTTCGCTTTCCGAAAACAGAAGCTGCAGGCCCAAACAGATGCCCAAAAAAGGCTTGCCTGCCCTCACGACCTCGGAAATAGCCTCATTCATACCCGAACTTCTCAGGTTCCTGGCAGCATCGGCAAACGCCCCTACTCCGGGCAGCACTACCCTTTCGGCTTGAACCACCTTATCCGGGTCAGACGTGACCTCCACCGCAAACCCCAGTTTCTCCAAGGCTTTGTGAACGCTGCGCAAGTTGCCCATCCCGTAGTCTATGACCGCTATCAAGTAACTTCCCCTTTCCCCTGAATGAGTCTAGAAGCCTTAAAGCTTACCTTTAGTCGACCAAACCCCTTCGACCCGGGGTTCGTACTCTATCGCTTCCTTCAAGGCGCGGGCAAACGCCTTAAAGACTGCTTCCAGGATATGATGGCTGTTGCTTCCCCGGATCAGGTCTATGTGCAGGGTTATCCCGGCGCTGTTTACCACCGCCCGGAAGAACTCCTCCACCAGTTCAGTGGCGAAGGTGCCAACCCGTTCCCCCGGCACCGGCACGTGATAAGAAAGGTAGGGGCGACCGGAAAGGTCAACTACCACCCGGGCCAAGGCTTCATCCATCGGTATGGTAGCCGAACCGTAACGGCGTAACCCCTTCTTGTCCCCGATGGCCTGCTTCAAAGCCAGTCCGAAACACAGGCCGATGTCTTCTACCGTATGATGATCATCAACCTCGGTGTCGCCTCGGGCCCATACCTTGAGATTGCACAAACTGTGCATAGAAAACAGGGCCAACATGTGCCCTAAAAAAGGCATTTCCGTGTCTATCTGGTAACTCCCGGTGCCGTCCAGCTCCATTCGTAAAAGAATCTCGGTTTCGGTGGTTTTGCGGTGGATTTCGGCACTCCTTATTTCATCACTCACTCGACGGTATCCTCCCTTCGTATCCTGACCGAATTGGCATGGGCAGTCAGGCCTTCAATCTCGGCCAAAGTTACAATATCCTGCCGGGCCTTTGCCAAACCGGTCTCGGAATAGTAAAGCACACTGGTTTTCTTCAAGAAAGTATCTACCGTCACCGGCGAATAGAAACGCGCGGTACCACCAGTGGGAAGGATGTGATTAGGTCCAGCATAGTAGTCGCCGACCGGTTCCGGGGTGTACCTGCCCAAGAATACGGCTCCCGCATTCTTAATATACCCTAACCATTCGAAGGGATGCTCAACCATCAACTCCAGGTGTTCCGGTGCCACCCGGTTCGCCACTTCGCAGGCTTCTCTCATGTCCTTTACGATTATAACCGCACCCTGTTCCTGTAAAGACCTTTCTATTATGTCACGGCGGGACAGCGAAGCCAACTGCCGCCCAATTTCCCTTTCCACCTCATCCACCAGCTCTTCGCTGTCCGTAACAAGCATGGATCGGGCCAGAACATCGTGTTCAGCCTGGGACATCAGGTCAGCAGCCACGTAGGCAGGTTCCGCCTTGTCGTCTGCGATTATCAATATCTCGCTGGGACCCGCCAGCATATCGATATCGACATCTCCGTACACCATTTTCTTAGCCAAGGTCACATATATGTTGCCAGGACCGGTAATCTTATCCACCTTCGGTACAGTTTCCGTTCCCCAAGCTAAGGCAAAAACGGCTTGGGCTCCACCCATCTTGTAAATCTCTTTGACCCCCAGCTCCGCTGCCGCCACCAGAGTGTAAGGGTTAACCCGCCCGTCCGCTGCCGGCGGTGTCACCATGACTATCTCTCTTACCCCCGCCACCTGGGCTGGAATTGCGTTCATGAGAACAGACGAAGGATAAGCCGCTGTTCCCCCGGGAACGTATATGCCTACGCGATCTAAAGGTCGGTAAATCATCCCCAAGATGTTGCCGGTTTCGTCCGGTTCCATCCAAGAGTTATGTAACTGCCTGCGGTGAAATGCCCTAATGTTAGCAATTGCCGCCCGCAAGGCAGAAATGTACTCCTCGCCTACGGCCTTGTAAGCCTCGATTATCTCCCTTTCATCAACCCTAAAGTTGTGAGGTCCTATGTCAGCCCTGTCAAACCTGCGCGTAAACTCATAGACCGCTTCGTCTCCACGGGTTTTCACTTCTTTCGCGATGTAAGCTACCCGTGTTTCCAGCTCCTGTAACCCGGAATACGGAACCCGCAGGAATTCCTCCAAATCTGCGGTTCCTGCTTTCATTCTCCTGATAATCATTGTCTCACCTCTCTGTTCTTTACCAGGTATCTTATCCTGTCGATGAGGGGTTGCAGCTTATGGTACTTAACTCTGTAGCTTATCCGGTTCACGATCAAGCGGGCCGTGGACTCCATTATCTGGACCAGTTCCACCAGGTTATTCTCAGCCAGAGTCCTGCCAGTGGAAACGATATCCACGATCATATCTGAAATGCCCATAAGGGGTGCCAACTCGATGTTTCCGTGGAGCTTTATGATGTCGACCTGTAGGCCCTGCTGCCGAAAAAACTCGGCAGCCACGTTGGGAAACTTAGTAGCCACCCGGCGGTAACTCAACTCTTCCAAGCTGATATCCTTCATTTGGGCCGGGACCGCAACCACAAAACGGCAATACCCGAACCCTAGGTCTACCATCTCAAACACGTCTTTGCCCTGTTCCACTATTATATCCTTCCCCACAATACCCAAATCAGCGGCCCCATGTTCGACATATGCGGGAACGTCGGTTGGACGACATATTATATAGCGCAGGCCCTGCTCCGAAAACTCGAACAGAAGACTGCGCGAGTCCTCCTTGATGTCAAAAGTCGGAAGGCCTAGATCAGCCAGCAAGTTAAGACTTGGTTCAATCAATCGCCCTTTAGGCAAGGCAAAAGTCACGGTATCGGCTAACATCTCATTCTCCTCTTCACCCTACTTATCATCGACCCATACCAGTTCCCAGCCGCGCTGACGGCCTTGGGCCTCGACTTCATCTCGAGACCGGCCGTGGACATCGAGACAGACAACCCGCCCTTCCTTCCTCAACCGGCGAGCAGTCTCGGCCACCTTTGTCAGATCGCTGCCTGCCACCAGACAACAAGGCTCTGTTGGTGCAGACATTGACCCCAGGGCCAAGAGCACCCTCTCTACCCCCACGGCGAAGCCAGTAGCTGGATTAGGCCAACCGTAGCGTCCCATTACATTATCGTATCTCCCGCCTCCCAACAAAGGATACCCCAGGTTCGATGAATAACCTTCAAAAACCACCCCGGTATAGTAATCCAGCCCCCTCAGTACACCCAGGTCGATTACCACCCGGTCTTCAACGCCAAAAGCCCGCAGAGCCCGGAACAAAACCTTGAGCTCCTCGACCCCGGCCATCACTTCCGGCCACTCCGAAAAATCCGGTAAACGTTCCAGGATTTCCAGGCCCCCGTTTAATACCGGCAGCTCTATAAATGTTTCCTTCAACTTGCTGTCCAAGTGCAGATCCGATAGCTTCCTTTCAAGCCCGACCAAGTCCTTGTTCATGACCAGTCTCTTAATCTCATTCTCGTCTTCATGAGCGAGCCCACTTTTTCGCAATAGCTGGTTGAATATCTTGACGTTGTTCAAGCTCAACTGGAACTCTTCCACCCCCAAGCAAGTCATTAGCTCGACTGCCAGGGCAATTACTTCCGCGTCTGCCCTTTCCCCTCCTGCTCCCAGCATCTCTACCCCTATCTGCCAGAACTCATTGTACTTGCCATGTTGAGAAAGGCTGTGACGAAAAACATTGGCCCGGTAGAAGAGACGTAGCGGCAACGGATCTTTTCGCAGCTTGGTCGAAGCCATCCGGGCTATGGGAATAGTCATATCCGGGCGCAAGGCCAAAAGTCGGCCGTCCCGGTTTTGGAACAAAAAAAGCTCTTGCTGATCCACGTTCATATCAGCAACTTGTATGACTTCCAAATATTCTACCGTAGGAGTAATTACCTCCTGATAACCCCAGGAGGCAAAAAGGTCTGCTGCCTTTTTCTCGATTATTCTTTTCAGTTTGGCCTCTCGGGGAACGTGATCCTTGAAACCTGGAGGGATCTCTTTAGCCTTCATTTAATCATTCTGCTCCTTCAACCTTTGTAAAATGAGCTGGTAGCCGTTAGCCCCGTAGTACAGGTATCTTTTCACCCGGCTGATGGTAGCGGTGCTGGCCCCGGTTTGTTCGGCAATGCCGTTATAAGTATGGTGCTCCTTGAGCATCCGGGCCACCTGCAGCCTCTGAGCCATAGCCTTTATTTCTGAAACTGTGCACAGGTCATCCAGCAGCCGGTAGCCCTCGTCTTCGTTTTTTAAGGCTACTAAGGCTTTAACCAGTTGGTCGGTCTGGTCGTCTCTCCAATTCGGCTCATACATGAGTACTCCCCCTTAAAACATAGTTATAAACATAAAACCATGCACAAAAGAGCCCAAACCTGACTACAACAGCTTAACGTCGTTTATAAGAAGTTCAAACTGGCAGCCGAGAAACTCGGCCGCCCGTTTGCACATCAGCATCTTGGTCAAGAATATCTCAAAGTATTCCATAACCGAGCAGGTTCCGGTATCGATCCTAAGCCTTAGAGTAATGACTTTTTTCTCGTCATCGACCAGAAGAGCCGATTCCTTGGCCGCATAATTGACCCGGTCCCGGATGGTAAAGCACGACGACTCCCGCTTGCGTACCCGGGTTTGGTGCACGTCCGACTTGTCAGCCAGTATCACTGCTGCTGCCACCGGGTTAACCGACTGGCCGTCGGCATGTTCCTCGTGGTTGCCGATGGCTGCCAGGATTACTGCTATTTCCTCTGGATCCATATTCATTCCCATCAATACCTCTAGAACCATGATAGCTCCAGACAATCCATGAGAATACCTGTTAACCAGGTTGCCTATATCATGAAGATAGCCGGCAATAGCGGCCAGTTCCGCTTCCCGCTGTGAATAGCCTAAAGAGTTCAGTATATCGTAACTCAGAAACGAAACCAATTCCGCATGTTTCTGGTTATGCTCTATGGCCCCAATGTTGCCAATAAATTCGTTGCCCCGGGCCATGTATTCGTTGACAACCGTATTGTTTTTAATAGCCTCCAAAGTAATCAAACCATTTTTTCGCAACTAAGGTTCCTCCTCCAGCCGCCTTAAGAGATCCCGAGCCTCAGAGTGGACCCGAGCAGTAGAAGGTATGGAACTCAACAGGCGTTTGGCTTCTTCTTTCTTTCCTTGCTCCACCAGCTTCTTCGCCTTCAGGTAGTCCTCTCTGTACCGTTTCTGCTGCAAGGCTACCGCCATTTTCTCCCTAGCTTTCTCGGGATCGATTTTCTCCATCTCCTTGTACTTGGCAACCGCTTCATCATATTTGCCCTGAGCTAACAAGACATCGCCCTGCATGGTTATCTCTTTCACCCTGAGTTTCTGCGGGAACTCTGCCATCTCGAGGCCGTAAACGGTTAGCAAAACTATCATCCCCAGGCTTGCCAAAATCCACGCCGGGCTAAACCTCTTCAACCGGCGCCACCATGCCAGAAGCAAGAGAAAAGGCAGGCCAAACAAAACCGTAAACTTTATGAAAAAGCGAGTAGGGGTGTAGATACACAGCGCTATCACTACTGCCAATAAAAGCAAGAACAGAACAGGTGATGGTTCTCTTGCCATGTTCTTCACTTCATGCACCTCAACGCTTCAAGGCTCTGTACCCTATGTCGCGCCGGTAATGGACACCCTCAAAATGCACTTTAGGAATTTCTTTATAAACCTGGTCTATGGCAGACTTGATGTCGGGCCGCCTGGCCACGATACCCAAAACCCGCCCGCCGTCCGTAACTAGCCGGCCGTCGGCGGTTTTGGCAGTACCGGCGTGAAACACCAATATGTCAGGAGACAGCTCCTGGAGCCCTGTTATCTCGTGCCCTCGGGCATAGCTTCCGGGGTATCCGGCAGAGGCCAGAACCACACATACACAAGCCTCATCGCTAAATGTCACCTCAGCCTGTTTGAGGTTGCCCGTAGCCACAGCTTCTAGAGCCGGGAAAATATCTGTGTCCATTAAAGGAATCACTACCTGTGTCTCTGGGTCACCGAACCGGGCGTTGAATTCCAGCACCATAGGTCCTCGGTCGGTTACCATAAGCCCAGCGTACAGCACCCCCCTATATGGGATGCCCTCCGCCACCATAGCCCTGGCTGTGGGAACCAGGATGTCACGCATGACCACCCGATGCAGTTCAGGAGTGTATACCGGAGCCGGAGAATAGGCGCCCATCCCGCCAGTATTAGGCCCCTGATCGTGGTCAAAAACCCGCTTGTGGTCTTGAGCAGCAGCCAGGAAAACCACTTCTTCCCCATCCACCAGCGCGAACACACTGACTTCTTCTCCATAGAGACACTCTTCTACTACAACCCTGTCTCCCGCCGATCCGAAGACCTTGTGCACCATAGCCTGTTCTAAAGCCTCGAGAGCTTCTTCCTGATTTTCAGCTACCACTACTCCCTTGCCAGCCGCCAAACCGTCTGCTTTCACTACCAGTCGAAGCCCAGGCTCTTTCATCCGATCACGGGTATAAGCTGCGGCTTCTTCTATCCGCTCAAACACGCGGTATTCGGCGGTAGGAACTCCGTACTTATGCATGAGATTCTTGCTAAATACCTTGCTTCCCTCGATCCTGGCTGCCCGGGTTGAAGGACCAAACACTTTCAACCCTTCAGCCTGAAAAGCATCTACTATCCCTGCCATCAACGGGGCTTCCGGCCCCACAACAGTAAGGTCAATCCCTTTTTCCAGGACAAACTGCATCAACCCTCTAATATCAGTAGGGTTTATGGCGACACATTCGGCCTGCTCGGCTATACCAGCATTGCCGGGTGCCGCGTATATCTTCTCTACGTCGGGGCTTAATGCCAGTTTCCATACCAGGGCATGTTCCCTGCCCCCTGACCCTACTACCAAAACCTTTTTCCCCATACCTTACCCTCTTTTCCCGCTTGATGAGCCTATTATATCCTGACTAATTCTAATGCTTGAAGTGCCGTACGCCAGTGAAAACCATGGCTATCCCGTGGCGGTTGCACTCCTCTATACTTTCCTGATCGCGTATGGACCCACCTGGCTGAATGATAGCGGTAATACCATACTGGGCTGCCAGCTCCACCGTATCCTTAAACGGGAAGAACGCATCCGAGGCCAAAACCGCCCCCTTCGCCCTTTCCCCGGCTTGTTCTAAAGCCAGGCGAGCTGCTCCTACCCGGTTCATCTGGCCAGCTCCGACCCCCAGAGTCAACCCGTCTTTGGCCACTACAATCGCGTTAGATTTGACGTGTTTTACCACTTTCCAAGCAAACAACAAATTCTCCATTTCTTCCGGTGTAGGGACCCGGTCTGTCACGACGGTGAGCTCTGCAGGCAGAAGTTCGTGTCTATCCGCTTCTTGTACGACGAACCCGCCTTCTATCGATTTGACTTCCAGTCCAGACTGGACCTCTACCGGCAAGGCCAGAACCCGCAAATTCTTCTTTCTCCTCAGAATCTCCAGAGCTTCTTCGTCATAACCAGGGGCTACAACCACCTCCATAAAGGGTTCTGCCACCTTTTTGGCGGTATCCGCATCAACCACCCGGTTGAAAGCGATTATGCCACCGAATGCAGACACCGGATCGGCCGCAAAAGCCTTCTCATAGGCAGAAACAAGGTCATCGGCTACCGCGGTTCCGCAAGGATTCGTGTGCTTGATAATCACGCATGCCGGCTTGTCAAACTCTCTGACCAAAGCCACGGCTGCCTGAGCATCGATGATGTTGTTATAAGAAAGTTCTTTACCATTTAGCTGCTGGGCATTGGGTAACCCGTCACCCTGGAGATAGTACCTGTAGAAAGCAGCCTTTTGGTGCGGGTTTTCTCCGTAGCGCAACTCGTAGACCTTTTCTCCTGCGAAGGCAACCTCTTCCGGGAATCCAATCCCTAGAAGCCCAGCCAGGTACGAAGACACCATAGCATCGTAAGCGGCAGTGTGGCTGAATGCCGCGAACGCCAATCTTAAACGATGCTGTTCGTCTAAGTCGCCTTTCCCCTTAAGCTCGTCTAAAACCCGGCCGTAGTCTTCTGGCCTAACCACAACTATCACATACCGGTAGTTCTTGGCCGCAGCCCGTATCATGGCAGGCCCGCCGATATCGATGTTTTCAATAGCCTCTTCCAGGGTTACTCCTGGGCGCAAGACCGTTTCCTGAAAAGGATATAGGTTCACCGCTACGATATCGATGGTTTGAATTCCGTGCATTTGTAATTGTTCAAGGTGATCGGGGCTCCTTTTCGCCAGGATACCCCCGTGCACTGCCGGGTGTAATGTCTTTACCCTGCCATCAAGAATCTCTGGAAATCCGGTAACTTCGGCCACCTTTACCACCTTGATACCCGCCTGCACCAGGGTATCGTAAGTTCCTCCGGTCGACACTATTTCGTATCCCAGCTCCTCCAACCCCCGGGCGAACTCTACCACCCCGTCTTTGTTGGAAACGCTTATCAATGCTCTTTTAGCCATTCTCTCTGCCTCCTTGTACTCATAACCTCACGGCTGCGTATCCTGATCCCCGTGCTCGTCCCCGATGATCCGAACCCGCCTGCCTTCTACGACCACCCTTCCTTCTGCGATGAGTTGTAAAGCCTTAGGATATATACGGTGTTCTTCCTTCAAAATGCGGGCCTCCAAAGTCTCTACCGTGTCGTCGAAGTACACCGGAACCACGGCTTGGAGAATAATAGGGCCGGTATCGACTCCCTCGTCAACGAAGTGCACAGTACACCCGCTGAAGCGGACGCCGTAGTCTAAGGCCTGTTTTTGGGCGTGAAGTCCGGGAAAAGCAGGTAATAGAGCGGGATGGATGTTTACCGTCTTCAGGTGATACTCGTTTAAAAAAGTCTTGCCCAACAACCGCATGTACCCGGCAAGAGCCACTATGTCAGCCTCAACCTCCTGACACGCTCGAACCAAGGCTTTTTCGTATTCAATACGCGAAGCGAAACTTTGAGGATTTATGTACAAAGCTTTAATGCCCCGTTTGCGAGCCCGTTCCAAGGCCTGAGCATTCTCGTTATCGCTTATCAGCAACACGACCTGGCCGTGCAACCTGCCTTCGTCAACAGCTTGGCAAATGGCTTCAAAATTGCTTCCCCGACCTGAAGCCAAAACCGCCAGACGTAATTTGGGTTCCTGAGAATTACGGGTTGTCATCAAATTGTGAGAAATCGTCATTTTATTACTACCCCTTCGATTCCGGGAATAATCTTACCTATTACTATAGGTTTTTCTCCCTCTGACTGCAACAAGCTAACAGTTTGATCAATTTCAGCTTCATCTACTATCAGTACAAAACCTATCCCCATGTTGAATGCGCGATACATCTCTTCTTCATCCACGTTACCGGTTTCTTGTATCAACCGAAAAACCGGCAAAACCGGCAGTTTGCTCTTGTCGATAAGTGCCCCCCATCCCTCGGGGAGAATACGTTTGAGATTCCCCGGAATCCCGCCCCCGGTAATATGGGCCATGCCTTTTACATCCACTTCTGACATGAGCCTGAGGATACTGCGAACGTAAATGCGCGTGGGGGTCAGAAGTTCCTCCCCCAGCGTTTTCCCTAAAATCTCAACTTCTTGGTCCAAACCGAATTTGGCCTTTTCGATAAGCACTTTCCTCGCTAAAGAATAACCATTTGAGTGCAGGCCGGATGAAGGCAACCCGATAACAACCTGCGAACCACCAACCCGACTCCCGTCTATCAACCGGGGACGATTAACTACCCCTACCGCGAACCCGGCCAGGTCGTACTCATCCTCCCCGTACATTCCCGGCATTTCTGCCGTTTCCCCGCCGACCAGGGCACACCCGGCCTCAACACAACCCTGGGCCACCCCTTTGACCAAGGCTTCGACAACTTCTGGAACCAGTTTGCCTACTGCTACATAATCCAAGAAAAACAGGGGTTCAGCCCCGTGGACCAGGATGTCGTTAACACACATCGCCACCAAGTCGATGCCGACGGTATCGTGAATCCCCATCATCTGGGCAATACGCAGTTTGGTTCCTACCCCGTCCGTACCGGAAACCAGAACCGGTTCGGGGAACCGGGCTAGATCAAGAGCAAAAAACCCGGCAAACGCCCCGATATCCGCTAATACTTCCGGCCTGTTGGTCATTTTAACCCAGGGCCGGATAAGTTCTACCGACCGGTCAGCTGCTTCTAAATCCACCCCGGCCTTTTTATAAGTAAAACCGTCCGACATAAGCTCACCCCTCATCTTAATCGTCGACCGGTATCGGGTATTCGCCATTGAAACAGGCTGCACACATTGACTCCCTGCTGTTCTCTATAGCCTCAAACATCCCTTCGACACTGATATAATGAAGGCTATCAGCTCCGATAAACTCTCGAATGGCTTCTACATTCATTTTCGCGGCTATCAACTCTTCCCGGCGAGAGGTATCGATACCGTAATAGCATGGACAAATGGTAGGCGGGGAAGCAACCGCCACGTGTACCTCCTTGGCCCCTGCTCCTTTTAACATACTCACTATCTTCTTGCTGGTCGTACCCCTGACAATCGAATCATCTACCAGGATAACCCGCTTGCCCCGCACCGTCTCTACTACAGGATTCAGTTTTAGCCTCACTCCCGTATCCCGCATTTTCTGAGTAGGCTGGATAAAAGTCCTGCCAATATACCGGTTTTTCATCAGGCCTTCCTCGAACGGTATCCCCGACTCCTTGGAGTAGCCCAAGGCAGCAGATGTCCCCGAATCAGGCACGGAAATCACGATATCAGCTTCAACCCGGTTTTCCCTGGCCAACTGGCGTCCCATGGCTCGCCGCGCCCGGTTCACGTTTGTCCCGTCGATAGTACTGTCAGGCCGGGCAAAATAAATGTATTCGAAAATGCAGTGAGCCCTTCTCGTTGAATACAGGGCCTTGTGTGAAGACAACCCATTGCTGTCGATTATTACTATCTCGCCAGGTTCTATGTCACGGATGAACTTGGCCCCTACGGTATCAAGAGCACAAGACTCGGAAGCAAGAACATAGTTACCCTCCAGTTCTCCCAAGCAGAGTGGCCTGATGCCCATCGGATCCCTGAATCCTACCAACCGATCCTCGGTAGCCAAAACCACCGAGTACGCTCCCTTTATGTCGATCATGGCTTTAACCAGAGCATCTTTCAGCGGATTCTGAGAATAACGGGCTATTAGATTGGCTATTACCTCCGTGTCGGTTGTGGTCTGAAATACCGAACCCAGAGTCGCCAGTCGGGTCCTCAACTCGGTGGTGTTCACAAGATTGCCGTTATGCCCCAGGGCCACCATGCCTTTCAAGTAGCGGAAAACCAGCGGTTGCGCGTTTGACAGGTGGCTTTCCCCGGTAGTGGAATAGCGGACATGGCCGATAGCGATGTGTCCCGCCAGCTTGGCTATCACGTCGGGGGAGAATACTTCGGAGACCAGCCCCATGGCTTTGTGCAAAATAATCTCCTGGCCGTTAGAAACCGCAATGCCAGCGCTTTCCTGCCCCCGGTGCTGAAGCGCGTATAGTCCGTAGAAAGTTATGCGGGCCGCTTCGGTAGATGTGTTGTCCCCATCCTTGAGGTATATACCGAAAACCCCGCAAGCCTCTTTCATCCAGTCGTCTAACTCATGAAACATCTTATAGCTCCCTCCCAAAGCGCTGCTGCCTCCTCTACACCCAGGTTTATTACTTCTCGCTGCCCTTTCCGGAAGAGCAGTCTATCTCCTCCCACCTTGCCCATGACCCTGGCTTCGACCCCGTGACTCTTGGCTGCGGCCAGCACATCATCGAAATGCAACCAAGAGATGGTTATCACCGCCCGCCCCGGGGCCTCGCTGAAAAGGACAGCGTCCGGCCGCCATTCTGGGTCGAGTTGTACCGTAAACCCCAGCCCCCCGGTGATGGCCCCTTCAGCCAAGGCTACGGCTAGCCCTCCATCCGAAATATCGTGGCAGGAATTCACCCACCCGCTCCTAATCACAGCCAATAGGAAATCGATGAGGGCTTTTTCCCGGACGAGATTTACTTCAGGCACCTCACCTGCTACTAACCGGTGCATAACTTTCAAATACTCGCTGCCACCCAGTTCAGTTCTAATTCCTCCGATCAACAGGATTAGGTCGTCATCGTTTTTGAAAGCCATGTCCGTGCGTTTTTCAATGTCATCGATGAGGCCGACCATCCCTACTACGGGAGTAGGGTAGATGGCTTCCCCGTTAGTCTCGTTATAAAAACTCACGTTTCCGCTCACTACCGGTATCTCTAACTCCTTGGCCGCAGCTGCCATGCCTTTTACTGCCTGCTCAAACTGCCAGAAAACATGCGGTTTTTCCGGGTTACCAAAGTTCAAACAATTGGTCAAAGCCAAAGGTTTGGCCCCTGTACAAGCCAGGTTCTGGGCCGCTTCGCACACAGCCAGCATCCCGCCCCGGAAAGGGTCTAAAAATACCATGCGCCCGTTGCCATCCGCGGTGAGAGCCACTCCTTTCTTATGACCTTTGACCCTCATTACCGCGGCATCTGCTTTTCCAGGTACTATTGCCGTGTTGATCATAACTTGGTAGTCGTACTGGGTATATACCCACTCCTTGTTGGCAATATTCGGAGACGCGAGTAGTTGCTTTAACGCAAGGTTGTAGTCCTCAGGCTCAGGCAGGCTCATCGGATCAAAAGCCTTCTTTTCTCGGTAGTAGTCGGGCTCTTCCGCCTGGCGGTAATAGACCGGGCACATCTTGGTCAGTCCGGCTACCGGCACCTCCCCTGCTACCTGGTCTCCCTCCTTTACCCTAAAGATCCCGTCACCTGTCACTCTTCCAATAACCGCCGCATCCAACCCCCACTTGTCAAATATCTCGCGAATCCGGTCTTCCTTTCCTGGTTTAGGACAGATCAGCATCCGTTCCTGAGATTCCGAAAGCATCACCTCATAAGGGGTCATGCCCTCTTCCCGTCTCGGAACCAGCAAAACGTCGATCTCTACTCCCCGGTCCCCTTTGCCCGCCATCTCGGCTACCGCACTGGTCAGTCCTGCCGCTCCCAAATCCTGCATTCCAAAAACCAGGTCTTCCCGGATGATTTCCAAGCAGGCCTCGATCAAAAGTTTCTCCATAAACGGGTCTCCTACCTGGACCGAGGGTCTCTTGTCAGCAGATTCCTCCGAAAGTTCCTCGGAAGCGAAGGTTGCCCCGTGAATGCCGTCCCTGCCGGTCTTAGCCCCGACCACCATCAACGGGCTCCCTATCTCCCCGGCTACGGCCAAAGCGATGTCGTCGATGTTGGCCAAGCCCACACACATGGCGTTTACCAGGGGGTTGCCCTGGTAGCTCTCTTCGAAATAAACCTCCCCGGCTACGGTTGGTATACCTAAACAATTCCCGTAACCTCCGATACCGGAGACCACACCCGAAAAAAGATATCTAACTCGCTCGTCCTCGATTGGGCCGAACCGCAGCGAGTCGAGAATAGCGATAGGGCGAGCCCCCATGGTAAAAATGTCGCGTACAATCCCGCCTACTCCCGTGGCTGCCCCCTGGTACGGCTCTACAGCTGAAGGGTGGTTGTGACTCTCAATCTTGAAAACCAGCGCTTGATTATCTCCGATGTCCACCACCCCTGCGTTTTCACCAGGCCCCTGGATAACCCGAGGACCTGAAGTAGGGAATAGCTTCAAGACCGGCCGGGAGTTCTTGTAGCCGCAGTGTTCCGACCACATGACGGCAAACATACCGAGTTCGAGATAGTTTGGCTCCCGGCCTAAAATGTTCCTAATCTGAGCGTATTCTTCATCAGTCAGTCCCATTTCTCGCCACACCGGCTTGTCCTTCATCACCTGCAAGCCCCCTTGAACCAATTTACCATGGAAGCGAGTATGTAATAGCCGTCGCGCCCGCCGAGAATCGTTTCAGCACACCTTTCCGGGTGCGGCATCATGCCCAGGACATTACGTTCCCGGTTCACTATTCCAGCTATGTTGGCCTTTGAACCGTTGGGGTTGGCTTTTCGGGTTTCGTTACCTTCACGATCGCAATAGGTGAACACAATCTGGCGGTTTCTCTGTAATTCCTCCAGGACCTCATCGTCACAGAAATAGTTGCCTTCCCCGTGGGCAATAGGTACCGTCAGCACTTGATCTTCCTGCAAAAGGCAGGTGAAAGGAGTATCGATTGCCTTAACTCTCAGGTTAACCGGCAAGCACCGGAACTGGAGACTGTCATTTTTCAGCATAGCCCCAGGCAGAAGACCTGCCTCCAGAAGTATCTGAAAGCCGTTGCATATGCCTATCACCAATCCACCTTTTTGGGCAAATTCGATTAAAGCCGGCATTATCGGGGAAAGGCTGGCAATAGCACCGGTTCGGAGATAGTCACCATAGGAAAACCCTCCGGGAAGAATTAAAGCATCGAAGCCAGCCACGCTGGTCTCACGATGCCAGATGTAGTCTACCTCTTCTCCCAGTACCTCTTTTACCACATGGTAACAGTCTGCGTCGCAGTTGGAGCCTGGAAAAACAACCACGCCGAACCTCATATCACTCGACCTCCACCACTTCTACCTGGTACTCTTCGATGACCGGGTTGGCCAAAAGCCGGTCGCACATTTCCACCAGTAGGCGGTAAGCCGCTTCCTTACTCTTTTCGTCTAATTTTACCTCTATATACTTGCCTACCCGAACATCATCAACTCCCTTGTAGCCTAGGACGTGAAAAGACCTTTTAACTGCATCTCCCTGTGGATCCAAAACCCCTTTTTTCAGAGTTACGTGCACTTTCCCCTTATACATTAAGGCTACCCCCTTCCATCCGCTGCAGCACCTCTATATACGCCTCGCGCTCTTTACCCAGGTCCCGGCGAAAACGGTCTTTATCCAGCTTCTCTCCGGTTTGAACATCCCACAAGCGGCAGGTATCAGGAGAAATCTCATCCCCCAGTATTACCTTGCCCTGGTGAACCCCGAACTCGAGTTTGAAGTCAACCAGTTCCAAGTTCCTCTCCCGTAGAAAAGGTACCAAAACCGAGTTTATCTTGAGGGCCATTTCCTTCATCTCTGCCAACTGCTCCGGCGTGGCCCACCCCATAGTCAGAATGTGGTATTCGTTCACCATAGGGTCGTGCAGCTCGTCCGATTTGTAGTAGAATTCGAGAATGGGATTGGGAAGAGGAGCTCCTTCTTCTAGCCCTAATCTAGTAGCCAAGCTCCCGGCTATCCGGTTGCGTACCACTACCTCCACCGGGATTATGCTCAGTTTCTTGGCCAGCATGTTACGCCCGTCCAGCAGCTTGACCAGGTGAGTAGGAATACCGTTATCTTCCAAAATCTTAAACAACACCGAAGTCACCCGGTTGTTGACGATGCCTTTGCTTTCTATAGTGCCTTTTTTCTTGCCATCAAAAGCAGTTGCATCATCCTTATACTCTATCACCACGAGGTTTTCATCGTCGGTGGAGTACACCCTCTTGGCCTTGCCTTCGTAAATCAACTCTCGTTTTTCCATCCTCATCACTCCTGTTCTAGTCTAATCTAGTCCGCATCGCCTGAATATCTCATCGACATGCCTGGTATGGTATGAGTAGTCAAACAGCTGTTCCAACTCGCTGTCTTCAAGTCTCGCCTTTATCTCTTCATCCTCTTCTAGCAGTCGCTTCAACGGGACCTTTTCAGCCCAAGCTCGCATGGCGTTCCGCTGAACCCAGCGATAAGCCGTTTCCCGGAGCACCCCCTTTTCTATCAAAGCCAGCATTACCCGCTGGGAAAAGACCAGTCCCAGCGTTTTCTCCAGGTTGACCCGCATGTTATCTTCATAGACCACCAATCCATCGACCACATTCGTAAACTTGTCCAGGATGTAATGCAGAAGAATGCAACTGTCGGGGATAATCACCCTTTCCACTGAGGAATGGGTTAAGTCCCTTTCGTGCCAGAGAGCCACGTTCTCCAAAGCTGCGAGGGCATTTGCTCTAATGACCCGAGCCAACCCGGCCACCCGCTCGCTCATCATGGGGTTTCGCTTGTGAGGCATGGCTGAAGACCCTTTTTGTCCGGAATAAAAAGGTTCCTCCACCTCCAAGATATCGGTGCGTTGGAGGTTTCTGACCTCGGTCGCCATCTTTTCCAGCGAACTGGCGACTACCGCCAGGGCGGCCATGAATTCTGCGTGCCTGTCCCTCTGGATAACCTGGGTCGAAACCGGGCAAGGTTTAAGCCCCAAGCTGGAACACACATAATCCTCTACCGCCGGGTCGACGTTGGCAAAGGTGCCAACCGCCCCTGAGATTTTTCCATAACTGACCACCTCTCGCGCCTGCTCTACGCGCCGGCGATTGCGCTCCATCTCGGTATACCACAAGGCCATTTTCAGTCCGAAGGTAATCGGCTCGGCATGAACCCCGTGCGTCCTTCCCATCATCAAGGTATACTTGTGCTTCTTGGCCTGCCTTCCAATGGCGTTTGTCAATCCCTCAACTTTCTCAAGAATCAGGTCCGTTGCCTGCCGCATCTGTAAAGCCAACCCGGTATCCAGAATATCCGAGGAAGTAAGCCCCAGGTGTATGTACTTCGACTCTTCTCCCACGTACTCTGCCACACTGGTCAAAAAGGCGATGACATCGTGCCTAACCTCGTTCTCGATCTCCCTTACCCTACGTATATCGAAAGCGGCTTTTGCTTTGATATTTTCAACAGCTTCCTCTGGAATCCGCCCTAGCTTAGCCCACGCCTCGCAAGCTAAGACTTCAATCTTAAGCCAGTTGGCTAGCTTGTTCTCCTCTGACCATACTCTGCCCATCTCAGGCAGGGTGTACCGCTCGATCACCGTCCTACCCCCTCGTTTGCAGGTATCTTTCGATGCCCAGTTCCTTTAACCGGGCGTCTTTGGCCTTTACTTCTTCGGCTTGTCTCTGCCTGAACTCCTCAAGCCGTTCCCTCAGACCCGGATCCTTTAGCGCCAAAATTGATACTGCCAGCAAAGCTGCGTTGGCGCTGGCATTTATACCCACTGTAGCCACAGGTATCCCCCTCGGCATCTGAACGATGGAATACAGAGAATCTACCCCCGAAAGCGTGCTGGTTTTAATCGGTACTCCGATAACCGGAAGCGTGGTAAAAGAAGCAATCACCCCCGGCAGGTGAGCTGCACCCCCTGCCCCGGCGATAATTACTTCAAGCCCCCGGTCAATCGCCGTTTCCGCATACTTAGCGGTCTCCCGGGGAAGACGGTGAGCCGAACACACGGTGACCTCGTAAGCAACCCCAAACTCGTCCAGGATCTCAGCCGCCGGTTTCATCACTTCGAGATCGGAATCACTGCCCATAACGATACCGACCTTAGCCACGTTTTCACCCCTTGTGTCAAGTATCGATAATTCACCTTATTTGCCTCAGCTTGAAACCGAGGGTATAAAACATTTAGCCCACGCAGGTAGAGTTCGCATCGCCTTTTCTTTAGCGAAACCTACCCGCCTGGGCTTCTATCCCTCCGGTGTAACGCAGCGTGCGTCTGTGCCACTTGGACCAGTCCGTGCCCAAAGCACGCGGAACCCTAGGCACACTTTCGCCATATTTGTTTACACCCTGATATTAGCAAAAGCACGGAACCTCTGTCAACGATTCGACAGCAGGCCTTATAAGCTTTCAAGGCGGTTCTTCAGGGCCTGCAACTCCCTCTTCGCTTCCTCGAGGTCATCTGTTGCGCCTGCAACTCTCCCCCATTTGCGCCTCAGCTTTTCCACCTCCTCCTCAAGCTCAGCTACCTGCCGAGCCAAAAGTCGAGCTAATACCCGGTACTCCAATTGCATCGTTTCCCTCCTCAAGTGGCTTCTTGCCTGATACATAGTATTCCCCAAAAACCGCTACCCAGACCAACTCATGGTCATCGGAAGCAGGAACAGAGCAACAGGAGAAAGAACAGTTAAAAGAGGGGGTGGTGACAGCGGCGAGATCACGCTCGGAACAGGAAAAGACATTAAAACAAATACGAGAGGCACAGGACGGGAACACCCAAGCCCGGGAGCTTCTCATTTCCCAGCACTTGGGGTTCATAAAAGCGCTGGTACTGAAAAACGTGGCTTCTAACGAAGATATAATAAACCGGGATGAGTACAGTGTAGCTCTCATTGCCTTTAACGAAGCCATCAGTTCCTACAAACCAGGCCTACGGTCGTTCCAGTCCTTTGCAGCAGACGTGATAAAAAGAAGGCTCATCGATTACCGGCGTTCAACGGAAAAGCATCGAAAGCGCATCATATACGTAGACGATATAAGCAACCCTCTGCCCGACCAAGATGCTCTGGTAAACGGGGAAGAACTCGAAATCCGCATGGAAATGAAAGACTTTGTGCAAAAGCTTGCTCAGTATGGTGTAAGCCTACGGGACCTGGTGCAAGTGACTCCTAAACACCTTGATTCGCGCCGTTTGTGTGCGCAACTAGCCCAAACCATAACCGACAGACCTGATATGCGCGACTACTTCACCAAATATGGTACCATCCCGGTACAACGGCTGTCTGAAGCGAGCGGTATCAGCCCCAAAACGGTGAAGCGCCATCGCAAGTACATAATCGCCCTTTGCCTGGTACTGCTGAGTGATCTGGAAACGATGAAGCGGTATGTAAAGGGCCTGGGGAAAGGCAGTGATGCTCATGCCTAAAGCTATGGTGGTTGAAACTTATCCAGGCCGGGCAGTTATCATGACAGAAGAATGCGAGTTCAAAGAAATCAAGACCACCCGGCCTCTTCAAGTAGGAGAAGAAATCGAATACAACAGGTCCGACATCTTCGTCAACCGGCGAGCGACTATAGCCTTGGCTTGGGCGGCCTCTTTTATCCTATTCTTCCTTTTGATCTACTCGGTAACCGGACGCTTGATGACGGGAAGGCTTTATGCCTGTATAGGACTTGATATAAACCCCAGCCTCGAGCTGAGCGTAGACCGCGGTTTGCAAGTAGTCGAAGCCAGGTCCTTCAACCAGGACGGAGACAGGATCATAGCTGCGGTCAAGCCCAAAGGCCAGGAACTGGGAACTGTCTTGGCCGCTGTTGTCCGCCAGTCTAAGACCGCCGGCTACCTCCGGCAAAGCGGTAACGTTATCGGGATCGGCCTCAGCATGTACTCCGAGCCTGAAAAAAGCGCGGAACTTTTGGCTAGAATTGACCGGGATCTAGAGCAGGAGTTAGCCGCAAACCGCAGTCAAGCTAAAATCTACTACTTCACCATCGATAAAAAAACCAGGGAACAAGCGATTAAAGAGAAGGTGTCCCCGGTTCGCTATCTTCTTCGGCAGAAGGCTCGAGAGCAAGGTCTGTCCCTGCAGCAAAAGGACGTGAGCTTGCACAACCCGTCGGTTGAAAGAATTGCCCGCAAAACAGCAACTAAGATACGCGTCCAGGAACAAGACTCGTCTGTAAGGGTCAAGAAAGGCAAACAGAACCATACCACGCAGAAAAAGCCCCTAACCCGTGGCGAACAGCCGTTGATCCTGAAAAAGGAGTCGCTCGAAAAGAGTAAAGGCTTGAGGCGCAATGCCATAGAAAATTTCACGAAACGGGCTTCGCAAAACATGGAGCCAGGCCGTCCCCGGTTAATCAAGAAGAATGCTCAAGACTGAGTCTTGGGAACATTCTGTATTGGCCGGGGCCCCAAAATTAGCTGTCGTCTACGAAGTAATTAATAGAACCACCCAACAGAGGTGTGGTAATTCTAGGAAAAGGAGATGACAAATCGGTATGTTGAAGCGTGTGTTTATCGTCGCGTTGGTCTTGCTGCTGGTCGGAAACGGAGCGGCATGGGCTAGGCCGGCAGGGCACAACGGTCCGGATAAGGTTGCGGGAACTGTTGCCGTAAGTTCCGAGACCGAAACCGAAGCCTTGGCCCCGCAAGATTCGACAGCTAGTGACCAAGACCTATCAAACCCGGACCAAGAGGCAACAGAACGTTTGAGAGCTACTCTCCGCGAGAGAATTCAATCAATGCAAATGAATCGTGACCGGACTCAGGAAAGCTGGAAAGTCCTCAAACAGGAGTTACAAAGCTTGAGGCACCAGTATACGATCCAGCAAGAGTCTCGGCAAGAGATCAAAAACATGTTTAAGGCCGCCATTCGCTTAGCCCGGGAACAGAATAGGATCCAAGAAGCCGAGCAGTGGCTGAGAGAGCTGGCCGAAATGGATCCAATCGATGCCTCGGTTTACCAGGAACTGGGGCAACTCTTCCGCAGTTGCGGTGACACCCAACCTAAACTCTGGTGTGTGGGCAAACAGGTTTATACCGAAGTGCCCCCGGTGATCAAAACCGGACGAATTCTTGTCCCTATTCGGGCTGTAACCCAGTCTCTAGGAGCAAATGTTGAGTGGAAAGCAGACCAGCAGATAATAGTCATTACCAAAGGCGATATCGTAATCAACCTGCAATTAGGTAAGCGCGTGGCCATCGTTGACGGAAAAGAGTATAAACTCGATCAGCCACCCGAGATCAGCGCTTCCCGAGTTATAGTTCCTTTACGTTTCGTTGCCGAAACCTTGAAAGCTCAGGTGAACTACTACCCCGAAGGGCAGATAGTCGCTATCAATCCTTAGGTCTCCTGCTTGTTAAAGGATACCCCATCAGTATAAGAAGCTTTTGCGAGTATACGCGAAAACAAAGAAGACCCTTGGTGTTCGATTCAAGGGTCTTTTTTTACTGTTCGGGACTTACAGCATCGATTCATTGTGGCCTTTCTTCAGGTATAATATCAGTATGAAAACCCAATCCTTCTTAACTCGAGCCGTTTTGAATTTTCGAATTTGAAACCGCTATTACCTTCAACCAGGTAACACGAAGATACTGGCACTGACGAAGTCAAATGAGGAGTCATTTTCTATGCCAAAAGAAGTTAACCCTCGGGCCGCTAGTTCCGCATACCAAGCAGACCTGACACTGAAATCAGAATACGTCCTCGAATACGCCGAAAAAGAACTTGGCCTGCGCCGGCGGCCAGGACAGCGCGAGATGATAAAGACCGTATCCGCGGTCATAGAAGGCGAAGAAAAGTTCGGAATCATAGAAGCGGGCACCGGAACTGGCAAAACATACGCCTACCTCATCCCCGTCTGCCACCACTGCCTGACCGAGGGTAAAAGAGCGGTAGTATCGACCGGAACCAAGGCCCTGCAGCAGCAGCTTATCGATAAAGACCTGCCTTTCGTCACCAGGCTTTTTGCTGCCGTGACCGGCCAATGCTTGCGTTTTGCTCTGCTCTATGGGAGGGCCAACTACCTCTGTCCCAGGCTGCTCAACGAAGAACTCGACAAGCAAGAAGCAACCTTACAGTTGGTGAAAGACCACGAAACCGAGTTCTACTTGGATCTGGCAGAGTGGTTGGGTGAAGGGGGAAGCGGAGTCTGGGAAGACCTGCCGAGTATCTCTGATAAAAAGAGGAGGTACTGGTTAAAGATATGCGCTGACTCGGAGGATGCCCTCTGCGCAGGCTGCGAAGAACCAGAGTGCCCGTGGTTGAAAGCCCGAAGGCGGGCTGCTTCGGCCCAGATAGTGGTGGTCAATCACTGGCTGGCGGCCGCTGATCTCGCGCTTTTCTCCGAAGCCGACCTCCGCCTGTTCGGTGAAGTTAAGCCTGCGGTTCTGGTCGTCGATGAAGCCCACCATTTCAGGGAAGTCGTAAAGATGACGGGACAAATGGTGTTTTCGCAAAGCTATCTCGGGCTTATCCTCCAAGGCTTGGAGCAGGTTGAAAAGCGAATGCCTGTTCCAACAAAACATATCACGGGCGAAACGCGCCAAGCCTGGGATTTAGCTTCCCAGGCAGTCTACGAGCTCGAGGATTGGGCTGGAACCTTCC
Organism: Syntrophothermus lipocalidus DSM 12680; assembly: GCF_000092405.1. Lineage (NCBI taxonomy): Bacteria > Bacillati > Bacillota > Clostridia > Eubacteriales > Syntrophomonadaceae > Syntrophothermus > Syntrophothermus lipocalidus. The sequence continues at coordinate 617,127 of NC_014220.1, read as the reverse complement.
TGGGTTCCAATGCGATAAAACCGTTGAAACCGGGGCTTGTTCCTTCAAATATTATGAATAAACTCCAAGCCCGGCTGCAAACCTTCCTGCAGATGGTACAAGAGAGAGTGGAGGGCTTCCGCCAGGAGCTGGACTCTCTAGACTCCGGTCAAGTGGACTTCGAGGAAAGCGGTATAAACGAAGAAAAGCTAAAGATCCTCAACCGGCTTGATCGCCTCGCGGAAAAAATCGAAAACATAGCCAGTGCTTTCGAACGCGGGGTCAGGACCTCGAACCACTACCTGGTCTCCGGGAGCTCAGGTGATGTCTGCTGCGTGGAAAGAAGCCAGGGTATCCGGTTTGTGTCCTGGCCTTTTGACCCCGTACCCGCTTTACAGGCTCTGTACGAGCTTTACGACAAGGTTGTTTTTACCAGCGCCACCTTGTTTCCTTCTGCATCTCCCGCTGGTGTCGAATGGTTTTTGAAAAGAAGCGGCATCCCCGGCTTGAAGGCAAAGATTGCCCGCGTCTCGAGTCCTTTCGACTACGAAAGGCAGATGAAGGCCTTTATCCTGACCGACGGTGCTCTAATGCCAGACCCAACAAATCCCCGCCGTCTCGAAGCCCTGGGGCAGGCAGTTCTTAAAGCGGTTGAAGCTACCGAAGGCGGGGTTCTCGTCCTGTGCACCTCGTATACCGAGCTCAGAGCAGTGGCCGCGCACCTGGCTCAGCACCTGCCCAAGACGAGGTGCCTCTTCGTGCAGGGAGAAGCGGGGAAGTCAGAACTGCTGCAGCAGTTTCGTGACCACGGCCAGGCTGTGCTGGTAGGAGTAGCCAGTTTCTGGCAAGGGGTGGATGTGCCCGGAGATGCATTAAGAACCCTGATCATAGCCCGCATACCCTTTCCTGTCCCCGATGATCCTGATGTCCAGGCCGAGTGCTACTTTGCCCGTCACCGCTGGTGGCAAGAGGTGTTCGTCCCCCAGGCTTCCCTGGCAATGAAACAGGGCATCGGCCGGCTTATCCGGACCGAATCTGATACCGGGATGGTAATAATCGCCGACCCCCGGGCAGCCAGGAGGCACCGGCAGCTGGTCGAAGCGTGCCTACCAGTAACGCCGTCGGCAGTAGCGTTATTTGACGCTGATTAACGCAGATTTACATTGATTATAAGAAATTCTGCGCAAGAGCCAGAAATCATACTTAGGCCGAGCTTATTCCCACTCTATAGTGCCGGGGGGCTTAGAGGTAATATCATATACTACGCGGTTGACGTGTTTGACCTCGTTCACTATGCGGCGGGCTATTACGTCCAGAACCTCATAGGGAAGGCGAGCCCAGTCCGCGGTCATGGCATCTTCGCTCACCACCGCCCGGACCACGATAGGATAAGCGTAGGTCCTTTCGTCTCCCATTACTCCTACGCTGCGCACGGGGGGCAAAACCGCAAAATACTGCCATAGTTCCCGATCCAGCCCGGCTTTTCTTATCTCCTCAGTGACGATGGCGTCTGCTTCCCTGAGAATCGCGACTTTCTCGGGAGTTACCTCTTCCAGCACCCTCACCGCCAGGCCTGGACCTGGGAAAGGCTGTCTCCAAACTATCTCAGGCGGGAGCCCCAATTGTTCGCCTATACGACGAACCTCGTCTTTGAACAGTAACCGCAAAGGCTCAATCAATTCGAATTGCATATCTTCCGGCAGCCCCCCCACGTTGTGGTGGGTCTTAATGGTGGCAGCGGTAGCAGTTCCGCTTTCGATAACATCAGGGTACAGGGTGCCCTGTACCAGGAAATCGATCTGGCCGAGCTTTCGCGCCTCTTCTTCAAAGACCCGAATGAACTCGTGTCCGATGATCTTTCGTTTGAGCTCGGGGTCCGCTACTCCTTGGAGTTTGTCCAAAAACCGCTGGGCCGCATCCACGTATATGAGGTTCATCCCTCTTTCCTCACGGAAAGTCCTAACCACCTGTTCGGCCTCCCCTTTACGCAAAAGCCCGTGGTCTACGAAAACACAGGTCAAGTTTTTACCCACGGCGAGATCCACCAGAGCCGCCGCTACCGAGGAATCCACACCCCCGCTCAAAGCACACAGCACCTTTTTCTGCCCTACCCGCCTTTTTACCTCCTCAACCGTCTCCTGAACAAAATCCTGCAAATTCCAACTGCCGCTACATCCGCAAATTCGAAACAAAAAATTCTTCAGTATCTCGTCCCCCAGGGGAGTATGCCTTACCTCGGGATGAAACTGAACACCATAAAGTTTTCGTTCAGGATCGCTCATCGCCGCCACCGGGCAATCCCCGGTGCGGGCAGTAACTTGAAACCCCTCGGGGATATTGACTACCAAATCCCCGTGACTCATCCATACCTGCATTTGAGTCGGCAGGCCAAAAAAAAGCGCGTCTTCCCGGCACTTCTCCAGGAACGACTTTCCGTATTCCCTCACCGCAGCCGCTCTCACTTCCCCCCCCAGTTGCGACGCCATAAGTTGCATGCCGTAACAGATGCCCAGTATCGGAATTCCCAGTTCATAAATCCCGGGGTCGCACACCGGAGCACCGGGAACATGTACGCTGGCCGGACCTCCTGAAAATATAATACCTCGCGGGTTTTTGACCTTGATTTCGGCCAGTGGGGTATAATAAGGTATCATTTCGCTGTATACCGATAGATCCCTGACCCTCCGCGCGATCAATTGATTGTACTGGCCACCAAAGTCAAGCACCAAGACTGTTTCCCGTTCCACTCACTCATCCCCTCCCTGGCCCTTGGCCTTCTTCAACTCTAGTATCCTGATATCCGGTAAATTCCGGTACTTCCCTGCGTAGTCGAGCCCGTAGCCCACGACAAATTCGTCGGGAATAACAAAACCGCAGTAATCCGGAACAAACGCGGTTTTTCGGCGCGAAGGCTTGTCCAAAAGAACACACACCTTAAGACTCTGGGGGCGCCTTTTCTTAAGGACTTCGACCACGTATGTGAGCGTCAGTCCCGTATCCACGATGTCTTCCACCACCAAGACGTTCTTGCCCTCTACCGGCATCTCCAGGTCCTTCAATATCCGGACTTCTCCTGAGGACTCGGTCAAGGCCCCGTAACTCGATAGACTCATGAAATCGATGACCACAGGCACATCAATAGTTCTCACCAGGTCGGCCAAAAAAATAAACGAACCTGTGAGGATACCGACAACCACCAGTTCGTGCCCAGCATAATCGTAGGTTATGGATTGTCCGAGTTCTCTTACTCGCGATTGAATCTGCTTCTTGGTCAGCAAGACTTTGGAAGCACCCACAAGCCAAGTCCACTCCTTTTGCCTGGATTATATCAACCCCTGTTTGAAAGTGTCAAAAAAATTGAGGCCGGTTTGGCCTCAATTCAATTCAGACTTCTGTACTCGTATATCTTGATTGAAATCAAAAAACTCCACTTTCATGGTTAGACGAGCGTTGGGGTTATTCTTGCTGACCGCGCTTAAAGTAGCTCTTCTGATATATTTTTGCCTGTAGTCTACCCAGAGTTTGTAACGGAAATCCTTCAATGCGACTTCCATCAGCTCATTCTCGATGCTAGGCCTGCAGCTTATGATGAAGCACCTGGTACCTCCAACCTTCTCGAAGCCCAACTTCTCCACCTGAGAAATACTCTTAAAATTGAGGTTCGACAGTGGATCCAGTTCTGCTATTAAAACGTCCCTGGTATCGGCTTCTGCATCTTTAATGACTAGCCATTTCTTACTAGAACTATCCCAGTTGTAAGTGGTGTCTTTGATGTGATAAATGTCGATTGGTGTCTTTACCATCTCCCCCTTTATATGAGTACTTCCGGAGTCATCTTTCTCCCCTTGTATCCGGCTTACCACCTCCCTTCGGTCGTCGATGGTTAAGGTGGATTCTAGTTTGTATCTAAAACTTTTAGCCGCGGCCATATTTTGTAGGGTTTCCTCTAGTAACGTCTGGGGCTCAATGTCCCTTTCCTGTTTAGCCAAATACAACCAGTAAATGACCCCGATTATTGCAAGACTTATAAATCCAATCAACAACCAGCGCCATCTCTTGCCCATAGCCCCCGCCCTTCTTTTTGCTACATTGTATTAGCGTGACTGCCGGAATATAACCGGTTTATAGACATGGATAGAATTCCATTAAGGCGTAGACCATTATGCTTTGTTCATACTGTTGAGCGGAGCACTCCGAATCCCGCTTCTGTTCTCACCGAAGGCTCTGCATTTCATCAGCCGTAGAAGCAATTTCCTCAACAGAACCGGCAATCTGGTTGATAGCCTGGTTTTGTTCTGTCGCGGTTCGTGAAGCCTGTTGTATCTGAATGGCCTGATCAGCTATCTTCTTCGCCAGCAAGGCTATCCCCTCTGTCGCCTCGTCAATGGCCGCGCTCATATCTTCTGTAGCTGCTTTTACCTTAGGGCGATGTGAATTGATTAGAGCAAGCGATTGCTCGACAACATCGTTTCTCTTGCCAGCCGCCATTATAGCCTTATCCGCTTTACGCGCAATTTCCTCCGATTGCATCAACTCGTCCCTAATCTTATTTATTTGGTTTTCGAGCCCTTCTACCAAGTCTTTAATTCTCTCGGCATTGTCTGCAGTCTCACTTGCCAAGCTACGAATATCGCCAGCCACCACTGAAAAGCCACGCCCGTGCTCCGCAGCCGTTGCCGCCTCGATGAAGCCGTTAACAGCAAGCATGTTTGTCTGAATAGAGACATTCTCGATTGAATTAACAGTCTTGCCAATTAGTCTAATCCGCTCGCTTAGAGCCGCGATCGATTTTGCGATTTCGGGGTAACGTTCTATACATGCTCGTAAGTCCCCCCATACTCCTTGTCGCGCGTCCTTTCGCGTTGCCTTAAAAAGCTCTTCTAGTTCCTCCAGGACTTGGCTGGACTGCTCTATGTAAGACCTCATGTTCTTAACCCCTTCTTGATTAGCTTGTGTGAGCCGGACAGAAGCTTGTATTCGACTCGAAGCGCTGTCAATGGCGCCGGATATTTCGGTCAAAGCTCCCGCGATCTCATCCGCCGTCCCCCCGACTTCCTCGATACTAGCCGACAACTGCTCCGCCGTCGCTGCTACTTCTTCAGCCAGTTTGTCTAGATCAATGGTGCTCTTTAATTCCTCCATCATTTCAGCCAAAGCCTGCGTCCCGTTACTGATTTCCGCCATCGCCTTGCTCTGTTCTTTTATCGCCGTTGCCGACTCCTGGCAGCCTACTTTGATCTGCTCGCATGACACTGCTACTGTGCTGCAATTGCTGGATAATTCGTCGGCTCTGGCCTTCAAGCCCTCTATCACCTGAAGTGCATCGCCCATTATCTTAGCGTATAACTCGAACAATTCAGCGACCCGAGCAAAGTTTTGATTATTCCTTCCTGTTCGATCGTGTATGCTTTGAAACTGCTGTACCATATTCCTGATAATTCCGACAACGTCGCTGACTTCCTTCTGAAATTCTTGGACTACCGTCGTGATTTCACGAGCAGCACTGTCCGAAACTTCCGCCAAGTTACGCACCTCATCTGCCACAACCGCAAAGCCAAGTCCGTGTTCGCCTGCCCGCGCAGCCTCTATGGCAGCGTTTAAGGCTAAAAGGTTTGTCTGGTCGGCAATCATCACCACTGTTTGCACAATTTCCCCTATTTCCGAGGAATTCTGTTCCAACTCACCCACTCGCTCACCCAGCCTCGCGCTCATTTGAGCCGCTTCAGCAAGGTCGGTAAGCGTTGCATCAAGGGCAATTATTGACTGTTGCATAGACGTAACCGCCTCGTCAACGAAACCACGCAGCTCTGACGAGGTGTTCATAATCTCGTCACAAGCATTGCTCTGGCGAACGGTAGTGTTTTGAGCAGATTCTGCAGTTTCAGCCAACTCGACTGTGCTTTTCGCCAACACCTCCATCTGCCGGGCGAACTGACTCGAAGAAGCTGCAATTTCCTCAATCCCAGCTAAAAGCTGCTCGGAGGCAGCAGCAATTCTCTCGGCAGTCGCCTGTCGCTTGGCTATCGCGCGAGCCCGTGCTTTTTCTTTGCGCATTCTGCCTCCAAGATCACGCTCTGAAGCCTCGGTACGTCCCTGGGTTTTTGAAATAATCCCAGTTCTTTCTGCGGTTCCTTCAGGTGTCTCAAGTGTTCGTTTCATGCAAACCCTCCTAACCAGACAGATAAAAGCTTGTAACTCGTCATACCGGAGATCATGTACCAAACAGAATGCAGGCGACGGCAACCACCATGCCATCGCCCTTGAAACTAAGAAGGATAAGGAGGTAAGTGGTAGAACTGGAACTCAAATCCTGGTAAAGCTATCGCATTAATCTAAGTTACGGCAGTTGTGGACCGTTCGACTGTACTGAGTCTTCTTGGCCCCTTCGAGTATCAAAAAGAATCGCCCCAGGGGGGAGCCTAAGCCCCCCAAGGGCTAGGCGAGGGAGTTCGCTACTTCAATTCGTGACTCTAGTCCAGTCTATACTTCGGGCCTACTTTATTCAGCTTCGAATACTTACGTACATATTACGTACATATAAAGTGGAAACAAAACCATCGCGTCTCAGCCCATTTTGAATAATTGGAAACCGATTTTGAATACAAAAAAAGTTCAACCCTAGTTTTATTAGAGTCCCAAGCTGATAAGATCCATACCAATGGAAGGAAAACGAATACTGTTACCTATCAACTTATTGTTGTGTGAGTAGCAATAACCGTGCCAGAATGACCGCAAAAACTAGGACGGATGTGTGTAAACGTCGGCCATCCCTGCATTACATGTCTTGACAAGCACCCGCCATTAGGTCCGCAAATACCCAGTTGTTGTGTTTTCCTGACAATATAGCTGCATAACTCCTACTCCAGGTCGTTGCTGATTTGGCACACTGTAGTGGTGTTACAACCGCGTATCTTGAATTACTCTAGTAATTGAGAAGGCAGTCTCGGTTAGAGACAAACGTAGGCTGAGAAGAAAACATACACAATCACCCATAAGCGATCCTCTCTTCGCAACACGCCGGCCAGTCGGCGGCAGCTGAGTCTGCATTTATTCACAATGCCCTAAACGAATCGGGCCGGAGCAGGCTTCCATTCTTCTTTTCCAAAACGTAGTCGACAATTGCCAGCATCGCTTGCTTGTCTTCTTGCAGTCTCCCCTTAATTGGCAGATAGTTTGAAGCATGATTGCTTCTGAACTCACACCCATCTATCTCTAGGCCTTCGATTAGAATTCTCATCTCCTTTATAATATCCATGGGAGATGCCACCTTGAACTCTCCAGCCTGGACCTTCTTATGTAACACAGTCCCCGGAACAATTATCAAGGTCAGAGCCGCCAAGTAATCAGGCTTTATTTCGTTGCAAATTCTGGCCGTTCCTGCTGCGTGCGCATGAGCTCTTTCACCGGATCCAGCCAGGCCCAGCAACACCGTAACGGACAACTTGATCTTCGCCTCCACTATCCTTTTCCCGACCTCGACCATTTCATCATAAGTTACTCCCTTATTGATTTCCTGCAGTAGCTCCTCGTCTCCCGTTTCAACTCCTAGATAAGCTATCGTAAGCCCCGCATCCCTTAGGGCTCGCAGTTCATCTTTCGACTTTCGGAGAATACTCTGAGGCCCTGCATAGATGCCGACGTGATATAGGCTAGGAAAGGTGCTGTACAGAAACTCAAGAACCTCTAGGAGGTCAGGTGTGTCCATAGCCATCGCATCCCCATCAGCTAAGAATACTTTTCTAACATTTCCATAAAATATCTTTGCCATGCGTATATCGGTTTTGATTTCTTCTAGGGATCTTACCCGGTATTTCTTCCCCTTGTATGAACCGCAGAATGTGCACCCGTTGTGCGAACATCCTATTGTGCACTGCAATATATAGCTACGTGCTTCACTAGGTGGGCGGTATATGTCGCCTTCGTATCTCATGCGTTCTCAATTCCTCCCCAATCACAGCGATTGTAGTTCTTAATTGCAGCGGCGATACCGATTCCTTGCCTGCTCCCATGTTTAGCGGCAGATACCTCAAAGATTGTGTGTTTAGGTACTGTTCCTTGCAATTAACGTGCCAGCGATTTCTAATCACCTCAAATTTGCACCGCCGATTTTACATGGCAGATGCTACCGGGCGATAGAGGGTACATACTGTTACCCCCGAAAACCGAAACAGCCGTTCAAAAGGTCCCGTGCATGCAACAACTTTCACATTGAGCAACCATGTTCGGTTGCCGGCCGCCAACTCCCATCCCTAACCCGTTATGACCATGCTAGTCCCATTACCGCAAGGCCCTCTGGCCGAAAACTCGCTTTGAAACGACAGCAGCAAGATGCCATGACGTCATGCCGAACGAGTCGTACCGAAATTTTCGGCGGCCGCGCATGTTCTAACCTTCACATCCCAACCCAAGAGGGACACGTCAGTTGTTGTTTTGCTACGGCTTACCCTATCTGCGACAACTGTTGGTTGCTATTTTGCACCCATGCAGCTATCTCCGGTCCTCTTCCAAGAGGAGTTGCTAAAAAGATATCGGTCCGCATGCCTTCTGTCGGTCATTGAGGCATATCCAATAATCCGCGCTTTCTTTGGCACAATTATTGCTTTTACGACTCAAACAGAGGACAATCAGCCCTGAGTAGTCAGAGACGGGTATGGGGTTGACCTGGTATTGGAAGAGGGCTTGCCCCAAGTTCTGAAATGCTCTTGACTCGGAGCACGGGCAGGCCTATATGCCTGATAAGGAGGTGCAGACTAGGTCTTAACGTTTACCAAGAACAAAGCTGCCAGGTATCTAGAATCTCCGGGACGGGTAGGACCGTTAGGTCCTACGTTACTCTAAACAACCGGTGTTGTCAAAAGTTGGTGTCCCGACAAAAATTCTCCGAAAAGGGGTACGATGTATCTTATGTCTTCTTTCTTCCAAGATACATCGGTCTTCAAACAACGGGGAGATAAGTTTTCTATTGCTTTCCATTGTTGACTAGAGAGGGGGGACCCGTATTGTATGCAGAGCAACTTCTTAACCAAAGCGGGTACGTGTTAGAAGCTGTGGAAGGAAAAGCCGATTTATCAGATGCCGACAACATTACTAAAGAAGACCTGGTAAATATCTTGATGCGCAGCTACGACGCCATTCTTATAACCGACAGTCACGGTACAGTCGTACTGGTGAATCAAGCAACTGCTGATTGCCTGGGAGTGCAAGTCGAAGAGCTTATAGGACAAAATGTTAATGACTTGGTCAAGAGCGGGCTGTACAGCCCGTCGCCCACGATGGAAGCAATCAAGACCCGTTCTGTGGTAACGGCGTTGTTAAAAGCTCGTAACGGAAACCTTCTTGTAGCCACAAGTGTTCCTGTTCTCGACCCTCAAGGGGAAGTGCAATGGGTGGTAACTAACACACGTTTTAAGAGTTTGGTAGATAACTACATCGAGGCACTGGAATTAGAGAAGGCAAAATCAGACCGTTACAAAATGGTACTGGAGTACCTCTCAAGTGCCGTGGCTGGTGATACTAAGAGCATCGTCGCCCAGAGCCCCAAGATGCGCCAGGTGTTGAACGTCTGTGATAGTGTGGCCAGGACGGACAGCACAGTGCTCATCGTCGGTGAAACCGGAAGCGGCAAGGAGGTCCTCGCGAGATACATCCACCGCATCAGCGCTCGGGCCCAGGAACCTTTCATCCCTGTTAATTGTGCGGCCATCCCTCACGAATTGATGGAATCCGAATTCTTCGGTTACGCCCCCGGAGCCTTCACAGGAGCAAGCAGCACGGGTAAGCCGGGGTTGTTTGAGATGGCCGACAAGGGCACTCTTTTTCTAGACGAAATCGGAGAACTACCTCTCTCGATGCAGTCTAAGTTACTAAGAGTGCTGGAAACACAGGAAGTCCAACGCGTCGGAGGAACGTCTCTCCAAAAAGTTGACGTGCGCCTGATTGCCGCCACCAACAGGGATCTAAAATCAATGGTAGAGCAAAAGGTCTTCCGAAGCGATTTGTACTACCGTCTAAACGTAATTCCTTTACACATCCCACCGCTCAGAGAGAGGCCGGAAGACATAATTGTTCTAGCCAACAAGTATCTGGAAGAGCTTAACAGGAAGTACGGCTTCAACAAAAAGCTGAGCCTGCAAGCTATTCAGGAATTTCTCAAATACAACTGGCCTGGCAATGTCAGAGAGCTGCGTAATGTAGTTGAGCGAATGGCAGTAACGTCTGTCAGCGATCTACTTGGAATCGAAGGCGTTCAGTTTGCACCCAAAGCTAATGTTGATGAAAGCGAAGAAGTAGGTCGTGTTAGTTCCTTATTGAAGTCTCCAACCAGGCTTCCCTCAACACACTCCGGGACATTGAAAAGTGTGCTCGAAGCAGTGGAACAGGAATACATCAAACAGGTCTTAGAGGAGTGTGGCGGACGCATTGGCATGGCAGCCAAGCGTTTGGGCATCCACCGGACTGTCCTTTACCGGAAAATGAGGGCAAAAGAAATAAACAAAGGCAAAAAATGACGTCCTGTGGCTACTTGGGTTGATCTGGTTTTCCACTAGCGGATAACCCTCTCGGTAACAAGTGGAAGTTCTCAAGCGTTAAGTTGATACTATGAATTATCATATCACAACATGAGGAGGAGTTATTCTATGAATAAAAGAAACAAGGGTTGGATAGTGACGGTCGGCGCGATGGGAGTCAACCTCGCCCTAGGTTGTTTCTATTCATGGAGCATAATCGCGGCGGCCCTCGTTAAAGAGCTCGGTTACACGAAAACCCAAGCATCACTCCCTTTTACTGCCCTAATCCTGTTGTCTGCACTGATGATGGTACCCGGAGGCCGTATTTTTGACAGATATGGGCCTAGGGTATGCGGGGTAATAGGCGGTATATGTACTGGAATCGGGTTCCTGCTCTCCGGCTACGCGACCTCTCTGCCCATGCTGGTCGTTTCCTTTGGCTTGATATTTGGCATAGGGTTAGGAGTAGGATATGCAGGCACGATACCCGCAGCAGTGAGCTGGTTCCCTCCGCAGAAGAGGGGCATGATCGGAGGGTTAGTGGTTGCTGCGCTAGGCTTCTCCTCAGTTTACGTCGCCCCGTTGACCCAGTATCTGTTAGGTAACGTCGGCATCCAAAAGACGTTTATTATCGAGGGAATTGCCTTCATGATCGCAATCCTCATATTCGCGCAATTCCTCTCCCGGCCGACGGCTGGTTACAAAGCAGAAGAAGCTTCAGATTCCTCGCCAAGTGTACTCCCCAATCCGCAGCGGCAATATACCCCTTCTGAAATGCTTTCTACTTATCAATTCTATCTCATATGGTGCATGTACGCTTTCGGTGTCGTAGCAGGCCTTATGGTAACGAGTCAAGCAGCCATGATTGGGAAAATGCAAGCCAACATCGAATGGGGATTCGCCCTCGTTTCTCTCCTCGCTGTTTGCAATTGCTTGGGCCGTTTCCTGGGCGGATGGTTATCGGACAATCTCGGGCGCGAGAAAACCCTGATGCTTGTCTTCATGGTTCAGATGATAAACATGCTACTGTTCAGGTTCTACACTAACTTCAGCCTCTTGGTGTGTGGCATCACAGCCTGCGGGATATGTTGGGGTTCTTTGCTCGGTATTTTCCCTGCTATGACGTACGATTATTATGGCCTAAAGCATAGCGGTATGAACTACGGCCTAGTGTTTACCGCATATGGAATCGCCGGAGTAATCGGTCCAATCACGGGCGGCCGAATCGTCGATTATACGAATTCGTATAATGGAGCATACCTGGTGGCGGCTGCATTCCTGGCTATCGCTTTGGTCATGTTGCGGTTCCTCAAGAAACCGGTCGACAACCCGCTTAACCACGAAGCCGACGCACTCAGTGCATAGATCAATAGCGATATCATTACAGTAGCCTGTACCATTACGAAGTAGCCCATCCTAAAATTACCTCCTCCATATAATAGTACGGCGATATCCTTCATCTTGTCGCCGTACTTTTTTGCGTTCATCGGCGGGACCGACCGACAGGCCATTCAAGTCAAGAAGAAGGCTCCATCTTTGGATACGGCGTAAGGGCCATCTTTCCATGAAAAATTCTACCCCCCCTGGATTAAGGACGCCCAATCGCGGGTTGGTAGTGAGATCACAGAATGACGTACCCCTACCATGTTTGTAGTGGTACGTCTTACGTATAAATTAATTGAATTTGCGGGAAGTTCCCCTGGTGTTCCCCTGAGCTTGAGCTCGCGAGTACCCGAACAAATTTGACCCTTACCACCGCCGGACATAAGAAACCATATACACTTGTCTGGTTTAGCTTGCGGGTAGCAATCTCTTTAGGATTTTCCCTGAGGGGCTCTTCGGCAACTCGGGTACAAATTCCACCTGACGCGGTACCTTATAAGAAGCCATTCTCTGCGCGCAGAATTCTAGTAGTTCTTGCTCCGTCATCTCCTCGCCCTCGTTCAGTCGGACAAAGGCCTTGGGAATCTCGTTTCTAGCCGAATCTCTAACGCCCACAACGGCAGCTTCCGCGACCTTTGGGTGTTGGCAAATAACCTCTTCGATCTCCCGAGGATAGACATTGTATCCACCGCAAACTATCATCTCCTTCTTCCTTCCAACAATGTACAAGTACCCTTCCTCATCGTATTTCCCAAGGTCACCAGTGCGATACCACTCCCCGTCGAATGCCTCCCTGGTTGCCTCCGGCATTTCCCAGTAACCCTTGAAAACTCCGGGTCCCTTCACCAGTATCTCGCCAACTTCACCGACCCGGGCCTGGTTTCCGGCCTCGTCCACCAGCTTCACTTCGGTCCCCTCAGCCGCGAGCCCAACTGATCCCTTCTTACCGTGTCCGATCCTATTATACGTTACCGTGGAGGTAGTCTCGGTGAGACCGTACAGTTCTGCAAACTCTACTCCGAACTTCTCTTCTACTTCCTTAATATATTGGACCGGCATAGAAGCTCCCGCAGCATACGCATACTTCCAAGACGTGAGGTCGTATTTATCCTCTTCGAAATGATGCAGCATGTATATAAACATGGTAGGAACACCGGTGAAGTGAGTGACCCGGTAGCGCGATATCAGCTCCAGTGCCTTGTCCGGACTGAATCTCCGCATAGTCACTGAGCAGGCTCCTACATTCAGAGGCCCCAGCGCGCTCAACACAAAACATATATGACAGAAGGGAGTCGGCGTCAGCAGAACGTCTTGGTCGTCAATTCGTAAGATTCTTGAGCTCAGTGTCCCGATGGCCATCAAATTCCCGTGACTGTGCATAGCTCCTTTCGGCTGTCCGGTGGTGCCCGAGGTGTAAAGTATAGATACTATATCATCAGGGCTGCAGTCAACCACATCGAACGCTTCTGGAGCACGCGACACCAACGCATGGAAATCGAGGCTTCCATTTATCCGTTCCCCCACTGTAATGACCTTTTCTAGATGAGGCACGTCACCCCCGGCGCCGGCAAGGTACTCTCTCGTCTCGGCCGAAGCACCAACCAGCACCTTGGCCCTTGAATTGTTGAGGACATACGTTATTTCTCCGCTTCTGAACAAAATGTTAAACGGAACGGCTATGGCTCCTATCCTTGCTACTGCGAAATACGTGAATAAAAACTCCGGCGAATTCGGCAGGTAAATTGCCACCCTATCCCCTTTTTCCACCCCCATACTTGCCAGGGCATTGCTGAATCTCGTGACCATCTTCTCAAACTCGGACCAGCTATATATCCTCCCGTCATCACCGCAAATAATAGCCTTACTGTGCGGGCGAAGCGAGGCATTTCTACTTACTAGCCCGCAGACGTTCATTACCATTTTCACCTCCAACCCTCAATGATAAGACCAGTTACCCGCTCCAACCTTTAACACACCCGATTCGTGATCGCCGCTACCTTCCCCCCTCTCAAGCGCTCTACGAAAGATAACCGAAGCCCAATCCCCGATAGCCCTCGTGGTTACCTCACCACCGAAAAAATATCCACAATTCTCCCCTGTCCCCGGCGTTCGTGACAAACCTTTTGCCCTAGCGAGATAAAACAAAAAGGGCAACCGGTCCTAAGACCGGTGCCCTCGTAGTTAGGGACATAATTGCGTCAGAATCGCATATTTCTCATTCGCTCAATCTGATTCCGCGCCGACTTCGCTTCAGGGGCTAGGTGTCCATACCCCGGCCAGGCCAAGGACCCGGTACTTTATAGGACCTTCTCGCGCCGCGAAACTCGGACAATCGCAGCCACACTCCCATAACACTGCCCTGGTCTCCCTAAGGCATACGCCCCTTTCATTTGACTCGCCAGCCAACCCCGCGGGGGGCGACTTACTCCTTACTACAACGTTCCTGCCACTAAGCTTTCCTAAAGACCGATGCACGAGCGCCTACCGTTAGTCCTCTAGGATCCGGTTCCTGAGTACACCTTTCACCTTAATCCTTTAAAATGGGTCCCGGGCAGGGATATACCTCTCGTCCAAAGACCCCGTTGACGACTATGCAGGCCCCTAGCCACAGACCGAGTAAACCCGCGATTAGCATGAGCCACCCAATAATAGGAGCAACCGTCGGAGCCAGGATGCCTAGCTTCATCAGAGTAAGCATTGGACAAGCAACATCCATAAACACTATCGCTGCGAACAAATACAGCGGCGCCTTGAGATAAGCCGGTGTCCAGAATAATAACGATAACGTCAATGCTGCCCAGGCCCACCCTTCTACGGCACCACTCATATGCCAGTTAAGAGAATGCCCGAGATACTCAAAAAGGAAGACACACCCGGTAGTGAACATAAAGAATGCGGCGAACCAAGTGAATATGTTACCTCCCGGAAGATTACCCTCTCTCAGCTCAATGACGCCTGTCACTATCTGTACAATGAACCCGCCGAGCAGCCAAAAAGCCATAACCGGTGTGGTCGAGTGGTCTACCCTTCCCGTTAACAGTGCAAAGAACGCGAAGCAAGCCATTGATAGTGCCACCAGACCCGCAGGGGTCGGATTAGCGAATCCTGCGCCCGAATTATTTCCCGACATTCTCCATCTCCCCCTTCACATTTATTCGACTCCCAGTGAACTAAACCAACGCCAACACATGCCTAGGCTACTGCCCCAAGCTATTCTCGACGGGTTACCCTTGGGGTCTCTCTTTCTACCTCTCAGACTGAGCCGAATGAGAGAATCCTTTGCTACGGCCACCCTACGCAACATACCTAGCCGCCGCCGAGACAGCCGCCGCAATTTCCCGTCTCATAGCTATGGTGTTGCTCGGCGTGTACTGGCACAACTTCTGCAAGTCCGCCAGGAGCCCAGCTAATTCCTCACCGCTGGCAAGTCCTGCCAAGACCTCTCTGGCCAAGTTAAATATGGTGCCAATAGCGGAATTGATAAAGACTCTCGCCATGTTTAGCTTAATTCTTGCGTCCGCCTCGCCAGTATTGGCTAATGCCTTCTGGGCACGGAGCCAACCGCTCTCCATTCCAAAGGTAAGCATGGCCATGTCCGCGATTTTCCCGACAATCTCTTGATGCTTGAGCAGACCCTGACCATACTTATCAATGCCCACACCCAAGCTCAACAGCAGCATGTCTTTCGCAGCCTGTACCAATTCGCCTTCGTTTTGCCGTGGTCCAATTCCGGATGCTAACCTGGCCCGTAATCCTTCAATGGCCTCCTTGAGCGGAATGTCTCCCTTCAGTCCGCGGCGGACCAAGGTACTCGTTATGACAGTCCGGTTAATCTCATTAGTGCCCTCGAATATCCGATATACCCTGCAGTCTCTGTACAGCCTTTCAATGGTGTACTCCGACGTGAATCCGTACCCTCCATGAATTTGTACGCCTTCGTCCATAACATAACCTTGAACCTCAGTGGCAAAAACTTTGTTCATTGAGCACTCCAATGCATATTCCTCAATCCCTTTGGCTGCCACCTGGCCGCTGTCAGGACCAGACAAATCCAACGTGTGCATCATCTGGTCCAGCAATCCTCCCGTACGGTAGACCATGCTCTCGGCGATGTACGTCCTGGTATTCATTTCGGCTAGTTTTTCCTTTATAAGACCGAACTCAGCGATTGGTTGGTTGAACTGCCTGCGATCATTTGCATATTGTGCAGACAGCTCAATGGCGAACTTACAGTTACCTACGGCATTGCCCGCCAGCTTATAGCGTCCCATGTTCAGAATATTGAAGGCGATTACGTGTCCCTTGCCAATCTCGAAAAGAACGTTTTCAACCGGAACCTTTACGTCTTCAAGTATCACCGTCCTGGTCGACGAGCCCTTGATCCCCATCTTGTGTTCCTCGGGACCGGTAGAAAGGCCTTCGGAGTCGGCTTCTACGATGAAGCCCGTAAACTTGTCCCTGTCTATCTTGGCAAAGACAATGTACAGGTCAGCAAATCCGGCGTTGGTGATGAATTGTTTGGTGCCATTCAAGATGTAGTACTTTCCATCCGGGCTGAGGACCGCCCATGTCTTTCCAGCCAAAGCGTCTGAACCTGCCCCCGGTTCAGTCAGGGCGTACGCAGTAACTTTTTCGCCGCTGACAATCCCTGGCAGGTACTTCATCTTCTGCTCATGGGTGCCAAAATAGACAATAGGCAACTGACCAATACCCGTCTGCCCCCCATGGGTCATGGCAAATCCACCCGCACGTCCCATGCACTCCGCCACAATGCTGGTGCTGATCTTGTCCATGGCGAATCCGCCGTATTCCTCCGGAACATCGGTCCCCAGAAGTCCCAGTTCTCCAGCCATTAGTAGAAGTTCCCTGTTAAGGCCTTCCTTCTTGGCTTCAAGGTCATCCATTACGGGCAGGATTTTGTCATTAACAAACCCTAACGCCGTCCGATAGACCATCTTGTGCTCTTCGGTAAAGTCCTCCGGAGTAAACACGCTTTGAGGATCGGTCTGACCGAAGAGAAAGGTTCCCCCTTTGGGTAACTCGCTCATTCCCTTCACCTCACATTTCCATCGTGTATTGTCTATCATCTACTTGTCCGTATAGTTCGGTTTTCGCTTCTCCACGAACGCTGATAGGCCCTCCTTGCCATCCGCACTGGCAAAAGCGATGACAAAATTCTGAATCTCCGCTTCCAAGCCAGAGGTAAGGTCAACATTCCCCCCCAGGTTAATAGCGGCCTTAGCCATCTGTATGGCAACTAAGGGCTTCTCCGCCAATTTATTGGCCATCCTCATGGCCTCTTCCATGAGGGCATCCGCCGGCACCACTTTGTTTACTAGCCCGATTCTCTCTGCTGTAACAGCGTCAATTATGTCGCCCAGAAAGATTAGTTCTTTGGCTTTGGTCGCCCCGACCAGCCTAGGCAGTCTCTGTGTCCCACCACCACCGGGAATTATACCTAGGCCAGTTTCCGGAAAGGCAAACTTCGCGTTGTCCGCCGCAATACGAAAATCGCAAGCCAACGCTAACTCGCAACCACCACCAAACGCCACCCCGCTTACAGCGGCAATAACAGGTTTATTCAGGTTCTCCAGCTTCGAAAAGGCTATCTTCGAGCCCTGGCAGAAACTGTATACCTCCACAGGGGTAAGAGTAGCCATTTCCGAGACGTCTGCCCCAGCCGCAAATGCTTTACCTCCAGCCCCAGTAATAATAACCGCCTTCACTCTGGCATCGGTGCTGAATTCGTCCGCTGCTTTAGCTAAATCCCTGAATACCGCGCTGTTCAAGGGATTCATGGGAGGGCGGTTCAGGGTGATGACCGCCACCTTGCCTTCTCTGGTTACCTGAATCGCTTCGTAGGACATGGGCAACTCCCCTTTCGTTCGTCAGATCCTAGATTTCGCCCCAATTGCAAGTGCTGCACTAATTCCTAGCAGGAGGGCCCTTTCCATGTAAAAGGGCCTCTCCTCCTAATCTATTCAGTCTATTCTCTATCCCTTGGGCTCTCCAGCCCGTCAGTGCACCCCTTGCAACTCTCTATCCTTTCCCTGAACCCTTCTTAATAGTCAAAGATGAACCCTTACTTGCTATAGTCGTACCATCCCGCTCCGGTCTTCCTGCCCAGCTTACCAGCCCTGATTATAGCCTTCAGAGTATAGGGAGGAGCCCAGAACGGATTCTTGGTTTCCTCGTAGAAGTAATCGAGAACGAACTTTGAGATATCGATTCCGGTGAAGTCCATCAAGGTAAAAGGCCCCATCGGATAGTTGAGACCCAGGGTCACTGCGGTGTCGATGTCCTGCGGAGTAGCAACCCCTTCCTCAACCAGGCGAATAGCCTCCAGGAACTGAGGCATCATTACCCGATTTACGATGAATCCTGGGGTGTCCTTCTTGACTTCAACAGTGGTCTTGCCAAAGGCCTGAGCAAGCTCAGAAGCTATTTTCACGGTTTCATCGCTGGTCTTGTAGCCGCGGATGATTTCGCAAAGCCTCATAACCGGAACTGGATTGAAGAAATGCATACCCACAAATTTTTCCGGCCTATTGGTGGCAGATCCCAGAACCGTGATAGACATTGAGGAAGTGTTGCTAGCCATGACGACATCGGGTTTTAATACCTTGTCAACCTTCGCTAAAGTAGATTTCTTGATCTCGAGGTCCTCGACAATGGCTTCTATGAAGTAGTCAACGGTGGCAAAATCATCTAGGTTCGTGGTAAGAGTGAAGCGGCCCATGATAGCATTCTTTTGTTCAGCGGTCATTTTGCCCTTTTCTACGTTCTTGTCCAGAAGCTTGCCTATATTGGCCACCGACCTCTCGACGAAGGCCATCTCAACATCACCCAGGACTACTTCATAACCGGCCTGTGCCGCAACCTGGGCTATACCTGTCCCCATTGCGCCGGCTCCCAACACGCCTATTTTCTTGATTGTCATGATAAATACCCCCTATCATTTGTTTGTGACTTTACAGTCAGCTACCCTACCTGAACCTCTTGGCGGTTCAGGCCTAAATGAGCTCACGCTCCGAAAGCCAACTCCCAGACGATTCAACCTCCGCTAAGTTCCCCCGGTGCAACTGTCCCCTATGGTGGTTCGCACGACATCACGTCAGTTTCCCTTGCGCCGACTCTAGTCGATTATGCCTCTCCCTTTGAGTGATTCGATCTCGACGTCGGTGTAGCCGAGAAGTTCGCTGAGTATCCTCTCGGTGTCATAACCGATGTCCACCTGCCCGCGCCACACCTGGCCTGGAGTGTCCATGAACTTTGGAACGAAACCGAACGCTTCGACCTCTCTGTCAATGGCAGGGACGTAGTACCTAATGAAGTTCCCCCTGGCATGCCAGTGGGGATCGGCATAGATATCCTTTGGAGTCTTAACGATAGCCACTGGCGTCTTATACTTGTCCATGTGGTCCTGAGCCTCTTGCGCGGTGCGCTCGCTGAACCACTTGTCTATATATTCATACAGAGCCCGGCCTTTTTCAGACTCGAGCGCCTCCTTTGACTGACCGCACTCCTCCCACTTCCATTCCTCGCGCTTCAAACCCAAGCCATCTATGGCACGGTAATAGGCCGCTTCACCGAAGGCCCCTATGAACGCATAGCGACCATCCTTGCACTTGTGCATCGAAGCAGGCTGGAATATGGGAACCCGGTTGCCGACACGGCTTTTCTCTACTCCAAGGTTGATATAAGCAGCCCAGTGATCGTCAAGGTTACGTGCCTGGGTCTCTACCTGCGCTATGTCAATCTCCTGTCCTTTTCCGCCTTTAAGCACGTGGATATAGGCGGCACAAATTGCTCCAAACGCATAGGTAGCAGTCAGATAGTCATTGACAAAGGGTTGTGCGTACATCGGCGGGCCGTCTGGAAAACCAATCATATTAGCCAGTCCACCCTCGCATTGACCAACCGGGTCATAGGAGGGCCGGTTGCATATGCGCGGGTCGCCACCAAACTGAGGACGTCCAAAACCACTGACATGCACGATGATAAGTTTGGGGTTTATTTCCAATAGCTCTTTGCAGTCAACACCCAGTTTGTCTAGCCACACCATATTCTCAAGCCATACGTCACATTGCTTGATCAATGAATAGAATATTTCCTTGGATTCCGGGATGCTAAGATTGTGGTTGAGGGCAAAGCTCAACTTATTGCGTTTCTGACAATATGCTGCAGCCATGGCCTTTGTTCCGTCTTCACTTGTTATCACTGGTTTCTGAGTACGATAGGTGTCTCCTATTCTGGGCATTTCAATGTGAATTACTTCCGCGCCAAAGTCGGCGCACAACTGGGCAGCAAACGGTGCCGCTACTATACTACCGGAAAGCAGCAACCTCATCCCCGATAGGGGTCCAAATGTGGGGATGAAATGTGGTGCTGGAATTCTCTCCAGTTTCTCCCATCTCGCTGGCATACCTTCATCTCCTCCTTCGAAAAAGACAGTAATAGGAGCACATGCTATACGTTCATTGGTTTACATTAATTCCGGCGACATCCTGACCGCAGTTCCGTTACACTTGTACGTGTGTGGAGCGTTTCGCCTTAGCGCCTCGCGCCTCGTTGGACAACTCGGCGCCAAGGACAATCTCATTTACGCTCCTCACCTGCGAAGCTTGGTGGCGAAATCCCGTGTTTTGACTCCGGCTCCTAGCTCACTTTTATTACCATTGAGGCGGCTATATCGCCTGCTGCACATCCTGTGAACGCGCCATAACCTCCGCCCTGCACCGCCAATGCTTCGATCAGCTCGATAATGGCCCTTCCAGCAGTCGGTGCCTGGGGATGCCCGTAAACCATTGAGGATCCGTAATTGTTAATCATCTTCTGGTCTATTCCTAATTGCCTGCCGGTATTTATGTCATTTACGATGAACGGATTATGGGTTTTTACTTGACTGAGATCGCTTACGCTTAACCCCGCGTTCTTTAGGGCTGCCGCTAATGCAGGTGCCGGTGCCCCTGCCATACGTCCCGGAGCAACCCTTACTACCGCGTACGAGAGGATTTGTACGGTTATATTCGGATCCGAACTCAATTCTTTGGCCTTTTCTTGGGTTGTGACTATAATCCCACAATTGCCGTCGGCAGGATGAGTCTGGCTGCCGAAGGTCAGCACTCCGCCGGGTTCCATGGGTTTTAACTTAGCAAGTGCCTCTTTCGAAGTAGACGTTATCCCTTCGTCCTCCTCGATCAGCTTCACGCTCTTGCCAGCCTTTATTTCCACCGGGAACATATATCTCTTTTGGAATGCCCGATCATTAGCTAGCGCGTCGTTATACTGCTCATACCTTAACAAAGCTACTTCGTCACATTCTTCTCTGGTAATACCAACTTCTTTAGCCACTGCCTCAGCCGTCTGATACATCTTCAAACCTGCCCCCGGTGAAGGGTCACGGTCGAAGTTGTCGAGAACGATGTTCTCTATGTCCACTCCGCCAGTCTTGGGGTTGGGCGTCAGTACTATAGCGTGACTTGAAGTACGATCACTGGAAAGGCAGAAGACTGCTTCGTGCATTCCAAGCTCAACATCGTTAGCTGCCAACGCCAGGCTTGTTACCGACGTTGTACAAACTTGATTCAAGCCCATGGCGGGTATATCTTTCACCCGATCGAGAATCACTGCAGCAGCATAAACATGGCCAAAAAACGTTAGGGGACTGGTAACTGTCTGCCCATAGTACAGAAAATCAAGCACGGTCGGGTCGATCTTCTTTTCCACAAACCAGCGTCTTGCAGTGGCAGCCCCTAGTACAACAGGGTTTTCCCCTTTCAGCGATCCATTCCAGCGGACAAATGGCGTTGAATAATATCCTCCGTAGGGGATAAAAGCTTTGGTATACGGCATATCGAAATACCTCCTTCTTTTCTCTGGGCGAAGATAATTGTCGGACACAGACCCCTAGACTGAACGATTACTTCATAACCGCCAAAAGAGCGAGGAAGACACTGCATGCAGGGACTTGTTCGTTAACCATCTTCGCGTTGACAAACAGGCCGATTTTGACGTTTAGCTCATCTTGATAACGTATCAACTGATTTGTCTAGTTGACCCCCCCTTTCCTGAGATCCCCTTTTACTCGGCATACCTTCGTCTGGTATGCTTTCATTTTTGTCTTTGGAGCAAAATGCATGCCACAGACCTACCTCACCCCAAAAGAAAAAGCCCGAATCCCCCTTAATATAAGGGGAATTCGGACTCTCTTTCCCATTCAATTACTCAGAAGTCTGAGAGTTGATTGCCAATAAAGGTTGCAGAAAGTCTATTCGCAAGGTTGCACTCTGTGTCATGGTGTATCCGCAGCGCAACCTTCCTTACTCTTGCTTGCTGTTGATCATTCCTTCTCTGGATTACGAATTATGTTCGACATAATCCGACATCGCCAGCTATAATTAATATTAGGTAGACAAGATATATGAAACTCCAAAACAGTGTGATCCAGACTAGGAGAGCAAGCAACAAAACCGTTACACATTGCTCACAATGAGGGGCTTTTTCCCCTCCTGCGGAGGACGAAACATTTAGTCAGGTAGTGCATAAATTACTCCTCCGTCTTGCTCAATTTTTCGCAATACATTCACATGTACTAAATGCTCCAAGTGAGCAATAGCCTCGCCGGTGGCGAACCATTTTTGAAAACTGGGAATTTGTTCCCAGGAATCGTATGTCAAGTCCCAATGCATGAGGCTCGCAACCTGGTAGGCACTCATGGGACCATCTTGAAGAATGGTCTGAACCTCTTCCAGCCTCTTTTTATGATGAAGCTTAAGTTCTTCAATTCTTCGGTGATGGTTTCTTATAATACTTCTGTGGCCGGGCAGAACCAAATTTATATCCATAGCATTTATTTTTTCCAAGCTCTTGAGATACTGTCCGAGAGAATCGTTCCACCCTGGCCTACCAGTGATATTGGAGGTAATGTCAGCGAGAATGTGATCACCCGATATCAGAAACTTACGTTCAGGCTCGTAAAGGCACATGTGCCCCGGAGTGTGCCCTGGAGTGCTTATGCAGACTAGGTGATAACCGCCGTATTCCAAACAGTCGCCTTCATTTACATATTTAAAATTGATGTCGGTTCCAGAGACATAGCTCCTAAGGGTATCTCCTTGATCTAGTTCATGGGGTGGGTAACCATGCATGAGATAAAATGAATTAATCTCTTGCCAATAAGCGGTGGACCTGTTGGCCTTGATTATGTTGGCATCAACCTCGCTGCAATAAACTACTGATTCCTGTCTTGCCAGGTCATAGACCAGCCCGAAATGGTCCCCGTGTAAGTGAGTTACAAAAAAGTCTATCTCTGCCCAATCTACTCCCAGGGTTTCAATTCCCTTAAGCAGGGCTTCCTTACACTCAGGCCAGTTGAAACCAGTATCGACGAGGAGACTCCTCGCCTGGCCTCCAATCAGGTAGGAATTAATGGCTTTAAGAGGATTCCTGGGCAAAGGCACCTTCAACTGATAAATGCCAGGCAAAAGCTGTTTTATCATAATTATATAATGCCCCCTACTATCAGGATTCGTATCGGCTTTGAGAAGCTCCAACTATGGCTTTTGTCTACAGGCAAAAGTACATAGTCGTGCCGTGAACTCAAACACTGTGTTCCATACTGTATACCTGAAGTATCACTCAACATTTATTATACTGTTGTTCCGCCGTCTACCACTGGATAAGCTTTTTGGAGTAATCGTAAAGTATTCGGTGACGTCTTATACGCCCCTATAAGAAGTGATTAACTAGCGGCCAAGAAAAAGGAACGCACGACTATCTTGGAAAATTTGGAAATAGCCCCAACACCACTCAATAGGGAAGTTGCACCTACGAAAAGAATACCACCAGTAAGCGAATCAAGCAAGAATAGTACCAGTTTTTGTGTTCGGACACAAACGGCAACCAAGACATGCTGGATTTCCCATTTAGAAAGATAAGGGAATTTGTTCCTGGTGGACTCTACATATTTTGGGGAAGGAGGGGGTTAAGCAATATCAGTATAAGTCAACCGCTGCGGCAATACAAGAAAACCGCTCTAGATCATGTGTGAACAATTCGTGTCAGCAAACAGTATGATTTACAGATCGGAATGGAGTAATTTTTCGAATTCAACAAACAAAGACTTTTAGAAGGTTTTTTTGAAAAAGGAGGAGTTATATGGCTTGGGAAAGCTCGGAAGTCGCAGTAGTCTGTTCACGAGAAGAATTGATTCAGGTTATTATCAATTCCTACGACGCCATACTTGTTACCGATAAGTCCGGCAATGTACTGTTGGCTAACCGCTCCACGGGAAGATTGCTAGGAGTTGATCATAAGAAGCTGGTAGGGAAAAACGTCAGGGATTTGGTTAAAGAAGGGTTGTATGATCGCTCGACAGCATGGGAGGCTACCGAAACTCGCTCAGTAGTTACCGGCCTCATCAGGAGCAAGTACGGGACTACTCTGATGGCCACCAGCACGCCCGTATTGGACAAGAATGGCGACGTTGTTATGGTTATCACCAACTCACGAGATCAACACTTGTTCGATAAGTTTATGGAGCTTCTGGAACGTGAAAGATCCAACGCTAATCGATATAAAAAGGCGATGGAATATTTAGCAGAAGCAGATTCCGAAGGGAAGGAGATAGTGGCTGAAAGCCCCCAAATGCAGCAGGTCATGACTGTTGCCAGTGCCGCTGCCAAAACTGACAGCACAATAATGCTGTTCGGGGAATCAGGAACCGGTAAAGAAGTAATGGCAAGGTATATACATCGCAACAGTCTACGTGCTAAAGAACCGTTCATTCCGGTGAATTGTGCTGCAATACCCAGTGAACTTATGGAGTCGGAGTTTTTCGGGTATGTTGCTGGCGCGTTTACAGGTGCCAGCACCCAAGGGAAACCAGGACTGTTCGAGATCGCCCATAAAGGAACACTGTTTCTCGATGAAGTCGCGGAATTGCCGTTACCCGTACAATCCAAGCTGCTGAGAGTCCTAGAGACAGGTGATGTGCAACGATTGGGCAGCACGAGTATTCACAGAACTAATGTGCGCCTTATCGCCGCCACCAATAGAGACCTAAAAACCATGATGGCACAAGGTCTGTTTCGAAGAGACTTGTATTACCGTCTCAATGTGGTACCGATAAAGCTGCCGCCTCTGAGGGAAAGACCCGAGGACATCCCTATTCTCGCTAATAAGTTTCTGGATGAATTGAATAGGAAGTACTCTTTCAAAAAGACATTTACCAAGCAAACACTCGAAGCATTCACGAATTACAACTGGCCCGGAAACGTGCGCGAGTTGCGCAACGTTGTCGAAAGACTAGTTGTTACCTCCACCAGTGACTATTTGAATTTTGAGGGCGATCAATCCCTGCCAAATAGCAGTCGTCGTTCAAGCGATACGAGCCACCTACGCCAGACAAGTACAGTCTACAGAGGAACCCTAAAGAGCGTATTGCAAATGGTGGAAAAGGAGTATATAAATCAGGTGATATCGGAATGTGAAGGTCGGATAAGCGAAGCAGCACAACTGCTGGGAATTCACCGCACAGTGCTCTACCGAAAACTAAGAGACTAGGACGGTATAAAGTTGCTTACTCGATACAGTGTACCGGTTTAGATACCTAAACTCGTAGGTTCCTGACAACCTCATGTAGCATCGGCTACTTGAGGCAACAACATCAAATCAAGTTTTGTTCGAAAGCCGAGGTGTATCAGGGAAACCAGGCTTTTTTATTTTTTGTGAACGTTATATCAAGGCGTGGCACGAATCTTGCTTTTACATTGGTCCAGAGATGCCCTGCTAGATTACAAGACGAACGTGTGGTCGCTATTCTGTCCAAAATGGAGAATTATTTGGTTGCGTTGTTTTATGTTTAACTGGTGAAGCAGGAGATGCCGTCTCAGGGTGAAGAATATTCTTACTATGTAGGAGCAAGGAGGTAGAGGAATATGTTGGAGATACAAGTAACGAAAGTCAAAGGATTTTGTTCCGCCGGGTATCAAGTAGGGCAAAAATTTGTCTTCGAAGACCCACTGGTAGTTCCTCAAGGTGAATCTCCCCTTTGCCTTTATGCATTGTCGGCCATGTTCCCGTATCTAGCAGCCGCTTGCCGGCAAACTTCCCCAGAAGATTGGATCAACTCGGTTGTTGAACTTCAGTGTCCCGACAGCGCTAATGCCGTGTTGTTTTCGATAAAAAGAACAGAAACCCCGTAAACAGCTGTAAACAAGTAGGGTTTAAACAAAAGTATAAAATCTGAGACAAGAAACCACCAAAGCCGCCTATAAAAAAGAACCCCGGAACGGGGTTCTTTTTTGTCTTTATATTCTCCTATGAGGGGAGGGAGCCTTTACATCATGTCCGGCATTCCGCCCCGAGGCAGGGGTTCTTCTTTCGGCACTTCTGTAACGAGGGTTTCGGTCGTGATCAACATTCCGGCAATACTGGCCGCGTTCTGCAGAGCAGACCGGGTAACCTTGACCGGGTCTATTATACCCGCCTTTATCATGTCTTCGTACTCGCCTGTCAGAGCGTTGAAACCGATTCCGGCCTCCAGTTCTTTCACTTTTTGTACGACCACTGACCCTTCGATACCAGCGTTGTTGGCAATCTGCCGCAGCGGCTCTTCTAGGGCCTTCATCACCAACAGTACGCCGGTACGCTCGTCTCCATTGGCATCGATGTCTTCCAGCTTCTTCATAATGTTGATAAGAGCCGTTCCTCCGCCGGCCACGATACCCTCTTCTACGGCAGCCTTGGTCGCAGCCAGCGCGTCTTCGATACGGTGTTTCTTCTCCTTCAGCTCTGTTTCGGTAGCCGCACCGACTTGAATGACCGCTACGCCACCCGCGAGCTTAGCCAGCCTTTCTTGAAGTTTTTCCCGGTCGTATTCCGACTTGGTTTCTTCGATCTGCTTCTTTATCTGGTTGATGCGCTCTTTGATGGCCTGCTCGCTGCCAGCGCCGTCAATGATGATGGTCTCGTCTTTCTTGACCCTTACTTGACGCGCCCTACCCATCATGTTGAGGGTAACATTCTCCAGCTTCACTCCCAGTTCTTCGGAAGCCACTTCACCGCCGGTAAGGATTGCGATATCCTGCAGCATAGCTTTTCTTCTTTCACCAAATGCCGGAGCCTTGACCGCGACACAGGTGAAGGTACCCCTCAACTTGTTGACCACCAAAGTAGCAAGGGCTTCTCCTTCCACATCCTCTGCAATCAGCAAAAGCGGCTTGCCGGTCTGTACAACTTTTTCCAGCACGGGCAGGATATCGTTAATGGAAGATATCTTCTTATCGGTAACCAGAATGTAAGGCTCGCTCAGAGTAGCCTCCATTTTGTCCGGATCGGTAATCATGTAAGGAGAGATGTAGCCGCGGTCAAAATTCATACCTTCGACTACTTCCAGAGAAGTTCCTACCGACTGGGATTCTTCTACGGTTATGACCCCGTCGCGCCCAACCTTTTCCATGGCATCGGCTATCAGGTCCCCGATCTCCGTGTCTGCTGCTGAGATCGAAGCTACCGAAGCAATCGCCGCCTTGCTTTCTACCGGTTTGCTGATCTCTTTTAGAGCCTCAACTGCTACTTTAACCGCCTTGTCGATACCCCGCTTCATGATCATCGGGTTGGCTCCGGCCGCCACGTTCTTCAACCCTTCTTTGATCATGGCCTGGGCCAAAACTGTTGCCGTGGTCGTGCCGTCACCGGCAACATCGTTAGTCTTGGTAGCGACTTCTTTAACCAACTGGCAACCCATGTTTTCCCACGGATCTTCCAGGTCGATGTCCTTGGCGATGGTTACCCCGTCATTGGTAATGGTCGGGGACCCGAATTTCCTCTCCAGAACCACGTTTCTACCCTTGGGCCCGAGTGTGACCTTGACCGCGTTTGCCAGGGTATCTACCCCTTTTTCCAAGGATCTCCTGGCTTCTTCGCTGAACCGTAACTGTTTTGCTGCCATTTCCCTATACCCCCTTCACTTCTCGTCTCATTAGGCTTCGACCTTAGCCAGAATGTCTCTTTCGCTGATTACCAGCAGCTCCTGTCCGTCGATCTTTACCTCAGTACCTGCATACTTTGAGTAAATGACCTTGTCCCCAACAGCAACCTCCATCGGAATCCGCTCGCCGTTGTCCAGGATTCTCCCTGGGCCGACTGCCAATACCTCACCCTGTTGGGGCTTCTCCTTGGCGGTGTCGGGAAGGACGATCCCGCTTGCGGTTTTTTCCTCCGCTGTTTCGATAACCTTCAGAACAATACGGTCGCCTAATGGCTTGAGGTTCACTGCTATACCCCCTTCGCTGATTCTTTGATGATCTCATAACATTATTGTTAGCACTCATTTAACTTGAGTGCTAACATTCACTAATAATATTAGACTACCCGCGAAAACCTGGCAACCTATTGCTTTTCTTTTATCTCTTTGATACTCTCGATTACTATTTTGTACCTAATTCTTTCTCGTTATACCTTCTTTTAACTTCTTCTTTTAAGTTTTTTCTGTCGTCGATCACGCTTGCCCGCATTCGTTTGCCCGTCCCTGTAAAGTTTCCAAGGCATGATCCAAAGCCGGTATGACAGCTTCCAGTGATTCCCTGGCCCCTTTAACGCTGCCCGGCAGGTTTATTATCAGGGTTTTTTTGCGGATCCCGGATATTCCTCGTGAAAGCATAGCCCTAGGCGTTTTTTGCAGGCCGTAGGCTCGCATCGCCTCCCCTATCCCCGGAATCGTTCGCTCCACCACTTCCGCCGTCGCTTCCGGGGTGACATCGCGCGGGGATAACCCTGTCCCGCCGGAAGTTAGGATGATATCTAACCCAAGTTGATCACACCAGGCAATGAGTTTATTGACTATGAGCTCCTTTTCATCGGGAAGAACCTCATAAGCCACCACTTCCGCCCCGATCGAGCTTATCATTTCTTTAATAACCTGGCCGCTCTTGTCCTCCCTCTCTCCTTTTGCCCCTTTGTCGCTTAAAACCAAAATCCCTGCTTTAAACATTTTGAATCACCTCAATTGTATCGCCGGTCCTGACCCAGCCTTCCTCCAACACCCGGGCAAATATACCTTCGCGGGGCATTACACAGTCACCCACTTGCACCCTTATGGCGCAACCTTGGTGACACTCCTTGCCGATCTGGGTAACCTCCAAAAGCACCCTTTCCCCCACCCGCAGTCTGGTCCCGACCGGCAAGTGAAACAGGTCGATCCCTTCTACAGTCAGGTTCTCGGCAAAATCGCCCGGGTTCACATCTACCCCTTTGGCCCTCATCTTGTTGATGCTCTCGATCCCCAGTAAACTGACCTGCCGGTGCCAGGACCCGCTGTGAGCGTCGCCTGCTAAACCGTGGTCCTTTTTGAAAAATCCTTCACCTATGTCGTTCTTTTTTACGCCCTTTTCCTCGCTCCGGCACACTGCTAAGATCTTCCCCTGCACCTCAATACCTCCTTTTCGCTTCTTTCCCCACCCTAAACCACAGGACGGTTCTTGTGGTTTCTTCCATTTCCAATCCCAACCCTTCTCGAAAACCTATGACTTAACCATCCTCGTTGTTATCGATCCCGCGTACAAGGTGCCCGCTCTTTCCACCCGTTTTCTCTATCAACTTGACTTCTTTTATAATCATCCACCTGTCCACCGCTTTGCACATATCATAGACGGTCAGAGCCGCAACCGCCGCAGCGGTAAGCGCCTCCATCTCTACCCCTGTTTTGCCTGTGGTTTTGACCTCTGCGGTTATCAGTATCCGTGAGTTCTGCTCGTCAAAACTAAACGTGATATCAACCCCGGTCAGCATGAGAGGATGGCACATCGGTATCAAATCAGGCGTCTTTTTAGCCGCCATAACGCCCGCTACCTGAGCAACGGCCAGCACGTCTCCTTTCTTTACCCCTCCAGTCATTATCAACCGCAGGGTTTCCGGCTGCATTTCCACCATGGCCTGAGCCACTGCCACCCTTACGGTATCCCTCTTTTCGGTAACGTCCACCATCCGGGCCCTTCCCTGTCGGTTGATGTGAGTCAGTTGCAAAGGTCACCCTCCTATCTGGTACATCTTACGGTTTTTTGACCCCCAGCTGGTTTGTCCCATTTTGTGTTCGTTCGGTTTAAGGTTGATAGCCTTGATGAAAAGCTGGAGTATTTCTTCATCGCTCCCGCCCTGTCTCAAAACCTGTTTCAGGTCTATTTCCGTCCGGTCATACAAACACCCGCGCAGTTTGCCATCCGCCGTGAGTCGCAGGCGGTTGCATTCGTGACAAAAATGGTTGCTCATCGGTGATATGAACCCTATCGATCCTTGTCCACCCTCGAGACGGTATGATTTGGCCGGCCCGTTGCCCCGCGAGAGTTTCCAGGGGCTAAGCCGGTATTCCCGTTTAATCATCTCCTGAATCTCGTCACAGGTTATAACCTTGTCCCTGCTCCAAAAACCAAGCTCGCCCACTGGCATGAACTCGATAAACCTGACATGAAGACGGTGGTTGTATGCCAACCGGCAAAAGTCCATGATCTCATCATCGTTTATGCCTCTCATCACTACCGTATTAATCTTCACCGGGTGAAACTCCAACGCCAGAGCGGTTTCGATCGCTCTCAAGGCCTGTTTCAAGCTGCCGTTACGGGTAATAAAACTGTATTTTTCGGGATTCATGGTGTCCAGGCTGACATTCAAACGGTGTAAACCCGCTTCCTTAAGTTCGCCTGCCATTTCCGGAAACAGAAGGCCGTTAGTGGTAATCGCGACATCGTCGATCAAGTCGATGGTGCGGATCATTTGCACCAAACGGGACAGGTTTCGCCTGACCAATGGCTCACCACCGGTCAGCCGGACTTTGCGTATGCCAACCCGGGTTCCGACCTTAATTATCCGGTGGATCTCTTCTAGGCTCAGTATCTCGGAGTGCGGTTTCAGCTCCACCCCTGCCTCAGGCATGCAATACCGACAGCGCAGGTTACAGCGGTCGGTAACCGAGACCCGCAGGTAGTTTATCTCCCGCCCCAAACTGTCCAACAATTTCAGTCGCCCTCCCATATCACCTGGCCTGCCAGGCTCATATCATACCCGCCGAACTTCATGACTTCTTCCCTGAATTCCGGACTGCTGATGGTATGTAAAAGTGCGTCCAATGTCTCCTCCTCAATTGCCCCCTTCAAAAAACAAAGGTCATACCTTTCCTGCAGCAGGGGAATGAAATCGAGGTCCAGGGCTCGGGCAGCCGCATATATGCCAACGGCTACGTCAGCCGCATCGTTTTTGACCGCCGCCGCCACTGCCAGGTGGGAGAACTCCTCCCGGTCGTAACCGTTGATGAGGCCGGGATCAATTCCCACCTGCTGCAAGAGGTGGTCGAACAAGACCCTGGTCCCTGACCCCCTTTGCCGATTAACGAACCTGACACCTGACCCGGCCAGATCGTCCACTCCTCGAACGCCCAGAGGATTTCCCTTCTTCACCAAGAGCCCCTGTTCTCGCAGTACCAGGTTTACCAACACAGGTTTGCTCCCACCCAAATACCTGTTTACATAACTCACGTTGTATTCTCCCGTTTTGGGATCAAGAAGATGCATCCCGGCAAAATGGGATTCCCGGTGCTTTAAAGCTACTAGTCCGCCCATGCTCCCTACATTGGTACAAGCCAGCCTGAGCCCGAATTTACGGTTGAGGATGTCACCTAACCAGTCGACAGCGATGTCGTGGCTCCCGATTACGATCAACGTCTTCTCTATAATGTCCCAGTCGCGCTTCAGACTCACAGCCACTTTTTCCCCGGCCTCGAACCCCTCGACCCCTCGTGGAACCCGTACAACCCCATCGGCTTTGACCAAAGTGGTGGTCAAACCTGCCCCCCGTCCCAGCGGGTACGCTATCAGTTCCCCTCCTACCTTCCCCAAGTTTACCTGAACGAATTCATCCACCCCCATGCTCGAAGCCAGTTTCCTGGAGATCTTGGCTTCGACCTCCTGATTGGGAGGCGTTCGCAAGCCTTGTTTACGGTAGATAAGAGGACGAGCCAAAAGCTCAAAAACCAATGCCGCCGAGACCGGGTAACCCGGAACCCCTATAACCGGTTTTCCCTCAATCAAGCCCAAAATTGCCGGTTTCCCCGGTTTGGTAGCTAACCCGTGCACGAGAAGCCGTCCCGCTTCTTGGACTATTTCCGCGGTAAAATCCTCTCGCCCCGCAGAAGAACCAGAACAGACTACGATGATATCCGTCTGGCTGGCACATCTTAACACGGCTTCCTTTATCTTTTCCTTGTCATCAGCCACCAGTGGATAGCGGCACGGTTCTGCTCCCCATTTTCTGCACAACGAGGCCAGCATGCGGCTGTTCGATTCGATAATCTCTCCTGGCTCCGGTTCCTTCCCTCCTGGTTCGACCAACTCGGTTCCTGTGGGGATTATGCCTACCCGCGGTTTCTTCACTACCTGAACTTTTGTCACTCCTGAAGTGAGCATAGCTCCGATCTCGTAAGCTCCAATAACGTACAAAGAAGGGATAATCATTTGAGAAGCGATAACATCTTCGCCCACGGAACGGATATGCTGCCAAGGAACAGCAGGGGCTATGATCTCTGCTTCATCATGGCTTAAAAAGTTCACGTCTTCGATCATTATGACCGCGTCAAACTCTCCAGGAACGTAGTCTCCCGTATCAACCTCTATGAACTGTTCTCCCCGCTTAAGGACAATCGGACTGGTATCGGACGCGGAAAAGGTATCCTTCGCCTTAACAGCGATACCATCCATGGCTGACGCGCTGTAGTGTGGGGAAGATCTTTTGGCAACCACAGGAACAACGGTAATACGCCCCAGAGCATCCTCTACATCAACCTCTTCTCCCTCAAGCACAAAAAAGCCCGCATTTTCTAACTCCGTCCATAAGAGCGCAAATGCTTCTTCCAGCGGCTTGTTGTCGATGTACACTCTTCTAACCATAAGTCCGTCTCCCTGCTTTCAGTGTTGGTTCAACCTAAAACAAGGTCACCACAACCGGCTCCCCCGCCTTAATCCCTTGTTTCTCATACGGAATATGTACATATCCGTCTGCCCGGGCCATGATTTTGATCAAACCCGATTTACCGTAAACCGGCGCAGCCACCAGGCCTTCGCTTTCATCCCTCAGTGATACCCGCAAGTAATCGTCTCGACCGGCCTGAGAAGCTACGGCAGATTTCATCACAGCCCGCACCTTTACAGGATCAGGTGCTCCCAGAAGCGGCCGGCATAGCAACAAGAACATCATGTAGCAAGCGACTGGGTGACCTGGCAACCCTACCACCAGTCTATCATCGACCCGTACCGCCATGGTCGGCTTACCGGGGCGAGCGGCTATGCCATGAAACAAAAGTTCCGCTCCAGGTAATGACATCAGGATTTCCAAGCTGAGATCGCGGTACCCCACGGAACTCCCGCCAGATAACAGCACCAAGCGGTTATCATGTAGAGCCTTGCCCAACACCTCGCGCAGTCTCCCCGCATCGTCTGGGATAATGCCATACAATTGTGGGCGACCCCCAGCCTCCAGGACCGCTCCCTTCAAGCTGTAAGAGTTGACGTCCCTAACCTGGCCCGGCCCCGGTACTTCCTCTATTGGTAGGATCTCGTCACCGCTCGATATTATGCCCACGCCTTCCCGGCAAAAAACGGAGACGCGCACTATGCCTAACGAGGCCAGGACACCTAAATCCTGCGGTCGTAGCCAGTGCCCTCCCCGACAAACAACCTCCCCCTGCCTGACGTCCTCTCCTACTCTAACCACGTTCTCGCCGGGACCAACCGGCCTGTTGATCAGAACCGTGTCGTCTCCCAAACGCTCGGTATATTCCACCATCACCGCCGCATCTGCTCCAGGTGGCAACATACCGCCTGTCGGTATCCAGGCACACTCGCCGGTTTCGACAGCGATATCCGGTTCCGCTCCCATAAGAATTTCTCCCTTATAAGTCAAAAAGCCGGGCATCGATTCGCTGCTCCCGAAGGTATCTTGTGCTCTCACTGCATACCCGTCTACGGTCGACCTTGGAAAAGAAGGAATATTCTCCCGGCTGACAACATCCGTGGCCAAAACCCGCCCCAAGGCCTCGCCTAACTCAACCTCTTCTATCCTCGGGGAAGGGAAACTCGATCTTAATAAGGCCTGAGCTTCCTCAATCCGGACCACCTTAAAAAACTCCGGCAACTCTTGTCCACCTTTCTGCTTGAATTAGCACCTGATAGACGCAGACCTTTATGACTCTTATCCGAGTCACCGCTAGAGAACGAAAATGCGACCGTGGAGGAGTGTTAGCCGGGCGAAGCGACGTATGACGAGCCGTTGCAACACACGGTGAAACTGAGGGCTGCGAAGCGGAGCGAGAAACAGGAGGTTTCGAGCAGCGAGGGACTGAGTTCCGGCACTCAGGATGAGTCTGGCTTGGGAGACCTTTTCGTAAGCAGCGATTTCCCGGAGCATGCCATTCCCTGAGTGCCGGACGAATCCCGAGCGGTCCGCTTCGCACCGAAGTGAGCCGATGTGTTGCAGGCGAGGAGTCTTGGAGCGAGCTGGCTAACACTCCTCCCGCCAATCGATTTTTGGGGCAGATGAACGCTGATTTGCACCGACGTGAACAATTATTAACGTTTCATGCCCAAATAATCTGTGCCTTGGTCTGGCCCAATGTCAACCAGACTAACGCCGATTCCATCTGGTTTACTATGCACACCACGTTAATAGGCAGCCACCTTCACTTCGATTTATACGCTGACCTAATCCCTCTTGCTGTAACGCTACACTAAAAGCATCCCAGTTCACAGGCGAAGATCTTTATTTTGAGTTCATCGCATATCTCCCCTACTTCCCGCGGAGACACCTGTAACTCTTCTGCCACCTTACGGGCCTGGGTACAGCTAATCCGCCCGCCGGGAGCTACTTCCCTCAATTTTTGGGCAATCTCGGCTTTCCTGTCCATTCCTTACCCTCCTTGCAAAAAAATAGACACTCGGAAAGAGCGCCCTCAGTTTACCAGCGGCTCCTTTCCATATGGGAGGCTTACCCGTTTCCAGGTAAACCCTATCGCCCGGTTGCCATAGCGGCAAGGCACCCGCCTTAGGACCACCGGGTCGGAGACCGAGTATCCATTTTTCTGCATTATACTACAAAAGTCGGATTGGCCCAAGCCAAACCCGAAAATGAGTCCTGACTGCCCTCGAGTTGATTATCCTGCCCACCAGCCTTAGAATATCGATAGCAGCTACTATCGGTATAAGTTTGAGAGGCCCAAAGACCCTCAAAGATGAAAAAGCGAAGGCAAGCCTCTCTGCAGGGTAGGATAGGAATTTTGGCTGCGTGGGAGTAGTTGATACTTTATGAGGACAACTCGTCTGTTGATAATAGCGGTTATTATCCTGCTTTACGGGATTATGAACTATTACATCGGCAAGCGGCTCTGGGCGCTTGCGTCCCCTTTACTTTCACCCGGTTCCCCGGTACTTTTCTGGTCATTTTTCTGGCTGGTTGCCTTCTCCTATCTTGCGGCCCGGGTAGCTGGCCCGTACCTGCCCCCGCGCCTTGCGTCTGCTCTGGTCATCGTCGGTTCGTACTGGTTGGCTGCCATGTTTTACCTCTTTCTCCTCCTGGGACTGGGGGATACAATTCGCCTGATAGGATCCTACGCCGGATTTGTTAGCCCGTCACCCTCCGAAGCTCACCTTACTACCTCGGTTGCCCTCTTTATGACCTTAGGAATTGTAGGATATGGGGTCTGGAATGCTCAGAACCCACGCGTCACCTATCATGAGGTAAGAATCCCTAAAGCTAGTCCTGAGCTCGATAAACTGCGTATAGTGATGGTATCAGATGTGCACCTGGGAACCATAATCGGTCCCAAAAGGCTCTCCCATCTGGTAACTACGGTCAACCACTTAGATCCCGACCTTGTCCTTCTCCCGGGAGACATTGTCGATGACCATCCTGGACCTTGGCCCGAGCACAACGTAGTAGAATTACTGAGCCAGCTTAAGACCAGGTACGGAACCTACGCGGTTCTGGGCAATCACGAATACATCGGAGGTAGGGTTGAAGAAACCATCAATCTCCTCGAAAAGGCTGGAATAACTGTCCTCTGCGATGATGTCGTCCTGGTCAAAAACAGCTTTTATCTGGCCGGGCGTAATGAAAAACTTGCCCGGATAATGGCTGGCAAAACCCGCCTTCCTTTGGCCCGGATCCTTGCCGGAATTGACCGTTCTCGCCCGATAATCCTGATGGACCACCAGCCCATTGACCTGGACGAGGCCTTAAATGAAGGGGTTGACTTGCAAGTTTCCGGCCACACCCATCTGGGTCAGCTGTTTCCCAACCGGTTTGTAACCCGCAGGGTGTATGAAGTCGACTGGGGCTACCTGCGTAAGGACAATCTTCAGGTTATAGTGTCCTGTGGCTTCGGGACTTGGGGGCCTCCTATACGCGTGGGCAACCACCCTGAGATTGTCGTGATCAATGTGAGGTTTGGTTGTAACTAGGCAGGCTTTACTGAGTCTTGGTTATGGCCTTGTGCGACTTTCTTTTTCTGACGCTATGGTGTTTGAAATCACATGTCGTCCATGCTACGCCTACCGATGTCCATTTTCGCACGGAATTACCCCCCGTTCGGTGACCAGATAAGCCAAGCGGTGGTCATGGGGATAGTAAGGAATCTCGTCGGCTACCTGCAGGCTGTGGGCCACCCCTATGGTCAGAGTCCCTGGTCTTAACTCGGGAAGGAAACGGTCATAATAACCCTTGCCATAACCCAAGCGGTACCCGCGCATATCAAAAGCGAGCCCAGGTACTATGACGGCATCAATCAATTCTGGCGGAAAAGCATCCCCTTCAGGCTCCATAAGACCAAACCTTCCTTTTCTCAAGCCCTCTTCGCCGATGAATCTCACCGCCACCAAACGGTTCGTGACCGTTTCTATTCGCGGCAAAACGACCACCTTACCCTGACTCAAGCATTGCTCCAAAAAAGGCCAGACATCTATCTCGTTGTCGATGGCGATATATCCCATGATGACAGAAGCCTTGAGCAGGGGTGTCATGTGTGATAGGTGCTCAACCACGGCCCGGCTGTTTCTTTCAACTTCCGTCGTAGATAAACCCTCGCGCAGCCGCCGTTTTTCGCCGCGTATGCTCTGTCGCCTGTTTTCAGCCATGCCGAATGCCCCGCTTTAGCACCATGTAAAAGGGCAGCGTTAACAATATTGCCGCCAAGCCCATAACCTGGCCTACGGTCAAACCTGCCCACAATACCAGGTTCTCTCGCCAGAACTCGATAATAAACCTTATCAGGGCATAGCCAGCCACGTAGCAAAGAAATACCTGTCCGGAGAAATGTCGCCGGGAGTAGAGCCAAGAAAGAAACACGAAAAGGCCCAAGGCCGCTAGGGAACTGTAGATCTGGGTCGGGTGTCGCGCTACTCCACCAATCCCCGGGAAAACGACCCCCCACGGCAAACTGGTCGGCTTGCCGTAACAGCATCCGTTTAAAAAGCACCCTACGCGTCCGATAGCATAAGCCAGAGCCAGATAAGGAGCAGCCATGTCGGCCACCTCCCAGAAGGGCATCTTTTGTCTCCAAAGATAGACAATCCCACCAACGAGACCACCTAAGAAGGAGCCGTAAAACACCAGCCCTCCCCCTTGCAAATTAAAAAACATCAGCGGGTTTTCTAAGAAAGCGTCCCAAGCGTAAAAAACGACGTAGAACAGGCGAGAACCGATTAACCCGCTTATAACCGCAACCAGAGCCAGGTCATAAAGCTTCTCTTCCGGATACCCGTTCTGTTTGAACATCCTCCGCATCCCGACAACAGCCACGGCAATGCCTAAAGCCATCATGAAGCCGTACGAGTAAACGGAAACCTTTCCTATTCTGAACAAGATGGGGTGCATCTCAGATACTCCTTTGTTTCACAGATATTCACAGGCAAAAATCCCTACATTACTGGGCAAACGACTGTTTAGTGAAAAACACTGTCCCAAAGTCTTTGCCAATAGCCAACAAGAGTTATTAACAGAGTTATCCACAGTATCCACAGACTTTCCTCACAAGGATCAAAGTCCTGGGTATGCATTCAAAGTCAACGCCGCAGGTTTATCCAGTTCCAGCCGATATGCAGCACAGGATGCGATCATGGCCGCGTTGTCAGTACACAGGGCAATCGGAGGATAAAACAAGTTCAGACTCGTTTCCTGACACCGGTTCGACAGCCTTTCCCGCAGCAATCTGTTGGCCGCTACCCCCCCGGCCAAAAGCACGGTCCTAACCCCTCGAGACCTGGCTGCGGCTACCGTCTTCTCTACCAAGACCTCGACCACGGCCGCTTGAAACTCGGCCGCCAGGTGATTGACGTTAAGCTCTTGCCCCGATTTCTTCAATTTGGTCCAAAGGTTCATGGTGGCGGTTTTAAGCCCGCTGAAACTGAATTCGAACTCGTCTTTTCCCAGGTATGCCCTTGGGAGATGGTAAACCCCTTCGCTTCCCTGCTGGGCCGCTTTCTCTATCGCCGGCCCCCCAGGATAGCCCAAATTCAAAAAGCGGGCAATCTTGTCAAAAGCTTCGCCCGCAGCATCGTCCCTGGTCTGTCCCATCACCTCCATATCCCCGTGGGTTCGCATATAAACCAGGCTGGTGTGTCCACCCGAGACTATCAAACACACCAAGGGGAACTCTATCCCTTCATGTTCCAAGAAATTCGCATAAATATGCCCTTCCAAATGGTTTATAGCCAGCAAAGGCTTATCCAACGCGTAGGCAAGGCCTTTCGCGAAAGACACACCTACTAGCAACGCCCCGATCAGCCCAGGACGGTTGGTAACCGCGATGACGTCTACGTCCTGATAGTTAAGGCCGGATTTTTTCATGCATTCTTCCACTACCGGACCTATATTCTCTATGTGTTTACGCGAAGCCACTTCTGGTACAACCCCGCCAAATCTCTGGTGCACTGCCACCTGCGATTGCACAACGTTAGCCAGGATCTCCCGCCCACCTCTGACCAACGCGGCCCCGGTATCGTCGCACGACGTTTCAATCCCTAAAATTACCAGTTCTTTCTCCACCACTTATAATCCCACCACCCACCACTGTCTACACGAACCCATCTGGCAAAAGCAACTTCTCCATGACGATGGCATCTTCTCCTGTATCGGAATAATACTGCCTACGCAAGCCTATAGGCAAAAAATTTAGCTTCCTGTACAACCTCAGGGCTGGCAGGTTGCTGGGCCTAACTTCCAAAGTCATTCTCTGGACTCCGCGAATCATGGCCAAAGCAATAAGAGCATTCAATAAAATCTCTCCCACTCCTTGCCCCCGCCAGTCAGGGTGAACCGCCACGTTTGTGATATGCCCTTCATCGATAATCAGCCATATCCCCGCATACCCCACTACCTGTCCTTCGTGGTCACCCACTATATAGTGAGCCAAACGGTTCTGCATCTCCCCTTCATAGGACTCCCTCGACCACGGGGTAGGAAAAGAGACCTCCTCGATTGACATAACCTGGTCAAGATCCTCGGGCTCCATCTTTCGAATCTCCACGCAGAACCACCTCACATAGCTCCCAACCCCAGCCGGGTCTCTGCCTCCGACAGTCTTATGTAGACCGGCACGATCGACCTGGCATCGTCGATCCCACCCCCGCGCAACTTGTGCCAAGCTAACAACCCCACGCTTGAAGCCCTGGGAAAAGCCAGGTTGCCAGGTACCCATACAGCTACATCCCCGAGAGTCTGCTGGAGAAATTCCCGGTACCTGACAGCTCCATCACCGAGAAAAACCACTCCATCTGTTGCCCTGGTTCTCACATCATCGACCAAGGCCCGGGGTGAACATACCCGATACCTGTCCACCAGTTCCATGCATGACCCATCGCTTTTATAAAAAGCAGTATACACCTCATCTTTGCGCGCATCCAGCACCGGGCAAACCGTACCCCGGAAAAGACAAGCATTATAGGCCAACGCATCGAGGGTCGGTATCCCTACGATCGGTTTCCCGCTGCCCATAGCCAACCCCTTAGCTGTAGCTAAGCCGATACGGAGCCCGGTGAATGAGCCCGGGCCGATGCTGACAGCTACCGCATCGATCTGGTTCAGGCCAACTTCGCACTCCTTTAAGACCTCGTCTACCATGACCATTAGGGTCTGGGAATGGGTCTGCCGGTAATGCAGGAATATCTCCTTTTGCACCTTCCCCTCACTGATCAGGGCAACCCCCGCTACCCGGGTCGCAGTTTCCAAAGCCAACACTAACAATTGTCTTCAACTCCTCCACTCTACCCTCATACCTCTTGCCTTTCCCAGTTATAGTCACTAAGCGTGGTCCTTCGTAATCATCGTCCACCAAATCAATCTTTATAAGTAACGCCCTGCCGGGCAATTCTCTCGACAACCGCTCCGGCCACTCTATTAGGACTATACCTTCTTTCTCCAGGTAGTCTTCGATCCCGATATCATAAAAGTCCTTTTCTTCTAGACGATAAAAATCGCAATGATATACAGGAATTCTTCCCTGGTAAACGTTGATTAGCGCAAAAGTTGGGCTGGTCACTCGTCCCGCATAGCCTAGCCCTCGAACTATACCCTGGGCCAGAGTAGTTTTGCCTGCCCCTAACTCGCCCATCAAGTAGACGGTGTCTCCCGGCACTAACCTTTTGGCTATTAGCTTTCCTAGTTGCAGCATGGATTCGGTGTCTCGTACCAACACTTTCAGCCCAGCTCACCTCGTTTTAGCTGCTGGTATTTATCTCTTATCAGTTTAAAGTCCTCCCAAGCCGGCCTTTTCAGCCTGGGATCACGGAGTAAGGCAGCGGGGTGGTAAACGGCCATCATCCACACGTCACCGCGCTTGAACCACTGCCCGTGGATCCCGGCCATGGTAGCCTTGGCCTCTATTACCGTCCTGGTCGCCAAAAGCCCCAAACAGACGATTATGCGCGGGCTCATCAGCCTTATCTGGGCCTCTAACCATCCCCTGCAGGCAGCCACTTCATCCGGATTTGGTAAGCGGTTGCCTGGAGGCCGGCACTTGACGATATTGGTGATATAAACCTCATCCCGGCGGATAGCACACGCTTCCAGGATGCGGTCCAGCAACTGCCCGGCAGGCCCCACAAACGGCCGCCCCTGCTCGTCTTCAACCTGCCCCGGCCCCTCTCCTACCAGCATCAGATCCGCTTTCTGATCCCCCTCTCCGAAGACCACCTGCCGGCAGCCGGAACGCAGTCGGCAGCGACTGCAGGCTCCCGCCCTGGCAGCCAGTTCTTCCAGGCTGCTGATCTCTAAGAATGATTCTTCCCTTTTGACCCCGGGCAGAAACGCAAAATAGTGGTCTTGTCCCCATTCCGGTCGTACCGGTTCTATCTCGGGAAAAAGTGTCAGCTCCTCTCCGCTCATCGTACCCTCCCGCTTCCGTTTCTTCCTAGCTTGCGCTTTTGGCTAGTCCCGCTACGACATACGCTGACATCGTCGGTCGGCGTTAACTTAATTTTATGCCTTGTTTTATCAATCTTCCACCCTGTTATCGAACAGCGCCTGGTTTAAGGCCAGGTTACACCCTGCTAAACTTTTAAACCCTCTTTGAATGAAAAAGGATTTTTCTTTTATACGTCAAAATATAAATAGTACAAGTCCAAAAAATCGGCAGCTATAATCGCTGTCGTGTTACCTTGAAAGGAGGTGAAATGTATGAGTAGAAAGATAGTCATTAAAGCCATCTCTAATTCACCCGGTGGTAAAGACCCTAACTTCAGGCTAACCGACGAGTGGGTATGCATTAAAAACGAAGGAACCACTACGGAGAACATGGCTAACTGGATCCTCCTGAACCGTAAACCTGACAACAAGCACTATTACCATTTCCACTTCCCAGCCCGTGTAGGCAACCGTCCTATGGAGCTGAAACCGGGTCAATCCGTTTACGTTATAACCGGACATGGTGAAGACGCTTT
This sequence comes from Syntrophothermus lipocalidus DSM 12680, assembly GCF_000092405.1. Taxonomy (NCBI): domain Bacteria; kingdom Bacillati; phylum Bacillota; class Clostridia; order Eubacteriales; family Syntrophomonadaceae; genus Syntrophothermus; species Syntrophothermus lipocalidus. Next base: position 575,285 of record NC_014220.1, on the reverse strand, counting down.
CGTACCAGGGGATGAGAGTGGACCGGGTCAATTTTTCTTCTATCGCAACTTCGACCATTTTATCTGGAATGAGCCAGGCGACAAAGCCTTGCTATACAGTTACAACCATCCGACAGTTGACAAAGAGAGTTTCGAGCTGGTGAGCAGTAAGGTTATCACCGAGTAGCAAGAATCAAGAATATATCGCAACCATAAGTCATAAAGCTACGGTCTGCTACCGTAGCTTTTGTCTTTTTCTTTTTGTGCTCATTTCCTCAAGATTCCTAAGGTCATACAAGGAACAGCGAGCAGGCCTTCCTTTTTCCAATAAGGCGTGTCTTGATAAAACCGGCACATGCGGTGTAAAGCATCCGAAAGATCCTTATAAACTCGAGGCCCGAGACTTTTGTCTGCGTACTTTACTACCATCAAAGGCCCCTTTTTCAACAACAGATCCTTCGACCTCGAATAACTCCTAACTCTGCACACGACGCTGTTGTCCCGCTGCCTAACCAACGTAACCCTATGTTTCTCCGCTGGCATAGACAAGTGGTCGACTATTGCCAGTCGGTCATACTCCCATAAGTCTTTCCCAGTTTCCTCCCTCCCGGCCGTTTGGTTATTCTCTATCAGCCCGTTGAAAAGAATCCGAGCCGAGGTTAAAATACGCTCAGCCATTGGTCCTTCGCCAGCGTCATGCAAAAGTCTAGCCAAAAAAGTGACATAGAACATACGAATGAGCTTCATCTGGTCCATGGCTCTGCCTTCACCCGAAGGCTCAAGTTTGAGTGAACACTGGTGCTCACCACCAATTATAAGATCTGCCCGAAGCATCTCTTGCGGGCGCGAAAACCAAGACATATCTTGCAACCCCTTTTTCTGCAGTGTATCCGTTTAGCTGTACCGCTAAATATACTAGCAGATCGTGGGGGGTGCAGTCTAATTGCTTAAAGCCAGGTTATCGTTTTCCCATTTTTCTGCGGTTTCCGGAAAACGGGCAGACGGGGCTTGCCGAGAGATGCTACCGAAACAGGACATTGCATATATAGATAGAAGCTAATAGACCACTAATGTCAGCGGTTAGGCCCGTAACAATCGAGTAACGGTAACGCTTTACCCCTACTGAACCGAAGTAAATCGTCCAAACAAAAAAAGTCGTATCGGTTGAACCCTGCATTGTCGAAGCTAAGCGACCGATAAAAGAATCGGGACCGTAAACCCGCATTAGTTCCGTTGCCAATCCTAGTACTCCGCTTCCCGATAAGGGACGCATGATGGCCAAGGGCAAAACTTCAGCTGGCGTACCTATTGCTGTCAACAGCGGGCTCAATGCTTTCACCAGATGATCCATGGCCCCCGAAGCCCTGAAAACGGAAATCGCCACCATCATCCCAACCAAGAATGGGATAATCTTAACAGCGGTTACAAAACCCTCCTCGGCCCCTTCGACGAATGCTTCGTAAACCGGAACCTTTTTTAGCGAGCCATAAAGAGGAATGCAAATGAGGATAAGAGGAATCGCCCACTTGGATACCTGGGTGAGAAAGTCAATCAGCACGGTTTTTCCTCCCCCAGCAGCTCCTGGTGCGGAAAAGGTAGTCCACCGTCACCGCCAGCAACATCGAGCAAGAAGTAGCGAAGATCGTGGCCCCCACGATTTCAGTGGGATTGGCAGAACCAAAAGAGGCCCTTATCCCGATGATGGTAGCAGGTATAAAAGTGATGCACGAAGTGTTGAGTGCCAGGAAGGTACACATGGCTTCCGAAGCTTCATCGGAATCGCGGTTCAGCTCCTGTAACCCTCGCATAGCCTTCATTCCAAAAGGAGTCGCTGCGTTGCCCAGCCCCAGCATATTCGCAGATAGATTAAGAATTATTGCGCCCATAGCAGGATGACTCGGAGGCACCGAAGGAAACAACTTGACCATCAGCGGGCGAAGCCCCCAGGCCAAAGCCTCTACCAGGCCGGCTTTTTCTGCGATTCGCATTATGCCTAACCATAAGGCCATGACCCCTACCAGGTCAAAGCAGACCTCGACCGCCCCCCGAGCAGCGCCCAAAGCCGCTTCGGTAACAACCTCGACCTGGCCGTCCAAAGCGGCTACTAAAACCCCACCCGCCAGCAAGGCCAGCCAGATGACATTAAGCACCTCAACCCCCCCCAGCCTCTCTCTTCCCTACAGGTTATGAGGCTGAGTTGGGAATAAGAACACTGCTAACTAGCGGGCCTCGCTCACTTGAGTGATGAGTGAATAGAAGACTCTTGCAACAACCGACTTGCCTTGTCCGTTCCCTTAAAGTTCGAACAAGTCGACGGGAACTCTTAATGCCACTAACTCGGAGATACCTGCTTTTCTTTACGGCTGAGCATAGTCTCTATCCGGTTCAGCACTTCTGGGGCAAGATCCATCAGCCGTAAGGCCAGTTGGTTCCCTTTAACCGATAGCAGCCTGATATCGCTATTAGGGCGAACTACCAGAAAACCTATCGGTTTTATCGAAACCCCACCGCCGCTTCCGCCCGCAAAGGGCATAATATCATTTCCTTTCACGTCAGAAACCTCATATTCCCCCCCACCTGCCGCAAAACCGAAGGCGACTTGAGATAGAGGGATGATAACCGTACCGTCGTTGGCCTCCACCGCGTCCCCGACCACCGTATTGACGTCTACCATCTGCTTTATGTTCTCCATAGCAGTGGTCATCAGCCCCTCAATGGGATGAGGACGCAAAATTGGCGTTTGCGTTTCGTTTGTAGACATGGCAGCCCTCCTTAATATCAAAAACGTACTCTTTCTTTCATGGTTAGTATGGGCCTAAAAAAAAGTAGGTATTCCATTATCTCCATTATCGTCTACTGTTTGCAAAGCAACCCCCATTTTGCGCGGAGATTTGAAAATGACAGCAGTAAGGTTTCTTGTCATACTCTTCCATGGTTTGGTAAAATAGAAATGGCCTTGACATGAGGCTGAATGCTATGGATAGACGAAACCTCAGCGGAATCTAAGACGAGGGGGGTCTGAAGTGGAGTTCTACGAAGTAATTCATTCCCGTCGTGCGGTTCGCCAGTACCGCCCCGACCCTGTGCCGAAGGAAGTGCTGCAGAGGATACTGGATGCGGCTAACTGGGCACCCTCGGGGATGAACAGGCAACAGTGGTATTTCGTTGTGGCTTCTGGAGAAAAGAAGAAGGCACTGGGAGCGAGCTATGCCAAAATCGCGGAGAGATACACGACCAGGTGGGATGATGCCGAGCGCCGCAAGCAGTTCATCGAGTTTGCCCAGACATACGGCGGCGCCCCTGTGGTGATAGTGGCACTCACGGACGCTGCTGGTGACCCGGCTACCAGGAAGATGAACCTGGAAAGCGTGAGCGCGGCGTTTGAAAACCTGCTCTTGGCCGCCTGCGCGGAAGGGCTAGGCAGTTGCTGGATGACCGGTCCTCTCCAAGACGAGGCCTCGCTGCGGCAGATACTTAACATCCCGTACGATAAAGAAATCGTAGCTGTAACCCCTATAGGCTACCCCGCCTTTCAACCACCGGCTCCACCCCGCTTGGATCCGGAGCTCAAAGAGAAAGTCCTGTGGGTAGAGTAACCTCCACAAACGTTGAGCAGCAAGGGGGGTGCTCCCCCTTTCTTTCTTCTTTCACCAACTTCAAATAGGTCTTGATGGCAACGCCTTTTGTCATGCTTGCCCGAGTCCGGGTGGGAAGGCTGTACATTGCATCGAATACCAATAGATGATTCTGTAGACGGGAGATATAGGAGCATGATCAAGGCAGTATTGTTCGATCTTGATGGAACTCTCTTAGACATCGACATGGATATCTTTATACAGAATTACTTCAAGTTAATGGTTGAAATGGCTCGGCACCGCGGTCTGCCTTATCAGGATCTGCCGAAGAAGATTATGACAGCCACTGAGGCTATGATAAGAGACAAGGATCCGAATAGAACCAATAAGGAAGTATTTGAAAGCGTCTTTTACAAGATCTGCGAAGCAGACCCGAACCTTATGGCCGCGTTTTTCAACGATTTTTACAAAGAGGCCTTCCCCCGCCTTTCGAGTCTGGCTGCTCCTATGCAAGGCGCACAAGAAGTGGTAGCCAAAGCTTTCGAACAAGGCTTTAAAGTAGCAATCGCCACAAACGCGATTTTCCCCTACTCTGCCATTAACGAGCGCTTGAAATGGGCACAATGTCACGATTTCCCTTATGAACTAGTTACGACCTATGAGAACATGTACTTCTGCAAACCACACCACGAATACTACCTGGACATATGTCGCTTTCTCGGAGTCCAACCCCATGAGTGTCTAATGGTCGGTAACGATGTAGCCGAAGACCTGGTAGCTGGGGAAGTAGGAATGGAGACTTTTTTGTGCCGGAAGAGAATACTGAACGAAGGAGCAAGGCGAATCAAGCCACGTTATGAAGGTGACCTACTCCTACTTTACCGCTTGCTTAGTGAAACTTAGCCTCTTGGGCAAAGCGAAGAACCCGGGTTGCGCCTGATTTGCGCTTTGTGCTATAGGCCTATGTGATAGTGGAAAGGCATTCTTCCTATGTGTCGGGCCAATTGCCAAGCCGCCGGAGCTTTGGCAAACACTAAGCCGGCCACTACAACCCCTATGACTGCACCGGCTAACACTTCTTTCGGATCATGCCCGACCGGATAAGGCGGAATATCGGTGGGGCGGTCGGCTCCTTCCGTTTTCTCGACTATCTGCCGTAATATCTGAGAATGTTTTCCGGCAACCCGTCGGACACCCATAGCGTCGTGCAGCACAATAAGTGCAAACACCAAAGCCAAGGCAAATTCATCCGAATTGTAGCCCAACGTAAACCCAATCCCCGCAACAAGTGCGACGACCATGGCACTGTGGGCACTAGGCATACCGCCATCACTGAACAACCAGTACCAACGCCAACACCGTTCCTTCAGATACATGTAGACTCCTTTGATAAGCTGGGTTACCCCGCAAGCAGTGAGCGGAGCCACGATCAGTTTGTGATTGGTAAGCCATCCCCTCAAAAACTCACCTAACATATTCATTCCCTCCCCAAGAGGCCCCTCATTCGGATGAAGACAAACTCGCATACGGTTCAGGAAAGAATAACATCGGCAATCCTACCAATCTCCACCCCCTGTGCCGCAACTCCGAGATTATCACAGGCAGAGCAGTTAGCAATGCCCTCGGCCGGTGTGGAACAAAGCTTCCGTCATGGCAGAGGACAATTCCACCTTCCAGGTACCGGCAGGTTAATACCCGGCGAATAATGTACTGCGGTCTAATTCCCAACACCCAGTCCCGGCTGTCACAGGACCACCGTACCACCTCCATCTGCAACTGTCGTGCAGCCTCCACCGTCCAACGGTTAACCAGGCCCCAAGGAGGCCGGTAATAACGGGGCGCTTGGCCGGTGGTTTCCTTTAAAATCTCTACCGCCTTCCTCATTTCCCAAAACGTACCTTCCCGCGTCAGCGTCAGTTGGGGCTGATGCCTTAAGCCGTGACTTGCTAGGTGGTGACCATCCCGCAAGATGGCCTCTATTATCTCTGGGTAACGCTTAGCCTTCGTCGACAACACGAAAAACGTCGCCTGTACTTTGTAACTACGCAAAATCTCCAGTATCCTCGGGGTATAAATAGGATCGGGCCCATCGTCAAAGGTTAAGGCCACCTTGCCCGCTCCGCTCAAGCTCTTACTACGAATCTCTGGCCCGGAAAAAAGCTCCGGAACAGAAGCTTCTTTGCCAACCACCAGCCCCCACCCCAGTTTTACTCAACTAGTTCCGCAATTGCGCAAGCGGCATCGAAAGCCGCCCGGGGACGAGCCAGTTTGCGAATAGCAGCGCTGAGTGATGCCGCCAGCTCACCCCTATCCAATAGTATCTTCTCCACGGAAAGCAGGAGTTCCTCCTGGTTTCGAACCTGCAAGGCTGCTCGATGCTGAGCATAATATAGCGCGTTGGCCTCTTCCTGAGCCGGAAGACACCGGTAGATAATCACCGGCAGCCCGGCCGACGCAGCTTCTGCCAGTGTCAGGGCCCCGGCCTTAGTGATAAGAACATCCGCTGCTGTCATAAACTCCGCCATGTTGTTTACAAACCCGTAAAAACGGAACCGCGGGTCTCCCTCGAATTTGGAACAAAGTCTCTCTCGATACGTTACATCCTCCCCCGTAATAACAAGTACCTGCATTCCTAACCGGAGGCGGCTCAAACCGGCACATATTTCTTCCATTGCCGTAACCCTACCATTTCCGCCTCCGACTAACAAGACCACAGGGACCTTTTCGTCCAATCCCAAGTGGTGCCTAGCTGCTGTCTGGTTCAGGTTATCCGCAAAACCAGGACGAATCGGGATGCCGGAAACCCTTATTATATGGGAACTGATACCACGTTTGAGGAGCATTTCCCTTACGCCTTCGTCTGGGACCAGATACAGATCCACCCCTGGGTGAATCCACTCCGAGTGAACCGTATGGTCGGTTATAACCATGACCACGGGCACCTGTGACTTGCCCTCCAGTTTGAGTGTTGCTGCCACCCGCCCCGGGGTAGGAAAAGTGGCCACTACGACCCGAGGACCAAACTCATCCACGAAGCCCTGTAAACGCCTGCAACCGAAGCGGTCCAAAAGGTAACCTTTCCGCGGCTTCACTGCGTCAGTAAGGTGGTAAAACCACTGGTAACACAATGGAAAATGCCGGACCATAAAAAGATAAAATTTGCGAGAGAAAACGTCGAACGCAGGGCTGACCATCTCGACAAAGTTACAGGTCTTTACTTCCCATTCCGGCCTGATGTGTGCCAGGGCAGCCTGTAAAGCGAGTCCAGCCTGAAGGTGGCCCGCCCCGTAAGCCGCACCTAAGATGAGAACCCGAGTTTTTCCATACGTTTGCGCATGCCTAGCAGAAATACTCAACATTTCTACACATTTTCCTTATTCACGGGGAATAGAACAAATTCCCGAACATAATCTCAAGAACGGGCAACCAGAAAAACACCTACAAAAATCAATACTGCCCCTACCCACCGACTTACAGAAACCGTTTCCTTAAAGAACAATACCCCGGCCAACACGCCGAGAAAATAGGTAATACCCTGAAGAGGAAGGGCTTGAGAAAGAGGTACCCGGGCCAAAACATAAAACCACATAGCTGTCGCTAATCCAAAACAACCAAAACCAGCCCATACCAACGGGGAAAAAAGGAGCTTCCACCAAGCCACTTCTCCGCCGACCACCGCTTGTTTCCAGCAAACCTGGCCAGCTACCAAGAAAAGAGCGTTTAAGATTACCAGCCCGACAACCCTTGTACTCACAGCTTTTCTCCTAATACGACGCAGCGATGAGCCCTCCGCTACCTTCAATTCCGGGTTCTAAATATTCCCATCTATTCGATGACTCCTGGGCCCGTGCTATTCGCTTGATTGCTCTTTGTTTCTTTGTAATAATTGATCCAAAGAAACTTGGTGTATAACCGTTAAAGTTTATCCACCTGGTTTACTAATAACCCAAAAAAGGAAGTGTTCCTATGTTAAAAAAGCGTATCTCCGTATCGCGGAAGCGTCAAATAACGATTCCTATTGAGTTTTGCAACAAGCTCGGTATTGAAAAAGAAGTCGAGTGCTTTCTTCAAAATGATGCCATTATTATTCGCCCTGTGCAAGAGAGAAGTGGCGATTTTGACGAACAAATCCTAGAAGATTTGATCTCGCAGGGTTTTTCCGGCAATCAGCTTCTCGAAAAGTTCAAGGAAATGCGCCGTCAGATTCGTCCTGCTGTTGAATGCTTGCTTGCTGAAGCTCGCCTTGCCGCTGACGGCCAAGCTCGATTTTCCACATACGAAGATGTTTTTGGTGCGGAGGACGACTAATGCATGAGCTCGTTATTCTCCCCCCTGCCGCACGCTACTTAAAAAAGATAAAAGAAAAACCCCTTAAAATGGCCTTTCAAAAAGCGGTTAATGAAATACTCCAGAACCCTCACCTCGGTAATGCGAAAACGGGCGATCTATCCGGTGTGTACTGCTACGATATCTATTACAACAAAACAAACTACGAACTGGCCTACACTATCGTTAAGAAAAATACCAACACGGTTGTTGTCATTATTCTGGCCGGTACTCGTCAAAATCTTTACGAGGAATTGAAACGATATATGAAGAAGCTTTGATTGGTGACCCCGTGAAAATGCAAGTCGGGTAAAATTGGAGGCGGGCTAAAAGCCCGCCTCGCTTCTTTCAGAGCGTGACAAGGAACCGTCCCCTGTCACGGTTTTACTTGTTCTTCGGAGTGTAGTGGGTATGCAAAAGCTCGTGCGATTTGTGTCCCAGCGGCTCATGCAGGAAGTCTTCGTACAAGAGCTTGACTTCCGGGTTCTCATGGGACTTGCGCAAGGGCAGGCCCTCGTCCTCGATGTAGATACCCTTGATGCGTTCTACCCTCTTGGCTACAGTTGACGGGATCGGCTGCCCGCCGCCACCGATACAACCGCCGGGGCAGCACATGATCTCAATAAAGTGATACGGTGAGGTACCGGCCTTGATTTCTTCCATAATCTTCCTGGCGCATCCTAGCGAGTTGGCAACCGCAACCTTTACCTTGGTGCCGTCGAGATCGACCTCGGCTTCTTTCATACCCTCGAAACCGCGTACCGCGGTGAAGTTTACGTCCTCGAGGGTCTTGCCAGTAACCACTTCGTAAACGGTTCTCAAAGCTGCCTCCATAACTCCACCAGAAGCTCCAAAGATAACCGCAGCCCCTGTATAAGCACCCATCAAGGAATCGAAGTTTGAAGGTTGGAGCTTGTCAAACCCTACACCGCACATGCGGAAAAGCCTTCCCACTTCGCGGGTAGTGAGAACCAGGTCCACGTCTTGATAACCGCTGTCTCTCATCTCCGGACGGGTAGCTTCATACTTCTTGGCCGTACACGGCATGATGGAAACCGAGAATATCTTGGCCGGGTCAATGCCCATCTTGTCCGCCCAGTAGGTCTTCACCAAAGCTCCGAACATCTGCTGCGGCGATTTGCAGGTCGAAAGATGAGGTAACTGTTCCGGATAGAACGTTTCAATGAAGTTGATCCATCCGGGGCTACAAGAGGTCAGCATCGGAAGGGTCCCGCCCTCTTTCAAGCGTTTCAAAAGCTCATTGCCTTCCTCCATTATAGTGAGGTCGGCGGTGAAGTTGGTATGGAAGACGTAATCGAATCCGAGTTGTCTGAGACCCGCCACAAACGTTAACATATCCAAAGAGCCGGTTTCCATCCCTACTTCCTCAGCAACAGCCACCCTTACCGCTGGAGCTATCTGGGTTACCACGATCTTCTCGGGATCCGCTATCGCCTCTAGGAACCGGTCTATTTCTTCTTTCTCGGTGATGGCCCCTACCGGGCAAGCCAAGGCGCATTGACCGCACATCACGCACTTGGTCTCGATCAACGGCTTGCCGTCTACCGTCTGCACTACCCCGTCCTTTATCTCCAATGCCCCAACCGTTTGGATATCGTTGCAGACCTCCACACAGCGTCCGCATAGAGTACATTTAGACGGATCACGCACTATGGATGGTGTTGAAGTATCCTTGGTCAGTTGCAGTGGCTTGTGTTCGAAAGAACGAACAGTCAGGGTAGCGGTGAGGGCCTGCAATTCGCAGTTTTGGTTGCGGGCACACTGTAGGCAGTCCTGAGGATGAACCTTGAGGATCTTCTTGAGGTTTTCCCGCTTGGCTTCGATTACTCGCGGGGTAAAGGTTTTGACCTCCATCCCTGGGGACACCTTTTCCGCACATGCGTTCTTTAATTCCCCGTTTACCTCCACCACACACACATTGCAGTTCTCTTTGACCTTGAGATCCGGGTGGCTGCAAAGTGACGGAATCATAAAACCTGCTTGGGCTGCTGCTTGCATTACTGTGAAGTCCTCGGGCACGTCCACTTTGCTGCCGTTGATAACAACGCTTACCATGTCATCTCGCTCTCCTCTCCCTTTGGTATACATTACACTTTCCCCTGCCTTTGAGTCTATTTGAAAAAGCTACAGCATGTCAAGCAGATAAAGTTGTCCCTGCGTTTAGTCGTTTAATCAAACCCATGGTAATTAGAACGTGGATCACCTTCAGCTGAATATCACAGGTCAACACCGTTTTAAACAAACTGGTATCAAACCTAGGGCTGACATGAACGTGGATCCGTCTGACAGGAAATATCCATGTAATGTAGGATACGAGACACCCTTTTACCCCCCAGCAGAGACCGGCTTTAATACCGGTTTCCATGGGCTCTTCACCGCCGATCTCCGTATGCCACTCGAACCTTTTTATTAGAATGGTCCTAAAATAAAAACGTTTTAACCCAGGCCACCTATCTAGCCCTGCTAAGAAAAAACGGATCTTCCCATAGTACTCTTTCAAATCCACCAGCCCTAGCCTCCCGCGTTCAGCCCACAATTCTTTTCCTTTCGGGCTCTCCACTTCCTTGGTCACATCGAACCAAGGCAGCAGCCGCCCAAATCCAAGCTCGAGGTCCTTGTAGCTGTATTCTTTCTTAAACATCCGGTTAAGATAAAAAACTTCTAAAAACAAACCACTTTCATCGTTATTCTCCAAGTATTTCGCAGCCACTTCTATGTCCATGAACAGGAAAAGGATCAGACTCAGTCCAACCAAGGACCAGATTATAACCATCGCCCGTTTTCTCCCGTTTTCCCATATCTTTCCCCCACAGGCTTTTCCCATATACAAATAGAAAAAAAGCGAGCCTTGCTCGCCCTTTCTCATACTTTAGGAATAGCCACTGATTGACATTACAACCGCATGCCAGTTCTCTAACATCTACCCGCTACCCCGCAGGTATCACGGGGAATCTCAAACTGTGATCATCTCTTGATTTTGGAGGCCACGACTCCTTCTATTTCTTCGACTACTTTAGCATATTCCGTCTTGACGTCGATGTTGTGCCGCCCCAGCCAGAACATGGGGTTATGGAGATTGTAATTGTCAATCTGTTTGTTCAACTTCTCCAACCTCTTTAGAACGTCCTGGTAGAAGTCAGCTTTTTTCTTTTCAAAGCGTTGCCAGGCCCGGTGACTAACCCTACCGTCCAAAACCACTTCTATGTACCGCTTGAATCTTTCCACGTCCTCTCTAAAAGCTTCCATGGCACCGTCAATATCTTTCCCTAGCTCGACCCAATAGGGAGCGTAACCGGCATCCTTCAATATTTTAAAGACCATCCGCATCTCCGGCGGCTCAAACGGGTTCTCATATAGTTGAAGCGGTTTACCAAATCCCTCAAGGTTATCAAAAGCCCCCTTCTCCCGGGCTTTGCGAATCCGTTCCTCCACCAGGTCTTCAAAACTGGCCATATACCTAGCCGTACCCCTAACCTGTTGGGCCTTTATCATGATCTGTTCTTCCAAAGACTTCTCTTCCCCCATGTTCAAGCCCCCCTGACGTCCTTGGGCAAATCCTCCAAACTGGCGAGTCCAAATAACCTCATGAATTCGTTAGTAGTAACATACAGAACCGGCCGGCCAGGCGCATCCTTCCTCCCAGCTTCGGCGATTAGCCCCCGTTCGAGCAAAGAATTGATAACTCTTTCTGCCTTAACTCCACGAATCGCCTCTATCTCTGTCCTCGTTACCGGTTGCCGGTAGGCTATGATAGCCAGGGTTTCTAGAGCTGCCTGTGAAAGTCTTTTTTCTGGCCCTCTGTTCAAATCCCTGATATACTCGAAAAAAGCGGGTTTGGTACACATGGCATAACCCGCATCCGATTTGACAACCTGTATCCCGTGCTCCTCTTTATTATACTCCAAAATAAGTTCCTCCAGTATAACCTCGACATCGTCAGGCAACAAACCGGTGACCCTGGCGATCTCGCTTAAAGGAAGAGGATCGCCACTGGCAAACAGTAAAGCTTCGATCGTTGCCTTTGCGCTTATCCTAGCCAACACCTGGCAACCCCCCGTTCCCCATGGATTAGACGGGACCGCCTCTGGCACCGTTTCCTGTCAGTCGGATGATAATGCGGCCAAAGCTCTGTTCCTGTATAGCCTCCACCTTTTTTTGCCTAATCAGTTCGAGCAGGGCCAGAAAAAGGGCCAGAGCCTCCCGTCTCGTCCCGGCCCTAATGAAAACATCTTGAAACACTATTCCTTGCGGTCTGGTCTTGAGGAATTGCTCTAATTCCTGCATTTTAAGGTCGACTTTGACCTCACCGCCCGGTGCGACCACCAGCTGGAGTTCGTTTTCTCGCTTCTGCTTCCACACCATGCGGAAAGCCCGAAGCAACTCAGGCAACGAAGCCCGCAACCCGCCTTCAGGCGACGAGTCCTCGTCGTTAGCCAAGCGATAGTAAACTCTCGGCTTCTCCCCTTGATAAAGAGAAGCCAAGATACCCGCTAGTTCCTTGTAATTCCTGTACTCCAGCAGCTTCTTGACCAGTTCCTGGCGCGGGTCTCCCTCGTCGTCCTGCCCGGAGTCCTCTTCCCTCTCAGTAGGAGCAAAGAGCATCCTCGCCTTGATACTTAGCAAGGTGCAGGCCATGACCAGGAAATCAGCCAGGTGATCCAGATCGATTTCCTGGCATCCAGAAAGGTACTCCAGGTACTGCTCGGTGATAGCCGCCACCGGGATATCGTAAATGTTAACCTTATTCTTCTCGATGAGGTGCAGCAGTAAATCCAGCGGACCCTCAAAAGCCTCCAGTTGAACCCGGTATTCCATAACCAATTAGATGCGCATCGCCTCGCGCACTTCCTCCAAAGTACGGCTAGCTACTTGTCTAGCCTTCTCTGCTCCTTCTTTCAGCATATCGTGGATTTGCCCGGGGTGGTTCATCAATTCGTTTCTCTTATCCCGAATCGGTTGTAGCAACTGGTCTAAACGCTGTGCCAACCTGGCTTTGCAGGCCACACAACCGATCTCGCCCCTCCGGCACCGGATTTCTACGTCATCTGTCTCTTCCTGATTAAACATCCCGTGGTAAACGAACACCGTGCATACTTCGGGGTGCCCGGGATCCGTCTTTTTGATACGGGCAGGGTCGGTTATCATCATCCTGGTTTTATCCCGGATTTCTTCCGTTGAATCGGTAAGCGATATATAGTTGTTGTAGCTCTTGCTCATCTTCCGCCCGTCAATGCCGGGAATTACCGGTACCTTGGATAAGAGCGCCTGGGGTTCGGGAAATAAACTAACATTGAAAAGGTAATTGAATCTCCTCGCGATTTCCCGGCATAACTCCAAATGTGGCAGCTGATCCTTGCCTACCGGTACTGTGTCTGCCTTGTAAACCAGTATATCAGCTGCCATCAAGAGCGGGTAGCCCAGAAACCCATAAGTAGATATATCCTTGCCTTCTTTTCCCAGTTCCTGGATCTGTTCTTTATAGGTGGGACACCGTTCCAGCCAGGAGACGGGAGTCACCATGGACAAAAGCAGGTGAAGTTCGGCGTGCTCTTTTACGTGGCTTTGAACGAACACCGCGCTCTTTGCCGGATCCAGGCCCACGCTAAGCCAATCCAAAAACATGTCCCTGATATTCTCTTGGATGATCTCGGTTTCGTCGAACGAAGTGGTTAAAGCGTGCCAGTCCACTATAGCAAAAAAGCAACGGTAAGTCTCCTGCAACATTACCCAGTTCCGCAGTACGCTCAGGTGTCCGATATGAAGTTTTCCGGTGGGACGCATCCCGCTCATAACCGTTCCTTGCATAAAATCCACTCCTTCGGCCAAAATTCCTTTCTCTGGATAAGGACGAATATTATATAAATACAGATAATCACTTAACCCCCTACGCGACCACCAGTTTAAGAATCCCCATTACCAGCCTTATAAAAGGATCCAGCACCGTCCCCATTACCCCGGTCACGATCAGCAACATCAGTATCAGAGTGCCGTAAGGTTCCAGGCTGTACATAAACCCAGCTTGCCTTCCAGGCAGCAAACCCGCTAGGATCTTGTATCCGTCCAAAGGCGGTATAGGAATGAGGTTGAAGCTGGCCAGTATCACGTTTATCCACACCAGCGGTTGCAGTAGCTGGTCAGCTATATACAATGTCGATCCGCCAGTGAAGGTTGGCAAGTACTTAATAGCTAAAAGCCCGACGATCGCTACCAAGATGTTCATAAGGGGACCAGCCAGGGAAACCAGCATCATGCCCGTTTTCATGCTGACCCTTTTGAAGTTATACGGATTGACCTGTACCGGCTTGGCCCATCCGAAGTGAACTAAAGCCAGTAACAAGAAACCGAGCCAGTCTATATGCGATAAAGGATTCAAAGTTAAGCGGCCTTGATAATACGGGGTGTTGTCGCCCAAGGCATCGGCCACCCGCGCATGGGCGTATTCATGAAAAGTCAGTCCCACCAATATTGCCGGTAACCAAATAACAAAATCGGTCAACCTATCCATCGTCCTTTACTCTCCCCTCAGATATCCACTTCTTGACCAGCTCGATCTCTTCGTCGTAGGTCTTGACCAAACCATCCAGGTTAGCATCGTACAAGTCAGAGAGTATCTTTTGATAGACCGGTCCCTCTCTTAGGCCCAAAGCCTTTAAGTCATAGCCGTTCACCTTAACCCGGACATCCTGTTTAAGCTCCAGATACCGAGCTACCCTTTCCCACGACTCAGGCCTGTTTAAACACAGCAATAAGAAAGCGATGTGTTCCCCGCTCAATTTTCGCAGTTTTTTGTTTAGATCACTCATGCTTAAGCTTTGTATCTCCTCGATTTCCACCGCCAACCCGGGCACTTCGCGTCCCATCAATAATATCTCTGTCACATCCCGGTCAAACCGGTAACGGTGGACTATCTCTTCCACCGCGCTGTCAGGCAGTTTCTGCAGAATCACCAGCAAATAAACTACCCAGGAACGAAGCCCGATATTAAGCCACCTTTCCGCCAGCCAGCCCAACACTCTAGGTACCCGGCGGAGCATAATCCAAGTCTCGGAATCCAACCTGACTTCCGGCATAACATATTCCCATACCCCGATCTCATCCATCCGTCTCAGTGCAGGTAAAGGATCTTTTTCTTCCAGAATAAGAATCAACTCGTGCAGAATACGTTTATGGGACAGCTTCCCCAGCAACCGACGGTCGATAGCATCTCGGGCCAAACGTAAAGTCTCAGCCTCTATCTGGAACTTGTACCGCTGTTCAAATCGAATCGCCCGCAAGATCCTGGTCGGATCTTCAACAAAGCTCAGATTGTACAGTATTCTGATCAAACCTTCCTTCAGGTCTTTTCGCCCCCCGAAGTAGTCGATCAACTCCCCGAACCGGCCAGGATTGAGACATATTGCCATCGTGTTGATGGTGAAGTCCCGCCGGTACAGATCTTCCCTGATCGAAGACCTATGAACCACAGGCAAAGCAGCCGGAAACTCGTAATACTCGGTGCGGGCTGTAGCCACATCTATTTTGAAACCGTCGGGCAACACCACCACCGCTGTTTGAAAGCGCTCGTGGACTCGGGCCCTGCCCCCGAGTCTTTGCGCCAAAGCCCTGGCAAAAACAAGGCCTTCGCCTTCTACTACCAAATCGATATCGTAATTCGGAACCCCTAAGAGAAGGTCGCGGACGATACCTCCTACCATGTAAACCATGAATCCGAGGTCCTCGGCCACGACCCCCGCTATTTCCAAAAGTGACTGGATCCGGGAGGGTAATCTATGTGACAAAATCTCCCGGCAATCATCACTTGAACCAGCTTCATCGCTTACATAAAGCACCTCATGGTCTTCAATTTCTTCGTCTTCTCCGTGCAGCGTCCGAAGGATGTCAGTACGAGACACTATGCCTACCAGACGTCCTTCTTCAATCACAGGCAGGCGACCGACGTCGTGCTCGACCATAAGTCTCTGCAGTTCTTTGACCGGCGTCTCCGGAACCACGGATATCACCGTGCGCGACATGTAGCCTTTCACCGGAGCATGTCCCAGGTCATGCATCCGCGCCTTGTCCACATCCCGTCGGGAAATAACGCCTACAACGTTTTCCCCGTCCACTACCGGCATTCCCGTGTGCCCGTATCTCAGCATTATCCGCCCCGCCTCTTCCATGGTCAGGTGAGCCGAAACAGTCTTGACCGGGGTTGACATGATGTCACGGGCGGTAAGACCGGGACGGGCACTTTCTTCCACCCTTTTCATTACCTCTTCTGTCAACGATCTCAAACTTCGACCCTTTACCATAGCACTGGCCGCCTTTTCATGACCTCGCCCCCCAACAAAAGACAACACCTCGTTTACCTTGATATTGCTCGTCCGGCTCCTGGCAACGATGTTTGCCTTCCCTTCCATCATGGCTATTACAAAAACAGCATCGGCCGGTTCCATCTCCGCCAAACGATGGGTAACTAGGTCCAAACCGGGAACGAAGTTGTCGATCTCGACTGTTGCAACCAACACATCTGCTCCCTTTACGTGGTAGTGGTGGGACGTTTCCATGAGTTTGTGTAAAAGGTAACGCTGCTCGTCGGAAAATGGCTCCTCGATAAAAACAGACACAACCGACAAATTGGCTCCGCGGCTCAACAAAAAAGATACCGCTGCCGCATCCCGCCAAGTAGTCGAAGAAAACAAAAGGCTCCCGGTATCTTCATAAATACCCAAGGCCAGGATAGTAGCTTCAAACGGGGTAACCGCAATTTTTTCGCTTATGAGCTTTTCCACCAGGATAGTCGTAGTAGCCCCTACCTCGTGTACCTCCTCCAAAACACCGGCAACATCTCCAGGCGAAGCAGGGTGGTGGTCGTAAACGTAAAATTCGATGCCAGGCCGCCGGCATAAACCCTGTAGTTGACCGAGGCGATTAGGATTACGGGTGTCCACCATAATGATGCGCGAAACCCGACCCAAGCCCACTTCTCGTGGGTACCTGATGGATAAATGGTCTTTGTACAGACCCATGAATTTCTTCACGTTCTTAGAAAGCGTCCCGGCAAACACCTTGACAGCAGAAGGGTATAACTTCCCTGCTGCCACCATGGCCGCCAAACCATCGAAATCCAAGGCATTATGTGAAGTTATGATGTCCATGTCTTCTCTCCCGCGATTTCTTGCCCATTCGCATTATATCACACCCGTGGAAAAAGCCTCAATTAACGCGAGAACCGGGGCTTCGAGCACCCGGTTAGTTCGCATTTGAAGCGTTTGCGTTGTTTTGCAGTCATCATAACTTCTTGCCGGCCGCAATCTTGACCACGTCGCCTCTGGCCAAACGTTCGGGAATCACGTCGTTCCTGATGAGATCCTCATAAGACTCCCTCTTCACGATCAAGTCTGCCTGACCGTCTCTGACCAACACCATGGCCGGGCGTCCTACCCGGTTATAGTTGCTAGACATTGAATAATTATATGCTCCAGTAGCGAAAACCGCCAAAATATCTCCAGGTTGCGGATGGGAAAGCTTTATATCCCATATCAACATATCGCCTGATTCGCAGCAGCGTCCGGCAACCGACACCAGTTCGTCCGGCTCCCGGTCGGCCCGGTTGGCGATAACCGCCTCGTACTTCGAACCGTACAAGGCAGGCCGGGGATTATCCGTCATACCTCCATCAACCGCTACGTATTTGCGGACCCCAGGAATCTCTTTATAACTGCCCAAGGTGTACAGAGTAATGCCAGCCGGACCCGCTATAGCCCGACCCGGTTCCACTATAACCTTCGGCATCCGTAATGCGTTGGCCTCGGTCTTACTGCGCAAAGTCGACATAACCGCCTTTGCCCATTCCTCCGGCTGCCGGGGCTCGTCCCCGCTGTGATAATAAATCCCGAAGCCCCCACCCATATTCAGTTCCTCCAACTCCAAGCCAAAACGGTTTTTGATCTCGGCCAAAAGATCTACCATTATCTCAGTAGCATGAGCGTAGGCATCCATTTCAAATATCTGGGAACCGATGTGACAGTGCAGTCCCATCAAGCGGAGATTCTTCGTTCGGCAGACCGTATCGACTGCCTTTAGGGCGTCCCCGTTGGCCAGAGTAAACCCGAACTTTGAATCGATCTGCCCCGTTTTTATATACTCGTGGGTATGGGCCTCTACTCCCGGAGTGATCCGCAGAAGGATGTTCTGGGTGCGTCCCAACCGCTCACAGACGTTTTCCAGAAGCTCAATCTCGTAGAAATTGTCAACAACCACCCGTCCTACCCGGGACTCTACCGCCATAACCAGTTCATCCAGAGTCTTGTTGTTGCCGTGGAAGAAAATCCGCTCAGGTGGAAAACTAGCCCTGAGAGCCGTATAAAGCTCGCCCCCGGATACAACATCAAGGCCCAGACCCTCCTCTTCCACGATTATGCAAGCCGCCAGGCAGGACAGGGTTTTGCTGGCATAAATAACCAAGGAATGACCGTATTTGGCAAAAGCATCCCTAAAAGCCCGGCAGTTAGCGCGAAATCCTTCTTCATCCAGCACATACAGGGGCGTACCGAATTCCCGTACCAGGTCTAGAACATCGATTCCTCCCACCTCGAGGTGTCCCTGGGCGTTGATCCGCATAGTTCCCGTCAGCCTCAACCTTTTCACCCTTTCCGTTCCGATAGTAAGCCACAGATAGACACTGATTAAGATAAAACAAAGCAGGCTATCGTCATTAAACAGCCTGCCATAACACCTTCTAATATGACCAATTTCACCAGCATTGTAACATCGCCGTGAAAATCGTGTCAAAGCATAATACATGATACACGGTAACTAGACCTGGGGCAGAGTCTTCAGGCTCTCTGCCAGTGCTTCGTCCGAAAACTCCACGTCTTCTATTCTGCCATTCAAGTAACTGTCGTAGGCGGAGATATCGAGGTGGCCGTGCCCGCTTAAATTGAAAACGATACAGCGGCTGACCCCCTCTTCTTTGCCAGCCAAGGCTTCGTCGACTGCCGCTCTTATGGCGTGAGCCGACTCGGGAGCAGGAAGAATGCCTTCGGTTTGGGCAAACAACACCGCCGCTTCGAACACATTCTTCTGGAATACCGCCCTCGCTTCCAGTAGCCCGTCATGATAAAGTCGGCTTATAAGCGGAGAATCCCCGTGGTACCGCAAGCCCCCCGCATGGATACCGGGCGGAGTAAAATCGTGGCCCAGGGTATACATCTTCAGCAAAGGGGTAAACCCGGCCTGGTCCCCGTAGTCATACGCAAACACCCCTTTGGTCAGGGTTGGACAAGCTGCCGGTTCCACAGCGATGAGGCGGACATTGGTTCCTGCAAGTTTGTCCGGTATGAAGGGCAAAGCAATGCCCGAAAAGTTGCTGCCCCCCCCGCAGCACCCTATCACCACGTCAGGATACTCATCCACCATTTCCAGCTGGAGCTTGACTTCCTGCCCGATGACCGTCTGGTGCAGGCAAACGTGGTTCAAAACGCTGCCCAGGGAGTAGTTGGTATCGTCCCGGCTGGCTGCATCTTCCACCGCCTCGCTTATAGCTATGGCCAAGGTACCTGGGGTATCGGGATCTCTCTCCAGCACAGCCCTTCCGGATGCGGTTCGGTCGGTAGGGCTGGCTAGACAAGTCGCTCCGTAGGTTTCCATTATAGAGCGACGGTAGGGTTTCTGTTCATAACTGACCTTAACCATGTACACCGTACAATCCAGCCCGAAGACCCGACAGGCTAACGCTAACGCTGTTCCCCACTGCCCAGCTCCCGTCTCCGTCGTAAGGCGCTTGATCCCAGCGATCTTGTTAAAGAACGCTTGTGCGATAGCGCTGTTGAGCTTGTGACTGCCGACCGGGCTGACACCCTCATACTTATAGTAGATTCGGCAGGGAGTATCGAGGGCTTTTTCTAACCTGTGGGCTCTATAAAGAGGGCTCGGTCTCCACAGCCGATAAATTTCCCTAACTTCCTGGGGAATCTCGATGTACCGCTCCTGAGAAACCTCCTGTTCGATGAGACCCATTGGAAAAATCGGCAATAGATCATCAGGAGTCGCAGGCTCCCCAGTGCGCGGATTCAAAGGCGGATCCAGCGGGTTAGGCATGTCAGCCTGCACGTTGTACCAATACTTGGGAATCTTGTCCTCCGGAAGGATAATCTTAGTAAGGGCGTCTCTACTCATCTCATTAATCTCTCCTCTCCTCAGCTGTCGCTGTTACGTATTGAAATCATGTTGATATTTTACCAGACCATCATAAGCCAGACAACGAGTAATTTGGGTCATCGGGTTTTGCCAGCCAGAATCAAGCTAGTGCCCGGCAATCTGACGAGAGAGAAGTCTCCCACCTTCGACAGCGGTCTCCCCAGTAAGCCAGGACTTCCCCTCCCCGCTTGATGCTGACCACCTCACAAAGGTTAGGGCATCCCTGACACTCGAAACTTCGAGTCGTGAAATGGCCGTCTAAAACGTAATCCATGCCCTTAAAGTTCGTGGGCCGGCCCTTTTCCGCTA
Source organism: Syntrophothermus lipocalidus DSM 12680 (assembly GCF_000092405.1). Taxonomy (NCBI): domain Bacteria; kingdom Bacillati; phylum Bacillota; class Clostridia; order Eubacteriales; family Syntrophomonadaceae; genus Syntrophothermus; species Syntrophothermus lipocalidus. Next base: position 554,895 of record NC_014220.1, on the reverse strand, counting down.
CTGTCTCCCGGGCCAATAGCGCGGCACCTACTGCCCCCATAACACTATGGTACTGCGGTACAATGACCGGTTTTCCCAGAAGCTTCTCGAACGCTTGCTTCAGTCCTACGTTGGCCGCTACTCCCCCTTGAAACATCACCGGTTCCTGGATATCCTTACCTTTTCCTACGTTGTTGAGGAAGTTCCGGGCTAAAGCTTCGCACAAGCCGGCTATGATGTCTTCGACCGGATAACCCATCTGCTGCTTGTGTATCATATCAGATTCGGCAAAAACCCCGCAACGGCCGGCAATCCGAGCTGACTGGCGGGCAGCTAGGGCTTTCTGTCCGAATTCCTGAATAGGAATGTTCAGCCTCGCTGCCTGCTGGTCAAGGAACGAACCGGTCCCCGCCGCACAGACGGTGTTCATGGCAAAGTCAACTACTATTCCGTCCCGGATAATGATTATCTTCGAGTCCTGGCCCCCGATTTCTATAACGGTGCGAACCTCCGGATTGTACTGGTACGCGGCTATAGCATGACAGGTGATTTCATTCTTTACCACATCAGCCCCCAGCATCGTAGCTGCCAGTTGCCTCCCGCTGCCAGTGGTCCCCACCCCCTTAACAGGCGTACCGGGAAACTCTTTTGCCAACCTGGCCAACCCGTCTCTAACAGCCTGCACGGGGTTGCCCATGGTCCGAAGGTAAACAGAAGCCAGTACCTCGCCTTGACCATTAGATAAAACAAAATTGCTGCTTACCGAACCGATATCTACGCCCAAATAGAGTTCCAATTATATCACCCCGTATTGCCTCCCCCTCTCCTCTCACATACCGCATCTTTCGCCCACCACGTCGTTCTTCTGCCAGCCACAGATGAACGCAGACAGCCACTGAAAAACACCGATTATTATCAGAACAATACAGGAACCGCTATGAAGCGGAGTACTATTTGAGTTCTATTAGTAGACCTTGATTGCCTTGCCAAAACCCGTCTCCTCAATCAAGTGCAGGAGAAAAGGCTACCGTTGTTCATCCGCTTCCTATGTCGCACCATATCGATAAACGCCTCCAGCCGGGTCTGTACCCCGGCCTCTGCCGACTGTTCGTCGAAGTACATGGTCATCACCGGTATACCTTCCACCTGGCTCACCTTACCCAAGACGGATTGGGCTACGATCTCGGGCATGCAGGTTAGAGGCCCCACCTGTACCACCCCGTCAAAACCTTGCCGGGCCAGCTGAACCGTGTATCCCACTGTCTCTCTCCCGTGCCCTCCCACCCAGTCATTAAGGTACGGGCTGGAGCAAGCAACCGCTTCCCTACAACTTCCTACCTTAAGCACCCCACCCAAAAGATGATCGTTGACCCACTGGGGAAGTGATACTGTTTTCTTCACTTCTGCTCCCAATCTTCCCAGTCTTCTTTCTACCCGCAGGTTGCTAGCCGGTTCTAGGAGAGTGTATATTTCACCTACCAACCCGATCCTGAGTGGAGTACACCCGTTCTGAGGTAATCCGCCCAGTTCATCTGACGTAGCCAACACTGCTTCTCTGATTTCCATCGAAGTGTTGGCTCTGTCTACCTTTTTTAGCCCTTCTGCAAATACCTTTTCAGCCCGGTCTGGATCTAAAACGCGCGGCAAATAGTACCTAAGCTTTGATTCCAACTCATCAACTGCTTTCAGTTTTTCCCAGCCAAGACGTATGGCCTGTACAACCTTGAAAAAGGATACGTTTTGGCCCAAAAGCTTTAACTGTTTAATCAGGTCTTGCAGCCTGGAATCGGGAGCTTCCAAGACGATCAGCCTAAACTTAAAGCCAAGGTCTACAAGAATGTCCTTTTCCACCTGAGCATAGTACCCAAAACGACAGGGGCCCCAGCCACCGGCCATAACAATGGTATCAGCCCCGTTTTCCAGAGCCTCGATAAAATTTCCCATGTTGATCTTCAACGGCAAACAGGCAAATTCGGGTGAATGCCGCACTCCCAGTTCCATTGTCCGGGCCGAACAAGGAGGAGGCACTACCACTTCAAGATTCAATCCCTCGAAGAGAGATTTAACCGAGATCCAAAGATTACCCATGTGGGGAAAGGTGACTTTCATTTACTTGTTTCCTCCTCCATATCATGTCGCAGAAAGCTTCCAGCCTCGTTACAAGTCCTGCTTCCCCCGTATGCTCGTCCACGGTTACCAGCATGAAAGGGGTTTTCCTCACCCTCCGTTGTATTATCTGCCCGACCAGGGAATCCGGACCACAACCGAAACAAGCCAGGTAAATTATCCCGTCTATGGTCTCGTCACTGTCCATTTTTAAAGCTCCTCCGATGAGCTTTCGCCCCAAGGTCCAAAACATGCGCTTGGGCAAAGTTGCGGCATGAGCTTCAACTTCCTGCCCGGGCAACATTTCTAAAGTGACGATTTCTACCTTCATGCTCCTGAGTCGATTCAAGAGATCCAAGCTGATTACCTTATCGTACAAAGAGTACCCATGTCCCAAGACCCCTATTCTGAGTTTTCCTGTCCCGGCACTTTCAACGTTACCGCTGTTTTTTCCCGCCAAATTGCCGGTTTCCCAGGCTTCCAAGGCCTCATCCGACGAGTACCCTTGTCTGGTCAACCTGTTAAACCTTCTCTGTTCTTCCTGTCCCGCCCGGTAGGCAGCTTCGACCTGCTTTGGCTTACAGTTCAAGAGTTTTCCTACCTGATAGATGCTCGAGAAGAGGTCTCGTTCTCGCTTCGACATGTCAATCTTGGGCTCTATAAGCGGGGGTAAACCCGGCACTTGGGCCTTCAGCATGTCCGGTACGCCCATGAGCTTTGGACAGATATAGCTGCGCGGTTCAACACTGACCAAACGTGGCACAAACAAGTAGTCTACGTCTTTTCGGCAAAGCTCCTTTACGTGACCGAAGTACACCTTAACCGGAAGGCAAGCCTCGTCCACCGCCGTCAGAACCCCCTCATCCATAACGTGGTAGTTCGTAGCAGGCGAAGTCACCACCCTGAATCCCAGGGACAAAAAAAAGGTCTTCCATAGAGGATAATAGTAGTAGTAAAAAAGACCGCGAGGAATGCCTACAGTCTGCACCGCTGCTGCCCTCCTTCCCACTTTTATTCCTTGGGAGTGAACAATACCGCTGTTACGTAGCCAAACACAACCGCGGCCGCGATCCCAGCAGCAGCAGCCTCGACTCCCCCGCGAAAAGCCCCCAGTATGCCTGACTTGTTCATCCCTTCCAAAGCACCTTGAGCCAACAGGTGCCCGAACCCTGACAGTGGAACCGTGGCTCCCGCCCCCCCTAAGTTGACCAAAGGCTGGTAAAGTCCTATGGCGCTGAGAATTGCGCCTATCGTAACGTATCCCACTAGAATATGCCCGGGCGTAATCTCGGGTTTGGTCAGGTCCATCACTAACTGAGCTAAGAGGCAAAGTGCACCTCCGATTACGAAAGCCATGAAATACGACAACACGAGTTACCCCCTTGGTTCACGAGTCTACTCCTTTTTCACTCCGTGTCGTTAACCGGGTTAGTTCTCGATAGCCACCGCGTGCGCAATGCAGGGTATCGTTTCCCCTTGTAACGAACTGGTGGTACTCATCAAAGCCCCGGTTCCGACCAACAATATCCGGTTAAACTCTTTGGCCTGCATCCGGTTGAGTAACGGCCCGCATAACATCACTGCAGAGCACCCACAGCCGCTACCCCCAGCGTGAACATCCTGATCGATATCATAGATGAGTACCCCACAATCGCTTACGTGTTGTCCCAGCGGACAGTTTAGTTTTTGGCACAGGGATTCCATAAGAGCCAGTCCGTACTTGCCCAGATCCCCGGTTATAATCAGGTCGTAATAACGAGGATCGCGCCCGGTGTCTCGAAAGTGAGCGACGATGGTATCGGCCGCAGCCGGGGCCATGGCCGCTCCCATATCGTTCACGTCGCTTTGTCCCAGGTCAATCACCTTACCTACCGTGGCCGTCGTTATCCTGGGCCCGACACCGTCTCTTTGTATGATAAGGCACCCGCATCCCGTGACCGTCCACTGGGAAGAGGGGAGCCGCTGAGCACCTTGCTCGGTGGGAAAACGGAACTGCCGTTCAGCCGTGTGATGGTGGCTTGTTACTCCCACCGTCAAGGTGCTGTAAAAGCCGCCATCGATCAGCATCGCTCCCAGAGCAATCCCCTCAGCCATGGTCGAACACGCTCCGTACAGTCCCAAAAAAGGAATCTTCAATTCCCGGGCCGCAAAGTTGGCAGAAATAATCTGGTTGAGAAGGTCTCCTGCCAACAACACCTCGATGTTACCCAACGGCAAATTGGCCTTGCTCGCCACCAGCTTTACGGTTTCCCGCAGCATTTTGGCCTCTGCCTTTTCCCAAGACTGTTCCCCGAACAGGTAGTCTTCTAGAACCCAGTCAAACTCCTGGCCGTACGGGCCCTGCCCCTCCATCGGTCCCACTATGTTCGCCCAATTAGTAATCACGGGCGGGTTTTCAAAGTAAATACTCTGCTGACCGGTTCTCTTGGAAACCCGAGGCATTCATCCCACCTCTATTTAAACAAGTAAGCTACCAATCCTATTAGAACACCCGTAGTAATTCCATAAACCAGTACCGGCCCGGCGACCTGGAACATCCTCGCCCCCACCCCGAGCACGTAACCTTCTCTTTTAAATTCCATGGCCGCTGCCACTATGCTGTTCGCAAACCCTGTAATAGGCACGATAGAACCGGCTCCGGCCCTTTTGCCCAGCTCGTCGTAAACCCCGAGTCCGGTTAAAATGGCCCCCATCCCTATAAGCACCACGGAGGTCGCGGCTCCAGCTTCGCGGGCGTCCAGCCCGGTGGCTTTGAACAACTCGAGCAGTCCTTGCCCAATGGTACAGATTAACCCGCCAACCACAAAAGCCCACACGCTGTTTTTTAACACCGTGGGCTTGGGCTTTATTTGCTTCACCATCTCGTCATACTCCAAAGCGTCGATTTTCTGCACCTTGGCCTGTTCACTCTGGTCAACCATGATTTCACCCACCCTTTACATGGGTATTATGCGAACAAAAACCCGCTATTATACAAGCTATAAGGGCTATAAACCACTGATTGACACAGATTAACGCAGATTTGCACTAATTGTGCCGAGAAGGTGCGACCAGGGAGGGATTAGGTAGGAAAACAACACGAAGAGTTCCGTCACTCAACTCCTCGCTAACTTAAATAAGAGACACATAAAGAACGGCTATTAAATTGAATCGAGTAAACCCCTTAGTTTTTTCAGAGCTCTTTTCTCAAGCCGCGAAACCTGTACCTGCGATATACCCAAATCTTCGGCTATGGCCGACTGCGTTTCGTCTTTGAAAAACCGGCGAACGATAACCTCCCTTTCCCTGGGATCCAATCGCATAACCGCCTCTTTCAAGGCCACTTTTTCCAATAAGTCCTCTGTCCCCTCTCGGTCACTAACCTTGCTGATCAGGGGAAGAGGTTGTTCTTTCTCGTCTCCAGGCAACAAGTTGTATATGTATGTCGGGGGCTGGCACGCTTCTACCGCCATTACCACGTCATTTAATTCTAGCCCCAGCCGTTCTGCTATTTCGCCGATCGTCGGTTCTTTTCCGAACTCTCTTCGCAAGTCATCCTGGGCCGACTTGACCCGATAGTAGATCTCTTTGATACTCCGCTGGACTTTCAATATCCCATCATCTCTCAGGTAGCGTTTCAATTCCCCGATGATCATCGGTACAGCATAGGTCGAAAACTTTACCCCGTAACCAAAATCGAACCTAGCAATGGCCTTGAGTAACCCGATAGCACCGATTTGAAAAAGATCCTCAAAGTCGTATGGGGTGTTCTTAAACCTTTCCAAAGCCATATATACTAAACCCAGGTTACTCTGAAACACCGCTTCTTCCGCGTCCCGGTCTCCTGCCTGTGCAGCCTTGAGGAGAGCCTCCATCCTGTCTTGATCAATCTCGGTGCGATTCTTCATCGCTCTTCCCCTCAGGCCAGGGCTTGCCTATCTCGCTGCCCAAAGTCCCTTACCATCTTTACCTTGGTTCCTTTTCCTGGAGCAGAATCGACTTCCAGGTGGTCCGTGAACGACCTCATAAAGACAAATCCCATTCCGGTCCGCTCAGGGTCCGAGGAATAACCTGCTTGCATAGCCTTTTCTAAGTCCTCTATGCCCCGGCCATAGTCAATCACGGCCACCTCCAACACCCGTTCCTCGTATAGAGCAAGTTCGACAACAATTCTCCCATCTCTTTGATTTTCGTAACCGTGAATGATGCAGTTTGTAACCGCCTCGGACACCACCAGCTTTACTTCCTCCAGCTCTTCCAAGGTGCAATCTAGTTGAGCTACCAGGGCAGCGGCGCAGGTACGGGCCCAAGCCACGTTTTCGGGCAAACTCCAAAACTCCAGTCTAACGTAATTCTTGAGCTTCATCTTTCCCGGCTTGATCGCCGGAACACCTCCCCTTGTCTACAAGCTGATAATCTCTTTTTCGTCCTGGCATAGAGTCACGAGCTTATGCACGCCCGCCAGTTCAAGAATTTTTCGGATGCCGGGATGCGCTCTGACTATATACATCTTTCCTCCCACTGCCGAAATCTTCTTATACCTCCCCAGTATCACTCCTAAACCTGCACTGTCCATAAAAGAAATTTCTTCCAGGTCCAGTATCAGTTTCTGAATTTTTCGGGCCTGCATAACTCTGTCTATCTCCTGCCGGATTCGATCCGCTGCCAGTATATCGAGCTCACCTCCTATTTGAACCAAAAGAGTATCTTTGATTACCTTTAGCTCCAACCGCACAACTTGTCCCTCCCGGCTCCAATGCCAAAGCGCGGCAAGCATAGCTGCCGCACCTCGGTTGAGGTTACACCTGTTTCTTTCGCCAAATCTAAGAATAATTCCTTCCATTAAATGGTATTACAAACAAAATATTTTGCTCATGGCTTTTGTTATCTCCTTCCATATGCCACACCGCTCAACATCCCGGTATGCGACTAAATCTACAGTCTTTACCAAACGTCCCGAATTGTACACTTTTATTTCTCCCAGCTTCTGACCTTTCTTGACCGGGGCATCGATATAGTCCACCAGGCTTCTTTTGTAAGTAATATTCTTTTCTTCACCTTTCAAACAACTGGCACCCACCTCCTGCGTGCATATGGCCTCGACCCTGTCGTTGGTTCCCTTGCCTACACTTACCAGCCCGCACTGGCTTTGCGGTGCAAAGAAACTACGGTAAGCATACTTAGCAAAGCCGTAATTAAACAGCTTCATCGAATCCCGAAAATTTCCTCCTTTTTGGGGGGAAGCCATAACTACACAAATAAGACGCAGCCCGTTACGTTTCGCCGTGGATACCAAGCAAAACTTGGCCTCATTAGTCCAACCTGTCTTGAAACCATCAGTACCTGGATAATGCCAAAGGAGTTTGTTCGTGTTGTAGAGCTTGAACTCGCCTTGGCGCAGGTTGTATTCCTTGATGGAAGTGAACTCGAGGAGTTTGGGATAACACAAGGCATACCTGGCCATAAGCGCCAAGTCGTAGGCACTAGAATAGTGATCGGGATCAGGTAACCCGTAAGCATTGACGAAATGCGTGTCTTTCAACCTCAATTCTTTGGCTTTGGCGTTCATCCTCTTAACAAACTCCTCGTGACTGCCGTCCAAGTGTTCGGCTACCGCCACGCAGGCATCGTTGGCCGACCCTACCGCGATGGCTATCACCATGTCTTCAAAGGTCATCTCTTCGCCAGGTTCCAGGTAAATCTGCGACCCTCCGAGCTTCCAAGCGTTTTCGCTGGCTACCACTTTCTCCTTTAAATCTACTTTCCCTTTGTATAGATCTTCCATAGCCAAAATTAGGGTCATCAGCTTGGTCATACTGGCCGGTGGAAGTCGCTTGTGCTCGTTTTTCGCTAACAATACCTTGCCGGAATCTGCGTCCATCAGCACGTATGAATCGGCTTCAACATCCACCACCGCGCCCCATGCGGTCGTCGGAAACGCCAGGGAAAAGAACAAAACCCAGGCCATCAACCACAACAACCGCTTTCTTGTTTTCATAATTTATCCCCCCTCGTACCCTTTTTACTGAAAATCTATTTTCTCGTTGCCGGTATTATTCGTGAAGCAACTGTTAACAGCTGGCCGGGTAACTGAGTATAGCGTTGGGTTTCAGGGGAATAATAGAGCTAGAACCCGACTCGAGGCATCAGGGATTTGTAAATCCAGGTCTGGCGTAACTTGACACGGTTCGCTATTCCTTATGGCCATCAGGAGTCGGGTTCTTAAAGGCCCGCAAGCTGCCTTCTACTCGGTAGAAACCCTTCAAATCCGGTTATAACCGGTTTGATATAGATGGCTTGCGGGTCTTTCTATTTCATATAAAATTAGACGCTGATTGACGCAGACTTATTCTTTTATTAATTAATATATTGAATCCGAATGTGCGCGTTTACCGAAGAATGTCAAGCATTCTTTTCCATGATTTTCCTGGATGTTTTCGTTAAGAAAAACGAATTACTCCGCGATAAGGGGACATACTAAGGGTAGCTGAAGGGATCAAGCAGGCAGAGCCTCACAGGAAAAGGTCCCTGTAAAAGGATAAATCCTTTTCCTGTTAAACAGAGTAAATCCCGGGTATCTGTTATCCCTTCGGCTCAAGTTGGCCCGCAAGTTGGGTTACAGGCTGTCGGTAATGATACCCTGTAATCCACGGTTCGTCTGGTAGGCTTGCGGGCCTTTATGCTTTTAGCCGACCACGAACCGGGCGGTGCTGCCTTTTTCTGTAGGCCGTATCTCGAGCCGGGCTGGAATCCTCTCCTTCAATTCCGGTACATGCGAAATGATACCTACCAGGCGTCCAGATAGTTGAAGGTCGATTAGAGCATCCATAGCCAGGTCCAGGGTCTCCGGATCGAGGCTGCCAAAGCCTTCATCCACGAAAATGGTATCCAGCCGAATACCCCCGGCATAGCTTTCTACCACGTCGGCCAAACCCAAGGCCAGGGATAAGGCAGCAAGAAAGCTTTCTCCTCCGGACAGGGTGGCTGCCGATCGTTCCAGTCCGGTATAGGCATCGAATATAACCAGGTCCAATCCTGCAGCTCCCCGCGCTCTCGTACGCTCTACCGTCCTCCGTAGTTGGTAACGTCCCCGGCTCATAACCTTCAACCTCTCGCTGGCGGCCAGGGCTACATCGTCCAGCAAAGCACCTAGTACAAACCTCCGGAAGCTAAGGCCGAGGCTGTTTTTCCCGCTGGCCACATCTGCCAGGCGACCTAATACCCCGTATTCGGCTTCGGCTTTTTCCAGCTTTTCGTCTACCTTGAGCAAAGCCTTAAGCCATTTCTGGTCGGCCCTGATACCGTTCTCCAGTTCTATTTTTTTGGTCTCCAGTTGTTCCCACCTATTGCGGGCTATTTCTAGTTCGGCCGCCAGTGCTGGCAAATCTGGAGGGGGCAACCCCTCTGCTGCCCTCCGGGCCCGCTCGTAACGCTCTTTGGCCGTATGCAATGCTCGCTCGAACTGGCTGACTGCTTGCTCCATTTCGGCGATTTCTTCGAGGGCTTTCCGAGCATGGTGGTATGAATGCAAGTCGGGAAACCCGTTTTCTTGCAAGCGTGAATAGAAACGGGTTTCCTCCTCTCTTAGCCGAGTATCGGTTCTTTCCAATTCATTAGTTAATCCTTGTAGCATTGCTTCCGCACGAGCCGCAGCCCTTCCCGCTTCTTCCGCATCTTTTCTGGCGTTTTCTAAGGCATCGTTCAGGCTTTTCAGCCTTGTTTGAACCGATCTGATTTCGGCTTCGATGACAGGTTTCTCCCTCAGCTCAGGCGGAACCCCGGCTTCTCTCTCCTCCCGAACCGCCCGAGCCGTTTCCCACTTCGCCTGCGCATCTTTCACCTCCTTTTCGATCCGAGATGCCTCTTCTTTAGCCTGTCCCGCCTGCCTTTCCAGCTCTTGGAGTTCCGAGGCCAAACTTCCGGCGTCCCGAGAGGCCTTGAGCGCTTCTTGCCAGAGGCGTCTGGCCTCGACAACTCGGGCCTGAAGCCTCTGGATGTCTGTTTTCGCCACGTTCCCCAGCTCGGCTTCGAGATCCCGAACCCTGTTTTCAGCCGTGTTCTTTTGGGCAGAACTGGAATTGAATTCTTTGAGCGCCCGTTGGAAACCCGTCTCAGCCCGCTGCCATTCTCTTTCGGCGGCTCTCAACGCATCTTCTCCCTGAAATTCACCTGCCGCCTGAGCCGGCGCCGGGTGCTCAACTGATCCGCAAACCGGGCAGGGCCTTCCGGGAACCAGCTGGTTAGCGAGGACAACCGCCTGGGCCCGCACCCAACTGTCCTGCACCTCTTTGTAGCGTCCCCGGGCCCGATTCAGACCTTCCTGGGCTTGGCTAAGAGCCAGCTCTGCTGTTTGATAGCTTTCTTGGACAGAGGACAGCTCCTGCCTCAACTCTTCCAGCCGCTGGCGGCGCTGTAGGTTTTCTTCCCAGTCCCGGTACTGTTTTTCGCGAGCCCCAGCCTCTGCTGCCACTTCTAAGGCCGCCAAGCGCGCTTTCATAACCTCTTCCCGCCTGGTTTCGATATCGGCAACCTTCTTTTGGACTTGGTCCCACCGCACCTCTGCTTTCTTCAAAACTGCAAAGGCTTGGTTTTCGGCCTGGCGCGCGTTTTGGAGAAGCTCTATCTTCTCCAGTAAGTCTCGAAGCCAGCCCAGTTTCTGCCGGAGATCTTCCCTTTCCGGTTCCTGTTCCAAGTGGCTCTTCAAGGCCTGGTCTGCCGACTGTTTCTTTTCCCTCGCGGTTTTAAGCTCCCGATCGCTTTTTTCCACTGCCTGTTTTAGCCGGGCAGCCTCCTTTCGGCGCGATAGCACCGCTTCCTCCAAATCGACCAAGGCTGCCGCTCTTCTGGCCTGTTCCAACTCGCGTTTCGCCGCCTCCATTTGAGCCCTTTGCGATTCGAGTTGGATCCAAGCAGTCTCCGCTTCTTCTTTTTCCTTAATTTTTTCCTCGACCTTTTGGGCCTCGTTTAGAACCAGCTGCCTCCGTTTAACTTCCTCCGCGGCCTTTCCCAGGGCCTCGGCTACCTCTTTCAGCTCCATCTCGCTCCGATGACGTCTTGCTTCCAATTCTTGTGCGTCCCGGGCTTCGGCTGCCTGCAGAATCAGACTCCGCTGCTGAGAAAGTTTTTCTACTTGTTTTTTGGCCTCCGCAGCGGACTCCCGCAGGGCTTCCTCTATGCGGCCGTAGTTGTCGATGTGAAAGAGGGTCTGGAGGATATCCTGGCGCTCCCGGGAACTCGCCGTTAACAGTTTGCGAAACTCGCCCTGGGGTAAGACTACCACCTGGCGAAACTCGGCGGCGGTAAAACCCAAAAGGCTTTCCACTTTTTCGTTTACCGCATTTACCCCAGATGCCAGAACCGCCCACTCCCCGTCCTGACATGACACCCCTTTCTGATAAAGCGTCGCCGCTGCCGGCTGAACCCTCGTCCCCTGCCCCCGTTGCCTGGGACGTTCCTGTTCCGGCCAGCGTTCCACTTTGTAAACCCCGTCTCCCAAGGCAAACTCGAAAACAACCTTGGTTTCTTCCCCGAGGGAACAATGATGGCTGCGCATGTTTTTACCGTCGCGTCCCGTACTGGTTGTTTCACCGTAGAGGGCAAAACAAATGGCATCGAGAACCGTGGTTTTCCCGGCCCCGGTAGGACCGTGAACCAGAAACAGGGAATGTCCACCCAGTTCATTAAAGTCCACAACCTGAGTGCCGGCATAAGGTCCAAAAGCGGTCACGATTATCTTGATCGGTTTCATTCCGTTTCCCGCTCCTTTCGCCCCCAATCCTCAACCACTCGGGCGAAGGCCTTCGACTCTTCTTGCGCCAGCGGTCGGGAGGTCACTTGCTCGAAAAACGATGAAAAAAGATCTAAGACCGTCATTTTGCGGTGGTCTGTTGACGGGCGGATATTCTCCGCTCGCGGAACAAGGTGGGGTCGGTCGACGTGAAGGAGATTCGGGTAAACTTCTCGCAGCCTGCCCATGGCATCGAGAATCGCCCCTTCATCGTTGAGGGTAATCATGAGGTAATCGTGGCAAGAACCTCCACCGTGAGGTCCCTTTAAAAGGTCGGCCAGGTACCCTTCCAAGCACCGGACATCTCGCCGGGGAGACAAAGGTATCTCTTCCAGGGTTACGTTCCCCTCCCCGTCTAACTCCACCAAGCTTACGGATTTGCGGTGAGAAGCCTCGGCGAACGAGTACTTCAAAAGAGACCCCGAGTAGCGGATGCTATCACCACCTGCCGACTGCGGCCGGTGAAGGTGGCCCAGAGCGGTGTAGTTAAAAGTCAAGAAACATTCCCGGCTCACGGTTCCTGCTGTCCCGACGGCCAACGGTCTCTCCGATTCGCTCGCCTCTGCCCCGGCCACAAACGCATGGGCTACCGCAACCGATCTTGCGCCCCGGGGAAGACGGCTGACCATTTGGGAAACTACGGCCTTCATGGCCTGCTCATGATTACCTACCTCTTGCATCCCGAACCGTTCCTGGATCACCGGCGGCTCGGCATAGGGAATGGGGCAGAAATAAACCGGTCCCCACTGATCGTAAATCACCAGAGGCTGTGCATCATTTCTGGGCTTGCCCACGATATGTAACCCCCGGGTGACCAGTAGCCGTCCGGCAAATCCCAGCCTTTCAGGGCTGTCGTGGTTACCCGCCACCAGAATCACCTGAACCCCGCACTCCATAACCAGCCGGGTTAGAACATCGTCCAGGAGCTTTACCGCCTCGATCGGCGGCACCGCCCGGTCGTAGACATCCCCCGCGATTAAAACCACGTCCGGCTCAGTATCCTTCACTAGCCTGACCAGTTCATCCAGAACATACGCCTGGTCATCAGTCAGGTGAACCCCGTAAAAAATCCGCCCCAGGTGCCAATCGGCTGTATGTAAAAACCTCAAGAACACCCCTCCTAACAGATGAAATACGCCACCCCTGCTAAAATCTTCCCGAAAATCTAGCCACAAACCTCTATGACACTTAAGAGTGTCACCACCAGGTGTCATGGAGGTCTGCTCAAATCTTGACCGCCAGACCACCGGACAGGAAATACAGGTACTTTTTTTTGACCGGCTTCTTCAGTATCCGTTCAACCGCCAGGGCGTAGAGATCAACCTGAGGCCGGTACTTTGCCACCAATTCTTCCACCCGTCCCGGTCGCAGTTCGTCGGTTTTGTAGTCGATGAGTACAAAACCATCACCTTCATCCAGGAGGCAGTCGATAACCCCCTGCACCAGGACCCGTTCGCCGTACCCGCAAAGCTCACCCGAGTACAGTTCTTCCGCGGGTAAGGACAGGCTGAAAGGCAGCTCCCGTAAGACCGCTTCTCCGGCTCGCACTATACGCCGTCCCAGTTCTCCCGCAAACAAGCCCGCGATGGCATCGATATCGACGACCTCGATCTGGTCTGGACCCAGGATCTCCCTGGCGACCATCTCTTCCAATTCCCGTTTTACCCCCGTGACATCTCCCGCTTTAGCCGGGTCAACGTGCTGCAGCACCAGGTGCATTATGCTCCCCCGCTCGGCGGCGGTAATGCCCCCGGTCTTGCGGTAGAACCGGGGATGAGAAACGAAATCGGTCCTACGCATCTCCTCTTCTGGCCCGTACCATTCTCCGGAAGCGGCAAAAATGTTTCGGGCTTCGGTAACCGAGAATTTGGCCTTCTTCCCTAAAGCCTTTTCCCACGGATAGCGCCACGATAGTCTGCGTTCCACCTCGCCCAGGCCATCCCCGGCTGCCAGCTCGACTCCTTCCCCCGTCGTAAACAAGGAGTCATCGTCTTTGGGCCTTGGGGCAGTAGCCGCCCGCTCTTCGAGCTCGCTCGCCTTCACCACCCTTACGTCAAAATACACTTCTCCCTCCTGCTGCCCGTTCTCTTCGCCCGCCCGCTGCCATAGCTCTAATCCACCTGCCTGTCTGACTGCTGCCGGAGCTATCCAATCCAGGTAGCACCTGGCTCGAGCTAAAACCGCTTCGGGTAGAGTGTCCGCCCCGGTACTGGCAGCACGGCACCACTCCCCAGCACTCTTGTTCAGGTTCTTCACCGTTCCTACCAGAACCAGCTTTTCCCTGGCCCGGGTCATGGCCACATACAGAAGCCGCATCTCTTCCGCCAGCATCTCCCGCCTGATCCTGTTCTTCACCGCCAGTTTCGCCAGGGTAGGGTAGGTCACGGCAAGATCGCGGTCCACGAACTCCAGTCCGATTCCCAGCTTCCGGTGAACCAGCACCTTGCCCCTGAGGTCGGCAAAATTGAACATCCGTCCCAAGCCAGCCACGAAAACTAACGGAAACTCCAATCCCTTGCTCCGGTGAATACTGACCACCCGTACGGCATCATCGTTCTCGGCGGTCACCGCTGCGGTTCCCATTTCCCAGCCGTTTTCCTGCATTCTCTCCACGAACCGCAGGAAGTGAAACAACCCCGTGAAAGAAGAGTTTTCATACCGCGCTGCCCAGGTTTCGAGCAGCCGCAGGTTGGCCTGTCTCTGCTTACCGCCTGGCATGGCCCCTGCGTAATCGTAGTAACCGGTATCCTCGAACAAGTTCCAGAGAAGTTCCTTGGTCCCTCTTCTCCGGGCCACGGTACGCCACCCCTCCAGTTTACGGAAAAACTCCTGGAGCTTTTTCCCTACAGGGTTGTCGCCTTTACCCGCCACCCTAACCGCCGCCTCGTAGAAACTGCCCTCGGGGAGGTGTACCCTGATCTCCGCCAGTTCCGCCGCGTTGAATCCCCCAATCGGCGAGCGCAGAACCGCCAGGAGTGGAATGTCCTGCCGGGGGTTATCGATGATGTTTAGTAAAGATAATACGGTTTTTACCTCAATGGCATCGAAGTACCCGGTATCAACCTGGGCGTAGGCCGGTATACCTGCTCGTCGAAGCTCTTCTACGAAAGCCTGGGCTGCCCCGCGGGTCGTTCGCAGCAAAACGGCGATGTCGCGAAAACACAGCGGGCGGTAGTCCCCGGCTTCCCGGTCCCACACCTTCACGCCTTCCTTACGCAACCTCTCTATTTCCGCCGCTACCAGCCTGGCTTCGAGCTGGGCCTGGTTGAAGAGCACCCGATTGTCCCCCTGTTCCTCTGACCCTGAAAACACCCCATCGTCGTCCCACTGCTCCTCCAGGCTGTCGTCCCCGGGTTCTACCCCATCCCCAGCCGCATCGACAATCACCAGTTGAACTGGTTCGGTGCCGAGATCCTTACCGTCATCCGAGTCCGGGTAGACAGACCCCGGGACCAGTTCTGATTCACCACCATATTTCATCTCAGCCACCCCCGGAGCCATGATCTGGCCGAAGAGGTAATTCACGGCTTCTATCACCCTGTCCCGGCTGCGGTAGTTCTGCTTCAAGTCTATTCGCCGCTCTCCATTGTCGGCTTGCCGTGGGTAGCGGTGGTATTTTTCTAGGAAAAGCCCGGGTTCGGCCAACCGGAAACGATAGATACTCTGTTTTACGTCCCCGACCATGAAAATACTGGATCTTTTCGCTTCTTGCTTCGATATCAGGTTAAGAATCGCCTCCTGTACCGCGTTAATGTCCTGGTATTCGTCGACCAAGATTTCTACGAACCTCTCTCTGAACTCCAATGCGATCGATGACGGGGTAAACCTGTCACACCCTTCATCCTCTCTCGACAAAATCCTCAAACAATAGTGTTCGAGGTCGCTGAAGTCAAGCACCGACCGCCGCTCCTTGGCCCCCCGGTACCTTTCGCCGAATTCGCTCACTAGGCCGATCAGAGCCTCGACTACCGGGGCCATCCTGCGCATATCGTTCGCCTGCTGCTCGGGGGTCCTGCTGAAGACGGTTTTACGGATGGAATCGATCCGTTTTTTCACCTGATCCCGGATGGTCTTTACCTGTTCCTGTAGCTCGGAGCGGATCCCGTCCTTCTTGCGCAGCGGCTTCAGACCGGCAAAAGACGCGCCGTCAAACCCCTCTCCCAATTCGGCCCAGCTTCTCTTACACAAAGAGGACAAGCTGCCGAGCATCTTGAGGTCTTGCTTAAGGTTGTCAATATAAGCTACCGGCCCTCCGGGCTTGAGGCAAAGGGCGATGGCCCTTTTTATCTCCTCGATACAACCGCCGATCTCCAGGCCGATACCCTGCTTCAATTCTTCGCACCACGCGTACGCGTCTATGGACTCCACCTGTTTCGCCCATTCCCCCGCAACCTGTCTCAACCAATCTCCAGGACAGGGCAAGCTGCGGGAGAAGCGGAAAAGCTTCAAAACCAGTTCCTTTAAGCCCTCGTCGTCCCGCTCCCCTCCGTAAAGGTCGACCAGAGCAAAAAAGCTAGCATCTCCTCCCGCGTACTTTTCTTCCAGCAAAGCCTCCAGCACCTCCAGTTGCAGGAGTTCGGCCTCGGTCTCGTCAGCTAGGCGAAATGCAGGGTCCAATCCGACCATATAGAAGTGTTCCCTCACCACGTCCAGGCAAAAGGAGTGCATAGTGGCGATGCAGGCGTCGTTCAAAAGAATCATCTGGCGCCGAAGATGCATCGATTCCGGGTTACGGCTGATCTCACTTGCCAGTTCTGCCCTTATCCTTTCTCTCATTTCCGCAGCAGCAGCATTCGTATAAGTTACGACCAGCAACCGGTTGATGTCGATAGGGTTTACCGGGTCCTTGAGGTGGCCCATAATACGCCCGACCAGTACCGCCGTTTTTCCGGTTCCGGCCGCCGCCGAAACCAAAAGGTTCCCTCCCCGCCAGTTAATCGCATCAAGCTGTTCACTCGACCAAGCACTATTCTCCATCTATTTTGCCCCCTTGGTTCCGCTTGAGGTTCTGCCAGACCATCGCTTCCTCCAGGCTATCCCACACCCGGTACGAGTCCCCGCAAGCCACGTCGAACCGGCAAACAGCCTTGAGCCCGCAGTAGTCACAAGCCGTACGATTCCCTTTGGCAAACGGGCTTACCGCGATTTCTCCTGCCAGTATCCTCTGGCCTCTTCTTTTGGCCATATCCCGGAAATGCCGTCTCAGCCACTCGAACTGCTCCCTCAAAACTACCTTGGAGCGGGCGGTGAAGCTTCCATCCTTTTTCACACCTACCGGTATAACGTGGGAATTGCCAGCCAGTCCCCGGTGCATAAGCTCTACCGCTTCCCCCTCCGCCAGAACCAATCCTTTTAGCCTGAAGGATTTGAGCACCTCGAGCTCCGCTTTTTCTGGCCCGTCCACATTCCCCTGTATAAGAGGGTTCTTGACCTCGAAGTAAAAAACCCCCGCCGGGACCGCTTCTTTCCCCCACAGAACAGCGGCGTTCTCGACCACCGCGTCCAGGTAGGCGATAAGCTGCAGGCGGAGACCGTAATACACTTCGTCCAGCTTGAAGCCGGTCGAACCCGACTTGTAATCTATGACCCGCAGGTAAACCCCTTCTCCGTTAGGGGCGGCGTCTACCCGGTCTACCTTCCCCACCAGTTTCAGTTTTACGTCACCATCGTCCACCACAAGCGGTGGAATCCCGTTCCTCCCTATCTCCAGTTCTAGCCCTACAGGCCTGAAATCGCCGCAAGCTAAGTGTTCGGCCACGGCCCAGGCTGATACTTCCACAATTTCCTTCAGCTTGCTTACGAGATAACGCCGCCGCTCGCTCAAGGTTTGCATCTCCGACTCCATCGCGGTTACCATCTCCGAGACTATCTCGTCTGCCAGTTCCCGGCATTCGTCCCGGCCTACGGTTTCCCAGGCAAGCCTCCGAATTTTAACTTCTTCCACAAACCTCTTCAGGGCGTCATGGAAAAAAGTCCCCAGGTCTGCCGGCCTTATCTTAGCGGTCTCCTTTTCCTTAGCTCGCAAACCGTACCTTATGAAATAAGCGAAAGGACACGACGCAAACTGCTCCAGCTGGCTCACGCTCAGGTGGAGGGGATAACCGTAGAGCCTCTGCGCCAAATCCCCCCCCAGCGGTTGTTCTTCATTCCGGTAAAAGAACCCTTCCAGCACCCGGTGCAAAGCCTGGGTATGATTCTTTTTCAACCATTTGTACGCACCGGCCCACACCGGGTCCAGTGCCCCCAGGCTTCCGGCCTCCCGCAGCCTCGCCGCCAAAAAAGAAAGGGCCCTGCCGGGAACCGCCACATACGCGAGGTCGCCCGCCCCCCCAGGAGGTTCCAGGGAAACCGTCGCGACCTCGATGCTTGGGAACACCTCTCTTAGCCTATCGATGACGGGAGAAGCGTTCATCGCTCTGCCTTCTTCATCAGCCCGAGGGTAGCTGACCCACAAGTATTCGCTCGCCCTGGTCAGGCCAGTATAAACCAAAAACTGCTCCTCGAACAGCCGCTCTTGTCTCCCTGGGGCCAGCTCTACCCCGAAGATTGCCAACTCGGCCCGTTCTTTCTCGCTCAAGAGACCATCCCGCCGGGGCGGTTGCGGCAGCACCCCGTCATTGACCCCTAAGATGAAAGCCGCCTTCACCTCCGAAGGCCGCGAGCGTTCGAGTGAACCCACAAAGACCTGGTCTAGCCCAGGAGGTATCAGACCAAGCGTCAGCCCCCCTAAACCCGCATCCAGAACGCGCAGGTACTCCTCCAGTGATACTGGGTAATCTTCCAGGGCGTCAACCATTTCATCCAGCAGGCCCAGAAACTGGTTATAGACCTCGGCGTGTTCCGCCGCCTCCTCGAGCCTCCCCTCGGCTTCGGCCGCCCTGCTCCAAGCCTCCAGCTCTTTCCGTACCCCAAGTTGTTCCAATAACAGGTAGAGAGCCCTGGTCACCGATCCAGCAGTCGGGCTGTTTTTGACCTGTTCCTCAAACCATGCCAGGGCTGCTACCGCCTTTTCCCGAATTCTGTTTATGCGCGCAAGGTCCGCCGTTTCTTCGGGGTCTTCTTCGCCTAGCGAGTACCGCCGCCGGTATGCCCAGAGCTTGCCATCGGCCCACCTCGACCCCTTTATTCCGTGAGCCAAGACGTAGTTCTCGAGCTCGTCCACCTCTTCGCGGGAAACCGGAACCAGGTCCGTTTTCAGGAAGCGGAAAACCGCCTCGTAAGACCACCCGGACAGCACCACCTCCAAGGCCGACCTGACGAGCTCGATCAAGGGGTAACTGGTAACCGGCCTTCTGGAGTCGACAAAGCAGGGTAGCCCATATACCTGGAAAACCTGGGGCACCAGTTCTCCGTATATGGACAGGTCACGGACCAGAACCGCGATATCCCGAAAGCGGTATTCCCGTTCCCGGCATAAAGCGAGTATCTCGCGGGCCACGGCCTCGACTTCCGCCCGCCGGTCCTCTGCGGCTACCAGCTTCAGCCCCTGAACTTTCCCGGAGAAAACGCGGCCGGGCCAGGCCGGAAACTCGCGTTCGAGATGGGCCAAGGCCTCGTTCTCCCTGAACCTCGGGAGTCCGTTCTCGCCTAGAATTAAGGCCGGCTCCACCTCAACCCCTGCCCGGTTGGCGATTTGCAAAAGACGGGTGTATGTATTGTAAGTGCAGAAAAAGACTTCTTCCCGCTTCACGGTCTTTGTCAAAGCCCCGGGGTCTAGACATAGCAAGAAGTTCACCCGGCTCGAGGTTTTCAAAAGCGAAACCAGAACCTCGTATTCCTGGGGCGTAAATCCCTTAAAACCGTCGACCCATACCTCGCTGCCCTGGCATGTCTGCGATTCCCCGATCTTCCGGGCACAAAAATCGAGATAATCGTCCGGATCAATCAGCCTTCCTTCCAAAACCTGCTGAAAACCTCGATAAATCACGAGAAGGTCCGCCAGCTTGTCTTTGGCCAGCGACTCCCCCTGCCAAGAGGCCAGCACCTGTTGCAGGTCCTCCGGCTTAACGTGATAAGCCTTAAGCTCACCTATGGCCTGGGCCAGCCGGTCGTAAAAACCCGGCTGCTTCGCTACCCGGGCGAAAGCCTTCAGCCGGTGCCGATTTTCCTCCAGGAGGCGGCAGAGCACCATCCTCTTGCCGTTATCACCCAGAAACGGGCGGTTAGCCCCTCCTGTTTCCTGCAAAACCCGCCAGGCCAACCTACGGAAGCTGTAAACCTGAGCCCGAAAAGACCCTTCCAGCCCCGGTAGCCCGGTAAGCTTTTGCTCCATCTGGAAAGTGCTCTGTTCAGGGACGAGGATGATAATACTGGGCCCCAAAGGGCGGTCCTGGAGCTCCTTTTGTATCTCCTCCAGGCAGTAAGTGGTTTTCCCAGCTCCCGCCCTGCCGATTACAAACCGCAAAGTCATGCTTTCACCCTCCTCCCGATTCCTATTGTATGACCAAAGATCCACGCTGCTTTGTTGAAATTAATCTCCCTACAAAATAATTTTACGGTACCCACCTCATCCTGGCAAAAGAAAAAGGAACAAACATTCGCCTGTTCCTTGTCTCTAATTTTAAGCTTATTGTTTTTCTTGGTCGAGTCGATTGCCTCATCCTCTTTTTAGTTTGTATTCAGAAGCTTACAAGTCCCAACGCTTTTCACACCGCCCTCGTAATGCGCTGCTGGCGGCGGCTCACAGCTTTTTCGTACAGCTGCACATATTTAATGGCGGAATGGTTCCAGGAGAAGTCCATCTTCATGCCCCGGCGCATCAGGTTTAACCACGCTGGCCGGTCATCGCGATAAAGGTTAATAGCTCTGTTTATAGCCGCAAGCAGAGCTTCCGCTGAATAAGAGGAAAAAGAAAACCCGTTACCTTCGCCGGTTGAGGGATCATAGTCCTGGATAGTATCGCTCAAGCCCCCGGTCGCCCTTACCACGGGGATGGTGCCGTAGGCCAGGCTTATTAGCTGCCCTAATCCGCATGGCTCGAACCGGGATGGCATCAGAAATATGTCTGCACCAGCGTATATCTTTTGGGCTAAAACCGAATTAAACCCGAGGTTAACCGACATTCGTCCGGGATGCCGGAGCTGAAGGTCGGCAAAGGTTTTTTCAAGGTGGTCCTCGCCGGTGCCGAGCAAGACCATCTGGGCTCCACCTGCCAGAACGGGTTCTACCGTTTCTGCTACCAGGTCTAAACCTTTTTGCCCGACCAGGCGGCTGATTATGCCCAAAAGCGGACGGTCACACACTTCCAACCCCAATTCCTTCTGCAACTCGTACTTGTTCAGTTTCTTTCTCTCTAATGAATTCTCGTCATAGTTCACGTATATCCTTTTGTCGGTAGCGGGATTGAATTCCTCGTAATCGATGCCGTTGATAATCCCGTAAAGATCCAGAGCCCTTTTGCGCAGTAACCCGTCGAGTCCTTCGCCCAACTCCGGGGTCTGTATTTCCATGGCATACTTCGGGCTGACTGTGTTTATCACATCGGCGTACAGAAGCCCGCCTTTCATAAAATTGACTTCGCCGTAGAATTCCAGCTCTTCCGGAGTAAAAAACTCGTCGCCCAGTCCCAATGGCTTCAATATGGCCCGCGGGAACCTTCCTTGGTACTGGAGATTGTGAATCGTAAACACCGTGGCCATCGTCTCAAAGAAAGGCTCGCCCGAAAAACGTATCTTTAAGAACAGCGGCAACAAACCGGTATGCCAGTCGTTACAGTGAATTACGTCAGGTCTAAATTCCAGGTAAGGTAGCATAGCCAAGATGCTCTTGCAGAAGAAATTGAATCTTTCTCCCTCATCAACATAGCCGTAAATATAATCGCGGTAAAAGTAGCGGTAATTGTTGACCAGATAGATCGGTACTTCCGTTTCTCCAGACCTTATTGCCGTTTGCCTTACAATAGCGGTCTCTAAATGTCCGTCCATGGGGACCGGCAAATCGGTAACGTACCGCCCTCCGCTGATCTGTTTGTAATTCGGGATCACCACCCTGACGTCGTGTCCCAACCGTTGTAAGGCCTTGGGTAGGGATCCGATTACGTCCGCCAAACCTCCGGTCTTGGCAAACGGGACCATCTCGGAAGCAGCCATCAGTATTTTCATCAATCTACCTTCTTTCTTCTTTCCCCAGCCAGGGACGGGTTTAATGCGAAGGGCCCAGATCCTCAATTGTCTCGCGCAGTATCTTAGCCGCCATTTCTGGCGGAGTAGGATTAATGTAGTAATCGGTCCCCATCTCAAACCCAGCAACTCTGGTCAAGCGGGGCAGTATCTCCAAATGCCAGTGGTACCCCGGATCCCAGGGAATGTTAACCGGAGAGGAATGCAGTATCAAGTTGTAGGGAGGGTTGTTTAGGACCTGAGCCAAACGGGTAAAAGTTTCGCGCAGGATCCAGGCCAAGCTCTTTATCTCATCCTCCGATATGGCTCCAAAATCGGTTTTGTGATGCTTGGGCAGTATCCAAGTTTCAAACGGAAAACGAGAAGCAAATGGGCAAAAGGCCAAAAAATGCTCGGCTTCGAGCACCAGGCGGTCTTGCGCAGCCTGTTCCTGGACCATCATATCGCAGAATACGCACCTACCAGTGGTTTGACGGTACCGCTCAATCCCGTGAACAACTTCATCCATCACTGACTTGGGAACTACCGGGGTGGCTATGAGCTGGCAGTGAGTGTGTTCTATGGAAGCACCGCCTTCTCTTCCGTGGTTCTTGAATACCTGAATATACTTTATCCGGTAGTCCCTAGCCAGATCACAATAACGGTCCCGCCACATCCTAATTATTTCCTCTACCTGGCCAACCGGGTGTTCGTGAAAATGAACCTGGTGACGCGGCGTCTCGATGATTACCTCGTGAGCCCCGATACCGGTCATGCGACTATAAACCCCTTCATTATGTTCAGCCAAAATCCCGTCAGGAACCAAAGCCGGGTATTTGTTCGGTACTGTCCTCACCCACCAGCCCGGGGCGTCTCTATCGGTCCCTGCTTGGCGGTAGGCCCATATTTCGGGAGGAGTCTCTTCTTCCCTCCCCCCGCAAAAAGGGCAGTCTGATACCCGCGGTTCCTCGCGCGTGGCCGGAAAATCCTGGGGTCTCATCGCCCTTTCCGCCGCTATCACTACCCACTGTCCATTTACCGGATTCTGTCTCATTTCAGGCATTTTCTTCCCTCCATTCTTTTTGACGCTGCTTCGTAAGTGTAGCCACAGATACACACAGACCTTTATGACTCTCATCCGAGTCACCACTAGAGAATGAAAATGCGACTGTGGAGGAGTGTTAGCCGGGCGAAGCGACGTATGACGAGCTCCGGCACTCAGCTGACTGAAGCTGTAACATGAGAGCAGGTTCCGAAAACGCTAGTCGCTAATCAAGAGCAGAGCTGAGTGCCGGGTCAGTGTACATCAGTGGTTACGTCTTCGGAGCATATTTCCTTTATCTTTTGCTCATAGAAATCGGTTAAGGCCTCGGCTACTTCCTGGGAAAAAGCTTCCGAGTATATGCGGCATACCGGTCTCTCATCATCCGGAAGTACCAGGGTCCAGCCATCTGGGTTTTCGAGGCGCACCCCCTCCAAGTGATCATCGGTCAATCCCAGCCCTTTTTCTTCCGCCAGCCTTCTGATTACCCTTCCCTTATGTTCCCATGCTACCCTGGTTTCTCGCTTGTGGTAATTCAAAACCGGCAAAACCTCTATCTCATCCTCCAGTTCTCTATCATGATTTGCGAGGTGTTCGAGTATCTTCATAGCAGCATACAAGCCGTCAGCGTAGAGGCAGAACTGCTCAATTTCTCCTCCTTTTAGCATGGCTTCCATCAGACTGTCGGGGCTAGACTTGGTTCGTATCACTTTTTGTCCAGAACCACGAAGCGAGTTTTCTACTGCCTGCGGTAGATAGAGCGGAATGTATACAGTTTGAAAACAGCGGCCAAACAGATTTACAAGTAAAGCAATATACTCCTCTTCTTTAATCACCCGCCCCTGCCGATCTACCAAGGCCAGCTTCTGCCCCCCATCGTAAAGATACAACCCTATCCCGAAGTTTTTTTCGCACAACCTGCGTCGCAACTGGCTTAACGCCATCCCCGTCTCGAGAGGGCTAGAATCTCCGTCCATCATCTTGGCCCGGC
Source organism: Syntrophothermus lipocalidus DSM 12680 (assembly GCF_000092405.1). NCBI lineage: Bacteria > Bacillati > Bacillota > Clostridia > Eubacteriales > Syntrophomonadaceae > Syntrophothermus > Syntrophothermus lipocalidus. Next base: position 530,914 of record NC_014220.1, on the reverse strand, counting down.
CATCGACTCGATTCACCCGGCAACCCAGCTGGTCCAGGATTTCAGCCATCGTGCCAGACAAATATGGATTCTCGGCCGCCAGCTCGACCGAAAACCTGCGGCGTTTGATACGATCCCCGTTGACCTTGGCCAGCATCGCCGAGGTGTATGAAGAAGAAATGGCAGGCAAGACGGTTTTTTCTCTTATCCTTTCTGGCGGTACCTGTCTGAACTCTTCCCGGTTCCAGATGTTTTCGACCTTACGCTCTTCGCGCTTAGGTAGATCCGCTCCGTTCTCGTTCACCACAACCAGGTTCGCCATATGCCCGTCTGGCCCCAGAACCCGACAGTACACCCCACAGTTGGTCTGAAAGCTGTGAGCCGCATACCGCAAAACCGGCAGCAAACACCGGCCGGCATCTGCGACCTCTACTCCGGTAGCCGAGAGCCCGCTCGTCAGTGCATCTTTCAATAACTGACTGGCAGAAATCGAATCAGTTCCTACCACCACCCTCGCTCCGGTAGGAAGATACGTTCCCAAGGCCCTGCCGATACGTGCGGTGTTTTCAGGAGTTAACTCCTCGTTGATTTTGCCCTTGATTCCCCCAATCCCGAATAGGTTCCGGGTCACCCGGCCTGACCATACCACGCTTTCCAAAACGCTTCTTCCTTCTTCAATATGTTTGTGTGGCCAAATCTTTACCCCTGGCTTGACCATAGCCTGGGCTCCTACCTTAGAGTGGTCCCCGATTACCGCCCCTTCAAATACCCCGGCTTTGGTTTGAATGTTTACCCCCCGCCCGAGAATTGCGCCCCTCACCTCGGCTTGCGGTCCCAAATAACATCCTTTACCGGTTATCGTCCTCTTGACCGAAGCCCCCCTGTCTACCAGACATCCCTCACCTAACACCGAATAAGGCCCCAAAAAAGCTCCCGGCCTTATTTCCGAGCCTGGACCGATGTAAGATGGCCCCTGAACCACTGCCTCCGGCGACACAAAGGCCCCAGACCCTATCCACACAAGCCCCTGGCGGCTACCGTCGATCTCGATTTTTACCTTGCCGTCAAGGATGTCGAGGTGTACCTGGTAATACATGTCACAGTTCCCAATGTCACACCAATAGCCACTGAGCACGCACCCGAAAATCCCTTGTTTGTCACGTAGCAACTTTGGAAAAAGCTCTCGCGAAAAATCGAAGACCGTGTCCGGTGGGATGTACTGAAGGATTTCCGGTTCCAAAATGTATATTCCAGTGTTCACCGTGTCGCTGAACACCTCGCCCCACGAAGGCTTTTCTAAGAAACGAGCTACGGCTCCTGACGGTTCGGTTAGCACCAGGCCGTACTCAAGCGGAGACTCAACCCGAGTCAGCACTAGGGTTGCCAGGGCTTTTCTCGAACGGTGAAATTCAACGGCTTCGCCCAAAGCGAAGTCGGTTAAAGCGTCCCCGCTCACAACGATGAAGGTTTCATCCAAGAAATCCTCTGCGTTCTTAACGCTCCCGGCCGTTCCCAGTGCAGTCTCCTCTTCGTAGTAGTGAAGGTTGACCCCCCATTCGCTGCCATCTCCGAAGTATGCCTTGATGTGTTCAGGCAAGTATTGTAAAGTCACCGCAATCTCGGTTATCCCGATTTCCCGCAGAAGCCGAAGCGCGTATTCCATAACCGGTTTGTTCATTACCGGCACCATAGGTTTAGGCAAGTTACAAGTTAAGGGCCGCAAACGTGTTCCTTCCCCTCCAGCCATGACCACCGCTTTCATCCCTTATTCCTCCTTGTCGTTCTTGAAGGTGGAAGTTGGCACATACAGACCAGGTCCGAACCGGCAATCCTTAACCAGTAATATGCACGCTCCCCGGTCAAATAATACAAGTGCAAAAAAAGGGGCGGTTCTGATATGGCGTGGCATGCCATCTCAGAACCGCCCTTTTTTTTTACGTTTCTACTGCTCGTTTTGCTCTGTCCGCACATGAGAGACCCGATTGCGGCCTTTGCTTTTTGAGAGATACAACCCGTCGTCTGCCGCTTTCACCAAGGCGACTCCCGTTTCTCCATCCAGCGGATAAGCAGCCAATCCCATCGAAAGAGTTATGGGAGGGCCGGTCTTGTCGTTTTCCACCCTTTGCCTTATACGCTCCGCAATCAGCCGGGCATCACTCAACGGCGTGTGGGGAAGCACCACTATGAACTCGTCTCCGCCGTAACGTCCGAAAATGTCACCTTCTCGAATGGAAGACTTTACTATCCGAGACAGCCGTTTTAAAGCCATGTCCCCCGCCACATGACCCAGCTTATCGTTCAACTGCTTGAATTCGTCAATATCAAACATTAGTAGGCAAAAAACATCTCTATCTCGGGCCACCAGCAGCGAATCAATCTCCTGCAATAAAGCTTTCTTGTTCAAGGCGCCGGTCAACGCGTCGGTTGAGGCCTTATCGGCCAGCCTTTGCTTGGCCCTCTCCAGTTCTAACATCCTCAGCTTCACTTCCCTGCCTACCGCTCTTTCAAAGTCCTCGAGAACCGTGCGAGCTTGCTGAAGCTCAGCCTGGCTTACACGAACAGCCTCACGATACATGCAAGCAAAAAGCCATACCAATCCGAGCGTTTTCAGAAAAATCGGTAAAAATAGCCTGTTCCCCGACAAAAAAAGCCAGCCTGGATAGCTGGCAGCAAGTATGACAGTCGGAGTTCCCCAATCCGGCCACTTCCTTGTTCGTGCTAACTGAATTGCAGCCAGGAGCAAAAGCCACCCGAACGGCAGCCACAGAAAATGAGGATTTTGGTATATCAAGAATCTCCTTACCGACGACATAGAAAACCAAACCCAAGAAAACAGGCCCGCACTACCCAAAACAGCGGCCACCAGTTCCGGCGAGTACATCAACCTGGTTCCTAGCGCGGCTAAACCGGCGACAACAAGCATCCCGGCAACCTCGGCAAATATATAGCTCGAGGTAATGTCGGTCCCTTTGCCCATGGCTACGGCCAACACCCCTATCACAAATGGCACGACGAACCCCACGCCGGGTTTCTTCCATTGACAGGTCGCTGGCACCACCAACACAGCATAGCTCCATATCAGCAAAGACATGCATACCAAGGCCAGCCCGTATAATCTCGTTATCAAATCTAATCCTTCCATGAAAACCATTCAGCCCTTCATGCAAATTGGAAATCGTGCAATTTAAGAATCATCCCTTTTTGCACGTTTTCTAATGAATTTGTAAAGCCTTCCCTTTCATGATAATATTATTAAGAAAGTAAAAGGTCAAAGACATTAGGCAATTTCATAATTCCCGCAGTGCAGTTGCTGACCCCGACCTTTACAGGGCGTTACCGTTACCTTCGTAAATCCCGCAATGCCTGCGCTTTAAGCTTTTTGTGTTACAAACAATCCTTTGGCTCTTATAGCCAATTCTAACCCTCGATTCCCTGGATTTTTAAAGGAGGTTTTTCTTTTGAACATTACCTTGATTGAACCCAAGCCCCCGGGCAAACATGTATTCAGCACGGTTAAGATGCCGCGTTTGGGACTGCCCATCCTAGGAACCATTCTCAGACAACAAGGACATCATGTCAACCTGGTTTACGGTACCTATCGCAATGTGAAAGCTTCGGATCTGGCTGGCACCCAGCTGGTTGGAATATCTGCTACCACGTCGACCGCCCCTTATGCTTACCGATTAGCGGACTTCGCCCGTTCCCAAGGCATAGCGGTGGTGATGGGCGGACCGCATGTCAGCTTCATGCCGGAAGAAGCCCTAGGGCATTGTGATTACGTGGTGCGGATGGAAGGAGATTACACGTTCCCCGCTCTTGTACAATGCCTAAATCAAGGGGAAATACCGTTCGAGGTGCCGGGTATCAGTTTTGTCCATAACGGGGAAGTCATACACAACCCGGCACCAGACTGGGTTGACATCGCGACTTTACCTTTTCCCCACATATCCGTTTTCGGTGCAAATAGGCTTTCGACGTACCCGGTAGTAACTTCGCGCGGGTGTCCCTACGATTGTACTTTCTGCAGTGTAACCCCTATGTTCGGCCACAAGATGCGTTGTCGTAGCATTGAATCTATTGTAGAAGAACTGGAACAGTATAAAGGCAAGCAGGTCTTCTTCGTCGATGACAACTTCACAGCCAGTCCGGCCCGGGCCAAAGCCTTAATGCGAGCAATGATTGAGAAGAACGCCAGACCCCGCCGCTGGTTTGCTCAGGTACGTACTGAAAGCGCGCGGGATGATGAGCTCCTCTCGCTCATGCGGGATAGCGGATGTGGTTACGTATACGTGGGGATGGAGTCCATCAATCCCAAAACCTTGAAAAACTATAACAAGCGCCAGGAAGTATCCGACATCGAGTACTGCGTTAAACGTTTTCACGATTACGGCATAATGGTGCACGGAATGTTCGTCTTTGGAAGCGATGAAGACACTGCGGAAACCATTGAAGAAACGGTGTCTTTTGCGCTTAAGAACCACATCGACACCGTTCAGTTCATGATACTGACCCCTTTGCCGGGGACCAGAACCTTTGCCGAGTTGGAAGCTGCTGGGCGCATCTTTACCCGCGAATGGAGCCTGTATGACGCCCATCACGTAGTATTTACCCCCGCAGGCATGTCGTCTTATTCATTGCAGGCCGAGACCCAGGAAGCGTTTAAGCGTTTCTACTCTTTAAGCAACCTTTTTTCAAATTTCCAGGTATCGGGATGGCGATCCGTGGCCTTTCGCGCCGTAGGTTACTGGCTGGTAAGGAAATGGGTGAGAGAAAACAAGCACTATGCCCAGACCTTACTCCAGCCCGGCGAAACCGAGTCGCGGGACGCCTTCTCGCTAATAGAGCAACCTATTTTCAAAGTTATCCATCACCAACTGACGAAAATCGAGCTTTTTACGGACGGGGTTCAAGCCCTGGCTAAAATGACTGGAAAAATAAACGAAACAGCGGCAAGCAAAGCTGTTAAATCCTTTGCCGCCGCCTTGGGTAAGGCCTGTTGCAGCATAATTATCGATGCTCGTGAGCTAACGTTCGCCTCGGATAACAGTCTAATACGGTTCATGAAGACCCTTAACCGCACTGCAGGCACAGCACGCCACATGGTAGTACGGTTGCCCGTTTCTGCAGACTACCTGTTTCAACTTATGCTGCGTTACGACGTAGAAATACCTAGCTACGTCATCGTGCCTTCCAACCCGTAAAAACTGGAAATCGCCGCTGACCCGGCACTCAGCTTAAATCTTGATTATTGACTAGCGTTTTGGAGCCTACTGTCATGTTACAACTTCAGTCAGCTGAGTGCCGGGTCTGTGGCTCGCCTCGCAACCAGGCTTTGCCGACGAAAAGGCCATTCATACTTGCGCGGAGCTCGAAACCCGCTGTTTTTGCTTTCTTTCAGAATTTCTTCGTACACTTCCACGGTTTTAGCTGAGATTATCCTCCAGTCATATTGGGCGTACACCTTCTCAATTGCATTGTGGGCAAGTTTTTGGGCTAGATCTCGGTTTGTTAATATCTCTATCACCCTGTCCGCCAGGGAATTGGCTGACCCGGTTATAGCCCACAGCCCGTCTTCGTTGTTTTTTACTATCTCCGCTAACCCACCGCTGTCCGAAACCACAACCGGGGTTCCTGCAGCCATGGCCTCGAGAGCTACTATGCCAAACGGTTCGTAAAGACTGGGAAAGACCGCTACATCGGCTACCTGGTACAGCCGGTCACGGTCCTCTTCACTGATATACCCTGTGAAACAGACCTTATCCCCAAGACCCAAGTCGTTTGCCTTTTGTCGCAAGAAATCGTGAAAAGGACCGGTTCCAGCGATAACGAATTTTGCTTCAGGACAATGCCCGAGAATTTTAGGCACAGCCTCCAGAAGCACTTGCACCCCTTTTTCCGGCACCAACCTGCCCACAAAAAACACTATCTTTTCGTAAGGGAGGGCCCATCTATCTTTAAAACCGGTCGGCACTTCCTTCTGCCGCAATCTTTCCGGGTATACCCCATTAGGTATCAAACGTATTTTATCGGAAGGCAAATTAAACACCCGCCGCACTTCATCGACCATATAGCTAGAACAACATATGACCCGCCAGGCTTCATAGGTTAGCCACCATTCGATGTCACTTATACTTCTCTGTAACTGGTTATGGAGCCCGTTATTGCGCCCGTACTCGGTAGCGTGCACAGTAGCCACCATAGGAATTCTGTAGCCGTGTTTCAACGCCCGAGCCGCGCATGCTACCAACCAGTCGTGAGCGTGTATTATATCCACCTCTCCTTCCTGGTTCACATAGTCTATGGCCCTTTCCAGGATAGCTACGTTCAACTGAAGTGACCAGCCCAGGATGTCAGCGGTAGGCAAGTCATAAGGGCGAACGCGCAATACTTCTACTCCTTCAACCCTCTCTCTCTCCAGTGACTCTGACCCGCCGCAGGTTACGACCGTTACCTCCAGTCCTTGTCGAACCATCGATGTAGACAAATCGTACACGTGCATAGCCAGTCCCCCGACCACTCTTGGAGGAAACTCCCAGGAAAGCATCATCACTCGCATAAAAGTACCTCCTAGCAACCTTCTTCAAATAGCGAAGTTCAAAACGCCTATTTTAGCAGCATCTTTCATTAATATGTTCCGGTTTCTTGGTAAGCATACGGCTCCCCAAACATAAAAAAGCCCGGGTAATTGAACCCGGGACCAAGCGAGGGGAATTGCTAGGGCTTCCTGCCAGAATGAATAGTATAACTCCAATCCTTGCCGCTGTTGTTATCCCAGTTGTTGGCACTATCTTTGAAACAGAAATTCAGCCGGTCATTAGATTTTACTTTGATGCTGGCTTCAAACCCGTCTGAAGTTCGGTGCATGGGCAAGTCGGCAACATCGGCCCAGTGATCGGCTGGACCGTACCCGTAATGAAGGTAGACGGCATCTGCCCCGCTGGCAGCCAAGAGGCCATTGTACTTGATATTAACCTCAGCCCCAGCCGTAACCGGCACCGGATGCGCTATTACCCCGCCTTCAATCTCTGCCCGAGCCATGCCATGGCCTCCTCTTCGGTTCACACACTCCAATTCATACCGTTGTTGTTATCCCAATTGTTGGCCGAGTCTTTGAAACAAAAGTTGATACGGTCAGGTCTCTCTACCTTCAAGGTAGTTTCGAACCCGCGATCTGTCCGCATCATCTCCTGGTCATGGATGCTCGCCCAATGGGTGGAAGGTCCGTAACCCATGTGCAAAAAGACCCGGTCGGCTCCACTCTGTGCCAATAACCCGTTATAAATTATTTTTAGATTTTCCCCGGTGTTGACCGGGTACGGGCTGGCCACAACTCCACCTTGCATTCTGATTTCGCTAGCCATCTTTTTCGCCTCCTTTGATCTGAATTCAAATTTATTTTTTGTCATACCCTCTGTGTTTTATGAGCAAATAAAAAAACCTGGCCTGGCCAGGTTTTCCTCTTAATCCTGTATTTCTCAATTTTGTTCTATCCAAAGGGCTACAGGTTTTGAATTAGAGCATCCCCGAATTCCGAGCATTTTACTTCGGTTGCGCCCTCCATCAACCGGGCAAAGTCATAGGTCACGATCTTACTCGCTATGGTTCTTTCCACAGCTCCTATAATGAGATCCGCGGCTTCATGCCATCCCAAGTGCCGCAACATCATTTCCCCTGACAAAAGAACCGAGGAAGGATTGACCTTGTCCAGCCCGGCGTATTTGGGAGCTGTTCCGTGGGTTGCTTCAAATACCGCATGTCCAGTATCATAGTTGATGTTAGCTCCTGGGGCAATTCCAATCCCCCCTACCTGCGCGGCTAACGCATCAGAAATGTAATCACCATTGAGGTTCATAGTAGCTATAACATCGAATTCTCGAGGACGGGTCAGTATCTGCTGCAAAAAGATATCGGCAATTACGTCCTTAACTATGAGCTTGCCCTGGGCCTCAGCCTCTGCTTGAGCCTCATTAGCTGCTTTTTCTCCTTTACGTTCCTTGATCTCATCGTACTGGTTCCAGGTAAAGACGTGGTCCCCAAACTCCTGTTCCGCTACTTCGTACCCCCAGTTCTTGAAGCCTCCCTCAGTAAACTTCATAATGTTCCCCTTGTGAACCAGGGTCACGCTCTTTCGTCCTTCGCTCAGCGCATACCTTATTGCCGCTCGAACCAGCCTCTTGCTCCCTTCTTCCGATATGGGCTTTATGCCAATGGCCGATGTTTCGGGAAACCTTATGTTTTTCACTCCCATTTCGTCTTTTAAGAACCTTATGACCTTCTTGACCTCTTCCGACCCTTTTGGCCACTCGATGCCTGCATAGATGTCTTCTGTATTTTCTCTAAATATCACCATGTCCGTGTCCTCGGGCCTTTTGACCGGAGATGGTACTCCTTTGAAATAACGCACCGGTCTAACACAGGCATATAGATCCAGCTCTTGCCGCAAAGCCACGTTCAGAGAACGGATGCCGCCACCTATAGGAGTAGTAAGTGGCCCTTTTATTGCTATAACGTACTCCCTGATGGTATCTATGGTTTCCTGAGGAAGCCACTGTCCTATCAAGTTAAAAGCCTTTTCACCCGCGAGAATCTCTTTCCATACAATTTTTTTCTTGCCCTGATATGCTCTTTCTACCGCAGCCTCGAGTACCCTTGATGCTGCTGCCCATATATCGGGCCCGGTACCATCACCGATAATAAAAGGAATTATCGGATTATCCGGAACCTGCAGCGCTCCGTTGACCACCCTGATTTTTTCACCCTCGACCAAAATATTCACCCCTTATAACGTTTACTCGTTACCGATTGAAGTCAACGAGCTATACCGCCCGATGTCTTCGTAGGCAAAAGTTTCAGCTGAGCCAGGAAGTAATTGAGAATCTAGAATGCAGAATTAAGAATGATAAACTGAGAACTGTAAGCTGTCCGTCAGTCAAAATTGAACGTGCCGTATTTCTTGAAGTGTTCCACCAGCCCCCCGTCCGAGAGGATCTTGATCATAACCTTGGGCAACGGCTTTATCGGAATCTCAGTTCCCTGGGTTAAATTAGAAATTACCCCTCGTTCCAGATCCACCTCGAGCTCGTCCCCCGGCTCAATGCGGTCGGTATCGCACTCGATAAGAGGCAACCCGGTGTTGATGCAGTTGCGATAAAAAATGCGGGCAAAGGACTTGGCCAGGACCGCGCTGATACCGGCATGTATGATTGCCCATGGAGCCTGTTCACGTGACGACCCGCAGCCGAAGTTCTTCCCAGCAACTATCATATCTCCCTTTTGAACCTTCGAATAAAAATCGGGATCCAGGTCCTCCATAACGTGCTTGGCCAGCTCTGTCATGTCTAAGGTTTTAAACTTATACCGTCCCGAGATTATGTAGTCGGTGTTGACATCATCACCGAACTTGTGTGCTTTCCCTCTAAGTTCCATAGCAGACTAATCCTCCTATTTTAAGAATTCCCTAGGATCGGTAATAATGCCAGTAATGGCAGACGCTGCTACCGTCGCAGGCGAGCCCAAGTATATGAAGGCCTTGTTGTTTCCCATCCGTCCTTTGAAGTTACGGTTAGCTGTAGAAATTACACTTTCGCCATCAGAAGGAATCCCGTTATGGGTACCCACACAAGGCCCGCATCCGGGCGTAACCACCGCTGCTCCGGCCTCAATCAAAGTTTGCAGTACTCCCTCTCTTATGGCATCGAGCATAACCTGGCGCGAAGCAGGAGCTACGATCAACCTGAAGTTGGGATGTATTTTTCTCCCCTCCAGTATGCTGGCTGCGACTCTAAGATCTTCTAAACGACCGTTCGTGCACGTTCCTATTACTCCTTGCTGCACCGGAGTTCCTGCAACTTGACTTACCGGAACCACATTGTCAACGGTGTGTGGTTTGGCTACTTGGGGTTCCAGTTCTGACACGTCATATTCCTTGACAGCTGCATATGCAGCGTCCGGGTCCGCTTCAACCGGTTCGAAGGTCCGATCAGTGTGCTTTCTCACCCATTCCATTGTTTTCTCGTCGGCTTCCATCAGCCCTACTTTGGCTCCCATTTCTATGGCCATGTTGCTGATGGTAAAACGAGCTTCCACGGACAAGGTTTTGATCGCTTCACCCGTATACTCGGCCGCCATGTAAGTGGCACCATCGGCAGTCACGTCTCCAATGAGATAGAGGATGAGGTCTTTGGAATATACTCCTTTAGGTAGCCTACCGTTGATCACAAACTTTATCGTTTCTGGAACCTTGAACCACATCTTGCCCGAGATAATTCCCGCCGCCAGATCGGTTGACCCCACCCCGGTGGCAAAAGCGTTGATGGCCCCGTAAGTACACGTATGAGAATCAGCCCCGATGACTAAGCTACCCGGCCCCACATGACCCTTTTCAGGAAGCAGCTGGTGACATACACCCTCACCGATGTCGTACAGGATAATGCCGTAGCGGCGTGCAAAATCCCTCATCTTGGCGTGGAGACGCGAGACCCCTTCCAAAGGACTGGGCGCGCTGTGATCAATAACCATCGCCACGCGGCGCGGGTCAAACGGTCCGTCTCCTTGCATCTCCTCAAAGGCCTGAATAGCCAGGGGCGACGTGCCGTCCTGCCCCATGACGAAGTCAAGATCCGCTACCACGATTTCATTAGCCCTAGCATCCTGCCCGCTTTTGGCCGACAGTATCTTTTCCGCTATAGTCTTACCCAACGTTTCTCCCTCTCTCCTTCATGTAGTCTTCGTAGATGTAAACCAGTTCCTTATCAAAGAGCGAACGTTTGAGATCAACCGCAGTTGCCCTGACCCTTTCTAAAATGTTTTCTGCATCCTCGTCGCCCAATTCTAAACCGTACTCGCGGAATTTAGCCTTCAGTGCCGCCGTGCCCGAATGTTTGCCAATGACTATTTGCCTCTCCAATCCTACTTCTTCCGGTTTAAATACCTCATATGTCAACGGGTTTTTGAGCACGCCATCGCCGTGAATACCCGACTCGTGGGCGAAAATGTTAGACCCGACAATCGGCTTGCTGGGAGGCACCTTTCTCCCTGCAGCCTGGGCCACGTACAAGGCAACTTCCCTGAATTTCTCAGTCTTGAAGTTCAGGTCCACGTTCATGAGATACTTCAAAGCCATTACCACTTCCTGCAGGCAAGCGTTTCCGGCTCTCTCACCAAGGCCGTTTACCGTGACCCCTACGTGGTTAGCCCCCGCATAAACCCCGGCTATAGCGTTAGCAGTAGCCATTCCAAAGTCGTTATGGGTGTGCATCTCGATATCCATCTCGATAGCGTCTCGCAAGGTCTTGATCTTACGAAAAGTAGTTAAAGGATCCAGGATACCTACTGTATCGCAAAAGCGCAACCTGTTTGCCCCGCAGTGTTTGGCGGTTAGGGCGAACTCGATAAGAAACTCCATATTGGTACGGGATGCGTCTTCCGCGTTGACCGAAACGTAGAGACCGTGGTCTTTGGCAAACGAGACCGCCTCTGACATCCTCCGTAAAACATCTTCCCTCGTGGTCTTAAGCTTGTGCTCGATGTGAATATCGGAAGTCGATATGGATATCGCTACCGCATCCACGCCGCAGTCAAGAGAATGTTTCAAGTCCGATATGGCAGCCCGATTCCAGGCCATAATACTAGCTCTCAGTCCCAGGGATACTATCTGCTTGACACACTCCTTTTCGTGTCCTCCCATAACGGGTATCCCGGCCTCGATCTGGTCTACCCCTATTTCGTCGAGGTATTTAGCTATGCGGATCTTTTCCTGGTTAGCGAAGACAACTCCAGCCGTCTGTTCTCCGTCGCGTAAAGTTGTGTCTACGATGTAAATCTTAGCGTCCTTCGCCAGAAACCAGTCTTTGCTCAGCGAACTTTTGGTCAAACCTGTCACTCCTTTCCCTTCCGTTGTTCGGTAAGACGTTTGCCTATTACCAGCTATCGATTCACTGACCATCTACGAGCATCCTTCTTAATATGTCATTGACAACCTTCGGGTTTGCCTGGCCCCGGGTTGCCTTCATTACCTGCCCTACCAAGAAACCAAAAGCCTTTTCTTTTCCTTTGCGATAATCCTCCACGACCCCTGAGTTCTCAGCTATGATACGGGCGATGACAGGTTCCAAAGCAGCCTCATCCGATATCTGTACCATTCCCTTTTCCCTAACCACGGTTTCGGGAGATTTCCCACTAACAAACATTTCCTCAAATACCGTTTTGGCCATTTTTCCGCTTATCTGGCCGCTATCAATCATTTTCAGCATTTCCGTCAAATGAGCCGGTTTGATCTTCGCATCTTTCAGCTCTAGGTTGTGCTGGTTCAAGAGCCGGCTCAATTCTCCCATTATCCAGTTGGATACAGTCTTAGCGTCTTGATAATACTGCATACATTCATCAAAAAAATCAAGCGTGTCCTTGGTCATCGTAAGTAAGTTGGCATCATATTCGGGCAAGTTGAACTGTCTCATAAGGCGTTCGCGAGCAGCATCAGGAAGCTCGGGCAAACTCGATCGTACCTCTTCAACCCATCCCCTATCGATGATTAGAGGAACCAGGTCGGGATCCGGAAAATAACGGTAGTCCTGAGCTTCTTCTTTCGAGCGCATCGAAAGAGTCGCTTGTTGCGATTCATCCCAGGTTCTGGTTTCTTGAATCACCGACTCGTCATCCTCCAAAAGCTCTATCTGCCGTTTTATCTCATACTCAAGAGCCCTTTCCAGGGCTTTGAAAGAGTTCAAATTCTTTATCTCGGTCTTGGTCCCAAACCCCTGCTGCCCCTGTATGCGAACCGAAACGTTGGCATCACAGCGCAAGGAACCTTCTTCCATCCGGCAGTCCGATACCCCCAGGAAAAGAAGAATGGACCTCAGTTTTTCCATGTAAAGACGGGCCTCGGCAGGACTCCTCATGTCCGGCTCCGAAACGATCTCCAGGAGCGGCACCCCGGACCGGTTAAGGTCCACCAGAGAATACGGGGTACTGGCTATGGTACCTTGATGTAACAGTTTTCCCGCATCCTCCTCCATATGCACCCTGGTAATCCCTACTCTCTTTTTGCGCCCCTCGACTTCTATATCAATATAACCGTTGCGACAGATAGGAAGGTCGTACTGCGATATCTGGTAAGCTTTAGGCAAATCGGGGTAAAAATAATTCTTGCGGTCAAACTTGCTGAACTCCGCAATTTCACAATTAAGAGCCAAGCCGGTTTTTATCGCGTATTCCACTACTTTACGGTTCAGTACGGGTAAAACCCCGGGCATCCCTGTACAAATGGGACATACTTGAGTATTCGGTTCAGCCCCGAAACGGGTAGAACAAGCACAGAATATCTTCGAATCCGTTCTCAGCTCGGCATGCACTTCCAATCCTATTACCGCCTCATAGCGTCCTGTCGGCACTCAGTTCACCCCCAGCCGAGGTCTCAAACGAGCCATCCCTGTACTCTGTTCAAAAGCGTATGCCACCCTCAACAAAGTTCCCTCCTCCAGCGGCCTACCGATTATTTGTAAGCCAACCGGTAACCCGTTTACAAATCCACAGGGTATGGACATAGCTGGCAATCCTGCTAGATTCACGGGAATGGTAGCTATGTCAGACATATACATGGCCAGAACATTATCCGTTTTTTCATGAAGCTTAAAGGCAACTGTGGGAGCAGTTGGAGTCACTAAAACATCGTATTTATCAAAAGCCCAATCGAAATCCTCCTTAATCAGCCGTCTTACCTTCAAAGCCTTAAGGTAATACGCATCATAATACCCAGAGGAAAGGGCATAGGTCCCCAGCATTATTCGCCTTTTCACTTCTGGCCCAAAGCCTAAGGCCCTGGAACTGGCAAACATGTCGATAACGCTTTCGGCCTTAACATCTCTCAACCCATATCTTACCCCGTCAAACCTGGCCAAATTGGAGCTGGCCTCAGCCGGGGCAATGATGTAGTATGCAGGTAAAGCGAACTCGGTATGCGGAAGGGAAGTCTCTTCTACCACTGCCCCCATCTCTTCCATCTTCAGCATGGCCCGGTTGATGGTTTCCTTAACCGCATCGTCTACTCCCTCTTGAAAATACTCGCGGGGATAACCTATCCGAAAGCCCTTTATATCAGGTACTAAAAACTTTGTATAATCAGGTACAGGAGCGTCGATACTTGTGGAGTCCAGCCTGTCATGGCCGGCGATAACATTCATCACCAGGGCACAGTCGGTCACGTCCTTGGTCAAAGTCCCTATCTGATCCAGAGACGATGCAAAGGCAACCAAACCATAGCGAGAAACCCTTCCGTATGTAGGCTTCATACCCACAACCCCGCAAAACGACGCCGGCTGCCGTATGGAACCACCCGTGTCAGAACCGAGGGCGTATATCACCTCGCCGGCAGCAACTGCAGCCGCCGAACCACCGGAAGAACCACCGGGAACCCGTTCCGGATCCCAGGGATTGCGAGTAGGGAAGAAAGCCGAGTTCTCTGTGGAAGAACCCATGGCAAACTCGTCCATATTGAGCTTACCCATGAATACGGCCTTTTCTCCCCGAAGTTTGGAAACAACCGTAGCATCATAAGGGGGAACAAAATTTTCGAGCATGCGGGAAGAACAGGTAGTCCTTATGCCGCGGGTGCACAAATTGTCCTTCAATCCACATGGGATGCCGGCCAACCCTCTGTAACCGCCTTCTTCATGCAGTTTGCGCGCGGAATCGCGCGCCGCCTCCGGAGTCAACGTAACAAACGCTTTGATGTTCTCTTCCACTTCACCTATGCGGTCCAGGCATGATTCCACTATGTCTTGGGCCGTAATCTCTCTTTGGGCCAGCATGTCTTTCAATTCATGGGCAGTCAATTCACATAGCCGCACCTGACTTCCTCCTCACTGCACAAGTTAGTGCTATCGGCTGCGATCGCGAAAATTCACACAATTCGGGGCACTTTAAAACACCCGTTTTCCTCTAGAGGAGCATTGGCCAGTATATCATCCCTGTTAGTCTCTTCCGGGCTCACCCCATCATCGCGAAAGACATTACTCAGAGGAAGGACGTGAGTTAGAGGCTCAATCTTGCTGGTATCGAGGTCGTTCAGCCGCGACATGTAATCGAGGATGGCTGTCAACTGCTCCGCAAACCTCTCCAATTCTTCATCACTCAACTTCAAACGAGCCAATGCTGCAACATGTTCAACTTCTTCTCTGGTCAGTAGCATGGACTTTAGACCTCCCGCTATCCTGCTTGCACGGCAACCTATATCCGAGCCCAACTATAAAATAAAGTGTGCGTTCACGCACACCCTTATCGCCAATGGCTGGGGCGGAAGGATTCGAACCCTCGAATGCTGGAGTCAGAGTCCAGTGCCTTACCGCTTGGCGACGCCCCATTCACTTGAAGATTGATGTTCACACGTTGATTTTACAGAAAACCAGCCTTTCCGTCAAGGTCCAGTTCTTCGCCATGTAAACCTTGTCAAGTGTGCAGCAAATTACTAATTTCACAATAGTTGTATATACGCAACCGCGTGTGCTAGCATATAGTTAACGGGTTAATTAATTGGGTCGCAAAGATAACGGGAGACAACGCGGCTCATTTTGTCAGGATAGAGAGAATAAAGAGACAGAGAATCAGGAGTCACAGCAACCGAGGCGAGGGGGGAATTTAAAAAATGTTGCGCACCTTGGTGGGCGAAAGGGGTGGAGGCTCGTGGAAGGGTGGCCATCAGATTTTGTCCAGATCGTGGCTGCATTGGTGCAAAACCCTTATATGGGGATCGTTATCGTCGACAAGAACGGGTATGTTACGGTCGCCAATGACACTTATATCCATATCGTTGGAAAAACCCGTGATGAAGTTATCGGCAAGTACATCATGGACGTTACGTCTAACTCTCAACTCCCAAAGATACTGGAAACCGGCGAAGTTCACATCGCCGATTACTGGCCCTGTAACGGTCACGACCTCATCGTTACCAGGTTCCCCATATACAACAAGGAAGGCGACCTCATAGGAGCTGTAGGCAAGAGCCTGTTTTTGGACCTTGGGGATGCCAAGGCCTTGGCCAAAAAAGTGGCGGACCTGGAAGAAGAACTGGCTTTTTATCGGGATGCCATAAAAAGTGTATTCAGCCCCAAGTACTGCTTTGATGTGATCGTAGGCAAGAGCAGCAAAATGGCGCGGCTCAAGTCTATGGCCGAACAGGTCGCCCAAACCGGCTCTACGGTTCTCATTACCGGGGAAAGTGGGACCGGTAAAGAACTGTTTGCCCACTCCATTCATCGTTCCAGCCCTAGAGCTCACTATCCTTTCGTGCGGGTAAACTGCGCGGCTTTGCCGGAACACCTGTTGGAATCTGAGCTTTTCGGTTACGAAGAAGGGGCATTTACCGGAGCCCGCAAAGGTGGAAAACCAGGTAAGTTCGAGCTTGCCAATAAAGGAACTATTTTTCTCGATGAGATCGGGGACATGCCTCTGCCTATGCAGGCTAAACTCCTCACCGTCTTGCAGGAGCGCGAGTTTGAAAGGGTGGGAGGCACTAAGCCTGTTCGCGTGGACGTCCGCATAATCGCTGCCACCAACTGCAATTTAGAAAACTTAGTTGAGCAGGGCAAGTTTCGTGCTGACCTGTATTACCGGTTGAACGTCGTAGTGCTCGATATCCCTCCACTGCGCGAACGTCTCGAAGATATCCCGCTCTTAGTTCAGGCTATTCTGCCTCGTCTCAACCAGCGTCTTAACACCAATGTGACGAACGTATCTTCAGAAGCAATCCAATTGCTTAGAAAGTACCACTGGCCGGGTAACGTCCGCGAACTAGAAAACCTCTTGGAACGCGCTATTAACTTGGCCGACCTTAATAATGAAAAGCAGTTGACTGCAAAGCACTTCCCGTCTTTGCAGAAGCAGAACATAGAGAATATCCTTATCGATAAGAAGGGCGAAACTTTGGCCGATGCGGTTGAACAGCTGGAAAAAGAGATGATAAGACAGGTGCTTAAACAAACTAATTATAATAAGGCCCAGACCGCAAAGCTTTTGGGCCTGCATGGTTCAGTACTGTATCGCAAATTGAAAAAGTACAATCTCGGATAAACACTAGCAAAAAAGGATGATCGGATCCATCATTTCCGTTAATCTCACCGAATCGTAGGCCTCGACACCTCTCCCGTTTTGAGAGAGTCTCTCAAATTGAGATAAGATTTTCGGACTTAAGGCAAGCTTGACAAATAGAACAGCATAAGCTCGGAACCCCGAGCTTATGCTGTTTTTTTCTCCTCTCGCTGCTGCACTGGGTATGTTGGCACGGTTATTGCTCCACGGTTTCGACAGGAACGGTTAGAACCCATATCGGGAAGGAGGGGAAAGGGGCGAAATCGATAAAGTTGCCACTTCGTCTTACAAAAACCTGAACAGCCTAAGGGAGGTATTGGGATGGAATTCAAAGCTATAGGAGTATTGGGAGCAGGCACCATGGGAGCAGGTATTGCTCAGGTCTGTGCAGAAGCCGGGTTTAAAGTGGTACTCGTGGACATAGCCCCCGAGTTTGTGGACAAGGCAGTAAAGGGCATGAACAAGAACTGGAGCAAGGCTGTGGAAAAGGGCAAGATGGCAGCCGATCAAGCCGAAAAGCTTAACGCCTTGGTCACAACCAGTACCGATAACGCCGCTTTCAAGGATTGCGACATAGTAATAGAAGCAATTGTCGAAAACATCGATATCAAGAAAAAGGTATTTAAGCAACTCGGAGAAATATGCGGTCCGGACGCTATACTGGCGAGCAACACCTCAGCCCTGAGTATAACCGAGATTGCGGCAGCCACCAACCGCCCAAACAAGGTGGTAGGGATGCACTTCTTCAACCCGGTACCGGTTATGAAGTTAATAGAGGTTATCCCCGGAGCCGAAACCACGGATGATGTCGTGGAAGCGGTCATGGATCTATCTCGCAAGATTGGTAAAGAGCCGGTAAGAGCTAAAGAATCCCCTGGTTTCATAGTCAACCGCATCCTGGTTCCGTACATCAATGAAGCAGCTATAGTTTATCAAGAAGGCATAGCTTCCGCTGAAGAAATCGATAAGGCCATGAAACTCGGTGCGAATATGCCGATGGGCCCGCTGGCTTTGTGCGACCTGGTAGGCATAGATGTGGTACTGGCTATTTGCGAGTATTACTGGAGAGAGTTCGGTGATTCCAAGTATCGCCCGTCCTTGGCCTTCCGGCAAAAAGTCAGAGCAGGACACCTGGGCATGAAGACCGGCAAGGGGTTCTATGATTACACCAAGAAGTAGGGGGTGAAACCGTGGAGTTTGAAACCCTACTGTATGAGAAAGATGGCAATATAGGCATTATAACCTTGAATCGGCCCAAGTTCTTCAATGCTTTGAACGACGTATTGATGAGAGAATTGGGCCAGCTCATCGACCAGATTGCCGCTGACGACGAAGTGAAAGCGGTGATTATTACGGGCGGGAGTAAGGCTTTCGCAGCCGGGGGAGATATAGCCTACATGCTGGACGCGGACTCCCTAAAAGCAGAAGCTTTTATAGCCCTCTGCCATCAAACCATCGACAAGATAGCTAATCTGCCCAAACCGGTAATAGCAGCCATCGCTGGCCTTGCCCTGGGCGGCGGCTGCGAGCTGGCTATGGGGTGTGACATCAGAATTGCGGCTGAAGGCACGACAATAGGGCAGCCGGAAATTAACCTTGGCATCATGCCGGGTGCAGGTGGGACCCAGCGTCTAGCCAGGCTTGTAGGCGAGGGATGGGCGAAGCAATTGATATTCACCGGAGATCCGATCGATGCCCAGACCGCCTTAAGTATAGGGTTGGTAACTAAAGTGGTCCCCCTCGAGAGCCTTATGGACGAAGCTAAGAAAATAGCCAAAAAACTGGCTGGCAAGGCTCCGATTGCCATGAGAATGGCCAAGACTTGTATCAACTATGGGGGTAGCGTAGACCTTCCATCCGGCCTGCTTTTTGAGCAAAAAACCTGGTCGTTCCTGTTCAGCACCGCTGACCAAAAGGAAGGTATGAAAGCTTTCCTGGAAAAGAGAAAACCGGTATTTCAAGGCAAGTAACCCGAGAATGAGCCAGTTTAGGAGGGAATAGAGATGGATTTTAGATTTACCGAAGAACAAGAAATGATGCGTAGGATGGCTCGTGATTTCGCGGACAACGAAATCGTCCCCTATGCTCAAGAATGGGATGCCAAAGACGAGTTTCCCTGGGAATGCGTTAAGAAGATGCAAGAAGTAGGCTTGATGAACATCGGTGTGCCTGCCGAGTACGGCGGACCTGGCCTCGACCACGTTGCACAGAACCTGGTGGTGGAGGAAATAGCACGTGGAGACGCAGGTATCTGCACTACTATGGCCGCCAGCACCCTTTTGGCCGCTGACCCGGTATTGATCGCTGCTACCGACGAACAAAAGAAATGGTGGTACGGGCGTGAGCTCGAAGGGGTCATCGGAGCATTTTGCCTGACCGAGCCGGGTGCCGGTTCTGACGTAGCCGGGCTGTCCACCCGCTGCCAGAAGGTTGGCGACGAGTACATTCTGAACGGTACCAAGCAGTTCATCAGTAATGGTGGGGTAGCCGGGCAGTACACGGTCTTCGCAACCCTGGACAAGAAGCTCGGGCACAAAGGCATATGTGCTTTTATGGTTGACCGCGATACCCCTGGAATCTCGGTCGGCAAGAAAGAAGACAAGCTGGGCATTCGCAGTTCCAATACGACACAGGTGATATTCGAGGATGTAAAAGTACCGGCCAAGAACATGCTGGGCAAGGAAGGCGATGGTTTTAAGATCGCGATGAAGACCCTCGATATATCCAGGGCCTGCGTCGCGGCTATGGCCTTGGGAGTTGCCCAGGCCGCCTTCGAAGTCTCGGTTAAGTATGCCATGGAAAGGCAGCAGTTCGGCAAGCCCATCATCAGTTTCCAAGCCATCCAGTTTATGTTAGCGGATATGGCCCAGTTAATCGAAGCCGGGCGTCTACTGTACCTCGAAGCTTCCTGTAAACAGGATCAAGGATTGCCCTATACTGACGCCGCTTCCCTAGCCAAGTGCTTCTGCGGCGATGTGGCCATGAAGGTGGCTACTGATGCTGTACAGATCTACGGTGGTTACGGGTACACCAAGGAATACCCGGTAGAGAAGTATTTCCGCGATGCTAAGATAATGCAGATCTTCGAAGGAACAGCTCAAGTACAGCGGATAGTCATCGCCAACGACATCATCAGACGGTTTTCCAAGTAGCACATTCTAGAGGAGACTGTGATTTCCGATGTAAGGAGGGGTTGATGAGCCATGTTGAGTTACAAAGAAGAATACAAAAAGAAACTGGTACCCGTCGAGGAGGCCATGTCGGTAATCAAGTCTGGTGATCTCGTACACTACGGCGAGTTCGTCATGAACTCCCGTTACCTGGACGAATCCCTGGCAAAGCGGGTCCCCGAGCTAGAGAACATTATCATAAGAACGGTGACCTGTCCTTTCCCGCCCAAGGCAGTCCTGGCAGATCCCGAAAGAAAACATGTAATTTATGACGATTTGCATTTCAGCGGGGCCAGCCGCAAGCTGCATGACCAGGGTCTGTGTAATTATTTACCCCTAACCTATCACGAGGTCCCCTCGTTCTATGAACGAGGATACATCAAGCCAGATGTATCCCTCATCATGGTCACACCCATGGACGAACACGGTTTCTTCAACTTGGGTACTTCTAACTCTATCACTCACGCCGCAGTCGACGCCGCCAAGGTCGTTATTGCCGAAGTCAATACTTCTGTCCCCAAGTGCCTGGGTGGAAACCGCGAGTGCTTGCATATCTCCGAAATCGACTATATTGTAGAAGGCCCCAATTATCCAATGATTGAGGTGCCCCCTGCTCCGGTAAGTGAAGTAGACAAGAAAGTGGCTGAAATCATAATGCAAGAAATTCACGACGGATCTTGCCTCCAGCTCGGAATCGGCGGCATGCCCAACGCGATTGGAGCCATGATTGCCCAGTCCGACCTTAAAGACCTGGGCGTCCATACCGAGATGCTGGTGGACTCCTTTGTCGACATGTACGAAGCCGGGCGTATTACCGGACGGCGCAAACAGATCGACAAAGGTAAAATGGTCTATACGTTTGCTATGGGAACCAACAAGCTCTACGAGTTCATGAACAACAACCCGGTTTGTGCCAGTTATCCGGTAAACTACACGAACAACCCCTTCGTCATCGGTCAAAATGATAACATGGTCTGCATCAACAACGCCGTACAAGTGGATCTGTACGGACAAGTAGCATCTGAATCGTCTGGTCCTCGACACATTTCCGGAACCGGCGGCCAGCTCGACTTCATCTTCGGTTCGTACAAATCCAAAGGCGGTAAAGGCTTCATTTGCCTCAGCTCGACCTACAAAGATGATCAGGGTAACATCAAATCGCGCATCGTGCCAACTTTAGAACCGGGTACCATCGTTACCGTACCCAGGACCATAAACTTCTACGTGGTAACCGAATACGGCATTGCCAACATGAAAGGTAAATCCACCTGGGAACGGGCCGAAGCCCTGATTGAAATAGCTCACCCGGACTTTCGCGATGAGCTCATCAAAGAAGCAGAGGGCCTCAGGATATGGGTGAGGAGTAATAAGATTTAGCTGATGTTTCGCACTTATTTACGAGCCGGTTTCCAGAGAAGTTTTTACTTCTCTGCTCAGTTACCTCCCCGTATTATAGTCGTCGGGCAGTGAGCCGCGCCGCTGTCCGACCCTATCCCTTTTTTTAAACATCTGGCCGGAAACGAGCACGTTCCGGCTGATCCTTAGTACTAAATTCTTATCTTGTGAGGAGGTAGGTTTGAATGATTAACGAAGTCGTAATGGTCAGTGCATGCCGCACGGCCATAGGAGATTTTATGGGAAGCCTGAAAGATTTGAAAGCCAATGACCTGTCAGCAATAACCGCGACCGAAGCACTGAAAAGAGCCGGAATCCAGCCGGAAATGGTTGATAGTCTTGTTTTAGGCATGTGCCTCCACCACGGTAACGATTCCGGGCCAGCGCGCCAGGTAGCTATGGCGATTGGCATGAGACATAGCAGCTGGGCCTGCATGGTCAATCAGAATTGCGCCTCCGCCATGCGCGCCCTTGAAATCGCAGCCAACGAGCTCATGCTGGGCAAGAGCGAGATAAGCCTGGTTGTGGGAACGGAAAGCATGACCAACGTGCCGTACATTCTGCGTAAAGCCAGATTCGGCTATCGCTTGTTTGACGGTGACAAGGCCGAGGACGCTATGATCTGCGATGGCCTGTTTGACAAAATGGTACCCGGACACATGGCGATCACGGCCGAAAATGTTGCCGAAAAGTACGGAATAACTAGGGAAGAATGCGATGAGCTAGCGCTG
Source organism: Syntrophothermus lipocalidus DSM 12680 (assembly GCF_000092405.1). Lineage (NCBI taxonomy): Bacteria > Bacillati > Bacillota > Clostridia > Eubacteriales > Syntrophomonadaceae > Syntrophothermus > Syntrophothermus lipocalidus. The sequence goes on along the minus strand of NC_014220.1, from coordinate 508,560 downwards.
TTGAGCCATACCCGTGCCCTTAAGGCCAACGCCGAGGGTATCTTCGCCCGGGAGATTGTGCCGGTGGAGATCAAGACCAAGAAAGGAGTCAAAGTAGTTGACAAAGACGAACATCCTATGGATACAAGTCTAGAAAAATTAGCCCAGCTACCTCCGGTCTTCAAGAAAGGCGGCGTAGTCACAGCCGGTAATGCCTCCGGTATCAACGACGGTTCTGCGGCGGCGGTCCTCATGACCAAGAAGAAGGCCGAAGAACTCGGCATCAAACCCTTAATGAAGCTTCTATATGTATGCAGTGAAGGAGTTGACCCCAAGTTTATGGGCTTAGGACCGGCAGTAGCTATTCCTAAGGTTCTGAATAAAGCGGGGTTGAAGTTCGAGGATGTGGAATACTGGGAAATCAACGAAGCTTTTGCCGCTCAGTGGCTGGGAGTCGGCCGGATGCTTAAGGAGGACTTCGGAATCGAGCTCGACCTCGACAAGGTCAACCATAACGGCTCCGGCATCGGTCTCGGCCATCCCGTGGGCTGTACCGGCCTTCGTATTCAAGTATCCATGTACTACGAAATGGAAAGGCTCGGTTTGACCATCGGCGGAGCTTCACTCTGCGTGGGTGGTGGACCGGCAATGGCTGCCCTCTGGACCCGGGACATATAACCTAAGGGTGCGCTGCATTCAAATAAATACACCCTCCTTACGGGCAACGGCGTTTCTACAAATCAGTCGTTGCCCCTTTTTTTATCTCGATTCCTCATTCCGGAATGTCGAACATTGACGAATATTTGTGGAAGATCCAGGCAGGTTTTCTTCCTCTGATTGTAGAACACGTAGGTAGCAGTTTGATTTTATTGCCAGTTCGTCAGGGCAGCCTTCACCTCGTGGTTACTACTGTCTTTGAGTTAACGGAACTGTTGTGCTCCGGCTGCCGAGGACCCGCGTAATAAGTAGATTTTCACTACTGTGCTCACGGTGGAGGTGAACTGCTTTTGCAGCCGAGAGATGACACAATCCAAACCATACTTGACACCATTGAAGACGGCTTTTTTGAGGTGGACCTCGCAGGGAACATGCTGGTCTGTAACCGGGCATTGGCCCGGATAATCGGCTATCCCGTCCCAGAACTCTTGGGTAAGAATTACACCGAATATATGAAAGCTGAGACTGCTCAACTGGTTTACAAGGTTTTTAGCGGCGTCTTTCTCACCCGTGAGCCGGTAAGAGGCTTCGAATGGGAGCTCTTGCGCCCAGACGGTTCCACGCTTTGGGTAGAAACCTCAGTCAGCCCGGTTATCAATGGCGACGGTAGAATAGCAGGATTTCGCGGGGTTCTGCGGGATATCTCGGCTCGCAAGAAGGCCGAACAGCTTTTGGACCACCAGTTGCAGTTTGAAAAGCTTCTAGCTCATATCAGTCAGGTTCTGTTTTTATCCAACGAAGCCAACCTCGACTCCTGCATAGAACTAGCTCTGGCCAAATTAGGTGAATTCGTGGGTGCAGACCGCAGCTACCTGTTTCTTTTTTCTGCTGACATGAGGACCACCAGCAATACCCACGAGTGGTGTGCTCCCGGAATTTCACCACAGAAACACAACCTGCAAAAGCTGCCAGCCGAAGTCTTTTCCTGGTGGATGAAACAACTTTACACTGAACCTTACCTGTACATCCCGAGTGTGTCCGAACTCCCCCCCGAAGCCGAGGTCGAAAGACAACTCCTGGAGATGCAGGACATACAATCCCTCATAGTCGTGTCTGTACCGGGTCACGGGGGTAATTTGCTGGGCTTTCTGGGCTTCGACGCGGTCAGAGAAAAAAGAGAGTGGCACGAGGACAGCATCCGGTTATTATCTATGGCTGCTCAATGCATTGCCCACGCTATCCAGCGTTGCCGGTCGGACCGAATTATACACGAATCCGCCCGGTTGCTACAGGATATCGTAAACTTTTTCCCCGATCCCTTCTTTGCCATCGACGCCGAAGGAAAGGTTACAGTCTGGAACCAGGCTATGGAACAACTTAGTGGGGTCAAGGCTGGTGAAATCATCGGTAAAGGTGACTACGAATACGCCTTGCCTTTTTACGGCTGCCGCCGGCCATTGCTGGCCGATCTCGCCTTGTCTTATGATAGTGAAACGGTAGAACTGTACGACAAGCTACTACATATCGAAGACCAAACCTTGACTGTTGAAACCAAGGTCCCGATGCTAGATGGAAAAACGCTCTGGGCTAAAGCCAAGCCCATCTATGACCGAAAGGGCAAAATCAAGGGGGCAGTCCAGTCCCTCCGGGATATAACCTATAGGGTTCAGATGGAAGAACAGCTGAAAAACACCTTGTCCGAACTAGAGGCTGTAATGGAGGCCTTACCCGATCTCTACCTCAGGCTGAAAGCCGACGGCACCGTACTCGACATCAGGGCCGGTTACAACGCTGCCCTGGATCTAGACTACGCGCGAGCGGTTGGAAAGAACCTGCCGGAGGTTTTTGTCCCCAGCATAAATCGGGCCTTGGAACAAACCCTCTCCGAAGTCATCCAAACCCGGAAGGCTGGTGTTACCCAGTTCAGCTGTTCTAATTCGGACGAGCGTTATTTTCAGGCTCACGTAGTCCCGCTTTTCGGGGATCAAGCTGTAGCCGTCATAAGGGACGTGACCGAACACCACAAGTATACAAAGTACCTGCAGGAGATAAGCCTGTACGATAACCTAACTAAGGTGCACAACCGCCACGCTTTTCAACAAGAACTCGAGAGGATACAGACCCTATCGGAGACCTTTCCTATGGGGATCATGGTTTGCGACGTTGATGGCCTCAAGCTGGTCAATGACGTCTTGGGCCACCTGGCGGGCGACCGCCTGCTCGAAGTCTTTGCCCAGCTCTTGAAAAGTTGTTTTGAAAATAAAGCCAAGATATTCCGCACCGGAGGAGACGAGTTCGTGGCTATCTTTCCCCTGCACGACCACCAAGACATGGAAACCAGATATGCCGAACTCTATCAAGCCGTTGATTTGTACAACTCGACTAATCCGGACTTGCCCCTAAGTATATCAGCAGGGGTTGGGCTGTGCCAAGAGCCGGGTCCTGCAGTCCAAGATGCTCTGGAAAGAGCGGACAATAACATGTATCAAGCTAAACTGCGCCAGTATAAGGGTAGCCACCTGTACCTGAAACAAACTTTAATGCACGCTTTGGCCGAACGTGACTTTTTGGCCCAAGGGCACGGAGACCGACTGCAAAAGACTCTTCTTCTTTTGGCCAGAGCGGTGGGCATGCCTTCTAGCCGCCTGGATGACTTCCGTCTCATGGCGTATTTCCACGACATCGGCAAAATCAGGGTTCCTCAACACATCCTGATGAAACCGGGCCCCCTAACTCCTGAAGAAAAGAGAGAAGTAGCAAAACACTGCACCGTCGGCCATCGTATCGCCTTGTCCGCTCCGGAGTTGGTTCCTATAGCCGAGTGGATACTCCACCACCATGAACGCTGGGACGGCTCGGGGTATCCGCTGGGCTTGAAAGAAACCGCCATACCGCTGGAGTCGCGGATATTTGCTATTGCCGATGCTTACGATGCCATAACCAACGATCGTCCCTATCGGAAAGCCCGCTCCTCCGCCGAGGCTGTGGCAGAACTCAGGGCCTGTGCCGGAACCCAGTTTGATCCTGAACTGGTTAATCTGTTCATATCCGTAGTTCTGCCGGCTATTGAATCCTCGTTTTCATAATGGAGACATAGCGGATTTGTGCTCGCATGCCGTAAAGCTATAATTATAGATGGAGGTGAAGTGAGTGGATCGCGAGCAAGCGATAAGCCGCATCGTAGACCTCATGTCTAAATCTAAAAATACGGTAGTCGTGACCGGTGCCGGCATCAGCACCGAGGCAGGTATACCGGATTTTCGCGGGGAAAAAGGCATATACCGGACTCTATGTGAACAGCGGGTAATGAACATCATAAACATCGATGCTTTCAAGCGCAATCCCGAAGCCTTTTACGAGTTCTACCGTAAACACTTTATGTTCCCGCCCGTAGAGCCCAGTAAAGCCCATTTTATGCTGGCCGAACTGGAAAAACGCGGCTTCGTTAAAGGTATCGTCACCCAGAACATCGATAACCTGCATCAAAGGGCCGGCAGTCGGAACGTGATACCCATCCACGGTAACGGTGACCGTTTCATTTGTACTCGCCACGGCTGCGGCCATGTTCATCCGGCGAGTTATATCGAGGCTTACCCTGAACTAGTTCCGCTTTGCGAAAAATGCGGGGGCATACTGAAGCCGGATGTAGTGCTGTTCGGCGAGCACATCCATCACTATTTCGACGCCCGCGACCTCATTTTGAGAGCCAAATTACTTGTCGTCATAGGTTCCTCGTTAACTGTGTATCCGTTGGCCGGTTTTGTTAAGGAGTTTTCCACCTTCTATCAAGACTTGGTCATAATCAACAAAGGCCGTACCGAACTAGACCACGCGGCCTTGGTAAAGGTCGATACCGACAACACCGGGGCGGTTTTAGAAGAAATCAACCGCAGGCTGTGACCAAAGCCAGAGCCACAGATGTACGCAGATGAGCCAAGATTTGCACTGATGTTTATTGGACGCTGATTCACGCAGACCCTCATGACTCTTGAAAGAGTCACCACTAGAGAATGAAAATGGAACTGTGGAGGAGTCTTGGAGCGAGCTGGCTAACACTCCGTCGGCAAAATGTTTTTCGAGGCATGTCACCCTGCTGAGTATTGTTGAAGCCGGTAGAAGGTAAATAGCCAACTCACGGCGAAGGATAAAATGTACAAGATTAAAGGAGGGAGTTGCCCGGTGAAAGTCAAGTACTACATGAGCACCGATGTTAAGACCATAAGTCCCGATGCTTCTGTCATCGACGCCTTCGTTCTAATGAACCGGAACAACATTCGCCGGCTTCCAATCGTGGAAAACGGTAAACTGGTAGGAATAGTGACCCTGAGCGACTTAGAGAATGTCCCCATTAACAAGCCTACCACTCTCAACTTCTTCGGGACCAGTTACCTGTTGGAAAAAACTTTGCTGCGGGATATCATGCCCGAGAATCGAGAAGTCATAACGGTTGGCCCGGACGATTACCTGGAGACAGCCGCGGCTTTGATGAGGGAACACGTGATCGGTGCCTTGCCCGTACTGGAAAATGACAAGATAGTGGGCATTATTACTGAGACCGACATTTTCGACGCTTTTACCCGTATCATGGGGTTCGGAAACAAGGACACCACCCGTATCGATATGAAACTGGTCGACCGCCCCGGAGAGCTGGCCCGCATCGCCAACATCATCAGCGATTTAGGTGGCAACATCGCAAACATTGTACGGATCGACTTGCCGGGTGATGATAAAGTGCACCTGGTCTTGCGTATAACCTGCTCTGACCCGTCTGCAGTTGTTTCCAGGCTCAAAGAGTCCGGGTTCGAAGTAGAAAACGTAAACGGCAAGGAGTAGCATTATTTTTGACGCTGATTAACGCAGACCCTTTTAAAGCTTCCATTTCCAGACTTTTTATAAATCACAAGTGTTCTTTATGGCACGTTTCTGCTGGCTAAAACATGTTCACCCAAAACTTATTGCGTAAATCTGTCTCTGACCTTTCATACGTATCTTATGACCTCGTCTTGGGTTACTACGCCCAAAATCAACGGGCGTTTTGGCGGCGGCTGCTGGTCCAGCCGGTAAGCCTGGGCCAGCATTGCCCGCGCGGTTTCCAGCCGGTAAGGGTCGTTAGCGTGAATTACAGCCAGAGCCTGCCCGGAGCGCACACTGTCTCCTTTCTTACGTCGCAAAACAACGCCCACTGAATGGTCTATACGTTCTCCGGCCCGTTCTCTCCCGGCTCCTAGCCTCATAGTTGCCAAGCCCACCTGCTCAGCATCTATGTCAGTTACATATCCGTCTGAAGGCGACGGCACACTTACCTGCAGGCTAGCCCGAAAATAATCTTGAGGCCGGTCCAAGCACCTCGCGTCTCCTCCCTGAGCGATAACCATTTCCCGGAATTTCTCAAACCCGGCCCCGCTGGTCAGGTTTTTCTGCACCAGTTCTCGAGCCGACGCGAAGTCCCCAACCCTTCCCCCTACCAGTAGCATGTAAGAGGCCAAGGTAACTGAAAGTTCGGTAAGATCCGGGGCTCCCTCTCCTTTCAAGGTCTTAACTACTTCCTCTATCTCCAGGGCATTCCCTACCGCGCACCCGAGAGGCTGGTCCATGTCGCTCAGAACCGCCACGACTTCACGACCGGCCTTAAATCCTATATCCACCATGAGCTGGGCCAGCTGAAACGCCTGGTCCAAGTCTTTCATGAATGCCCCTTTCCCCACCTTTACATCCAGCACTATACCGCGAGCTCCTGCTGCCAGCTTCTTGCTCATAACGCTGGAAGCTATGAGCGGTATGCTGTCAACGGTGGCGGTTACATCCCTTATGGCGTAAAGCTTTTTATCTGCAGGCACCAGATTGCCAGACTGAGAAATTACCGCAGCCTTTACCCTGTTTACCTGCTGAACGAATTCAGCCACGTCTATTTCAACTTTGAATCCAGGTATGGATTCCAGCTTATCGATGGTTCCCCCGGTGTGCCCCAAGCCCCGGCCGGACATCTTGGGCACCGGGACTCCGGCAGCTGCGGTCAAAGGCACTGCCACCAAAGTAGTTTTGTCCCCTACCCCGCCGGTGCTGTGTTTATCTACAGGTATCCCTTGCACTTTACTCAGGTCAACTGTATCTCCGGAGTGAGCCATGGCCAGCGTAAGGTCAGTGGTTTCGCGCTCGTTCATCCCTTGGAAGTACACCGCCATAGCCCAGGCCGCTATCTGGTAATCAGGGACATTGCCGTTGGCTATACCCTTGACCAGGAACTCTATCTCTTCTTTCGAAAGCTCGCCTCCATCCCGCTTTTTCTTGATGATGTCGTATGCGTTCACAGCCGCTCACCTCCTTATCAAAGGCGCAAAACTCAGTCCTGGTAACCCTTCTGCCTTTACCCCTAAAAGCTCAGCAACGGTTACACCTAAGTCCGCGAAAGTTTCCCTGGTCCCTATATCCACACCAGCACGTATCCCGCCCCCGTAAACAAGAACCGGAACGTACTCCCGCGAATGGTCGGTGCTGGCAGTGGTGGGGTCACAGCCATGGTCGGCCGTGATGACCAGGATGTCTTCGCTTTTCATGCTATCCATCAACCGAGGCAAAAATTCATCGAACTCCTCTAAAGCCCGGGCATAACCTTCGACGTCGTTCCGGTGTCCATACTTCATGTCAAAATCAACCAGGTTAGCAAAAGCCAGCCCTTTGAAATCCTCTTTCACCAACTCCAGAATGACTGCCATCCCCTCGCGGTTGTCGGCTGTAGGGCGGCTTGCAGTTATACCTTGCCCGACGAAAATATCGTTGATCTTGCCCACGGCGATGACATCCAGCCCGGTACCCGCCAGGTAATCCAGCGCCGTCGGTCCCGGCGGTTTCAGAGAAAAGTCATGCCTTCGTTCGGTGCGGACGAAATGCCCTGGTTGTCCCACAAAAGGTCGAGCAATAACCCTCCCCACTGCATGCTCTCCTACCAAAATCTCCCTCGCGATACGGCACATCTCGTACAGTTGTTCAACGGGGATTACCTCTTCGTGGGCTGCTATCTGAAACACGCTGTCGGCAGAAGTGTACACGATGGGAAAACCGGTCGCCATGTGTTCTTGGCCCAGTTCTTCAATTACCACCGTGCCTGAAGCCGGTTTGTTGCCAAGTACCTGCCGCCCTATGCGTTGCTCGAAAGCTTCTATTACTTCAGGCGGAAAGCCATGAGGATACGTAGGAAAAGGCCTCGTGAGTATTATTCCCATGAGTTCCCAATGACCCGTGGTAGTGTCTTTCCCGCAGGATTTCTCGGCCATCCTTCCATAAGCCCCTGCCGGCGTAGTGCTGCGGTCGTATCCCGGCAGGTCTACCAACCGGCTCAAGCCGAGCCTTGCCAGATTCGGTACCTTTAAACAACCCCTGACAGCAGCGATATTCCCCAGGGTGTTGCTTCCTTCATCCCCGTATTCCGCCGCGTCAGGCAAAGCACCTATACCAGCACTGTCCAAGACAACAAGAAATATCCTGCGGGCCATGAACACTTCTCCTTTCCTAACGAACACTCCTAAGTAACCGGCTAAACCTTATTGGTAAAAATAATCACACCGTCTTGTAACACCAACTATATCACAGACTTCTTCTTGCCAACATCCCATTTCCGAGCCCCGAGCCCCGATCTCCTACCTCTAACTTCCAACTTCCATTCTAACCTCCCGCCTCAATTCCAACCTCCAACCACCCATTTCTAACTCCCATATGACCTCTCAACTTCAATTCTAACTTCCTACTTCCGGCCTCTAACTTCTATTCCGGCCTCCAACCTCCATTTAGCCTCCAGCCTCCAACTTCTAACTTCCATTCTAACCTCCTACCTCGGGCCTCTAACCTCCATTTATGCCCGCGGGTGGCTCTTCTCGTATACTTCCCTCAACCGGCTCTTGGTCAAATGGGTATAGATCTGGGTTGTACTGATATCTGCATGTCCTAACATTTCCTGAACAGCTCTCAGGTCTGCTCCATTTTCCAAGAGATGGGTAGCGAAAGAATGGCGGAGCGTGTGAGGATGAATCTCTTTTTCTATCCCCGCCTGTCGCGCGTAACCGTTCAGTATCTTCCAGAACCCTTGCCGGCTAAGTTTTTTCCCCTTGGCGTTGACGAAGAGCGTCCTTTCTAAAGAACTCTTGACCAGGTGATTCCGGGACCTGGATATGTACCTCTCCACCCAAAAGACCGAAGTCTTGTTTACAGGAACGATACGTTCCTTTCGACCTTTACCTAAACAGCGTACGAAGCCGGCAACCAGGTTAATATCCTCTAATTGCAAGGCCAGCAGTTCCGACACCCTGAGCCCTGTGGCATACATGAGCTCCAGCATGGCCCTGTCTCTTATACCGCGAACGGTCACCGGATTAGGCTGCTCCAGAAGCTTTTCCACCTCAGAGACAGAAAGAACCCTGGGCAGGCGGCGAACCACTTGCGGGCTCTCGATGTTATCGGTGGGGTTGGTCAAAATGTACCTCTCCTTCTGCATAAAACGAAAAAACGATTTCAGAGCCGATAAGGTTCGGGCCAGGCTAGAGTAAGCCCTACCGCCCTTGAGCAGCCATCCGAGAAAATCTACCACGTCGTGCCGCTTAACCTGACTAATATCGGAAATACCGCGCTCCTTTTCGCAGTAAACCAGAAAGCTTCCGATATCGCGTCGATAGGCTTGCAGAGTATTTTCCGACAAGCCCCGCTCAAAATTAAGGTATCCTATGAACAGCCCTAAGTATTCCTCCATGGTTCACCTCTCCGGGCATCAGCTATATTACTAGACTAATTACACGGAAGGTGACCCGTTTCCTGCCCTTTCATTCCTTTTCTTGATAATAAAAGTCTTGTAACTTGACCACAAACTGGTCCACCACCTCGGTAAACTTCGTTTTGGGGTTGTTTTCCACTCGCATCGGGTTTCCGGTCGGTGTCTCGTCTTTGGTCCAACCAAAGAACACAGGCCTGTGGTCACCCAAAAAAGCCATGATTTGAGGAACAAGAACAGCAAATGCCAGAATAACTACCAATATCTTGGCCAGGTTAACCATCTTTCTTCTCCAACCTTTGATAACAATTACCAATCGCTTCGACCTCCCTTTCGGCTATTTCACCACCAGACTTAGCAACCACGGGGAGAGAAAAGCCTCAATGAATGCGCCCAGCAATAGAATGAGCAAGAACAGAAGCATTGCTCCGGTATAAGTCACTAACCCCTGTCCCAAAGCTAAACCGCGACTGAACCTTCCCCGCACCAAGTAAACAGAGAAATTGATACCTATGACAGCCCAGGCAACAGTAAGCGGAACATAAAGCAGGTTTTGGGGAAAGACAGAGGCCAACGATATCAGGCCGCCAAGCCAGGCCTTTTCCCTAACGAGAAATCCCACTGTAAACCCTAAGGAAAAACCCTTGAAGAAAATGATAGCCAGGATAAACGGCACTCCGATGACGGTTAGCCCCAGAAACCATATCAGCCCCACTGCTCTGGTCTGGTTAAAAAATGCCGTCAAAAAAAGCCTGTAGCCTTCTCCTTCTCGAGAAGCAGTCACTCCCCCTTTTAGAAAACCGTCTATAATTTGGATGAGGTGATTTCTTGTACCCCCTGCCAGGTTAGCCGCATTGATCTCCCCCAACATAACTCCAACCAGAAAGACCAGCGATATAACCGTATACTGCCATGCATTCCTTACTATATGTTGTTTTACGAGGTTTTTGATCATGGCCCAATCCCCTCATCCAACTCCTTGGGACAGTCTATGGTGAAATCTTCAGCATTATGCCTGACGACGATTGCTTATCCCCTGGCCTGATTCAGCAGAAGAGCCCCACAACGTCAGGGTTTATAAAAGCACGTTGTTTGAATTTGTCACGCCCAGCATCTTGGCACCGTGAAGTATTTTTAAATTGGCCACCAATACAAAAGAAAAACCTCAGGGTTTAACATCCTGAGGTCGGCAAATGATGCTCGTCTGTCTACTCCGACAATATAACAATGGGAAATCCGGGAAATTAAACCGCTAATAAATACATAAGGTAAATCACTTGGACACAAATCTTGGCTTTCTCTTCTCTAGGAACGCGTTGACTCCTTCTAGGAAGTCTTGTGTTTTGGCACATTCAAATTGGTACTCGACTTCGTTTTCCACGTAAGTTTCGAAATCTGAAAAGACATATCGGTTCATCAGGGTTTTCATCCTTCTGATTGCTTCTCCGGGGGCCTTGGCCAAATCCTCGGCCAATTTCAGGGTTTCATGTTCCAGGTCGTCAAGAGGTACAACTTTAGTCAATAGCCCCATCGCCCTAGCTTCCTCAGAAGTAATCGTTCTTCCAGTCATGATGAGCTCCGTCGCTTTCCCTACTCCTATTAAACGGTTAAGAATGAACGTGCCACCCGCATCTGGAATCAGCCCGACATTAACGAAGGCCTGGATAAATCTACAATTGTCAGCGGCAATTCGAAAGTCACTTACCAAAGCTAAATTAAGTCCCGCACCTGCTGCAACTCCTTTCAAGGATGCGATTACCGGCTTTTCAATGTGTCGTATCTTTATAGCAGCGTCTCCTGCCACCCGGGCCATGTTCTTGATCAAGAAGGGTATATCGTCGGGGCCGGCTTCCATTATACTTTGAAGATCTGCTCCCGCACAAAAAGAGTTGCCTTCGCCAGAAAGCACTATCACTTTCACTTCTTTGTCTTCCTCGCATGCACTTAGCATACTACGGAGCTCCTGCAGCATGGCGAGGTCCACCGAATTAAGCCTTTTGGGATTGTCCAGGGTAATTTCGGCCACACAACCCGATTTCTTATACTTCACCTTGGTGAATTCCACTGTTCTCACCCATCCCTCTTTCGTAATGATTTACAACCGGTATTTATGAAAGTAGAACGATTCTCTAACCACCCCATTACAAGAAACGTGCCATATCCGTCTTAGGTATTTGTAATTACAGCGAACAAAGGAGAATTCGGGCCTGCGGCGGGATACCAAAACACCGTAGCAGTAAATCGTCACGGCTTTTGATCATTCGCGGCTGAGATCAAGTTTCACCACATCAATCGGCAGTCTCAAAATTGAAACCAGTGTGTTATAATTTTATTGATACTTGGGCTACGAAAGGTGGCGTTATCTTTGAAAGCCGAGCGTCCAAGTCTCCCTCAGGGATTGAGTGTAGACAATCTGACTCCTGCAGCTGTCATAAATAGAAATGGAATCATAGAGTGGAGCAACAGCTCTGTCGATGTTCCTTGTCTCCCCGTCGGCAGGAATATAAGTGATGTTGTGCCTGACCTACCGACAGATGATATTCTTGGGGCGAATGCGCAGGTCAAGGTTCATATAGACGGGGTCGAGTACCTGCTTACCAGCTACCCGGATATTGATCAACAGACGACTGTCGTACTCTTGGAGAACATCGATGTCTTGAAGGCGCGCTTGAGTTTCTATATTGATCATTATGAGATATTGCAGGGTTTACTTGATAGTCCTTACGAAGGGTATGCGTATGTGGACGAGCACGGTGTGATTCGTTATGTGAATAATACCTTGGCTAAGTATTTCAACCTCAGTGTGGACCAGATAGTGGGACTCAACCACAAGGATTTTCCCCTGGATGAAAACCTTGATCAGGTGTTGAAGACGCGCGAGATCAAACCGTTAGGGGTAGTTACAGGGGTCGGCAACAAGCGAGCTATAGGTTCTATACGACCTGTGTACCGCAACGGGAGATTCGCCGGAGCATTGGGTCGATACTTTAGCATTGACATTAAGGATATTACCAAGTTTGGCGGGGAATACCTTAATTTGGTGGCAAGCATGGAACTCAGAGAGATTATCGCTGATATTGACGCGATTATGATGCAACTGCACTCATATAGAGAAGAATTCCAACGTCGACATGCAGCCCGCTTTAGCGTAGATAACATTGTGGGAAAAAGCTTCATGATGCAAGACCTGAAGAGAAAAGTACTGAAGATATCTAAGTCGCCGTCTTCGGTTTTAATAATGGGAGAGAGTGGAACGGGAAAAGAATTATTTGCCCAGGCGATTCATTTTCACAGTGACCGTTCATCTCATCCTTTGGTCATGGTCAACTGCGCTGCTATCCCTGAGAGCTTGCTAGAATCCGAGCTTTTTGGTTATGTTGAAGGTGCTTTTACAGGAGCTCGCAAAGGTGGGAAGCTGGGGAAATTTGAGCTTGCAAACCAAGGAACAATTTTCTTGGACGAAATCGGGGACATGCCCTTGTCTATGCAGGCTAAGCTTTTGCGAGTGCTTCAGGACCGGCAAATTGAACGGGTCGGAGGAGAACGTCCCGTCCCGGTAGATGTCAGAGTCATATCAGCAACTAACAAAGACCTAGCGACATTAGTTAAAGAAGGCTCTTTCCGCGCGGACCTGTATTACCGGCTCAACGTCGTTACCCTCCACATTCCACCGCTACGGGAGAGGAAAGAAGACCTACCGGACTTGGTAGACTATATCATCAGCGTTATGAATACTAAACTCCGCCGCAATGTGATAGGCGTCACCGAAGAGGCCATGGACTTGTTGATGCGCCATAACTGGCCGGGCAATGTTCGTGAACTGATTAACGTTCTGGAAGCAGCCATGAACTTTTGCGGAGGTGCCCTCATAGACGTCAAGGATTTGCCATCGTTTCTTCAATCGTATAAGGATGAACCCGCTGATATAGATAAAGATGCAACGTACCTCCAGGCAAGAATAGACAATGCAGAGAAAAAGGAATTGGTGTCGGTATTGGAGCAATGTCACGGCAACCGCAAGGTTGCGGCTGAGGTTTTGGGAGTATCGAAGGCCACGTTGTGGCGTCTGATGAAAAAACACGGGCTATTGTAAAAAACTGAACGGATTGCCAGTGGGTTCGTTTGCTACCCGTTGGCACCCGCGGCCCTTATCAGTCGACACGCATCGTAGACCAGCTCTGACAGATGTATGCACCCATCTCGGTGCCCTACGAGATAAATGATTTCTTTCTTCTTCATTTCTGCCAGGCTGTGTCCCACTAACTTCGGTAAGCCAGCCGCCCCGCTAACGCAAACCTTGTCGGGAATGCGGACATGTGCTGCCCTCGCGTCCAACACTACATTTCTTTCATCCAGCCGCAGTAGTATGTTGATCTCGTGATACGTGTCTATAAATGTCCCGGAGACAATCCCTCCATTATCACCTTTCTCGAAATTGAGTACGTGGCTACGATTAAATAGGTTACATTTGCGTTTTACCCCCGTCGCGTGTTGAGACCAGTCGCCCTCGACCTCATCTTGATGGCTGAAAGTATAACAGGTCTTATCATTAATCGCACACCAGTGATCGAAGTAATCCTGTTGAGTCGGATAACCACGCTCTTCGTATAAGAAAAACTCGGCCTGAATTATTCCTTTAACACACTCCGATATCAATTCCCGAGCAAGTTGCTGATCACGCCCAATAATGTTTTTGATGTTCGATCCGCTGTGGAGGTAGGCCTCTAAACCAGCTAATTCTGGAAACCCGTAATAGCCTGGCTGCTCATCCGTCGAGCGGTATACCTCGAGGCCAGCACCCCTTATCACAAAATCGGCCGCATTCGCTGTTATCCAGGCTGATGCCTCTTGAAAACTGCTTAAGTACGAACACTGGGATAGCAACGTTTTATCATCAAGCCGGTTAACAATCACATTTTGAACCAGATTGAAATGCTCAGCCACTTCGTCATCCCTCGCTTCTCCACTGCATAACTGTTGTGTGTCCTGCTGTTCCCTGCCTCTGTCATTTACCACGCTTGCACTGGGCCTACGGGTTGTAATCGGCAAAGCTCTGCTTGTCGGTTGCCATCCTGCCCTTAGGCCTGCCTGCGCGGATAATTACTTGTCAGGCAGCAAACGGTGCATGCCAATCCTGAGGTACTTCGCCGCCAAATCGATATACAATTGTTTTCCCCAGGACCACATGTCTATGTCTTTTTTCTCAATCCTGCGCACTGTTTTGGCTGGATTCCCAGCCACTACGACTTTTTCGGGAACTACCTGGTTCATCTTAACGACAGCTCCTTCTGCCACTATGGCTCCGGCACCTATTTTGGCGCCAATGCTAACAACTGCTCCCATGCCGACAACCGCAAAGTCACCGATTTCTTGGGCATGGATAATAGCCCCATGCCCAAGCGTGACTTTGTTCCCGATTTTGCCCACCTGCTGAGGAGGGACGTGAACAATAACCCCTTCTTCGACTGCCGTTCCCGTTCCTATTTCAATCCTACCGTAGTCGCCGCGGAGAATCGCGCCATGACCGATATAACAGTTATCTCCTATCTTCACGTCTCCAATTACTAAGGCAGTTTCGCTGACATAGCTGTCTTTCCCTACTTCAGGCTGTTTTCCATCAAACAAATACAGCAAAATCCGCTCCTCCTTAATCCCAGAAACCACACGTCTATTGCCGCTCGCCCCTTTTAACGGCCCTTAAAATTCGCCTTCCTTTTTTCGATAAAAGCATTTAGCCCTTCCTTGGCATCTTCGGTGCTGAAAAGAAATGCGACTGCTTTTTGCTCAAATGCAAGTCCGGAAGCAATATCGGTACTGATAGAATTATTTAAACATTGTTTCGCCACCCTGGTAGTAATCGGAGCCTTGGCGGCTAGCTTCATGGCCAATTTTTTGGCCTCGTCCATCAGGTCTTCCGGCTTCACTACCCTGGTTACTAAGCCTATTTTAAAGGCGGTCTCCGCATCGATAGGATCTCCAGTCATTATCATGTCCTTAGCCCATCCTATCCCTACCAGCCTCGTAAGCCTCTGAGTTCCTCCGGCTGCAGGAAAAATCCCCAAGTTAACCTCCGGAAATCCCAGTTTTGTTCCTTCAGCCGCTATGCGGATGTCGCATGCTAAAGCCAGCTCACAGCCCCCACCGAAGGCTAACCCGGCTATCGCAGCGATAACTGGCTTACTTAGATTAGCAACACTATCAAAGGCTTGGTGAAACTTCGCCATAACCCTTTCGCATTCTACAGGGTCAACCTTTGCCATGTAGGCTATGTCAGCTCCAGCCGCGAACGCTCTTGATCCGCCGGTTATGATGACACATTTGACTTCATCATCTGATTCAATCTCAGACATCAAGTATATAAGCTCATCCAGAGTATCTGGGCTGATTGCATTCAGCACCTTGGGACGGTTAAAAGTGATAATTCCGATACCGGACTCTTTTTCGTACAACATTGTTTTGAGTTCCATGATGTAACCTCCTTTTTATTATCACCCACATCAGGATGCAGAGACAGGGGCGTAGCAAGCCAATAAGTCGCAGACGTTACTTCTTACACATTACACAAAGCCAAGAATCGTCCCGCTCATCCAGGCTTACCTGCCGCGAAAGTCTGCAGCCCTTTTTTCAAGGAAGGCTTTAGTCCCTTCGCGGAGGTCATCCGTGTTAAACAAGATTGCGAAACATTTGGCTTCGTGTTCGAGCCCCTTCTCTATATCTAAACCTATGCCCACGTTTACGGCGCTCTTTATCATAGCCCGTGCCAAGGGCGCTTTTGCCGCAATCTGCTTCGCCATTTTCATCGATTCCTCTAAGAGGCTGCCATCCTCAACTACGCGGTTTACAAGCCCTAACCGGTACGCCTCTTCGGCCGGGACGGGCTCCCCTATCAACAACATTTCTTTGGCTTTTGATGCTCCGATTAACCTCGGCAACCTCTGAGTCCCACCTGCTCCGGGCAATACGCCAAGGTTAATCTCGGGCAGGCCGACTTTCGCGCTCCTGGATGCGATCCTGAGATCGCATGCCAAAGCCAGTTCCAGACACCCGCCCAGGGCAATCCCACCTATTGCAGCCATGGTAGCCTTAGAACTATTTTCGATGCGATTGAATACTTTCTGAATCCCACGAGACCAGACAAATGCATCATACGATTTTTCAATTTGGCTGACCTCCTTGATATTGGCCCCCGCCCCAAATAGTCTTTCTCCTCCCCAGAACACAGTCACTCCGATACTGTTATCGTTCTCGAGTTCGTCCAACAACTTACTTAACTCTGCCAGCATCTGATGACTCAAGGCGTTCATCTGTGAAGGATTATTTAACGTGACCAGTGCAACCGCACCATCGACATCCAGTTTTAAGGTCTCGTACATTTCTTCATTCCCCCTGACAAATCCTGTACAGGCTAAGCCCTCAACGCGGTGGTTAAACCGCCATCAACGATGATTATCTGCCCAGTAGTATAGCCGGCTTCGTCCGCCGCTAGTGCCAGCACGATGTGAGCTATGTCTTCGGGCAATCCCAAACGGCCGCCCGGGATAGATTTTGCCAGTTTTTCTTTTGCCTCCTTGGGCATGCCCTGGGTCATAGGCGTTTCCACCAAGCCAGGTGCGACGCAATTTACGGTGATGCCGTTTCTAGCCAACTCCAAAGCAGCTACCTTGGTCAAGCTCGCCACCCCAGCCTTTGCGGTAGAGTAAGCAGCCTGATAGGCATTTCCGAGATAAGCAGCCGAGCCGATGTTGACAATTCTTCCATATCTCTGTTGAGACATGGGGCCTAAGGCTGCCTGAATGCAAAATAAGGTCCCTTTGAGATTCACCCGGTGAACCCTGTCCCAATCCTCTTCAGATAACTTCTTAAGCGGAGCGTCAAATAGAATTCCAGCACAATTAACCAAAATATCTAATTTACCCCACTTTTCCACCGTAGCCTGAACTACGTTCTGGCAATTCTCCTTTGATGCCACATCACATTCTAAGGAAATCGCCTCTCTTCCTAGCTGCCTAATTGTATCAGCAACGCTATCGGCGCTTTTTTTGCTAATATCCACAACCGCCACTTTCGCGCCGTTTTTGGCCAAACTCATGGCAATTGCTTGTCCGATGCCACTTCCTCCTCCGGTAACCAACGCTACTCTGCCTTCCACCGTCATCGTCATACCACCCTTTCAAAATCATACTCTAACCCGGATTCCTACGAATAACTGAGTATTTCGGTTTCGAACAAGACTGTATCCCTTATATCCTTTGGCCGAATTTACGGAAATCACTGCTTTGTATGTCGATTCGCTCACTATAGCTTGCCGTAATATATAACTCCATCTTGCAGGCACTTGCTTATGACGCCCCTGAAGACCAAGTGGGTCAGATGAGACAAGGCTTCACCGACTGCAAATACCTTTTGCGTGATAGGAACTTCTTCCCATGTCTCGTATTCCATATCCCACGTCATCTTGCTGGCTACCTCCGTTGCAGTCATGAAGCGATCTGCAAGTATTCCCAATATTTCCTTCAAGCGAACCCGATGATGGAGCATCAATTCTTGAATCCTTTTATGACAGTCGGTTAACGCTGCGCCGTGTCCTGGGAAAACCAGTTTGACGTCCAGGGCATCAACCTTCTCCAGGCTTTCAAGGTACTCGCCAAGGTAGTCTCTCTGCGTTGTCCAAGGCGCTTCCCATATCGTGTTGTTGGGAGTAATGGTACCGAGAATATGGTCCCCGCTGAAGAGTAATCCCTTTCCCTCCCCGTACAGGCAAACATGGTCAGGAGCATGCCCAGACGTCACCACACAACGCAAGTCATACTCCCCTACCTTGATGTGAGTGCCGTCGTGAACTACACACACGTTGTTAAATGGCTGGCTCATGTAGGTATAGCCTAGGTTATCCAAAGTGTCATCCGTCACCCATTCCAGTAATCCACTCTGTTGCGTTATATTGTCGAAGTAAGTGGTAAAGTCCCTGGTTTGGTACAGCCAAGCAGTGTATTCCCCCGTGTAGACCACGGTTTCGGGCCTTACTAGAAACCCTGTTAAACCACTATGGTCAGCGTGCACATGCGTGACAAATATGTCAGTATCGTCCATAGAAAAGCCAAGCTCCTCCATCGCGCGTTGCACTGCTACCTGACAAGCGTTATGGTTAAACCCGGTGTCGATTAAAAGGTTTCTATCCGTACCGCGAATAAAATACCCATTCACAGATTTTAGAGGGTTACCCGGAAGCGGGATTTCTACCCTATATAGTCCCTTTTGGAGTTCTTCAATCATTTTGACCTCCTGATCCTTTAGACGGTTCGCGCCGCCACAGCGCAGCAATACTGCCTAGCCACCTGGCTACTTGACCCTCATGGATGATTTTTCAGCTGCCTGCCCAAAAAAATTCTTAAAAGCTGAGGAGAGATGTCTCCCTCCCCAGCTGTCTCTATCGATAATGTCTCAATAGGATCTACTTATACTGGAAGAATCCGCGTCCGGTCTTTCTGCCATAATGGCCAGCGCGTACCAGTTTTTTCAACAGTCCAGGTACCCGATATTTTGAATCCTGGGTTTCATTGTAAAGGGTGTTCATAACCATCAGTAACACGTCCAGCCCTATCATATCAGCCAATGCCAGCGGGCCGATGGGATGATTGGCACCCAGCTTCATGCCTTGATCGATATCCTCCGCGGTCGCGATTCCTTCCTCAAGCACTCTGACAGCCTCGGCGATCATCGGCACCAGGATTCGGTTAACCGCAAATAACGGTGCTTCCTGAACGGTGATACACGTTTTACCAAATTTCTCGCAGACCTCTTTCGCGATGTTATACGTTTCATCCGAGGTTTCAAACCCCTTGATAAGTTCCACCAGGCGCATCACTGGAACCGGGTTAAAAAAGTGAGTCCCGATAACCTGGGATGGCCGACGGGTCGCCGATGCCATTTCGGTGATGCTGAGCCCAGAAGTATTGGTGCAGAAGATAGTATTTGACTGACAAATTCCGTCCAGATCACGGAAAAGCTGCTTCTTGATGTCCATGTTTTCAATTATCGCTTCAAAGACGATGTCAGCCTGTGCCAAGTCTTCAAGGCCTAAGGACGGTTTCAGCCTTGCCATCACCGTGGCAGCTGATTCCTTAATCTGTCCTTTTTCTTCCATCCGTTTCAAGTTCTTTGCAATGAGTTCTGTTCCCTTGTCCACGTAGTCCTTCGATACATCGGTCAAAATAACATTGTAGCCGCCCGTTAGAGCCACTTGGGCTATTCCAGCCCCCATGGTTCCAGCTCCGATTACCGCAACTGTTTCGATTGCCATTACTTCTTCCTCCTTTATTTTAGCTAATTATTTCCTTTACCAACTTAGTACTATCTGATGTTAATAGTCAAAACTCTCAGGACTCGAGTCCAGAACAGAAGTATCGCCATCGCGTAATATCTCCGTCAGGCTCCATACATTCGGAACCACATTCCTTAAATAGTACCTCGCTGACAGAATCTTGGCGTTGTAGAACTGGTAATCGTAGTGATCGGTCCCTATTTCTCCTATCCTTCGCTGCGCTATTAAGGCCTGCTCCAAGAGACACATCCCGCCATAGAGCTGGGCTGTCGCAGTTAGAATCCGCCGGGCAAACGTGGGCATCATACCAGGCTTTCCTGTGCTGAGATAGCCTCTCATCACGTTCATGAGGTCTTTGTAGGAATCCAATGCCCTTGCCAGATTAGCTAGCTCCTTTTTCAATGTCTCCTCGGTTTTGTTGGCCTCGATGAAATCTTCTATACTCTTTAGAAATGCATTGAAAACAGAACCTTTTCCGAGGTTCCACTTCCGCCCTACGAGATCCATTCCCTGAATAAAGTTAGTTCCTTCCCAAATAGAAAGGACTTTACAATCGCGAGCTGCCTGCGCCACTGGGTACTCTTCGCAATATCCGTATCCCCCGTGTGCTTGAATAGACTCGGCAATAAGAGTCCAAGCTTCGTCTGACGGGTACGCCTTGGCCAAAGGAATAAGGCAGTCAACCATTGCCGCTGCAGCCTTTCTGCGACCGTTGTCCATATCATGTTTAGCTACATCCATGTAGTAGGAGGTTTTCATAATAATAGCGCGGCATGCTTCAGACGTAGCCTTGTTCAAAAGTAGCATCCGCCTTACGTCTTCGTGATTGATGATGGCAGTTCTTTCTCCTTGCTGGTTGCGTCCTTGAATACGTTCTTTGCAGTATTCCGCCGCGTTCCAATACGCGTTTGCCGCCAAGGCTAGGGCAAAAATTCCGGTAGTAAGCCGCTCTTCGTTCATCATTTGAAACATTTGAGCTATACCCTGTCCCTCACCCGTCTCCGCGTTATACGACCCTAACAGCCAGCCACGGCAGCCGTCATTCTCGCCAAACGCAAGTGCTACTGTAGAAGACCCCTCTAGACCCATTTTGTGCTCAACTCCGACAGCCTTGACGTCATTCGGCTCCAGACTGCCATCCTCGTTGACCCAGTATTTAGGAACTACGAATAGGGACAAACCCTTAGTGCCGGACGCAGCCCCATCGATGCGGGCCAAAAAAAGATGGACAACGTTTTCTACGTGATTTCCGTCACCACCGGTGATGAATATTTTGTTGCCCCTAATCTTGTAAATACGCGGATTATCTGTGGGATAAGCCTTTGAAAGTATATCGCCCACATCAGAACCGGCACTAGGCTCAGTTAAACACATGGTGCCTGACCATGACCCGTCGAACATTTTAGGGAGAAACATGTTCTTCAAGCGTTCATCGCCGAAGGATTCGATAAGTCCCGCTGCTCCGGTTGTTAAAACAACGTAGCTCATCAACGAAGGGTTAGCGGCTATCAGTAGCTCGTTTACAACGTTCAGAAGCGTTAGCGGGAGTGCACCCTCTCCGTGTTGATCGAGGTTGCTTGTACCCCACCCGTTTTCCTGAACGTACTTGAATAGCCCCTTGAAAGACTCAGGGACAAACACCTCTCCGTCTTTTAAATAGACAGGATTGTTGACCCCATCGTTAGCAGCTGGAGCGACTACTTCTTTCGCAATCTTGTATATCTGGTCCAATATCGGGTCTACGTCATCCACAGTGTAGTAGTCTTTAAACCTGTCATAAGCGAATATCTGGCTAAGCGGGAGCCATTCTTTCAATATGAATTTGTGCTCTCTTGTCTTGTACGCGTAATTATACGACATGTCTCCAAACAACCTGCCTTTCCACTTGTTGGTCTCAATCCCTTTCCTCATTAGGTTGGCTAAGTGTTCTCATGGAGGTGCAGTTATCAAATCTGCTCTGCAACGACCCCCCACTTGAACAAAGGCCAATATAGCATCCCTCCTCTCTTATCTGCCCTGTCCTACAAGTCTACCGGCGATTAGTTACTGACCCTTACCGGGTTTTGCTTGAGCCCCGACACCTTCGCTTTCCCTAGGCGATCGATTTATTCGTTCTCAACAGATGTGCAAAAACATGGCGCCGTGGGGAAATATCCGTTCAGGTCCGGAGTTCAATTTAATAGACCTTTCAGACCCCGTTGTCACAGTGTCGTGCAATTTCTGTGCCAAAGGTGTAACAAGCAAAAGGTCTGGATAGCCAGGAATCAACACAGCTCTTGTAAGCAGGAGGTAGGCGAAGCCGTGCGAATGGTCATAGAATTCTGCAGCATGCCGCGCCCCTAGCACGGTAAGTCATCTCCGCGCTGAGTTTGCTTGTTTGTTATTTTAGGTTCATTCGTGAAATTGCATGGTTTCACTGTTTTGGGAGCAGTTTCAATCGTGAAACAGTTCACCACTTCTTTATAAATCCGTCAGCACGCATAGCCCACAAATGTTTGATGGGCGCGTTGCGGCTCTTGGCATGTTATTTGCATTGCATACCTTGAGAACAAGCTAAGTAGAACTGGGGGTGGAATCGGAAGTTAAGCGTATCAGATTAAACCGATCATTTTTAGAGACGAAAGGAGTAGTTTCGAAATGCGCGATGTCGTAATAGTAAGTGGGAAGAGGACCGCAATCGGCAATTTTTTAGGAGCGCTTAAAGATTTTTCTGCAGTTGATCTAGGAACAATTGCGCTCAAAGCTGCCATTAATAGTGCTGGCATTAGCCCGGATACCGTAGAAGAAGTCGCCGCCGGGCATGTATACCAGGCCGGTTGTAAGGGAAATCCAGCAAGGCAAATCACCATCGGCGCTGGCTGCCCGGTGGAAACGGTTTCGGTTACTGTCAATCAGCAATGCCCTTCGGCCATGCGGGCCCTCGAAATTATTAGCCAGGAAATCATGCTAGGCAAGATCGACGCGGGTGCTGCCGTAGGCATAGAAAGCATGAGTAATGTCCCTTATCTCTTGCTCAAAGCTCGCACTGGTTACCGCATGGGAAATGGAGAGCTTGTTGACGGCATGCTCTACGATGCGTTGATAGACGCGTTCGGAAACGGTCATCAAGGAATTACCGCTGAGAACCTGGCAGAAATGTACAATATCAGCCGAGAAGAACAGGACGAGTGGGCCTTCATAAGCCACCAGCGTGCCTGCCAGGCTATCAAGGAGGGCAAGTTTAAAGACGAAATAGTGCCCGTCGAAGTAAAGACTAAGAAAGAGACTTTCCTGTTTGACACCGACGAACATCCTAATCCGGACACCACGCTAGAAAGCTTGGCTAAACTCAAGCCTGCTTTTAAGAAGGACGGAACCGTCACTGCCGGAAACGCGTCGTCAATTAATGATGCGGCGTGTGCAGCCGTGGTTATGGCTCACGACAAGGCAGTGGAATTAGGAATCAAACCGCTCGCCCGCATAGTGGCCACGGCTTCGGCGGCTGTTGAACCGCGCATTATGGGCATCGGCGTGGTCCCGGCGGTCAAACGGGCCCTCAAATTTGCAGGAATGAGCTTAGATGATGTTCAGCTTTGGGAGATCAATGAGGCGTTTGCTGCCCAGTTCCTTGCGTGCAACCGTGAATTGAAGCTCGATACGGAAAAGATTAACGTAAACGGGTCTGGGATCTCCCTGGGGCATCCCGTAGGGTGTACCGGACTTCGTTTAGTAATTACCCTTATAAACGAGATGAAACGCCGGAACCTGAGATACGGGTGTGCAGCCCTCTGCGCGGGTGGAGGCCCTGCCATGGCAACCATTATCGAAGTTCTCTAGGTAATACCTCTATAGACTGAAAGGTTGATACACAGTCAGCCTGAAGAAGCCAGGTTGGGGAGCCCTCTAACGGGGGCATTGTATCCCCAACCATTTGGGCACCAGTAGTGTAAGTACCAAAGACTAGGTCAATGGAAGATCCGAGAGGATGTTGGCATGATTTTTGCTTATAGCCCATCTATAAGAGGTAATTGGTCTGAATTTGTACAGTATGACCTGGATAAGAACCCCGAGTGAGGAATCAAACCATGAAAACCAGCGGATACAATTACACTGCCGAAGATAAGGTAAAAATAGTGATCGATTTTATTAAGTCCGGAAAACCAGTGTCTGAGTACTGTCGTCAGTATGGATTGTCAGAACCGGAACTCCGCGAGTGGAAAGCTCAGCTGGTGAAAGGAGCCAGAGATTACTTTCGTTATGGAAGTGTAACCGTTGAAAACTATCGCAAGCGAGTGCGCCAGTTAGAAGCAAAAGTCGAAGGACTGGAATTGGAAAATATCTCCTTGAAAACGGCCTTGCGCTTTTTGAGGGAGAACATTTAGATAGAAAATACCTTTATTTTCTTATAACACATCCCTTTATCCCTTTGGTGTCCCTCCCCCCCAAACGGAGAAAGCCCGCAGTATACCTGCGGGCTTTCTCGTTTTTATTTGGCGGTTATAAGAAATCGAACCTTAACCTTCTGTGGGTATCCTCATCCCATAGAATGAACGCCATACGAAGATTAGAGCTATGATCAAGAACACACCGCCAGCTACGGGCGCTACCCCTCTAAAGGACTCGGATATGGCTATTTCCATGGCCAATAAACCGAATAAAGTCGTAAACTTGATAATCGGGTTCAGTGCTACTGCCGAAGTATCCTTGAAAGGGTCGCCTACGGTATCGCCGACTACGGTAGCGTCATGCAACTCAGTTCCCTTTTCCTGCAGGTCGACTTCTACAACCTTTTTCGCGTTGTCCCAACACCCACCGGCATTAGCCATGAAAACTGCCTGGAATAAACCGAATACTGCGATTGAAATCAAGTAGGACACGAACAGCGCTACCGGTGCTTCATAGTTCTTCGGCGCTGACAGACATGCAAATGCCAGGGCAAAGGAGAATATGGCTATAAAGATGTTGAACATCCCGGATTGAGCATACTGGGTACATATTCTTACCACTTCTTTAGACTTTTCTGTGGCCGCTTTTTGGCTAGCGTTTTCATCAAGACTGATGTTTCTCTTAATGTATGCGACCGCCCTGTAAGCGCCAGTAGTGACTGCCTGCGTTGACGCACCAGTAAACCAGTAGATCACAGCTCCTCCGCATATGAACCCTAAGATACAGTAAGGATTCAGTATGGTAAGAATGCTTTCCGGCTTTACGCCTAGTACGCTCTGAATAACCAAAATTAAGGAGAATATCATGGTCGTGGCACCGACCACAGCCGTACCTATTAGCACTGGCTTGGCGGTTGCCTTAAAGGTATTGCCCGCGCCATCGTTAGCTTCGAGGTAGTATTTTGCCTTGTCGAAATCCGGAGCGAAACCGAAATCTCTTTCAATTTCTTTCTCCACGTCGGGAATAGCTTCAATCAGAGAAAGCTCGTAGATAGACTGCGCGTTATCGGTAACGGGGCCATAACTATCAACCGCAATGGTGACCGGACCCATGCCCAGCATTCCAAAGGCCACCAGACCAAAAGCGAATATGGAGGGATAGATCATAATCTCGTTTAACCCCTGACCGCTTGCATAGTAGGCAATGTACATAAGCACTAAGAACACCATGCCGATCCAAAACGCGCTGAAATTGCCAGCAACCAGGCCCGAAAGGATATTCAATGACGGGCCTCCTTCCCTGGAAGCTTTTACGACCTCTGCTACGTGCTTTGACTTGGGACTGGTAAAAATTTTGGTAAATTCAGGTATGAGAGCTGCCCCCAGGGTACCACAGCTGATGATAACGGCCAACACCGCCCACAGTCGCTGTAGCTCAGGAGCCGCTCCTGACCCCGGTCCCAAAATGTAATAGCTGGCAGCAAACGTACCAACGATAGACAAGATTGAGGTAATCCATACCAGACTGGTCAGCGGTTGTTCAAAGTCGATCTCATCTTTGTTGGCGTATTTCGCCTGGCTCATAGCTCTGTTAAGGTAGAACGAAGCCACTGAGGTAATAACCATCAAAACACGCATTACAAATATCCAGGTAAGAAGGGTAGTCTGTAGTGCGGGTGCCACCGCCAGGACGATGAATGTGACCAGCGCTACGCCTGTGACCCCATAAGTCTCGAATCCATCCGCGGTAGGTCCTACACTGTCACCTGCATTATCCCCGGTACAGTCGGCAATTACCCCTGGATTACGGGGGTCGTCTTCTTTAATCCCAAACACAATCTTCATCAAGTCAGAACCGATGTCGGCAATCTTGGTGAAAATCCCGCCAGCAATTCTCAGGGCACTGGCCCCTAGGGACTCACCCACTGCAAAGCCGATAAAGCTGGCCCCTGCCAATTCCCGAGGGACGAACAGCAGGATAATCAACATCATAATCAGCTCGACGCAGACCAGAAGCACCCCGATACTCATTCCTGCGTCGAGAGCAATGTTCAAGACCTTAAGCGGCTTTCTCTCCAGTGCGGCAAAAGCTGTCCTGCTGTTAGCCAGTGTGTTCATACGAATGCCATACCAGGCCACGCTGTAGGAACCAAGAATGCCTATTATAGTCCAACCCAGTATAAGCAATACCCCACTAATTGGTGTATTCTGCAGGAAGCCAAAGTAGAAGGCTATACAAAAGCCTATAAAGGCAAAAAGTATAACCAAGAATTTACCCTGCTGAATGAGGTAGGTCTTACAGGTCTCATAGATGGTGTTAGCCACATCCAGCATAGACTGATGGGCCTTATACTGCTTGACCTTCATAAACTGGTACAAGCCAAAAAGCATCCCTAAAACGCACACCAGAATCCCGCCCAGCAGAAGATGGTTTTGCGATTGGCTCAAGTGCGGTATCTTCAAATTGGCTTCACTTGCAAACGCTACTGCCGGCGAAAACAATACGAACATAAGGCTGAGTAGGCCGCTACGCATTAGCGTCGCTAGTTTGTTATTTAACACGATGATTCCACCTTTCAGTTAAAATTGATATCCGCGAAACAAGCAAATTCTTACTTTGTGCGTGGCCGGTTGCACCACACTAAGTACACCTGGTCAAAAATCGAGAGTCACCCAGGGATAACTGGTATCCCTGGATAGACTCTCACAACCGGGAAGAACCGTTACTTACTATAATAGAAGCGGCATCACGTAAATATCTATCCTTTTACCACCGGGCCCGGTACTGGTAAAAGCACCTTGCCGAAAGCCCCGTTTACTATAGCCGCTGCTCCGAGATAATTGCCGCACAAACCTACCAGAATCAACAGATACCCTGCAAGCGGTTTCAGAATCTCAGGATTTCCGAACCATTTCGTATCCATCCCGACTATCATCCACAGTGCAACGTCAACCAAGCATACCATGATAAACATGAGGGCGCTGCTTCCTCTCGCATAAGCCGGCGTAAGCAGAGTCAGGAATAATGCTCCCGACATCCACAGGTAGCCTTCTACCACGGTATAAGGGATTACACCCTTCCCAATCATCAGATACTTGACGTACATTCCTATACCTGTTGCCAGCATGAAGAAAGCTGAGAAAAACAACATCACATTGCCTCCGGTCATGTGCCCTTCCTTCAATTCAACTATTGCTGTCAAGAGTTGTACGATGAACGCTGCTACTAACCAGCCTGCTAATAAAGGGACACCTTCTAATGGGACTTTACCCAAGAAAGAAAACCCAAATCCTATCGCTGCTACGCCTAGAGCCGCCATCGCAGCCGGTCCTGGAGATGCCCATCCTTGTTGTGACATTTTTTACTCCTCCTCTCTCACGTATGAAAATCGCATGATGTCAAGCTAGATGAAACATTCTTCATTTGTTATTCTTGGGCGTTCGCGAGTGATTCAAGCTGTATCGCACCGCTCGCTACGTCTTCTTTAAGCTTGAACTTGCGAAGCTTACCGGTTGCCGTCATAGGAAACTCTTTTACGAATGCGTAATAACGCGGCCTTTTGAAACGGGCTATATTGTCCAGGCAGAACTTGTCCAGCTCCTCTAACGTTGGCAGGTCGTCGAAGGATTTTGGAATGATTATCGCCGCAACTTGCTCGCCCCAATACTCATCGGGTACACCTATTACAGCCACCTTATCCACTTTCGGGTGCTCTTTCAGCAGGTTCTCGATTTCCGCCGGATAGATATTTACCCCGCCACGAATGAGCATGTCCTTTAAACGGCCAGTAAATCTGACGAAGCCGCGTTCGTCCATGACGCCCAAATCTCCGCTGTGTAGCCATCCTTCCTCATCAATCGCAGCTGCTGTAGCCTGTGGGTCGTTGTAATAACCCTGCATTACCTGGTAACCGCGAATACAGATTTCTCCCTCTTCTCCGATCCGAACAACTGCACCGGTTTCCTTGTCTGCGATTTTGAAGTCTATCATAGGATAGGGTTGCCCGATGGTTTCAGCCTGGTCTTCGGGTGAATCATCACGGAAGGTTTGGGTATAACCGCCATGTGCCTCGGTCTGGCCACAGACGATGGAAATATCGCAGTTTAAGATACTTTTAAGGCGTCGCACCAGGTCTGCCTCGACTTTGGAGGCCCCGGAAAGTATATACTTCCAAGAAGAAAGATCGTATTTGCCCAGGTCGGGGTAGGCCAATATAGCTTCCATCATCGTCGGAACGAGCAGTGAAAACGTTCCCTTATACTCTTCCATCAGAGACAGGAATAGAGGCACGTCAAATTCTACAACCAGCACGTGTGTGGCTTGCTGCTGCAGCGTTCCCAGAGCCGCGAATCCATTTCCTCCCATAAAAAACATGGGCATCACGTTAACCCACACACCACCAACTTCCAAGCCCGCACGTATAGCCATGAATCTAATGCTGTTGGTCATGCCAAAGTGGTTTAGCATGGCTCCCTTCGGGGTCCCGGTAGTACCTGATGTAAACATGATTACATCCAGGTCTTCCGGTTTGACCTCAGGCAGTCCTACCGGTTTACCGGTGTTCATGAACTCATCCAACTTCTGCAGATCATACACGTCTTGTAAAGAAGGTAATGATTCCCGTATAGATTCAATGGTGTCCATCATTCGGTTCCCGCGATACTCTTCCATAGTAAAGATTGCTGATACTCCAGCCGTCTTCAGGATGTGCTCGATTTCCCGAGCATGATAAGCCGGGTTAACCGTGACCCTAACCATACCCGCCATGGCAATACCGTATTGCATTAAGGCCCATTCCACAATATTGGGCGCCATGATGGCAATTCGGTCTCCGGGCTTATACTTGTTGAGCAACGCATGGGCTATGCGCTCGGCGTCCCTTAGGAGTTCAGCATATGTCCAGGTCCTGCGTTTGCTCGCATCAGGAATGCCCTCGATCAGTGCCAGGCGATCCGGAACTTCAAATGCATTCTTTCTTAGCCAGAACGGAATGGTAGTATGATACAGCACATGATGAGTTTCTCCCGACCAAAATGATTCGGTTAAACGTCTTTCGCGATATAATGCGGACTTTCTCTGAAGAATACCGTTAGCAATAATTTCTCCCTGAAATTCGCTCACATTATTCCCTCCTCAAGAAACTTTTTGGCGATGGCCCTGTCAACGATCATTCACTAAGTGGGGATTCACAAACTTCCTGTATCTCCTTTGCTTCACCGTGCTCTTTGTTTCTAGTTATTATGATCCGCTCTCAGCCTCCTCACACAGCCTGGTTTAAAGGAGCTCCTTTTAGATTCCTCAGTCCCAAAATGTCTAATTGCGTCGTTTCATTTCGATGCTTATGCAAGAACGGTGCCAATGCTTCCCCGGCTCAAACTCTAGCTTCTGATATCACTTCACCGAGCGGGGCATTATTGATATCCGGCCTGTTTTCGCTTCATAATCAGGCTAGGAAGTTTCACTCGTGTAACCCATCATTGCAAAAATGAACCGCTGCCTGAGTATGCGAGCTGGCAGCGGTTTCGTAGTTTTCTATATCAAAATCCCGTCGGCAGATTGAATCCTAACATAAGAACTCCATCAAGGTAAAGATGGTCACGATAATTATTTTGAACGGGCACTAGGCTCCCTGGCCCCCTCACCACTAGCTAGTGTCAAGTGCGCGTACAGGTCATAAAGGCGATAATTGGTTGCCTTAAGACGGTTTATCCTTTCCCTGATATAGCTACTGTCGCCTTTGCCTTCTGACAGCAGGCTTTCGACCATCCGCAGCTCTTCGTTGATGTAGGCAAGTGCCTGGTTCAAAAGGTTATCCATCTCCTTGTTGATCCTTTCGGTTAGGTTCGAAGTGAGGCGGTGGATGTTCTTTTCAACCTCATACGGTATCTGTTTCAAGAAGTACCGGCGGAAAACGTTTTTGAAGATGAACATGGGGAAGAAGAACCAGAGCAGGTCCAGGTGGAAGTCGAAAGACCTGCTGATGGAGATGTTGGGCTTTTTCATTTCGCCCAGCGTCATCTCCCATTCTTCGGCCCGCATTTTGACCCCCAAAACCCGTTCCAGGTTCTCGCTTAGCCTCTCCCGGAAAGACTTGAGGTAGAACGAGAGGTGTTTCTTGACGGCATTCAGCAGCTCGAACGACTTTTCTTCCTGGGCCAGGATCTCGCTGAGTTCGGTGTGCAGGGCTTGAGCCAGCCATTTTTCAAACTGCCTAGTTACCTCATAAAGGTTCCCTTTAAAGGTTTCGAAGGCAGTGTTGTATTCATCGATTATCTTGAGTTCTATTCCGCTCCGGAAGGCCTCAAAGTAGGTCCTCAAGCTTTCCCTGGTCTTTTCCTTGTAGCTGGCGATGATCAAGGTAAGCTCCCGGCGGACGAAGTGCGAGTTGAGATGCTGGTCTAGAATGATTTCTTTTATCTTCTGCTTTTCTGCCTCCATTTTGGTCGACGCCTCGTAGGCTATCTCAAGATAAGAGATGCAGGCTTCGACCAGCGTAGACATTTTATGCGAGAGTATCTTGAAGAAGACGTGGATACGGTTCTGAGCCAGGGGGAAAAGCACCTTCTCTTTCAACTCCCGGTTGTAGCGGTCAGCGTTCTGGTAGGCCGAGTGCCTGTAGATGGGAAAAACTCCTTCGAAGTTCCTTTTCAGCACCTCGGCGGTGAACGTTTCGATGTCCTTCAGCTGGTCTTCGCCGAAAAGGTCTACCTTAGTGATCACCACGGCGATTTCCGGGGTATACAAATAGGTCTCTTTCAAGAAGTTCAGTTCGCTTTCCGATATCGGCCTTTCGGCGCTGATCAGGAACAAGACCCCTCCCGTTTCCGGGAACCACCCGGTGGTGGTTTCCGTGTTGTGCTGCCATACGCTGCCGATCCCGGGGGTGTCGACCAGCCTTATGGCCTTGAAGTCCTCCAGGGTTGGTACCTCGATGTCGACCGAGAAGACATCCCTCTCGTTGCCCGGGTTTCCCGATTCGGAAACGAAGTCCTGAATCTCATCGATTGGAATCTCTCGGCTGGTTCCGTCCAGGAAAGAAACGGTGACCTTTTCCTGGCGCCCGTATCTTATCCTGGTTATCACCGACGTGACCGGGATATTGCCCACCGGCAGTATGGGACGCCCGATAAGACTGTTCAAGAACGAGCTTTTGCCCGCCTTGAATGAGCCCAAAACCGCAACATCCAGGTATTGGTTCTGTTCAGTAAAGTTTTGTATACTTTTCACGGTTTTCTTAAGAGAACTCAAGCCGAAGTCCTTACAGGCAGACTCCACCTCATCCAGTATTTTTCGGGCCTCTTCCAGAAGTTTCTTTTCCGTCTGCATCTCGGTTTTTCACCTCCAAATGTCTTCTGGCAACTTCCTACTTCATCAAAAAGGCTCGTCCCCTAATAAAGAAAGCCCCTGTCAAATCTAACAGGAGCCATTAGCTACTTAGCCGTTTGAGCCTGTAAAGGCTCAGGTGGGCGCCATCACCACTATTAATCTAAATCTAGATTCGAAAAACTCTTGGAATCTTCGACTTCGAACCAATCTTTCTGCCAGGTACAAAAACCGGAGAACTCCGGACCGTGAGGCTATCCGCATAAACGTAGTCCTAATCAAAGTAAATAAATAGTGCGGTACCCGATAACTGGACATTGCCAACGTCTTGCTCTATAGTGATTTTGCCATTTCTGCTAGTCTCTCGGCCATATTGGCCATTTCCATAACGGAGGCGGTAACCTGTTGTGTAGCTGCTGCCTGTTCCTGGCTCTGTTTTACGCTGTTTACCGAAGCCTCTCCTGCCTTGCTTACCTTTTCTCCTATTTCCCGCGTTAGCTTTCGAATTAGTTCAGCCGTTTCCTTTGACTGATCAGACAGGTTTCGGATCTCCTCGGCCACCACTCCAAACCCGCGTCCGTGTTCTCCGGCCCGAGCGGCTTCGATGGCCGCGTTCAAACCCAGCATTTTGGTCTGGTCAGCCACGCTACGAATAAAGTTGAGTATCTCGTTTATTTCGCTGGAAATCCCCTGAACTTCCTTAATTACGTCTGCGAGGTTGCTTTCATTAACGTTTATCTCGCTGGCCGAGGCTGCTATCTCTTCCATCGCCAGGGCAATCTCTTCAACATTTGTTTTCAATATCGTAGCCATCTCCTTCAGGTTTTTAGCCAGGATTCGCGGGGTGGCAATGCCAAAAGCACCTACCACATCACCAGTTTCCTCATCAAATAAAGGAATCCCAATCATGCGGAAAGCCCCATATCGTTTGCTTTCAATATCGTCCACAATTGTGGACCCAGTGGTCACGACTCTCCATCCGGCATCTCCTTCTCTAATCGGGTTTCCGACCGACATCTCCTCGATGCTGAACTTTTTACTAGACATGCTGTGCGTAACCTTTTCCAAGTCGGTTACCATAACCTGAGCTCCCTCAACGTTAGACTGAATAACGATGGGCGCAAATACATCGAAGGCTCGGGCTACCGGGTGCACTTTGGGAACCATAACCCCGTAGGTACCGAGTACCTGGCCTTGTCCGTCGTCCTCGAAAATCGGGTTTACCCATATCTTAAGCGGTATCCCGTAAACCTTGGCGTCTATAACCCCCTTTACCTGCTTTTTAGTATTAATACACCGGTCTATGTATCCGTCTCGCAGGAACTTTTCTCCTACCTTCACTTTGGAAATATTGATATCTGTAGACTCAACGAAATCGTATCGTTCCAGGTCTGTCGTAAAGTAGACCACTCCGCCCTCGTAGGTTCGTGTCAAAAAGGAGGCTAAACCCTCGAAGGTCTCCTTCTTGCTGTTAACTTTCCTCACCATTTTCTCGTGGGCTGCCGTCAAGGTCATCAAGAAATCAGCCCCTTTGGCATCGATTACCGAGCACGTCTCCCTCTTTTTCTCATATATTAATCGCTGCACTTTTTCGCTGCCTGTTGCTTCGATTACAACATCAAGACCGGGCTGTCTTAGAAGCGTTTCCACTTCCGAATAAGTAGGAACTCCCCGGTCTCGGGCCAGTTGCATAGCTGGGGCGTTCGTATCTATATCACAGATTCCGACTATGCTAAACCCCTCAATGCAATCAAAGGCCTTAAGAATTGAAGTTCCACCTTTTCCTCCTCCGACGATGGCGATACCCGTCATTCCTAAATCACCTCACATAAAGTAACCAGATTGTCTCGTTGGCTTCGTTAAACCCCTCAATTCAAAGCCCACCCTCCGCACCCTTGTGATGCGAAAGGTGGGACTTAATCACGGTCGCCTGCTCAGCCCAGACCCCAGGGAGTTCGTAGGATTATGCCAGTGCCAAGTCTCCGCTACCACCGAAACTTACTCACTCAAGGCCTCTCTTATGGTCGAGGCTGCAGTTTCCGGAGGAACGGGATTCATATAAACC
This sequence comes from Syntrophothermus lipocalidus DSM 12680, assembly GCF_000092405.1. NCBI lineage: Bacteria > Bacillati > Bacillota > Clostridia > Eubacteriales > Syntrophomonadaceae > Syntrophothermus > Syntrophothermus lipocalidus. The sequence continues at coordinate 475,095 of NC_014220.1, read as the reverse complement.
CCCGTAGCTATCTCAAAACCGTGTGACACCAACAGGCGGGGAGTGAACTCCATATACCAGTGATAGCCAGGTTCATACGGCGACTTCACAACAGGGGCCGTGTTGATAATAAAGTTATACGAAGCGTTATTTAGACTGCTTACAACAGCCAAGCTGATCCTCTTACACAGCACCGCCAGAGCTTTTTCTTCCGGTTCAGCGATATCGCCAAAATGCTCCGTGTGGCGCTTCGGGACAATCCACGTTTCATAGGCGAACCGTGAGGCATAGGGACAGAAAACCACAAAATGTTCGTCCTGATAGACAATCCGCTCTTCGGCCTCCAGTTCTTGTTTCAACATAGTACATATCAAGCATTCTCCATGGTCTTTATAGTATTGGATCAAACCTGCGTTTTCTTGTGGAACAAAGGGAAGTCCTATTATCTGGCTATGGGTATGTCCGAGAGAAGCACCCCCAAACATCCCGCGATTCTTGTAAATCTGAATATACTTTAGCCGTTCATCCTTAGCCAGGTCGTTATAACGCATTTTGAACATTGCCACAGTCATTTCCATGTGCTCCATGTCTAAATCGTGGAAATCAATACCATGTAACGGTGTTTCGATTACCACCTCGTGCTTGCCAAGCCCATTGCATCTGTGGAATACCCCACTCTTTCTTTCTTCCAAACTGCCTTCCATGGAAAAAGCGGTAAATTTGTTGGGAATAGTCCGAACCAACCAACCAGGGCCGTTTACTTGCGAATCCTCTTTTCGAAATGCTGCAATCTCGGGAGGGGTTACTTCTTCATTCCCCTCACAGAACGGGCAAAACCCTGACTGCCCTGCCTCGGCACTTACTTTCATCGTTGGAAAATCCTTTGGTTTCCAGCCTAGAGCCGACGATATGGATACCCACCGGTTTTTTACGTAGTCCCTTCTCAGCTCGTTCATATGTTGGTCCCCTCCTAATAATCTTCACCTGCCAATTCACCCACTCTATAAAACGTCATACGACTCTTAGCCATTAGTTTGCCGTTTCCGTCGCGCATTTCTCCCTCGCCAACTACGACGGTCTTTCCTTTATGAATCACCCATCCGTCGCAGGTAACGACATCGCCTACCTCCACGGGAGCAATATAGTTCAGATTCATCTCTAAGGTAACCACATCATAACCAAGCGTCCATACAGCCACTCCAATCGCCGTGTCAAGAGCGGCTGCTACTAATCCCCCGTGAGTTCTCCCATGGGCATTGGAAAACTCTGTTCCCACCACCATTTTCAATCCAGCCGTTCCATTACCTAGATAGGTCATTTTTAAACCGAAGGTATTCAATCCCCTTACCCGATTACATCGGTCCATTACAAGACTAAATAACCTCTCCTCGAGCCCGCGATTTTCAGTTTCCTCATACTGCACTCCGCAGACCCCTCCAATCAGTTCAGAGTTGAACGTGTTGCTCCTCTGTTTACCGCCTTCCACGTTCCCAACCCACGCGCGCAAGAACTGTAGCCTATCTGGTCAATGAGAGTCGCTTAGCTAAACAAACCCGTCTTGGTAAATTCCTCAATTTCCTGCAAAGAGTACCCTAGATTCTGCATTATTTCCGCGGTATTGGCTTGATCTTTCGGCACCCCACAATGGTGGTATTCGGGACATGACTCTGAAAACTTAATAGGACAAGCGATCTGCTTAATTGTGATACCATTGGGGCCGGGTACTTCGACCACCATGTTTCGACCTTTAACTAGGTCGCTTGCAAACACTTCCGATAAAGTAAGCACCGGCACGCAGCAGGCATCAACCGAATCGAATACGGCCTTCCACTCGTCAAGTGTCTTAGTCTTTATTACCTCTCTCACTTCTCCCTTTACCTGGGCACCAGTCTGCATGTTGAGCCCCTCTTCAACTAAATCCGGTCTCCCTATAGCCTCCAAGAAGGCTCTAATAAACTGCGGCTCAGCGCCTCCGAAGGCCAAATACCGGCCATCTTTGGTCTCGTAATAGTCATAAAGGCCACCGCCGTTCGTAAACGTTTCCTCTCTCCCGATGTCTTTGCCGTCCACCAGGAAAGCAGCACCCTGCATAGCGTGGAAGGCGATTAACGCGTCGGTCATCGATACATCAATGTACTGGCCACGCCCGGTGTTTTGCCTGTGTATCACGGCCGCCAGAATTCCGATTATAGCATTGTTTGCTCCAGAAGCAACGTCCGCTATCTGAATACCCAAAACCGGTGGCCCCGAATCCTTCTTCCCGGAGTAAGACGCTATGCCTGAAAGGGCCACATAGTTAAGGTCGTGGCCAGCCTTATCCCTCATGGAACCCGTCTGCCCGTAACCGGTCAATGAACAGTATATCAACCGTTCGTTTACTGCCCTGAGGTTTTTATAGTCAAGCCCGAACTTCTCCATCACTCCCGGGCGAAATTGTTCGATTACGATATCGTAACCAGCGTCAGTTATAAGCTTGTGGATCACTTGCACTGCCCGTTCGTCCTTCAAATTCAAGGTCATAACCTTCTTGTTTCTTCCTAACTGACATGATGCAGCTGATAATTTAGTCCCCGGAACAAATGGGGGCATTAAATCAACCAGATCAGGCCTCGAACCTGAGACTATTCTCAGCACCTCTGCCCCCATGTCTGCCAAGTTCATCGTAGCGTAAGGCCCGGGTAGCAATGTCGTAAAATCAAGGATTTTTAAGCCGCTCAAAGGCCCGGCCATTCTATCGACCCCTTTCCGACAATCCATATATTTCATCGAACGCTGCTCTTTCTAATCATACGTTCTAGTCCTCGTTACAGTGTAAGCTTACCTCACTTAATAAAGACTTCACCAGGCATCTAAACATCACTCGTGGCTTTTATTAACGTCTACCTGAGTTTTAACCCGGACATCCCTTCCACAAAATCCAATGCAAAAAGCGCCGCTCCGAGCGCTCCAACTATCTGGGGATCCCTGGCGACAGTTATCGACACCCCTAACTCCCCTTCTATAGCTCGAACGGCACCGACGTTCTTGGCGACTCCTCCCGTCATCATCACCGGTTCCCGCAGCCCAACCCGGGCAACCAACCCGGCAATCCGGCTAGCGATAGATGCGTGAAGGGCTCCAAGTATATCTTCTTTGCTGTGCCCTTCTGCCACCAACGATATTACTTCCGTTTCCGCAAAAACCGTGCAGATACTGCTTATCGTCAGCTTCTGCCGCGCCTTCAAGGACATCTCCCCAATCGCTTCCAGCGGCACACGAAGAGCACTCGCCATTACCTCCAGAAACCTTCCGGTACCAGCGGCGCACCTGTCATTCATCGCAAAGTGAGTTGGGTTCCCTTCTTCGTCAACGGCTATCACTTTGCTGTCCTGTCCCCCGATGTCGATAACAGTTCTAACCTCCGGAAGCAGGTAGTGTGCCCCTTTGGCGTGACAGCCTATCTCGGTTACGGTCTTATCGGCAAAATCATATCTGCGCCGCCCGTAGCCTGTAGCTACCACATAGGCGATATCGCTCATATCCAAACCGGCCGAACTCAATACGTTGTTCACTGCTTCCTTCACTGCCTCTAGGCTGACGATTTCTAGCTGCACCACGCTATGCGCAACAATCTCCCTATCCCGGTTCATTATTACAGCCTTGGCCGTCAAAGAACCGCTATCCACTCCTAGGACATAAGCGCCTTCGCGTACATCATGCCCCTTATCCATATTAATCGCATCCTGGCTACTTTCCATGCTGTTCCTTCCTTCGTTAAAACAAATTTGTCTGCTCGAAGGTCTAATCTTCTTCCGCCACCCGTAAATCTATTTGTTAATCCAGAATTCATCCGGGGCGAGAAGGAACCCCGGACAAATTCATGGATTTAAGGGGGGGTTAGCTAATTGTGTGTTTATTAGTTCCTGCTCTTCTTGGCTTCGAGTGTTTCGAGTAACGCCTCAATACGCGTGTTGACGAGTTCGTCGATGTAGAACGACTCATCAACCATATCGCCCTCGAACATGGTGCTGGGTATCCCCATAGTCCTCATCAATTCCTCGGCCATCAAATAATGTGACCGGGCGAAGGAACGGCAAGTTCTAGCCCCGTGGAGAATCACCCCATCGATGGCATATTCCCGGCAGAGCTTCTTCATCCTCTCGATAGTGATAGGATATCCTAGGTTAAGCTGGCATTCCAGGTGGTTAATAGCTATCCCTTCGAGGGGATCCTCTGGATCAATCACGTCGGGCTCCTGCCAGAAAGCCATATGAGTATACCGGCCAGCCACCACGCACGCATCGTAATTCGCAAACTTGTTCGCCATCCACCCTAGCTTGTTCCAGTTCATTATTCCTTCCCAGAAGAGCCGGTACTTTTCATTCGGAACCGCCGTTACTCCATTGGCTATCCTTTCCTGAACTTCTTCTTTAACTGCTTGCATACACTCTATTGTCCCCGGCCACGCTGTAAGGTAATTCACTGGAGCGATGAATTGACTCCAATCGAAGAAACTCGCGGGTGAAGGGACGGTCTTACCTGCTAGCTCCATGGCTTCCATGCGGAGCTTTCCAACTTTCTTAGTGACCGCCATCAGTTCACAGAACTTGTCCCAGTTGTATGGACGACCGCTGAGCTCTTCCAACCACCGGATGAGATCCTTGAACTGCCTCACTATATATGCAACCTCGTCCTGGAACTCCTGACCGCTCATGTAGCCGGAGCCGTTGCGCCCCATGTGATACGGTATAACAACGTTGAACCATGGTATTTTCTTCCCCCATAGCCGTTCAATAGACCAGTCCCACTGTGGTCCGCTGGAACAGCCGGGATAACAAGTAACGATAGCGTCCGGCGGAGGTATCTGAGCTGCGATGGGACCCGCAGGTAGATCCTCAGGAATACCTCTTTCGGCGAACATCACACAGCCTAGCTGGGTTCGGGCATATGAACAGATCTCCCGGTTATATCCCCGTCTCTCAGCATAAATCTGCGGTTCCTTCTCCTCATGCCTGGCGGCAACGCGGGCCCCGTAACCCTCGCCATGTATCCAGGCCATGTCTTGTGCTGCCATGAACGGGCCGATAGGTAGTCCTGTAGTGTAGACCACTAGTTTGCCCGCTTCTTTGGCATGTATCAGGTCTTCCCAGTATTCGTTTACGAGCTTGTTAACCAGCTTGCCCGATTTTACGCGATTAGCCTTCTTCGGTTCTGCCGTACTCATTCGTCTCACTCCCTCCTACCTAGAAGCCTCAGCCTTGCCCTTCTTAAGAGCCTCAATTTCGACTATCTCCACAAAGGCCTCTATCCTCGTCCTCAGACTTTCCAGTGACACAACTTCATGTTCCACCTCAATTAAGAGATGAGGAATCCCCGCTTCTTCCAATGTTTCTTTGATATCAGGATAGAAGAACATATGCGGTTCACAGTATTTTGCCATCAAGATGATAATCGCACCAGCTCCGTGCTCTTTCGCCGCGTTTACCAAATACTGCTGCCAACTGGTCGTAGGATCAACCCGGGTCGGGCATGGTACCTTGGCGTTCTTTGCGATATAGAAAGATGCAATAGCTTTTAGCGGATCCGTATTTCCATCAATATCGATGTCGGTGTTGATATACCTGTATCCGTGGAAGAGATCGTCATCCACAACTACAGCACCAGTCTGTTCCAGCATGGTTAGTATATCGACTTTGGGAGCCCCACACAGGCTGCCCGATACGAATACACGTAATCCTTCCTGGTCCGCACGGGTTTCCCTGCTGGGCAAGTCTTTCAAAAGCTCCTGCAAAATTGCGTTATGCTCCTCCTTCGGCATAATCATGCTGGTCTTTACTATTGTCACCAAGTCCTTCGCACTCAGGGCCTCAGGATTGGACGCCCTAATTCTGTATATCTCCCTCATAAGGGAACGGTTCCTGTTATAGACACGAATACTTTCCCGAATAGACTCATCCGTGATTTCGTGACCTACGAACTTTTCTAGGTCGCGTTTCAGTTCTTGCAAACCTTCCTTTATATCAGCCTGTGTCCAAGGCTGGTTACCTACAGGAAACCGGAAGAACATATTGCTGGCTTTGCGAAGAACAACGCCCAAGGCCTCCCCTGCCCCGACAACCTGAATGCAGTAGTCACCCGATATGAAGCCATCCAAGAAATCTAAATACCCTTTTGCCGCCTGGTCGATAATACTGCGGCTAAAGCCACAGAAGAAGGGATAATAATAAGCATGCCCCGTCGTTACCGGCTCGTCAATCTCTTGAAGTATGATTGGGAGAGCCCCTGACGCGTGAACCAACTCTTCGGGATAGTGCATCCCGCACAAACCCACTACTTTACCGCCATGCTCCGCCTTCCACTGCTTCGCCTTTTCATAGGCCTGTTCCGCTATCTTTGACAAATTGGAGAGAATTTCGCTAAAACTCATACATTCAAGCACCTCCTTAGATACGGCTGCATCAATATCACTTCCACCTATGGTGTGTATGAGGCAACTCTTAAGTTTTGGCCCTGTAAACCTCTATGCCTTTTACCCTCCGAAGGACAGTCCCCCGTTTACGCTGATAACCTGACCTGTAATTACATCTGTCTCAGGCGAAGCCATGAACAATACGGCCTCAGCTACATCTTCCGCAGTTGGGATACCGAAAGGAGCTCGCTCTACAGCCTTTTGAAAAACATGTTTGGCATCGGTTCCCATCACCGCATCAAAGGCCGGAGTCCCTTGAATCACCGTCAAGCACACTCCATTTACGCGTATATTCCAGCTGCTAAATTCTTTTGCTAACGCCTTTGTCACCAGTATCAAACCTGCCGCAGCCGAACCTATCATCGATTCTCTCGGCGTTGGAGTTCTCCCCGCGTCGCTGGTAACGATCACGATCTTGCCGTAGTTCTGCTCTATCATGTGATCTAACAAAGCCCGGATAGCATATAAGCGCGCAAACTGCTGTGAATTAAGACAACCTGCATAGTCATGAGGATCGAGGTCTCTGAAGAACTTCGCGTATTTTACAGTAGTAGCCCCGCTGGCAACCAAGATATCTACTTTCCCCATCTCGGCAATCGCCTTATCTGCCATATTCTTAACCGAATCATATTCCCATAGATCACATTCTATTGCCGTGGCTCTCCTGCCCATACCTCTAATGTCTGTTGCCACCCTGGTAGCCCCATCCAGGTTTTTGTCCGCAATAACTATGTCAGCTCCGCTTTGGGCCAGCTTCAGTGCCGACGCCTTTCCAATTCCATCCGCACCACCGGTTACCACTGCGACTTTTCCCTTTAAATCACTCAGCATTAGGCATTCACCTCCCTATGCTTAATTCTAACTCTTTCAACGCCGCCGCCTGTTTCTACTTCTTTAAACCATCTCCAAAGCGACCGCCATCGATACTCCGCCGCCGCCGCACAGGCTTGCTAACCCCAGTGTCTTGCCTCTCTTTTTCATCGCATACAGCAGCGTCACCATAATCCGGCATCCGGTAGCTCCAACCGGGTGCCCCAAACCGATCCCAGATCCATTGACGTTGGTAATCTCGCGATTTAAGCCCAATTCCTGCTCAACGGCGAGATACTGAGCCGCAAATGCTTCATTAATTTCTATGAGTTCAAAATCTTCTAATTTAAGCCCCGATTTTGACAGCAGATTCTTTATAGCCGGAACCGGGCTCAATCCCATGATAGATGGATGGCATCCTCCGTAGCCGACCGCCTTAATTCTGGCAATTGGTTTCATCCCTAATTCTCTAGCCTTATCAGCCGACATTATTACCATAGCTGCGGCTCCGTCATTCATCCCGGAAGCATTGCCTGCCGTTACTTTTCCGATCTTGGGGACAAAAGCCGGCGGTAAAGCAGCAAGTTGTTCCATAGTAACGCCTGGTCTAAAATGCTCATCCTTGTCAAACACTAAGGGAGCCTTCCCCTTTTTCTGTGGGATTTCAACTGGAACAATCTCCTCTCGAAACGATCCATCCTTTGTGGCGCGCTCTGCGTTGTTATGGCTCCGCAGGGCAACTTCATCCATCGCTTCGCGACTGATATTGCAGTATTGGGCTAATAACTCCGCCGTGTAACCCATAATATAAGGCTTACCTCGACCCGCCTCCAGAATGGGACCTTCCTTGACCGGACCGTTTTCCGGCCCTGGCAAAAACTTTGACCCGCCGTATAACCCGTGAATCAGGTTATCGACAAAAACCGAATCCTGAAGGCGACAGCCCCACCTGGCATTTAGAACGCTAAACGGGACACCTGACATGTGCTCCACCCCACCGGCCAAAACCACATCGACAAGGCCTGCCTGGATCATGGCCATACCCGATACAACCGCTTCCATTCCCGACACACAAACCCTGTTTATCGTCACCGCAGTCGATGTCTCAGCAGGTACTCCTGCTAACAGCGCTGCGACACGAGCTACGTTATTGCTGTCAGGATGTTCAAACGCACAACCAAAGCGCACATCATTAATTAGCCCCGGATCTATCCCTGCCCTCTCGATTGCTCCCCGCATGGCTACCTTCGCCAGGGTCGGAGCATTTAGGTCCTTCAACGAACCCCCAAAGGTTCCTATAGCTGTCCGGCAGGCGGACACTATGACCACGTCTTTCATCTTATTCCTCCTTTCGTTCGGGCTACGCTAACCGCTTACTTCATCGCCACCTCGCCGCAGTTTACGCGGCGAGATGGACACTGTTCACAGCTATACTCTTTCCAGAACATGGATGCACATTGCCGCTTCCTCAATTCCTATGCTGCCTCCGCCATTCTGTGCTAAGGCGATTCTCGCACCTTCTACCTGTCTGGGCCCTGCTTCTCCCCGAAGCTGAGTCACAAGCTCGTGAATTTGGGCAAGTCCAGAAGCGCCGATTGGATGTCCTCTACCCTCCAGGCCACCGCTAGTATTGATAGGCCTGTCTCCACCTAGCTTAGTAGCGCCAGATTCTGCATACGGCCCCCCTTCCCCAGGCGGGCAAAACCCCATACACTCACATTGGTGCAGTTCTCCATAGGCGGTAGCGTCATGCAGCTCTGCGGTGTCAATGTCTTCAGGACCAACTCCGGCTGCATTATACGCAAGCTTACCAACCCGCTCGCCGATATCTTCTCCGTCGTAATCTCGGTCCGAGCCTTGAACCAAAACCGATGCCCGGATTCTAACCGCTCTTCCCTTTCCATGTTTCTTTAAGAAGTTCTCGGAACACACGATTGCAGCGGCTGCGCCATCTCCTACCGGGGCACACATCGCCCGAGTCAACGGGTAAATGACGGGAACGTCGTTCATTACTTCTTCAACTGACATCACGTTCTGATATTGTGCATATGGATTGAGCGAAGCGTGGAAATGGTTCTTGGATGCCACAACTGCCAAGTGCCTTTGGGTCGTCCCATACTTGTTCATGTGCCACCTTGCCATCATTCCGTAAATGTCCATGAAGACGCTACGCTGTGCATTTTCGTCTTCGGGCGGCAGCTCTATCGTAAGGTTTCGACCATATCCCATTAGACCATTGAGAGTACCTTCGATATTAGTCACGTCCATACAAGCAGAATAAGACTGGAGAGACTTGGCTTTGTCTGAACTCGTCAGTTTCTCCGAACCCACAGCGATAGCCACATCAACCATACCTGCCCTCACCGCCGTATAGGCAAGGTGAAGCGCTGAAGAAGCCCCCGCACATGCGTTCTCAACGTTGACTACCGGGATTTTATCGATGCCCATGCCTCTGAAAACTACCTGTCCCCGAATGGAGTGTTGCCCGTCAAACAAGCCCCAAAACGAGTTTGAAAAATAGCCTGCCTGCAGGTCTTTTTTATCAATGCCAGCGTCTTCTAGTGCGTTGATTATGACTTTTTCTGCCATGGAACGTACGGTTTCATTCTTGTGTTTGCCGAAACGAAGTATTCCTACCCCAATGATATAAACGTCTTGCATTTTGCTTGTACCTCCTTTTCTTACAAAAGTTGGGCATTACGATGACCAATTCAAAAGGCGTATCTTAGCCGTTCACAGTTATTCTTATACGGCTCAAGCTAGATATTGCATATCTCCCCTCCCTGTGACAGTCTAGCGTGTACTACTACAAAACATCTTCAGATATCGGTCATGCAATAAATGTGCCAACCTAGTCGGAGTTGAATATCTAGTTTGAACCGTCGGAATTCAGACATGGATGTGCTGCGAGAAGCCCTGTTTTGGGAACGGGATCAGGTTACGACAAGGCATTGGATGACCAAAGAGCGGAGAATTCTTTACCATCATAAGCGAAATAGTTTCGTTTTCGAAACGCAAGGTCACAAGATCGAAACTGGGATCCTTTACCATCGCGTTATCATAGGTATTTGCATGCGAAAAAGCGGGGAACGCACTATTATGAATGCGGGTATACGCGGACTACTAGTAATAGAGTCTGAACAGTGTCGTCCTTGCTGAAACCGAGTATTTCTCTCTTTGTTCTGTAAAAGAGTTCTTGTTTTGACTTATCATGAATCATTGCATTTGTGGCAGCCCTTATCCTACTGTCCTTCCCTAGGGCTGAACTTTTTTACAAGTTGTTAAACCATCTGAGGCAGGTAGAAAATGCCAATATTAACAACGGAAAGCGGTTAGCGTCATTGGGTTACGCGTTTCATGGGTCATACCTTAAGCCAATCGCCAAAATAAAGCGCTGGCGGTATCATAGCCGATTGTTGGCTAATGGCTGAAAAGGAGGGGGAAGTATCCTCATATAAAGCCAGGTAACTGAACCGCCAGCGTCAATAAACGCTCACCTATTAAATTGCCTTGACTAGCCTTATTTCCCAGAACTCATGTAGAACTTGGTTCTGAGACTGTCCATCAGTTCTCCTCTCAAATCGGGATGAGCAATGGATATCAATTCCAGTGCTCGTTCCCTTCTACTCTTATACTTAAGCTTGGCAATCCCGTATTCGGTGATAACATAATTGGTGAAAGTCCGGGGTACACTCACCGGCGTACCCGGCGGTAATTCCGGAACAATGCTGGAAACCAGTCTGCCGTCAGGCATGGTACGAGCAGCGCTTAACATGTTGATGCCTTTTCCGCCTTCCGACCAATAGGCTCCGATCAAGAAGTCTAACTGGCCTCCGACACCGCTAACCATGGTATGACCTATCCCTTCGCACGTGCTCTGCCCGGTGAGGTCTATCATTAGAGAAGTATTCATAGCCACCATATTAGGGTGTTGGGAAATAAACCTTGGATCATTGGTGTACGAAGCCGGGTAAAGCTGACAACTAGGGTTTTCGCTGATATAATCATATAAGGCCTGGTCGCCGAGTACAAATGACGCTATACTGATTCCCTTGAATAAAGGCTTGCGAGAATTGTTGACTATACCGGCTTCGACCAGCTGCGGAAGAGCCAGTGGTAACATCTCGGTCAAGATGCCGAGATCTCGTTTGCCCCTCAATCCGGCGGCCACGGCCTCGGATATACCTCCCAGTCCCATCTGGACCGTATCCCCGTCGTTTATCAGTTCCAGCACGTATTCTCCTATGCGCTGTTCAACTTCGCTTGGTTCTCCTCGTTTAAAAGTCGGTATAGGGGCCGACCGTTCGATGATGTAATCGAACTCCGAGATGTGCATCCAGTTGTCGCCGAAGACGATCGGCATCTGGTCGTTGACCTCGGCTATGACGGTGCGCAACTGTCCCCTTTTTCTTCCCAGCCTTATGCTTTCTGCTGTGTAGAAACAAGTCGGACCTAGGTTCACGTACCCCTGTTTGTTAGGTTTGCTCACCATTAGGGCAAATACAGTAACCCTCTCTCCGTACTTATCCCCCGCGTCCATCGTGGTAGCTGGCCAGAAATCAGAGAGTTGGGCCTGGTACATTTTCCTCACAGTAGCTATAGCAAAAATAGGAGTGTGCGTGATCCTACCCTCCAACTGAGCCATGAATTTGGGGTCATACAGTTTGGAAGGATAAACTTGAATCGAATCCGTAATCTTCACGTTTTCCAGTTCTTCATGGCGATCTAGGATCGCGTCCAACATCTTATCGGAACAGGATCCCGTCCCTAAGGCAGTTCCTACTACGTCACCCGATTTCACAACCTTGGCAGCCTCTTCGTAAGTTGTAAGCTTTCTTTTGTAATCTTCCTGCCAATTCATGTTCCTAGACTACCTCCCTTGCCTTATCTCCCTCTGAATTCAGGAGCTGCTTTTTGCCTCGTAAACACCGCGATGCCTTCCTTGTAATCCTCAGTAAGAGAAGTTGTCATGACCCCGTGGCGCTCGGCTTCGAGCTGGCACTCCAGGAACGGTAGCATACTCTTGTTTATCAAAGCCTTGGACATCCCAAATGCCTTGGTAGGCCCGTTGGCTAACTGCCGGGCTATTTTCAAGGTCTCCTGTTCGAGCTCTTCCAGTGCAACCACCTTGTTAACAAAGCCCCAGGCTAAAGCCTTATCTGCCGTTATAACCTCGTCCAGGAATATCATTTCACTAACCCGGCCGAAACCCACGAGGAGCGGTATCATCTGAGTAAAACCGGCGTCCTGGCTTATCCCCACGCTGGTATATGCCTGCTTGAAAACCACTTTATTGTGGCAAATCCGCAGGTCACAAGCCGCGGCAAAACTCATCCCCACCCCGGCGCATATTCCGTTAATGCTAGCGATGATGGGTTTGGGAAGTTTTCTCATGTCAGATATCACCCTGGCCAAAGGAACCGTGAAATCCCGGAAAAACGCTTGTAAATCCCCATTGCCGTATTTGCTAGCTTCAGCGATGTCTCCCCCGAGGCAAAAGGCCTTTCCTGCCCCGGTAAGGATTACGGCCCGAACGCTCTCGTCGTAGCAGTCTTGAAACGCGGCAACCATTCCGTTGACCATATCGCCATTCAAGGCGTTCATAGCCTGGGGCCGGTTAAGCGTTATTGTACAGATGCCGTCTTCTTTTTTCCACACTACAGCTTCATTCGCCATGGAAAATCCCTCCTGTGATAATACTTGGTCTCCCTCCACGGCCGGTTACATCCGTTCCAGCCGTATAAAACCCCCTGACAGCCCGTACCTCTTTTCGCAAGTGACCGTTATCTCACCCCCTACCTCAAAGCCTGCAAAAATTCTGGCAAAGCCTTTTTGATATCGGTAACGAGTACGTAGTCGGCCATCTGGTTCATGTAGGCGTTCTCGTCTTTGTTGACTGAGACTATCACCTTGGCTTCCCTTATTCCGACCGTAAACTGAACCTGGCCCGACACCCCAAGGATCAACGCTAGCTCCGGTTGACATGTCTTTCCCGAGAGTCCTATCACCCTATCTTCCGAAAGCCATTTCTTATCCGTCGCGACGGGTTTGGAACAGCCGATTTCGGCCCCCAAAACGCTGGCCAGCTCTTCTACGAGCGGCAGGTCCTCCTTGTCTTCTACTCCTTGTCCCACCACCACCAGGGTCTTGGCCTTCCTAATATCCGTGCTCTCAGCATCTTTGGGTCTGGTCTCTATCATCCGTACAGTGGCCTTTGTCCCAGTTATTTCAAGTTCGTTCACTATCCCGCTGTCCGAAACCTTCTCCGCGCATGGAAAAGCCCCGGGTGCAAACGCAACCACTTTCAGAGAACTAGTTATAGTCTGCACCGCCACCGTAGCCCCCCCCAGGGCATTTCGCACCAGACCTACCTCCTGTCCCGCAGTCTCCACTGCTTTAACGTCGGTCAAACAGCCGGCATCGAGCTTTGCCGCCAGTCTACCTGCCAGTTCCTTGCCCCTGCGATCCGAGGACAATACGATAGCATCGCCCTCTAATTCCTTCGCCACCTGAGCGATAACCGAGGCCAAGGCGGCAGTATCAGCAATCGCAACCCCTTCGCCCTTAATCGACCACACGTTGACTCCTCTGGATGCCAGTTCTTCAGCTTGAGCGCGGTTGTTGATACTTATAGCCTTGACTTCATTACCGAGCCCTGCCCGGCACAAGGCTCGCGCCGCCTCTATCAGTTCCAAGGCCAACTCGGTCTTTTGACTGTACACGAGTGTACCTGCCATGTTACGCCCTCCCCAACAGGCCCTCGGCCCGCAGTTTTTCCACCAGTTCGGCTACACTTTTGACTCGAATCTTCTTGCGCTCGATTTCCGGAGCCAGATTGCTTATGGTATTGATCTTGGGCGGAGGAAGCACACCTGCCAGCTCCTGAGGGGATACTGTCTTCTTGGGCTTTTTGCCTGCCTTAAGTATCTGGGTTACTGAAGGTATACGCGGCTGGTTTAGGTCAGCCACGACCGTCAATACCGCAGGTAGAGTCACTTCCAATACTTCCTGCCCGTCTTCCAACGAACGCGTGACCAGCACCTTGCCTTCGGCCAGCTCTATCCTTTCCACATACCCTACCTGCGGCAGGTCGAGGAGTTCCGCTACTCTAGAACCCACCTGTGAAGAATAATTGTCCCCGCTACCTTCGCCGAACAGTACCAGGTCAACTGAACCGAGTTGCTTAATGGCCTCAGCTATCAACCTGGCATTAATTGAACTCTCAAACCCTTCCCGCTCGTCGTGAATAATCAGATAAGCTTGGTCGGCTCCAGCAGCTAGAGCTTCTTTCACCGTATCCTCGAGACCTTCCTTACCTACCGCCACTACCGTAACGCTGCCTCCAACCTCTTCTTTTATGAGAACTGCTGCTTCCAGAGCGTTTCGATCTATATTACCGAAAGTCTGAGGAACGTCTTCCAAGAGCGGCTTTTTGTTCCTTATCCGTATCTGCTGTAAATCAGGTATCTGCTTCATTGCCACCACAATGTTCATCCTTTAACCTCCCTGCAAAACTCAACTGTCCTGTTCCCATTGAAACCAGCCTTTAGCCGAACCGGAACTGAACTCCAGCCCCCCCTTCCGGGTACTCCCAGTCAAGCAGCTCCCGTCCGCATGCTATGAGGCAAGTTCCACACTCCAGGCAGCCATCAGAGCTGAGGGTTACCTCTCCTTTGGAGTTTTGGCTGTACAGACCCGCTGGACAAACCAATACTGCCTTTGCTAACTGCGGATGCTTTTCCTTTCCTTCTCTAATCCGGATGTGAGACTTACCGCTCTCCTTGAATACGTTAAGCCCAAGTTTACCCTTCAGTCCCGGGGTTGAGCTCATATCTTCCTCATCCTCCTGACATCGCCCAGAATCTTGCAAGCCTCTCTTACCCCTAGATAACGGCGAATAGTACTGTATAACCTATCTTTCGGACCTGGCGGGACCTGGTACAAGTCCTTTAATATGTTTCCTAGCAGTTCGGGGTAGTACTGAAAGAACCGGTGATTGTCGAGCACAGACAAGGCGTCACGAAAGTTCCTGAAATCCTTGAGCACAAACGAATCCTCCAGTAACCGCTGGTACTGGCTGAGCGTAGCCCGACTGTAGTCTCCCTTTTCGCGGGCTCGCAACACGGTCTCAGCCGCGTAGTAACCGCTAGCCATGGCGTATTCCATTCCTCTTACGGTCACTCCAATATTTAAAGCGAATCCTGCCGCATCTCCTGCTACCAGAATGCCATCTCCGTACAGGGAGTTAAGGGCGTCAAACCCGCCTTCTGGTATGACGTGAGCCGAGTACTCTACTGTTTCTCCCCCCCTGACGAGACGGGCGACCTCCGGTCTTTCTTTGAACCGCTCCAGCAACTCCGGTGCGGTAAGCTCCCTTTGGTTTTCCGACAGGGCTTCGATGCTTACTACCAAGCCCAGGCTGATGCTCTCCAGGTTGGTATAAAGAAAACCTCCTCCAAACATTCCAGCAGTTACGTCTCCCATGAAGAGCCTTGCCGCTCCTTCTTCCCCTTCCAGGTTGAAACGGTTTTCAATAGTCGCTCTATCCATTTCTATTACTTCTTTAATACCGACAGCGTAGTTTTGGGGCCGCATATCCTTCCTCAAGCCAGCTTTCTCACTGACGAGAGACAATACCCCATCGCAGGCTATGACCACGTTGGCTCGCAGTTCTTCTCCACCTGCCCTTACGCCCTTTACTGCTCCGTTTTCCAGGATCACGTCATCTACCCGACTCTTGGTCACCAGCATAGCTCCCTTTTGTTCCACTTGCCGGGCCAACCACCGGTCAAACTTGGCCCGAAGGACGCTGTAGCTCTGGTAGGGGGGCTCTCCCAGTTCGTTCCCATCATATCTCAAGGTGATGGAGCGGGTTGAGGCGAAGAGGCTGACTTCCTCGTGCGCGATATACCGTTCGAAAGGCGCATCCTTCCAAAGCTGTGGAAAAAGGTCTCGTATCGGATTCAAGTAAATCCGGCCGCCGGTTACGTTCTTGGCACCGCAATAATCTCCACGTTCTAAAACCAAAACTTCTACACCCCGGTCGGCCAGGGTGTAGGCGGCGGCTAACCCGGCGAGTCCACCACCGACCACGATTACCTCAAATCCCTCGTTTGCTTCCTGGTTCGGCATCAACTCTTAACCCCTTTTCTCAACTAAGTATGTCTTCCTTCATTATTTGAACAAGATACTTCCGGCCACGATTATCTTTTGCATGTCAATAACCCCTTCAATCTGCGGACCCATCACGGCATCGCGATAAAGTCGGGATATTTTGTAGTCTGTCATCAGCCCGTATGAACCGTGTATGTCTAGGGCAATTCGGGTCGCAGAAAAAGCGTTCTCGGCCACAATAACCTTGGCCATTGCTGCTTCACGGGCAAAGTCGGCGTAGTCCTTAGTTTGGTTAGCCAGACACCCTAGGCGGTAAGCCACCCAGCGGGAAGCTTCATACTTCATGGCTATATCGGCTATCCGTAACTGTATGGTCTGAAACTTGGCTATAGGTTCCCCCCGGTGGGTCTTTTCTTTGGCGTAAGTCACCGCTTCTTCGTAGGCAGCAAGTAGGGTCCCCAAAGCAATCGCATTCATGCCGATTTTCCCAAAAGCGATACCGTACTGTAGTATCGGGTAGCCGTAGCCGCGTTCCCCCAAGACGTTTTCCGCAGGGATCCGAACGTTTTTCAGGTAAATGTCGACCAGGTCCCCTCCGTGCCAGCCCACTTTTTCCCAAGGCTTGGATACACTGTACCCTTCACAGAACTTCTCTACTATAAAAGCGGTTATCTTGCCGTTTTCCTGGTCGCGGGCAAAAAGCACCACGGGGCCGGGGTAAGTTCCGTTAGAAATGAATCTTTTGGTTCCGTTGATAACAAAGTGGTTTCCGTCCCTTACCGCGGTGGTTGTGATCTGCTTGGGATCCGATCCGGTGCCGGGCTCGGTAAAAGCGAAAGAAGCTATATGCTCCCCGCGGCAACACTTTGGCATGTATCTTTGCTTCTGTTCTTCAGTCCCGAAATTATTGATAGCCCCCAGCCCCAGGGTGTGCGCCGAAATAATCATAGCTGGACCGCACGAAATCCTGGCAATTTGTTCCAAGGCCACAACATAAGTGTCGTACCCTGCTCCCGCACCCCCGTATGCTTCAGGCATAGGCATCCCGAAAAGGTCGAGTTCAGCTAACCCTTCGATGACCTCTTTGGGTACCGCATTTTCACTCTCAATCCGCTCTACCAAAGGCTGAATGTACTGTTCGGCGTAGTCCCTGGCCATCTTTTGAATCAGTAGTTGTTCCTTGGTAAGAGTAAAGTCCATAAAGCCTCCTCCTTCTCCAGTTTGTCGGGGAATATGAGTGATGATTACGCATGGTCTCGTCCCGGCACCTCCTGGTGCCGGGATTGCCAGAGACCACGCCTCGATTAACCCGAGCTGATTGCCTAAAACCTAGTCGGCCTTTCTTGTTCACTAGATGCCGAAGATTTCTTCCGGAACCTCGATACACGTCGCGTCGGCGTTCTTGGCCACTTCCAGGAAAGCTCCAATTTCCGGAATGATATTCTGGACAAAGAACCGGGCTGATGCCACCTTCCCGAGATAGAAATGATAATCGTAGTGGTCTCGCCCTAGTTCGTCAATCTTTTTCTGGGCAATCAGAGCCATCTCCAGGAGGAGTTTGCCGGCCCAGAGCTTGCCGGTAGCGTGCAAGAGCCTGGTGGCATACAGCTGGGCCATTCCGGGAGTGGCAAAGAGTTTCTGCAGGACTTTCAGTAGTTCGTTGTACTTGTTCCAGCCATCGATGTAGACCTCAAACTCTTTTTCAAACCCGGGAGCCTTCTTGTTAGCTTCGATAAAGTCTTGGATGTGTTTGAGCCAAGCCGCAAAGACCTGCCCCTTCTTCATGGTCATCTTCCGACCGACCAGGTCCAACGCCTGGATGTAGTTGGTTCCTTCCCAGATGGGATATATCCTGGCGTCCCGGTAAATTTCGGCAATGGGATATTCTTCAGAAAAACCGTAACCTCCATAGCACTGCAAGGCTTCAGATATGCACTGTAAAGCCACGTCAGAACAATAGGCTTTCACGATGGGAGTGTTTACCTCTAAGAAGACCTTGGCTTGCTGGACCAGGTCCGGGTCGGAGCTGTACTTTTCGATGTCCACCCAGTAATAAGTCTGGATAGCCATTGCCCGGAAGGCTTCGACATGAGCTTTCTGGAACATCAGCATCCTTTTTACGTCTTCGTGTTTAATAATCGCGCACCGTCCGGCTTTCGGATTGGTAGCAGCACGACCTTGTATCCGTTCCTGACAATACTTCACCGCGTTGTGATAGGCTGAGGCTGCCAGGGCACACCCTGAAAGACCGGACATTAAACGCTCCTCGTTCATCATCCGGAACATCTGGGCCATACCCTGTCCGCTGCCGTCTTCGCCTGGAGGGTCACCCAGCAAGAAGCCCTTGCATTTTCCCTCCTCACCGAAGTTGAGCACGCAAGTGGGTGAGCCCCGGTGCCCTAACTTGTGCTCGATGCCAACGCAAGTAATGTCGTTCCATTCTCCCGGATTCCCGTCAGCATTCGGCAGGTACTTCGGTACCACAAACAACGACAAACCCCGGGTTCCTGAGGCAGCCCCTTCGATGCGGGCCAAGACTAGATGAACGATGTTTTCTGTTACATCCTGCTCGCCACCGCTGATAAAGCATTTGGTACCTTTGATCAAATAAACGCCCGGCTCATCGGTAGGTATCGCCCGAGTCGTGGCATCCCCGACGTCAGAGCCGGCCTGGGGTTCAGTAAGGACCATGGTTCCTGCCCATTGCCCGCTGTACATCTTGGGCAGGTAAATTCGCTTTAGCTCTTCGCTACCGAAATCACGGATGAGGCCGGCAGCTCCCGAGTTGGCCAACCACAGGGTTTGGATAGATGGGTTGGCAGCGATAAAGTACTCGTTCAAAGTCCAAACTACGGCCTGGGGTAGAGCCGACTCGTCATCCGGATCCACGTTAGTAGCTGCAAACCCGTTGTTAACGATGAAGTAGTAGGCATCCTTGGTTGACTGGGGGGTGATGACTTTACCGTTCTCGAACTTGCACCCTATTTCGTCCGAGTCTTTACAGGACGGTGCAACCATCTCTTTGGCACCTTTAAGGGCATTTTCCAAGATAAAATCCAAATCGTCTACCGTGTAGGTGTCCTTGAAGCGCTCGGTCTCAAATACTTTGTTCATGTCCAACCATTCTTTGAGAATAAACTTCTGGTCCCTGGTGGTGTTCATGAATGTTGACGGCATCTCTGTTCTTTCCTCCTTTTTCCTCCTGTTGACCAATTCAGACTCTCGTTGACCCGATGGTGCACAAAAATTCCTCGGTTGCTGCTAAACAACGAGAACGCCCCGAAGGTATGTGGTGATTTTACCCGAGAGGACTAAAACCGTTACTCTGCTTACAATAGCGAACATTCTCGGAGCAGCAAGCGACTACCCTTCACTAGTGTTCCGGGGCCCCACCTCCTCTTACTACCCCCTGCTCTTAACAGCCCATGCATTAATATCCACATTATTCACTGTTTATTAAATTAAGTTTTATCGTCCGCTTTGCCGTAGCCTATCATCCACGCTATTTCTAACGCGCGTTTTTACTTTTATTATAGGCCCGTGAGTTTATGTATAGAGTTATTTCTTTGCATGTGATCTATTTCTGTCTTAATAAATATCACCTGGTCTGCAACTTGTCAACGGTTATTTTAAAAATAAAAACTTGACAATTATGCTAATAACAGATTTAAATATAAAGGACTACTATCGCAGTGCTGGCTAAACAGGGGTAGAGTTCTCCATAGTTCTTGTCATTTTAGCAGTATTCATCTGCACAATTCCCAGAACAAGAAGATTACGTGGAGGTAACTGAGTTATGTTAGAT
Organism: Syntrophothermus lipocalidus DSM 12680; assembly: GCF_000092405.1. NCBI lineage: Bacteria > Bacillati > Bacillota > Clostridia > Eubacteriales > Syntrophomonadaceae > Syntrophothermus > Syntrophothermus lipocalidus. Next base: position 454,939 of record NC_014220.1, on the reverse strand, counting down.
TTTACTAATTTTCTATGTTTTCGTATAAACGCCTTGTCGCGAAGAATAAGCCGCCTTTATAACAACAGGTGTCTGGAGCACGGGGTCACAGCGTCGCAGTCTTTTGTCATTTTTGATGTTATGGATCATGAAGGAACCAGCGTCAAAGACATTGCCGAAAGGATTCAACTTGACAGTCCTGCGGTCACCGGGTTGATTGACAGGTTGGTTAAGGAAGACTTGATTGAAAGGAAAGAAGATCCTCAGGACAGAAGAAGTTTGAAGATATACCTAACTCCTAAAGGGCGCGAACTAGCTGAGACCAAACTGGTGCCGATGGCCAACGAGTTCAATGAGTATATAAGAGATACGGTAGACCCTAACATCGTAGACATCTTTCGTCACTCACTCGACTTGATGGATACACGTCTTAGAAACGCCTAAGTCGAAAACCGATTCCCTAACCGACATCATTCTATATCCCCCATCAGGAGGCTGGCTATGAATTGGGCTGCGAGGATGTCCTCCTGTGAGTTACGGCTGGCGGCCACAATCGCTATGCCTCGGTGGTCAGCTAGGTGTTTACGGGCTCGCCGTACCGCAGTTAGAGCCGGCTGGATTCCTTTCTGGGTCAAGGTGCGGGCTACAGTGCCGGTAATAACGGTAGCCTGTTCTTGAAATGCGGCATCGAAAGCGACTCCACCGGTATCGGTAACAGCGACCACCACCCGGTTTTCCATGCTTACCAGTTTGGGAGTTTCAGCTCCCATGTTGGGCACCACCGCCTCCACCTTACCGCCTGCGGCATAGATTCCAGCCAAAAGCTTCTGACATCGCGATAATCTCTCTTGTTCTGATCCCACTCTCGGTTCCGCCACTATTACTATCCCTGTGCCAACCTCTGTAGCCTTTCTAGCCGCTTCCTGACCGATCAGATCAGGCGAAACTGAAACCGGAACCCGAACGTTGTCCGGGCTAGCTCCCAGTACCAAAGCAGCCCCCGCATCCAGTGCACTTTCCAGGGTAGTGGACATGTCTATCACATCTACGATCATGACTACAAGTCCTTCCCGCGCCGCCTGCTGCGCGCCGCTAGCATCGGTGGTAACACTAATCTTTTTGTACCTTACCATATTTGCCTCCACCTCCAGGCACAAAAGAAAGTTTCCCTCGTCTCATGCGGCCGATAACAGTCGCCGTCTCGGCCCCAGCCACCTGCTTGATCTCATCCAGATCAGCATTCTCTATGACATGTATCTCGTTCTCAAAGTGTTCTACCAGTTTTTCTACAGTCCGAGGCCCGACCCCCGGCAGCATGGCCAAGGGAACCCGGTAATGGTAAGGAACTGTCTCAGAACTTTTTGGGTTTTCGACCCTGTCCCGTATCTGGCAGATGCGATCCCAAACCCCGAGAACCATCTTCCTGTTGCCGCAGCGGTCGCAAACCGTCACTGGCGCTTCGCCCGTCGCGATAGCACTGCATAGTGGGCAGAAACTGCGGTGATACTTGCCTAACATCGGATGCATCCCGTAGTTCGCCAAAACCTGTCTTCCTTTCTCGCCGCGAACAGCCCTCCGCACTTCGGCAAAGCTGGGGTTTTCCATCAACAGGCAGTTATACTCCCTACCCAAACTGGCTAAAGAATGGGCATCCGAATTTGACAGAAAGCAAAAAGCATCGGTTTCACTTATCATGTGAGCCATTTTGCTATCGGCAGAGAGCCCGAGTTCCAAAGCTTCTACTTTCCCAACGTCATCCCCCAGCCCCACTGCTAACCGTTCAATCCAGCACCCGTACGCCCCTTTGTGCGGGGTAAAAGCGTGGGCCGGGCAAAAAATGCCGCCGAGTTCCACAGTTGCTCGCAACAGCTCTTTGGCCGCGACCCGGGCTTTGGGTGTAGAAAGGTTCAAATTGGAGACGCGAGATTCTAGAAAGACTCGGAATTCTTTCACCGCAGTCAGGTCGGGCAAATAAGAGAGAAAATGGGCCCCCTCCACGGTCTCCACTTCGGCTCCCAACAACAGCAGAAGACCACTACCGCTTGCAAGCCCTCCATCCGCTGCAGGTAGGAGAGCCCCTGATTCCAGCATAGTCTCTAATTCTTGTATCACCAGGGGACTAGCCGCATCGACTATGCCTACGACATCCAGCCCCTTGCGCCTGGCCCCCCACAATATCAGGTTACTCAAGGTAAGCTGGCTGGAAGCCGTCACTTTTACCGGTCTTTCGCCCGCCCGCCCTATATGAACGTGCAAATCCGCATAGTATTTTCTCATCATACAACCTTCTACATTTCTCAAACTAATTGCGATGGTATCTTCAGAGCCGGTTACCTTATTGTCACTGGTTGTCTCTCTCTCAACCGACCTTTAGTTTAGGCTACCGGTTGAAGAGTTGGATAAGAAAACTTTGGTGATATGATAAGATAATAAGTGAGGTGAGTTTTGTGAATACATGCAAGAAATTTTTGATCAAATTAATCGATGAAATTCCAGACAATCAAGTGCAGGAGGTCATCGATTTTATCCTTCTTCTAAAGAACAAGAAAGATAACCAAATATTTAAGGATTTGACACTAGCTAGTGAGAGTAGCACAGGTTTTTGGGATAATGACATTGACGATGCGGTATGGAACGATGTATAAGCAAGGATGGCCTACAAACCCTCCCCTCGGTCCTTAGAAACCGATTCCCTGCGACCGTCCAATACCAAGTGCTGGATGGCCACTATACTTTTTCCGTCTTTGATGGTCCCGTCGATTACCTTCTCATACGCCTCGTCCAGAGGCATTTTCACCACTTCCAGAAACTCATCGCTTTCGGGAGCGGCTGCATGCTGTTCCACATCCCTGGCTACGTAAACGTGTACGACTTCGCTAGTAAAGCCGGGAGTCGAATAATATCTAAAAACCCGCGTCCAGTCCCGGGCAACTAGGCCCGTTTCTTCCAGCAACTCCCGACGAGCGCATTCCAGGGGATCTTCCCCCGGCTCCAGCTTCCCCGCCGGGATCTCCAACAACACCTCTTCTACCGGCTTGCGAAACTGCCTGACCAGGTACACCGCTCCTTCAGAATCAACCGCCACTACCGCTACCGCCCCGTTATGCTCCACAATCTCCCGCGTTGACTGCTTCCCATCAGGCAGAAGCACCGTATCCACCCGTACTGACATTATCTTCCCTGCAAAAACCTTATCGCTGTGCAGGGTCTTTTCCACAAAATCCATTTCGAAACCCCCTTAAATCACAACACTATTCTTTCTTTTTTACCCGCATAAACACTCCTCAAGGCAATAACAATACTAACGGAGGTGTTCTCATGATAACAGTGAGCCTGAAAAACGGTTTTATACTTGTGGGAAAGGTCAAACATTTAAAGCAAACCTTGTCTAAGCTACCCCCGGACATGAAGCTTGTCGATTACATACGATTCTCCCTGCATTGAGAGACATCCCCAAACACCCATGTGATCTAAGGCATTACGTGCAGAACATAAAAGCGACGACGGCAGATTCCGTTTCGTGACCCTGCTCTGCTCCTCGTCAAAGCGGTTTTAATTCGCGTTATCTGCGTGAATCAGCGTCAAAATTACATCTGTGTTCATCAGTGTTTATCGTGTGTGCATCTGTGGCTGGGGCTCTATCTTACGTAATTCAAAGGTTCGCCCCGAAGGAGCTTGACAGCTGCCCGGGCACAGGCTCCACAAGCCAGGAAAAACTCGGGGTCACTTTCCATGTCCCTTCCCATCGTGCTCACCTTCAACCCGAACCTGGAAACAGCTTCTTTCACCACGCTCCCGTCTTCCAACGCGAACCGGTGCCGCTCTCGCAGTTTCTCTCTGTCTATGACGCTCAGTATTTCCCCCATTTTGGCCTGGTCCAGTACCGGCAGAGGGACCAGGCATTCCACCTTACACACCCGGGAAAGAACAGTCAAGGTATGGTGGCTTACGCCGCGATGACGGGCCCGGGGATCGGCAAAACCTATCCTGGGTATGGCCACCGGTATCCCCCCCAGGGTGGCAACCGCATTCAGAATCTCGCCTTGTTCTATACCCGTATATCCCCATTTTGTTCCCGTCCCGACTATTCCAGGTCCCATAGATACTACTATGACATCGGCCCCCAACACCCACCGTGCCGCCAACAAACCGGAATAGTAGTTAACAGCCTCCAAGTCGCCGCCAAAGGCGTGACCGCAGGTCACCGTCCCGTCCAATAGTCCTTTTCCTTTCAGCTCGGCCACGCTCCGGCTGAATACGAGAGGCAAGCTAGCCCCGTCCGTCATAATATAGGCTACCTTCAAGTCCGCGGTAGCCTTGAGGACCGCACAAACCGGTGCCAAAGCCGAATGAAGAGTACCCACCAGCACCGGACATCCTTCCAGACTGTCGGCTCTGGCCATGATATCGCGGTAGGGACTGTCTTCTTCTTCCACCGCCAAAACTTTCACCTGCAAAGGGGTGTAACGAAGTTTCATAATGTGTCCTTTTCCTGTCAACTCTTTCTCCCCGCCAGCCAAAGAAGCCATGACAAAATGAACTCCGCCGCTTCCCAAGCCCAAACTCACTGCGGTCGTGTTCAACAATACTTCGTCTCCTATTGTTACCTCACCGATCAGGTCGTCGTAACTGACGGCCGGCTCTTTTCGCCCCTCGACCATGACCACAAGTTCGGTAATACCTCTCCTCTTACCTGTGACTTCTGTAACCGTGCCCCTCTTAATCCGGATCAACCCGTCTCCCTGCTTCCCTTATAATCTCTACCACCAAGCGGGCAGTATCTACCAGGTCCTCTATCCGTATATGTTCCTCGGCAGTGTGCACTGCCTCCATACCGATACCGAGGTTTACGCAGCGGATGCCGTGACCGTTAAAAATGCTGGCATCACTTCCTCCCCCGGTCTTTATCAAATTCGGTACCTTGCCCAGGTTCCGGGCTGCCTGCTTGGCCAATGCCACTACCGGCTCCTCCGGGTCGAGGTTCATTTCGGGATACAAGAGATTCACCCGAACCTCACTCCTGGCCCCGTACCTTCCGACCTCCTCTTGGAAATGCTTGACCATTTCCGCCGTAACCCGCTCCAGTTTCTCCGGTGAGAGGCTGCGCACTTCTCCTCCGATACAGCAGTAATCGGCAACGATGTTTCGGGCTTTGCCGCCCTCAACCGTGCCCAGATTACATGTGGTTTCTTCATCGATACGGCCGATCCTCATTCCCGCCAAAGCTTTGGCGGCAACGTGAATAGCGTTTATACCGTCTTCCGGATTGATACCGGCATGGGCTGCTTTACCGTAAACCCGGAATTCCAGCTCGTTTTGGCGCGGAGCCCGAATTACTATGGTTCCCGGTTCTCCCACGCTGTCCAGCACGTACGCTTGTCTAGCCTTGAGAACGGAGAAATCGAGGTGTTTTGAACCCATTAGTCCCCGCTCTTCAGAAACCGTGAATACGACCTCGATTGGAGGCCTGGCCAAGCCCTGTTCCTCAGCCACTCTCAGCCCTTCCAGAATAGCTGCAATGCCGGCTTTATCGTCTGCCCCCAAAACCGTGCCTTCTCTGGAGTATACGGCACCATCCCTGATGACCGGTTTTACTCCAACCCCCGGCTTAACCGTGTCCATGTGCGCGCAAAACAGTATAGCAGGCTTATTTGTCGTACCTTCTAAGCTTGCGATGAGATTACCCGAATCGCCCTCCGTCTCTTTTCCAGCCTTATCTTCAATCACCGTCAGCCCTAAATCCCCGAGCTTTTCCTTCAAAAGCTCCTTCAACCGTCCCTCGCGTCCCGACTCCGAATCTACCTGCACGAGCTCTAAAAACTCGGCCAGGATGCGTTCTTTATTCGCCACGCCGTTCACCACCCCTTCCCAGGTTGTCTAAATAGCGCAACAACGCACACCGTTCGATTATCTCCGTAAGAGAATACCGCTCCGTAAAAAGATGGGCTACAATAAGGAATCCTAAAAACCCTAGTCGGAAAGGCATATTCATCCTCATAGCGCACATCAGGCCCAGAGTAAACCCCAAAACGTTCGACCCAGAATCACCCATCATCGCCTTGGCCTTCAAGTCAAACGGAAAATAGGCGAGGACTGCGGCAAGTAGAGGTAAAAAAAGAAAAAGGTCGGATTTAGCTGCAAAAAATAAAATAACAAATAGGACCAGAAACCCCTTGATAGCCCGCCCTGGTCTTAAATCGAGAAGGTTAATGAGGTTAGCGAAAAGAGCCATTACCAAGGCGTTTACCAGTATATCCTGCCATGACTTAAAGAGTAGAGCAGACGCGTAAACTGCGATAATCCCGCCTCCGACCGCTTTCAGGCCGCCAGTGGTGAGCTCCCCGTGGAATAGTTTGCGTATGTGTCCCCGAAATCCCAAGGTATCGCGGGTACCTATTAAGTCATCTATGAACCCCAGAAGTGATATTCCGGTTACCGCAGCCAGGTATACGCCTGCCTCTCCTCCTGGATAGACGCCGAGAATACGTTCTACCATGAACACCACAAACAAGGTGGCCGGGAAAGAAACCCCGATCGCTATCGGAATCTCGATTCCCCGATAGTTCGGAGCAGTCACGCGGTGCCTGCTCATAAAGCGCAAAAGAAAAAACAATATCAATAACTCGGTCGCAAAAGCCGCCCCTGCCGCCAACCCTAGCGACGATGTAGCATTCAACAAGGCCCCCCCTTTGCCTCCTTAAGAATCACTTTCAGTACATCCCAAAACTGCCTGCCTCGGTGCACAAACCCTTTTACATCTCTCCCGGTTTCTGCATGGGTCATAGTGGTATCAACCTCTAGCAGCCTGTACCCCCGTGCCAAAGCGCGCAATGACATCCCCAGCTCCACTCCAAAACCAGGAGAAAAAGGCAACAAGTCCATAAGAACAGTCTTGCTCATAGCCCTTTGCCCGCTCAAGGGCTCTCGGGCCTCCATCCCCGCCCTCTTAAGCCCCCAGGCGGCCAATCCCTTTACTAACCCGAACCCGCCTTTTTTCTTAGGGGGTGGAAAACGAGCGATAGTTATATCTGCTTCACCCTCCAGTATCGGCTTGACCAATAGCTGGCCCTGCCTTGCCGAATCCCCGAGATCCGCATCCAGAAACAAGACGATGTCCCCTTTTATGTGTGGCACAGCCCGATTCAAGGCTTCCCCTTTGCCGCGGTTAGGCTTGAGTTCGATTACTTCTGCTCCTTCCCCCCTGGCTATCACCGCCGTTTTGTCTTGCGACCCGTCGTCCATTACCAATATCTGGTCAGCAAACTCGCTTTCCCTAACCGCCCGCACGGTACTCCCGATTCTCGTTTCTTCGTTGTATGCAGGTATTACAACCGTAACCGTTTTCATCGATTGCCTCCCGCGTATCCCGGCGGTAGAGACGGCATGAACTTCTTGGCAGTGGGTTTCACCCCATAGTCTCCGGATTCGCCTGCCATTGCCAGAACCAGCGACACCTGTCCCGGGATAAGGTCAATGTCATCCACGGTGGTAATCTTCTGGGCCTGGTAAACTTGCATATACGAGTACTTGACATCCGAGACTTCTACCCCTAGAACCCTGACTCCCGCCCCCGATACATTGTTTATTATGGGTACGTCTATAGTTTCAGGGAAATAATAATCGAGGCTGCTAGCCCCTCCCATCACGATTACCGCGTCCGGGAGGATACTGTAATCCCCGTTAAATTTCACCAGGTCGTTCTGTTCCAACAGGCGCTTAATCTCTTGAACATCGTGGTTGAGTATAATATCCCCTATGGTTTTTCCGACCTGAATCCTCAACTCTTCCGGCGAAGTTTTGTCTCCAACTCCATAAGCAGCAGCCAGCTTCGAACGTAAAGAATCGCTGGAAAGGTTAATCCCCGGTAAGATCACCGTAGTCGAAACGATCCTAGCCCCGGCCAAGGACAGCGAGTTCAAAGCTCCCGAAGGAATATCAAGCCCCCCTGAAACTACTAAGGCCACTTTCATACCCGCCAGCCGGTTCTCCACGATAGAGGGAAGCAGCGCCTCGGTGAAGTCCTCGTAATGTCTGAGCAACCCGTTCATGAATTCGACGCGGGTTGTGAGGTCTTCTTCCTTTTGTCTCAGGACCTCAAATTGTTTCTCCAGTTGATCAATCATCTTTTTTTGCTGGTCATTCAAAACATCACTGCCAACCACGGTACTCCCAACAAGTATGCCAACTCCCAGCGCCAAAAAGATGGCTATCAACGTGGCTATGTGGTACCGTATGTCCATCATAAACAAACTTCACTCCTGATGCAGCATGTTTTGTAGGAGCTACAAATTAAACAGTAGCTTCAACTGCAGACTGATCAGCCTCAACAAAGGCTTGGTAGAAGGCGATACCCATATAAGGACTAAAATCGGTATAAAGGCAGCGACCAGTAATTGCAAAAGATATTTAACCCGAAGATGCTGGCGGTATAGCTGGCTCACGCCCTTGGCATCCACCAAAATGGAGCCCACCTTCAGCCGTACCAAAAAAGTGCTGGCCATCCCTTTTCGGCCTTTTTCTAAGAAATCCAGCATATTGGAATGAGTTCCGACCGCTACCAGAAGCTCAGCTCCGTTTTCATAGGCCAAAATCATGGCTACGTCTTCACTGGTTCCGGGCATGGGCAAGATTTTGGCTGGCAAATCCATCCCTTGCACCCTTTCCAAACCCGGAGCCCGGCCGTCAGGGTAAGCATGTACTATCAGTTCGGCTCCACACTTGAGGGCCTGATCCGATACGCTGTCCATATCCCCAACAATAATATCCGGTTTGTAACCTGATTCTAAAAGGGCGTCAGCTCCCCCATCCACCCCGATGAGAACCGGCTTTTCTTCTTCTATATAGGTACTAATGGCTTTTAGATCTTCCTTATAGTTCTTGCCTCTCACTACTATCAAAACGTGCCTGCCTTTGATCCTGGTTCTTAACTGGGGCAAGGTCACGTTGTTGAGCAAGATACCTTTTTCCTTCTTTGCATACTCAAGGGTGTTTTCCACAAACCGATCCAGTTCTTCGGTCAAATTGTGCCTGGCTTCTTTGAGTTTTTCTTCCACGTCCTTTATGCCGAGAACCTTACCCTTACAAATAAAGCGCCGGTTGCAGTAAATCTCTCCGTCCCGTATCTCTACAGTAGCCCCTTCCTTAACTTCTTCAAAGACTCGAGGCCCTACGCCGTCGATGACCGGAATACCGGCTTTGAGTATATTTAAAACCCCGTTGGTCGGGTATTTCCCGGTGATTGAGAGGTCAGCATTCACCACCGCCTGGGGATGAGCTTCTATGAGGCTTGCAGCCGCCACCTCATCTATGTCATCGTGATCAATGACCGCGATTTCATTCCTCCGCAGGCGCTTCACCAGGTTCTTGGTCCTTTTATCTAAACGCGCTTTCCCTTTCAAGTGCAAACTATCACCTTCCACTTCGCCTGTACTGTAGCCAGGCTGGTCCTCGCTTCTCGAATCCTTTGCCTAAATCATAGCACCTTATCCCCCGCCTGTCCAAATCCGACCCCTTTAAGGTAAAGAGCGTTCTCCAGTAGGCTTGCTAAAAACACGACCGACAACCTCATCCCTTTGGTATGTTTTGGCAATCCAAGTAAGGCTCACTGTTACTCGACTCGTTGCCTACTCAATTCCTCCTTGGCCTTTACCAGGGAAACAATAACCCGGTTGACCGGGGTATCGATGCCGAGCTTCATTCCCAACTCCACTACCGCCCCGTTGAGAGCATCGATTTCAGTCTTCCGTCCCCGCTGTATGTCCTGCAACATAGAAGCATGATGCTGAGCAGTCGAAGGCACCATTTGCCCGTAAAAAGCCTGACGATAGGCACCCGCATCAGCCCACAAAGTCGTTTCCCCAGAAGCCTCCAGAACAGCGAAAATCTCGTCGATCATCGCATCCATCAATCCGGCAGTGTACTTATTTTCTGCCAGCTTGCCATAAGGAACTTCGAGGATAGCTCCCAAGGAGTTCAAGGCCGAATTGTAGATTATCTTCCCCCATACATATTTCATGACCTCGTTCGAAGCCCGCGTGGGGATACCGCAGGTCGAAAACTGCTCTGCTATTTCAGCTAAAACTTCTTCACTGATCAGATTCTGAGGTGAACCAATAACCACGTCGTCCGCAATTACGGTAACTTTGGCCTTCCCCGGTTCTAATGTTTCTGATCCAAATATCACCCGGGCTACGATGAGCTGTTCGGGAGGAAGAAAAGCGGAAGCAGCCTCGTAGTTCCCGTATCCGTTCTGGGCCAGTACGACGTACGTGCCCGCCCCGGCCAGGCCAACCAGCTTTGACGCAGCCTCAGCCGTATCGAAAGACTTGACGGTTAGAACTATCAAGTCGAAACTCCTCGCCTGAACCTCATCTACCGTACTCGCCACTTCGTCTAGAAAGGCCGTGTGCTCACCCCAAATCCCGGTGATTCCGAGCCCTTGTGTTTTAACCCGCGACACCACAGGTTCCCGGTCAATCCCAACTACGAAATGACCGGCATTCTTTAGAAGACAAGCGTAAACTGTCCCCAAAGCCCCTAATCCGAAGACTAAAATCCTCATGATACCACCTCTAGCTGTTTCTTTCTCGACAGTAGCTAATATTTAACAACGCTTAAAATAATATAAACCAGAGTCTCCATAAGTGCAACAATCAACCAGGGGGACGGTTCCTGCGGTTTATTTTCGAAAATAAACCGCAGGAACCGTCCCCCTGGTTTACCCTCCTTCAGCTCACCTTGGTTTCCAGTCTCAACCGATCGGCGATGATGGCGATGAACTCGGAGTTAGTCGGTTTACCACGATCTCCGTTAACTGTGTATCCGAAAAGCTTGTTCAGCTTTTCTATGTCCCCCCGGTCCCAAGCTAACTCGATGGCATGGCGTATAGCCCTCTCTACCCTGCTAGGGGTAGTCCCGTACTTCATCGCGATTGCCGGATAAAGCTCCTTAGTTATAGCTCCCAGGTAACTGATCTCATCCACTACCAATATTATCGCGTCCCGCAAGTATTGGTAACCTTTGACGTGCGCCGGAACCCCTATCTCGTGAATGATACGGGTGATTTCGATCTCCAAATCTCTTTTGGTTACGGGTACCGGCTTGGGAACAGAATCTGATCTGTTCCTCGCCACCTGCCTTACCCGTTCCCCCAACACCTGGAGGTTGAACGGCTTAAGTATGTAGTAGTCGGCACCCAACTGTACTGCTCTTTGAGTTATGTTTTCCTGTCCAAAAGCGGTGAGAATAATGACCTTCGGTCGCTGCCGCCCCTTGAAATCCCTCATCTTTTCTAAGACCCCAATCCCGTCCATGTGAGGCATGATGAGATCTAAAAGTAGAACATCAACCGGCTTCTGTTCTAAGACCTCCAAGACTTCCAGGCCATTCGAACAGACATCCACCACATTAAAATCGGAAACGCTTGTAAAAAAATCTTTTAGTATGCCGCAGAATTCTTTGTTGTCGTCGGCTAATACGACATTTATTGGATTATCTAACATATTCACAGCCAATCTTCCCCTCCCTTTTTCTAAGATTAGATATTCATAATTTTACCTATCGAAGTTTATTGTGTTCTTCGACGTCCGCCTCGAACTTTCCTCTCCAATCCTTACCGCAAATTCGCCCAGGATCCTACATGACAGGCAGCTCGATACCATTAAATGCCATGCATTCTTGCAACAAAAACGTTTCAACTGCCTTTATTAAAGGCCCGAGCTGGAAATTATTGGGTTTCTTCTTGATTATACTAGCTCGCATTTTGTCGAAAATTTTTTAACCCGCTCCCCATGCTTTCCAGTTCCTTCAGCATGCTGTCCATAAACGTTCCGTAGCCGCGCTGAGGGTCATTCAAGAATACGTGCGTCACCACTCCCACGATACGATTATCCTGAATAATCGGGCTGCCGCTCATTCCCTGGACTATCCCACCCGTGACCGAAAGCAGTCTTGGGTCTGTGATCCGAATCACCATTCCTTTACCGTTCTGTCGGCTCGGATATACCTTTTCGATGCTAATGTCAAAAGACTCTATCTCGTTCCCGTTTATAACCGTGAGGATTGAAGCCTTTCCCTCCCTGACTTGATGAGCATAACCGACTTCGAGCGGATAAGCAAAGAGCGGGTTCTTTACTTCTTGCGTTGTCCCAAATACCCCGGCAAAGGTGTTCTTTTCGATATCCCCTGTCAAGAGACTCTCGGGATCAAAGAGCCCTATCTTCTCTCCTGGTCGACCAGGTTGAGCAGGGCGAATGGTTTGAACGGAAGCGCCTACGATTTTGCCCTGGCGAACATCGATTCCCTTTCTGGTATCGACGTCGGCGATTATGTGGCCTAAGGCCGCATATCTACCGGTAAGCGGATCCCAGAAGCTCAAAGTTCCAACCCCGGCGACTCCGTCTCGCACGTACAGGCCAATGCGATAGCGGTTGGTTTCTGAACAAAAGCTAGGGGAGACTTCTACTTTGACTTGGTTTTCGCCTCTCTTCAATGTCAGGTTTAGAGGCTGATTCTCCTTACCCGCCTGATCTATGAGTTCTGCCAGTTCGGTTTCGGTATAAACCGCACGTCCGTTGACGGCGATTATCACATCCCCGATTTCAACCCCTTCTTCCTTGGCCGGATAGTCCTTCTCCCCGCTTTGGTCTAGCACAGGTGCATAGCCCACTACCATGATTCCTCGAGATTTGAGAAGCACACCTATTGAATGACCTCCCGGCACCAACCGTCGCGGGGCCAGGGATTCAACTTTTATCGACTTCAAAGGTATGTTCCCCAGTTTGAGCTCTACATCGGCTTGTCCGGGCCTTAGGGCAAGTATATCGTAACTTGTTTCCTCTTGGTCCACCGTCACGGGTTGGTCGGAAGGCGGCGAAAATACGGTGCGCGAAGGTCCGCGCACGCTCACTTCAAAGGCACTCCGTAATCGTGCCGGTACTTGTAAAGGAAGAGTAAGTTTTTCTCCTACTACAATACTTTGGGAATCAGGTAACGAAAGGATGGTTCGAACGGGGGGATACAACGAGCACACTGCTACTGCTAGTGCAAGCAGGATACCGCATACCTGCCGATAAGTTGGACTCACTCAACTTCACTCCTAGGGAGGTTATCGACAGGTTTAATTTATCCTTTTAGACTTTGTTCTATGCCCGCCTTGCGGATTTTCCTTTTCAACTCAATGCCCGAAGTCAGAATCTCACGGGCATGTTGAAATGACACAAGGGATGGGGGGGCACCCGATAACATCCTGGCAATCTCCGAAACCCTCTCCTCTTGATCGAGCTTCCGGGCTTGGGTAACGGTTACCCCTCTTTCTACCGATTTTTCTAAAAGAAAGTGCTCATCAGCCAAGCCTGCGATTTGGGGCGAATGAGTGACAAGCAACACCTGGTGATAGAGAGAGAGCTCGAACAGTTTCTTGGCCATGGCGTTGAGGGCACTGCCTCCTACCCCTACGTCGATCTCGTCAAAAACCAAAGTAGGAACATCATAAGCTTCGGCCAAAACCTTTTTCAGAGCCAGTATCAGCCGGGACAGTTCCCCGCCCGAGACCACCCGCCCCAGGGGCTTAGGTTCCTCTCCCGGGTTAGCAGAAAACATCAGGGTTACCTGGTCGATCCCCTCTCGGCCCCACGTCTCGACGGGAGTAACCTTTACCTCCAGTCTTACCCCAGGCATACCGAGTTCCAAAAGCTCTTCGCACACCCGAACCTGCAACTTTTGCGCGGCCTTCTGCCTCTGTTCTGATAGTAGTCGGGCTTGATGCAAATAAGCCTTCTCCAGGTCCCGGACATCGTTTTCCAGCTCCTCAATCCTGGCCTCACTGCCTTGCAGATGCTCGCTCTTGCGCCGTGCTTCTTCTAAGAAACCGAATATTTCCTCGATGCTGCTCCCGTACTTCTTCTTCAAGCGGTTGATGGTTTCCAACCTCTCTTCGATGCGTTCCAACTCCTGCGGGTCCGCTTCCAAGTTCTTTTGAAAAGCCGCTAACTTGTCCTTGATATCCTCTAGGTTATAAAGACAAGTTTCCAGCAAAGAATAAACTTCCGCCAAACAAGCATCATCCCGGACTTCTTGAGCCTTTTCTATAGCCAGCGCTACCAGGTCATACGCTGATTGGTAACCTGCTCCTCCATATATAAAACTGTAAATATCTTCCGTTCCCCGACGGAGTCTTTCCGCATCGCGCAGGCGCCTATATCTTTCTTCTAATTCCGCATCTTCGCCCCTGGCCAGCTGCGCCGACTCGATCTCTTTTATCTGGAACTGAAGAAAATCGAGCTCTCTTAGTCTTTCTTTTTTCCCTTCAACCAGCTCATCAAGTTCTTTTCTTTTCTCATGCCATCGGTCGTAAAGCCTCCGAACCTCCTGCAATAGAGGGTTGATTGAAGAACCGAACCGGTCTAAGTAGTGCCGGTACATTCTGGGCTCAAGCAGCAGTTGGTTGGCTTGTTGCAAGTGAATATCTACCAGAAACTCGCCCAGGGACTTCAAGCGGCTGACAGTTACGGTACGCCCGTTAATCCTGACCGTACCACGTCCTGCCTCACCTATTTCCCGTCTCAGAACAAGATAATCGTCCTCTTCTTCGATAAACCCTTCCTGGCCAAGGTATTCTTTCAAAGAAGAGTTTTCTAACGAGAACACAGCTTCTACCACCGCTTTTTGAGACGGGTCCCTCACCAGATCAGTGCTCATGCGCTCACCGGTGATAAGCCCCAAAGCGTCGATGACAATGGATTTGCCTGCCCCCGTTTCTCCGGTAAACACGTTCAACCCCGGGCCGAATTCCAGCCTCAATTCCTCAATGAGTACGAGATTCCTGATGTAAATTTCGCGCAGCATCGGCGTACTCAAACCCTCCCAGTAACGCTCCACTATAAAAGAGCCCCCACTGATCCAGAACTACTTTTCTCCGATGAGTTCCTTGAAACGGCCAAATACCTGTCTCAGATACTTGCGCGCCTTCATTACGACCAAAATGGTATCGTCACCAGCTACAGTACCGAGTACACCTTCGATTTCGGAGTTATCGATAGCTGAGGCTACCGCTTGCGCGGTGCCGGGCAAGGTCTTGATGACGATCAAGCTTTCATTTCGCTCTACCGCTACTACAGCGTCGGCAAAAAGGCGTTTCATACGGTCGTACGAGTAATGCCCGGCTGCCGACTTGGGAACAGCATAACGATAGCCCCATTCATCCGGCACCTTGATGAGTTTTAGTTCTTTAATATCCCGGGAAACCGTAGCCTGGGTCACTTCGAACCCCCTACGGCGCAGTTCCTCGCACAGCTCGTCCTGCGTCTCCATACGTTGGTTGGACACGATGTCGATGATCGCGAAATGTCTCCTGGCTTTCATCAGGTGTCACCCCTGTTCTTCCCAACTGCGATAAGCTGGGGAGGATGGTGGACTTGATTGATGTAACAGCTTTGCATAACGCTGAACTCGTGTTGAGGCAAACCTCGCACATAACGCAACAGCGCTTCCAACTCCTCGATCCCACCAGGATGGCCTGTGTAAGCTACTACCGTTACCAGCCCTCCCGGGACTACTGCCGACAGAATTTCCCGCATCGCTGCAATCGTAGTCTCGGGACGGGTAACCACCCGCTTATCCCCGCCCGGAAGATAACCGAGATTAAACATCGCCGCTTTTACCGGTTCTCTCAAATAATGGCGGATCAAAGAGTGGTCATCTCGAACCAATGTGACCCTGGACCCCAAGCCTTCCTTCTGCAGCAGACTCTTGGTGCGCTCCACCGCCAGCGGCTGAACGTCTATAGCCAGAACCTTTCCTTTTTCCCCAACCAAACGAGCCAAAAAGACTGTATCCTTCCCGTTGCCGCAGGTGGCGTCCACCACAAAGTCTCCCGGTTCCACCACCGTATGTATCAACACGTGAGCCATTTCTACGGCGTTTTTGGGCCAACCGCTTTTCATGCGAAACTGCCTTCCCCCCGCCTGAGTCGGGCCCCTAGCGCCTCTGCCAGGGTCTTGTCTTTCATCTTGACCAGCCTGGCAACCGTATCGGCCCTGGTTATCTCCACCATCTCTCCCGGTTCCATCGAAACCTCAACCTGCCCGTCCACGGTCAGACCAGCTTTGCGTAAACCTGTCACCTGCATCCTGATAACACTGTCCGCAGGCATAACCAGCGGTCGACTAGACAGTGAAAATGAATTAATGGGAGTCAGAAGGAGGGCTTCCACCTCCGGCAGTATCACCGGCCCACCGGCTGCTAGCGAATAGCCGGTAGACCCTGTTGGTGTCGCCACTATAAGCCCGTCTCCGCGAAAAGGGCCCAACTGTTCGCCATTTATTTCGACCGATATCTCGACCACCCTGGCGGTTTCCGCTCGCAGCACCGCATCGTTCAGCCCTAGGTATGAGACGGGTGATCCCCCGGCCGGCATTATTGTTACCTTTAGCATGAGTCTTTCTTGCACTGTATAATCCCGATTCAACAAACGGGGTAAATACCGCTCTATCTCTTGAGCATGGAGTTCCGCTAAGAAACCGACTTGCCCCAGGTTAACTCCGAGGATAGGTATTTCTTGAGGCCCATACTGGCGAGCTGCCCGCAGAATAGTACCGTCACCTCCCAGTATCACCACCACATCCGGCCTTGCACCCGCATCGGGCGGGACTTCATCTTCCGTCCAAGCCACGGCCCCATAACTGCGTAACCTGTTCGCAAGATCGCGGGCTAAGACACGTGCTTGTTCTTTAGTGCTCTTAAAAACGATTTCTATATTCATCCTGTGTCCCCCAATTGCCTGTGGGCATTCTCTACAACCCTTTCTATGTCACGGGCAGCAACGGCTTGCCCTTGCCCGTCTTTCACGAGGTACAAAAAATACTCGATGTTTCCTTCCGGCCCAGTTAAAGGGGAATAAGTGACCCCTCGTACCGACAGCCCAAGCCCGACCGCCGATTCAATGACTTTTAATATCACGTGGTTATGGGTTTCGCGCGAGCGAACGACCCCTTTTTTTCCCACCTGGTCACGGCCAGCTTCGAATTGGGGTTTCACCAGGGCAACTATTTCTCCTCCCTCGCGTACCAGGGAAGATACCGCCGGCAAAACTTTCCCGAGAGAAATGAAAGACACGTCTATGGTGACAATGTCTACCGGCTCTCCCAGGTCTTCTAAGGAAAAATTCCTTATATTCGTCTTCTCCTTAACCAGTACCCGTTCGTGGTTGCGTAAACGCCAGTCCAGCTGACCGTAGCCCACATCCAGAGCAACCACCAAAAGGGCTCCGTGCTGTAGTGCGCAATCCGTAAAACCGCCGGTAGAAGCTCCAACATCCAGAACCCTTTTGCCCGTAAAAGAAAGACCGAAATCTCGGATCGCACCTTCCAACTTCAGCCCTCCGCGGCTCACATAAGGAAGCCCACCTTCCAGGACTGCAACGTTGGCATCTACCGGAACCTTGGTACCAGGCTTATCTACCCGGTTCCCGTTTACCACTACTTTCCCCGCTAGGATCAAGGCTCTAGCCTTCTCCCGGGTGGGCGCTAGTCCTCGGTCATGTACAAGGGTATCTAACCTACTTTTCTCCAAATCTCAATATCCTCCAGCCTCCGGTTCGCGTCAGTTCCGGCCACGTTTCCATCACCTTGGCTACTATACCGCTTGCATCCATCCCTAACTCGTCGAAAAGAGCATCCACACTGCCGTGTTCTATAAACCGGTCCGGCACTCCTACGCGCAGAATATTGCAGTGCCTTCTCAGATCAGCAGCCATCTCAAGCACAGCCGATCCGAATCCTCCATGAAGAACGTTATCCTCGACCGTAACCACTCTCTCGAATTGTCGCAACAGGCTTCCCAACAATTCCCGGTCAAGAGGTTTGACGAACCGGGCATCTACCACTGAGGCCTCGATCCCTTGCTCCTGTAATATCTCGGCCGCCCGAAGGGCCAAGCCCACGCCCCGGCCAATACCGAGAAAAAGCATATTTCTTCCCTCTCTAATGATGCGAGCTTGAGGCAGATGAATAAGCTTCCTTTCCTTCTTGACTCCTACGCCCTCCCCGCTTCCCCGCGGGTAACGCACGGCCACCGGCATGTCATAACTGAAAGCCGAATAGAGCATATCGGCTAACTCGTTTTCATCGGAGGGAGCCATAACTACCAGGTTGGGAACATGCCGCAGGTAAGACAGGTCAAATACCCCGTGGTGAGTAGGCCCATCTTCCCCCACCAAGCCTGCTCGATCAACTGCGAATACAACCGGCAGGTTTTGGAGACAGACGTCGTGGACGATCTGGTCATAAGCTCTTTGTAAAAACGTCGAGTAGATGGCCACAACCGGCCGCAAACCCATGCGGGCCATCCCCGCAGCTAGTGTCACAGCATGCTGTTCACATATACCCACATCAAAAAACCGGTCTGGAAAACGACGAGCAAAATCACTCAATCCGGTGCCGCTGGTCATGGCTGCGGTTATCGCCACTACCCGAGGATCTTGGCTCGCCCTCTGGACCATGAAGTCGCCGAACACCTGGGTATAAGTTACAGAAGCCGGTTTCAGCGGTAAGCCGGTATCAACGTTAAAAGGCCCGATACCGTGAAATTCATCTGGTTTGGCTAAAGCCGGCTCATATCCCCTTCCTTTCTGGGTTATAACATGAATAAGCACCGGACCCTTCATTCCGCCGGTTTTGCCCAAAACAGTAATCAAGTCCTGCAGGTTGTGCCCGTCAATCGGACCGATATAGGTAAATCCTAGCTCTTCAAAAAGCATTCCCGGAACGATCAGGTACTTTAAAGAGTCTTTGAGTTTCTCTGCCACTCGGACGATGTTCGGTCCAATACCCGGAATACGTTGTACCCAGCTTTCGATTTCTGCCTTGCGGCGAAAATAGGCGGGATCGCTCCGCAGATTACTCAGATAAGTGGATAAAGCCCCTACATTTCGAGAGATCGACATCTCGTTGTCGTTCAGCACAACCGTAAGGTCACATCCCTGGTGCCCGGCGTGGTTCAAGGCTTCAAAAGCCATGCCCCCGGTCAAAGCACCATCCCCAATAACCGCTACGATCCTGAACCTTTCCCGTTGCAGGTCTCGGGCCAACGCCATTCCCAAGGCTGCAGAAATAGATGTGCTGCTGTGACCGGTATTGAAAACATCGTATATACTTTCCTCCACCTTAGGAAAACCGCTCAACCCTTTAAATCTACGCAGGGTGTGAATCTCGTTCTTTCTTCCAGTAATTACCTTGTGAGTGTAGCACTGGTGCCCCACATCCCAAATTATTTTATCCCTAGGCGTATCGAGCACGTGATGGAGAGCCAAAGTTAGCTCCACCACACCCAGGTTAGCTGCCAGATGCCCTCCATTTTCTGCTACCGTGTTCACTAGAATCTCTCGGATCTCACCCGCCAGCTCTTCAAGTTGTGGTACTTTTAAATTTTTCAGGTCAGACGGGGAATCGATGGTGTCCAAAATACGCCCCAACAGTTCCGCCCCCTTAAGGAAGCTTTAACTTATTTGATTTAGACGCTGATTAACGCAGAACTTGGAAAATAGCCACAGATGCACACAGATTTTCACTGATATACACAGATTTTATTATAAACCAGGTGATTTTCTTGATGCTGAGGAAAGAAAATAGTCATCAGCTCTTCAGCCATAACACCGGCTTGATACAGGAAAGTGCACCTCAAACTAATCAAAAATAACGATGTCACTGTGCATTTGGTAAGAAATCACTATTCCCAGAGCCAGGAATCAGCTATTAAGATAACAACATCTGTGGGTATCTTATACAATCTGTGTTCATCAGTGGCTAACTCCTGCGATGAAGCAGGTATAAGGCCAGGTTGCGCAGGAAGTCGGCTTCGGCTCCGAAAACATTCAAGCTTTCGACCGCTTCCTCTACCGACGACTTTGCCAGTTTCTTAGCCTCGTCCATGCCTAATAACGAAGGATAGGTGACCTTTTGCTTCTTCTCGTCACTACCTACCGGTTTTCCTGTTATCTTCTCATCGCCTTCAACATCTAATATATCATCGGTGATCTGAAAAGCGAGCCCGAAGTTTTCGGCATAACGGGTGAGGGCCTGCAATCTTTCGTCCTCCACTCCAAACAGCAAAGCTCCAGCCCGCAGACAAGCTCGGAACAAAGCCCCGGTTTTCTTGCTGTGAAGGGTTTTCAAGGTAAAAAAGTCAGTATCTTTGCCTTCCAACTCCAGGTCCAATACCTGCCCTCCCACCATGCCTAAACTGCCCACCGCCCTGGCCGTTTCCCGAACAACCTTTGCCACGTACCTGGGTTCCATCCCCGGCAACTCAGCACAAGCGGTCATTATCTCGAAGGCTAAAGTTAGCAACGCATCCCCAGTCAGGATGGCATTGGCTTCGCCAAACACTTTATGACAGGTGGGCTTGCCCCGGCGCAAATCGTCGTCGTCCATTGCCGGCAGGTCATCGTGTACCAAGGAATATGAATGGATCATCTCCATAGCACACGCAACGGGTAACGCGCGGGTCAGGTCTTTCCCTACAACCTGGGCCGACTCCAAAACCAAAATCGGGCGTAAGCGCTTACCACCGTTAAAAACCGCGTAGTGCATAGCCCGGTGAATTACCTGGGGGTATGCGTTTTCGGGCGGCATAAACTCACGCATAAACTTTTCTACGTAAGCCTTCTTGTCAGCCAGTTCCCCCTCGAACGTTACAACATTGAAACCCACTCTTCATTCCTCTCCTATCCTTCGAGCGGAGCTACCTTCCACCCAGAATCTAGATCCGCCGTAAGTTTCAGCACCCTTCCTTCTGCTTCCCTTAACTTTTTCTCCAGGAAACGCAGAAGCTCCACCCCCTCTTGAAATATGGTCAAGCTCTCTTCCAGCGACAAGTTTCCTTCTTCCAACCGCAATACTATTTCCTCCAAACGGGTTAAAGCCATTTCAAAGCTTACGATTTCTTCCATCCCTCACCCTGCTCCTTTGTTTTGACCTCCACTGTCATTCTGCCTTCACTCAGTATTATCTCCAGCAGTTCCCCGATGCGAACCTTTTCTACACCTTTTACAACTTCTCCTGCTTCCGGCTTTCGCACCACCGCGTATCCACGCTCCAATACCCTGAGCGGGCTTAAGGCATCCAGACGCCCACTGATACTCTCCAATCCGTGGCGTCTAAGGTCAATATCGGATTTCGCCGCCTTCAACAACCTTTCCCGTAATTCGCCCACGCGCAAGCGCTGATGTTGCAGGAGCCCGTCTGGTCCTGCCCATATTCTCCTGGCTCTAAAATAGTCAACGGTCTGCCACTTTGACTCAATGTTTCTCTCCATCGCTCTTCGCATCCGCCTTTGAAGCAACGCCAAATCCTGACGCAAGGCTTCTATATCTGGAACAGCCAATTGGGCCGCCTGGGTAGGGGTAGCAGCTCGTACATCGGCCACCAAGTCGCAGAGCGAATAGTCCACTTCGTGCCCCACCGCCGAAATCACCGGTACTGAAGAAGCACTCACGGCCCTTACTACTTCTTCGGTATTGAAAGCCCACAAATCTTCAAAGGAGCCGCCCCCACGTCCTACGATGATGACATCTATTTCACCGTATTCGTTCAAAGCGCGGATAGCACGGGCTATCTCCTGGGGGGCCGACTCTCCTTGCACTGAACTGTGGGCAAGAACCACAACCGCTCCCGGGTGCCGTTGCCGGATTACCTTGAGAATATCCCTAAAAGCTGCCCCGTCAGCAGATGTAACAACCCCCACCCTGTTAGCGAACTTCGGCAACGGTTTCTTTTTGTCTGGAGAAAACAGCCCTTCTTTTTCTAGTCTTTGCCGAAGCTGGAGCAGTTGCAGGTACAAAGCCCCGATGCCGTCCGGTTCCAGGTCTTCCACGTACAGCTGGTAGCGCCCGCTGCGTTCGAATACCGATACGTAGCCAAGAGCGATGACCTTCATGCCGTTCTCCGGCACAAACCGTAAGGACCTTGCTCGGCTCCGGAACATCACACAACTTATGACAGCCCCTTCATCCTTGAGACTGAAATAGGAGTGTCCCGATTTTTGATAATACTTGAAATCAGATATTTCCCCTTTTACCCATATAGAAGCCAAAACCATATCATTTTCCAGGAGAGATTTTATATACATGGTGAGCTCGCTTACCGTGAGAATCCTTTCCCTGTCCATCTCTTTACCTCACAAGCTCTTGATGAACCTTCTCTACTTACCAATCGTCAGCAGCGAAGACCTGCTCCCGATAGGCGGTAAGCAGGTTTTCGAGCAACTTCGCTATCAACAAAGGTCCGATGCCCCCTGGCACCGGAACCAGCCATCCAGCCTTTCCTGTCACCGACATCGGGTCCACATTCCCGCAAACCCGGCCTGCTTCCCAATGAAAACCAGCATCTATCACCAAGGCTCCCGGTTTGAGGTGATCCGCCTTCACCATCAGGGGGCGACCTTTTTCGACCACCAGTACATCGGCCCTGGCTGCTACCTCTTCCCACTCATGGGCCTCGGGTATAATACATACCCGGCTCCCGCGAGCCATGAGCAAAAGGGCCAGCGGCTGGACCAGATCAAAAGAATCCCCCACCAGTACTGTCAAAAGCCCCCTGGGATTACGATACATGGTGATTATATCCATACAAGCCAGGGCGGCACAACTCACGAGAAAAGGAGGTGTAGAAAACAGCTTACCGCGGTTAAAAGGGTGAAAACCGTCGACATCCTTGACTACACTGAGCGAAGACAGGACTGTTTCTTGCTCAGTCGCCAAAGGGCCAGGTAAAGGCAACTGCACCAGGATGCCGTGAGTGTGGGGATCCGCATTCAGCTCTCTTATCTGCCCGAGTAATTCCACCAAAGTGGTATTTTCAGGCAAGTTGATTGCTCGGCATTGACCTCCTATTTCGTCTACCGCCTTTTCTTTCAAGCGTACGTACCGTCGGCTCTCCTCATCGTCACCGACTAACAATATCGCCAGTTGAGGTTTGGGAAACAAGTCGTTTACTTCTTCTTTTAGTTTTGCTTTGATAACACTGGCCATCTCCGAGCCTTTGACTATCACTGTATCCACTCTACAGCCTACCCCTTCCCTTGGGTTTCTCTTTCGAGTTGCCATTTGGCCGCTCTTACCAGGTTTTGTAACAAGAAAGCTACGGTAACCGTTCCCGTTCCTCCCGGAACCGGAGTTATGTACGCAGCTCGGCTCTTGGCTTCTTCAAATTCCACGTCGCCCACCAGTTTGTCGCCTACCGCGTTCATGCCTACATCGATGACTACAGCCCCTTCCTTAATCCATTCTCCTTTTATTGCCTGAGGATGTCCCATAGCTACGATGAGAATCTCAGCACGACGCGTATGTTCCTCTAACAAGCCCCTCTTAGAAGTGAAACTGTGACAGATAGTAACCGTGGCGTTCTCCGCTAACAGCAACAAGGCACAAGGTTTTCCGACAATATCGCTGCGCCCTATGACTACAGCTTCTTTGCCAGCAAAGTCGACTCCGGTGGACTTTGCAAGTTCAACCGCTGAGAGGGCCGTACAAGGAACCAGTTGAGGCATACCCAAAAGCAGGCGCCCCAGGTTGTACGGGGTCACGCCTTCGACATCCTTTTGGTAGGCAATTCTCCACTGAGCCATTTTGCTATTGATATGGGACGGAAGTGGCATGTGCAGGATTATTCCGTTAATCGCCGGGTCCCGATTGAGGTTGTCTATGGTTTTGAACAACCGATCCTCCGAAGTATTAGCAGACAATTCTATGAGTTCACAGCTGATACCGACTCTTTCTGCCAGCCGGCGCTGAGAAGAAAGATATACCTGGGAAGCCGGGTCCTCTCCCACTTGAACCGTCATGAGACAAGGATTAATCCCTTCTTGCTTTAATTCCTTAACCCCCTGGGCTACCCCCGCCAATATGGTATCTGCCAAATTTTTTCCGTAGAGAATGTTAGCTTGCAACAGTCACACCTCTTTCCTCGTCGTTTTTAACCACGTCATCCACCCCAACCAAGCCGTTCCTGCCGCGTTGTCCGAACTCAGGCCGGGCGGGGCAAAGTGAAGCCGACATGACAACGAAGGATGGGAAAGCCTTTCCTTGAGCCTCTCCCTTATGATGAAATTGGCCATCACACCTCCCACCAGCAAAACATCCTTGACGCCTAAGATCTTCGCTTTTTCTCGAATAACTTTTTCCAGGGTATTGGCTATGCACAAGAACACAGCCCGACTAACCTCAGCCAAAGGTGCCCCCTTATCTAACCACCGAAAGGCCTGGGCTTCAGCTCCAGAAAAAGAAAAGGAGTCCCCCTTCACCGCTGCCGGAATTCTTAGCCCACATTTTTCTGGGGCTAATTCTTGGGCCAGTTCTTCCATGAACTTGCCGCAAGGAAACGGCAGTCCCATCTTAACCCCTACACGGTCCACCAACTGCCCTGCGTGCAGGTCAGCCGTCGCCGCCAAAATCGATATATCGTAATATGAAGACTGCCCCGGCCGTACCAGTAGAACCTCGGAAGTGCCTCCAGAGAAATGCACGGCTATGTATCTTTCTGGCAGATTAACCCCAGCTCCCCTCTCCCCGGCCATTATGTGCCCTTCTTGGTGGCTAAAGGTAAAAAGGGGAATACCCATGACACTGGCAATAGAGCGGGCCACCGTCTCTCCTGCCCGGAAAACCGGCATGTAACTCCCGGCTACGTTGCGGGGTCGATCGCTGACCGCTATTGCCGCCAGAGAATAGGTAGCCCAATACGGTTCCATCTCGCCAAATAAAAAAGGAAGGTTCTTTATGTGGGCGAACAAAGCCTCTGACTGGCGGAGACCTCGTTTTCCCAGCTCAACCTTCAATACCTCTCTCTTATCGGCTACCAGTTCCCCGCGCTGGTCGACCAGGGCCACGGACGTGGTATAGGCGCTGGTATCAATCCCGAGAAAACCCTTCACTCTTTTCCCCCATTATCCTGTCCAAAATGGCGTTGATAAAACTGCTGGAGTTTTCATCACCGTACTTTTTGGCCAACTCCACCGCCTCGTTAATGACCACGACCGGGTC
The DNA here is from genome assembly GCF_000092405.1 of Syntrophothermus lipocalidus DSM 12680. Taxonomy (NCBI): domain Bacteria; kingdom Bacillati; phylum Bacillota; class Clostridia; order Eubacteriales; family Syntrophomonadaceae; genus Syntrophothermus; species Syntrophothermus lipocalidus. The sequence continues at coordinate 429,927 of NC_014220.1, read as the reverse complement.
GATCTCGGTATACAACATTTCACACACGGCCATCCTCATGATGTTTCGATCAACGGTCGCCATCCGGCTAATGCTCCATTCTGGCGAGTACTTGCTTATATAGCTGTCGATGGTCTTCACGTGCTCAAGGGTTTTATCAACTAATTCTCTGGCAAAAGCCAAGTACCGGTCGGCCAGGGGAGTCTCCGCAGTCAAATGCTGCAAAGCATCCCTTGGAGACGCTCCCGCCAGATCCACTTGAAACAACACCTTGAAGGCGGTTTCTCTTGCCAAACTTCTGCTCAAGTACAGTCCCCTTCCCCTACCTGTTCTTGAAAACCCGCTGGATCCAATCATCAAACCGGCCGTTTTCATCCAGGCTCCTGCCAATGCTGTAACCGACTAAAACACATAAAATGATCAAAAGGGTTTTCCAAAAACCGTAGACCACCATCAATATCCCGGCTACAAGACCCACCAGGATCCCGATGGCCTTACCGCGATGGTACTCCAGTAAGTGCATAATAAACTTCTCCCACATAGGCGTCATGCCTCCTATTTTACCCGAGGGCTTTTATTAACGATATCGTCGACCAGGACCTTTATCTCCGCCACCTTCAGCCCCCCAATATCCTCCAATTGGCGACTCACCTGGTTCTGGAGGTTTTCGGTCATTTCCGGCACCCGGTAATCCGGGTTTATCATGAGGTGCAAGAATACCCGAATCCCATCACGACTGAATTTGACTACTGGCTTTACCTCCCGTATTCCTTCAACCGTCCGAGCCGCTTTCATAATGATCTGTTTGACGGCAGGTACGGTCATGGAAATTTCCCCTAAAGGTCCTTCTAAGACGGTTGTCACAGGGGGCTCGTCCGATTTCAATGAAGCTATCAATACGTAGAGCCCGATGAGGAGGCCCAGCCCGGCGACCCCTCCCGTAATTATACGTTCGCGGGTCGTATTCAAAACCTCGTTCAACCACGTCAAGGGCTGACCAAAACCAAGCGACAGCGCCAGAACCCCAGCCATAACCACCATAAAAAACAAGTTATACAAGAACATCCATAACCTCCAGGTCGCTGACATATCAACCGCCCCCTTTTCACCCGATTACTGCTGAAATACGAACAACCCCCTGTTTCTTCGCAGGGGGTCGGTTAATACTATCGATTGGCATAAATCTAGCCCTCGAAACCTTCTTCTTTTTCTCCGGCCTTTTTCATCGAAACTCCGACCACGTGTACGTTAACCGCAGTTACTTTTAGCCCGGTCATATTCTCTACCGCTGATTTCACCTGATCCTGCACTTTTTGGGCTACCCGCGGAATCGGAAAACCGAATTCGATAACCAAATAAATATCGATGGCTGTCTCCTTTTCCCCGACCTCGACCTTTACCCCTTTACCCAGGTTCTTCTTGCCTAACATCTCCACTATCCCGGTCCCCCAGCCACCGCTCATCGCCGCAACCCCTTCGACTTCAGACGCGGCTAACCCGGCGATGATAGAAACGACTTCGTCGGCGATCCTGATCGAACCTAATTCCGTAGCGGTTTCGGTCCTCTCCATGATCCTCTCATCCACTGTTCCCACCTCCTAGTACCCCCATTTTAAGCAATAAAGCCACAAAATTCAACCTCAGCACCGACTTTACCTTCCGTCGGGATTAATCCGCCTCTGAATGAAGTTGGTATACACTTCTCCTCTCTGGAAAAAGGCGTTCTCAAGTATCTTCAAATGAAAAGGAATGGTCGTCTTGATACCTTTGATGGTAAACTCACGCAGGGCTCGATCCATACGGGCTATGGCCTCATTTCTGTCCCTGCCCCAAGCGATGACCTTGGCCACAAGAGAATCGTAGAAAGGTGGAATGGAATAACCGGCATATAAGGCCGAGTCAACCCTTATGCCCGGTCCCCCGGGCGGGATGTATTCTGTGACTGTCCCTGGCGAGGGTCGAAAATCCATATCGGGATCTTCAGCGTTTATACGACATTCAATGGCCCACCCGTGGATCCTGATATGATCCTGAATAAACCCAAGGGGTTCCCCGGCTGCAATCCTAATTTGCTCTTTCACGATGTCTATGCCCGTCACCATCTCCGTTACCGGGTGTTCAACTTGAATCCTGGTATTCATTTCGATGAAATAGAAATTGTGATGCTTGTCTACTAAGAACTCTACCGTTCCCGCGCTGCAATAACCGGCAGCCCGGGCGGCCAGCACTGCCGTCTCACCCATGCGCTTGCGTGTTTCTTCGTTTATGAAAATGGACGGTGCTTCTTCTAGTAACTTCTGGTTGCGTCTCTGAATAGAACAGTCCCTCTCGCCCAGGTAAACTAGGTCGCCTTGTTCGTCTCCCAATACCTGAATCTCGATGTGTCGAGGTTCTTCTATATACTTTTCTATGTAAACCGAACCATCACCGAAGGCGGCTTGGGCTTCAGCCTGAGCTGTAGCCAACGCCTTTTCCATGTCTTTGGGGTTGTGGGCCAAGCGCATACCGCGACCGCCGCCGCCGGACGCCGCCTTGATCAAGACCGGATACCCGATCTCGTTCGCTAGTTCCAGAGCCTGCCGCAGGTCTTTGACGGCCCCCTCGCTGCCTGGAACGACCGGGACACCTACCTTCTTGACCATTTCTCGAGCACGTATCTTGTCCCCCATAGCGTTGATAGCTTTGGACCCTGGCCCTATGAACTTTATATCGCAGGTTTCACACATCTCGGCAAAATAAGCGTTTTCTGCCAAGAAACCGTATCCGGGGTGGATGGCATCAGCGTTAGTAATATTAGCAGCAGCCACAATATTGGGTATATTGAGGTAGCTCCGGGTGCTGCTGGCCCCCCCGATACACACGGCTTCGTCTGCCAACTTTACATGAAGTGAGTTACGGTCGGCTTCTGAATAGACTGCCACCGTCTTGATCCCCAGTTCTCGGCAAGCCCTGATTATCCTGACTGCGATTTCTCCCCGGTTTGCCACCAGCACCTTGGTGAACAATTCCATCACCTACTCCTTCGCTATCAAAAACATGGTCTGCCCGTATTCAACCGGGTGAGCATTATCTACCAGAATGTCCACTACTCGGCCTTTGACTTCGGACTTTATCTCGTTCATCAGTTTCATGGCTTCGACAATACACAAGGTCTGCCCCGGTTCGACCCTATCCCCTATCTCCACGAACGGCGGTGCGTCTGGAGCCGGTGCGCGGTAAAACGTTCCTACCATAGGGCTTACTACTGCGACCAGGTCCTCTTCAGGTTCTAGCTCCTCATATCTGGGGGTTTTTACCGGTTCTCTATCTCTTGTCTCCCCTTCGCTAATCGGTTCGCGGGCAGGGGAACTGGCAGAACGGCTACTCTTGCGCAAAGTCAACTTGTACTCAGGCCCTTCCAACTCCAACTCTGCGATGCTGGTATCGTCGAACAATAGCATCAACTCCCGAATCTCATCGATGTCCATGTCTTGTCCCCCCTTGCCAGTCACTCTCTTTTGTGCTTTCCTTGTTGGTTGTCTGCCAGCAGGTTTCTCTGTTTCTCTCTGACTCGCATTCTTTTCGTTGAATAAAGGCTTTTCCTCAGTTTCGCTTTGAGTCTGTCCAGCCTGATCCCGGTAAGCGAAAAACTTGAGGGCTACTTGCGGGAACAAGGCATAACTGAGAACATCTTCCTCGTTCTTAGCCACGTCTTTGGTTTCTTTTAGAGCCTTTTCCCAGCCCGGTTCCAGCAAATCAGCAGGTCGAACAGTTATGACCTCTTCCTCGCCGATAATTTTCTTTCTTACTTCGGGTTCTATAGGCGCCGGGGACCGACCGTAAAGCCCCCTCACGTAATCCTTTACCTCCCCTGGGCACAGCTTGTACCTTTCGCCCATCAAAACATTGAGCACCGCTTGTATACCCACTATCTGGCTGGTAGGAGTTACCAATGGCGGGTATCCCAAATCTTTTCTGACTTTTGGAATCTCCTCCAATACCTCGCCCAGGCGGTCGGCTGCTTTTTGCTCCTCCAACTGAGCCACAAAATTAGAAATCATGCCCCCCGGAACCTGGTGCTCAAAAACTTTCATATCCGCGATGCGGGTAACCCCCCGCTCAAAACCCTTTTGCTTTCGAATCTCCTCGAAATGGGAAGCGATTTCAAACAGATCGTGCAGGTCGAGTCCTGTATCCCACGGAGTGCCCTGCAGGGCCCTGACGATGGTCTCAACCGGAGGCTGAGAAGAACCGAAAGCCATAGGACCACTCGCAGCATCCACGACGTCCACCCCGGCCTCAGCTGCTTTCAGGCAAGCCCCTACTGCCAGTCCTCCTATGTAGTGGGTATGCAGCTGAATCGGCAACTCGACTTTTTCTTTGAGCAAGCTTACCAACTCGTAGGCCTGGTAAGGAGCGAGCAGGCCAGCCATATCCTTTATACAAACGGAGTCAGCTCCCATGTCTTTAAGCTTCAAAGCAGTCTCAACAAAATAGTCCATGGTATGAACGGGACTGATGGTGTATACCACGCAGGCCTGGACATGTTTGCCTGCTTTCTTTGCAGCCTTCATCGGAACGGCTAAGTTTCTGACATCGTTCAAAGCATCGAATATCCTGAATATGTCTATACCGTTTTCCGCCGCCTTCTCCACAAACTTCTCCACTATATCATCCGGGTAATGACTGTACCCGACCAGGGACTGCCCGCGCAGCAGCATCTGCAGCTGTGTTTTCTTGACGTACTTCCGAATAGTACGCAACCGTTCCCACGGATCCTCGTTGAGGTAGCGCAGGCAAACATCGAAAGTAGCTCCACCCCAAACTTCCAGCGAATGGTAGCCTATGTTGTCGAGCTGTTCCAAGACCGGTATCATGTCCTCAGTAGTCATCCTAGTGGCCCAGAGACTTTGGTGCGCGTCTCTCAGGCTGGTATCCGTTATTCTCAATCTCTTCATTTTAGACCTCCCCGGAACTGCAGTTGTAGGGGCTTGCTGGCTAAAAATTAACTCAGGCCTTGCCGACCTGAGTATTACGGGCTTCCATCCTACTCGTCCCCCGTACGTTTAGATGACCATCACTTGTTTATCCTCGGCTACGCGTTCAGGTAATCATACTGATGCAAAAATATTAAGTATATATAGGGCCTTAGCAACCTTCTTATATTATAGAGAGACCGAAAGTCAAATTCAACAGCTTGCCATGGTTTCGAGCAAGTATACACGCTTATCCACGCTTATCCCCAAAACGCAAATTGGGGACGGTTCTCATTTTGCACGTGCAAAACAGAAATGGTTCCGAATTTGGGTGGGAACTAGCGGAGATACAGGGAACGGTTACCATGGGTTAGATTCTCATTTAACTGAAGCCCTTGTGATAACGCATACGTGATTGGGGCGACACTGGATAACGCTGGCCACCTGTTCCTTTAATTCGTTTTCCTCATCCAGAGGAATGGCCGCTCCTTTGTAGGATACGATTACCGTAGTAAGAGAGGGTTGTACGATGACCACGCAATCCTCATACCCCCTGGCTTTGACCAAGGCTTCCGCTTTCATCTCCCGGTCTATGGTCATAGATATCTCCACCAAACGGGCCGCAGCCTTTTCTCGGGATTTTGGGTCCAGGTTGGCGTTATTGAGCATTTCCCGTAGCAGTTCCACCTGCTGATCTCGGGTTCGTTCCCTTTCTAACCTGTACTCCGAAAAAAAACCCCGGTCTTGCCCCACCGTTTCCGGCTTCTTCGTAGATGTAGAACTCGTAACTGGAGCAGCCTCTTTCACACGTTCGGGTACTGATCTCCCTGCCAGTATTACCCAACTGCATATGGCCACCAACAGAAGACCCACTACGAAGTAAACGAACTTTCGACCTACTTTAAAAACCACTCCTAAATCCCCCTCCCCATTTACGCGTTTACTTTTCAAATACGACCAATCCCCTTGGACCATCTGGCGTTAATCCGTTCAAAGGTCAAAATATTTTCTCATACAAAGCACCCCGCTTTAACGAATATCCAAGAACTAACCATAGGCGCCGCTGACACCTCACACTACCCCTATTGCGTGCAATAAAATGCCATGTTGCCAAAAATAGCCACAGATGTGCACAGATTTTGAAGGATGTTCACAGATGATTATAAAAATTTGCATACCGATCGCCGCGTTGTTCGTAAGCCTCTGGGTATTTTTATTGCCTAGTGGTGACACCGACAGGTGTCGTGAGGGTCTGCCCCGGAAGTCGATTGACGGGAGGAGTGTTAGCCGGGCGAGCGACGTATGACGAGCTCCGGCACTCAACCCGACGGCTCAATGATAGAACGACGCTCGCTACTACCGTTGAGTGCCGGACAACACACGGCGAAACTGAGGGCTGCGAAGCGGAGCGAGAAACAGGAGGTTTCGTCCGGCACTCAGGACCCGTCTGCATTAGGAACACCTTCCTTTAACTGGCTAATTTGCATGACGCGTTTGCCCTGAGTGCCGGATCGCACCGAAGTGAGCCGATGTGTTGCAGGCGAGGAGTCTTGGAGCGAGCTGGCTAACACTCCTCCACAGTCGCATTTTCATTCTCCAGTGGTGACTCGGATGAGAGTCATAAAGGTCTGTGTCTATCTGTGGCTCTATTCTCGGGGTAAAACCAGCACCCGAGTAGCAGGAAGATCCAGCAAAGTCTCGACTGCTCTGGTGATTTGCTCTTTGACTGCCGGGTTCGCCGCCCCGTCAGCCACCACTAAAACCCCCTTCACCTGCGGAGCCTTCTTTTCCACGAGCAACGGTGATTGACTGCCCATAACTACCAAGTCTTGGGATGTATTGGTGTCTGTGGTCTTGCGTACCCCCCCGTCCTTGTCGGTTTCCTCGGACGATGTCTTCTGTTCTTTGGTGTTAACAGCGTACGAATTGACTCCTTCCGAAACCAAAGTCAGGCTGACCTCGACTTGCCCTGCACCTTCAATCTGCGATAAAATACCGGCCAGTTCCCGCTCCATATCTGCCTTAACCGATGTCCCTTTCCCCGAAGACAACGCGCTTTGCTCCGGCTTTGTCGTGCCCTGGCGACTGCTTGATACCGGCCACATCAGGAGTATTATCCCCAAGACTGCCAAACAAGCCAAGGCCCAACGTGACTTCAAGTAAGTTTGAATCTTGTTCCCCGAACCACCTAGAGGCAGATATCTCTTCTTCTCCTTAACTGTTTCTCCCGACATGTTAACCCCCCTCAAACTCCACTTTAACCTGTTCCGGTTCCAGCCCGTAGAGATTCTTAACGAGGTCTATGAGTTTTTGTTCAATGCCCTTTTTCTGTTCTCTGTCGCGTCCGCTGGCTATAAACGCGTCGACCTGGAATGTTTCCGACTTGTCCTGTTTTGGCTTGGAACCGACGATTAGGACCAGGTGAGATATTTTGCCTTGGTCATCCAGTTTAACCTCGGCCCGTAATGATTCAACCCCAGGAACCAAAGAAGCTATAGCAGCTACTTGTCCCTCAGTCTTGGCTTTTAGCTGGTTCGACGCCTCCTTTAACATCTTGTTTCGCAAAGCTTCCCCTTGATGTACTGCCATTTCCGTCTGCTTTTCTGGGTACTTTACCTCCCACGCTTCCATAGCCAAATCCTGGGTTTGGTTAACAAATTTCAAAGTCGGGTTTAGCACTGCTATGACCACGAAAAGGCCTATGGCAAACCTTACAAACGGGCGCAAGCTGCTAGAAGGTAACATGATTTCTAAGAAACCGGCCAGAAGAGCTATCGCCGCCAGGTTTCGCACCATGTCTGAAATAAGACTCAAGTCCAGCACCTCACTTGAGCAACAAAGGCTGGTTAGTGATACCGGCGAGCACCGTAATCATTATGAAAAACATTAAAGCGACGGCCACCACCGAGGCCAAGACCAATGTCAGGTGTTTAGCCATGATATCCAAGGCCTGGGCTGTCCTGGCATCACCCAGCGGCTCTACCAGAGCGGCCGACAGTTTGTAAATGAGAACGATGGCCCCTATCTTCAAAACCGGGAAGATGCAAATGCCGAAGACTATCACCAAACCGAAGATGGAAAGAGCGTGCTTCAAGATCGCCATATAGCCCAGCGTGTATTCCAGGGCCTCCGATAACAGTTTCCCGATTACAGGGAAGAAGCTGGTTGCAAACTGCGTGGTCTTGAGAGTTACTTCGTCCAATACCGCTCCGTAGACGGTTCTGAGTCCTAACAACCCTACGAAAACAGTCATGAACAGCCCTAACCCTACTATGGCCGCACTCGAAAGCAGTTTCCCCAGTTTCTGCACCTGCACTGTATCGGCTGCAGTGTCTACCAGGTGCAGCACTGCGGAAAAAACAACCAGCGGGAAGACCACATGCTGGATAGCACTGGCACACGCAGTGCAAGCAGTCATCATTAGAGGAAACAAGGCAGTAGAGGTGTTGATCCCTCCCATCCCCGCCACCAAAACCGTCATTTGTGGCAACACACTCACCATAAAATCGGACATATCCGTAACCGTTTGCTGTCCCAGGCCCAAGGCATAACGAAAAGATGCGATCCCTACCGCCATTAAAGCCATGAAGGCGGCCATATATGATATCCTGCTGGTTCCCTCTCCTCCGAAAGCCGCCTGAAAATTGACCAAAAGCGATGTAACCACGGACAAGACCATAAGCTTGCCCAGCAGTCCGGCGTTGGCAGCCACTTCTCCTAGAAAGAACCGCAGAAGGTTTCCCAAAACCTCTTTCACATTTAGCTCCCATTTGCCTTGAATAAAGTCGATGAACCACTGTTTCAACGACACCTTTTGTAAATAGGCTGATAACTCCCCGTCTATCTCGTTTTTGTACTTCTCCATTTCTCGGAGATCCAGACTATCTAAACCCTCCTCCCAGGTAACCGATGCTGCCTGCGATGAATCTCCGGCTAGCGCGGGCCTGCTCCAACTTAGAAGAGCCAGTATTAAAGTTAATCCGATCAGCCATAACTTATTTCCTGTTAGCAACGGGCCCACCGCCTATCCGGGCATAATGTCCATAATGGATTCGAGTATCGCCACCAGAATCGGCAAAGCCAATACTGCAATGATCACTTTGGCCGCAAACTCGACTTTTTGGGCAACGGCTTGCTCACCGGCATCGCGGCAGATTACAGAGGCAAACTCGGCCAAATAAGCAACCCCCAAGATTTTGAGCACAGTCGAAACAAAAAAGAAATTGACTTCTGCCTTCCGAGAAAGCTGGCTCACCACCTGAACCACAGAAAAAAGCTTCCCTATAATCATAAAGAAGACAACGATACCAAAAGCAATACTAAGAAGAACCGCTATTTGTGGTTTTTCTTGGCGCAAAAACATCAGAAATACGGTGGTAACCAATGCTATCCCGACTAGCCGGGCAATCTCCATTAACCTTTTCCCCTCCGCTAACAAGCCGGTTTAGTACAACGGCTTAAAGGTCAAACACGGTCCTGACCATGGTGAACAGCTGGCTCAAAAGCTGGACCAGAATAATCAAGACAACTATCACCCCGGCCAGGGTGAGCATCTGGGCTTGCTCCTCTTTTTGCGCCTGTTTAAGAACTATACTCAGAACGGAAATGAGAATGCCAATGCCTGCAATCTTAAATATTATAGCGGTATCCACGAACACCCACCCCTTTACAGCAATAGAAGTACAACCAGGGTTCCCAGAAGAAACCCCCCGTAGGTCCATAGTTTTTTTTCTGTAGCCGCAGTCTTAAAAGCTGAATCTTCCAATTGTTTTATCTCTTCACCCAGCAACTGGAAAGCTTTTTTTTGCTCTTCAGTATCGGACATTCCCAGGCGCGAAGCGAAAGATTGTAATAAGAACAGATCAGTCTCGCTTAGATCCGAGTTTTCCTGAAGGGTCTTTATTCCCTCCAGCCACGCTTCTTCGGCGGTTACGCCTCCTCTACGTTCAAGGCATCCTGCAGCAACCGCGAGGAACTGACGGGTAGGAGGCTCTGCCAGTAGAGCCGTTTTCTGCAATGCGCGCGGAAGAGGGTTCTGCAGATAAGTGATCTCCTTTTCTAAAATTGCGAGAGCAAAACGGATTGACTTTAATTGCCTCACGCGGTTGTCCAGACTTTTGGCACCGGCCAAACCATAAGCCCCGCAGGCCAAAAACGTCAACAAACCTCCCACGATTTTTACCAGCATAGCAACCAACCCCTTAACACCTGCTGTAAAAATGTGGTATAATTTTCAATAATCTGTGTTAATCTGCGTTAATCCGTTGTCTATCCGTGGCCCGTTTTGGAAACAGAATTACCGCCTGAACTCGGGTTGCGATATACCGCCTCAACCGTACCCGGACCCTTTCTTCGAGACAAGACCACTAGTGCTTCGAACACACCGCTGGCTAATAGACCAGCCATGATCGGGCGGCGGCTTATATCTTCGAGGTCAGTACCGTGAGCGGTGGCAATAACCGATACTCCGGCGTTAACGCATTCTTGTAGAGCCTCCGCATCCGCCGGGCGTCCGATTTCGTCCACCACGACGAGGTGAGGCGAAAGCGATCTTACCGCCATCATCATCCCCAATGCTTTGGGACAACCATCCAGCACATCGGTGCGGTTTCCGACGTTGAGCTGTGGAATTCCCTGGTAACAGGCTGCTATTTCTGAACGCTCGTCGATCACGACCACGTTGAGATTGGCCGGCCCGTCCGAATACAACCTGGTCAAATCCCGTAACAAAGTGGTCTTGCCGCAGCGAGGCGGGGAAACAATAAGGGTATTTAATATCCTGCGCCCGGTTACAATCAAACGGCTTGCTATCGGCTCGGCGCAACCTACCATCTCTCGCGCCACCCTGAACGCCAGCCCCGAAAAATCCCGCATCGTTTTAATCTCTCCCTGGGCCAGCACCACTCTCCCCGCCAGACCAACCCGGTGTCCACCCCTCAAGGTGATAAACCCTCGCTTTAATTCTTCTTCCAGGGCATAGATCGAACTCTGGCTAACGGAGGCCAAGGTACGCTCCAGGTCTTCTTCTCCTACCGTGTATCCGAGGTTATACTGCTTGGTGAGTTCGCCTGTGACTTTGACAGCATACTCCTCATCTCCCAACCTGACCAGTAAAGGACGTTCAACCCTCAATCGTATCTCTTCCAATTTCCTTAGCCTTTCTGCGGGCAGCGCCCCTACTATCTCCTTTATCGGCCCCGACAAATATAGAATTATTTGTCCGCGTATCTTGTCCTCAATCTTCGCCAAGCACAACTCACCTCTCGTATTTAATACTTATTGGCTTAAGGGTGAAATTATGCCAAACAGAAGAAACACTGGAATACCTGGCTGGCACAGGCAATCAACAGCTACAGAAACACGGGCAAACTAAAACGGCTCTGCCAGTTTGAACCGACAGAGCCGTTTGAAATAGTGTTGGATCCCCCGGGGATTCACACTCCGTTGCCCGGCATATCCCCTGATTTCTCGCTATCCTTCCATGTTGCAATGTTGCCCCCATACCCATTCTCCAGTTCATATATGTAGAGTAGCGAAGCTAAATAATCGCAAACTCCATTGACGGCATTTAGCTCCATCTCATTCATGGAACCGTGCAAACAAAGCCAGCCAATCTCTTGTCCCCTGGCCCTAAGAAGAAACATATGTAGATCTTCTTGCCGACAACTGTATCCCATACCCCTGACCAACTCCTCAAACCAGTACAAGCATTCATCGCTTGTTTTTGCCACGTCTTTGTCCGAAAGAGAATTCATAAAGCCCTGTACCATGTCATCGGTTGCAGCAAAACCTTCACTGGCTATTACCCTCACATTTGCGCCTTCCCATACCAGCAATAAACCTCTTCTCGCCTGCGACTCCGAGACTAGTACGCTGAGTATTCCCTTGAACACATTGTCCCAATCTTCTCTTTCGCTGTGTATCTTGGCAAGCAACATAAGAAAATACAATTTGTTGAGGAATTCACTCTGTTGTGCTGCCCTAAACATATCGACAGTATACCTTATGATACGTCCAAAACCAGCGGGAGGCACGAGGTCACTCAGGTAAAGCCGATGTTGCCACGAATAAGACCACATCTTCTCTTCCAGTTCCCAAGGCCTAGGAACCACAACTATCACCCCAGCAGCCTGCCTTGCCAAAGACATGATATACTGCTCGTAAGCCTTCACTTCATCTGAATCTTTATAACAACCGATAAAGATTTCGTCCATATCGACCTCATTTACCTGAGGATGACGCTCGACTACGCGTAATTCAGACTGTGAGGCCAAAGCTTTCAGTAAATCGTTGTTAACAACTCCTCGATTCTGCCATACTACAAGCCGCACCATCTCACCTCATCCTTATCCTGCGTTCCTCATCCATCCAGACCACCAGGCCCTCGCGAGGCTCATCTATTCTTACCGAATGTCTTCCAATTCCAATAAGAACATTACCCAACACGCGCTCGCAGACAACCCTGCGATTCTCCGTTACATTAACCCTGGTCAAAGCCCCTACTTCAGAGCCCAGTTCTCTCACGTAGACGTCGTTAGCCGCGATTATCTGCCCTCCCCTGAATACCCCAGGCGTTCCCTTTACGGTAACCCGTTCAGCCGATGAGAGCAAGGTGTTGAAACACCCTTGGCCGTCTACAGTTATCGAGCCCGTAGCATAAACCTCGCTGTTCAAGGCATACCGAAGATAGACCTCGGATTTTCTCTTCATCCGGGATTCTGCGTTTGATATCCAGTCTTTTAGATTGTTTACCAATTCAGACACGTTATGATTGCCGGGAACAGCAACACTCGACACCGGATGAAGCACCATATTTGTTATCGATTTGAACATGTTGACTTCAGTCTCTTCCAGACTAAGCCCCTTCTCTTCGCACACTTCGAGCAACTCTTTGGCCATGCGTGGGAGATCTCGCAGCTTCCTTTCCAGCAGTACTTCTACTATCCTCCCAGCTGCAACCGGTTGTTTTCCCCGCCATTGGAGGCGCAGGTTAATTTGACAAACAGCGTCTTCGACTATCTCCAGGTCATGGAGGATGCGTTTAGCCATAGGCAACACTTTGCTAAGCTCGGCCGTCTCGCCCCCAGCCTGTACCCTTGAGTTTACTACTGAATCCAGGCAAACCACCCCGTCTCTAGCCGTGACCCGAGCTTTTTCTACGATGCCCAGGACCTTGATCATACCCTCTGCGCTTACAGTCATGCCCGAAGTAACGTTGCCTTTAATCAAGACGTCGCCCGAAAACCTGATGTTACCCGTACTGATATCAACATCGCCTTCAATCAATAACAATGGCAAGACTTCGACCAGGTTTCCCGTGACCTTGGGCCTCCCGCTTATCGTTGCCACCAATCGGTCATCAACCTGCCTAACTCCTTTTCCAACTCTAAAATGAGCGGCTCTAGGCAATTTAACTTCTATCTCTTTCCCCGTCACCGTCATCCCCGGCTGCCCCTGAACCGGTTCTACTATTCTGGCCACTACCTCGCCCGCCTTCACCGACTCGAAAATGTTCAGTTCTCGAAAATCAACTTTTTGTTCATCCTTTGCTGCGGTTGTGTCTGTATGCCGCTCATAAACTAGATCAAGGTATCCGTCCTTACTAGGTACCGCAGGCCTGCCGAAAGCTACGGCCACACGCAGCCCATTAGCTTTAAGCACCGCTGTCCTCACTTTCTCCTCATCCACCCCGTATACTACTCCTTTTTCTCGCAGGGCCTGCAGCACTTCGTCGACAGACAGAGGACGTAAAGGCTCTTCAAACTCTTCCACCGCTAGCTCGAGCTCAGCTGCCGGTTCCGCGTCCCGAAGCCTTCTAACCTTCCTGACTGGAGGATATACAGTAAGATAGGCACACAGACCGTCTTTAGAAATCTCGATCTCGTATAGTCTCTGATCTTCCGGGGCAATTACCTCACATACGATCTCGTCCTTGTCGGTTACTACGGTTCTCTTGGTATGCGTTATTCCGTTAATTCTCAGCTTGATTTGGGGGCACGGCGCAACAGTCGGATAACGCCCGTTACCCCTAGGAGGAATAACGACTATTGTTCCGTCCTTTACCCCTACCAAGCCGTCTCGGTCCTCTGTCGCCTCTCTTGCCAAATCAAGTACCAGGGCTTCTAGGACCCGCTCGTCGTCATCTATCCCGTCTCTTTCCTGGTCAATAATTTTCACCTTTATCACAGCCGGAGCACGACCGAAGCCGAGGAACCCACGACTTCCCTTATTTATCACCTCGATTTCCATCCTATCCCGGGATATCTTCAAAGCACTCTCCGCCTTGGCGATAGCTTCAGCAACGTTGCTCCCCTCAAACCAATGTGTTTTTGTCATCTCCGGTCACCCTGCGGCAGCCGGCATAGTTCAATGTCAGTTTTCGATCTATTCACAACAATCCACCTGTCCCTTGACAAATAATGCGTGCTATCGTGCTAATTCCGGTAAATACCAGCCCTATATGAAGTATTCGCCCTTGCTCGCCCATTCCCTGCTGGTTTTCAAAAACAAAAAGTACCACTACCCACAATGTAGTGGTACTTTCGGATCTAATCACTCATACTTCATACAGCTTTTCAAAGCTTCCCAACGTGAACCTGACTATCCTTCATCCGTACCCAGTTGGGAAAGTTCTAATTACCCGCAGATCCAGAATTCCGGCCGTCTGGACTCGGACTGTTCTCCCCCTCGATCCCGCTTTCCATCACCGAGGGTTCAAAGTCAAAGGAACCATCGTTGACGAAAACAACCTCGTTGCACTTGGGACATATGATCTCAATAACGTCGTCATCTTCCAAAACGTCGGCATCGAAGTACACCTCTTCTCCGCACTTCTTGCAGGTCATATAGATGTAATCGTCGCCGTATATGTCTTCTTCCAGCAGGTTCAGGTCATCATCAATGCTTTGGACATACTCCTTAAACTCCTCCATTTCCGTCCGCAAAACACAAATGTCGTCTATTACCCCCTCCAGCACGTCCAATATGCCGTTCATAATCTTGCCCTGCGGGCCAAGCTCGGCCACGTTTATGCCTTCGCTCAACCCTTTCAAATAGCTAATCCTTTCTGACAAGTTTTTCAAACACGATCCCCCTTCTCGCACCTGATCTCTGCCTCCGGGACCAGGTCACAACTCATTTATATAGTATTATTCCGCTCCAAAGGGGGTTTTATTTCAAACGCGTTCAATATACTCTCCGGTTCTGGTGTCGATCCTGACCCGATCCCCGACATTCACAAAAAGAGGAACCTGAACCGTGGCCCCGGTTTCGAGTACTGCTGACTTGGTCCCACCGGTGGCAGTATCGCCCTTGATTCCAGGCTCTGTTTCCACGACCTCTAATTCAACAAAGTTGGGCATTTCTACCCCCAAGATCTGTCCCTGATAAAGTAACACCTGAATTACCATCTGCTCCTTGAGGTACTTGATCCCGTCGCCAATTTGGTCCTTACTAAGCGATATCTGGTCGTAGCTTTGGGTATCCATAAAAATATAGTCCTCACCGTCGTTATACAAGTACTGCATTTCTCTCTTGTCTAGACGGGCTCGCGGCACCTTTTCTCCGGCTCGAAAAGTCCGCTCTATGACCGCTCCTGACCGGATGTTCTTCATCTTGGCCCTAACAAAAGCAGCTCCTTTGCCGGGCTTAACGTGCTGGAATTCTACCACCTGCCAAACATCGCCCTCTACTTCGATGGTCAATCCAGTCCTGAAATCATTAACAGAGATCAAGCCCTTCCCCTCCTACTGAATAATAAGCAACTCCTTTTCTGCTTTGGTCAAAACTTCACAACCTGTTTCTTTTACTATTACGACATCCTCAATCCTAACTCCTCCCCAACCGGGGATATAAACCCCCGGCTCAATCGTTACAACCATGTTCTCGGCCAGGATTTCCTCACTCTTCGAACTGACCGCCGGTTCCTCGTGCACTTCCAAGCCCAAACCGTGGCCGGTAGAATGGACAAAATGCGGCCCTAATCCGTATTTTTCAAGATATGAACGGGCCGCTCTATCAACTTCTCGGCACGCTACGCCAGCCCTCACCGTCTCTATGGCCGCAACCTGGGCCTCCAAAACCCGATAATACACCTCGCGTAGGCGATTAGAAACCGTTTCAATAGCCACCGTGCGGGTGGTATCTCCAGCATAACCCGAGTAAAAACCACCAAAATCCAAGGTCAACATGTCGCCCGGTTCGATGCGGTTGTCGGTAGGTTGACCGTGAGGCAGCGAAGCCCGGCGCCCGGAAACCGCGATGATATCGAAAGCTTCCTTTGTACAGCCTCCGCGGCGCAGAAGCCTCACCATTTCCCAAGCAATATCTCGTTCTGCCCAACCTGGCCCAATGTTAGCAATCAGGTTCTCGAATGCCCAGTCACCGATCCTGATAGCCTCGGCAATGTAAGCTATCTCCGACTCATCTTTCACCTTCCGCAACTCTTCGACCAGCCCGCTTTGCGGTTGTAGTCTATCGCCGATTTCTTTACGCAGTCGTAGGTACTGATCATAAGTAAGGTGCCGGCTCTCAAATCCAACCCGCCCGAGACCTCGAGCCAGCTCCCCTATCACCCGCAAGTAATCGGATTCTGCCTCGACTACCTCCCAACCCCGGCACTCGACCGTCGCCTGCTCAGTATATCTTCGATCGGTTACTAAGTATACCCTGTCTCCGGTAACCAAAACTAAGCCGTCTGTACCAGTAAAACCGGAAAGGTAAAGACAGTTTTCCCTTTTGGTGACCACCATCGCTTCTATTCCTTGGCGTTCCATCAACCGTCTTAGCCGCTCTACCCTGCCCAAACCTTCTACAGCCACCCTCTGTCCGACACCCCCCATCCTGACCGATATTTTTACCTAACTATCTTATCCCACGCCGAAGAAACGAAACTCATCGTCTCGCCATATGATTTAGACGCTGATTTACGCAGATTTTTTAAAAAACATAATCATACGTGATTTCACTGCGAAAAGGGTAAACCATATAGTCTTAACCTAACATATTATGGCTATTATTGGTCCTAGCGCTACATACGGGCAAACAGACAAGCACCGGCCAGCCTGAAGGGGTTTTCGCAGTGAAATCACCATATTATTCGTTTTTTTGAAGCCTCATACTATTGAGACTTTTACATAGTAATAATCGCTTCGAATTCTATCAACGTAAATCAGCGTCAAATATCAAGTGTTAATCCGCGCCTCGTTCTCGCAGTATAGAACATGCCGCCTCGACCGCTAAACGGTAACTCAAGGTTCCCAGCCCGAAGACACCCCCCAGGGCGACCGGTGCTACTAAAGACCGGTGGCGAAATTCTTCACGGGCGTAAGGATTGGTCAGGTGTACTTCGATAACCGGCAGCCGCACGGCCTTCAAGGCATCATGCAGGGCTATACTATAATGGGTCAAAGCTCCGGCATTCAAGATGAGAAAATCGGCTTTCCCTTTGGCTGCATGAATGCAATCTATAAGCTCGCCTTCGTGATTGGATTGGTAAAACTCTATGTTTACCCCCCATTTCCGGGCGACAGTCTCCAGCTCTCGGTTCAACTCTTCCAAAGTCACGTTTCCGTATAGCTCCGGCTCCCGGCTTCCTAAAAGGTTTAAGTTAGGTCCGTTTATTACCAAAATGGTCTTCATCATCTTATTCCCCCGCGATGCTCAAGCCCTTCACTCTCAAGGTAGGCGCTCCAATCCCGCCAAAGAAACGGAGGTCTTCTCCTACGCCCTCCACTCCCTGCAAAAACTCCTGTAAATTACCGGCAATAGTAATGCTTCGCACTGGTCTGGTCAGTTCCCCGTTTTCAATCAGGATGCCCGCAGCTCCGACTGAAAAATCTCCCGAAATCGGATTCGCGGTGTGTATTCCCATAACTTCCGTCACGAAGAGCCCTTGAGATACCTCTTTTATCAGCTGTTCGGGTCTGCTCACACCCGGAAGAACAAATAAATTGGTGATACCTACCCCGGGCAGGCTGCGAAACGATCCCCTGACCCCGTTCCCGGTCGACTTGGTATTCGCTTTATTGGCAGTGTAGGTATCGTACAAAAACCCTTTCAGTATTCCACGATCGATCAAGACCGTCCGTTGGGTGGCAACTCCTTCCCCGTCGAACGGGAAACTGGCTATTCCTTGCGGTGAAGTTCCGTCATCGACAAGAGTAAAATTGCCGGCAGCTACTGTTTGTCCGATTTTGCCAGCCAGGAAAGACTTGCCTTTCTGCACGGAATCCGCGTTGACCGAGTTAACCAGAACTCCTAGAAAGCTAGTAACAACGTAGGGTTCAAATATACACGGTACCGATCTAGAAGTTATCGTTTTCGCCCCCAGCATGCGCACCGCGTTATGCGCCGCTTCCCTTCCCACCCGGGCCGGATCTAGTTCTTTTACCCGCCTAGCAGCAGCATACCCAAAGCCGGTCTGGGCATCTCCCTCTTCTTCTGCCACCAGGTAAGCGTACAGGGTACAAAAAGCCCCCCTTTCAAAAGCTTTGATTCCGTTGGTATTAAAGACGGCTAGAGCAAACTCGGAATCTTCGTAAGCTGCTTTTTCAATGACCTTGATTCTGCGATCGTAAGCAAGTGCCGCCGATTCCAGATCCCGGGCCATCTGAATCTTCTCCTCAACGTTAACCCGGCGCACTTCGGGATCGTATACATTGAGCTCCGGGTACTGGTATCGTCCTGCCGGCAGGCTGTTGTTTTCATCGCTCGCGGTAAATTTAGAACTTTCGACAGCCCGGTCCAGAAGCTGGTTCAAAGCCTCTGGACCGAGATCCGTGCTGTAAGCGAACCCTACCCTGCCTTCTTTGATAACCCTAACTCCTATCCCTAATTCTTCTGCTTCTGCCAGGGTCTCGACTGTTCCTTGTGCCACCTCTATGCCCAGTTCCCGGTTATAGAACAGAAACGCCTCCGCCTCTACCCCTTTTTGTCTGGCCATCTCCACGACCTGTTCTCCTGTCTTCACCAACTCGTCCCGCATCAGCGCACCACCTTTTTCTGCCTTAGACCTTTTTATAGAGCTGTTCCTCCAACCGTCAATTCACGGATACGAATGGTAGGTTGGGCATCGGAAACCGGTACCCCCTGCCCATCCTTACCGCACTGCCCGATGGCAAACTCTAGGTCTGATCCAACCATATCGATGTTATTGAGGGCCTCCGGCCCGTTGCCGATAAGCGTGGCCCCGCGAACCGGGTATTTTATCTCTCCGTTTTCGATGATATAACCTTCCTGAACCTCAAAAACAAAATCTCCGTTGGTAGTGTTTACCTGTCCGCCGCCCATTTTGCGGACTAAAAGACCTCGAGAAGTGCTCTTTACTATCGATTCGGGATCATCGCGGCCGGGGGCTATAAATGTGTTGGTCATGCGAGGGATCGGTTTGTATTGATACGACTCCCTGCGCCCGTTGCCGGTCGACTGGCGGTTCTCCTTTCTCGCGGTTAGCCGATCATACATGTATTCGACCAAAACCCCGCGGTCAATCAACACCTTGCGAACGGCTTTTACCCCTTCATCATCAAAGCAAAAACTGCCGTAGTTACCCGGCAAAGTAGCGTCGTCGATAACGCTGACGCATTCTGAAGCCACCTTTTGCCCTAATTTGCCCCGGTATACCGACAACCCTTTCTGCACCAAGTCGGCTTCCAATCCATGTCCACAAGCCTCATGCACCATCGTCCCACCGGCTTCGGAGGACATGACAACCGGCATCCTTCCCGCCGGGCATGGCCGTGCCTCTAGCATCAGAAGAGCACGTTTGGCTGCTTTTCGAGCCACCTCGGTTGCAGACTTTTCCTCAAGTAGTTCCCAGCCCTTGACCGCGCCCAGGGCTTCGTACCCGGTCTGAATCAGCCCGTTTCTCGCCGCCACTACATTGACCACGAAACGCACCCTGGCAGTTTCGTCCTCCACCCAGTCACCTTCAGAGTTGACGATCAGTACATTTCGTTCAATGTCGGCCAAACCGACCGTCACCTGTTTGACGTTGGAACCCAGCTCCCGTGCCGCTTCGTTGGCAGCCAGGACCTGCTCCATCTT
This sequence comes from Syntrophothermus lipocalidus DSM 12680, assembly GCF_000092405.1. Taxonomy (NCBI): domain Bacteria; kingdom Bacillati; phylum Bacillota; class Clostridia; order Eubacteriales; family Syntrophomonadaceae; genus Syntrophothermus; species Syntrophothermus lipocalidus. Next base: position 409,948 of record NC_014220.1, on the reverse strand, counting down.
GAAATCAAACCCCACTGCTGACGGACGTCGAACAATCGCCAGCCTAAAATCTGGCTTCAATACCTTAAAGTCAAGCGATACATCCGTCTTTTCGCTCGCGTTCTTCACCACGTGGGCTGCTACAGAAGCCGCGCTTATAAGGCTTTGTTCGCTCAGATCATTAGTAAAAGCGTAGGCGGTGTTGCCTTGGCTGATAACCCTAATCCCCGCTCCCTTCTCGCTCCCGCTATGCACGCGCTCGATCTTGTTGTCCTCGCAAAAAACGCTAGTAACCGCCCGGTTCTCAACATACAGTTCCGCAAACTCAACCCCACGGCTCATCACCGCCCGTAAGACCTTTTGCACCAGCTCTCGGTCAATCATGACGCCTCTTTGCTCCTCTCGTCGTATTGTAGACCCGTAGCCACTAATGAATATCTATAATCAGGCGCAGACTAACGCTGATTTAGTTTTTGCAAAGAAGGATCAAAATACACGACTATAGTGCATTCGCACACCATGAGACCATAATTTTCCTTTAGTAGACTTTCATCCGTCTGCTCTCCCTGGTCAGTGCTCCCCGGTGACGGCACCAGTTCCCGTTCAGCCACGCTTGGCGCAAGGTTCAGTCTTCGAGAATTAGCTTCCACTTGCTGGTACAGCCTGATTTTTTCGACCGACAAAAATCGTTTGCCCGTTTCCACACCTTGCAAAAACGACCACAAGTCTTCGTATTTTCCCTCTAGCCGGCATCTCAACGCGTAGCTGGGGAAGGGCTCCTCTTTACCAGAAACATGGGTTACACGTTCCACTTTCGACAGTCGGATGCCGCTAGCCCGTGCCAATTCAGTAAGGTACAGCAGTAACTCGTCCCTCCCTGGCTCATGAGGCACCTGGGCATCGTTCTCCTGGCCAAGTGCTGCTAATTGGGTTCTTGTAGCTTGAAGGCTTGACGGTTTGTCAGACCCGGCCTTTGTCTTTTCTAATTCTTTCTGCAGCCCGGCGTTGCATATCTCAATTTTTGCCGTCTCTTCCCGTAGCGGCTGGTAGAAACAATTATAGAATAAAATCCAAGACACTACTACTATTACCAGTACAGAAAATTCCTTGATCCTACTTATACCCATGCTCAGCGATCGCTCTCCCGAATAGAACTGCTCAGTTGCACCTGGATATGAAAACTCACTCCACCGTCCTCCGTTTCTTCGCACCTCACCAGCTCTGCTTCTTTAAAAAACGATTGTTCAGTAAGTCCTTTTAGAACCTGAGCAACGGCCGCATAGCCTGGCCCCAGTCCCTTCACAGCCACGCTATTTTCGTCGATTGAAAGCTCAGAAAGGCACGTGCCGGCAGGCAGCAGCTTTTCAACCCTAAGCAAAACTTCGGTCATCAATACGCGGCTCTCTTCCAGTTTCCTGATTTTTAAGGCCTTTTCCTTCACCACTTTTTGCGAGGCCGCTATATCGGGCACGACGAGCGAAACGTTTTCTTGGCGCCTAATGCTCTCCAATAAGAGTGCATTGCGCTCCTGGGCCTGCTGCCTGGTCTGGTAAATACTGTACCCCATCGCGATCATGACACCGTAAGCTACCACCACCATCAAAGCCGTCCAAAACCATGTGTTGGTCCATAAACGTGTTTTTAGCGGCGAAGCTAACAAGTTTATGCGCGCATCCGTCTCCACTTAAACCATTGCCTCCCTCCACGCCATCCCCAGAGCGGGCAAGTATGATGGCCCAGGTAGAGCGACTGATTCTGATATTGCCGGAAAACCCGTCAGCGACAATGCATCCGAAATCTGCCAGTAGGGTAACAGTGATTGGAGCTTTTCCCCCATCCCTTCTCTCTCGGCTCCGCCTCCGGTAATCACCACCCGAGTGGGCTCAACCATAACCTTCTGTACCTGAGCGTATTCGAGGGTTCTATGTATTTCCCTAGCTACATCCTCTACCACTGGCTGTCTTTGATACTCGACGTAACCCAGGGCTAAGCTCCTAACCAGTTGTAGCCTTCCATAAGCGAAATAGGCGAACTGAACTCCGCTCGCCCCTAAATCAACCAGCAAGGTCCCCCCGCTATCGCACTGAGAATGCAACAAACGATAGGCAGACAACGGTTGAATCTCAACCACCACCGGGGTGAGACCAGCTTCCTGGAGGGTCTGATTCAAATCCAGCACTATCGATTTTTTCACTCCCACCGCCAGCACTTCTGTTTCCCGGCCGTCTGGAGATCGCCCATACACCGCCACATCCACGACCGCATCTTCCCTCGGCCAAGGAAGGGAATTCTTTATCTGTAAATTTGCCGCCTGCTTCAGCTCTCTGATCCCCAGAGAAGGTAAAACCAAGCATTTGATATAGCAAAACGAAGCGGGTACGGCCGTAACCACCCTGCGGCTCCTAATCCCTTTTTCCTCAAGCAGCCTCCGTATGGCCGCCGCAATCGCGCCCTTGTCCCTGATCAATCCCCGGTCGACTGTTCCGGGGGGAACCGGTCCCCTACCCCAAGCCTCTATGACGCACCTTCCCCCCGCTCTCTTCAACTGCACTACTTTTATACTTTCGCTCCCCAGGTCAAGCCCCACCCCGCTCGACCGACCCCTCAACCATTTCATTACCCTATACAGCGACCTCCTGGTACGATACCATGCTTCCGAGTACAGTGTCTTTTAAGACTTCGTTAGCCAACAAAACGCTTCTTTCCTCCCTGATAACAAACTCACCGTTGGTGTTGACCGTTACTTCATCGGCCGCGATCACGCCGTCAAAGGTCAGCGGTCCCTCTGCGGTTCCCACGTCAAAAGCTATCTTTGTGTTTGAATGGAGATAACCGCTAGGGATCAAAACCGCGTCTTGGTTAGCCGAGATTGACAAATCTCGGGCACAGATGATACTCAAACCGAAAGTGCTGTTCCCTTCTTCCTGTGCTGGGCAAACAGTAACCGATCCGGTCGAAACCAATAAACTACCTTCAGGACACGCCCTTATACTGTTGTCCAGGATCACGTCACCGTTAACTAGAACGTTGCTGCAAAATGCAAAATCATCCGCTGTCAATACCTTGGGCCCAGAATAAACCTGCCACTCGTCAGGGCACATCTGAGCTAGTTGCTTGAAAGTGTTTATGTCGATGTGCAAAACCGCGAATCCCGTGTATCTGTTTCCTACCTGCTGGTACATTCCTTCCGCCTGTTGAACGGCGGCATTTCCCTGCACGGTACAAAGACCGCTTCCGGATACAGCAACCCGTTTGGCTGAGAGCCCCACATAAGGGCTAATACCGAATTCCGCAGTCATAGTTTTTTTGGCCCCGTTATTCAGGACAGCCTGGGAGCGTGCTTCTATCATACCGTTTCCGTTAGGAGCGGTAATTACAACCGAAACCGTACCTTGGCCTAATTGCATGCCAAAACTGTGCTCGGTCAATATGGCTGAAACGTCGCGGGCCAACCCAGCTCGTGCTCTCTCTATCCCACTATCAGCCAACATTAAAGCCTGTTGCGAGGCCAAGTGATAGCTAGCCATCATTTTTTCACAAAACACGATGTTGGTAACCGCGCTTCCCAGAACCAGAAGGACTAAAACCAGGACCAGTGTAACCACAAGAACTGCCCCTTGGTCTCGCGAAAACCTGCACCCGGTCTTACCGCGACCCGACCTGCATCCCAACGCGGTTTTCCTGTGTTCAATTTCCAAGGTAAACCACCCTCATGACCTCATCCAAGCTGGTCAACCCTTCTCGCGCCTTCCTTATACCATCTTCCAGCAGGGTTGTCATTCCTTGTTCCCGGGCAGCAGTCTCCATCTCCTCCTCTGTAAACGAATCACTCATAACCATACCCCGCAAGTCGTGGTTTAAGACCAGCACCTCCTGCACTGCCACCCTACCTTGATAACCGGTCATGCGGCAAGAGTGACAACCGCGTCCCCGACGAAACCGCTTTCCTGTCAATTCCGGCATGCCGATCCTGACCGCAGTAAACTCATCCAAGAGGTATTCTTCGGCACACAGAGAACAAATCATCCGCACCAGCCTCTGGGCCACAACCCCTCTCAAGGAAGAACAAATGAGGTATGGCTCTATTCCCATGTCCAACAATCTCGTTATGCTGCCTACGGCGGTGTTGGTATGGAGGGTTGACAGTACCAGGTGACCGGTCATTGCCGCCTGAACCGCGAGGTGCGCAGTTTCGGTGTCCCTTATTTCCCCCACCATGATGATGTCCGGGTCCTGACGAAACACCGCCCTGAGACCATCGGAAAAAGTTAGCCCGATCCGCGGGTTCATCTGAATTTGGGTAATTCCCGCCAAAGAGTACTCGACCGGGTCCTCAAGGGTTATTATGCAGCGGTCTGGAGAGTTGAGGAAACGAAGCATCGTATAGAGCGTAGTGGTCTTTCCGCTCCCGGTCGGTCCGGTAACCAGCAAGATGCCGTGGGGACAAGCGAGTAGAGACATGAAACGTTCAAAGTTCGAGCTTTCTAACCTCAGCCCTTCAATATCGAGTATTCCGCGGGTCTGGTCTAAAACCCGCAATACCACTTGTTCACCGTATACGGTTGGAATAACAGCCACCCGAAGGTCAATACTGTGCCTCTCGATTTCTAACTTGATCCGTCCATCCTGGGGCAAGCGCTTTTCCGAAATGTCTAGATTGGCCATAACCTTGATGCGGGAGACCAAGCCCGGGCCCATGCTAACGGGCAAGTGTAAAACGTCGAAGAGCGAACCGTCTACTCTAAACCTTATCCTTATCGCTTCAACCTCAGGCTGAATATGAATGTCACTGGCCCGACACTGAAAGGCTTGAACAAAAAGCGAATCGAGAACCCGTACGACTGAAGTCTCATCCAAACGCGCTTCTTCTCGCCTCATCCTGCTGGAACTGGAGAACACGCACTGTCCTGCCGCCCAGGTCAAATCGCTCTGCCTAACTACCACTGGAACTACTTCCAAGCCCGTAGCATTCTGGACCTCTTCTATAGCCTTTTCATCCAGGGGATCTACCATGGCTAGAGTCAAATGTTGACCTTGGCGCGTTAAAGGAAGGATTTGATAATGCCAAATCAGGTAGGAGGGCAACATCCCCATCGCTTCAGCCTCTACCATGCGGGGATCTAAACGGGTGGTAGGAATGCCCAATGTCGCGGTTAAAGTATCCACAATTTCCTGTTCCGTAACATAACCTTTTCTTATCAGGATTGTTGACAAGGGTTCGCCGGTCTTGTTCTGTTCCTTCAAACTGGAAACGAGCTGACTGGCCGTGATCATTCCCGCTTCCCTTAGTACGTCACCCAAAGTTCTGCGGACCTGCATGACACCTTTCTCCTCACAGTCTAGGAATATTATACCAGTCCCGCAGCCGATTTGTAACCACAGATTTACACAGATTTTCACTGATAAACACTGATATTCGTTGATATATAACCACAGATTCACACAGATTCTGACTGATGGACACGGATGCTCCAGGCGTTTTACTCCTAGATCGGTGCTGTTCGCGTCCCAAGTACGCCCAACCATAAATACCCTGGTGCCAATTAACCAAGCTCAGTCACGTATCTGGATACGAAATCGCACCTTATTCTGCGATCGCAGGCGTGCTCAGAAGATTAATTCTTAAAAAATCAGTGGAAATCGGTGACAATCAGTGTGCATCTGTGGCTTGACTTTGATTACAGAGCACCTTCAGTATAAGTTCGTCGTCTATGTCATCCCTTACTACTGCACGACCGATTCCGCAGGGCAAGACCAACCGCAGTTTTCCGCCCCGGGTTTTCTTGTCACGGTACATGGCGTTCAAAATCGAACGGGAATCGAGTTGGGGTAACTTCACCGGCAGCCCCAACTCCACCAGCATACCGGTAACCCTTTCAACCTCTCCTGCCCCCATCAGCCCCAGATCTCGGGCAAGAGAACAAGCCAGTATCATGCCGATGGAAACCGCCTCGCCGTGCCGGTATGCACTGTATCCCGTCAAAGTCTCAACCGCATGGCCGAAAGTATGACCTAAGTTAAGGACGGCCCTTAGCCCCCGTTCGGTCTCGTCCTCCTCTACCACCATGGCCTTCAGTTCACAGCAGCGCTTGACTATGGATTCCATAACCTGTTCGTCTCGGTCTTTGATATCAGAAAGACGGTTTTCCAAAAAAACAAAGAAACTTTCATCGAGTATGATCCCGTATTTAACCACTTCAGCCATCCCCGCCGCAAACTCCCGCTCGGACAGAGAAGCAAGGGTATGCACATCCACGATGACCGTTCTCGGCTGGTGGAAGGCGCCGATCATGTTTTTGCCGGCCTGGTGGTTGACTGCCACTTTACCCCCGACGCTGCTATCGACCTGAGCCAACAAAGTAGTGGGTATCTGGACAAAATCTATGCCTCTTTGGTACACCGCAGCCACGAAACCGGCCAGATCTCCTACTACCCCGCCACCCAGTGCCACCAACAGGCTTTCCCGGTCAATTCCCCGGCGGATGGCTTCGCCGATTACTTCTTCGGCTTGACCCATAGTCTTGTATTCCTCTCCGTCCGGGATCAGTGTTGCTACCACCTTCAGCCCCGAGTCTTCGCAGCTTTTTATTACGGCCGCTCCATAAAGTGAAAAAACGGTCGGGTTGCTGACCAAGAACAGGTTCTCGCTTCGAGCTCCCTCTTTTATGATCTGCCCGCTTTGCTCTAACAGGTTTGCCCCGATGTGGATGTCATAGCTTCTCGCTCCTAAGTTAACACTAACCTTTGCCATAACAAAACTCCTTCAGATTCAGGATTATCTTATGAACTAGTTCTTCGATGCCGTGGGTACTGGTGTCCACCGTAATGTGAGCACACTGATAATATTTCTCCCTCTCTGCCATCATCGCCCGCAAACGCTCCAAGGTCAGTTCACGATCGATGAGGGGACGGTGATGCCGTTTTCTCATCACCCTCCTGAACACGTCTTCGGGACTTGCTTTTAAGCCTATGATCACCCCGTTCTCTCCCAACACCTTCATGTTCTCCGGATCTAAAGGCATGCCCCCGCCGCAGGATATGATGAGGCCTTCTCTTTGGGCAAGTTTGTGAGCCAGCAGTTTCTCTTCGGAACGAAAACGTTTTTCTCCGTGTTTTCTGAAAATCTCGGCCACTGTCATACCTGTAATCTTTTCGATTTCGCGATCCGTATCGACGAAAATCATTCCCAGCTTGCGGGCTAGGCGTTGCCCGATGGTCGACTTGCCGGTTCCCATGAACCCGATTAAAACGATGTTCTTTCCCATTTCCAAACCCTTCTCAAGTATTCAAGATAACGCTTGTAGCTGGTCTTGATTTCTTGCATGGTATCACCGCCGAACTTCTCCAAGAGAACCCCAGCTATGACCCATGCTGCTACCGCCTCCCCGATAACCGCAGCTGCCGGAACCGCACAGATATCGGACCTCTCCACCTGCGCTTGTTCCTCCTGCCAGGTACGTATGTTGACGCTAGTCAAAGGATTGTACAGAGTCGGTATGGGTTTCATATAACACCGGACCCAAACCGTTTCCCCGTTGCTTACCCCGCCCTCAATGCCCCCTGCTCGATTGGTAGAACGTCTAATACCTCCTTCAGCTTCATAGTAGATCTGATCGTGAACTTGGGAACCAAACCTCCCGGCAGCCGCCACCCCATCTCCTACCTCAACCGCCTTAACTGCCGGGATACTCATTAGTCCTCCTGCTAAGCGGCTGTCCAACCTCCGGTCCCACTGGGTATAACTGCCCAAGCCCGGCGGAATATTCAGCGCCCCTATCTCGAAACAGCCTCCGAGTGACTCTCCCCGGACACGGGCCGTGTCTATCTCGGCCATCATGGCCGCTGCCGCTTCCTCATCATAACAGTGAACGGGGGAAGCATCGATTTTCTCCATCAATTGCGGCAAGCTCTCGTGGTCGACCGGCATCGATTCTGCCCTCACCTGACCGATGGCCACTACCTGGCTGTAGATCATGATGTTCAGCTCTTCCAAAAGCCGGCGACAAACAGCCCCAACTGCCACCCGCATGGCCGTCTCCCTGGCGCTGGCCCTTTCTAGTACATTCCGCAAGTCCTCATGGCCGTATTTCATCCCACCGGCCAGGTCCGCGTGCCCGGGGCGAGGCCTGAATACTTGCCTTTCTCCGGTCCCCGGTCCGGAAGCTGACATGATCTGCTGCCAATTAGAATAATCCCGGTTTTCAACAATCAAAAAAACGGGGCTTCCCAGCGTCTTGCCATGCCTAACCCCAGAAAGAATCTTCACTGTATCGGTCTCGATAGCCATCCGTTTGCCCCGCCCGTGCCCTTTTTGCCGGCGGGATAACTGGCGGTTAATATAATCTTCGTTTATTTCCAGACCGGCAGGAAGCCCATCTATTATGCCCCCCAAAGCCGGTCCATGAGATTCTCCCGCAGTTAAAAACCTTAGCATGACCGCTGCCTCCCTACTTCTTTATGTATCCACCTCGAAAATACTTGGGCTCCATGAAAACTATAAACGCGTTCGGGTCTACCTCTTCTATTTTCTCTGACACCTGTTGGGCAAGATTTCGTTTCACAAAAATGTTAATAACCAGTTTGGGGCCCTCACGACCGCTTCCTTCCCATGTCGTGACTCCAAACCCCTGGTCTCGCAGGTATTCAACCAACCTATCATTGTTGTAATCGGTTATAACCTGTAGCCCCCTGTAGCCGAGCGCCAGTCTTTCCTCTATGACAATACCCACTAAAACGCCGCTGGCAAAACCTAAACAGTAGGCAATAAGCCGGGGAGGTTCATGCAGGCTGTTAATCACCTTGCCCAAAGCCACTACATATACCATTATTTCGAAAAACCCGATACCAGCTGCCAGGTACCGTTCTCCGCGAATAGTAAGGATCATGCGCACCGTTCCCAAAGAAACGTCGATGATCCGAGCAAAAAATATGAACATCAGATCAAATACCAAGGACACCCCCAGCACCGCCTTTATTTAGCAAGATTAGACGCTGATTAACGCAGATTACTATACATAACAATATAGATAAAAACTTCCCATTTCTCTCATCGCAATAACCGAGACAACTCCAACCACCCACTAACTCACTCCACCGGAGGCGTAGAAGACAGCCGAACCCGGCCCACCACGGGATTGACCACCACGTACAAGCGCTGACCACGGCGGTTCTCCAAAGCCACCGTACCCCCTGCTGTAGGAACTCCCAAGGGACTGAACTGGCACATAATCCAACCCCGAGGGTCCTTGGGAAAACTGACATAGAGAAATCTGACCCCTGAACTCAACATGTAGGTCTTGGTAGTAGGCTGGTAGACCCGGTAATACTGGTAGTCGGGGTAAAAGCGAACCTGGTTCGATTGCATGGTTGCCACTGCCCGGTGACGGGCCAACCGCAGCTGTCTGGATATTTCGATTGCATCTTTTCTTAGTTTTATGTAATCCGAAAGGACGCTAAACTTGGGAACGGCTATCAGTACCAGAACCCCGATAATTGCCAGAACGACCCCAAGTTCCAGTAAAGTAAAACCCCTGACCGTTGTCCTTATCCTACCCCTCTGCATTACCCTCGGTGAGTAAATGGATGACCACCTCGCGCATTACTTCCAAAGGAGCCGCAACGCCGGTTAGCAGCTGGAAAGCCAAAGCGCCTTGATGAACAAACATGCCTACCCCGTTTACAGTCTTAAGCCCCCGCATAGACGCCTCCATCAGCAACCGGGTCTGAATCGGATTATACACGATGTCGCACACAACCAATCCCGGATGGAACCACTCGGGGTCTAGAGGCGGCATTTCTCGGATCCAAGGGTACATCCCGATAGAGGTGGTATTGATCAACAGATCGGCCTCCTCAATCGCCTCTTGGAGGCAAGCCCTTTCCCAGCCGACTGCCTTAACGGGAACGTCACCGATGCCCTCTAACTCCCCGGCCAGAGCCTCGGCCCGGTCTACGCTCCGATTTATCAACACCAGCGACTCGACTTCAGCTTGAACCAGGTGGTAAGTAATAGCCCTAGCTGCACCCCCGGCTCCTAAAACCACCACCCTCTGTCCACCCGGCAACACCCCTTGCTCCTGTAATGAAGCCATAAAGCCGGCTCCATCGGTGTTGTACCCGACCAGCTTCCCTCCACAGTTTTTGACAACATTAGCGGCCCCACACCACCGCGCTTCTTCTGATAAATCATCGAGGTACCCGATGACAGCTTCTTTGAAGGGGATGGTGACGTTGACTCCATCGATCCCGAGGGCCCGTATGCCATCGACCGCCTCTTTCAGAGCATGGTTGTCCACCACGAAAGGCACATAAACGTAGTTCAGCCTGAGGTGCTCGAGAGCCCGGTTATGCATCTGCGGAGAAAGCGAGTGACCGAGAGGATTTCCGATTATCCCTAGCACCCTTGTGTCAGCCTTAACCTGCATTATAAACGTTCCACCTCTTAATAGACTACCATCAATCCGTCATGCTTCAACACCGAAAAAACCAGTAAACCACCACACCCAGGCCGCTTAGTGCCGGATGGAACCACGGAGTCTCGATTCGCCTGTCAACGTATCGACTCTCAGCAGTCGCGGCATTGCATGGTTAGAGAGTACGGCTTTCTATTTTCATCTTTGGTCTCCTTACTAACCTTTCCAAGTTTCTTAGGAAAATCCTCGTACCGAAGAACTCCCGCGGGTTGAGGGGAGACACTAGTATGGTTAGCATCCCCATCAAGTTTCCTCCCAAGACATCTGTAAACACCTGATCCCCCACTACTGAAGTCTCCTCAGGTAGAGAACCTACTTGCTCCAGAGCCCTCCGAAAAGCCCGCCGCAGAGGCTTCCCGGCACGGCAAACGTACGGAATGTCCAAAATATGAGCTACAGCCTTCACCCTGCTTTCCTTATTGTTAGAGACTATACAAGCCTTGCCACCCGTTTCCTTAAGCTTATCCACCCAGGCTATAATCTCTGGCCTTACCTCGTTGCTGTTCCATTCCGTCATGGTGTTGTCAAGATCCAAAATAAACGAGGTTATACGGTTCTGTCGCAGCTCTTCCACCGGAATGTCTAAAACCGAATTTACACACATATCTGGGTGCAATATCTTAAACACCGGCTCCTCCCTCTATTATTTAAGAGTTGAGAACTAAACTGAAAGAACATCCAGGTTAATTTCCCGTATGAGCTTTTTTAAGGCTCGTTTTTCTATACGCGAAACATAGGAGCGAGAAATTCCTAGTTTTCTGGCTATTTCACGTTGGGTAGCTTTGAGGCCTGAAAACAACCCGTAGCGCATTTCGATAACCTGGCGCTCCCGCTTGCTCAAGGCCCCCAATTTCTGCCTTATCTTTTCTTCCTGTAGCCTGGTTTCTACAACATCGACTATCTCGTTGTCCGTAGTCAAGATATCCAGGAATGTAATCTCGTTCCCTTCCTTATCATATCCTATAGGCTCATAAATAGAAACTTCCTGCTTAACTTTCCTGCTATTACGAAACCACATCAGCACCTCGTTTTCAATACAACGGGCTGCATAAGTAGCGAGCCGGGTCCCCCTCGCATAGTCGAAAGTGTTGATGGCTTTGATAAGACCGATGGTTCCAATAGAGATGAGGTCTTCCGTGTCCTCCCCTGTGCCCTCGAACTTCTTGATCACGTGGGCTACGAGGCGCAAATTGTGCTCTATGAGGATGTGCTTTGCCTCCTCATCTCCTTCCCTGGTCTTTTCTAAATAAATCCTTTCCTCTTCCTCGCTTAGCGGGTGGGGAAAAACCAGGTTATTGAGATAAGAAAAGAGCATCAACATGCCCTTCGTTAAAGAAAATATAGCCAGAGCCCACCCCAGGATGGTCATTATCCCACCTCCAAAATTTTCGGGCTATACATCCTATGGGGCTCTGGTCGAAAACGTGCTTGTCTTAGAGAGGGAATATTTTGGAAAAATTAAATAACAAACCCCGCGATATTCGGCCAGGTTACCGCTAGAAGGCCCAAGTGCTTGCGAATTTCGCGGAGACTCGATGCAGATTAATACACTATTAGGATTTACTTTATCTAATTGGAACCTGCATCAGGCTAGCAGATCCGTGGGAGTTGGTCGCTTTCCAACATATTCAATATACGGTGAGCTCCGAGCTCAGTTTCCAATAAAACCAGTCCCGGCACCTCATCCTTCACATACCCGATAACTGCGCTATCCCTGCTTTCGGGGAGCTGGCGCAGGTCTTCCACTATAGCCTGCGCCGCGTCTTTGGCAACCACCACAACCATTTTTCCCTCGTTGGCTAGGTAGAGCGCGTCCAGCCCTAACATTTCACATGCTCCCTGCACAACCGGATCGAGCGGAATATCCTCTTCTCTGACAATGAACCCCGTCCCTGACTGCTGAGCCAACTCATTTAAAACCGTGGCTACCCCTCCCCGAGTGGGATCGCGCATGCACCTCACCTCTTGGCCATACCGGGCCAGCAATTCACCCACGCGGTGCAGTGGCTGGCAATCGCTGGTTACCGGGGTGGAAAAACTCAAGCCCTCCCGCTGAGCGAGCACAGCTAAACCGTGTTCTCCTACCTTCCCCGTAACGATAACCGCATCACCGGGCTTAATACGATCCGGCCGGTAATCCACTTCGGTTCTTATTATTCCTATCCCGGTCGTGTTGATGAAAATACCATCTGCCTTCCCTTTCTCCACTACTTTGGTATCGCCCGTCACCAACTGTACCCCTGCCTCAAGAGCAGCTTTGCTCATGGAAGCAGCTATTTTCTCCAACTCCTCCACCCCGAATCCTTCTTCAATGATTAATCCCGCGGACACGTACAATGGCCGCGCCCCGCACGCAACCAGATCGTTAACCGTTCCGTAAACCGACAGTTTTCCGATGTCTCCCCCCGGAAAGAACAGAGGGGTTATTACGAAGGAGTCCGTGGTCATGGCTATGCGTTGACTACCGACCTCCAAAATCGCCCCATCCAGCATCTGGTCGAGATACGGGTTAGCCCACGTCTTCTTAAACACGCTGTTAACGAGTTCTTGGGTCATCCTTCCCCCGCTTCCGTGTCCTAGCAAAATCTTTCGCGTTCTCATCTTCCAGCTACTTCACCTCTTCTTTGACGCAGACCTTTATGACTCTTATCCGAGTCACCACTAGAGAACGAAAATGCGACTGTGGAGGAGTGTTAGCCGGGCGAAGCGACGTATGACGAGCCGTTGCAACACACGGCGAAACTGAGGGCTGCGAAGCGGAGCGAGAAACAGGAGGTTTCGAGCAGCGAGGGACTGAGTGCATGGATGCCGAATCCCGAGCGGTCCGCTTCGCACCGAAGAGAGCCGATGTGTTGCAGGCGAGGAGTCTTGGAGCGAGCTGGCTAACACTCCTCCCTCCAATCGATTTTTGACGCAGATTAACGCAGATTTATGAAATCGGCGTTAATCTGCGTCTTACAATCTGTGGCTGCGGCCGTAGCGATAATACGCGGCACAAGCCCCTTCCTGTGAAACCATGCAAGGTCCCACCGGCTTGACTGGGGTGCAGGCCTGGCCGAACAACGGACACTCATAGGGCGTGATCACACCGCGTAATACATCCCCGCACCTGCATCCTTTAATGATCCGCTCTTTTCCCTCAGGAATGTCGAATCTGCGCTGCGCATCCCATGCCCCGTATTCTTCCCTGATCGCAAGACCGCTGGCCGGTATGATCCCTAAGCCCCGCCAGCTAGCATCCGTTGCAGTGAACACGCGTTCGATGGCCGCCTGGGCTAGCGGGTTACCCTCCGGCCGCACGATTCGCCGGTACTGTATCTCGATCTCCGCTACCCCCTGGTTTAACTGGCGCAAAAGCAGCCATATACCCTCCAGGATATCCAAGGTTTCGAATCCGGTTATCACGCAAGGCTTGTGGTAACGGGAGACGACCGGCTCGTACGGCTTTACTCCGGTTACGGCCGAAACGTGTCCTGGACAGATGAGCCCGTCGACTTTAACCGACTCGTCGGAAAAAACCGCGTCCAAGGCTGGCCCCACCAGCTTGTGCAGCGACCAAACAGAAAAGTTGGCCAAACCAGACGCAGCCGCCTGCTCGATGGTCAGGGCTACGGCCGGAGCTGTGGTTTCAAAACCTATGCCCAGAAACACCGTTTCCCGTTCCGGGTTCTGGCGGGCGATCTCCAGGGCGTCCGAGGGAGAGTACACCACCCGCACGTCTGCCCCTCGTGCCTTCTCCTCCTGCAAGGAACTTTCCGACCCCGGAACCCTCATCATATCACCGAAAGTGACCAGTATGACCCCTGGTCGTCGCGCCAGTTCGATAACAGCATCGATGTCAGATTGGGCGGTGACACACACCGGACAGCCCGGACCTGAAAGCAGCTTCAGGTTAGGAGGGACCAGGCTTCTCAGCCCACTTCTGGCAATGGCCACGGTATGAGTACCACACACCTCCATCAATGAGACTTCACGTTTCTCTCTTTTTATGTCTGCTAACAAACGTTCAGCGTATTCCTTAGAGTTGCGCATATTGCCGAAGCTCCTCCAGTAGGCCCAGGGTTTCCTTAGCCCAGGCTTCGTCTACTATCTGCATGGCAAACCCCGCGTGAATAAGCACATACTGACCCACCTTCACCTCGGGGGTAAGCCTGATGCTGATTTCCAGCGAGTTCCCGCTCACATCGACCCTCGCCCTATCGTTCTCCAGTATTTCTTCTACCCTTCCTGGAACGCCTAAACACACTATCGTTTCACCTCGCTCGCAACGTAGGCCTGCCCCAGGGATATGCCCCCATCCCCGGGTGGAACCTGGGTATGTTGGTAAACTTGGAAACCTTGCTCCCTCAACTGCTCCGACACCTTTTCCAATAATATCTGATTGTGAAAAACCCCGCCGCTCAACACTACCTGCTCCAGGCCGATATCATCTCTCATCCTATTCAAAGCATCGGTCATCGCAGCAACCAAGGTCAAGTGGAATTTCATGGCCATCTCCCTGGAATCTTTCCCGTTCTCCCGGTCTTTCATCATTTCTGCCCACATTGGAAGAACATCTAGCTGCCAAACCCCGTCCTGCCTCTCAAGAAAATACGGATAACACCCTGTTGCTTTGGTATCGGCAACAGCTTCCAATTCCACCGCAGCCTGTCCTTCGTACCGGTTTACGTAGCAAACCCCCAGAAAAGCCGAAACCGCATCGAATAGACGCCCGCAAGACGAGGTCCTCATGACATTACCTCTTTTTCGCACCTGATGACCCAAAATCTCTATCTCTTCCTCTGTCACGGCAGGCAAGTACCGTCTCGCCATCTCGCAGCCCTGGTCGCCCAAAGCCTCCAGCAGGTAAACCAGAGCCATCCGGTACGGTCGTTTACTCGTCGCATCCCCGCCAGGCAAAGGAACGTAGCGCAAGTGGCCGAGGCGGGTGAAAGAACGGCGGTCTCCTTTCAGAAATTCGAAACCCCAAATGGCACCATCAGTCCCCCAGCCGGTTCCGTCACAAACCAAGCCCAAGGCCTCACCTTCCAGGCCGTTCTCAGCCATGCAGGAGGCCAGATGCGCGTAGTGGTGCTGTATGGCAACCCTTTCAACCCCCTCCTGTTTCAGAGCCCAAATCGTGGTCTGGTAATCGGGATGCATATCATGGGCGATAACCTCCGGTTCAACCGCCAGCATTCTTTTAAAGCGCGGTATGCCCTCAACAAACTTAACCCAGTTGGAATAATTATTCAAGTCCCCCCAGTGCTGGCTCAAAAACGCCTCGTCCCCTCTGGTCATGCAGAACGTATTCTTCAGTTCACCACCGAGCGCCAACACCGGACGGGTTTCACCCGGCAGTTTTATTCCCCGCGGTACAAAGCCGCGGGCCCGGCGCACGAACTGGGGAGTCCCTATGGGCGTAACCCTCATCACCGAATCGTCGCAAGGGTTATAGATCTCCCGGTCGTGCACGATAAAATAGTCGGCTACCCCCCGCAGCTTGAACAGGGCCTCGCTATTATCGATAATCAAGGGTTCGTCTGTGATGTTCGCGCTGGTCATTATCAAAAGGTCCAACTCGCCGTCGAACAGCAGGTAGTGAAGGGGGGTATACGGCAGCATAACCCCTATGGTGTCTATGCCGGGATGAATCAGCTCGTCAGGCAAAAGCCCGTCCCAGTTCCTCTCCAGTATGACAATGGGAGCCGCAGGCGAAGTTAACCACTGCTCTTCGACTGGGTTTATGTGGCAGTACCGGCGGGCCGCTTCAATGTCCCTGGCCATCACCGCGAAAGGTTTGGCCTCTCGCTTCTTGCGGTGCCTTAGGCTCCTAACCGCATCGCGATTCTTAGCATCGGCGGCCAGGTGGAACCCTCCCAGCCCCTTTACCGCCACTATATACCCCCTCTTTAAGAGTTCAATCGGTTCCTCGTCGACCTCCTGGCCATCGGCATCCCAAACCCAGAGCTTGGGCCCGCACACCGGACAAGCGTTAGGCTGGGCATGAAAACGCCGGTGTCTCGGGTCTTCGTATTCCCGGCGGCAGTCTTCGCACATGGGAAACGGAGCCATCGTAGTTTTATCCCGGTCGTAAGGCACGTCTTTGATGATAGTGAAACGAGGGCCGCAGTTAGTACAGTTCGTAAAAGGGTATCGGTACCTACGGTCTTCGGGGTCCGTTACTTCCCTCTTGCAGTCCGGGCAGACAGCAATGTCGGGCGATATCATGACCGCTTTCTCCGATTCATTTTGACTATGCCTGATGGTAAAGCTGGCAAAGCCTTGCGCATCTATCTCCTCGACCTCGCAGGTCTTGATAACCGCCAAAGGCGGTGGTTCTGCGACCAGTCTGCGTGCAAAATCACGAAGAGACTCGGAACGCCCTTCCGCCTCGATCAATACCCCGTTAGAAGAATTTAGGACCCACCCTGTTATGCCGTTTTCACAGGCCAGACGGTACACGTGGGGCCGAAACCCGACCCCTTGAACTATCCCTGTGATACGAATTCGAAAACCCTTTACTTCCTCCTGCATACCTTTCCCCGCTCGCTTTAGTCGGCTCGGCTGCCGTTGATAAACGAAGCCCTGGCACAACGCCAGAGCCTCAACCCCGCTATATTCTTTCGATTTCCTGCCGGACCAATTCCAATACCCTGGGTATCCGGTGCTCGAGCTCAGGGGAGAGTTCAGTTCCCCAGTCGATGGTTTTGGGCTCGATACCGATAACCGTTATCTCCGGGGAACAGCCCATCATCCTAGCCATTTCGACTGCTTCGTGAAACTGCAACTGGTGTGAAGACAGCAGTTCCCCCTCTCTCCTCAGTTGCAGCTTTTCGAAGGGAACCCGGTAGATGGTCCCGGGCTCCCCTCCCCCTTGCATGGCATCAATCACGATCAGCCTCTCGGACTCGTACAAGCAATCGATCAAATCGTAGCTGTTAGTTCCTACATCGACTGCTTCTACACCTGGCGGAAGCGCGCTTTCCTTTAATCGACTGACGACATGGACCCCTACCCCTTCGTCTCCGAGCAGCAGGTTGCCGATCCCTACCACCAGGATCCTCTTCAATTCCCGGCCTCCTTTACGCCTACTAGCAGTTCGGATTCATATCTCATTTACCGGCGTGTTCCGTCTCGGCGTGGTGAAACCCTTTCGGCATCTTGCCAGTAAACATCGACATGAGCACCGGTATTCCTTCAGAAACATCCAGGTACACGTGCACTACCACCGACAGGGCAAACAACCAGGTCACTATATAGTGAATAACCCTAACCGCCACCAGGCCACCCAAAAAAGCTCCCAAGGATGGGAACAAATCGGGTTTATAGAGGACAAAACCAGTGATAATCTGGATTAGGGCCATGAACAACCATCCGGAATACATCATCTTCTGCCCCGGGTTGTACTTGCCGTAGTCAGGGTGGCTGTCGGACATGAAAAGGTAGTACTTCAACATGCTGGGTAAGTTCTTGATATCGGGTATCGGGTTGAAAAGAATGTTCTTCCAATCACCTGTTACTATGGCATAGTATACCCGGCCTATCACCCCGACACACAGTACGTAAGCCATGGCAAAATGCAGCATCCGGGCGTGATCCATGCTGCTGAAAATTCGGAAATGTAGAGGAGCATGGATGTAGTACCCCGTAAGCATCAGAAGAGTAATGGATATCATGTTCATCCAGTGAAAAACCCGGATCCAGATGGGATGCCTGAGCTCCATTTCTTTCATCTCATCATCCCCCTCAGTCAATAACGAATTCAGCCAGAGTCTTCTTATCGGGAGTCATCAGATGAATGGCGCACCCGAAGCACGGGTCAAAGGATCTCACTACGCGAACAGGCTCCACCGGGTTATTGGGGTCCGCCACCGGAGTATCGATCAAAGCCTGCTCCATAGGCCCGCGCTGGTTCAGACCGTCACGCGGCGACGCGTTCCAGGTGGTAGGAACCACCGCGTTGTACACCGCCGTCCTCTGGTGCTTGATGTGGTGCCAGTGCCCTAGAGCACCCCGCGGTGCTTCGGTCAACCCCATGCCATAAGCTTCGCCCGGTATTTCATAGGGTGTGGCAACCGGTTTACCCGGCTCGAGCTGCAATACCCATTCATCCATGGCGTGAGCCACCAGGGAACACTCGATGGCCCTGGCAAAATGCCGTCCCATTACCGAGAAGGCCTTTTCTCCTAAGTCCGTAACCTCTTTGACTTTCTTTATCCACATCCGGGCCAGCGGTCCGACCTCCATCACTATCCCGTTGTAGCGCGGGGCTTTAAGCCACGAATAGGCTCCTTCCTTCTTCGGGTCCGGAGTCACCACCGCTTCTGTCGGTTTCTTGCCGCCCGTATCGTCCTTGTACCAGGAATACTTTACTTCCTCCGCCACCAGGGACGGGTCGAAAGGACGGTACTCCCTGCGGATATAAGTGCCAGACGGGAAGAACTTCTCCTTCTTAACGTGGTCTTTGCCCTGTTCCAAAGGCATTCCCCCGTAAGCCAGCAGGTTCATGCAGCCGCGCCCAATGTCAAACCAGTCAGAATAAGCCTCCGCCACGGCCTTAACCGTCGGTACATAAACGTTGTCGATAAAATCGATGAGTTCAGCCAACCTCCATTTGAATTCCACTATCTTTTGCGTATCCGGCTGTTCGGTCGCTCCACCAACCACGATGCCCTGCTGGTGAGGCATTTTACCTCCCCATATCGCCAACATCTCCTGGGCTTTGCGCCTCATGTCCAATGCTTTGATGTAATTATCGACTGCCTGCTTGTTCACCGCATCCGGCAGACGGTAATCGGCCTGGTACCGAGGCACGAACGGGGGCACGTCTGGTCCCTTAACGTAGTCTAAAGCCGCTAAATGGAAGAAATGAAGAATATGCGACTGGATATAGTTGGATCCCAGGATCAGGTTCCTGATAATCCGCCCGTTATCTGGGGCCTCAATTCCGAAGGCATCATCCAAAGCCAGGCTTGCAGCCGTACCATGGGACACCGGGCACACCCCGCATATTCTCTGCATTATCTGGGATGAGTCCCGCGGGTCTCTCCCCTGCATGATCAATTCCATTCCCCGAAACATGGTTCCGCTGGTACGGGCGTCCACAACTTTACCGCCGTCGATCTCGACCTCTATCTTCAGATGCCCTTCTATGCGGGTTACGGGATCAACTACAACCTTTTGCGCCATTATTCCTCACCTTCTTTCGCATCTTTCTTGCCACCGATCCGCCCGGTCAGAATATTACCGGCCAAGTGCCCGCCGATACCGAGCACGGCTGCTCCTCCCAGAATCATTCCGAGCTGGTCAACTGTGGCAGTCATAGCCGGCCCTACCGGCATTTCCGGCATCCGCTCGTAAATCGGCCACCCTGGGAACTGCGGTTCTGTACAGCCTATGCAGACCCCGCCGCACTTAACGCACCAGTTGACCCCTCCGTTCCATAACCGGGTAGTCGCGTCACAGTGCGCGATCGGGCCTTTGCACCCCAGTTCCAACATGCACCCTGGATCCCCGAAATTCTTGGCAAAAATCGCGTTATCGAAGTACTGTCTTCTCTGGCAGTTATCGTGGATAATCTTGGAGAAGAACATCTTGGGACGTCCGAATTCGTCCAGTTCAGGATAGTCGCCGTAAAGTATGATATGCGCAATGGTTCCAACCATCCAATCCGGGTGAGGAGGACAGCCAGGAACGTTCACTATCGGTACGTTTTTGATCACTTCAGAAACCGGCTTGCAGTCTGTGGGATTAGGCGGAGTCGCGGGAATGCCGCCGTAGGCCGCACATGTCCCAAAAGACAGTATAGCCTTGGCTTTGCTGCCGATATCGTTAAGCAACTTCACGAAAGTAATAGGTTCCCCGTTTTCCTCACCCACAGTGCAGTACAAACCATCGGCCCCGGTTGGTACAGCCCCTTCGACCACTAGGAAGAATTTTCCAGGGTTTTCCTCGGCCACCTTGTACATCGCTTCTCTAATAGCCAAGTCACCGGCAGCAGCCATAACATTGGGATGATAACGGAGGCTGATGACTTTCAATAACACTTCCTGGATAGAAGGGTGAACCGTGTTGAGAAGCGAAATTGAACAACCTGTACATCCCGCTCCTTGGATCCATATCACCGGCGGGGCTCCCGCTTCGGCCGCCTCAGCCATGAACGGTGCCAAAAACGGCGACATCGATATGGCCGCCGCCGAACCGGCACACAGGCGGATAAACTCGCGACGACTGAGCTTAGTAGGCATTATGCTAGTCCCTCCCAACAACTAGTCTTCCTGACTAACCTGATCCTTGAGAGCTCAACAACGACACATTTTAAGCAGGCCTGCTGGCCCTCACGTCATTTCTTATGACTCTTTTCCTGCACCTCCTTTGCCCCGTCTCTGCAATCACATGTGCCCCCCTTTTTCTCACGACCGTTCAGCCGCAAGTTCCATTTCTGACCTCAGGACGGCACCGTTTGCCCCGTTTAGCAACACCGGTTTTTGTAAACACATCTTGCACCGCACCCAAATGTTACACCAAACCCGGATGTCCTCGACCTCTTAATCTCGGCACCGATTTATGCGTATCCCTTCCTAATGTCAGGGCCAACTGTTTTAGAAAGCCGCTTGCCCCGGGCCAATGCCAGCGGCAAGCGGGAAGAAAAAGATTGGGATTGGCTAGCTACAAGCAATCTTCTTCTTGTGAACTTCCTCTTCTAACCAGCGGCACCACTCGTCTATGCCCTGGCCGGTTCGTCCCGAGACGAAAAATATCTTGGCTTCAGAATTTATGCTGGACAATGCTTTTTCGAACTCCCTCACATTAAAGTCAGTCTGGGATAAGAGGTCCATCTTGTTTAAAAGAATGGCCCTGGCTTGTTGGAACATCAAAGGATACTTCCAGGGCTTGTCATTGCCTTCGGTCGTAGTACAGACTACCACCCGGAAGTCCTCACCCAGATCGAACTCGGCCGGGCAAACCAGGTTGCCCACGTTTTCTATAAATAGGGTATCTATCTCTCGCAGCTTCAATCGCTCGAAAGCGTCTCTAACCATCCGGGCATCGAGGTGGCATCCACCACGGGTGTTTATCTGGTAAACCGGCACCCCCGTGCTTTCAATGCGCCGGGCATCCCAATCCGTGTACAGGTCTCCTTCAATAACCGCCATGGTCATCCTGGGTTTTAGCTCCAAAATAGTCTTTTCCAGTATCGTGGTCTTGCCTGCCCCGGGCGAGCTCATTATATTAACTACCAGCACCGACCGTTGGGCAAATAGTTTGCGGTTCGCGGTGGCCATCATGTCATTAGCTTGCAGAACACCGGTCTTGAGCTCGATCCTTTTCCCCATCTAGCGATTCTCCTTCGAAATAATCTACGAGTAGTTCCCGCCCGTGTATGATTTCCACGCTAGCCGCTCCACACTCCGGGCAACTGAAAACACCCAAGGGCAAACCGCCAAAACATCTACCACAGGCCCTGCATCTACACTCCACGTCCTTTTCTTCTATTTCCAGTTTCGCATCTTTCCACAAATCATCATCCGCAACCAGCACATCAAAAGCAAAACTGAGGCTTTCAGGTAAAGCCATGGTCAGTTTGCCCACCACAATCTTAATCTTCGTAATCCTGGTTATATTATGCGCAGCTGCACTTTCCTGAACGGCAGCTATAATTCCTTCCATCAAAGCCAGCTCATGCACTTGTTGTTACACCCACCTAAGACAATCTTCGCCTCTCTATCCTAAGCGTAGAGGGCAAAAGGGCTCTGCTTACCAGCTTATTGATTTAATATACCGCTGGCCTGTCTTACTGTTAAGTGGTCCTCGTCTATTATCTCGGTTATACTGCATGAAATCACGGGTTATCGACTGCAAATTTCGCCGCAGGCAATTAACCTGGCCGCTAATCTGATATAATACGCTTAGAGTGAGTTACGAAGCGGGATTGTATACTTGTATACTAAAGACACAGAAGCCTATCGAGTGCAGGTGATGATGATGGCTCGCGCGTCTAACCAAGTTACGGTTTTAATCGCTGAAGATGAGCCCAGCATTCAGGAAATGCTGGAAAATTGTCTCCTTGCTATCCCTGGGGTTAGGGTTGTGGGTAAGGCGTCAAGCGGGAGCGAGGCTCTGTCCTTGGTTGAGGAGCTGAAACCGGACGCGCTTTTTCTCGATGTCAAAATGCCAGGACTGGACGGACTATCCTTAGCTTCCATCGTAAAGACGGCTAAGCCTGAAACTTGTCTGGTTTTTGTCACCGCTCACCCCGGTTACGCGGTCGAGGCTTTCCAAGTCGACGCCACTGACTACATCGTGAAACCGATTACCGCAGAAGCGGTGGCAAAAGCGATTACTAAGGTCCGTAAACAATTAGAAGCTGAAAGAATGACGCATTTGCACAAACAGAAGCTGACTATTCGCGACCACCGTGAAGTGGTTTTTATCGAGGCCGATGATATCGTATTTGTGGAAAAACTTGCTCGGAAAACCATAGTCCATACTATCAAAGGCCCATACACCACTACAGAACCGTTGTCTTCTCTGGAAAAGCGGCTACCGCCGAATTTCTTCCGTTGTCATAAAAGCTTTATCATTAACATGGACAAGGTAGAAAAGATTTCACCGATAGCAGAAAGAATTTACAGGGTATCATTTTATGACTACCCGAAGCATGTAACCATGGGCAAAGACAAGCTAAATGAACTGTATGACATTATGTCTTTAGAGCTTTGAACCGCGTAGCCTGGGAAGCTGGAAGCTCCCGTTGAACCGACAGGAGGTTGGTTTTGTGTGTTCAGTTGTAAACCCGCCGCTTGGCCATCGTGGCTAAAGGCAGCGGTACCTGTCTACCTTTTAGCTGTATACAAGGCCCATCGTATCCGAGCTACATTCGGCTCCTTTTGGAGTAAAATTAACCAAAGGCGAAAATTTTACCAGTGGAATTCACTTTTCTTCGCAGTTCTCTTGCAGGCCTTGCTGTTAGGCAGCTTTACCTTGACCGTAGCTCAGGGTTTGAGTTCTAGGACCCACCCTGTGGTACTGGGGTTGTTTTTTCTCAGCTTAATGGGTTTAAATGTTTATATACTGTTGCGTTCAGCCCATGTGGTAGAGGCCAAGATACTGACCGAAACGCAAAGCACTATCTCGGACGACATCATGAACCTTATCACAGCGGTCCGAAGCCAACGACACGACTTCTTACACCATATTCAAGTCATAAGCTCTCTCTACCACACGGGAAACATGGAGGCCCTGGGACAGTATCTATCCCAGGTCACCGTCGACGTGTCTAGGCTCAACAACCTTCTTAAAATCACCAGCCCCTTTATCGCCGCTCTGCTCAACATCAAGCTGTGCCAGGCTGAAGCTAAAGGGGTTAGGCTGGATGTGGAAGTGGAAGGACAAGTTTTTGGAAGTTCTACTAGGGATTACGATTTGGCCAGGGTATTGGGCAACCTTATCGACAACGCTATTGAGGCTGTGGAGACGAAAGAACCACCTGATAAGTGGGTAACCGTGGTAATCAGAGGCAGAGGTCCGTTTCTGGTGTTCTCCATAACCAATCCTGGAGAAATCTCACCACAGCTTCGCTCGGAAATCTTTAAATCCGGATTCACCACCAAGGGTAACCAACACCTCGGTCTGGGACTTCGCATATGCCAGGACTTGACCAAGAAACTGCACGGCCGGCTGGAATGCCGGTCCTGGCCGGAAGGGCAAGTCACATTTACTCTAACCCTCCCGCGAAATGATTGAAGACTTGCCCTCAACCCAAGCTTTAAAGCAGTCTGAGGCTGGCAATAATGCTGGGAGTAAAGCGGGCAAGATAGAATTTTGCGTGTTTATATTATAACTATAACTGATTTGATTTATGGTTGTAAGGAAGGTGGACTACAAAGTGCCTGCACTGAAAGTAGCAGTGGTAGATGGACAGGGAGGAGGAATCGGTCGCCTAATCGTCGAAAAGTTGCGTCAGGAACTGGGCGAGGAAGTCACGATTATGGGGCTCGGTAC
The DNA here is from genome assembly GCF_000092405.1 of Syntrophothermus lipocalidus DSM 12680. Classification (NCBI taxonomy): domain Bacteria; kingdom Bacillati; phylum Bacillota; class Clostridia; order Eubacteriales; family Syntrophomonadaceae; genus Syntrophothermus; species Syntrophothermus lipocalidus. The sequence goes on along the minus strand of NC_014220.1, from coordinate 385,511 downwards.
TAATGCGGTTGCAACTTCCGTGATGCTCAGGGCGGGTGCCAATGAAGGCGCAAGCGGGGAAAACGTGGTAGTCCAGTGTGCGAGCAAGGTTGACGTTATTGCCGGGTCGGTGGCCATTATAGCCGCTAATTCGTTTCTGGGGGAGCTGACGACGCGCATGGCGGAAGCCATTGCCAGTTCACCCGCGGTCAAGGTGCTATTACCGATAAACAGGTATGGTATCGAAATCGCCGGTGCCCTGGACGAGCCACTCCCCCTTCAGGTGGAAGACCTGGTACGAAGAATCCGAAAGGTGTATGATAACTTTGGTCGCGTTTGACTGAGCAAAGAATAGGTTATACATATCAGCGAAAGGCGGCGATAAACCGTGTGTCAGGACATGTCCCCTTTGGAGAAGGCGGTTCAGTTTCACGGGCACATCTGCCCCGGATTGCTTAGAGGCGTTCGGGTCGCCGAGTTTGCTCAACACTACCTGGGAATCAACCGAGATGAGGATGAAGAGGTCGTAGCCGTAGTCGAAAACGACGCCTGTGGAGTCGATGCTATTCAGGCCATTCTGGGATGCACTTTCGGTAAAGGCAACCTCCTGTTTAGAGATTACGGCAAGCAGGTGTACACCATTATCAGCCGCAATCAGAACCGAGCGGTTCGCATAGCCGAAAAGTTCGGGGCTCTGGTTGGCCCCGAATTCACGCGCTACCGGGAATTGGCGAATAAGAGCGGGCTAAGCCGGGAAGAACAATCGGAAAAGGAACAACTGCAGGCCGTGATGTTTGAGGCGATTATGACCCGCCCCTTCGAAGATATGTTCGACTACCGGGAGGTCAGTCCGGCGGTGCCCCCGCGGGCAGTCATCAGAAAAAGCGTCCGCTGCGACGGGTGTGGAGAAGCAGTAATGGAAACACGGGCTACTCTAACCTCCAAGGGCTGGTTGTGCCGGGAGTGTTTAGAAGAGCGAGCCAGCTAAGATTTTTTGGGGAAGGTTTCGGAAGAAGCATTTTCGCCTGCTGCTCGTGACAGGGCAGGTTTTACAGAAAGCTGGGGTGATGAAGGTGTGCGAAGCTAACGTTTACCTGGTGCGCCATGGGCAGGAAGAACTGGTCATGGAAAAGGTGGACCGGGTAATACCGAAGGCGGACTCGATTTTTATGGAAAACGTCTTCGGTGAGCGTAGGGTAATCAAAGCCCGAATAAAAGAGATGGAGCTGGTTCATCACCGCATCCTGTTGGAAGAGATCGAAGTGGCCGCAAGACAAGAGGAAACCGAGATCTGGCTGGAACCGATGACGGATCACGGCCATTTTCACCCAGGAGAAGAAGTCAGGTTAAGACTTCTCAAAGGTTACAACCTGCATCCCGTGATAGAGCCGGCTTATTCATCCTTGCAGGCTTTCGTGGTGGAAGGAGGTGAAACAAGAGAAGTAGAGCTGGAAAAGAAAGGAGCTGTTGTTGAGCTTACCCTGGGAAAGGGGGCAGATGGTTTAATAACCGCCTACGCCGTAGAAAAAGCCGACATCAAGCACTGCTATGCAAAAGTCATTGTGGAAATCGGTCATCACCATCACCACCAGTTGATGCCGGTGGGAATACCGCTGGAAATCGTTCCCGCCAAATACAGCCACGTACATCTAGGTGACCCTTACGAGTTTCAGGTCCTCTACGAGGGTAGCCCTCTACCCGGGGCTGAAGTGAAGGCTTCGTACCCTGGGGTATCCGGGCGGGACTATCCTATTCAAATGACTACCGACGATGGGGGTAAAGCCCGGGTCTTTCTCATGGCTCGCGGTAACTGGTTGTTTTCGGTTAAGCACCAAAACATCACCAGCACTTTTACCCTGGTAAAGGATTTCTAAGGTCAGAGAATAGTTGTTTTCCGTCGTCTGGTTCCTAAAAAGTGCAAGGGCGCAACTAACCAGCACCATGAAGGTGCTGCGCCCGCATCGATTGCTCAGGCTTCGAAAACCATAATTTCATACTGCCCAACGACGACCATGAAGGTGTCCGCTGGAGCGAAACGCCAGCTAGTTTCTTCATGGTTTTTTTATTACCAATTTGTGCCCGCTGTAGAAAATGTCAATGCCGCGTGAGTCAAGTTATTCTTGACTAATATCAAAGATATCAGTGTAAATCAGTAATCATCTTGTGTGCATCTGTGGCTCAAAAAGAAAAAGGAGGAGATGGAAGTTGCATATACCTGACGGTTATCTCAGCCCTCAAACGGCCGTTCCCTTCATTGGGGCTATGATCCCGATTTGGGGCGTGGCTACCAAAAAAGTAAAAGCCACTTTGAAGAAAAAGGAGACCCCGTTAATAGCTCTGGGCGCGGCTTTCAGTTTCGTTATCATGATGTTCAACGTTCCCATCCCAGGAGGAAGCTCAGGCCACGCCGTCGGCGCGGTCTTGCTGGCCATATTGCTCGGGCCTTGGGCCGCCTGTATCGCAGTTTCAACCGCTCTTATCATCCAGGCCTTGGTGTTCGCTGACGGCGGCATACTGGCCATCGGCGCCAACTGCTTTAACATGGGAGTGGCCATGCCTTTCTTTGGGTATTACGTGTATAAGTGGATCAAAGGCTCTGCACCCGGTCTGTCCCGTCGAGCACTGTGGGCGGCAGCTATAGCCGGTTACTTAGGAATTAACCTGGCAGCCCTGTTTACGTCGGTCGAATTCGGTTCCCAGTACCATCTTTTCCGGGCTGCGGATGGTACCCCACTTTACTTTATGTACCCCTTGAAAGTCGCAGTCAGCACCATGATGACAGAACACCTCCTCATCGCCGGGCCGATCGAAGCCGTGATTACCGCTTTAGGCTTGGGATTTGTAGCCAAGAGCTATCCTTCCCTGATCAGCGAAAAAGACCCGGTTCTACCGAACAACTCCCCGGAGGTGAGCATCAATGGTTAAAGGTTACAGACGTTTGTTGACAGCTCTAATTGTACTGGTTATATTATGTCCGCTAGGGCTGCTGGCAACGGGTACAGCCTTCGGAGAGTGGGGACTAGATGAGCTGGTTGATGAGGTGGGCTATATTCCGGCCGGTCTGGCCAAGTACGCTGATTTGTGGAAACACGCGCCCCTGCCGGACTACAGTATCCCGGGATTTACTTCCAGCTTTTTTAGCCAAGCGTTTGGCTATATCGTAAGCGCCGTCTTGGGAATGGTTTTGGTTGCCGCCGTGGTGACGCTGTGGGTTCGGCTGGCAGGCACTGGTGAAAACAATTAGTAGCTTTTGACCATGCTAACCTTCGTGCCACTCTGAAAACTTACGAGTCGCTAGGCAGAACACGCTTCTGTAATTGTCTGTGGTTAATCCCAGGGGGAGGAAGAACTGATGGCAATCCCCGAATGGATGGTAAGCCCTGCAGAAGTAGCTACCACAAGCAAAAAGGGCGGCAGTTTCACGAAAACAAACTTCATCCGCAAGACCATGAACCAGCTAAGAAAAGCCGTAGTGGAAGAACTGGCAACCGAGAAGCACGCCCGGGGAACCGGTCTCTGGCAGGGGCTGGACCCCCGGGCCAAGCTGGTATGTGTAGTGCTGCTTATCCTGTCCGCCGGTATGTCTTCTTCCATTTGGGAGTTAGTAACCATAGGACTCGGCACGGCGGTAGTAATGGCGCTGTCGCGCCTGCCGGTTTGGACTCTACAGAAAAAGATATGGGGGTTCATCCCCCTGGTCACCATAGTCATCTCCCTACCGGCAGCCCTGAACCTGTTTACCAAGGGTACACCCTTACTCGTACTGGCCCACCCCGGGTGGTCAGGTACTTTCTGGGGTATGACTCTCCCTGCTGAGATATACCTCACCCAGGAAGGTATGCTGGCCGTAGCCCGCTTGGGGTTGCGGGTAGGGGTCTCCCTGTCGCTGGCGGCTTTGCTGGTCTTGACCACCCCTGTCGGCGAAATCTTCAAAGCCCTGCGCGCTTTCCGCCTTCCTACCCTGTTGGTGACGGTCCTGGAGATGTCTTACCGCTATCTGGTGGTGTTTTTGCAGTTTTCGCTTGAAATGTGGGAAGCTCGGTTCTTACGGACGGTAGGTCGTATTCCCCTCGGCCGTCAGCAAAGACTGGTAGCTTCGTCTATGGGAGCCTTGTTTGCCAAGAGCATGGCCTTTGCCGACGAGGTACACCTGGCTATGAGATCCCGCGGTTACAGCGGTGAACTGGCTTTCCCTTATAGGCGGTCTCTTAAGGCGAGAGACTGGGGTTGGTGCTTGGCTTCGGCCGGCACGCTCCTAGCTGTATTATTGATATAAGAGGTGCAAGCAGTGGATAAGAAACCCTTATTCAAACTACGAGAAGTCAGTTTCGGTTATCGGCAGGGCGAGCCGGTTTTTTCCAATCTCTCCCTCGAAATAATGCCTGGCGAAAGCGTCTGTATCCTAGGTGCGAACGGTGCTGGCAAATCTACCCTTCTAAAAATGCTGGCCGGGCTCGTTTTTCCCTTTGCTGGCGGGTTAGAAGCTTTCGAGGAACAACTTACAGAAAAGCGGATGGAAAACGATAGGTTCGCTCAAGAGTATCACCGGCGGGTCGGATTCGTTTTTCAGAATCCCGATGCCCAGTTGTTTACCACCAGAGTTTGGGACGAGATTGCCTTCGGTCCGCTTCAGTTGGGACTGAGCCCTGAGGAGATCACAACCAGGGTTGAAGATGTCATAAAAATGCTCTCTATTTCCAGCTTAAAAGACAGATCCCCTTACCACCTCAGCCAAGGAGAAAAGAAAAAGGTGGCTATAGCTTCCGTCCTGGTTATGAATCCCCAAGTCCTTATATTGGATGAGCCTACTACGGGTTTGGATCCCAAGACCCAGCGCTGGCTGGTCGAGCTTATCTTAGAGCTGAACCACAACGGTCGAACGATAATCACTTCTACCCATGACCTGAACCTGGTGCACCTGCTGGCCGACCGGGTTTTGTTGTTGTCCGAAGACCACCGTTTGGTTTACGACGGTCCCAGCCAAAAAGTTCTTGCCAATCGCCGGCTTTTGGCGTCGGTCAATCTTATCGATGAATACAGCCACACCCACGACCAGGGCCAACACACCCACCTGTACGTGCACGGGTGAGGTTTATTCTAGCCCTGAAAAGACAACTAAGGCGGGCCTAACTAGAGCTTGTCAAACGGCCCGCCTCAGTCGCTTACCACTTTTTTCTTCGACCTTGTCCTCACATTCAACCGGTTCCAGTCCAACGCTGGTCAAAACCTCCTCAATTACCCGGTCTCTTTTCTGCCCCCGATCGCGTTTCCTGCGGGGTAGCGGTTCAAACGGTTCTATGGGTTCCAATCCCGCCCTGGCCAAGGTTTCTTCAATAACTCTCCTGTCCATTCTCCACCTCCTAGACTTCTACTTTATCAGAATCAGGCCACCTAATTCTATAGCATATGACAGAAATTATAACATGATAACTTCCACTCTGTACACCCCACATTTCCGGCTAATTCTCAATTCTTAATTCTTAATTCTTAATTCTTCATTCTCAATTTCCCTAGCGTCTCTGTTCTCGGGCCATCCGGTTGATGTCTACCCTTTCTCCCGATATCGCGAATATTATCATTTCGCCCACGTTGGTTATGTGGTCCCCTATTCTTTCCAGATGACCTGCCGCCAGTAATAGGGAAGTTGCCTGGTTAATAGTCTTGGGATCAGCCATCATATAAGCCAAAAGCTCCCGGAATATCTGATCGTACAGGGCGTCCATCACCTGCTCGTCTTCTACCAGGGTCCAGCACATGACCGGGTCTTCTTCCAGCATTGCCTGCGTGCATTTTTTCAACATTTCCCGCGAGATTTCACCCATACGGGGAATATCGATGAGCGGTTTCATATACTCCTGGTCTTTGAGCTTTATGGTTATCTTGGCCAACCCTTCGGCATAATCACCGATCCTTTCCAAATCCACGATGATGCGAAGAACACTTCCAATAGTGCGCAAATCCTTGGCCATAGGTTGCCTCAGGGCTATGAGCGACAAACACCTTTGCTCTATGTCCACCGTCATCTTGTCTACAATGTCATCAGAAGTTATAACCTCTTCGGCCAGCCCGACATCTTTAAGTACCATAGACCTCACCGCTTTATAAACCAACTCCTCCAGAAGGGTGGCCATCTTGACCACATCGCCCTTAAGCTGAACCAGTTCTCGATTGAACTCATCCCTGCCCATACCCTTCGCCCTCCTTTAGCCGAACCGGCCCGTGATATAATCCTCTGTCCTCTTATCCCGGGGATGTATGAAAAGTTCCTTAGTTGGCTGGAATTCTACCAGATACCCGTTCAAGAAAAAAGCGGTAAAATCAGACACCCTGGCAGCCTGCTGCATGTTGTGGGTGACAATAACAATCGTATACTCGTTCTTTAACTGGGCAATAAGATCTTCCAGCTTGGCGGTGGAAATCGGGTCCAAAGCCGAAGCCGGCTCATCCATCAAAATAATTTCGGGATTTACCGACAGAACCCGGGCAATGACCAGGCGCTGCTGCTGTCCCCCTGAAAGCCGCAAAGCCGAGGAATGCAGCCGGTCTTTGACTTCATCCCAGAGATTGGCCTGTTTAAGGCTGGTCTCTACTATTTCATCGAGGACGGTTCTCTTCTTGATGCCGTGAATGCGCGGTCCGTAGGCCACATTTTCGTAAATAGACATAGGAAAAGCACTCGGTTTTTGAAAAACTATTCCCACCTTTTTCCTAAGACCGACGACATCGACCCCGGGATCATATATGTTGACCCCGTCGATCACAACCTCGCCTTCAGTTCTGGTTCCTTCTATGAGTTCGTTGAGCCGATTGAGACTGCGCAAAAAAGTAGATTTGCCACACCCGGATGGCCCGATGAGAGCAGTCACCTTGCGGGCTTTCATCTCCATGCTCACCTCATGCAGGGCCTGGTAATCCTGATAGAAAATGTTCAGCTTTCTAACTGCAATTTTCACCTGGCTGAGTCCTTCCATTGTGCCGGCAAAACCTTCTTCGGCAGGCAACCTCTCATCCTTGTAATGGCAGCCCAGCTCTCGTGACACAGCTGTTATCTGGCTCATCCCGTATCCCCCCTTAAGTTCTTAAACGGCAGGAAAACCGCTGCAGGCTGCGGTTAGCCGCATAATTGACCATCAGTATAAGAACAACCAGCAGAAGCGCGGTGCCAAAAGCCCGTTCCATGCTTATCCCCTCAGAGGCCAGTACATACAAATGCACGGCCATGCTTCGGGCCGGGTCTGTCGGCAAAACAGGGGTCCCCAAAGCGCTCCCCGCAGTCAGCAAAACCGCGGCCGTTTCTCCAACACAGCGACCTATTCCAAGTATTATCCCCGTAATTATTCCAGGCATAGCCGCAGGCAAAACCATCCTGCTCACGGTCTGCCACTTGGTCGCTCCCAGGGCGAAGCTGTTCTCTCGAAACTCCGGCGGGACTGCCGCCACCGCCTCCTGGGCCGTCCGGATAATCGTGGGCAAGATCATGAGGGATAACGTCAGGCCCCCGGACAGCACCGACCACCCTAATCCCAGAAACAGCACAAAGAATACAAACCCGAACAGCCCGAAAACTATGGAAGGAGTTCCGGCCAAAAGCTCGGCCGAGATCTCGATCAACCTGGTAAACCGGCTCCGACGCGAGCTGTATTCGGTCAGGTAGATGGCGGTTCCAACCCCGAAGGGGACACTGATGAGCAAAGCCGTCAACGTTAGGTAGACTGTACTTACAATAGTCGACGATATACCGCCTTCCTTTCCCATGCGCGAAGGTACCTGGGTTACAAACCCCCAGCTTATGGTTCCAATTCCTTTTACCGCCACGTAAGCCACCATGGCCACTAACATCAGGGCTACCAGGCATGCTCCCAGCCAAATGCCGGCAAAAATAAGTCTTTCATATAGGCGAAGCCATGATCTCACCTATCTCCCCGCCTTCATGTTCAGACTGACGACTAGGTTCATAAGCAGTATAAAAGCAAAAAGAACCGTAGCCGTTGCGAACAAAGCCAGTTGGTGATCTCCATGCGCATAACCCATTTCCAAGACCACGTTACTGGTCATAGTTCTGGTCGGATCCAATACCGACGTCGGAATCCGCGCAACATTTCCGGTAACCAGAACCACGGCCATGGTCTCCCCTATAGCTCGCCCCATCCCCAAAACCACGGCCGCTATAATACCCGAACGGGCTGCAGGCAGCATTATCCGGGTGATAGTCTGCCAGTGAGTAGCGCCCAGAGCCAGGGACCCCTCCTTGTATTCCCTAGGCACGGCCAGAATCGCATCCCGCGCTACCCCCACAATAGTAGGTAAGATCATGATTCCGAGAATCAAAGCCCCGGCCAGCACGCTGAACCCCCAGCCCCCCAGGTTATCCCTGATAAAGGGAACCAGCACTACCAACCCCATAAACCCGTAGACCACAGACGGTATACCTGCCAGGAGGTTGACCACCTCGCCCATTACCTGCCCCATCCAGCTGGGAGCTATTTCCGCCAGGAAGATACTCAAGGCCAGCGCCAGCGGTACCCCCCACACCAGAGATCCGAAGGTCACCGCTATGGATCCCACCACCATAGCCCCGATGCCGAAGCGCCCGTTAGTAGGATCCCAGGTGGTCGAAAGCAAGAAGTCGGACAACCCCACCTTCGCAATGAGCGGCCCACCTTTGCTGCAGACAAAGCCGATAATGAGAACGATAGACAGAACCGATACCACCGCGCTCAAGCCCAGCAACCTCTCAATAAAAAGCTCAAAACTGAGCCCCGGCCGCCGGCTTGAGGTTGCCCTATTGACAGTATTACCTTCCACAGTCATGGTCTCAACCTCTTTTCCCACCCGCTTGAGCTTATGCCTTACCTTAACTCTAACCCGAAATGGTTAACCGACCGGGAGTAATTTGTCAAGCCCGTATAAACAATTTGTAAATTAACAGTTAATTTTTTGGGAGCAAACCCCCATGGCACCTATCGGTGTCACTAGCAGAAAACGAAAGCTCCGGTGCTCTTTCGAGAAAACGGGGGCCTTTATGCCAAAATCACAGGCTTATACTATCAGTGTGAATCCATAGAAATCAGTGTTCATCTGTGGCTCGTTTTCCCGGCAGGCTAAAATAAAAAACGGATCCGTTTCCGGGAACGCTTCGCACCCCGACCCTACCCCCGTGTGCCTCGACTATGTGCTTAACGATAGCCAGGCCCAGTCCAACTCCCTGTCCCCGTGTCCTGGCCTTATCTACCCGGTAAAAACGCTCGAAAACGCGCGCTGCCTCCTCCTCCGGAATTCCGGGGCCTTCGTCGATAACCTCAACCAGTATCTCTCCCGGCAATAGGGTTCCGCGAACGGTGACGGTTCCATCTGGAGGGCTGAATCTGGTGGCGTTATCCAGCAGGTTCATTAAGACCTGCACTATTCTGTCCCGGTCGGCCCGCACGACCAAGCCGTTTTCCGGCAGTTCAACTTCCACCTTCAGTCTCTTCTCGCTTAACCGCGGCTCGAATCCCTGCAGAACTGTATCCAGGCACTGCCCTAAATCGAATTCCTCCTGGTCCAGTTCCGCCCCGACCGACTCTAGCTTTGACAGCTGCAAGAGGCTGTTCACCATCCGGGTCATTCTCTGGGCCTCGTCATATATTATCCGCGCAAATTGCTGGACAGCAGGATTGTCGGAGTTCTCCATCATTAAAGTCTCGGCAAATCCGCTGATAGCAGCCAGAGGTGTTCTCAGTTCATGTGAAACATTGGCCACAAAATCTTTGCGTATGGTCTCAAGCCTCTTCAACTCGGAGATGTCGTTCAACACCACCAGTACTCCCTGTAACCCGGCTTCCTGCTTGACCGGAACGATGTTGGTTTCCACGGCCTTGCCTCCGAGGTTGTGGAGCACGAACTCCTTCTTGAGGGGTTGTCCCTCTTGAAACACGAAGTCCACCGAATCGGCCAAAGCGTAACTTCTGGTAACTTCGACGTGGTGCTTGCCGGTCACGTCTTTTTCTCCTACATCGAGCAACCTTCGTGCGGCCGGATTAATGTAGAGGATATCTCCTCCTTGTCCGATAAAGATGACGCCGTTAACGGTGTTGGTTAAAACCGTTTCCAGACGGTTTTTGGTGGCGGCAAGCTCGTTCATCTTTTCATCCAGCTTCTCGACCATCCTGTTCATTGCCTGGGCCAGAATCGCGACTTCGCCCATGTCCCTCTGGCCGCGAATCCTCCGTTTCAAATCCCCTTCAGCCATGGCCTGGGCCACTTCGGTAATTTCCTCTATGGGCTTCGTCAGCCTCTTGGCTAACCACCAACCCACCAAAACCGAAAGTAATGCAGCAGCCAGCATCGCCAGTAATGTAACCGCCCACAACTGTCTCAATAGGGAGTTGATAGCAGCCAGGGGAAGCGAAACCCTGACCACCCCTTCAATTTGTCCTTTTTTGACAATCGGCACTGCCGCGTAAATCATGTATCGATGGAGAGTGCTGCTGTACCTTACAATGGAAGTTTTTTCTCCGTTTAAGGCCCCCCTTACCTCGGGCCTGGCGCCGTGATTGGCCATGGTCTTCGGGTTCTGGCGAGAGTCGGCTAAAACCTCACCGGTTCGTGCCACTATTGTGATGCGAGCCTGAGTATCCTTGCCGGCCACCTCTGCAAGCGCTTGCACGGCATCACTGGGCCCAGATAAATCTTGGCTGGCGGCAAGCTCGGCAACCAACCCGGCCTCATAGAAAAGGTGGCGAGTCAAGTTTTCCATGTAAAAGTTGTCTATTCTTTTGATCACGACTATCCCCGTAAAAAACATGAACAAAGACACTATAACAACGTATGACAGGATAATTCTGGAACTAAAGTTATTCTTCATAACCTTTCTCCTCAAACTTATAGCCGATCCCCCTCACCGTCTCGATACCCCCGCCTTTCAGGCCGTAGCTCGCAAGTTTCTCTCTCAGCTTGCTTACGTGTACATCCAAAACCCTAGTCTTAACTGTATCACCGTAGTCCCACAGCCTCTGCAGCAAGTAGTCTCTTTTCAAAACCCTTCCTTTGTTTTGAACCAGCAAGGTAAGGAGCTCGAACTCTTTGCGGGTCAGATCTACCTTTTGCCCCTTTAAGAACACTTCGTAGTTTTCTGGGCGGATGAGTATCGGACCGGCCTCTATCTCCGGTTTGCCCTCATACAGGTCGAGATTTCTGCGCCTCAGTATCACCTTTATTCTGGCCATCAGTTCCCGCACGCTGAAAGGTTTGGTAACGTAATCATCGGCCCCTATCTCCAAACCGACCACCCGATCGATCTCGTCATCCCGAGCCGTTAACATTATAACCGGAGTATAATTTTTTTCCTGCCGCAGTTGTCGACATATTTCCAGCCCGTCACGATGAGGCAACATTACGTCCAGGAGGATAACATCCCACTCGCCTGACTGGATCTTGCGCCAGGCTTCGTCCCCATCCATCGCCACCCCCGTTTCATATCCCTCCCGCTCTAAATTATGTGTTAGCAAACTCACGAGAGCATGATCATCTTCAACTACCAGTATCCTGGCCTTCACTCTATCAGCCCCCAACCTGTAATGCTAAAACAACGGCCGGCTTCTTCTTCTATGTTAACGCTCCCAGCTCCACCTGAATACCTTTCTCCACGGTTTTAACAATCATATGCCGCTTAAACCGCACAATGCCTCTCCTATTTCCCTGAAAACGGGAGCCGCGGTCTGGCCACCACTGATCCCGTTTTCCACCAGCACTACGATAACCCAACGAGGGTTCTCTGTCGGCAGGTAACCGGCAAACCAGGTATCGAGTATTTCTTTTCCTGACTGGTCAAATCTTCCGGTTTGGCTGGATGCGGTTTTCCCTGCTGAACCGGTCCATTTTAGTTGTCCCTGTTTGCCCGTCCCACTTTTGACCGCCAGTTCCAGCATAGCTTTCAGTTGTCGGGCTGTCTTGGAACTGATTACCCGTTCCTTAGGCAGGGTATCAAACCTGCCTTCCCATCTCCCGTCAGCCCGGCGTATGCCTTTCACCAGGCGGGGAGCAGTCCACCTGCCATCATCAGCAATCGTAGCCACCAGGGATGCCACCTGCACCGGGCTCAGCATGACGCCTTCCTGTCCGATGCTGGCATTGCCCATAGCCACTGAACCTGGTTCCACTCTCACATACCCCTCGGGCTCAACCCCTGGATAACCGATTATTTCCGTATCTGTCACGCGAAGCCGCTGCACGTAATCCAGCAGTTTTTCTCGACCTAGCTTGAGGCCCACCTGGATCAACACCGAGTTGCAAGAATTAGCCAAGCCTTCAGCCAGGTTCAGCCAACCGTGCCCCTCTTTTTTCCAGCAGCCGATGGACACCCCGTTATCAAAGGCGTAACTTCCTGTACAGTTCCAGGTATCGTTTACAGACACCACTCCAGCCTCGAGGGCTGCAGCCGCGACCACCAGCTTGAAAACTGACCCCGGGTGGTACAAGGCTAAAGCCCTGTTCAAAAAAGGGCTGTCTTTTTCCTCCTTTACGGCTTCGGTCTCCCCGTCGTATCTAAATTTGGGCCGGCTGGCCATGGCCAGTATATCCCGGCTGGCCACATCCATCACCACTACCGCCCCTTTTTGAACCCTGCGGTCCATTACTTTTTCCACTGCTTCCTGCAACCTCTGATCGACCGTCAATACAACGTTGTTCCCCTGACCGGAATCTTCTCTTTTCCGCACTTTTGGAGGAATACCGGGAATGGGATTACCTCTGGCATCGACCATTACTGCCACCTCGTTCACGGGTCCAGGGGGAACGCGGCGCAGAACCTCGTCGTATCTCTTTTCGACACCGGAAACTCCGGACCACTCCTCTGCATGAGGCGCGCCGAGCAAGTCCTCTTTCAATTTCACCTCGCCCAGGAGATGACAGGCAAACCCGTCATCGCCGTATCGCCTTTGTACGGGCAGCAGGTTCACCCCGTCAACCGGGCTCCGTTCAAGAATGTCAAGCTCATACCTGGCTACCGGCAGTTTGAGCAACACCAGGGCCTGCCCCTCTTTTTGGCCCCGGATGAAACGGTTCTCGACCGCCGCCACTTCTTTATCATCCCAACCCAATCTCGCGGCCAGTTCCTCTGTCGTGTGTCGAGGGTCTTTTACCAGTTGCGGCCAGCCGTATAGCCCCCATACCGTGTACTTGCCGGTTAAAGGCACACCGTTGCGGTCCAGGATATCGCCCCGTGGTATGTCCCGCAGCCCCACCGTTCGGCTGTGCATTTCCGCCGTTTGGCCTGCGGTATGTGAGGCCTGTAAAACCTGGTAGTAGAACAGGACGCCACCCAGCCCGAGGTACACCCCTAGGAATGAACACATCAACTGCAAGCACCTGTTTTTGTCCATGAAAAACAATACCTCCGGAAGGCCTTTTTCTTAGGTTAGGCTCGTCCGGAGGCTGTTATTCCCAGCACTATTCCTTCACGTCACTTTACGGCGACAGCTCCTTCACGCTCGATAATTTTCTGGCCTTCTTCGCTCAACACAAACTCGATAAAAGCCTCGGCCAAACCGGTTGGCTCGCCTTTAGTCACGTATATAAACGGCCGCGAAATCTTGTACTGCCCCGACTTTACGGTTTCTCTATCTGGCTTAACCCCGTCAACCGCCAGGGCTTTAACCCCAGAGTCGATGCTTGCCATCGACATGTACCCGATGGCGTTCCTATCTCCGGCTACCGTGGTTCTAACTGCTCCCGTAGAATTTGCCACCAGGGCCTTGTCGCTGATCGGCTCTTTGTTCATGACCAGGTTCTCGAAACCGTCCCTGGTCCCCGAACCGGCTTCCCGGGTGACGAGGGTAATCGGGGCATCCTCTCCTCCTACCTGCTTCCAGTTGGTTATCTTGCCGAGAAAGATATCCCGCACCTGTGCCACCGACAGCTCGTTAACCTTGTTCGCCGGGTTTACCACTACGACAATACCGTCCTTGGCAATCACAAACTCCCGCATCCCTTCCTTTTCTTCCGGCTTCAGGTCTCGCGAAGAGGCCCCGATCTCAGCTGCGCCGCTTCGGGCTGCCTCTATCCCCTGGCTCGACCCTCCTCCTTGCACGTTAACCCTGGCCTTAGGATTCTCGGCCATGAATGCTTCCGCCAAGACCTCGGAAAAAGGCTGAACCGAGGTTGATCCCGCCACCGTAATGGTACCTTTCAAACCCTCCTCGGTTTTTCCTGCCCCATCTTTCGGTGCTCCCGCTTTCCCGCCACATCCAGATATGAGCACCGAGAACAAAAACACCGCAACCAACGTTGAGACGATTCTCCTCATGATCCACCAGCCTCCTCTCAATTTGTAAACTGTTCTTTCTGGTTCTACAGTATCAAGGCAAAGTCAAGTTGACATTATGCCAATGTTAATGCAGGTACAATTTCGGTTAAAAACAAGTAAAAAAACCGCCGGCCAAGACAGGTGATCTCAGTCTGCCGGCGGTATGTCTTCATCGAACCGTATAAAGGATAATTTTAGCAGACCCTCATCACATCTATCGATGCCACCACTAGAAAATAAAAATGCGGCCTTGTGCAGAGCATTTCCAGAAGTGTTAGCCGGGCGAACTCATTTTCGGGGCAGACATTACCTTAACAAACCTGTAACAACAATGCAAGCGTTATCAAAAAAGGAACTTGTACTTTTATTTCACCCTAAACGTTCTCGCTGGACAAGTCTGAACATTATTTCCCTTTCTGCGTAAGTACATGGAACTCAAGAATCTAGGATACTTTACTTCTGTTCCAGCACCTCTGCCGGAAAAGGAAGAAACCTAACAACGTTTAACAACTCCGGTTTAGTGTCAGGGGTTACCCGGATCACGACCAGGCCCTGGTCACGGTCAAGAGTTGATACGATACCGAGACCATCCCAACCTTCCACGATGCGATTCAGAAAATCGATGTTTTGGGTTTCAACGCGTAAAAAAACTTGATCACCGGGGTCAACCACGGTCATCCACCCTTCGCAGTATGTTGAAATATTGGACCGGCTCTTTAACGGGTATCCACACCCTTTGCTGGGCGTGACGGGCCCGCTCCAGGGGAACCAGGTCCATATCCAGTATCTCCTCTAGTTTCATCCGCAAGGACTCGAGCCCTGGGCGCAGGATCTCGATAACATCACCCACACCAAAAGGAGCTCTCTGTTCCACCAAGGCCAGCCCTTTTTCCGGCCAGTAATCCCTGACTATCCCGCAGAAGGCCACGGCTGCGGGTTTCGATAGTTTCAGCACATCCTGCCCGGCCACGGGCGGCCCCAGCAAGAACCCGGTAGTATACGGCCGGTTGGCGATTTTATTCAGCTCCTCCCACCATTTGTCTAAGTCACGTCCGGGGCTGCCTTCCATAACCGCCTCGATGGCTTCCCGGTAAACTTGAACCGTGGTTGCTACGTAGTGCGGGCTTTTCATCCTGCCTTCGATCTTGAAAGCATCGATCCCGATGTCTATCAGCTGCGGGATATACTCGATAAGACACAGGTCTTTGGAGTTGAGGATGTAGGTTCCGCGGTCATCTTCTTCAATCGGAAAGTATTCTCCTGGCCTTTTTTCCTCCCTCAAATAGTATTGATAACGGCAGGGATGAGCGCACTCTCCCCGGTTACCGCTGCGACCGGTCATGAAGCTGGACAACAGGCATCGACCGGAATAAGCAACGCACATGGCCCCGTGTACGAACACCTCCAGCTCCAGCTTCACCTTTTCCCGGATCTCTTTCAATTCTTCCAAAGTCAGTTCCCGAGCCAGTACTATTCGCTTTACTCCCAGGGATTCATAGAAACGGGCGGCCAGCACATTGGCTACGCTGGCCTGGGTACTGATGGTAACCGGGATTTCCGGCGCGTACCTTCTAGCCAGTTCGAGCACCCCGGGGTCCGACAATATTATCCCGTCGACCTTCAATTCTCGAAGAAAAGCCAGGTAGATTGCTAAGCGGCCCAGATCCCGGTTGTGGGCCAGTATATTGACTGCCACGTAAACCCTTTTTCCCTTAGCCCGGGCCATGGCCACGAGTTTTTCCATCTCTTCATCTGAGAAGTTACCAGCCTGGGCTCTGAGGCTGAATTCCCTACCCCCGACGTAAACGGCATCAGCCCCATAGAGAAAAGCAGCCTCCGCCTTTTCCTTATCTCCGGCAGGGGCCACCAGCTCCGGTTTCTTAATTGACATGCCAATCCCCCTGAAAATCAGCCACAGATACACACAGACCCGGCACTCAGTTCAAGTTCTAAATTCTTAGTGACTGCCATTTTTGAGTGCCAAGCGCTGCTGCCCCGCAAATTAAACCAACTGAGTGCCGGGCTGATTTACACAGATGTTTATAATTAGACGCAGACTAACGCAGAACAAAAAATTAAAATGAGCATGTGCTGAAAATATAACATATATAATGCTAAGCAAGGTATATGCTGTCAAGAATAGTAAAGCATATTATGCAATTATACTATTTATGTAACATATTAATAATTCTGTATATTAAGATATAAAATCTGCGTCACTCAGCGTCTAATAAATAATATCTGTGACCATCTGTGTTCATGTGTGGCTGTTCTTCGCCTGCAAGTGCTCCTCGTAGGTTCTGGAGAAGTAGTGGCGGCCATCCCCCACATACACGTAGTAGTAATAATCATGCCGGGCAGGATTGAGCACTGCTTCAATAGACGCAGCTCCAGGCGATGCAATGGGCCCTGGGGGCAGCCCCGGGTAACGGTATGTGTTGTAAGGGGAGTCCACCTTAAGATCCTCATAGGTCACTTGCTGCTTGTGCTGTCCCAAACCATAAAGAACAGTCGCGTCCACCTGTAACAACATGCCCTTGCGCAAGCGGTTCTCCAAGACCCCCGCGATTATAGGCCGCTCTTCGTCGATCTTGGCTTCCTTTTCCACCAAGGAAGCCAAAGTCACCACCTCGTACACCGTCCGTCCCTGCTGCCGGGCTGAGCTTTCAAACCTGGTTTTCCAGACCTGGTCAAACCGGGCCAGCATCATGTCCACGACCTCTCGGGCGGTTATACCCCGGGGCACCTGATAGGTGTCAGGAAACAAGAAACCCTCCAGCCGGTTATCGCGAGCCGGGATGTCCTTCATAAAAGAATAATTATACTCGCCGGTCAAGGCCTGTTTGTACTCGTCATAACCGCATATGCCTTTCTCCGCCAGCAGTTGTCCGATCTGGGCAAGGTCGTAACCCTCAGGGACTGTAAAAACCTGAGTAATTACTCGTCCCTTGACCAGGTCATCCACTAAATCCTGCACGCTTTGACTTTTGCTAAACCCGTAGGTCCCGGCTTTAAGTTTCTGGTCAACCCCGCGCAGCCGGCAGTATATAACAAAAACCGACTTGTCCCGAATCAAATCATGGCCCTTCAGTATCTCGGCTACATCGGAGGTACTGGCAGCAGGCGGAATCACGACTTCTATCGGTTCCTTGTCTTGCCGATCAACCGCCTCCAGCGACCACTGCAACTGTTGCCAGCCCAACCCGGCTAGGATAAAAACCGCGAGCACCAGCACCACTGCTATTATTCTCTTTTCGCCGACCACTCGCACTTCACTCATTTCGCCATCCTGACACTCGCTAAAAATGATTGTAGCTTCATTGCGCTGCTTCACTCGGCTCACTAGGGACTTCGGCCGAATTTGGCTGCGCTTGTTCCCCTGCCGGTGGGGATACCGGCTTTTGGTCTTCCTCTTCAGGTTCCGTTACCTCCGGCTGAGGAGAAACCGGAAGCGCTGGCCCAACCAGCGTTATCTGACTTAAGGGCTTGTATACGTCCCGACCCAAAGCTTCGCGGCGTACCACGTTCCCGGCCTCGTCGTAAAAAATACGGAACGAACGCACCGCATAGCCCCTCACCCCGGCTTGCTTTACTTTTTTTTCTCCAGGCGCCAGTCCTTTGTCGGGAACCTCAGTAACCGTAAAAGGAACGGTTTGATCAATCACTCGTTCCAATCTAATCCGCTGCTTGAAATAAGCCTGTCCGTAGATCTTCACGGTCATCTTGCCGCCCCCGGCCCGGGCCGCCAGGTAAACCGGCCCTCCGGTGTTGTTGTGAAAACGAAAATCCTTGCTACCATAGTTAACGGTGGCATCGAGCCCAACCGGCACGTAGCTAACAGCCACGCTGTGATTGTGACGCTCGACAATCTCCAACCCGGCTAGCAAACAAGCGTTATATAGAGTCGATACCACCTGGCACACGCCCCCTCCGACCCCGGGCGCAAACTGATCCCCGAGGATCACCAGGGCTTCTCGATACCCGGTCTTCAGCTCTCTCGGCCCAACCCTCCGGTTGAAAGAAAACTCCTGTCCCGCCGGAACCATAGCTCCGTTCAAGGCCCGAGCCGCGGTGGTCAGGTTGTAAGAACGGTCCACGTTGCTCGAATCATAAAAGGTACTATAGCTGGCCAGTTCAAGCACGTCTTGGAAATCTTCCGCCCGTATCTCGGGAGTCACCGCCTTACAAACCAAAGGGACCTCAAAACCGGCAGTATTGAGCGAGGTTGGGAGCTTCTCCAAAGTAGCCTGTATATCCAGCTTCTTGCCTTCCTTTTCTTTGACTATATTCAATGTACCGTTACTGTTTACCTTTACTTGGCAGTTCTCCGGCTGAATCTCAACCTGTGGCCGCAGGGATTCTAGCACACGGGTGACCTTTGCCCGGTCATATGTAATGGGTACCGGGTAAGTTCTATTGCCTTGCTGAGTCCGCTGAGACCATATCCTATTCCACCAGGGGGAATCTTCACCTACTGAGTAGCTCACCTCATCAACTACTTTCTGGGTCTCCACCCGCCCGCCTATTTCCCCCAAGTTGGTACGATAGACAAAGTCTCCACAAATAAAAGTTACGGGAATAGGTTCTATGCTCCTCAGCCATTCATCCAAGGCCTGCGCCGCACCGTCCCGATCCATCCCCCCCACAGATGCCCCGCCTATGTATACTCCGGGCGGGAAAAGGTCACTTCCGTAAACTGCCTGAAACCCGTAAAGCCCTAACCCTGCCAGTAACCCAGCAATCACGGTCGAGATTATCAGCCAAACCTTCTTCTCAGGTAACAACCCCTGTTCCCTCCACCAACCCTCGTCTATTTAGGCAATTGAAGAAGGCGGGTAAACCAACCCGCCTAAAACAATTCTTCGTCTTCTACTAGTTCTTGCCAGGCATCCGCTACCTTTTCCCACTCCTCATCGTCTTCGATATCGCATAGAAACTCGTTGCCGTCTTCATCCCGGACCGTCTTCATAATCCGGATTTCTACCTCAGTCTCCTCTTCTTCTTCTCCTTCTTCCCCTTCTTCATCCAGTGGTACCAGCACCTTGTAGTTTTCTCCTTCTAGCTCCAGCTCGGCGATTAGTTCAAACAGGTATTCGTTCCCTTCTTCATCCGTCAACAACACGGTCTCGATCTCATCTTCAAAGTATTCTTCTGACAAACGCTTCACCCCTTCTCAAGACTATTGACATTTTAATACTATCCCCCTGCAACTGTCAAACACTCCTGTTTGTTCCACTTCCGCCTATCCGGTCAAGATATCCCTGTAAGATATAAGCTGCCGCCAGCTTGTCCACCACCCGTTTCCGCTTGCGTCTCGAAGTGTCCGCCTCCAACAACACCCCTTGAACTGCCTTTGTACTCAACCTCTCGTCCCATAGCGTTACCTCTAAGCTCAGATGTTCCTTTAGTTCTTGCGCCAGTTTAGCCGACTGGGCAGCCTTTTCCCCCCTGCTCCCGTTCAGGTTCAATGGCAGACCCAAAACGATGTGCTCCACCTGGTAGGTCTCGCAAATCTGCCTGATGGCTTCGATGTCAGCTTTTAGGCTAGAACGCTGGATTGAGGTCAGAGGTTGAGCGGTAATTCCCAAAGCATCGCTTATTGCCACTCCTATCCTTTTTTCCCCGGGATCAAGTCCTAGTATTCTCATAAGCATGCTCCCTCATACAATCTTGATGCAAAAATCCGGGCAGTACCGACTGCAGTACCCGCAAAGGATACATTTCTCTTTTTTAACCTCCACCCGCCCCTCCTGTAACTCCAAAGCCTGGTAGCGACACGCCTCCAAGCAGGATCCACAGCCCCGGCACCACGATTCGATAAGGAGATTCCGGCCCTGCGCCCCTACAATTTCTTCTAACACCTGGTCGCGCCGTCCCTGTATCCAAGTCAAGTTAAGGTCTACTTCTGCTTTTGACTTCATCCCGACGGCAATCGCATCTATGTACGGGATGGAATTCACAAAACTCAAGGCTCGGTGTGCCTGTTGGCCCAGGTTCCCGCCCCCCAAAGCCTTCATCGCATACAATCCCTTACCTTTCTCACGGGCCAACGCCACAGCTGCCAGCATTTGCTCCCGTGACCCGTCCATAATGCCGAGCCCAGTCAGGTTAATAATAGGATGTATGACTTCGATCCCCTCGTTTTTAGTCCCTGCAACAACACCGCGCACCGAATGTGTAGAAATCCCTACCGCTCGCACCCACCCTTTTCTTCGAGCCTCGAAAAGAAACTCCAACGCCTCCCTGTGCCCGGCTAAGGTCAGCTCGTTCTCCTGTTCATGGAGTAAGAAAATGTCTACAGTTTTAATGCCCATTTCATCTCGAGCCCGGTCCAGGCTTTCCTTCATCCCCTGGCGAGTGTAAGCATAAGACTTGGTAGCGATCACCGGCTGCACCCGGGCGAGTTCTAAAGCCCGCCGTATGTAAGGATAGGTCTGATAAGCTTCAGCCGTGTCTAAAAAATTTATACCTCGGTTCAACGCATAGGCTATGACCTCCGCCCCTTCCTCCAAGGGCAGGTTTGCCTGTAACGGCCCGACGGTGAGTACCCCAAAGCAGAGCCGGGAAATAACCACCCCAGTTCTTCCCAGCCGTACGTACTGTAGACGGTCAGATTCCGAACTCATAGACAACCACCAGCAAAAAGCCCATGCCAGGCATGGGCTGTACCCTTTCTACTTCTCAAGATAGTTGGCAAACAATACTTCCAGTATTTCGTCTCTTTCCACTTTGCAGATAAGATTTCTAGCATCTTTATAACTTGTGATGTAAGCCGGATCCCCGGAAATCATATAACCGACCAATTGGTTGATAGGGTTGTAGCCTTTCTCCTTGAGCGCATTATATACAGCCTCCAGAATGGCTCTCACCGCTTCCTGTCCATCCTTGGGCCGCTGAAAACTGACTGTCCCTTCAGGCCCTTCGGGCATAATATCACCCCCTGAAGAGATATTTCAACATGCGAGCAATTCTTTCCTCTTTTTCCCCATCTCGAATTGTTGTTGTCCCCCTTTACGACGAACCGCAAACCCTATGACACCTTTCGGCGTCACTGTTGAGGAAGATTGACGTAACTCGCTCCAATCCGCAAAATCAACCAAAGTCAATCAGCGTTAATCTGCGTCTTATTCCTAAACTCAGAGACTCGCCTCGATTTTAGCCCGGGCTTCCTGTAAGGCTTCCCCAAGTTTTTCGGGAATCTTGCCTCCGGCCTGGGCCATGTCCGCCCGGCCCCCGCCCCCGCCGCCGACCACTTTCGCCGCCGCTGACACGATTTCGCCGGCATGCAGGCGGTCGGTCAGTTCCTTGGCAACGAAGACCACCAGGTTGACTTTGCCGTCCCGAGCCGAACCGAGTACCACCACCGCCCGGCCCAGTTTGTCCCTCAGCATCTCCCCGTTCTGTCGAAGCACAGCCATGTCTTGCCCGCTCATCTCTGCTACCAAGACTTTGACCCCATTAACCTCAAAGGCCTGCTGCAATAGCTCTGCCGCTTCCTGGCGGGCCAGCTTGTTTTTCAAGGCTTCGATCTCTTTTTCGCTCTCTTTCAGCTCCCGGCTCAAGCTTTCCACCCGTTGGGCCAGCTCTTGTGCTGGAACCTTTAGAACCGAGGCTGCTGTCTTTAACTCCCTCTCCTGGGCATTGAGATAATCCAAAGCCCTGGGACCGGTCAAAGCTTCAACCCGCCGAAGTCCTGCCCCGATGCTGCCTTCATTGATAATTTTGAATAGACCTATTTGCCCGGTGTTCTCGACATGGGTGCCACCGCACAACTCGATGCTGAAATCCCCGATACTGATGACGCGAACCTCATCTCCATATTTTTCACCAAAAAGCGCCATAGCCCCTTTCTGCTTGGCTTCTTCTAAAGTAGCGAGATCCACTTCTACCTTTTCCAGGTCCCAGATCTTGCGGTTGACAATATCCTCGATTGCCTGAATCTCTTCCTCGGTCAACGGCGCAAAATGGGAAAAGTCAAAGCGCAAGCGCTCCGGTTCGACCAAAGACCCCTTCTGCTGGGCGTGCTCGCCCACTACCATGCGCAGAGCCCTGTGCAAAAGATGCGTTGCCGTGTGGTTTCTGGCTGTGGCCAGTCGGCGCTGCTCGTCCACCTCGGCCTGAACCTCTTCGTTTTTGACCAGTATACCCTGCACCCGCCCGTAGTGAAGTATCCATCCGGCTACCTTTTTTACGTCATCCACGATAAAAGTGCCTTCTGAACCCTTTATGACTCCTTTATCCGCTACCTGCCCGCCGCTTTCTGCGTAGAATGGAGTCTGGGCTAGCACCAGTATGGCTCCTCCATCCCGGATGAGATCCAGTTCTTCGTCCCCGCTGATGATGGCCTGAATCTGGGTCAGAGTAAACAAACGCTGATATCCCTCAAAGTCGGTAGAAGGTATACCTTCCAGCATCTCGGCCAAGCGCTTCTCTTGGGCGAACGCGTCCTCTCCTTTTTGTGCCCTCCGGGCCCGCTCCCGTTGTTCTTCCATCAACCTGTTGAAATCTTCCTTATTTACCCCCAGGCCGTTTTCTTCCGCCATATCCTCGGTCAGATCTAAGGGAAAACCGTAAGTATCGTAAAGCATGAAGGCGTCTTGCCCCGATATGTCTTTTCTCCCCTCGGCCTGGCACCGTTCGATGATTTCGCCCACCTTGCGAATCCCCTCGTTAAGAGTAACAAAGAATCTCTCTTCTTCCATTCTTACAACCTTAGCCACGAACTCCTGTTTGTCCACCAGGTCGGGATACGAATCTTTCATCTTGTCGACTACAACCCCAACCATCCGGTACAGGAAAGGCGCCTCAATACCCAAAAGCCTCCCAAAGCGCACTGCCCGGCGTAAAATACGGCGCAAAACGTAGCCCCGTCCTTCATTGCTGGGCAAAACCCCGTCACCGATGAGGAACGTGCAGGCCCGGCTGTGGTCCGCTATCACGCGGAAAGGAAATCCCCCGGGCCCCCGATCATATTTCTTGCCTGTCATCTCCTCGATTTTTTGGATAATGGGAATAAAGAGGTCGGTATCGAAGTTACTATCAACACCTTGCAAAATGGAGGTAATGCGTTCTAGCCCCATTCCGGTATCGATACTGGGACGGGGGAGCGGGGTCAGGTTACCGGCTTCGTCCCGGTTAAACTGCATGAAAACCAGGTTCCATATCTCCAGCCAGCGGTCACAATCGCAGACACCCAAAGCACAGAGAGGGGCATCACAGCGATACTTCTCCCCGCGATCGTATATGATCTCGCTGCAGGGACCACAAGGCCCGGTATCGCCCATAGCCCAGAAGTTGTCTTTTTCGCCCATGCGCACGATCTTTTGCGGGGAAATACCCGCTATCTCTTGCCACAGTTCGAAGGCTTCGTCATCATCGGTAAAAATCGTTACCCATAATCTTTCCGGTGGCAACCCGATGACCCTCGTTAACAAGTCCCAGGCGTAAAAAATGGCTTCCCGCTTGAAGTAATCGCCGAAAGAAAAGTTTCCGAGCATCTCGAAAAAAGTATGATGACGGGCAGTTCGACCTACAGTCTCCAGGTCATTATGTTTGCCTCCAGCCCTGACACACTTCTGGGACGACGTAGCCCGGGTGTAAGGGCGTTTATCAATGCCCAAAAATACGTCTTTGAACTGGTTCATGCCGGCGTTGGTAAAAAGCAGAGTTGGATCATTGGCGGGTACAAGCGAAGAACTTTCGACCACGGTATGTCCGTTCTCGGCAAAGTAATCCAAAAACATCTTACGAATCTCGCTACTGGTCCGCACTGAAATCCTCCCTCGTTTGCACTTTTTCTAATTTTCTTCTATAAGTTGGGACATGTCAATTATTCCACCACTTTGTAAAAGAAAAAACTCCCCAGGATTTTAATAACCGCGGCTACAGGAACTGCCAGTAACATACCCCAAATACCGTAAAGTTCACCTCCAGCCAAAAGAGCAAATACAACAACGAGGGGATGCAGGCCCACTTTTCCTCCCAGGATGCGGGGCGAGAGTATACTAGCTTCTACCTGTTGTACTACTAGAATAATAAAAGCAACGTAGGCAGCCAGGCGCGGAGACTGCGCATAGGCAAGCCCCACTGACGGAATCGCTCCTAGAATTGGACCGAAATAGGGAAACAGCTCGGCTACCGCGCAAATCATCCCTATCAACAGCGCAAATTTCACTTTGAGGAGGGCAGCCCCGAGGCCGGTCATCGAGCCTACCAGGACAGCTACCAACAGATGTCCTTTAATAAACTCCTTCAGCACCCCGTCAATATCTCGCCCCAGCTTAATGGTGTCCTGCCGGGCACTGACCGGCAGGATATCGAGAAAGCCGTCTCTGATCTTTTCCCAATCTTTTGTCAAGTAAAAGGCTAAAATGGGTGCAAATATTATCGAGAGTATGCTGTGGGCGAAGTTAAAAATAGCCTCCAAAAACCGGCGAAACAAACCGTATAAATAGCTTCGCCCCCTCTCGACGGCTTCGTCAACCATTTGATCGATTGAGTCTGCATTGAAAGCCATGTTTTCCACCCGATGGGCCATCTGTTCTGCCTGGCCTACATAATGAGGAATAAGAGCACCTACAGCCCCCACTTCTCTCACCATCGCCGGCACCGCATAATAAAAGACGGCTCCGGCCACGGCTGCCGCGCCCAGATATACTAAGAGTATGGCGTAACTGCGACCGATTCCTATTCTTTCAATCCTGTGAACAACAGGAAACACCAGGTATGCCAGCACCACAGCAACCGCAAAAGGAGTCATTACCTGTCGAACCAGGTACAAAAAATAACTGGTGGCCAAGACCACCAGGATCATCACCGTATACCGTAAACGCCGGGAAGGAAAAAGGGACGACACGCTTCATCCCCTCCTGAAATTCAATAAACGTTCAACCCTCCTCGTCCAGGTATCATTTCCCAACCTCGAGGCGCGGCTTTTTACCGCCCGATATCAAAAGAATCGTTCAAGGATACCAGGCTACCGTCCTCGGCCACCTCATACAGGCTAATCTTGCCTCTACTAGTATTGAACTCGACAAAACAGTTCCAGCAGTAGTACTGGTCGTTCCCTACCTTGCCCACCTGCACTCCGCCACATACTGGACAATTCAACCATTTCCACTCCTTTCTTCGGATTCCACAACAACCATGTCCGACCCGTCAACCCGGATGGAGTTCATAGGTATTTCCTCCCGCCTGCCTGCCAGAAAATCTTGAATAACCCCACCCGAGATCTCAACCGCGATCGTCCCCTTCGTCTCTTCGTCGATGACCAGGTCACTAACCCTGCCGATCTCGCGTCCATCGCTATCGAAAATGGTTTCACCCATTTTATCCTTATATGATGATTTTCCCCTTCCTTGATACGGTTTTAAACCTGCACCTTCATTCAATAAAACAGCATCTTCCCCTATACTAAAGCCTTCCTGTTCGATAAATCCAACCTTACCGTTTTCTTCCTCGACCAGCAATCCTTTCAGGTCAAACTCTTCGATTACCAGGTCACACACCCTGCCCACTATCTCTCCTCTTGCCGGGACCACTGTAGGCATGCCCAGGAGGCTCCTAGCCTTCAACGTCTTCTCTCCCTTCGACCAGAGACGTTTATATTATTTCCCCTGGGGACAGATTCATTCCGGTTCTAAGCTATTATCCCGCCACCCACCACTACATCCCCCTGGTAGTACACGACCGATTGGCCACGGGTAACGGCTCTCTGGGGATGAACGAATTCGACCTTTATCCCTCCAGACACGGGAGTAAGGCGAGCCTGTGCCAACGGGGCCGTATATCGTATTTTTGCTTCAACCATTAGCGGCTCCGTCAGGGATTCGAAGGGGATAAAATTATTGTCTGTAGCCAAAAGTTCCTGGCGGTAAAGCTCCTTTTCTTCCCCCACCACCAGCGTGTTGTTTCTGGTGTCCAGGTCAATCACGTAGAAAGGCCGACCGGCCCTAAGGCCCAGGCCACGCCTTTGTCCAACCGTATATGAGATCAAGCCCTGGTGAGTCCCCAGCACATTCCCTTCTTGGTCCCGTATTGGCCCCGGAACCCCTTTTACCCCTTTGGCCGCCAGAAATTGGCGGTAATCCCCTTCTATGAAACAAACTTCCTGGCTTTCCTCTGCCTTGGCCACGGGCAGCCCATATTTTGCGGCGATTGATTTCGTCTCCTGTTTGGTCATGTTACCCAATGGGAACAATAAACGGCATAGCTGGTTCTGCTTAAGCCGATAGAGAAAATACGATTGGTCCTTTTTGGGGTCGACCCCTTTTTTGAGTAGATGTCTCCCGGTGGTCTCGTCAAGTTCCACCCGCGCGTAATGCCCGGTAGCCACCCACCGGCATCCTACGTCCCAGGCCTGCTCGAGCATCAGTCCAAACTTGACAAACTCGTTGCACACAACGCAAGGATTGGGAGTCAATCCTTCCTCGTACGTTCGGCAAAAGTAGTCGATGACCTGGCGTTTAAACTCAGCACGCAGGTCTACTACGTGGTGGCTAATCCCCAGGAAACGAGCAACTTCTGCTGCCTTTTGGCAAACTTCGGCCGACCAGTTCAGCATGGTCAACCCGATAACATCGTAGCCTTGTTCCTTGAGAAGCAGGGCGGCAACGCCGCTGTCTACTCCCCCGCTCATAAGCACTGCAACCCTTTCGCTCATACTTCCTCCGTAAGCTATAATTGAATTAAGAATTGAGAATTAAGAATGCAGAATTGCCGTTTCCATTGTCCATTCTTAATTCTTAATTCTTAACTCTTCATTCCAGTTCTAAATTATACGCAAACGAGCGTTAGGTCACTTTGAAGGGAGTTTTTTATGGATCTTTTCTCTTATCAAAGCCAAAACCAACCTCAGGCTTGGTCCCCTTTGGCGTTTAGGATGCGGCCAAAGGATCTTGACGAAATCGAAGGGCAGGCACACCTGGTCGGTCCGGGGGCACCTCTTCGCCGCATGATAGAAAGAGACCAATTGCATTCCATGATACTCTATGGCCCTC
Organism: Syntrophothermus lipocalidus DSM 12680; assembly: GCF_000092405.1. NCBI lineage: Bacteria > Bacillati > Bacillota > Clostridia > Eubacteriales > Syntrophomonadaceae > Syntrophothermus > Syntrophothermus lipocalidus. Next base: position 358,250 of record NC_014220.1, on the reverse strand, counting down.
CTGGGACCGGGAAGACTACCCTGGGGAACATCATAGCCAAGAAGACACGTTCCCACTTCGAGTACTTGAAGGCAGTCAGCACTACCACGGCGGACATCCGCCAACTGGCGGGTGAGGCAGGACAGCGTTTGAAATTCTACGGACAGCGAACCATCTTGTTTCTGGATGAGATCCACCGTTTCAACAAGGCTCAGCAAGATGCCCTCCTCCCCATGGTCGAAGAAGGCATCTTCATTCTAATAGGCGCGACTACCGAGAACCCGCTCTACGAGATAAATTCGGCCCTGCTATCCAGGACCCATATATATGTACTGGAACCCCTGGATGAACAGGCAATCGAACGCATCCTCCTTCGGGCCTTGAACGATAAAGAGCGAGGCTTGGGCAAGTACGGGATCGAAATAACGGAGGAAGCCCTAAAAAGCGTCGTCATCGCAGCAAAAGGGGACGCCCGCACCGCCCTCAACCTGGTAGAAAACCTCTTTCTGGCAAAGTACCGGGAAGGGGAACGGCTGCTCATTACTCCCCAGGAAGTCGCGGAGGTGCACAGGAAAACGGTAATCAATTACGACAAAAAGGCGGATCATCATTACGACACCATTTCCGCCTTCATTAAAAGCATCCGCGGCTCGGATCCAGATGCTACGCTCTTTTGGTTAGCAGTAATGCTCGAGGGAGGCGAAGACCCCAGGTTTATAGCCCGCAGGCTGGTGATACACGCGGCCGAAGACATCGGGCTAGCAGATCCTCAAGCTTTGCTGATCGCTACCGCTGCCGCGCAAGCCGTAGAACTGGTGGGGCTCCCAGAAGCCCGCATCCCCTTGGCCGAGGCCTCGCTGTATCTGGCCCTGGCCCCCAAGAGCAATTCCAGTAAGGTAGGCATCGACGAAGCCCTAGAAGCAGTCCGGGATCTTCCTTTGATTAAGGTTCCCCTTCATATCGCCGACGCTTCTCATCCCAAGGCCGCAATCCTGGGTCGGGGAGTCGGTTACAAATACCCCCACGACTTCGGGGGCTACGTTGACCAACAATACCTCCCGCCGGAACTCGAAGGTAAACGATTTTACCACCCTTCCGGCAACGGCCGCGAAAAACAAGTTAAAAGCTAGCCACAGATACACACAGATACGGCACTGATTGACACTGATATTTTAGACGCTGATTAACGCAGATTTGCCACACACTATAGTCTATTATTGTTATTTACTGATTTTACCTAAGCATATTATATTTATACACGCGTTGTTATTCATACACGCTGCACTAGGCGATTATTTGGGGTTGAAACCAATGTTTATTTTATAATCATACGTTTATCAAGGCGTTGAAAAGGATTCCGCAGCAAAACCATTAGTATTACTAGAATACAGGAGTCAAAATCTGCGTCAGTCTGCGTCTGAATTATTTGAAATATCAGTGTGAATCTGTGCTAATCCGTGTTCATCTGTGGATCGTCCTACCCTAAAACCTTCTCGATAGCAGCTGCCAGCTCGCCTTTGCTCTGGTAGCCGATCAACCGTTCTTCTTCCTGCCCATTTTTGAAAATAATCAGGGTTGGTATACTCATGATCCCGTATTTTGCAGCCAGTGTCCGGTTCTCGTCTACATTTACCTTGCCCACTTTTAAACGGCCAGCGAAGTCCTGGGCAATCTCTTCCACCACCGGTCCCACCATCCTACAAGGACCGCACCATGCCGCCCAAAAGTCTACCAGGACTGGAATATCGGATTTTAATACCTCAGCATCAAAGTCATTCACCCCGAATTGTTGCACCGCTGACATAACAACTTCCTCCTTTCATTTCCGCGGTAAACACTGGCCCGTGGAAACCCTGACCAAACACCCAACTTCTCGAGCCAAAAATCCTTTTTCTTAAATTATAACACCAAGTGACCAATAGTAACCGCCAAGGCCAATGATATCACCGCCCAAAACAGGGTACGCAAGAATTCCCTTTTGACAACTTGTCTTAATTCCTCCATTTTGTGTTTGCCTCCTTTTTTTACCTAAGCTAAAAAAACCAGCCTTGAATATAATTTTATAGAACTCCCATGCCAGACCGGAGGTGATAAAGTGGAAACCGAAGACCTCTCCCGCATGTTGAATAGCGCCGAACAACTTCGCCAGCGCTTGGTTGACATCGATAAATCCCTCAAAAAAGGAGTATTCACGGTCAACTCCCAGAACAACCTAGTCTCTATTTCCATGAATTACCAACAGGAGGTCCTAGATATTTTCATCGATACGAGCCTTCTCTCTCCCAGTAAGGCCGGTATCCTCAAGTCCAGTGTGGTCGAAACCATCAACCGAGCTATTAAAATGGCCCGCGATAAGATGATAGAGGAAACCGCCAAAGCCATTAACCTGCTTCACATAAAGGAGTGAAAACCATGGACAAACAAGACCTTGTCAAACTGCTGTCAACTATCGTGTACGAGGTCACTGTCCCGGGCAAAAACGGGCACCTCGATATTCCCAGTTTAGTCGGCCTGCTCTCGCTCGTCAACCTTCTAGGGATAATCAACTACATTTCGACTCATTCCCAGGTGCAACCCGCCCCTATGGTGGAGAATTCGGCCGCGGAAACCCGAGACCTCTTAGCCGGTCTGCTCAGTTCCTTAAAATTAAGTTCGGGAGAAACCACTAATACTCAGAATTTGAACCCCCAAACCTTGATGCTCCTTCTGAACCTGCTGGCCAACCTTAACAAGAAAAAAAATGAAGAAAACCTCGAAGCACCAGCGGTAAGCGACTGATTAATACCATCCTCTGCCTCCAGCCCATGTCGAGGCTAGTTAACCATTACAAGTCTACCCCTTTCCCGCGAGGAATAACAGGAGCACAGTAACCATGTTAATGCGCGTTTCATAACATGTATTAACCCCAGGATATGACCTGCTCGAATGTCTTTGACCACTAGTCCGGTGGGTTAACTGCTGCGAAGGAGGGGTAGATCGACCAGGCCTTATCCCCCTCTTCGACGGGCTAGCCACCTCGACATGAAAGGAGGCCAGTAGATGAAAATGGATGGTTGCGGACGCGACAACGGCTTTTTGTTAATCCTACTCCTAATAATCCTGCTGTTTTGCTTTGACGGCTGGGGCTCATACTAATACGAAGAAGCCGCTATAATGCGGCTTCTTCTCCTTATAAAGACGGCATTCTCAATATCCTCCCCCGGCCCTCACTTCATCTCGCCTGAACCGTTGGGCCCCACCAGTATAATCATATCCGTTGGCCGGTAATAATCTTCGGACAAGAGAGTCTTTTCTACATCGCGGCCATTTTCGGAAACCACGCGGTATATCTTGACCAGATACCCCTTCTTCCCTGCCTGTTTTACCACGCGACTTCCCTCCGGCAGCGCCGGATCGCTTTTAACAACCACTCGGGGCTGGATCTCTTTTTTTTCAGTCTCCACCCTTATTTTCCGGCCGGCATACGTCTGGCACCCGAAAATCCTGGCAATCAGTTTGTCATCTTTGACCGATATTGAAATCATAACAGGGAAATCCGTGTTGTTCCTGAACTTCATGTCCGTTCCTGCAGTCGACGATATAGTAGCATCTAGACCTAAAGGAGCATAGCTGATAGGACGGGAGTGAGGCCGGCGCTCGATTATTTCCAAACCTGCCTGCAACACCGCGTTGTACAGAGTGGTAGCCACCTGGCATATTCCCCCGCCAACATCCTGTACTACCCGGTTATTAGCAAAAACAGGGGCTTTTTGATAACCATCCTTCTCGCTTCTAGGCCCTAGAGCCTCGTTTAGCGAGAAGACTTGATCCGGCATGATTATGGTTCCGTCGATAGAAGCGGCCGCAAGCTTAAGGTTATTGGTACGAGCCTTCTGGTTCGGGTCAAAGGTGGTCACGTATACACCTAGAGTATCTTTGACTGTTTTGATATCATCCAGCTTTACCCGGGGGTAAACGGTTTTAAAAGCGATGGACACAGGCCCCAGTTTACCTGCAGCTAGACTCTGTTCTAAGCGTCGAAGGGTTGTCTCTTGGTCAACCTTTCGCCCGTTTTCATGAGGTATGTATTCCAGAGAATCGTCCCGCCATATTATCCGCGCGTCCTTAGCGGGAACATCAAATTCGGAGCTCAGCTTTCTAATTACTTGTTCTAGATTCCCACGATTCCAAGTAAAAACTATGAGTAAGTCTCGACGTTTGGCTCGGCTCAAACTATGAATTACCATTCCCTGCCAACCAGCCCATCCCTCATCCTGACAACGGGCTAGGCTTTGCTCTATATCAATCCCTATATGGCAATCCTGTCGAGCTACACTCACGTTCTTATCCTTTGATGAAAACACTACTCCATTATCAATCCGTTCGGAGATACCGGCCAAAAGTTTCTCTTTGGCTTTTTCGTAGGGCAATCCTCCTACCGGGATACCTGCAATGAAGGTGTTAGGCGGGATTCTCCCGTTATCCTTTGCAGTCAAAACCAGAGACGTGCCCAAAACCGTGATGATGTACACTATGACCGCACCGGTCAATCCCCACCACAGCTGTTTCCTGTCAGGCAACATAAGCTTCTCCTACTTACGGTTTGATATTCTGTGATAGTTCGATAAGCCTACCGTGGGCCTCGGCGATATCCAAAACAGCTTCGTCTATAAGAGCACCTTCGGGTATGATTACATTGCCGGCATCGTCTCTAATCTCCTGAATAACCCTCTTGCCCATGAGGAACTGTCTCTGCCTTTCCACAAACAGCTTGGTTGCCGCGGATTCTCGTCCTGACTCCTCTCCCGAAACGCTTTGGCCTTCGTTCCCGGATGCCGCTACTTCCCCGGTTGTCGACGGGCGGCGGGTAGGCCCAACCTCGCCCAGTTTCTCTTCCACTACCAGTACGTCCTTACCAAAGGTAAGAACCTGATTAGCCCTGATCACCGTGGTTTCGCCTTCTCCATCCAGGGATTTAAACTCCAAACTGGTTATCTTACCGGTGTTTTCATCCACCTCATACTCGCTGACCACACCCAGCAGGTTACCTTTCTTGGTCAAGACCTTTGTCCCCTTCACTTTGATGTTTCGCTGGAGAAGGACGCTGGCATTGGTCGACTCGTTCAAATTGGTCAAAAGGTTCTCACTCTCAGTCGTGACCGCATGGGCCCCGATCCCCATGACAGCACGGTAGGGAAGAACCTTGGCCCCCACGTACCAGTTGCCCCCGTTCACCAAAAGGTATTCAATCGAACCCTCTTCCGGATTGATCACCAAGTCCTTTACCTGCCCAACCTCCTTCCCATCGACTATAGAAAAAACCGGCAGCCCAATGATCTCCTGGGTTTTTTTCATGGACCTAACTCCCTTCCCGTTTGATTATTTATTATGATACGCAGAAATAAACTCTTCCCAAGCCCTGCGCCTTATCAACCTCGGAATTTGTGAAGCTGGTAAATCGGGCATACCGATCTCCTGCAAAAGCCTTTTCGTGATTTCAAGCAACTTTTTCTCCCGGAACGCCGTTTCGCTTCTCGCCTCACCGATTGCCCCGTTTTGAGCCAGAGCATCCAATACTTCTAAGGCTTTACTGTAGTCTCCTGTCTCGCGGTAAAGGGTAACCAGTTCCATGCCTAACATAAAGTGAAGTTCAGGCTGGGTAGATACCTTCCAAGCTGCAAAGAAGCTGCTCGCAGCTTCACCATAGTCTCCCTCGGACTTGGCTCTAAATCCCCTGTCTATCAAGTTTTCAATGGCGGCTCCCGTTTCTGCCGGCGGTTCTTCAACAGCCGGAGTATCGGGTTGCGGGGCTTCATCTTCCGCTCCAGTACCCACAGGCCCGGGCAGTTCGATCGAATCGAGAACACCCTCTCCTATGAACCCGACTTCGCCCGCTGTTTGTCTCTCCGGACCCTCAAGCGGTACCGCAAGGTGTTGCGTCAATTCTGGCCCCTCACCACCCAAGAGCTCTGCTTCTTTATCCGGAGCCGATATTTCGGTTCCACCACTCGCACCTGCTTCGCCTTCTGTTGCCGGTTCAACTTCAGAGGCCAAAATTCCCAACTCTTCTATTACGTTCCTGGTACCTGCGGCTGAATCTGGACCAACCAGTACCGGCGGGCTTTCTTCTTCCGGTTCTGTTTCTATAACGATTGCGTGCTCCTCCGATTCTATCTCACTCGTCGCCCGACCATCGTTGGGAGTGCCTTCTTCAACAAGAACAAGCTCTTCGCTCATTGCTTCGCAAGACTCCAAATAGGAGCTTTGCCCTGCTTGATCCGACGCGGCTAGCTGAGGCTTCCCCCAGGTCCAAATCAACAGACCTGCTCCTGCAAAAATTACCACATGCAGCCCGGCAAAAGCAAACGGGTTCAAATTCGACGCCAGGACGGGGAACAATCCAACCAGCACCAAAGCAACCATCAATAAAAGCCCAATCGCTCTGGGGCTCAGTCCCCGTTTTTGAAGCCACTTAGAGCCCACCACTGCCACCGGCACAAAAATCACCAAGGCCACGGCCAGGTATTCCAACACAGATGCAAACCTCCCCAGTTTTTTCTTCGACAAGGTCCGTCTTTTTCCTTCTTTCACCTCCAGGTGCAACAGCTAATCAACTTTGCAGTCTGATTCAAAAATAGCCGCTAACCGCGTGCTCAGCACCATAAATGATCGAGCTATCTCGGTACACAATGGTCGGCTGGCTTTGTAACTACAGGCATTTTAAGATGTTCTGAACACTGAGTCAGTGCACGCCTATGTACCTTGGCGGAGCAAAACGTGGGAGAGACCCGTATTATGTATTGACCAAGGTTAATGTCATTTGTTCCAAATATTGTGTTATTCGACAGCCCTGTCTTAGTTCCTGCTGGTTTCACCAACTATTTACTGCCTAGGTCCTAATTAAAGAGCTAATCAGGGAGAGGAGGGACTTCATGTCCGACTACCGTCACCGCAAACTCGGGGCTATTCCCAGCCCCAAAGATCACCGCGATTTTCACGTTGCCCGTTTTGTGCAAGTCGAGAGGTCTTTCCCGGTTGAATTCAAGGTAGCGCCTCTGATACCAGAGCCTTACGATCAAGATGATGTAGGAGCCTGCGTAGCCTATTCTCTGAAAGCAATCAAAGAAATTCAAGAACAAAAAGAAAGGAATACGTACACTCGTTACTCCGCTGCTTACATCTACGGAGCCCGAGAGCAAAAACACTATCGGGGTGAAGGGATGATACCGCGTGAGGCCTTAGAAATCCTGCTCAAACGCGGAGTATGCCGGGAGCAATTGCTTCCGGGGATTTACCCATACCCGGTAGCAGCTACTATGATAACCGAGGCCATGCACCATGACGCCTACCCGCAAAGAATCAAGGCTTACGCCGCGGCTTATCGGGTTGAGGAAATCAAATCCGCCTTAATGGATCTGGGTCCGGTGATGGCAGTGATTCCAGTTTATGACAGCTTTTACCAGGGAGGCCACCTGCCCAGACCCGACCCCATCAAAGAGAATATGTACGGGTTTCACGCCCTGGTTCTGGTGGGCTGGACCAAAGATAACCGGTGGTTAGCCCTGAATTCGTGGGGAAAAGACTGGGGAGAGTTGGGGGGTTATTGTACCTTGCCCTTCGATTATCCATTCTCCGAAATATGGACCATAACCGATCTGGTAGTTCAACCCGAACCCAAAGTTTACGAGATCTTTGTTTCGCCGTGGCGCAAGGGCAGCCGCAGAGCCTGGCTGGTCCACATGGGACTGTTCGCTACCAAGGAGGAAGCAGTAGAACAGGTAATCAAGCCTCTGCAGGATGACCTAGCTAGGGCCGGTCAGAAGCTAAAAATCAACACCTGACACTTGCTCCCAAAAACCGCCACAGATGGACACAGATATCCCTTTTACCTCTAAAATATCTCCATCACTACCTAGAACAAGGGTTTCATTTTCTCCAGTGGTGGCACTTTCAAGTGTCATGGGAGTCTGCCCCCGAAATAGGACGCTGATCAACGTTGCCAGGCTCCATTTCTTGGGTGTGGTAAATGGTGTTGAAGGGCAGTGTGAGTTCAAGCATCGAAAAATCGAGCCGTCAAAAGCGACGGCTCAATTCATATTGTGTGCGGCCTAGAGGCCGTTGTGGAGGGTGCCTCATAATCGAAATGTTAATCTTCCTTAGCGTCTTCCAGGTAACTGTCTACCGCTTTTAGCTCTTGTTCCAGGTACCGGCGGTAATTTTTCAAAGCCTCCTGATTCTGGCCGGGGAAGCCTCCGAAAAAGCCCCAGAAACCGCGGCCGAAACCTCTTCCAAATCCTCTGCCGCCCAAGCCGAAAAATCCCCGGCCCAAGCCTCTTCCCATACGCCGGCCAGCTCCGCAGGGTCCAAAACCCCTTCCGGTCCCCGGTCCATATCCCAACGGTCCGGTTCCGTTAAATCCAGGCATTCTGTTCACCTCCCGAGATAATTATCCAAAAGAACATATCAATTTGGTCATATGCTCGATTTAATTCTAACCCCATTTTGAACATATGTCAATTATCTCGGGTATTAAATTATAAAAATTCAACTCAGAACTAAGCCTCTTCAGGCGCAGGGTTTTTCCCTTTCACCTCTTCGAGCAACCTTACCGTTATCTCTTCTACTGCTTCCGACTTGTAGTCTTCAATAGTACCTTCGTCAGCCATCTCGATTAACTCAGGATCCCACTTCAAGCTCCCTAAATAAGGAATGTTCATTTCCTCCGCGACTTTTTGGCCGCGGTTGCGCCCGAAGACTTCCAGGAAGGTTCCGCAGCACGGGCATACCACACCGCTCATGTTTTCAATCAGTCCCAAAATAGGCTTGTCCAGCTTTTGTGTCATTTTTATCGATTTTTTGACCACCATCGATACCAGGTCCTGCGGGGATGTGACTATCACTACTCCGGTAACCGGCAGGCTCTGCAAGACCGTTAGAGGCACATCCCCGGTGCCGGGTGGAAGGTCCACGATCATGAAATCCAGTTCGCGCCAGTCCGTTTCCTCCCAAAACTGCTTTACCCCCCCGGCGAGAAGCGGACCTCTCCAGATTATGGGATCATCCTCGTTGGGCAAGAGCAGGTTGATGGACATGAGCTTGATACCGGTCCGGGTTTCCGGCGGCTGTATGCCGAACGGGGTCACGCCCGGGCTCCTCGCAATGCCGAACGCTTTTGGAATACTAGGACCTGTGATGTCCGCATCCAGTATCCCGACCTCGTAGCCTTTCTGTCTCAGGCTGAGAGCGAGAAGACTGCTGACCGTAGACTTGCCTACCCCGCCTTTCCCGCTCATCACCGCGATCATGTTCTTGACGTGGTTAAAGCAACCTACCAGAGACTTTTCCTCGATGGACTGAGCTTGACTGCAGCTCCCATCTTGGCTTGAGGGACAGGTTTTGCAACTCTCACCGTTACTCACTCAAACATACCTCCATTTCTTTCCAAATAGGTTTCACGATTTCGGCTATATCTTTAGAATAACTCACAGGGGGTAAGCAGCAATCAATCGCGTGCAAAAAGTCTTCGCGGTAAGGGACAGATCCCCAAACCGCAATCCCTTTATCCCTGCAAAACTCCTTTATTTCTTGGGTTTTGATGGGACTGAGATCGCACTTGTTGATTACTACCCCGAACCTTACCTTGAAATGCTCGCAGAGTTCTATGACTCTCTGCATGTCGTGGATAGCAGAAAGCGTCGGTTCCGTAACGATAGCCGCCAGGCTACATCCTGTAATAGCCGCTATGGCCGGGCATCCGGTACCAGGAGGTCCGTCGGTTATGATGTAACGCCTCCCATTGGTCTTCGCCGCTTCTTTCGCTTTACGCCTTAGAAGAGCTACCAGTTTACCGGAGTTCGGCTGCCCCGCCCGCAGCCGCGCGTGAAACATGGGCCCGTAAACCGTCTCCGACCGGTACCATTCTCCGGAAACGCGGTCTTCCATGCGGATCGCTTCTACCGGGCAGATACGGGAGCAAAAACCGCAGCCTTCGCAGTCTAGGTCCGAAACCTGGTAATCACTAATGGCGCCGAAACGGCAGATTTCCATACACAATTCGCACTTTACGCACTTCTCCGGATCCAACCACGCTCGCCGCGAGGCTGAAAAAGCCTCCGACTCCCTCGGTTGAGGCTGCAAAAGGATATGAAGGTTGGGTGCCTCCACGTCGCAGTCGCAAATCACAGAACTACCTGCCAGCACCGCTAAAGATGAGGATAAACAGGTTTTGCCGGTCCCCCCTTTACCACTGATTATCACCAACTCTTTCATCTTATCACCAGTCCCTCTATCTTGCCAACGAGCCCGGCAAACATGCCCGCATACCGCGGTAAGCTTCTGGTAAAAAGCCTCCCCTCCGCATAACAGAAGGCTATCTCGCGATCAAAAGGGATGCGCATCAGTACGGGAATGCCCCTTTCTTCAGCGTAGCAATCGATTCTGTCCCATCCTTCTCGATACCGGTTGATTATGATGCCTGCCGGGATCTCGAGCTGACCCACAAGGTCCACCATCAACTTCAAGTCGCTCAGGCCAAAAGGGGTAGGCTCAGTTACAAGCAGGCAAAAATCCGCACCTCTAACCGCTTCTACCACCGAGCACGACGTGCCCGGAGGAGCATCCATTATAACCAACCGGTTTTTCATTATCCTGTGCTTCAGTGCCTGGATAACAGTTGGAGCCGCTACTTCCCCTATATGGAGCTTCCCCTGAGCAAAGACGATATTATCTATTTCAGCTCCCTCGATTACCCCGACCTCCCGTTCCACCTCCGAAATGGCCTTCGTCGGGCAAAAATACGAACAAACCCCGCATGAGTGGCAGAGCTCCGGGAAAAACAGTATCTCTTCCGTCAAAGGTACCAGAGCATTGAAAGCACAGACATCCCCGCACAAACCACATAGATTGCAAAGCCCGTAATCTACAGAGGGCACTTGGGTGTAAACCTCGGTTCGCTCGCTAATCTCCGGCTTCAGGAACACGTGGGCATTAGGCTCTTCCACGTCCAGGTCCAAAAACTGCACCGGCTGATGCTCGGCTGAACTGGCTGCTAGGTTTGTAGCCACTGTAGTTTTGCCGGTACCGCCTTTCCCGCTGGCAACTACGATAACCACGGTTTTGCCCCCTCACCGGTGCTCGCAGTCGTGCCCTCCGTGATGGTCACACACCTCACCTGTCCCTTTAAGTTCTCCGGCCACGTATGCTTCAACAGCACCGCGGATGGATCCACGTACACCGGTTATGGTTTTTATGCCCAAACTCTGAAACAGCTCCACCGCCTTAGGTCCCATACCGCCGGCTATCACCACGTCCACTCCCTTATCCTTTAGAAACCCCGGCAGAAACCCGGGCTGGTGCCCTGGATTATCTACTGTCGTCATGTTGGTGACATTTGTCCCCTCGACATCGAACAGGACGAACTGTTCACAGTGTCCAAAATGTTCGGACACCATATCCCCTTCTCTTGCCACCGCAATCCTCATCTTTATAACCCCCTAGTTTAATTATTAGGCATGTCCATTTTCCCCAATTTGCCTTGGATGAATAGTTCCAGGCTTTCCTGGATGGTGCCGGTCAATCCTCCATAAACCGGAATGCCAGCCCTGGCTAAAACCTCAAAGGCCTTTGGCCCTATGTTGCCCACAATCACCGCATCGATTCCCTGTTTCAGCAACGCACGGGCAGCCTTGACCCCAGCCCCGCTACTTTCGGACGCATCGTTGGCCACGAAAGTCACGCTTTTCGTATCAGTGTCAACAACTGCAAAGTAGCGGCAACGCCCGAAACGCTCGTCTACTCTCGCGTTGTCAGAATCTTGTTCCACGCTCATAGCTACTTTCATGTCTTCACCTCCTATTTTTGGTTATAACCACAGATACACACAGATTTATCGCGGATTTGCACAGACATAATTGTTTTTAGTATTAGCATCTTGTTTGGACATTGGTCGATGCAGACCATCATGACACGTAAAAGCGTCAGTAGGACGTGGAAAATAGATTCTATCTTCGGTACAGAGTGGCGCAAATACTTGCCACGATATGCTAAAGTTGGGAACATCACCCTCTACAATCCATTGTCCTCGTAATGTCCCAGCACCTGCTCGCATTTGGGACACTTAACACTTCCTTTTTCAATCAGGCTGTACTGGCAGCGCGGGCACTGCAAATGCTCCGGATCGAGATGATAAGCCCCTCCTTCGATGCGCAACGCCTTGCCTTCGATCAAAACCTCTGCCACTTTCCGCCTGGCTTCCACCAGGATGCGCTGGAAAGTCGGTCGAGAAACACCCATCCTTTCGGCACAGGCCTCCTGGTCTAACCCCACCAGATCTTTGAGCCTGATAGCTTCCATCTCCTCGATCCTCAGAACAACCTCTTCAAGGTCGTAAGCGGGAATCCCTGCCGGTTTGAACAGCGAACACAAGCGAACACATGGGTACGTGCCCGACCCTTCTCCGTTTTCTGTGTCTAGGCAATGCTCGTTTCACTCCCTGCTGTTTAAAATCGTCCGCACGTACTGAGCATAAGTTCAAATTACATGATAAAATGATTCTGAACATATGTCAATATAAGAATATTCTGCCCATTATGGCCGACCCCGATAACCGATTCACCGCAACAAGTTGGCGGCCTCAGAAAGGTAACCCTTCTCTCTATCTGGCACTGGCACCAGAAACGTCGCCGGTTAAAGGCCCACATCAGTCTGTTAGGCGCCTGAAAGCTAGGAAAGGTGGGAAAGCAGTGAAAGGATTAATTTTTCGTTGGGCTGTTCGAAGGCTGGTTAAGAAAGGAACGGCAAAGGTAACCCGCCAGTTGGTCCGGGGAATTCTATACCCGGCAGGAACGGCTTTACTGACAAAAGTTATTAGCAATAAGACTTCCCCGCCATCGATTGAATCCTCTTTCTCGGCTTCGGACAGGATTATTTCCAAAGACTTATCTGAAGCGACTAACCACACTCCACCACAAAGCTCACAAGATAATCAAACGGCTCCTTGAGGTTCTCTACAGAAAGCTCCCATACCGTCTTCCCGGCCCCGGGAAGATCTTCGATGCGGGTTCAGCCGGGCACGGGATTGGCTATCCGCTCCTCCCCCCAGACCTCGATCAGGGTCATCAGCTTGTTCTCATTTTCTTTCCATTCCCGCGGGTTGACCCGGTTAGGAACGACGAGGTCAATCCCGGTTTCTTTTTGCCTTATCGATTGTACCTTTCTCTCTATCCGATCCAATTCATCCCTGTCCGGCATGTCGCCTGCGAACCCGATAACAGCCATGACCACATCAGCCCGAGCTAACACTTCAGCCCCTGGCGGGTCGGTAAGCTCCAGGTCAACCACCGCAACACCCGCTCTTTCATCTATTCCTTGCCTCAGTTCCTCCCAGGAGGCGAGCGCCAAGCCTGAGGGCAACCCGGACAACTTTTCCAACCACCGCCGAGCCGCCGAATCTCGCCCCATGTCCACGATAGCTACAGGGTACCCGCCGCGGGCCAAACCACAAGCCAGGTTCACTGCCAGAGTAGTCTTCCCTGCCCCTTCCCTAATAGAAGTAACCGCCACCAGTTTCATATCCATCACACCTGCCATCCAGTCATAGTCAATAACCATCCATATTATGCCAAATAAATACTCAACCTCAATTCAACTAACCCAAACGTCAGAAGGTCGTGAACGTGTCAGCAGACCGCCAATGCGCAGAGCTTGTGCATAAGCTTTTTTTATAAATGCCTCCGGATCCCCCCTGCTCCAACCACCATCGGCGCACACCTCCAAACTCAGGAAACCCCGGTAAGTGGCCTGCGGAAAAACCCTGCCGATTTGTTCCCAGTCGATAACTCCTTCGCCCGGCAGCCAGTGCCGGTCCCGCATCCCGTCGGTGTCGGAAAAATGCGTGGCAACCAAGCGCCCGCCCAGTTCCGAGAGCAATTGAGGACTGTCAGGGTTGTAAAGCAGGTCGTGCGAGCTATCATAACACAGCCCCAAGCAAGGGGATTCGATTTCAGAAAGAACAAGGCGAAGATAAGAGGTGTGGTCAGTGTTTTCCAGAGCCAGAATTATGCCCCCTTGCTCCGCGACTCTCAGGATGCGGCCGATGCTTTCCACGCCGTATTTCAATACACCCGGCGGGGCAGGTCCATCTGCTATGTGCATCACCATCACCGGAATATCGTACCTGATACAATCCTCAACCCAAGCCATGTGTTTCTTCACTTCGGCCTCTCTGACCGACCGGTTTTCGTTCCACAACGCGTTGCACCCGTCATATGGAACGTGTATGTTCTCCAAGAGCAAACCGGATTCCCGTACCATACGCGGCATGTTCTCCTTTTTAATTCCCGGATATCCCTGTTCGTCCTCCCACCAGACAGAAGTAGCACCAAACCCGGCCTCTTTAATCATCCTGAGCCTCTCGCTCAGCGGGAGTACAAACCCGAACCAAGAAAAAATACCCAATTGAAATCCTGAGCCGGGCAATCGCAACTCCCTCCATCTCTAGGCATGTGCGCCTGACCTAATTTGCAATACAAAAAGTAATGCCCTCACCAGTTATGACCTCAATAAAGCTATTCGATGTAATCGACCGAAAACCTTGTCTTGAACCGATACAAAATCGAATAAAACGGCTTGCCAAATACCATGGCAAAAACCACATTACCGATGGCGTGTAAAGTATCTGCCGGCAGGCTGGCCGCATAAGCGGCCACAAAGGTCTTCCACGTCAACGGGTAAACAAAGCCTACCCAGTACCAAAAGTCCATCACCCAGCCGAAAAGATACCCGCACACCCCGCCCACAACCGCGAAAATAGCAGAATTAAATCCTTTCTGGTACCTGGCCAACGCCCCTGCAATCACCCCGCACACGCCCCAGCAGAACATCTGCCAGGGAGTCCACGGCCCCTGTCCCAGAAAGAAATTCGAAACCAAGGCGGCAACCGCACCGACCACAAACCCCATTTGCGGCCCAAAAACATACCCGGTTATCATGACCACAAAAGTCGTGGGCTGGAGCCCCATGATCGCCGCAAACGGTACCCGAGATATGGCAGCCAATGCCGACATAGTAGCGACAACCGCCATCTGCCTGGAGTTGACCCTACCCCATTCGAACCGCCACAATACAACCCCGATAACCAAAGCGATACCCACGGTTAACAGTAAAGCCCAGTTCACTTCCCTGCTGAACCACAGCTTCGCAAACAAACCCGATATTAACGACAGGACCACAACCGTAAAGGTTAATTTAAGAGCTTTTCGGTTCATGTTTCATTGCCGCATCCTTCAATAATCGTTTCTCCCTCATTTCATTCCTAATACATTCCTTAATTGCGCGATGCTGTAAGCACACTGGGCCCTGGTGGCAGGAAGCGCGGCTTGGAAATCAGGATACAACAACCCGTTTTTCCGGGCTGCTTCTACAGACGCTGAATACCAGTATGGGCCAGCGGTTACGGAACCGGCTTTATCAGGGGGCAAGGCCCTCGCCAGTATACTCGCCAGTTCGGCTCCGGTGATCTTACCGTTAGGGTCAAATAAACCGCCAGGCTTGCCCTTCATATAACCTTTGCTTACCACGGCCGCGATAGCCTGACCAGCCCAGTAATTCTTAGGAACATCGGCGAATCCATTGCTGGCTTTGCTCTCTGCCTCTTCCAAACCCAGCCCTCTATACAAGAACACCGCTAACTCTGCTCTCGTTACCCGGTTTTCCGGCCTAAAACTCCCGTCCGGGTACCCGCCCAGAGCCTTGACCTGTACCAGCTTCATTATGGAGTCATAAGCCCAGTATTCCGGAGTAAGGTCGGAAAAAACGCTTTTCGATTCACTTTTCGATTGTTTCCAGTAGTTAACATTTACCGGAAACGGCTTTCCGGCCAAAGCCGTCACCGCATAGGCGGTCATCGTGACGGGCGAAGAGGCCAGTCCTTCCTTCCAGTTGAAGGAACCATCGCTGTTTTGTAAGCTTAGAAGGTGAGTCACGGCGTTCTTTCCGTTTTTCGACCACTTGAGGCCTTGAGGGTCTTCCCCCGCAGCTATTAACCCCTGTATGACCCAGGCATCGGAAGCGGCATTGGCACCGCTGGCCATCCACGCATCACCACAGTTGAATCCCCCGTTGTCCTCCTGGCACCTCTTGATGTAAGCCAGCGCGTTTTTTACCGCAGTCGAATTATTGGGGTTTTCTCCTAAAAGCACCAAGACCTGAAGGGCTACTCCCGTATCATCCGCATCACTCTGGTACCCCTCTAACCAGCTAAAGCCCCCGTCCCCGTTCTGCCGGGCTAACAGCCACTCCCGGGCCTTATCTTGGTTTGGAATCTTTTTTCCGGCAGAGGCCAGAGCCAGTACCGACCACATGTGGGCGTTTATCATCCCTTTTTCTCCTCGACCGGGCTGGAAGAACGCCCCATCGCTCTGTTGAAAAGAACTTATCTTTTCCGTCAAGTCCAGCTCTTTGTACTTAGGATCTTTTGCGGCTGCACTAAGAGCCAGTAACAAACGAGCATAATCACAAGTCTCTTGTATATGGTCCTTACAAGTTTCTAGGTAATCCAAAGGGCTCTTACCAGACGGCGCCCACGCCGTGCCCGCGACATCTTCTCCCGCTGCCTCTAAAGCCATGATGACCCAGCAAGTGACCGCCTGGCTGCTCTCGCCTCCTGGCTTCGCCGGAAAACCACCGTCGCGGTTCTGGACACGGTGCAGGTATTGAACAGCTCTTGCCAGGCTGGATGCCGCCTCTGAACCCGTCACTGGGTAACCGGCCAAAGCTGCCTGCGAGCTCACTAAAACTAAAAACAGCGCTAAACTAAGCCCTATTGCGAAAACTTTCTTTTTCACGCTTATGCACTCCCCCGCTTTTTACTGTTTGCCGTTTCGCCTCGAAATTACCCCCGGAAGGAAGCCCCGCCCTCGTGCTCAACGCAGTTCATCAAGCTGGCTAAGGCTTCCCTAGCCTGGTCAAAGGTAACTATGCCAGGAATAATGTTGTGGAACAGTTTGTTCAACTGCGGTGAATAAAAGGTCGAACCTGTAAGCACATCGTACTTGCTTCCTTGTTCCATAACCTCTCCTGCCGCCATCAACACTATCTCATCAGCGTATTCAGCAGCAAACTCGACATCGTGCGTTACTACGGCCACAGTAGCTCCCCCGGCTTTGAGCTCCAGCAAGAGGCCGCCCAATTCTTCTTTTAATCTATAATCGAGACCCCGGGTGGGCTCGTCCAAAAGCAGCAGCTCGGGCCTGGCTGCCAGAACCGAAGCCAGTGCCACCCGCTGGCGTTCCCCGGTACTCAAATCGCGGGGATTACGGTCAGCAATCGTTTCCAGGCCCAGCCTATTTAGAATCTGCTTCCCGGTTGCATCGTTCTCAAGTCCCAGGTTTTTCTGAGTAAACTCTATCTCCTGCCTTACCGTAGGCATAAACAAATAATCGTTAGGGTTCTGCGATAGGTATCCGACCGTCTTTGCCAGCTCTTCAACGGGCAGCATTCCGGTATCCCGCCCCACAATGATAACCCGTCCACGAGACGGTCTGAGCAAGCCGTTTATGTTTTTGAGAAGAGTAGTCTTTCCTGCCCCGTTCTCTCCCATTATGACCACGAATTTGCCCGGTTGAATGTCTAAGTCGACTGATTTCAGCACTTCGGTTCCACTAGGATAAATGAACCAGAGTTTTTGGACCTCTAGCACAGGTTTCTGGGAGTCAGCCTTGACTACGCGTAGCCTGTCCTCAGCACATGTCGAAGCTGGAAAACCGCAGTTCGAAATCCAGTTCCTGAGAAGCCTTCGTCCTTCTTTGACCGTAACCGGAATGCTCCAGCTCCCCACGCTGGCAAACAACTTGGGCAGAGGAGGGACAAACGGCGTCCCGCCCCTCACAGCCCATTCAGCCATGGCCTCGGGAGCGTGGTGGTCATAAACAATCCTCCCCTCGTCCATCACCAGCACCCGGTCGGCCAGGTGAAAACACCTCTCCAGGCGTTGCTCGATCAGGACCACCGTGATACCGTTTTCCTCGTTCAGCCTCCTCACCATGGTGAGTATTTCCTCTCCCGCCACGGGATCGAGCTGCGATGTGGGTTCGTCTAGCAACAACACCTCTGGCTGCATTGCCAGGACCGAAGCCAAGGCCACCTTTTGTTTTTCCCCGCCCGACAGCTCTGGAATAAATCGGGAAAGAGAGCCTGTTAACGAGAGAGCTTCCGTGACCTCCATCACCCGGCGTCTCATAAGCTTGGGAGGCAGCCCGAGGTTTTCAAGGCCAAAAGCGATTTCCTGCTCCACCCCGGTCATAACCATCTGCGCCTCGGGATCCTGAAAGACTATACCCACCTTCTGTACCAGGCTTCTTTTGTCGAGTTCCCGCAATTCGGTACCGTCGAGATAAACCCTGCCGCCGTATTTGCCCCCGTAAAAACCGGGGATCAAACCGGCTATAACCCGGAGCAGACTGGACTTTCCGCTTCCCGAACCCCCGATTACCAGAACGAACTGTCCCTCAGGGATAGACAAGTTGATCCTGTCTAAAGCTGGCTTTTCCGTGCCGGGATAGTAATAGGTCAGATTTTCGATCTTAACCAAGGCCAACTTTTCCACCCCCAAGCGAGAACAGCAGGTACTGAAAACATAGCAGTCATGACCGAGGCCAGGCCGACTTCCCTACCAGTAATAGCTGCCAGGCGAGGGTAGTACATATAATCGGACCAGCCCCGCCCCACGGCTACTAACGCGGTAATTGCTCCGATCATCACGCCTGCCATTACCAACCAGTCCCGCGGTCGCCACAGCTCCCTCCGGTAATAGCTCCGAGGCCCACTCCCGAAGCCCCTAGCGTGCATGGACTCGGCCAGGAGCAACGAACGCTCAAGCGAAGAAAGTAACAGGACGCTGGCTACCGGAACCAGATTGCCCGCACGCTCCCACCACCTGCCGACTTCGAACTTAACGCCCCGGCAGCGCTGGACCTCGGTTATCCGGTAAAAATCACCTATCATCAAAGGAAAAAGGCGGGTAGCAAGGGTTATGACAAGAGTGGCCCTCGTCATCCAGCGGCTGAGCAGGCTCAATATCTTGTCGGGGTGCACCGCATAGGTGTACAGGCAAAAAACGCTTATTACAACCAAGAGCCTCAGCCCCATGCCTGCTCCGTAAGCCAGGCCTTCCACGGTTACCCTCAAATGACGCAAAAGAGGCACCCTGGCCCCGGAGAACAGCGGGGTTGAACCAGCCTGCCCCACCACAGCGTTAATTAGAACGATTAAGAGAATCATAGCCAGTGTCAGCTTCATGTACGACCGCCATTCCCGAGCAGTATCAGAGGCGATAATGACCGCTCCAACTGCCACGAACAGGCCCAAGAGGTAAGCAGGATGAGAAAACACCAGGGACAGCAGGAATACCGACAGGATAAATACCAGCATAGTAACCGGATGGAGCGTATGAATCAAGTTGCCTTTTTTCCGGTAAGCCAGCATCGCTACTTTCCTGCCTTCCCTTAGAACGGTAACCTCATTACTTTACCTTCCACGACAGCTGCACTGTACAGCCCGGATATTTTCTCCGGCCGCCCGGCCAGGGCCTCGACCGCTTGCTCCAGCCCCTCGCGGTCGATACCTATTACCAGCCACAGAGGACTGCCATCTCCCAGTCCCTCGCCGGTAGCCGCTATGACCGCAGCGTTAGTAGCATACACCCGCGCGGGTTCTCCCCTACAATCGAGCAGTTCGACTCCATCCTCGGTGAAGTGGACAAACGTCCCGTTCCGCCGGTATCCTTGGTTCAGCTTGTCTAGGTAAGGGCTGTCTTTTAGATGTCTCCACTCGCCTACCACGATGGTTGGTCCCGATCTCGATGAAAGCAGGCTCTCGTTCAGAATTCGAACCCCAACCGAAGAAACTCCGCTGGCTTTTAGGGCCTCTTTCAGGGTCTCTCCAAGGTCCAAGCTCCCTGGAGCGCACAAAACGGTAGTTCGCCTTGTTTTCCCGCGGTAGCCATGGAGGAACGGCTCCGGGTAGCAGCCTATCACTGCCGAGTTAACCAATCCAAAAGTATCCCATGAATGGTAGTCCCACCACACCGAATCGCCAGCCCTCAGCTCGTAATCGCCTGCCCCTACGTCCGAGCAGATACCGTTGACAAAGAAAAACCAGTCTTCCCGTGGGCCTGAGAACCCCCCACTCTGCGACTCTACCCCGTTGATCCCGGTAATCAAGCCGCCGCTGTACCCCGTTTTCACCTGACAGTTAGCTTGGAGAACATCGAACACTGTCCAGCCGGGTTCCATGCGAACCTTCTTGTCCAGAAGTTTCGAGCTTCCGAAGTCTTTCGTTACCACGAGGTGCACCGTAGCAGCGGTTTGTCCGGTTTTTCCCTCACCTTTTTCGAGAAAAGCATCCTGGTCAGAATCGGTACCGGGACTTGCTTTTGTCCCGGTAGGCTCCTTAGTGTCCGCCGTTTTCCCAAGCGTTTTCTCCTGAACGGTATCGTTTTTTGCCGCACCGTCTTTGGCCGCTTTCGAAACCTGGATTCGATCCGCATCTTTGTCTGGGCCTGCGCTCTGAACAGCTGCTTCCTTTGTTTTATGGCCGGTAATATCATTGGCCGCCCGGCCGCCGCAACCGGCGACCGCCACCGCCAGAAAAATAACCATCAGGACTGCCAAACAAAAACCCAGTCGGCGTTTTAACAAAACATCATTCCTCCCCCAAAGTCCCTGCTTAAACGGGGCCCTTCAACTCCCTGCGCCTTGCACCCTATTTTGACCCTGGTTCTGCGGCCTGCGATTTCAAATACCTGTAGACGACCACCGCCGCTTCTGCCCGGGTGGTGCTCCTTTGACCCTGGAAAGTCGATCCTTCACATCCTCTCATGAGGCCGCGTTCTACAACGTACTCCACGCTTTTCCGAGCCCAAGCAGGGGTAGATTCTTTATCTCTTAGAACTGTTTGGCTTAGCTGTCCGGGTGCTGGCACTGCGGGCATCCGGGCTAGGATCGAGGCCATCTCGAAGCGGGTTATGGTTCGGCCGGGACCAAAAGTTCCGTCAGGGTAACCACCGGCTAAGCCCTGGTTGGCTACCGCCCCGACAACACCTGCAAACCAGTCTTCATACTTTACATCCCGGAAGCCGGTACCCCTGACCTTGTCCGGAGTCAAGCCTAAGGCGTTTGCCAACATGGCCGCGAATTCCGCCCTGATCACCGGGCGAGCCGGTTCGAAGCCCTTGCCGGTTCCGCGGACAACACCCTTGGCCGCCAGGTACTCTATAGCTTCTTTGGCCCAAGCGAACTTCTCACCGACATCGGGGAAGGAAATGGTCTTCTCCGGTTGTTTTGTCACGACCACCTGGTTCGTCGGCGGCAACTCGACCACCGCAAACTTGGTGAAATGGTCGGTTTTGAATATGGCCAGCCCCTTCTTGGCATCTATCAGTCCGGGAATGGGCACCCATTGTTTATCCTTCTCGTCGTACCAAGCCGGGGTCAGGAGTTCGAGCTTTAGACCCTCATCTATCGGAAGCTTAATAATAACGGTTACGGGCGAAGCGAACTTGGTACCACTGGGCTCAAGCTCGTAAAGGGATGAAGCGATTTTGCCCGGGACCTGCACGTCAACTTGGGACGAATTCAATTCCTTGAGCGATATTTCTACCGTCTCGTTCAAGGCCTTGGCGGGTATGAGCAACGACACCTCCTGTTTGGTATCTGCCAGCACGGCTTCTTCCGTTCCCACCTTCACGGTTACGGATACCCGGTTTTCCGCCAACTCCTTTTTCAAAGCTTCGACCTCGGATTTTGACATGATGTGATCTTGGTTGAGGATCTTGATCCCGGTCAACACCTGCCCGAGTTCGTTCTGGTATTGGCTGACGGCTTCCTTTACCGCTTGCACAATCTCCGGGCTTATCGCTGTTGTCTGAGCCTCTTGCAGGTATTTACCGCTGACGAGATCTTCCCACTTGGGACCGCCGGACATGGCGTTGGTGCTGTACCAAAAGATGATCTTGTCATTTTGGCGTACTGAGCAGTCGCCGGGTAAAACACTCGGCATGCTGCCGTTCACGCTGTAGCACCAGCCGTTCATTCCCTCGTTTCGTTCGCCTTCTATAGCAACCACCAGCCCGGGCCACTGGCTCGAAAACTCCCAGCTCAAACCCGTTTTGTCCAAAGCCCCCATCGCTGTCAGCCCGAATCTATCGTTTGGAGAAAGTTCCACTGATCCTGGGCCGTACAGAAGGTTTCCACCCTTTCCCACCACAGCTATGTTCACCGTTACTGTCTGGTATCCCGAGGTCGTGCCTGACCCAGAATTCGCGGCAGCTACTGTTACCGTTGCCGTTCCGGTCAGACTCCCGTAACTCGCCCTCACCAGGGTGGTACCTGGAGCAAGGGCACTAAGCACGCCTCCAGTATCTATACTGGCGACACTGTCATCACTTACTTCCCATACTGCTTGCGTTGTCACATCGGTCTCGGTTCCGTCTAGGCGGAGGAGTTTCGCAGTGAGATCCTGCTGGTCTCCTACCCTAACACTTGCTTGTGCAGGCCTGATAAATACACCAACGGGCTGATCGTTGCTCAGGGTTGCGCCCAGCATCAGGCAGGCATCCAGAACCCAGGTGTTATCCATTATGTTCTTGCTGCTGCCGAAAGTACCATCTTCGTTCTGTACTCCGGTCAGTAAGTAGTCTACCGGACTGTTTTCCGCGCTGCTCTTCCAAGTTTGGGGATCTATTTCCAAAAGTTTCAAAGTATATATGACTTCAGCCGTGTCTATCGCGGGGTCCTCCCAACCAGCGTCATCTTGAAAACTGCCATTCTCTTTCTGTAGTGCTTTCAGCCATTCGAGGCCCGCCTCTATGGCCTGTGTCACAGCATCTGTCTGGTCCCCTGACGCATAGTGCTTTAGATAATCCAAAGCTCGGATTGCCTGGCAGGTCGCCACAGTATCGTTCCAGGAACTGGTCCAAGCCCCGGTGCTCGTATCCCTTTGGCTCAAAATATACTCAATCGCCGCATTTTTGTCGTAAACCTGGCCTATTACCCCTGCCCTTCCCAAAAGCTCAAAAGCCGCGAGATCACCGAAAGCATTGTTGTCAAAAGACCCGTTCCCCGTGCACGTCTGACGATCGTTTAGTATCTGGAGCAGTTGGTTGGCTTTCTCATTATCCCCGAAAGCCTGCGCTGCCAGCAGATGCTGGGCCAGGAGTTTAGATGAATAAGTACCGCTAAGATTGGACAGTATCTGGTATGTTTTCGCCAGAACCTTATCCTTAAAACTCTGGCTCTCATAAACCCAGCTGCTCAAATCGACTCCGGCCTTATCAAGCACATATGCATCGTAAGCGCCAAAACTCGTCCAACCGTCATCTACTGGAGTCCCAGTTTGAAGCAAGACATAATTATTCTGCACCGCCCTGGCAGCAAGGTCATTAAGACTCGCCTGGGCTTCTGCGGTTCCTGGCAGAATAACCGTTGTTAACAGTACGGCCAGCAAGCAGACCAGCGTTACCAGGCGCTTCCGTCCACCGTTCTTATGCATGAATTCTAACCCTCCCTCAACCATTTCTTTACTACAATGGCATCAACGCCCATCTCTGAAAATCAATCATCGAGCGTTGATCCGTAGCTACCCTACCAAACCAAACACCAATTAAAAAACCCCACTTCCACTGAAAGAAGTGAGGTTAAAACTCACAAGGCCTGATATGCACTCATAGCGCACTCCCCCTCTCACGCGGAAGGTTGACGACGCACCGCCTCGGGCAGGTTTCCTGACTCGCGGATCCTCGCTCCATTCCCGCCTTCCCATCCGGCACGCACCCGGTTCCGTCACAACCGGCTACATGTTCGGACAGTGGCTTACTGGGAATGTCGCTCCCCGCTCACAGTGGCGCGACCGTCCAGGATTCTCACCTGGTTCCCTTTTAACCTCGCTTCGTCTTGCTAGCCGAAACGAAGATACCCGATGCCTTTGTATTTTGTATTTAGTTGCCTCCAACTCCTTACTCTTACTACGATTTAATGTAGCACTTTTAAAGTGCCATATCAAGTATCCCAAACCATTTTTGTTATTTAATTCCATGCCGCGTTAAAGCGAACCGTTAAGACCGTTCTTGAGGGCTCCTCCGACTACTGGGAAACCGAGCCCTTCTTTCTCTTTGGCCCCCGACCCGCGAACCACCACTATTTCTTACGCTCAGACACGATAACCGCCGCTATGATAATTATACCTATTAGAAGCTGCTGGTAATAAGGCTGGACGCTCACGATGGTTAGGCCGTTCGCCAGCACCCCTAGCAAAAGGCAAGCAATAACGGTCCCCGGTATACTGCTCGCCCCCCCTTTCATGCTGGTACCGCCGAGCACGGTGGCTGCAATCGCTTGAAGTTCATACCCGAGGCCGACTGTAGGGTCAGCAGTGTTAAGACGGGATGCTAAAACCAAACCCACTAGCGCCGCTGCTGTTCCGCAGATGGCATAGAGTCCGGTTTTGTACCAGCCCACCGGAACCCCAGTTCGGAGCAGGGCTTCTTCGTTTTCTCCCATAGCGGAAGCGTACAGCCCTAATTTCGTTCGGGTGGCTGCTACCCATCCCAGCAAAGCTACTGCCAAAGCAAGCCAAACCGGAACGGTGAGTCCCATAATGTTTCCCTTCCCTAAACAAGCAAAACCGGATCCGAACCCGTATATAGGGATCCCCTGGGTCAAAATGAGAGCCAATCCCCGCGCAATCGACCCGCAACCCAGGGTAACTATAAAAGGGTTAATATCGAGCAGGGAGATCAAACTCCCGTTCAGCAGTCCTACTAGGGAACCTAAACCCAGAGCGCAAGTTACCGCTGCCGCTACCGTTGCCCCGGCTTTAAGGCAGAGCCCGGCGACAATCCCGCTCAGAGCCACTACCCCACCTACCGAAAGATCAATGCCCCCGCTCGCTATCACGATAGTCATAGCCACTGACATCACGATAAGCACGGCTGTTTGCTCGAGTATATTCTTGGCGTTATCCCACTGCCAAAAATGCGGGGAAACTAACGAGAGGACAGCAGCCAGAACCGCCAAGGCCGTCACCAAGAGCACCTGGTTGAAGTACTTTCCCGTACCCACAGAGATATTTGCCTTGGCCCGCTGCCACAACACTGCCACACTACTGGTTTCTACGCCGTTTCCGTTCCCGTTATCAGTTTCACGACCGTCTCTGGGTCGGTGTGCTTGACGCTGGTACAACTAACAACCCTCCCGTGCCTGAATACGCAGATGCTGTCCGCGATAGAAAAGACTTGGTGAAGGTTATGGCTTATGATAATTACCGAATACCCCTGGTCCCGCAACCTCCTAATCAAATCCAGCACAAGACAGGTCTCCTTATAGCCCAAAGCTGCCGTCGGCTCGTCGAGAACGAAGAGCCTGCCCCCCATGTTAACGGCTCTGGCCATGGCCACCGCCTGCCGCTGGCCTCCGGACAAAAGCCCGACTAGCATGTCCACTGCTGGTAGGTTTATTCCCATTTCTTCCAAAACCTTTCGCGCTCGGCTGTACATCCTTTTCCTGTCTAGAAATATGCCCCTA
The DNA here is from genome assembly GCF_000092405.1 of Syntrophothermus lipocalidus DSM 12680. Taxonomy (NCBI): domain Bacteria; kingdom Bacillati; phylum Bacillota; class Clostridia; order Eubacteriales; family Syntrophomonadaceae; genus Syntrophothermus; species Syntrophothermus lipocalidus. Next base: position 332,718 of record NC_014220.1, on the reverse strand, counting down.
GTTAACTCCCTGCCGAGAAATACGTTAGTAGCTACATCGCCGCAGTTTACTAAGGCTAAATCCTGGTAAACAGTAGCGATTCCCTCTTGAATAGCCAGGGCAGGGGTCAAATGCGTATACACCCGGTCGTCGATAATAATGCGTCCTTCATCGGGAACCAGTATTCCTGATATGATCTTAACAAACGTAGACTTCCCAGCCCCGTTGTCGCCGACAACAGCGGTAACCTCACCCGGTTCCACCGTGAGGTCAACTCCGGCCAATGCTTTCACGCTACCGAAACTCTTATGCAGGTTTTTCACTTTCAAGCGGATTCCGCTCAATCTCTTCACCTCGCCGACATCACACCTGGGTTCGTCTTTTTGCCCAACGCGACACCTCCCGGACGGCACCCATAGCGTCGGGGGCGTATCCATCGGCCCCAATTTGCCTGGCATAGCTTTCCGTAACCGGGCTCCCGCCCACTATAACCTTGAACCGATCCCTTGCGCCCTCTCTGCACAGCAAATCGATGACTTCTTTCATCCCGGACATAGTCGAAGTCATCAGAGTAGAAAGGGCTATTACATCCGCCTCGACCTCACCGGCCTTTTTCACAAAAGCCCGAGCGGGAACATCCCGCCCCAGGTCGATGACTTCATGGCCCGCACATTCCAGCATGGTTTTTACCAGATTCTTTCCTATATCGTGCACATCGTGCTCGACGACGCCGATTACTATTCGCGTCCTCAATTCCGAAGGCTTTTGAGGCAGGTAGGGCTTTAGAACCTCCAATCCGGCATAGAACGCGTCGCAGCACAGCAGGAGTTCGGGTATGAAATACTGTCCTTTTTCAAAGAGACAACCCGCTCTGTACAAGCCCCGCCGCAAACCGTCATCTATAATATGTCTGACCTCCCCGCCTGAACAAGCATAAGACTCACAGAGAGCCGCGGTTCTTTCGATATCCATACCGAGAACCACCTCGGCAATCAGTTCGGCAAAACTTTTCCTCCCGCTGTTCAATATACTCCCCTCCCTGCTGGCAACCTAGCTGCGCCGCTACTGCTCTCAGACTTCAAACACTCAGGAGTCCGTAATTCCTGGTCCCAAGACCCAACTTCTCGGCGTAGTCAAGCATAAAGTCGCCGCTCACCCCTGTAAAATCCCACAAACCAGCTCCTCACGACGAATTCAAGCCGGTCCGAGTTGCCTCGAACCGGCCTTGACCCTTGCAGCCGTTTTACACCCTGCCTCCTAGTGCCAGCCCTCAAAGGTGTGAACGTTGCTCTTGTTGACCAGGGCCAGGGGGGTCCAGTATATGTCTTCTGTAATCTGGTGTCCCTGCAAAACCTTGAGCATGAGGATTACACCACCTTTTCCGAAAAGGTATGGCGACATGGCTACAGTACCGTCCAGTTCGCCTTTAGCTATGGATTCCCTGGCTTCGTCGATGAAATCTACCCCCACTACCGTCACCTGCTGTTTCTTGCCCTTGGCCTTTAGGGCTTCAACCGCTCCCAGGGCCATGACGTCGTTAGCACAGAATATTCCCTTGAGGTCGGGATGGGCCTGCAGCAGGTTAACCGTTAAATCGTACGCCTTTTGGCGGTCCCAATCACCCGGCTGAACGCTGACCAGTTGAATCCCGGGGCTGCTCTCAAACACTTCTTTGGCCCCGTTCTTGCGGGCTTCTCCCTGGGCTGCTCCGGCCAAACCTTCGATTATCGCCACCTTACCCGACTTCACCTTCTCCACGATAAAACGAGCTCCGAGACGTCCCTGCTCTGCAAAGTCAGAGGTTATGAAAGCTTCGACTTTAGCTCCCTGCTCGGCCGCCGCTTTCTCGTCTATACTGGTGCCCACGGCGACAACCGGAATCCCTTTTTTGTTGGCCTCCGCCACCCCGGAAATGAGGTTGAACGGGGTGATGGCAGAAATGGCGATTGCATCGTACCCCTTGACAACCAAAGCTTTGAGCGTGTCCAGCTGGGAGTTGATGTCGTCCTCTTTAGGGGCTGCCAGCACGTCGATGTCGACTCCGTATTCTTTGGCCGCTTCTTCGTAACCCTGCTTCATAGTAACCCAGAACGGGTTAGCCAGGGTAATCTCTAAAGCCGCTAACTTGTATCTCTTGCCTTTTTCGGGCAGAGGTTTAAGAGAATCCAGCAGTTTAGCCTCGGCTTCCTGGAATGCCGCGTTAGACTTAGCAGGGGCCTTATTTTCGACTTGTGATTTGGACTCGGTCTGTTTTTCCACTTTTGTTTCCGTCTTACCCGCACAACCTGCTGCACACAAGGTAAACATCATCGCAATCACCAGCATAACTGCGGTTAAAACCCGTATTTTCATCCATTTCATCCTCCTCGCTGCGCGCTATTAATACTGGAAACCTTTTAGGAACTCGAGAACATCCCTTTCCGTTACCCTCAACCTGGGTCCGGATTGAGTGCACTTTATCGCTGCACAGGCATTGGCAAATGCGAGGGCCTCGTCAGCGCTTTGCCCCTTGTAGAAAAGAGCGAATATCAGCCCGGCAGCAAATGCGTCCCCAGCCCCGGTAGTGTCGACGGCTTTTACCGGAAAGGCGTCCTTCTTCAGCACTTGTTTTTCGTACAGCCAGGCAGCCCCCTCGGAGCCCAGAGTACATATGACCCCCTCAGGCGGCTGTCCCCACCGTTTCACCTCCTCCAGGGCCCGGAAAATGTCATCGATACCGGTCAGCTCCCGCAGGTTTTCGGCGTTGCTGATCACCAGGGTACTGAGGGTCACCATTTGTGCCAACTCTCTTTTTGGCACCCCGCACAAAGCCATGAAGGACGGGGGACACTGCAGGTTGAAAACCATAGGAATTCCCAGGTCTCTACACCTTTGAGCTAAGGACAAGGCCGGTTTGCCGGGAAACATATCGGTGTAGAAAACGCGGGCATCTTCCAGCATGTGAGGACCGACTTCGTCTGCTGCCAGCGAAAGCAAGGTATTGCCGAGGTTAGCCAACACTATCCTGGACCCGTCGGGGGATACAGCGATGAAGGTATGAAGAGTAATTCCCCCTGCAACTACCTTAACGTGGTCGGCACCTACCCCACACTTTTTGAGGTCCTCGAGGAAGAGCCTGCCGTAGGAGTCATCCCCTATCTTGGCTACCAAAGCCGTATGCACGCCGAGAAAAGACAGAGCAGTGAGAACGTTGGCACAACTCCCCCCGGGAGTCAAACATTCTTCATGAACAAAAGCGAACCCATCAGATTTGGGCAGCGTATTACAACGCAAAACCACATCCATGGCGGCTGTACCTAACCCTACAACCTTTGACGACATTCTCGCTATCTTCCTCCCCTAGAGACTTTGGGTCCTCACCTAATCCACCTAACTTTTTACCGTCTGTACCTAGCCCGCTCACCTCCTATCAGCCTGGGCCTAGTTCTGGCTGCTACGACCCTGGCTTTACCCACGTACTCAGTGGTAAGATTTATAGGCTTTGCCACGGGCCTGAGGTGCATGCCGATCATGGTTAGTCCGATGTCTATCCCCAGGTTAGCGGAAATAGACTCCACCACCACCGGATCCCGGAAGTAACCCCAACTGATAGCGGCGAAAGTCCCTCCTGCTTCCGGGATCGGCAGCACGTTTACCTCCACCAGGTCCTTGTCCAACATCAGACTTTTTTCGACGATAAGGGCTCGGTTGAGGTGCTCACAGCACTGCACGGCAATTTGTAAGTCTTCGGGCTTGTGTTGCCACAGGGCCTTAGCCACAGCGTGGGCTAGAACGGGATCCCCAACCGTGTCCTCCCTTCGGCCTTCGACCCGACTGATACTGCAGGACACAACCAAGATAGCCCCCGGAATATAAGGACCAGCAGCTAACAACTCCTGCATCACGGCTCGGGTGTCCCGGAAAACGCTGTCAGGTGTGACCATTTTCCTTGCCACTCCCTCCTCGTTCGGCTCTCAGTTCTACTTTTAGAGACCTCGAGTCGCCGGGCGGCCCGTCTGTACAGCCGCCATTGTGGGCTGTCCTTACCCTCATTTCCTGTTTCCCACGATTTCTAAGAAAGCATCAATCCTCACCCGGAGCGATTCCCGGTCTGACTCCGAGTAATCGGTTTCGAGATGGAGGTACGGCAGACCTAAATCTTCCTTCACAGCCTGGGCAACTTGGTAAGCCTCGATGTTATAGGTGTGACATGCCTGCCAGGTCAAATCGATCACCCCGTCCACCTGGAAATCTCGAGCCATGTCCTTTATGAGCCGGATGCGCTCGTGGTTGGGGGTCATTACCGAACACGGTATTCTGAGGTACTTTTCGGCCAAAAGCATTAGAGGGTCTCGGGTGTCCTCTTCGTCGATTATCAAACCCACGGTTTTGTACCCGCTGCAGTTCTCCATAGCCACAACTGCTCCCCCGCATTCCTCGACCAGGCTGACCACTTTTTCGCTGCCGACGCCGATCGGGGTGCCCGTGACCAGTATTCTCGGGGCATTCAGTTCCCCGTACTCCCCTTCTTCCAGTTCTGATACCAACTGTTCCAGCATGTGCACCCTTTCCCACCTGTCAGAATGGAATCCTATCTGCCAGGCAACCTTGACCAAGTCCGTCCCCGAGATAACAGGCGGCTTCCTGCGGTTGAGATCAAAAAGCCTCTTAAGAGCCCGGTTGCACTCGTTCACTACGTGAATTGCCTCCCGCAGGGCTGTATCTGTTATTTCCACGTCCAAAACCTCTTCCAACTTGCCTTTCAGTCGCACCATTTCCCGGTACCAGAGCTCGAAAACATATTCCCCGGTCGGAAACTGGGGCAGGTGCATAACGTGGACGGGCTTCAGTTCCTGCAGGAGTTCAAACATTTTCTTCTTGCCGTCACAGGTGGTCTCGCCTATCACTAGGTCGGAAAAGTGAAAGTAAGGGCAGGTGTCGCTCAGGGCGAACCCGTATGATGATTTGATGAGCGGACACAAATTGGCCGGGAGTCTGGTTTCTGCCGCGGCTATCGGTTCCTGCCTGGTCCCGCAAAGGCCTACCGGTATAGCCCCTGCTGCCAACACCAACTCTCGAGGTCCGTAGGAACAGTATATGCCTACAACTTTTACCCCTTTTTCCTTGGCTTCTTTCAGTATCATGAGATTGCGATCTCGAATCGAGTCGAAAGATTCCAACACTCCTGTACCCATAAACCCACTCCCCTGAACTGTTCTAATGTGCGAGCTATTTGCAAGGTACAACTGGCCCGAGATCCGCCTGCTCCATGGAAAACCTCCGGCTAGCCTCGATTAACGCGTGAATATTCTCGGGCGGAGTCTCCAGGGGTACCGTGCATCCCGAGCTCAAAACATAGCCCTTGGGAGAATCAAAACCTTTGCTGAGACACTGGGTCGCAGCTGCCATTACTTCTTCGTACGATCCCCTGGCGAGAACGGAAACCGGCGGAACGTTACCTTTTATGACCAACCGCGCCCCCATAAAACGCTTGGCTTCTTCTACATCCTCCTTTTCGTCAAAGCTGAACTGGCTGACCCCGAGTGCAGCTACGTCCTCCCAAATAGGTTTGGTCGTTCCGCAGATGTGGAGCGATAAAGACCGCCCGAAACAAGACCTGTGCCACTCGCAGATGGTCAACAAGTAGGGTTTCGCGAACTGGCGGAAATGACGAGGGCTGATGACGCTGCACGATGCCAGCGGCTCTCCCAAACTACAAGATACTCCCAGCCTAAAACAGGCTTGCATATAGTTCATGATGCTTTGCGTGCTTATTTCTAATATCTGGTAGGCAAACGCCGGCTTCCTTATAAGGTCTTTCAGAAACTCCTCTGTCCCCCGCAAGCAGGCTGCCAAGGTAAAAGGACCTCCTACGCCGCTTCCTACTTTGACCCGATCGCCGACTCGATCTTTGATGGTTTTCAGGGCTTCCAAGTACATAGGCAGCCGGCCGTCCCTTTCCGCCTCAACCGGCTTCAGCCGCGACAGCGATCTTTCATCCTCGACGACAGCCGTAGCCATCTGGGGACGCTGGTCAGGAGCGTATCTAAGCCTGCAGCCCATAGCCTCAGCCATGCCTAAATAGTCCGGTCCCACGCCTACGGAATCGTATCCAAACACTTCAAAAGCCCGAACTTGGGCCTCGGCCATCAACCCCGGCGAATGCAAGTAGCGATCTACTGGTACCCCCACAACCACCGAAGGATACTCTCCGAGGATAGGACAAACCGGTATCCTGTCCACTTTTTTTCCTTCCGCCAGGGCTTCCATGCGCTCCCTGGGTGTTATGGTTTCCATAACAATGCACTTTACGGGCATTCAGAATCATTCCTCGCTGTAGTCTCCGGTGTCCCTTCATCAACCGCAAATAAGCGCCCTTCTCCTGGATCCGCACCCCCTATTTTCAGAGCCAATTCTACGTTCCTCACCAGAGCCGCTAACTGGAGATATGAAGCCTGCCCAGCGGTCATTTCATCCAGGACCCGGTTAAATGCGGGATGAAAGTCCTCGCCGTTAGCACAAGCTCGACCGGCACTCGCTAAAGCCTCGGCTAGCACAATGTCATCTTTCAGCCTCAGCTCGGCTGGCAGGGGATTGAAAATTACCCAGCCGCTCCCCCAGGAACGGGCAGGCGGCTCTCCCACATCCCAGCTTCCGTCCAACGATACCGGACCGCACCGAAAGAGGAACCCATCGCACAGAGCTTGTCCAACTCCCACAGTCCGAACCTTTTGCGCTCGTAAATATCCCAGCGTACCCTCAAGGTCTACACTGTCTTTGGGAGCTGTCGCTATCAGACACGCCTCGGTCCGGGACAAGCAGATCAAGTCCTGCGAAACCATACCTTCCCGTATGCCTCCCATGCCGGCAGTTACCACGATCACAGGGCTGGATGTAAACAAGCTCATCACGCCCGATACCGTGAGATAGCCGCTGTTTTTCTTATCGAGAGCATCTTTTACCCGCCTCCCGTCCAAGCGCTTCCACCCGTCCGCGGGCCTATGGTGCAAAAATTGTTCAACACCGCCGCAAACGACACGACCTTGCTCCACCCAGACCAGGATTAAACCCTGGTGCCGAGCCAGCTCCTGCTCAATGACTTCGTTAGGGATAGAAGGTAGACCGCACCCCAGCAAAGCGGTTTCGATAACTATCGGTATGCCGGGGTTCTGGGCTGCCCTATTCTCAACCATCACCCTCGACCCCCACCTTTTCGGGTACTTAAGCTAACGGGAATTATCATAACTTATTGTTATGTTCTATATAATTAATTGGACGTATCCACTACTGAATTATAAACTAATATCAACGTCGCAGCCAACCACTTTGTCTTTTTTGTAGCTTTAACTATATGGGACTTTGAAATGGGCAGAAGGGAAAACAGCCCGAACGGAGAGCCCTGACAGAGGACAAATAACCTGAAGCACCTTGGCTATGCGGGAAGAGCAAACGCACGAGCTCTGCTTCTCAACTGATACTGGCCACTTTTAGACCTGAGTCCCTAAGTCCAGCTATGGTAAAAAAATCCCGCTGTGCGCCTGTCAGGGTATTTTAGCTTGCTTTCAGGCGACAAAATATCGGTTCCAGGCAGTACGGTGCCGAATTGTCGCCCAGCGCTCATGGCAAAGGGACACAGAGAAGGTACCCAACTTTGCAGGCTAACGGGCAATCTTGCCCGGAGTATACCTTTCTCTATAATCCCCTCTTCCAACCGACAGGCGCACGCAGGGGCGAGGGAGTCGACATTTGCCTTGGCGCAAATGAGGTCACAGTGCCGCGTCTGACAAGTGTTACATCAAAAAACCCCACTTCCCGTCAAAGAAAGTGGGGCCGCTGTCCGTAAAATGCCCGTTCGGACAGTTCGCGTGCACTCCCCTTCTTGCGCGGAAGGACGAAGATGCTCAGCCTCCGGCAGGTCTCCTGACTCGCGGATCTTCGCTCCATTCCCGCCTTCCCATCCGGCACGCACCCGGTTTTCTCACAACCGGCTACATGTTCGGACAGTGGCCTACTTGGAATGTCGCTCCCCGCTCACAGTGGCGCGACCGTCCAGGATTCTCACCTGGTTCCCTTTTAACCCGCCTGATCCTGCTACCAGGCAGGTCACCCGAGACCTCAATGATTCAGTTGTCGACGGTATCTTACACTAACATTAATACCACATCTTCTCAACACCTGGCAACCATTTTTGTTATTTAGTACCATACCGTACTAAAGAGCGCACTCTTAATTCTTAATTCTTAATTCTTAATTCTTAATTCTTAATTCTTAATTCTTAATTCTTAATTCTTAATTCCTAATTCTTAATTCCTACCATTTCACCAATAGCCCGTACTAGCTCATCCCTTCCCTCACCGGTGAGGCTGGAAAAACATAGCGGTGGATCTGATAAACGGAGCTCCCGCTGGATAGCCGCCAGTTGCGTTTTCCATTTTCCGCGGGCTATCTTGTCGGCCTTGGTAGCTACTACTGTGCGGGGAATCTGGTGATAACCTAGCCACTCGCTCATGAGTTTGTCCGTTTCAGTTGGATGATGCCGTATGTCTACGACCTGAACAACGCCCTTCAGCTGGCGCCTCTCCTTGAGGTACTTTTCTATCAAAAGGCTCCACCGCTTGCGCTCTGCCTGCGAGACTTTGGCATACCCGTAGCCCGGCAGGTCCACCAAAAACCAGGCATCATCGAAAAGGTAGTAGTTTATAGTCCTGGTCTTGCCAGGGGTAGAGCTGGTCAGAGCCAGGTTCCGCCGGTTGGCGAGGCAGTTGATCAAAGAAGATTTGCCTACATTAGACCTTCCGGCCAAAGCTATTTCCGGCAGCCCCGATGCAGGCAAAGATTCTATATCTACGTAAGAGCCCTTGAATTCAGCTTTCTTCACTCTCATGTTCTTCATTGAAGGGTTTGCTCGGCAACAGGTCCTATGACTTCTCCCAGGCTTTCTTTAGCCTCAGGCATTCCTCTAACCAGGGCCTTTTCCAAAACCTGATCCATATGGTCTACCAGGACGAAGTCCATTTTTTTCTTGACATTAGCGGGTACTTCTTCGAGGTCCTTCTTATTTTCGGCAGGCAGAATGACTGTGGTAATGCCCGCCCGGTGAGCAGCCAGCACTTTCTCCTTGATCCCGCCTACAGGGAGAACCCTTCCCCTTAAAGTAATCTCTCCGGTCATGGCTACATCGCTCCGGACCGGCCGTTTGGAGAAAGCCGAAGCGAGGGCGGTCGCCAAAGCAATACCAGCGGATGGGCCGTCTTTGGGGATAGCCCCCTCTGGCACGTGTAGATGCACATCGTATTTCTCGTGAAAATCGGACTCGGTGATCCCCAGCTCCCCCGCTTTGCTCCTCACATAGGAAAGGCTGGCCTGGGCCGACTCTTTCATGATATCGCCCAGGTGTCCCGTCATCGTCAATTTACCGGTTCCGGGAAGCAAAGCGACCTCCACCGATAGGGTGTCACCACCGGTCTCGGTCCAGGCCATGCCGGTAGCAACCCCGACTTGATTTTCTTTTTCTGCCGTACCGTACCGGTATTTTTCTGCTCCCAGGAAAGTCGGTACCGAATTGCTGGTTACCCTAACCGACTTGTTTTTATCAGCCACCACTTCCCGAGCCACCTTACGGCAGATGGTAGCAATCTCCCGTTCCAAGTTACGCACCCCGGCTTCCCGCGTGTACTGCCTGATTATCTTGCGGATAGCGCCTTCAGAGAAGCCGATATTCTTCTTTTTCAGTCCGTGTTCTTTGATCTGTTTCGGGACCAAATAGTCCAGCGCGATCCTGGTTTTCTCCTCTTCAGTGTACCCGGAGATGTAAATGACCTCCATCCGGTCCAACAGAGGACGCGGGATGCTGTAGGGAGAATTGGCAGTCGTTATAAACATCACTTTGGACAGGTCAAACGGCACTTCCAGGTAGTGGTCGCTGAACATGTGGTTCTGTTCAGGATCCAGCACTTCCAATAAAGCCGAAGCGGGATCTCCCCGAAAGTCGGAGCTCATCTTGTCCACCTCGTCCAGCAAGAAAACAGGATTCTTAGTTCCTGCCTGCTTCATTCCCTGGATAATACGCCCAGGCAAAGAACCTACATAGGTGCGGCGGTGTCCTCTAATTTCCGCTTCATCCCTGATCCCGCCCAGAGACATGCGCACGAACTTTCTCCCCAAGGCCCTGGCAATAGACTTTCCGAGCGAGGTCTTACCCACTCCCGGAGGCCCGATGAAACACAAAATGGGCCCCTTCATTTTTCGAGCCAGCTTCCTTATAGCCAGGTACTCGAGTATCCGTTCTTTGGGCTTGGTCAAACCATAGTGGTCCTCGTCCAGTATCTTCTGGGCAACGTCAAGATCCAAACGGTCTCTGGTTTCCTGCGACCACGGCATGGAAAGCAGCCAATCCAGGTAGTTACGTACTACCACCGCTTCCGCTACCATGGGAGGCATCTTTTCCAGCCGCTCTACTTCTTTTAAGGCCTTCTCTTCGATTTCCGGCGGCAGCTTGGCCTGGGCTATCTTTTCCCTCAGTTCCTCTCCTTCAGCTACCCTTTCATCCTTTTCTCCCAGCTCTTTTTGGATGGCCTTCATCTGCTCGCGCAGGTAGTATTCTTTCTGGGTCTTCTCCATCTGCTTCCTGACCCGGATGTTTATCTTTCTTTCGAGCTCCAAGACTTCCATCTCTTTGGCCAAGATTTCACACAGTATCTCCAGCCGTTTCTTGACATCAAGTGATTCCAGTATCGCCTGTTTCTCATGTACCCGCAAAGACAGGTGAGAAGCGACAACGTCGGCTAACCTCCCCGGTTCCTCGATGGCCACCACCGAGACCACAGTCTCCGGCGGTATCTTCTTGCTCATTTTAACGTATTGCTCGAACTGGTAAATAAGAGTCCTCATCAAAGCTTCTATCTCAGGGGCTTTTCTGTCAGGGTACTCTTTGAACTCTTTGATGCCAACCTTAATAAAAGGCTCAAAAAAGATGTATCCCTGAATCTCGGCCCTGTTCAGCCCTTCCACCAGTACCCGCATGGTACCTCCGGGCATCTTAAGTATCTGCTTAATCTCAGCAATGGTGCCTATCTGATAGATGTCATCTTCCCCCGGATCATCGGTCTGGGCTTCCTTCTGAGTGGCCAAGAAAATCTTCTTGTCCTCAAGCATAGCCTCCTCAATGGCGTTGATGGATTTTTCCCGGCCTACATCCAAATGTATAACCATGTGGGGAAATACCAAAACACCTCTTAGCGGCAGCAGTGGGATTTCGCGATAGTAGTACTCCTTCCCCTCGTACACCCCAAATTACACCTCCTATTACGGCCAAACCGCAAGTATATTCTACTATATGAAAAAAACGAATGTAAGAGGGCATCAACGCCGGACAACCGGAAAATACCCGTCTCATTAGATTTTTAGCTGTTTTATTGTACCAGAAACCTATCCAGCGGTCATGTTTAAAATTATGGGTCAACTGCTTAAAAAGCCTTTTAATGAGTAAAAAATGAAGGCTTTTTGCCAAAAATGCCCCTCGGTTGAGCCGGTGAAAGTATGTTTTCAGTCTTAACAGTTAACCAAAGTACGTGGGTATCCTGATACAATAGAGTCCCGCGAAACATCAACCAAGACAGCGTTCTCGATTACCTGGGCAATGCTCTCCACTGGGACTACCTCTATGTCCTCCCAGTGTTCAAAAATCTCGAGCCAGTTTTCCTGGGGTATGAAAACCTGTTTAACGCCTGCGCGGCGAGCCGCCTCAATCTTGGGAATTACCCCGCCTACCGGTTTCACATTCCCAGCCACTGATATCTCCCCAGTCATCGCGACATAAGCCCTGACTGGCCATTGTTTTAGGGCTGAAAAGACCGCAACCGCCATAGCCACCCCGGCTGATGGTCCATCTACAGCCATCCCACCCGGGAAATTGATGTGAATGTCATAATCCCCAGTCTTGAGCCCATATACCCAGCGGAGAGCGGTCATTACGTTCTCAACCGCACCTTTGGCCATACTCTTGCGCCTAAAAGCATGGCCAGAATCGCCGAACTCTTCTTCTTCTATCACCCCGGTCACCTTCCACCGTCCTTGCCCTGGCCTGGCCTTCATCGCGCAGACTTCAACCTCGATCAAGCGTCCCTGGTTAGCGCCGTGAACAGCCAAAGCATTTACCACTCCTACCCGGGGAGTAGGGCTCGGTCGGACCTCATAGCGCGGGTTGAATCTGCCGTGATTAACTACTCTGGCGAGTATTTCCCGATCTATCCTTGAGGCCCCTTTCACGGTTGCGATCCCCGCTGCCAACTGGATAATGTTCACCGCCTCCCTGCCATTGGTAGCGTAACGCGCAACCTCGGCCAAAGCGTCTTCGTCGATGGCACAACCGATCTTTTCCGCTGCCCTCCGGGCTATGAGCTGGATCTCGTCCCTTTCGAGCGGCCGGAAGAATATTTCCATGCAACGAGATCTGAGAGCAGCGGGAAGTTCTTCCGGAGACTTAGTCGTAGCTCCCACCAAGCGGAAGTCGGCGGGAAGCCCGTTCTGAAAAATATCGTGAATATAGGACGGGATGTTCTTGTCCTCCTGACTGTAATAGGCGCTTTCCAAGTAGACTTTTCTCTCTTCCAAAACCTTCAGGAGCTTGTTCAGGTGGGTTGGGTGCAATTCACCAATCTCGTCGATAAAAAGAATGCCGCCGTGAGCCTTGGTGACAGCGCCCGGCTTGGGTTGCGGGATCCCTGCCAATCCGAGGGACCCCGCCCCTTGATAGATCGGGTCATGAACTGAACCTATGAGAGGATCCGCTATATTTCGCTCGTCAAACCGGGTGATGGTAGCATCGATTTCCACAAACCGTGCTTGACCGCCGAAAGGAGAAAGGGGATCGGCTTTCGCGTACTCCAAGACCAGCCTTGCAGCCGCGGTTTTCCCGACTCCCGGAGGGCCGTAAATGATGACGTGCTGAGGATTGGGCCCGCAGAGAGCCGCTTTCAGAGCCTCGATCCCTTCTTCCTGCCCTACTATTTCTTCGAAACGGCTGGGACGGGTCTTACTCGATAAGGGCTCGGTCAAGGATATTCCACGGAGCCTTCTAAGTTTTTCCCGTTCCTTTTCCGAGTCTCGAAATACGGCCGCCTTGGTTCCCCTTTCCCTGCGCAACAGATGCCAGAAATACAATCCAATAACTATGCCGAAGAAAACTTGAATCAGGTAGAAAAATCCCCCTAACTCACTCAAGCGGTATCACCCTCATCCCTACGCTTTGGTGGTTATGCTACTACATATTATCTCCACCACCTAAGCTTTCATCAGGATGGAGCCGGAGTAAAAAAAGGCAGCTTTCGCTGCCTTTATCAGTTTACCCTCCTTTTTGGCTCTACGGTAACCAAGAGAGGTTTTTCCTTTTTCTGTATCACATCCTTTGTCACCACACATTTGGTGACGTCCGCCCGAGATGGTATCTCGTACATAACGTCCAACATAACGTCTTCCACTATGGCCCTTAGACCTCTAGCACCGGTACTGCGCCGCATAGCCTCCTCAGCTATCGCTTTTAAGGCATCGTCAGTAAACTCAAGGTTTACGCCGTCCATGTCGAACAGCTTTTGGTATTGCCGCACCAGAGCGTTTTTAGGCTCAGTCAAAATCCTGACCAGAGCAGACTCGTCTAAGGCGTCCAAAGTTACGATGATAGGCACTCGCCCTACAAACTCTGGAATCAGTCCAAATTTTAGAAGGTCCTGGGGCAATATCTGTTCCAGTATCTCCCCTATTTTCTTCTCTTTCTTGGTCTTGATGTCAGCTCCGAATCCCATCGACTTCTGGCCCACGCGGTTCTGAATTATCTTGTCTATTCCTTCAAAGGCACCGCCACAGATAAAAAGTATATTACTGGTATCAATCTGAATGAACTCCTGGTGAGGGTGCTTGCGTCCACCTTGGGGAGGTACGCTAGCAATAGTCCCTTCCAGTATCTTTAAGAGAGCCTGCTGCACGCCTTCTCCGGATACATCGCGAGTGATTGATGGATTGTCAGTTTTGCGGGCTATTTTGTCAATCTCGTCGATGTAAACTATCCCTTTTTCTGCCTTCTCGATGTCGTAATCAGCCGCCTGGATAAGCTTCAACAGGATGTTTTCAACGTCTTCGCCTACATACCCGGCCTCAGTCAGTGAAGTCGCATCGGCAATGGCAAAGGGCACGTTCAATATCTTGGCCAGTGTCTGAGCCAGAAGCGTCTTCCCGCTACCGGTTGGCCCCAGCATCAGGATGTTGCTCTTCTGCAGCTCAACATCGTCCAGCTTGGTCCCGAGGTTTATCCTTTTGTAATGGTTGTAGACCGCTACTGCCAGTATTTTCTTCGCTTTCTCCTGCCCGATAACGTATTGGTCCAAGATATCTTTTATCTCTTGGGGCTTAGGGATATCTCCCATTTCAAACCCAAAATCCTCGGCCAGTTCTTCTTCTATTATTTCATTGCACAGTTCTATACACTCATCACAAATGTAGACTCCGGGGCCAGCTACCAGCTTTCTCACTTGATCCTGGGTCTTGCCGCAGAAAGAGCACTTTAACTGCCCTCTCTCGTCGCTGCCAAACCGCTGCATAACCTCACCTCGCTCACATTACAATAAGCACTACTTCTTACCCTTACGCTTGGATTCATAGAAAATGTCATCGATAATCCCGTACGCTTTTGCCTCCTCCGCAGTCATAAAAAAGTCCCTTTCCACGTCCCGTTCGATCACTTCCAGTTTTTGCCCGGTCCTTTCTGCCAGTATCTGGTTCAACCGCTTTTTCAGATTGACTATCCTCCGGGCATGTATCTCGATATCGGTGGCCTGTCCCTGGGTCCCACCGATAGGCTGGTGAATCATTATCTCGCTGTTGGGCAAAGCAAACCTCTTGCCCTTGGCCCCAGCTGCCAGTAGAAAAGCTCCCATGCTAGCGGCCATGCCTACACATATGGTCGATACGTCGGGGCGCAGGTACTGCATGGTATCAAAAATAGCCATGCCTGCCGATATTGAGCCTCCCGGACTATTGATGTAGAAATGGATATCCTTGTCCGGGTCCTCTGCTTCTAAGAAAAGGAATTGGGCTATGATTAAGTTCGCAACCTGGTCGTCTATAGGGCTACCTAAAAAAACGATACGGTCTTTCAGTAACCGCGAGTAGATGTCATAAGCCCGTTCCCCGCGGCTCGTCTGTTCCACCACAATCGGTACCAGGTAGGATAACTTGTTCACGTTCTTCACCTCACAAAGTCACAAATTACGCCTTTACTATACAGTTTATTCAGTATCCGTTCTGCTTTCCTCTTCCCCGCCCGAAGGTTGAACGGTAACCGCGTTCTCCAGGAGATAATCAACCGCCTTATCAAGCATTATACCGTACTCGATCCTTCCCCGAGAGGCGGCCACGCGCTCTCTGAGCTGGTCAGCATCCATGCCGAAGTCGCCAGCCACCCTTTGCAGGTGCTGCTGGAAGTCCTCTTCCGTCGGTTCAAGACCCTTTTCCCGCGCGACCTTTTCTAAGACCAGGTTAGCCCGCAGCGTCTTCTCAGCTTCCTGAGCGTAATCTTCTCTGATAGTCTCTAGAGAAGTCCCGGTCACGTTTGTATAGTCCTCCAAGGTCAGGCCCTGCTGCGCTAGCCGTTGTTGGAAGCTTTCCAACATCGAATCTATTTGTTCTTCTATCATAGCAGGATGAATATCTACCTCAGCTGATTCCACAGCCTTAGCCACCACTTCGTCTCGCCTCAGCTGTTTGGTCCTCTCTTCAGCCATCTTGGTTAAATTCTTGCGTATCTCTTCCCGCAACTCCTCAAGAGTTTCGAACTCACTGACCTCTTGGGCAAACTCGTCGTTCAAGGGACTTAACTCCCGGCGCTTGATTTCATGGACATTAACCTTAAACATTGCTTCTTTCCCGGCGAGGTCTTGGCTGTGATAGTCTTCAGGAAACTGTACCTTGATCTCTTTTTCTTCGCCGGTCTTGGTTCCCACCAACTGCTCTTCGAATCCTGGAATAAAAGTCCTAGACCCCAATTCCAAAGAGTAGTCCTCCCCTTTTCCCCCAGGGAAAGGTTCGCCGTCGATGAACCCCTCAAAATCGATCCTCAGCACGTCGCCTTCCTGGGCAGTAACATCGTCTTGGACCTTGACCAAACGGGCATAACGTTCGCGCATAGCCTCCAACCGCTTATCTACGTCTTCTTCCGTAACCGTAATTGGTGAAGTGGTCACCTCTATACCCTCTACCTGCCCCAAAACCACTTCGGGCTTGACCACTACTCTGGCTTTAAAAACAAGAGGCTTGCCTTCTTCCATCTGCACAACATCGATCTGGGGCTCGGTTACCGGGGTAAGATCATTCTCCTTCACTGCCTCTTCGTAGGCAACAGGAAGCAGTTCGTTCAAAGCTTCCTCATACAGGATCTCTTTCCCGAAATATGATTCCAGAACCGGTCTTGGAACGCGGCCCTTCCTAAACCCTGGTACAGAGACATCCTTGACCACGCGCCGGTACGCTTTGTTCAAAGCCTCGCTAACCTTGTCACCTGGAACCTCTATTTCCAGAGCCACTTCATTCTTCTCTATTCTTTCCAGCTTAGATCCCATTTATGCTCCTCCTGTCCTGATGAATGGTTTCACACGTACAGAGAATCTTAAACTCCTTAAAGCAGCCCGTGCCCGGAAAGCATCATCCTGTTTTCTAACCCTCCCTCATAACCCGTACACTAATTACTTCTACGCCCCGCAACCGATGTCCTGCCTTTTAAGCTAATTTGACACAAAAACACAACACCTCGGCACTAGCCGAGGCTACGTTTCAATGGAGCGGAAGACGGGATTCGAACCCGCGGCCCTCGCCTTGGCAAGGCGATGCTCTACCACTGAGCCACTTCCGCGTCTGTATCCACATCATCGCCAACTATATATTAGGACAACGCCCGCTGGATCGTCAAGCTCATAAATTCATAAATAAAGACGGACTATGAAGTTGACAAAAACGCTAGGAATAATGTTATACTCTAACATAAGAAGAGTGTCATCGGAAAATGATAAACGAAAACCAGGAATATAGAGGTGTCCTCAGTTTAACTGAGGCGTCGTTCAACTGGCTGTCCTATCAGCACGATTCTCAGATTTTTGAAATAGAGAGAAGGCGAGAGTGTGGGTGGTCTCCGAGATGAACTTTTGATACAAGATATTCTGCGTCTGAAGAGAGACAAATCTGTTTACATTATTGCTCACTATTACCAGCGGGAAGAGATACAAGCTTTGGCCGATTTTGTCGGGGATTCTTATGCAATGGCTATCGCCGCCAAAAACAGCCCGCATGATATTATTCTGGTTGCCGGTGTAGATTTTATGGCTGAGACGGCGGCAGTGTTATGTCCTGATAAGATAGTCTTAACACCGGAACCGGAAGCGACTTGTCCCATGGCCAGTAATATAAGTGTTAACGATGTATTGTGTTACAAGAAAAAATACCCAGAGAGTATTGTGGTGTGCTATGTTAACACCCCGGCGGAGGTAAAGGCCGTCAGTGACATCTGTTGTACCTCGTCCAATGCGGCAAAGATATTACAAAAGCTGCCAGATAACGCTAAGGTATTCTTTATACCTGACCAGTACCTGGGTTCTTACCTAGCCGGGAAACTGGGTAGGCACATTGATGTCTTTTCAGCCAGCTGCCCGACCCATGCCAGTATTAGCGAGGAACATTTGCTCCAACTAAAAGAGCAGTTTCCGGACGCAAAGGTGCTCGTACACCCAGAATGCTACCCGGAGATTGTGGCCCTGGCCGACTACGTGGGCAGCACCAAAGGAATTCTTGATTATGCCACACAATCGGAGAGTAAGATTTTTATCATTGGGACGGAGTGCGGTATCCTATATTCCCTGGGAAACAATAACCCTGACAAAACATTCATCCTTGCTTCGGAAGAGTTGATTTGCCCAAATATGAAGAGTATCACTCTTGATAAAGTTTTTTATTCTTTGCAATATTTGCAGACCAGAGTAGTTGTCCCCGAGGAAATTAGAGCTAAAGCTGCCATTGCTCTGGAAAGAATGATAGAGTACGCATCTTGAGGATATGCAATAACTGCATTTGCCAGTTCGTTTTTTGCTGGTTCTGAACCATGGAATGGCCTGAGAATTAAGGAAAGGATTGAGGTGAAAACGAGGTGAAAGTCTCTACAAAAGGAAGATATGGGCTGAGAGCAATGCTTGACATGGCCCTACATCAAAACGAAGGTCCGATGGCCGTACACATTGTCGCAGAGCGTCAGGGCTTATCGGAGAGATATTTAGAACAATTGATGGTGCCTCTGAAAAAAGCGGGTTTAGTTAAGAGCGTCCGCGGGCCTCAGGGGGGGTATGTTTTGACTAAAAAACCACGAGACATCACCGTGGGCGAAATAATCAGGGCCCTGGAGGGACCAATTGCTCCCGTCGACTGCGTTAGTGAGCAGACTCCCGAAGAATGCGAGCGTGCTGAGTTTTGTGTGACACGTCTGATATGGTCCAAGATGAGAGACTCAATTGCCGAAGTGCTGGATTCTCTTTCATTGGAGGATCTGATTCAAGAATCAAGAAAGATTTCCGTGCGGAGCCGCTAAATATCTTAGATTTAGTGAGGAGGTTTTGACATGAGACAGATTTATATGGATCACAGCGCAACGACTCCAATTGACCAAGAGGTGTTTGGATGCATGATACCCTACTTAACCGATAGGTTTGGTAATCCTTCCAGCATTTTTTACTCGGCAGGTCAAACTGCCCGTCAGGCAGTAGAGAAGGCTCGAGAGCAAGTGGCATCTCTGCTAAACGCATTGCCGGATGAAGTAATTTTTACCAGTGGCGGGACAGAAGCCGACAACCTGGCCGTAGTTGGTTACGCTAAGGCGAATCGCCATAAGGGCGGCCGGGTGTATGGCCAGAGACTTGGCGTCACCTACGTTGGCCAGCAGTGAAAAAAGCTCCAGACTGTCAATAAACTTCTTGCCTTCTTCAGCGCCGCCCTTCACGCCAAAGGTAAATACGGACCCAGCACCTTTAGGCAGGTATTTTATGGCCAGGTGATAGTACTTGTTACTCCTTAATCCCGGATAGCTAACCCAGGAGACGAGCGGGTGACCCTCCAGGAACTCGGCAATTCTGATTGCGTTGGCTACATGCCTTTCCATTCTAAGGGAAAGTGTCTCTAAACCCTGCAAGAAAAGCATTGAACGGGCTCATGGCCGCCCCGGTATCTCTCAGGAGTTGCACCCTGGCCTTGGTAATGTAAGCAAGTGGTCCCGCCGCTTCGACATATTTTAGGCCATGGTAGCTGGGGTCAGGCTCCGTTAAACCGGGAAACCTTCCGCTTCCCTCCCAGTCGAATCTACCAGAGTCTATTATAACCCCCCCGAGTGACGTACCGTGGCCGCCTATGAACTTGGTGGCGGAGTGAACGACTATATCCGCCCCGAATTCTATCGGCCTAATAAGGTAAGGCGTTGCAAGTGTATTGTCAATTATCAGCGGTATTCCGTTTTCGTGACCGATGTTTGCCACCGCTTCGATGTCTACTATGTTTGCGAGCGGATTGCCGATGGTTTCTATGAATAGGGCCTTCGTCTTGTCGGTTATGGCTCGTCTAAAGTTTTCCGGATCATCAGGGTCCACGAAGACCGTCTTTATGCCCAGTTTGGGAAGGGTCACGGAGAAAAGATTGTAGGTACCTCCATACAGAGTGCTTGCTGAGACTATCTCGTCCCCCGCGCCGGCGATATTCAGTATGGCGTAAGTGATAGCAGAAGAGCCGGATGCTGTAGCTAGAGCACCCACACCTCCTTCAAGTGCTGCCATTCTCTCCTCGAAAACTTCGGTAGTAGGGTTTGTTATCCGGGTGTAGATACTCACGGCCTCTGTCAGAGCAAACAGATTGGCTGCGTGTTCTGTATTTTTAAATACATTAAGATGTAGTCTGGTAGATTGGAACCGCCCTGGCTCCTGTCGTCGGATCGGGTACTTGACCCGCATGTACCTGTAATGTGTCAAACTTTAGTCTCCTTTCTCCCATTCAAACCACTCCTTTCCAAATGCTGCCTCGCCCGGGTTAAACCTGCTCTATATTTACAGCAATTGAAATAACTCGATGCTCAAGTACCGTTCACCCGTGTCTGGTCTTCTTCCCCAATGCAGACCTTGGCAGGATATAATTCATACATAGCTCGATACTTTACCGGAGTAACATTGGGCATTACAACATTTGCCCCCAGCTGCAGGGCCTTTTCTCGCCCATCAGCAGGCCTTAGAGTAGCAAGAGCGGTAGTAGCGGGAATATGAGCATCACGGATTACGATTCTGGTGATGGCTATAACCTTGAAGGTCATCTCCACAGTGCCATTCGCGTTCCCGGCCAGGGGAGTATCCTCGTGGCAGATATACGGACCCACCCCTACCATATCCAGATCCAGCTCTTTGAATTTCAATATATCCATGGCCAGGTCCTCGAACGTCAGGTTCAGAAATCTATACGTTCAGGATGGCTGTAGATAGACATGCGCTCCCCCCGTGCAAAACCAACTATCGTGACGCCTAGTTCCTCTGCTAGATCAACAGCTAGTCCGGTAGGCGCAGAACGCGATACGACTACAGGTACTCGCATACGAACAGTTTTAATCAGCATTTCTGAAGCAATGCGTCCACTAAGCAGTACTATCTTGTCCGTGGGATAAATACTATGGAGGTAAACGTAGCCCAGTATCCGGTCAAGAGCATTATGTCGGCCAATATCCTCATATCTCACCACAATGCCATTGTTGTCAGCTAACGCCGCACCATGTACGCCTCCCGTGAGGTGAAAATTCTCCGATTGCCGATCGAGTTCAGCCATCAGATTAAGGAGGTGTTGGGCCTTAAAACAAGCATCAGTCTCTACAGTCTTGAGCTGATCCCGATCATTGACAAAATAAAGAGCCGGCCGCCCCTTGCCACAGCAACTGGCGAAATTCCTGCGAAGAAAGCTGTCAACCCTTGATACCGGATTTACGGTATCGACCCAAGCTACGCCCTGTTCCATGCGAAACTGCAGGCTAAATACCTCGTCAGGTCCATTTACAAGGCCTTCACTGAGAAGGAATCCTACCACCAATTCTTCCAAAGCATACGGAGAGCATAATAGCGTTGCCAATTCAGAGTCATTCAGCATTATGGTGAGCGGAACCTCATTCACAACTGGATCTTCGGTTTCAACAACTTGATGATCAGAATACACCAGGATCCTGCGACTATCGAATACTTCGGCCATTACTCTTGACCTCCAATCAACCTCAAGTATTGGAGCTATGTCCTATTAAGCTGATATGTATTATAGGTTATATGTTCTAAATGTCAATCATAATCTTCTTCTTGTTATGATTGTTATGAAATCCATGATATTCTCAGTTGTAAGATCAAAAATGTCCGCCTGCTTCTCCTCCTGTATCTGACGGTCATTTGCCCTGTCTACCAAAGTCCTGTACGGTATAGACTTGTTAGCCCGCAAAGTTGGGACGTTTCTCGTTTTGTATTGCCACTTTTGCGCTTAGCCCTGCCAATAGGTATCTATTCGGCGGAACTCATCTGCTATAATTGAGAAGGGTTTCACCGATACTATCATTGAAAAAGCAAAAGGAGTTGATTTTGAGTGTTAACCAAAGATAACCTGTTCACACTCAAGCTCGTACGGCAAGAGAACCACCTCGCTTTGCCCACCATTACCTCGCTCGTGCTCGTGAAAGAGATACACGATGTTCTTTACCAGTATCTAGTAGACGAGGAAAAGGAACGCTTGCTGAACACGTTTCTGGATAAGCTGAAGAGACACATGACCCGGGAAAAAGAAGGCAACGGCCCGTTTTCGGTTCCGGTAGAAGAGCTGAGGTTTCTGGAGCAAGAAGGGCTTGACGAACTCAAGTACATGAACTGGCTGGAGATACCGGTGTACGTGTTCGAAGTCGCTCTGAATGTGGATTCCTCCGATGAAAAGTATGAAGAGTATGTAGAAACCGTTTTTTCGATTCTGGATGAACTGGTGGTCTACAACCGTGTTCCCGGAACCAACTTGGTCAATGTTTATCCTCAAGGCACGGTTTGATTAGCCCCGCAACCCGGTTGAATTGACTACATAGGCATAATTAAGTAATTAAAATCGCGAAAGGCAGGCCCACACCATGATACCTCTGCGTGACAACGTGCCTGGGGAAAAATTCCCTTTCAGCATGTGGCTTATCATCGCCCTCAACTTTTTGGTTTTTTTCTATGAACTGTCTTTACCCTCAGAAGAACTGCAAAAGCTTTTTTACACCTATGGTTTGGTCCCGGCTAATCATTCGCTTTCCTCTTTCATCACCTGCACTTTTCTCCATGGAAGCTGGATGCACATCATCGGCAACATGTGGGCCTTGTTCCTGTTCGGCAACAATGTAGAAGATAAGATGGGCCCGGTTCGTTTTATCTTGTTTTACCTGGCCTGCGGGGTTATCGCCGGAGCCACCCACTGCTACATCTACCCTCAGTCCACGGTCCCTACGGTAGGCGCTTCCGGGGCCCTCGCCGGGGTCATGGGCGCTTATTTCCTCATGTTCCCCAAAGCTCGAGTCCTTACATTGATCCCGGTATTTTTCTTCTTTTACCTGGTTGAGATACCGGCTGTAGTCTACCTGGGTTTTTGGGCTTTCACCCAGCTGGCTTCCGGCACCATCGCCCTCTTCGCCCCGGAAGGAGCCGCCCAGATCGCATTCTGGGCACACGTCGGGGGTTTTGGCGCCGGCATGATTTTGCACCGGCTCTTTCTCGAACCCGTCGAAAACTGAACCACAGATACACACAGATTTAACACTGATTTACACTGATGGCATAAGTTTTATCTGATGTTAGTTATGTATCGTGAGACATCTCTTCCTGTCAATTTGTTTTGTCTGGCTGACACATATTTTAACTTCAAGCTATCTGTGTACATCAGCCCGGCACTCAGCTCAAGCCCTGATTAGTGTATAGCGTTGTTGTGACAGGATGTCATGTTGAAAGCTAGGTGGGCTGAGTGCCGGGTCTGTGTCCATCTGTGGCTTTAACTATGGTTTGACTGCGAAAGCATGTCTAAAAAGAGTAGCAGCTTGGCTTTGACGGCTTCGTCGAAGTTCTGGAACGGGCGGCCGCGTTTAAGTCCCTCCAGCACTGCGGCATAATACCCGCTTACCTCTGGCCGGCACAGCTGTAACCTGCGGACCCGGGCCAAAACCTCATGTTGCCTGTCCAACCCCGCTTCCCACAGGCAGGGGACATCTCCCGCGATTGCACCCTCGACCTCAAGCTCCGGTTCTTCGGCTACCCTCAAACAAGATTCCGCCAGGTCTAACCAGACCTCAAGCGGTTCATCCCCCTGCACCGGGCGTGACTCCTCTAGTACCAAGCCTTCGGGGTCAGTTCTAATCTCTTGCGGTTCCTGGGCTTCTCCCCCTTGGTAAATACGGATCTTAACCCTACCGTTATCCTCGGACAGGTTGTAGGGAGAGGTTGGCAACACAGAAAACAACCGGTAGACTCCGCCGGAATCCAACTCCAGATTAGCGGTGTCGAAGGGGATAGTGTCCAATTCCGGTTCTGTCCCTTTCTTTTCAATATAGAAACGAAAGGGAAGCAAGGTCTTGACTTCCAGGTTTAAAGCAGACTCTCCTCCCGGCCACCGGCACAAACCTTGGATTACGCTGAATTCGGGCGAGTAAGGACGATACACCCGCGATCCTATTCGAGACACGACCTCTTCCACCCCTTGCATCTTAGAAACTCCACCTGTTAACACCACGATGTCGATATCCCATTTCCCGGCCCCGAACAGCCCCAAGCGCTCGGCACTAGGCCCCACCACGTTGTTTATGAAATCTTCCAATCTTGATAAAGTGCGTTCGAAAACCAAAGACAAATTCCTTTTTTCAAAAACCGCTGATAGGCTCCGTCCCCGGTAAAAAGACGGTATATCGATAACTATATCCTCCTGCCCTTGCATCCTGAGTTTGACTTCCTCTGCCCATTTCAACATTCTCGAGTATTCGTACAGCTCCTCCCGGTTCAAACCTTTTTCCTTCTTGAACCTCGGCGGAATCGTTATTCCGGTATTCGCCTCGAAGCAAGGGAAAAGAGTTTGGCGAAGAACCGACTTGTCAATTTCCGCCCCGCTGAAAGCATCGCTGCCGGCGTGCAGCTGGGCTTCTAATACTACTCTCACCTTGCGGTCTGGCCTCACGTGAACGAAGCTGGCGTCGGCCGTCCCTCCGCCGAGGTCAAGGATTAGAATGTTGCCCTGCCACAACCGGGCCTCATCCGGTCCCCCTTCGGCCAACAACCCGACCAAAGCAGCTACCGGTTCCAAGGCCAGCCTCACCCGGACCCCGGGGAAAACGCTTCTTACCGTCTCTAACAACATCCGCCGGGCTTTTAGACCGAAGTAATTGGGAACACCGACCGTAACCGCCTGCAACGGGTGCGGCAGACTTCCGGCAACATACTGGTCACGGAGATAGGAAAAGTACGACCCCAATATCTCACTCAAGCCAAAGTCTCCCACCCTGAAATTCAGGTTCCGCTTTAGCTCGATCTTGAAGAACCGGACGATTTCCGCTTCCTCTTTCGGTAAAGACAAGCTATCCGAACCGAAGCACAACCTGCCTCCCTCTGGTGCCAATGCAACCACCGAAGGCAGCATCCCCCCAGGCCCGAGCAGGTTGACGAAATGGCCGTCTTCATCGACATAACCCAGTTTGGTGTAGCTTGTACCGAAGTCTATTCCCAGGTTCACCGGCATTACCTACCTTTTCATACCCACCACCAGATAAGGTACCTCCCAGCGCTCAATCCCATCAACCTGTATCCAAAACACGTCTCCCTTTTCTTCTAGAACCACGAGATGCTCCTTTTCGGAAACCGGTTTGCGTTCCACATATCCTTTGTCCAAAACCGGCAGGCACTCCGGGGGCAGTTTTTCTCCCACTTTGATGGGATAGCGCCTGACCTCTACCGGCAGGTCCTTCCATGCCCGTTTCAGAGTGCGTGGAGACAACAGGTTATCTACATCCTCCCCAAACCCGGAAAACAGCTGGCGGCACCTGCGCAGACCCTCCGCGACCTCACGGTAACGCCCCTGTGCTTCCAGATACATCTGCAGCCGTTCCCGGTGATAGCGGAGCTTGACATCAATCAGCTCCAGGTATTCTAAGGTATACTCGACCCGGTACCCGAATCGGCTCGGCCAGGGAAGATTCGCCCTGGACCAGCGTTCGCGCAATTCCTGTTCATATCGATAAACAGTTTCCTCGAAAAGCTTCTCCAACTCCAAGGGACTGAGGTCCGGGTAGCGCTGCAGCTTGTCGGCCAGCGCCTCCAGTTCCCTCTGAAACTCTCGCAATAAACGGGCTATCGATCCGGCATAATCTCCTGCAAGTGATCTCATCCACCTGAATTCGCTTAACATCTCCGGTTCGAGGCCTTCGCGGCTAAACCGAAGAAGGCACCGAAAAATCTTTACCCACTGTCCCAAGCGGTGTCTCGCTTCTTCTGCAAACCTCGCCGTGTGTTCGGCCATCTTGTTGCTTGAAACCTGCCGCTGGTAGAAGCCCAATCTCTCCGCTTCAAATTCCAGCCAGGCGCCTATTGTCTCCCGTATCAGGTTTCGTAGGGACGAAGAGAACTCCAAGGCCCGACCCAGCGCTAGAGCCTTTTCAAGCAAGCCGGGCCAGGAATCACCGAGCCTCGACTCCCTAGGAGGTGCGGCCACATCCTCGAGCATTTGTACAAACGTTTCGGCTTGTCCCAGCCAACGCCCCAGTTCGTCTCGAATCCTGGCACCGGGTTCACCTGTCCACCCTTCCTCCCACCAACAAACCGCCGGCAACAGGTTAACGTCGCTTTTGATCAGCTCAGCCCACTCGGCATCCCTCTGAATTTTCTCCACGATGTTGAACTGCTGTTCCAAGGACCTGATCTCGGAGGTTAAGTCTTCTACTACTTCAATTAATTGCCGGTTGACCCTCATACGGTTGTCGGTTAAAGCCTTCAACTCCTGCTGAATTACCTGCTCCAGATCGCTCAAGACCTGAGTAAAATGCTTAAGCAGGTTGGAAAGCCCGGCACAACGCACCAGGTTGCTGACAAGGTCATTTTTTACCTGCTCCCCCTGCCTGCTGACCCGGTAAATTTCGGCCATCATCCGGTTAACCTTTTCTATATACACAGGTATCATCTTCTGGTCGAAGGTACGGTAGTAAAAGCTGTTGACGTGATACAGATAATCCTCCAAAACCTCGATATCGACCGTCCCTGAGGGCAAAAACAGGTTTTGAACCGAGGTCAGTTCCTCGATCTCATTTCTGAGCTGGCCGAGGAGCGAGTTCAAAACCGCCTGACAAGCCTCTTTTAGGTTCGATAGTTCTGGTTCCACTAATCCGTCACCCCCAAAACCCTGCCGAGAAACGCCTGCAAAGCTGCTTTACTGCCCTTGCCCCGAACCAGTTCTTTTTTATTAGAATAGAGTTGGTTATCTCTGTTGGCGAAAGCTTCTGTCCAGCGTAGGACGTCAAACACCTGTCGCCGGGTCTCGCCTTTTGCCACCGCACTCAGAGACTCCGCTATTTCCCGGTTCATAAAACGAACGTTGGGGACCCAGCCCCACAAATCCAAATAACGGGTCAGCATAGATTCGCCCACCTTAGACTTCCTTCGAACGTCCAATCCGGGCATGACCACCAGGCGTACGAACTCCATAATTACGAAAGCCTCGTGGGGTCGGCTCTTCATCCGCTCTCCCACTGCTTGCATACAGCCCTCAATGTCAACACCTTCTCGTTCCCTGCCCTTAAGACATTTGATTATTGCATCATCTGGTCTGGTCTTGGCTAGTCTTAGACAGAATCTCTCCACCTCCGACCGGGGATACACCGAAGGCGTGCTCCTCGCTTCCTGCAAACGCTCATAAAGTTCCAGATAAGCGAGCGATGCGTTCTCGACTACCAGTTGACTGAGGCAAGACCGGTATAGCTTCTCTACTTCCCTCCCCAGGTTCTCACCAAACTCCAGCAAGCAATAAACCGGGATGACGGCCCGGGCCAAACGATCTAAACGGCGGTAGACTCGAACCGCTTCTCTCCCCTGCAGCCTGCCTCTTTCCATGAAATCGCTGTAAGTCTCGACGGTCAAAACCAGGCTGTCCTCAATCCAACCCAGTTCAAATAACCTTACGCAACACTCACAGAGTTTCAAAAGCCTATCAACCCGGTAAGGATGCTCGTAAAGTTCGGCTTCGGCCTGCTCAAGGCTAGACAACAGCGATTTGGCAAGTTCCGTCTTATTTCCGAAAATGCAGTCCAAATCCCGGGCCCTGACCTTGTGTATGGCCACGCCCAGACGGGATTCTCTCGCTCGAATCTCTATCTTTTCTTTCTCTTCCCGCAAGAGACGGCGCAGCTCCGGATTAGCTGTCCGTGAAATTAGGTAATCGATATCTTTACTATCAAAGCCAGCCAATAACCGGCGATAGGCATCGGTTAGGGCCGGGGTATATATGTTTATTAAAAAGTCCCGTCGGCCTCGACCGTCTTTCTGCGGCCATAGCTCGGCTAGTTGTTGCAGGAAACGTAGCCTAAACCCTTCGGACCTATCGCCCAGCCACCTGATAACAGCCATCTGGTCGGAGTAATCCCACAATACACGGTACAAGAGGCGCTGGCTCTGGCTCAGACATAACACCCGAAACAAAAAGTCAAGCACGTCCCGGTCAATCTCAAGTTCTAGCCTCGCGCCCTTGGATATCAGGCTTCTTACCCTCTTGCGGCCTTCCAGTTCCCGGCTCCAGTATGCGAAAATGTCTTCGTTCGGGCCTATGGAAGCTACGCTTTTTACGATGTCCTTCAATCCAATGGTCATAAGCCTCTGACTCCTATCAACCGTCAAGAGTTTGTCAGGTTAAAAAGCCGGTTCCAGTCTCGTGCTAAGGAATCCCATGTATAACACACGCTATCCGTAGAAAACGTGGTTCAGTAAATTGCAGGCATTGGCCGCTTTGCATAGATCAGCTTCGGTAAGGTAGACCAAATAGTAAATAGACTTTTCCTTATTGGTAAAAATACCTGATAAGACATCCTCTCCCCGCACCTCGAAACGGTCTTGAGCCGCTTTGCCCCTCGACAGGTAGCGCACGCTAACTATCCTGCTGACAAACGGGTGCCGGGCGATTCTTCTAAAATGTTGCGCCAGTCCGATCTCCTTATTTTCGTTGCCCACCTCATAAACCAGCACCGGGTCCCTCTTCCTGGGCCGGGGCAACCCGTGCCCGGCAGTTTGGTTCCGTTCAATCCACTCGACGAGATCCCTTACCTGTTCGGCCTTGATCTCGGACCCGTACTCCGTTCGCAGGTATTCTTGTAGGCTTACCGGCATAGTGCTTACCGGCAACGGGCCAAGCTTTAAAGCCTGTACTACCTCCCAATTCTGACACAAGTACTCTAGAAACTCGGCTCGCCCGCTGGCAAACCGGGGCAACCGGATTCCGTAGTCAGCCATCAGCAGGGAACCGTAATTGTCGCGGAATACCCTGTACGATTCCTCGCTACCGGAACGTAGAGTTTCTGTATAAGCAAGGAGACGCCGGTATTCCTCTTCTTCCAAAGGAATCCGGTCAACCAGTTTGCGTAAAACCGCCCTCATCCTCTTCACCATCAAGTGCTGTCATGCCTTACCAGCCTGAACCTCATTTCGCTTCACCTCTTAATTCTACAACAACGGGAATCTGGCCGCATCCAAAACTCGTCACACCGTGACACCAATCCCCTCGCTTAGACTTAGGCAGGCCCTCCAGCAACTGTACCAGATGTTGAGGGGTCGAACAAAAAACGCTATGCACTGTTTGGATGGAGTATCAATTTTTGAATATAATGACAAGGTTTGATACAGACTTTAGTAAGCGGTATTATCGTCTTTGTTCAAGTAAAGCCTGGAAGCAGCCGACTAACAAAGGCGCTAGCTTTCTATGCTACCAGCAACTGTGAGAGCGAGGAGATCTCGATGAGATACATAACGCGGAGTCCCGGTTCTCCTGAGATTCAACCTACCGATGAAGAAATAATCTCAAGCAAGCTTTCGACCTCCCTCGAGAGCAACCTGCAATATTTGCAGAAGCTTTTTCAAGGCTGTTCCGACGCCGTGGTGAGGAAGTTCAAGTTCGGCCGGGAGCTAAGCATAGACGCAGCCCTGGTTTACTTCGACGGCTTGATGCTGAAGAACGAAGCTGAAACCGCCGTGCTTCGCCCTCTGATGATCGATTTTGATATACTGAAACGGAGTCCCGAGACAAAATCGTTCGACATCTACACTGCAGTCCGCGACTACCTGCTTACCGCAGCCGAACTGCAGGAAGCAACCACCTTCCAAGAGGTAGTCGAGTTCACCGCCTCGGGAGACGCGGCCCTGCTCATCGACGGATACGCTCAAGCCCTGATCCTCGACTTTAAGAGCTGGGAAAGCCGAAAAGTTGAAAGCCCGGATGAAGAAGTTTTGATCCGGGGTCCGAAAGAAGGATTCACCGAAACCCTGAGATTCAACACCGCGCTCCTCCGCCGTCGCCTGAAAACCAACCGGTTTAAAACAGAAAGCATGGTACTGGGCAGGATTACCCGCACCAGCATCGTCATCTGCTATATCCAGGACATAGCTCAGGATTCCCTGGTCAACGAAGTAAAAAAACGTCTTCAGACAATCGACATCGATGGGGTGCTGGACGTCGGTTATCTGGAGGAACTCATCGAAGACCACCGCTTCTCGCTGTTTCCTCAAGTAGAACACACTGAACGGCCAGACCGGGTAGTCGGGCACCTTCTAGAAGGACGGGTCGCGGTCCTGGTAGACGGTTCCCCCTGGGCCATGGTGGTACCCACAACCTTCCCCCAGTTCTGGAACTCACCGGAAGACTACTACATGCGGTACATACCTTCGACCCTGACTCGGATACTTCGACAGATCGCCTTTTTGGCGACCCTGCTTTTGCCGTCGATTTACGTAGCTACTATAACCTATCACCAGGAAATGATTCCTACCCCATTGCTTCTGACCATCGCCGCTGCCCGGGAGGGAATACCTTTCCCCACTTTTCTCGAAGCCTTCTTGATGGAGGTCACCTTCGAAATCCTGCGGGAGGCTGGGCTTCGTATGCCTCGCGCCATCGGCCCCGCCATAAGTATCGTCGGGGCCCTGGTCATAGGAGACGCAGCCGTTTCCGCCGGTCTGGTTTCTACGCCAATGGTGGTGGTAGTAGCTTTTACCGGAATCTGCTCGTTCAGCATCCCAGTATACAGCGCCGGGGTTTCTCTTCGCATGGTGCGTTTCCTGATGCTCATAGCCGCCGCCTTCCTGGGTTATTTCGGCTTAATGATAGGCATAATCTTCTTGCTAATTCATTTGGCTTCCATCAGCTCCTTTGGAGTGCCTTACCTGGCTCCCTTGGCTCCTATGCGGTGGGAAGACCTGGGAGACATCCTGGTACGGCGTCCCTGGTGGAGCAGTGTTCGGCGTCCCCAAACACTGGCCCCAGGGAACCGGCTGCGGCAGGCGTAATGATGGGTAATCGAATTTCCCCTTTTCAGCTCTACTGTCTTTTGATGTTCATGATTATGTCCAGTACTGCCATCTTTGAGCCTCCTCACCTCATCAGAGCCGGCGGCAACAACGGCTGGATCCTGGCCTGGTTTTGTGCTCTGGTTGCCTTACCTTATTCCTTGGTCTATTCGGCTTTAGCATCCAAGGCAAACATAGGCCTGGTCCCTTTTTTCGAATCAAGCCTGGGAAAGTGGTTGGCCAAAGCCTTGATTCTCTCGTATTTGTTTTTCCTTATCTTTTCCTGTGCGCTTGGCCTTCGGATGTTTTTCGAGTTTGCACTCTCGGTAGTGCTTTTTGTCGTACCGGTGAGCGTGTTTGCCGGTTTTCTCCTCGCAGCCGCGGCTTGGGCTGCCCGCCGGGGACTAGCCACGATTGGCCGGTTAGCCGAAGTCTTTTTTTGGACTAACACTTTTGGGGCTTTGCTCACAGCAGCTCTTTCTTGCTTCAACATTGACTGGAATAACTTCTTGCCCTTCGTACCAAGAGGTATACTACCGCTGGCGCCGGGGGCCTGGAAACATTCACATGTCTTTGCCGAATCTTACATCGCGTTTTTTTTATCCTCGTTTGTCAGCAATCGCAGCCGGACGTACCTTTCCGTCCTCGGCAGTGTGCTGTCCTCGGCCTTCTGGATATGTGTTTTTACTCTGCTCAGCATCGGGGTTTTCAACCACTACCTGGCAGGAGTTCTTTCTTATCCTATTTATTCTGTAGTAAGGAACATCTCGGTAGGGGATTTTATAGAAAGGGTAGACGCGGTGTTTGTCGCTATTTGGATAACCAACGCTTTTGTCAAAACCAGCCTCTTGCTTTTTGTCATTGCCCATACCAGCGCCGCGGCCGTGCGTTTGCGTGATTACCGCTTTCTGGTGCTACCGTTCGCCCTTCTGATCGGCGCCTTGAGCATCGCAATGTTCAGGAATACAGTTGAATTGAAGTTCTTTTACGATTTCTTTTTCTACCGGGTGATGTTGGTGTTTGCCGTAATCTTGCCGTTGGTTTTATTAATCCTATCGTGGTGGCGAAGAAATGAATGCAATGACCAGAAAGTACCTGATTCTGCTAGTAGTGCTGGTTAGCCTAGGTTCGGTTTCCGGCTGTTGGGACAGCCGCGAGATTAACGACAATTTTGTGGTAGTTGCAATCGGGTGGGACGCTGCCGCTAAAAGACATCTCATGTTTACCGAACAAATTGCTGAAATGCCGCCCCAAGCGGGAAAGCAGAAAGGGGCAAAGACAGCCCGCTCTTCGCCCACCTTCGTGACAGTCTCTAGAGATGGGAGGTCCCTCACCGAAGGACCGCGCAACGTGCATTTAAGACAACCCCGCAGCCCCCTCTGGCAGCACGCTTACTGTTACTTACTAGGCGAAGACCTCTGCCGCCAAGGACTGAGCGGAGCCGTCGACTACTTTCTGCGTAACCGTAATATACGTAAAACCGGCTACCTCTTTGTAGCCCGAAACTCAACCGCCGCCCAGGTTCTTCAAGTGCCGACGGAGGTGGAAAAGCTGCCCGGCCCAGCCCTGGTTTCCATGATCAAGAACCAGGATCTGCATATAGGTATATACACCCCTACTGACATGGGTGACTTCCTTACCAAAACCATAACGCCAGGGATAGAACCTGCTGTTCCAGGAGTAGAGATAGTCAACGAGAACGGTAAGAAGGCCCTGCATCTCTCTGGCATGGCGGTTTTCAAAGAAGGCCGCCTGGTCGGGTGGCTTGACGAAGAAGAATCGCGGGGATACAGGTGGCTCCGTCCGACCCCCCTGGCTGGAGGCACCAAACTTGTCAAATGCCCGTTTTGCGGCAAACCGGTACTGCTCGATACCACGCGTTCACAGTGCCGGATAAAGCCCCGGATAAGCGATGGAAGAATTATCATAACCATCGACATAAAGGAAGAAGGCAATTTTTACGAACAAACTTGTTCTCACCAGCTCCTGACTCCTAAAACACTCCCTCAACTCGAGCAGCAAGCCGCCCAATTAATAACGCGCCAAGTGCGCGCGGCAGTCAATAAAGCCCAAAGTCTCGACTCAGATATCTTTGGCTTCGGCCAGGCCGTTTTTGAGAGCTACCCCAAAGAATGGGCCAGCCTTGAGAGCAAGTGGGCCCAGGTATTCCCAACACTCGAGGTCGAGATCCATGTCAAATCCGAGATCAGGCGGAGTTACCTCACCACTGAAACGTTGCAGTACAGATTTTAGAGCCACAGATATACACAGATTAGCACAGATGATCACGGATTCTATTTTTAATTAGACGCTGATTGACGCAGATGAATTATTAATTATTATTTGTAATCATAATTATAAATCTGGGTTAATCTGCGTCTAAGTATCTGTGTCCGTCTGTGGCTCGAATCCTCACAGCAGGGAGTTGAAACATGCGGCGAAGGATATGTTTGCTCATTCTTATCTTTTCCCTCTTGGCAACATCAGGCTGCTGGGGGCGTGTAGAGTTTCCCCAGGCCGTTGTCATAGGTGGGGCGGGTATGGATCTCTTACCAGACCAAAATATATTAACCTCTTTCCAGCTCATGCTACCGCCTGACATCAGCAGGGGTCCATCTTTCGTCGTTGTTTCTGCCCCCGGCCAAACGGTGTCCGTGGGACGCCGGAGAATAACCCTAGAATCCCCCAGAGTTCAGATTATCGAACACATAGCCGCCTTCGTTGTTGGAGAAGCTATGGCAAGAAACCTGGTAGACATGGTCGATCTCATGTTACGAAGTCCTCACCTTCGAGAAAACACCGATATTTTTGTGGCACGAGGTTCAGAAGCTCGCCAGGTGCTTGAAACCGCTCCGGTCATTGAAAAATCTTCTGTCCAGGCCCTCAAAGCCATGATAAGATCGCAAGACCCGACCACAGGAGTGTATACAGAAGTGAGGATCAATGAAGTGCTTTCCAAGCTCGCGGCTCCCGGTATCGAGCCTGTAATTCCTGGAGTGGAAGTTATATCGGACGCTTCAGGGAAAAAGACGCTGAGGCTTTCCGGCACTGCGGTTTTTAGAAAAGGGCACCTGGTAGGATGGTTAGATACCCGTGAATCGCGGGGTTACCGCTGGCTGCGCCCCAAACAGGTAAGAGGAGGGACGGTTACCGTCACCTGCCCTTTCGACGGCAAACCAGTCTTGTTGGAGATGCTTAGAACGAGATCAGAAATCATACCCCGGTTGGAAAACGGCAGAGTGGCGTTCAGCATCAAGATTAGGGACGACGCAATGTTTTACGAACAAAAATGCACCCATGATTTATTGACTAGTCCCACAATTTCCCAACTAGAAGCCGAAGGCGAGCGCCAGATTGAAGACGAAGTCTTGGCGGCAATTTACAAAGCCCAATCTCTAGAGTCTGACATATTCGGTCTAGGGCTGGCTGTGAGCCGGAGATACCCTCGCGCATGGCAATCCATGGAGAAGAACTGGGAAACCATATTCCCTACCGTGCCCGTCTCCGTGCAGGTCGATGTCAATATCAGAAGGAGCAACTTCTTGACGAAAATCCTGTATCTGCGATGAGCCGAAGATTGATGAGCCACAGATAAACACGAATTTGCATAGATGTACACAGATTGCTGTTGAAATGGGGTAATGTAGATAATAGTTATCAGTGATAATCTGTGCTCCATCTGTGTAAATCTGTGGCTCTAGACTGCTAGGAGGGTGAGTTATGCTGGCTTTGCTGATTCTGCTGTTCCTTGTCATCATCCTTATCGATGTCCCCCCGCTTTTGAGGGACAAGATGTACCGGGAATTGGCGGTGTTTTCGGTTTTGATGGCTATCGCCGTATTGTACAGCCTGGGCCAGTTTTACAACTGGCCCCTTCCCAACCCGGTCAGAGCTTTAGAGACCGTATTTCGTTTCCAGCCATAACGCCCAAAAAAGGCAGGCGAAAGTAAAGGGGGTCCCTCTGATTAGATCCGCAGGCGTCAATCTTCGAATGACGGTGAACTGGCTACAGGTGTTGCTTCTGTGCTTCTCCATTCGCATAGCTTTTGACTTAGTAATGGTGTTGCCTGTCAGTGCCGCCCCCAGTCCCAACCGGGACGTATGGTTGGTTCCGCTGCTCGTCATCCCGGTAGCCTGGCTAGTTGGGGCCATCGTCATCAAACTGGGCAGCATTTTTCCCGATAAGACTATTATTCAGTACAGTCGTACTCTTCTGGGACCCGTTTTCGGTTCGATACTCGCTCTTTTGTATGCCTGGTGGTTCATTTTTTTTGCGGCCCTGGGGGTGCGCATATCGAGCGATTTTTTTCTGAATTCGGTCATGATCTTTACACCCGTCAGCGTCTTGATGGGTTTAACCCTCTTGACCAGCGTCATCGCCGCCCGCCGGGGATTAACAACCATTGCCCTCGTCAACCAGGTTCTAGGACCGGTAATGCTAGGGTTGATCTGGATGCTCATTTTCCTGTCCTTGAACCGGCTGCGGCCGTCCAACCTCTCGCCGTTCATGGCCGGCGGTCTAGGCAACTTGTTGACCAATGCCGTAACCCCCATGGCCGTGTGTTCAGATATAGTTAACTTGGCGATGGTCATACCTTTTATGGATAACCCTGCCCATGCCTCCCGGGTAGTTAAGTGGGGAGTCCCCCTGGGTGCATTGCACCTTATGGCCATCGTTCTGGTAGTTATATCAAGCTTAGGGATTGACAACGCTGCTTTGGCTACCTACCCGGGGTTAAGTGTAGCCAGGCGCATCGCATTCGGCGAGTTTGTGCAAAGGGTGGAGCCGGCGTTACTGACTGTTTGGCTGGGGGGCGTTTTCGTGCAGGTTACTCTCAACCTGATGTGGGCTTCCCAGGCCATGGCCCAAGGCTTTAACCTGCGGTGCTATAAACCCCTGGTACTTCCTTTGTCGGTTTTGGTCGGCTTGGTGGCCCTGCTTTTAGGTGAAAACACGCTTGAGTACACTGCTCTGTTCGACCCCACCTTTTTCGGGCCGTACGGCTTTACTTTTTCCCTTGTCATACCCTCGCTGCTGTTGCTGGTGGCACGGATAAAGCGCCCCGCAATAAAGTCGCCGCCGGAAACACAAACCTGACCCTGGAGTGATGCTGTGAAAAAGAATTGGCTTCTTGTGCTCTTTATCCCGGTCATGATAATCACCGGCGGTTGCTGGGACCGGACTGAATTGAACCAAACTAATTTAGCCATCGCTGTAGGCTTAGATGATCTTCCCGGGGACCGCTTGCGTTTTACTGTACAGATTCCGGTCTCTCAGAAAACACCGGGCCAAACTCCACCATCACCTCCTTTTGTGGTGGTCTCTACTACAGGTGAAACCTTCACTACTGCGGGCCGAAACATCATGTTGAAGAACCCGCGCAGCATCCTCTGGCAGCACTGGTCGGCCAATGTTTGGGGTGAAAGCCTGGCCCGGCGCGGACTGGCCGGCCTGGTCGATGAGTTTGCGCGTAACCGCAACGTGAGAAAAACCGGAGATGTCTTCATCGCCCGCGACACGACCGCCGCCGAAGTTTTGTCGGTTCCTACAGAAGTAGAAAGGATACCCGGAGTAGCCTTGACTTCGATGATAAAAAGCGAGGATCTGTACGCGGGAATATACACGCGCTGTCTTTTGCGCGACTTTATCATCCGCTCCATCAAGCCTGGCATCGAGCCTGCGGTGCCCGGCATCAGCGTGGTCAAAGACCCCAGCGGCCGGTGTTTTCTCCAGATCTCCGGCACCGCGCTTTTTATGAAGGGGAAACTGGTTGGATGGATGAACGAGGAGGAATCGCGCGGGTACCGGTGGTTACAACCGAAAACGGTCTTGGGTGGTATAATGACAGTTCGGTGTCCATACTGCGGCAGCCCGGTCGTGCTCCAGTCTTTGCGCTCACAATGCCGCATCACCCCTGCACTCCAAGGACAAGAGATTATCATGCGGGTAAAGATAAAGCAAGAGGGCTTCTTTTACGAACAGACCTGTACTCACCCTCTGGTCACCCCTGCCATGCTTAAGACCCTGGAAAGAGAATCCGCCCAACTCATCCGCCAACAGGTTCTGGATTCGGTAAAGAAAGCCCAAGAACTGGGTTCCGACGTTTTCGGCTTTGGGCTAGCATTGAAACAGCATTATCCGCAAACATGGGACCGTGTTGGTAGCAGTTGGGAGGAAGTGTTCCCTGCAGTTAGGGTCGAAGTTGACGTGGAGTCCAAGATTCGCCGTACTCACCTAACTCGCCGTACCGCAGTAATCCGGTACTAGGCTAAAAGACGCAGATTGACGCAGATTTTTTAGTGCCTGAATCAAAAAAGGAGGAGCCTCTATGAAAGAAAAAATCTTAGCATCACAGGCTTTCTGGTTGATCTCAACCTCTGTTTTTACTACCTACGCTCTCTACCTACCATCCCGCATAGTTCAGCTATCGGGTCCGGACTTCTGGTTAGCAGAAATACTGGCCCTCGTCCTTTGCTTGCCCTTAATCTTGCTGGTGGTCTTAGCCGGTATGCGTTATCCCGAGCACAGTTTTGTCGAAATAGTAGAAGCAGCCTTGGGCAAACCCTTAGGGGTGTTCCTCAACCTGCTGTTTTTCTTCAGCTACCTTCTCCTGGCCGCCACAGTAGTCCGGGGTTTTGTCGATATTTTGATTGTCGCGATTCTACCTAGAACCCCGCCTGTGGTTTTCATCGCGACCACTCTGGCGGTTTCCGTCTATCTGGTTAACAACGGAATTAGGGTCCTCGGACGGTTGGCTGGGCTCGCCGGACCTATGGTGTTCGCCTTGATGGGGGTAACTGTCTTTCTGGCTCTGAGGGAAGCCGATTTTTCTAACCTGCTGCCGGTGCTGGCCCACGGCTGGAAACCCGTGCTGACCGCCATTCCACCCATCCTCACTTACCTGGCCGAATTCGGAACCATCGCTTTCGTCATGCATCACCTTAACCTCCCCTCATCCGCCTTCAAGATCAGTTTGGGGTGTCTTTTGTTTCTGGGTTTGACCAGTATCGGGCTCACCATAGCCGTCGTCTCCGTTCTTTCTGTCGAGTACAGCGCGGCTCTAACCGCGCCTTTTCTCAGTTTGGCCCGCGGCATCGTGCTCGGCAAGTTTCTCAACCGTATAGAAGCCCTGGTCTTAACCATCTGGATTCTTGGGGGGTTTGTCAAGCTGGCCTTCATCCACTATCTGTCAGCCTCCACCCTTGCTCAAACCCTCCGCTTAAAACGCCACCAGGTGGTTTCTTTGCCTTTAGCCCTGCTTACGGGGACACTTTCCCTCAAGCTTTTTCCCAGCATTTTCGACGTAATCGATTTTCTCTCATGCGTCCTTTGTTGGTATCATCCGCTCATATTCTTTGGTCTTCCCATACTGGTCTGGACAGCTTCGGTTATCCGGTGCCAAGGGGTTTCTTCCCGGGATTCCCTCAAGCAGGCTTGCACGGAGATCAAGCTCAGCCTTTTCCTGTTCGCAAGCACTGTCAAACAGGCTTACTACTCCGTGGTTACGCCTTCAACTCCTTACCAAAATTAATCGCGTCTCCCCTCCCTCGGGTTCTTACTAGCTGGTAAAATCGGAACTGTTTGTTGTATAATCAGACCACGAGACTCCCTTAGAAAGGAGAAAAAGCCTTGAAATACGTGGTGGTGCTGGGCGATGGCATGGCTGACTACCCTATACCCGAACTCGATTACAAAACCCCGCTGGCTCATGCCAGAACCCCAAACTTAGATTTCTTAGCTTCCAGGGGTAGAATGGGTATGGTCAAAACCGTACCTGACGGAATGCCGCCCGGCAGTGACGTAGCCAATCTTTCGGTAATGGGGTATGACCCGACCCGTTACTACACAGGACGCTCGCCCTTGGAGGCGATTGCCATGGGAGTCGAACTTAAGCCGGGCGATGTTGCCTTTCGCTGCAACTTGGTAACCCTTTCTGACGAGCCCGAGTTTACGCAGAAAAGAATGATTGACTACAGCTCAGACGAGATAACCAGCGCCGAGTCGGCCCAACTCATAGCCGCGGTTAAAGAGCGGTTTGACGACGAAGACATCCGTTTCTATCCGGGGGTAAGCTACCGCCACCTCATGGTATGGACAAATGGGCCTTTAGAAGTAGAACTGACTCCGCCCCACGATATTTCCGACCGGGTAATTGCTGAATACCTGCCTCGGGGAAAAGGTAGCGAGGTTCTGCTCGGTTTAATGCTGGAGAGCAACCGTTTTCTACCCTGTCACCCGGTCAACCAGTTCCGGGTTCACCGCGGGCTCCGGCCAGCCACCTCCCTCTGGTTCTGGGGACAGGGAGTTAAACCGGCATTACCCCTTTTTGCAGAAAAATACGGCCTTGTCGGCTCGGTCATCGCCGCCGTTGATCTTACCAAAGGCTTGGGACTGTGCGCCGGTCTTAGGGCGGTAAATGTCCCGGGAGCAACCGGAAACATAACTACAGATTTTCGAGGCAAGACTCGGGCTGCTCTAAAGGAACTGGACGACGGGCAGGATTTTGTCTACATCCACATCGAGGCCCCGGACGAGGCCGGGCATCGCGGAGAACTGGAGATTAAGATTAAGGCTATAGAGGAGATTGACGAAAAGGTAATAGGGGAATTGCTATCCGGACTGCCAAAGTTCGGGGAATATCGTCTTATGGTACTGCCGGACCACCCCACGCCTTTAAGCGTGCGCACCCATACCGCCGAAGAAGTACCCTTTGTGATATTCGACAGTCGGCAGCATTATCCCAATAAAGTCAGCACCTACGACGAAGCGTCGGCCCGAAGCACCGGCCTTCGCTTTGAAAAAGGACATGAACTGATGGACTATTTCATCAAGGGATAGAAAAAGGGGGCTTTCGCCCCCTATTTTCCTTTGGTGCGGCAGAAGGGACTCGAACCCCCACGGTGTTACCCGGTAGATCCTAAGTCTACTGCGTCTGCCAATTCCGCCACTGCCGCCTCTATGACTGTCACTTATTATATATGAGCCATTTCCGTTTTTCAAGGCCGCTGGTCCGTTAGTCCAAAAGCCGCGGCCCACTACCCTAATCAGTCATCACTGGGTATATAAAAGCGCCAAGCACACCACCATTCCTCTGGATGCTCGTCCGGAGGGCAGCCTATACACTCGGTCTTTATCCGGGAATCGATAGTGCTGGCAAATGTCCGGTACTCCACGACCCCTGCCGATTTACACGGGTAGTCTTCCAGCCCCTTGCTCTTACGAGCGCTCTGAACCCGGCAGTCGTTCATCTGGAATATTATGCTGTTAGGCGATTCGTCGATAATCGTCTGTACATTAATCCTGGAATACAGTCTGAACCTCAAAGCTTTTTTCAGGCCTTCCAATCCCGCCTGGTCCGGCAAACCCAAAAGCCTTTTGATTGACCAGGCCTCAAACGGTGAAAACCTGGTCCAGCAGGTGTCGTTGCAGCGCTTGGCGTCGAACATACCCACGGTTCTTTCCACCGCTTGAAACCAGACACCATCTACCGCCAACCAGTTGAGGGCAAGGTTATCAATAACTTCTATCAGTTTTTCCCTGGGCATTTCTAATAGCGGCTTGGGTATTCCTTTTTCCATTTCAAACCCAAATACTTTGGAGAATCTCCTCATCTGAACGTTGTATGCATCGGTCAGGGCTATTTGCAGAATGTCCAAAGCCTGCGGCATACCGAGCTGGTATTCGACCTCCCTGAACCAAAGGGTATGGTGTACCATAACCCGATGCACGAGATCAACCAAAAACCGTGCCAATTGTTCTTGGCTCATGTCCTCGGGCCTCTCGATTTCTGCTCTTTCTACGGCCCTCTCTTCCTGCAGGGCTACTCCCTCGCCCACACCAATCCCTCCCATATTAAGATTTCTTGCTCGTACCAATCGAGCAACCCTTCCGCTATTCGGAAATGCGAGTCACTTCAGTAACGAACGAACCCCACCTCCCTAATTCTCTCTTTCCCCTCCACTAAGAAAGCATTCCTCATCTTTAATCATAAAGGCGGCGCTGCTACCCGTCAATCGGCCAAGCATTAACGCAAGTTCCTTATATTCCTGTTTATTCAACCAACCCAGCAAGAGAATGGCCCGACGCCCAGCCCTTTACCAACTTCAGGCTGAGCACCGGGCTCCTGTTTCTTTAATCCAAAGTACTAGATAAGGGTCATACCCTCGCCATTAAGGCAGGAATATTCCTTCGGGGTCTACTTTGGTGTAAAGGAGCTCAATATCCAGGTAGGTAGGAGGGTGTGTCTCCCCGCTTACCCTGGAAATATTGAGGTCGAAATCTACGTTGTTCTTCACATCTTCCACCGAGAACCCGGGGTGAACCGTGTCTAGGTACATAATACCTTCTTCGTCAAAACGGAAGACCCCCATATCAGTGATAACCGTGTCTATGCCTCCGCGGAAGAACTTCCCGTATACCTCTTTCCTCGGCGCCCACTCACCGCTCGGCCATTTCTTTATGCGCCATCCAGGAGCAGTAATGTAATCGACGTGTTCTTTGAATCTTCTTTTCTCTTGGACCATGATATAGACTGATCTCCTGGCCAAAGAGTTGATGTCGGGGTTACCGCCACTCCCGGTGAAGCGCTTCTTGGGTTTGGCGTAATTACCGACGACAGTAGTATTCACATTGCCATATTTGTCTATCTCGGCTCCTCCCAAGAAGCCAAGGTCAACATAGCCGCAGTGGAGCTGCCCGAAGAATGCCTCTGTAAGTCCAGCTGCGATGGCTGCCTGGTAAGCGCAGCGGGCATCTCCGACTGAGGTCGGCAGGTCAATAGCCCGGCCGTCAACAGACCCTGCTTCATAGATGCAGACCGCGTTCGGGGCGTGCGAAAGTTGGGCCAGCATTATGGCCAGCATAGGCAGGCCAGTTCCGGCAAACACCACGTCACCGTCCCGTACCTCCCGGGCAGCAGATACTGCCAACAGGTCAATGGGTTTGTATTCACCCGGCTTGGCGTATTCGTTCTTGGCCGACATTTATCTCTTCCCCCTTTTCACCCGTGTTGAATAGCCCAGAGCTGCGTTGGCTCTCAATTTTTCCAACCGAGTAATTCCCAATTTCGCTAAGTACTCGTCGTGGTTCTTGACCCCGAATACCCACTCATCCGCCCACTTGTCAAAGCTTTCCTGGGACTTGGAAGCGGAATAGAACGCTCTTATGAAATCGGCGTCGACGTCATAGTACCCTTGAGAGCCCGTGGGATGCGCCGCCCAGGGAAGCTCGACCACGTAATCGACGGCATAACCGGTCGCGAGATTAAGCTTAGGTTCCTGACGCAGGTAACTGTCGGGTACTATCTCTTCTGCCAAAACGATTACCTTGTCCGCAGCCTTGATAGCCTCCGCATCGGTATAGGTCTGGGCATTGACGCGAACCGTTCCTTCGTCTCCTACCTGAGAAGCGTAGATGAGAGCCCAGTCGGGGTTAACCGCCGGCATCAGCAGTATTTCACCCATGTTGTAGAAGGGGTCATGAATAATGTCATACTTCTTCAGAGGAATCTTCGGATTGGAGCCGTCTCTCAGTCCGGCTCTACTCAGCATGTCGAATTCGGGGTTTAAAATGTCGGTGCCCATGCTGTGAGCAGTAGGCATGAAGGGAATTCCATATGCTCCGGCCAAAAGCCTGGCCACACACTGAGCGTGGCTGTAGTCCTCGGTAATGATTGACCCTTTCACCTGGCCAGCTGCTACCATCTCGCCCAACTTTCCATACAACTCGTGCCCGACCCAGCAGGATTCCCATATCTTCACGCATCCTGCCCCGGCCAGGACTTCAGTGTGGGTTCCACCGTTGACCTCGAAAAGATGCAGGTTTTTCTTGCCCTGGCGTGCCAGTTCGTAAACCAAAGCCATCGGCCGGCGCCAGATAGTGAACCCGCTGAAGGTCAACAGGTCGCCGTCCTTAATGAGACTGGCCGCCTCTTGCAGCGTAATTTTTTCCGGTTTACCCATTACTCTACCTCCTCCTCCTCAAATCTAAAAAACAAGTATGAAAATCCGTTACCCCTGTAAAGGGGTAACGGGATTTTCCACAACCACCACAACTAGAAACGACCGATAACGTGCCTGCCAATTATCATCCTTTGAATTTGGTTAGAGCCCTCGTAAATCTGGGTCACTTTCACGTCTCTCATCATGCGTTCGACCGGGAACTCTTTGCAGTAGCCGTACCCGCCCATCAACTGTACACAGTTGGTGCAAACTTCCATAGATGTGTCGGTAGCAAACTTCTTGGCCATAGAAGCTTCCTTGCTGTGGGGAAGCTTGTTGTCCTTCAGCCATGCTGCCCGGTATACCAGAAGCTGAGCCGCTTCCAGGGCAGTAGCCATATCGGCCACCATGAACTGCACACCCTGGTTTGCTGCTAAGGGACGGCCGAACTGCTTTCTTTCTTTTATATAATTAACTGTATATTCAAGAGCGCCCTCACCTATGCCAAGCCCCTGAGCCGCGATTGTTATACGCCCGCCGTCCAGCAATCCCATCGCCACTTCGAACCCATTATTGACCTCACCCAACACGTTTTCTTTTGGTACCTTGACATTGTCAAAGTAGAGCTCGCAGGTAGGAGACCCGTTCATGCCCATCTTCTCTACCGGCTTGCTGATGGAGAAGCCAGGAGTATCTTTCTCTATGATGAGGCATGTGATGCCTTTGCCAGGGGGCTGGGAGGGATCGGTCTTTACGAATGTGCAATACGTAGTAGCATACCCGCCGTTGGTAATGAATATCTTGCTGCCGTTCACTATGAAATGGTCCCCGGCATCCTCTGCCCTGCACCGAATAGAAGCCGCATCTGAACCGGCATTCGGCTCGGTGAGAGCGTACGCCCCTATAATTTCACCGGTGGCCAGCGCCCGGAGGTATTTTTGTTTTGCCTTCTCCGTGCCATAGAGATAAGTGCTCATGCAACCTAACCCGGTATGAACCGCCATTATGACGGCAGTAGATGCACAAGCCTTGGCTAGCTCCTCAATGAACATGGCAAAGTCGAGATAAGTGCCGCCTGCTCCGCCCCACTCTTCCGGAATCGGTATCCCGGTAAGTCCCAGATCAGCTAGCTTCTTGAACGTCTCCATGGGGAACCGGTGCTCGCGGTCGATCTCGGCCGCGATCGGTTCTACTTCGTTTTTGACAAACTTGCGGACCATATCCCTTAACATTAAAGACTCTTCACTCAATTGAAAATGCAATATCCTCACCCCTTGCATTCAACTTCTTTGACAATCCTCCACCTACTTGCTGTAGTCGTAGATACCCTTGCCGGTCTTTCTGCCCAACCAGCCGGCCTGGACATACTGCTTCAACAGCGGGGACGGACGGTACTTCGGATCTCCATACCCTTGGTACATTACATTGAGAATAGCCAGTACCGTATCGAGACCAATCAAGTCAGCCAGAGCCAGCGGTCCCATAGGATGGTTCATCCCCAGTTTCATGATGTTGTCGATATTCTCGGCCGGGGCCACCCCTTCATACAGCTCCCACAAAGCCTCGTTAATCATTACCTGAAGAACCCGGTTCGATACAAACCCGGGTACATCTTTACACCAAACAGGTACTTTACCCATCTTTATTGAGGCCTCTTCTACAACCTGGTAGACTTCATCGGTAGTAGCCAGGCCCCGGATGATTTCGACCAGTTTCATGACCGGCACCGGGTTCATGAAGTGCATTCCGATAACCTTCTCTGGACGCTTGGTGCAAGCTG
Source organism: Syntrophothermus lipocalidus DSM 12680 (assembly GCF_000092405.1). Lineage (NCBI taxonomy): Bacteria > Bacillati > Bacillota > Clostridia > Eubacteriales > Syntrophomonadaceae > Syntrophothermus > Syntrophothermus lipocalidus. The sequence continues at coordinate 288,423 of NC_014220.1, read as the reverse complement.
CAATCTGAGTTATCGGCAGAGATGAGGTGTTAGTAGCAAGAATGGTGTGCTCAGGGCAAATCCTGTCCAATTCGCTGAATATATTCTTCTTAATGTCAAAATTTTCGACGACTGCTTCAATTACCAGGTCAGCATCTTTCGCGTCTTCGAGGCTTACCGATTTGCTGATACGCCCCAGGATGGCGTCCTTCTCTTCTGCGGTCCTCTTGCCTTTCTCCACATCCTTGGAAAGGTTCTTGGTAATTACTCCTAGCCCTTTTTCTACCAGTTCCATGGTAATGTCATACTGGACCACTTCATATCCTGCTTGCGCTGCAACCTGGGTGATGCCTCCACCCATCTGGCCAGCACCCACCACGAATATCTTTTTGACTTCCACCTTTATAACCCCCTCCATGCATTACCTTGAATCCCTTAAGGGCTTACTGTCTACTCGACCTTGATCATCATCGCATCGCCCTGAGCTGCACCGCTGCAGATCCCGCATACTCCGAGTCCGCCGCCGCGCCGCTTGAGCTCGTAGGCCAGGGTCATCAGTATACGGCCGCCAGAGGCTCCGATGGGATGTCCGAAGGCTATGGCGCTACCGTTGACGTTGACCTTCTCATCCAGCTCCTCGTCGGTCAGCCCGAGGATGGCTTTCCCACTGGTCAGAACTACTGCGGCAAAGGCTTCGTTGATCTCGATGAGGTCCATATCTTTGATCGACATGCCCTTCTCGTCTAACAACTTCTTAATCGACAGTCCGGGCACAGTAGCTATATACCTAGGCTCCTGCGAGACTTCAGCGTAACCCAATACGGTTGCCAGCGGCTTGATTCCCAGTTCCTCGGCTTTTTCTTTGGCCATCAGAACCAGCGCACTGGCCCCGTCATTGGTTCCCGGAGCGTTCCCTGCAGTTATGGTTCCCTGCGGGTCGAATACCGGAGGTAGTTTTGCGATGTCTTCATAGGTGCACCCAAATCGAGGCTGCTCGTCAGTGTCCACCACAACCGGCTTCTTTCCTGGTACCGTTACCGGTACGATCTCGTCCTTCAGCCTTCCCGCTTTAATAGCCGCTTCGGCCCGGTTCTGGCTGCGCACTGCCCAGCGGTCCTGAGGCTCGCGATCCAACCCGAACTCTCTTGCGACTTCCGACCCGTGAATAGCCATGTGCCGGTTGTAGAAAGCACACCACAAACCGTCCCATACCATCAAGTCGGTACAGTTCTTGTTCGGAACGCCCATCCGAGCCCCCCAGCGCATGTCGAACAGCCCGAACGGGATATTGGACATGCTCTCCATCCCACCACCGACAGCAATGTCTATATACCCGGCAGCGATCATCTTGTAGGCTAGCCCGCAGGTAATAATACCGGATGAACAGACTTTATTCACCGTGATGGAAGGTACCTCCACGGGGATTCCCGCCTTGATAGCTGCCTGCCGCCCTGGAACCTGCCCGCAACCGGCTTGTACTACCTGACCATAGTAAACGTAATCGACCTGTTCCGGCTTTATGCCTGCCCGGTTGACGGCCTCTTTAATGGCGATGGCTCCCAACTCTACCGCCTTGAACGACTTTAAGGCGCCGCCGAATCTACCAAAAGGTGTTCTTGCTGCTCCTACGATGACAACCTCTCTCACGTTCCATTCCTCCCTTTCAAGTGTTGTAAACAGCTGCAAACTTATCGACCTCCTTCACCATCCCCCTTTCTGGGCTAAAACCCAAGCAATTCTTTTGGTCGAGGACAAACCCTGCCCTTCATCAGCAAAAAAGCCCCGCCAACAAAAGTGACGGGGCTCAAAGGCTCTCTAAATTCACTCACAGTATCCACTTTTTGATCCATCCTGCGCGGCAAGTACCCCTATTTCAAGATAACCCTGCCTTTTAAAGGTCCCCCGAGGAGCTCAGCGGCTCTCAGCAAACTGAGGTCCGGAAGACCCCGGGGTAGGGAGGGTATCCCACAAACTACCACCAGGCTGTCCATTACACTTTAACGACTAGCGGTTTACTTCTTCTGATCACTGCTCGCCACGGTCACCACCGGCTCTTCTTTTAAATAATTCTTGTAACCGCAACGGGGGCATTTGATTTCCAGTTCCTGGCATTCCCTGTACTTTCCTAACAGTTTATTGCACTTCTGGCACCTGAATTCTTTCAATCTGTCTTCACCCCTTCACCGCCACTCAATATAGAAGAACAGATTAGCCCCGTCAGGTCTACCTGGCGGGGCTCAGGGGCTCTCTTCCAGCTATCTCAATTCTATTAAGTTCTTCGCCTTCATCATGCCTCACGTCTCAAAGAAAAATGCCTCCGCGCCGTGTCGCCGTACAAGTCACGGCGCGGGCAACTAGTGAGGGAAGTAATTCGGAAAACTTACGTGACGCGTGCTTCCGATAGGAGCTTCCCGGCAACCGCTTTATTAAAGTGCAAGTTGCGTGCCACCCAAGCTGGAAAAGAAAAAACGTCCATAAACCCCGGTCAAATCCGACAAAGTTCTGAAAACAAAAAATGTGAAAGAGCAAATCCCCTCTTTCACATTTATTGTATAATTGCAACAATATATGGCTAAAACCGTGTGCCCTGCTGTTGCATATTTGCCGGGCACGTTGCGATACCGCAACTAATTCAGTTTATTTATCAGCCCGTATTTGGCAGCCTTTCTCACTATAGTCGAAGCATCGACTCTTAGTTTGCTAGCTATTTGCCTGGTTGTACGGTATTCAGCATAGGCTTTTTCTAATATCTGCCTTTCCACGCTCTCCACCGCGTCTTTTAAGGGAAGAATGCCCGAAACCCTTACTTCCGCGGCCCCCGTTGTTCCTCCACCAAACTGTGGTGGGAGATCTTCCACCTTCACTATGTCACCGCTACACGTGACCAGCAACCTTTCTACCAGGTTCTCCAATTCCCTTACATTGCCGGGCCAATCATACTTCATTAAAACCTCGATAGCTTCCGGAGAAAAACGCTTGTTCATCTCGTATTTTTGATTTATCAATTTTACAAAATGCACAACTAACAACGGAATCTCCTCTTTTCGCTCTCTCAGCGGCGGTACGTAAAGCGGTATCACGTTTAAACGGTAGTAAAGGTCTTCACGGAACTGCTTGTTTTGAACCATTTCCTCGAGATTGCGGTTTGTCCCCGCGAGAATCCTGGCGTCAACTCGTGTGGGCCGGGTGCTACCAACCCGCGTTACCTCTTTACTCTGCAACACCCGCAATAGTTTTACCTGGAGGTTCAAGGGCAGTTCTCCAATCTCATCTAAAAAAAGCGTGCCCCCATCTGCCATTTCAAAGTAACCGGCTTTTCCTTCTCGCCTGGCTCCTGTAAAAGCTCCAGCCTCATAACCGAAAAGTTCTGATTCCAATAAATGCTCAGGAATAGCGCCGCAGTTTACTTTGATAAAAGGTCCTTCTCGCCTTCGGCTGTTGTTATGAATCGTCTCCGCTATCAACTCTTTCCCGGTCCCCGATTCTCCCGTGATTAACACGGTTGAGTCTACCTGTCCCACCCTTACCACCATTTCTATGAGCTTACGCATGGCAGCCGAACCGACAACCAATCTATCCGAACCCACGTACTGCAGCTTCAAAGTCTTCAGCTGGCTTTCATAGTGTTGGCTCAGACTGCGGGCCTGTTCCAGTTTCTGTTCAAGCCGGGTCAGTTCCGTCATATCCCTCACATTGTAGACAATCCTTGTGACCCGCCCGTCTTCATCGAACACCGGGCTGCCTGTCCACAGGATGGCCTTACCCTCGGGGGTTGTCTGCATCGAAGTACAAGGTTGGTCGGTACTGATCCCCAGGCTAGCAGCTTCTTGAGCAACTATGCCCTTTTTAACCAAAACTTCAATGTTCTGCCCCACCAAGGTTCCTGGTTCAAACCCGGTAATTCTTTCCAAAGCTTGGTTGGCCCGCAGAATGTAGCCGTTTCGATCAGTGATGAACAGACCGTCAAACGAAGACTCGATAATAGCATTGAGTACTTCATTGAGATCCTTGACAAACTGTAGCTCCTGGGACACGGCCTCCAGTTCTGATACGTCCTGAAGCACGGCTACGGCGCCAATAAGGGTCTCGCCTTTCCAGATAGGCGTACGGTTAGAAATAAAACAACGGCTATTGAGCCATATTTTTTGAGCGGTTTGGGTTTTACCCTCTTTCAAGACCTCCAGTAACCCCGTGTTAGGTATGATTTCAGCTACGTGCCTACCCAGCGCCTCCTCGGCCGTAACCTGCAAAGCCTTCTCTGCCGCTTGGTTGATAAGCTTGATGATTCCCTTTTCATTAACAGCAATAATCACGTTATGAGTAGCGTTTATTACCGCTTTCAATTCGGTACTCATCCGGTAGTAAGAATCAAAAAAAGCCTCTAGGAAATCGGAATTAGTCACAATCCCTACAATTTCGTCTTCTCGTACTACTGGAATTCGTTTCACTGTAGTGCGGAAATACTGAGAAAGCTCGTCCCTCGGATGGCCAACCAAGACCCGTCTTGTCATCACCTCACTCACCGGAATAGACATGTCCTGCTCCTGGCTTACCAGCCTCAAGATATGGCTCTTGGTCAGCAACCCGATAACCCGGCGGCGTTCATCGACTACCGGCGCCCCATCTATTCCATGTTCGACAAAGACTTTGGCCGCCTCGGAAACAGGCATTTCGGGATGTAAGAGAACCGGGTTGGGAGTCATGATGTCCTCAAGCCTCAACTTAACCACCTCACCTTCCCCTCAGAACCTCTATCCCTTCAATCTGTCCGGTTCAGCATGAATGGTGCCTCGAGCCAGTGAAGCGAATATTCCCCCCACACAAGTAACCGCAAACAGCCCAAGTATCAACCTCATACTTAGCAAGAAAGGCCCGATCTCGGCGGCGTCTATTTTTACTTTCCCCATCACCGCACCGATGATGAGAGCCACCACTGTCATGCTGAAGCTTTGTCCTACCAACCTCATAGTACTCAGGGTCGACGAAGCTATGCCATACTGATGCGCTGGGACTGAGCTCATAACCGCGTTGTTGTTAGGGGAGGCAAAAAGCCCGAATCCTAATCCCATTACCACTAAAGTAATAGCGACATATATAAGAGAGGTGTCGCGGTTCACAAACTGGTACATGATAAGCCCTACCATAGTTAGAGCCATACCCCAAGTCGCCACTATCTGGGGTTCAACTTTATCTGACATCCGGCCCGAGTATGGTGAAACTAAAGCCATGATAACAGGCTGTGAAAGCATGACCATCCCCGCCGCTTGAGCGCTTAGCCCTTTCACCATTTGCAGGTAAATCGATAACAAGAACGTTACCCCAGAGGTTGCCATGTAATTGATAAAAGCTGCCAGGTTGGAGAAGGCAAAGGAACGGTTTCGCAGTAACACTCTCAATTCGATCAAAGGCGATTCCGAGTTCAGCTCGCGGTAAACGAAAAGAGCCAGAAGCACTACCCCCAGCCCTAACAGCCATTTACCCATCGCCGCGGTCGCAATTATGGAAAGGCCGTACATCAATGCCACCAGCCCGGAAGTGTAAAAGGCAGCCCCAGCCAAGTCAAATCCGGTCATCTTTCCGGGAGCTACGTCCGTCTTGATCCTGGTTGCAGCCAGCAAGGCCACCAAAGTTAAGAAGGTGATAAAGAAAAAGATATAACGCCAACCCAAATAATGTGTGATAAATCCTCCCAAGACAGGTCCTACCGATACTCCTACGTACACTACTGCTGAGTTAATGCCCAAAAACTTGCCTCTCATTCCTGGGGGGGTAACGGCTGTGAGTATCGCCATCCCTGTGCTGAAAATCAAAGCTCCTCCCATCCCTTGCAACACCCGCATCGCCAGCAACAACGAAGACGTCCGGGCTAGCCCGCCCACTAAACCGGTCAACCCAAAAATAGCAATACCAGCCATAAAAATGGGTTTGCGCCCTTTTATATCTGCCATGCTTCCGACCGGTAATAACAAAGCTGCCGAAGCTAACATGAAACTGGTAGATATCCAAGTCAAAGCAACTATGTTCGCCCCAATATCTTTACCTATTGCTGGAATAGCGATGTTTATGGCACTACCCGTAAAAGGGGTCAAAAAAGAAGTTATGCAGACAGCTATTAATGTGAATCGTTGCTCTTCAGTTAGCAACAAGCATCCCTCCATGTCTTGCCATAATCATTACGCCACAGTCTACCTTCAATTTAACCATCGTGCCCCACACCTGTCCAGCAAAGTTTCCCCAGGGTCGATGTTGCAAAGAGGTCCGGGGACAAGTATCCTCTAAAGTAGCTTAACTCGTTGGAAAGGAGGAATTCGATGCCGGAATGCATTATATGCCGGCGCAAGGTGCTTATGGTCGACCAAAAAGGCCTCTGCGGCGAGTGCCGGGCCGCCGCTACTTTGGAAGTGGCAACCCGATTAGACACCATTTACCTTCATTACCGTACTGTACAAGGCTCCGACGATTTCGAGGAGTGTCTCAAAAGCTGTGACCTCATAATCAAGGAAGCCGAAGCTCTTCTTCCCTATGAAAAACTGGAAATAGAAGTAGCTCCCCCTCTCCCCTCTGAAATCATTGACATGATGAGGGAAATCAAGGATGACATCATCATGGAAGAAGCCGAGCGCCTGTTACAATCCCTGGATGCAAACACTGCTGCGGACAGTGGCAGGCTACCCATTCCCCCGCGATCATGCGGTGAAGCGGCATTAAAGCTGCGAGAACTCAAAAGCATGATGTCTGCCCCATCGCGCCTGGCAGACATTGAACGAGAGTTCGAAGAGAAGTATCGAACATCTATCATGGACTGATTAGAATCACAGCAATTCCTGTTCCGGGAAATAAAGCCCGATCTGTTCCAACAGCCAGTCATGGATCAGCCCGTTGGTAGCTATTATGTGCCCGGTTTCCATGAACCTTTCTTTGCCCTTCCAGTCAGTGACTCTACCGCCCGCTTCCCTGACAATTACGGTTCCTGCCGCGATATCCCACGGGCAGAGATTCAGTTCCAAGAAACCGTCGAAACGGCCGCAAGCAGTCCAGCACAGGTCTAAGGCCGCGGATCCAGGCCTTCTCAAACCGTGAATACTAGGTATTATATGGGCAAAAAGCTGGAAATAGCTTTGCAAAAACCGGAAACTCCTGAAAGGGAACCCGGTGGTTAAGAGGCAATCGCCGGGCAAGTCATTCCTTGTAACCTGTATCCGCTCTCCATTTAAATATGCGCCCTTCCCTTTTTCAGCCACAAAAACTTCCCGGAAGTTGGGGTCATGAACCACGCCGCCCCAAAGGACTCCGTCTATCTCGTAGGCGATGCTTATACAATAGACGGGTACCCCGTGAATAAAGTTGGTCGTTCCGTCAAGCGGGTCTATATACCAGCAAACACCTGAGTGCTCATTTCCTTTCAACGTACCCCTCTCTTCGGCCAGAATAGCATCTTCGGCAAACATCCCTTTAATGGTCTGAACGATAGCCTCTTCCGCTCTTTCGTCCACATCGGTTACGAAATCGTTGATGCCCTTGGTTCGGATCAAATCCGGATTGATGTTTCCTCTGGCTTCGGTAATCACCTCAGCCGCTGCCTCGGCCGCCTTCAAAGCCACCAGAGTCCTATCCGAAAAATCGACGTTCATTCGTTACACTCCTCATTACTAAAATGAATCCACAGACAAACACAGATTAATGCAGATTTTCACTGATTTTTTAGAGGAATCACCAGTCACATGGTAACGAGCCATTGTAAGGTACCTCCTCAGTCTTGGTTATTTTGCTCAATACCATTTTAACCGAGAGACTTGCCTCGGCTCAGTATTTTCACACAACTGCCCCGAAAATAAGCCACAGATGCACACAGATTTTGCCAGATGTCCACAGATGATTTATGTAATTTGTACCTTTGATTTGATTGCCGCGTCATTAGGAAGCCTCCGCGAATTTCCGTTGTCTAGTGGTGACACCTGATAGGTGTCGTGAGGGTCTGCCCCGAAAATAGAGTCGAAGGGGGAGTGTTAGCCGGGCGAGCGACGTATGACGAGCCGTTGCAACACACGGCGAAACTGAGGGCTGCGAAGCGGAGCGAGAAACAGGAGGTTTCGTCCGGCACTCAGGACCCATCTGCATTAGGAACACCTTCCTTTAACTGGCTAATTTGCATGACGCGTTTGCCCTGAGTGCCGGATCGCACCGAAGTGAGCCGATGTGTTGCAGGCGAGGAGTCTTGGAGCGAGCTGGCTAACACTCCTCCACAGCCGCATTTTCATTCTCTAGTGGTGACACCGAATAGGAGTCGTGAGGGTCTGTGGCCGGGTTTCCCCCAGCAAAAAAGCCGGGATTCCGGCCCTTTATCTGCTTTATTCAGATTGCTCCTACGCATATATGTTAACCAGCTTCCCTGGCTCTTTATTCCCCTCAGATTTGGCTGGCCCGGCAACGGTCACGGTCTTGCCTCCAGCTACGTAGACCCGCCCGCATTCGGGGCAAGTTGCCATATAGAGCTGCACGTACTGGTAGATCACCTCTTTACCCTCTCTGGCCGCCTGGGCTCGTTCCCGCTGCACGTGCTCGTTCTCGTGGGCGGCCACCGTCACCCCGGCCACAGCTGGCGAAAGAGCGGTGGGCGCTTTCATCGAAACCCCAGGGTCGCTCGATTGATCCTGATACCTCCGGTTCTGGCAGGTCTTACATGGTATGATCCCCAATCGTTTAAGCTGCTTCTCAGTAACCCGGTCAACGGTAGGTTCGGGACTGCCCCGATTGTCTTTTCTAACCTCCTCGGGCAACCGGGTACCGCCCGCGTCCGTGGATCCTCCAGCTTCGAGGCGAGAATGAACAGGATTTGCACCTTGACTATCTTTAGCCTGTAGCCTCGTCATCAGGTTCCTCTGATTATGGTAAAAATCCCCCGAACCCGAATTTATTCTCATCGGAAACACGTACCTCTTCCCCGTGCCCAGCATCTACTTTGAATTCATTTTACCCCAATTACCTCGTGGTAAAAAGATTTCCATGATAAAAAAGCGGGCTTTCGCCCGCTTCCCTGGATTCAGGCAAGAACCGCTCAGAAAGTCAAAGCCTTGGGAGCACGAGTCAGTATTTCCATAGCAGCATACATGTTGGTGACCTCACCCACCTTGAGTTTATCTTTCAGCTGGTAGTAGTCCAGACACGTGCCACACGAAAGAATTTGAACTCCTTTGGCGGCCAGGGCTTGCAAGTGCTCCAGCACGGGCGAACCTTCGGTAGTCATAAATACCCCGCTGTTCATGAATATCAGATGGGAGATGCTGGGCTCAAGCTCGGTCAGGGCGTAGAGAAAGCTCTTCATTAACACCTCGCCCAGCTCGTCTGCGCCGACTCCGAAACGGTTACTCTTGACCAGGATTGCTACCTGCCGCTCTTCCTCTCCTAGGGCGGTTTCCGACTGCTTGGCTTTAGTCATGTGAATATAGTACGTCCCTTCTCTATCCTCCACTTCCACCGCATACCCCTGGCTCTGGGCAAGTTTGCTCACATTTTCCAAAGCTGCTGTGTTGTCCACCAGTGTCGTGATACGTTCCGCTTCTCCCCTGTCCATAACCTTCTTGGTCAAAATGACCGGCTGGGGACAGGTTAACCCCCTGGCATCAACGATGTTTTCACCCTTCATCTCCTTGCCACACCCCCTAGTAATCCATTAGTATCGTTCTCTGGCAATCTCGTACACTGCCTTGATCACAGTTTCTACGTCATCAACACTCGTAAAATACCCGAGGCTCATCCTAACCGCCCCCTTCTTCAGCGTTCCAACCGTCCCGTGAGCAAGAGGAGCGCAGTGGAGCCCGGATCTGGTCACTATTCCGTACTTCTGATCCAGGATTAGGCTGACTTCCCCGCAGTCGACGTTCTCGATGTTGAAAGGGACGACCGCCGTCCGGCTGGCGGCGTGCTCCGGTCCGTAAAGCTCAACTCCAGGTATCTCTTTCAATCCCGATATCAGCATCTCGGTCAATTTCTGTTCGTGTTCGCGGATACGCTCGAGGCCTTGGGACATCACGAAGTTGACTCCGGCCAAGAGGCCGGCTGTGCCTGGGGTATTTGGGGTCCCGCTTTCCAAAAGGTCCGGCATCATTTCCGGTTGTTCGAGAAACTCCGATTTTGACCCCGTCCCCCCTTCCTTCAAAGGAGTGATCAAAAGCCCGGGACGAACGTAAATCCCGCCAGTTCCCTGCGGTCCTAAAAGAGCCTTATGCCCGGTAAAACAAAGAATGTCGATGTTCTGCGCTTCAACGTCGATAGACAAGACCCCTGCCGTCTGAGCCGAATCGACCAAAAAGATAATCCCGTTATTTTTAGCAATCCTTCCGAGTTCATCGATGGGCATTATTGTCCCTGTCAAATTAGAAGCGTGGAGAACACAGATCATCCGGGTGTTTGGTTGTATGGCCTTCTTTACCTCCTCAGGATCCAGCGACCCGTCCGGATGGCAGGGAACCGCGGTCCATTCAACCCCCTTTTTCCGGAGTACGTGCAGGGGACGGGCTACTGCATTGTGCTCCATACTGGTAGTGATCACGTGGTCTCCCGGTTCCAGTATACCCTTGAGGCCTACGTTTAAGGCCTCGGTCACATTCAAAGTGAAGGCGATATGGGAGCTTTCCTTCACATTGAACAACTTGGCCAAGGCCTCCCTTGCCTCCATGAGCACCGACCCCGCGGCTAGGGTCTTGCTGCTGGCTCCCCGTCCCGGGTTGCCACCCTGATAGCGGTTGAAACGATCCACCGCCTCATAAACCGACTCGGGTTTAGGATACGAAGTGGCCGCGTTATCGAGATAAATCACCCTCATCTCGTCCTGTCCTTTCCCTCCTCTTGCCCTGCAGCCACCAGGCCACATACAGCACTAACGCCTTGTACCCTTAGGAACTCCTGTATTTCCATTGTTTCCTCTTGGCTACAGGGACAATTCCTTCTACTTTAACTTGTACCGTTTCCGCTACCGCCTTCACCTCGTCTACCGCCTCGGCAGGGACTACCAGAGATATCCCACAGCAACAACTGACTGCCCTCGGGGTAGGCGCTATAGTACAGCTGATCCCGTGTACCTGCAGTTTACGGTAAAGCCGCAGCCCTTCGTGATGGTTAGGAAAGAGCACGTACCAGTCAACCTCTTCCATAACATCCCCCTACTTCCTGAGCCTTTCCAAAAAAGCCTCCACCCTGGTCCGGAGCTGCTCGAAGTCCTGCTCGCTGTAATCGGTCTCTATATGCAGGTAAGGAATTCCTTGGGCGTCTAACGCCTGCTTCACCAAGTAGCTCTCAGTGGAATATAGCCCACAGAATTGGAGATTGTAGTCTATGATCCCGTCGACCCGGTATTCTTGGGCTAACCTCAAAATATCCTGGATCCGGTTAGAGTTGGGCGTAAAACAGGCGCAGTTTGTCTTCATATACCTTTCAGCCAGAGCTATAATCTGCCCGTCCAAGTCCCTGGGCTCCTCTTCGACCAAATGCTCAAAATACCTGGTGCCGGTGCAGGATTCTTCCACCACCACCGGAGCCCCGGCCGACTCGACCAGATGGTGCAGCTTCCAGTTGGGGATAGCCATAGGCGTACCGGTTATCATAATCCTGGGGGCTCCCGCTGGGAAAACCCCTTCACCCCGTTTCACGCGCTGTTCGAGTTCCTCACAGAGATTGTTGGTCATTTCTGTGAACCTGCTTGGATCATCGTAAAACGCGATCTCGGTAGCCAGCAGAGCGTCTTTACCGCTGATGGGCACCGGGTCGGCTTTCCTGGTTTCGTACAAGCGCTTCAAAGCCCTGCGTTTGTTGTTGAGCATAACAATGCTCTGGTGAAGCGCTTCAGGCGTAACCCGGTTACCGGTAAACTCCTCTACCACCTTTATAAAACCCTTGATTTCGTCGGCCCAGCGGCCGATGTCTTGGGGCCTTTTCATCTGTGGAACATCCATTACGTGGAACGGAACCTCGCCCGCCAGTATTTCCCACGCTTTCTTTTTGCCATCGCAGGTCGTTTCACCCACGTACATGTCTGCTATCCGGAAAAACGGACAGGTACGGTCAAGCCTGGCACCTACGGAGGCCTTGATTAGCGGGCAGGTGTTCACGGGGAGCACGCTTTCCCCTGCCGGTACCCAGAACTGCGAACCTCCGCACAAACCGGTAGCGATTCCCCCGGCCGCAAAAACCACCTCATCAGGTACGTAAACGCAAAAAGTGCCGAAGACTTTTCCTCCCCGGGCCTGGTGTTCCAGGAGCTCAGTCGGGCGCACCCCGTGGATCTCGGCTACCACGAAGTTGAAGTAATTCATCCCTTCCGGTCGTTTCTCCTGGGAAAGGTAAATCCCTCCAAAGGCATCGGGCAGGGCTTCGCACAACAAATCGTGCTTATCGACATTCATCCCCAGGTCTTCCCACATCTTGCGGTAATCAGCCATTTTAGTTCATCCTCCTTACCCCGTTAGTATAATATTAAAACCCGGACCACAGTTGCGAACTGTTTTGAACGGAATCGCCACGATTCTCGGTCAGAACTCCCTCCGGACCCCTCGCAGGCCCGTTTCGATATCACGAAAGCCACTGGGCCTTCCCCTCTACCTGGTCCCGGGCGATCAGGGCCGCTCCTACTGCTCCGGCCATCTGGCACTGCTCGGGAACCACCACCTCAGCCCCTAACTCCGCTTCCAGGCACAAACGCAAGTCCTCGTTTCGGGCTACCCCTCCTGTAAAGGTGATCCTATCGACGAGTCCCAAACGTTGAACCATGCTGGCTATACGCCGGGCAATCGACCGGTGCAGCCCGGCCACGATTTCTCCCTTGTCTCTTCCTGCCGCCAAAAGCCCTATGACCTCACTTTCGGCAAAGACGGCGCACATGCTGCTCAGATGTACGGGTTTCTTGCCCCGAGCGAGATCGGCTAATTCGCTAACATCTGCTCCCAAAGCCGCCGCCGTAACCTGAAGAAATCGCCCGGTCCCAGCAGCGCACTTATCGTTCATAATGAAATCGAGGACCCTTCCTCGGTGATCGATTTTAATAACTTTACTGTCCTGTCCTCCCACATCTATCACAGCCGCGCTTCCTGGCACCATATGAGCAGCACCCCGAGCGTGGCATGTGATTTCTGTAACTGCTTTGTGAACGAACGACAAGGATATGCGCCCGTACCCGGTGCCCACTACAAAATCCACTTGCTTTTCGCTAACTCCCAGGTCAGCCATTAGCTCGCGAAAAGTCCTTAAACCTGCATCCCGTGGACTCCAACCTGTAGGCGCCAAGCGGCAGTAGGTTTTGTCTCCGTCGATTACCGCAACCTTTGTGGCTACGGAACCGACGTCGACTCCTGCTACCAACACAGGTACTTCCTCCTTTCTTCATCTTCATCGCAGCTTTCTGATGTCTCGCTCCAAATACGTAGCCACAGATGTACACTGATGTTCCCAGATGAACACTGACACGAGTGACGGATTTGGCATCCTTTTGTTCTGGCTTATAACTTTTTGTTATCGATATGACGCCCGGACTTTTGCACAATTGTATCATAAGTCTTTCACTGGCGTCGATAGCTCGTTTTAGTTATAACTATGGGTTATGGTTTTGGCCACGCCTCGGCCCGCGCCTTTCCAAAATATGCTTCCAATCAAGCCTAGATAATCTACCTCTTGGTTCATTGGTATATAATTGAGAGAAAACGGTTGCAAAATTGCTACATGAAGGAGGAAACAGAATAGTGAGCATCGGTGTCACGCGCTACTTTATTGACGCGCACGCTCATATAATGACAGAGAAGAGAAATCGTGGTGGGCTGAGGTGGGCACACAGAATGATAAAAGATTTTCAGTCCCCACAGGAAACAGATCCTGAAAAACTGTTATCCCACGCCACTTCTTGCGGAGCAGATTACCTGTTCAACCTGTTCTATCCGTTGCGGGCTGGCGAAACTCGAACCATTCACCAGTGGCAATACCAATTCGCCACTAAACATCCCGAAGTCATACCTTTTGCGTCGATTCACCCGGCGGATGAAGACAAAATCGGTATTCTAACCGAGGCCCTTGATGTCTTAGGTATGGCCGGCGTGAAGATCCATCCTTACGTGCAGGAGTTCGACCTCCTGGACCCGCGCATGGAGGAAGTCTACAGCTATATTGAAGCCCGCCAGTGCCCACTGCTTATCCACAGCGGGTTTGCCCGTTTTTACGGGCTTCCTTCCATGGCAGAGCAAGTAGATACTTTCCTAAAAAGATACCCGCGAATGAAAGTGGTCCTGGTCCACATGCTGTGGCCTGATCGAGAAATAGAGTTTTGCAAGGATTACCTGGAGGCTTATCCCAGTCTTTATCTGGATATCACAAACACCGCATGTTTGGTGCAGGAACACCCTGGCCAGTCTGAAATGCTCCGCTCCTTTATCGCCCGCTACAGTCACCGTATGCTGGCCGGAAGCGACTTCCCTATGAGTGCGGCTTATCCGGTTAGCTCGGTTTACCAAGCTATCTACAATGTCTGCCCTGACAGGGAAAGTGCTGAAAACGTGTGCTGGCGAACGGCCGTCCATCTGGTCGGGGCCGAGCGTTTCATTGGTCTCAACTTGACCTAACCCTTAATGCCAAAGCCACGGGCTACACATAAAGCCGCTTCAAACCGGGTTACGTATCGGTACGGGTAGAACTGTCGATAAAGCAAAGTCCGTAGTCCGTCTAGCAATCCCCGGCTCCAGGCCTGCACTACTGCTGGACGGGCCCAGGATGGCGTACGCTTCAGGTCAGTGTAAGGCGGTTTTCCTCCGAATCCGGCTCCGAAGGCCCTCACCAGCATGGCTGCCATCTCGGCTCTCGTGACCGGCTGGTTAGGGCGAAGCGTACCGTCTGGATAACCCGCTACCAGTCCTCTTCTTACAGCTTCGGCCAGATCCTGGCGAGCCCAAGCAGGTACCTCTTTTTGATCTAGAAATTCCTTTGCCACAGCCGACCTCTCGCGCCCTCCTCCCGCTCTGACCAGTATCAGCAAGAACTCGAGCCGTGTTATTGGCTTGTTCGGGCGATAGGTCCCATCCGGGTACCCGGCTACCACTGAGCTTTCAGCTAATCTGGCTATGGACTCATTGTCCGGCTTTCCAGATATATCCGCAAAAGTTCTCGTCTCACCCCTTGATGGGCTAAAAGGCTCGATGCCAACCCTTAGAAAAGCCAGTCCCCCGTTTTTATCCAAGGTAACCAGTTCTACTTCATGTTCTCCCGAGTGTACAGCAAGCAAAGCACTGAATCTACCACCTTGGTCTGCCTTCAGTCTGGTTCGGCTACCGTCTGCGCGGTAAACGTAGACCGCATAACCTGAGGTTTGACCGTCTACCACCAGCACTCCGTTCAATTCCTTGACCGAAGCCATCAAGAACGGCTTCGATAGGCTTGACTTTACCTGCGCTGCCACCAGAGCTGCCAGTTTCTGTCCCGACCCCTGAAGAGATAAAGCTACCAGCCTCACCTCATCCCCTGAGACCAAATCCTGGGGTTCAATCCAGTAGCCCCCTTTCGTGACCAGGCAGTTGTCCGCTATGAGGTAGCTGTTTCCCCCAACAGTTACGGTTTTCGGTGTTGCCTCCCGGTACGCGTCAAACCTACCGGTCGTGTCTTCTGCCACTTCAGCCACGTCCATCCTCAGCACCGTGTTCCGATTTCCATCGATCACAGCTCTTACCCAACTCCCAGGCTGAACTCCCGCCACATCGACCGGAAGATCCCACCTGAAAACCTGCGTTTCTTGATCCAGGTTCAGTTCGCGCATCACGTTGTCCTGACCGGTGAGGTACAGTTTCTTTTGTTTTTCTACCAGGTAAATGACCTGACCGTAAAGCACCTTTGAGTATGCTTCTAGGGCCAGAACCCGGTTGCTCTTAGGAACCAGCACCAGTTTGGCATAGTCTCCCAGTTTTACACCACTCAACTGGGTCTTTTCCCCGTCCCTGGTTACGGGAAGCCCGGGGAAACAAGAGTATTCCTTTCCAGTCTCCAGTATCAACCTCCCGGTGTCTGGATCAACTTGTGTTACCCGCCCCTGAACCACCTCTCGTTTTACCGCAACATACATAACATCTCCGCTAACAGCTGACACGTACAGTTCCACCGGCATGCCTGGCAGTAACCCTTCCAACCCCGAAGCCTGGGACGTCCCGTAAGGTCTATCGTTCAAGCCGGAATCCACGCACTCGTCCAGGAAGGTGACAAGCGTGTCCGTTCGAACCTTATAGGTCGTTGCTTCCTCCAGGAGCTTCACCGTCCGTGACTCATAGTCTACCGCCTGCACCACTCCGGTTTCTTTCCGATAGCTGGCTTTGATCAGCCAAGCCCTTTGGGTGCTCGGATTTACCGTAGCCCACACCTCGATCCCCGCTGGAAGCTCGCTAGAAGACACCGATTCCCCATTCAGGGTGTAAACCCCTTCAATCTCCCGTTTGGCCCGATCATCTATTAGATATCCCCCCGCTCTAACCTGGGGGTTAACCTCCATCAACTGCTCACCTTGCGGACTAGATAAGACCTGAACCCCTCCTGCTTGGTACGTACGCCCGAATATGTATGCCCGCTCGGCCCCCAAGTAAACATCGCTTCCCGGCAGAACCCGCCCAGAAGTGAAGGGTACTGTTTCCCCGTTTACCACCATCACCGGCTGTCGAGTGTCCAGTGATACCGTCCCCAGACCTGCCAGCCGAAGAGAACCGTGGTCGCTCTCGATCAGAACATCACGTGCCGGCTGTTGCCCGTAGACCAGGGCGTAGTCTTGGAACAGTCCCCCGCTCCCTGTCGCTCCAACTCGCACGGACGCGGCCTTCACCCGTACCGTGTACTCACCAGTAACCGGGTGCTCAATCCGCACCTGCTCCACGTTATTGCTGTTGTCAGGTCCACTCAGCCCTAGAAAATGGTTCCCAGTGTAAACCTTGCCATCCGGTCCCTCAACTACAAGGTCGAGGTCGTTCACCAGGTTTCCTGCTCCCCCCTGCCCCACAGCATCTGTCCAAACCAAAGTAACTATCAAAGGAAGCTGTGGTTCACGCACCCGAACCTTCCAGGCCCTTTCCTGGCCAGTTGCCAGCCCCTGCCGGTCATCCTCGAACCGGGTAAGCTCTTCTTCCAGCATCAGTATCGTCTGAGCCAGGTCCAGAGTACCAAACCCCAACCTCATAACGTTTTGCTGGCTCGGGCGGCTACCGTCGATCAACAAGGCTTTGAGCAGAGCAGCCGAAGGGTTGGCTACCCCCTCCTTCTCTAAATACTCGGTCAACAAAGCGACCGCCCCGCCGGTGATAGCAGCCGCCATGCTGGTACCACCCATTCGGGTGTAATCCGAGTCAGCTGCAAGGTTGCTCTCGGTCAAACGGGAACAGGCAGAAATGACGGCCGAAGCCGGCACCATAAGGTCAGGCTTGATTCTCCCATCCGCAGTCGGGCCCCGGCTGGAAAACGAAGCGGGTTCTTCTGCGTCCCGGGCATCGGGCCCGAACGAAGGCCTAGGCGTTTGGGCAGCACCAACCACCAAGGCATTCTTGCTGTTGGCCTCTTCTGTTAAAGTTCCTTTACCAGGGCCGCTGTTGCCAGCCCCGAATACAGGCAGGAACTCGGGATAAGCCCGCACAAACGCATCTACCTGTTGCGCAGTCCGGCTGTATGTGTTGCCGCTCGTTCCCCACCCATTCACATGTACCCTTACCCCTGCCCGATAGGCAGCCAGAAACATTCCGGCAACATCCTGGGGAACCTGCAGCTTGCCTGAAGGGTCGAGCAGGGCTTGAAAATAAAGGCTGGCGTTCGGCGCGATACCTTTGTACTTACCGCCTGAAGCCTTGCCAGTCCCGGCAATGGTCGCTGCCATGTGAGTCCCGTGCCCAACCGGATCATCGGGTACCGCCCTGCCGGCCCAGGATCCCAGGGAAACTATCTTCGGTATTTCACCCGGTACGCTGGTGAGATCAGGGTGCATGTCGAGAAGGTTTCCTTTGTCAAGGCCACTGTCTGCCAAGCCCACGACCTGCCCGCGCCCGGTCAATCCTCCGGGCACCGCCAGGTCCCGGGCAGTGATGGGAGTGCACCCAATAAGATCCGCCGTGCGGTCGTTCAGAAAACTGACCTCGCGAGCCCTACTGCTAACCCAAACTGCCGGTACGTAAGCAGTATCTATGTAAAGTAAAAAACCGGAGAGCAAACAAGTGGATAAGACCAGAGCTATCAAAGAGCGTATCTTCTTCCACATACATTTCGTCTCCTCGAAGTCTAGATAGATCTTACCGCCGGAATTGACCCGACTGCCAAGTCGCCAAAAGGCTTTCATGTGTATCAACACGTAAATGCGTGCTAGAATTTATTTAGTGAAGGTGAGTAACATGGACCATCAGAATATTACTCTTTCGTTGCCCAAGGAACTTCTTCGCCGGGTAAAACACCTTGCCGTAGAGCGAGATACGTCCGTGTCGGCTTTGCTTATCGAAGCACTGGAAGAAGCCGTTCTGGCCGGCGACGAGTACGACCGGGCAAGGGATAGGCAGCTGGCGCTAATGGAAAAAGGTCTTGATCTTGGCACCCAAGGCCTTATATCCTGGAAGAGGGACGAACTCCATGAAAGGTAGCCCTGAGCAACGGTACCAGTTACGAAGGAATAAAGGTCGTAAACCCTCTTGTATCTAACCCAAGTAAATCATGATATCTACTTGCGCCCGATGCTCACCAGATAATCTTTGATGCCCTGGGCAATGGCGGCCGCGGCCCTGAGCTGGATAGAGGTTTGAGCCAAAAGCGTTTCCTCCTCCGGATTAGTGATGAAGAGCGTTTCCACCAGCGCGCAAGGTATGACTGTTTCCCGCAGAACCGCAAAATTCCCCTGCCGGACCCCCATATCACCGCGGGCTAACTCACTCAGAAGAGCCTTCTGGATAGACGAAGCCAGCAACCGCCGATCTCCTTCTTGGCTGTAAAGAACCTGGTTATCGGCAGGTGCGTAATAATAGGTTGATATCCCCTGCTTGTCCGGGCTAGTCGAGCCGTTGCAGTGAATAGACACGAATAAGTCAGCATCGGCGTTATTGGCCACCTGGCTCCTTTCTGCCAGGCTCAAATAGACATCGGCGGTGCGTGTGTAAGCCACGTCAATGCCGTCTAGAGACAGGATCCTCCCCACCTCAAGGGCAATAGGAAGATTGATGTCTTTTTCCTGAGTTCCGGCCGGGCCAATGGCACCGGGATCTTTTCCTCCGTGACCGGGGTCAAGCACGACCCGCACCTGGCCTGTCCTCCTAGCAGAAAGGTCAGCCTTTATGAAGACTTTTAGCTCCTTTCCTCCCTGGCTGGGCGTCACACCGAAAACCGGTTTACCTATAGTAGCGAAGGTCAATAGGGTGATGGGATACTGTTCCATTCTTTCTTCCACCTGTACCTGGGTGGCTCCTTTACCGTCCAACCCTATAACGTCGCCGACCGAGTTTTTGCGGATGCCTTTCAAAGTCAGCACAAAGTGCCCGCTTTCGCTTTTTGTCTCGTAGGCGGTGCCTACCGACAGGCTCACGGTAACTATCTGTATGTTACCTGCCACTATTTCGGTTATGCCAGTTAGTTCCCCTTCCACCACCGGTACGGTTTCAGGAGGCGAGGGTTCCGGTTCCGGCTGAGGCTCATAGCGCTCGCTGCCCCTGGAGGGAAGAGAGGCTTCAGGTTCCTGGGAGTTTGACGGCGCATTCGGTGTTGTCCCGCCGCTAGCCGAATTCGAAGGGGGATCTGCTGTCTGGTTTGTATTTTGGTTCATATTCGGAGTCGAACCGCTGGTAACCACCTGCACCAGCCAGCCGGCCACCCAGCCCTGGGCCCCGCTCTCGGTCTTAACCAGATACCAATCGGATGAACTCTTCAGCACCTGCACCGTATCGCCCTTTACCAGTTGTCCAACTTTGCTGTAGCTGGTACCGGGACCAGAGCGAAGGTTAACCACCTGCCCTGTAACCAAGGCCGCTTTGTTTTGAGTCCCCTGGGCAACCGAACCCTGCGTGCTGCTGGATCCGGTAGTTGCAACATTGTTCCTTATCTTGACGAGCGAGGAACTTATGTATCCGACAGGGATCCCTTGTCCGGTTATCTTATACCAATCGCCGCTTTTATCTACCACCGTAAGAACAGTCCCTTTGCTTACCTTTCCGACTACCTTATAAGAAGTGCCCGGCCCTTGGCGCAAATTGACCGTGGTTCCGGTCACTTCAACCGTGGTTGTTCCCGAACCGGTAGCTGAGACGGTGCTAGAGGACGTAGTCGAAACCACCGGCTGGGACTGACTAGTGGCTTTGACGGAGATGAGAGAAGAGGACACCCAACCGGTCTTGTTCCCGGCGAACCTTATCTGACACCAATCACCGGCCTGTTTTATCACCTCAACCTGAGCCCCTTTGGTAATGGCCCCCACCTTGGTATAGTTGGTTCCCGGCCCTGACCTGATATTTACCACCGAGCCGGTGATAGTTCCTGTAGCAGCCCAGGCGGCGCTCGCTACCACCAGAAAAGACAGCACAAAAGTCACCAATACCAATACTGAAATGAGACGCGCGGTTCTCGTATTAATCCGCCTCATTATGTAATAGCCCCCTTTCAGCCATGTTTAATGCGATAAACTGACCGCTATCCGTTGGTCCTACTGCTTCTTTTCGTAAACTTAGCTTCAGACGGGCGCCGGACCACCCAATCCAGCTTCTGAACACAAAATAGCGACTGTTACGGTACCTTTGCAACAAAAATGTCTCTGACTTGTTAATACGATCGTTTATCGTTAAAACTTACACTCATAACTCATGTATTTTCCTGTTTCGACAAAATGTCCCTGGGTCCTTCCGGCAGCCACTGTAAAATTGTTCCGCAATCGCAAACTCGGCTACCCACGTTAAACACAGTCGCAAGCGTCGGCATCCAGAACCTCTTAATCTCATACCTACTTGGAAAAAACGCCGGTGCGGCAACGCGGAGTCATTGAGGTCTGAAGACGGTAGGAGTATCCATGGCTGGCAGTTACTATAGATACTTTAATCACCCCGGACTGAGGCGAAGTAAATCTCAGTTCCTCCACCAGGTTAGCCACGGGGTTAGAAGCAGCAGGAATAGTAGATGTCACGGTTTGATAAAAGTCCCGATATAGAACCCCGTTGTAATACCGGAATCCGAGCTTTTGCCCTGTGCTGTCCAGGAACACCACTTCGTCGTCGGTTAGTTTGACCACTTTCTGTGCTTGTATCAAGCTCCGGTATAGGTAGTCCACCGCCACCCGGGCCTGGTCCTGAACCTCAGTCCGGTTGTCAGAATTGTCAAAACTCTTGTACCCGGTTAGATAAAAACTAACCCAGGCCAGGGCTATGATCCCGGTCAGGGCTAGGGCTACTAACAGCTCTATTAAAGTTACTCCACTGCAGCGAAAATCCTTCGCAGCGTCTTTTGAGGCCCATCCCGGACACGGCTTCACTCAGCAAACCCTCTCCCCCAAACAACGCTCATCAAATCGACCCGACGAAGCCTGCCCCTTGTCTCCCATGATACTTCGACCTCCACCCGGTAAAGGTCTAGAGCCTCGTCGTAATCATCTATCCTCACCTGAGCCGTCATTTCCTCCCGCTGGCCCTCGACCGCCAATCCTAGTTCTTCCCAATTCCCGCGTACCGGGCTGTAAGTCTCTTGGCTCAAGGCGGGAAGGTTTTCCGCAGATGCCTTGACCTGCTCCATGATCTCGGTAGCGTAAGCTGTCGCCCGCGACTGGTCAGCTGCCAAAACATTCCACGCAGAAGCACTTACCAAAGCCGCTGAAACGCTTACGGCAACCACCGCAATCAAGGCCAAAGCTGCCAACACCTCTATTAAACTCATCCCCCTCTTCCAAATTGTGCAAATTGGAGACGGTTCTTGATTTGCATTCTCGTTTTGCATTGCTCATCATTTTCCGTCACAGTTGTTGTTACACGAAACCGTGTACCCGTTGGTAGCATCACCGGAAAGAGTATACGACTCCCCGTCTACTGGACATTTGAACTCGCCGCGCTGAAGGTATCCGGCACTTTTCAGGGTTGTTATGATGTTTTCCGCGGTAAGGGTAACCGGATTAGGTTCGTTGGCAGCATAGAGGTTGGCAGCGTCTTCTATGAGCTTGACGTTGGCCATGCAGGCCTTTTCCTTGGACAAATTAAGTGCTTTCACCACCTGGGGAGCGGCCAGACTTGCCAAAAGAGCCAATACCGCTACCACCGCCACCAGCTCTATCAGCGTGAAACCGTTTGCTTTAGCTCGTACCCGCCGGTGTTTCCTCTGATACTTTTCTCTTGCATCCCCTTTTCCTCTCCTCACACTTCCCCGCTCCTTCCACTGTCTTTATTCACCTTTGTGGATCGGGCCAGAATCCTTAGGCCGCACCTTTTGCGCCTTAACCTCTATCCTTCAAAACATCGTAAATCCGGGCCGCCCGTTTCTCACTTCACAACCGTGATCATCTCAAACACCGGGAGCAAAGTCCCGATTACCACCATGCCCACCACCCCGGCCATAAATAGGATGAGCGCCGGCTCGAACAGAGCAATCAGAGCGTCCACCGCTCGCCCGGTTTCTCCCTCATAGTACTCGGCCACCTTCACGAGCATCTGGTCTAGAGTCCCGGTTTCCTCACCCACGTTGACCATCTGTATCACCATCGGTTCAAAAACCCCGGCAAGGCCCAAGGACTGAGACATGCTGCTACCGTGTTCGATGCTGCGCACGACTGTCTCCATGCGGCTAGCTATCACCCGGTTACCCGCAGCCTGGCCCGCAATGGGCAAAGCAACCACCACAGGCACTCCGGAACCTGCCAGAAGCCCTAGAATTCTAGTAAACCGTGCCGAAGCTATCCTGGTGCTCAGCCTCCCAACTATGGGCAAACGCAAGCAAAAGTGGTCCCAGACCTGCCTGCCCCTCGGCGTCCCGCTCCAGGTTTTCAGTACCACCGCCACCGACAAAAACGAGGCGGCGAGCCCCCAGAAATGGTTACGGATCAATCTCGTAAACCCTAACAACAACCGGGTAGCGGTCGGAAGGCTCACACCAGCTCCGTTGAAAACCGAGGCAAAAGCCGGGACCACAAAACTGGTCAGAAAAGCAACCACCGCCAAAGTAAGAATCGCTACTGTACAGGGGTAAATAAGGGCGTTCTTGATCCTCTGTTTTACTTCATGTTCCTTTTCTAAATGAGCAGCCAGCCTCTCCAAGACCTCATCCAATCTGCCCCCTGTCTCCCCCGCCTTTACCATCTGCACGTACAAGTCAGAAAAGATGCTCGGGTACTCCGCTAAAGCTTCCCATAACGGCAATCCCCGCCGCACGGACCGCATGATGCCAGTCGTAGCCTGGCGGAGGTGCCGGTTGCGAGCTTGCAACTGCAGTACCTGTAAACAATGGAGCAGAGGCAGCCCTGACTTTATCATGGTGGCAAATTGACGGGTAAACAGTACTATTTCCCCGGTCCTTACCAATTTTAAGGGCAGCCGCCCCAGCCATTCCTCGGGATGGCGGATCTCCTTTAACTCCACTACGAATAACCCCTGGTAGGTCAGCTCTCTTATTGCTACGTCTTCGCTTTCTGCCTCAATTTGCCCGGTTACCTGTTTGCTTTGCCAGTTCCGGGCCCGAAATCGATACGACTTCGCCACTTTTCTCACTCCGGTACAACTAAACGGCCTGATTGCCCTGGGTCTAGTCGAATTAACCCGTTCCTTCCTCTTCCTACACCGCCCAGTCCATTACGGTAATTCATTACGACACCAAATTTATCGTTCCTTTGTCGAAATTTCACGAAAAATCGACACCAGAGAGAAATCTGCTCTAACGAGGCAAAAACCGTCCTCGAAAATCCAACGGCGCCGTGAGAGAAAACAGCTTTCATACTCGCCTCTCCCGGCAAATACAATTAACCAAGACGTTTCCGGAGTTGGTAAGGTGAGAGTGTTATTCATACCCAAAATCTACCTGCAACTTTTCGGGCTGGCAGTCATCGTCGCATTAGTTACCGGAGTACTCTACCCTGCCTTGGGAATGAGCCTTATATCACGCCTGTCCCGTAACAACGAAGTATCGCTGGTCGCGGTCGGAGACGTGATGGTGGGAAGGCGTGTGGCCGAGGCCATGAGAATTCTCGGACCTGGTTATCCTTTCGCCCAAACGGCGGGCATTCTAACCAAAGGCGATATAACCTTTGCCAACCTGGAATCTCCACTGGGATTGCCGAACAAGAATTATCCTCAGTATGGCCTGTTCAAACCAAACCCGTCGGCGATAGAGGGCCTAAGGCAAGCGGGCATCGACATCGTATCACTGGCTAACAACCACGCCTGTGACTGCGGAAAAGCGGCCTTGTTAGACACCCTTACCAATCTCAAACAAAATCGTATCCTGTACTGCGGGGCCGGAGCCAACCTTGCCGAAGCGAGGAGACCGGTCATAATAACCGAGAACGGACTGCGAGTAGCGTTCTTATCCTACTGTGATTTTTCATTCATCTGGAGTAAACAGCACTCCTTGTTCCGGGCTGGTACCGAGCCCGGAATAGCTCCGTTAGAAAAGAAATACCTAGTCGAAGACATTCCCAAAGCCTGCAAAATGGCAAACGTGGTGGTGGTTTCCCTGCACTTCGGTCAGGAATACACGGATTGCCCTACGCCATCTCAGGTAGAAGCCGCCCGGCTGGCAGTGGACAGCGGCGCCGACCTGGTGCTGGGACACCACCCCCACTGTCTTCATGGAATAGAAAAATACAAGTCCGGTCTGATCTTCTATAGCCTGGGCAACTTTGTTTTCGACCTTAAACGGGAAAAAACCAAAACCAGCATGATAGTGAAATGCACCCTTACCCCCCGAGGGGTACCGAACTATGAATTACTTCCGGTTTATATCAGTAACTGCCAGCCAAGTTTGCTTGCTGGGCAGTGGAAAGGCTCGGTTCTCCAACGAATTGATGAACTCTCGAAGTGCGTACCGCCCGCGAACGCTTGCCCAGGCGATCACCCTGATCGCTGCCGCTGACACGTCCTTGTTTCCTCCTTCCGGATCTGTTAAAGTTCTCATAGAAATTGGTCGGAAGAGGAGATATTGAGATCGTGGGTTTTTTCGAAAGGACAGTTGGAGTAGCAAGTGCCATGGTCCAGGCCACAAGCAAACAAGGCTGGATAACTATCGGCGTAGCTGGAACCCTCCTCATCGGGTTTTGGGTTCTGCGTAGGCTTCTGACCCGCCTCATTACTGCTGTCTGCTACAAGATGGCCTCCCGAACCAAAACCAGCTTGGACAATCACCTAATCGAAGCATTTACCAAGCCCCTGGAGTGGTTTTTTGCCCTTCTGGGCCTCTACCTGGCCTTGAATTACCTTTCCTTGAAACCTGCGGCTGACGCTTTTATTTCCAACGTGTTTCGAACCGGTGTTATTCTCCTGATCAGCGCCGGTTTGTACAACTTCGCTGGCAGTTTCGAGGCCTTGAGCGAAGAATACGAAGAGCTGTTTGGGGCCAAGGTTGACAAGATACTGGTTCCTTTTCTCTCCAAGGTGCTCAAATTCGTCATAATCGCCCTGGCCGTAACCGTCATCGCCCAGGAATGGGACTATAAAATAGACGGGCTGATAGCCGGGCTGGGATTGGGCGGACTAGCAATCTCCCTGGCGGCAAAAGATGCTTTAGCCAACGTTTTCGGCGGAATCGTCATAATCACTGACAAACCCTTCTCCATCGGTGACTGGATCCAAACCCCCAGCGTTGAAGGCACGGTCGAAGACATAAGCTTTCGCAGCACCAAGGTCCGGACCTTCACCCAGGCCCTGGTGACAGTGCCTAATTCAACCCTGGCATCCGAACCGATAACCAACTGGTCCCGCATGGGCAAGCGGCGAGTCATGTTCAAGCTGGGGCTGACCTACGGCACCTCTCGTACCCAGATCCGGGAGTTTGTTTCGGCTGTTGAAAGACTGCTCACATCCCACCCTGAGGTTGACCAAGAAACGATAGTGGTGCGCTTCGACGGTTTCGGAGAAAGCAGCCTCGACATCTTAATACAGTTCTTCGTGAAGCCAACGGCTTTGGCCGATTACGCTCGGGTAAGAGAGGATATCAACCTCGAAATAATGGCTCTTATGGAGGAACAAGGCCTTAGCGTGGCCTTCCCCAGCCGTAGCCTTTACTTTGAAACGCCGGCAACCGTTACTCCGATGCGGCCACCGGTGGCAGAAGCCGAACCCATCAAGAAAGATTAATAACCGGCAAGATAACGGGTTTCTACGTCGTAGTGTGTAAGCACTGAGCAGAACTATTCTGGTAAGGAGTGGTAGCAAGTGGGGATGATACTCGTCACCGGCGGAGCCGGCTACATAGGCAGCCACGTGGTCAAAGCTTTGGGCCAAGCCGGGTATGATGTGGTAGTATATGACAACCTTTCTACCGGCCACGAGTGGGCAGTGTTGTACGGAAAGCTAATCAGGGGCGATGTTCGAGATCAGGAGGCCTTAGACAAGGTCTTTAAACAGCACAGCATTGATGCCGTGATGCACTTCGCAGCCCACATCGTGGTCCCGGAATCGGTACGCCAGCCTCTGAAATACTACCTCAACAACGTAACCGGCAGCCTGAGCCTGCTGGAAGCGATGAAAAGAAACGGCCTGAGAAAGTTCATCTTCTCTTCCTCGGCCGCCGTCTACGGGATACCTGACAAAATCCCCATAACCGAAGAAAACCGGCTCGATCCCATAAATCCATACGGGCAAACCAAGGCCGTGGTCGAAAAGGTCCTGGCCGACATGGCCTATGCGCAAGACCTAGATTACGTCGCCCTGCGCTACTTCAACGTCGCCGGTGCTGATCCCCAGGCCCGCATCGGTGAAGGGAAAGAAGACGCGACCCACATCATAACGATGTGCGTAAGGACTGCTGCGGGACTGCGCCCCTGCCTGGAAATATTCGGCACCGACTACCCCACCCCTGACGGGACCTGTATAAGGGACTACATCCACGTAGACGACCTGGCCCATGCTCATCTCCTAGCGCTGGAACACTTGCTCGCCGGAGGCAAAAGCCGGGTTTACAACTGCGGCTACAGCCGGGGTTATTCGGTTCTCCAGGTGGTAGAAGCAGCCAAGAAAGTCACCGGCGTCGATTTTCCCGTCAAATACTCTGGCCGTCGCGAAGGGGATCCCCCGGCCCTGGTAGCAGATGCCACCAAACTCCAGGCCGAACTAGGCTTCACTCCCCGTTACGATAACCTGGACCACATAATCGAAACCGCCTGGCGGTGGGAACAAAAACGGATCCGCCTGGCTTTGAAATAAGACCTGATTAACCCAAATTAACTTTATTTGGCCCCATGGCTAAGTGAATACTAGCTTGAATAACGGACGAATAAACCGACAGGGGGTATTTCCTGTCGGTTTATTAGCTCATGTGATAACCTTTGTCCATGAAAATTGCGGGCAAACATTATTGCAGTCACCGCGGTTTTCCTGTGGTGGAGGCAAAAACAATATGCTGCACGCAGGCTTATTCCTTTGAGACGCTTTCTTGTCGGCTTCATGGAATAGAGACTGCCTTAGTTCCCTCTCCTATTAAATCCTGCTCGCTCTGGCGCTCTTCCACGCTCCGGGAAACGCTGGCCTGTTCGAAGGTAGCCATTTTCCCTATCACTTGGGCAGCCCCTTCGATGATAGGCATAGCCAGGGCGGCACCCGTGCCTTCTCCCAGACGCAGGTCGAGGTCAAGTAACGGGCGCAGACCGAGGCGTCTCAGCATGTGCCTGTGCCCGGGCTCGCGCGAAACGTGTCCGGCAAACATGTAGTCTGCGCTAGCCGGTGCCAGCGCGTGGGCCAGAAGAGCGCCGGCCGTAGATATAAGCCCGTCTACGACGACCGGCACCCGGCAGTAAGCCGCCCCCAGGATCAGCCCGGCAATACCGCCGATTTCAAACCCGCCTACCTTAGCCAGCACATCCACCGCATCGTTTGGATCCGGCTTATTTATCTCGAGCGCTTTCTTGATGGCCTGGATTTTCTTGCTCAATCCAACATCATCCACTCCGGTGCCCCGACCCGTAATCTCAGCCACGGAAAGCCCCGAAAGAGCAGCCAGTATCGCGCTGCTCGGAGTCGTATTTCCTATACCCATATCCCCGGTGCCGAGAAGGTCCACTCCTTCTTCGACCAGATGGCCCGCGATGCGGATGCCGGCCTCTAGGGATTGAACAGCCTGCTCTCTGGTCATGGCCGGTCCTTTGCACATATTTTTAGTCCCGTAGTCTACCTTGTACGAAAGGATCTCCCCCTGCTGCACGAGTTCGCCGAGATCCTGGGCCACCCCCATATCGACTACTATAACCCTGGCACCTGCTACCGAAGCCAGCACGTTTATAGCCGCTCCCCCGGCTACGAAGTTGGCGACCATCTGCGGTGTCACTTCTTGAGGATAGGCACTGACGCCTTCTTCCACTACGCCATGGTCTCCGGCCATGGTAACAATAGCTTTACGGTTAACGCTCGGTTTTAGGGTCTCTTTAATGGCTGCCAGGCGTTCGGCAATGACTAGAACTTCCCCCAGGCTCCCGCGGGGCATGGTCAAGTTGTCGATATGACTCCGCGCCTTTTTGCGCCATTCATCCTTCAACGGTTCGATGCCTTGAATAACCTTGTCCAGAGTTAAAACCACAGTAATTCCCCCTCCTTGGTTCTCGCTAATAGCGACCTTCCAACTGTCCTCAACATGAGTACCACTTCAGCCGTGTGTCCAGTACCTCTGCCAATGTGACATGCCACGACACAAACCCGGCCCGGCCCAAGCTATCAAAATACCCCCAGTAACAAGATCATCTACCCCCTCCCCCTTAAACAAATCAGCCAAAATAAAAAAGTCCCCGGCTTAAGCCGAGAACTTTACCATCGTCCTCGAGCACGTCGTCTTCCTCACCGCGAGAAGACGAAGAGCTCATACCAGGCAGGTCTCCTGGCTCCCGGATCACCGCTACCTGCGCCTTCCCATCCCCCTTTCCCGAGACGTCTCTCGGGTTGAGAAACAGTGGCCAATCGCAGGCTCGCTCCCCGGTCACAGTGGCGGGACCGCTCGGGCTTTTCACCCGATTCCCTATTATCCCCTAAGGGGCACCTGGCTGAGATTGCTACTATGCTCTTTGATTTCAAATTGTACTGGTACCCGTTCCTCGTGTCAAGAACAAAGTCTTCTTTTCCTCCCGGCGCAAAATCAGTGTTACATATTTCACAAGCATTGTTTTCGCCACTACTCTTTTCAAGACTTAATTTTCAAATGCAGAAACCGTTCGCTGATTGAATTCAGACACAATTGTGTTATGGAAGCGGGGTAATCAGGGAAAGCGGCGCGGGATAGATGCCGATGAGAACGGTGGCCACGAGGCACACCCAGAGGGTCAGGCCTGTGGCCGTTCCCGGGTTCAACCTGGTGACTGTCCCTGCCTCACCGATATACATGGCTTTAGCCACCGACAGGTAGTAGTAAACGGAAACCATGCTCATGACAAGGCCAACAAACGCCAGCCACAACCACCCTGCTTGCACCGCACCCGTGAACAGGTAAAATTTACCGACAAAGCCTGCCAGGGGAGGAATCCCGGCCAGGGACAAGAGACAAACCGTCATCACCGCCGCCATGAACGGCGAACGCTCGGCCAAGCCGTTCATGGCCTTGATCTCGGTGCTGCCGGTATCAACCTCAACAGCAGTCGCCACCGCAAAAGCGCCGACGTTGGCGAAGACGTAAATCATGGCATAGAAGGCCGCTCCTTTTAGCCCGTAATCGTTCATAGCCGCAAGTCCGGTCAGCATATACCCTGCCTGCGCGATACTGGAATACGCGAGCAGCCGCTTGATGTCAACCTGTACCAAGGCAATCAGATTGCCGACTACCATGGTCAAGCCGGCCAGTACAGCTACCACCAGCCGCCAGTCTACCGCCGTCTCAGGCAAGGCGGTCGTGAAAACCCTTAACATCGCGCCCAGGGCCGCCGCCTTCGATCCCACGGCCAAAAAAGCGGTTACGGTGATAGGCGAGCCCTGGTAAATGTCTGGAGCCCACATGTGAAACGGCACCAGGGCCAGTTTAAAGCCGAATCCGGCCAAGATAAGCAGCACCCCTGCCGCCAGTACCGGTTGGGTAAGGAGATTCGCGGCGATCTCCGCAAGTACTGTACTGCCGGTCACGGCATACACAAGGCTTATACCGAAGAGCATGACCGCTGATGAAACCGCCCCCAGGATTAAGTATTTCAAACCCGCCTCTCCTGAACGCTCATCCCGAACACAATACGCTGCCAGGATGTAAAAACTTATGGTCATCAGTTCCATCCCCACATAAAGGGTGAGGAGTTCTCCCGCGGTCACCATGACCGTCATTCCTAGAAGCGCCAGGACCATAAGCCCGTAGAACTCGTCTGTGCGCCGCCCAAACCGGCGGGCATACAAGTCTGAGCTCAGAACCACCAGTATTCCCGCTATCAGGAACAGGGTCTTGAAAAAGGTGCTCCAGGCATCTAGATGGTATATACCACCGAACAGGACGGTATCCCCTCGATAAAGATGAAGCGTCATCGCCAGGATGGCTCCCAGGGCTACAGAGGTTATCACTCCCTGAACCCTCCTCGCCCTTACGGGAACCAACACTCCCCACCCCAGCAGTATCAAGCCCAAGACAACCAGACCGATCTCGGTTGACAGCAACTCTAGCGGAACCATCCTATCCCTCCTAACTGCAGCGGTCCGATGTGGGCCACGATGTCTCCCACTCCCAGGTTGATTATGTCCATCAAGCTAAACGGCGCCAGCCCACCGACGATAATGGCCGCTCCTAGAACCACCAAGGGCACCATCTCCACCCCTTTTAAGTCTTCCAAGTGAGACCATTCCTCTCGCAAAGGCCCGAAAAGTATATTACCGAGAGCCCGCAAGACATAGAGGGCAGTGAGAATGATACCCGATACGGCTAGAACGGTGAACACCCGGTAAACCCCAAAACTCCCGACGAAAATCGTGAACTCTCCGATGAAGTTTACCAGGCCCGGCAGTCCCAGCGAAGCGAGCCCGGCCAACATGAACCCGAAAGCCAAGCGCGGCATCCGGTGGGCCAGGCCTCCGAAATCGTCAACGTTCCGGGTATGGCTCTTGTCGTAAAGGTTCCCGACCATGGCGAAGAAGAGCGCAGCCATAACCCCGTGGCCGAACATCATCATTACCGCTCCGTTCACGCTTACCAGGTTCAAGGCCGCCAAGCCCAGGAGCACGTAACCCATGTGGCTCACGCTGGAATAACCCACGATGTACTTCAGGTCTTTTTGGGCCAGGCAGATGAAGGCCGCGTATACCACGTTGCCAATAGCCAGGACGGCGATGAGGGGCGCGACGTAAGCTGCTCCCTGCGGCAGGAGCCAAATCCCGAACCGGATGAGAGCGTAACCCCCTATTTTTTTCAAAACCCCAGCATGAACCATGCTGACAGCAGTCGGAGCCCCAGCGTACCCGTCAGGTGACCAGGCGTGAAACGGGAACATGGAGAGCAGGGTTCCGAACCCGAAAGCCATCAGGGCAAAAACAAACACCTGAAACCCGACCGGAAAATCGAGAGCAGCCAGGGTCAAAACGTCCATACTCGGGTAACCCAAGATTTCACCGGACTTCACGAAAAGGGAAATCATGCCTACCAGGAGAAAGGCACTGCCCACGAGCAGGTAAATGGTCAGCTTCATCCCGGCGTATTCCTTCGTCACCCGCTTGCTGCTGCCGTACATGATGATGAGGAGGTAGATGGGTATTACCACCACCTCATAAAACAGGAAAAATATGAAGAGGTCAGTGGTTACAAAAGTACCCATTACCCCGGTTAAAAGGAGCAGAAAGAGGCTGAAAAACTCCTTTACCCTGTGCGCTACCCGCCAGGAAGCGAAGACGGCGCTGAACCCGATCAGGGTTGTAAGAACCAGCATGGGAACGCTGATGCCGTCTACCCCTAGGGAATAGCTTACCCCCAGGTCAGGTATCCAGGGAACGTGCTCCACAAACTGAAAACCGCCCGTACTCCGGTCGTAGGTTCCCCACACCCACAAGGACAAAGCCATGCTCACCAGAGTCGTTGTCGCGGCTATCGTTTTCGCAAGCTCTTCTTTCTCCCGCGGCACCAGCATTATGAGGATGGCCCCGGCTACCGGAGCCAGCAGTATAGTCGTCAATATCGGCCAACCGCTCACCTACCGCCCCTCCTTCTTCAACTTACAGCCGGGCCCAGCCGAAAACCAGCACCAGGCCGATCAAGGTTACGGCTCCGGCCAGCATGTACCCGGCATAAGTCTGCACCTGCCCGGTTTCGGTATAGCTCAAAACTCGTCCACCCTTTCCGGTCAGGGCCGCCACCCCGTTTACCAGGCCATTGACCACGTATATATCGATCCAGAACAAAAGCTTCCCCGTCCCGTCCACCAGGCACCTGGTAAGCCAGAGATAGATCTCATCGATGTAGTACTTGTTGGCGAGCAGCCGATACACTCCGGGCAGCCGCTCTTTTACCTGGTCTGGGTCGATCCAGCCTTTTTGGTACACAGCCCAGGCCAGGGCTATACCGGCCAAAGCCACCCCTGAAGATACCAACATAATAGCCATCGAAGCCTCATGGTGGGGGGCTCCAGGGTACGTCACCCAGCGGGCAAAAGCGTTCCCCGCCGCGGGGGATCCCAAAAAGCCCGCGAAGATGCTAAGAAAAGCAAGTACGATAAGCGGCACCGTTATCACGGCTGGAGACTCGTGGGGATGGCCTTCGGCATCTTGCCGCCCGAAAAAGACCACGAACACCAGGCGGAACATGTAAAAAGCGGTCAGGAAGGCCACCAGGGTACCCAAGAGATACATCCCCGTGAATCCTTGAGCCCAGGCTGAAAGCAGTATCTCGTCTTTGCTCCAGAACCCTGACAGGGGCGGAATTCCGGCCAAGGCCAGGGCTCCTATGATAAACGTCCAGGCGGTTACAGGCAGTTTCTTAGAAAGCCGCCCCATTTTCCATATGTCCTGTTCACCGGCCAAAGCATGGATGACACTGCCTGCCGCTAAAAACAGCAATCCTTTGAAGAAGGCATGGGTCATCAGGTGGAACATCCCCGCAGTCATGGCCCCTATACCCATAGCCATTACCATGTATCCCAACTGGCTCAAAGTAGAGTAGGCCAGGATGCGTTTGATATCGTTCTGGGCCACGGCTATGGTAGCGGCAAACAAGGCCGTGAACCCGCCTACGACCGCGATTACTGCCATGGTTTCCGGGCTAGCCTTGAATATGAAAAACGCCCTGGCGATCAAGTACACCCCGACCGCAACCATAGTAGCGGCGTGGATAAGAGCGCTGACCGGTGTCGGGCCTTCCATCGCATCCGGAAGCCACACGTGCAGCGGGAACTGGGCCGATTTGCCAACTGGTCCTGCAAAGAGCAGCAGTGATATGACTATCAACACGGCAGTGTTGGTGTATCCGGCGATTTGCCCGGCTAACCCTTCGAAGTCCAGGGTGCCGAATACGATCTGCAAAAACAGGATGCCCAAGAGAAACCCGAAATCTCCGATGCGGTTGGTTATGAAAGCCTTTTTCGCCGCTTCCCTGGCCGAGACCCGCTCGAACCAGAAACCGATAAGTAAATAAGAAGCCAATCCTACCAGTTCCCAGAACACGTAGATCTGGCCGAAGTTGCTCGACAGGACCAATCCCAGCATGGCCCCGGCGAAAAGGGACTGGTAAGCGAAGTAACTGGCAAAACCCGGGTCACCGCGCATGTACCCGAGAGAATAGACCTGAACCAAGAAAGCCACTATGGTCACCACCAAGAGCATCACCGCGGCCAACCCGTCGATCATTACCCCCATGTCTACATGCAGACCGGGCATAGACAACCAGGGTACGGCCAGTTTGTAACTGAACCCCTCGCCCTGGGCCAAGACGTGAACCGCTACCGCCGCCGACAGGAACAGAGATAAAGCGATAGCCGCAATCGAAACCGCAGCCGCCACCCGCGGCCACCGGTGGAAATAGAGCCCGATGAGGGCAAAGGCCAAGACAGGGATAACCGCTATCAACCACGACCAGCCAAGGCTAGCTTCCAGCACCTGAACCACCTGCCTTACCACTTAAGTAGGTTGAATTCATCGAGGTTTACCGACCTTCTCTGGCGGAAAACGGTGATTATCAAAGCCAATCCCACCGCTACTTCGGCTGCTGCCACTACGATGACGAAGAGCGCGATAAGCTGGCCTATGGCCTCGTGCGGGGTTACGTACCGGTTGACGGCGATAAAGTTTACGTTAACGGCATTGAGCATGAGCTCCACCGACATTAAAACCGCCACCGCGTTTCTTTTAGCCAAAACCCCATATGCCCCTATGCCGAACAGCAGAGTGCCCAACAAAAGGTAATGCTGAAGCCCTATCATTCCTCTCCCCCTTTGGCCAGTATAATGGCCCCGACTATTGCAACCAAGAGCAAAACGGCCGCTACCTCGAAAGCCACCACGTAGTCACCCAAGAGCAGCTTCGCCATCTGTCCTACCCGATCGGTTTCAACAGCCAACCCTTTCGCGGGAAAGCTCGTCTGCCAAACGGCCTTTCCCAAGGCGGTGGTCAAAAGCACGGCTATAGCCGCTCCCCACCAGCGGCTAACCGGATGGAATAAACTGGTCCGCCTGATATCGTCTTTGATGACCAGCATCACCGCAAAGATGACCAGGACCGAAACAGCGCCGGCATAAATCATAATCTGCACCAACCCCAGAAAGTCCGCTCCTAGAAGGAAGTACAATGCCGCCACCCCTAGAAACGAAGCTACGAGAAAGAAAGCTGCCCGGACGATATTGGATGAAAACACTACCCCGGCCGCCCCGGTCACGGTCACTACTGCCAGGATATAAAACGTTACTGCTTCCCACGTCACCGGCTTTCGCCCCCTGTCTCGCCCAAGCCTTGTTTCTTCGCCTGTTTGAGCAAGGCTTCCGCAACCTTGCGGGCCTTGTCTTCGTCTTCGGCCATCAGCTCCACCAGCTTATCCGCCCTCTGCGGCTGGTTCTGAAGAAATGCTGCCAGAATCGGGGCCTCCTCTTGGTTCTCGAGGTAACGGCCCAACACCTTCGCCGGATTTTTGGCCAAGGCGGTTTTCAGGGCTTCCTTCTTTTTCTCCCGCTTGTCATCCGGGCCAGGCGAGTCGGCCTCCTTCTCCCCCATCCCCGTTACAGCTTTTTGGGGCTGGCTTTGGACTGCAGTCGGGGCTGGTGTTTCCTTCCCTTCCACGGGCGCCGGGCCCTGGTATACCACCTTTAACTGGTCCCGGCTGAACGTCGCCCACTCGAACTCGTGGTTGAAATGAAGACATTGGGCCGGGCAGTTCTCCACGCACAGGTTGCAGAACATGCAGTACTGGTGGTCAATCTCATAGCTGAGCAGCCTCTTCTTCTTCGCGGTTTCGTCCCGACCCTCTTCTAGGCTCAAAACCCCGTTGGGGCATGTCCGAACGCAGATGCTGCACACGATACATTTTTCCGGCTCTATGTACAGCCGCCCGCGAAAACGCGGGTACAGCTTGGGCCGCTCTTCCGGGTACTGCTCGGTCAGCTTGCGATCGAAGAAGTGTTTAAAGGTAACCTTTAATCCTTTCAAAAGACCGGTTCCGTAAACCCGCATCACCCAGCAACCCCCTTTGCCAGGTAGACCCCTACCCCGGTCAGCATGAGGTTGGCGAGGGTCACCGGTATCAGCACCTTCCAGTTAAAGGCCATGAGCTGGTCCATGCGGATGCGGGGGAAAGTCCACCTGATCCACATAAACACCAGCATCAACCCGTAGGTCTTGATCACGATCCAGAGCCAGGAGGGCAGCCCCGGCCCATGCCACCCGCCTAAAAACATGGTCGCAGCCAGAGCCGAAACCGCAAACAGGTTCGTGTACTCCGCCAGGAAGAACAAAGCCCAGCGCATACCGCTGTATTCGGTGTAAGCTCCGGCAGTCAGTTCCTGCTCTGCTTCCGGCATGTCGAAAGGAGCCCGGTTCAGCTCGGCGGTGGCAGCGATGAAATAGGTGATAAATGCCACCGGCTGCAGCAGTATGAACCAGACCTTCTCCTGAGCAGCCACGATATCCGAAAGGCGAAGCGACCCGGCTATCATCACCACGCCGAGAAGCGAAAGCACGAGGGGTATCTCATAGCTGATTATCTGGGCCACCGAGCGCATCGCTCCTAAAAGCGACCACTTGTTGTTGGACCCCCAACCCGCCATGAGGAGAGCGATGGTAGCCAGAGAACCGAGGG
This sequence comes from Syntrophothermus lipocalidus DSM 12680, assembly GCF_000092405.1. Classification (NCBI taxonomy): domain Bacteria; kingdom Bacillati; phylum Bacillota; class Clostridia; order Eubacteriales; family Syntrophomonadaceae; genus Syntrophothermus; species Syntrophothermus lipocalidus. The sequence goes on along the minus strand of NC_014220.1, from coordinate 252,093 downwards.
AAAGGAAATAGAACAGGCCTATGTTCAAGTCCACCACTTGCATGCCGCGGCCGAACGGCAGTACTGCGTAAAGCATTACCGCCACGGTCATGAAAAGCACCGGCGCTAGCTTGAACAAAGGCCGGTCTGCCCCAGAAGGTACGATATCCTCCTTTGTAAGCAGCTTCAGGGCGTCGGCTACGGTCTGCAGGGTTCCGAAAGGCCCCACCCGGTTAGGTCCCAGCCGCAGCTGGATGAATCCCGAAACCCTACGCTCCAGCCACACTAAGACGATGACGTTCACGGTTATGATCCCCGCCAGGCAGGCAAACTGTACGAACAGCAACACGAGATCAGCAGCCTCTCGGCTTAAACCCCACCGCGTGAGCCAAGCCAGCAGTATATGCGCCGTGTCGACAAACAAGGTTTCTATCTGAGCCACCCCTACCCCTCCTACTCGTCCTCTTCTTCAGCGGTCAGCTTCTCCCAAAACCGGGTCCAAGGTAGCGATATTGGCAATAACGTCCTGCACCAGCCCGCCCTTCGAGATCAGAGGCAGAACCATCAGGTTCACGAAAGACGGGGCCCTTATATGCAGCCGGTAAGGTTTTTCTCCCCCATCGGCCACTATATAGTAGCCGAGTTCCCCTTTGGACGATTCGATCCGGTGGTACACCTCGCGCCCTTTTTCCACCTTCAAGACCCTGGGAACCTTGCCCCGAATATCGCCCCTGGGAAGCCCCCTCAGGGCCTGCTCTATGATGCGAGCGCTCTGTTTTATCTCTTCTACCCTCACCATCGTCCGGTCCCAGCAGTCTCCTTCGGTTCCCACCGGGATCTCGAATTCGAAACGCTCGTATATGCCGTAAGGCTCGGCCTTGCGAATATCGTAGGCGACGCCGCAGGCCCTCAAGTTGGGCCCGCTGGTACCGTAGGCTATGGCATCTTGGGCTGAGAGCCGGCCCACACCTTTCAGCCGGGCCTGAAAAAGCTCGTTTCCGAAGAGCAGCCGGTCATATTCCTCCAGCATCTGCGGCAGGTCAGCGAGGAAACTTTTCACCGCTGGGAAAAACTCGTCCGGCAGGTCCTCTGCCACTCCGCCCAGTCGCATGTAAGAAGCTATCAGCCGCTGCCCGCTCGTCATCTCGAACATGTCCATGATACGTTCCCGGTCCCGGAAACAGTAAATGAGCCCGGTGGTAGCCCCCAGGTCAATGGCCAGGCTGCCGATATACAGCAGATGAGAGGCTATCCGCGAAAGCTCCGCCATAATCACCCGGATGTACTCCGCCCTTTCCGGGACCGCGATGCCGGCCAGCTTTTCCACTGCCTGAACATAGCCCAGGGTGGGCAGGTGGCTGGCCAGGTAATCCAGGCGCGATGTATAAGGTATGTACTGGCTGTAAGTGCGGCTTTCGGCTATCTTCTCAAACGAACGGTGTACGTAGCCCACGTGCACCGCCATGTCCACTACTAGTTCACCTTCCAGTACGGTTTCGGCGTGCAGTCCCCCATGGGTGCTCGGGTGTTGAGGACCTATATTTATGACCATTCTTTCGGCACTGAGCACTCTCATCACCTCTCAGCCGGAAAATCTTTGCGCAAGGGATGCCCTTCGAAACCCTCGGGCAGGAGTATCCTTCTCAGGTTGGAGTGCCCTTCAAAGCTTATCCCTAAGAGATCGAACACTTCCCTCTCCTGCCAGTCCGCAGCCGGCCACACCGACACTACCGAGGGCACAACCGGCTCTTCTCTCGAAACGCTGGTTTTAACCACGAGCCCGCGGTTTTCGGGCACCGCGTAGACATGATAAACCAGTTCGAACCTGTCCCGGTAATCAACTGCCGTGAGATTGGCCAGGTAATTAAACCCATGAATCTCTTTCAACCGTCTCATGAGTAACGAAACCTGCGGGCAAATGACCCTTATAACAGTAAAACCCGCCCCCTCTTCTATCAGAACCTGGTCCCCGAACACCTGACTGATGTCTTCTACTACTCCCTTCAAAACCTTCATCCCTTATACCCCCGCCCAGACTGTCCGGATTCTACCTTTTTCTTGAGCTCCAAAAGCCCATGAAACAAGGCCTCAGGCCGGGGCGGGCAACCGGGCACGTACACGTCGACCGGAAGAAAAGAATCACAACCGGGAAGAACGCTGTACCCGTCCTTGAACGGTCCCCCGCTGGTGGCGCAGTTGCCCATGGCCAGAACCCACTTCGGCTCCGGCATTTGGGCCCATACCCGCTCTACTACCGGCTTCATCTTCAAGGTAACCGGGCCGGCCACGATTAAAAGGTCGGCCTGGCGGGGCGAAGCGCGGAAGACTTCGTAGCCGTAACGGGCGATGTCAAACCGGGCCGCTCCGGCGGCCATCATCTCGATCGGACAGCAGTTGCAGCCGTAGGTCAAAGGCCAAAAAGAACGGGAACGTCCCCAGTTCCAGATCTTCTCGAGAGTAGTTACGATAATGTTCGGACCCGTGTCTAGTACCACCGCAGAGCCCCCTCCTTCCACGCGTACCAGAGCCCGGCAACCAGTATTATAATGAAAACGAGCATCTCGATCAAAGCGAACAAGCCGAGCCGGCCGAATTTTACCGCCCACGGCAAAAGAAACACGATTTCCACGTCGAACGCCAGAAATACCAGGGCATACAGGAAATAGTTAACCCGGAAACGCCCCCAAGTCGGGCCGATACTATCAACCCCACACTCGTAGGGAAGCAGCTTTTCGTCTCCTTTTTTTACTTTAGGCTTCCTGCGAAACACCCACGCCGCCGCTAGGGCCGCGATCGGAAAAGCCGCAGCCAGGAAAAAGAATACCCCCAAGGTCGCAGAATCAGACAACCTCCATTTCCCCCTTGCCCAAACGTCTGAATATTCTCGGTATCCCCGTTACTTTATCATCTACTACCGAGCGCAGCAAAATCCAACATATTGTAATTATAATTATAATGATCTCTTATGTAAGTCCTCATTGGCCATTATGATAACAAATACTATCATTACCTGCAAGCCGTTAAACTAATAATACATCACAACATTTCTAGGGTTATGTTTTGCGCGATCTCGTTTATTATCTCAAGTTGTTTGTTTCTCTTTATCACTGCCCGGTAGGAACTGGACCGGGTGCGAAACACCGCCTGTCTAACTATCAGTTTAGCCATATAATCCCCCTTGCCTCTCCGGGAGCATTAGACAATGTCGTTATCTACCATAGCCCAGGCTCTGTAGAGTTTCACTCCAACCACTCCCTCTGTTACGAAACGGCGAAAGAACCTATCATCCCTTCTGCTGCTGGCCATAACTCGTCGAACCCGTTTTCCTCAGCCGCGAAAGTGAGGGCATAAGCCCTGGTTCCCAGCAGAGTACACAATTGAACGACCTTTAGATTCACATACCCTTGTTTGCTGGTAAAAACTATCCGGCGGGCGGGCTGCCCAGCCAGCTCGGCCGCTTCTATGGTCTCCAGCCGGTAGGAAGGGATTATCTCTTTTTCCTTTTCGGTCATAGACTGCACGTACTGGTCCAGGTCAGTCTCCGTCCCCGACAACTCCTGCACGGTAATGTTGAAATTAGGCTGAAACATGCTGCTGCCTGCATCCTTGGGGGCCAGAAACATCACTATTACCCCTTTATCCCCTTCCTTCTTCTTCCACTCCCTGGGGTATTCCAGGCTTATCCCGTAAGCCCGGTTTTTGTAAGTTTTAGTCGAACCAGAAGTGAAGCCGGAAAACCCTACCACGAACACTCCTCCTTCGTCCCGAGGTATTCAGGTTTAGCACTTTCACATTATATATATCATACCGTGTTGGCGGCTTCGGGAAAACAGGCTTGCATAGACAAACCAGGGGGACGGTTCCTGCGGTTTATTTTAGGGTGCTAAGTCTCGGTTCCGGCTTCGCGGAGCTTGCTGGCCTCCGGGAACCTGCAGTCAGCAAAAGTCAACCAGAAGAACCGTCCCTATGGTTGATTTGACAAAATGCTCCAGTCTAGCTATCATAGTGGTTGGTTTGGAGGTGGGTATGATGGAATTCTGGTTGTCCATCGGCATATTTCTTGCCGCCTATGCCATGATCATGCTGGAGAAAGTACACCGCACCGTTATCGCTATGATCGGCGGTGTCATAGTGGTGTGGGCTGGGATACTGAGCCAGGAGAAGGCTTTTGCCTCGATCGATTGGAACACCATCGGCCTGCTCACCGGTATGATGATAATCGTAGGTATAACCCGGCAAAGCGGCCTGTTCGAATACCTGGCCATAAAATCTGCCAAACTGGCCAAAGGCGAACCGGTCCTCATTATGGTGGCCTTGGCGCTCTTCACCGCTGTGGCCTCCGCTTTCCTGGACAATGTGACCACCGTGCTCCTGGTAGTTCCCGTCACCTTTGCCATCGCCGACCGCTTGGAGGTACCGGCATTTCCCATGGTCTTCGCCGAGATCATGGCATCCAACATCGGCGGCACCGCTACCCTGATCGGTGATCCCCCTAATATAATGATAGGAAGCGCCGCCGGTCTTGGTTTTATAGACTTCCTCGCCAACGTGACTCTGCCGGCCGTCATTATCCTGGCCGTCACCCTGGGCATCTTGGTGCTTATGTTCCGCAAGCAGCTCCTGTCCTCTCCCGAAAAAACGGCAAGCATTATGGCTGTTAACGACGAGGAATATATCAAAGACCGAGCCTTGATGAAAAGATCCCTGGTCGTCCTGGGGCTTACGATGCTGGGGTTTGTCCTGCACCAGGCTCTCCACCTGGAGTCGGCTACCATCGCCCTGACCGGGGCCGCCCTTTTGATGCTGTGGCCAGCCGACAGCCCTGAAGAGGTTCTCTTGACTGTAGACTGGACCACCATTTTCTTCTTTGCCGGGCTGTTTATAATGGTCGGGGGCATGGAGCACGCCGGAGTTATCGAAGCCATAGCGAAAAAATCTCTGGAACTGACGCACGGCCACCTGGTAGCAACGGGCCTGCTGGTGCTTTGGCTCTCAGCCGTAGCCTCCGCCTTCGTAGACAACATCCCCTTTACTGCGGCTATGATACCTTTACTGCAAACCGTTGGCAGCATAAGCCATATCCCGATGGAATCCGTGTGGTGGTCCCTATCCCTGGGCGCCTGCCTGGGCGGCAACGGCACCCTTATCGGGGCTTCAGCCAATGTCATCGTAGCCGGCATCTCCGCCAAATACGGCCGTCCCATCGGCTTCATCGAGTTTCTGAAACTCGGCTTTCCCTTGATGCTGCTGTCAATAGTCTTATCGAGCCTGTACCTATACCTGTTTTACTGGCGATAGCGTCCACAAGCCACAGATGAACACTGATTTTCATTAGACGCTGATTTACGCAGATATTCACGATACTTGAAAAATGTCATCATAAACTGCGACTTTCCCCTTTTCGTAAGCAGATGCTACATCAGAAGAATCTATTCAGAGCTAGAATATGATTCTCTATCAGAACAAAGCAACTGATTCCTAATATTAGGAAAACATCTGTGTCCATCTGTGGCTGTTCCTTGATTTCTGCGTCAATCCGCGTCCAATCATCAATCAAAAACGCCCGTGGACAGGTAACGTTCGCCGGTGTCCGGAGCTATAGCCAGGATACGGTGACCACTGCCCAGGCGACCGGCTATTTCGAGGGCAGCCCATACCGCGGCTCCGGACGAAATCCCGACCAGAAGCCCTTCCTCGCGGGCCAGCCGCCGGGTGATCCGGTAGGCGTCCTCGTCACTCACCTGCACCACTTCATCCACCAGGCTCATGTCCAGCACCTCGGGAACAAAGCCAGGGCCAATCCCCTGGATAAGATGCAACCCAGGCTGACCCCCAGATAACACCGGCGAGTTCTTCGGCTCTATCGCAATGACCTTGAGTTCCGGCGTTCTCTCCTTGAGATAACGTGCAGTACCCGTAAGTGTCCCCCCAGTGCCGACTCCGGCCACGAAGTAATCCAGCCGTCCTTCCACCGCCTGCCAGATTTCGGGTCCGGTAGTGCGGTAGTGAATTTCCGGATTTGAGGGGTTGGCAAACTGGTTAGGCATGAACCAGCCGCGGTTTTCTCTCACCAACTCTTCGGCTTTCCGCACCGCTCCGGCCATGCCCTGGTCCCCGGGCGTCAGTACCAGGTCGGCCCCGTAGGCTTTAAGCATCTGGCGCCGCTCGGCGCTCATGCTGTCGGGCATGACAATGACCAGGCGGTAACCCCGGGCTGCTGCTGCCACCGCCAGGCCGATGCCCGTGTTTCCGCTCGTAGGCTCAACTATCGTGCCTCCCGGCTTAATGAGCCCTTTGGCCTCGGCGTCCAGGATCATGGCAGTCCCTATCCTGTCCTTGATGCTCCCTCCAGGATTGAAAAACTCTAGTTTCAAAAGCACCTCGGCCGCCTCCGGGCCAGCCAGCTTGTTCAGCCGCATGATCGGGGTTTTCCCTATCAGTTCCGTAACGCTGTTAGCAATCACCAGTCATCCTCCTTTCTAGCCACAGATGAACACAGATGCCCACAGATTAACACTGATGATTATTTGATTAGACACTGATTAACTTGGACATCGTATTAGCTAAGATTCAAAATACATCAGTGTGAATCTGTGGCTATAAATCTGTGGCTACAAATACTTGTTTACCAAGTCGATCGCGCAGTACTCCCCACACATGGAACAGACCTCCTGGTCAAAGGGGTTACGTTCACGGCGAATCTGCCGCGCTTTCTCAGGGTCAAGCGCCAGCTCGAACTGCTTCCCCCAATCAAGTTCGCGCCGGGCCTGAGCCATAGCCTCGTCGCGGGCCCAGGCTGCCTGCAGCCCCTTGGCGATGTCCGCCGCATGGGCGGCAATGCGCGAGGCCACGACCCCTTCTCTCACATCCTCACCCGTGGGCAGCCCCAGGTGCTCGGTCGGGGTGACGTAGCAGAGAAAATCGGCCCCTGCCCAAGCCGCCAGGGCCCCTCCGATAGCAGCAGCGATGTGATCATACCCCGCGGCTATGTCGGTCACGATAGGGCCGAGGACGTAAAAAGGAGCCCCGTGGCACAGCCGCTTCTGCAGCTGGATATTGGCCTGAACCTGGTTCAAAGGCACGTGTCCCGGCCCTTCCACCATAACCTGCACCCCGGCCTCGCGCGCCTTCAAGACCAACTCTCCCAGAACCATCAGTTCCTGCAGCTGGGCCCAATCGGTAGCATCTGCCAGGCACCCCGGCCGTAGCCCGTCTCCCAGGCTCAAGGTAACGTCGTGCTCGCGGCATATCTCTAACAGCCGGTCGAACTGGGCGTATAGCGGGTTCTCCTCTCCTCGGTGCAGCATCCAACCGGCCATTATGGCCCCGCCCCGGCTGACGATTCCGGCAAGGCGAGGGCGCTGCTTCAGCCCTTCGACTATTCTCCGGGTTACCCCGCAGTGCACGGTCATAAAGTCTACCCCGGCTATGGCCTGATCCTCGATGACCGCAAAAAGTTCCTCTGGCTCCATTTCTACTACCGGGCGAGACTTCTCTCTGGTCCTCACCGCCGCCTCGTACACCGGCACAGTACCCACTGGCACGTGACTGCGGCTAAGTATCTCGCGCAGGCAGATCTTAACATCCCCTCCAGTAGAGAGATCCATCACCGTATCCGCCCCCGCAGCTAAAGCTGCCTCCAGTTTTTCTACCTCAGTCTGCCAATCGGGAAACACAGGCGATGTGCCGATATTAGCATTCACTTTTGTGCGCAGGCCCAGTCCGATACCACAAGGCACCAAGCCCCGGTGGTTAGGATTGGCCGGTATAACCGCCAACCCTTCAGCCACTCGCTGCCGCAGTACCTCAGGATGAATCCCCTCGGCCTTTGCTACCGATTCTATCTCTTGGGTTATCTTTCCCTGTCTTCCCTTTTCTAACTGCGTCACTCCAATTCCTCCAATCCTGCGTCCGTCTGCGTCTCAATTGTCTCAAATCCGCATCATCTCTATGAACCTCCGCATCTGGTCCCAGGGATCCGGGCTGTCCCAGACCGCCGAAATAACAGCAACTCCCGCTGCCCCGGCATTGAGAACTTCGCGCGCGTTTTCAGGCGTGATTCCCCCGATGGCTATCACCGGCACCGGAGAAAAGCTAGCCACTTGCCGCACCGTTTCCAGACCACAGGGAGGAGCCGCGTCCTGCTTGCTGGCCGTCGCGAATACCGGCCCCAACCCCAGGTAATCAGCTCCTGCCGCTATCGCCGCCCTGGCTTCCTCAACGGTACTCACCGATACCCCAACGATTTTGCCCGGGCCCATCATGGCTCGGGCGACCTCGGGCGGAATATCAGTCTGCCCCAAGTGCACGCCGTCAGCTCCCACGGCAACAGCCACATCTGCCCGGTCATTGACGATGAAGATCGCACCGTGTTCCCGGCAGGATCGGGCTACCCGTAGACCTACTTCTATCATCTCCCTGCTATCCTTTTCCTTTTCCCTCAGTTGAATGACTCGGGTTCCCATCCGTATGGCCTTTTCAGCCAGCTCTGCGTAGTCCTGCCCGCTACACCAAGGGCTCCCTATGATGAGATTTAAGACTGGCTCGCGTCCCGGCTCGGGCCTTTTTCTCCAGTTCGCAAAAACCAGGCTGCGCAGCCGAGCCACCGCCCGGTCGGCCACTGTCCCCGGATAGTACAAAGCCGAGTGATTGACTGGCCCGGATCCTTTTCCCGGACTGTATGAATAGCGGAGCCCGGTAGTTACAAAATCCTTGGCCGCCTGGGCCGCTTCCCAAGGTTCCATCCCGTAGGCCAGAAACGAGGCCAGGGCTGCCGAATAAGTGCACCCGGTCCCGTGCGTGTTAGGAGTAGGAATATAAGGACCCTCCAGTTCTCGAAACTCCCGCCCGTCGAAGGCCAGGTCTAGACAACGTTCCCCTCGCTTTACCCCGGTAATGATCACGAACCGTGCTCCCATATCCCGTATAGCCCGGGCCGCCTGGTGCAGATCCGCTTCCTTACGGATGCTAGCCCCCCACAGGACCGACGCTTCATCCGGGTTAGGAGTGACGAAGTCGGCTGCCGGCATCATCAACTCGCGCATGGCCCGTTCCGCTTCCGGCAAGAGCAGCCGGTGTCCGGTAGTGGAAACCATCACCGGATCCACAACTACATTTCTGACCCGGTGTTCCCCCAGCTTTCTAGCCACGGCCCGGATGATGCCCTCATCGTAAAGCATCCCCGTCTTGGCTGCCTCCACTTTTATGTCAAGGAACACGCTGTCCATCTGCTGTTCCACCAGAGCCGGGTCTATGCCACCCACGCCCTGAACTCCCAAGGTATTCTGAGCGGTAACCGCGGTGATCACACTCGTGCCGTAGACCCCTAAAGCCGCAAAAGTCTTGAGGTCCGCCTGTATCCCTGCCCCGCCTCCCGAATCCGAACCGGCTATGGTAAGAACTTTGTGCACCTCGTCCGGTGTCATGGCCTCCACCTCTTTCCCCAAAAATAAACGAGCACTCCCCGAAGAGAGTGCGGTTGACCATCACCTGGTGATGTTCGTCCCCCGTTTCCCTCCGCTGGCATTACCCAGATCAGGTTCTAAGGGTTGGCATCATGCCTCTCAGCCTTGTCGGCACCCCCACCGGGTTAATCTCACGATGTGCTGCTGTTATTAATGATTATACCTTATAGGCTTATTTTCGCCACCGGTTTAAAGCATCGGAAAGAAGCCACCCTGCAAAAGTTCTCGAAGCAAATTCCGGTACTGAAAATATGGACAAGGAATGTATTGGAGTCGCATTTTATAGAAATAACTGGTATGATAATGGTACTTACAGAAACTAAGCAAAAGGAGGCGAACTGGATGGAATTGAAAGGATCGAAGACCGAAGCCAACCTCTGGGCAGCTTTTGCCGGTGAGTCCCAAGCCCGCAACAAATACACCTACTTCGCGAGCCAGGCCAAGAAAGAAGGACTGGAACAGATTGCCGGCATCTTCCTCGAAACCGCCGACAATGAAAAAGAGCACGCCAAGCGGTTGTTCAAATTCCTCGAAGGCATAGGCACTACTGCCCAAAACCTGGAGGAAGCGGCCAAAGGCGAAAACTACGAACATACCACCATGTACAAAGAGTTTGAGAAAATAGCCCGGGAAGAAGGCTTTGACGACATCGCCGATGTCTTCCGGGAAATAGCGGAAGTGGAAGAAGAGCACGAAAAGCGGTACCTGGCCCTGTTAAAGCGGCTTAATGAAGGAACCCTGTTCCGCCGCGATGAGCCCATCCGCTGGCGCTGCCGCAACTGCGGGTATGTACACGAAGGTCCTGAGCCGCCTGAAGTCTGCCCGGCCTGCGCCCATCCCCGCGGTTACTACGAGCCGGCCTGCGACAACTACTAAAAAGCGTGAAAGTGACCGGGAAAATTCCCGGTCACGCTTTTTCCTCATCGTTGACTTTCAAAAAGCAAGCCTCCGGGTAGCATCTCGCGAGATGACGAAAATTCGATTGCCCAGACGGTCGAGGGGCGTTAACCGGCCCGTTTCCAAAACTCCTTGCCTGTTTAACGCCCCTTGCCATAAGGTTTCACACATGTCCCCGAATCAGCAACCTAGTTGCTTTTGTCCTCCGATTTCAACTCCTTCCGCATGTACTCGACCACGTACTGGTCAACCTTCTGACTGAGCCTGTAAATCAGCTCCTTACGAGCGTTCATCCTGGCCGCATTATTGAGAAGTGTGCGCGCAAGTTCGATTCTTTCTTTCACGTCCAACCCTAATCCTCCCCAACTGGTATTTTGAACACGACAAGTTAGTCTCAAAGCAAAATTGTACATGAAATATATGCTTAGAGCAAATTCTATTTATGAGCTCGTTGCCTATTCAGATAGGCGCTCAAGTCCGTTAAAGTTATTTTGAGTACATTTTTGCGGAGATTGCGATGCAATTGGATTTGAAAGCTCTCGGTCGAAGAATAAGGGAACAAAGGCAGAAACTCGGGCTATCCCGCAGCCAACTGGCCGAAATCATCGGGGTTTCTGATTACTATGTCGGTCAGTTGGAGCGAGGTGAACGGGTAATGAGTCTTGCGGTTTTCATGAGGTTTGTTTTCTGTCTTCGCGTCTCTCCCGATTATTTGTTAACCGGGGCCCAAAACGACAATATCCTTTCTGTGGGCGACCCGGGCCACACGCACTACTTTGCTTCCAGCAAACCCGACCCCGAGCTCACGGAGCTCCTCGCCCGCTGTTCTTCCCAGGAACTCGAATTGATAAAAGAAATCGTCAAGCTGCTCCTAGCCTACACCTCGGCTCAATCCCTGCGTTAGGCCCAGCCCCTGCACACGTCGACCCACCTCACGTTCCGCGAGTAGAGGTCGAGCTCCTCGCAGGTGAGCTCGATGGCCGAGTTGCTGCTGCCGCAGGCGGGAAAGACCGTATCAAACCGTTTGAGCGACACGTCGCAGAAAACAGGCACGTCCTGCTTCAGTCCAAACGGACAGACTCCGCCCACCGGGTGCCCGGTCAGGGCCAAGGCCTCGTCTGGGCTCAGCATGTGGGGCTTGAACCCGAACTCCTGCTTGAATTTCTTGTTGTCGACTCTAGCATCGCCCGCAGCGACCACCAGCAAAGCCCCTTCCCCGTTTTTAAAAGCCAAGGTCTTGGCAATCCGGGCCGGCTCTACTCCTACCGCCTGAGCAGCCAGCTCGACCGTAGCGCTCGAGGTGTCGAATTCCAAAATATCCTTCTCCCTATCCCACTGCCGAAGATACTCACGCACGTCTTTGATCCCCATTATTTCTACTCCTTTCCCCTTCCCCAACTCACGCAAACATTATACATCCTTTATACATGCTTCGCAAAAACTAGCCTCCGGGCAAACCAAAAACCGGTTGACTTCGTGGAATAAACTTCCTAAAATTAAACTGACCAGTCAGTACATACGGGGAGAGGAGACGGCATGGACCAGAGGCCTGTAAACCGCGGTACATACAACCCTTATCGCGTCATCGCCCTCGTAGCGGTAGGATTGCTCGCTTTGAGCTTGACGACCTTTGGATGGCTCAATTACCGTGAGCAAAAACTGCTGGCCAGCAGGGGCGCCGAGTTGGAAGTAACCGGTAATATCGAAGCGGACGAGGTGATGGTAGCTTTCAAGGTCCCGGGTAAAATCGCCTGTTTCGCTGTAGACGAAGGAGACGAGGTAAAACCGGGTCAGGTTTTGGCCACGTTGGAAACAGACGAGCTCAAGACCCAAGTAGCCCAGGCCAAAGCCGCTCTGGAGGCGGCCAAGGTCGAGCTGATCAAGGCTCAAAACGCTGTAGGGTTGCAGAGCGGTGTCAGCTTAAGCCAGGTACAAGAAGCCGAAGCAGCGGTCAGACAAGCGCAAGCCAACCTCGACATCTGTGAAACCACCTGGAAGCGGATCCAGGACCTTTATGCCAGCGGAGCCGTTTCCGCGCAAGATAAAGACAAGGCCGAAGCCGAATACAAAGCCGCTCTCGCGCGACTGGCCCAGGCGCAGGCCGCCTTAGAAAAAGCCAAGTCGGGAGAACTGCAGGTGACCTTGAGCGAAAACGACGTAGCCGCCGCCCAGGCTCAGGTAGCCTTGGCTCAAGCCAAGTACGACGAAGCCGTGGTTTACTTGAACAACGCTACCCTTAAGTCGACTCTGGCCGGAATAGTTACCCTGCGCCTTATGGAACCGGGGGAAACCGTAGGTGCCGGCACACCGGTTCTGCGCATCACCGACCTCAAAAACACATGGGTCAAGGTATTCGTCGGCGAAAATAGAATCGGCCGCGTCAAACCGGGGACCAAAGCGAAGGTCAAAGTCGCGGCTTTTGACAACCGGGAGTTCGGCGGCGTAGTCAAATGGGTCAACCCTGCCGGCGATTTCGCCACCCAAAAGGCGGTAAATGACCAGTATGACCGGGACATCCGCAGCTTCGAGGTAAAAGTAAGTATCCCCAATCCGGATCTGGAATTGAAAACGGGAATGACCGAGACAGTGAGGTTTTCGGCAGATGAGTAGTGCTGAGTCTAGGGTACGGGTTTCCGGATTGACATGTGCATATAGAGGGGAAACGGTGTTGAATGGAGTGGATTTTGAGGCCGGTCCCGGGACGGTATTCGCCCTGTTCGGTTACTCCGGGTCTGGCAAAACCACGCTAATATCGGTTCTCGCGGGTCTCCTCCCCTACCGTTGGGGCAAGGTCCAGACCTGTGACCGGCGGGAGATCGGCCTGGTAACCCAGTTCCCCAGCCTTTTTCCCCGCCTTACCGCCTGTGAGAACCTGCAGGCTATCGGTATGATGAAGGGAATACCTGCGTCTGATCTTGCCCGCCTGGTGCCGTTACTGGTGGAGGAGCTCGGTCTAGGCGCGTTAGAAAACCGCCGGGTGACGCACCTGCCGCAGGGAGCAAAACAGCGGGTGAGCCTGGCCTGCGCCCTCATAAATGAACCGAAGCTCCTCCTCCTGGACGACATCTTGGCCCGTACCGACCCCGACTCGGCCCAGGTTATCATCGAGGCCCTTCTGCGCCGCGTAGATGAAGGCAGTACCTGCATATGGGCCACCGACCGGCTAGAAGAAATAAGGACCCTGGCTCGTGCCTGCAGTCTCCGCATCGGGTATCTGCGAGAAGGGAGTCTTACCGTGTACCAGCCCCAGGAGTTCTTCGAATTGTTTGCCCGCAGCGGTGAGCGTGAGGCCGCACCTTCGCAAGAACAGGAGGGAGGCAGGGTTTGATGCGGCTGCGTGCTTTGGCAGGAATTGCCTATGCGGAAACCTTGTGCCTGCTGCGTAACCGGACGCTGACCGTGATCTTCATCGCAGTTCCTCTTTTGATGCTAATATTTTTAGGCGGTGTCTACCGCGATCAGGTCATTGTCCACATCCCCACCGTTATCCTGGATCTCGATCGCAGTCCCATGAGCCGGGAAATAATCCAAGCCATCAAAGCCAATCCGTCCCTCGAGGTGGTCGGTTACGCCGCCGATTATGAACAAACCCAATCCTGGCTCAAAGAAGAAAAAGCCCGGGTGGCGGTCGTTATCCCCGAGAACCTGGACCGCCGGGCGGGGCGGGGAGAACCTGCCCGCATCCTGACCATCATCGATGGGAGCAACATGGTTTTCACCAACATCGCCACTTCAGCCACCGGGGACGTGATAAACGAGCTGGCCGCCACCCTGCGCAGCAGGCTTCTCCTTTCCCGGGGGCTTTTGACCGTGCAGGTTCAACGCATCCTCACAGCGGTGCAGTTTCCTGTTACCGCCCGCTACAACCCGGCTTACAACTACGCCTTCTTCCTCCTTTTCGGCATGGCTTTTTACATCCTCCAGCAGACTTACCTCCTGGGAGTGGCTACTACCATTTCCCGGGAAAGGGAAATGGGAACTTGGGTGCAGTACCGCGCCTTGCCCTACGGCTACGGTCTCATCTGCGCGGGTAAGCTGCTGCCTTACCTGTTGACAGCCCTGGCACAGGCGGGGCTCATCCTCCTGGGCGGGGCCTGCCTGTACCGCCTTCCGGTACACGGTTCGGCCTGGCTCCTGGCCTTAACCACCGCGGTTTTCCTGGTAACCGTCGGGCTATTTGGCATCCTGGTTTCAGCCTTGACCGCTAAAATAAACTCAGTTCGGTTCACGATGGTAATGGCCATGCCCTCTTTTATACTGTCGGGGTTTACCTGGCCGTTGGACGCCATGCATCCCGTAGCCCGGATAATCGGGGAGTGCCTGCCCCTGACCTGGTATCTTCAGGCTTTCCAAACCATCACCATGAAGGGAGCTGGCTGGAGTGCCATCAGCCCTTATGTCGTCAACCTGGCTCTCATCAGCCTGGTCTGTGGCGTCCTGGCGGCTTTAGCCCTGAAAATAACCGACCGTTACCTGGTTCAATGCCCTCTGTCGGCAACCTGTAATTCCGAGCAGGAGGTTTTTAAAGTGCAATCCCTGCGTAACATAGCAAGCGTAGCATACCTGGAGTGGCTGGCAATCACCCGCGACAAGTTTATAATAATGGTGCTCTTTGCTGCTACCGCTTTCTACTTGACCCTGTTCGGCCTGGCTTACTGTGCCGGCATTCTAACGGAAATCCCCGTGGCAGTGGTGGACCGGGATCACAGCCCCGCCAGCCGCGAGCTGGTCCGCATGCTGGAAGCCCATCCCCGCATGGCCATCGTTTTTTATCCCGATACGATTCGGGAAATGGACCGGGCTCTCGATGAAAACCGCGTTCGAGCCGCGGTAGTCATCCCCGAAGACTTTGAAAAATCTCTGACCAGAGGCGATCCGGCGCGGGTTCAGGTGATCATAGACGGGTGCAACCTGATCTATGCGTACAACCTTCGCAAAGCGGCGGCCGAGGTGAACCGTTCGGTAGGAGCCGAACTGATGTCCAAGACCATGCTCGGGGCTGGCCTGGAACCGGATCAGGCCGAAGACGTTCTCAAATCTATTCAATTCGTCTCGGAGTCGCGGTATAACCCCACGTACAACTATACCTATTTCCTTTTCCTGCTGCTCGTCGTCATCGCGGTCCAGCAAACCTGCCTCTTAGGAGAAGGCCTCACCCTTGCCCGCGAAAAAGAGGATAACACGTGGGTCCATTTTGCCATGTCTGGCTTGAGCAATGCCCAGATATTCTGGGGCAAGGTCATTCCCTACTACCTGGTGCTGTTGGCCAACGGCGGCCTGGCCTTGGCCGGTTCGCATCTTTTTCTGGGGCTGCCCGTGCACGGCAATATATTCCTTTTGTGGCTGGCCTTGGCCCTGTTTGGCCTGGCCGTAGTAGGCCTGGGCTACGCCCTTTCCGGCGTCTTCCGCGACACCGTACAGGCCACCACTGTCATTTGCCTCTTCAACCTGCCTATGGCTCTGGCTACCGGATTCACCTGGCCGCACCAGAGCATGGCCGCCTGGGTTCGGTATTTCGGATACTTATGCCCTGCCACCTGGATGACCCACGCCGCCCGTGCCATAACCATGAAATCGGCAGGCTTGAACGAGGTATTGACCGACATCCTGGTTCTGGCTATCATGGCAGTGGTGTTCGTTGGCCTGGCTGTACTCTCTACCTGCAGGATAAGGAATGTCCAGTGGCAGCAGTACGACGAACCGGACTGAGGGAAAATAAACTTTAAAAGGAGCAGTACCTGATGGACAAGAGCCCGCCCCAAGACACGGGAAAGAAAAAGAAGCTGTTTGAAGCGGCAGCCCGCCTGTTTGCCGAAAAAGGATTTGAAAAAACCACGGTCGACGAGATCGCCGAAGCCGCAGCCGTGGCTAAAGGTACAGTCTATTATTACTTCAAGGGAAAGGAAGATATCTTCCTCTTTCTCATCGACGAAGCGATGGCCATCCTGAAGCAACGACTAAACCGAGCTCTGGCCGGAATCGAAGAAGAAACCCCTGCCATACTGGAAAAGCTGGTCCAGGTCCACCTGGCTTTCTTCACAGACTACTGGGATGTATGCCGGGTCATCCTGGCCGAAGCCTGGGGATCGCTAGACCGCCAGCAGAGGCTCCAGGAGCTCTTGACCGAGTATTATGCCCTAATCGGTGGGTATTTCTTGCGGGGAATGGAAGAGGGCGCCATACGCCGACAAGATCCCGAAGTCCTCGCCGTCGCCTTTTTCGGCATGACCGCAGTAACCGCCCTGCATTTTCTGGGCAAGCCCACTCCTGTCGACTGGAACGACATCGAAAACCGGCTTTGTGCCCTTTTCTTTGGCGGGGCAAAACCGTAACGGTGTGACCGAGTCCTGACGGGCGTAAAATCCCCGGGTCATGAGGGGGCTAGGCCTCGACCATTTCCGGGTGTCTCAGGTCCCATACCGGCCGGTAGCGGAATCCCACCCCGCGCATGTGCGGAACCTGCAGCAAAAATTTACGACTACGTCCGTTCGTACTACAGCCATACCGGTTCTCCCTCTGTAGACCCGGTTGTTATTTTCAAGATGGCTCTGCTCGGATACCTGTACGGGATAATCAGCGAGAGGAAACTTGCCGAAGAGTGTCGGTTAAATTTAGCGTTTATGTGGTTTCTTGGATACGACCTGGACGAAACACCACCTGACCACAGCATTCTTTCCAAAGCTCGGGTTCGTTTTGGAAGAGAGGTTTACGAACAGTTCTTCCGACACATTGTCCAAGTATGCCAGGAGCAAGGATTAATCCAAGGCGAAAAAGTGTTCGTAGATGCTACCGTCATGCAAGTTAATGCTTCCTTGGACTCCTTAGTAAAGGGTAGATTTTATCATGAACAGGAAAAGACGGTAAAAGAATATCCGGACGAAGTTTGGTAGTACGAAGGTACATACTCAGGTCCTGTTAGCTTTGGCGGCGCACAATATCAGGCAGTTGGTAAAATGGATGGGAGGTAAACGAAAGGAACCCGGGCAGAGCTCCGGTTTAACGGCATTTTTTCTCCGGCTATGGTCACCCAATTCCTTATCATTCTCACTGACTTAGCCTTACCGATAGGGGTTCGGCAACAGGTCCGTTGACAAAGACACCCAAAGGTAGTTGCTAAGATTTATACTCCAAAAGGTATTGCCTTAAAGTTAACTCCAAGTATTAAACTAATCTCACAAAATATTAGGGAGGGAGATGTTACCTATGATGAAATTTGGATTTTATAATCCAACCCGGCTCATCTTTGGTGCGGGTTCGCTGGCGCAGTTAGAAAAAGCGGTACGTCCGTATGGTAAAAAAGCACTGCTCGTCATTGGCGGAGGAAGTGTAAAGAAAAGCGGAGCATTTGACCAAGCGGTAGCAAGTCTCAAAGCAGCGGGTGTTTCAGTGGTGGAATTCTCTGGTGTTGAGCCAAACCCACGTCTGTCAACTGTGGTGCGCGCTGCAGAGCTGGCAAAAAAAGAAGCATGTGATGTGGTTATAGGCATGGGTGGCGGTAGCGTCATGGACACCTCAAAAGTAATTGCAGCCTCAGTCCTTTATGAAGGACATCCCAGGGATATGCTTGTGCGGGCAGGGAAAGTGCCCAGGCTGCCAGAGCGAGCTCTCCCCATTATCACTGTTCCTACCCTGGCGGCAACTGGCTCGGAAATGAACAACGGTGCGGTGATCACAATTGACGATGAAGGAGAAAAGCTAAAAACATTTGTTAAGGCCGAGGTTCTCTATCCTCGTGTGGCAGTGGTGGATCCTGAACTTACGGTGACAGTGCCCAAGAACCACACAGCTTTCGGGGTTTGCGACATAATAACCCATGTGACAGAGGGTTATTTTAACGGTATAGACGGGACTCCTCTTCAGGACAGATTTGCCGAGGGAGTGATTCTTACTGTCTTGGAGTGGGGACCAAAGGCGGTTAGAGATGGAAGTGACCTGGAAGCGCGCACTCAGGTGCAGTGGGCGTCGATAGTTGCCCTGAACGGCTGGGTTCAGGTTGGTACAAATTATATAGCACCGGTTCACATGATCGAGCATACACTTTCCGCGCTCTACGATATCCCCCATGGAGCAGGGCTGGCAGTCGTGAACCTGGCCTGGATGCGCTTTGCTGCAAGATTCCGTCCCGACCGGTTTGCCAAATTTGCTCAGCATATTTTTGGCCTTGCGGCAACGGGCAAAGACGACTTGAGCCTGGCTATGGAGGGTATTGATAGGTTTGAAGAGTTTTTGCGTTCCATAGGGTGTCCTACACGCCTGTCGGAATTGGGCATTGGAGAAATTACCAAGGAAATGCTTTTCGGTTATGCGGAAGAGACGCTGAAAGTGCTTCGGGATGAAGAAGGAAGGCTTCCAGGTCGTCCCCCTCTGCGAAAGGAAGATATTGTAGAAATACTGCGTATGGCAATGTAATTAATTCAACAGGAGGGATTAACATGCAAAAGGTGATTTTGAACAACGGTGTTGAAATGCCCATACTGGGCTTCGGCGTTTATCAAATTACCGACCTAACGCAGTGTGAACAGTGTGTTTATGACGCAATCAAGGTAGGTTATCGATTAATCGATACTGCAGCCGCTTATATGAATGAAGAAGCGGTTGGCAAGGCTATTAAGAGGGCAATCGAGGAAGGTATGGTGAAAAGAGAAGGACTTTTTGTTACTACAAAACTTTGGATACAAGACGCGGGCTACGAGTCGACCAAGAAAGCATTTGAAAAATCGCTTAAAAAGCTTCAGCTTGACTATATCGACCTTTACTTGATTCATCAACCGTTTGGTGATGTCCATTGTGCTTGGCGGGCTATGGAGGAGCTTTATCATGAGGGATTGGTTAGGGCGATAGGAGTCAGTAACTTCCAACCAGATCGTTTAATGGATTTAATAGTTCACCACGAGGTAGTTCCTGCTGTGAATCAGATTGAAATACACCCGTTTTACCAGCAAACAGAAAGCATCGAGTTCATGAAGAAGTATAATATACAGCCAGAAGCCTGGGGGCCTTTTGCAGAAGGCAGGAACAACATCTTTCAGAATGAAGTTTTAGCATCTGTAGCCAAAAAGTACAATAAAACAGTTGCGCAGGTGATTTTACGCTGGGTGGTCCAAAGGGGGATAGTCACAATACCGAAGACTGTACACAAAGAAAGGATGATCGAAAACATTGGCATATTCGACTTTGAATTAAGTCAAGAGGATATGGAAAAAAGTGCAACATTGGACACTAAAAAGAGCCTGTTCTTATCGCATAATGATCCGGAAACCGTGAAATGGCTTGGTACGCTTAAATTTGATACATAGTGGGCAAATGAAAAACGGTGATTTTGAACGGTTTGGCTATGGTGTCGGACTTATTGTAAGCCTGCCCGTAGTTGCCGGAAACGGCCTACCGCCAATAAATCTATATCAGAATGCTCGTCGAAACCGCCCCACGCCGAGCAGCCGTAGAGGTAAACCTCCCGCGCCCCGCACTTATGCCTCAACATGGCCGCTATATCGCCGGCCTTTTGCCAAGCCAGCCTTAACCGTTCCTCTTTTTTTCGCTCATCCAGCTTAACCAGCTCAGGATGCAAGGCCTTAAAAACGGCCACATCAACCTTGTTCTTTTTTGGGCCCACTCTAAGGGCCACCTTTCACGTATTTCTGCCGGAATGGTTACCTGGCCCGTTTGAAATAAAGGCAATACAGGTAGATGGAGGGAGCGAGTTTTACGCCGATTTTGAGTTAGCATGCAAGGAATATGGGATAAGGCTGCTTTGTTTACCATCCCGAAGCCCGAAGCTGAACGGGGTGGTAGAAAGGATTAACCGGACTTAGAGAGAGGTATTCTGGGCCTGCTACGAAGGAGAAGTGAGACTGGAAGAAGTGCGGCCCGAGTTAACTGGTTGAATCCGGCAGGAAACGGAAGTCGACAAGGAGAATAGAATAACCAATATGATTGGGACCAAGAAGTCCGTGGGGGTTGATATTTATGGAGGAAAGCCAGAAAGCCAAACAGGCACCGGGAGCTATCCAGATATTGTACAAGGTTGTCACAAGTCCAGGAGAAGCCTTTGCAGCCGTTGCAGAAGCACCCCGGCCTCTTATACCAGTGCTCATGCTTGTGGCGGTGAACCTCATCGTAGCTTTGGTGATGCTGCCTAAAGTCAAGGAATTCACCAGAATTACGCTGGAAGAGCTTCATGCTCCTCCCGAGCAGATAGCGATATCGTTGAAGGCGGTCGCTGTCAGCACGGCAGCGACGGCCATCGTGGTACCCTTGTTGATTTGGCTGATGGAAGCTGCTGTACTGAAGCTAATCGATCAGTTCACAGTACGCGGAACCCCGTTCAAAACGCTGTTTTCTGTTGCTGTTGTGGCGTGGGTCCCGGCTGCTATTGGGAATCTGGTCAAAATGTTGCTGTCGTTGTTTGCTCAGGCCAAAGATCTAATGCTGATACAGACAAGCTTGGCAGTTCTTCTACCCAGGGGACAGACGTCCGGGGCGCTGTTTGCGGTTTTATCAAAAGTTGACCTGTTTGTGGTCTGGAATCTCATTCTGCTAGCCATCGGAGCGGGGATAACTCTAAAAATCGGAACCAGGCGTGCGGCGGTGTACATCTTTACCTTGTGGGTGCTGTACCTGGGTTTGACAGCGATTTTGGCGCGGGCGTTTGGTCCAAAGCTGCCGCTGAGCGGGTGAAACCTGACCTAGGGAAGAAGGCTACTTTGTTGCCGCGCGGGCACATCGCCAGGGTAGTTTTCGGGAAGCGTCGGGGGAGGAGATTTTTTTGCCACAGATTCCTTTCAACCAACGTAACAAGGTCATCATCGGTGTCACTATGACGGCGATTGTTGCCCTTCTGTTCGGGATCAACATCTACCGTTTCAGACAGAAAGAGGTGCTTGAGGTTCAAACGGCAGTAGTAAGAAAGGCCCCTTTGGTAGCCAACATTTTTACTACCGGTACGGTTGTGGTTCGTGATAAGGAGGTCATCACTGCTAAGACCAGCGGCATCGTCCAGGACGTAAAAGTTAAAGTAGGTGATCAGGTGAAGGCAGGACAGGTGCTGCTTCAGTTCAATGACCGGGATTTGATACTGGAAGCACAGCAGGCGGAGGCGGCGCTGATGGAGGCGCGGGCGCAGGCGGTGTTACAGGCAAAGGGCGAGACCGAACCGGCGGTGCAGCAGGCAAAGCTGGTTTACGACAACGCCAAAGAAAAGCTGAAACGCAATCAGGAACTGTACGCGGCCGGAGCAATATCCTTAGAACAGCTGGAAGCGGCGCAGCTGGATGCGGATCTCAAGAAGTCGCAGTACGAGAGTGCCCTTGCCCAAGCGGCGGCCAGTCGCCAGTCTTATGAAGCGAGGGTAAGACAGGCCGAGGCATCCTGGAAACTGGCTGTTAACCGGCTTCAGGCGGCCAGGATTGCGGCCCCGTGTGACGGAACCATCCTAGCAAGGACTGTAGAAAAAGGCCAGTTTGTCTCTGCCGGCACGGCGCTGTTTACCATCGGCAACCTAAGCAGCCTTGAGGTTCAGGCCGACATCAGTGAGGTTGATGTCTTGCGGCTCGCTGTGGGACAGGATGTGGAGATTACGGGAGAACCTTTGGGCACCAACAAGTACCGGGGGCGGGTTAAGGACATTGCTCCCCGGGCAGAAAACAAGATCAAGAATCAGAGCGAACAGACCATTGTGCCCGTAACAATAGGTGTGATTGGGAACGCCGAACTGCTCAGGCCAGGGTATAACGTGGACCTGAACATCACTACTGCCAGACGGAAAGCCGCTCTGGTTGTTCCCTACGAGGCGATTGTGGAAGATGGAAATGAAAGCGCTGTTTTTGTGGTCAAGGACGGGGTAGCCCGGAAACGGCAGGTCAGAACCGGGATTAGCGACGAGATGCGTGTGGAGATTCTGGATGGGGTGTCCTCCGGGGACAGGGTGATACTCAATCCTCCGGAAAAACTTGAGGACGGATCCTTGGTGAGAAGTCAATGATTAAAACAAATAACTTGAGTAAGATTTATCAAAACGGGAGCCTAGCGGTGCATGCCCTGAAGGACGTTAACTTGCAGGTAGCCGCTCACGAGTTTGTCGCGGTGATGGGACCCTCAGGGTCAGGGAAGTCCACCTTGATGAACATCCTCGGTTGTCTCGATCGTCCCACCAGCGGTTCGTACACCCTTGATGGGTTAGAAACTTCTGTTCTGAGGGAAGAAGAACTGGCGGAAATCAGAAACCAGCGTATCGGGTTCGTCTTCCAAACGTTCAACCTACTGCCGCGGTTGACTGCCTTACGCAATGTAGAACTTCCTATGATCTATGCCAACGTGCCGACCGATGTCCGGCGGCACAGAGCAAAGGAGGCCCTGGCTAGGGTAGGGCTGGCCGACTGCGGCAATCATCGTCCCAATGAGTTGTCGGGCGGCCAGAAACAGAAGGTGGCGATTGCCCGGGCCCTCGTGAACAACCCTAGCCTCATACTAGCCGACGAGCCGACAGGCAACCTTGATACCCGTTCGGGGGAGGAGATCATGGCCGTTTTTCAGGATCTGAATCGCGAGGGGGCAACGATTGTTCTTGTCACTCATGATCCGGAGATTGCTAGGCACTGCCAGCGGGTTATCTATTTTCGCGACGGGCGGATAGTCAGAGATGAACCGGTTCCGACACCGGTTTCCGCAGAAGAAGTGCTGGCCAAGATGCCGATAGAGGAGGCGCCGAGCTTGTGAACTGGATGGAGAGCATTCGAATCGCGCTGGAGGGTATCTGGGTCAACAAGATGCGGTCGTTTCTTACCATGCTCGGCATCGTGATAGGGGTTGCTGCTGTCATACTGGTGGTGGCCATCGGGCAGGGCGGGAGATCCAAGCTGCTGAGCGAGATGGAACAGATTGGATCCACGTTGTTCGTTATCTACATCCAAAGTGTCAGCACGGATACGGTCACTGACTCAGAAAGGATAAACTTGCAGGATATCCGCGTGATCAAGGAACGAGTGCCAGCCATACTGGCCTTGGCCCCTTCTAGTTATGAGTACGCAGAAGTTAAGAGCCGCAGAGGGAGCAAACAGGTACTGGCCGTCGGAACGACTGGCGATTTTGTTAAAGTCCGCAACTTAGACCTTGCACGGGGACGTTTCTTTTCGGAAATCGATAACAGGGCGGTTCGGCGAGTTGCGGTTATCGATGAAAAGCTGGGGGAGAACCTGTTTGGGCGGGCCGACCCGATAGGGAAAAAGATACTATTGAAGAATACCCCGACCCTGGTGATCGGGGTGGCCAAAGCTGGCGAAAGCATCTTCATGGAGGGACAGGTTAGAAACGTCTATATTCCCTTTTCCTACTGGCAGAGCCTGTTCAACTCCTCGCGGGTAGACCAGCTTGAAGGAAAGGCGGTTAACAAGGACAGGGTCAACGAAGCGGTGAAACAGGCCAAGAATATACTGAACAGGCGCCACCATACCACGGACCGGTACAGTTCCTTTACTATGGAGGAAGAGATGGCGGTGGCTGACCGCGTGATGGGTATTATGACCACGATTATTGGGGCGATCGCGGGGATTTCGCTGCTTGTCGGCGGAGTAGGCGTTATGAACATTATGCTGGTCTCGGTGACAGAGAGAACCCGCGAGGTAGGTATTAGGATGGCTGTAGGTGCCCGGCGAAGGGACATCCTGGTGCAGTTTCTGATTGAGGCCTTAGTCTTAAGCCTCATAGGCGGAACCATAGGGATGATTCTAGGCATCGCTGGATCGGCCATTGTATGCCTGATGTTAAAGCTGCCTCCTGAGATTTCGCCGTTGACCATAGCGCTGGCCTTTGTGTTTTCAGCAGCGGTAGGTATCTTCTTTGGCATCTATCCGGCTAACAAGGCGGCACGGCTGGATCCAATTGAAGCCCTGCGGTATGAGTGATGTTAACCCTAAAACCACTGTTTCCATGTCGTGGACAAGTGTGACTGCTCTGTTGGATATGCCTAGTGTTCTTTTGGCGAATACACGGTACGGTGACAAAGACCTAAAGTTAGCGAAGTTTTGTATTAACACAAAAGGCAACCGCTCCTTTCTCAGGACAACTGGTCAAAGTTATGTCGGCAATTCTGTATTACCACTTCGTTTAGTTCGGTCTTTGAAGTTGATGAGCGTGTTTTCCTGCTGGGTTTTTGTGATCGCTTTTCCAATCGTGGGATCTAATTGCTTTCAAGCAGTAGGCAAACCATTTCAGGGGGTTGCCAAGGTGCGGTTCAGATCGGCTATTTCAAAGGATTACTATTCGATATTAGGAGTCCCGGAGAGCGCTTCTCAGACCGAAATAAAGGCGAGGTATAGAAACCTAGCCAAGGTGTGGTATACCGCCCCATGTTATTGAAGAAAATGATAAAGCATCTGCTAGCGCACTCTTGAGTAGGCTTCACGACCAAACTGAGAAGTTCAGCTTTTCTTAACGATATTACGAGCTCTCCTAGCAAAAATATTTTCCAACCCGTACTCTCTTATCTTCCGATAAAGCGTGGAACGGCTCACTTTGAGTATCTTCGCAGCATCTGACACGCGGTAACCGGCCTTAATTATAGCATAGACCATCATGGTTTTCTCCTGGTCAGGGGGCAGCGGCTTCTTGAGGTCTAACTCGGACAGTAGAAAAGAATCCGCCTCTTCATGTTTTGTGCTACCAGCGGTATTTGAAAGCAAACTAACTTCGGCCGGGAGGTCCTCGGGTTTGATACGACCGTCGTCGGACATGTTAATTGCATACAAAATGCAATTCTGCAATTCGCGCACGTTCCCTGGCCAAGAGTACTGTAGCAGAAGAGCCTTCGTTTCGTCGGTCAGCACCGGAGGAGACAGATGCTGTTTTCGGGAAATATCAGCTATGAATCTCTCTGCTAGTAAGAGGATATCGTGCTTTCTTTCTCGCAGAGGCGGCAGGTATATCTTAAATGCGGCCAGACGGTGATATAGATCCTGACGAAATTGTTGTTTGTTCACCAGTTCTAGCAAATCGTGGTTGGAAGCCGCTATCAGTCGAAAATCCACAGGAATGTAACGGGTTCCGCCCACCCGCATGATTTTCTTTTCCTCCAAGACCCGGAGTAACACGGCCTGCACTTCCAGAGGCAGGTCTCCTATTTCATCGAGAAAGAGAGTTCCCCCATTGGCAATCTCGATTTTCCCTGGCCTCCCACGACGCTCCGCGCCGGTAAAAGCTCCGCCTTCGTAGCCGAACAGTTCGCTTTCGATCAAGTTGCGCGGTAGGGCAGCGCAGTTTATGGCCACAAAAGGACCATAAGGACGACTCTCATTATGGATGGCCTGCGCCAATATTTCTTTACCTGTGCCAGTTTCCCCCTGAATCAGAATACTTGCGTCTAATCTACAAATTTTTTTAGCAAAAGAGATCGATTTTATTAACTGTGGGGACTCCGCTACAATGTCGGCAAAGGTCAACCCGGTAGTTCCCGTTGCCTTGGACTCTATCCGGTGTTTGAGCGTTGGTATCGTCTTTGAAAGTACTAAAACCAGACCGTATATACTGCCGCGGTTGTCGATAATAGGCCGGGCAAGTTTCAATTGTAATCTTTGGGTCTCGGTTTCGATTATCATGTCCTGTACCGGATTCCCTGCTAATACAGAATCCATGAAAGACAGGTGGCCGAGGAGTGACTCGACGGGCACCCCAATAACACTGGGATTCAAATAACGAAAGTACTCTCTGGCAGTATTATTAGCAGCAGTTATTATACCGCGTTTATTGACGGCTAAGACGATGTCGCGATCGGATTGGGGGTGTGTTTCCACCAAATGGCCGTTTAATACCAGCTGGAACCTGTTCTGGATAGCCCAAGCCATGGATGTCACCAGGCCTAGGGAATGCGAGGTTTGAAGATGGACATAAGGGCTGACGATAGAAAGAGTAGCTGCAATGTTACCGTTTAAATCCCAGATAGGCGCGGAAGAGCAGGAAAAACGTTCGTAACTCTGGCAATAGTGTTCTGAGCTGGCCAGCTGGTAGGGGACTCCTTTGATGAGGGTCATCACGTGTGCGCAGGTTCCTACGGTATCTTCTGACCATTTGACTCCAGGAACTAACTCGAACTCTTCTGTAGCCATCTTGAAAAACTTGTGCTCCCCTGTTGCTACGCGCAACATGACCCCGTTTTCATCGGAAAGAAGTATCATGCTGGGGTTGTTGTACATCATGTTCTCTAATTCCCTAATGTAAGGGTCCGCAGCTATCAAAAGCAATTCCTTCTCCTCGAGAAGTTTATTGAAGCGAGCGTCATCCAGGATGGGAGCGAAGTTAAAATCATAGAGATCAAGACCGTAATTCTTCGATCTCATCCAGGATTCAAGGAGTTCGGCACGCACTAAATCGGTGGTTGAATCAGGACTCTTGTGATTGAGTATATCTACCTTATACTCCAGGACCGTCTTAATCAAAGCTTTTGCTTTGTTGTTTAGATTTCGTTTCTCGGCGGTTTCGAGCTTCGTTATTATAGGGCTCAGGATCTGACTAGATTCCATCAATACCACTCCCCCTATTCAGCCCACCACTTGTTCCCACATGCGACTGCCAATCCCAAACTGCCGGTTTTCGTCAGAAATGAACTGTTTTAGAAACTGACCCGACTCGATCAGACCGGAATGCTATTAAGACGTAGTTTGTCTTCGGTTTTGACCACTGGTCATTTTCACCTCCAGCGCCGGTGTTCATCACGAAACACAGGTATCTAATGGAGCAGTGGTATGCTCGGTGTCGTTTCCTGACCGAATCCGTTGTTTTTGGTCTTACTTCTTATGATACAGCACAAGATGTCTTCAGTTAAGTCTCAAAAAACACTGGTGAGACGTTTTTGTGAGACACAAAATTTACCAATTGCCGCAAAACGGCCTTTCGCGGTTGGCACGACTTTTGCATTTATCACAAAGAATAGAGCAGGTCGAATGGACGACAGGATGCGGAATTGGCGCGTGAATCTAGTCGTAAAGAATTGACGATCCGAAGGGTGGCCTGTTGAGGGGGTGAAAGGAGTGCCGACTTGAACTAGCTTGTGATTCACCGAGAAGCAAACACGGTCACGGGTTCCGAGTATCGGAGATTGCCAACTCTCTGTTCGAACTGAAAAGGCCGCTCTTCATACAAGGCTTATACACGTGATTCCCTGGTAAGAAGCGCAACCCTGTCTCGCACTCAGATGTTGAAAGCTTTGTTGATCTTTATAATGACGCAATTTAGGAAAAGGAGGCGGCAGACTATGAAACAAGCTCATAAGTTACTGGCGTTATTCCTGGTACTAGCTATGATGTTCACCCTGGTTGGTTGCGGCGGTGCTGGCAGCGAAAAGCAAGAGGGCAGCGCTCTCACGAAACAAGCGGACGTAGTGGTAGTAGGCGCAGGCATGGCTGGAATGTCAGCGGCCATCGAAGCCGCCAGTCAAGGCGCAAAAGTAATATTGCTGGAGAAACAAAGTGTTCTGGGCGGCAGCACGAACTTTGCGGAAGGCATATTCGGCTGCGAAAGCCCGATTCAGAAGGAAATGGGCATCACCGTCAATCAGGAAGAATTATTGAGGGAAGAGTTTGAGTTTTCCAATTACAGGGTAGATGGGAATTTATGGAAAGACGTAATGAAGC
This sequence comes from Syntrophothermus lipocalidus DSM 12680, assembly GCF_000092405.1. Classification (NCBI taxonomy): domain Bacteria; kingdom Bacillati; phylum Bacillota; class Clostridia; order Eubacteriales; family Syntrophomonadaceae; genus Syntrophothermus; species Syntrophothermus lipocalidus. The sequence continues at coordinate 224,135 of NC_014220.1, read as the reverse complement.
ACTCTGGCGAAGACATTCAGTGGCTTATGGATATGGGAGTAAAGTTCGAGACGGTAACTAGTACTGGTGCTGGCAACAAGACTTGGCACGTTTATGAAGGGTTTGGCGAGACCGTTATCAACGAACACATGAAACCTGCAGCTGAAAAGCTGGGGGTCGAAATCATGACGAGCACCCCCGCCACTGAGCTGATCCTGAAGGATGGGAAAGTGGCCGGAGTTAAGGCAAAGACCAAGGACGGGAAAGAATTAATCATCAACGCGAAGGCGGTCGTCTTAGCTACTGGCGGTTTTGCCAACAATAAGGAAATGATTTATGAATTAACGCGTGTTGACGTGGACAACCTGGTTGACAGGGCTGCTCCTGGACATACGGGTGACGGGATAAATATGGCCAAGGCAGCCGGGGCCCTTACGGGTGAACGTGCGATAGTGATGAAGCTTGGCCTGACTCTGGAAGGCACCCCGATTGATTCTCACATCAACACAGCAGGTGCCATGGAGCCTTCTCTGTGGGTTAACCAAGATGGGAAACGGTTCTGCAACGAAGATGTCGTATGGTATTACACCCGCGCGGGCAACGCTGTGACTACCCAGCACCGGGCTTTTTCCGTGATGGATAGCAACGAAATCAAGAGGCTGGCAACAGAAGGGTGCACGGTTGGCTACGGTATGTATGTCACGCCGGGCACGAAGCTCGATAAATTAGAAGCCGAGCTTCAGAAGGCGATCGAAAAGAAGCTGCCTACTGTCTTTAAGGCCGACACGCTGGAGGAACTGGCTGACAAAATGGGGGTTGACCGGGCTACCTTCTTAGAAACTGTCAAGACATACAACGAATACTGCAAGACGGGTAAAGACCTCGATTACGGCAAGGATCCCCAATACCTGCATCCTGTGGAAACCGGCCCCTTCTACGGGTTCCGGCTTAAGGTGGCTAACCTCGCTACATGTGGCGGTATCAGGGTTAATCAGAAAATGGAAGCCCTTGACAAAGACTATAAACCTGTCGCAGGGCTTTACGCGGCAGGACTCGATTGTGACGGGTTTACCGGCGATACTTATGGGTTAACTCTTCCTGGTTCCGCCCAGGGATATTCGTGCTATACCGGCAGAACTGCCGGCAAGAATGCAGCCTTATACGCCAAGGGTTTGACCAGTTAACGGTCTTGGACATGCGGGAAACCGCCGCGAATCAGGTTTCCTGCATGTCCTTTCTTACTCCCCATGCCCGCCCTGATATAATCAGTCCAGGCAAGAACTGCAGTTTCATTTGGTTAGCTACTGACAATACGTACTGGGAAGAGGGAAATCAATATGGGCACAAAGAAGGAGGTATTTCTTGTCGTCCTGGTGGTCTTGGGGATTATCGCCAGTGTAGCCGGCTTTAAGTATTACGAAGGATACTATGAAGGGCAGCACAGCGGCGAGCGGATAGCGGTCATCATTCAGGATAACAGGATAATTGAACGCATCAATCTGGATAAGGTAGAAAAGCCTCGAAACATATTGATATCAGGAGATTACCACAATCTGATCCGGGTTGAAAAAGGAAGAATCAGGTTTGAAAAATCGGATTGCCCTAACCAAATCTGCGTACACACCGGATGGTTAGAAAAATACGGTGATATAGCCGTATGTATGCCTAACAGGGTGATCGTAGAGATAACAACCGATTAGCACCTGAGGAATATTCGGGACTAGAATCATAAAGGGGTTTTGTAGACAGCCATGAAATTAGGACAGTATGTACACGGTGATTCCGTGATTCATGCGCTGGATCCCAGGACAAAGATAATCTGCTGTACCTTGGCAGTTGTCTCGGTGATGATCAGCGTCAACGTTTATTACTTGCTTGTGCTGTTATCCCTGATGCTGGCAGTCGTTATGGTTTCCCGACTGAATTTGGGATTTATCCTGAAATGTATCTACCGCATAAAGGCTTTGTTGCTCGTTACCCTGCTTTGCCAAGGATTGCTTACCCACGGTCAACCTGTAATAATTATCGGGGGTTTGGCCCTAACCAAGGAAGGGCTGGCCATCGGGGCTATTAACATACTAAGGCTTGTTGTTTTGTTTGTGGGGTCTTTGATACTGCTCATGACCACTACTCCCATAAAACTGTCAACCGGAATAGAGGCTCTTATGAGCCCCTTAAGACGATTGAACATCCCTGTTCAGAACCTTACCACTATTTTGGGAATTTCGTTTCGCTTTCTACCTACTGTGTTCGAAGAGGCGACTATTGTCAAAAACGCCCAGAGGTCCCGGGGAGCTCAATTCGATTCGCCCCGAATCATGGTTAAGATAAAGAGTTACGCGGCTATAGTAATTCCTTTGTTCAACGCTTCTCTAACGCGGGCTGCGGATTTGGGCGAGGCTATGGACAGCCGGTGTTACAACCCTCACCCTAATCTGTTGCGCCTAGGCAGTCTCAAAATGCAGGGGCGGGATTTCACCGCCTTGACCATTGCAGCGGTTCTTTTTCTGGTTGCTGTAGCGACGACCATTTATCCAATGTAATGCGAGGAAAGGCATTATGCTGGGAGCCAGGATTGAACTGGTTAACGTAACCAAGCAGTATGAAACTCCGTTGGGAGACGGTGTAGCGGCTTTACGCAACGTCTCGCTGACCATAAGGAAAGGCGAATATATCGGCGTTTTGGGAATGAACGGCTCGGGCAAATCGACCCTGGCCCGGCTGCTTAACGGACTCATCAAGCCAACAGAAGGAAAAGTTTATGTGAACGGGCTGAGTACGGATAAGCCGGCCAATCTCACAGAGATTAGGCGTTCGGTGGGGATGCTTTTTCAAAACCCTGATAACCAACTGGTATGCCCGGTCGTTGAGGAAGAAATCGCCTTCGGGCTCGAGAATCTAGGGCTGCCGCTGCCGGAGATTAGGCGCCGGATAGAATGGGCCTTATATGTTTGCGGGCTTGAAGATAAGAGGTACCACGCGCCTCACCTCTTATCAGGCGGGCAAAAACAAATGGTGGCTCTGGCTTCGGTTCTGGCAATGCTGCCGGAGTATCTGGTGCTGGATGAGCCTACATCCATGCTTGACCCCATAAGCCGGCGAAATCTCATAGCCCAACTCCAAGTGTTGAACAAGGAGGAAGGGGTTACCGTTATCTTTATCAGCCATAACCCTGAGGACTTGATTCAAGCTGATCGCTTGATCGTGCTTGAGCAGGGGTCGGTATATATGGATGGAACGCCCCGGGATGTTTTCTTGAGCGAAGAAATTAGAAATCTAGAGCTCGGTCGTCCGGCAGTCTACCAGTTAATCGGGGAGTTGGAGGCAAGCGGGCTGACTGTTCCCTCGAATGTTAAATCAATTGACGAATTGGTAGGTTATATATGTCTGAGATTGTAAAAGTTAGACATCTTTCCTATACTTACGCTTCCGGTTCGGCCTATGAGCGTAAGGCTCTCAATGACATCAGTTTTTCCGTAGACCGGGGAGAGTTTCTCGGTATATTTGGACCTAATGGTTCCGGGAAGTCGACTCTGGCCCAGCACCTTAACGGGCTGATCCGGCCGGTAAAAGGTACGGTGATTGTTTGTGGGCTCGATGCTTCAGATCCACGGACGAGCCGCGATCTATGGAAAAAGGTTGGTTTGGTGTTTCAGTATCCAGAACACCAAATCTTTCAGACCTCGGTTTATGATGAGGTCGCATACGGGCCTAGGAACCTGGGGCTGCCCGAGGCGGAAGTACAGGAGCGAACGTATGAAGCTTTGAGAGAAGTAGGACTGACTCCAGAGAACATCGTCAAAGTTAATCCTGTAACGCTGAGCGGCGGAATGCGCAGGCGAGTAGCCATAGCCGGGATATTGGCTATTCGGCCGGAAATACTCATACTTGATGAGCCTATGGCAGGTTTGGATGCTGCCGGTCGAAAATTGATTCTCGACATTATCAGGCAGCGGCAGGAAAGACACGAGACAACGATAATGATATCGCACGACCTGAAAGAGGTCCTGAGCACGGCCGACAGAATCGCTGTTTTGGACAGAGGCTGTCTAAGCTTTTTCGGCTATGTAAGTGCGCTTCTGGATGAACCCGAAATCCTGGCCCGATACCAGTTTGACCTGCCCGAATACTTGCAGGTCGTGTTCGCCCTGGCTGCCAAGGACGTCGATATCAGGAGAGATATCAAAAATATCGAAGAAGCGGCTCGCGAGATCGTGAGGTTGCTGAACGAATCCGGACGTTTACCCCTTAGTCGCGGCAAGTTGATGAAGGCGAGGAGAAAGGAGGGGTTCTTAACTGGAACCTGAAAATCGAACGGTATCGACTAAGAGGCTGGCCGTAATTGCCACGCTTGTGGCTCAGGCCACTGCTCTTCATTACCTTGAAAGTTTGTTTCCCAATCCTGTTCCTATTCCTGGTGTGAAATTAGGGTTGGCCAACATTGTTACCCTGGTGGCCTTAGTGGTATTTGATTTTAGGACAGCCCTGCAAATCACCGTTTTGCGCACGATTCTCGGCTCCTTGCTAGCAGGCACTCTATTTGGCATGGGGTTCCTTATGAGTTTCGCGGGTGCGGTTACGGCTGCGGCGGTTATGGCCTTGGCGCTACGGGTCTGTAACATTCTGGGAGTGGTTGGTATCAGTATTCTGGGAGCTGCATTCCACAATATCGGACAGCTGGCTATGGCAACGTTTGTATTGCATTTTCCCGGAATATTCTTGTACCTGCCCTTGATGCTGGTGTTCTCCGTACCTACCGGGTTGCTAACGGGGTTGTTGACCAACGAATTAGTGAAATACATCAGAAAGAGCAATCATTTTGGCTCGATACTAAGCGACTAAGGGAATTTCTAGAGTTTACTCGGTTTGTACCAGGCGATTCTGAACTGAAGGGGTGCGCGCTATGGATGAGATGAAGGACCAGTCAAAGAAATGGCCAAGAAAAACGAGAAACTTGGTGCTGATTGCCGTTGCACTAATAGTAATGGGCAGCGGAACCGGAATTGGTCTTTTGAAGGCCAGTGAGAAGCCTGCTTTTTGTTCTTATTGTCATATCATAAAGCCTTACTACAATTCCTGGAATGAAGGTGACCTGTTGGCCCATAAACACGCGGAACATGATGTTACCTGTCACGACTGTCATCAGGAGTCTGTCTCGGACAAGATCAGCGAAGGGGTCAAGTACTTGACAGGCGATTACGAGACCCCGTTAAATAGGCGTGAGTTCGGGACCAGGGAATTTTGTCTTTCCTGTCATGACTTTGAAAAGGTGAAAAGCGCGACTAACTTTGAAGAATCTAACCCTCATGATAATCACAATGGAGACCAGGAGTGCAATCTCTGTCATAACATGCATCGGGAATCGCAAGTAATGTGCGCTCAATGCCACCAGTTTGAGTGGATGGACGATCTAGGAAAAGGGTGGAAGTAGTAGACGTGTCCGCTGTAGAACGCGCTAGGGGTAGAAACATGTCACGCGCAAGACAATTTTATCGCGCTATATCATCAGTGGACGCCGGACTGATCTTGCTATTTCTTATCGGACTGGATACGGCTGTTGGAAGTATAGCTTTTCCCTCTGGGTTTTCCCACACTGTTGTGTTCCGGCTACTGCTTCTGCTGCTGCTTTTCAACTTAGTGCTGTGCACTTTCAGCCGCTTGAGTCGGTTCAGGTCACTGGCCTTACATGGTACGGCGGATACAAAGTGTGTCATCCGGCATACCGGGATTCTGGTGCTGCATTTGGGTGTTGTCCTGACCTTGATCGGTGCTATAGTCAACAACTTTTACGGCTACAGCAGTCAGATAAGTATCTTGAAGGGGCAAACGGTTGACCTATCTGAAAAGATGAAGTTGGACAACCCTGTTTTCATGACCCTGGATGCGTTTGAGATCGCGGTCAACGAAGACGGTTCTCCGTCCCAATTCTATTCTCACGTGACCTTGCACGAAGCGAAGGGGCAAGAAATGAAACGGGTGATCAGCGTAAATCACCCGTTAGTCTTTGGTGGAATGAAGGTATATCAGGAAGGCTTTGAATACTTGGTGAGGGTTGAGGCCATCACCGGTTCTGTTCATCAACCTGCACGACTGCTGCATCAGGGAGATTACCTTAGATTCCCAGGTACCGAGCGTGTCGTTAAGATATTCCGGTATTTTTCAGATTTTGATCCCGAAGGCGGTATGCGCCAAACATCGATGAAAACGGGTAACCCTCGTATAGTCTACTCTGTATACGAGAATGACAGGCTGATCGGGGTCGGAGCTGCCAAGTTAGGTAGCAAGATCATGGTCGATGACGACGTATTCGTAGTATTTCATGGCGTTGAACCGATGACTATTCTGAGGGTTAAGTCTGATCCCGGGCTCAGGGTTACCCTCGTCGGTGGGATGCTGTTAGTCTCAGGCGTGATAGCAGCTATTTCCGCCGAATCAGCCATCAGGCGCCGCATTTTCCAACAACGCAGTAGGCCTGAGGAAGGGTTTTGAATTCTTGAGATCGGGGTGATGGGATAGATGGTATTGCCCGTGCAGGAGATGCTGTACATTGTTTCTATCTTGTATTTTGCAGGGGCCGTATTTTACCTCCTGGGTAATTATTCAGGTCGGATTTCTTTTTTTAGACTGGCATTGTGGACAAGCGCAGCGGGCGGTTTTTGCAACTTCTTGGCGATCATGATGAGGACAATAGTAGCTGGGAGGCTGCCGCTCGCCAACGGGTACGAATTCATCTTAAGCTATGTGTTCGTAACTGTGCTCTTGTACCTAATATTGGAGAGGAGGAGCGGGAGCCAGCGCGCGGGCTGGATGGTAATGACCCTTGCCGCTTTCCTGATTGTATTTGTGATGGCCAATGGGCAAGCGCAGTTAACAGAAGCCGGCAATTTGATGCCGGCGCTGAAAAGCCCCTGGCTGGCGTTTCACGTGGTCACGGCAGTGCTCGCTTATGCCGGATTTACACTGGCTGCCGGAATGGCGCTGGTTGATGTAATGCAAACAAAAAGCGAAAAACGGAATGATCGGGTATATGTGGTCGTAGGAGCTGCTTTTGTCATGCTGACCCTGTCAATCGTTTTTGGTGCTGTCTGGGCTGAACAGGCCTGGGGCACTTATTGGAGCTGGGACCCTAAAGAAGACTGGGCTTTGATAAGCTGGATAGTATACGCCTCTTACCTCCATTTACACAGGAGGAGGGAATGGAGGGGAAAGAGGAGCAACTGGATGGTCATCATAGGGTTTCTGATAGTGTTATTCACTTTTTTCGGAGTAAACTATTTGATGTCTGGGTTGCACAGCTACGCTTAACACAATAACACACGGAGACGGCAGCCTGTGTGAAAATTGGTTAGTGGTAGCAGAAATATACACGCCAGGCACCACTAGCCTCGTAAACAAGTGTATATTATGCAACCGGATGCATGATTACGCGTAAGACTTTCGTTTTCACACAGCCTGCCGTCCCCTGGTTTACGTGTAATCACCGAGAAGGATTACTTCCGGTGCATGAATCCTGGACCAGGACCTGTCGTTTCCAATAATTGCATCGCATCCATCTGCCTGAGCCGTTGCGATAATGAGTGCATCGGGTAGGGGCAAATTAGTTTCAGCTCTGATCGAAGCACCCATCTGGCTTATCTGACGCGAAACCGGCATGACTTTCAGCCCCGGAAACTCATTGAGCAACAGCTGTACCTTGGCTAAGGCTTCGCTGTCGTTCTTCTTAAGCGGTCCAACCAAGAGTTCGGCCTCCGTAATCGCAGAAATGACAGCTCGCAGTCTCCCCTCTTCAATAAGAATGAATAAAGGATGTAAGAGAACATCGTAAGGGCTGATACCCTGCAAAAAATAGATTATAACGTTGGTGTCGAGTAATAAACGTTTGGCACGGACCACTTTGTTCATGAATGCGTCCTGTCCCATGCTTCCCGTTCCTTTCTGACGTATGCGTCGACTTCTTTTGCAGTTCTACCGTAGACGTTCTTCACAGAACCCGCTAGCAGTTCTGTGTAGCTCGTGGTTTTTGGTGAAAGAATTATCTTGTCCCCTTGAACTTCTAATAATAGCTTTTGTCCCGGCTGTATGCCAAGCCTTTTGTAAATTGCAGCCGGAAGGGTTATTTGCCGCTTACTGGAAACCCGCACTATAACCTGTTCCACCCTATCCCCTCCATTCAGTTCTTTTCCAAAGCCATTATAAACTCAGTAAGTGGTTATGACAACAGAATACCATTACTTTTTCATTGCCAAACCCGTTATCCTTGAGACCCCGTCAAAAGCTTCAAGGCCTGGGTAGCCTCCGGGTCCCGGTTCACCTGGACCGGGACCAGAAACATGCGCCCCTGTTTTAAGGCTCAATCCTCTTGATTTCCAGTAACCTGTCAAAATGGCGGTCGTAGGAATAGATCTCGGCCCTATTTCCACTCGCCATTTTGGCAGCAACAAAAGCATCTGTCCAGTCTATGTTTTTTCCCACGTACCAATCTAGCGCCTTCCTTGCCACGGACTTGCTCGAAAGCCGCATGCCCCGAAGCAGCAATATCGGCAACAACAGCTCCCTTATCCTCGCCTTGGGCTGGCGGTAAAACTTTTCAAGCGTCCACACCACTTCGGCCATAACCAAGTCGGGCAAAAATACCTGTTCGGCCCCGCTTTCGACCCTCTGCAGCAGTTGAGAGCAGCGCTCGGCCTGACTGGGGTTGTCATTGAGGAGAAATCTCAGTATAACGTTGGCATCAATCGTCCTCGCCTTCGCCCGCAACCTCCCTCGCTACCTCCTCCATAACCTGCTGCCTTACTGCCAAAAAATCTTGTGCTTCTGACACCTTCACACTACCTCTCAAAGCAGCTATTCCTTCATCAGCCTTTACCACCTGCACCGAGTCCCCCTGCACGACAAAGCGCAGGCGGGTCCCCGGAGCTGCTCCCAGAACTTTTCTTATCTCGGCCGGAATAGTTACCTGTCCCTTTTTCGAAATCTTTACAACTGACATGGACCTCACCCTCATTCTTTACTTTAGATTGATTGTAAAGCTCCTTAGCTCGGGTGTAAAGCCCAGAACAAAAGCTAAGGCCCTATTTTCGCCAGCAATGGTCTGCTCTGCAGTGTTGATTGGGTTAAACGGGAGTTGGAGCGCGGGAACGACTATCTTGCCCAGTGGGCCAAGAAAGTTTTTGCCAGATGGTTTGACTCGACTGCCGACAAGGATATCGTGGAATGTTACGGTGAGGTTATGAATTGGGTCAACAGACAACGCCAATTTTATGACTGGGCTAAAAGAGATTTTGCCAGTGGAGCTGACGGCTGGCTGCTTGCATACGCAATGGTCCGGAATAAAGTACTCGTAACTCAGGAACAGTTCAAGGCTAACGTTAAAAAATAAGGTTCCTCTTCCCAACGTATGTCGTGCCTTCGAAGTTGACCATATCGACTCATTTACTATGTTGCGCGAGCTCGGGGTGAGATTGGTTGGATTTGAGACACCGTGATCGTGGCAAAGAGCCAAACGGTGGGATTTTATGAGTCATAAGAAGGCGTCCTAGATAGGGTGAGCGAACAGGCGGAGGTCGTCGATGTTGTTTTGGACCATGATGCTCACCCGTCGGTAAGTTATTGCTGCAAGCACTTACTAGGTTTACAATGGTCTTGGGAACAAACTACATAGAGGGTGTAGCATGGAAGAAGATACATGCCAGCCGAGTTGAGATTGTGTTTAGCCCAAGCCTGAGCCTTTCCTAAAACGGAAAGTCCAGCTTTTGCTATTCCAGGATCAAACTGAGTTCGTCATCATTGTGCGTTTGACCCTTTGTCTTTGTCAATGATTCCCCTAAGTGTCTGCAAGCTGGTCTTGCGTAGGCACGTTGTCCCACCGCATGATGAGCGCTTCATAGGCCGCACAAGCCCCCGCTTCCGACCCACAGCTACCTCTGTCTTGCCAATAACAGGAGCTAAGAACGGTATTGTCTCCCGTGGTACCGGTAACTTCCCCGAGTCGGATTGACTTGTGGTCTGATATTAAATATACTTGCATTAGATATATTTCTTGCAATACTTTCTGATAGAAAGAGAGGATAGTTTATGCTTCGCATTCCAGCTTTGCGGGGAGAAATGGGGGGCATCCAGTACTACCTCACCGTGTGGGGACTGGGAGAGGCCGCCCGCAATATAACCTATTCCGAAGAACTGGAAAAACGGCAAGAAGCCGAGATACCGGCCGACCTCCGGGCCCAGCGCAAGATCAACTGGCCCCGCGTGCGTCGGGAGGTAGTGCCTTACCTCTTACAGGTTCCGGACCATTTCTTCAGCTCTCTCACCGTGGAAGTGGTATACCCTGCCCATGCCAAATCCGAAATAACCTTTGAACCGGTGAACGGGGAATGGGGTTACGTCATCCTGGACGGAACCGAGGAACTGCGTACTTTAGACGGGCAACACCGGTTGGTAGCCATCAAAGAAGCCTTAAAAGAAAGCCCGGGCCTTGCAGCCGAAAAGATCTCGGTCATCCTTATACCCCACCGCGGCCTCAAGAAGTCCCAGCAACTGTTCAGCGACCTCAACCGCAACGCGAAACCTACTACCAAAACCTTGAACATCCTTTTCGAATGGCGCGGTCTCTTCGAGCAGGCCGCCAAAGAAGCCATGAACCGCTCGTCACTGCTGGCCAACCGGGTTGAACTTGAGCACAATTCCCTAGCCCAAAAATCGAAAAAAATAATCACTTTAGGAGTTCTTTACGAGATGAGCAAAGAAATCCTCAAAGACCGCAACGGCTACTACGATTCGGAAATGGCCGATATCCCTCCCGAACTCGTTTCCCGGGCCGCCGGTGAGCTGGTGCAGGTCTTCGACGAGGTCCTGCTTCCTTCGCTGCCCGAGATCGAGAAAGTGGTAGCGGGAAAGATGATGCCATTCGAACACCGCTCCCGCTATATCGCCATGCACAGCGTGGGCTGGCAGGCCATGGCGGGGGCTGTCCGGGCCGCCATCGATCAGCGTCCCCAGGATTGGAAAGATCTTTGCCGGGAAAAATTCAGCCGCCTCGACTGGAGCCTGAACAACCCGGCCTGGGAAGGATCGGCCATGGCCGGCGGGTTGGTCGCCAACCGTGCTCCCGCCATCCGCTATCTCGTAGCCCAACTCAAGGAATACTTGGGACTGGAGCTAACCCCGGCCGAGACCGAGTACTTCACCAGCCGTAAGCCGTTCCCGATAAGGAAACTGAAGGAAAGCGGCAGCTGAGCAAGCCCATCCCCTGCCGCGCCGCATGACTGCTCTGAATACCCTTTCTACGCGCGGCTGTTTGCAAACGGTCCCGCTTAATTCACCGATCCCGTGCTTGGCCTTCGCTGAAGTAACCCCACGCCCTTCTCCACCAAGGCCACAAACTCCCTCACTCTCAAAAACCAGGCCACCGTTCCGAACACGACAAGTCCTATCGAACCAGCCACCGCCACGCGAATAAAAGCCCCTACCGTTCCCATACCGACCATGCCCGCCAGCACCGCATCACAGGCCCAGGCGGCAAGGCCACAAACAGCGGCGGCCACGACCGTCATGCCAACGTCACGCCCGATGCCCGAAAACGACACTTGTCCGCCGCTCATCCGGCTCAACCGCCAGCCCAGCTGGAAGACGTTGAACGTGGCCGCCAGCGAGTTAGCCAAGGCCAGCCCCGCGTGCTTCAAGGGATGAATTAATATAAGGCTTAATACCAGGTTCAGCCCGATGGCCACCACCCCGCACTTCAGAGGTGTCACCGAATCCTGCCGGGCATAGAATCCGCGCGTCATGAGGGGATTAACGCACTGCCCCACCAGCCCGATGGCAAACATAGCCAAGGCTAAGGTAGTCATGACCGCCGCCCGCTCATCGAAGGCCCCGCGCATGAACAGCAGCTCCACCGTCGGCCGGGCCAAAACTAAGACCAGAACCGCCAAGGGCAAGGTGGTGACTAAAATTAGGCTCACCCCCCGGGTCAGAGCCCGGGCAAAATCCTCCTCTGACTCCGCCACCGCCCGTTCGGCTAAAGCCGGAAATATGGCGGTGGCCAGGGGAACCGCCAGCATCCCCTGGGGAAGCATCGCCACCTTCTGGGCATAGTTCAGGGCCGTGATGCTCCCTTCCGGCAGGCCCGAAGCCAGTATCCGGTCTATTATGAGGTAGATCTGTCCCAGCCCGGAACTGATCAAGACCGGCACCAGCATCTGCCAGGCCTCGAGCATGCCCGGATGTTTCAGGTCCCATACCGGCCGGTAGCGGAATCCCACCCCGCGCATGTACGGGACCTGCAGCAAAAAAGCAGCCGCATAGCCTGAAAGAACCCCCCAGGCTGCGGCCACGATGCCGTACTTCATGCCCAATACCAGGCCGCCGATTACTAAAACATTGGTCAGAACCGAAGAAAAAGCAGGTGGGCCGAAAATCCCGTTGGCGTTGAGAAGCCCGTAGTATATGTTCCCCAAAGCCAGGAAAATTACGCTGGGCAATACTATCCTAGTCAGCGAAGCAGCAAGAACCGCCGTTTCCTCTGGCAGCCCCGGGGTGATGAGCCACACCAACTGCCTGGCCAGAGGCTCCCCGGCCAGGGTAAAGCCGGTCAAAACCACCAAAAGAAAGGTAATCATAGCCGAAAACAGCCGCCAGGCTTCATCCTCTCCCCAGCGACTGCGGAAAGAAGTAAAAAGGGGCACCGCTCCCGCTGCCAATGCCCCTCCCAGGATCGCAAAAATGATGCCGGGAATGGTCAAGGCCACGAGATAAGCGTCGGTAGCTGCTCCCGCCCCGAAGCCGTAGGCCAAAACCATCTCCCGAATAAACCCCAGAATCTTAGATAATCCCGTAAATATTACGATCACTGCCGCAGCCCTGGCCACGGTTCCTGCTGTGTTGTTAATCGTACCCATCCCTCTTCACCTGACACACATCTTACCACAAACGAAGCCAAACGGTAATATCGGTATAATGTTGCACGCCTCCCGTTATTTTCATTGTAACCGGAATGGTTACCTGTCCCTTTTGTGATATTTTAACTATTTTGGGGTTATCGCCGCGAGATCTGATATCGTTATCAATTACCTGAACAAATGAAGTCGAGGGCATCCACAAACTTCTTCCTATTCTCCGCGGAAGCTTTTAACCCCGGAACAACCTCCCTTTGCTCAATCTGCGGCCCCTTATCTCGGGTCCAATTGACAAAGTTCAAGATTCGCATTTTTTTGCCCTGTGGAGGAATCAGAAAATCAAGGAGCCGATTAGTAAGGTCTTCGTGGTGGCTGACGATAAAGACCTGCCGGCGGGCGGACGCGTCGTCGGTCGCATACGCAATTTGCCTGATGAGAGCAGCGGTTCGAGGTAGCTGTGCCATGTCAAAGGCGGTGGTTACATCGTCCAAAGCGATAATGTTGTGTCCAATGTAACTGTTGAGGCAATAATTGAAACCAAGGAGCATCGCTAAGCCCAGCTGGGCCTTCTGGCCTGTAGAAAAAGCGCTCAGCGGCCGGCCGTCTGCCGCGCAAACTCCCAGGAATGAGCCTGACTTTCTGCTTCTTTCGCGTTTGACTCCAAAGCGAACGGGCCAGATACCGTCCACGAGACGGAAACACTTTAGAACATGGTTTACGATGCCCTCCAGGTCTTTGATAACTTCATCCGGCGGAAGAATTGCCGTGTTCAACACCGAATTTCTCCCGACCTCCTGTTCCAGGGCTTGGGTAACCGACTCCGTCAGCCCCTTGGCCTTCAGGTAAATGGTCTTTTGATGCAGAGCAACTTTTCTTCGTTCGTCGAGGTCCTCTATCTCTTTCCACTGCAAGACCGCTTTCCGTACGCGCTCTATGGCCGTTAGAAGATTGTTTGGTACGTCTGTACCCTGCAACACCGTTTTCAGCATCGATACAAAAAGAGGCGAGCCGCCGCCTGCTAAAGCCTCAAATTGGCTCTTGAGCCGTGGATCCTGCAATAGATCGTAGATCTGTCTGGACTTTTCCAAAAGCTCTTTCCTGTGTCGAGTTGCTTTCTGCAAATCAGACACGCGCTGTACAAGCTCAAGGCGCCTTGCCGCAACCCGTGCCAGCCATTTTTCGAACTGGTCAGCCAATTCGGTCAGATCGGACGACGCGGCCTGACGCAGCCATTCGATAACCGGGGAAGGAGGACTAAAATCAGCGCCAACATCCGGCACTTTAAGCCACTCCGTGCTCTTGTCCCGCAGCGTAACCAGAACTGTCTGTAGATTGGGCCCCGCGGGGTTGTCAAAGTGACGTTCCAAACTTTCGAGAACCGAAACCTGGGCCTGCAACTCCTGTATCTCCTGTGATGCTACAGCTATGTACCTTTCTTCTATCGGCCAGGCACGGGGTGGTAAAAGCGCAGTATCATCAGGGAGATCCTCGAGTAGCGAGCGGAGCTTTTCTTCAACGCGGCCTGTCCGGTTGATCACGTTAAGGCGTAGTGCGTTAAGTGATTCTTCAATGAGACCCAAGGAAACCGACGGTTTCTCGTTTGCGGCGGGCCGCCTTTTTTCCGTCAGAAACAAGGCCAAACAGTCTGCTGCCAGGTTCCTGAGTTCCCTTTCCCAGCCAGAGCGCAGGTTGTCCGATTTGATCAGAAATAGCCAATCCCCCTCACGTCGGGGAAGGGTAATACCACCTTGTGTCTGACAAATATTTGCCAGTTCTTGCCAAGAATCCCGAAACGCAATCGCCGCACGTTTCCTTTCCTCGTTAATCGCGCTCTCGCTCGCCAGACCCTCTATATCGGACACCTTTTTCAGTTCACGAGTAACAAAATCTTTCCATTGCACCCGCGCCTTCTTCAGAGACTCTTGGACAGTCGATACCTCTTCAGGCAGTGGTCTCAGAAATTCGAGCAAGCGTGGGACCTGCGGATCTTCTTCTTCGAAAAGTCTGCTCAAGAGATCCTGATAATAGAAGCTGCATCGGGCGGCCAGTTCCGGCGAAATACCATAAGGACAGAAACCGTCCGCCGACGAAATGTCAGAAACACCCTTGGAGTTGTCGCAAACGGTCACAACCTTTGAACCGAATTCGGAACCTGCATACTCAACCACAGCCTCGACTCGAGCATCGCCGGAGCTGTTAGCAACCCCAACATACGAAACCATCGGATGCCTCTCCCTGTAATAGTGACCGTTCAGCAGTAGGCACAGCGAGTCGATGAGACTCGTCTTGCCGAAACCGTTAGGACCAGTCAATAACACAACGTCGGCATCCGTGTCCAGGACCATTGGATCCCTGTTTACAAACCCCCTGAACCGGCAAAGTCTCAAGGACTTCGTCCATCCTTGTCACCCCCGACCTATATCGGTATCGACCGCTCGCGCACCCTAGATCGTTCAGCATCGATTAAGAGAGAGGTCTTGTGCAGCGTCCGGCGGAATCTCTTGACGGCCTCGGGAACACTGGCGGCCTGCCCAAAAAGTTCGAGAATCGATACCTGCCGAACTGTAACCACCTTTACGCTATTGTGTTCACCACAAGCAAAATACAACCTGTGTTTCCTTGCCCCATATGGGCTAAGTACTATTTGGATAGCCACGGTTAGCTCTGTGGGCATGTGGCACACGACCTTATGAAGCACCTGCTCTGCAACGTTGCGGTGGGCAATATACACACCTACAGGTACGTCGCCAAAAACATAGCATCCCTCAACAGAGAGCCCCAGAGGGCTAGCGTCATCTCTTATCATCGCCTTCAGTTCTTTCCAAGAAATGTCGGATCGATCCAATTGGTAAGTCCCGATCATCAAATAGATTAACAGGAGAACGGCGGGTATTAGGACAGGACGTTCCGCCAGCGGGTGATACAGGCCGCGCCAGATTTGCGGCTGAATTGAGCGGACACGCTCCACCCACCGCGCCAAGGGAATTACTTTGTCCTCGTCTTCCGCCAGCTCCAGCATTTCCGGAAAGCGCCCGCAAATGTGGTCCGGAGCATTCTGGGGAGCGAACCAGTTGATGGTATCGACCAAAAGAGAAGATGCACAAGGCAACACCGGCAGAAGAAAGGACACAACAGCGCTTTCACGCCCGCATGCCAAACGTAACAGCCGCCAGAAGACGGCTTGGAAAAGACGCTCCCAGAAAAGGTCGGCCGGTAGCAGATTTTTATCTGATGACCGTCCTCCGTTAAAGAATTTCACATCGGAACCGAGAAATGCATTCACATTCGTTGTTTCCGAATCAGCCGGGTTATTTGCCAAAAAAGCGTAGGCTTGCATTATTTGGGCTTGACTAAAGGATAGGGTCTCGTAATATGAGACTATAAACGGAGCGCTGGCCTGATCCCATATGGATGCGGCGTTTAGTGGTTCTGAAGAAAATTCCTCACAGACCTGGAGGGCTGTATGGCGCACCTGAGGTTCATCACTACCGAAGCCGGAGAAGAGCAGGGCGCGCGAACGTAGTCGGTCGCGGAACAGATCCCGGGCCCAGCGCCTTTTACCCCAGTCCTGTAAATCCTTTTCTGTTAGGAGAATATTCTTGCAGTAGTCTTCACATTTATCCTTGCCGCCTTTGCACAGGCTGCTTGCACACCCGTTAATCTTATAAACCTTGAGGTAACGCCGCTTTGTCCTCCCGTTTGCGAACTTTCTGCCGCCCTCGACCCGGTATTCGTTCAGATTTCTTACGACCAACGCAGGGGAATCGCCGCTTTCTGAGGCGCTCCCGAACCCAAATGTCGCGCAAAAAGCTTCTTCCATACAGGTGTCGTAATTGGTTGTAATCACTTCATCGATGAGTCCCTCCCGAGCAAGAAAAGCAATGTAGTAGTGTGCCTTTGGCGGCTCTACGTTCGCGAATTCAGGGATTTTTAGAATCTCACGGACAAGCTCGCATCTCCGACGGGATTCCCCGACCCGGTCACCAGGACAGGACCACTCCCATAACTCGCAGGCTTTATCAAAAGATATTTCTTTGCCTGTCTCCAGAGAACTCTCGATTTCAGTGCGTACCACGCACGTACTGCAACGAGCGTCCTGTCTTGTTTGGCATTTTTTAAGAAGTGCCACGAAAACACGCCCAGCCATACTGCTCGTCCTGGTCAGGTCGGCAATGCATCCGCGATGTTTCGCATCGTAAGAAACGCCGGCCCCGATAAACGGCACAATCATGCCGTCTAGCAATCTGCCAATCAACCGTTCGAAGATAAGCTTAGTATCCCTTGATGAAACCATTACGCATAACGCCGGGTTTACAGTCCCCGGCCGTCTACCCTCCTATCCGGCCTGTGTGCTGCTGCATTTTCCGTTTCCCCGCAACTTGACAGAAAATCACGCACCGTCTCCCAGGTGATAGGCAGTCGTAGTCTTGCCTACCACACCTTCCCAGTTAACGATGCTCGCGGTACGGCATTTCCCCATTCTGTATCCCTCCTAATGAATCGACTGCCGGGAACTCCTACCTACCGTCTCAGCAGCACACGTTTCTTCATATTGACTAATTCGCCGACAGAATCGCCTATCCTCCTGGGTAAATTCGCTTTATTCCTCCATATTTCGCCAATATCTGTCGAAATTTTGCGATAGCTTTTGCTTACGTTATCCTGAATATACTTTCCTTTTGTAAGAAACTGTGGCTGCTTGTCCGAGCCCGGTAAGAATGTGCGCCAGGGCGTAGTGATCGATTTGGGGTTACAATGAGGACTCAAAAATGCGAAAAATCTTCCCCAGGATAACCATAGATCCAGAAGTCAGGGGTATCCTCATTCCCTCAACATGGTCCGTGAGGTTTCTTTGTTGTGTTATAATAGGAGCAAAGCAACGGAGGGCCATCTCAATGGTGGAAAAGAAGACTTCACTTGTGGAAGCCATCATAAACGCGCAAACTCAAAACTATCTTACCGAGGAGCACGCTGCCAGTCTCGTAAAAGAGCTGGCTTTTCCTGAAGAGTATGTCGTGCAGATGTTCAATTTGTTTACAGAAGTACCACCAGTCACGTTCACCAGGTTTCAGCTAAAATACGGCCTCAAGGACCAAGACATAAGGCAGTATTATGAGACTTACGTGAAACCGGTTTACCCCAATGTAGAACTGGAGGACATGCTCAATGTGGCAGACCCTTTTTAAGACTGCCCTCGCTATTTTGGACGGAGCAGGGCTTAGCGCCGACGAATGGAGTTTTGGCGGCGGAACTGCGTTGGCTCTGAGATATAAACACCGCGAGAGCAAGGACATAGACATATCTATCACCGATGCCCAATGGCTGCCCTACCTGACTCCCCGACTCAACCCAAGTTTACGCGGGCACAAGGACTACGAAGAGGCCAGCAACTACGTCAAAATTGCTTTCGACGAAGGAGCGATCGACTTCATAGTGAGCCCCCACCTCACACCCAACCACTCCACTCCCGAAGACATATGCGGGCACCGCATTCAGGTTGAAACTCCGGTTGAAATCGTAACCAAAAAACTGTTTTACCGTGCCCACAGCATTAAGGTGCGGGACGTTGTCGATACCGCCGCAGTTTTTATCCACGAAGGCCAAAACCTGCTCAACCAAGCTTCTTTATTAGGCGAGAAGCTAGATATACTGAAGCGCAGGTGGGATGTCATTAAACCGTTTTACGATAGAGAAGTTGCCCACTTGGCCATCCTGGATACTGTGCTCGCCGCACAAGCACCCGTCCTTTTTGAAGAACTCCTTGACACCCTTCTGTTTCTGATAACGTAAAAGTTGAGCGCTGAAGAGCAAAATGACAACTTTGCCGTCGTGGCGAATACCGGGACACTTGGCGGCAAGTTTTCAACGGTCCGGACAATCCGCCGGTAATCGGGACGGAAATCGTGGCCCCAATCGGAAATACAATGTGCTTCGTCAACCACAAACAACCCGATGCCGCCCTATATCGAGGACGATGTTGCGGTTAAAAAATGTGAAGTGGCCAGTCGCTCCGGCGAAACAGGGAGTACATCACAGGCACCCTTTTTGAGCTTCTCCTCTTAATATTTCGTGTTTCATCACTTACCCTTGTCTGCTTGCGAGAACAAGAGAACCGTCCCTTTGTTTGTTTCCTTCAGACGTGCATGCACCAAATAAAGCCCGGTAGTCACCGGGAAAATCCCTAGAAAGTAGATTCTGAATCACGAATAAAAAAGCATTTTAAAGGCATGATAACTAAATGGAAAACTTATAAATAGGAAGGGGTCTTTCAATTGCCTTTACTACAAGATAAGGTCGCCGTAATCACTGGTGCAAGTTCGGGTATCGGAAGAAAGATTGCTTTGTATTTTGCCAAAGAAGGAGCACGAATAGTTATAGGGGATATCAGAGAAGAACCTCGTGAAGGAGGAAAGCCAACCCATCAGGAGATTATTGAACAGGGTGGAGAAGCGGTTTTTCAAAAGACCGACGTCTCAGAACTTGATGACTTAAGGAATTTGATCAAAAAAGCTGTAGATACTTTCAACCGTATCGATATCTTGATAAATAATGCGGGTATCTTTATGATGAAACCAATTACAGAAGTTTCCGAAGAAGAATACGACAGGCTTATGAACATTAATGTTAAAGGCTCATATTTTGCGGCAAAGTTTGCCGCTGAAGAAATGCTTAAGCGGGGAATAAAGGGAAGCATTATTAACATCTCAAGTGTTGCCGGAATTGCTGGCGCAGCCAGTGCAACAACTTACTGTACTTCAAAGGGCGCTATTACTAATTTTACAAGAGCACTAGCTGCGGAATTGGGTCCATCGGGGATCCGTGTTAACGCCATCAATCCCGGTGTTATTGTTACAGAAATGACTGAGACAGACGTTCCTATTGTAGGCAAATTTGTGGAAGGTGTTCCATTGAAAAGAGACGGAAAACCAGAGGAAGTTGCCGCTTGCGCCTTATTTTTAGCAAGTGATGAGTCCTCATTTGTTAACGGTCATAACCTGGTTGTAGACGGGGGTTATACTGCGATATAACCTTCAACTTCTGCGGCTTTTTGTCCCGCAAAAAATATTCTTCCCTCTACACTTTCTTCCATCGTTTGCTCAGCAGCCAATTCAAGGTACGTAATATCGGGAGTTGTTGGCCGCGTGTGGTATTTTCATCAGCGGTCTTCTATACAGAGAATCCATCACTCTACCAGCTAAATGCATTACACCCAAACTATGTTCGAATCGGGTGTGTGTTGTGTCACATGATAAAAAAGCAGTAATCACAAACATACATTCGAAAAGAATGTCGGACCTGGTTAAGATACCTTCAAGAACCTTGTTGGGCGGGCTCAAACCCGCAGCCTTGAAAACATCATAGGCTTTACCCTGGAGGTCCGTCCTTGCCAGGTAGGTCTTGCCGTCAAAGGTGCTCTCGACAGCTACAAATTAACTTTTGGTAATTATTTTCCAACACATTTGAGTGCTGCAAATTAAAGTAGCTCTAGGGGGTTCAACACCTTCAGGTTGGGGAAGTACTTCCGCGGAATCCCCTTGTCGGCAGTAAGAAAAAGGTCGGCTTGGTGTAGGGCATGAGCACCGATGAAAAAATCCGGAAGAATATGGCGGAGACAACCTTGAGCCTTTCCGCAGCGAGGACAGTTAACCTGGATCTTGGCACCACAAGCAGCACAATAGTAAAGAGAGCCGCTGCGCCGGCGATTCTCCAGGTACTGCCGGAACGCGGCAGTCGCTGTAGACCAGATCTGGGGAACTAGTTCCCAGTCAACTAGAATGCGGTTGTCCTTGAGGAAAGCTTCGAGCTTCCTCTTGTCAAGCAAAAAGTGCTGAGAACGTTGGGCCGGAATAATCGATTAAGGCGTGGGCTTCGGAGAAGAAGAGCTGTTATTTCCGCCGACCGGGAACCTGCCTGCCCTGGGGAATATAACATTCAAGATACACTTACTGAACGAACCCGCTCAATTCCTCCCATATGATGTTCCGGGCTTCTTCCAGGTAGCCGGCGGCAAACAGCTGGTCCAGCACCCGATCCAGCGCATCCATGTCGGTCAGTTGCGGCACCTTTTCCTGTATGTCGGCAGAATCCGCTCCAAACCTGCGAGCCAAGTACCTGCATATGACCTCTTGCTTGGCTCTCGAAAAAAGCGGCCAACAGCTCCATCCGCGCCGGGTCCACTATCAAATATCGCGGTTATAAGCCCTAGCTTCGCCGGGTCTAGCCGCATCCTGGTTAGCATCCTTAAAAAATCTATCTTTATCTGTCGCCTCTGAGATGCCCAGATGAAAAATAGTCCCGGCAAATAATTCCCTGCTTTCACGTACGCCTCTCAGTCCACGGCACCTTGTTCTACGAAGTTTGCTATCAGTTCGATCAGGCTGTACCGGTGAGTGACCCGGTGAGGTACGTCCACGATATAGATTGCACCATAATCACAATCCAGGCCGTAAGCCCTGGGTTCTTCGCTCAGCACCACGCAACCTTCAAAGGTGTTGAAAAGATTGACGTAGCCGAAGATAGCGCCGCCCGGAGCTATGAGGCCGCCGGCGAGCCAGTCGGGGTTGTCTACCACAAAGAGCCGGGGCTTCTCCTGGCCCAGAAGACGGATCTCCCCCCTTATCCCTACCCTTGCAGCTTCCTCCCGGCTGATGGTTTCTTTCTGTAGCAACGCACGTATTTTGGCCGCCGCAGGGTCAGCCAGATACCTGGGGCCCAGCTCTTTATAAGCCAGTTCGTAGGCGATCTTGAGGATACCGCGTTGCCAGTCCCAAAGATTGAAACATATCTTTTGTTCGATCAAGGGGTGCTCTGTAATAACTTCCCGGCGTCCAATCTGTACCGGAGTGTAGCCGTTCCCTACCTTAGCATGGCGGGCAGCGATTTTTTCCAATATCTCAGGGAGCCTATCCTCTTCACTCTTGTCCAGGATAATATGAACCCTTTCTTTGCCTTCCACCGTCACTTTTTTTACCTGGGGAATCACATACAGCCTTTGGGGTTTTCCGTCAGCGTCGAACTCATAGCGTACCTTGACCCCTGGCTCATTTGCCAGAACACCCTTCTCCAGGGGATTTGGCACGCGGCCGCTCTTGCCCGGAAGCCTCAGCATCATCCTCTTAGCCTGCATGAGCCAGTTGTTGACCAGAGGGTCGTCCACAAAGCGGCCAAGGCGGGAATTACATGCCCGGCAGACTTCGTGGATAACCAATGTTCCACCTAGTGCCTCCGGGAAGATATGCTCCTGGCTAGCCACTTCATCGGGTAAATCCTTAAGGCAGATTATGCACCTAAACACCAGTGATCATTCCCCTCTACCTCCCCTGAGCAGAACCACAAGATGCATCTCTGGCCAGGCCTGGTCACGCCATGCTCAAAAAAGACGCATAGTATATTCAAGGCAGATCCCCCGCCTACCGGGTCCGGCATGTCGGGTATCCCTTGGCCCTGCCAAAAAGCGTCGGGATCTGCCGGCAGGACCAGCCGAGGCGCATCTGCCGGGGGATGGGGTTCCTCCCCCAATGGGACGGCACCTTTCGGAACCGGCATGGCCGAGTTATCCTTGAGAAAGTAGGCGGGGTGATTGCAGACCTGTTTTAGCTTAGACAGAGCGGCCAGGATCAGCCCCTTCCGTTCAATCCCCTCCGTTCGATCCACCGCCTCAATCTCCCGCACCACCGCCGTGTAGAGAGAAGCCTGCTCCCGGGTGCGGGGGCAGAAAACCTTGATCTCCATTTTATCGGGCAGGTCGGCGATGACACTTTGGTCAGTCGTCAACCGCCGCAGTATAAAAGGCCCCGCCAACCGCTTCAGGGCCTGGGTAGCCGCCGGGTCCCGGTTCACCTGGACCGGTACCAGAAACATGCGCCCCTGTTTTAAGGCTCAATCCTCTTGATTTCCAGTAACCTGTCAAAATGGCGGTCGTAGGAATAGATCTCGGCCCTATTTCCACTCGCCATTTTGGCAGCAACAAAAGCATCTGTCCAGTCTATGTTTTTTCCCACGTACCAATCTAGCGCCTTCCTTGCCACGGACTTGCTCGAAAGCCGCATGCCCCGAAGCAGCAATATCGGCAACAACAGCTCCCTTATCCTCGCCTTGGGCTGGCGGTAAAACTTTTCAAGCGTCCACACCACTTCGGCCATAACCAAGTCGGGCAAAAATACCTGTTCGGCCCCGCTTTCGACCCTCTGCAGCAGTTGAGAGCAGCGCTCGGCCTGACTGGGGTTGTCATTGAGGAGAAATCTCAGTATAACGTTGGCATCAATCGTCCTCGCCTTCGCCCGCAACCTCCCTCGCTACCTCCTCCATAACCTGCTGCCTTACTGCCAAAAAATCTTGTGCTTCGGACACCTTCACACTACCTCTTAAAGCAGCTATTCCTTCATCAGCCTTTACCACCTGCACCGAGTCCCCCTGCACGACAAAGCGCAGGCGGGTCCCCGGAGCTGCTCCCAGAACTTTTCTTATCTCGGCCGGAATAGTTACCTGTCCCTTTTTCGAAATCTTTACAACTGACATGGACCTCACCCTCATTTTTTACTTTAGATTGATTGTAAAGCTCCTTAGCTCGGGTGTAAAGCCCAGAACAAAAGAGAAGGCCCTATTTTCGCCAGCAATGGTCTGCTCTGCAGTGTTGATTGGGTTAAACGGGAGTTGGAGCGCGGGAACGACTATCTTGCCCAGTGGGCCAAGAAAGTTTTTGCCAGATGGTTTGACTCGACTGCCGACAAGGATATCGTGGAATATTACGGTGAGGTTATGAATTGGGTCAACAGACAACACCAATTTTATGACTGGGCTAAAAGAGATTTTGCCAGTTGTTCTTCTTCCTCGCGGTTCAGCTTCAGGTAGGTTTCGAAAAAAGCGGCCAACAGCTCCATCCGCGCCGGGTCCAGCTTCATCCGGGCCAGCATGCGCAGGAATTCTAGCTTTACGCGGACCCTTTCATCCGGCCTGAAGCCCATCTTGCTTAACAGCGCTGCCGCTACCGGATTATCGCTATGGATGTACTCCCGCCAGTCAAGTTTTTTTAACTCCAGTTTGTACATACGGACTTGACAAATATCATGCAACTCTACGACCGTCCGGTGCTTACGGTTGTACTTACCCAAGTCTAGTGCTACAATTTAGACAAGAGTATTACCTCGCGTGTGGAGGTGCGAAAAATGCCGATTGTGAGAATCACCGCCAAAGGACAGGTAGTTATTCCGGCCGAGTTTCGCCGGAAACACGGGCTGCAGACGCCTGGTAGAGCTCTGATAACGGAAAGAGACGGGCAACTGGTAATAACTCCGGTAGCAAGTGACCCTGTAACGGGATCCCGCGGGATTTTGCGTTCTAAGACCCCGTTGAGAGAAGTCCAAAAACGGCACAGAGAAGAGGAAATAGGCCTGGAGGATAGGTAATGAAGAACAGCCCGAAATGCTATATATTAGATTCTTATGCGGTTCTCTGCTATCTCCAGAATGAACCGGGAGCCCAAGAAGTCGAAGCGATATTGAAGGAAGCCCAGAGGGGAAGAGCTAAAATCTACATCACCTGGGTGAATCTCGGCGAGGTCTACTACCGCGTGTGGCGGGAGTATGGAAAAGACGAAGCCGCTGAGATAATCGAGCTCGTTCAGGCCTGGCCGGTCGAACTGCTGGTCGCCGACGCGCGACTCACCCTGGCGGCCGCGGCGATAAAAGCCCAAAACCGGCTGGCCTATGCCGACGGCTTTGCGATCGCGGCAGCCGAGCTACACAAAGGCCTGCTGGTGACCGGCGACCCGGAAATTAAAAAAGCCAGCCGTAAACTAGGCTTCGAGATAATATGGCTGGAGTGAATGCCGCAAATAACCTGTCCTTTCTGGCATCATCCAGCGTGTAGCCATCGTCTTTAACGATGCCGGCAAGGTCATTAACCAGAGCCAGGAGTTTTGAAAAAGGTGTTGCTCGGGTAATGCCATTTTCACCCAATCATGCGAACTTGACTAGATATGGAAAGGCTTGAATGCGGCAATTTATATGGTCACAGTTTATCCCCGGACAACTAAGAAGGGGGCCGGTATTCTGAGTCTTAAGAGAGAAAGGAGATGGCCAAAGTGCGCGTCGTATACCATCCCAGATTCACCGAAGTTTATGACATCGACCCTGCGGCAGCTCGCGGGCGAATCGAAGCCGTACTTGAGGAACTCGGGAACAGGTATACCTTCGTTGAACCAGAACCCGCCACAGATGAGGACATACTCCTGGTCCACACTCCAGAGCACTTAGAACGGGTGAGGAGACACAGCCATGTGTACGAGCTGGCACTACTTGCGGCAGGAGGCGCAATAAAAGCCTCTGACCTAGCCGTCCAAGGTGAACCTGCGTTTGCCCTCATAAGGCCTCCCGGACATCATGCCGGTCCTAATTCTTGCTGGGGTTTTTGCTGGTTCAACAATGTGGCGATAGCCGTAGAAAAGCTCAGACAGAAGGGACATGTAAGAAAGGCCTTGATTATCGATTTTGACCTTCATTACGGGGACGGCACGGCTAAGATATTTTCCGGCAACTCAGAAGTCCGCTACTGCCACTTATCAGGGCAAATGCGGGAGAGTGTCCTGCGCCAGCTGGAGGTTTGTCTCGAGCGAAACGCAGATATCGAGCTCATAGCCGTTTCTGCCGGATTCGATAACCACGAAGCGGACTGGGGTGGGCTTCTCAAGACAGAGGATTATACCGCTATAGCTTCTATGCTGAAAGCGATGGGATTGCCTGTTTTTGCAGCACTTGAAGGGGGATACAGCCACCGGGTACTAGGGAAGAACGTTGTCGCGTTTTTGGCAGGGCTTTCCTGAGGGTTTGTTTTTCCCTTAGGAAGGTGAAACAAGTGGTATAATTAGGAATAAAAAAAGAATGAGAGACTGCGTACACTTAGAATAAGGAAGAGGCGAATTGGATATAAAGTCGCATGATGGGTATTTCAACAAGTGGCGAATACCAGTTGTGTGCCTACCGATTGTGCTGGGCCTGTTGACGCTAATGATACACCCTCCGGCTGCAGTTACTTCTCATCTTGCTTTTACCGACATGTATTCGGCGAAGGCCGCGGTCGTTAGGGATGCGAACTCTTTCGTGCTGGTGGCAGACATTACAGGACCGGTGGTTCCGGTTACGGCAAGATTCGTCGAAAGAGTAATTTCCCTTGCCGAACAAAAAGGAGCGACTGCTTGCGTGCTGCAATTGAACACTCCCGGGGGTCTTTATACCACCACGCAGGAGATAGTTGCCCAGATTCTCAATTCCCGCGTTCCGGTAGTAGTGTTCGTGCATCCTCAGGGAGGATGGGCGGGGTCCGCAGGCACGTTCATTACCATTTCCGCGCACGTTGCGGCCATGTCGCCCGGAACGAGGATAGGAGCGGCCCACCCCGTGAATGTGGGACAACCGGAACTTTCCGAAGTTTCAGGGCAGAAGATCACCGAAGACGCGGCGGCCTGGGCAAGATCCATTGCCCAAATGCGCGGCCGTAACGCGCAGGCAGCCGAACTGGCGGTAAGGGAAAGCAGGTCGTTCTCGGATGTTGAAGCCCTGAAAGAAAACCTGATAGATCTCCGAGCGAGTAATCTCAAAAATCTCCTGGCGGGGATCAATGGCAGGACCGTTCTCCTGGCAAGTGGGGAAAGAAGAACCCTTCAAACAGAGGGCGCTGCCCTTATGCAGGTAGAGATGAGTTTTTTTGAAAAAGTGCTTCACACCGTAAGCGATCCAAATATTGCCTATCTCTTAATGACCCTGGGAATGGCAGGACTAATGGTAGAAATATACAATCCGGGCTTGATCTTTCCCGGCGTGGTCGGAGCCATAAGCCTTTTACTCGGCCTTTATTCTCTGGGTACCCTCGATGCGTACGCGGGTGGAATTCTTTTCATCATCCTTGCTTTTGGATTCTTCATTGCCGAGGCTTTTGTCCCCAGTCACGGGGCTCTGGGAACCGGTGGGGTTGTGTCTTTTGTCGTGGGGTCGATCATGCTGTTCAGCAACAACCCGGCGGGGCTGAAAATAAGGGTTTCCCTCATTGTCACTACTTCCGCTTTTATCGCGGCTCTCCTTTTTCTACTTGTCATGGCAGTCGTGAAAGGACAAAAGATGCCTGTAGCCACGGGAAAAGAGACACTTATCGGTGCAGTCGCTGTTGCCCGTACCGAGCTCAATCCCAGGGGTACGGTTTTTATCGCAGGCGAGAACTGGAATGCCTTGTCCGAGGAGGGGCGAGTTGAAGCCGGAGAAGAGGTGGTGGTTACCGGGATTGAAGGGCTGATGCTGAAGGTAAAGCGCAAGGAGTAAGGGCGAGACCTGTAAACCGTCAGTACGAAAAGGAGGTTCGTAGGTGGTGCTTGGTTTAACTTTTTCGATAGTGTTAGCTTTGATGATACTTGCGGCATCGCTCAAAGTGGTTCAGGAATACGAGCGGGGAGTAGTCTTTCGGCTGGGCCGGTGTGTGGGCGCGCGGGGACCCGGCCTCATTATTTTGATCCCGTGGATCGAAAAGATGCGAAAAATCGACTTGAGAGTGATCACCATGGACGTTCCCACGCAGGAAGTCATCACCCGGGACAACGTCACGGTGAAAGTCAACGCCGTCGTCTATTTCCGGGTGGTTAATCCTGTGGACACCGCGATAAAAGTCTATGACTTCATCAAGGCAACTTCCCAGCTATCTCAAACTACCTTGAGAAGCGTACTGGGGCAGTCCGAATTGGACGAGCTTTTGGCTAACCGGGAAGAAATCAACCACCGCCTCCAAAGGATCATTGATGAAGGCACCGAGCCGTGGGGAATAAAAGTGAGCATGGTAGAAGTGAAAGACGTTGAGCTTCCGCCGACGATGCAGCGAGCTATGGCGGCTCAGGCAGAGGCCGAACGGGAACGGAGAGCAAAGATCATTCATGCAGACGGTGAATACCAGGCGGCAGAGAAGCTTTCCGAAGCAGCGAAAATCCTTGCTCAGCAACCGACAACCCTGCAGCTCAGGTATCTCCAGACTCTGAGAGAGATTGCCGCTGACAATAATAGTACAGTCGTTTTCCCTCTTCCCATCGATCTCTTGTCTCCTTTTCTAGAAACGCTTAAGGCAAAGACAGAGAAAGAACCATCTTGAAAATCCGAGTCTAGAGGGACGCCGAGCCTTTTCGGAGATTTCTCATAAGGAAGAAGTGTGGAAGAAAACCCCGGTGGGAGCCATCATTTCTTACGAATACGCCCTGCAAATGCGTTAATCGCTCACCAGGCCCGGCTGTTACAGCCACTTTATAACGTCCAAAAGCTGACGGTATTGCCTGGCCGGGGATTGCTGGATATGATGGGCACACATGGACAATTCTGTTCAGGAAAGCGTCCTGTCCCATGTTTCGCGTTCATTCCTGATATAAGTGTTGACCTCTTCCGGGGTACGGCCATAGACGTTCTTCAACGAGCTGGCCAACGGATCTGTATAACTTGTAGTTTTCGGCGAAAGAATGATTTTGTCTCCTTGATTTTCTAACAACATCTTTTGTCCCGGCTGGATGCCGAGCTTTTTATAAGATGTCCAAGTCAGTTCGCTCGGCATCTAGCGTCCCAGCATGAGAGTCTTTTTCTCACTCCGGATAGAGCTTCGCTTGCAATCGCTTGAAATGCTTCTTGTCGAAAGTAGCTACGGAATGCCCCAGAGCCTGAGCCTTGGCCGCCAGGTAGGCGTCTATGAAGTCTACTCCGGTAACCTGGTAATCTTGTAAGCTTTTCAGCATCAATTCTTTTTCCTCGGCCACTACACCGTCCGCCATGATGACATCGGTCAAGACCTGGGTTATCATGCGACGCTCTAAACCATAGAATGATTCTAGAACCCATACCATTTCGGCCACGGCAAGTGAAGCCAACCTGAGGCATATATCTCCGGCCTCAGCCTGCTCTACTAACGAGCAAGCTTGGCGAAACATCTCCTCATTGTCCCGCAAGAGGTATCGGAGCATTACGTTTGCGTCTAACCATACATCAGTCATGGTCGAACCCCTCTTGAGCAATTCTTTTTGCTACCGCCTTGCGAGTCTCTTCTTCTTCCCGCTCAGTCCCGGCAAATTCCGATACTGCACCTGCTAAAGCCCCTCCCAGGGTTGACAGCGGTCTGCGTTTACGAACCGTTACTGTTATCCGCCTTTTCCCTGATACCTCGAAGACCAGCTCGTCCCCGGGAACAATTCCGATGGCCTCTCTAATTTCCTTCGGAACCTGGACCTGCCCTTTCCCTGTCACCGTTCCCACACCCGTTATCATGCTAACCCCTCCTTTCCCTGACTGCTTCTCTATTTCATTATATGGGAATTTGTCAATGATTACACCCCAAGCAAAAATATGTTTCCTTACTGGCAAGACGGGCGTGGCGCTTATTGTAATCCCTAGGGAAATGTTTCTTTACATGGCTTTACCCTTCATAGGGAATCAAAAACAGTAGGACCCAGGCCTTCCCGGGGTAATTGCGGCAAGGTTACCAAAAACATACCGTCCTTCAACAACACGAAATCAACCGCAGGAACTGTTCCCTTGGTTTACCTGCGCAAGAAAGTCTCGGGGATCGATAGCAGGTACCGGAGAATCACGGAAATCCTTTGTATTGCGGGTGACGATGTAGGCGGCTTTTACTCTTTTAGCAATGGCTCCGACTAAGGCATCTTCGAAATCTGTTACCTTACTGGATAAAGCGTTCATAATGTCAGATGCAAGGACATCGGCAATGGTAACCAGCTTCAGCAACTTAACAATGGCTTCCTTGGATTTTGCGTGGTCTTTATTGGCACGCTGAAAGATATAGTAGATATCGGTAATAGTGTTAGCTGTAATCAATATCTCGGCCTTATCGAGGGCGGACAGTTTCAGCACCTCATAAGACGCGTCAAAGAATTCCTTGCGGTGCATCAAGACATCAAGTACGACATTGGTATCGACGAGTAACCTCATTGCCGGGATAACCTGTCCTTTCTAGCATCATCCAGCGTGTAGCCATCGTTTTGAACGACGCCCACGAGCTCAGTTAGAATATCAAGCTTGTTCTCGCGCAAGCTCGTCAGCTTAACAATCGGTTTGTTGTTCTTAGTGATGATGATATCCTCCGTTTCCGCGAGCCGAAGGTATTTGCCGATATTGGTTTTCAGTTCTGTGGCGGTGATAATCAAAGCAAGCCCCTCCTTTCCGGTTCGGATACTGTTTCGCATTTATAGTATATTCAAATAGTGCGAACATGCCAATAAATAATGTATGAATAGTGCTGTGCGATATAAACTGTGCTGTCCAAACCATCCCCGCCAGGCTAAAACCCGTACTTCTTGCGCATCTCCTCCATAAAGGCCTCGTCATCGGCGGGCGCCCTCTGCGCGATCCTCTCCGGCAGCCGCTTCTCCTCGTAGTACCGGACGATACGGCTAGCGATATGAGGTTTACTCCGGCCCGACAGCCCCTTCAGGTTCAGCCTCGCCGCGATCTCCTCCAGGTCCTTTTTTAAGAACGACTCCAGATACGACGGCATTACCGCCGTGTCCATCGACTCGAGTTCCGCCACCACAACCCCCACATCCTCTACCGGCGTCTTTTTTGCACTCGACCGCGGCTTCTTTTCGGCCTTACCCGCTTCATTTCGCTTACCGCGGCCGACTGGGGCCCGGCCGGACGCTGGTGAACCTTCTTCCCCACCTACTCCCGCCCCGAGATGGATCTCCCCACCCTCACTTCTGACCTCGTTCGAAGAAGGCGAAACCACGCCGGTTGCCGGCAATGTCGCCGGCTTCCCGACCCTCGCCCCCGCCAAAGACGCCGCTTCCAGCATCTCGGCTCCACCCCCGCATTTCGCTACCAGGTCAATTATCATGTCCTCAACCGAACAGCCCCGGTACCGCTCCAACAGCGGCCTCGCCAGTTCCATAATCTCGAGCACCCTGTCCACCTTCATCCCCATCACTCCGCAATCCGGTCCAGAAACTCCACCAGAATCCGACGCAGAAGCTTCGTCTGCTTGGCCGCGCTGCCGCCCGATCCTGCCAGGGAGTACACCGGCTGGGCTTCGTGCAGGGCCCGCGGGATGCCGTCACCGTTCGTGAGGTAGTTGTAGAACACCAAGTCCCCGTACCGCTCTCTCAGCCCGTTTATAATGGCCGCCTGGCTCTGAATCGGTTCTTGATTGTACTCTTTCACGTTGTTGGGAATGATCCCGACCAGCTCGGTGGCCCGGTACAGCCCGTTGCCGGCCAAGTCCCACCAGCGGTTGAACTCTTGTACCTTGGCTACGATCGAGTGAAGCCCGTAAGCCGAAAACCAGTCGGGCAAAGTCGGTATGATGTAGTAATCGCTGGCGTAAATGGCGTTTTGAGTCAGGTAATGCATGCTGGGCGGACAGTCGATGAACATGAATTCGTACCGGTCCCGCACCTGCTCCAGGATCCGGTCCAAAACCCGGAATTTGTACATGGGAGGCCCGGACATGCTCTCTTTGAAATCGGCACGCGAGTATATGGCAAAACTCATATCCGTGTACACCAGATCAGGGTGAGCAGGCAAAAGGTCAATCCGCTCGAAGGTCTGGCTCCCATTCCTGCGCACTACCCCCTCCAGTATGTACTCTTCGACATTGACTACAGGGGTGTCATTCTCCAGAAAATCCTTGTAGAGATCCTTCATCGTCTTTACGCCTTTGTCCAGCATTTTCTCAAACTGGTCGGAACCGACACAGGCAATCGTCAGGTTGCACTGGGCATCGTTGTCCACCAAAAGCACCCGCGGCACCTCCTCTGATCCCAGGTGCTCCTCCCTGTGCTCCGGTTCCAGCATCTCCAGCCCCGTACCCAGGTGATAGGTAATAGTGGTTTTCCCTACCCCTTCTTTCCAGTTAACGATGCTCGACGTCCGGCATTTCCTCATTCCATATCCCTCCCGATACCTCGACTGCCGGCAGCTCATCCGCTGAGCCCCGGCAGTACACATTTCTTCATACTCTTTACTTCGCCGACAAAGCAAACATACCTCCTGCTAAAATCTCCATTATTCCGTCAATATTCGTCATTATGCGTCGAATTCTGTCGCAATCTTTTTGTATTACGCCATATCGTAGGCCTACCTTTTTCAAGAAATTTGTCTTGATTCTAGCAGCGTAATGTGGTATGGTATATCTCGGCGGGGCGATTCTTGCTGATATAATATCTATATTTGTCCTGCATATACGAGCATTTATTTCGCCACCATTCAAACCTGGTATCCACCAAGCACCCACTCTTCACACCGGACAAGCATCCAGGCCTGACCCGACCCGCCGCCCGGCTTCAGCCAGTCTATTCTCGCAAAGGAGGTATCGTCTACCGGTATGCTCGAGTGGACTCGTATCGAACGTATCTTCACCGATGTCATCGCCATCAGGCCGGTCTACACCGACACCGGCAAAGCAACGGAAGTGATGACCAAAAGCGGGGAAATATGGTGGGATAAACGTGACGTGCGTTCGGTCAAAAGGGCCCTTTTTCGCTGCTGCTTAATGGACCCCGAAGCCCAAAGGACCTTGGTCAAGGAACTTTTGGGCAGGGAACTGGCCCTCCCCTTCTTCCTCGCTCCCGACAGGGTGTTCATCCCCCTGAAAATGAGACAGCCGCAGGTCGAATCCGACGCCGCCTACGGCTACGTCGACCTCAGCCACATAGCCAGCATCGAACCGACTCCCGAAAACCGCTGCCGCCTCACCCTGAAGAACGGCCTAGCTATAGAGCTTCTCTGCACCCATGATACGGCCATAAAAAGTAAAGAGGCGGGACTTAAGCTCTCGGAATCCCTCCAGGAGAAAACTGAGCCCAACCGGGAACTTGAGACCCTGGTCCTGAGCTCGGCCGCCGGGCTGATCCACCTCATGCTGGAAATGCGCCAGGCCCTCCAGGCCATCGCCCGCAAGCTCGGTGCCTGAAGCTAAAAACCCTGCCACACCGGGCCTAATAAGAACCAGTTTCTCAGCATCGATTATCTGGTAAAGAATGCGGATATCCCCGACCCGCATTCTGTAATAGGTCTTTTCCAAGCAGATGCATCCGGGCGGCCGGGGATTTTCGGCCAGCTGTTCCATGGCACTCCGGACTTTCTGACGTTCCCTGTGAGAGAGCCTTGCGTAGTCGTGGCGAAAGCGGTTGGCATTCTTAGGCTTAACCGTGTACATCGTCCTGCGCCTCGATTTCCTGCATTATCTGAAACACATCTTTGTCCTCGGGGTTTTCGGTGGGCTGTTCGAATACTTCGCGGGCCAGTCTCATATCCTGCACAAGCTCATAGGCCTCCAATAGTTCTCTGTAAGTCTCCGCGCTCACCAGAACCCCCTCTACTTCATTATTTTTCAGTATTAAAAGGGGCTTCTCCTTGCACTGCGACAAGTACTTTCCCGGTGCCCTGGACAACGCGGTTGCGCTCACCAAGCTATCAATATCAAATCGCAGCACGACCTGCACCTCCTTTTTGTATTATTGTACGTAATATAATACATATAATCAATGCGCCCGAGACTGTGAGCACGCAGTTAAAAGCACCGCTTTATGCATTCGATTACTCTCTGCTGCTCCTGCTCCGTCAACGATGATCCCGAGGGAAGGCAAATGCCTGTCGCAAAGAGCAGATCGCTGACGCTCGCTCCTTCGGCATGGGAAAAGTATTGACACGCGGCAAACAGGGGCTGCAGGTGCATAGGCTTCCACACCGGCCGGGCCTCGATATTCTCGGATTCCAGGACCCGGATCACGTCCAATGGCGTTACGCCGAGCCTGTTCTTATCTATGGTCATAACTGTAAGCCAGCGGTTACACCTGCCGTAAGGGGCCTCCGGCATGAAGCCCACGCCTTCAACACCGCGGAAGGCTTCCTCATATCGCCTGAAAATCTCTCTTCTCGCTTTTATCCTGTCTTCGATGACCTTCAACTGCCCCCGCCCGATCCCGGCCAAGACATTGCTCATCCGGTAATTATAGCCCATTTCGCTGTGCTGGTACCACGGCGCCTTATCCCTCGCTTGGGTTGCCCAGAACCGCGCTTTCTCGATAGCTTCGAGATCGTCTGAAACCAGCATTCCCCCGCCTGAGGTAGTTATAATCTTATTGCCGTTGAAGGAATAGACCCCAAATCTTCCCAAGGTGCCCGACATCTTACCCTTGTACGTCGCGCCCAACGATTCGGCTGCGTCTTCCACCACCGGCACCCCGTACTCGTTGCAGAGGCTAAGGATTGGATCCATGTCCGCGCTCTGCCCGTAAAGATTGACGACTATTAACGCTTTGGGCAGCTTACCCTTTTTCTCCGCCGCGGCAAAAGCCTTCTTCAAAGCCGCCGGAGACATGTTCCAGCTAGCCGGTTCCGAGTCGATAAAAACCGGCACTGCTCCCAAATACAGAACCGGATTCACACTGCCAATGAAGGTAAGGGTGGAACAGAAAACCTCATCCCCGGATCCCACCCCCAGCAAGCGCAGTGCAAGGTGTATGGCCGCCGTACCCGAACTTACGGCCACTGCCCCCTTCGCTCCGACGTACTCCGCCAACTCCGCCTCAAAGGCATCGACATTAGGACCTAGAGGGGCAATCCAGTTCGTCGCAAATGCTTCTTTTATGTACTCCATTTCCTCCCCGCTCATGTGCGGAGGAGAGAGGTAGATACGGGTTTCTGGATTCAACTCTCATACCACTCCTGTATGTTGAGTGAATGAAGGCTGTTCATGTCAATATACTTAACAAATCTTTTAAACTCCTTATGGTAATTCTCGGAGCATCCATTTCGTCCTTAGGTTCAAGCGATTCTCTCAGTTGCCCTGGCATACGAAGCCTGATTGTGAGCCAGCCTAGGGAGTTCGCAGCTCGAAAGTCCTTTTCTGGGTTGTCCCCTATGTAGCAAAGTTCTTCATGAAAACTCCGCAACTGATCGGCTATCGCAATGAACCCCCTCGGGTTTGGTTTCCACCATCCTTTGCCCCAAACATCCGTCAAAACAATCGAATCAACTAGGTTCCTCAAGCCTAACGCATCAATCTTAAGTTCTTGGGACTTGCGAATCCCATCCGAAAGTATCCCCATCTTAACTCCCTTTTTTCTGAAAAACTTCATTACTTCTGTCGCTTCGGGCAAAAGGCTAATATCAGGATAATGATCCCGATAACAATTGATAAGGTCTGTTATGCTAAAAACCCTCGCCACATCAAGATACCGGGTCAGCAACTGGTCAAAATTATCTCCTCTTCTTCCAGCTTCAAAATTCTCCCACAAAAACGAATATATCTTGTCCGCAGAGACCGTTTCCACGGCTTCCCCAATTTTTCTGGCAACAGCCCTAAAACCGCTTTTTACGTAAGACACCTCTAGGTAGAGCGTATCATCAAGGTCAAAAACCACTCCCCGAGTCACCATACTCACCACACCGGCTGGTCGAATATCAGTTCACAATAGTAGCGAGACATGTACAGTCCCGTTCGGTATTCTCCAATCCTGGGCTCAACTCGTATCCCTTCCACCATTTGCAATATCCACTCCGGATAATCCCCCCCCGCCGCCAAAGTAAGCGGAAACCCGCCGCCAAACCTAGGGTTGATCTCGGACAAGATGGGCCCATCTGGGGAGGAAAAGTATTGAACCGTAATCGGCCCTATCCCTCCCAGCTCCGATATGATATTTAGCAGTCTAATCAGCCAGTCTCTCACATCGTTATCCGGCAAAGTGACACCTTGTATCGACTCATCACCAACGGTGCGAATTCTTTTTCTTGGCACATAATGAACCAGGTTACCGTTCAAGTCAAGCAGTGCATCTACCGTGATTTCCGTGTACGGCAGATGTTCCTGAACAATAGGGAAGGGCACAACCTTGGCAAAAGAAGAAACCTCCTCCTTCTTTATACGGAAAGTAAACTGGCTTGCGCTTCCATTTCTCGGCTTAATGAAAACAACTTCTGGCAGGCTCATTTGTCTATCCAATGTACTGCTTCCACCAGATTCTGGCAGCCATGACTGAGGAACCGATATGCCTCTCTCTTTGAAGAACCGCACGGTTTTCCACTTGTCCTGAGCAATATCTATCAACTCATATGAGGAAACCACCACTCGGCAACCCATCTTCAAGAACTCATCTTTCATACGGGCCATTACCGGCAGTTCATTATCTATCGTCGGTATGATAACCTTGATGTCCTTTTCGGCCACGATTTGTTTTAGCGATTCTCCATATTCAGGACTAGCGACTGGGGGAAGCTTAAAAGCCCCGTGTGCAAAATAAAGAGCGGGGGCTAAGTGGTCCAAATCCCCAGCAAATACTTGACCGTTTCTTTTTTCCACAGCACACTTAAATGCCTCAAGTAGGCTTGTCCTTCTTCCTGCGCTGGTAATGAGCACATTCACGATTGTTCGACCCTCACTTTCGCCAATAGCTGCAAAGTACCCGTCGCACAGGCAACGAAAACTCTCCAACCTGACCGTTGAGGTAGCATCAACTCTGCCAAATCAGAATCGCGAGTCTTCGTCTATAACCGCCGCCGCCTCTCGCAGGGAAATGTCCTTTTCAAGAAAACTCCCCAAAAACTCTGGCATCGTTGCCTCGCCCGGTGCACTTATGCCCTCCCGCTTTATGACCTTCACTAAAGTAAGGACCAGAATCTTCAGGTCCAACCACAGAGACCAGTTGTCCACATACCACACATCAAGTGTAAACTTCTCCTCCCAGGTGATGGCGTTCCGCCCATTGACCTGCGCCCAGCCGGTAATCCCCGGTTTGACCTCGTGGCGCCTGGCCTGCTCCGGGGTGTACCTGTCCAGATACTGCATGAGAAGCGGCCGCGGCCCTACCAGGCTCATGTCTCCTTTGAGAACGTTGAAAAGCTCCGGAAGCTCGTCCAAGCTGGTAGAGCGCAAAAACCGTCCCAAACGCGTCAGCCGCTGTTCGTCGGGCAGGAGGTTGCCTTCGGCATTCCTTTCATCAGTCATAGTTCTAAATTTAATTAGACGAAAAATCCTGCCGTCCTTACCCGGCCTCTCCTGAGTGAATAAGACCGGTCTTCCCATGCTCATGAATATGAGCAATGCCACCACAAAAATGACAGGCGTGAAGACAATAAGTCCCAAAACCGATATCAAAACATCCATAACTCTCTTTGCGGCTTTACTCATTGGCGTCATTCCTTTATTGGCCTTCTCAGCGGATTCCGTCTCACGAAGTGTTACTCTTCGTCAGCATGTTAGTTCTCGAGGTTCAGCCCCCCGTCTCACGAAATCACACATAGTTTCTGGGCGCAGCATCGATTGAGGAACACGCAGATGGAGCATTATGAAAAACAAATGTTCATTGAACTACAACCAACTTTGGTGGTTATTTTCTCTTCATTAGGTATATGGCGCGTTGGGTACCGGTAACAACGCCCTTGGATATGATTTCAAATTTTTGTGAGAAGGTCTCCTCGAAACCGCTCTCATTGTAGTCTGGGAATATATCCTCTCTTGTGGAAAGAAGCTTTTTAACTTGGCCGTCCGATTTCGGCACAAACTCAATAATTAGCCAGTTCCCCAAAGATGCGAACGTCTCAGCTGCCATATCTAACGGGACATTCCCTGATATGCAAATGTGGTGAAGAAGTGCCAACGCCATCACGCAGTCAAAATTCCCCCGCTCGAAAGTAGACATCCGTTCTCGAAGTGCCCATCCAATCGCCGGGCTTGGATTTGCAATATCCAAAACTGCCGGAATTACGTTGTGTATTCCCGAGCGTTTAAGACTATTATAATGAACATCTACCGCATCGTGGTCGACATCGTATGCCACCACCAATTCGGCGTTTTCTGAGGCTATGGCGGAAAATACACCGATGTTTGCCCCCATGTCGCATACGATTCGGGCGTTCGTTTGACGAAGGAATTGGCGGACGATGTTTATCTTTTCTGAAAAAGCCTCTTCGGAATAACTGTGCATGTCTTGATAATAGGCAACCCATTGCGTTGTGCCACTACGTTTGTCAAGTTTCTTTATAGTAGAACGAAGATGTTTTAAAATGGCAATTAACGACGCTTTCGGTATTTTTATGTTCTTGGCTGTGCTACCCAAGTCATCGGCATGCTTGAGTTGCTGCCTTGCGTGCTGATGAATATGAAGTTGGAGACCAAAATCAAACTTAGTCCTTGCAGGCAGCAACTTTGAGGCCAAATCTAGTGGAACTCCATCAATATAAACGCGCATCATTTGCGAAAGCCTGGGGTCCTTTAGTGCCATCAAGGCAATGGGGGCAAGGAAATGCTGACAGAACTGCCTGTAAGCAATCCATGGAGTTCCTTCTTTATATCTGGTAAATGACAGCGTATCAATCAACACCGGATGCCCTTCGTTAAACTGGATATTATAGGCGCTGGCGTCCTTGAGTACCATATCGTATTCTAGGGCAACGGCCGCAACATCAAGCGTTAATAGTGCCGCGTCTTTATATTGGCTTAACGACCACTCATATGGATAGGTTATGTGTGGGATTTTTTCGGGCTCGATAATTATATGATTTTCATCAGAAAATACCTCTTTATGCTTGACGATCTTTCCCTCTGCCGCAAGTCTGTCATAAAGACCACTATTTACAAGAAATAAGAAGTCTTCAAGGCCGCTTTTGTTTATGCGACGAAATAGCTTCCCGTTCTCTGCAAATACGTATCCTCCGGGATCACGAAAGGATGACGGCAATCTATTCCCCATCGGCCTTTCCCTCGTTTGAGAATCTAGCCCTTATCTTTTTCCAAAAAGCAACCACACCGGCACCGAGAGTTAAAATAGACGCTGCAATCAGCTGCATAATATAACTTCCGGTTCCGGGATCTAAATACGCGAATGTTATAAAGCCCATTCAGTACCCCTCCTAGTCAATGACCTCAATACTCATAACCGGCAGGCCCAACACCCGAGCGTTTCTGTCCGCAGTACCACTTGGCCTGTAAGCATTAGGCATTTCGAGGGTGATAAGCTGGAGCCCGTCCGCAGACAGCACCTCTTTGGGAATAGTCATGACCTTGTAGTAACCCCATTCCTCTCCTGCGCAAACCCCCTTCCACTTGCCAATCGGATGCCCATTGACTGACAGATTGACGTAGTTCTCATCATGCGGATAAACGAGTCTAAACTTTAGCCTCGCCTCCTTGTCCGGCCTGAGTGGCAAGAAAAGCTCCGCTCGATCTGACGTCCACCTGTGGCGCGGTTCTGGCGCGTGCCACCCGCTGCCAATATATTTGGTGGAGTTGCCTCCTGCCCCAAAATTAATCACATCTCCCTTCTTAAGCGGAGGTATCGCACCAATGGTCAGGCTGTAAATCCTGAGAGCCCCTTTGAGATAGACCACTTCCTTTTGATAGCCCTCCGGATACCGCGCATGGGGTAATAGAAGCTTTAAATCAAGTTTTCCATCTTTTTTTAGCAACCCCTTTGGTATCGTGAATTTTATGTGTTTAATCCCTGCTCCCGAGACGTAAAACTCATCAGCCAACGGCTTCCCGTTGACTTCTATTCTTAGCCGTTGGATAATGTCTGGATCATCGGGAAAGGCGGAGGACAAAGTAATATATACCGGAAGATCATTGTTTCTCACAGGAATAGCAAAACATAGTTGGGCAAAGTCGCCGGAAGTTGCTGCATAGTCACCTACATAATACAATCCCCGAAATGCGTAAAAGGTTTTCTTATTTTTATCTCTTTCCATAAGACAAGTAATATCGGCACTGTATAGTTGAGTACCTAATCTATACTGTTTGTATTCCGTTGATCTTACGCCCTCAGGCGTCAG
Source organism: Syntrophothermus lipocalidus DSM 12680 (assembly GCF_000092405.1). Taxonomy (NCBI): domain Bacteria; kingdom Bacillati; phylum Bacillota; class Clostridia; order Eubacteriales; family Syntrophomonadaceae; genus Syntrophothermus; species Syntrophothermus lipocalidus. The sequence continues at coordinate 184,468 of NC_014220.1, read as the reverse complement.
AATCCTCCCCGTTCTGACCCAGTCCTGATGGTTTTCACAACTCCCGTTGTTGATATACTCATAGAGGTCCGGCAGGTAACCGCTCTTCGTTTTCTGATATCCATTGTACCAGTAATAATACCTGTTTCGTTTTTGATTGTCCCTTACGTCAAAAATCGAAGCACCTGAATCCCTCACCTCTGGAGCGATTAAGTCCAGAACTGTGGCGGCGATGTCGCCATTGGAAACCGGAGCATTGGAGATCGACATAGCTTCGCCGTGCCGGTTATTGGTTTTGATCAGCATCACCGGCGCGAGGTAATGTGACATCATTAGATCTTCCATCACTCCGTGATCGCCAACAATAATAATTGTAGAATTATCGTACACACCCGCCTTTTTTAATTGATCTAAAAAAGTAACAGTGAGCTTCATACATCCTTTCGCTTGCTGGAAGAAAGCTTGTGGCCATTCCAGATTAGCTGGCCTCAATTCGCCATCTAGGGTATAGGGTAAGTGCGCACCATTAAAATGGTAAAACCGGAAAGCGTTTTCCCTCTCCTGTGTGGCAAAACCTTGAGTGATGAGATGTTTATAAAATGCCACGTCACGGTTTGTGGACTCCCCAATTTTCATCTCCTGTTCAGGATTGTCAAATTCATCATACTCAATAAGAAAATGCTTTTTAAGACTCATCGGGAAAAGCCTCAGCGCGGTAAACTTCAACATGGATTGAAACATGGGCATTGATAATTCTTTTTCTTCGGTTATGCTCTTGGCATTTGAAATGTATTCAGCTAATAGAGGATCGTTAAGGGGAATCATCTGGGGAAAAGTATAAACGCCTGAATCGTAGCCTTTTTCGTATAGGGTTTTGAGCAGCGGCACCTTTCTAAAAGACATCCTTAAATACTCGCTGTAAGGAACCGAATTGTCGTAAGGGATTCCGGTTAGAATAAAAGGAATTGAGGGCGCTGTGTAATTAAAGCCGGAGGTTGTGTTCCTGTAGTAAGTAAAATCAGAAAAGGCCTGCTTAAATTGGCTGTTCTCCTCGGTAAACATTTCAAACAATCTGTTGTCAAAGCAGTCGAGAACCAGAACTATGATGTTGTCTTTTTCTGAGAGTGTGAATTTGCCTTCGCTTGTTAGAACGAACCTCTTCTCCTGGCCCAGGTCGTTCAACAAGGGTATAAGGGCGATGACCTGTACCGCTATCAGCAGGCCGCATACTAGAGGCACCGCTTTCTTAAAGAGTTCTTCTCTGAAACCAGCGGCGGCCACCGATACCAGGATGCACGCCGTCCACAATACGGCGTCCCAGATCATTTGGAAGTAATACTTCTCCCATTCAGTCGGCGCGCCGTTCAAGTTTATGTATTCTATTGGAAGGTATGTCCCTTCAATATAAAGAGCAACGGCAATGCCAAAAACCAAGGCGACGAGCCATTTGCCTTTCTCCCACGGCATCGACACGCATATTATCGAAAACAACAAGAAAACCCCGACGCCGCTCAAGATAAACTTGGAGGCGATAAAGGAAAAAGGAAACCAGAGCTCCTTGCTGTTCCCGGCATACAAATTAATGGGGCCGTAAATAAAGACCGTTAAAACGAGAAGGGCGGCAGGCAATATGGAGATACTAATTCGGGGAACAAGATTCTTGCGTTTCTTAATCAATCCCATTGCGGCCTCCTTTTCTGCGTGCTAACCTTCTAAGGCGCAGTATAGATGGCTGATTCTCCCCTTGGAACCCCCCTCTTCCCGGCACCGAAGTATTTCGGATAAACAACAGAAAGCATTGCTAAACCCCAAAACGTGCAAAAACTCGGACCATTAGCCATAACTTGATTGTTACAGGGCATATATACGAACATAATGGCAAGCACAGGTATCAACGCAATTGAAAAAATATTTTTTCCAAATATCGCATCCATCCATGTCCTGGCCAGGAATAAACCCAGAATAAACATAACTAAGACTACACCCACAAATGACACGTCGCATGCTAGCCAAGTGTAACAAGTATGCCATAACCCAGTGGCAGACCATTCTGGTTCTAATTTGGCCATATAAGTGCGTCCAAACATATTAACATGTGTTATTCTTTCTACCTGTCGAGTCAAAAAGTAGGAGTTCCCGACTCCAAAGGTTGATGTCAAAGGACGTGAAATCGCGAGCGACATTCCGTAATATCCGTGTGTAATGTAAAACAAGAGACCATACCGAGCATTATCCAATAGTTCGGAGTTGCCTGCGTTGTTTGATTGGTTTGCAGTCAACTCATTGGTTTTCGGGCCACTGGTACGATTCGCTTCTGTAAACTCCACTTCTGCCTGTTGTTGTGGAATACTCTTTTCTAAATATGTAGTTACTGAACCAACCCGAGTGGTCATATTTAAGCCGATGAAATAAAACGAAAATATAGTCAAGAGCGCAATGTAAAGTACTATGGGGATCTTATGTTGTAACCAAGTCTTAATATTATTACCTTTGATATATCCACATATTGCATCGAAGGCAAATACAACAATCAAAGTGATCAACAAATCAAAAACACCTTTATTGGTCCCAATCAAAACCCATTTTCCCATTTCAAAAATGAGAATTATACTAAAAACTATTCTATATGGTAACTTCAATTTATCCCACCATATTATTGGCAGTACAAACGAAAACCAAGCCATGGGAGCAATTATACATTGCACAGCGTTTAATGCAGGATTGGGTTGAAGGGCAGAAAGTTGAACTGCCTTGTTGTAGTACACGCTCGCGGGATTAGTTAATCCTATAACGAGTTGTTGCGTAATATTGCTAAGGGAGGTATCGACAATACCCGTTGTATAAGGAAAACTGATTATGTAGCAGATAATATAACATAAATATGAGCCAATTATGAGAATTAGGTTGGGCGAATATTCATTCTTTGTGTGCGAATAAGTGATATGTTCGTGTTTACTTGTTCTCCAATACACAACATATCCACTGATGAACGCCAAATGATACAACACTATGTATAAAAGGAACATACTTAAGTTTTGTATGTGCCACTTTATTGGTCCAAGTAAGAAAACCAAAACGGTAAAGGTTAGATATATTTCAATAGCAACAAGGGGTAGAAATACAATTATCCATTCTTTATTGTCTTTTAGTACATCATTGCTATTATTCATATACTCTTTCACCCATACAAGCCTCTATCATCTCAATTACCTTCTTCGCCTGCACATAGCAATTCTTGTTTTCAAGTACAAACTGTCTCGCCCGCTGGCCTCGTATATTTCTTTCATGCTGAGGTAGCATTAGTACCCGTTGTATCGCTTCTGCAATGCCATCATCGGTTTCATTTTCAATGACGTACACATAATCAAAGTATTCTTCAGGGATACCGGGTAAACGTGTCGTCAATACCGGAGTCCCTGTTGCCATATACTCCAGAGTCTTGGAAGGGAACGAATATAAAGTAAAAGCCGAATCCGATGGTCGTGGATTGATTAGCAATGATGCTTTCTTCTCAAACTCAACAACTTCTTTCCTGGGATACATTCCAAAGAACTTAATTCGTAAGTCTATTAACGCCTGTTGTCTAATCTCATCTTCCATGTCCCCGGTGCCAAAAATCCATAATTGTATATTCTCTTGTCTCAATTTCCTAAAAGCACTAATCAACTTATCAATGCCAAACTGTCTATATAAAGCCCCGGCATACATAATAACATTATCAGATTCCATGCAAATTTTATCATCTTGCACATCCGTCAATTCAGGATCACTCATTCCTTCAATTACAATCGACGGACGATTCTTCCGATTGATAACTCCATTCATATACTTGGTCAGCAGAATGTATCCATCAAATCTAGATTCGGCCATATTGCAAAGCCACTTAAAAGGGTAACTCAGCACCCTCTTTAGGCATGATTGTTTAGTATACGTCAAGATTAACGAAGGTAAGTCAGGAACTATAACAAAAACCGGAGTTCCTATAATTGGTCGCAAGATGAGTGCCGAAAAAACCATGGGTACGTTAATACAGGCGAAGATAATTGCTTTTCTTTTTCTCCTATTAAATACTGCCCATCTTATTATTTCAAAGCCTAATCCTATAGATTGGATAAGCTGCTTAACAACTGGTAAATTTACAACGGGCAAATAAATGCACAACGTATTACCAAATAATCGTTCACTATATGAGGGCCAAAAAATGCGCTTGTGAGCAGGAAAGGATGGGATTAACCGAAACGAACATGCAGTAACATTTACATTGTCTAACATACTAAATCCTTTTAGAAATAGCCCTTCAAATACTTGCGACGCGGAACCGGCAGGCTTTACAGTGCATTCCGAAACTATTTTCCAATACGTCTGTTCTTCGCTAAAATTCGTTACAAAAAATAATTCCATCTTACTCTCAAACTCCTCAAAACCTGTTCATGCCAGCAATGCGAGCAACGGTACGGGCTATCATGTAATATGCACGTGCATTTATTAGAAACAATATTGAACTTAACCGTACCCTGACATCAGAAAAGTCTCTAAGGCGTTTCATCCTTTCTTTAGCTTTTAAATCATTGCACAACTTAATAAACTTCGGGTAGGGCAAGGCACAAGCCGCCTGCCACAGGGTTGCCCATACCCATCTTGCCACACCATGTATTTCAAATTCCTTTCCAAAAGAGGGACAATGGACTTCAAAAAATCGCACTAAGTCCTCCATCAGGTATAACCCTTCCAACCGCTCAGGCCCAAACTTTGCCATGGCCGATCCTTCCCTGAATCTGTAATTGTACAGACGCCTGTTGCAGAGGCTTACTTTGTCTACATGCGCTAAGGCTCTCCACACGAAATGCAAATCTTCAGAGTAACGATAGCCTTCGGCAAAGTATATACCTTCTTTTATCAACAACTCGCGTTGGATAAGAAGGCTCCAACAGCCGACACCGATTTTACCCAACAACATATTTCGCATCAGCCTTAGAGACTCACAAACCCGAACTTCTCCCTCAGATAATCCACATGATGAATGTGGGCTTCCTTCAGAAAGGGTGATGAAGCTACAAAGGGCTATTGTAGTATTATTTTTGATATTAGCATCGTAAAGAGTCTTAAGATAATAGGGAGAAACTGTATCATCGGCATCCACAAAACAGACGTATCTACCCCGCGCGTACTGCAGACCTGTGTTCCTAGCAACGCTGACACCTGAGTTCCCCTGCATAATTAAGCAACCACCAACCTTACTTCCTGATAAGTATTTCCTAACTATATTAAAGGTCTCATCCGTAGACCCATCATCAACCACTATGATCTCAAAGTCAGTAAAAACCTGCATCTCCAGAGAATACAACATTTCCTCTATGTACCTCTCAACGTTGAATGCAGGTATAATGACGCTCACCGCCGGTTCAATAAGGAATCGGAAATCCAATACTGTGTGTTCTCGAGTCATCAACAACCCTCTCAACTATACTGTCTTCCCCCACACCACTTTGTTCACAATCATCGTATAGCTCTGTATGATCCTAACCACCTTGACCGAGACGTTTGTGTCACAATAGTCAGGTGGCAAAAACGTAGGTTCTTCGTTTTCATGCATTTTGATAGCGAGTTCGATTGACTGCTCTACCTCTTCCCCGGTTATGCCTCCTATAACCATAGTACCCTTGTCGAGAACCTCTGGTCTTTCGGTAGAAGTTCTGATAAGAACCGCCGGGAAACCGAGGATAGCACTTTCCTCCGAGAGGGTACCACTGTCGGATACCACGCAGTAAGCGTTTTGCTGCAGCTTCACGTAATCGGTAAAACTAAACGGTTCCAGGTCTCTCACCAACGGATGAAATTCGAAACATCGAGCCTCGATGAATTTTCGGCTACGGGGGTGGGTGGAATAAATCACTGGCATCTGGTAACGTTCAGCCACCCTGTTCACTGCATTCATAAGAGTAAGGAAGTTTCTTTCTTGATCGATGTTTTCTTCCCGGTGAGCAGACAAAAGTATATACTGCCGCGGCGCCAAACCTAATCGCTCCAAAATTGTGCTGGCCTCAATTCGTCCCCGGTGCTGTTTCAAAACCTCTGGCATGGGCGAACCGGTCACAAAAATGCGATCGCCGCGGAACCCTTCGGCCAAAAGATACCGCCGTGAATGCTCGGTATAGGGAAGGTTGATGTCAGAAATATGGTCAACAATCCGACGGTTGATCTCCTCGGGAACATTCTCATCGAAGCACCTATTCCCTGCCTCCATGTGGAAAATGGGAATCTTTAGTCTTTTGGCCGATAAGGCAGAGAGCGCACTATTGGTATCGCCTAGGATTAGAAGGGCGTCCGGCATTTCCCGCTTTAGGACTTCATAGGACCTGGCAATGATATTTCCGATTGTTTCCCCCAAATGCGAGCCGGCACAATCCAGATAAAAGTCGGGCTCTCTTAATCCCAAATCCTGAAAAAATATCTGATTTAGTGTGTAATCCCAGTTTTGTCCAGTATGAACCAATATATGGTGGAAGTAGCGGTCACACGCTTTAATTACCTCCGACAACCTGATTATCTCCGGGCGGGTACCGATTATCGTCATAACCTTGAGTCTGGACATCACTATACCTCCGCATAGTAGGTATCCGGATGTTCTTCATCAAAGATTTCATCCGCCCAGAAGAGCGTTATAAGGTCGTTGTCCCCAATATTGGTAATGCTGTGCGTGTAACCCGGCGGTATATCCACTACTACCGGCTTCTCGCCTGAAACCTCATAGGATAGAATTTCCCCAGTGTCTATCCGACGGAATTGGATAATACCCTTACCCTCAATAACCAAGAACTTCTCTACCTTAGTATGGTGCCAATGGTTACCCCTTGTAATCCCGGGTCTGGTTCTCGAAACGAAAATCTGCCCGAACTGTTTTGACTTGATAAACTCCGCCAGCCAGCCGCGGTGATCATGCTTCATCTCCAGTTCATAGCCAAAATCATCCTCTGATAGATAGGAGATATAGGTAGCATAAAGAAACCGCTCCAGATCATTTTCAAAGTTGGGCACTACTAGAGTTTTGCGGCTTGCAGCAAAGGAGTATATGGTGTCAGCCAGTCGTTGCAGCGTCACCTTGAAAGTGCGGGGAACATAACAGAAGCCACTATCATCCTTATGGGGATTGCCCTCCATAGCTGAGATCAGCTCAGCCACCACATCATCTATGTATACCAGCGTGAGCTCTGCATCGGGGTTGTTTATCTGGATGGGAAGCCCCCGGGCAATGTTATAGCAGAAAGTCGCCACTACGGAGTTGTAGTTGGGGCGGCACCACTTGCCGAAAACATTGGGCAAACGGTATATATAGACTGGTGCCCCACTGCGATGTGACCACTCCCAAAGAGCATCTTCCGCTTTCTTTTTGCTAACCCCATAGGGGTTATCCAGAGCAGCCTGAATAGAAGAAGTAACCGCAATCGGAATATTACGGTTGCTTTTAGCAAGCAGTTCCAGCAATTGCACAGTAAAACCCCAATTACCCTCATCAAACTCCTCCACGTTTTGCGGGCGGTTAACGCCTGCCAGATGAAAAACAAAGTCGGCGCACGCTGCAAACTCTGCTAGCTCTTGTGCAGAATTATCTTTGTCGTAGGCCAAAATTTTTATATCGTTCCTTTGTTCCAGCGCAGCGCACAGGTTTTTCCCAATAAACCCAGCAGCCCCAGTAACCAGCACGGTTTTCATAAATCAATGCTCCTTACCGCCTTAATCCTTTGGAGACGGCGCGGCTGAGATTTCAAGCGCCATTCTTCCAGTTCCTGCCTTATGTACTCAAGGGTCAGGAGTTTTTCTTTGATTTGGTTTACATTCAACCGCTCGGTATTCTCAGAAGTGTATTCTCTGGCCCGGCTGATCTTTTCCTCTCCCTTGACAAAATACTTGTCATAGTTTAGATCGCGGTCGTCCGGCGGAATACGGTAATACCGTCCTAAGTCTTCCGCATACGCCATCTCTTCCCTTGTTAACAGAGTCTCATGAAGTTTTTCCCCGTGGCGGGTCCCGATAATTTTAATCTCGTTATCAGCCTGGAATAATTCTTTCAAAGCCTGGGCCAAATCTCCTATGGTAGCTGCAGGAGCCTTTTGCACAAATATATCCCCCGGGGTGGCGTGTTCGAAGGCAAATAAAACCAATTCAACCGCTTCCTCTAGCGACATTAGAAAGCGGGTCATGGCAGGATCGGTGACTGTTAAAGGCTGTCCCGTTTTTATCTGTTCTACAAATAAGGGAATGACCGAGCCTCGGGAAGCCATTACGTTGCCGTAACGAGTACCGCAGATGGTAATCTTATTTGGATCTGCGACCCGCGATTTAGCAACCATAACCTTTTCCATAAGGGCTTTAGACATGCCCATGGCGTTGATGGGGTAGACCGCTTTGTCAGTAGACAGACAAATTACTTTTTTGACCCCATGTTCAATGGCTGCATTAAGGACATTCTCTGTGCCCATGATGTTTGTTTTTACCGCTTCCATGGGGAAAAATTCACAGGAAGGAACCTGTTTGAGAGCCGCCGCGTGAAAGACGTAATCAACCCCCACCATCGCAGTAGCAACACTGTTATAATCGCGGACATCGCCGATGAAAAACTTAACCTTGGGGTTTTTAAGGGCCTTGCGCATGTCGTCCTGTTTTTTTTCATCGCGGGAAAAGATACGAATTTCGCAGACATCGGTATGTAAGAATCTTTTTAGCACAGCATTGCCGAATGAACCAGTGCCTCCGGTAATAAGAAGGCATTTACCTGTAAACATGTTTACTCACCGCCTACAGCTTACCTAAGAAGCTTATTTAAAATGCGAGGTTATGATGTCATACCCCCGGGAAACTGTATAATATTTTTCCAGATAACAGCGGCCATTTAGACCCATCCCTCGCCGGAGGGAAGGGTCAGCCGCTAGGGTGTTTACTGCTTCCATAAATGCAGCAAGGTCTCCGCTCTTCACCCACAAGCCGCAATTGGCTTCTTTTAATACGTCCTTAATATCAGTGTTTTCGTCAGTCGCTGCCAGTACTGGTAACGCAGATTCCATATAGCCTGTTAATCGAGAAGGAAAGTTGGGGATGGTAAACCGCGCATCAAGAAAAATCATCCCTACATCGCAAGCATCCAGCAGCTGATCGTAATCGTCTTTGGGAAGAAAGCTTATAAGCCTGGTATTGGAATGATCGCCGGTTTCGAGGTGAGCCTTTATTCCTCCGTACTCGGTCCCAGAGCCGACAATCAGAAAAAAAATGTCGTACCTATTCTGTATACTATCTAGCACAGTAAGCAAAAAGTCTATTCCTTGGGGAAGCCCCAGGTTGCCCCCGTAAACAAAGACCACTGCGTCTTGAGGTATTCCCCATCTTTTGCGTATTTCCAGGCGTCTGGCTTCATCAACAATTGAAAGAGGCCTTGGCTTTATGCTGTTGGGGCATTCTTCCACCTTCGCAGGGTCAAGATCAGGGTTGTGCCGCAATAGATACTCCACATTAGCCCGGGACATGCACCCGATATGATCCGAGACTTCATACAAACGCTTTTCTTTTGCACGAAAATAACGCCAGATTAAACCTCCTTTCTTCATCAGGCCAATGTCCACGGCATTTTGGGGAAAGATATCTTTAAGCAAAAGGTATGACTTGCACTTGTCTCTCGCCTTTATGTATTTTACAACCCGCTCAAAAGTTATGGGTGGGGTTGAATAGAGCACCAGATCGAATTTTACGTTATTTAGGTATTTATTTATAGCTGCTATAAACTGCCAATCAATGAGAAGCGTCGCCAGACCTTTCTCAATGATATTACTGGTCCTTTTTATATTCCCCGTCCTTACTCGCAGCACGTTTACCCCGTTTTCGTTTTTAAATTCGGTAGGCTTGCCGTGCCGCCGCTCGCGCTGGCATATGACATAAACCTTATCGCCGCGAGCAGAAAATTCCTGCATTAAGTCGGTATATATATTGCGGTCACCCTCTCGCTCGGGATAAGCAATAGTCAAGAAAAGCACGTTCATAAACCTGGCCCCTACAACTATGTTTATTTCTTGACCTCCAAACCTGAATAAACTAGCTCCACAATTACAACCGCCCGCTCGCCGATTGCCTAAGACTTGGCGACAGCTCCGGCAATATTTGGGAAATCTCTGACCCAACTGCGGCGTCTAGCGACTTCAAATATGTCTTCAATACGGCACCAATCTTCTCTAGGTCCTCTTCGCCGTTTTCCCGAGCAATAAATATTCTCTGATGCCGCGTTACGTCGAGCAACTCTTTTCTGCTCAGGAGCTCTTCACACAGTTTTTCGCCCGGTCTTATCCCGGTAATCTCGATCTTTATGTCAACATCCGGCCGGAGCCCAGAAAGCCTGATCATATCCCGCGCTAAATCGATGATTTTTACGGGCTCGCCCATGTCGAGAACGAATATTTCTCCGCCCTGAGCCAGAGCTCCCGCCTGGATGACCAGCTGCACAGCCTCAGGTATGGTCATGAAGTAGCGCTGCATGTCTTCGTGGGTAACGGTCACCGGGCCCCCTTTGGCTATTTGGCTGGCAAAAATGGGAACCACGCTGCCCCTGCTCCCCAGGACGTTGCCGAACCTTACGGAGGCGAAACGCGTCTTGCCCTTGCCGTTCATGGACTGAACTATCAGCTCGCCCACCCGCTTGGTGGCGCCCATGACGCTGGTGGGGTTGACTGCCTTGTCGGTCGATATGTAAATGAATACCTCAGCCCCGTAGTTTTTTGCCGCGCAGGCGACCACGATGGTCCCGCCCACATTGTTCTTCACCGCCTCATCGGGATTGACTTCCATCATGGGAACGTGCTTATAAGCAGCAGCGTGAAATACTACCTGGGGCCTGTGCCTGCTGAAAACAGTTTCGATTTTAGCGTGGTCCTTGACATCGGCCAGGCAGGGGACGATTTGGGCTTCGGGGTAGCTCTTGCGCAGTTCCAGTTCTATCTCAAAAAGGCCGTTTTCGGAGTTGTCCAAGACGATCAAACCTGCGGGTTTAAACGAACACACTTGCCGGCAGAGTTCCGATCCGATGGAACCCGCTCCCCCCGTAACCAGGACCACTTTGCCCTTAAGGTATCCCGCGATCCCCTCTAGATCCACTTTGACCGGCTCCCGCCGCAGGAGGTCCTCGACCGAAACCGATCTGATGCGGCTGACCCTCACTCTTCCGTTTATCAATTCGTAGACCCCTGGAAGCACCTTGATGCTGGCCTTGGTTTGACCGCATATATCAATGATCTCGCGGACGGTTCTTCCCGGCACGGAGGGCATCGCAATGAGAATCGTGTCTACATCGTGCCTCTCCACCAGGCGCGGGATGTCACGCCTGTCTCCCAAAACTTTCAGCCCACTGAACATCAGTCCTCTTTTGCCCGGATCGTCGTCCACAAAACCCACCGGATGAAGGGTTGCCTTACTGTTTGGGGAAAGCAGCTCTCTTGCCACCAACATCCCGGCATCTCCCGCGCCCACGATAAGCGTCCGGCTCCTGCCTCCTGAAGAACCACCGTTTCCCACGTCACGAATTATCCTAGAGCTCATGCGGGAAAGACCGATCAAACCGATAGTTATAATCCACTCGATAATATGTACACTGCGAGGAAGAAGGGTCCAACCGATGAGATAGGTGCAGAGGGTTGACCCCGCCGCTCCAGCGGTAGCCGCCTTGACAATGATAATAAGCTCCCTTATACTGGCATACTCCCACATCTGTCGATAGAGCTTGAAATAGGCAAAGGCCGCCAAGTAACATGCTATGGTAAGAGGAAGAACCGTCAGCAATCCATCTAAGTATTGTTTTGGTATATCGCCGTCGAGTCTCAGGAACAACGATATGTAGCCTGATGCCGCGACTATCGCGGCATCCAGGATAACAAGGCCTATCCTGCGCCGAATAACGAGCCGCTCCTTTCTGCGTACCGAAGATACCTATGCCGGTATCACACGCTACCAGCGATATGATTATCATTCGATGTCTATTCCCCCTGCATCATACTCAGGTTGATACTTCGTTGTCTCCAACTAAAAGCCCTCCCCACTTATCGTCTCGGCTGACCCCGGCGGGCCCTTACCGCTTAATGTACTAAAGAATATCTATTCGTCACAAAAATGCAAAATCCTTCCTGACAGTCTATTATTTTCTCGAAATAGACTTATCGCCTACCTGTTCTCGCGTCTAAACTAGTTCTTCAAGAGAATCCTCGCTTCCTCTACTTTCTTGTCCAATTCCGCAGGCCGCCTAAAGGAAGAGCTCTGCAGAGGATACTCCGTTTGGACGGCCGCTATCTTGCGGTCGAGCTGATCGGAAATCTGGGCGATTTTTGCCAAGTAGCGGCAGGCCTCGGCGGGTTTTTTCTGGTCCAGGTAATACTTGCCCACGGTCAGGTAGGCATCGGCCAGGTTCAGGTAGCTGGCGGAATCGAGCGGGTTCGTCTTCAGGTACTGCTCGAGGATACGCAGCTGTCCTTGTGGATCGCCCAGGAGCGAATAGGTCTGAAGCAGTTCCTTCAGGTTCTGCAGGTCGTAAGGGCGAAGGCGTTCGGAGTCCTGGGCGTGCTTCTTGGCCGCGGTGAGATAGACTCCCGCCTGCGGGTATTTGTTCTCCGCCAGTACCTTATACTTAACCGCGCATATCTTGGCCAGGTAGGCATCGAACCTGCCGTCCCACTGGTTCAGGTTGATGGCGCGGTTCATGGCCTCTTCGGCCTGGTCAAATTTGTTTTTGTTCGCCGCTTCGGCTCCCCGCTCGGCCCAGGTGTTGGCCCGGGCAAAGGAGGCCGCGGGTATGAGCAGGATAAGGGCTGTGGCGACTGCCACTGCCAATAACCATCCTGGCTCTTTCCCGGTTATACGTATCCCCGGACAGGACAAATTGGTACCGGCTGCCACCAGGGCGATAAGCGACCATAACACCATGGCCATGGCGGCGAGCGACAGGTCGAAGTCGATGGCAGCGTGGGCTCCGAAAGCCAGGGCAGCCGAGGCGACTCCCCAGTTAAGGGCCCATTCTCCTCGCGGCGGTCGCGAACGGTAGAGCCGCCACAGGTTGTATGCCAGGAAGGCCCACATGACGAGGAATGCGATGAACCCGATGGTACCCGCTTCCACCCATACCTGCAGAAAGTGGTTGTGCACCTCGGTAGTCCAGAAGGGGTACCCCTGGTACTGGTGGTAGAGGGCGTTCCAGCCTCCGGCCCCGGTGCCGAAGAGCGGGTAATCTTTCACGATTCTCATGGCGGTATAGTTGAACTCAAGGCGAGATACGTAGCTGGAATTGGCGACATCGCCGAACTGGGCAAACCGCGAAACGAGACTCGTGGGCAGCACTTCTCGGGATATCCGGGCGTGCCAGCCGCCTTGGACGGCCACAGCAGCGCATATCAGCAAAATCACCAAAGCCACACCTGCGGTGAGAACCCGCCCCTTCTTGCGGTAGCAGCAAACCAGACCTTCCCAAAGCAGTTGCCCCAGGATGACAACCAAAACGGTGGCAAGCAGCCCTTCGAAGGCCAGCCGGTTTTGCCCGGCCGTTACAGCGGGGAGAAACTTGATGCTCCCGAGCGATGCACCCGCCCAGGCCAAAAACAGGCTGTAGGCAGTTTTGAGCCGGTACAGTCCCGGCATCCCGGCCAGCAGCAACAGGGCCCCTACCACGAGCACCAGCCAGCCGCCTTTGGATACCGCTACCACTGCCACCAGAACCATGATGGCAGTGGAAATGGCGTATATGAGTCTTCGAATGATATTCCGCTCCCTTATCCAGAGCACGACACCGATGAGGCTCATCACCGCCATGTAGGTAGCAGTCGTGTTCGGGTACTGCAGAGTGGACATTATCCTGCCATCCTCAAACGCCCCCGGGTAATGGGAATAACCGGTGGCGGCGGCGATGCCGATGGCGGCTACTCCCAGGGCGCTGGCAAAAAGGACCTGGAGGACGGTCTCGTAGCGCCGGTAATCCTGCACGACCTGGGTGACCATCCAGTAGATCATGAAGTAGTTCAGGGCTTTGAGGAAGCCTTTGATGGCGTCACCGATATGTACGGCGTCGATGAGGGAAAGGAGATAGGCCCCAGCGTACGCCAGGACCGCGTAATCCAGCGGGTTTTGGATGAATCTCAGGTCACGCCGCCGGAACTTGTCCACCCATACCAGGCCGTAGATGAGGGCGGTGATGACGTGGGTGGGCAGGAGCTCCTTATCGAAGAAAAGCCCGCGAAAATACGGGGGATAGAATAGAAGAACGCAGACCAGGAAAAACACCAGGGCCGAGAACCAGCCCTGGGGAAGGCTGAGGCGAGGAAACCCCGCCCTCTTCGCCATTTTCGGTGTATGGGAACCCTGTCGGACTTCTTTCTTGGTTTTTGTCCCTGAACTAGCAGACATCCTTTTCGGCGCTTCAGCATTCGCCTTTTTGCTTGCCGGTTTCTTCTTAGCCATGTTCCTCTCCCGTATTCGTTGCTCGACGCAGATTAACGCAGATTTCACTCCCCATTTTGCCCTATCGGCTCGGTTCCCGAGCCTGGGGATGCGGGGCTAGGGTACGAATGGTCGCTGGGGGCTTGGGCCCAGGCGGCCCAGTCCTTATTGGCAGTTTTGGTCGTAGTCGTGGTCTTACTCTCTTCAGGGTAAGGAGAATCCTGGAGCACAGCGACGGTTTTCCCCGCCAAGAGATCATCGAGTATGGTGGCGGCGATTTTCTTGTCCGCCATCCAGTAGCTTATGCCGGCATGGGTGTAAAAGTAGCCGGGCAAGGTCTGGGCGTGGAGGTTTTCCGGTTTGAAGTCCTTCGCCATCTCGGCCAGGGCTATCATCTGGCGCAGGGACAGGTTAGTCTGGACGTTTTTGGCGATCTGGGGCACCAGCTTGGGAAGCTTCAGTATGGTCTTCGTCTGGAACATCTCTTGGGCCAATGCCATCATGAACTTCTGCTGGTGTTCGGTGCGCCCGATGTCCCCGGTCGCATACCCCCGGTAGCGGACGTAGGCCAGGGCCTGGCGCCCGTTTAAGCGCTGGACCCCCGGTTTTAGGTCTATGTCTTCCGAGGGCTTGTACATCCGCCGTTCCACGTCGATGGTGACGCCTCCCAGGGTGTCAACAATGTCCTTGAACCCGTTGAAGTTGGTGAGGACGTAATAGTCTATCTTCGTGTCCATGAGATCCCCCACCACTTTACAGGCGAGTTTGGGCCCGCCCACCGCACAGGCAGCGTTGACCTTGGGCACGGGGCTGCCCGGCACCTCGATCCTGGTATCGCGGGGGATGGAAACTACCGCCACCCTGCCGTTCTTGGTATCTATGCGGGCGAGCATGATGGTGTCAGACCTGGTCATGGTCTCGCCTTTGCGGGCGTCAATGCCGAGGATGAGGATGTCCACCTGGTCTTTGAGCCCGCTGCCGCCCACCGCAACCTTCGCCGTCTCCATGAGTTTGGACCAGAGTTCTCCTGAGATCAGAGCCGGTATGCTCCACCCAATGCCGAAACTGAAGAGGAAGCAAGCGGTAAGCAGTATTCCGATTTTCAGTAACGCTGAAGCTTTGGTCATTGTATTTCACCTCTAGAGTAGCCACAGATGAACACTGATTAACATGGATTTACACTGATACGGATTTTTTCTTTTACTATAAATAAAATCTGTGTTCATCCGTGAATATCTGTGTAAATCTGTGGCTTATGTTTAACCTCGCGGCCGGTGACGATGCCGATGCGGGTGGCCCCGATGACCACGAAGACCAGAAGCAGGGCCAGGATCAGCGTCGCCTGGGGGCTGGTGACGTAAGTCAAAGCCACCGCTGCCCCGCCGAAGATAACGCTGATGCCGTAAATTATCAAGACGCTCTGGCGGTGGCTGAACCCCAGTGCCATCAGTCTGTGATGCAGGTGGTTCTTGTCGGGGGCGAAGATCGGCACCTTCTTATTAATACGCCTTATAATGGCAAAAAAGGTATCGAATACCGGGATCCCGAGAACCACGATCGGGACGAACAAAGAAATCACGGCCGCGCTCTTGGCCAGCCCCACTACCGCCAGGCAGGCCAAGACGAAGCCTAAGAAAAGGGCACCGGCATCACCCATGAAGATGCGGGCCGGGTGAAAGTTATAGGGTAGAAAGCCGAGGACGGCGCCGACCAGGGCCAGGCAGAGCAGGGCCACTGCCGGCTCTCCCTGCTGAAAAGCAATAATACCCATGCTGAGGGCCGCGATACCGGAAACCCCGGCCGCCAGCCCGTCCAGCCCGTCCACCAGGTTGACGGCGTTGGTAACCCCGACTATCCACAAGAGGGTCAGGGGAACCCCGAGCTTGCCCAGGTAGATCAGCCCGTCAAACGGGTTGGTCATGAAGTGTACGGTGACTCCGCAGTAAACGGCTACCGCCGCTGCCAAGATCTGGCCCGCGAGCTTGGCCCAGGGGGACAGGCTGAACACGTCGTCCAGTGCCCCGACGGCAAAGACGATAATTCCTCCTATAATGATACCTAAGTAGGGGCCCTGGGCTTGCACTGCCCATGCCGCAGCGCACACAAATCCTGCGAATATGGCAAGCCCTCCCAGCCGGGGCATGATGTTCGTATGCACCTTGCGGGCGTCGGGCTCGTCAACAGCCCCCAGCTTAAAGGCCAGTTTGCGGGCCAGGGGGACCGTGATTCGAGCCACGACCAGGGCTATGATAAAGGCGACAAGGTATGACTGCCAGTGTATCGACACGTTTTTACCTTCTTTCTAGCTTCGGCCTTCCTGCAATCGTGAGGCCGGTACCGGCCTCGACTTCGCTATGTGTGATTCTACCACCGCCTCCGGTGGTTGTCTATAAGGCTTCGACAAACGACGAGCTAATTCCTGCCGCATCATAGCCACTGATAGACACAGATTAACGCAGATTTTCACAGATGCTATTAACAATTACAAAAACCTACTAGCTCCGCGGATTTTTTGAAAGATTGTTTTCACTCTCGTTCTGTGGAATAATAATCTTGCGGCAGGCAGGACTGGATGCGAGGAGGGATAATTGATGCGTTACTTGGTTGTGATTGAAAAAGGCTCTGACAACTACTCCGCATATTTGCCCGATGTGCCGGGATGCGTGGCAGCAGGAAGAACACCAGAAGAGACTTTACAACTGCTGGCCGAAGCACTGGAACTGCACCTTGAAGGCCTCAAAGAAGACGGGTTGCCAATTCCTACCCCTACCAGCGTGGCCAATTACATCGAAATCGAACACGTCTCTGCGGGTTAGGCTGGGCTTTTTCTTCCCTACCCTTCACTTTCCTTCGTTTCGCCTTTCTTGTCACGCCATGTTATGGTAAATATACCTTCCCCCCTCCCAACGATAAACGGTTTGCAAACGGGGACTGGAGCTTTATACTAATAGGTATGTATATGTACTCGGTACTCGTGGTGGGAAACAGCGGGAGGGCATCAGTATGCAGCTTACCAGGAGTTTGAAGCTGGGTTTGATTGCGGTCATTGTTATAGCGGTTGTGAGTTCGGCGTACACCGCCTACCGGTACCGGTTCCTCGTGGAGAAAGATTTCCGGCAGGTGGAGCTGTTGGCTAGCTACGGGGACATCGTGTCCCTGGCCGGAGCTGAAGGCATGACTGCCCGCGAAGGCATGTCGTTTCTCAAGGAGCGGGGGCTGACCGGGGTGGTCATACAGGAACCGACGGTGGAAGACCTGGTGAAACGGGGGGACGCCGTTGTCTACCAGGGACGCCAGCTTGTGGCTTTGCTGGACGAGGCCGAGCATCCTTCCTGGCTATCCGAACTGCAGGCTCGCGGCTACTTGGAACCCTCACGGACGTATCTGGTGGCTACCAATCCCGTAACCGGTGAACAGTTGGCCCGTTTCATCCCGGCCAAGCTGCCGAATAGTTATTGTCTTGCGACTGAGGACGGCTGTGTGGTAGGTACCGTAGCGCCATACGAAGTCTTAAAAGACATCGGGGCCGGGTTTTCTCTGACAACCGCACGCGAGGTGAGTTCTCGCGGCCTTGACGTTTTTTTACAGGTCCGAACGTGGCCGGGAGCTAATCGAACCAGCATCGGCAAGGTGTTCGGGCAGTTTGCAGACATGCCCGGCCTTGCCGGCATCGTATTCAACGACACTACTGTACCCGGCTATCCCGGGGCCTTAGATGAAACCGCCCGCCAGATGGCGAAACTAGGGGTACCGGTCGCTGAAATAGAGTTCTATCCCCAGGCAGGGCTGCCCAAACTCGCCCGCCTGCTGGACCAGCATCTGGTCCGGTTGCACACCCTAAACGACAAAGACCAGAAGTCTCTTTCTTCATCCGAAGCGATTGACCGTTACGTATTGGCTGCGGCCGAAAGGAACCATCGCCTGCTCCTGTTCAAGCCCCTATCCAATGAAAAGAGCCTGGCGGCTCTAGGCCACATGATTTCTGCCACCAAGCAAAGGCTGCTCGAAGAAGGACTGTCTGCGGGGCCAGCCTCGACCCTGCCGGCTTCGGCGGCACCTCTCGTCCTGGTTTTTGTGGCGGGGCTGGGAGTTATCGCCGGAGGCGTGCTGCTCTTTGCGGCTCTGGGGTGGAGACGGTGGCTCGTTGGGCTGGCCTTGGCGGCCGCCGCGGTTTGGGTGCTGCTTCTCTACGCAGACCGAACGTTCGCGGCCAAGCTGATGGCCCTCACCTCGGTTCTGGTTTTCCCCACTCTCGGAGTGCTCACGGGGGTGGACGCCAAACCCCGGACCGTGGGCAGAGCTTTGTCGGCTTTCGTTAAAATGTCGGGCGTGTCATTGCTGGGCGCGGTGTTTATGGTAGGGCTTCTGGCCGACTCTTCTTTTATGCTGAAGCTGAACCAGTTCGCCGGAGTGAAGCTAGCCCATGCCGTGCCCCTGGGGGTGGTGGCCGTTTTCTTCGTCTTGAAGGCGGCCCCGGGCCGGAGCTTGAGGGAAAAGATCGAGGGCATGATGGTACGGCCCCTGGAAACAGGAATGGCCCTTGGGGGTCTCGTCCTGGCAGCTGCGCTGGCCGTGTACCTCATCCGTACCGGCAATGAAGGGCTGCCAGTGAGCGGTCTGGAGCTCAAGCTCCGGACTTTGCTGGACCACATCATGGGTGCGAGGCCCAGGACTAAGGAGTTTGCCCTGGGACACCCGGCCATGCTGCTTTTGCTTTTATACGGTTACCGCAATAACCGTTTTCTGCCGCTTTTAGTCCTGGCGGCTATCGGCCAGGTCTCGATGGTGAACACCTTCGCCCATATCCACACCCCGCTTATGGTTTCCGTACTCCGTACTTGCAACGGCCTGGTCCTGGGCCTGGCGGTGGGGCTAGTGGCTTATGCGGCGGTTAAGGTTCTCGGAATGTGGTGGGAAAGACTGGGCGAGGCAGTTGAAGATGAGCCTGAGAAGATACGAGTCAGTGAAGAAATGCGTGATTAGCGGCTATTACGGGTTCGGTAACCTGGGAGATGAGGCGATCCTCTTTGCTCTCGTGCGGGCGCTTCGTTCTTCGTTCCCCGGTACCGACATAACCGTGCTTTCTGGGAACTGCGAGCACACGGCCTCTAGCTACGGCGTTAAGGCCGCTGACCGCTGGAATCCGGTGGCGGTCTGGCGGGCTCTGCGCGCTTCCGACGGCCTGATAAGCGGGGGCGGAAGCCTGCTTCAGGATGTGACCGGGCTGGGCAGCCTCTGTTACTACCTGGGGGTGATGTGGCTGGCGATACTAGCGGGAAGACCGTTCTGGATTCACGCTCAGGGCATCGGGCCTGTCCGCTCGAGTCTGGGCCGGCTTTTGGTAAGATTGACCTTACGCCGGGCCCGGGGCATATCGGTGCGGGACCCGGAGTCGAAGGAGGAGCTTGTGGCCATGGGGCTGGCCCCGGAGCTTATCGAAGTGACGGTAGACCCGGTACTGACTCTGGACCGAGAGGTGGCCGATCTGCAAATGGGACGGCGAATACTGGAGCGCTGGGGCGTAAAAGGGTTGGGCGAACAGAAGATTGTGGGTATCTCGGTCCGCGAGTGGCGAGGGCTTACCGCCTATAGGCTGGCGGTAGCCGAAGCAGCGGACCGGCTGGTGGAATCGGGCTGTTCGGTCGTATTTCTGCCTTTCCAGTACGAGTCGGATGTCGCCGTCTGCCGGGATATCATAAGAATGATGAACCGGCCCTCATCTGTCGTGGACGAGCCGCTGTCGGTCGTAGAGATGGCTTCGGTCATTGCCTGTTTGGACCTGGTAATCGGAATGCGGCTGCACGCGTTGATACTCGGGCACGCGATGGGGGTGCCGGTGGTCGGCATTTCGTATGACCCGAAGATCGACCGCTTCCTGGCTTCTGTAGGGAAAGAACCCGCGATGTCGGTCGAGCAGCCGGACGGGGAGGTACTTATAGAAGCAGTATTGAGCCACAGATAAACACAGATTTGCACTGATTGACACAGACATTGTAAGACGCAGACTCCCTGAGCTGCTTAAAAGCAGTACTCCTAGGCTTTGCAATATCCGTCTAATGTTGGCGGTAAATCCTATTTATATTTTTTATAGAATGCAATTATTTTTTGTAACCAGTACAAATCTGCGTTAATCAGCGTCTACTAAAACTCTGTGATCATCTGTGATAATCTGTGTGCATCTGTGGCTGTTAAAGAAGGGTGTTTGGGTTGTTGCTGGATGTTATGCGGGATCGCTGGAATCGAATACGGGAGGCTGTGCAGCCTAAGGATTTACGGCGGGTATTCGCCGTTTTTCTTGGGCTGATGCTACTGGCACAGGTGTCGTTGCCTTCTCTGGTGAACAGGTATTATGAGAGCCAGAGCCGGACGTATGTTTATGGCCAGCGGCTGCCCCGTAATTTTGAACAGATCCATAAAGACTTTCCGCTGGTTCTTCGCTATATAGAAAAGCACCTCTCCGACTACGACATTAACGTGTTATTCCTCGGGGACTCGGTAGCCTACGGGGCAGGAGTGGGTGAAAACGAAACCATCCCGGCTTACCTGGAAGAAGAGCTTAAAGGGCTGTTTCCGGGGAAAAAGGTGCGGGTGTGGAACCTGGCGGTTCCTGGGAGCGAGCCTGGGGATCTTTACTGCGTCCTGCGGCGGGTAGGGGCTCTGCACCCGGATGCGGTGGTGGCCGATTTCAACCTGCTGTTCTACGGTAAGGCCAGCATCCAGGACCCGGTCGCTTTCAACTGGTTGTACCTAGACCCCGGCCTGCCAGCCGATGCGGTAAAGAAGGTCAATACCGTCTACCCGCGGCCGTTTCCCGACCGGGTGGCAGAGTTCTTCGACCGGTATTTCCCCCTGTACCATTACCGGGAATTGATCAACTCCGTCCTTTTCGGCGGCCACCCCCGGGACAAAGTCGAAGCAAAGCTGAAGGCTGTGTGGCAGAAGCTCTCGGGCGGCGGCGTAGTAGCCGCATCTGCTGCGAGCCCTGGGCCGGCAGCTGCAGCTGACAGAGCGAAACAGAGGGAGAAGGTGGCGTTCATGTACGATTCTTCTCCCATCAATACCGAAACCAACGCGGCTTACCTGTTCAGTGAAGCGGTACTGGAGTTTCTCGAACGGCAGGAATACCCGTCTTTTGTCTTTCTGACCGACCAGAACCGGGATATCCTGGGCCCGCTGGTGACTAATCCCGGTTTTGTCAGCAATGCCCGCCTGGTGGAATCACTGCTGAGACGCTATCAGGTTCCCTACTTGAGCTTTTGCGGACGGATGCCGGGCGAAAGCTTCGTCGACCACGTTCACCTGAACCCGGACGGGAACCGGAAAGTAGCGAGGGAACTGGCCCGTGAGCTGGCCCCGCGCTTGAGGGGGGTGAGCCCGTGATCTTTACCACCGGGGTCTTTGCCCTGTTTTTCGCACTGGTCTTGCCGTTATACTGGGTCCTTCCGCCCCGGGCCCGAAAGTACCTGCTGATCGTGGCCGGCATGGTGTTTTACGCGTACTACTATGTGCCTTACCTGGTCGTGGTCCTGGTAATGACGATCTTAACCTATATCGCCGCCTTGGCTATACTTAAGGCTAGGGACGGAGCTGGAAGTAGCAAGGGCCGCGCGCGGGTATGGCTGTTCGTGGGAGTTGCGGCCTCGGTCCTGGTCCTGGGATACTTCAAATACTGGAAGATGCTGGTCTCTACCTGGAACGAGCTGGCGTCTCGGATCCACATGGGGCACCCGGCCCCGGTTCCCGATATCCTGGTGCCGATGGCTATTTCGTTTTTCACGTTTGAGTTCATCCACTTTGTATCAGACGTTTACCTGGGCAAGATCGACCGGGAAACGGTCAAGGTGCCGGATTTTGCCCTGTTCATATTCTTTTTCCCTACCCTGGTCAGCGGCCCCATAAAGCGCTACCAAGGGTTCCAGAAGCAGTCCCAGTCTATGCCCGAGTTTGCGCTGGACAACCTGTTGGGCGGCGGTAAACGGGTCATTCTGGGACTGGCGCAGAAGTTCATTCTGGCCGACACCATAGGCCGGTTTGCCGCTCCCCTGGCCGCTCCTGAAGCGTGGAGCGCGCAAATGCTGGCTTTCGCCGCTTACGCTTATGCATTCAAGATCTACTTCGATTTTGCGGGGTATTCGGATATGGCCATTGGTCTGGCCCAGATGCTGGGATTTAAAGTGCCGGAGAACTTCGACCGGCCGTATTTTCAGCCCAACATCGCCCAGTTCTGGCGGCACTGGCACATGAGCCTGTCGAGCTGGATCCGGGACTATCTTTATATTCCCCTGGGCGGGAGCCGCCTGGGATTTGCTCGCACGCTGGCCAACCTCATCGCGGCCTTTGCCATATGCGGGCTCTGGCACGGGGCTGCTTGGAACTTCGTGGCCTGGGGCTTGTGGCACGGTTTCGGTATGGTCGGGCATAGAATTTGGCACCGGTACCTCGGGCAGAGGCTGGCGAGATTCGGTACCCCGGTACATTTCCTCAATGTTTTCTTAACGTTTAACTTCGTGGTGGCAGGGTGGGTGCTCTTCGCTTCGCCTTCGCTCTCGGCGGCTGCTCTTACCTATGCTAAGCTGGCCGGGGCGTGCGCGCGGCTTATCGGGCTGTGACCGGGTTGGCGCAGGTTAACGCAGACGGGGGTGTAAGAAGTGAGTGGGTTGTGGCGTAATTTATCTGGGGCATTTGTGGACGTGAGTTGGGGGGTCCTGCTGTTCGTCCTGGTGGTTCTGTGCATACTGTTTGCCACCGGGGTCGAAGCCAGGTTTATTTATACCGACTTCTAGCCACAGACCCGGCACTCAGCTCAAGTCCTGATTAGCGACTAGCGTTTTCGGGACCAACTGGCATGTTGCAAGTTCGGCCAGCTGAGTGCCGGGCTGATTAGCACAGATTAGCACAGATTCCTTAGACGCTGATTAACGCAGACTTCCGTGACACTCGAGGGTATTGCCAATAGAGAAAAGAATAGATAAGAACAGTGTTTTCCGAGGAGTGTTAGCCAGCTCGCTCCAAGACTCCTCGCCTGCAACACATCGGCTCTCTTCGGTGCGAAGCGGACCGCTCGGGATTCGGCATCCATGCACTCAGTCCCTCGCTGCTCGAAACCTCCTGTTTCTCGCTCCGCTTCGCAGCCCTCAGTTTCGCCGTGTGTTGCAACGGCTCGTCATACGTCGCTTCGCCCGGCTAACACTCCTCCACAGCCGCATTTTCATTCTCTAGTGGTGACTCGGATGAGAGTCATAAAGGTCTGTGTGCATCTGTGGCTATAGATACAGGGGAGGGGTAAAGGTATGAAGGTTCGTAGCAAGAGTTGGTGGCTAGGGTTAGCAGGTTTAATACTACTGGCGACGGCGGTTTTTTGGCTAGGTACCGCCAAGTGCCAAGGTCCGGCCGAGCAAGAAGTAGAAAAACCCCCGGTAAAAATCGGCATCGACCGTGACGCCTACGATGTTATAGTAATCGGGGGCGAGCCCGAAGGGGTGGCAGCGGCGGTGGCGTCGGCCCGAAACGGGGCCAAGACCCTGCTCATCGAACACCGGGACGGGCTGGGGGGCCTCATGACCTACGGGATGCTGACCCATTTGGATACGGCCCGGGACCACCTCGGCCTTCCTGCCAACCAGGGTATATTCGCCGAGTGGCATGAGATGGTGGGAGGCAAGCCTTGTTTCGATGTCCCTGCAGCCAAGAAGGCTTTCCTTGCACTGGTGCAAAAGGAAAAGAACCTGACCCTGCTCCTGCGCGCACGGGTAACGAACGTTGAAGTGAATGAGGCCGGGAATAAAATCGAAGCCGTGACGGTGGAAGGCCCGTTCGGGCAAAAAAGGTACACCGCCCAACGCTTCGTCGACTGCACCCAGGATGCGGATGTGGCGGCCATGGCCGGGGTGCCTTACTTTGTGGGAAAAGAAGACATCGGGCTCCAAAACGAAAACATGTGCGTGACCCTCATGATGTTTTTTAAAAACGTCAACTGGTGGGATGTGTGCAAAACCGCCGTGTCCCAAAAGTTCGGTCCTGCCAGCTTTTACAGCAATGCGGCGTGGGGCTTTTGGAAGGTGAGCCAGGCCTACCAGCCCCATTCGCCTCGAGCCCGGATGCGCGGCCTGAACCTGGCCCGGCAAGGCGACGGCACGGTTTCGATTAATGCTCTGCAGATCTTCGGGGTAAACCCGCTCGATGAGACCTCCAAGGCCGAAGCCATCGCCATCGGACAAGAAGAGACCAAGCACGTGCTCGAGTTTTTGCGAAGGGAGTTTCCAGGATTCGAGAATGCCGAAATCGCCTACTTCCCGCCAGAGCTGTACGTGCGTGAGTCCCGGCATATAAGGTGCGAGTACCAGCTGCCCATAAGCGATGTCTGGGAGAACCGGGATCACTGGGACTCCATTGGCTTCGGCGGTTACCCGGTCGACCTGCAGGCTACCAGTCCTTACGGGTACAACTATGTCCTAGTAACCCCCAAACAGTACGCCATACCCTTCCGGTCCTTGGTTCCGTTAAAAGTCGATAACCTCCTGGTGGCCAGCCGCTGCTCGGGTTATTCCTCCCTGGCAGCTGGCAGTGCAAGGACTCTCCCTACTGGAATGACCACTGGCCAGGCCGCCGGAACCGCCGCAGCTATTTCTGTGAAAAGAGGGCAGGACTTCCGGGCCATGTGCCGCGACCAGGAAGCGGTGAAGCTCGTGCAGGACACCCTGCGCCAGCAGGGGGCCAGGTTGTATCCTTTTCAGCTTTCCTATCCGTACCAGAACGAGTGGTTCTACCCCTATCTCAAGATCCTGTACTCTAAGGGGCTGGTTTTTGCCGGGTATGATAATAACATTTACCCGGAGAAGCGGGTGAACGCGGATTCGTTTCTTTATTTGCTAAATGCAGGGGTAAAACGCACGAACCCCGCGGCCTACCAGCGGTTTACGTGGCCTTCAGCCCTACCCCCGGTGCCGATTACCCGGGACCAAGCCGCTTACCTGGTCCTGCACCTTCGGCCGGGCTCGACGGTGGAAAAACCTCAGGCCTGGGAGGAGGCGTATAAAGCCGGGCTGGTTCCGGAGGAGCTGTACAAGCGGGTACCGAAAAATCGGGCTCTAAGCCGGGCGGAGGTTTACGCGCTGGTCGGTAATTTCTTGGAAAGATTAGGAGCCACAGATACACACTGATTTTCACTGATTTACACAGATAGTGGTAAACGCAGATTAACGCAGAGCCACAGACCCGGCACTCAACTCAAAATTAATGCAAGAGATATGACACTGAACCCTCGCAGGCCAACACAACGACTTTCGGTCCGTTGAGTGCCGGGCAGATTTTCACTGATGTGCATAGATATTGAATGTTGCCAGAGACGCACGGCAAACAGCCGAGCACAAGGGGACGGTTCCTCTGTGTCTGGTCTGCCGACCAGACACAGAGGAACCGTCCCCTTGTGCTCCCCCCCCCTTGTGCTCCCCCTTGTGCTCCTTGTGCTTTTTTTCACTGAGTAGGGCGGAGGGTCGGAAAGAGGATGACGTCGCGAATAGATGGGGAGTCGGTCAAAAGCATAACCAGCCGGTCGATGCCGATGCCGAGCCCGCCGGCCGGAGGCATCCCGTACTCGAGCGCGTTTATGTAGTCCTCGTCCATCATGTGGGCTTCGGTATCTCCTTTTTCCCTCTTGGCCACTTGTTTTTCAAACCGGGAGCGCTGGTCGATGGGGTCGTTCAGCTCCGAGAAGGCATTTGCGATCTCCCGGTTCATTATAAAGACCTCGAACCGGTCGGTGAACTCGGGATTCTCGCGGTTACGCTTGGCCAAGGGCGATACGTCCACCGGGTGCCCGTAAACGAAGACCGGCTGCACCAGGTGGGGCTCGACAAACTCTTCGAACACCAGGTTAATTACCTCGCCGCGGGTGGCCTCGGCTTCTACCTCCAGCCCCAGGCTCCGCGCCGCTTCCTGGGCCTCTTCATCGCTCTTGAGATCGGTAAAGTCAACCCCGGCATACTTCTTAACCGCCTCCAGCATGGGCAGGCGCTGCCAGGGAGGGGTGAAATCCAGCCGGCTCCCCTGGTACTCGACTACCATGGTCCCGAAGACGCTCTTTACCACCGAGGAGATTAAATCTTCGGTAAGCCGCATCATGTCTTGGAAATCGGCATAGGCTTGGTACAGTTCGAGCATGGTGAACTCGGGGTTGTGCTTGGTGGAAATGCCTTCGTTGCGGAAGTTGCGGTTGATCTCGTACACCTTCTCGAACCCGCCGACCAAAAGCCGCTTCAGATACAGTTCGGGAGCGATGCGCAGGTACAGGTCTATCCCCAGGGCGTTGTGGTGGGTGATAAACGGGCGGGCAGCCGCTCCTCCCGGGATAGGCTGCATCATCGGAGTCTCAACCTCGAGAAACCCGCGCTCGTCCAGGTAGCGCCGCATCTCTCTGATGATCTGGCTGCGCTTGACAAAGACCTCCCGGACCGGGGGGTTCACGATGAGATCGACGTAACGCTGCCGGTAGCGCAGTTCCACGTCCTTGAGCCCGTGCCATTTTTCGGGCAGGGGATTCAGAGCCTTGGCCAAATAAACCAGGTCCTGTACGTGCACCGTTATCTCCTGGGTCTTGGTCAAAAACACTGTCCCTTCAACCCCGATGATATCTCCGATATCCATAGACTTGAACAATTCGTACTTTTCGGCTCCGAGGTCGTTTAGACGGAAGTACAGCTGGATCTGACCGGACTGGTCCTGCAGGTTCGCAAAACCGGCCTTGCCGTGAGTGCGACGCGCCATGATACGGCCCGCGATGCGCACTGCCTGTCCTTCGTTGCCGGGATAATTGTTCTTGATGTCGGCTGCAGTTGCATTTCGCTCGAACCTTCCTCCGTAAGGCTCGATTCCTTTATCCCGTAGCTCTTGGAGTTTGTCCAATCGTACCTGCTTCAACTGGTGGGTATCTTCTGACAAGCTCTTCACCTCGGTTATGCGGTTACTTTTCGATACTGACAATCCGGTAGGTCTTGGTGCCGGCCGGGACTGCGACCTCTACTTCAGAATTGATGGGCTTGCCTATTATCGCCCTGCCTACCGGAGACTCGTCTGAGATCTTGGACTGCTTGGGATCCGATTCGGCTGAGGCCACTACGGTGAAAGTTATTTCCTTGCCCGTAGCTATATCGAGAAGGCGCACGCGGGATCCCAGCGAAACCACGTCGGTGTGAATGTCGTCGTCCTCGATGAGACGAGCGTTGCGCAGGGTCTTCTCGAGACAGAGGATGCGCCCCTCCACAAAAGCCTGCTCGTTCTTCGCGTCCTCGTACTCGGAGTTCTCCGTGATATCGCCGAACTCTATGGCCTGTTTGATCCTGGATGCCACTTCCTTACGCCGGACCGATTTCAGGTGCTCCAATTCATCCTCCAGTTTCTTTAACCCTTCTTTGGTAAGAATGATCTCTTTTTCCGACATGATATCGCTCCCTATACGCTCAATAAAAATGGGTCTTCTTGCGATTTTGACAATAAAAAAACGAAGCTCCCTGTGCTTCCAAAGCCACGGTAGGGTCTTAAATTGTCGTTCCCGTTCCTTGAGTGGTATTATATAGAGCTCGAAAATCCTTGTCAAGGAAGAATCCCCACAAATTTAGCTCTTGTCCCTCCTGCCTAATCCGGCTGATGTACCCGGCGGTTTCGTGAATACGCGCAAAACACTCCTGTCCAGCCGAACGCGAACAGGTATCAGGGCTCGTGGACGCAGGCCGCACAGGTAGCAACGGCTCGTGGGGCAATACATCGGTTTGATCCGGGTTCAAGGTCCGCCCCCAGAACCAGGCCTCCAACAACGGGGCCAAGGTCTTAAGAGAAGGATCGACTCCCTGCGCCCCCAACCAGGATTCTAGCCGAGGAGCATGTGAACGGCTGTCATCGGTCAGGTCTATTATGAAAACGTTTCTTGCCTTGCCGGCGCCTGCTGCGAACGGGAGATAAACGGGGTCAAACAAGAGCACCATATCCTCTGGTCCCCAGTTCGAGGGGTTGAAGTAGCTGACGCTCAAGGCCATGCCTTGCTCGTACAGGATGCGGTAGGCAATGGTTTCAAAGCGAGAGGGGGAAAAGCTCTGGATCGCTACCGGTGCCCCGATTCTTCCGATAAGGCTGATAAGACCAAAAAGCCCCGGGAAATCCCCCACCAACCACAGTTTTTCCCTACCGTACCGATTCAATCCTTCCTCTACCACTATCAGGGCCAAAGCCAGAACAAAAAGGTCTCCCCGCGATACGGGGATTGGAAACAGTTCTGGGTTTTGGCTGGGCAACGGACGTAGCCCTCGGTTTACCGCTAAAACCGCCCCCCCAATTTTCTTAGCCGTCTTTTGGGTTGCGGTCCAGAGTTTGAGGCGGGTTTCAGGCTTAAGGACTTTCCAGTCACCGGGCCCAATGGGAAGCAGTAGTTGATGGGTGTGGAGTCCGAGCTCGGGCAGGCTAACGCCTTGCTTAGCCCGAGGGCGGAGCACCAGCGGAGCGAGCCGGTCACGGAGCAACTCCCGGGCCAACAAGCCCCGCCTGTTTTCAGGTAGGATATCGAGAAAAGCAAACCCCAAGCACTCACACGCCCTTAGCTGATGGATTACAGACGCTGATTAACAGTGATGTTTACGTTAGACGGGTAACCGTCGGCTTGATGTCGAGCTCATCGAGCAGCCTCAGGTAGTCCTCAGGTCGAATGGTGTCAAGCGGTTTTCCGAGGATGGCAACCAGAAGCGCTTCCAGGACGTTAGTACCGAAGGACCGTCCCTGCATCTCCGGGGTAGTGGTTACCAGAATACTGACGCCCCGCTCGCGTAGAAGTTCCACGTCTTCCTGGGTTGTGGTGTTGGTTATGATAATCTTACCTTCCAGCCGAGGCGGGAGGTAGCGCTTGATGTAGTTAAAGTCCCCGGCAATGATATCTGCTTCATAATAATATTTAGAGTGTTTGGGGATTATGACTTCCTGCTCTTTTCCGGTCGGGTACAGCATTTTGAAGGGCAGGTTCACGATGATAGGGGCAAACATTTTCCCCACCCGGCGCAGGGCGTCGAGCGAGCGCAGAGGTATAGGTATGCCAACGGTGTAAATGAGGTCACCGAAGACCACGTCGCACCCAGCCTCCACCAGGGCTTCGGCCATGCCGAAACGGTCGACCCCGCATACCATCAGAACCTTCTTGCCTTTGAGCTGCAACCAGTCGCTAGCGGCCAACTGCTGGATGCAACGGCGCTCGAGGGTGTTTTTCAGCCCGCTGCCGTCTACCATGGGCGTGATGCGCGCGGCGGCGATGAGTTTCTTGGCATCGCGGATGACGTAACGCTTGCCGGCGACGTATATGTAGAGGTCAATGCCGCCCATGCCGAACGCCGCTACTTTACCATCCAGTTCCTTGATGAGGGCGATGGCCCGGTCCATATCTCCGTCGGTGCCGATGCGTTCGATGCTGAACTTTTCCCCGAGAAATTCGGTCTCCACCTTGTGGTTCCGCTTGGATGAACCAAGACTCACACTCACTATTCGTCTCACGCTTTAACCTCCCTCATTTAAGCCCGGGACCATGGGGACGGTTCCTGTGGTTTATTTTCAAATAAACCACAGGAACCGTCCCCATGGTTTACCTTCAGCGGCGGGCGGATTTAACAGCTTGGAGAACTTTCTTGACCTCGGCCGGGTCTACCCATTTGTCTTCAGTTAGTGGCGATTCTCCGATTTCAATGCCGATGACCTCGTTGTCAAGGATGCCCTTGATGAGCTTGAGCCGAACGTCTGAACCTATACCGACTACCACATCGTATTTACGGAACTCGCTGATGAGATTCATCAGCTCGTTTAGAAGTTCGGCCCCGGTCTTCGTCTGCACGTAGTTTATCCGTTCTTCCTCGGTCATTAACAGGAAGCGGTCGACTCCTTCCTTACGCAGTATTTCCTCAATCTCGGCTTTGTTTAAGATCGGAAACCCGACAACAGCTATGGACGCGCCTTTTCTAATCTCTCCTATGCCTTCTAACCGTGAAATGAACGTCCGGTCAACCCCTAGGCGGTCCGCTACCTCTTGTTGGGAAAAACCACGGGCCCGCATTTCCAGTATCCTGGAGACGACACTGTCAATCTTCTGCCGGCTGATGATCTTGTCTTGAACCCGATAAAAGTTAACCACTCCTTATCCCGCCCCTGCTCAGTGAAGTATTCCTCTCTCGGCCCGCCTCAATGTGTACAATTTTGTTCACATAGCTTGGGATAATTTTAGCACCGTTACCGGTGCTAAAGCAACTAAAGCCACTGATGGACACAGACCCGGCACTCAGCTCATACTGGAGCAATATGTATTCACGGTAATGTCAATTGCGTTATCATCAAGAACTCGTCTTCTTGCCTAGCTGAGTGCCGGGCAGATTAACGCAGATTTACACTGATTATAAAAATCATATATAATACGGCTTTATGGATACACGCGAATTCTCATGCTTCCTGCGGCGTCACCGAGGACTGATGAGAATTCAATTCGATCACGTATAATTCTCTGGGCACGTTATCCGTGACTTAGTCCCTTTATATGCCCTAATTCTTTAATCACAGACCATAATTCGGTTCATAGTCAGTGTTCATCAGGGTACATCTGTGTTAATCTGTGGCTTAACCCTTCGAGTATGGCTTCTATCTCGGAGAGGGTTCGGGCCTGGTTCATGCGAGCACGAACGGCAGTGGCGTGGGGTAATCCCTTTATGTACCAGCCCAGGTGCTTGCGCATCTCTAAGACTGCTTTAGTCTCCCCTTTGAACCGGCAGGCCAGGACCAAATGCTGCCTGGCCACGTTGATCCTTTCTTCTGCCGTCGGCTCCGGCGGTATTTCGCCTGTTTCCAGGTATTGAAGGGTACGCCGAAAAATGAAAGGGTTCCCCAGGCATCCCCGCCCGATCATTACCGCGTCGCACCCGGTCTCTTCCAGCATCTGCCGGGCCTTCTGGGGCGAAGTCACGTCTCCGTTTCCTATGACCGGTATCTTCACCACCTGTTTTACCGCCCGGATAAGGCTCCAGTCGGCCTTTCCGGAAAAGAGCTGTTCCCTGGTGCGGGGGTGAACCGTGACCGCGTGGGCTCCCGCTTCTTCCGCCAGGACTGCGATCTGACAGCAGTTGATACTGTTCTCGTCCCAACCCGACCGCATCTTGACGGTAACCGGCACCGATACGGCCTTCACTACGGCTTCCACTATACGGACGGCCCGGTTCGGATCCCGCATCAAGGCCGCTCCTTCCCCGTTTTTCACTATCCTGGGAGTAGGACAGCCCATGTTGATGTCTATGATGTGGGCTCCACGGTCAGCCGCTATGCGGGCAGCTTGGGCTATGATGCGGGGATCGGATCCAAAGAGCTGTACAGCAACGGGGGGTTCTTCGCCGCTCAAATCGAGCATAAACATGGTTTTTTCCTGTCCGTATACCAAGGCTTGGGCACTGATCATCTCGGTGGCGACCAGTCCCGCCCCGTGATTCTTCAGGATGATGCGGAAGGCTTTATCTGTAAACCCGGCCATGGGTGCGGCCAGGAGGCGGTTTTCAATGCTGACGCTACCGATTTCAAACAAGGTTGTCGCCTGCTTTAACGGTTTTTCTCGTATATGAGGAGGAGTCCCTCCAAGGTCAGAACCGGGTCCACTATGTCAATGCAATCCGCCTCCCGGCTTATAACCTCGGCCAATCCCCCGGTGGCCACTACCAGAGCATCCTGGCCTATCTCCTCTTTCATCCGCTTGACGATCCCTTCCACCTGACCGACAAAACCAAAAATGATGCCCGACTGCATGCTCATGACCGTGTTCTTGCCGATGACGCTCTTGGGCCGTACCAGCTCAACCCTCGGCAGCTTGGCGGTACGGGTGAACAAGGCCTCGGTCGATATGCCGACCCCAGGGGCAATGGCCCCTCCCAGATACTCCCCCTGGGCGGTTACCACGCAGAAGGTGGTGGCAGTTCCGAAGTCGACGATTATCAGAGGCCGGCTTCCCCCGTACTTCTCGTAGGCAGCCACGGCGTTAACTACTCGGTCAGCTCCCACCTCGCGGGGGTTGTCGTAGCGGATGGAAAGGCCGGTTTTTATCCCGGGCTCGACGACCAGCGGAGAAATGCCGAAGTACTTGCCGATCATCCACTCCAGCTCCTGCATCAACGGCGGGACAACCGAGGAAACCACTACTCCTTGGACATTGCCCATTTCCAGCCCGGCAAAATCAAAAAGCTCTTTGACCAGCATGCCATACTCGTCCGCCGTTTTCTGCCGGTCGGTCCGAATCCGCCACTGGGTAAGGAGTTTCCTGTCCTGGAAGACGCCGATGACTATGTTGGAATTGCCGACATCAAACCCGAGTATCATGAGGTAGTCCCCCTTCGATAATATCAAGACGCTGATTATGGTTATTGTTGTTAGTCTATAATTCCACGCCTGCAGCCGGAATGCCTTGAACAGTTTCGGCAAACACAACGGCGCGGATTATGGCCTGCATGAGCACCTCCTGGGCCAAAATCCCGACCAGGTTCACGTCTGCCTCCACTTGCCCCGTAGCAAGGGCAAAAACCGTGTCCCCGTCGTACATGGTGTGGCAGGGTACGATAACCCGGGCCATACCGTCGTGGGCCATCTGGGCCACCTTGGTAGCCTGGCTCTTGTCCAAGCGGGCGTTGGTAGCGACTACGGCAATGGTGGTGTTCGCGGCAAAAGCCTGGTTGAGGGCTTGCCCTTCTCCCTTCCAAATGTCCAGCGTACAGAGAAAGCCCTCACCCTCCGGATCTCTCACTCCGGCTATCACCTGGCCGGTTTTAGGATCCACGATATCTCCGTAAGCGTTGACCACCGCCAGTGCCCCGACGATAAGGCCGTCTTCCAAACGCACAGCGCTGCTCCCCTGGCCGCTCTTGGTACAGTATTCGTGGCCCAAGGCTTTCCCTACGGTAGCTCCGGTGCCGGCGCCGACGTTCCCCTCTCTCACTATTTCCCCCGCGTTCAGGCAAGCCCGGTAGCCCATGGCTTTGTCCGGCCGCCGCCGGTAATCCCCCACGTTCAGGTCGAAAATGACGGCTCCGGGGACTATAGGAACCACCGTCTTGCCGGTAGGATACCCAATATTACGCTCTTCTAGGTATTCCATAATTCCGGATGCCGCTTCGAGACCAAAAGCACTGCCCCCGGCCAATAGAACCGCATGTACTTTCTCGACCAGGTTCAAGGGTGATAAAAGGTCGGTCTCCCTAGTACCCGGAGCCGATCCCCGCACGTCCACCCCGCACACAGCTCCTTGCTCAGCCAGCACCACCGTACAACCCGTTAAGGCTTCCAGGTCCTCGGCAGTTCCCACTTTGAGCCCTTCGATATCGGTTATCTTGGCCTCCACGTTTTCACCTCGCTCTGAGCCACAGACCCGGCACTCAACTTAAAACTCGAGTACGAACCATGACACTGAGTCCATGCAGGCCAACACAACGACTTTCGGTCCGTTGAGTGCCGGGTCTGTGTCACTCAGTGTCCATCTGTGGTTCCAGAATTGTAACCCTCTTGCTCACCTCGTCGATTATGACCGAAGCGATGCCCGCCTTGATAAGGTCAAGCCCTATGAATGGCCAAAATCCTATCTTCAACACCCGATAAACATCGACCGCTTGTCCCAGGTAGAACTTTAGTATCAGGTATAAATAGGGCAGGCCCACCGCGTAGATCGCCAGTATGCCTGCAACCGAAGCCAACAAGTATGCCGCACGCCTGCGCCCGAGCTTCTCGATGATCCACGCCACCAAGTAAGCCGCTACCCCGAACCCCAGAATGAATCCGAAGCTGGGTTTAAGAACATATACCGGCCCGCCGTAAGGAGGTGAAGCGAAAACCGGCAAGCCGACCAGCCCGAGCAGGGTATACACCATCATACTGGCCGCCGCCACCCGTTTCGGCAAAAGCCCTCCTGCCAGGAGAACAACCACCGGTAGCAGGCTGAAAGGCACCAATACCGGCTGTACTAAGCGGAACACAACTGCTACCGCCGCTGCGAAAGCAGCAAACATTCCTGCCATCACTATTTCTTTAGTGCTAAACCGCATACCCGACACCTCCGACGCAATTGTTAACCCAATTTAATCATGTAGGTTAACAATTGTCAATCGGGGTTATACCAGGTCAAGGCTGATATCCAGTGAAGGGGCCGAATGAGTTAGAGCCCCGACCGATATAAAGTTGACTCCGGTCAGGGCTACGGCCCTTATGTTATTTTCATTAATCCCACCTGAGGCCTCGAGCAAAACTCTATTACTAGCTCGTTCCACTGCCTGCCTCATTGTTTCGATATCCATGTTGTCCAGCATGACGATATCGGCTCCGGCCTCGAGGGCTTCTTCCAACATCTCCAGGTTCTGCACCTCCACTTCGACACGAACCGTATGGGGTATCTTGTCCCGCACTGCTTTCACCGCCGCCGTAATGCTACCGGCAGCTACTATGTGATTGTCTTTTATGATAACCCCATCGAAAAGTCCGAACCGGTGGTTTTTCCCCCCACCCACTCTAACCGCGTACTTCTCGAGAACCCGCAACCCTGGAGTGGTCTTGCGGGTATCGACCAGATCAGCTTTCGTCCCCTGTATCAGTTCACACAGACTCCGGGTGTAAGTAGCAATCCCAGACATGCGTTGAAGGAAATTGAGAGCTACCCTTTCTCCCTGCAAAATCGCCCTGGTACACCCTTCCAAGCGAGCCACAACCTCTCTCGGCTCTACCCTCTCCCCATCTTCAACGGCCTTTTGGAAATCAATTGCGGGGTCCAGCAAATGAAAAGTGCGCCGGGCCACTTCTAGCCCGGCGATTATGCCCTCTTGTTTGGCAATGATAACCGCCCGGCTCCGGTGCTCCCGAGAGATAATCGAATCCGTGGTCAAGTCCCGGTACCCTATGTCCTCCTCAAGCGCCCTTCTTATGACATCATTAAGGTAAAGACTATCCAGCACTTTAATCACCCCGCTAGCCATAGACGCAGATTAACGCAGACAACCACAGACCCGGCACTCAATTTAAAATTAATGTAAGAACATGACACTGAATCCTCGCAGACCACCACAACGACTTTTGGTCCGTTGAGTGCCGGGTCCGTGCCAATCTGTGTAAATCAGTGGTCGCAAACAATCAGTGTTAATCAGCCCGGCACTCAGCTGGCCGAACTTGCAACATGCCAGTTGGTCCCGAAAACGCTAGTCGCTAATAAAGACTTGAGCTGAGTGCCGGGTCTGTGGCTAATAAGCCAGAAAAGATATGTGCTTCAGCCATATGAGGTCGTCAGGTACGGGATAATCGCTGCGGAAATGGGCGCCCCGGCTTTCTCTCCGCCATAAAGCCGCCTGTGTAATCACCCGAGCCGTGATCAACATATTGACCACCTGGTAATAAAGGAGCTCGTCCTCGCCCATGGTCAGGCGCGCATACAGATCCTCGATTATGCTGCCCGCTTTTTTGAGACTGCTCTCGTCCCTCACTATACCGACATATTCCCACATGGTTTCTTTTATGGCCTGCAAAGCCTGGCCGGGCGTTACGCAATCAGATCCGTTATAAGGCACCAGCACCCAGTCTTGATCAAAAGCCTGCAAAACTTCTTCAAAACTGATCTTGTTCTTCCAAAGTATCTCTTCCGCATTGTTCACTATGCGCTGCCCGAAGACAATGCCTTCTAACAGGGAATTGCTAGCTAGTCGGTTGGCTCCGTGCACCCCGGTGCACGCCGCTTCCCCGCAGCTGTACAGTCCAAAAACCCCCGTTCCCCCGTTCAGGTCGGTGCGGATGCCTCCCATCATGTAGTGGGCAGCCGGGGACACGGGTATGACCTCCCGAGTCGGGTTGAACCCCCGCGCCAAACAGTTCTTGTATATGTTCGGGAACCTTTCGGTAAGGTTGGAAATGGAACGCATGTCCAGGTACACGTGGTCAATTCCGTTCTTTATCATTTCGCTCCAGATGGCTCGAGCTACCACATCCCGGGGAGCAAGTTCTGCCATCGGGTGGTACGCTGGCATGAATCGCTCTCCCCGCTCGTTCAGGAGTATTCCCCCTTCACCCCTTACGGCTTCCGAGATCAGGAAACGGCGGGGTTCGGCTGTAGCTAAAACCGTGGGGTGAAACTGAACGAACTCCATGTCGGTCAGCTCGCATCCGGCCCGAAAACCCGCCCCTAACCCGTCCGCAGTGGCTATGTCCGGATTGGTGGTGTATTTGTATAATTGGCCCGCTCCGCCAGTGCAGATTATCACCGCCCGGGCCAAGAACACTACCTTTTGTCTCTGTTTGGCATCGTAAACCAGTGCTCCTTCACAGCGCTTCCCCGCTGTAAGGATGTCGATGAGGCAGTGGTCTTCCAGGATAGGGATCGACTTCTCCCGGCACTTCTGCACTAAAGCCCGGCGTATGGCTTCCCCCGTAGCATCTGCCGCGTGGAGGATCCGGGCCTTGCTGTGAGCAGCTTCTCTGGTCAAGCGAACGGTGCCGTTGACCGTATCGAATCGAGCCCCAATCGTCATCAGCTCCCGCACGCGATCCGGCCCTTCGGTCACCAGAACATTCACCGCCGCTGGATCACACAGTCCTGCACCTGCTTCCAAGGTATCCTCCAGGTGCAAAAAGGGGGAATCCTCTTCGTGCACGGCCGCTGCGATTCCCCCCTGAGCTAATCCGGTATTTGAGTCTTCTACTTTCTTTTTGGTCAAAACCGTAACTTGCCCTAGGTTACAGGCCTTGAGGGCAGTAAACAGCCCGGCAATACCGCTGCCGATAATCAGAAAATCCGTGGTGTATACCGGCGTGTCCTCACCTATTCCTGCAATATACCTGGTCGTAATCATCAAGAAACAACTCTTTCTCCACTTGATTGAAGCTGGCTTGTCAGCGCAGGTTTATCATCCGTTCCAGTGCCTGATAGGCCCGACCGCGAACATCTTCCGGCACCTCGATCTTGGGCTCCAAAGTTTCCAATGATCGGACAACCTTTTCCACGGTGGTGAGCTTCATGTCCGGGCACAGGAACTCGTCCCGCACCAGATAGAAACTGCGATCCGGATAGCGCTTGCGCAACTGATACAGAAGCCCTTCTTCCGTCCCGATGATAAATTCCCGGTCAGGAAGACGACCGACCGTTTCCAAGATGCCGCCTGTCGATAAGGCATAATCGGAAGCGGCTACTACCTCGGGCTGGCATTCCGGGTGTACCATTACCACCGCCCCCGGATGCTGTCGCTTGGCTTCCATTAACTCATCCAGTGAAACCCGGTGGTGAACAGGGCAATATCCTTCCCACAAAATCATCTCCCGGCCCGTTTGCCGGGCCACGAAGTGCCCCAGGTTCTTATCGGGTACAAACAAAACAGGAACACCAGGAGGCAATGAGTTCACAACCTTCACCGCGTTGGAAGAGGTGCAACAGATGTCGCTTTCCGCCTTAACCTCCGCCGAGGAGTTGACGTAACATACTACCTGCACCCCGGGAAGCTCCTGTTTTTTCCGGCGCAGTTCCTTCGCAGTGACCATATCGGCCATGGGGCAACCGGCTCCCGGTTCTGGCAGCAAGACCGTCCTCTTCGGGTTCAGTATCTTCGCGCTTTCCGCCATGAACCTTACCCCACAGAAAACGATAACGTCGGCTGTAGTCTTAGCGGCCTGCACAGCCAGCTGCAGGGAATCGCCGACGTAATCGGCCATCTCTTGTATCTCCGGTCTCTGATAAAAGTGGGCCAGGATGATCGCGTTTAGTTCCTGCTTTCTTCGGTTGATGTATCTGATCTGCTCTGCCACGCTCCCGTCGAGGCTCTCCATGTTTCAAGACTCCCTGCGTTCAATCTTGGTAATGCCCCTGACAAACCTTCTTGATCCGGTTCTTCTCATCTACAAAAACTAAGGTGGGCTTCCAATCGCGCGCCTTCTCGTCTGAAACCGCGGCGTAGGTAATGATGATTATCACATCTTCCTTTTGCACCAGTCGGGCCGCAGCCCCGTTCAGACATATTATCCCCGAATCGCGCTCACCTTCGATAACGTAAGTTTCGAAGCGAGCACCGTTGTTGTTGTTGACCACCTGAACCTTTTCGTTGGGCAGAATATCTGCCGCCTCCATCAGGGATTTATCGATGGTAATACTTCCTACATAATTGAGGTCCGCCTCGGTCACCACTGCCCGATGAATCTTGGACTTCATTAGTGTCCGGAACACCGGTCACACCTCCAAAAGAAGGTTATCTATCAATCTCGTCTTACCCACCCTTACGGCTAAGGCCACCAAGACCTTACCCTTGATCTCAGCCAAATCGCTGAGATCCTCTCCGTTGTAAATCTCGACGTAGTCGATATCGGTAAAAGGTTTCGAATTGATCAGGTTTATCATAGCCTCCTTAACTTTTCCCACGCTGGTCTCACCGTTTTCGATGAGTTCCCGGGCCAGGCCCAAGGCTTGGGACAAAACCAGGGCTGATTTTCGCTCCTCTTCGTTCAAGTATACGTTCCGCGAACTCATGGCCAGTCCGTCCGATTCACGGACAATGGGCCCCCTGACAATCCTGAGAGGAAAATTCAGCTCCCTGACCATTTTTTCAATAATCATCGCCTGTTGCGCGTCTTTCTGGCCGAAGTATGCTACTTCAGGCAAACAGATGTTAAAAAGCTTGCTGACAACCGTAGTAACGCCCTTAAAATGCCCGGGGCGCGATTTTCCGCAGAGTTTGGCGGTGATCTCGCCTCCCACCTCGACCGTAGTCGAATACCCTTGCGGGTACATCTCTTTCACGCTCGGGGCAAATGTCGCTTCAACCCCTTCTTTTTCCAGCAATGCCGCATCCCGCGTGAGATCCCGGGGATATTCCTCGTAGTCCTCGCCCACCCCAAACTGCAAAGGGTTCACGAAAATGCTGACTATGACCACGTCACACTCGGCCTTCGCCCTCCTAACCAAGGAAAGATGACCGTCGTGAAGGTACCCCATGGTAGGAACCAGGCCGATTTTCTTCCCCAACCGCTTCTGTTGCAGGCTCCATTCTTGCATTTCTTGTACTCTGGTGAATACTTGCATCATCGTTCCCCCATCTAATAGAGTTTCTCCAAGACTTCTTCATTTATGGCAAAGCAATGTTCGGCTGCAGGAAATGCTCCGCTCTCCACTTCTTCCTTGTACTGGCGGAGGGCCTCAAGTATGAGCGGGTTGAGGTTCGCGTATTTCTTAACGAACTTAGGCGTAAAACCCCCGTATAGCCCCAGCATGTCGTTGATAACCAGTACTTGACCGTCGCAACCGGGGCCCGCTCCTATGCCGATCGTGGGAACCGAAACTTCGGCGGTTATGCGTTCTGCCAAAGCCGCAGGCACACACTCGAGAACAATAGCAAAAACCCCTGCTGCTTCCAAGGCCTTGGCATCCCGCACCAGCTTTCTGGCAGTTTCCACATCTTTGCCCTGAACCTTAAATCCCCCGAACTGGTGCACGGACTGAGGGGTCAACCCGATGTGGCCCATGACCGGTATCTGGGCATCCAACACCGCCTTAATGGTCTCGACTCTTTCTTCGCCCCCTTCCAGCTTAACCGCTTGCGCCCCCCCTTCTTGAATGAACCGGCCCGCATTCCGGACCGCCTCTGGGATGCTTATGTGGTAAGATAAAAACGGCATATCTCCCACCAACAAGCTGTTCTTCGTGCCCCTGGCAACTGCCCGGGTATGGTGGATCATATCGTCCATGGTTACCGGAAGAGTCGTTTCATAACCCAACACTACATTGCCTAACGAATCCCCCACAAGAATCACGTCGATTCCGGCCTGATCGACCATAACTGCGGTCGAGTAATCGTAAGCCGTCAACATGGTGATTTTTTCTTTCCTGGCTTTTTTCTCCCTCAACAAGGTAGTAGTAACACGCGACACATTATCCACTCCTTATTGTAATTAAGGCCTGACCCTACGAATCAGCTGCCTAGCAGGTTCTTCAAGGTCAAGGCAGTCTCTTCGTCTATCGTTCCTTTAGCCCGGGCCACGTCAACTGTGTGGTAGCCAACGACCCGGTAAAACCCGAGCCATTCCGGCATCATCTCGCGAATAGAGTCCAGATGGCGGGTAACCGTTGCCACATCCCCGCGAGCGATCGGCCCGGTCAACGCCCCGGGAATCCCAATATTTACAATATTGTTAACTGTTCCCTCGATAAGAGGCGACAAAGCCCTATAGGCGGACTCCCTGGGTATCCCAGCTTGTTCCATAAGCTGGAGCCCGAAGTCAACCAATGTCACCAGATAATTCGATACCACGCAGGCGCTCGCATGGTACAAAGGCTTGGCCTTCTTATCGATGAAGAAAAACTCACCTCCTAGCGTTTTCACCACTTCAGCCGCCAGCTCGAAACCCCTTTCGTCCCCTTCAATACTGAAAACCGAACCCGGCAGGTTCTGCAATGCCCTTTCGACACTGGCAAACGACTGCACGGGATGAACAGATAAGGTAATCGCTCCCTGTTCGCGGGCGGCCCATAAAACGTCCGAACTAAGGGCTCCGCTCATATGAGCTACGAACTGCCCCTCCCTAAAACCCCCTTCCTTTGCGATTCCCCGTACCACCCCTTCAATTGCCGAGTCCGAGGTGGTCACTAAGACAACATCTGCCGAGCGAGAAACCTCCGTGGGGCTAGACCCGATCCGGGCTCCTACTTCTTGGGCCAAAAACCGAGTAGACTCGGGACGTAAATCATATACCCCCGTAACCTCCCAGCCTTGCCGCGAAAGAATAACCCCCATCGCGGTTCCTACCACTCCCGCCCCGATAATGCCGACCCTTTTTTTCACTAATTTTAAACCCCCTCGATGTCCGTCTGGAAAGCCCGGGCCCGCTGGCTTCCCAACCGTTCCTAACGTCTCGCTCCCACATCTCACAAGAGGATACGAGCATTTGACAGTAAAGACGAGGTCTCTGGCGGGAGATACCGTGTTCTTTTCAACCGTTCTCGATGTTTCGTTGACTCATTTTATCACAGGTGAGTTTTTTTATACAACCGGTTTCCTGGTTTTTGACAAGATTTTCCCAAACTTTCTGAAGCGGCAATCTGCCGGGCAAAACAAGACCAGGCGCGATCTCGAGCAAGGGGATTATCACAAAGCCCCGCTCGTGCAAACGGGGATGCGGTACCGTAAGCCTGTCCGTATTTATAACCCGATCATCGATTAGGAGAATGTCGATGTCGATGGTCCTCGGTCCCCAACGTTCCTGCCGCACGCGCCCCATCCGTTCTTCGATTAATAAGACCGTGTCGAGCAAGGACAAAGGCTCTAGCCCGGTTTCAACAGCGAGCACTTGGTTTACAAACCAATCCTGATCGGTTTTGCCCCAGGGTTCGGTCAGGTAGAAGGATGATGCCTTTACAACCCTGATTTCGGCCGTTTCCTCCAGCCGGTGCCGGGCTGTTTTGAGATTCTGACATTTATCCCCCACGTTGGATCCGAGGGAAAGGTATACCATGCCTCTTACCCCCTGATCGTCTACCCTGATCTGCGCCGGTAAATGCAGACAGCCACATAATCTAACTTGCCGGGCATAGGCGCCCGTGGTTTTTTTACGGTGATCTCTACAGCTTCTGCCGAGTACTCTTCGATGATGCTCCGGGCCACGTTTTCAGCCAAGGTCTCGATTAGGTTGACCTGCGTTCCTTCCACTGCTTGCCGTATCGTTTCGTACACCGCCGCATAGTCCACCGTCGCTTCGAGACAATCGGCTGCCGCCGCAGGTCGCGTATCAAGGTACAGCACCGCGTCGACGAAAAAGGGCTGTTGTTCCCGCTTCTCCTCAGGCAGTACCCCGTGGCAGCCCCAGAACTCCATCCCCACCAGCATAAGCCTGTCCATCATATGTTTCCCTCCCTAAACCAAGGGGACGGTTCCTGCCGGTTATTTTCGGAAAATAAACCACAGGAACCGTCCCCTTGCTTTACTTGACTGCGTCGGCGATGGTTGCCACGCGCTTGGTTGCTTCAACATCGTGCACCCTGACAATATCGGCTCCGTTTAGGATACCGATGACCGCTGCTGCCAAGCTGCCCTCCAGTCTTTCCCCGACCGGAAGGTTTAAGGCCGCACCTATAAAAGATTTGCGCGACACCCCCAAGAGCAAGGGATACCCCAGGCTCTTGAACTCCCGCAGCCGCTTCAGTATCACGAAGTTTTCTTCGCCGATCTTGCCGAATCCCACCCCAGGGTCTATGATGATGTTCTTTTTCGGAATCCCCGCCTGCTCGGCCCGTTCTAAAGACACCTGAAGGTCTTCTATCATCTCGTCTATGAGATTTCGGTAACCTTCAGGTGGCCGGTTAGGCATGCGGTTGTGCATAACCACCACCGGGGCCTGGAGTTCGGCTACCACCTGTGCCATCTCGGAGTCAAACAGCAAGCCCCCCACATCGTTGATGATGCCGGCACCCGCTTCCAGGCAGGCACGGGCTACGGTAGCGCGGTAAGTATCCACCGAGATCGGGATGTTTATCCGGCCAGCCAGGGCTTCGACCACAGGCAAGACCCGGGCCAGTTCTTCTTCGGGCGGAATAGGAGCATGTCCAGGCCGGGTCGACATACCCCCGATATCCAAGATGTCGGCCCCTTCTTCTTCTATAGCCAGCGCTCTTTCAACGGCGGCTGCGAACGAGTAATAATGCCCTCCGTCCGAGAAAGAATCAGGGGTCACGTTCAGAATCCCCATTACAAGCGTACGCTGCCCCAAAACCAGTTCCTGCCCCCGGGGCAACTGCATCACGGTCGGACCGGTTCCCTCGATATTTTTCAACATCTCGCTCAATTCGTCGGCGATCTTCTTTAACCCAAAGGGCTGCATCCGGAGCTTCTTGATGAGCCGCTGGTACTGTTTTACGGTTCCTAGTAAGAGCACGTCGGTAGTTCCCTGTCCCGAAACCGTGCCCCTCTTCACAGCTGCTTCGCCGCCCTTGGAGAGCATCTCCTGCTTGATTATGTTGGCTGCCGGGCAAGGGATGTCTTTGAGTTTGACCGCTCTGAAAACCGCCTTGGTCTTCATCCATCGCACCCCAGCCTCGTCGGCCCCGACTTCTCTCAGGAACTGCTCTGCCTCGCGCTGGTCTTGGATGAACACGACATGGTCTCCTTTCATGCTATTCCCCCTCGTCATGAACAAAAAGCCGGGCAACAGCCACCACTTTGCCCAGCCCGGCTTCTCAGTACGCCAGCATGTCGTGCCCGATTTCTTTGTTCTGATACTTTAAGCAGCGGTGTCGGTCCTCGCACAGAAAACAGATTCGAGACAGGTTGTCAGCCCGATACAGGCGTTCCCCC
The DNA here is from genome assembly GCF_000092405.1 of Syntrophothermus lipocalidus DSM 12680. NCBI lineage: Bacteria > Bacillati > Bacillota > Clostridia > Eubacteriales > Syntrophomonadaceae > Syntrophothermus > Syntrophothermus lipocalidus. The sequence continues at coordinate 140,708 of NC_014220.1, read as the reverse complement.
AAAAAACTCATATCCCTGCTGATGTTCCGGTGCTCGTAAATGGCCCGGGCTATAACCTCGACTTCGTTGTCGTTGAAGAAAGCCCGCGGCAATATCTCGTGGGCTATCTCCGCTCCGATGCTGGCGTGATCCTGGGCGGTCTGGTACTGTTTCCACTTGGCAATGTCGTGGAGAAGCCCTGCAGCGTAGATGACCTCTTTGGCGGCCAGTTTTCCTGACAACTTGGCCTCCTGAATAAAATACTCCAAGTCATGGTGTTCCAATATCAAAATATACGTGATTCTGGCTACATCGATCATGTGCCTGAGATCGTGCTTGCAGTACTTCTCGTCTTCTTCTAGGTTGACATTTTTTTCGATATGCTCCATGTATAAGGGATCCTTCAGCAGCAGTTCGACCCTTTTCAAATCCCAATCCCCCTCATGTCCACCTTTTTGTTGTCTAATATTATATGATATGCTCTAGTTTCCTTCACTCATGAAATCAAAACAGGCCGTAAATTCTGCCGTCAGCGTCTATGTCGATGTTAAACGCCGCCGGGGCCCGCGATAGTCCGGGCATGGTAAGGATATTGCCCATGAGCGGCACCACGAACCCGGCTCCGGCTGACAGGCGAACCTCTCGCACGGTTACTTCGAAGCCTTGGGGCCGTCCCAAGAGCGAGGGGTTGTCGCTTAAGGAATACTGGGTCTTGGCCACGCAGACAGGAAGGTCAGAGTACCCGAGGGTTTCTATCTCGACCAGGGTTCTTTCTGCCGCGGGTTCGTACTTGACCCCTTGCGCCCCGTAGATCTTGGTAGCGATACGCTCGATCTTGGTCTTTATAGGCTCGTTCAAGTCATAAAGAAATGAGAATCGCGACGTTTCCTGGCAGGCAGCCATGACTTCCCGCGCCAGATCGACCCCTCCCTGCCCGCCGTCAGCCCAAACTGTGGCCAGAGCAAACCTGGCTCCCATCTCGCGGCACCGCTCTTCTAACAATTTGATCTCGGCGTCGGTATCGGTAGGGAACCGATTCAGAGCAACTACGCTGGGAATCCCGAAAAGCTTTACGTTTTCTATGTGTTTGGCCAAATTGGCAAATCCCTTGTCGAGCGCGGCTAAGTCCTCCTGGTGACAGAGAGAACGGGGACGGCCCCCGTGCATCTTGAGAGCCCTCAGAGAAGCCACGATGACTACCGCATCCGGGCTCCGCCCAAGCCTCCGGCACTTGATGTCGAAGAATTTTTCAGCCCCTAGGTCGGCGCCGAACCCGGCTTCGGTGACCAGATAGTCTCCCAATTTTAACCCGAGCCTGGTGGCAATCACGCTGGAGCATCCGTGTGCGATATTGGCAAATGGTCCCCCGTGGATCAAAGCCGGGGTGTGCTCCAAGGTCTGCACCAGGTTCGGTTTGACCGCGTCTTTGAGAAGCACGGTCATCGACCCGACAGCCTTAATATCTTCCGCGGTCACCGGGCGGCCTTCGCGGGTAAAGGCCACGATTATCCGTTTCAGTCTTGCTTTCAGCTCCATGAGGTCATCGCACAGACATAGACAGGCCATGACCTCGGAAGCCACCGTGATGTCGAACCCGGTTTCCCGGGGCAACCCGTGGGCCTTCCCTCCCAGCCCCACGATAACGTGGCGCAGGAAGCGGTCGTTCAAATCGACTACCCGCGGCCACACCATGCGATGCGGGTCTATATCCAGGGGGTTGTCGAAGTAGACGCTGTTGTCTAAAAGGTCCGCGGCCAGGTTATGCGCGGCCCCTACGGCGTGGATGTCGCCGGTAAAGTGCAAGTTGATGTCTTCCATGGGCACGACCTGGGAATAACCGCCCCCGGTGGCCCCGCCTTTGACCCCGAAGCAGGGACCAAGCGACGGCTCGCGTAGAGCTATTATGGCCTTGGCCCCTAGCCGGTTTAGGGCCTGTCCCAACCCTATGGTAACTGTGGTCTTCCCTTCTCCGGCAGGGGTGGGGGTGATGGCTGTTACCAAGATGAGCTTGCCCTCGGGTTTGTCTTGCAGGCGTTTCAGTATTTCGAGAGATAATTTAGCCTTGTAGCGTCCGTACGGTTCTATCTCGTCCGGCATTATACCCGTTCGGTCCGCTATGGATTCAATCGGCTCCAGCCGGGCTTCCTGGGCGATCTCTACGTCCGTCTTCATTCGTTCAACCCCCTCTTTACTCAATAGCTTGAGCCACCAATTAGCACAGATTAGCATGAGATGCAGATTAACGCGAAGCCACTTGTATCAATACAAGTCTGCCTCAAAAATCGATTGGCGGAAAAAGTGTCAGCCAGCTCGCTCCAAGACTCCTCGGTTAGCAACACATGGGCTCTCTTCGGTGCGATCCGGCACTCAGGGCAAACCTGTTATGCAAATTAGCCCGTTAGAGGAAGGTGCTCCTAATGCGGACTGGTCCTGAGTGCCGGATTCGTCAAACGTCGCTTCGCCCGGCTAACGCTCCTACCCGGTCACATTTTCATTCTCTAGCGGTGACACCGACAGGTGTCGTGAGAGCCTGCGACCATCTGTGTTCATCAGTGGTTTCAACATAATTCTACTTAAAATATCCACTTATCGAGGGAACGCTGGTATTCCACGAGTTCGTCGGGGCGGAAGAATATCTCTATCTCCCTGGCTGCTGATTCGGGAGAGTCGGATCCGTGGATGATGTTCTTAGAAATGTAAATGCCGAAGTCGCCCCGGATGGTCCCCGGTTCGGCTTCGAGCGGGTTGGTTTTACCCATCAGTTTGCGGACAGATTCGATCACTCCATTGCCTTCCCAGACCATGGCCACTACGGGACTGGAAGTAATAAAATCGACCAGTTCTTGAAAAAACGGCTTCCCCCGGTGCTCGGCGTAGTGACGCTCGGCCATGGCTTGAGACAACTTCAGCATCTTCAATCCTACAAGCTTGAACCCTTTAGCTTCGATGCGCCCGATTATCTCCCCTACTAAACCTCTTTCCACCCCGTCTGGCTTTACCATCACAAAGGTGCGCTCCACGTCGAGACCTCCTTCGGTTGAGAATAGGTTCCGGCCAGGCCTTGTAATCTAGGCCCGACCGGTCATTATGGCTTCGAACTCGTCGCCTTCGAGCACTTCTTTTTCCATCAGTTTCTCCGCTACCTTGTGAAGTTTGTCGATATTTTGAGTTAGAATATCCTTGGCTTTTTCGTAACAGTTTTCGATAAACCCGCGGGCTTCCTGGTCTATGGCGTAGGCTATGGCTTCAGAGTAATTCCGGTCCCGGGCTATGTCCCGCCCCAAGAATACCTCCTCCCGCTTGTGCCCAAAAGTCAAGGGCCCCAATTCTTCTGACATCCCGTATTCGGTAATCATCCTCCTGACAATAGAAGTAGCCCGCTCCAGGTCGTTTTGGGCCCCGGTGCTGACCTCCTGGAGAACCAGGCTTTCCGCCACCCGCCCTCCGAGCAAGGTAGTAACCTCATCCAAGAGACGCGATTTGGTTACGTAGTTGATATCTTCTTCTGGCAGCAACAGGGTATACCCTCCGGCCCTTCCCCGCGGGATAATCGATATCTTGTGCACCTTGTCGGTGTTGGGAAGGAAATAGCTCACCACCGCATGCCCTGCTTCGTGGTAGGCAACCAGCCGTTTTTCCTTCTCGGAAATAACCCGGGACTTCTTTTCAGGGCCGGCGATCACCCGTTCGATGGCATCCTCCAGTTCCTCCATGGTTATCTCTTTTTTGTTGCGCCGGGCTGACAGCAGAGCGGCCTCGTTCATGACATTGGCCAAGTCGGCTCCCGTAAATCCGGGAGTTCGTTTGGCGATGACGGACATATCAACACCCGGAGCCAGAGGCTTGCCTTCGGCATGCACTTTGAGGATGGCTTCCCGCCCTTTAACGTCAGGGCGGTCGATGACTATATGGCGGTCAAACCTCCCCGGTCGCAGCAGGGCCGGGTCCAGGATGTCTGGCCGGTTGGTACCCGCCATGACGATTATCCCTTCATTAGTGCTAAAGCCATCCATCTCAACCAGCAGCTGGTTCAAGGTCTGCTCGCGCTCGTCGTGTCCTCCGCCTACTCCTGCTCCGCGCTGCCGCCCCACCGCATCTATCTCGTCGATGAACACGATGCAAGGAGCGTTCTTTTTGGCGTTCTCAAAGAGGTCCCTGACCCGAGCTGCCCCCACTCCCACGAACATTTCCACGAAATCGGACCCGCTGATAGAAAAAAAGGGCACACCCGCCTCCCCCGCCACCGCTCTGGCCATCAAGGTCTTGCCTGTGCCGGGAGGCCCGTAAAGGAGCACCCCTTTGGGGATCTTGGCCCCCATTTGAATGAACTTCTGCGGATTTTTAAGGAACTCGATAACCTCCTGAAGCTCTTCCTTGGCCTCATCGGCCCCAGCTACATCTTTAAACGTGACCTTGACCTCTTCCGGCGTCGTCATGCGGGCCCGGCTGCGCCCAAACTGCATGACCCGGTTACCTCCGCCCTGAGTCTGGTTCATCATTAGGAAGATAAAACCGACAAGAATAGCTATGGGCAAAAGAGTGCTCAAAAGTCCGGTCCACCAGGGAGGCCCTTTAGCTTTTTCGGTGTCATAGGCCACGTTATGAGCCCTCAGGTGTTCAAAAATATTGTCTTCTTTGGGAGCCTCGGTCCGAAAGGTTTTGCCGTCTTTGTATTTACCTTCTATTATATAAACATCGGTATCAACCGTTATCATTACCTGGTCGATCTTGTCCTGCGCCACATCTCGATAAAAGGTGCTGTAGTCGACGTCTTGGGTCGGTTTTTCCGATTCAGATGTGGCCTTGATGGCAAAAACGGCTAGCAGGACAATTACCGCATAGATTGCAAAATTCTTCAGTACCCTGTCCAACTGTTACATCCCTCCCCTCAGTCGAAGAAAGTCTTAGACATTTTAGCATAATCACAACTACCTTTTCAATGAGTCTGCTTTTTCCGGATTTCGACTACTAACACCCGCTTGGTAGTGTCATCAATTACAGCTCGCTCGTCCAGTCGGTACCCGATGACCCAGTATATCTCATCTTCACAAGCTAAAATCCCGACCCGATCGCGCTGTTCTACCGGCACTTTGCAGTCCACTAAGAAGTCCTGGAGCTTCTTGGTTCCACCTAGACCTAGCGGTCGAAAACGATCCCCAGGCCGCCGAGACCTAACTTCCAGGGGCTTTTTGAGTTTATCCCAGTCCAGGCACACAGAATCCCAAGACGGCCATACGTCTTCCCTTTTTCTCAAGTAGCACACGAGTTCGGCTCTTATCTCCTCAATATAAGTCTTGCCCGGGATTTCAAGGAAATACCGGAAGGGACGAGTTTTTTCCCGTCCAACCCTGACGATAATTCTCCCGTAACTCTTGTTCGCCCAGATATTCTTTCCCACACAGATGTGTTTGTCCGATCCCGCCTTTTGGGCGAGTTCCAACACCGACTGCACGTCCTTCATTTCCCAGCCCTGTTCTCCCCCCAGTTGTTTTAGAGCTAGAAGGATGACCCGACGCTGCACGGCTACAGGTAATACCTGCATCGTCTCTAAGTTCAGGACCAAGCCTCCTTGGTCCGGTCGGGCTATTTCTTTAAAAGCCTTGACCGCCATTTCTTCCAGTACCATATCTTCATCCCTGGCCACGGTCGCAAGTTGACACAGACTCGCTACTATGTTGGGATTGTACTCTTTCTCTAACAGGGGGATAAGCTGGTGACGGATGCGATTGCGAAGGTAGTCCCAATCGTAGTTGCTGGCATCCAAGCAGTAGTCCAGCCGGTTCTCTTCAAGGTAGGACATTATGTCAGTCCTGGTCACTGTTAAGAAAGGTCGAATAAGAATACCTCTCCTGGGGCTCATGCCTCCCAACCCTTTCAGTCCCGAGCCCCTTAACAGGTGCATGAGTACGGTTTCAGCCTGGTCGCCCATGTGATGGGCAGTGGCCACTTTGTCGGCCTTCAGTTCCTCCGCCACCCGGATGAAAAAAGCGTAACGTGCTTGCCTACCTGCTTCCTCCACCGACCTCCTGCCAGCTCGAGCTTCTTCCCGCACTTTCGCCCTGTCGACTGTACACCCCAGGCCTAGAGACTTGGCCAGTTCCCTAACAAACACCTCTTCCTCCTCGGCCTCCGGACGCAAGCCGTGGTTTAGGTGGGCAGCGTGAATCGAAAACCCCTCTTCTTTCCCCAAGAGATGCAGCAGATGCAGGAGAGCCACCGAATCCGGCCCCCCCGAAACCCCCACCACCACAAGCTCACCAGGACTGATAAGATTATGTTGCATGATAAACTGCCTTACTTTACGGAGCACTGCACCACCTCTAAACAAATGTCCCGCCTTCAAGTTTATTATCTCAAACTTCGAGCCAAATAAAAAGCCGCAAGCCCGTGTAAACGAGCTATACGGCGATTGATGGACGTTGATTATCTGTCAGGCCCAGACCTTACATGACTCTCGTCCGAGTCACCACTGGAGAATGAAAATGCGCCTGGAGAACCGAGTTTTCATACTCTAATGGTGACACTTGCCAGTGTCGTTTGGGTCTGCATCTCAAAAACATCAGGGTAAATCTGTGCAAGATCTGTGTTCATCTGTGGCTCTAACTTCCTTTCACGCCGTCGATACGGGCTACCAGAACCGTCATGTCGTCAGTTGGCTGGCCCCGGGCGCGGTCCAAAGCCCGGTTGATTATGAGGTCAGATATCCTTTGGGGATCCGTTTCTTCCATCTCGGACAATAAACGGTGCAACCAGATGTCTCGGTCTTCGCGTCCCCGCGGGGAATCGAGCACTCCGTCCGTCACCATAATTATGATGTCCCCGGCCCGGAGAGCCCTTTTTTCGGACACGGTTTCAATATTATTTAGAATGCCTATAGGAGGCGTGCTTGATGTCACGACCCCGACCTTGGCACCCCTTTTTATGAAACTGGGGGCACTTCCGATTTTCACGAAGTCTGCTTCCGCCGAATACAGGTCGATCATGCACAGATCGACGGTGGCGAAGGTCTCACTCGGTGAGCGCAGGAGGAGCACGGAGTTTATGGTCTTAAGGGCCACATCTTTCGCAAACCCACCGGTTAGCAATTCCTCAAGGAGGTTGACCACTGCCCTGCTTTCCATAAACGCCCTCTTGCCCACGCCCATGCCGTCACTGAGAACCAGAAGCTCTTTACCCTCCTTCAGCGTGGCCACGGTGAAACTGTCGCCCGATACCCTCTCCTTGGCAAGTTGGGCCGCTCCGGTAACCACCCGGTAGCTGTATGCCTTGCTCAGAGTGAATTCACACCTGCCTTTCCCCATCTGGCGAGGGCACTGTTTTTCGCAGACTCCGTAGGTTTCTCCCATAAGTAAAGAGATGGTCGGGGCCAGTGTATCGCAGGTCGCCCCATCCGTGCAGGAAGTGGCGACAATTCGGAAATATACTTGATTATCCGGTGTTATGAACGGGGCAGCATCGTGTACCTTGATTCCCAGCTTTCTCGTCTCCTTCAGCAAGCGAGTACGTAGTTCCTGGTCCACTTTGGTTCTTAGGTCGATTTCACCGGCCAGGTTCTTTATGATGTCCGAAATCCCTCGCAACTGGTTGGATACAAGCTCTTTGGACTCGAGGAGTTTGCCTTCCCAGTATTCCGCTACCCGCAGGTGTTCGAACACCTGGTTGATTCTGGATGCGAGGTCCCGACACTTGAGGCAGCGCTTGCGCAGGCTCGGCGGGAACTCCTCGCTGTCAACCTTGCCCCGGGATTCGGCCAGGCTGAATACCTCAAACAGGTTCTTGTAAGTTCTGTAAAAGTCCTGATCCCAGCAAGTAGCGTACAGAGCGCAACTTTTGCAGAATCCCTGTGAAATCTCGTCGAAGAGAATGTTCAGATAATTTCTTTCTGCTTTGGAAACCGCTTGGGGTTCGGTGGTTTCTGCCAAGGCTAAAGAGAGTTCCTCAAATATGCGGCTCAGTCGATTCACCCTCTCCCTCGCAAGCTCCTGAACATATTCGTCTACCAGAGCCGCGTCTTCCTTGTCGGCTTTGTTCATAAACCCTTCAACCATTTGCACGGGAACTCTTTCCCTGAGAGATTCGGGTAATAGCAAGAAGAGCACAGAAGCTACCCCGGTTTCCCAAACCCCAACCACCGCTTGACGCGTGTCCACCATGTAAACCGAAAGTAACAAACTGCCTAGCATGAACCCTATTATCACCCCGAGACGGGTAAAGTTCCGGAAAAGTCCGGCTACCAGACCTGATATCGCGTATATCCCGAACATTTCTGGGAAGATTTGACTAGACATAGCCGGCACTATTCCTGCCAACACCCCCGCCATGGTACCGCCCCCACTACCCCAGAGAAAGGCTGCGGTCAATATCCCCAAACGGCTCAATATGCTGGTAAGACTCATATGAAAAAAGGTCGCTCCGGTTAGCCCCAGGATAAGGCCAACGGCCAAAATGCTGAAAGCGGTAATATCCTCGAAATGGAATTCCCAAGCCGCCTTGTGCTCTGAAATCCCCTCTTCAGCTACTATGAACACAAAAGTCAGCACCCCGGCTATTAGGGACTCGAAGATAATAATCATCTCTTGGTAGAATGAAGGCTCCTGTACACACAGGAAGGCGCTCTTGCTTACTAACAGTATCGATGCGGTGAGTACCGGCAAGGTTATGGCCCGTTTTCCTTCGGGGAACCGGATATAGTTCATTACGGTTACCAATACTCCGGTAGCCACCGCGTTACTCCAGAGCAAGTAACCTCCTGGACCTGTAAGAAGGCCGAGAAATGAGAACAAGACTATGCCTAGATTGCGTATGGGATGTTTACGGTAGAAGGCAGCGATAAAAGCGAAGCCAAAAGGCAGGATTTCTCCCAGTATCAAGGCCCGGCTAAGGATGAACACGACTGCCCAAACCATCAGGTTTTCCCAGGTAAGGACATCGGCCCAGGCTTGCCTGTCCCTCAAAACGAGCAGGATCCGGGTCAAAAACCCCTTGGGCCGCCACCGCATAGTCGGCTGAACCTTCCGGAGGAATAAAGCCCTTCGTTTCTTATTCCTGCGGGTTTTGCGACCTTCGTCCGCCAGGCGATGATACGGGTACACCTCGAGCCTGTCCACTTCTTTCCCTCCCTGCCCTGGTTTATCAGATACATTATACCGTTACGGCATGGTAATATTTGTCATTTGCGGGGAAGGCGGGTAATTTTTGATTAGCCACAGATAGACACAGATTGCCACTGATTTACACAGATTCTTAATTATTTATTGTTTGAAAGACATAAGCGTCGGTTGTTAATCAACCGGAAACTGCTGGCCAGGTTCTTAATCGTCCGGCCTTCAGGTCTTCGGCAACTGTACTCGTGAAAACCCCATGGTGTAGAAAAACTGTGAATTACAATGTCCGGAAACCACGTAGTCGCGAGTCTGTGACTCCCATGCGCAGAGTTCTAAGCCGCTGCTTGGTCCATGCCCAACTGTGCACATCTGTGCTAATCTGTGTCCATCCGTGGCTAAAAAAAAAGAGCCTGTCGTGGTGACAGGCTCTTTTCGTTCCGCTGTTTATAAGAACTTCTTGTTCTTCGGATGGTAGTGGGTGTGCAGGAGTTCGTGGGACTTGTGTCCCAGAGGCTCGTGCAGGAATTCTTCGTAGAGTATCTTGACTTCGGGGTTTTCGTGCGACTTGCGTATCGGTAAAGACTCGTCTTCAACGTAAATGGAATCGATACGCTCAGCCCGCTTGGCGTTGGTCTTGGTCAGCGGTTGACCGCCACCGCCTATGCAGCCGCCGGGGCAGGCCATGATCTCGATGAAGTGGTAGGGAGACTGTCCAGCCCGTACCTGGTCCATCAGCTTCCTGGCATTGGCCAGCCCGTGGCCGATAGCCACCTTGACCTTGGTGCCGTCGAGGTCTATCTCGGCTTCCTTGATTCCTTCCATACCACGGGCAAAAGTGAAGTTCACATCCTCCAAAGTCTTCCCGGTTACTACCTCGTAAACTGTACGGAGAGCCGCCTCCATAACACCGCCGGTAGCGCCGAATATAACTGCCGCACCGGTGTAGGCCCCCATCCAGGAATCGAACTTGCTCGGGGTCAGTGTCTTGAAGTCAATGCCAGCCATCCTGAACAAACGCCCTACTTCCCTGGTGGTAAGGACCAGGTCCACGTCGCGGTAGCCGCTGTCTTTCATCTCGGGACGCGAAGCCTCAAACTTCTTAGCAGTACAGGGCATGATGGATACCGAGTAGATCTTGGACGGGTCTATACCCATCTTCTGCGCCCAGTAAGTCTTAACCAAGGCCCCGAACATCTGCTGCGGCGACTTGCAGGTGGAAAGGTGTTCCAGAAGGTCTGGATAGAAAGTCTCACAGAAGTTGATCCAACCTGGGCTACAGGAAGTGAACATCGGCAGCTTCCCGCCTTCTTTGAGGCGTTTGAGAAGCTCGTTTCCTTCTTCCATTATAGTCAGGTCAGCCGTGAAATTGGTATGCAGGACATAATCAAAACCGATCTGCCTGAGCCCGGCTACGAATACCTCCATCGGCATCTCTCCGGTTGCCATGCCGACTTCTTCGCCGATAGCGGTTCTGACCGCCGGCGCGATCTGGGTAACCACGATCTTGTCCGGATCGGCTACTGCAGCCAGGAACTCGTCGATTTGTTCTTTTTCGCTGATAGCACCAACCGGGCACGCATGGATACACTGCCCACACATGACGCAGGGGCTTTCGATGAGGTCTTTACCCAACGAGGGCACAACCATAGCATGGTTGCCCCGGTTTTCGATACCCAACGCGTTAACGGTCTGGGTAACGCTGCAGGCCGAAATGCAGCGGCGGCAAAGCACGCACTTGTCGGGGTCCCGGACAATAGACGGAGTTGAGGTGTCCTTCGGCAACCCCCGTACCATCTGTTCAAACGGGTTGTCCCTGATGGCGTACTCTTCGGCCAGAGCTTGCAGTTCGCAGTTCTGATTCCGAATACAGCCCAGACAGTCCTGCGGGTGATGGGCCAGGATTAGCTCGAGTATCGTCTTCCTGGCTTCGATGACTTTGGGGCTGTGGGTCTTTATCACCATTCCGTCATAAACCGGCTGAGAGCATGCAGCTTGCAAGAGTCTTTGTCCTTCCACTTCGCACACACATATCCGGCAGTTGGCTTTTATCGCCTGGTCCGGATGATAGCACAGGGTAGGAACATGAACACCGGCTACTTGCGCTGCCTGCAATATGGTTGAGCCGTCAGGAACGGATACTTGGATACCGTCTATGGTTACATTAGCCATATCTTCATTTCACTCCTTCCTGCTCATCTTCCCTATTGTAACTTCGCATCGTAGTCGGCTCTGAAGTGCTTGATCGTGGTCAGGACCGGTGTCGGTGCGGCCTGCCCCAGCCCGCACAGGCAAGCTACAGACATCACTCGGCCGAGTCTTTCCATCAAGGCAACGTCTTTCGCTGTTCCTTGGCCCTTATTAACCTTGCTCATCAGCTTGTACATCCGCATGGTACCTTCCCGGCAAGGAGCGCACTTGCCGCAGGACTCGTGTTCAAAGAACTTGGCGATCCTCTCGACCACATCAACGATGTCGCGGGTCTCGTCCATGACCAAGACCGCGCCTGAGCCCAGAGTCGCACCGATAGCAGCCATAGAGTCGAAATCAATCGGGGTGTCGAGTAACGATTCAGGGATAAATCCGCCAGAGGTACCACCAATCTGTACCGCCTTAAACTTCTTGCCGCCCGGTATGCCGCCTCCGAAGCCGTAGACGACCTCGCGAATGGTAGTATTGGTCGGTACTTCGATGAACTTCTTGTTTACCACGTCGCCCGTCAGGGTCAGAACCTTGGTTCCGGGATAGCTGGGAGCTCCCAGGCTGGCGTACCAGTCTGCCCCCTTCTCCAAAATGATTGCAATATTGGCGAACGTTTCCACGTTATTCACGATAGAAGGCTTACCCCACAAACCGCTGACCGGCGGGAACGGTGGCTTATAACGCGGCTCTCCGCGGCTACCTTCTATAGACTCGATCAGAGCCGTCTCTTCACCGCACACATAGGCTCCTGCTCCCATGCGCACCTCAATGTCAAATTCTCCTAATACCCCTTTGGCTTTAGCCTGGGCGATTGCTGTATTGAGGATATCTACCACATACGGGTATTCACCCCGGCAGTATATATAACCTTTGTTAGCGCCGATAGCATATCCGCAAATAGCCATCCCTTCTAAGACGCTGTGAGGATCGCTTTCCATGATTATGCGGTCTTTGTAAGTTCCGGGTTCTCCTTCGTCTGCGTTACAGATGACATACTTCTGGTCAGCCTGAGCCTGGTAGGCGAACATCCATTTCTGTCCGGCATTGAACCCGGCGCCCCCGCGACCCCTCAGGCCTGACTTCTTCACTTCCTGTATTACATCCATTTGGCTCATGCTGCGGGCCTTTTCTAACGACTTATAACCCCCGGCGTTGATATAGTCATCGATATTAAGGGGGTTAATCTTGCCGTAGTTGCGCAGCACTACGCGCAGTTCCTCGGCCATCAGGAATTACCCTCCTTCCAGTTCTCTAGATTTGAAGCCAGTTACTTGTACTCGGCGAGGATTGCCGGGATCTTCTCGGGAGTAATGTCACCGTAGGGCTTGCCGTTGATGGTGATTACCGGCGTGGCTTGGCATTGACCTACGCACTCGGTAAACTCTAGGGTGAATTTGCCGTCCGGAGTGGTTTCTCCCATCTTGATACCCAACTCTTTCTCCAGTGCCGCTACTACTTGTGCTGCTCCGGCTATGTGGCAGGGAGCACTTTCACAAATACGGATGACGTTCTTGCCCCGAGTCTTAACGGAGAACATGGAATAGAAGGTTGCTACGCCGTACGCGTCTTTAACCGGAATGTTGAAAGCCTCAGCTGCAGCGATGATAGCCTCTTCGGGAATAAAGCTCTGCTCCTTCTGAATCGCGTGGTATGCCTCGATGATGCCTCCGGGTAGATCCTTATACTTTGCGATAATAGCTTTGTAGTCGACCATTCGTCCACCTCCTTTCCCTGACCTTTATATTTAGAATTCTTCTTCCAGGGTAAGTAATTCGTCAGAATGTGTATTCTCCATTCAAACCCGTATATCCCGCCCCCCTTATGGTTGCTGTTATACCCGGCGGACAAACACTAGCCTTTATGTACTTCGCTAACTTTTTCGGAATTCCTGCTCGTCGATTCATAGAAAATTATTTTGCCCTTGGCAAAGCCCGGGGAGCATGTTAAACTTTTAACAAGAAGTGTATATACCCTGACGACGAGGATGTTTCTGAGTCCAAGGGGCTTAATCGACACGATTCCTGCTAACGAGGAGCGGTCTGAGTTAAAGGGGAGGTGGGGAAAAGTGCGCCTTTATGAGCCTGCTTGGAAGGATTCCGGGTAGGCTTTTTTAATTTCACAGGGGAAATAGGGTGAAAGTTTTGGAAAACAAAAGACTGGGAGTAGTAGGCATCATAGTTGAGAACCGCGAATCGGTCCCGGCCATGAATCGGATCTTGAGTGACCACGCCGAGATCATCGTGGGCAGGATGGGGTTGCCCTACCGGGAACGCGAGGTTTCCGTACTCGCCCTGATCGTGGACGGCTCAACCGATGAAATTGGGGCCATGACTGGGAAATTGGGGAAGCTGCAGGGGGTAAAGGTGAAAAGTGCCCTGGCCAGTAAATAAGCCGCAGTCAATAAGCCACAGATTTACACTGATTTAACACTGATGTACACAGATTTAATTTCGACGCTGATTGATGTAACTTGCCAAAATAACCAAGCTGAGGTAGTTTGGGATGAATCAGGAGGAATGTTAACCAGTCGAGAACCCGGTATTCAATCCATGATTGCCGATATGGATAGTCTAACAATCCCAACCGAGTGTCTGGTGAAAGACGGAAAGCAGAGCGAATAACGAATAATTTTGACAATAGTAGTGTTTGCTTTCACGAGCGGCGACACCACTACAAGGGTCATTTAATATTCTTCTCAGCCGGTGTCAATATCAGTAATCATCAGTGAGCATCTGTGTTCATCTGTGGCTAACTAAAGGGGAAGAAATGGTCTTATGCGTCGTATCGATGGCATTATAGCTAAGTACTTGGATACAGGTCGTTTGTCCAAGGAAGAAATAGAATTCCTGCTCGGGTTGGAAGATGAAGCAGACCTGCAAAAGCTGTTTGCTCTGGCTAACAAAGTAAGAGAACGCTTCGTGGGCAACGAGGTTCACCTGCGGGGGATCATCGAGTTTTCGAACTACTGCTCACGGGCCTGTCTTTACTGCGGAATCAGCCGTCACAACCGCCATCTCAGCCGTTATCGTATGGACGTAGAAGAGATCCTCGAGGCCGCGAAGGAAGCTGTGGGCATGGGGTTCAAGACCATTGTGCTGCAGTCGGGAGAAGACCCTTTTTACTCAACGTCGACGATAACCAGGTTAGTCTCGCAGATTAAGGCAATGGATGTCGCAGTTACGTTAAGCGTAGGGGAAAGAAGGCGGGAAGATTACGCAGCCTGGAAAGAAGCAGGAGCGGACCGTTACCTCTTGAAATTCGAGACCTCGGACCCGGATCTATACCGGCGATTGCGGCCAGGATGTTCTATGGCCCAAAGGCTCCAGTGTTTGACTTACCTGAAAGACCTCGATTACGAGGTAGGCTCAGGCATCATGGTCGGCCTTCCCGGGCAGACCTTGTCCAGCATGGCCGACGATATCCTTCTCATGAGGAAACTGCAGCTGTCGATGGTAGGAATCGGGCCCTTTATCCCGCACCCTGCCACTCCCCTGGCTTCAGCCCAAGCGGGTACCGCATCCTTAACCCTAAAAGTTTTAGCCGTAACCAGGCTCATGTTGCCATGGGCTAATCTCCCCTCCACCACCGCCCTAGGGTCAGTAGATAGGGAAGGGCGGCGTGAAGGACTGCTAGCGGGGGCTAATGTCTTGATGCTAAACGTGACTCCCCTCAAGTACCGCCGGTTATACGAGATCTATCCCGCCAAGGCAGAGGTTGAGGATGACCCGACTGCCCTTAAAGCCGCAGCCGTGGAACTCGTAACACGGCTGGGAAGGCGGGTATCATCTGGATACGGTGAAGGGCCCAAAGCTATGGGAATTGCGAATTCAGAATTAAGAATGAAGAGTTAAGAGTTCGGGAATTGAAAAGTCTAGGTGAGGAGATGAGGAGAAATGGCGTATCAGGCCGTTGATTTTATTAATGAAGAAGAGATCTGGTCGTTATTGGAGGCTGGGAAAAGGTTTGGGCAGGAAGATATCCGGCAAATGATTGAAAAAGCCCGGGAAGCAAAAGGGTTGGAGCCGGTGGAAGTTGCTGCCCTCATCCAGGTCGAGGACCCCGAGCTGTTGCAAGAAATGTACGCGGCGGCCCGCGAGATCAAAGAAAAGATTTACGGCAAGCGTTTGGTGTTCTTTGCTCCCTTATACATCAGCAACTACTGCATCAACGACTGCGTTTACTGCGGCTATCACCGCTCCAATAAGAACCTGACCCGGCGCAAGCTGACTATCGATGAAATAGCAGAGGAGGTACGCATCCTCGAACAGATGGGGCACAAGCGCATAGCCTTAGAAACCGGGGAGCATCCGGTTGAGTGTCCTATCGAATACGTGGTAGAAGCGATGCAAACCATATACAGCGTGAGAGAAGCGAACGGCAATATACGCAGGATCAACGTGAATATCGCTGCCACCACCGTAGAGAATTATCGCAAGCTGAAAGAAGCAGGTATCGGTACCTACGTGCTGTTCCAGGAAACGTATCACCACGAAACTTACGCCAAAATGCACCCCAGCGGCCCCAAATCCGACTACCTCTATCACTTGACTGCTATGGACCGGGCTATGCAAGGTGGCTGCGATGACGTGGGTTTAGGCGTGTTGTTTGGTCTTTTCGACTACCGGTTTGAAGTAATGGGATTCTTAATGCACGCCCGTCACCTGGATGAAACTTTCGGCGTAGGGCCTCATACTTTGTCCTTCCCGCGCCTGCGCCCGGCAGATGGCGTTTCCCTGGATAACTTCCCTTACCTGGTTTCAGACGACGATTTCCGCAAGATCATCGCGGTCATGCGCATGGCGGTTCCTTATACCGGCATGATCCTGTCTACTCGCGAAGCCCCCGGATACCGAGATGAGTTGTTCGAACTCGGTATTTCCCAGATAAGTGCCGGTTCATGCACCGGGGTAGGAGGTTACAGAGAAGAAATAGAAGGGAAAACCTGCAATACTGCACAATTCGAAGTCGCTGACGAACGTGGCCCCGATGAGTTGATCCGCAGCCTCTGTGTAAGCGGCTACATTCCCAGCTACTGTACCGCCTGCTACCGCAGCGGCCGGACCGGAGATCGTTTCATGGCCCTGGCGAAAACCGGACAAATCGGCAATGTTTGCCAACCCAACGCCATACTGACCTTTAAGGAATACTTGGAAGACTACGCTTCTCCCGAGACCAAGGAAATCGGGGAGAAGACTATTCAAGAACATCTAGGATACATCAAGAGCGACAAGGTCAGGGAAAAGACTATTGAAAGACTGGCGATGATTGAGGCCGGAGCGCGGGATTTATACTTTTAGACACCAGGGGAAGCCCCTGCCAATCGCCATATAATCCCTTCCAAGAGATCGCTCTCGCTGACGATTATTTCATCTTTGCCGAGCCCGTCCATTATAACGAGAACGATAAGCACTCCCTTGACCACGATATCCGCCCGTTCCGGCTGCAGTCCCGGCAGCCGGCGGCGGAGGTTAAGGGGCATGCCTTCCAGCATCTGATACAGGTCCTCTACCTCCTGGTATGTCAGTTTCTGGCCGTGAACCAGGTCCGGATCGTATTCGGCCAGCCCCTTCTTTATGGCAACCAGAGTAGTAGGAGTACCGCCAGTCAAAACCAGTGGATTTTTTCGAAACCTGGGAGCCAGGGCAAGCACCTCCTCAAGTGCTGCCCGGATTTGTTCTCTCGACCAGTCGCCTTCGGTTGCCTTGACTGCTCCTACCTTTACGCTTTTGATAACCGGAGACTGGCCTGCATAGATAAATTCTGTACTTCCAGCCCCCAGGTCCGCTACCAGGGGCAACTCGGGGAAGTTCAGGCTTCGGACCACACCTTCCCACGCGAGGCTAGCCTCTTCTTCCCCGCCTATTACCTCTATAGAAAGGCCGGTTTCTTCTTCTGCCACCGCCAAAAAGTCTTCCCGGTTTACTGCTTCCCGAACCGCGCTGGTCGCAACTACCCTGTAGGCAGAAACCTGGTACCCGTGCATGATATCTCTGAAATTGAGGAGGCAATCGACCGTTCTCTTGATGGCTTTAGGATGAAGCCAACCGCTTTCCAGAAGCCCTTCTCCCAAACGGGTTGATGTTATCTTTTTCAGAATTGATACCAGCCTGCCCTCGATAACTTCGGCTATGAGGAGCCGACAGGAATTGGTGCCGATATCAGCTGCCGCAATCCTCAAAATGACCACCTCAAAGCAAAAAATAAAAAGACACTCGCTAACGAGTGTCGTTTTCTCGACAAAGTGCTAAGAATACCGGTTCCTTCTTCTCGTGTCACGCTTTAACTTAAGGGTCGCCAGTTTTTCATCACTTTCTTTTAAGAACTTGTTGATCTTGTCCTCCAGACTCATAGCTGCGGCCTCCCGACTTTGCCGTTCCTTTTCTTTGGCTTGCCGGACAGACAACCCTACTTTTCCGTTGTCGGCGACATTCAAAACCTTGACCTTGACCCTCTGCCCCTCCTGCAAGAAGTCTTTGACATCTTTCACATACGTGTCGGCAATCTCCGAAATATGGACTAACCCCACTTTGCCGTCCGGAAGCTCGACGAAGGCTCCAAACCTAGTAATGCCCTGTACCACTCCTTCCACAATCGCACCCGGAATAACTTCTTGTTGTTCGATAGGCATACGGATATATGGCCCCCCAATTCTATTTATGGTCTCATTTTACTAAGGTCTCGGGCCCTGTGTCAATATCATCATTGGCCCGAACCCTGTTCGGGGACCACCTTTACCATAACTTTCTCACCTGGTTTTACCATTCCCAATTGCTCCCGGGCCATTCTCTCAATTGCTTCATCGGTCTGGAGATCCCGCTCGAGCCTAGTCAGTTCCGCCTTTTTCTTTAAGAGCTCGGACTTTTGTTCCTGTAACGCCTGGATTTCACCCTTCATATCCCACAACATCTTCAACTGAGGTCCAAACACAAATGCGAAAAAGGCCAACACCAAAACCACTACGAACAGCTTTCTCCCCTTTTTGCCTTTAGACGGCTTAGCCCTGGTCTTTGTCTTTTGTCTCCTCCTCATCGTAAGCCCCCAAAATACCAAGAACTTCGCCCGGAATAACTATTACCACTTCATATCCTTTACTCTTGGCCCTGTTATAAAGAGTGCCAACCGTGCTGGTACTGATACCCAGGGTCCGGGCAATCGTTTCCGTGCTCTTTCCCATCTCCTTTAGCACAACTACCTGTCGCTCTCGGAAGCTCAGTCTCTCGGCTCCTCTTATCTCTATCTTCATCTTCGGCTGCCACCTAGTGTCCACATTTTTTCCACAGTCTGTGTATAAATTAATTACGTTTCTATTACATCATTCTTTAAGGAGGATTGATTTCCTCCCGATTAAAAAATTTTTTTGATTTTACTTCACCTCGTCGTCATCATCATGCTTCCTACGAAAGATTGCCGTGTACCAGGAACCCATTCGGCGACGGGTCCACGTCCAAGGATAACACACCGTCCGAAACAGCCAAGAACAGCCGTTTACCAACCC
This sequence comes from Syntrophothermus lipocalidus DSM 12680, assembly GCF_000092405.1. Taxonomy (NCBI): domain Bacteria; kingdom Bacillati; phylum Bacillota; class Clostridia; order Eubacteriales; family Syntrophomonadaceae; genus Syntrophothermus; species Syntrophothermus lipocalidus. The sequence continues at coordinate 121,931 of NC_014220.1, read as the reverse complement.
CTCTGCCATGGCGGACATGATTCTCTGAGTCCTTTTCCACAGGTACAAGCGGTAGGCTAATGCCCCCAAGAGCAAAGCTGCTAGAACATGGCCCCTCATCTCCCCGTGGTTTATTAAAAGCAGAGCCAAGAAAACGGGTATTACCATTAGCAGCCATATTAAGAGATCGAAAAAGTATAAGAAAAAGCGGCTCAGGCCCGCTTTCTTGATGATAACGTGATAGGCATGAAAGAACATCCCTACCAAGAGCCCCAGTCCGGCTGTCAACGCGAATTCGGTTATCTGGGACACGAGTATGTTCAATCCCGGGTCCCCCTTTCCAGGGTTCCTCAAAAAGCCAGCTCTGAGTTTTATCGCAACAGGCGGTCAAATACCCTGCGGCTTTTGTCTTTTAGCCTTTGGTGCTGAGGCCTGTACTCGAGGCTCGTAATCTTGTTTCCCTCAACCGACACGATACCCTGCTCCAGGTTAAGCTGGGTTATGTGCAAGTTCTCCCCGCGCAAGAACAATGGCCCCTGCACCGTGTCTAATACAATCTGGTTATCGTCAAAGCTGCCCACGTTGGTCACCCCGGTTAAACTGAGAAACTGGCAGTTGGTTAACGTGAGAGAGTGCTCAGCCACGTCTACCCCTCCTCGGCCTGTACTCATGACCAGTATATGTCGGCTCTTTCTCCGGTAGAACTCGGTCTCTTCCTCTACGCCGAATAAAAAATCGCCCCCGTTAAAGGGCGATTAAATTATGTACATCATGACTGCTCTATTGTTCGATACAACTGGGCTGCATCCGCAGCCCGGACCGATTCTTTTAGTTCCAGCACTTCGACCACCATTTTCCGAACTCCAAACTGGATGGTGATCACGTCTCCCGGTCGAACCTCGGTAGCAGGCTTGGCCACCCGGCCGTTAACCAGTACCCTCTCGTGATCCGCGAAATCTTTGGCTACCGTTCGGCGCTTGACCAGGCGTGAAACCTTGAGGAATTTGTCCAACCTCACTTATACAACCGCGTCCTTGAGAGCTTTGCCCGCCTTGAAAGCTGGTATCCGGGCAGCCGGTATTTCGATCTCTTCGCCCGTCTGGGGATTGCGTCCCTTTCTCGCCTGCCGCTCCCTCACTTCGAATGTACCAAACCCGACTAGCTGCACCTTGCTACCATCCTTAAGAGCTTCTTCTATGGTGGCAAAGAGAGTGTTGATGACCTTCTCTACGTCTTTCTTGGTCATGTTAGCCTTACTCGCCACTTTGGCAACCAAGTCCGTTTTGTTCAAGCCTATCCCCTCCTTTACTGTAAACTATATTGCCTATTCGCTATGAAAGCGTTCTTTCCTTCTTCCGCTGCAAACTTTTTACGCATCGTTCTCTAAAACTTGGCCTTGGCTTCTTCCCAAAGAGCATCCATCTCCTCGAGGCTCACCTCACTCCAGGCCTTTCCCTGCTGAACAAGGTTGTCCTCTATGTACCTGAAACGGTCTTCGAATTTGTTATTGGTTTTCTGCAAGGCTTCCTCCGGATCTACCCCCAAAAACCTCGCTACATTGACAACGGCAAACAGGATATCGCCCATCTCCGCAGCCACGTTTTCCGGCTCTTTCGCTTCGGCTAATTCCCTTACCTCCTCCGCAACTTTCTGCAAAGCGCCTTCCACGTCCGGCCAGTCAAAGCCCACCCTCGCCGCTTTGCTCTGAAGCTTTTCCGCCCGCATCAAAGCGGGCAGGCTTTTGGGAATGCCCTCCAACACCCTCTTTTTCCCTTCCTTTTCCTTGAACCCTTCCCACCGGTCCAGCACCTCACTGCTGGTTGAAAGGTTCATGGATCCGAAAACGTGGGGATGGCGGTTTATCATCTTTTCGGTGACGCCTTTTATCACGTCGTTGATGTCGAACGCCTCCTCCCGCCGGGCCAAAGCCGAATGAAAGACTACCTGCAAAAGCACGTCCCCCAGCTCTTCCTTTAGTTTGTCCATGTCTTTCTGCCATATGGCATCCACTACCTCGTAAGCTTCCTCAATCAAGTACCGGGTCAAAGAAGCATGCGTTTGCTCGCGATCCCACGGACAGCCTCCCGGACCTAGCAACCTGTCCATTACCTCCACCAACTCGTCTAACGGATACTTGTCCATAATTTGCTCCTCCAAAACTTCTTCAAAAACTCCTGATAACCCCGGCCAGCACTCCTGGACCTAATCGCAGTTAGCAACATCAATAAACCGGGCATCAGCAGAGTGCATCTGCGGCAACATCTTTAAACCTTGATTAGGCTTCGTATAGTCTTAATATCGAGTTCGCGAATGACAAAAAGAATCCCTCCATAGAGGAGAACCCCTGCGCCGATTGCGAGGACGGTAGAATAGTACGAATACAGTCCTTGAGCAACAAAACCCTGGTAGGCCATCTTGACGCCAACCCCCATGAGGGTGGTTGCCACTACCAGCTTAATAAATCTCTTCCCTTCGAAAGATACGCGGCTGATCTTCCTTAGTTCATAGAAATTAAGGCATGATCCCACAAAGAAGGCGACCACCGTTCCGATAGCCGGCCCTCTTATTGCTAGAAAGGTCCCTGTAAGATAGTAATTGAAGAAAACTTTCAGCAGGCCGGTTATGATCAAGTTACGGAGCGGTATGTCGGGTCTTGCTAAACCCTGAAGGGAAGCACTCGATACCTGAAAAGCGGCCAGTACTATAACGGAGAAGGCCAGGGGTTCAAGCGGTATGCCGGCTTCGGGACTGGCAAAAAGCAGGTCTGTTATCTGCCGGGCCAGCACGTAGAGGCCGGCGGCCGAGGGCAGAGAAATGAGCATGGCGGCCCTAACCCCGTTGTTTACGCGAGCCCGCAATTCGGACCAATCCTTACGCGCTGCGACCTCAGATACAGCCGGAACCAAACTGGTAGCAATAGCTATGGTGAAAATGGTAGGAAGGTTGATAAGAACCGAAGCCATCCCTGACAGCTGGCCGTACAGGGCGGTGGCCTGACTCGTAGAATAACCCGATGCCATCAAACGACCGGGAACGATAACCGCGTCCAGCATCTGTACTAGCGGCACTACTACCGCTCCGAAGGATATGGGAACCGCAAGCTTGACCACCTGCCAACCCAACTCCACAGAGCTCTCCCTAGAACAAGGCAGTACGCCCGAATCCCTTTTCATTTGCCGGCGAAAACGGATATAAGAATAGAGCAAGAAAATGAGTCCTGCTATCCCGCCGACCACAGCCCCGAAAGTAGCTCCGGCCGCTGCATATTCCAGGCCGCGCGGAAACAGGAGGTAGGCCAGAATCAATACGAAAGTCACCCGGAATATCTGTTCTACTACCTGGGATACGGCTGTAGGCACCATCCACTGGTAGCCCTGAAAATACCCGCGGAATACGGACATAAGGCCTGAAAAAAAGATGGCTGGGGCTATCGCCATAATCGGGTATACGGCCCGCGGCTCGTGTAGAATATTGCGAGCCAAAAAACCGGCCCCCTGCCAAACCACGATGGAAAGAACAAGCCCGAGGAGAGCCAGTCCTACCAGTGAAACCCGGAAGATCCGGCGGCTATCTCCCCTTAAACCCTCAGTCTCTTTTCTTGCCACCAAAACCGATATGGCTACCGGAACCCCAGCGGTAGCTAGGGCCAAGATAGTAGTATAAATGGGATAGGCCATCTGGTACAAGCCCATCCCTTCTCCTCCTATGAGCCTCGCCAGCGGAATACGGTAAACTGCCCCCAAGGCTTTACTGACTGCTCCGGCTACTGCTAGGATGAAAGCTCCCACCAGGAAGTTCTGTTTTTTTACCATCTATTCTCCTCCCCCAAACTCAGGCCCACAGCTATTAGTTTATCGCCCAAGTAAAAAAAAGAAAACAGTAAAATACACTTTCAGACTTGTCCGGACCGTTTTGGCGACATTTTAAAACAACTCTTCATCTAGAGCAGCAACCCCAAAGAAAAACGGCCTTGCTCGAAGGCCGTGGGATTTACTGCTCCATTTGTTTAGCCAAAAACCCGGCTGCCGTCTCGGCCAGTTTCTGTTCTAAGTCCCCCATCTTTACTCCTGGCTCCTTTGACATTATTATTACCGCTCCGATCGGGTCCCCTTGCGAAATGATAGGAGCAATAACCTGGGAGGTTATTTTGCAGTTCCCGTCTCCCGATTCCAACACAGGACAACCTTTGCAGTAAGAGTGATCACCGATCTCGTTCATAACCGCTACCCGCCGGTCTTCGAGAGTCTTCTCCACGGCCGGACCAATAGGTTTGTTCATAAACTCCTTTTTGGGGGCTCCGGCCACGGCGATGATATTGTCCCGATCCGCAATCAGAGCAATCTGCCCGATGGCTTCATGTAAAGAATCTGCATATTCTTGGGCAAAGTCTCCTAATTCGCCGATAGGAGAGTATTTTTTGAGAATGACTTCGCCTTCCCGATCTACGAAGATCTCCAGGGGATCGCCTTCCCGTATACGTAAGGTCCTCCTTATTTCCTTTGGTATCACTACCCGGCCCAGATCATCTATTCGCCTTACGATACCTGTTGCTTTCATCCGGCTTCCATCCCTCCTTCTTGCGGAAGTCAAAATTTGTTTTCTGTCCTCAGTGATAGTATATAACTCAAAATCCCCTTTTATTCACTTTTTACCATGGTAGCAGCCCTTGTCCCGCAGTCTTTTACCCGTTTTCGACTTTGCGCACAACAAAAGCAGACCGTTCCGCCATTTGCCCTGAAAACGAGCCACAGAAGGACACTGATTTGCCTCAAAATCAAGAACAGGATCTAGATTGCTTCCAGTATCTGTTCGAGCAACTCCAGGTTGGGGCCACCTTCGAGGGGTACGGAAATAGTGAAGCTGTCCAAAGATTGGACAGGCGCCTTTATCTTCTGCCCTAGAACGCGAAGCTTGGCGGCTGCCCCGTCTATAGCCCGGTTAAGTCTTATTTGAAGCACCCCTCCGTTGGTTGAAATACTTTTTATATCTTTGCTCCTGGCACACACTCTTAAGCGAGAAAGGCGCAGCAGGTTTTCAACCGGAGCCGGCAGGCTCCCGAAACGCTCTTTTAATTCTGCACGAATTTCGTCGATTTCTTGTATGCTGGCCGCAAACATGGCCCTCCGGTACACCTGCAACTTGAGCCCTATGTCCCCGACATAATCGTCGGGTATAAAGGCATCTATCCTGACATCCAGCAGAGTATCACCTTCACTCCTAGGGGCCGTACCATTCAAGCGAGCCGTCTCTTCTTCCAGCAACCGGCAGTACAGGTCAAACCCTACAGCTGCTATATAGCCGTGCTGCTCGGGCCCCAGTATGTTTCCGGCCCCTCTGATTTCTAAATCCCGCAACGCGATCTTCATGCCGGATCCGAGTTCGGTAAACTCTCTGATGGCGTTTAACCTCTTTTGGGCCGCTTCCGTAACCGATTTGTCCGGGCGGTAAGTGAAATAAGCGTAGGCCAGGCGCTTGGAACGGCCTACCCGTCCCCGCAACTGGTATAACTGAGCCAGCCCTAAACGGTCAGCCTCGTCCACGATAAGGGTGTTGACATTGGGCATGTCCAAGCCCGACTCGATAATGGTGGTGCATACCAATACCTGAAATTCCTGATTAAGGAACCGCTTCATTATATCGGCCAGCTCATCTTCGGGAACCCGCCCGTGGGCTACCTCCATCTTTACTTCGGGCACCAGCATCTGCAGGTGGTTCCTAAACATCTCAATATCTTGAATCCGGTTGTGAACCGCGAAGACCTGCCCCCCTCTTTCCACCTCGGCCCTAATCGCCTCCCGGATTATGTCTTCGTTGTATTCCAGCACATAAGTGGTGATAGGGTAACGGTCAGGAGGAGGGGTCTCTATTACCGAAAGATCCCTCAGGCCGGTCAAGGCCATGTGCAAAGTTCGGGGAATGGGAGTAGCGGATAAACTGAGTGCGTCCACCGTCTCTTTTAATGCCTTTATCCTCTCCTTTTGCCTTACTCCAAACCGGTGCTCTTCGTCCACCACCAGCAATCCCAGATCCTTAAACCGGACATCCCGGGACAGCAAACGGTGGGTACCGATAATGATGTCGATAACCCCCTTCTTCAAATCTTCCAGGATGCGTTTCTGCTGACCCGGAGTCCGAAAACGGCTCAATACCTCGATAACGACCGGGGTATTCTTGAACCTTTCCAGGCAGGTCTGGTAGTGCTGTTCGGCTAGGATCGTAGTGGGAACCAGAATTGCGACCTGTTTGTGATCCATGACCGCTTTAAACGCTGCCCTAAGAGCCACCTCCGTCTTCCCGTAGCCCACGTCTCCGCAGATAAGCCGGTCCATAGGCCGCGGCGTTTCCATGTCTTTTTTTACTTCTGCAACAGCCCGAATCTGGTCCGCCGTCTCTTCGTACTCAAATGCATCTTCGAACTCCTTCTGCCATACCGTGTCAGGCGAAAAAGCAAACCCCGGGACCGTTTGGCGAAGAGCATATACACGCAAAAGTTCTTGCGCCATTTCGCGGATCGATTCCCGTACCCGGTTTTTGGTTTTCTCCCAGTCCGTCCCCCCGAGCTTAGAAAGACGGGGCTCTTTATCATCAGGTCCGGTGTACCTGGTCAACATTTCCAGTTTGTCTACAGGCAGGTACAGGCGGTCACTGCCTGCATATTGGATGACCAGGTATTCCTTGGCAAACCCTTCCACCTCCATCTTGGTGATTCCTTGAAACAGCCCTATGCCGTGATTCTCGTGGACCACGTAATCCCCCACTCGCAGATGGTCCAACTCTAACCTGAGCTTCCCTGTTTCCTTTTTGGGCCCGCCTGTCCTCCGCGGCCTCTTACCCCAGACGTCTCTGTCCGACAAAACCGCCATTTTCAGGGTGGGACTGATAAAGCCTTTTTCTATGTCCCAGTCGGTAACCACGACTCCTGGAACAGTATTGAGCCCAAGTTCCTCCCTGATCTTATTCTTCATCTTCCGGTCGCTCATGGCTACGGCCACCGAGTAACCTTGCCCAACCCACTCTTTTATCCGCCTGGCTGTTAATTCGGGGTGAGCAAAAAAGGGTTCCATTTCTTTTTGAGATATATGCTGGTAAAACTCTAAAGGTTGTATGTTTAGCTGCCCGGGGAAAAAAGCGTGGTATATCACCGGATGCCGGTTTATCAAGGCCTCGACTTCATCCCAGGTAAAAAGCGCGTCCATGTCATCTGTTTTAAAGCCCTTCTCCTTGGCCGCTGCCAGCAACTCCTCCTGCCGGCGAGCCTGTCGGTGAAAGCACCGTTCAAACTCTCGCCGTTCATCCAAAAAAACTAGGCTATCTTGGGAGACGTAATCGAGGAGATGAGCAGCCTGCCCCGAACCCGTTCCCCCCGCTGGCGAAATGGACACTGAGGTTAGCTTTTTGCCAGATCTTTGAGTCAGCGGATCGAAGCTCCGAATACTCTCGATTTCATCGGCCCACAGTTCCAAGCGAAAAGGTTCTGTTTGGTCTGGAGGGTAAACGTCCAGTACCCCCCCTCGCAAACCGAAACTACCCGGGTCGGTCACCACCTGGCATCTTTGATAACCTAGTTCCACCAGCCTCCGCATGGTTTTTTCTAAATTGATCTCCTGCTTTACCGCCAAGGTTAGGGTTTGCCTCCGAAACTCTTGTGGGGAAAGCACCTTGGTCACGAGAGAACCGGCTGTAGCGATAAGCACCTTGACCTGTTGATGCCCCGAAGCAAGACGGCTCAAGGTACTGAGCCGGGTCATGCGGCTGAACGAGTTCTCCCTCCCTTCGTGCCAGAACACGAGGTCTTGGGAGGGATAAAGGCAAACCGCATCCGGGCCGAGAAAACCACGCAGTTCCCGGTGAAGATCATAAGCCTGCTCCTCGAGAGGAACCAGGCACACCAGCGTGTCCTCAGTACGCGTAGCCAAAAGGTACAAAAAAAAGCTGCGGGCGCTGCCCGCCAGCCCCGAGATCATACCAGGCCTGCCCGGCCTTACCCGAGTGGTCAGGCTCCTGACGATGTCGACATCAACCTTTAGCTGCAAAGTTAACCCTCCATTGTTGCAATGCCGAAAAGTGGACGCCCTTTTCTAAGGGCCTCCACTACAAACCCCAGCCACAGATTAACACAGATACGACACTGATTAACACTGATTATTAGGACTATCAGACGCAGATTGACGCTGATTTAACTCTAATTGCTATTTAATAACATTACCGGAAGAGGGTGTCAATCGTTGCAGTACGGCACACGCATACAGACCCTTACGACACCAAAAAGTGTCCCTACCAGAGAATGAAAACAATAGAACAGTTCAGGAAAGACTAGCCAGCTTTGTCACCGCGCTTGCGGCTTGCAACTCATTGCTCGCATCCACTTACAATTTCGGCTAATTCAAGGTCAGTTTCCGCGTTAATCATTGAAAATCTGCGTCATTCTGCGTCTAAGAATATCTCCTAATCTGTGTCCATCTGTGGCTGTGCATCTGTGGCTCAGGCTCAGTTATAGAACCACTGACTACTGATAGAAAATAAATCGGACCCGCCGCCTATCTCCTCGAGGCATTCCGCGCATAACCCGCTTACCTGCGTATAACCTTCACCTTCGATCTCCAGCTCAGCGTAGACCTTATCACAACATTCACAAACATAGTACACCTTCACCTAACCCAACCCCTTAAGCTCGTTTGCTTATAGGTTGGCAGGCTGGGGGCAAAGGTTATTCACATCTTTCTGAAAAATTATACGTATTCATGGCCTTTTCTATGCCCTGCCCTATCCACGTCTCCACCGCGTCTGCAGCGCGAGCTATGGCCCGGGCCATTGTCTCTGTCTCGCTCGCCGTAAAGCCATCCAGCACATAGTCGATAACATCTTCTCCCGTGGGGGGTCTTCCGATACCCACTCGCAAGCGGGCGAACTCTTCGGTTCCCAAGCTGCTAATCACCGAGGCCAACCCCCGGTGGCCTCCCGAACCCCCACGGGGGCGAATACGAATTCGCCCGGTTTCCAGATCTAGGTCATCGCATATTACCAAGACATCTTCCAGATTCAGCTTTAATGCTGACACTAAAGGTTTTACCGCTTGTCCGGAACGGTTCATATATGTAAGAGGCTTGGCTACCACCACCTCTTCTCCATGGCACTCCAGCCAAGCCATAACCGAGCTGTGTTTGTATTCCTGTCTCTTAACCCCGTGGCGGCGGACCAGTTCTTCCACCACCATGAAACCCAGGTTATGGCGGGTCCCCTGATACTCCTTCCCCGGATTCCCCAACCCGACTACCAGTTTCACTGCTCCCCCTCCGAACCTCCTGAGAATACTAGAAAAACAGAAAACGGTAAGGCCCTGCCTCGATGAGCTTCAATCAAAAAGCTTGCTGACCGAAAGGTCTTCGTGAATACGTATTATGGCTTCGCCGATAAGGGGAGCCATGGAAAGAATCACCATATTGGGCAGCTTCTTCTCCGGAGGAACGGGTATGGTGTTGGTGATAACGATCTCTTTTATCGGGGCCTCCCTCATGCGTTCTATGGCTGGCCCCGAAAAGACCGGATGGGTGCAGCAAACATATACCTCTTTACTACCCATGTCAGTCATAACCTTGGCTGCACTGGCTATGGTTCCTCCGGTGTCTATGATATCGTCTATGATGATAACCTGCTTGCCGGCCACATCGCCGATAACGTTCATGATCTCCGATACGTTAGGCTCCGGTCGCCTTTTATCTATAATAGCGATGGTCGCCCCTAACCGTTCGGCCAGGTCCCGGGCTCTCCTGACCCCCCCTACATCAGGCGACAGCACCACCGCGTCCGTTCCCAACCCTTTATTCTTGAAATACTCCGCGATGGTGGGCACTCCCAGCAGGTGATCCACAGGGATATCAAAAAACCCCTGGATCTGCCCGGCGTGAAGGTCAACCGTTACTACGCGGTCAGCTCCGGCCGTGGTTATAAGATTCGACACCAACTTGGCAGTGATGGGATCCCGAGCTCTGGTTTTTCGATCTTGACGGGCATACCCGTAATAGGGAATAACGGCATTGATGCGCGCGGCCGATGCCCGGCGAAAGGCGTCGATCATTATCAAAAGCTCCATCAGATTCTCGTTAGCAGGGGGACAAGTGGGTTGGAGTACAAAAACGTCGACCCCGCGCACGCTTTCATCTATGGCTACGCTGATCTCACCGTCTATGAATCTTTTGACCTTGGCATCGCCGACGTGGATTCCTAAGTAATCGGCTACCTCTTGGGCCAGACAAACATGAGCGGTCCCCGTAAAGAGTTTCATCCTCCATCTGGAAGCATTCATGATTTTCCTCCCTCCCACCTTATCCTTCGTCGTGGGCCTGGTTTTTCCTCTTTGCCCACCCGCCAATATTTTTTTGTCTGGCCCTCTCCACCGCCAAAGTCTCAGGAGGTACTTCTTTGGTTATCGTCGAACCGGCACCGGTTGTCGCTCCCCGCCCGATCTTTACCGGCGCTACCAGATTAGTATTGCTACCGATAAAAGCGTCATCTTCGATAACCGTAACGTACTTGTTTTTTCCATCGTAGTTACAGGTGATGGTTCCGGCCCCTATGTTAACCCTTTTCCCCACCTGGGCATCTCCCACATAAGCCAGGTGTGGAACTTTGCTGCCTTCGTCGATGACCGACTTCTTTATCTCCACAAAATCTCCTACCTTGACCCCTCTCTTGAGCACCGTCCCCGGCCTTATATATCCGAACGGTCCTATATTGCAGCCTTCGCCTATTTCGCACTCCAACAGCTTGGACCTCTCTATCCTGACCCCATCCGCGATCACCGAATCGATTATGTGAGTACCCGGACCTATGACGCAGTTGCTGCCAATACGGGTGTTACCTTCGATAAACGTGAATGGGTAGATTAAGGTGTCAGGCCCCACTTCAACCTGCATGTCGATAAACGTGGAGTCCGGATCCATCATGCTTACCCCGTTTCTCATCAGTTCCTGGTTTTTTCTCCGCCTCAAAACCTTTTCGGCGTAAGCCAGCTGGATCCTGTCATTTATGCCGTGCACTTCTTCTGCATCAGAATGCAAGAAAACTTCTACCTGCAACCCGTTTTTAATCATCACCGGAAGCACATCGGTCAAGTAGTATTCTCCCTGCGCATTGTCCGGTTTTATCTCTTTCAAGGCTTCGAACACCGCTTGTGCCTGAAAACAGTAAAGTCCCGAATTGATTTCATCAATAGCCTTGATTTCGGGCGGAGCATCTTTCTCCTCGACTATCCGTTCCAGCCTCCCTTCACGGTCGCGGACAATCCTCCCGTACCCGGTGGGATCGGATAGCCTCGTGCTCAAAACCGTAGCCGTTGCCCCTTGGCCCCGATGGTGTTCGAGCAGGGCCTGGAGAGTTTCTGCCCGAAGAAGAGGAGTATCTCCGCACAGCACCATCACAGTATCGGAAGGGGCAATCAGTCTTTCCGCCTGCATCAGAGCATGTCCTGTTCCTAGCTGCTCGTCCTGGACCACGAACTCCAGACCCCTGTCGGCCAGCTCGTTCTCCAGTTGTTCACGCCCGTGTCCCACCACTAAGACCGCCCTGTTTAAACCCGCCCTGCGGGCCGCGGTTACCACATGCAGGACCATAGGCTGACCTGCAACCTTATGCATTACTTTAGGCAAGTTAGACTTCATCCTTACGCCTTTACCCGCGGCCAAAATAACCGCAATCTCTGCCAATCCCCTCACCCCGTTATCGACTTCTGTTATCCCACACCTAATATCCTTTCAGCCAGCCAGAGATCGCTGGGCTTGTCTACATCCACTCCCACTTCGGCAAACGGAGATATTACAGCCCGCCCTCGAATACCTACAACCCGATAGAATCTGGCTTCGGCATCGGGAATAGTAAGACGGCGAGTCAAATACTTCCAAGCCAGGCCTAAGCCCAAAAGGCGAGCCATCTGGAACGGGTTCTTGCGGCGGGCCACAAACTGCTTGGCCAAGGCCACACAGCTTGCGATCTTATCGCTCTTTATCACAAACAGGTTGCCCCCTGTGAAAACACCTTCTTTCAGCCTCACGTAGGTCCGCTTCACTCCTGGAAACCTTTTCTCATTCACCTCTCGGTTAACTATTGAATAAAAAAAATCAGCTTCTTCTCCCTCACACCTAGAAATGAAATCATCTATAGCTTCGGCCGTGATAAAGGGGATATCCGTAGGCAGTACCAGTACTCGGTCCGTAATCCCGGACCCCTCCAGCACTTCGATTCCATTGGCCAAGCTGTCTATAGAATCCTGCCCAGGTTCAGCAAAACGGAGGTTGTTTTCCTTCTTAAATATTTCCTGCAGAGACTGTTTCGGCCCAACTATTACTATGTTTCTTATCCGTTGCGACGCCCGGACCGCACGGTAAACGTAGTAAACCATGGGATACCTGCCGATGACGATCAACGCTTCACTGTCATAAGGGGCATACTTTCTTAATTCGGCCGAGTTAACCCCCCCTGCTAGGATTACTGCATCGTATTCCTGCATGCAATTCACCCCCAGTTTACTTGAGGTCGAAACCGTTCCTGCGCAATGCCTCCAGCATGCTGTTCTCCGCGTTCTCTATGTGTTCCTGAGCCAACTGTTGGGCCAAAGCTGTATTCCTGTCAGAAATAGCTTCCACTATCTTCTTGTGTTCTTCCAAGGCTTCTTTCATCCGTCCTGGAAAAGCCAAAGAAGTACTGCGAAAACGCTGTATCTGTTCCCGCAGGTTTTGAAGTATTTGTTCTAGTTTTAGGTTGCGGCTGGCCTTGTACAAAGCCTCATGGAAAAGGGTATCCATTTCCACCACTTCTTCCAAACGATTGGCCTCGATATGCTCACCGATTCGTACCAACAACCTTTCCATTTCCTCCAATTCTTCAGCGGTAATCCGCTCCGCCGCCAACCCGGCGGCCAGTGCTTCCATGGCTGCCCTAACCTCAAAAACATCGGCGATGTCCTTTAAAGAAATGCCCGCAACGTATGCCCCTTTGCGAGGGATCATGACCACGAACCCCTCAAGTTCCAGCTTCCTTATAGCCTCTCTCACCGGCGTGCGGGAAACACCGAGTTGTTCAGCCAATTGAATCTCCATCATTCTTTCTCCGGGCTTGAGAGTCCCGTTGATAATAGCTTCCCGGAGGGTTTCGAACACTACCTCGCGTAAAGGCTTATACGTGTCCAGTTTCACAGGAATCAGTCTGCTTTCCGGCATCCTTTCCCTCACCCTTTCTATAAGACTTCGTCAAGTATACCTCTCGGTATTCGAGCTTGAAACGGCCGAAAGCCTCCCTGGCTACTCCTTCTTCTTGAAACACCCCAAAGACGCTAGGACCGCTTCCTGACATCAGAGCCGCTATCGCCCCAAGTCCTTTCATCCGCTGTTTGATACGGGCCACCTCCGGAAACCATGCAGTCGTAACCGCTTCCAGGACGTTCCCCATTCCCCGACAAATCATTTCTACGTCTTTGCACAAGAGCCCGCGCATCACCTCGTCTGTATCGGGGCGCTCGAAAATCTGCACTTTGTCGAACCTTTCGTAAACCTCTTTGGTCGAGACCGCAAAATCCGGTTTTACCAGCACCAAAGCTAGCGTCATATCAGTGAACAGCGGTGTGACTATCTCTCCCCTCCCCCGGGCAAGAGCTGTGCCCCCCAAAATACAAAACGGAACGTCGGAGCCTATCTTCGCCCCCAGATCCAGCATCTCATCCGGTGTAAGCCTGTCCCCATACAACCGGTTAAGCCCCTTTATAACAGCAGCCGCATCGCTGCTGCCCCCGGCAAGGCCGGCTCCTACTGGGATCCTCTTGTGGATGAATACTTCGACCCCGCCGGTAGCACCAACTTGCCTAAAAAACTCTACAGCTGCCCGGAAAGCCAGGTTGTCTTCCGCGCAAGGGAGCTCAGGCGAATCGGCAGTAACCTTGATACCCTCAGAACTTACTCGCAGGGATACTCTGTCCACCAAGTCTATCTGGTGCATTACGGTTTCGATTTCATGGTACCCGTCGGGACGCCGCCCCTTAACATCAAGGGTGAGGTTTATCTTAGCCGGTGCTTCTATTGTCACTGTTTTGAGCATGGTCTTGCCTTCTTCATTCGCAGCTTTGTCTACAGCTTCAATTATATTGTACCCAAAAAAAAACGCCAGTCCACCGACCCCAGTAATGAGCCACAGACCCGGCACTCAGCATACCTCTAAATCAGCTACAAACTCGTCCTACAACCTAATAACATGTTGCAACTTAACCAAGCTGAGTGCCCGGCTGATTTACACAGATGTTCACAGATGTAGTTTAATAGGAAATCTTCGCAGTCTCCCATCGATGTCCCAAGGTGTTGCCACTAAAGCAAGGAAAATCTAATGGTCTCCCCTGGGCAACTATTAGACCAATCCTAACAATTATCTGTGTAAATCTGCAAAAATCTGTGTGCATCTGTGGCTTAATTAGTCGTGACCCGCACCTCTTTCTTCCAAATTTCCCGCAGCTTCAGTCTCACTTCATATCCAGAATATGCAGAGTCCGCATTCAGGGTTAAACCTTGATCCTGTGAAGAAACCAGGCACAAAGGCGGGAACAGCACGCACCACCAGTTATGTCCTCGTCCCTCCCCGATAATTACCCTTACAGCTTCATAACGCCCCTGGGGAAATACCATATCCCCGTAGAGCTTGGTGGGGAACTCATACTCTCCCATCAACACGCGAACGGGGTAATCGTATCCCTGGTTTTTTATCTCCGCTTGCGCCGTTTTCTGAATCAAAGGCAAGCATTGACGTGTCCGGTTTCTTGCTTCTTCAACATCCCGGACGTTGTCCAGCTCTTTTCGCATCAAAGTGACAATCCTGTCTTTGACTTTCAGCTTCAAGGCTTGGTCTTGTCGGGAATCGCTGTTGGCAATCACGTGCAGCCTGAGAACCTGGTTGTATACCTGGATTTGATTCATTTGCTCCATGTTCACCAATCCCAGAAGGGTGCCGAAAAGCAAGAGTACTATCAATGTGCGGTGCAAGTTCAAAACCCCTTTACCCTCTTTTCCTTTGAGTATTACCAGACTCCTTCGAATCTAAACCCGTTCTACAGGTTTGCGAATCAAGCCAAAAAAATTCCCCGGCCGTTTCCGGGGATACTTGGGCCTTTTTTTATACTTTAGCCTGACTTACGGTAAGAATATCCCTTCTGGGTCAACCTTAGTATACAGCAGTTCCAATTGATGGTAGGTTGGAGGTAAGGTTTCACCCTTCACCCTAGATACATTCAGGTCGAAAGAAACGTTGTTCTTAACGTCTTCCACGCTGAACCCGGGATGCACTGTATCCAAATACATTAGCCCTTCTTCATCGAAACGGAAAATAGCCATATCCGTAATGACCGCTACCGGCCCTCCGTGGAAGAATTTTCCGTAGATTTCTCTCTTATGAACAAATTCCCCACTCGGCCACCTGGGAATCCTCCAGCCGGGCGAGGTTATATAGTCGACGTGCTCGTTAAACCGGCGCTTTTCCTGAACCATGATGAATACGGTCCTTCTAGCAAAGGAGTTAATGTCCGCGTTGCCGCCGCTTCCGCTGAATCTCTTCTTAGGACGAGCGTAATCGCCAACAACCGTGGTATTGACATTGCCGTACTTATCTATCTCCGCCCCGCCTAAGAAACCGAGATCCACATAACCAGCGTGCAACTGCCCGTAGAAAGTCTCGAACAACCCAGCCGATTTCGAAGCCTGGTACGCACAACGAGCGTCTCCTACCGAAGTCGGTATGTCAATGGGTCTTCCTCCTATGCTCCCGGCTTCGTATATGCAAACCGCGTTTGGCGCATGCTCGTACTGAGCCAAGGTAATAGCCAACATCGGCAGCCCTGTACCGGCAAACACCACGTCCCCATCCTTTACTTCTCTAGCCGCCGCAGCAGCTAACAGATCTATCGGCTTGAATTCGCCTGGCTTTGCGTATTCGGTCTTAGCACTCATTTATCTCTTCCCCCTTTTCACCCGTCTAGAATAGCCCAATACTCCAGCCCTCAAGCTTTCCAAACGCTCAACGCCGAGTTTCTTCAGGTAGTCCATATGACTGTCACAGCTGAATATCCATTGCTCAGCCCACTTATCAAACTCTTCTTGAGTCCGTACCTTATTGAAATTCCTCAGAAACTCTGCATCGGTATCATAGAAATACTGGGAACCGGTGGGATGGGCTGCCCACGGACACTCGACTATATAGTCGATCTCATATCCGGAGGCAATGTTTCTTTCGGGTTCTCGGCGGAGGTATTCATCAGGCACTATTTCTTCGCAGATCACGATAACCTTGTCGGATGCTTTGATGACGTCCATGTCATTGTAACTCTGAGCCAGCACTCTTACAGTGCCTTCGGTGCCGACGTAGGGAGCATAAATCAAGGCCCAATTGGGGTTCACAGCCGGCATCAGTAAAAGCTCTCCCATGTCATAGAACGGGTCTTTCATGACATCGTACTTCTTGCGCGGTATCTTGGGATTGGAACCGTCTCTCAAACCTGCATTCCCCAGCATATCGTACTTAGGATTGAGGATGTCGGTCCCCATAGCCAAGGCAGTCGGAAAGAAGGGGAGCCCAAGAGACCCTGCCACTATGCGGGCAACGGCATGACCGTGGCTGAAGTCCTCGGTGAGGATCTCTCCCGCACACTGCTTGCGCGACAGGTTTTCTCCTACTTTTCCTAGGATTTCCTGCCCCATCCAGCTGCCTTCCCATATTTTGACACACCCGGCCCCAACTAGCATGTCGCTGTGGAAGCCACCTTGAACCTCGAACAAATGCAAATTCTTCCTGCCCTGCCTCACTAACTCGTAACACAGGGCTACCGGACGGCGCCAGATAGTAAACCCGCTAAAAGCTACCAGGTCGCCGTCTTTGATCAAACTGGCCGCCTCTTTGAGACTGATTTTTTCTGGTCTACCCATTTGATACCCTCCCTCTGCTCAATTTATCAAACAATGCAGCTCTTAAGCCGAATAATAACCCCAACTGCTCGCCATCTCTCTGTCTACCGGTCCCGGCACTGACTTTTTTGCCCTGCTGTTTCGCTTCCAGAAACCCAGTCCAGGCTCACTTGCATCTCTCTTGCAGTTACGTCTTTCCATCATTCCCAGACGCTGCAAGTCGAAACAAAAAGCCTCGCTGAGCAAAAACAAACCTTATGAAGTCTGATCGCGGGCCCTGCGCCTTCACCACAGGGGCGCTATCTTTCTTCCGCGCTGGGCAATTACGATACTACTCCGGTATCGAACAGCTTAAGGTTAAGCTCGAAGCTCATAAGATCTTCCCCCTTATTTCCCTCTTACCTGAAAGGTTTGAAGAGAAACACAGGAGCAGATCCTTCGTGAGCTGCACTTTTGACCCCAGGAAAACCCGGTCTCTCTCTTCTATAAACTGGTAACTTCTTGCGTCAAGACATGAGGCATATTCATGCATGCCTTGACAGGCCAAGGTTATATATTCGATCTCTTTCGTCAAAATCCTCCTAGTCTAGAACAAAACATAATGTATTTGGTGTCGTCACAAAACTGTAAAGAGTTTGGGATATAATGAAGCTAACCGGAAAGACCATGGTTTGTCGGAAATGATTGTTGATGATTCCCTGACAAACCAGAGTTGAAACGGAGTTGAGGAAAGGAGGCTTGTCCATGGCTTCCACCATTCTCGTCGTAGAAGATGAAGAGCTGGTTCAAGAACTACTGAGATTGTATTTAGAGAAAGAAGGGTATGCCGTCGAAGCGGCCTGGGACGGAGAAGAGGCTCTCAGCAAATTCCGGTCGAATAACCCGGACCTCGTAATTCTTGACATCATGCTGCCGAAAAAGGATGGCTGGACGGTGTGCCGGGAGATTCGCGCGATGAGCAATGCTCCCATTATCATGCTCACCGCCAAAGGAGAGGAGTCCGACCGGGTATTGGGGCTGGATTTGGGAGCCGACGACTACGTTTGCAAACCATTCAGCCCCATCGAGCTGGTCGCACGGGTCAAAGCCGTGCTGCGCCGTACCTCTTTGGCTAATCAAGATGGAAACAGGGTTTTGTTCTATCCAGGCCTGACTGTGAATTACGATAGTCACCTGGTTGAGGTTGACGGTCGCAGGGTTTCCCTTACCCCCAAAGAGTTCGAATTACTGTGGTTTCTCGCCAGCCATCCTGGGAAGGTGTATAGCAGAGAGCAACTGCTTTCCTACGTGTGGGATTACGATTACCTGGGGGACCCCCGCACAGTAGACACCCATATCAAACGGCTAAGAGAAAAGCTGGAATCAGGGGTCAAGCAGCGGTACATAAGAACAGTATGGGGACGAGGTTACAAGTTTGAGGTGGCAGAATAGATGCGTGCAAACCTCTTTACCAAGTTGATGGCTTCTTACCTCGCTATAACCCTGGTAACCTTGATAGCGGTCGGGCTCGCTACTTCTCAACTATTAGCCAACTATTTTTACACATCCAAACAGCATGAGCTCGAACGAAAAGGGCAGGAATTAGCGCTACTAGTATCCGCGTACCTCGAAGGTAACCCAGAACAACCGATAGATCCCATGCTGGTTACCCTCGGCCATTTTCTGAATGCCCGCGTGCTGTTAGTCGATAAAGAAAACCTGCAACTGGCAAGCGCCGGTGTTCCGCTTCACCCGCCCCTTTGGCTGACAGCCGGGGAGGCCGAGCGCATCCTCAACGGGGAGACCATCAGTTCTCGCGGGTACCACAAGCGTTTTCAGGAAGCCGTGCTTTCGGTTACAGTTCCGGTGTATGCGCAAGACCAAGTGGCAGGAGCCCTGGCCATAGCCGCACCGATCGCGGGTTTAACTGCTACCATCAACGCCATCCGGTCCCTCATCCTTTACGCGGCAGCAGCAGCCGTGGTGCTCTCAGCCCTGGTAGGAACGTGGCTCTCTCGCTCCATATCCCGTCCTCTTAGCCAAATGAGCCGGATAACCCGCGAAATGGCCAAAGGTAACTTTGACCAGCGAATCGAAGTTACCACCAGTGACGAAGTAGGCCAACTGGCCCAGGATTTCAATTACCTGGCAGAGTCTTTAGATGCCACCGTAACCGCTCTTTTCCGAGAAAAGAGCAAGATTGAAAGCATTCTCGCTCACATGGCAGAAGGGGTGTTGGCTGTGGACGGACAAGGTCAAGTTATCCTCGCCAATACCGCCATCTCCAGAACCTTAGCCGTGAAGCCGGAAGACATCATTAACCGCCCGCTCTCCGAACTGCCGTTTTCGGGAATACCTGAGGTTTTTGCGAGCGTGACTGATTCAGGAGAACCGCGCTCGGCTGAGTTGGATCTGAACGGCGGGAAAACTTGTGTCCTGATCCATGTTGCTCCTTTGACCAACGGCGCAGGCAAAATAAGCGGTGCCGTAGGCGTGCTCCAGGACATAACCGATATCAAAAACCTCGAGGTCTGGCGCCGTGACTTGGTAGCCAACGTCTCGCACGAACTGCGCACCCCCCTGACCTCGATCCGGGGATTTATAGAAGCCATATTAGACGGCACCATCAGCGACCCCGAGGCCCAAAGACACTACCTAAAGGTGATCCACCAAGAAACAGTTCGTTTAACCCGGTTAATCCGCGAGCTGTTAGACCTGGCCCAGATGGAAGCGGGTAAGATCGTATGGGAACTCCATCCAATCGAAGTTAGCGAGCTGGTGAGCCGCGTCCTTTTCAAGCTGGGGCCGCAACTCGAGCAACACCAGATCTCGGTAAAAGTCGATATTTCACAGAGCTTGCCGCTGATGCTGGCTAACGAAGACCGCATGGAGCAGGTGTTAACTAACCTGGTAGAGAATGCCATCCGTTACTCTCCTCCCGGCAAAACGGTGACCGTCAAGGCCGGTTCAGACAACGGATTGGTTCAAATCGAAGTTAGCGACGAAGGTCCAGGAATCCCCGAGGAAGACCTGCCATATATATGGGATAGGTTTCACCGGGTGGAGAAATCTCGTTCCCGCAGCCTGGGCGGGACCGGGCTGGGCCTGGCTATCGTCAAGCAAATAGTAGAGGCTCACGGCGGGAAAGTTGGGGTTCATAGCCAGCCCGGGCAAGGATCGACTTTCTTTTTTTCCATCCCGGCAGTACCTGCGGAGAACTGATTTCGCCCGAAGAGCCTTTTCCTTAAGTTACCGGGTGGAAAAGATAGTCTCCGCTTACTTAATAGAGCCGTTTTTTTAAGTGATGGGCAAACACCGGCTCTGGGAATTCGTGTGTAATCGGTGTTTTTAATTTTGTTAGAGTTTGTTCACAAAACAGTAACAGATATTGGTTATGGTAGAAACAGAATACCAAGTCTTTTGACAGGAGGAGTGGATGATTTTGAAGACTATTCGCAAACTACACCTCTGGACGGGGGTCATCGTAGCCGTATTCCTTTTGCTGCAGTCGATAACCGGCCTCATCCTGGCCAACTCTCACTGGTCTGGTCAAGGGCCGCCCAGAGCGGGGTTCGATGCAAGCCTCGGGTTGAATGAAAGCACCCAAGTAGGCACGCCAGGATGGGAAGGCCCAGGGTTGCAAAGAGGAAGAGCCGGCTCCGGCGGGCCGTACGCGGGCGGCCGAGATCTGGGTACTCTGGCAGTGATTAGGGCCCTGCACGAAGGACGGGCCGGCAATTATGATTTCTCGCTGCTCTTAGATGTGGTTGCCATCGGTTTCATACTGGTGACCATAACCGGGCTTATTCTCGCTTATAAGGTGCTTAAACGGCCAAAAGAAAAAGCACGATTGAAAAACGGCGATGCGCGGCACGAAATCCCCGAAGCTCCAGCCGGGGATGCCACGACACCTGACAATGGCGCGTATGCACCCGGCTCGAACGTAAATGAGGACTCCCCTGATCGTGCAAAAGGGGAATAAAGAGGTGAATGGCATGCGAAAATCCCTGGTAATCGCCTTAACCGTACTGTTCGGCATGCTGTCTATTTGTCCCCCGGCCAGGGCAGCGGACCAAACTCAATCCCTGACCCTCGAGCAGGCGGTTGAAATGGCCTTGTCCTACAGTCCTTCGCTCAAGACCAAAGAGCTTTCTTTGGAACAGGCGGAGTACGAACGGGAAGCAGCGGCCACGGCTGTCAGCTACACCCCGACCGGGCAGGCGGACGCCGAGACCGAAAAAGCCTTCAACAACCTGGTTCAGAAAGACCTCAACTGGCAGGTAGCGAAAAAGGAGTTCGCGTCCCAAAAAGATTCGGTAACCATCCAAGTATATCAGGCATATTTCAACGTGCTTCAAGCCCAGGCAGCTCTAACGGCAGCCGAAAAGAGTTACGCTTATGCCGACTACCAGAAGAGAGCTGCCGTTCTCAAGCACCAGTTCGGCAAAGCCAGCCTCTTGGAAGTGAAACAGCAAGAAAATTCGTGTCAAGCCGCGCAGGCCCAACTGGAGACCGCTAAGCAAAATTTGGAAGACGCGTATCTGAAGCTCGACCAACTGATAGGCCTGTCGTCTTCGGCCCGTCCCGTGCTCACAGACGAACCCGCATACGACCCAGTCGAAATCACCAGCATCGAGGCCGAAGTATCCCGAGCCCTGGATGAAAGCCCGACCGTAAAACGGGCCCAGCTCTCCGTCAACCAGGCCCAGATAGCCCTGGACATATACAGCTTCAGTAATGCTGAATACAATTCATACAAAGCCCAACAACTGTCGATCCCTATGGCCGAGCAGAACCTGGTCTCAGCCAAGAACCAGCTCGAGCAGCAGGTACGCTCACTCTACAGCAGCATAACCCAGCTTGAGAAGAACTACCAAAACCTGCTCAGCCAGTCCCAAACCGCCCAGCAGAACCTGGAGTGGACCCAGCTCAAACTCAAGTACGGAGCCGCCAGCCGCATGGAAGTAGCCCAGGCAGAAGCCGAAGCGGCTAAAGCCTACCAATCCCTGCTCGAGGCCAAATGCCAGCACGCGGTCCTAGCCAAAGCCTTCGCCACCCCCTGGGCGTACAGTGGGAGTTAATTGAGAATGCAGAGGCAAGAGTTAAGAATTAAGAATTAAGAATTGAGAATTAAGAGTTAAGAGTTGAAAGGGACTCGCTTCTTGGACTCAATCTACCCCTAAAATAAACCACAGATGCACACAGATTTAGACAGATTTTGCTAGATGATTATAAATTTGGCGTAATTGTTCCCGTGTTTTTTGGGAAGGTCGGTCAAATTTTCATTCTCTAGTGGTGACACCGTTAGGTGTCGTGAGGGTCTATGTTCTTTGACGAAACGTAACCCGTTACAGGTTGGAGAGAGGAGAGAAACGCATGTTGAAAAAATTAACCGGCGTTTGGTCGCGGCTATCAAAGAAAACTAAGCTGGCCGCGGTAGCGATAGCCGTATTGCTGGTCGGAATCGCGGGTTGGAAACTTATTGGGGCCGGGTCTAAAGACACCGGGTACATAACCTACCAGGCAAGTTATGCCGACATCGTTCAAACTGCAACCGCCTCAGGTCAGGTTGAACCGGTCCAGAGCGTGACCCTGACCTTCAAATCCCAGGGTTATGTTCAAGAATGTAAGGTCAAAGTCGGGGACACCGTCAAGGCCGGGCAGGTCCTGGCTGTAGAAAGGAGCGAGGACCTCGAAACCGCCCTTGAACAAGCCCAGGCCAGTCTCGACAATGCCCGGGCCAGCTACAACCGACTTGTTTCCGCCTACCCTCATAAGGTAGCCCAGGCTCAGGCCCAGGTAGACCAAAGCAAGAGCAGTCTCGATATGGCCAAGGCAGAATTCGAACGAGCCCAACCTTTGTTCGAGGCAGGGGTAATTTCTCAGTCGGATTTAGATTCGGCCCGCGCCAGCTACCAATCGGCTCTCTCCCAGTACCAGAACGCCCTCAGCAACCTGGAACTCACCAAAGACAAAGGAGACATCGAAGTAGCTGCTGCCCAGTTAAAATCAGCCGAAGCCCAGGTAGCCCAAGCCCAAAACAACCTGAAAAACTGCGTCATGACCGCCCCGTTTGACGGTTTCGTCGCCGCCATCACCGGCAATACCGGGCAGTGGACCGCGGCCGGTACCGCTTCTGAAGCCAGCTCTTCCCAGTTCAGCATCACCGTCTCCTCCACCGAACTCCAACTGGCGGCCCAGGTAAACGAAGCCGACATCAGCAAAGTCAAAGTAGGGCAGAAAGTAACGTTCACAGTCAACGCCTATCCCGATCGGGAATTTTCGGGCAAGCTGTTGTCCCTTTCCCCGCTGGCCACTACTTCCAACAACGTCCAGGTCTATGACGCGGTCATCAGCATCGACGATTACCAGGATTTGAGAGCCGGGATGCCGGCGTCCATCACCATAATCGTTGGCGAGGCCAAAAACGTCCTGGCTGTGCCCCAGTCCGCCCTCGACTATGGAGAGACCTACCTGGCATCCAACCGGTCGCTTTCAAAGACTGGGACTGACGTCAGGTCCAGCTCGTCCCAAGCCCGGTCCCAAACCAAAGAAACCTCGAACTTTTCCGGCCGGGCCACGAACCAGGCCTCGAATCGAAAACCCATAGTTGTACTGGTCGACGGCAAAGAGGCCCTCAAATGGGTGGAAACGGGCCTGTCAGATGACGTGAGTATCGAGATCAAGTCCGGGTTGAAAGAAGGCGAGGTAGTTATAACCAGCAAGGTCAACTCGACGGCTACCTCCACCAGTTCGACCAGCACCAGATCGTCCACCCGGAACAACGCTGGGCCAGCCTTCCCCGGCGGCCCGTTCATGCACTAGGGCAGAAGGGGGAGATGACGCGGTGACACAATCCGCTCCTTTGATACAGTGTCGGGGGCTGACCAAGGTCTACCCCTTGTCCGGTGTAGAAGTGATGGCTCTTCGGGGCATTGACCTGGACATAGATAGGGGCGAAATGGTAGCCATCATGGGGCCTTCCGGCTCCGGCAAGAGCACCCTGCTCAACATACTGGGGGGCATGGACCGCCAAACCAGCGGCACCTACATCTTGGAAGGGGTCGAGGTCAACCAACTGGATGACCGGGAACTCTCTATCCTGCGTAATAAACGGCTGGGCGTCGTCTTCCAGCGCTACAACCTGTTGGCCCGATCCACGGCGCTCGAAAACGTAAAGCTGCCCTTATATTATGCCGGCCACGACTCCGCCACCGCCGAGAAAATCGCCATGGAAATGCTGGACACCCTGGGCATATCCGAGTTGGCCTCCCACCGTCCCAACCAGATGTCAGGCGGGCAGCAGCAGAGGGTAGCCATAGCCAGGGCCCTGGTCAACCAACCGGCAGTTCTTTTGGCCGACGAACCCACAGGAGCCCTGGATTCGGTCACCAGCGAAGAGATAATGCGGCTTTTCCAAGAGGTAAACCGCATGCACGGAGTAACTGTCGTCGTCATAACCCACGAAGCCAACATCGCCCAGTTCTGCGATCGCCAGGTATCGATGCGGGACGGCTTGATCGTCTGCGACAGCAAATATATGTAATTCTTGTGAGGACGCAGATTTACGCTGATTAGTTTTAAAGCGGTTCTGCAGACGGCATATAAGTCTGCATTAATCGGCGTCAAAATCCCAAAATGGGGGGTCCGTACAATGAATCGGTTGTCGGTAAAGCCAGAAATATTGGCCCAGTTCTGTTTTCAGGCATTGAAAGCCAATAAACTCAGGTCGTTTCTCACCATGCTCGGGATTATAATCGGAGTGGCGGCGGTCATCGTAATGACAGCTATCGGCCACGGAACCCAGGAACAGGTCCTTTCCCGGATTAATCAACTGGGAGCTGACCGCCTGACGGTGATGCCGGGAGGAGGCGGGCAGTTCGGCCGGGGCAACCCGCAAGCGACGAAGCTCACCATGAGCGATGCCGAAGACATCGCCAAGCTGTCCTCGGTAAAGGCCGTGGCACCGGTCGTTCGCCTCGGAATCCTGGTCACCCGAGCCAACTACAGCTCGGAAACCAGCATAACCGGTACCACTCCCGACATAGCCCAGATTTCGAGCCTTGTAATCCAGGAAGGTAGGTTTATAAGCGAGCAAGACGTAAAATCCATGAGGCCGGTAGCGGTACTGGGGCAGACAGCCTACGAGAACCTATTCCCGGCCGGAGCCAATCCTATCGGAGCCGAGATCAGAATGCAGGGTGTAGCTTTTAAGGTGGTGGGGCTTCTGGCATCGGTAGGAGCCCAAGAAATGACGGATCAGGACGATGTCATCTACGTTCCTATCACCACGGCCCAGATACGCCTGCTGGGAACTCAAGACCGCATCAATAGCCTTATCATACAGGCCCAAAGCCCGCAGGCAACCGAACAGGCCCAGACCGAGATAACTGCCCTGCTACGCAAGGCCCACGGCCTTACCGACAGTGACACTGATGACTTCCGGGTCATAAACAACGCCCAGATCCAAGAACAAGCAGAGTCCGTGACCGGTATCTTGACCCTCTTCCTGGCGGCTGTAGCCGGCATTTCCCTGGTGGTAGGCGGCATCGGCATCATGAATATCATGCTGGTGTCGGTCACGGAACGGACACGCGAGATCGGGATACGCAAAGCGATAGGTGCTAGTCGGGAAGATATCCTGGCCCAGTTTCTCCTGGAAGCGGTATTGATGTGCTTCACCGGGTCTTTGGTCGGTATCATCTTGGGTGCTGGGACCACCAAGGTCTTCACCTGGATCGTGGGATGGCCGACCAGTATATCTTTATCTTCCGTTATCCTGGCAATCGTGACCGCCTGCGCTATAGGCATCTTTTTCGGCTACTATCCCGCGCGCCAGGCTTCATCCCTGGACCCGGCCCAGGCCTTGAGCTATGAGTAGATCTGTGACCGCCAAACTCAACTTGAGCCCGTAAACGATTCAGGACTTCCTAGGGCAGCAGTAACAATCAGGGGCTTAGCACACTTGCAATCAATTAAAAAGGAATCAAGCCGCTAGACACGACTTGATTCCTTTTTGCCATGCCATACTTTAAAACTCGATTACACGGGGATCAGCTGTGAATGAGTAAATTGTGGCCGTAGCATCTTTCAGATATAACACCTCTGTATTATCATCATCTGCTTTATACATTTTTTGCAGTTCTGGATATGCATTTAACATATGCTGTTTTGCTTCTATTCTGTCGTCCCTTACTACGGTCGCCGTTACACGAATCCACTCTTTGCCGTTAAAAGCGCAAATCTCGATTTTGGGATTTGCTTGCATTTGTTTGGAGACATTTTTGGACTTGCCGGTTTGGATATAGAGCTTATCTTCAAAGATCTCTATCGTGCCAAAGGGCCGTACTCTCGGCTGATCACCATCCATAGTCGCGATAAAATAAACACCGCACTTTTTCAAGAACTCGTAAACCTCTCTCATGAATTATTCCTCCGTTTCAGTTGGGGTTGATTTCCAATTCTTTTTATAACATAACCCTCGATAATGTACAACCACAAGCCTCGGAGCCAAGCTCGGTCCTCTGCTTCCACCGGTCCTGCCCCGTTCATTTCCGTCTTCCACTTGTGACAGGCGGGCACAGAGTGTGTCTCTAGGTTCCTATTTCCGGCGGGTTCTGGGGCCTCTTTCTCCTCCTCACGGCAGTCCTGGGGCGGAGCGTCCTGGTTCCCATCATTTCGATGAGCCCCGCTGCCTTCATTACGCAGTCCACGCTTATCGTTTGAGAAACGCTTCCAGGGCCTGCTGCCATTCTCCTTTATCCATCGCTTCCCTGCCCTTGAGGTACCAGGCCCTGGCCTCCGCTGCGGGCGCATTGAGAGATCTCACTGCCCACACCGCAAAAACCGCAAGACCAGCGAGCCCGGCAGGCCACCACACAAAAAGGAGCACCACGGACGCCACCACCCAAAGACACCCGAGGGCGGTCGAAGCGGATCCGGAGGCAAGCTCTGGAGGCAGGGCACCCGCGTACGTTTCAGCTTCAGTTACGGCCGACTCCGCCCGATTCCCTCCTTTCCTGGTCCCCTTCCTACTCCCTCCGAAGTATTCTATGTTGTAGAGCCCGGTCCCGAGGATGCTGGTCGAGGTGTAGGCCCCGCGCGGTCCCACTCCGACCCGGAAGCCTTTCCCTCCCACGCTCACCCCAGTCCCGCCTTTGGAGAGGTTCAGGCGAACCCCCTTGGCTATCTTGATGCTCTTGCGAAACCTCCAGGCCATTCTTCGACACCTTCGTTTTGAAGAAAGAAACGGCGGACTATCATCCTTTCGGCCAGGGTATGCGCGGCAAAACTGGTTTTTTATCCATATTTCCGGACCGGCCGCTTTGCCTGCTTCGAGCGCTCCTTCTACAAGCTCCGCCATCGAGCCGTTTACGAGAGATGTGTCGTCCAGACTCGCTTCGCGAGTCGCTAAACGACGGTCAAAAGCCAATGTGCCTGCTGTTTGCAGGCCAATCGCCGTGAGCTCGTGGCTCAATTGCTAGTGTTGATTCCCTGCTCACAGCGCCTCAAAGTAGGCCCTAATCTTCTGAGCCATTAGCCGGCGACGTTCTGTCAGAAAATCCGGGTAGTCTTTCACCGTCATGTGCTCGACGCCGTCCGGGATGCAATGCATGCGGAGGTTTTCTCGCAGGGTATCAAGGTCGGTTATGTTGCCGTAAAGTCTGGGCCCGCCCTGACACTGTTTCAGCAGCTGTTCGAAGTACACTCTCGGCTCCTTCTTGCCGATTGCTATGTTGATTTCACTTTGGGTAACGACGTAGTTGGCGATCTGGTTGTACTGCCCGCGAGTAAACCCTTGCTGCTTCAAGTATTCGCGAGGAAAAACATGATGCACATCCGACTTCACTTTGATCAGGTCCTGCACAGTTATGTCTCGCGAAAGAAAGCCAAGGTCGTTCATTTTTACCTGAGCAGCTAGGAACAAACGGAAATAAGGGCTAGATGCTGAAGAAGTATCCATGGCTTGGGGAAGTGAGACATCCCAAAAAGCGTCTGAAAGTTCTCCTCGAATCAGGTTGTCGGCGTATGACGCGATGCCTTGGGCATGGATCTGGCGAATATCGTGGTCAAACGTAGTCTCAGGGGATCCCGAATAGCGCCCAGTAAGGATAGACATAACAAACCAGCGCCGGACGTAGCGCTCGATGTCTGCTTTAGGCATTCCCATATCAAGCAGCGTCAGGTATAAGATGTAGGCAAAATTAAGGGCGTTCTGTGAGCCAATCATAGAGGCATCCACAAACCCGGCAGAGCGTATTATCATGACGAAGTTCTTAAAATTCGTCTCTTTCATAAAGCTTTTTACGCCTTTTTTTAAACGTTCGAAGGAATCCTCCACAATGCGCTCCTCATACTGCTTGGTTTCGAAATTCCGACCAGATAACAGCGCTACCAGGTCTTCCAGTCGGCCGCGCTTAAACTCGGTCGTAAAAGCCACTCGCAGCATATCGGCATACGAAGGATCATAAATATCATCGTTCTCATGGCGCAACCAAACCATCTGGGTAAAATACTCGCTGGCAGCAAATTCTTTGTCTTTCTCGACCATCCCGTAAAACTCGGGGGCGCGAGCGAGATGACAGAAATAGTCGATGGCCTTGCGGAGCAGGGACCCACCGTAAGTTTCGTTCACAGCGATCTTCGACATCGCAAAGTCAGCTTGGCCCAGAGGCACCCCCTCAGAGTTAACCCGTATAAATATCTCGGTAACGGTTTCGATGTCCAGATCGGAGTCTAGCTCAATCAGGCCTATTTGGTTGCTCGTAATACCGCGCAGTCTCTCGATGCTGCGGAATATCTCATCCTTATCAGTACCTGGGTTTTTGTCGCAATAGGTATTGACAAGACCGAATATACTTGTGTGGGGATCAAAGACGGCTGCTATGTCAGGAATCCACGCCGCATCTTTGGCGATCGCAGAATTCAGGACCTCGAATCTTTCCTCTGCCGGGTGAAAGGCAATTCGTATCCGTACCTTCCGGTAATCCTTGTTGACTACCTCTTGTCCCAGTAGAGCTGCCATTAGTGCCGTGACCCTCTGCTGTCCATCGATAAGAATACGTTTGCCAGACGATAAGGTACCGTCCTTCAGTTTAACGTCCGGGTTTCGCCACGCTATGAGGTAACCGACGGGATAACCGTTGTACAGAGAATCCAACAAGTTTCGTACTTTCACAGGAACCCATACGAACGGCCGCTGTATTTCTGGAATGGCTATCTCGCCAGACTTAATCCACGCAAACAGGGTTTCGATGTGCGGTTGAGTAACAGAATAACGCTGGGTAGGCACGTGTAACCTCCTCTCGACACGATGTTGCTTGTTTTTAAACCTACTCCCCGGCCTCCGTCAGCATGGCCACCATCTGGTTACCCGTCTGTGGTATCAAACTGTAGGACCACCGAACGCTATCGATTCGCCAAAGTTCATCATCAGCGAGCTTGTAGAAGTGCTATTGTTACTGGCACCACGCAGCGTCATCTTCGCGTAGGCACCAATTAACTTTCTGGCCTCATAGTTACGGCTGCAAGAACTGCCGCCACGAGCCTAAAATGCGCCTAGACAAAAGCTGTGGTCTTTTCATCTTTAATGCATTTCGATGCAAGCTTTCGTATATTCTTTGTTTTTGTCATTTTTCCTGTTTATCCTTCAGTACTGCTCACCGTTTTGTTAATACGGTTAGGCAACTTTTCTTAGAGTACCTAGTTGGTAATACTCGGCCCGGGTGAGATAATCCAATGCTAAGTGAATCCGTTCATGCCTGTAAAACTCTATGTAATTCTTTATAGCATCGACTGCCTAGGTCTTAGTCATGTTCATCTCCCAGACCTGGTTGGGATCCGTCGTGCTGTTAGCTCTTTCTTTAGCATTTTTCCTATACTTAGCTCCTTTCCATATGTAAGCATTCCCGATTAAATAATATGCCCGCGGGGTGGGTCAAGTCCTGAATCATGTGTGAACACATCCGGCAAAATGGTATGTAGCCAATACTCATGATACTTGGCGTATAGCGGTAACATTACGGACCTGTTGTTTGCGCCATTCAAGGTAATCATTCATGTCCAGGTAGCGGCGACCCTGCACCCATTTGTTGTCAGTCTCGAGGAGCACTGCTCCGATAAGCCTTAGAGAGGATTCTCGGTTGGGAAATATGCGGATTACTCTTTCCCGGCGCCGTATTTCTTCGTTAAGTCTTTCTAAGCCATTCGTGGTTCTCAAACGCTTGCGGTACTTTTCTGGTAAAGCCAGGACAGCCAACGCATCTTCGAATCCGGTTTCTAGTATTTTCATGGCCCGGGGAGCCTTTTTTTCGAAGGTGTCTATGGTCTTTGCGAGCAACGAACGAGCAGTCTCCATATCAGGCGAATCCAGAATGGCTCTTACCCTGGCCTTGACTTCATCCCGGCAAGAACTGGGGGTGACATCGAGGATATTACGCATAAAGTGGGTCTGACACCTCTGCCACGATGCACCTTGAAAATGCTTTCTAATGGCCTTAACTAAGCCGCCGTGCTGGTCAGATACCACTAAGTCTACGCCGGATAGGCCGCGCTCTTTAAGCCAGGCAAAGAAATCGCTCCAACTGTCTTCAGATTCGCTGTCACCAATTCTTATACCTAGAACTTCTCTTTGCCCGGTTTCCCCGATTCCTACGGCGATTAGGACACTGCGGTGACGTACCCGGTTATCTTCCCGGATACGTATCACTATGGCATCCACGATAACAAAAGGATACTCTTGTTCGTCTAAGGGACGGTTGTTCCAAGCCGTCAGCATAGGGTCTAATCGTTTACATAACTCGGATACCAGTGATTTTGAGATCCTGGTACCGCACAGTTCTTCGGTAATCTCGGTTACTTTGCGGGTAGATACACCGTTGACCACCATCTCCATCAGGGCAAGTATAAAAGCCTGTTCACTGCGCTGGTACCGGGAAAACAACTCGGTCGAAAATTTGCCGTTTCTGAGCCTTGGAACCCTTAAGGTAATCGTTCCTACCCTGGTGGTAAGGTTGTGAGGGTAGGTCCCGTTTACGGTAACCCAAACGTTCCTCTGTGCGCTCGTACGGCTCTGCTCGCAGTTGCTCGGTGGCTTGAGCTTCTAACACCTGATTCAAAACTGATTGAAGCAGTCTCGCCATGCCGGCATCTTTAGCATCTGACAAAAAGAGCTGCTGCAATAATTCAGAATCAATGGTAACATGGTATTGAGCCATTGCAAGGCACCTCTTCGGTTTTGGTTTTTTGCTCAATACCATTTTACCGGGAGCCTTGCCTTGGCTCACTATTTTTACACAATTATACAGACCTAACTCATCAGCTTTTGGTCATCTAGTTCCTTCCGTAAATATAATAAGAAGTTGGTTTATGTATAATTTGTTAATAAAAGAGAGAGCAATTATGCTCCCTTTGTTTTGGCCGGAGGCAAAAGTTTGGCAGCGAAAGTTTGTGAAATTAAACTTCCTTCAGTATTTAGGAATCGCTTTAATTTAGATTGGTTGCCTTTCATAATTGTTATCGAATTTGGGTAAACCTCCTGCTGACAGTTGTATATCGTTAACACAGTAAGGACGGCTGGATGAAGCCGTTTTTTCGTGTTATTCGGTAAAGTAAACCGAAGGTGGCTTCATGCAAATAATTATTAACCGTTACGGGTCATAGTAATCATTTTTCTTACCTCTTCAATGGTGAAAGGTTCTCTCTTGCTGTGAATTATAAGATGACAATTGGGACATACTGGACGTAAATCTCGTATAGGGTCAACTTCATATTCTTTTTGTATCTCAGATAAGGGTATGAGATGGTGTATGTGAATTTTATCCTTACCTATTGGTCCATATATCTTCTCGAAATCAAAACCACAGACAACACACCTGCTACCATAATGAGCGATACATATCCTTCTTGCATGTCTACTTCTTTCATAACGGTTAACAAAAACTTGTCTTACTGTACCCTCGGACAGAGACGAGGTATCTTCAATAGTAATCTCTCCAGAACAAACGAACTCAGTATCACTTTGACCAAAAACTTCTTCAAAGGCAATTACCAGTTCAGGACGCATAATCCAAGGGAATCTTCCTGCTTTTTCGTATCCTAAAAAAGGAACGTGCCACCATCGAGGTTTTCCGTTTCTTCTTAAGGGTGGCTGGGCTCCTGTTTTACGAATTACACGTTTGCTAAATCTGCTTATCTGCAAGTTAATTGGCCCATGATGTAGTATGTTTAACCTTGATGCTATCTCAGATGCTCTTATCTCATGGTTTTTACTCTCATACATAATCTTTAGAATAATTAAGTCAGGTTCTGTAGTAACTTCTCTATCTGTAAGTAATTCAATCCATACATCAGCACTTATTTCTAATGGGTCATTATAAAACATTGCTTCCCTCCTCAACAAGTTATCTGACTAATTTCATAACCTGCTAATACAATCATAAAGGTAAATTATACATCTAAAGGAAATAAAACTGCCTCACTGAATATATGAATTAACTACTCTCCAACCCCAAAAACTGCTGGATGTCCTTCATCTCCATTAGTTCCTCAACTGTCCAGTAGCGGTGGAATCTGTTTTTGTAGCGAAGTTCCCACCATCTGCGGAAAAGCGGCTCAAGTTCATCGAACATCGGCCAGCGGCTCCACTTCATTTTGTCCCTCAGTTCTTCCAGCGTCCAGACGCTGCCGTCTTCCTTTTTGGGTATATTAACGCGCCCGTCAGATTGGACAACCACCTGCGGCTGTGCAACCTCTTTTTGGAGAACAGTCAACTGCGCCAACCTCCTTTGGTTATTTATCGGAAAGAGTTATCAAACAATCAAGCTCAAAGCTCAAAGTTTGGTAATAATTCTTGTTTGGGGCTTACTGCCTCAAACCGCCGGGTAAGGTTTGCTGAAGCCCTGCGAGCGTGGAACCGTCGTCTACAACGCGGTCCCGCTTCAGCGGCTTCAGACGAACCCGTATTTGACCAAGGTCAAAGCTCAAAAATATATATAGCGGTTTTGACATTTTGACCTTCGGCAGTATCTGTTTTATTCATCGCTGTCTTCGTCGTCAGCTTTCCACCCGTCGGGTGTCTTTGTAAGTGTGTACGTTTTTGGAGACCCTTGATGTCCCCCTTCTTCCTCAATGGTGAAGCCGCCTGCCCTCAGTTTGCTGATGTCGTTTCTCACAGTCTGGTCGCTGACTTTCAGCAAGTCGGTTAGCTCTTTCTGCGTGTAGCTCCTCTGTGTCAACAGCTTCGCCAGCTTCTGCAGGCGCACTTCGCTGTCTTTCAGCTTGATGTTGATGCGGAAACCGTCGTCGTATACCAAATTCCCATTCTCAAATTTTAAGCTTAAGTTCTCTACAGTCTCAGCGTCGCGGAACTCTCCGGTGACGACGACACCTATATCTTCGTCTTTCTGGAACTTGCGGATGTCTATTACGCCGTCCATTTCCGCACCTTTGACTGAAGACCCCCTGCTGGCATACACCAGAACGTCCGACGGCTTTTTTGCGGTATGGTCAACGACAACGACCGCCATGTGGGGGTACTTGCGGAGGAGCATATTCAGCGGCGCAAATACCTGCTGCATGACGGAAGAGTCGTTTTCGTCTCCGTCGAAGAAGCTCCTCAGTGGGTCAAGTACCAGCAGGTCAGGCCGGAACTCGTCAATAAATTTGAGCAGGTCTTCAAATTCCGGGTTTTTTGGGAGAAGTTTTACACCTGTCCTGTGCGGGATGACGATGTTGCATGTACCAGCGAGGCTCTGCTGTACTCTCTGTATTAAAGCGTTGGTCGAATGCTCTTCCTCCACCATAACGGCTTTGACTCCAGAGACGGTAGTTTTCCAGAACGATACCCCGCAGACGTTTTCTCCGCGGCTGAGCGCTTTCAATAAACTTAGGACAAACCACGTCTTCATCTGCTTCGGCGGCCCTTGGACAAGGATTTTTTGCCCTCTCGCTATCATCCCTCTTACCAGCCAGTCAGGCTCCGCAGGCTCTCTCTTCAGCAGTTCTTCCACCCTGTAGTAGCGGGAAAACCGGTCTTGGTGCTCCTCAAGCGGGATTAGCTCTACCAGTTCCTGGTCGGTATGGTCGTTGCGGGTCAACCACTCGCAGATGTCTTTGCCGACATCACCCCGCTTCCACGGCAGTTCAACGACTTTACAGCGTTCTTCTCCGAGCACCGCCAGGGCAGACCTGACGAAGTTGGCGCTGGCGTCGTCGTCCTGCGGGATGAGGTAGATGGTGCGTATGCCTTCAAATTCCCGTTTCCACTCCTTGCGGAAATTGTTGCCCGGCACGCTAACTACAGGGATGTCTACACCGCAGGCTTCAAGCGCCTGAATAGTTCTTAAAGCGTCGCTTTCTCCCTCGACTATGACTGCTTGGCTTTTCCCCTCAAGGCTGTCGAGGTTCCACAATGAAAAACGGGAGTTTTTAACCGCTCCTTTCCTGCCGTCGTAAGCCCTCCCTCTGATAGCCCTGATTTTGCCCCTCACGCGAAAAGGGACTACCAAGCATTCAACCTGTCCTGCATCTTCGTCATGGGGGACATAACCCCATTCGAAACGCTCCAGCATTTCATACTTGATTCCTCTGGCGGTAATGTACTCTTGGACAATCGGCAGTTCCGGGCGCAGGCGCGCTTTTGCTTCTTTGATAAACTCTTCAAATTCCTCTTCCTGTCCGGGTGTGGGGATATAGGTGTGGCTGGGGTCGTAGTGGGGGAACGCGTGTATGTATCTTCCTGTCCGTTCGTCTTTTACGTAAAGCTCGCGGAGGTAGTCGTTTATGAAATAGCTCGCGTCTTCCGGCGCAATGCCTGCAATTTCAACTAAAAAGCGGTACGGCGAAAAGCTCCCGCATACATGGCAGACGTAAAAGCCCGACTTGACGTTGACCGTCGCGGAAGGCTTCCTGTCGTCGTGGTTTAAGCACTTTAGGGACTGGACGGTGAAGCCGTCCTCTTTTATGTCCATCCTGTCCAGTTCAGGAAAATAGCGGGCGTAAAAATCCCGCCAAGGTTCGGGATGAAGAGACTCGTTAAAATCAACCCTCCACTTCTTCATTCTAAAAACCTCCTCTGCCTATGGTAATATTATACATTTGACCTCAGCAACTTTCAATAAGAAGCTCAAAATTTTTGACCTTGGCGCAGGGAATGTACAATGAAAGAAAAATACAAATTTTGACAAAATTTTTGGTTCCCTCTTTAAATTTTCATGGATGTACATTATAATATAATTAAGCGGATGGAAATATTTAACAGATAAGGAGTTGATGCCGTTGAACAAGAGAGAAGTTAAAAAGAAGGTGCGGGAAATCATCCGCTGTTTGGAACAAAGCGGAGACATCCCGGAACAAGAAAACTGTGTTAAGGTCGCGGAACGGAAGCTGGAGATGCTCGTAAAAGAGGCTCCAGCTTCTCTGGTTTATGAGTTGGGCTGCGTCTACAGCCGCTTTAAGAATTCCGGCGGGGATGTGGACACTGCTCTATCTCGGCTGAAGAAAATTTTGGAACGAGAGGTAAAAAAGGATGATGAGTAAAATGGCGGGTAATAATCAAACAGTCCAAAAATCTAAGAAAGAGGAGACGGAAAAAATGAAAGTTGAATTCACGGTTACCAAAGAGGGTAAGGAACAAGACCCCAAGTTGCAGGAACTTCAAAAAAGGAGAGCGACCTACCGCGCTAACCTTTCCTATGCGGTGCAGATGCAGGATAAATATGCCACAGAGTACACAGAAGCTATGCAGACAGAAGCCGACCAGTTAACGATTGACAAGTTGGAGTTGAAATTATCGGAACAGAAACTGCGGATAGAATTCTACGGGAAGAAAATCGCAGAGGTGGAAGAAGAAATCGCTCGTTACAAGGTAGAACGGAAGAAGGAGGAACAAAAGGAAGAGACTTCGGGAAAGGAAGAAAATGAGAGTGCCGCCTAGTAAAATTGGTGGCACTTTCTTTTTTCTCAAATTACAACCAATTATACGACTCTATGCCCTACGGAACTTTCTTTCTCAATATATTTATACTCCGAAGGGTATAAGTAACTTTCTTATGGAGGTGGTGAAAAGCTTGTCGAGGTAGCAGGATTTTTAACTCCAATGGAGAATATTACTAAAAGATATGCGTGCTTTGAGGGGGTGAGTTTTTGAGAGTTGCTTCTATGATATTAGGTATTATCGGCGGAATAGCCGGTTTTGGTGGAGCTCTTTTTGCGCTATTCGTTGGTGGAGTAGATGCTTCATTTTCAGCATCAGGTACGAGTTCTATAATTGGTCTAGGTGTTACGGCTATATTTTTTAGTTTACTTGGATTAGTAGGAGGTGCATTAGCACTAAAGAAACCAAAGGTCGCTGGAATAATGATGCTCATTAGCGCTATCGGAGGGGTTATTTCGATTTCGTGGGGCTATGTTGTAGCATTTCCAGTATTGCTGGTTGCAGGGATTCTTGCATTGATAGGTCAAAAAGAGAAAAATAAAACAACGTTAGATAAGGAGGTAGTATAATGTTTCTACATACTAGAAAACTACTTGTTGGTTTGTTAATTGGGCTTTTAATTGTGACGCTAACTGGCTGTGGTGAACCTTCAGGCGTAAAGACAGGGGCTGAGTCAGATTCCGCTAAATCTGAAGCTCAGTCAAAACCCGAGGAAAACACAAAGAAAGTAGCTGTTAATAAGGAATTTTCTGTTAATGGATTAAAGATTACCATTGGAGAGGTGCAGGTAGAAAAAGAACGTATTCTTGTTGGTATGACAATTAAGAACGAAACCAGTGATAAATTAACTTTCTATCCAGACCAGGGTAGTGCTGTTGTTGGTAGTATGCAACTGGATGCGAATATGTTTATGACTGAAGGTGACGTCTCTGGTGATATTCAGCCCGGGGTTGAAAAATCCGGTGTAGTAGTTTTCACTACGCCAGAAGGTAAGACTTTAACTCCTGAAGAAGTCACGTCAATTGCGCTTCACTTAGGAGACGTTTTCAATGAGAAATCTTTCGAGGCTAAGCCTTTCGATACCACACTATCTTTAGAGTAAGTATAAGTTTTTGTGCAAGAGTGCGCTTCGGCGCCTTTTCTTTTATATATATATATGTGTGTGTGTGTGATGTAATGGGAACGCAGATGAGGTGATATTATGAAAGGACTACCAAAACGCGCTGCGATACTCTGTCGGGTATCCACAGAAGACCAAGCAGACGGAACCTCTCTTGATACTCAAGCGGAAATCTGTATGGAGGAAGCAAAAAGACGAGGTTACCACGTTACAGAAGAAGACATTTTCAAAGAAGACGGTTACAGCGGAGCACTGGGTATTGATGAGAGACCAGTGCTCCATCAGCTTTGGGAGAAATACCAAGCGGGAGAATACGACGCTATCTTCGTCTACCGTCAAGACAGGCTTTCCCGCTCTCTTGCCCTTTTTGCCGCCCTGCGGGACGAAGCACGAAAAGTAAGACGATGCGGTTTTAAAGGAGACGGCTTTATTTTCGTGCAGGGGTCCAACGATGACACTCCCGAAGGTAAACTGCATTCAAACATCCTCGCCACCTTTGCGGAGTATGAAAGGGAAGTTATCAAATTAAGGACGGTGACCGGTAAGAAAAAGCTGGCAAAAGCAGGCAAGTATTCCGGCGGCTCTCAACCGTTCGGCTACAGGTGGGACGACGAAAAAGAAAAATGGGTAATTCGAGAAGATGAAGCCAAGATAGTTAAGCTTATTTTCCAGTGGTACGTCTATGGAGACGAGTCAGGACAGCCTTTGGGCATGGTGCGGATTGCCGAAAAGCTGACTGAACTCGGTATACCTACGCCTAACCAATTTCGCAAAACTCGAAAAGGGCGCGCTGGGAAAATGCAGGCTTATTGGAGCGACGCTACTGTCCAGCGTATTCTTACTCACACCGTTTACGCCGGGACAAATTATCTCTGGAGGGGTGATAAAATGCAGGTCAGTCCAGAACAGGTCGAAAAAATAAAGAAGGAAAAAACTGATGGGTGGTTTGAGGTAGACTTCCCGCCGATAATTGACAAGATGCTCTGGGAGAAAGCGCAGGAGAAGAGAGTGCAGTCCAGAGGAGGGTTTAACCGCAAGAGACCCAAGCCTATACTTGCCGGTCGTATCTTCTGCGGTGTCTGCCAGCGCCCGTTTCACGATGCTATGTATAACAAAGGCACAAAGCTGGTTTTCAAGTGCAACGGGAAATTGAAGCAGTACCACCTTGACGGCAGCCCGAAATGCGACAGCCCTGTGCTTGACGGCGAAGCAGTTACTGCAGAAGTCAAAAAACGGCTTATTGATATGCTTCAAGACAAAGACCAGATGCGGAAAGCCATCGAGGAGTACGTCGGTTCGCTGGAACGCCGGAAGGAAGAACTTGAAACCCTGCTTTCTCCAATATCAGAGCAGATTTCGCAACTGCAGGAGAAGCAGAAAAGGCTCGCTACTGTCTATGTTGACGGGGCTTTGTCTCACGAAGATTATAAGCGGCAAATCAACGAATTGAAGGAGCAGGAGCTTGCCGTCCGCAGGCGTTATGAGCATTACTGGCCGGAGATGGAAAACCTCACAAAACTGGAGCAAAATATTGCTGTTGTAAAAGAAGCAATTGAAGAGGAACTGTTTGATGTTCGCTACCAGCCGGATGATAACACCGTTACGGAGAATATTGCTTTTGTGAAGGTTCACGATGAAAAACATTTAACGGTCGGATTCCCACAGAGAGTAGTAACCTGGGAAGAACTGCTTGACAGGTTACAGGTGAAGCTGTGGGTGTATCCAGACCGTTTAGAGGTTAGGGGAATTGTCCCGATTGAAGATATAGCGAATCCTAAATGCTGTTGGTAATTTCATAATTATCAATATTATCTCGAATCTCATAAGCTTTATCTATATATTTATTCATGTCTTCAATAAACTCGTCCCACTTAACACAAGTCATGTAACTGTGATCCCCGAAATATACGATAGAGCGGTTATCGCATATTTGAGTATTAGGATTTTTCTGATTAAACATATTTTTCTTCATTATGTCAAATAATTGATCTGTTAAAAATATTCTACATCCCGAGGAACAACAAGTCTTATTATATGTAAAATATGAATAAGAATCATTCCTGTCTGGTATAATGACTGCCAACAACGCATTGGTTTTACTTGTTACAGCAACGCCACTACTACTAATACGAGATGTTTCTTTTAAAGAATATGATACTTCTCTTGGTATCCACTGATTCTTATCCGATTTCCATGATTCCCTCATGTTTTTGGAAATCATCACTATTGTTAAAGAGCTGTTATAAATTCTATTTTTTAGTTTTGACCATATAGTTTCTTCACTTAACTGTGAAAGATCTTCTGCATCGGATTCTCCCTTGTAAATATGATCAGAACTATCAATTTCAGATTCTATCTTATCTACATAGTCACGTACCGTGTTTATTTCATACCATTCACCCTTTATATGTCGAACATCACTATCTGCGTATTTGTATGATATAAATATTTTTCGTCCCATTTTCTCACTTCCCAGAATAGGTCTCTATGTTAATAAACATCTAGCTACTAGTACCATTAATAATAAAACAAAATAAAATGGCCATGTCGCAAAAGACAATAGAGATGCAAACATTGTTCTTGCAAAATTTCCCATAGGATTAACCACAAAAAAGTCACATATTGATAATGTAGACCTGTGAAGCTTTTCAACAAAATCGTTATAGGAATTCCTAAACAACTTTTCCAGGGCTAAATAGTAAGCATCTAAAGCAAAAAATAGTAAGATGGGGATTAAGGCAATAAAGGTATAGTTGGGCTTACCTTTGTCCGCTACAACCACTAAAACGGCAGATACTATCGTAATACACCAAGTTTTACATGATGAACTATTTAAAGCCATGCGCTGTATAATTGATTGAATAATTGAGAGGTGAATCTGAACAGCTTGTGAGTTTTCTTTAAATTCATCACTCATTTAGTACCTCCTTTTTTAGCCGTAGCTATCACCGGTAATGTTGAAAATCTCACTATGGTGAGCAATGCGATCGAAGATTGCAGTAGCAATGACCATGTCTCCCATAAGCTCTCTGGCTCGTCTTTCCGGCAGAGGTATACACGAAACCCCGTGTTCTGCCTGAATCTCTCGAATTCGGCGGTGCTAATGACGTCCACTTACAATCCTGTGTCTGTGTTGATAAAGTCCCTTTTTTCTTCGTCCGGTCGTTTATGTCAGCCTAGCGAATTCTTCTAGTATCGCTCCCAATACTTGTCCACCGTCCGTCGGTCGATTCTGGGCTTGCGGCTGCTTCTTGCGCCTTGTTCAACCCCAACTCTCTCAACTGCTGAATCTCCTGGTTCATCGCCTACTCCTTCACAATTTCTACTCCTTGGCGCTGATCTGTTAACGACCATTCTGCCACATTTTTCTTCTGGAAATTGTCTGGTATTTTCTGTGCATTTTTATTGGCCATTTCTTTTGTATTTTATTTTACCGCTTACACCAAGTTGTCTCCTTAATTATTGCTTTTGCTAAATACCGTCGGTTTGCTTGAAGCTATCTTCCCACTGGCAATCCGGACGGTCAAACCGGTTTTGTTCCTGATGTACATCCTGCCGCATGGACCTAGCAACAAGACCCTGATATCGATCCGGTGCAACTAGCTGCACGCCCGAAGACGGCAGCGTGATCCCTGAACCTGTCCGTGAAGAACATTCCTTTGTCTCCCTTGAACAAACCTTTTGGACCCTTTCCCATTTCGGACCCCAAATTCCTGCCGGATTCCAAAAGCCACCACCAGGTGAATGGCTTCGCAGCTTATACATCTTTTCCAAATTTTTTGGTTGTTCGCATCCTCATTTAAAGGGCCTACCCGCTACATCTTGAATCAACCGGCAGAACCCATCCCATTCTTTCGGATAGCCATTACTTCCGCCTTTGACAATACAAACCTCGTCGAATTCTACCTCAATGCTCCACTGAGTCCCGTCAAGCACACCTAGATTGTCATACCTTGGTCCCCAATCCAGCACCCTTAACTGTCGGAGTCTCTGGATAAACTTCTTTGCGGATGCAGCGTCTATCGGCTTCTCAAATCTAACCTGCTTGTAAAGCCCCTGGTTCCAGGTAACTCTGAAGGCTATGAGGTCGACTTCCACACAAACATTGCTACTTAGATCGCAATGGCGTCCAATGTTTGCCTTGATACGTCTTATTTCCTCGTATTTTTTGCCCGACAATTTTTCTCCACCCCATGCGCAATTACAGTCGTTGCAAGCAAACCCGGGACTCTCTTCAGAAATGCAACATCCTCCGGGCCCAATTCTGCCTTTTTCTGCTTTTTGTCCGAGTTCCCAAGTGGACACACCATAAACAATCCGAACTACGTTCTTTGACCCGCATTCGGGGCACATAATTTCATCCGCCATCGAAGAGCGCTCCTTATAAGTTTTGCAACCTGTCAGCGTTGTCTCCAAAGGAACTACTTTCTGTCAATAGCAATCAGACAGACTGCGGTTGAGTTGGATCTGTAATTCTCCGACTCCATTATCCCTATCTGAGCTCAGAATTTGTGTCCTGGGCCTGGTCTTTTCTTTGTCCTATCTAATCTGCACGACATGCAGCGTGTTATTGTGCAAATCCTCTGGACAAATACTCTGCAATGTTTGCACAATACACGGGTTTTTCAAACCCATTTATCCTGTAAATCCCAGGGACAAGAAATGTGCAAATCTACATGAGCATTTACGCCGTCATTGATTCAGTTTTAGTTCAGCGATCACAATAGACGCTAGAACTGGGTTTGGCAATGGGTCCGCTATCAGAGATGTAGAAAAAAAGATAGGTATGCAACTATACCGATAAGAAATCGCATCATTTATAGAATTAGAGTTAAGGGATTACCAAAAAGTCAGTTTCCCATGAATGTGATATACCCTGAAGGTACTGCAAGATTGATATTTTGGCCATTGACAATAGTCCCAAACGCCACCCCGATAACCTCGCCCTCTTCATTAAACACTGGGCTACCACTTGATCCAGGCGATATAGGAGCTGTTATTTGGAAGACTTTCATTCCAGACAGGTCGCGAATAGCACTGACTATTCCTGTCGACACTGTTTGAGATAAACCTAGAGGTGAACCAATTACAATTACCTTGTCACCTACCTCAACCTTAGAGGAAGAAACTTCTGTTACTGTCGGAACCCTGCTACGGGACTGTATAATTAACCGTGTAAACCCCATTGGGAAAAAGTTAAACTTTTACCAAGGGGGTTATGGGTATGGAAGAAAAACTATTCAGAAAACACCTTCGAGAGTTTATCAAAGAGAACAACTTGGTTACGGCTAAAAGGACGCTCAAGATGCTGTCAAGTCTCTAATGGGTCAGCTCATTGAAGAAATGTTGGAAGCTGAGCTTGAGAACGAACTCGGTTACAGTCGTTACGATTATCGTAGCAAGAAAACAAACAACACCAGGAACGGCCGCAGTGGAAGACGGTAAAAACCGAACTCGGGTCTCTTGAGATAAGCGTTCCTCGCGACCGCAACGGAGAATTCGAGCCGATAGTAGTCAAAAAACGCCAGAGAGACATCTCAAGCATAGAAGACCAGATACTATCCATGTACGCTAAGGGCATGAGCACGCGTGACATTCAGGATCACTTGCAAATGATATACGGCTTTGAAGCCTCCCCGGCTCTGATTTCAAGCATCACCGATAAAATCCTCCCTGTTATCAGGGAATGGCAGAACAGACCGTTACAGCAGGTATATCCATTCGTTTTCATCGATGCGGTGCACTACAGCGTACGTCAAGACGGTCAGGTTGTTAAGAAAGCAGCTTACGTAGTAATAGGCATCGACCTTGATGGTAAGAAGGATGTTCTGGGCATATGGATTGGCGAAAGCGAAAGTGCCAGGTTTTGGCTGTCGGTATTAAGCGATATAAAGAACCGCGGAGTAGAAGACATACTGATTGTCTCCGCCGATAACCTGGCCGGTATAAGCCAAGCAATCAAAGCCACTTTTCCCCAAGCCGAAGTGCAAAAGTGCGTAGTGCATCAGATAAGAAACTCACTGCGTTACGTCAGCTACAAAGACCGGTCTACCTTTGTCAAAGATCTTAAAGCCGTTTACAAGGCAGTAAACCATGAAGAAGCCCTAGCTGCCTTAGAAGCTTTAGAAGCCAAGTGGCAAGCCAAATATCCCTTGGCAGTAAGATCCTGGGTCAAGAACTGGGACGAGTTATCTACCTGTTTCAATTATCCCCCGGAGATACGAGGGTTGATATATACCACCAATATCATTGAGGCTTTTCACCGCCAACTGCGGAAAGTAACTAAAAGCAAGGCTGTACTACCCAACGATGATGCTCTTATCAAGATCCTTTACCTGGTTACTATGGACGTGACCGAAAAGTGGACTGTCTCAGTCAAAAACTGGGGACTGATTCTAACCCAATTGATAATCCTGTTCAAAGAAAGGATCGAGCGCTACCTTTGATTTCCGTACCGAAAGGGGTTTACACAAAAAAGTTGACAGACCCCATCACGCCGTACTAGGATCTTGAAAATGCGAGACATTACGCTGATTCAGTTTACAACTCTCTCCTTAAAATTGTTTGTACCCGACAGACTACGACCTGATCTGACCCCGCAATGCTTCAAAAACACGTTAGCATCGGCTCTGACTTGCAGCATCAGATATTTTGTCGAATGCTAAATTGCCAGATACAAGCTAACAGACAATGCAGCTGAACCGTGCTTCCCGAAACAAATTTGAAGTGTGTATGGAATAATACATTTATGTACGTGAAGAGACTTGTCTCGAGTACTGGTTCCGCCAGCCAGGAAAACACGTCCAAATATCAACTATCTCTAGCTCAATTGGTCACTACCATCATAAAATGTGTTTTCACACACATTTCCGAACTTGGTCCGTTTCCCATTCAGAGCTAATCAGAGTTGCCTTAGAGATAATCTCATCCACCAACTCGCTACGGTTATTGCTTGAACTTGCTTCGCACACCTGACCCTCTGGTTCTGTGCCATACGAACGGAGCTGTTTGAAAACCCGTTCCATAGTCCCATCTTTATCGCGATAAAACTCACTTCCGCGGATGCGGATGAATTTCCACCCTAACCGCTCCAAAACAGCTTGACGAGCTAGATCTTCCTCTAGTTTTTCAACTGGATGCCAACGGTCCCCGTCGCATTCAATGGCTATTCTGCCGCCAGTACTTTCTACGACGAGGTCAATAAAATAGTAACCAACCGGCCACTGGGCTCGCACGCGGTAGCCGGAGCGCACCAACCGCTGCAGTACCTCGCGTTCAAACGGGGATTGGGTCCGGCTGATTTCAGATGCGAGGGCTCGATTTTGAGCGTTTGGGTCTAGGGCGTACTCTATCAGCCGACGTCGGAGGTCTCCCGGCTTCAAA
This sequence comes from Syntrophothermus lipocalidus DSM 12680, assembly GCF_000092405.1. Lineage (NCBI taxonomy): Bacteria > Bacillati > Bacillota > Clostridia > Eubacteriales > Syntrophomonadaceae > Syntrophothermus > Syntrophothermus lipocalidus. The sequence goes on along the minus strand of NC_014220.1, from coordinate 77,611 downwards.
TCAACATGCAGGTCAAGCGAATAAACAACCCACATTTGATCCCGTGCCCTGCTGGCAGCAACGTTAAACCGCTGCCGAAACCTATCGTCCTCTCGCATAGGCAGTGGACCTCCAGCAGGCGCATCTACAAGAGATAGGAACATCACGTCCCGTTCGTCGCCCTGAAACTGAGCTGCGGTGCCGCAAAGGATGCGGCGCTCCTTGTACTCCCTTTCAGATAGATACGTGCGCAAAAAAGAGTCTATTAAGCGAGCTTGGTCCTCACCCACCAACGAAACAACGCCAAACGTTTTCCCTTTATATGCTGGGTGCTGTACTGCCGCTAAGAGCAATGAAGCCAATTCTAGGGCTTCCTTTTTGTTTATCTTTTTTTCCGCATATGCTTCCCTAACACGGTATGGTACAACATGAGGTTTAAGTGCAACATTGCTGGACTCTCTCAATGGTCTTATCCGTCCATTGTAGCACAGGCTGTTACTGAACTGGATGATTTCTGGCACACACCGGAAATGCTCCACTAACATGATGACCCCACCAAAAGCCTCGCGCGCTATGTCATAGACAGAACGTCTACCATCATAAAGTGCAGCATTAGGTATATCACTGAGATACTCAGAAATAAGTGAAGTTATCCGTTCCAATTCCTGCCCAACCCCTTCGGGGCTCACCTGTTCGTGGTCTCCGACCACTATGGTACTTTTGCCTAGATACAACACTGCCAGACCAAGAATGTCACACTGGCTAGCCTCGTCAACTATTACAACATCGAATCTGGTACTACTGGGATCAAACTGTTCGACAGCCCTTGCAATCGGCATAATCCAAACCGGTACCGCTTCGCGAGCATCCCTGAGCCGACGGGAAGCCTCGACTCGCAGTTGGGGAGCTCTTTTACCTGTTCCCTTACCCAGTCGTTTCATTACATTGAGCCACCCAACCAAGGCCAGTCGCTGATGCAGGTTTGTGCGCCTGCATTGCTCAGCCCAAGCCCGCTGTTCTATGAGTTCGGTCGTCACCTGGCGGAGAACCGTTGTTTTCTTCTCCAGTTCTTCCTGTAACTCTGGAATTGATGTTGAAGCTCTTCTCGTCAGCTCATCGTTAAGCTGTCGCCACTGCCAAGCTACATAGGGATCTCCCGGTATATCCTCCTTGCCATGTACTCCTTTCCGGCTCCGGATTGCTTCCGCCCAACCGGGCGCAACACACTCAAGGCACGCTAAGAGCTGTTGGCGATCCCGGAAGTCACCCTGTTTCTTTTTTAGATCGGCAATCCTCTTGATTAGTTCTCGATAGGCCTCCACATCAAGTTTTCTCACCGCCACTGACAACTTCTCAATAATTCCACTCTCTTTTGCGCCCTTGGAAACTTCGAGCAGTTTCTTCTCAAGTTCCGTAATCTCGTCGATGGCTTTGGACTGCCGAAGGGTCAAAACCCTGCTTTTCAATATCTCAGGCAGTTGTTCTAACAAAGCATCCCCTAAAACCCTCAATTCGCCACCCTCGGAGAAGTCGGGATTCTGTAGCTGGCGAAAGATGTCCCATTTAAACCCCTCGTCCTCTATTTTTTCTTTTAAGGGTAAAAAGAGATCTTTCCAAAATCCCAACCAGTACTTGATGCGATGGCCGTAACGTGAAGCAACTCGTTCTGGCTCTCCTTCCAAGACTCCGAGAGACGGACCTCCCCGCTCCTCTATCAAATAGTTCCATCGCTGCCATAATTCTTTACGCAACTGCGCCAATCGCGCAGCAGCGGCCAAAGCTTTGAAGTGTTCGGGTAGCTGGGGTTGACCTGATGCCACTCTGGCGTTCTGCGTAAATCTCCGTAAAGTTGGATTCAGTATCAGAGAAAGCTTATTTACCTTTCCTCCTCGACGTTCCAGTTCGCTGGCCACTCTTTGACACAAGGTTTCCTGCTCTTCATAAAGTATATCTTCCTCTCTAGCCAACTGCGGGCGGTGTAACATCAACAGATCCTGACAATCGGCAAGGTAATCGTCGATCTGGTCAGTTAGCTCCAGCAATTTCTGCCATGGTTCTTTGTGCTTCTCCCCCTTCATTCCCGCTTCCGCGATGGCCAGTTCCCATAGTTCGGCCTCTAGTAACTTTTTCCCGAGCACCTCTGCTTCTTGAGTAAGACGCTCCAGTTCTTCGATTGAGCGCTCGATTTTCGAATTGGAGTCCCAAAGTTCTGCTGAGTTTTTCTCTACGGGGCAGCCGAGAAGAGATACCATTCTTTCAAAATCTTCAGGTTCTGGAAGGTCTTCGGGGATTCGGAGTACCGTGTCCATTTCAGATTCTTCCTCGGTCGTGAGGTAACCGTTGCTTCGATACAGTTTGGTTAATTCCTCTTCTGATAACGGCAAGGGTGCCCCCAGTTCAACTGGACCTGGAATCCAATCGTGGCACGAAACTCCTTCTGCAACAAATTGCGCTGCTTTGGAAGGGTCAAATGACTTTCCGGCAACGACTATTTCCCGGTATTCGCTGCCAACAGCCTCCATTAGTTTCTGTTTTAATTCCCTTATCTCTTGTATTAGCCGCTTTCTCTGAAAAGCCAATCCCTCTGCCCTTTTTTCAAGAGAGTCCGCATCACTTTGGGTAACTCTTATCGCAATGTGATGCACGGCTTCTTCAAGCTGCTTCCTGCTCTCTAAATCGTCATCGAGCACACTCACGCATAGTGGACGCAACTGATCCGCTATCTGGTCCCGCAATACACGTAATGCTTTTGAAGTATGTGCAGTAACAAGCACCGTCTTGCCTTGGGCAAGAAGATGCCCAATCAGGTTGGCAATGGTATGAGTTTTTCCTGTACCTGGCGGCCCCTGGACAATTACTCCGCCATGCCGTTGCAATCGATCCACAATCTGCATCTGTTCGTTGTTCCATTGCTTGCTGAAAAGAATTTCCTCGGGCTCGATGCCAGGCAATGTTTCGACTGCAGTGTCATTGGATGCATTGTCACTATCTGGTGGCTCGACACCCACTATCCTTGACAGAAACGGCGGTATATCCTCGCGTTCAGGCAAGTTCTTAAGGATAACATCTATTGCATTTGCAAAACCTTGATTGCGCTGACGCAGAAAGAGCACTGGATATCGTCCGATAACTGGCTGCTCCGTTTTTTTCGGTGGTAATCCACTTTCAACAAACTGTCCGTGCGGAGATAGCGCTTGTACGAGCCGTCGAAGGAAGCCAGAAGCATCTCCGCTTCCCAACGGATGAAACCCGCCACTCTCTAGTTCCTGCCGGATACGACCCAGTTGTTGTGGATCAACGTTGGTATCGCGAAGTGCAGCAGTATACAGCTCTGGAGTTGCGCCTATGTCTATAATGCGAAATTCTGGCACATCAGCATCGAATTCCAATTGAACAGGAATTAGTATCAGAGGATGATAAATGCTACCATGTTCATATGTCCAGCTGAGGATGCCGTCACCAACTACTAGCTCAAATCGTCCACCTTCCCGACTCAACTGTCCGTATAGTTCATATAGATCTTCAAAAACTCTCATAGCTTCCCTTGCAGGACGCTCATTTTCTGCCCATTTCGCGCGCAAGCTTAGCCATTTTTGCAAGTCCTTCTCGCGCTGCTTATCATCCTCAAAACGAACAACTTGTGTGTTTTGGTATGCGTCCTGCGCGTTCCTACTGGAGTATGGTTTTGCCTCCTGGAAAGGGTCGTCCCACCCGGGTTGTAACCATCCTTCGAGAGATTTCGGCAATTTTGGAGGCTCAGTGAGTTGAGGTCGGCGCACTGCGATAACAGTGTCGTATGACCCAATTTCCGATACACAATTTTCTCTGTACTCGTCATCGTCATCGCTATAAATGACTAATCTTCGCTGAATTGCATGGTGCTCAGGAAAGTCTTTTAGCCAACGATACCAAGGATGGTTGTTAATTTCTCTTGGAAAATTGTAACGCAGTTGGACATACTCCCTAAGGAATTTGTAAAGGCTGGTTAATCTTTCCTTTGATAAGCGGACATTTGTATCGTCACCCACGCCAGATCTCACCCCACTTCAGCATTTAGAAACAGTAGTTCATAAACTTCATAAATATTAAGCGGTTGGCAAAAACTTCAACATCGCCATCTCGCTCGCGCCAAGGTTTGAGTAACAATAGCCACGCAGTAACATTAGAAAGGAGCTTACTAACTTATCGCGACTCTGTAGATAAACCCACGTCCTTGCTTTTCCACTGTAGCAAGTCCGAGAGAACATAAGACTATGAGGATGTTTTGAACCTCAAATCGCCTTTTATATCCGTAACAGTAAAGCTTCAAGCCGGGTATGGCCCCTCGGTCTATCTCGTCCAACACGCCATTGACTGTAACCATCTTTCCCTTTAAATATTGGTGAAGAACTCGAACATTCTCTTTCAAAACGCGGTCCTCGAACACCTGCGACTTGCTCCGCTGCCGTACTATGTACTGGCTGGGATTTGTTGCGGATGCGAAAACTTCATATTCGTTACGCAGCGTCAATCTCCCCAGGAATTCGTTAGCTGCGACCACTTCTTACCCTCCCGTTCCCCGAGATTCCCTGTTCCTTTTCCGAACGCGGTTTTCTACCGCCTGCGTCTGCAGGCGGTGCCTCCACCGTTTACCATTCCTCGCTGTCGCTCGATTCCTCCGGCCACATTTCCCGCTCACTCTGCTCAGTCCCTACCCACGGATATATACTCCTGTCGTACAGCCTGAACCTGCCAGCCACTCCGTTTTCCCTGGCGGACTTGATAGCCCTGTCGATTCCGTTTGCCTTGGAAGATATCATGTCTGCAAGGTGCAGAATCACGGCTTCCGTTGTCGCCGGCTCCACGATTGCCCTCCACTCGAGCTGCCCGTGATGGCTCAAAATGAGATGGGCTATGGCGTCAATCCTACTTTCGGATACCTTCCACTTCAACGGCCAGTCGTTTTCCCAGAACCTGTACAGCATGTCCCTGCCCAGCAGGCAGTGGTCGCCCTTCAGCTTGACCGACTCGTTTATGGTAATGACGCCATACCTGTCTATCTCGTACTCCTTTGTCTTGCCTATGTCGTGCAGAACGGCCCCGGCCAGAAGCACGTCCGTATCCACGACAACGCCGTTTTCGTTCATCGCCTCCGCACTCGCCAGGGCGATTCTCACCACTTCCAGGGTGTGCTCCACCAGCCCGCCTACGTATGCGTGATGGTACTGCTTCGCTGCCGGTGTCCTGCAGAAGGCTTCCCGGTTTTCGTCGAGCAGGGCTCTTACCATGTTTTTGAGGTCCCCGTCGTTTATTCTCTGCACCAGGGAAAGCAGGTCTTCCCACAGTTCGTCTGCCGGTCTTTTGCTGGTTTCTACGTAGCGTTCGGGATCTTCGGGCGGATCTGTCACTTCGTATTCCCATATCGACAAGGACGTTTCGTACCTTTCATTCTCAGTTACTGTGTATCTGTTGACGTTTATCCAACGGCCGGGAACCAGGTTCGAAATATCATCTTCACCCGCAGTCCATCTGTTGGCCTTTATATGCCTCGCCTGTCCCATTTCCGGCACAGCTCCCGGTTTGACGGCCAACTGCATGCTGATGTACGGGTTGCCTTTTGCGGATATCCCCTGGGTTCTCGATTTTATCAACGCTCTGAAAGGCATTTGTGGTTTCTCCTTTGCTTTTTGCTTCAGTTCCCGGGTCAGGTTTTCCACTCTTCAGCTTGAGTGTACACGCGGGCGATTTTTTCTGCCACTTGCCTCACTTCGTCCCTCAGACTATTCGGGGACAATACCTCGGCCATGTCGCCCCACTGCAGGAGCCAGGCTACCATTTCCGAAAGCCCGCATCCTTCAAACGATACGACAACCGAACCGTCGGGAAGTTCCTTTTCTATTTCCTGAGACGGGTGGTAGAGCAGTTTTCCAGGTCTCGCCTGATCTGTCGCTCGCTTACCTCGAATCTCTCTGCCAGTTCCGCTATGGTTACGCCTCCGTACGGCGTCTTGCGGTTCAGCACCTCGACGATCATGTTCGACCTCAAAAGCTTGCTGGCGTCTTTTCTGCCCTTGCCTGCCACTGCCAACACTCCCGGCGACACGGTTTATTACCGCTTTTCTTCTTTACTTCACCGGAGCCGTTATTTTCCTTCTGAGGAAATCGTTTTGTGTCGATTTTGGAAAAGGGTTTTCGCTTTCATAGTACCAGGCGGGCGTTGACATAGTTGTGTCAATTGTGACCGTTGCATGCTGAAAAATTATTTGGGTAACGGCACCCCTACTCGCAGATTCTCTTGTTTGGCGACACTAATCCGTCCCCCCGGTCAGTAGCATATATCACCCCTGAAAACAGAGGAACCCTACACTTTTCAAAGGCAGGGTTCTTTCGCAGGGCTTGTGGCTACATGGACCTTCGGTCACTTCGGTTTACTACTTCTCCCTCTCCTCCCGCCTGATGGCTTCGGCTACCCAGGAGCGTATCAGGGTCTGGTAGGGCCGGTTATCTTTCGCAACACAAACACCTGCCTCTTACAACGTACTGCTTTTGTCTTGCTCTTGTCAACAGGCCTACTTCCTAAATCCTGCCAATACTTGGCCTGGAATTCAAGACCTTAAATGCACAGGGAAGAATTATGAAAATCAAGATTCATCGGGGAACACAAGAGGTAGGCGGCTCCTGCGTTGAACTGCAGAGCGGGGACACCCGTATTGTCGTGGATCTAGGCCTGCCTTTGGTAGAAAGATGAGTACTACAGGTTAGGGATTAAGGTTAAATACTTGAACGATGGCGATGTTTACCGGTTGAAGTGCTAGGAGCACAAAAGTGTTTATCTGGATCGTGGGATGGCCGACCAGTATATCTTTATCTTCCGTTATCCTGGCAATCGTGACCGCCTGCGCTATAGGCACCTTTTTCGGCTACTATCCCGCACGCCAGGCTTCATCCCTGGACCCGGTCCAAGCCTTGATCAGCCCTTGAGTTATAAGTAGAGCCCTGCCCAGTACTATTTTCGGTTCTCCCTCTGCTTGGCCAGGTAGTCTCTGATTATCATCCTTACCAGGGCACTGCGTGAGATCTGGTTTTCTTTCGCCAGACGCTTGATCTCTTCGACTTGTCTGGAAGTCAAGTAAAAAGTGGCGTGTTCGAACTTGTCGGTAGCCATTTCTTTTCACCCCTCCGGCTGGACCGAAACAACGTCCTGCTCTACTGGCTAGTATATGTAACCATTTCTCTCGCGGTTACCTTGTCGAGAGCTCGTTTTTCAGTTTCCCAACCCTTTCCCTCATAGCCCTACGCCCGGCTCGGATGATATCTGGAATCGCGTGGACCTCGCTCAGCCCGGCTTTTTCAACGTCAGGCTGTATCTCCATGTCCGCGAACAGTTGCCTTTCTAAAAACGATGTCTCCTCCACCGTGATATCTATGGACCTTGTCACAATACCGGGAATGTCACGCACGGGACGCTCTAACCGTCTCGATTGCAGATTGACCGCCAGAACATAGTCCGCGCCCATGATCTTAAGGACCCGGACCGGGACCGCGTCTTTCAGGGCACCGTCTACCAGACTCAACCCATTCAACTCTTTGGGAACAAAGGTAACCGGTATGCTGACGCTAGCGCGAACGGCCTCGCTTAAAGAAGCTTCCCTGATAATTATGGTATCCGAGTCCTCCACTTCAAATTGTTGGTTGGTGAAAATCACTCTTTTGCCGGAGTTTAAGTCCGTAGCTACAATAGCTAGCGGTAAACCCGCTTCCGACAAGCGCTTACCCTTCGTCCACCTAGCCACAAGTCCCTCCAGCCTGCTGCCTTTCAAAAACCCCGCTGGGAAGTGAGCCGGCCTACCTGTAAGAATGTGTCCAAGGAGTTTGCCCAGCCCTTGCCAGTCGTAGTCAAGATAGTCCTTGGCCCTGAGCCGTAGGACCGCCTCTTCCATCTCTCTGGGCGCCATTCCCGCGGCATAGCAGGCTGCCACTACCGCACCGGCACTGGTTCCGGACACATAGCTAGGGATGATCCCGTACCCGTGCAAAACCTGAAGAACCCCGACATGGGCTGCTCCCCGCAAACCTCCCCCTCCGAGAGCTAACCCCAGCGTCCTCACCTTCTAACCCCCCATTTCCCGCAGGCAAGAATAACCAGCCACTCATTTGTGTGGCACCTATTCCCTGGGCTTCCTTGTATTGTTATCACGGTGAAGCCGCTCCGTTTTTTAATGTTTATTTCTTGTACGAGTGCTGGTAATATTTCGTGCAGCCAGTGAACGAGCCGCTCGTTTGCGCCTCGTCTTCATGGACGGTTAAAATAAGACAACCCCTTGGTCAAACATTTGATAGAGCCCAAACTTGAAAGGAGCGATAACATGAAAAGAGCGATTCGTTTGTTTTCTTTCTTCGTCTTATTGTCCCTTGTTCTTGGCCCGGTCAGCTTAGTGAACCCGCCGGGGGCACTGGCTTTAACCGGATCTAGTTCGCAGTCGTCACCTACTTCCTATAGCTGGACTGATTGGATCGCCAGCTACGCTCTCCAGACCAAAGCTTCTTCCCCCACTTCCGCCACTTCTACCACAACGTCTACCTCCGCTACTTCGAACAATCAAACTCAAACCACACCGAGCAACTCGACTTCCCAACCACTGGCCTCGGAAGAGCAGTGGATGTTGACCCAGATTAACCGCGAACGCACCAGCAGAGGTATTAAGCCTCTAACCCTGGATCCAGCCCTGGTCAACCTCGCGCGCAAGAAGAGCCAGGATATGGTCGTCAACAACTATTTTGCTCATGAATCGCCTACTTACGGCAGCCCCGGGAAGATGGTAAAAGATGCTGGAATTAAGTACTGGCTGTGCGGGGAAAACCTGGCCCGGGCGGCAACTGTTGCCACTGCCCACCAGTTGCTGATGGAAAGTTCCATACACCGGGCGAACATATTGAATCAGCGCTATACTCACATTGGCATCGGCATAGTGCCCCAGAAATCAGGTCGGGGGGTAATGGTTACTCAGCTCTTCATTGCCAAGTAAATAGGAACTAGAGAACTAAATAGGTAAAACCAGTATCCGTCCGGATACTGGTTTTACTGCCAGCTTATTCCCCGCAGCCGCAGCTGCCGCCCGTTTTGACCCCAAAGATGTCATCTTGTGGAGGGTAAGGAGGCCAAGGGGGATCAAACTCCGGACACTCGCCTAGACCGTTTTGACATTCGGGTGGTTCGGCGCAATAACCGTAAGTCGGGATCATTAGTTGCACTTCGGAAATGAGCTTGAAGAGCAGGAGCTTGCCTACGCAGCACGTAATCTCAGTTACACCGCCAATTTCGTTGACCTTAGAGATAAAGCACTCGAGGCAGGCCACCAGCGGCACATCGACTTCGCACTTCAAACCGGTTTCTCCAGCCCGGGACAAGCGCACTGACTTAAAGACATGCACCGTTTTTTGTAAGGTGACAGTTGTGGTGTCGATGAGAACAATTTTGCAGATAACCTCGAGGTCAAAGTCTACGCTGACCCGACCGGCTTGAGGAATGTCGCAGATTATGTCACTTACGATCTTGGCGGATACGCAATCGATTCGATCGATGGTGTTCCTGGGAATCGGCACTTCTAGCTCAAAAATGATTTTCTCGACATCTGCTTCTTTACACTCCTGCAACACCTTGTTTACCTTTATGCAATCGATTTCCGTGGGCGGCGGGCACTGGGGAATGCCGTCTACTACCGGGCACTTGCCAGGCCTTACTTCAGCCATACTGTTCCCTCCTTTCTTTGAACTCCTGTCAGCTCTGCGGCTCGGGCCGGGAGCCTCCAGACTTTCTAGGATATACTATGCGGGGGCAAAACTTGGTGTTACTGGAAGTCTCGATTTGCTGTTACAGCCAATACTGAGTTAGCAGACGTAGAGGTATTACCAACAGAGAATGAAAATTGGGATATTACACGGTACAAGGAAATAAATCACAATAATTTATAATCTGCCTTAATCTGCGCCTGTCTTGTGACTTACTTGCGACCCGGGGCTTTTCCAGTTAAGCGGACCCACTCGGAGAGAGGCCAGGGATACTCGCTCCAAGATTTGCTCATTCTCTGTTCGCTCTCCAAATTTGTTGAATCGCAGCCTTCGTTCCCGTTTTTTTTCTCTCCCGTAAGCGGCAGTTCTTTTCCTTCCGAGGGTTTGTCGTTACAAGATTCGGCCTCCTCACCCCGGCTTCTTTCTCCTTGCTGTGGATGCCATCGACGAGCTAGCGTCCTTTGGGGCCGCCTTGATCTCCGGGTCCGCTCGTTTTCCGCCTTGACCAATTGCAGGAGGCGCCTGGCGCCGGCCGGTCCCAAGAGGACCCCTTCATCCACCCTGACCAGGCTATTGGGGATCAAGTGAGCGTTTATGAGCTCAATAACCTCGGCCTCGCTCCTGTCGAGCTGTTTTGCCACCTCTTTTATGGTGTAATAACCCTGCACCGCGCATCCACCCCCAGAGCTCTGTTCTGTCTGCCCGAAACTAAGACTCTGTCCGCTTTCTTCTCTGTTCCTCACAATATAGTATGAAAGCCGTGCCCGAATGGACACGGCTCTGACAAGCGCCAACGCGTTTCTCTTCAAAGAAAAAAGGATGGTCAAAACGCCCCCCATAAGAAATTTAGCTGCCGTTGATGGCAGCTAGTCGTTAACATTCGCTATCTTTATCTCTTCTTCACCGTTGTTGCATACGAAGAGCTCAACGGTTTCCGTCAGGATGTCGGCGTAACTATAAGAAATTCTTCTTTCCACTTTACGTTCGTTAATCTTTATTACAAATATATTCGGGTAAGTAGATTCTAACACGCCTTCGCTCTCGATGATGCGGTTTCGGCCCCGGTTCGCTTTTAGTCTAATCCGACTCCCAACGAACGAATCGAGGTCCTTCTTTATCTCGGAAATCGGCCTGGGCAAACCCAATTACATCACCTTCTTTGTAGTTGTAATCAAAAATATTTTATCCCATCCCCCGTTTATTGTCAAGATGGGGTTATAAGTATACTCAAAAACCTGATCGCTGTCAACAAAAGTTATGTCGAAAAATAAAACGGCAAACTTGGATTTGCCGTTCCATAGTCTATTTCGTATATTTATCCGCAACTTTGCTAGCTCCACAAGCCTCCGGCTTTATCTTGGCATCGAATCCGCTACCAACAATCATCCCGATAATATCTTTAATCAGATCTCGAGTATCCCCCCGCAACCCAACATCTAAGTGTATCTCCACTTCAAGGTCGTCTCGCCCGTGTTGGTGAAGCAGATGTACCAAACGATCTGCCGTAGACAGGCTCAAGGACGCCTCGTAAAAAATACGCTGACGCACGCTGCCCATTTTCTGCATATGCTTCTTCGTGTAGTAATAACGAGCCCCTTTACCTATTCTGTGTATAATGATTGCGGTCACAAAGCAGGTTGCTTCCCGTAACTGGGAATCGGAGCCTACTATTAACTTGTAAGGTAAACTGGTATCTTCCGACACATAGTCGAGGATATCTTCCCCCACCTGCTCCAGGGTCATGCGCCCACGGCTGGGACTAAAGAATATCATGGTCATTGCGCCTCCTGTTCGGAAAAAGCATCAGCTATTTTACCGAATTCATCGATCTCTAGGGTTTCTGGTCGTCTCTTCGGCTCGACTCCCAACACTCCCAGTTTCTGGGCTGCTTCCGCCTTATCCACACCGAAAAACTCAGCTACTATGTTATGTATAGTCTTTCGACGCCTTTGAAAAGCTTCCTTGACCAGCCCTTTGAAAACGTCTTCATTCCTGATTGCCCAGGGCCGTGCCCGCCGAGGCGTAACGCGTATTACTGCCGAGTCCACCTCGGGGCGAGGACGAAAACAATTGGGCGAAACCCTGCGCACCATTTCCACTTCTGCCTGGTATCTTACCATTACCGTTAGCATACCGTAGTCCTTAGTACCCGGAGGCGCTAGCATCCGCTCTGCCACTTCTCTCTGAACCATTAAGACGGCCCAGCACATGGAAGGCGCAGTCGCTAGTAGATGGAAAATTATAGGTGTTGTTATATAATAAGGGAGATTGCCACAAACTTTGTAGCTTGCCTCGGGAGCAAGCGAAAAAGCCTGTTTTGTTTCCCTTTCAATGTTTAATTTCAGTATGTCGCCGAACAACGTCTTTACATTGTCCCGTCCTGCCAGTACTTCCTTTAACGGTTCGGACAGGTCCGGGTCCACTTCAATAGCCAGGACTCCCTTTGCTTCTTGGGCCAGGTATCCGGTTAAAGCGCCGATTCCTGCTCCTATCTCTACTACGTAATCGTTCTGGTTAAGCTCGCAGGCTTTGGCGATACTGGTTAATACGTTGTGGTCCAACAAAAAATGTTGTCCCAACCTCTTCTTCGGGTGCAGGTTGTACTTTGCCAAAACGGCTCTTACCCGAGCTAAGTGAAAGCTACCTTCATCCATCACCGAACCCTCTAGTCATACTACTAGCATTATACTATAAAGCTTCAAAATTAAAAGAACCTGGGATGATTTCCCAGGCCAACCTTTACCGCGGCGGTATACGACGAGATACCTCGTTGATGTCTCCTTGCAATTGGCTAACCGGTTTCCCGTCAGCCACCTTTTTGGCTATCGCTCGGATCTTGGCGACCAGGTCTGGATCTGCTGTAACCTGAACCCTCTTTATCCTAGGATCAGCTTGGGTTAACCTGTTAGCTACCTCGTCCATAACCTTTTTCTCTTCCTTGTTCCCCTGACCTTTCTTGACCATGAGTCCGACGATAGCGTTAATCCGCTTGCCCTGCCCCTGTAGAATGACCGTGGCGTTTTCGACCCCCTCTACCTTGACCGCCTGATTGGAAAGCTTGTCTGCCAGTTGCCGAAACTCGGACATTTCCAAGGTCGCAGGTGGGGTCACAGTTCTCGGCTTTCGCGCCGGCTGTTGGCAACCGGTAAGAGCAACCATTACAATCAGACCAATCGCGACCAACCTAACCCGTGCATTTGATAACATAGGCTTCCCCCTTTCGGTGCTTATTAGATATTGTTTGGGGAAAAGCCAGTTTTTAAACGCGAAGCAAATGTTCCCACAAACAGAACTCCCAAAGACTGTGCCATGTGTACTTGCCTAAACAAATTAAGGGGTCTTAGCCCCTTCTGCTTTTACCGATGCAAAGTACATGCTTTTTCAACCACGTGCCTTATTCCAACACGTATACCTTTACAGTCCTGCGTCCCCAAGATCGGCACTGGCTCTCGGTCTCCATAAAAACGTCAATGCGGTTTCCCTTAATGTCACTTCCACAATCTGCAGCCCTGGCAAATCCATACCCCTCAACGTACAGCCTAGTCCCCATGGGTATCACGCTCGGGTCCACCGCCACTAATCCTACCTCAGGATATGCACCGGACGATGTCCGGCTCCCCGTATAAGTGTAGGCAGTTGCTTCGGCTATCATGGCCCTATCAAAGTCAAGCCTGAGATTACCACGGGATACTGAAGTGATGGTTCCCATGGCTATCACTTGAGGTACAGGATCTTTTACGATGGTTCTCCCTATGACTTCTCGTCCCGTCTCTTTTCCGTCGTGATAAGTTATCTTGATTTCATCCACAGCTAAACCGTTTTGCCCGCGGCGAACGGTCTTGGTCAAACCCTTTTCAAGGGTGTTGTCCGCCGTCCTCTGGACCGGGTACGGAATAACCGCATTGGCGGTTATCACCTGATGGCTTACTCTGACTACCCGAATGTCTTGCCCTTTTTTGATGACAACGTCCGGCTTTGGTGTTACGATGTCCTCGTCTCCCAGGCCAATACCGGCGACCTTGAGGGCTTGGGCTACCGTAACCGGGGTAGTAAGTATCTGGCGCACTCTGCCGTCAGCCAGTACTTTAACATTGAAAGCCCTGATCACCTGAATACGGGATCCCTTTTCTAACCTGGTATCTAATCCTGGTTTCACTACATCCTTGGGTCCCAGCTTGATGCCTTCTTGCTCCAAGACATCCTGTACCGTTTGTTTGAATGTTAACGTTCTAACCAGCTTTCCGTCGACCGCAATAGTGACGTCTTTCTCCAGCCAGAATAAGAGCCCTCCTAAAAAAGCTACCATGAAAACTAGCGCCAGCCAAAAAGCTAGCTGCTTGCTTCTCAAAAATAGCACGGGCATCCCCTCCCAACTGTGCCTTAATTTTACCTGCTAACAAACGTTCTGTCAATGACAATTATGGTATCATCTAGCTTGTCTGGTGATTTCTGGCATTAGCCTTGGTGCGTCTCAATCACTATTTATTATTATCAGTTTGTGCAGGATTTATTCCTCACAGGTTTTGGATCGGGGCCCGTCTCTAAAATCAACACTACATAAACCGCTCTGCCGTCACCTTATCCGAAAGACTTCCTTGGTGTTCCGCGATGTCAGGTAAGCCACTTCTTCCCACGATTTGCGTCGGATCTCAGCTAGCTTTTTAGCAACTTCGCGAACGTGTACTGGTTCATTACGCCGACCGCGGTAAGGTTCTGGCGTAAGGTAAGGACAATCAGTTTCCACCAAAACCCGCTCAAGCGGCACCTTTCCTGCTACTTCGATGGCTTTCCGAGCATTCTTAAAAGTCAGAGGCCCGGCAAAAGAAATATAGAATCCCAGTTTCAACAGCTCGATGGCCATCGGCCAGCTCCCCGAGTAGCAGTGCATAACCCCTCCGTTCTCACCCGCTTTTTCTTCTTTAATTATTTGGAGAACTTCTTGATGCGCATCCCGGTCATGGATGACTATCGGTTTGCCCAGTTCCTTGGCTACCCTTATCTGCACGCGGAAAGCCTCGCGCTGCACGTCTCGCGGTGAAAGGTCCCGGTAAAAGTCCAGCCCGATCTCTCCCACCGCCACTACTCTCGGGTCCCGGGCCATTCTAAACAATTCGCTTTGCGCTTCTTCGCTAAGGGTTTTCGCATCGTGAGGGTGTACCCCAACTACGGCAAAGATGTTGGGGTACCTGTGGGCCAGCTCTAAGGTTTCGGCAGATGATTCGATATCGTATCCCACGCAAACGATACCCGCTAGCCCCCCGCTGAATGCGCGCTCTATGACTTCCTCCCTATCCTTGCGATAAGCCTTGTCCTGTAAGTGGGCATGGCTATCGATGAGCAACGCTTCCTCCAATTCTTCATGCCCCCTGTTCTGCTCACTTTATCTTGCAACCAGAGGGAAGATCCCGGTCCAAGGTGAGGATAGCCAGCCCCTCTTCATTAGAGGCGGCCAGCAACATCCCTTGCGATTCGACTCCCCTTAATTTGGTCGGTTTCAGATTCGCTACCACTACGATCTTCTTGCCGACGAGCTCCTCGGGGGTGTAGTGCTGAGCAATGCCGGCTACTATGGTTCGCTCTTCTTCCCCCAGCCTCACCTTAAGAACCAGCAGCTTGTCTGCCTTCTTCATCTTCTCCGCCGCTATTACTTCTGCTACCCGGAGATGGACGCGCGCGAACTCATCTATGGTTATGAATTCCTGCAAGTCATTCACCTCGGGCCCCGGTTCGGCTGCAATAGGTTCGGCCGAGGTTTCCTTGTCATCCTTTTCCAAAGTCTTTAAGTCAATCCGCGGGAACAGGGACTCGCCTTTTGCCACCTTTCTGCCGGACACTAGCAGTCCCCACTTCCCGGCTTCGCCCCACCTCAGTTGCTCGGGATCGTCAAATACCGGAATCTGCCGGTTTATTCTCCCTGGCAGGGTGGGCATAAATGGCGCCAACATTATACCAGTAATGCGGATGACCTCGGCTAGGTTATAAAGAACCGTATTCAGGCGTTCTCGCTTAGCTTCATCCCGGGCCAGCAACCACGGTGCCGACTCGTCGATGTACTTGTTAGCCCGGGAAATCAGCCGCCACACAGCACCCAAAGCAGAAGAAAAATCCAAACGGTCCAGCTGCCGGCCCACTTCGCCGTAGACAGCGGCTGCAGTATCCACCAGTTCTTGATCCAGCCCTTCTTGTGGGCCTGGTACCGGGATCACGCCCTGGCAGTACCGTTCTATCATCCCGATGGTCCGGCTGACCAGGTTACCCAAATCATTGGCCAAATCCGAGTTGATGCGGGCTATCAGCATTTCTTCTGAATAGTAGCCATCCATCCCGTAATTGAGTTCCTTCAACAGGTAGTAGCGGATAGAGTCTACACCGTACTTTTCCACCAGAATCAGAGGGTCAACCACATTGCCCTTGGATTTCGACATCTTGCCGCCTTCCAGCATCAGCCACCCGTGGCCGAAAACCTGTTTGGGCAAAGGAAGGTCAGCCGCCATGAGAATGGTAGGCCAGATTACAGTATGGAAACGGACTATATCCTTACCCACCAGGTGTACATCCGCCGGCCAGTACTTGCCGAACTTTTCCTGGTCGTCGGGGTATCCCACGGCAGTCAAATAATTTACCAGAGCATCAAACCAAACATAAATGACGTGCCCAGGGGCAAACGGGATCGGTATTCCCCATTCGAAAGTAGTCCGGGAAACACAGAGATCTTCAAGCCCCGATTTGATGAAGTTTATCATCTCGTTTCGCCTGGATTCGGGTTGTATGAAGTCCGGGTTTTCTTCGATGTGTTTGAGCAACCGCTCGGCATACTTGGACATAGCAAAGAAATAGCTTTCCTCCTGGGTCAGCTCCACCGGGCGGTCGCAGTCCGGACATTTACCGTCAACTAGCTGGCGTTCCGTCCAAAAGGCTTCACAAGGAGTGCAGTACCACCCCTCGTATTTTGCCTTGTAAATATCGCCTTTTTCATAAACTTTCTGGAAAATAGTCTGAACGGCTTTTTCGTGCCGCTCTTCGGTGGTACGGATGAAGTCATTGTGGCTGATTAACAGGGTATCCCACAACACCTTGAATCCGTCTACGATTCTGTCTACGTATGCCTTAGGTTCCATTCCCTTGTCCCGGGCCGTGCGTTCAATCTTTTGGCCGTGTTCGTCCGAACCGGTGAGAAAGAACACGTCATACCCCTGCATCCGCTTGTAGCGCGCTATGCAATCCGCAGCTACCGTGGTATAAGCATGACCTATATGCAGGTTGTCGCTGGGATAGTAAATGGGAGTCGTTATGTAAAAACTCTTGCCATCACCCATAACCCAAACCTCCTCGCTTTTTAGCAAGATGACCGATTTCACAACAAAGCCCCTCGTCTGCTTCGAGAGGCCCTCTTCCTCCGTCTAATGTGTCCTGATCATAGAAAAAAAACGGCTGCATGTCAAGAAAACCCAGCCACAGACCCGGCACTCAGCTTAAGTCGTTTATCAGTGACGAGCACTTTACAGCCTCCTAGATATATTACAACTTTTGTCAGCTGAGTGCTGGCTCTGTGGCTTCCAACTTTTTGTCGAAAAATGTCTTGACTGTTTCTCCCAGCTTTGGTATCGTTTATACGAGCGCTGACTGCTGAATTTTGTACAGGGGGGAGGGACAGGCATGATGAGATCTACAGGTGTTGTTCGCAAGGTGGACGAGCTCGGAAGGATCGTCATCCCCATAGAACTGAGACGCACCATGGGCATTGAGGAAAAGGATGCCTTGGAAATCTATGTGGATAACGAAAAGATCATCCTTAAAAAGTATGAGCCCGCCTGTATTTTCTGCGGTAATGCCGAGGAAGTTCAGAACTATAAGGGCAAGAACATTTGCCGCAGTTGCTTGATCGATATCGCTAAGCAAGCGGGTTAAGTGGTATCATGGGCCGGAAGTCTTTTGGGTTTGAGACTCCAGATACAGATCATAAATGTCTCTTTTCTTCAAACCGTATTCCCGAGCCTTCATTTTGAAGGCTTCTTTTTTTTCTATTCCTTTTTCCATCAGCTCTTCGATTTCTCTGAGCAGTGTTTCTTTGGCAACCGTTTCCTGTTCCTCGTGATAACCTTCTACGACCAGGGTCAATTCGCCTTTGCAAGGATTTAACATAAAATGCTCTTTGAGTTCGGCTGGGGTGCCCCGTACGACTTCTTCGTGTACCTTGGTCAGTTCCCTGGCCACCGCCAGTCTCCTTGCCCCCCATATCTCCTCCATGTCCTCCAGGGTCCGGGATAAACGGTGAGGCGCCTCATAGAGTATAATAGTTCTGTCTTCTGAGGCCAGCCGCTTGAGAAAAGCTTGGCGCTCACTGGCTCGAGCCGGTATAAACCCTTCAAAAACAAAACGAGATGTATCCATGCCCGATATGGCCAGGGCCGCCACCAGGGCTGAGGGCCCAGGCACTACTTCAACCTTAATCCCCTCGGCCAGCGCTCTCTTCACTAAAAGCTCGCCCGGGTCCGAAATGCCTGGCATGCCCGCATCCGAGACTAGGGCTATACTTCGTCCTGATAGCAGCATGTTTATCAACCAAGTTTCCTTTTCGCGCAGGTTATGCTGGTGATAACTGGTCATACGGGTTGTTATCCGGTAGCGTTGCAATAGTTTGGCTGTGCGCCGCGTATCTTCGCAAGCGATAATGTCGACCTTTCGCAGCACTTTAATCAGACGAATACTGGCATCTTCGAGGTTACCGATGGGTGTTGCACATACGTAGAGAGTTCCCATCAGCGCTCCTCCCCGTAATAAAGGCTTATCACCTCGGAAGTATAGATCCCCGTATCTTCGTAGATTACTAACGGCGAAAGAACCGTTACCCCCGGCTTGGCTCCTTTTGTGCCTTCAGTCAATACCAGGTTGGCCGGACGTCCCTGGTGTGGGTGCACCATGCGAATCCTCTTGACCGGAACCCGGTATTGATGGGACAGGCGGATAACTTCATCGAGACGTGCCGCTCGTTGGATCAAGGCCAGTTTTCCTCCAAGCCGCAAAAGGTATGCGGCTGCCCCTATAACTTCTTCCAGAGTTACAACCACCTCGTGGCAGGCTGCGGCAACCTCTGGATCTTCTGGCAACAGCCCTTCTCCGATCCTCCAAAAGGGCGGGTTTGCCACAACCAAGTCAAAACCCCCTGCCGGGAAGATCTCGCGCACCCGGCGAATGTCACCCTTAATAACTTCTATGTTATCCTCAAGACCGTTAAGTTTGACTGTACGAACAGCCCGATCCCACAGGCTGTCCTGCACTTCCAAGGCTTTAATACTACAGCTCTTGTCTCTTTGTACCAGCAAAACCGAAATGACCCCACTGCCTGCCCCAAGCTCACATACCTGACTCCCACGGCCGAGCGTCGCAAAAGCGGCGAGCAACACCGCATCTACGGAAAAACGGTACCCTTTCTTTCCTTGAACAACCCGCAGGTTATCCCGAAGAAGATCATCTAAAGTCTCATCTTCCCGACAATTCATTTTGACCACCACTCTTTGCTAAGAACACCACGCAAAACAAGCACTCTTCTTCTCGCACCCGTCCGTAAGCCATAGGACAGACGTGATATCCCTCCAAATACAAGTCTACCAGGTTTTGTCCATCTCCCACCGTAGCTCTTGTATCGGTTTCGCCGGAAGCAGGTACGTTCAGTCTTTGCTCTAAAAGACTGACCCTCTCCCTGAGTTCTGAGAGTTCCCCTAATAACTCCCATAAAAGAAGTTTAAGTTCATTCATCCTTTTCTCCATCAATTGTGTTCGTACCTCCCCCCCCTCCAGCTTCATAGGTCTCTGATTCGAACTTGAGACAGCACATTAAGCGGCCGCAGATCCCAGATATCTTGGTGGGATTGAGCGATAAGTTTTGGTCTTTAGCCATTCGTATTGACACCGGTTCAAAATCCCCCAAAAAAGTTGCACAGCACAGCACCCGGCCGCAGGTTCCAATCCCCCCCAGCATTTTTGCTTCGTCGCGGACTCCAATCTGTCTAAGCTCAATCCTGGTACGAAAAACGCTGGCCAGATCCCGTACCAGTTCCCGGAAGTCAACTCGGCCTTCCGCCGTAAAATAAAAGATTATTTTTCCCCGGTCAAAGGTGTATTCTACGTCGATCAGGTTCATGGGTAAGCCGTGTTCCTTGATTTTTGCTTCGCAGATAGCGTAGGCCTCGACCTCACGTTTGCGGTTCTCCTCCGCCTGCCTCATATCTTGTTCTGTAGCCTTGCGGATAACATTTTTCAAAGGCAGAACCAGCCTGCCTTCGTCTACTTCTCGGCGGCCGATAACCACTTCCCCAAACTCTATTCCCCTAGCCGTTTCTACTATTACCTTGTCTCCTACCTTGAGTTCCACGTCCTCTCCGTTAAAGTAGTATATCTTCCCCGCCGGTTTAAACCTAACTCCAACCACGACCGGCATCTCTACTCCTCCT
Source organism: Syntrophothermus lipocalidus DSM 12680 (assembly GCF_000092405.1). Classification (NCBI taxonomy): domain Bacteria; kingdom Bacillati; phylum Bacillota; class Clostridia; order Eubacteriales; family Syntrophomonadaceae; genus Syntrophothermus; species Syntrophothermus lipocalidus. Next base: position 57,414 of record NC_014220.1, on the reverse strand, counting down.
TAACTGCCCGTCTAATTTGAAACAGAATATTCAAGTTTATCAACAAAGGATTGATATTGCGCCCGAGCAGGACGAGCAAACCGCTCATTTCCTGCAGAACCCTTTTTACCCGCTCAACCTTGACCGGTAACTCGGTAGCCAGGTTCATATTTTCGGGAAAGACCAGCATCCTCTGATCCTTTGTTTCGTGGTATACGGCGATATCTCTCAGCAATACCTCCATGATGCTGAAAAACAATACGCGTTTAATCTCGTCTTTTTCCAGTTCTTGCGCTTTTCTTAAAAGTATCAACTCCCCGCCACGAGCCATTTCTAATAAAAAGTCCCGTCCGTGGAACAAGGATTCCCCTAATTCGGGAAAGTCTGCGAAAAGGCGAGCTCTCTTCAGGCTGCCGCGAGCCAGACGAGCTGCCAAACCCGCTCTGACCAGGTCGGTTCCCTCCTGTAAAAGGGTTTGCTCCAGAAGAGGAACCGGCAAAGGATTAAACTTCACCTCTTGACAGCGAGATCTCACCGTCGGCAGTACGTCCGCTTCGTCGCTTATCAAAACGATAACCGCATAGGCCGGGGGTTCTTCCAAGGTTTTCAGCAGCGCGTTTGCGGCTTCCATGGACAGCAAATGCGCATCGGGAAAGAGCGCCACGCGGTAAGAGGATAGGTACGGGTGGTAAGCCAGCCATTCTTCTAGACGCCTTACCTCGGTAATGCTCACCTTAGAGCCAGTCTTTCCCGCCACAAACAGATCAGGATGGTTCTCTCTTTCCCAAGTTCTGCCGCCTGCAGCGGCACCAGCTTCCAGAAGAGAGCAGGCAAAGGCCGTCGCCGCTCGCGTCTTACCTATACCCGGAGGACCTACGAACAAGTAAGCGTGAACAGGTGAACCTTGCTGTAAAACAGTCTGCAAAAAAGACACCGCTTTTTGTTGCCCCACAATACCTGCGAATGCATCCATTCTTCCTAATGTCCCTCGAAACACACTTCTCTCTCAACCTAAGAGATCTACCAGAAGCCCCCGTATCTTGTCCAGAGTAGCGAGAATCTCATCCGGGGTTGTCTTGCGAGATACGAAACTTTTCAACAGTTCTTCTGTCTCGGTATCTACCGTGCGAACAGTCACCAAAAGCGAACTGCCTCCCCGCCGAGACATCCCCTTCTCTTCTCGCAGGAGGTAAGCCCGTTTGGTGGCTTCTTTTAAAAATTCCTTTACCATTTGCCGGTAACGCATCAGATTGGAAAGATCCAGGCTTTTGGCTAGCTTGTCAGCCATTTTATCAATTTCTTCCAGCAGTTCTTGCATCCTTTGATAGCAGTAAGACTCTTCTCTTTCCTTAAGGCTTTGCCCGAATTTGCTGTTAGCCCCTTCGACTCCCTTAGCAGAGACAGGTTCTCCGCTTCGGGTATAATCAGCCGTTTTTCGCCCGTGTCCCTCAATCCTAACCACCATATCATCCTTCTCAGTCTTTAGATTTCTCTTTCTCAACGTCGGTCGAGGCGGTGCAATTCGAACGACGCAAGCGTTCTAAAACCCGTTTCAGTATCTGCTCGTGAACATCTTCTACCTGAAGTCTGGCGTCCACGACCATTATCCGATCCGGTTCGGACCTGCTCAGAGTCAAGTAACCCTCTCTCACTGCCCTGTGAAAACCAATCCCTTCTCTCTCTAGGCGGTCGAGCGGCAGTTCCCCCCTTCGTGCTATACCCTCTTCTGGGGGAAGGTCGAGAAGTATTGTAAGGCACGGCATCAATCCCCCGGTAGCAAGAAGATTCAGCCGCTTCAAAAATTCTATGTCCATTCCCCGCCCGTACCCTTGATAAGCTATCGTAGAGTCCACGTAGCGGTCGGCTATGACTACCTTCCCCGCATCCAAAGCCGGTTTGATAATCTCGGCTACTAATTGGCTTCTGGCAGCCGCGTACAAAAAAGACTCTGCTGAGGAACTGATATCTTGGTTTCGCACGTCGAGCAGCAGCTCCCGGATTTTCTCCGACAAGGGAGTACTTCCTGGCTCCCTAACCGCTACGACTGAAAATCCGACATCCATCAGTTTCCTATATAAAAGTTCTACTTGGGTAGTCTTGCCTGCTCCGTCGATTCCTTCAAAGCTTATAAAACATTTTCTATGCATGATCGATTCCTTTCCGGGCCACAGACCTTCATGACTCTCATCCGAGTCACCACTAGAGAATGAAAATGAGACTTCTGAAGGTTAACGTTTGTCCAAGTCATCCACTACGTACAGGCAGTTAAGCTCTGGGTCTTCCGGCCCTTGAATGCGAGCCCCGCTGTTCTTGAGAAACACCAGGTAATCATAGGCCTCAGGCGTTACCTGTTCCCCTGGTACGAGACACGGTATACCAGGCGGATAACCGGCCACCATTTCAGCGGCGACTTCTCCCACCAGCTCGGACAGCTTAACCTTTCTCTTGCGCGCAAAAAATGCCTGCCGGGGCGTCAGTACAGGTTGAGAAACAGGAGGAACCGGTACCCGGGGTCTTTCCCCTTTGCCGTCCATCCTGTAATTCGCGCTGATACTCACAAGAGCTTTATACAGGTGTCTCCAATCATCCTCATCGTGAAACATCGAAAACATGGCCAGAATGTAGTCTCTACCTGCCATTTCCACTTGAATCCGAAACCGCTCCCGGAGTATCTCCTCTAGCTGGTATCCGGTCAAAGGGAACCGGTCTATAACGACTAAAACCTTTAACCCGTCGTAAGCTTTCACTCCCGGAACAGATAGAAACTCTTCCCCGGGGCAGTCCATTCCTGGTATGGATCTGATCGCCGCCCGGTATTTCTCTGCCCAGCCCAAGGCCCGCTCCAACGCATCTTGCCCCTGTTGTTCCATGAACAAACGGGCCAGGTCCAAAGAAGCGAGCAAAGGATAAGACGGGCTTGTAGTGGTCAAATAATCAAAAGCCTGTCTCAACTCCCGTCTTCGTGTATAGCCAGCTCCCAGATGCAAGGCTGCCCCCTGGGTCAAAGCAGGCAAAACCTTGTGCATGCCGTGCACTGCTGCCGCGCACCCCAAAGACAATGCAGGAGCCGGTAGCTTTGGATGAAAACGGAAGTGGGCTCCGTGAGCCTCGTCCACTAATACCATCTTATCATATGTACCTGCTATCTGTACGATAAGTCCTACATCGGTAACAGTACCGTAAAAGGTAGGCGCCACCACGAACACACCAGAAGCGTCGGGGTGGTTCTCTAGCAGGCGGGCTATCTCTTGTATCCGTGGTCCTACCTCGATCCCCCAGGGTTCCATGACCTCGGACTGGTAATAAACCGGCACTGCTCCGGACAAGACTAGTCCGGCCAGGAACGAACGGTGCCCGTTCCTAGGCACCAAAACCGGCTTTCCCTCTTCGCAGGTTGCAAGGAACAAAGCCTGAATACCGGAAGTCGCACCATTAACCAGAAAGAAACTTTCCTCCGCCCCAAAAGCTGAAGCTAAAAGCTCTCTTGCCTCTTTTATACAGCCAGTAGGTTCATGCAAATCGTCTAATCCAGGAATCTCCGTAAAGTCGAGAGAACCGATATCCTTGAATTCTTTCGACCAAAAGCCGCATCCCCCTGCATGTCCCGGCATGTGTAATAAAACGTTACGTTCTTGCCGGTACCGAACCAGGGCTTCATAGATGGGTGCACGGCCCTCCAACATAAGCCTTCCCTCCACCACTAACCGCAAAGTTGCATTTCCCTCCCGGTCCTTATTAAATATTACTCAACTGGCACGCACATGTAAAAAATTAGCGCAAACACCGTTGCGCTATTCCCAAAGTTTTTTTATGCGATTCAACATTTCCTCGTAATCCGGGGTCCCCACCTGCAATCTCATTATCACCGCCTCACATCCACGGCAGATGAATATCCCGTTTATCAAGTAGCCTCCTCGCAGCCCCTCTTCCGGTACCTCATCACAAAGCTTGCAACGAGGCAACACTTGCCCTTTCCTGGCACAATTTTTCGCGAATACCGATTTTGCCTGCATCTTTTCAACATCCTTACTCAAGGTTTTTTTTAGTGTAACCCCTCGTTTTCTTTAGCATACTTCAATCAGGCCGTATCCTACAATATGCCGTTCGGCCCCGAAATGTACACAGTCCTTTTTCTTCCCCTCGCAAATCAAAAACCCAGCATTAAAGCTGGGTTTTAGAAAATAGATCCTGGCAGCGACCTACTCTCCCGCGTTAGCAGTACCATCGGCGCTGGAGGGCTTAACTTCCGTGTTCGGTATGGGAACGGGTGTTTCCCCTCCGCTATGGCCACCAGGAATTTTTATTTCAATTTTCAGAGCCACAGATACACACTGATTAGCACTGATTTACACTGATTATCTTGAAAATTACGACTGACCCTTCTTCTAGCAGGCCAATCTTTATGTTCCACCAATCTCGACTCTGTGTAGACCGTCAGATTAACACTGATTAACACTGATATTTTTATTTGTATTTTTTATTTATCTGTGCTCATCTGTGTAAATCTGTGTTCATCTGTGGCTTATTCTAGGCTCTCTCAAAACTGCACAAGAGATTTTAAAGCGCTTAGGTCAAGCCCTCGACCTATTAGTACCGGTCGGCTCAACACATTGCTGTGCTTACACCCCCGGCCTATCTACCAGCTAGTCTTGCTGGGGTCTTACCCCGGCACTCAGTCAGATACCTGCTTCCTTTCGCCATTGCCCGTTTCTTCTCCTTCGTTTCCTAACTCTCTCTTAACAAGTACCTCACTGAGTGCCGGGTGGGAGAACTCATCTTGGGGTCGGCTTCGCGCTTAGATGCTTTCAGCGCTTATCCGTTCCAGACATAGCTACCCAGCTGTGCCCCTGGCGGAACAACTGGTACACCAGCGGTCTGTCCATCCCGGTCCTCTCGTACTAGGGACAGCTCCCCTCAATTCTCCTGCGCCTGCGACGGATAGGGACCGAACTGTCTCACGACGTTCTGAACCCAGCTCACGTACCGCTTTAATGGGCGAACAGCCCAACCCTTGGGACCTTCTCCAGCCCCAGGATGCGATGAGCCGACATCGAGGTGCCAAACCTCCCCGTCGATGTGGACTCTTGGGGGAGATAAGCCTGTTATCCCCGGGGTAGCTTTTGTCCGTTGAGCGACGGCCCTTCCACTCGGTACCGCCGGATCACTAAGCCCGACTTTCGTCCCTGCTCGAAGCGTCCCTCTCGCAGTCAAGCTCCCTTCTGCCTTTGCACTCTACGCGCGATTTCCATCCGCGCTGAGGAAACCTTTGGGCGCCTCCGTTACCCTTTAGGAGGCGACCGCCCCAGTCAAACTGCCCACCTGACACTGTCCCTCCCCCGGCTCACGGGGGCAGGTTAGAACTCCAGCAAGCCAAGAGTGGTATCCCACCAACGGCTCCACAGAACCTGGCGGCCCTGCTTCCCAGCCTCCCACCTATCCTGTACATGACCTGCCAAAATCCAATATCAGGCTACAGTAAAGCTCCACGGGGTCTTGCTGTCCTGTCGCAGGTAACCGGCATCTTCACCGGTATTACAATTTCACCGAGCCCCTCGTCGAGACAGCGCCCAGATCGTTACGCCTTTCGTGCGGGTCGGAACTTACCCGACAAGGAATTTCGCTACCTTAGGACCGTTATAGTTACGGCCGCCGTTCACCGGGGCTTCGGTTCAGAGCTTCTCCGGCACTCAATGGTCTCTACTTCACGCTCTCCCGTATGCGCTCCCTAAGCCATCTTCTGGCCTGTCCCGAACGCTTGAGATTCCTTTCCCTTCTCCTTGCGTCCGCATCGCTCGCATACGCTTCATAGTATGCTAATCTCCTTCTGTGCCCACGTGTCCACTTGTTCCTGCCTTCATTGTGCTCCTGTATCCGCCGCTTGAGGTCTGACGTGTATCCTAGATACGTCTTTCCCTCTTCGCTTACTAATACATACACGTAGTACACTTTATCTCCTCCTGGTAAAGACCATTGAGTGCCGGATAACCCTTCCCCTTAACCTTCCGGCACCGGGCAGGCGTCAGCCTCTATACTTCATCTTTCGATTTTGCAGAGACCTGTGTTTTTGGTAAACAGTCGCCTGGGCCTGGTCACTGCGACCCCCTCGTGCCACCATAAGTATATTACGGCTACACTATCGGGGTACCCCTTCTCCCGAAGTTACGGGGCCATTTTGCCGAGTTCCTTAACGAGGGTTCTCTCGCGCGCCTTAGGATTCTCTCCTCGCCTACCTGTGTCGGTTTGCGGTACGGGCACCCCAAACCTCGCTAGAGGCTTTTCTTGGCAGTTTGGGTTCAGCGACTTCGCTACTAATATTCGCTCCCCGTCACCCCTCAGGCTCTCCGCAAGGCGGATTTGCCTGCCTTGCACCCTACGGGCTTGGACGCACTTTTCCATCCGTGCGCTTCGCCTACCCTCCTGCGTCACCCCTTCGCTCAATCGGTCTGAAGGTGGCATCGGATTCTCAACCGATTCTCCATCACCTACGCCTTTCGGCCTCGGCTTAGGTCCCGGCTTACCCTGGGTGGACGAGCCTTCCCCAGGAAACCTTAGGCTTTCGGCGGACAGGATTCTCACCTGCCTTCTCGCTTACTCATGCCGGCATTCTCTCTTCTTACCAGTCCACCATTCCTTACGGTATGGCTTCTGCCCAGTAAGAACGCTCCCCTACCACATGGAAGTTGGAGGCCGGAAGTCGGAAGTCGGATCATTCATCTCTGTTCCAACTCTTTATCAAATGGTATAGTTTCTTCCCTAACAGAGCATACCCACTCCTTAGTTCCTCATGGGCCCTTCCATCTACATATCCCAGGTCCTTCATCATGTCTATATAAACCTGTACCTCGTTTACTGAACCCATAGCGTTCCTAAGAAAGTGCTTGAACTCTTTTGCAGAATCCTTGCGACCATATCCTTCCGCTATATTGGCCGGTACTGATATCGCCGCCTTCCGAATCTGTCGACCTAGTTCGTATCTCTCACTCGCTGGCATCTCCTGGCTCTTCCGATGTACCATCATTGCCAGTTGGTACCCAAGTTGGTATACCTCTAGGTCTTCATATCCTCTAATAGCCATATGCTCTGTCCTCCAGGTCTCTTTAGCCCCTCTTCCTACTTCCTACCTCTGGCCTCCAACCTCCATATCCGCAGCTTCGGTTCCAGACTTGAGCCCCGTTACATTTTCGGCGCAGGGTCACTTGACCAGTGAGCTATTACGCACTCTTTGAATGATGGCTGCTTCTAAGCCAACATCCTGGCTGTCTTCGCAACCCCACTTCCTTTCCCACTTAGCCTGGATTTGGGACCTTAACTGGCGGTCTGGGCTGTTTCCCTCTCGACTATGAACCTTATCACCCATAGTCTGACTCCCAGGGTTCACTTAACGGCATTCGCAGTTTGGGAAGGTTCGGTAACCGGGTAAGGCCCCTAGCCCAACCAGTGCTCTACCTCCGCTAAGAAACCCCTGAGGCTAGCCCTAAAGCTATTTCGGGGAGAACCAGCTATCTCCGGGTTCGATTGGCATTTCACCCCTACCCACACCTCATCCACTGGCTTTTCAACGCCATCTGGTTCGGGCCTCCACGATGCTTTACCACCGCTTCACCCTGGACATGGGTAGATCACCCGGTTTCGGGTCTACAGCAGCAAACTATTCGCCCTCTTCAGACTCGCTTTCGCTTCGGCTCCACCCTTAATCAGGCTTAACCTCGCTTGCTACCGTAACTCGCCGGCCCGTTCTACAAAAAGTACGCCATCATCCGGCACTCAACTCAATGCACACCTCACTCTTTTCCGTTACTCCCCCTCCCGGGTCAATAACTCCTTCTTAATCCATAAATGAGCACTGAGTTGAGTGCCGGACTCTGACTGCTTGTAGGCATACGGTTTCAGGTTCTATTTCACTCCCCTCCCGGGGTGCTTTTCACCTTTCCCTCACGGTACTATGCGCTATCGGTCGCTAGGTAGTATTTAGCCTTAGGAGGTGGTCCTCCCTGATTCCCACCGGATACCACGTGTCCAGCGGTACTCGGGGTATGCTCTAGAACCTACAACTGCTTTCCGAATACGGGACTTTCACCCTCTGCGGTCAGGCTTTCCAGCCTCGTTCTCCTAAACAGCCTTCGGCTCCGGTAAATCTGCAGCTCTACCTCGAACATCCCCTCTACCCCGTACAGGCAACGACTGCAGCCTTTAACACCTGCACGGTTTAGGCTCTTCCCCTTTCGCTCGCCGCTACTAAGGGAATCGCTCTTGCTTTCTTCTCCTCCGGCTACTAAGATGTTTCAGTTCGCCGGGTCTCGCCTCTCCTACCCTATGTGTTCAGGTAGGGATGATACCTGTTCCCAGGTACCGGGTTCCCCCATTCGGGTATCCACGGATCTTCGCTCGCTTGCAGCTCCCCGTGGCTTTTCGCAGCTTGCCACGCCCTTCTTCGCCTCTTGGCGCCTAGGCATCCACCGTACGCCCTTACTACGCTTGACCTAAAACGCGCTAATTCTCTCTTGTGCAGTTTTCAAAGAACCAACATCATTGTTGTTTTTATAAACCAAAACAGCGGAAGCCTAGCGATCGACCTAGGAGAATGGAAGTGGGAGGCGGGAAGTTGGAAGTTAGACAATTCTTTTGGAATTGTCTCCGACAATTCCCTCCACTTTCTTGCTCCTTAGAAAGGAGGTGATCCATCCGCACCTTCCGGTACGGATACCTTGTTACGACTTCACCCCAATCACCAGCCCCACCTTCGACGGCTGCCTCCCGGCACTCAACTGGCGAGAACTCGCTCCGAAGATGCTTCCTCTGTCCTTCAGCAACCATCTCCTAAAGTCTTTTCCCACCACTTGAGTGCCGGGTTGGCTCACCGGCTTCGGGTGTTGCCAGCTTTCGTGGTGTGACGGGCGGTGTGTACAAGGCCCGGGAACGCATTCACCGCGACGTTCTGATTCGCGATTACTAGCGATTCCGACTTCATGCAGGCGAGTTGCAGCCTGCAATCCGAACTGAGACCGGCTTTTGAGATTTGCTCCACCTCGCGGCTTCGCTTCTCTCTGTACCGGCCATTGTAGCACGTGTGTAGCCCAGGGCATAAAGGGCATGATGATTTGACGTCATCCCCACCTTCCTCCGGCTTGTCACCGGCAGTCCCGTTAGAGTGCTCGGCTTCACCCGTTAGCAACTAACAGCAAGGGTTGCGCTCGTTGCGGGACTTAACCCAACATCTCACGACACGAGCTGACGACAACCATGCACCACCTGTCTCTGCGTTCCTTAAGTTTCCCTAAGGCACCCCAGTGTTTCCACCAGGTCCGCAGGATGTCAAGCCCTGGTAAGGTTCTTCGCGTTGCATCGAATTAAACCACATGCTCCACCGCTTGTGCGGGCCCCCGTCAATTCCTTTGAGTTTCAGCCTTGCGACCGTACTCCCCAGGCGGGGCACTTATTGCGTTAGCTGCGGCACAGAAGGGGTCGATACCTCCTACACCTAGTGCCCATCGTTTACAGCGTGGACTACCAGGGTATCTAATCCTGTTTGCTCCCCACGCTTTCGCGTCTCAGCGTCAGGGCCAGTCCAGGAAGCCGCCTTCGCCACTGGTGTTCCTCCTGATATCTACGCATTTCACCGCTACACCAGGAATTCCACTTCCCTCTCCTGCCCTCAAGACTGCCAGTATCAGATGCCACCCCGCAGTTGAGCTGCGGTATTTCACACCTGACTTAACAGCCCGCCTACACGCTCTTTACGCCCAGTAATTCCGGACAACGCTCGCCCCCTACGTCTTACCGCGGCTGCTGGCACGTAGTTAGCCGGGGCTTATTCATTAGGTACCGTCATCCCCACACACTATTCGCATGCGGGATTTCGTCCCTAATAAAAGAGCTTTACAACCCGAAGGCCTTCGTCGCTCACGCGGCGTCGCTGCGTCAGGGTTCCCCCCATTGCGCAATATTCCCCACTGCTGCCTCCCGTAGGAGTCTGGGCCGTGTCTCAGTCCCAGTGTGGCCGTCCACCCTCTCAGGCCGGCTACTGATCGTCGCCTTGGTAGGCCGTTACCCCACCAACTAGCTAATCAGACGCGGGCTCATCCATAAGCGGTAGCTTGCTCCAGAGGCCACCTTTACTATCCAGTACATGCATACCGAATAGCTTATGCGGTATTAGCACCGGTTTCCCAGTGTTATCCCCCTCTTATGGGTAGATTACCCACGCGTTACTCACCCGTCCGCCGCTATCCGGCACTCAGCTCACTGCTCACTCATCCCCTAATTACCTGCTCCAATCGCCTCTCCCTCTACTTCCTACATCCCCCGAATGAGCACTGTGCTGAGTGCCGGACCGCTCGACTTGCATGTGTTAGGCACGCCGCCAGCGTTCGTCCTGAGCCAGGATCAAACTCTCCATCTAATCCTTGCTTATCTTTGCCCCAGAATTACTCTGGCCATCCTCGTATTCATAAGCACTAGGCTCCGCTGTTCAGTTTTCTAAGATCTCTTTCCCCGCGCGCCTTGCCGCGCGCAAGATTTATATTAGCATGCGGTACTCCACCCAGTCAAGTAACAAAATTATTTTTTTGTATTTTGTGTTCCTCTTTGCGTCCCCAACGCTTCAAGAGGCTTTTACCGCATTATGATTATACTTCTTGAACAGACAACCTTTCAATACAATTTTTCTGCAATCCACGCTCATCTATGCTCAAAACAAGGGTTCTGCAGGCTATTTCTTCTTAATATACAGGCTAGTTCGTGCCCTTCTTTTCTTTCTTCTTCCTATCTATTCTGATAGCACAGTCAGGACAGACCTGTTCGCAGATCATACAAGCGATGCAGCTCTCGATATCCTTGGGCTCAACTGCTGGCGTACCATACACTCCTAAGGTATCAGACCATACAATCGTACCAGTCGGGCATTTTTCCCGGCAGAGCCCGCACCCCTTGCACAGGGCTGGGAATAAATGAAACACCGCTTTTTCCATGTCCGTCGTAATGGGTTCAAGGCTAATTCCTTTAGGCATAGCGTACTTCCTCCCCTTTTGAAGCCTCTCTTGCTAACTCGATCCCGGCGTCGAGAGCGCGGTAATTCAGGTCTCTCAATCCGGGATCTTTTTGGAATTTGTAGCCTAACTGTTTTTCCAACGCTTCCTTAGCAGCTTCATACGAGACGATGTCAGTAAATCCTAGGACCGCCCCCATTACTACTATGTTAAACACCCGCGGGTGCAGTTCCTTGGCTTTTTCCAACGCTGGAATGCTGAGGATCCTACGCGCTTCAGGGGGAAGATCGTCGTGTTCTAGCTTGAACGACGAGTCATAAACATAAATCGTGTTCGGTCCAGAATACTGGTGCGTTCTGAGAACCGCCCGCCCGCTGAGAGCTACCACTACATCTCCTTTAGGAAACTTCGGTGCTCCGATGCGTTTATCTCCCACCTGGATAAAAGCTACCGACACGCCTCCCCGCTGTTCGAGCCCAAAGTTTGGAATATAGAGGGCCTGTTTGCCTTCGTTGTAAGCTGCCTCAGCCAGTATTTCCGCTACCGCCTGTACCCCCTGACCTCCTTCTCCGGCTAAAACTACTCTAGTGAGCGGTCTCATTTACTTTTCCCCCTTTCCAAACGGGCTTTTCAGTTCTCCGACCTTGAAATAAGCTTCCATCTCGTCCTCCAGAAAATCCCACGTCTGTCTAGCGTTTGTTCTCCAGTTGGTAGGGCAAGTCGAGAGACATTCCACAAACGAAAAGCCATTACCCTCCATCTGGTTCTGCACGGCCCGTTTAATGAAATTCTTCATCTGGCGGAACTTTGCCACTGTACCCCGGGCAATGTAAGCACCGTCTGTGGTAATGGCCGCCAGCATTTCCGGCCCCCGCGTGGGGTATCCTGTCTTGGCAACGTCCCGCCCGTAAGGAGTCGTTTCAGTTATTTGCCCAGGCAGGGTGGTGGGAGCTAACTGTCCTCCGGTCATGGCATAATTGGTGTTGTTCACCAGAATTAAAGTGACTTTTTCGTTGCGAACCGCTGAATTGAGAACGTGTTGGGAACCAATAGAATATCCTCCTCCATCCCCCATATAACCCACGCATATCAAGTCTGGATTAGCCCTTTTCATTCCAACCATTACCGGGGTAGTTCTTCCGTGATGGGTCTGGGTGCTGTCGACCGCAAAAAAGTTCCACGATAAGAGAGAGCAACCGATATCACACCCGAATACCACCCGGTTTTGGATATCCAGTTCATCGATCACTTCCCCTAAAGCCTTCAGCACGATGCCGTGCCCACAACCCGGGCAGAACTTGTGCGGTTTACTCGGCAAATACCACGATTTCGGCATTGCTGGTTGCACGCTTGCCATGCTGTACCTCCTCCCTATAGCAAACTCTTGGCCTTGGCCACGATATCCGAATCCACGATACCGAGCCCCGGCATCAAAAGCCCATGAATTTCTATGGTTTCACCGTAAATTTCTTGCCGGACCAACCTCATCAGCTGCCCATAAGAAGACTCGGCTATGAGCATCTTTTTAGCCCCGCTCCTTTTAATGGCTTCTCTCAGTTGCTTTTCTGGGAACGGCCTCAAAGTGATGGGCCTAAAATACCCGACCTTGATTCCCTCGTCCCTCAGGATACCGACCGCATCATATGCCGCCCGGGAAACTACTCCATGGGAGACAACAATGATTTCCGCATCATCGCACATCTTTTCATCCCATTCAACTATCTCGGGCGCCACCGCTTCATACGCCTGGGCCAGCTTCAGTACGACTTCATAAAGCTCTTCTTCCAGGCTGTATATGTTACAGAGATGGGCAGGCTCGCGCTCGTCCCCAATACTTCCAGGGAGTCCAACCAGCGGTTTCGCCGGCACCAGTTCTATTCCCTTTTCTTCTGGATCGTATATCTCCAACGGTTCTCTCATCTTCGCCTGGTATCCATCCCCCAGCACAAAAGTCGGGAAACGATATTTCCAGGCAGTGTTGAAAGCCTTGATAACGTAGTCAAACAACTCTTGATGCGTAGAAGTAGAGTACACTATGCGGTGGCCTTCTCCGTTTCCCCCATATGTAGTTAAAGTAACTTCTTGCTGCGAATACACGACCGTGCCCGACGAAGGCCCTCCTCTTTGCTGGATAATGGCTACTGTAGGCAAACGCATTCCCTCCGCCATTCCGAAAGGTTCTTGCATCAAGACATTGCCCGGCCCTGCCGTAGCAGTAAACGCTTTCTTACCAGCCTGTACCGCTCCACACACCGTAAAACCAGCGGAGATTTCGTCCTCTGTTTGTAGAAATTCCCGGTTGAACTTAGGAGCCAAGCGGGTCCAGTAGTGCATTATCTCGTTTTGCGGAGTGATAGGGTAGCCGAACATTATATCAGCTTTGGCCGCCAAAGCCGCCCAAGCAACCACTTCATTTCCAGTCATGAACGCTTTCTTAGTTCCGGTAATCGGTTTTTCCACCAATCAAGCACCTCCTGTCGATCATGTTTAGTTTGGTATTTTCCTAGCGATAAAATGCCTACCATATGGCACCAGGCATATATCTCTTGATATACCTAACCGGTACCCCTGCGAAGTCTATTTTGGCCACTTCTTCCCGCAGCCTCTCATCGACCGCGGCGCAAACCACCGGTATACCCAAGGACTCCGCGGCTTCGAGCACCACGCGATGACCCTGTTCCACGAACTCGACGGTGGTGTCATTCCCCAAATGGTTATTGCTGACTAACCCGTCCACCCGTCCCAAGTGTTTCACGTAATCGATGATGTCGCCCACAGTCGCGGTCATAGGCCGAGCGACGTTTACAACCGCCAATACCTTTAGATGTGGGTCATCATAAGCTCCTTCCACTAGGTTCAAGGTATGAGCCCCGTGAACCCCATAACCTATGTCCATTATGATGCACCCCGAACGTTTGAGCACCCACCTTACCGCTGGCTTTATCAGGCCTCCGGTCTCTCCCAATCCAAAGGTCTCTTTTGCTTCCCACCCCACGACCGTTATTCCTTTTTTCTCTAGCAGGGCCTTAAGCGGCCGAAGAGTATAAAACGGTTCCACTGTATCGAGGTCAACCAGGGTTACCTCCCAGCTTTGTTCCTTCAGTTCGAGAGCACGGTTGATGGCCACTTCGCTCTTGCCGCTGGCATATTCGCCTACATAAGCTTCGACTACTCTTTCCATAATAATATTGCTGGAACTCACACCCCCCAAAATGCCAAGCACGGATGCATTGTAGTTTTTGTATACAAAGTACATAAATGTTATTTCATGCTATTTGTTTAGTATAAGATAATCTCACATTGACGTCAATGATATATCTCATTTGCTAAATATTACGCATATTTATCCACCCAAAAGGTTTTCAGTCTATGCTTTCCCTTTCTGCGAGCTCTGGCCATAAAAAAATCGCCCTGCTGGCGATTGAGCTTCTGGTTGTGCTGTTTGTCTTCAAACTGGCTCGATTAAATGATAAGCTTAAAACAGGCTAAAAGAATAAGTCCTGGGATCCCCAAGAATCCGGCAATCAAAACAGTTATGATGTTAACCGGTATACTGAAATCGAAGTAGCCCCCAAAATAATTGAATGCCATTAACATCGCCAGACCAATAGCAGAATTCAGTAGAAGTTTCCATACCAGTTTGATAGGCTGTAAAAGAACTTGAGCCAGTATCAGTAAGATTACGGCCAGGAAAAAGGCCCCCATCACAATGTTTACCGTCTCCAAACCCGCTCACCTCCGTCAGCTAAAGGAAAAGACCTGCTTCAAAAGAGTTCGTGGGCTGTCTATGGTAAGCGCAATCGATATTGTATTCCTGTCTGGCTTTTTTCAACAGATAACAGTAGCGATGTTCTGCTGCTTTGAGGTTGTATATAGTAAAGTCAATCATGTCCGGATCCTGGTTCTCGTCAAAAAGCAACCGGGCCACAACCCAGTCTTGGTATGCCTGGGCCAACAAATCCTCTAAAGGTACGGGCTTATTCATTGCCAGCTCTTCCTCAGGAAAAAGAAAGACTTTGATGCGTTCCACAATGTATTTGAGATTTATCAATCTCCTTCGCCTCCGGGCCATCAAGCATGTCATCCCTGGTCCATGTTTATGCCCGGAATCTGACTTTCATACTCCCATATCCCGATCTTCTGTTTCGTTACCCCATCATGCAAGATAGGAACCGTCCCCATTTTTGCACATTTTGCATTTTGCACCCGATTTGCACGATTCACATTATATCTCTTGCCGGCCTTCCAAAGCCTTACGCAAGGTCAAAGCATCGCTGTACTCTATATCCCCTCCTACCGGCAGGCCGTGAGCAGGCCTGGTTATTTTTACCCCCTTGGCTTTTACCATGCCTGCTATGTAGCGGGCCACTAATTCTCCATCCACCGTAGGGTTAGTGGCAAGAATTATCTCCTTCACCCGCCCTTTGTCAACCATATCGAGTAGTCCTGCCAACTTAAGTTTTTCCAAAGCACCTTCTTCCATGAGGTGAGGCTCTTGGTTGAGAACATAGTAAAGCCCCCGGTAACCTGTTCGTTCAATCGACATCACGTCGCCCGCCTCTTCCACCACGCAGATCACGGATTCATCTCTTTTTTCATCTGCACACACCCAGCAGGGATCTTGGTCCGTCAGGTTACCACAACGCGAACAGGGAAACACCTTTTCCCTGGCTTCTATCATCGCCGCAGCCAAACGGCGCACTTCTGATGGCTCCATTTTTAAGATAAAAAGGGCTAGCCTCTGGGCGCTTTTAGGCCCTATTCCCGGCAGTTTTAAAAGTTCATCTATGAGCTTTTCCAAAGGTCTGGCCAGGCGCATTCTCTTTCCTCCGCGTTTTTAAAAACCACTGGCGTTCATCACATCTGCAGGTCCTCATGAGTGAGCCACAGATTAACACAGATGTTTAAGGATGCACACAGACAACTTAGAATTGAGATGAGTGTAAGCCGATGTGTTATAGGTACAGATGAAACTCTCGATGCTGACGCACTCCCTATTAGTGCATGCTCCAAGTCCTGATATGCCGCCAAAGCACAAGGACTCCCCCAATAAACAAGCGTCTGCGTCAATCTGCGTCTGATAAAAATATCAGTATTCATCAGTGTCAATTCGGCGTCCATCTGTGGCCTGGCGTCGGGCCGGGTCAGAACCCAGGAAGGGTAACCCCTCCTGTAATCTTAGCCATCTCAGATTTTGCCATTTCCCGAGCCTTATTCAATCCCTCGTTGACAGCTGCCAGAACAAGATCCTGTAACATCTCCACGTCGTCCGGATCTACTACCTCCGGCGCAATTGAAATCGAAACCAGTTCCTGACTGCCGGTTACTGTTACCTTGACCGCTCCGCCGCCTGCCGATGCTTCGACTGTCCTCTCCTTCAACTCTTCCTGCAGTTTCATCATCTCTTGCTGCATTTTTTGCGCTTGCTTCATCATCTTGTTCAGGTTCCCGAAACTACCAAAACCCATTTCCTTTCCTCCTCTAGTCTTTGATTTCCACCATTTCCTGACCGAACATTTCGATGGCCTTCCTTACCAAAGGGTCGTCTTCTGGGTTATCTCCCAGCATTACGAACTGAACTTCAACTTTTTGTTTCAGGGTTTCTTCCAATGCATTTGATAGTATATCTTTGTTTTCCTTTTGTTCCATCCTCTCCCGGTGAAACTTAAATCCCTTCTTAAAGCCTACCAGCACAAGCCCGTCCTTAAGACCAAGGCATCGAGCTTCTGCCAACAGAGCATAGGTAGTGACTTTCTTGCTTCTAACCCGCTCGAGAACTTTCGCCCATGGGACTTCTGTGCCCTTGGTCGATGCGATTTTCTCTTTTCCTTTGATTCTAGCCGAATCCTTTTTTACGGGTGCAATCGCCGAACTCGCCGACACCTTTTCTTTGTCTCTACTCCCCAGCAACCCGGCCAATTCCAAGAAAGTAACTTCCATTATAAAGCGTGGGCTTTCACTGAAGCGAAGCTCGCCCGCCAGTTGCATTACCCTTTTCAAGACCTCTAGAATAAGCCCCGTATCTAAGCTCTCAGCCTGGCGCCCGAGCTCCAACAGAGTCTCGTCACCTACCACGCGGCTGAGCTCAGCCCCAGGGCCTACTGCCTTGAGCACTAGCATATCCCGAAGGTAATCAGCTACCTCGCGAACAAACTGCAGGGCTTCTTTGCCCGCGGCCACGGCTTGGTCTATATAAGTCAAGACCAGGCCCGCATCTCCTTCCATTATGCTTCCGAAGAATTCACTGAGAAAACGGTCGTCCACCAGCCCC
This sequence comes from Syntrophothermus lipocalidus DSM 12680, assembly GCF_000092405.1. Classification (NCBI taxonomy): domain Bacteria; kingdom Bacillati; phylum Bacillota; class Clostridia; order Eubacteriales; family Syntrophomonadaceae; genus Syntrophothermus; species Syntrophothermus lipocalidus. The sequence goes on along the minus strand of NC_014220.1, from coordinate 40,179 downwards.
AGTACATTCAACACATCCTGGTAAGTGATTGAAGACAAACCATACGCCAGGCATTGATCCAGTATGCTGAGCCCGTCCCTCATGCTGCCGGTGGCCCGACGGGCAATGACCTCTAAAGCCTTTTCTTCTGACTCAATCCCCTGGGTCTGGGCCACCGTTTTCAGTCTCTCCAGTATCTCAGTCTGGGATAAGCGGCGAAAATTGTAACGCTGGCAACGGGATAGGATAGTGGCCGGTATTCTCTGAGGCTCCGTGGTAGCGAGAACAAATACGACCGATTCCGGAGGCTCCTCCAAGGTCTTCAAAAGAGCGTTAAACGCCTCCGTGGTTAGCATGTGTACCTCGTCGATTATGTACACCTTGGTCTTGCCCTGCGCTGGCATCATCCTTACTTTTTCCCTCAAGTCCCTGATCTCATCGATGCCGCGGTTGGAAGCAGCATCGATCTCGATTACGTCCATAAAGCTTCCACTCGCGATATCCACGCAGGAAGCACAACGGTTACAAGGCTCTCCATCGACCGGCTCGACACAGTTAACAGCCTTGGCCAGTATCTTAGCGACGCTGGTCTTACCTGTGCCCCGCGGCCCACAAAAGAGATAGGCATGGGAGACCCGGCCTTGTTGCACAGCATTTCTCAAGGCTCTCACCGTTTGCTCCTGTCCCACCACTTCATCGAACCTCTGCGGCCTTAGACTCCTGTACAGGGCTAACTGGGCCATAATCCCACCTCTCGCACAAACGACTTTCGATAAGAAAGTCACGTTTTCCTTCTCGATAGACTCGATGACGAAGAACCAAAGTCAAAACAAGAAAAGGTGAGTCTTGTATAGCCCACCTCGCTTTTTTCAATAATTAATGCCGCGCACCTGGCTTCGAACAGACCTTCCGGGCGTTACCCGGGCAGTTAACTCCATCCAGGCTCCCCTGCGGCACACAAGAAAAATCCCTTAGTGCTGCTTCCTCCCGGACCTGACACGGTTCAGGACCTCCTGTTGCGCAGGACCCAAACTTCTTCGCCACTTACCAAGGCCAGACCCCACAAGGTATGCCCTCAGCTCAGGAATTCAACCCTGCTACAGCGGGTTGCAGGTTACAGGGCACCGCTACCTCCCCGTCTAGCGCGGCATATCTAATTTCGGTACACAAAAAGCCTTTACCCCTACTTTTAAGGTAAAGGCCTCCGCTTACGTACTAGGTTGATTATACTCCAGTTTGTCTCTCTTTTCAATTTTCTTCAGCCATCACCTCTTTTTTAGTCCCACGACCTGTCCGAGCCCTGAGATGCTTCGATTCTTACTCGTCGACAATTCCACGCCAAATTCGATGTTCGCTGCCACCTCTCTTCTATCATCCCAACAGAAGTAATACGGCCTTAGGGTCTTAATATAACATTAAGTTATCAATATCATGCAGGGAAATTTCCATGTGTGACGAATTATGATGAAATGTGATTGTCGTTACAACTATAACAAGGAGGCGGTTTAAGGTTGCAGAGGGAAAAGTTGTTGTTTGCCGTGACCGGAGTTGTAATCGGTGGGCTGGCGGTGTTGTTGGTTTTGTCTGGAAATCCCGCCAACATGGGCATGTGTATCGCCTGTTTCCTGCGGGATATCACCGGCAGTCTGGGCCTGCACCGAGCAGGTGTAGTGCAGTACATGCGTCCGGAGATCCTGGGACTTTCGTTAGGGGCGTTCGTTACGGCTTTAGGAGCCCGCGAGTTTAGAAGCCGCGGGGGATCTGCTCCATTCGTCCGGTTTTTCCTGGGAATGTTCATGATGATCGGGGCACTCATGTTCCTCGGCTGCCCCTTGCGCGACATCCTGCGGATAAGCGGCGGGGATTTGAATGCAGTGGTCGGTTTGTTCGGCTTCGTATCGGGCGTGCTCTGGGGGGTATTCTTCCTGCGCCAAGGATTCAACCTGGGTGCCGCCAGGCTGGAACCAACTACCCAGGCCGGAGGATACCTCTTCGTTGCACTGGTAACGGTGATGCTGTTCCTACTCGTGGCCGGAATCAACTTCAACCCGGAAGCGGGTGGACCCCTATTCTTTAGTAAAGAAGGACCCGGCAGCATGCACGCCCCCATATGGATCGCGTTAGCCGCAGGTCTGGTTATAGGGTTCCTCGCTCAAAGGGCCAGGTTGTGCCTGAGCGGAGGCTTTCGAGATTTCTTCCTTATTAGAGAAACCGGAATGCTTCTCGCCTACGGCGGCATCCTAGTTACAGCTCTGATACTTAACATAGTATTTGGCAAGTTCAACCTCGGCTTCGCGAACCAACCGGTGGCCCATACCAACCACATCTTTAACTTTCTGGGCCTGTTTTTGCTGGGGCAATGCGCGGTGTTTCTGGGCGGATGTCCCCTGCGCCAGATCGTAATGGCCAGTGAAGGAGACATGGATGCCGCTGTCGCGGTAGCAGGCATGGTCGCAGGCGCGGCTGTCGCCCACAATTTCATGCTGGCAGCCAGCCCCAAAGGTCCTACCGGGTTCGGTGAAATAGCCGTCATCGCCGGTATTCTCATCGTAAGCCTTATCGGCTGGGCTTACCGGGAGGAGGTATAAGAAATGGAAATTCTCGATGTCAGGGGACTGAGTTGTCCTTTGCCGGTGTTGAAAGTCAAGAAAAGCCTGGACAAAGGAGCTACCGACTTGCGAGTCATAGGCTCAGCCCAAGTGGCCTTTGAAAACGTAACCAGGTTTGCACGCTCACAAGGTTTAGAAGTTAACGTTCTTTCGCACTCCCCACATGAATGGGAAATCGAGCTAAAGAGGACGGGCCGTTAAGCCCGTTCTCTTTACAGACACCGACTCTAGAGCGTTAGCCATTTAACACGGGCTCAGTCGGTTTAGCCGTTAGAAGGCGACCACACTTCGAGCATGTTTGCCTCTCACGAACTGGAGTCCTTGGCCATCTCCGTTTCAGGACCCTTCCGCACAAACACACACGCCCTTTTACTCGCGCCGGGTTGCCGAATACCAGGGCAAAGTCCGGCACATCCCTGGTTACGACAGATCCTGCCCCAACTACGGCATACTGCCCTATGGTCACGCCGCAGACGATTGTACAGTTGGCCCCAAGGGATGCACCCCGTCTTATTACTGTTGGAACGATTTCCCAGTCTGCGGAGAAAGCGCGTGGATAACGGTCATTGGCAAAAACGCAACCTGGACCTACAAATACGTCATCCTCAATAGTGACACCCCTATAAACCGACACTCCGTTTTGAATCTTTACCCGGTTGCCCACTCGAACCCCTTTATCGATGTAAACATCTTTGCCGATAATACAGTTTTCACCAATGACTGCGTCTTCTCGTATCTGAACTTGGTTCCAGATCAAGCTGCCCTCTCCTATTGTCGCCTGGGGAGACACCTCTGCCGAAGGATGTACTGATGCATTGCTCACTGACCGTCACTCCCTATAGCTGTTCACAGCCAGCACTATCCTTTCCAGTTCCTCTAAACCCAATCCGGGATAAACGGGAAGGGACACCACTTGCCTTGCCGCCTGCCTGGCGATGTCGGTTCCGGTATCTATATAACCTGCGCGTTGGAAGATCGGCTGCTCCGTTAGACAAGACGGGTAGTATATCCCGCAACCGATCCCGTTATTAACAAGATGCTGCACGAAGCGGTTTCTGTCGCCCATAACTCTAACCGTGTACTGGTGGTAAACATGATAGTACCCTTCAGGCTCTTTGGGAAGAAGCACAAGCGGGTTGTCAATGTGTCGGTTGAAATACGCGGCGTTCTCTCTGCGTTTTCGGTTGATGAAGTCGAGCTTTTTCACTTGTTCAAGACCTATTGCAGCATTAACATTGCTCATTCGGAAATTGTACCCTAAAACCTCGTAATGATACCGCTCTCTTTGCCCGTGATTGACGAACATGCGTACCTTCTCTGCCAGCAAGTCATCGTCGGTGACTACCATCCCTCCTTCTCCTGTAGTAATGTTTTTACTTCCGTAAAAGCTGAAAGCCCCAGCTTTGCCAAAGGTTCCCACATGCCTATCTTTTACGCGGGCACCGTGAGCTTGAGCGCAGTCTTCAATAACCAGCATACCTCTTTTTTCAGCCAATTCCGCGATAGTGTTGACATCTGCGGGCAACCCGTAAAGGTGAACGACCATCACGCCCTTCGCTTCCGGATACTCTTCCATTGCTTCAGCTAGTCTCTCAGGATCAAGGTTGTATGTTTCAGCATCTATATCGACAAATACCGGCACCAAGCCGCAGGCTACCAAAACACTCACCGTAGATATAAAGGTAAACGGAGTGGTAAATACCTTGTCACCCCGGACCAGCCCCACACTTTCCACGGCAGCTTGTAAAGCCGCTGTTCCCGACGAAGTTGCAACCGCATGTCTAATGCCTAAGTACTCGGCAAAGCTGTTTTCGAACTGTCTGGTCCAGTACCCAGAAGCAAGTTCACCCGAATCAAGAACTTCTAACACCCTCATTTTTTCTTCTTCCCCGATTAACGGCCTGGTTATCGGAATAATTGTATTCTCCTCCCTCCTTTTACTGTCCTAGCTAGAATTTGAAACTTGCTCCAGGCCTCCTATTCATCCGCACACACTCTTTTCTGTCGTTCGCTCGTTTCAGCTGCGGCATCATTCAATAAACAGCGAATATCCACACCTTGCCCACCCCGAACCAAAGAATAGCGAGCTCCGTCCATAACCGCCTGTACCATCAGAGGCAGTTCAGGGTTATAGGTTTTCCCTGAGTTTATGGCCTGAAGTACATCCAGACACTGCTCCTTCAAGGGCTCTTTCCAATCAACAAAAGGACATATTATGTTTCCACAAGAGTAATAAAACCTTCCGGGCTGTTTTTGAAAGTTCTGAGTTACTTCATAATCGTAGACCCTTACTTTGTGAGTGGGTTCCATGTCATCGAATACTGCCATTTTTTTGTTTCCTACGACCACACACTTGCGAACCTTCAGCGGTTCCAGCCAACTGAAGTACAGGTAGGCATACAACCCTGAACGAAACAACAGCATCATGATAACCGAATCGAGCCCCTTCTGGCCCACAACGCCCATCCCTTTAGCCCAAACCTCATCCGGACATTCTCCGGTCAAATCCAGCAACATGGACAAGTCATGAGGTCCTAAATCATCCAATATATCTACATCTTCTCTAACCACCCCTAGATGAGTTCGTTCAAATCGCAAGTAAGATAAGCACCCTAGATCTCCGGACACCACTACCTCTTTCAACTTCTTGTACGCAGGGTTGTGCAGCATAATATGACCAACTCTCAGGACCACTCCCCGCTCGGCGGCGATATCGAACAATTCTTTCGCTTCTTCGTAGTTGTTGGCAAAAGGTTTTTCCACCAGCACGTGCTTGCGGTTGAGCAAGGCCTCTCGAACCTGCGAGTAATGGAACCTCGCCGGGGTCGCAATAACTACCAAGCTAATTTGGGGATTGTGCCATATATCCCGCAAGCTATTCGATACCTTGACCTTTTTCCACTGACGCTCTAATTCACCTAACCTCATCCTGTTCAAATCGAAGCAGTGTATCTCTGTGACCTCGGGTATTTCCCCAAACACCCTGACATAATTAGCTCCCCAGGCTCCGATGCCTACTATTCCGACCTCCAAGTAATGTCCCTCCCAGGTCTAAGAACACTCGACCTGGTGTACATTACGTGCTGATAAGCAAAAGTGTTACCGCTACCCAACTCGTCATTCTGTAAATTGAAGACCGCCATGAAGAACGCCGCTCAATCGAGTTTATTCCTAGACCCAGCAGCCTTCACTTCACCGACCACAAGCAGACAGTAACAAAACGGTTCTCTACTCGGGTTAACAACTTCAATGTTTAGCGGAGCCCCTTTGCGAGTTAAGCGCAGAGGCGAATCAAGAGCAAACCTTATTTCACTTGCAGGGAACTCCAGCCGAATACAAACATTATCCTCGCCTATAGAAAACTCCAAGATAACTCTGCCCGTGCTTCTCAGGAATACCTCACCGAACTCTACGCTTTGGTCACCCGGATAAAAGGTAATACGTTCTTTTTTTCTCCCCCCAAGGCTAGTTAAGCATCTTCCCAACTCGATCCTTGGATTGCCCGTAATAGGCCGCTCAACCAATACAACAAAGCACTGGTCTTTGCCGCTATCAAATAACCCCTGGCCGCCGGCATGAATAGCATTACAGACATCCTGCTTCTCCCCCAGTTGCTCCGAGTCTGTCTCTTTCCTGACCTTGGCAACCCAGTCTATCCAAAGCGTGTTAGATTCCTCTATTCCAATCTCCAACAAACCCTGCACCGCCAAAGGAGGTACTGAGTATTCGTAACCGTAAACCTCCATGTGCTGGGAAACATCGAATTCCTCTCGTACCTGCGCCACCACATTTCCACTTTCACTGTAGAAATCTATTGCCATGTACACCTTCCCCGCAACTGCTAATCGAATTCGGGCTTCAACTCGCCATCTATCTCCGGGATTCACGGCAATCGTAACAGGAGGAACCTCTCGAACGCCGCACCTTCCCTCGTGCGTCGGATTTGAGATTACCAGGCAGTACCGTCCATCGGAAGACTGTTCGGCTACTCTCCTCCAAGAAGTATCAGCATTTCCTCCCACCGGTTCCCACCCCGGCGGCCAACGTCCTATGGAGTTCGGCGGGTGTTGGAAGTTATGGTTGTAAACGCAGTTCTGTCCGTTCATGGGTTTTCTCCTCAACCAAATCGAATTTGTGCCCATGGGCACTTCTCTCGATACTATTGTATGGCCGCAGCCCCGTAGGTGTCTTCCAAGAAGTCGTGCCTCGAGCAAGCCCCCTTATCACGTTACTAGCACACCTTGAATAAAATGGCAGTAACACGGAGAGGATGTCTCTCCAGGATTTCTTATTCAAGGGAGGTATTTCTCTATGCCCAACAACCTTGTATTCAATCGAGAACCGGACCAACTAAAAATTCAAATCTATGGAAGCGATACCAGTAACCCAATTTCAACTACCAACGGCCGTCTGAATATCGAGAGTATTTCCGATACCGTATCCGTTACTTTTACCGGTTCTGTATCAGTTACGGTTACCGACCTGGACATCCGCGATTTGGCTTATACCCAGGATACTGTCCGCATCTACGGCTCCGAAACCTATCCGATTTCTACTACCCAGGGGCGCCTCAACATCGAGAGCATCTCGGCTGAAGTCTCCATTACCTCGACTGACCTGGACATCCGCGACTTAGCCTATACTCAGGACACGGTCCGCATCTACGGTTCCGAAACTTATCCCTTGGCTACCACAACCGGGTGGCTGAATATCCTCAACCGGTCAAGGTATATGGCAGAAAGTTCTGCCCTCACAGTCACCGGGTCGTCGAGCGCATACAACGGTATACTTGCTTCTGATATTTCGGATAAATCGATGGTCTCGTTTGCTGTTCATAATAAAGGATCTTCCGAAGTCAGTATCCGGGTAGAGGTAAGTCCGGATAACACCCTTTGGATAACCGACTCTTCCGCTTTCACCCTAGCCGGCAATGCCGCCACTGTGTTCGTTCCCAAGTATTTTCTCAAGTATGCCCGTATCGCATACGCAGCCCTTATCGACGGCTCAGCCTTCACCTTTGACGCTTGGTACCAGGCACAGGTCTAAGTCCTCGGAGAACCGGGTCGCTCACTTGGACCAACGCAGACCTAGGAGGGCTGAGAATGACTGAAAAAGAAGTCTTGTTAGCAGAAGATACCCTAAATAAACGGCTCGAGCAAACGGAACTGGCTTTAGTACTGGCCAAGTGTTGTTTGGCTCGAGAGCAGGAACTTATCGATCTGGCTGTAAAGCGGTGGGGCAACCTGCCCGTGCTGGAAAGAAAAAAACATTCCATACAGGTCTGGTTTAAGCACCTTTCGGAGTTTGCCCAAAACCACTACAACCTTCGCTTGCCTTACAATGGGGGTGAATCCTCATATCCTCTGTAAGCTTGTCGGTGTGCATGATAGTTAAAAACGAAGCTAATAACCTGCCCCGTTGTCTTGAAAGCATTGCCGAAATCGCTCAACAAATAGTAGTTGTCGACACTGGTTCCATCGACGACACGGTGGATATCGCAGGCCGGCACGGGGCGGAAATCTTCTATTTTTCATGGAACGACAGTTTCAGCGATGCCAGAAATCACTCGCTCGCTTTCGCCCGCGGCCAGTGGATCCTTGTTATGGACGCAGACGACGAACTCGTCCAAGAAGATATTCCAAAATTGAAGGAGTTAATGAGTACGGAAACGGCCGAAGCATATTTCTTGCAGACTATTAACTCGAACGATCTTCACGGCTGCCATCGCGGAACCTGTCACCTGACCCTGCGGTTATTCCGCAATCGTCCCGAATACCGCTACATCGGGAGAATTCACGAATCTATAATTCCGTCCATTGTAGAACACGCAGGACAAAAAGCGATCAAGGTAGCACCCGAGGTCCGAATTATTCATTACGGTTATGCCAAGCAAGAAGTCGAGCAAAAGAATAAGATATGGCGCAACCTGAGTCTGCTGAACAAAGAGCTGGAGTCCCGACCCCCGGACAGCTTCTTATATTACAACCTGGGAGTAGAATACTTCCGGCTGGGAGATTATGCCAAGGCGCTTGAATACTTTGACCAGGCCGAAGCAGACATCCGTTGGGAAGCAGCCTTTGCTCCCTCTCTGGTCAGGAAGAAAGCAGATTGCCTCGCGTTTATGGACAGGAACCGAGAGGCCATTCAGTACCTGGAGAAAGCGCTCGACCTATATCCCGATTACACCGACCTGGTTTACCGACTGGGTTTAGTTTATATGGGAAACCATGATCTGCTGCGAGCAGTCCAATGTTTCCACAAATGCCTGAACATGGGGGAATCTCCCCCTCATTATCCACACGAAGAAGGGATAAACAGCTACCTTGCGTACCAGGCATTAGGCAACGCGTATGAAATGATGCTGGAAAGAGACCGGGCTGTCAGTGCCTTCAGGTGTCAGCTTATCTCTAAGCCGACCGACCTGCAACCTGTTGCCAACATTATTCGTTTGCTTCTCGTGGAAAAAGGTCTCGATGCTACTTTGAGCTACCTGGATACTTGGTTTGATTTTTCAACCCCGGCTGCCAATCTGGGGGTCAGTGACCTGTTCTTGCTTCATTATTGCCCTACCGCCGCCTTAAAGTTCCTGGACCGAGCCGTTAATCTGGGGACAACCGGGGATTACTGCCATGCCCTCAAAGGGGAAGCATTGTTGTTAGCCGGCCGCTACAAAGAAGCCCTGGCAGAATTGGAGGCAGTTGCCCCGGAAAGCCCCTACTATTCTCGAACTCTTCGCAATCGGTGCCTGCTGTTGTGGGCAAGCGGCTGCTATGATGAAGCAAGGTCCCTTATCGAACACCTGTGGTCACCTGAACCGGCCAGAGACGTTTACCTCGTAGCCCAGGGCGCGCTGGAGGGCTCTTCTCTGCCTCTCTCTTTGCCGGTCGGAGAATCAACGTTCAACCTAAGCCTGTACTTAAACCTACTTGAAAAGTGCATTTGCCTAAGAAACTGGGACCTGGTTAAGAAACTGTCGTCGGTGGCTGAAAACTTCCCCGAACTGAGTCCGGCGCTGGGCAAAGCTCTTTATCGTCAAGGCTGCCCGAACCAAGCGGCCGAATGGCTTGACCGCGGATACTCTTTTGCCCTGGCCAACCAGGATCAAGAAGCCTTGCTGATGCTTGCGCGTATACTTCGAAAGAAAGGAATGTTTTATCGGGCAAAACAAGTCCTTAAAGAAACGATAAATCAGATGCCAGCGGAACTCGAAGCCTTTATAGAACTAGCCGACGTGTATCACGAACAGGCACTACAGGCTGTTGGCAGAGTTCCGGGGACCGATGTTCTGGTCTCTTTGCTGAAAAAAGAGATACATCCCCGGCTGAGCGTATGTATGATTGTTAAAGATGAAGCCGAATTCTTACCTCGTTGTTTGGCGAGTATAAGGGAAATCGCCGACGAAATAGTCGTTGTTGATACTGGATCCACTGATAACACCCCCGAAATCGCCTTGATGAATGGAGCAAGGCTGTTTAAGATAAAGTGGCCAGAGGACTTCGCCGCTGCCCGTAACTTTGCCCTGGACCAGGCGACCGGGGACTGGATTCTCATCATCGACGCTGACGAAGAGCTGAATCCAAACGATAAAGCCAAGATACGAAAACTCCTGTATACGGAAGGGATCGAGGGGTTCTGCTTCCAAATCGTCAACTTCTATGGACAGGAAGCAGGACCCGATTTCATGACTGACATCGCCTGCCGGCTTTTCCGAAACCGGCCTTATTACCGGTTCAGACGGTCACTACACGAACAGGTAGTTGACGGAATAATCGCCCGTTCAGGGCCTTCTTCGGTAAAGATCGCAAATGTGAGAATTCTTCATTACGGCTATCTGAGCCCGGTTGCAGCCCGTAAGAAGAAGCTAGAGCGTAATCTGCCCATCGTTCAAAGGGCTCTTGCCCTGGACCCGGAGAACAGGTTTCTATACTACAGCCTGGGAGTAGAATTACTAAACGCCGGTCGTTATGAGGAAGCACTGCTCAACCTGGAACGATGTTACCAGCCCGGACTGAGCTACTCTTCTGATGTGGTGCTGAAGAAAATCGTGTGTCTTAAGGAAATGTCCCGGTTTGCGGAAGCGCTGGCTCTGATCGAGGAGTCTCTTGTTCATTACCCTCAGTTCACGGATCTCGTCTTTCTACAAGGGGAGATATCCTTTCAACTGGGCGAGTATGAGAAAGCTGCTAGCTGTTTTCGGCAGTGCCTGCAAATGGGTGATGCACCTGTTATCTACTGCGGAACCAATGGAGTGGGAACCTTCCGCGCCTGGGATTTCCTGGGGCAAACCCTGGAATCTCTAGGTCAAGACCTGGAAGCCGAACAAGCCTACCAGCAAGCCCTGATTGCCAACCCCAAGTACCATCAACCTCTTTACCGTTGGGCCCGCCTGCTCCGTCGCCGGCAAACTGCAACAGAGGTCGCCGACACCCTGAAGAATTATATTGACTTGTCTGATCCTTCGGCCCTACTGTTGCTGGCTGACGTTTTTATGAGTACCCTTGACTACCAAGAATCTCTCGACTTCGTTTATGCAGCCCGCCAAAAAATCACTAAAAACCCTGTTCTGGAACAACGTTGTCTTTATATGGAAGGGTTGTGCTTGGCTTATCTGAGACGTTTCTCCGAGTCCGCCGAACTCTTTAGAACAGTTCCCCCCCGCAGTCATTACTACGTTTCCTGCCTTGTCTGGCAATACATCCTGGCTTTGACTGTACAAGACCAGGACACCGCTCTTCTAATCCTGGATAAACTGATCCAAGCGAACAACACCCTAGGCCGCCGTTTTCTGGCTGCACATCAGGCAGCTTTCGGTCGTGAACACAAATCAGTTTATGCCCCGGACTTACTGGCTGTGATGGAGGAAATAGGAGACCGACTGAATTCCATAGGAGCCACCGAACTAGCCGGGCAGGTGCTGGCAGCCGCGCAGTCGCTCTCGAAAACTAACCCTGCCTTCCCTGCAACCAAAGCTTGATCCTGCCCTCGCCGGTTTCCCCTTCGGCTAGCCTGTACTTTACCCGACTGAAACGGGTAAAGTACTGGTTGACGAGCACCTCCATTTTCCCCGGAGCCAATTCTAATTCCGGTACCTCGTCGAAGAAAACGCTTCCATCCGGGCTGTCCTGCAACCTTACCCGCACCCCTTTGTCACCTATATTTTGCACTACAAAAGTCCATACGGAAAAACACCATACCTCCCTGGTACAACTGAACTGTTCGGTCAAGGTCACATTACATGTTTCGACGAAGCTACAAGCGTGACACCGTTCGTCCGTGTAAATATGCAACACGGGATGAAGCGACCAATTAAGATGATAAGGACTGGCAAAAACCCAGATGCCGTTCTGGGTGCCTCCGCGGTCAGGCAGCAAAGCCAATCCCCGGTTAGGTAAGATATTGGAATACCACATCTTTACTATATTCGTCACGTCAACCATGATCTGACTCGGCTGCCAGGGCATAGATACTTCTATGTTAGTGGAGCCGATCCCTTCCGGCCTAGACATGTAGGTGGTATAACAATCTTTAAAGTTGTCTGAAAGTGCCTGGACATTCAGCTTGCGGGGTGGGTTTCCGACAAAAGGGGTATTGTCGGGATTCAGAATCAGATGGGCGGCAATGATGTCGTAGTAGTCGGAGACTGGAGGAAGATGAAAAAACAAATAGGACATATACTCGCACCGACATCCCCTCTCGATTTCAAACCAAAGGCCGACCGGCAGCTTCCTAGAACGGCACGGAGCCAGTTCAGGCAGGTTGCTTTGAACATAGGTGCTAACGCATGATCGTACAGGCACAAGCCCCATGTCCTCAACCCTTTCTGTTTTTTGGTGCCATATACTAGGATATGTCAGGCCTTGACCTGGCGTTATCCTTTTCCTGTAACGTCTTTTTTTGGCACAAGTTATGCCAGACAAAGTAACTATTCTCTCTCCTTTGCCCTCCAAGGAAAAAAAACAAGGGGTTAAACCCCTTGAATAATCTCACATGGCGTAGAGGCTGAGATTCGAACCCATCGGTTTAAATATAATGTTTTTGATTTAAGTCTGACGAAACGGAATCCTTCCTTTTAAGGTTTCTGAACAACATTTCTTACAGGACTTCTAGTGATAGATCCCAACATCATTAAGGAACCTAAGATAAACGGCTGCTGCTCTCTGCTGTGCTACTATAGAACAAGGGCCGGCCATTCTCTCGAACGCTGGTTTTTGCTCTTTGGCTTTTAATTTGTCAAATTCCATTGTTCCAAGATAATATGACGATTTCTCAGTTATCGCAGCCCACCTGTGGGCCTCGCTGTCTAAATTGTTTGAGCAAATTTGTCTTAGTTCATCTTGGTTAATGCACGTGGCAACATAAAACCCTGCTCTTCCGTCGTAGTAAGACTCTAAGGTTGAATGGCATTTTATTGATTCTTTTACTCCATTACCCCCAAAGGGAAAATTCCATACATGGTGCGGCGCGTGTAGGTCACCTAAATAGTGTATGGCTCTTCCTAATTCCTGCCAAGCTTGTTCGTAACATCCCTTTCGGTATTGTGTTAATGCCTTGTTATAATGCTCGGTAAAGTTTGACCGTGCAGTAGGATACCGGTTACCTCTGTAATTAGTACCGAATGTGGGACTGTAAAAATGCCCTTCGTACCACCCGCTCGTTTCATCTTTATCAGGTTGAGTCGAGAAATCCATCAGTATCTGTGCCGGTGTCATGCTTACAATTCTACGATTCTTAACTACATTAAAGGGTTTGTATAAATCGCTCGCATAAGCTCTGATTCTAGGATCGTCACTGTTTCTGATAAGTACGATACCCTGACTGGCTATTTGCCTATGGGTGTAGTCGTTATAAGCCAACGCCGGGGCGCTCCCCAATACCGTCAGGAAGACCAGCGCCCCTAACATTACTCCTAGTACCCGCTTCATTGCCCTTCCTCCTAAGAGTTTGTTATTTGAATCTTTGTTGGTACTCTGCCCCCCTTCTTTAGCTTACTAACCAGTATTTTATATCCGTTCATAGAACAGTCAATGATAGCTAGATCACATCTTCATGACATCATGAACACTGGCCTTCCCCTATCACGGCAAACCACTGGTCAGTTTCGGCACACAAATGGCACACAAAACCGCCCAAAAATGTCGAGCGCCGTCTTTTTCGCCCCTTTCAAAAACAAAAAAGGGGCCCAACACCCCTTGATAATCCTTTATGGCGGAGAGAGAGGGATTCGAACCCTCGAGACGAGGTTGTGCCCCGTCTACTCGATTTCCAGTCGAGCGCTTTCGTCCACTCAGCCATCTCTCCTCAAAAGCATTGGCCAGTTAGGCGAGTCTTACTTCTTTGCTTTTTATCGGCTGCAGTTTATTTTACCTTCCCTCCACACCATTTGCAAGTAGAACTGACCTTATCTCCAATCAGCCCCTAGGGCTTGCCAACATCAAACGAGGCTTAGGTCCTTAGCAAACGGCACAATAACCACAACTTTCTCGATTGAGGCTCCATTCAAGTCTGGCCTGTAAGAACCAAGGGCCGATCGCGTATATCAGGTTAAGACAAAATAGGCCGCCCTTCGCTTGTCCTCCAGGAAAGCGTGAGCTTTCCTCAAGCCGGCCCGGGCAAAATCACAAATTGTGCTTTTGGTGTCGCTTCGATTCATGTTTAGGCCTTACATTGATATACTTCAAATAAACGGGCGCTTAAGCCGCTATTTAACTGAAAGAGGTGGTGCAGAGAATGAAGAAGGTCGGTCACAAGGTTCTGGTTCTTTTTCTCGTATTGCTGCTTGCTGGTCTTGCCGGCTGTGGCCAAAAAAGTGCGACCAATAAATCCCCCACACCTACTCCCCAGACGCCTAAGGAAAAAGAAGTAACCGTCGCCGTCTATTACCTCAAGTTCACTGCGCAAGATGCCTATCTGGTTCGAGAGGTCCATAAGATCCAGACCGAAAAAGACGCGCGCGTAGCTGCTGTCGAAGAATTGATTAACGGCGTGCCCACTACCCCTGGAGCCAGCACGGTTATACCTCTGGGCACCAAGGTGTTGGGCCTGAAAGTTGACAAAGGGCTGGCCACGGTTGACTTTTCGCGCGAGGTCTTGAAAGCCAACGTGGGCAGCGCCGGTGAAGCCCTGGGCATTCAGAGCATCGTTAACACCTTGACCGAATTTCCAGGAATTGATCGGGTGGCATTTACGGTGGAAGGCAAAGTGGACGAACAAGCCCGCGACTGGTGGGGGCACGTTGGGCTGTACGACCAGCCCTTCAAGCGGAACCTATCCGTGGTATGGGAACCGGTCATCTGGGTTACCTCGCCCCAACCTGGGGATAAGGTCTCTAGCCCCCTAAAAGTGACCGGCACCGCGCGCGTATTCGAGGCCACCGTGAACCTCCGGGTACTTGACAAAGATGGAAACAAGCTGGCTGAAACCCATACCATGGCCACCGCCGGTGCTCCTGAGCGGGGCCTGTTCGAAGCCACGATAGAGTTTCCCAAGCCGAGTTCAGCCCAGGGCTATGTAGAAGTTTTTTGGTACAGTCCCAAAGACGGTTCGGAACTGGACAAGGTAAGGGTGCCCGTGAAGTTCTGACTCGAAGTCAAGCACTAAGACACACCTGTCAACAGAGGAACCCCTGACACTTGAATGTTACTAGTAAACCAGATGGACCTCGCCTTGATTCCCCGAATTATTTGGCGGCCTGGGATAGCCGGGTCGCCCTTTTGTGCGTGTTTTGCTAATACAACAAACTGCATTCGGACTATACTCGAGTTATAATGGAGATTAGGGCTAACCAGTCCTGAGTAGAGCGGCGAAATTTTAGGTTTGACGAATGAGGTGTGCTCTCTGAGTGAAGAGTCTATTGTCCAGGCCTTGGATCTGGTTAAACGGTTTGGAAACTTGACTGCTGTGGCCGGAGTGTCGTTCTCCGTGCGCCGCGGGGAGTGCTTCGGGCTTCTCGGCCCTAACGGTGCCGGCAAAACTTCTATCGTTAAGATGATTTACGGGTTGTCCCCGATTACGTCGGGGCAACTTTGGGTTTCGGGCCTCGACGTCCATAAAAATGCTAGAGAAGTGCGGAAACGTATAGGTGTGGTTCCTCAAGAAGATGCCTTGGACCCAGAGCTCACGGTCATGGAAAACCTGCTGGTATACTCCTCCTATTTCCGCATTGCGCGGGAGGAAGCCCGCCACAGGGCAGCGGAGATCTTGGCTTTCCTCGAACTAGAAGACAAGAGCAACACCCCCGTTGAAAACCTTTCCGGCGGCATGAAAAGGCGGCTGACCATTGGGCGGGCACTGATAAACCGTCCGGAACTCCTCATCCTGGACGAACCTACTACTGGCCTTGACCCCTACGCCCGCCGCATCATTTGGCAGCGCCTCCGCCACCTGCAAGCCGAGGGTACTACGATACTGCTGACTACCCACTACCTGGAGGAAGCCAGCCAGTTGTGCGACCGCCTGGTAATACTGCACCGTGGACGGATTATCGAGGAGGGGGCCCCGCGTGAATTGGTAGCCAGACACGCCGGCAAGGAAGCACTGGAAATCGAGGCCGATATCCCTATTCACGAAAAGATCGTCGCAGCTGGCGGGGACTTGGTTAGAGACTGGCTATCCCTGGGTGATAGGCTGGTTTTGTTTACCGACCGGGGCAGAGAACTTTCGCGCCGCTTGAATAATGGAGACCCCGCTTTGGCTACCGAATGCGGTTGGCAGTGGCTTCGGCCCGCGAACCTGGAGGACGTTTTCCTCAAACTCACCGGGGTCAGGCTTGAGGAGCCAGAGACGGAGGAAGACAGAGACGCAGATTAACGCAGACCGACACAACACTTGACGACGTCAGTGCTGGGGAACGGCAGCTCATTGCGGTGACTGCTTCAGAATTCACGAGAGGCTGTCTTCGCCTCCACAGCGAATTCTTGATCCATTCTTAATTCTTAATTCTAAATTCTACCCGAAAACAGCGTTTTCTTGCTGTAGTGCCGGCACCTTCAAGTATCGGTGAATCCGTGGCTGTTTGGAAGATGGAGGTGACGAAATGCCGACGGCTAACTTTTTTGCCAAGCTATCATCTTTACTGAAAGGATTCTGGTCCCTTCCCGACCTTTCGTATTACCATATTAAGGCCATATTCTACCGTCACCTCCTGGTTTTCAAAAAGACCTGGCTGTCGAACATCATGTTCAACTTCATAGAACCTGTACTTTACCTGTGGGCCATGGGAATCGGTCTTGGGACCTATGTAGCCCTGGAAAACGGCATCCCTTATATCCAGTTCATAGGACCTGCTCTCACCGCATCTTCGGCCATGTTCGCCACCTGTTATGAAGCCACTTACGGTAGCTTCACCCGCATGGGTCCTCAGAAGGTTTTTCACAGCATGGCGGCCACGCCAGCCAGCGCGGAAGACGTAGTCATGGGAGAAATCGTATACGGGGTTTTTAAAGGAACGCTGTATGGCCTGGTTTTTCTGCTTGTAGTAGCAATGTTCGGCCTGGTGAAATCCCCCTGGGTTCTCATGGTACCTCTGCCGTTAATCCTGATGACCGGAGTTTTTGCCAATCTGTCTCTGGTATGGACCAGCCTGGCCCCTAACTACGACTCGTACAACTATTTTTTCACTCTTGTCATTTCTCCCATGTTCCTAGTCTGCGGGGTGTTTTTCCCTCTGGAGAGTTTGCCGCCCGTATTCCGCACCCTGGCCTGGTTTGCCCCGCTCTATCACGCGGTCGAAGTAGTCAGACCCCTGGTATTGGGATCCGTTAAGCCGTCGTGTTGGTATCATCTAGCCTGGATGTTTTTCTGTTTCGTGTTCACTCTGCGATTCCCCTTGATAATGCTCAAGAATCGCCTTGTAAACTAAAAGGTCGTCAGGTTTTTCAAACTCGACCGTATTCATTGATGCCGCATGTCTTCTTCGCCCAGGTTGTTGCAGTCGCGCAACAAAATTCTTACCGTTACGCATCATGCCGCGAACCATATCTTGTTTGGAGTGAGCCGCTCGCGCAGACAACCTACGTTGACCTGTTTTACTCTGGGCAATTGCAACGCTAGCCAGCGTCATAACTAATCACTCATAGGAAGGAATTCTAACTAGGGGCGTCTAAAGCGTATCCGGCCTGTGTATTAGGTCGGCATGTATCGTGCATAAAGATTTTATCAGTACCTGCCGTCAGCTAAGCTATAATGGAAATAGGACTTTCAGTAATTTGAAAGGAATGAGACGAGTGAAAGAACAGATAGCCAGTATCAAGAATCAGTTGTTAGGAGCCGGATATATATGCGACGACAAAACTGCTACTGTCGTATACCTGGCAGAATCCCTAAAGAAACCCTTGCTTATTGAGGGACCGGCTGGGGTCGGCAAGACAGGCCTGGCCCAGGCTGTCAGTAAGATGAAGAACCTGCCCTTGATCAGGCTCCAGTGTTACGAAGGCATCGATGAGGCAAAAGCACTTTATGAATGGAATTACAAGCGTCAACTCCTTCATATACAAACGGTGGTTCACCACGAGGTTGACCCTCATGAAGTCGAGCAGGATATTTTTTCCGAAACCTACCTGCTCCGCCGGCCTCTGCTGCAGGCCATAAGCTCGGAGCAGCCTTGCGTTCTTCTCATCGACGAGATAGACAAAGTCGATTTCGAGTTCGAAGCCATGCTGCTGGAACTCCTTTCCGAGTTTCAGATAACCATTCCGGAACTCGGTACGATTCGAGCTACTAATATTCCTTACGTCTTTCTAACCTCCAACGCCACCCGGGAGCTTTCTGAAGCTCTGAAGCGGCGCTGTCTCTATTTGTACCTGGATTTCCCCAGTGCGGAACTGGAAGAACGCATCTTGAAGCTGAAAGTCCCCGGTATATCCGACATGCTCGCTGCCAAGGTGGCTTCTGTCGTTCACCACATCCGCCAGGTGGATCTCAAGAAGCTACCGAGTATCGCCGAGAGCATCGACTGGGCCGCTGCCCTTTTAGAACTGGGAGTCGATGATCTGGATCCGGACGTGGCTGTAGAAACCCTAAATGTCATCATTAAGCACCGCGAGGACCTGGCAAAACTGGAGCGGATGGTGCGCTCGCGCAAAGACCTTACTTTCAGACAGACACCGCTGTCAGTTACTGGAAGATAAAGGCAGGGAATAACATGAGTTTCTTGGGAGCACTGCAATCATTTTTTGACGATCTCCGCCGTGAGGGTGTTCCGGTCACACCCGGGCAGGCCCAGGACTGTGTTGAAGCCCTGCTCTTGGTGGACTGGGAAGAGGAGAGCTTCTTCTACACCGCTCTGTTCAGCACCCTGGTAAAAGATCACGGGCACCAATCGGCGTTTAATGCGGTATACGAGCGTCACTTCCGTGGCAGCAAGGGGAGATCCCTTAAAGCCCGAAAGCCCTGGGGAACCCCCGACGAAGGCACGTCTCAGGAAGTGTCCACTGCGGTTTACGCAGCCGACGCGCTCCCCGTGCAGGGTATGCAGGCCCTGCGAGGCGGCCTCTCCCAGGAAAGGCGCTCTCCCTTAGACCAGCCTCTGGGCAAAGCCAACCTTCAAGACATACACAAAATCGAAGCGCTTTTCCCGGTTGTCGCCAAGCGGCTGGCAGCCCGCCTGAAAAAGAAGAACAAACAAGACCTTCGCTATGCCGTTAACTACCGTCAGACCCTGCGCAAAAGCATGGGGACCGGCGGGGTTCTCTTGGACATCATAACCATGAAGAAACAGCGGGAAAAACCGGTTATCGTTGCCATCTGCGATGTTTCCGGCTCAGTTATGAACTTCAGCTGCTTCGCTCTTGCTTTGCTGGCTTCCATGCAGAGATTCTTCCGGGAATTTCGATCTTTCGCCTTTATCGAAGATATCGCCGAAGTAACTTCCCTTTTGGCCTCGGGCGACCCCCTGGAGCTGCGCAACAAAGTATTAAAAAGGCACCGCGCTATTCTAGGAGCCAGGGGATACACGAACTACGGCGCCAGCCTCAAGCGGTTTGTGCAGCAGCACGGCCAGGTGCTTTCCCATAAAACCACGGTCCTTATCTTCGGCGATGCGCGGAATAACTGGTTTGCCGACGAGACCTGGGCTTTGGCCGGAATCAAGGAAAAAGCTGGAAAAGTCTACTGGTTCAACCCCGAGCCCAAGCGGATGTGGGGAAGGGGCGACAGCCGCATGCTGGAGTACGCACCTCACTGCGACCGGGTCTTCTCCTGCCCGAGTCTCTCAGAACTGGAGAAATCCTTGGAATGCCTGTAGCTATGACCCCCGGGCTGCTTGGCCCAGGTGGCCCCGTACGTCGCGGTGCAGGTGGCAAAGAAATATCTCGCAACCGTCACCTGCATTACCGGGACTGACGAATTGGTCTACGAGGTAATTAGAATTTACTAGCAGGAAAATGACTATCTTCGACCAAATATGCGGAACCAAGAATTCTTTTCCCGCTCAAACAATTATGGCAAAGCCCAGACTGGGAATCATTTCCCTGCGATTTTTAAGTCGGAATTCAGAATATGGTTGGATATCCACCCCACCACGAAATCAAGTATGTTAACCAGATAGCCCTCTGGGTCTTCGTCCACAGCTCTAAGGTTAATGTTGCTGACTTCCTTTATAAAATCGTCGTGTTCTACCTTGTGAGAAAGAAATCGAGGATACCTTGTTTCCTGCATGTACTGTTCTTCAGCCCGGAAGTGATAAACGGCATATTCTTGCAATTCTTCAATGACATTGACAACCTTATCGTACTTGTCGACCAGGAACGGGTCTCTTAATGTTCTGAACGCCTCATCCGCAATTTGAAACAACTTCTGATGCTGCTCGTCGATATGGGGAATGCCCAGCTCGTACTTGCTGTTCCACTTTATCACAGTTCTCCACCTCCACTTAATAATATCTTATTAAATAAATATAATATTATCGGATTACGCTCTTTGTCGGTGTATTAAACTTCACACTCTGCCCAGGATATCATTCCAATCAAACCCATTCGGGTAAATCCATTCCGGATCACTTGTCCCAAGCAATTCTTCGCCCACCTTCTTGGCCCTCGGTAATATTTTAACCGCGGCTCTTACTTTTCGGCATCAAACTGGCAACCACTTTCTTTCAACAGATACTCTGTTGCCTCTGCCACTGTCCACGCTCCGCGGTATGAACGCTTAGATGTCAAAGCATCGAAAACATCAGCCACCGCAGTGATTCTGCCCAAGAGTGGAATCTCTTCCCCTCGGAAACCCTTGTGATAACCCATGCCATCAAACCTTTCATGATGGGCTGCCGCCGATGCCGCCAAGCCCTTTAAAAATCTAGAGTTCTGCAGAACCTCCTCCGTCATCAAAGGATGTTTTTTCATTATTTGCCATTCCCGGGCAGTCAAGGGCCCTTTTTTTCCGATCACCCGTCCTGGCACCCCAACCTTTCCTGCATCATGTAGAAATGCAACTAAAGCCAAATCCTGCAAAAGGCCATGGCGAACGATACCGTATTGTCGGGCTACCGCGAGCGCATAAACCGCAACCCTCAACGAATGACCCAAAGTATACCGGTCCTTAAAGTCTATCACCTCGGCCATTACTAAAGAAATTCTATTGAGCAACTCACTATCTCCCTGAGCATCCTCGTCATCATTCACTCCTGGATTTAACAAACGAGACATACGCTCATTTTCTTGTTCCAGCCGCTCCATATTTATCAGAACCTGGTATCGCTCTTCGTTCAAGACTTCGTCAAAAAGCACTTGTACCAGAGCAGGCGAAACTTCCCGGCCTGAAACTGTCCGCCCCCACTCTTTCAAGAGCTCAAGGGACAACAAATTTGTCCCATGACTCCTAATAACCAGATCTAGAGAATCCGCTATCCTTATTATCTGGGCCTGTAAAGGCACATCTTCTTTGGCCAGTCCTAATGGGTAGCCCCGGCCATCATATCGTTCGTGGTGCAAGTAAACCCACTCTGCTACCTGGGCCCCTAACGGAATCTTGGTTAACAGCTTCATTCCCTTAAGGGGGTGTGCTCTTATTTCCGACTGTAACTCGGAAGGAGCTTGCCATGCATAATGGGTTATGTGATCTGGAAGTCCCACTGCTCCTATGTCGTGGAGCAAGCCAGAATAATACAGCCAACGCTGCTGCGGTACCATCCCCAAAGCCTCTGCTACCCACGCGCAGACAACCCCTACCCTCGTTCCGTGCACGAGTTTAGTATCCTCTTCTATGTCCAGTATCGTGGATAAGACTTTAACACTATCCATTATGATATCTGTTTTCACTTTGACAAACACCTCTTCACTAATCCGAGGTTACATGCATTGTTCAACTAAAAAAGCATCTAAGAGGTCATTGCTATGACAAATCAAAGAACATATCAGCCTCAGGACCGAATAGTCTCATCTCTCATCCGGATGTTGGAAAGCGGCCTAAATTGGTCAAACCCCAAGCTTGCGAACCTTTTTACTTACTCCAATCTAAGTCCTCGATACACCCAACGCGGCTTCGCAGGATCTGCTGTTATTCTTAATTGGCTCTCCTACGGACAAAATCCTGCTCCATACGGCGGCCGGTGTGGCTATTTTTGGGTAGCTCTCGTCTCCCATGGCACCCTGTACTCAATCCCGCCTAATCTTGCATATTTCCTTTCACGGCCGGCACGCCTTGCATGGTTGGTAGCCAGCTTCTATGGCTTCTTCTCTGGTGCTGAACCTCACACGGTTCTTCGGGCTTATCTCTTGCGCCCACAGGCAGTCGGGGTAGTGGAATTTCTTGGAGTTCGAGTTGCCGATGTATGCTGCCGCACTACTTCTCGTCTCGCCAGGTTCTGAATTAGAAGTACTCGAAGCTATGGCTGAACTCCAAAGACCTTTTGCTTGCTCCCGAGCCTCCCTCTCGAACTTTACGAAAAGGGCGGCGTATCTGACGTTGGGGGGAACGGTCATCACTTGGGCATAACCGTCTAGGAGCAACCCGGCGTTGTACATCTTGGCTCGGACTTCGGCTTCGTCGTCGTTTCCCGGCCTGTCCAGCCACAGGTAGGCTAAGAGCCGCCCCTACCTGTCCCGCTCTCCTACGTCCAGTTCCAGGAAGACCTGTCTGCCCTCCAGACGCTTCCGGGTATACTCAAAAGCCTCCTTACCGTAAGGCTCTTCTTTTGTCCTCAAACCCTGATGTGATATTTCGGGCGTGTTGACGCCGATCAGCCTCACTTTTTCTTCTCGAGTTCCTATCCTTACCCGCAGCGTGTCCCCGTCGACTACTCTGGTGACTTCAGCAGGTATCAGTTTAACGCGAGCTGGGTTCTGGTTATCCTTTTCTGGCTGCTCGCCGGCTTCTTGTCGGTTACTGGCTACCTCTTGGGACTCGACGGCCGTTTTCTGCCGAGTTGGGAAATCCTCCAGCTGGCCGCCACAACCAACCAGCACACAAACCAGGAACAAAAACAACAAGATTGCAGATATCAAACCCGGCATCCGGTTTTTCGCGCCCGTTTTCCACAGTAAGTACAACCGCCAACCCCTCCTTTTCGGCCCTTTCGTCCTCCTTTTGACAATAGGAACTAGGCCGCTACCTCTTGATATTCGTTGGCACCTCCACAGAGCCCCCTCATCATCTGCCACTCGGCGATCCTCTCGACAAACGACTTCAAAAACGGTCTCTTTGACACCTTCACATCACCTGAACATACAAATTAATTCACGAGGTAACCAAGCTGTGTTAAGCAAGACCGTGTGTACCCCGTGAAGCGGTGACAATCTGAGCGCTGACGCCGCTGACCATATGGAATTCTTGTATTGCCTTCGCTTACAGAATATGGTATACTACCCGCGAGGTGAGGTTTGATGGCTATTGAGCATTTGGTTGAGGAAATCAATAAATTAACCCCAACCGAAAAAGAAGAGCTGTTCCGTAGGTTGGGAATTGCTGCTCCTCCAGGCGGAGCCCAAGAATTGCGTGGTGGCTCTGATGATCCTCTGGCAAGGTTGATAGGTATGCTTAAAGGCCCGGGGGCTGGCTCTCGAAAGTATAAGGAGGATCTTTATGGGGGCCCAAGACCTCTATAGGCTGTTTATCGATACGGGAGCCTTTATTGCGCTTATAGACGAGCGTGACGCTTTCCATTATGCGTCTAAGTGCTTTTACGCCTCGCTTAGTAAACGTACAAACTTGATTACCAGCATAATGGTAGTCGCGGAAACCTATACTTGGTTACGTTATCACGCGAGATGTGATTTAGCCATCCGGTTTCTCGACATCATTAATCAGTCGGAGAAGGCCGGTGTCTTGGAAGTAATCCATCTTGGCCGCGAAATTACCGACAATGTTCCTGCCGTGCTTAAGAAGTACCGTGATCAGAACCTGTCTTACACCGATGCGGTCAGTTTTGTCATTTTAGAGACTATGAACATTGATGACGTGTTCGGTTTTGATTCTCATTTCTACGTCCTCAAACGAAACCTCTGGCCATCCGTTAAGTCTGCCGTCCCGTAGGCCTATATATCAATGCTGAAAGACATGACTGATTGGCCCCTGTGCCGCCGGGTGCCGCAAAATTTTGGCACCAAAAATGGCACACAGCGGCATCGAGCGCCGCCTGTGTGCTTCTTTTCACACCTTTTAAAAAATAAAAAAGGGGCCCAACACCCCTTGATATTCCTTATATCTGGCGGAGAGGGTGGGATTCGAACCCACGGGACCGCTCATCACAGCCCACTCGATTTCGAGTCGAGCGCCTTAGTCCACTCAGCCACCTCTCCGCAACCTCCGAAAGAATTCGGTCATAAGCTCAGTGCACTCGTCTTCCAGTACCCCTTCTATCACTTCTACCCGGTGATTAAGCCCGGGGAAATCGAGAACGTTTATTAATGACCCCCCTGCTCCCGCTTTCAAGTCGCGAGCTCCAAAAACTACCTTCTTGATGCGGGCCTGCACAATGGCTCCGGCACACATAGGGCAAGGTTCAATAGTCGAATACAAAGTCGTATCTTGCAATCGCCAGGTGCCAAGCGCCTGCGAGGCTCTCTGTATGGCCAGCATTTCGGCATGGGCGGTTGCATCCTGTCTTTTTTCCTTTTCGTTATGGGCCGAACTTATTATCTCGCCATTCTTGACCACTACCGCCCCTACTGGAACCTCTCCTTGATGAAAAGCTGCCCAACCTAGTTCTACCGCCCTACGCATGAAATCCTCATCGTGCAAAAAAAGGGTCACCTCTGTACTCGTTCTCACTCCCACAAACCAAAAACCTGCAGACGTTTGCCGCAGGAACCAGTATGCTATCCCGGTGACAGCATTGGTTTAAGTTTAGTCTTAGTCGCAGAGTAACGCGGGCGGTTGTTTAAACAACTAGCGCCGCCAGGTTTCATGAGAGTCTACAACCAATAACAATCAACATCTGTGTCTATCTGTGGCTCCAAAGAATGGTGCGCCCGGAGGGACTCGAACCCCCGACCAACGGTTTAGGAAACCGCTGCTCTATCCTTCTGAGCTACGGGCGCCTAACTTGCGTAGCTCATCAAATAAAAATGGCGCGCCCGGCAGGATTCGAACCTGCGACCTCCAGATTCGTAGTCTGTTACTCTATCCAGCTGAGCTACGGGCGCGTACCGTATTATACTATCTAATGGCGGAGAGAGAGGGATTCGAACCCTCGATACGGGTTTTAGCCCGTATAATCGCTTAGCAGGCGACCGCCTTCGACCTACTCGGCCATCTCTCCGCAAAGGTGCTCTCTGGCGGAGGAGGTGGGATTCGAACCCACGGAACCCTCACGGGTTCAACGGTTTTCAAGACCGCCTCCTTAAACCGCTCGGACACCCCTCCAAAAGGCTTAACTCGTTCCCGGATAAGGCATTAGCAGTATATCACAGCTTTCTTTTCATTGTCAACTTTCCGAGCCCACTTTGCCTTCGAACGCTCCGATGGCTACAGCGGACAACTCCTGTTTTTACTTTACTTCAGCTATACAGTGCACTCATGTATGAACGAGGGCGCAGGGCATTTCTTAATCCGTCCGTTTTAAGGATTATGGTGACGCGTACCTGAACCGCGTCGAATCCTCCCCCAGGCCCTCCAAATGCCTTTTGCTCCCTATCTAATAACCGCAATCCCGCCCATGTACGGCCTTAGTATCTCTGGTACCACTACCGAGCTGTCAGCTTGCTGGTAATTCTCTAGTATCGCGGCCACTGTCCTGCCGACCGCCACCCCCGAACCGTTCAAGGTGTGGACGAACTGGGGCCGAGCGTTGGGCTCGGGGCGGTAACGGATATTAGCCCTGCGGGCTTGAAAATCCCCACAGTTGGAGCAGGACGATATTTCCTTATACTCCCCGTAGCTCGGCAGCCAGACCTCTAGGTCATAGGTTTTGGCTGAGGAAAAGCCCATGTCTCCTGTGCAGAGGAGCATTACGCGGTAGGGAAGCCCCAAAAGTTGCAGTACCTCCTCCGCATCCCGGGTCAGCTTCTCCAGCTCTTCATAAGATGTCTCGGGCGAGGTTATCTTTACGAGCTCTACCTTGTTGAACTGGTGTTGGCGGATAATCCCCCTGGTGTCGCGACCGTGAGAACCGGCTTCTGCTCGAAAACATGCGGTGTAAGCAGTTAAATACATGGGCAGTTGTTCTGCAGCCAGTATTTCCTCGCGATAAAGGTTGGTTAACGGCACTTCGGCTGTCGGAACCATGTAAAGCTCGCGTCCCTCAACCTTGAACATGTCTTCAGCAAATTTGGGTAGCTGGCCGGTTCCCACCATGCAGTCAGCGGTCACCATAAACGGGGGAAACACTTCCCGGTATCCGTGTTTATCCACGTGCAAGTCCAGCATGAAGCTGATCAGCGCCCTCTCCAGGCGCGCTCCCAATCCCTTGTAAACGGTAAACCTAGCCCCCGACAGTTTCGCTGCCCGCTCAAAGTCAAGTATATCCAGCGCTACCCCGATATCCCAGTGAGCCTGTGGTTCAAAATCGAACTTTCGGGGTTCCCCCCACCTTCTCACCTCGACGTTGTCAGCATCCCCAGCACCTAAAGGCACCGATTCATGCGGGAGATTCGGAATATTAAGCAGTATTTCGGTAAGTTGCTCGTCAATCTCCCGCATCCGGTCGTCCAGGCCCTTTATCTCCTGTCCTACTTCCCGGATCCTGGCTTGCAGTTCGTTCGTGTCTTTTCCTTCCTTCTTCAGGCGCCCAACCTCAACTGATGCCTGGTTCCGGAAATTCTTGAGCTCGTCCGCTCTAACCTGACAGGCCCTTCTTTCCTTATCAAGCTTCAGGAACTGGTCTAGTCCCCCTTGAATTCCCCGAGCCGAAAGCGCTTTTTCAACCATTTCGGGGTTTGCCCTAACCAGTCTAGGGTCCAGCATATCATCTATCCCTCCAACCTGCAGAGGTCGCTTTCTTTTTCTACTTGAACCTGAGAACCCTTACCTTTCGCACCCCGCTGACAGATCGCAGACGGGCGAGAGTTGCGTCATCCACGTTGCTGTCGACGCTGACGGCCATCATATTCACCCCGTCTTTGCTCGATACCCTCATCATTGATATATTGATACCGGCTTCGCCTAGGGCAGTGGTAAACGGGCCTATCACTCCCGGCCTGTCGTCATTCTCCGCGAGGACTACTATCCCCCGCGGGTAAAGGTCAGTGTCGAACCCGTTAATTTCGACGATGTATGGCCTGCCTCCTCCCGTCAGGGTACCTGCGATCTCTAGGTTATGCTCGTGATTGAAGATACGGGCAGTAATCAGATTGACATATCCTTTCAGCTTCTTGTCTTCTTTCTTTTCGAAGACCTTTATCCCTCTTTCTTCGGCTTTGATTCTGGCGTTTACGTAGTTGATCTTTTCTGACATCACTCCGGAAAGGAGTCCTGTCAAAAAAGCAATCGTCAAGAGTCCTGTCTCCTGGTTGGCTATTTCTCCGCTGAAACCCAGTTCCACCCGGTCAACCGGAGCTTTTTCCATCTGATAATACATGCTGCCCATAGCCCTTGCCAAGTCGATGTACGGGCGCAACGTCTCAAGCTCTTCTCTCAAGACCGTAGGGAGATTAACCACGTTAGGAACTAGTTCTCCCTTCAAACCCATGATTACCTGCTCGGCGATGTTAACACCTACCCGTCTCTGTGCTTCAACAGTGTCGGCTCCTAGATGAGGAGTTACCACTACGTTCTTGAACTCAAACAACGGGTTGTTATAAGCAGGTTCTTCATCAAAAACGTCCAGCCCAGCGCTAGCGACTTTCCCGGATCTTAGTGCATCCACCAAAGCTTTTTCGTTGATGATGCCACCCCGAGCGCAATTCACTACCCGGACCCCGTCTTTGCACATAGCCAGTTCTCGTTCCCCTATCATCCCATAAGTTTCCTCGTTCTTAGGAGTATGAACCGTGATGATATCGGCTTCTCGCAAAAGCTCTTCTAAGGTATTCTTCTTTTCTGCCCCAAACCGCTCAAACCGTTCGTCCGATATATACGGGTCGTACGCGATGATACGGCACCCGAATGACCTTAACCTGGTAGCCACCATAGAACCGATGCGGCCGAGTCCCACTATTCCTACCGTTTTGCCGTAGAGTTCGACGCCGCGAAAAGGTTTGCGGTCCCAGTTTCCACCTTTTAGAAAGGCGTTCGCCTCAGCCGTATGCCGGACAGAAGACAAAAGTAAAGCGATGGTCTGTTCGGCGGCCGAAATGGTATTGGAATCCGGCGTGTTGGCTACAATGATGCCGCGACGGGTGCAGGCGTCCACATCGATATTATCTATGCCATTTCCTGCCCGGCCCACCATCTTGAGACGAGTGCCTCGCGACACCAATTCCTCGTTAACTTTGGTAACGCTCCTCACGATAAGCGCATCGTATTCCCCGATAATATCCAAAAGCTCGGCCCGGCTAATTCCGTCCCGGTAGTCTACATCCAGCTCGGCCCTCAGCAACTCCAATCCTTCTTCAGCTATACGTTCGGTTACAATGACACGGCGGTTTTTCACCTGTTATACCCCTTTCTGCATAAGAATTTCTTGGGCCTTGGTAACCCCTCGCCCTAACTCGATATCCACTCCCAGCTCAACCAAAACCATCTCCAGGGCGGCTAGTACAGCCAGGAGGTCAAGATAAAGAACATTGCCTAAATGCCCGATTCGGAAAATGACGTCGTCTAGCTTTTGCTGGCCGCCGGCTATGACGACATTGAATCTCTCCAATAGTCTCCTGCGTATGCGGTTGGCCCCTAGGCCCTCGGGCGCGATTACCGAGGTCAAGGACGACGAAGCCACTCTGTCATCGGCCAACAGTTTAAGTCCCATCGCCTTCACCCCTGCTCGAACCATGTCCCTATAAACCGCGTGCCTGGCTATGATATTGTCAATCCCCTCTTTCTCCATCATCTCCAGGGCTTCTCTCAGCCCGTAGAATAAGGATAAAGCCGGAGTATACGGGGTTTGCCCTTTTTCCAGATACTTAAGGGCGCTGTTTATGTCCCAGTAATAACGCCGGTTGGAACAGTTCTTGGCCACCCGCAGAGCCCGCGGGCTTATGGCAAGAAAAGCCAGCCCAGGCGGAATCATAAAAGCTTTCTGGGAACCACTGACCACGACATCCAGGTTCCATTTATCCGTTTCCAGGTTCATGGCCCCCAAGCCGCTCACCGCGTCAACTATGAATAATGCCGGGTGGTCACCCACCGCTTCTCTTATCGATTTTATGTCATTGACTACCCCGGTTGAGGTTTCGTTGTGAGTAACAACAACCGCTTTGATCTCCCGCAGGCGATCCTGCGCTATTCTTTCCCTAATTACCTCCGGGTCTGCCGCTTGTCCCCACGGAAAGTCGATCTTTTCGACCTCGGCCCCGAATTCCTCTGCTATCTTGGCGAAACGATCCCCGAAAACCCCTATGGAAACAGCCAAAACCTTGTCTCCCGGAGAAATAAAATTCACTACCGCTGCTTCCATAGCTCCGGTCCCGGCAGCTGGGAATATAACTACCTCGTTCTTGGTTTTGTATACCTTTTTTACTCCTTCGGTCACTTCGGCTATAAGTTCTTTGAATTCTGGCCCTCGGTGGTTGATCATTGGCTTGGCCATTGACCTCAGCACATTGGTAGGAACCGGAGTCGGTCCTGGCAATAACAAGTACTGTTCTTCCCGAAAATTCATCCCTCTTCCTCCTCAACCAGAAATGCAAAAACCCCTCATCCATCTATTCCCAGGGACGAGAGGTGTTTCCCGCGTTGCCACCCTACTTGACTACGAGACCGTAGCCCACTCATTCAACAAGCGATAACGGCGCTCTACCGGAACTGCTCGACGCAGCCTGCTTCCGAGGTGGATTCAGTTGAAGCCTGGACCGGTTTACACCCTACCACCGGCTCTCTTAACCTCGACTTCCACTTACTACTCCCCTTCATCGCGTTTAAGGGTATGAAATTATGAGTTATTATATTATACCCTTTTCGCTTTTGACAACCTATTTCCTACGCCATTCGCACGAAATATTCATGTATCACCAGGTCATCCGTCAATTCGGGATGAAACGCCGTGGCCAGAAGCTTTCCCTGGCGTACCATAACGATCTTTCCATCCAGCTCTGCCAAAACTTCCGCTCCTCCCCATACTTTTTCCACGTAAGGAGCGCGGATAAACACTCCCTTGACCTGGCGTTCAAACCCCTTAATGTCGAGCCACTCCTCGAAGCTCTCTACTTGTCGACCAAAAGCATTGCGCCGAACCGCCATGTCCATCAATCCCAGGCGAAACTGCTCGCTTCCAATAATTTCTTTAGCCAATACGATCATCCCGGCGCAGGTTCCAAACACTGGCATGCCTTCTTCGGCCGCCTGCCGTATTGTATCCGCTAGATTAAAATCGACGAGCAACCTTCCGATGGTAGTGCTTTCACCCCCGGGGATTATCAACCCATCCACTGACCTTATGTCCCCCTGCGATCGCACTCTTGTCGCCTCACAGCCTAAACGGTGCAGTACCTCCTGGTGTTCAGCGAAGGCTCCTTGTAAGGCTAATACTCCTATTCTTTTCTTACCAGCCACGTTCTTGCATCCTTTCTTCAGGTGCTATGTTCCTGATCTCGATACCAGGCATCGCCTCTCCCAGATCCTTTGACACTTCTGCCAGTACGTACGGATCATCATAGTAAGTGGTCGCTGCCACTATAGCCCGGGCTCTCTTCATCGGATCTTTCGATTTGAAGATGCCCGATCCTACAAAATTACCATCCGCTCCTAGCTGCATCATGAGCGCGGCATCTGCAGGAGTCGCTATCCCCCCTGCCGCAAAGTTCACCACCGGCAAGCGCCCGGTCTCTGCTACCTCTACTACTAATTCGTAAGGTGCCTGCAGATCCTTGGCTGCGGTCATCAGCTCTTCCTTGGGGAGTCCCTTCAACCAACGAATCTGATCCATAACCCTACGCATATGGCGCACGGCCTCAACCACGTTTCCTGTTCCCGGTTCGCCTTTGGTTCGGATCATGGCTGCTCCTTCCCCTATCCGGCGCAGGGCTTCTCCCAGATCCCTTGCCCCGCACACGAACGGCACCTTAAAAAGGTGCTTGTTGACGTGAAATTTTTCATCGGCCGGGGTCAAGACCTCGCTTTCATCAATGTAGTCAATCCCCAACGCTTCAAGAATCTGGGCCTCAACAAAATGCCCGATCCGGCACTTGGCCATCACCGGAATAGTAACTGCTTCCATTATTCTCAGAATGACCGTAGGATCTGCCATCCTGGCCACACCGCCTGCAGCCCTGATATCTGCCGGTACTCTTTCCAGGGCCATAACCGCACACGCTCCGGCTTCTTCCGCGATCTTCGCTTGCTCCGGAGTAGTAACATCCATAATTACTCCGCCTTTCAACATCTGGGCCAAGCCTTTTTTTACCGTGAAGGTCCCTTTTTCTGCCATCCTTTATCCCTCCGTTCGCAATATAGGTACATGCCATAAATTATTCTTCTTCGTCCTCTGACTTAAAGCGAGCGATCGACACTATATGGTCGTTATCTTCGCATCTCATGACGACCACCCCGCGCGAATAGCGTTTCTGGCGCGGAACGTCATCCACTTTGAGCCTGATCACAAATCCGGCACCGGTCAAAGCTACAAACTCTTCCTTGGGAAAAACGGCTTTGCCTCCCACTAGTTCCCCTGTTTTCTCCGATATCTGAATGGTTTTCAGCCCTTTTCCACCTCTTTTTTGTAGGCGCAATTCCTGAAGACTAGTGCGCTTGCCATACCCTCGTTCTGTGACCAACAACATGTCGGCCCCTTCCTTGTATTTGTCTATGTCGATTACCTTGTCGCCCTGCTCAAGGGAGATCCCCCTCACCCCAGCAGCCCCGCGTCCCATAACTCTGACATCCCCTTCATCAAACACGATAGAGTACCCCCGGCCCGTCACCAAGACCAAACGGTCGCCTTTGTAAATCTTTTGTACGCCAACTAACTCATCCTGGTTGCGCAGATTGATGGCGATGATGCCACTACGTCTAATTTGCCGAAACTCGTCGATGGGGACTTTTTTCACCATACCGGTACGGGTAGCCATTACCAAGTGTTGACCAGCGTCGAACCTGTTTACCGATATGACGGTGTTCACTTTTTCGCCGGGATTTAAGCGGAGAAAGTTAATAACCGGGGTTCCCCTCGACTGTCTCGAGGCCTCTGGAACCTGGTACGCTTTCAAGGAGTAGACCCGTCCATGGTTAGTAAAGAACAACAAGGTAGACAGGGTAGTCGTCACAAAGATGTCGGTAGCAAAGTCCTCGGAGCGAATCGCTGTTCCGGTTACGCCTTTCCCTCCACGCCGTTGGCTGCGATAAGTACTTAAGGGTTGTCTCTTGATATAACCGCGATTACTTAGAGTAACGACTATGCTTTCTTCCTCGATGAGATCTTCGGCTTCAAAGCTGGCATCCTCTTCCCTTATTTCCGTCCGTCGCTTGTCCCCAAACCGCGTTTTGATGTCGATGAGATCCTCTTTAATTATGGCCTGAACGCGTTCTGGACGTCTCAGGATATCCTCGAGGTCTGATATCCGGCCTACCAGTTCTCGGTATTCTTCCTCCAACTTGTTTCTCTCCAGCCCGGTTAGCTGGCGCAGGCGCATTTCAACAATAGCCTCAGCCTGCATCTCCGTCAAATCAAACCTCGACATCAAGTTGTTTCTGGCTGTCTTCACATCAGGCGAATTTCTAATTATGTCGACTACCTCGTCCAAGTTATCCAGCGCTATCTTCAATCCTTCTACTATGTGCAGCCTATCTCTGGCTACCTTGAGATCGAATTCTGTGCGCCGCCTTATTACCTCCCGCCGGTGGTTAAGGTACTGGTTGAGCATCTCCTTAAGATTCAATACCTGAGGCTCGCCATCCACCAGAGCCAGCAAGGTAATGCCAAAATTATCTTGTAACTGGGTGTTCCTATACAGCTTATTCAATATGACTGAGGGCGAGATGTCCCTCCTGATATCCATTACTATCCTGATTCCCCTGCGGTCCGACTCGTCCCTAAGATCGGTTATGCCATCGATCTTTTTCTCCTTAACGAGTTCAGCTATCCGTTCCACCAGCTTCGCCTTGTTCACCATGTAAGGTATCTCTGTTACAACAATGCTGGTCCTGCCGCCTTTCTTTTCTTCTATTTCACACCTACCCCTGACGGTCACGCTTCCTCTTCCGGTGCGGTAGGCCTGTCTCATCCCTCTGGTGCCCATTATCAATCCGGCAGTTGGAAAATCAGGCCCTTTGATGTACCGCATCAATTCATCCACGGTAGCTTCCGGGTTTTCCAACAAGTGGATTAGACCCTCCACTACCTCGGTCAGGTTGTGTGGGGGTATGCTGGTCGCCATCCCCACTGCGATACCGGTAGATCCGTTGATTAGTAGGTTCGGCAGCCTTGCTGGTAGTACTACCGGTTCCTGGCGCGTATCATCATAGTTGGGCCTAAAATCTACTGTGTCTTTCTCAATGTCCCTCAGCATCTCCACTGCCAGGGCTGTTAACCGGGCTTCGGTGTACCGCATCGCGGCAGGAGAATCTCCGTCTACGGAACCGAAGTTACCATGACCATCCACAAGGCAGTAACGCATCGAGAAGTCCTGGGCCATTCTGACCATCGCATCGTAGACAGCCGCATCCCCGTGCGGATGGTATTGTCCTAGTACTAAACCCACCAGGTTAGCCGACTTCCGGTGGGGTTTCTCCGGCGTCATACCCTGTTCGTAGAACGCATACAGAATTCGACGATGAACCGGTTTTAGCCCGTCCCTTACATCGGGCAGTGCTCGAGACACGATGACGCTCATTGAGTAGTCGAGAAATGATCTCTTTACTTCTTTCTCTATGTCGATTGGCAACACTTTTGTCTGACTGGCCTGCAACTTCCTCGTCCCTTCTTCCTAACTTCCTAGTCCTTGGTTCAGAATGGGTTATCCATAAACCATTTCCTTCCTGGGAAAGCAGTTGGTTCATCAATTGACTATCCTATGATAATTATAACGTCTGCCTAATGGCAAGCAAATGCTGGCCGTGCTTTCAAGGTAACACAAAAACAGACCAAGAGGGTATTTCTCCTGGCCTGGTTTTTCTCGCCGGCGATTGAACCTGGGCTCTCAAATATCTAGATTCGTAACTAAACGCGCGTTTTCCTGGATGAATTCACGCCGGGGCTCGACTTTTTCGCCCATCAGGCTGGAGAATATGACGTCGGCAGCTATGGCGTCTTCGATTCGTACCTGGAGCAGCGTTCGGTTTTCCGGATTCATCGTGGTTTCCCATAATTGTTCCGGGTTCATCTCTCCCAGTCCTTTATAACGTTTCACCCCGTACTTCTTGTTCCCTTGCTGTTCCAAAAACCGCTGGAGTTCTCTGTCATTGTAAATGTAGTGGACTTCTTTCCCCCTTTTCAGCTCGTAGAGAGGCGGCTGGGCAACGTAAACGTAGCCGGCCTCGATGAGTGGTCTCATATAGCGGTAGAAGAACGTTAGCAACAATACTCTTATATGGGACCCATCGACATCGGCGTCAGTCATGATAATAAGCCGGTGGTAGCGAGCTTTATTTATATCGAAGTCTTCCCCTATTCCAGTCCCGATCGCGGTTATGAGGGCTC
This sequence comes from Syntrophothermus lipocalidus DSM 12680, assembly GCF_000092405.1. Lineage (NCBI taxonomy): Bacteria > Bacillati > Bacillota > Clostridia > Eubacteriales > Syntrophomonadaceae > Syntrophothermus > Syntrophothermus lipocalidus. The sequence continues at coordinate 5,493 of NC_014220.1, read as the reverse complement.
GAATCTCTTCGTTAGAAAGCACCTTGTCCAATCGGGCCTTTTCTACATTCAAAATCTTCCCTCTCAAAGGTAAAATAGCCTGGAAGTTGCGGTCACGTCCTTGTTTAGCCGAACCGCCGGCGGAGTCCCCTTCTACCAGGTACAGCTCGGAAAGGGCCGGGTCTTTTTCACTACAGTCCGCTAGTTTACCCGGGAGTGATGTGGAATCCAGGAGATTCTTTCTGCGAGTTAGTTCTCGAGCCTTGCGAGCTGCTTCCCGGGCCCGCCGCGCCGCAATGGCTTTTTCCACGATTTTTTTGGCCAGTGAGGGGTTCTCGTCAAAAAAAGCCCCTACGAAATCGCTTACTGCCCCTTCAACCAGGCTACGGATGAAGGCGTTCCCTAGCTTGGTTTTGGTTTGGCCCTCGAACTGGGGATCCTGCACCAGAACAGAGATAACTGCCGTCATCCCTTCGCGTATGTCCTCTCCGAGAAGGTTTCCTTCATTCTCCTTGAGCATCCCCTGTTTCTTAGCGTATTCGTTGACCACCCGGGTCAAGCCGTTTTTGAACCCTAGCTCGTGAGTCCCTCCTTCCTGAGTATGGATATTGTTGGCATAGGATAGGAGGGTTTCGGTGTAACCGGTATTATACTGTATAGCTACTTCCACTACCGTTCCTTCTTTTCCTATCCTGAAATATATCGGCTCTGGGCTCAATGGTTCCCTGTTCTTGCTCAAGTATTTTACAAAGTCCCTTATTCCTCCGGTATGGTAATACTCCACGTCCCGCCCCGTCCTTTTATCGCAAAGCACGATACGGGTTCCTTGATTCAGGTATGAAAGTTCCCTTAGCCTTTGCCCTATTATTTCCGCTGAAAAACATATTTCCTCGAAAATTTCCGGGTCCGGGCTAAAGGTTATTTTGGTTCCCGTTGTTTGGCAGGCCCCGGTAACGGCAAGAGGGGTTACCGGTTTACCCCGCTCATAACGCTGATGATAAAGCTGGCCGTCGCGGGCTACTTCTACCTCCAACCATCTTGAAAGGGCGTTCACCACGGACAACCCAACCCCATGTAAACCGCCAGAGATGGTATACCCGCTCCCCCCGAACTTGGCTCCGGAGTGGAGTGTCGTCAGTATCACTTCTAGAGCCGGGATGCCCATTTTCGGATGCATGTCAACAGGTATTCCGCGGCCATTATCGGTGACGGTAACGGTAGAGTCATCCAAAATAATAACCTTGATTTCATCACAATACCCCGCGACGGCTTCGTCAATGCTGTTGTCAACTATCTCGAAGACCAGGTGGTGCAAGCCGCGCGAGTCTGTAGAGCCTATATACATGCCGGGTCTCTTTCTTACCGCTTCCAATCCTTCTAATACTTGTATATCAAGAGCGGTGTATTCGTTCTTAGATCCGTTTATGTTCAAACCAGAAGACCTCCTCCTAGAAAGCTGTGCCCCCTCTTGAACAGGGTAAGGGAAGAAATGGGGGATAAGTAAACATACTGCTCGGTTATTATGAGTGATTTTTCCTTGCCCTTTTCTCCTATGCGGCAAAGTTTTTTTTCGGCCTGGGCCAGATCTATTATATCCTTGACGCTCCTGTCAATCAGACCATCGATATTCACGATGGCTATTACCTCGTTTAGAAAAACAGTATAATCGTCCCCCAGGTGCATGTACATTTTTTATCCGACCTCCTCAGTTATCCTGCCGTCTTCGACTGCGAAGACCTTACCCGCGACAGCTACTACATCTTCTCTTTCCACCGAAGAGATGAAGGTTTGAAATTCTGCCTGCTGCAGATACTCCAGAAGTAGAGTCCTCCGATTCTTATCGAGCTCTGCCAGTACTTCATCTAAAAGCAACACCGGGAAATAGCCTTTTATATTTTTATAGGTCGCGAGCTCTCCCAGTTTTAGGCTTACGGCGAGATTCCTCTGTTGCCCTTGGGAAGCGTATGTCCGCGCGTTATGTCCCCTGAGGTAGAGATTAAAGTCATCGCGGTGCGGACCTACCAGTGTAATTCCTTGCTTCAGCTCTTTATCCTTGCTTACCTCTAAAGCTTTATCCAGTGAAGCGGCTAGTAAATCGGGAGTAAGTTTGCCTGTTTCCAGAGGAAAAGACAATACATACCTCATACAAACATCTTCTGCTTCACCGCTTAGCAGTTGATAAAGCTTTGACACTTCCTTTTCTAGTATAGCAGCAAGGTTAAGCCTGGCACAAATTAAGGGAACTGCAGCTTCGATAAACATACCCTGTAGTACCCTCATACCCTGGCCGAAGCTACGGCTCTGTTTTAGGTACGCGTTGCGTCGACCCAGTATTTTTTTATAGCTTTCCAGGGTGCGTTCATATTCGGGTCTTAATTGGCATAAAATACCATCCAAAAAGTTCCGCCGTCTTTCAGGCTCTCCTTTAATTAGGTACAGGTCTTCTGGAGTAAAAACGACGCTTTTGAGGCGATGCTGGGTTTTAGAAGCAGCGGGCTTGTTGTTCAGACGTAGAACCTTGTTTTTACTCTCTGAGTAACGCTGCTCAAAAATAATGATTCGTTCATCAAGCGCGTAAGTAACCTTTAAGCGGTATCCTTCCCGGCGGCCGTGCGTTACTAAATCTTTATCCCGGGCCCCGCGAAAGGATCTGTTGTGACCTACAACGTAAATCGCTTCGAGAAGGTTTGTTTTTCCCTGCGCGTTCTTTCCTAAAATTACGTTAATTCTGCTACAGGGCTCAATGACACACGACACCAGGTTACGAAAAAATCTTGTTTCTAATTTCAGTATTTTCAAACCGAATACACGCTCGCTTTAATGCGTAATTAGCGGTACTAAAACATAAAGGTAATCGTCTTTACACGGATCCTGAATCAAGGCAGGACTTAAGGAACCCGTGAATTTCAGACTTATAGTCGTGCATTCTCCTTGTAATACCTTGATTACATCGAGGAGGTAACGGGTGTTGAAAGAAATCTGGATGTTGCTTTCTCCTTCGACGGAGATATCTTCGAGCACTTCTTGTAATTCTCCCATTTTCTGGGAGTAAGCGGATACCCTCAGTTCTCTATCCTTCAATTCTAGAGTTACGTGCCGGATCGGCTGTTTGGAACTCTGTTTATCGGTTGGCATTAATACAGCCCTTTCCAGTGCGTTGGCCAGAGGCCCGGGCTCTAGTTTTACAGTGGACACGAAGTTACCCGGTATTACCGGAAGATAATTCGGATACTGACCTTCCAGCAACCTCGATGTAAGCTGGAAGCCGGGCTCTTCACAGGTGAACACAATATTGTTCCCTGCCAATCCACAGGAAACCTCTTTTTCTGAGTCTTCTAGGATGCGGATTAGCTCAGCTACGGTTCGGGAGGGGATGACCAACTGTCTTGGTTCTGTATGAGTAGAAGACATCGCGAGTGACATCATAGCCAGACGGTGAGTGTCAGAAGCTACTACCCTTAGTTGGTCAGGAGTAAAGTCAAACAACACCCCTGTAAAGACCTGTTTAAAGTGGTTAACTGCAGCGGCAAAGGAGGTTTTGCGCAAAAGTTCTTTCAACGTTTTTTGCGGTACGGATAACAAAGGAGTAGGCTCTTGACGACCAGTTTCCGGAAACTCCTGGGGATTATACAGGTGTAGGTGGGTCTGAGAGCGACCGTAGTTTACGGTTAAGCGAGAATTTTCGTCGTCCGTAAGTACTTGTATCTCGATGTTGGGTAGATACCGAACCAGGTCGGCAAAGTACCGAGCATTGACTAGAGCTGTTCCTTCTTCTATCACGTTCGCCTCTAACGTGTGGGCGCTCAAAGCGATTTCTAGGTCTGTGCAGGTCATGGAAAGGCCAGTAGTGGCTGAGGCTTTAAGGAGAAGGCCAGAAAGAACGGGAACTGTTTCGCGGGTGGATGCCGCTCTCTGCACTAGTGCAGCAACTCGTGCTAGTTCAGGCTGGTTAATAGAGAATTTCACGGTTACACCTCCAGGAAGTTAGTCTTCTTGTTGTTCTTACTTAAGAAACGTAGTAGTAGAAGCGGTGAATATGTGGATAACGCTCAAAAAACCCGGTTGTAAACAGTACCTGTCTGTGTAAAAACTTCCTCTAAACACGGGGAACGTAGTTGGGATCTAATTTCTTAGCAATCTCTGTAACTATCTTTAATAAAGATCGGTCATGTTGAATATCAGAAGATATTTTTTCGTAAGCGTGGAGCGCAGTGGTGTGATCTCGACCTCCGAATTCCTCTCCAATCTGAGGAAAGGATGATGGAGTCATCTCCCGACATAGAAACATGGCTATCTGTCTAGGGAAAACAAGGTGCCGGGTCCGCCGTTTAGAAATTAATTCTTCTTCTTTCAATCCGAAATATTCAGCGACTGTTTCTTTTATGGCTTGCATGGTTATGATTCGCGTATTGCCAAGGGCGAGAACGTCCTTAAGGGTCTGTTCCGCCAGTTCAAGAGTTACTGGTTGGTTGGATATATTGGCATAGGCAACAATACGGATAAGGGCTCCTTCTAGTTCTCTGATGTTGGACTGTATATAATCGGCTATGTATGACATCACATCATTCGGTACGTTGAAGTTTTCCAATTGGGCTTTTTTTCTGAGAATAGCCAAGCGGGTTTCGAAATCCGGGGGCTGAATATCGGTAATAAGTCCCCACTCGAAGCGAGAACGTAACCGATCCTCGAGAGTAGGTATATCTCGGGGCGGACGGTCGCTAGAGATAACCAGCTGTTTGTTAGCCTCGTACAGGGCATTAAATGTGTGAAAAAATTCTTCTTGGGTCTGCTCCTTTCCGGCTACAAATTGGATGTCGTCTACAAGCAAAAGGTCGACACTTCGGTATTTGTTACGGAATTCTGCTGTCTTACGGTCTCTGATAGAGTCGATTAAATCGTTAGTAAATTGTTCAGAGGATACGTACACTATCTTATAAGAAGGATCTTTGCGGAGAATATGGTGACCTATAGCTTGCATTAGATGAGTCTTACCCAATCCGACGCCGCCGTAAATAAAAAGCGGATTATAGGAGTCAGACGGGGCTTCGGCCACTGCGTAGCAAGCAGCATGTGCAAAGCGGTTGCTGTTACCTACTACGAAAGTGTCAAAGGTATACTTGCGGTTGAGGACCAGGGCACCCGGTTCTACTGCTTCAGGGGAACGAAGTACCAACCTTACAAATATAGGCTCGCGGTGGAGCTCACTTAAAACCCTTTCAAGGATGTGAAGATATCGAGATTCTATCCATTCCTTGTATAATGGATTGGGAACGTGGATAAGGTATCTGTTGTCGACAAAGTCGTGATAAGTCACGGGGGAAAACCATATTTCAAAACTTGTGGGACCAATCTCTTGTCGAACGGTGTCTAAAGCCGTCTCCCAGATAATCGAGTAGTCTTTAGACATGGCTTAAATCCTCCTGCTGTGAAGATGTGGAAAAGCGCAGTAAATATTCTGAGAATCCCTGTGGATAACTGCAGTTACACAGTCATGATAACAAAACAGCTGCAAAA